>NZ_JASJOC010000009.1 GCF_030068615.1 Halostagnicola sp. A-GB9-2 | reverse complement strand
ATCATAGTCGTCGAGGTCTTCAACATCATCGTCGTGTGGCGCAGTCTGCGTTACTGCGTCAGCTGGTGCTGAACGGTCACCGATCGTGAACAGGTCACGGTCGTGGCTTTCGTCGATGAAGTCTTCTTCAAAGAGACCATCGGTGGTCGTGTCTTCACCGATTTCGAGATCCCAGGTTTCTGCAGGCAGGGTGTCACCATCATCAAGTTCGCTGTAGATGTGGTAGTCATCAACAGTTGCATTGTGGACGGTCCATCCTGCTGGTTCTCCGCTACCGGAAGCCTCGTTACTACCACCAGCAGTTTCTGCACCTGCTTCGAACGTGTTGTGTTCAAAGACAACCTCGTCTTCATCGATGTCGAGGGTCATGTTCACAACGTGGTTCTCGTCAAGGTCACCGAAGGAGAACGCAGCTTCGTCAGCATTTCCAACGTCAACGGTGATGTTACCGATCTCACCTTCTTCAACGCTAGCAACATCGACGAATTCAATGTCATCGTCGTCATCAGTCACTTCGATCGTTACATTGTCGACGCTGAGAGAGTCAGTGACGTTGAACTCAAAGTCGTACTCGCCTGCCTCGATGTCAGTGTTTCCGAAATTAGCATCGAATTCGACATCATCTTCATCAGCGAGGTCAACTTCGAGGGCAACGACATCCTCGTTCTCGGATGCGGTGTGGATTTCGTCAATTGCGTCGTCACCATCATCGAAGAGGAGTTCAAGATCCTCCTCGTCAAGATCATTCGCCGAGACGTTCACGAACTGTGTGGTTCGCTCGGACTCAAACTCAACAGTGACGTCATCCTCTTCATAGACACTGTTTCTATCGAAGTCAACGTCAAGTTCCTCGGATAGTGCCCAGAAGCTTGTCTCGTGCCAATCGTCAGAACCGTCACTGACGATCGAATACGGTTCTCCTTCTTCAAGTTCCTCAGAATCGAGTGTTGCCTCATCTCCGCTGACGCGGAGAGTGGTGACCGGGGACTCATCTGTACCATCTTCATTGAGTCCCTGGTAAATCTCAATTCCGTCAGCGTTCACGTTCGTGAACTCTATTTCTTGACCGATCCATACGTCGTCAATTCCGCCAGCACTGTCGTCACCATCATACGATGGGCCGTCTTCGTCGTAGGCATTTGTAGCAGCTGCTGCTCCCGCAAACGCTGCGGACATAGCTACGACAGACAGAACCATCATCACGGCAAGGAACAGTGCGCGTCCCTTCTCGCGATATGAATTTTCGTTTCGTGTACTCATTTATTATGTTATGTTGTCTGCTTTCGGTTAGTTCGCGTACGATTCTGGAGGCGACCGTGACCGTCGTCCAACATCTCCTCAAGTTCCTACAGGCCGCCCGGGATAGGGGTGATCGCAACTCTTTCAGTATTCGGCATAAGTCTTGTGAATCGATAAATTAGTTTCACTGACTGTTTCACAGACTGCAAAAAGCGATATACAGGGCCTCTATCGGGCACATAACTTATTCAAAACTGCAACAGCCCTGGAATGTCAGTCAATCAGAACTGTTAATAATTTGGGGACCCGAGGCGTGGGTAAGGGTACTGCACCCTGTCTCACCCCGCAGTGGGTTGAGATTCACCACCCTCGCACTGGCAAAAACCGGGTAGGGCTTGTTTTTCTCAGTGCGGTGTGGTTTCTCGAGGTGCTAATCGTTAAAACGGTATCGTGTAGATGGCTTTGATTTGCGTGAGGAGTCTCCTTGAATTCTTTGAGTGTTGTACACTTTGTTCGAGGGTTCGTCATTATCCTCCGAAGAAAGTCCCTTCTTCACCCTGCGCACATACTTTGGAATTTTCTTCGCCATTTTTGAGTATATTTTGAGAGTAACCATACAGAAAATGTAGAGCGAGCCGAGATATATGCCAGAAAGTATTGTACTTTCTGTATCCCATGCATATGTTGCGGCATATCCACCTGCGAAGCCGAGAAGAAAATCTCGAAACCCAAAGCGTACATCTGTTATATACTCCGCCATATTCGTATTCGGTCATTGTTAGACGAGCCAGAAAGAGATATTGGCCGTGTTATAAAAGATCGTTCACGGCCTCCTCGGGCCCGACGTCGTACTCGAGCAACCGATCCGCCGCCAACTGCCAGGCGTGCTCGGCGAGCTCGGGATCGACGTCTTCGAACTGGACAGAGAATCGAGTCAGTGCCACCGCGATCAGGAGATCGTCGTCTCTATCTGCGGACATCGGGGTGTCTGGCCGCGGTTTCGTATTTAAACCGTCGCACAAAAAGGACGGCGTCGAGTGGAGCGTGCCTCTGAAAATGCGTCGGGAAGGACTGGCGATTTTTGGTGTGTTAATCGATCTGTTGGCAACAACAGATTCCCCCCATTCCTCCCGTTCGCGAGTAGATGTTGGAGCATGCACACATCAATCTTGTTGCCAGTTTGATATACTAATTTGGAGTGGAAATGGGTGTCGTGACCTCGAGGGGGAAAGGAAGGGTAGAACGCCAGGTGGGGATTAGCAGGCTGGGGGGAAGCCCACAATCCTGGCGTGAGTGGAATTACCACGATCTCCTATATGAACTACCGGGTGATTTCGAGCGGTGAGTCGAGCGGCCTGCTAAAATCGGAACTGTCGGAAGCGGCCTGGATACGACTTTGCGGGTTCGAGCGGAGGCGTTGGGTATGCGAGAAGCCGAACGCGAACCGCTCGTGCTCAAACACGAACTCTCAGAGTTGTACCTTCGGCTTCGCGATCACGACGTCTCGAGTATCGTCCGCCGACTGCAGAAGGGGTTCGTCAGTGGCGAGTTCCTAGCGCTTCGAGACCGCGGTCGCGAGGCGATCGTCTTCCGGAGCTCGTACCACGGGTTAGGGGAGATCGTCTCGTATCGAGTGTTGGATTCGGGCCACACTGCGTGGGATGAGGTTCTCTGCGCGACCGACGATCCGACGGAGTGGCTCGAGCACCATCGCGACGAACTCGAGTGGGTGCATTACGAGTGGCGGAACGGAGATCGATCTATTGATTGGAAAGATGATTGAAAGTCCCGTATTAGGTCTGATTTAGATACGATAACAACCACTATCTGTGCCATTAGCCGTGCGTAAAGATTTAATAGGACTCTATAGCATAGACAAACCCGTACCACATATCACACAATGTGGCATGTGGAGAAGGTGCCACCAAGAGCGTTACCCGCTCTGGCGGTAATCTACGTACAATTCGCCTGTCCAGGCGACCATCGCAAGCATCCATGCGGTTATCGCGAGAGCAATGGCGACCCTAACGCCATTTGCACCCACGAACGCTAAACCGATTCCGCCGCGTGCGAAGGTCGTATATAGATGCCCGGTGATGGCATCACGACAGGTCAGTTTTTTCGCGTGAACCCGTCAAACGCGGTCACGATTACTGTGACGAAAGTCTGGTATTCATGCATTCCTCATAAAACGTGATGATGTAGTTCGTTTTCGCCTATACTACATAACACCCAATTATAACAGAACTTGTGATCCCTGTGCTGTATGACAAAATCCGGTCTGAGACACTTCCCGCAGGTGTTCGTACCTGAGTCTACACATAATTTAATAGCCACCACGATATTCGGCATGTATGACATCTAAGAGAGATTCAGATGGGAAATTCGTTTCAGAAAACAATGACTGGGATCGTTCGGGTATAGAGTGGCTTGCGGCCCTTCTGGCGTTAGGTGTTGTGTCTATTTTAGTAATTATCCTTGGGATCCTCTTCCTGTAAAAGAACCTAATCGCCGGCTTGCTGTTCTGCGACTTCTATTCGGCGCTCGAGAAAGTCCTCGTCGAGCGCGTAGGCGTGCGCCCGTCCATCGTTCTCTCGTCGAACGACGCCAGCCTCGAACAGCGCCTTGCACGCTTGCCGAACCGTCGTGTCCGATCCTTCGGTTAGTGGTTCGATCTCACCCACCGATAACGGCCCGCCATCGGAGCTCGCGAGGACAGCCAACACCCGATCAACGTGCTCACCGGAACGATCGCAGTTGTCCTTCGCGACGTCGACGGCGCTTTGGACAGCGTCGTGCTGGACGAGATCCCCAAGATCATCCTCCGTGTTGCCGCCACTCTCCTCGAGGCGTTCCTTTTCGGCTTGAAGTTGTTCGATCGTTTCTTGTGCGTCCTCGAGACGATCCCGAAGCGCCGCAACCTCGTCGCCGACGTCGTCCTGGTCGCCGATCGTCGCGAACAGTTCCTGCGCTTTCTCGTCAGTCGACCGCAACCCGTCCGGAGCGCTCGCGAACCACACTTCGATTTCGTTCATCCGGTCCTCGATACGTTCGGCTTCGTCGACGCGATCTTCGATCCCCCGGAGTCGTTCGACCTCGGTCGCGAGGTCGTCGCGTTCGTCCTGGATATCTTCCAGTTCGTCCTCGAGGGTGTCGACGCGATCGCGAAGCTTGGCGATCGTCTCGTTTTTGCTCTCGAGTTGGTCTTCGAAGTCCTCCGGAACGCCGACATCGTCGCTGTCCCCGCCCGAGAGTGCCTCGGCTAGCTGGGTCGCGGCGTTGCTGACGTCCTGGGCCTGATCACGCTCCTGTTTCAGCTCCTCGATGCGCTCGTCTTTCTCATCGAGGCGTTGCTCAAGGCGGGCGACCTCGTCGCGACGCTGGTCGGCGGCGTCGGAGATCTCCGCGAGCTCGTCGACGATATCCCCGTCGATCGACTTGAGTTCAGGCCGGTCGATGTCGTCGAGCCCAGGTGTCGCGCCGGCATCGAAGGTCCGCTTCCGACGGAACTGAACCTGCTCGACGTCTTTTTCATCCCAATCGGCTTGCACGAACGCCTCGCCATCCTCGAGACTTGAGACAGCGTCGGCGTGGTCGGAACCGATCACGTCCCGGACGACGTCGACGTCGTTCCCCCAGGTGAGTCGATGCCAGACGAGACAGTCCGCCTGGGTGATGAACGCCTTGTCGACGTCGGCGGGGCGCTGGCTGAAGCCGGCGATCCCGAGGCCGCGCTTGCGACCACGCTTCGCGATGCGCGTGAGAACGTCCCCAACGTCGCCAGCCGATCCTTGTTGGGGGATGTACTCGTGAATCTCCTCGACGAGAAGCAGGAACGGTTGCATCGCCTGCTGCTCTTTCGCGAAGAGCTCACGAGCAGTTTCGCGGACTAGGGCGTCGGCGTCGTCGCCGTCGACGTAACCCGAGACATCGAGCACGATCGGGACGTGTTGCTCGAGGGCGAGCTCGGCGAGCTTCTCGGCGTGATCGGCGGTCACCTGGAGATCGCACTCTTCGGTCGCGCCTACGTGGAGGACTTCGTATGTTTCCTTGAGTCCCCAGTACTCGCCGTCGACGTCGACGATCAGGAGTGGATGCCCGCGCTCGAGGAGTTCCTCAGCGACGACGGACCCGGTGTTCGACTTCCCAGCGCCGGACTTGCCGGTCGCGAACAGCCGGCCCGTGAGGATGTCCTCAACGGGGAGTTCGTAGGCTTCTCCGGCAGTGGTTTCGCCGACGGAGACAGTCTGGTCCTGGTCGTGACCGCCGTCAGGTTTAGTCGCCGTGCTCATCGGGATCACCTTCACAGACGACATCGCGCAGTTCTTCGAGCAATTCCGGATGGTGTTCCTCGAGAATTTCGATGTCGCTCGTCAACTCATCATTGATCCGCGAGCGTACACGCGAGACAGATTGCATCCGCTGCGACTCCGATGCGTCGCCCTCGCCCGAGATATACTCGCGGTCCGTGTCCGTCATGATCGCACGGTACCGTCCCATTCTGGGTGTTTGATTTTGCGCCATTGCAAATGAACCTTCTTCCTCAACTGTCTAAAACTTTGCGCCTATGCATACGTTTGCGCTACTGCAAAACACTTAATATGCACCAGTGCAAAGTAGTAACTGAGCACGGGATGCCTCGGAAAATCTGAGGCCAGTGCTGAGACACTGACCCCGTGCCTGGATAAGGCAATGTCAACTACGACAACCCCACAAAAGACGGTTACGGACGAATCGGAAACGGAAACCACCCAAGTCGACCTAAGTGCGGTCGCTGGCGAGCACACGGCAATGGCCGATGAACTCCCAGATTTCGACGTTTTTCACGTTGCACGGCAGTTCGCGACCGACGCCCTCGAGAACGCAGTCGCGGAGGCGATCTGAAATGGCGATTACCTCGAAAGACGTTCGCGAGGAGGACGCCGAACCGCGCCTAGAAGACGAGTTCCACGCGGAGGCACTCGAAATCGAACGTGCGAAGGCGACGACTGCACCGGAAGTGCGGTGTGATGGCGGCGAGTCGGATCACGCCGAACTCCGCGAGGATGAGACCCGAGACGACGACAACCTTCACGCGCGGCGAACCCAGGAAATGAAAGAGGCTGCAGAAGCCGAACTCGATCTCGGCCCCGTCGACGTCGGCGATCACGTCGAGGATCGCGAGGACGACAGCGACAAGACGATGGTCGTCGTTCGAACGCCCCTCGAGCCGGCCAACGAGGTCGACGCCCGGGGCGGGAAGACAGTCGCGGAGTGCAACCCCGAGTACCCAGCTGACGATGACGTCGTCGTCATCAAGTACGCAGAGCGGACGAGCACCGATCTTGGACCACTGCAGGGGTACGCGTTCCCGCGCTCGAGGCTCGAAGTCACTGCTCGAGTTCACGATCGCGACGGCGACCAGGAGGTGAGCGAGTGATGCCGTTCAACGGCCCTGGCTACGAGCCGAGCCCGGACCTCCCGGACGGGCTCTCCTACTGTGTTCAGTGCGGGACAATCATGGTGTTTCACCGCGAGCGTGACTGTCCGTCGTGCACGCTTGCCGAACGACTCGACGATATCGAGGAACAACTCGACGAACTCGGAGAGGACGACGAGACGATCGCCGAGCACATTGTCGAGTCGCACGAAGCGATCGACGAACGCCTCAAGGACCTCGAGGAAACCGTCGAGCGCCATGACCGTGACATCGACACCATCGACGGTGGTTTTTGATGGCGGTCGCCGAATTCCCACAGGCTGACCTCGGCGATCGCGAGCAGCGCGCTCTCGAGCAGTACCTCACCGTCCTCGAGGACGACCCGCGCGTTCGCGGCGCTGACGACCTGTTCCTGGTCGTCTCCGAAAGCGGCTCGGAGTACCTCGTCGACCTCGAGGGACTCTCGAACTGCGAGTGTCCGGATTCGACATACAGGAACGTAACCTGCAAGCACATCCACCGCGCGCTGTTCGCGACGTCCCGGCGGCCGATTCCCGAGGGCGTCGATCGGGACGTCGTCGACGAGCAGTTGGGAGAGCACACTTCCGGTGAAATCAGGTGGGGATGATGGCTGGCGCGTTCGATGTCCAGTGGACCGGTATCGACGACATTGCACGGAAGATAGTGTTTGAACCGCTCGCCAATGGTGGTCACATGCGTATCGAGTATCGGTGGACTGGCAACAAGTGGGTTCCTGAAGGGCGCGAGCCGGTCGAGGAAGTCAATCTCGAGTGTGCCAGCAGGCTTTAGTTGTAGATACGAAGGATCAAGACCTGTCTTTAGGTCTTGGATCGTTCCCACCCGGCAAAAGCCAGGAGTAAACATTTATTGGTGTGCTCTAGAAGATTAAGGTAGGAAAAATAATCCTTAGAACGCCAACAATGACCCAAGAGATTCTATTACCCCTTGCGATGTTGTACGCCAATGGCAAGGAGTCTGTAGAGGGGGCTACGCGTTTTCAAAAATTAGTATTCCTTTCGCAAAAAGAAACCGACGTTGAGAAAACATTCATGTATCGGTCTGATGACTTTGGGCCGTTCTCAAAGGAACTTCACGCAGCACTTGAGGAGTTGGAAAATCGCGGGATTATTGATCGGACAATACGGACAAACCGGAGTGGAAAGGAAACATACATCTACACGTTAACTGGGTTTGGTGAGAGAATTATTGAACAAATCCAGGAGAACAATGATGCTGAAGAGTTCGAAGACCTGCTCGAACAGGTAGAAAAAACCAAGTCAGAATACAATAACATACCTCTAGACCGTCTTTTGCAATATGTATACTCTAACCACAGAAACTACACAAACAACAGCAAACTCGACAATATATTAGAAAAACTTCCTGGTAGCTGATCTGGTTTCAATCTTCGTCTTCGGAATCCGGTTCGTTCTTACTGAAATCCACCATCGTTTTTTGGATGTATGAATTTCTGATTTCGTCGGATATTTGGTCCCGATATTGCTCTACCAGATTTCCAAACGAAAGAGAGATGTTTGTATACGGGTCTTCTTCGGTAAACACGACATACGAAATTGCTGGCTCCTTGATCAGCATGCTACGGCCCAAAGATGTTGTATGCCCATCGCCATCGCCGTAGGCGTATTTTATTTCCTTTGGCTCTTCTATATACAAATCGTGGTCGCGTTTGTCCCAAGCAGCTTCGTTGAATTGGCCTCTGATTATCGATCCATCTTCAAGAATTACTTCTATCTCCTCACTCTTTGACTCTTGGAAGGCATAATGCCAGGGGGGACGACGGTCGAGGACTTGGTTATTGAACGTATGAGAATTCCTATAAACTCCAAATAAGTACCCAAGGACAATTGTAAATAGGAAATGTATGGTGTAGAAAGCTATAATCACGGGGAGGGCTAAAGAGAGTAACTGACCATCTGAGAGTATACCAAACCAATTCGCCAATGATTCAGCTGAAGATTCAATTGTCTCAAAGTGTATGCCAGTGGATAGATATAAGACAGCCAACGATAACAGACTCAGAAAGATGCTGAAGACTATCCGTTGGAGACGATTTAGATTAGTTCGCATTCCTACCTTTCGGTAATATACTTCGATGGCTACTATCCCCGGCACGAGAAGTAATATAACCGCGATTAAACTAAACGCAGAATATAGAATGTCCATTGTCTATCAGTGTAAATTCATGCTATATATGTATCTAGGATGTCTGATCAGTAAATAGTCCTACTTAAACATGCCTTCCAGTGTGGTTCTTTCTTTACCAGCTGAGATACCAATTGACGGGTTCTCCGGACATATCCGGGTAGATGAAAATAGAAAATAATTAGTGTTCTGGTGGACTGAACGATTCAATCAGCTGTCGCGGGAGCTTGGAAATGGTGCCCAACACGCCTTTTATATCAGCGTTTGAAACTATCACCGATGATCCAAAATGTGTGGGTATTTCGCGATGACTACCGCGCGGACATCATTCATCGCGATACAGAACTGGAGCATCTTTCTCGTCGGCTAAAGCCAGCTTTGGTGGGGGAAGAAGCTGCAGATGCATTGATCTACGGTTCGAGCGGCGTTGGAAAAACAGCGAGTAGCGCCTACCTCCTCCGGCAGCTGAATCAAAGCCGATCCATCGGATCGGCGACGATCGAGTGTGCTGGGAAAACCGGGTACGGCGTGATATACGAAGCACTCGACTGCCATCGAACGACGACTGCGATTCAACCGAACGCCCCGACCAGAAAGCTCATTCGGACGCTCCGGAAGATCGTCGACGAACCCTATGTGCTCGTCCTGGACGAAGCAGACACGCTTCCGAACCTCGAGTTGCTCGAGGAGCTTCTGCAGATCCGCGGGATCTCCGTGCTCGCGATCACGCACGATAACGACGGGTGGCTTTCCCGACTTCCCGGCGATCTCGCCGAACGATTCCGAGGAGACGGCGAGGTCCATTTCGGGAAGTACAACGATAGCGAGCTCGTTGATATTTTGGAACCACGAGCAAAACGGGGACTCGAGGTAGGCTCAGTCCGATCGGGACAACTCGAGTGGATCGCCGCCGAAGCCGAGGGCGAGGCTCGGTTCGCGATCATGTCGCTGTTGTCGGCTGCTGAGCTCGCAGAGGAACGCGGCCACGATCGGATCGGTGAAAGCGATATCGACGACTCGTTTGCTCGAGCCAAGCGAAACGTTCGCGAGAGCAATCTTCGAAGTCTTCCACCAGTCTACAAAGTCACGTACGAACTGGTACGTGGCTACGGCCCTGGTGGCGTAAAAAGCACGGAGCTGAAAGAGGTGTACTTCGAGCAACGCGAGGAGATTTTCGGACAGCTTGACCGGGATCCGGTCGGGTGGCGAAGCATTCGGGGGTATCTCTCAAAACTGGATGACTACGGACTCATCGATAGCAAAGGAAACACGTCGGATCTCCGATTCTGGGCGACGGACCCGGAAATCAAACCCTGGATAGATATTGAGATGGGGACGGTAACGGCCTGATTTAGTCAGCTGTCGCCACTGCTGGCGTTTTCGGATTTCCCTCTTCGTCCTCCTCAAGCTCGTCGAGCGCCAAATCACGCAACCATCCTGAGATCCCAGAGTATCCTTCTTTGGCCGCTTTTACACGGATTTTCTGTTGCTCCTCTTCCGTAACGTATGCGGAAATCTGTTTATCGCGCTCGGCCATAGTGGTGCCATTCTACCACAACACCATAAGAATGTAGCATTCATAGGTACCACATTAACAGTACAACATCCGATAGTATTATGTCGATAGGTTAGTATGGTAGTAACATGGCGCGACCGTCGTTCACAATGGCTGATGAAATGTTGGAGGACCTCGAAAGTCGTGTCGGCGAGGACGGGAACAGAAGCCGATATGTTCGCGAAGCCCTCGTCGCGCGCTTTGAGGCTGAAGACAGTGGCGAATGGGAGCCTCCCGAATCATACACTGTCGAGACGAACGCGCTGTAGAGCACAGACTACCAATTGAACTGCAGACCGGCGCGTCCCAGCGCGCCGATCAAAACCCTAACAGCATGCACACGTACGTCCGTTCCGAGGTTAGTTACCCAGCGGATAAGACCGTTGACGCGCCGGTAATCAGCTCTTACCGACTGGTAACCAGCTTGGAAATGGCGCACAACACTTTTGTAGGTCATCGACACGAACAGAACAATCGACCGTACGCGACAACTACCGAGGACGTCCCAACGTACCAAGCAACGACGCCCTCGGTAGTCCGCGAGTCCCACGAGCTTCAATCCACACACGTAGGACAATGACTACTCAATCCACACACGCACAAGAACGTACCGACACCGAACCCCACGACCACGAGAACGTCGACCCCGAGCAGTTCGTCGACGTCCACCAACTCCGAAGCGGCGACGTCTATTTTGTCGACCCCGACGCCGACGCACCCACCGACAAACGCTGGCTAAGCGCTGAAGCGACCGTCAATGCTGGTGATTGGCGGTGACCGTTGTCGGCACGCTCGTCGACGGCCTGCTCGGCACCGAGACCGACCGCACGCCCGAGACGCCACTCAAGATCGACGACGTATCGCTCATCGTCGACAACGAACGGCGGCGGCTCACACTGCACGCACTCGAACGTGCCGACGAGCCGATCCCGCTAGGCGACCTCGCCGAGATCGTCGCCATGGGCGAGCTCGAGAAGCCGCCCGCCCAGGTCAGCGGGAAGGAACGCAAAGCCACCTACATCGCACTCTACCAGACGCACCTTCCGCGCCTCGAGCGCATCGACATCGTCGCGTACGATCGGATGGCCGACGGCATCGAGAAAGGCACGGCGTTCGCACACGCCCACCGAATCCTCGAGGCCGTCTACACCGAGGTTGAGGGCACCGAACAGATCGATGGAGGCGAGCGGCGATGACATCGGTCAACTCCTGGTACCCCGAACCGGTCGAGATGGACGGTCCCGGCCTCGAGTGGGGGCCGGTCCAGTGGGCCAAAGCAGGCACGTTCTCCGACGACGAGCACCCGCAACTGGGCGACAACGAGCGCCGATTCTACACGATCGCCATCCGTCGTGGGTGGTCAGAGGAGACCGACGCCGCCTCGATCGCCGTGCTCGGTGTCACTCGAGATCTCGAGAGCGGCGCCGAGACCCGCTACCGCGCCGACAGCGAGAACTGGACGCCGGTTGATCGCGACGGCATCCCACCATCGGTGTGCAAACGACCACCGAGGGATTCGAACATCCCGGTAGCGCGGAAGGCAAAGTTCCGTAGTGTCCTCGAGCGCGCCCACGACCGTGGTAACAACCCCGTCGACACGCGTTCCGACAGCGCTAGCGAACTGCGCGCCGACGGCGGCACCCGCGAATCCGAGCAAGTCGATCGCGCCGTTCGCGAAGCCGCGACGCTCATCGACGCCGGCGACTCGAAACGCGTCGCGATCAGCTACGTCGTCGACGAGTACGACCTCGAGCATCGCCGGGATGACGTCCACCAGCGCGTTCGCGAGCGGCTCGAGCACAAGGTGGTCGCCGACGGCGGCCACAACCCCGAGGATCTCGTCGTTCTCGGGTGCGAACCCTGCGACTATGAGACAGTGGTCGCCCTCGGGACGATCTCGATGACGAGCTGTCCCGACTGTCAGGGCGATCTCGAGACCGACCCTAGTCGAGTCGCCCACCAGTGCCCTGAGTCAACCGCAAACCACGTCATAATCGAGACGAACGAACGCTGTCCGTTCTGTCAGACGATCCAAAAACGGGTTGCTACTGACGGTGGTGTCGACCAGGACGACGAGTACTTCGTTGTTGACGAGTCGCGTGCCGCCGTCGTCGCAGGACCGTTTGACGCGAAAGAGCCGGCAGCTTCCGATGCCCGTGAACGCGGGCCGGGTCACATCGTCACGACCGAAGGCTCACTTGAATTGATTGCGCTGACATCGAATACGTCGATTCGGTGGGAAAACGACGACGTCGATATCGTCACTGACGGTGGTCGTGAGGCGTTCCTATCCGGTGACTCCCACTGGTGCGACCTCTGCGATAGACCCTTCAGCACACTCGGCGAACTAATCCGCCACGACTGCCAGAACCAACAGATTCGAGCCGACGGCGGTCGGCCCGAACACCAAGCCACTTGCGACGATTGCTCGTGGTCCTACCGCGACACGGATCTCGTCGACGTCTCTGACGAGATGGAACGCCACGCGCGAAAGGAGATGCATGATGTCGACCTCGAGCGGGCGATCGCGACCGACGGCGGTAACGTTGTGAACGGCACTGAACGATGTTCGTGTGGCGAGTCTGCCGAATGGACGTGGTTCACTGGAAAGGGAGCGATGGGCGCGTACTGTCCGGAACACGCTCGAGAGGAACTCCCAGAAGAATCGGCGCTGCCAGCATACAAGGATCCGATCACAACCGCGGAGAACGTGACTCTGCTTCGTGGACAGGTCGCGATCGTCCCTGGCGGCGGCGTGAAGCCGATCGGAAGGGTATACCCGGTCGTCCGGTCGAAAGAGGCTCTCGATCGCTACCTGCAGGAGGGAACTGACCAGCCAGCACTTGAGAGCTCCACCGGAACCAAAGGGGGTGACTGGCGGTGAACGAAATCGTTCCCGAGGACTTCGACCTCAAGCACGCCCGTCAGGCACCGTCGACGACACCACACAAGGAGCGTCCACGCTGTCCCGAGTGTCGACAACTCGCGGTCAGGAAGAAAACAGGGAAACCGTCCGGCAGTCCGGATGGGCCATCGCACTACTGTAACCGCTGTGGTGCACAATTCGACGAGCCCGTCTACGGTGATTTCGATGAGTGAAGCCGCCGACGGGCTTCGTCGCCTCGCCGATGTCGTCGACGCATTCGGCGAGACGCCGATCGATGTTGATAGCGCTCGGTTGCTCGAGGCCGACGAGAACGAACTTCGGGGCCAGCTCACAGTCACTGTTCGCGACGACGATCTCGAGGACTTCAGTGCAACCACCGAACCTGACGATCAGCACGAGGAGACCGACGAGGGCGAGAAGGACACTCTCGATCATACCGTCACCGAGGATCTCGAGCTGGCCTACAAGGAGGCCGACGGCAATATCAGCGCCGCCGCCGAACGCTTCGAGGTCGGGTACGGTGCAGTCTACCGTCGGATGACCGACCACGGTGTTCACGAAACCAACAGTGACGAGAACGGCACCTCCACCGAGGACAACGAGTCAGAGTCAGAGGCACACGACCTCGAGGAGGACGCCGCGGACGACGCGCCGGCGGGCACCGGCGACGACGTCCAGGACGAGAGCGACGAGATCACTGCCGACGCCGTCGACGGCGAAAAGGATGAACCCGATATCGAGCTCCCGGACGGCGTGACAGCCGCGGACGTCCGGGTCGCGACCGACGAACGCGAAGGACTCGGAGACGTTGCCGACGACCTCGGCATCACGAGAGGCCGGGCGCGAGCGATCACGGTCGCACTCGACTGCTATGGAGATGTTCGGGACATCCCAGGAGGGCGACGATGAGCCAACGCGAGTGCTCCGTCTGCGAGCAAGAACTCGAGAGCCCGCTTGCCGGGCCTGCTCACGCGCGGAAACACAAAAACAAATTCGAGCAGATGGTCGGTCGGCCACCGGCGGACTACAGCGAGGTCCAGAACCTATTCACCGATGGGATCGTCCCCGACGATGCCGATCTCGAGACCGGGTCACCTACGACGCTCGAGCAGTTCGTCGACGGGCGAGCACAGCTGAACCCACTCGAGGGAGTCTTCCTGGTCGCGATCGTGTCGGCAGCCCTCTTACTCTCACTCCTGTTCGCCGAGGGGGTGGTGTTCGCGTGATGGCGAGCGCCGAGGATGTCGCCGATCGCGAACGCCGGCGTGCGGCTGAGCATGCGGTCGGCGAGATCCCTGACCACGTCCAAGACCGGTGGCCCGATCGGGCGCTCATCGACGACATCGATGTCGACCAGGCGTGGCGCGAGGCCGATCCGATTCACTACCCGAGCGCGCACCTCGGCGCAGTCGCGCGTTACCACCGTCGAAGTGATACCGTCATTCTCGCCCGACAGGGCGCGATCACGACGTGCATCGAGCTGATGGACCGGCCGTGGTCCGAGCGTATCTACATCCGTAATCAGGTGAGCGACCTATGAGCACGACCTCCACAACCCCAGATCCAACAGACGAAGCAGCAGAGACTGTCGAAGAAAACCGCGAGCTACTCGAGCGAATCGCCAACGCCGATCTTCCGATTTCGGAAGACATCGAACGCATCATCGAGATCGTCGACGGGGGTGAGGAGTGATGTTAGTTGCCGAACAGAAGTCGTTTGAGCGCGGGGTTCTCGTCGACGAGGTCACGGGCTTCCATGACGTCATCGAGGGAGACGTCGCCCTGCTCCCCACTGGCCTCTCCGGCGGACTCGACCCATCGGCGGTTGACATCGTCGGATTTATCCAACGCGCGTTGGCTGAGCGCGCGCCCGCACCACACACAAACGTCACTATCTGTCGGGTTATCCCGATCACAGCTGGGGCAAGGGATCGGAGCGAGATCTTCGTGTTCATCCTCGCCGACGTCGATACCGTGGGCGCGGGCGATCTCCCGGTCGTTCGCGTCGCCGAAGACGCTGATGTACCGCGAGGCGATATCGGAGCCTCGTGTCCACCCGTGATGGTCCTCGAGGTGGGCCTGGGAGACGCCCTGCGATGCAAGATGCGAGGCCGAGGACTTCCGGAAGCTCGAGGGAGTGACCGGCCGTTCGACATCGACCTTTCGCGCCTTCTCTTTGAGAACATCCCGGATTCGGTTATTCGAGATCTCGCGACCCGAGTTGAGCGCACAGAACAGCGGGTCGTTTCGATCACCTGGATGCACCTCGAGCCACCGCTGGACGTAGGGGACCGACGGGATCAACACGGGCGATCGCCGACCAGTCTTCCCGTTGACGGTGACCTGGAGTCCGTATTTGTGGTCAGTGATCTGCTTGGGCGTCAGGTCGAACAGTTCGTACGGACGCGGGCCGAGATCCCAGGCGAGTGCGATGAGCGCGCGATCGCGAAGGTTCGAGCACGCGTCGATCATCGGGAGGATTTCCTCTTCCCAGCGGAGCATGTCTCCGGGATCGGGCGCGGGATCGTAGTTGCTGGGGTATCCACCGGGAACCCACTCGAGACTCTCGGGGATACCGTCGACGTCGTCTCCACTAGCGAGCTTTCCGAACTGCCGGAGGGTGACGCGGTAATCCTTGTTGGTCTCGGCCGAGTTGGACTTCTCGGTGTTGATCCAGGCGACGAGGTTCTCAGCGGCGTCGCGATCTTCGAGTGCGTCAGCGAGACCACCGACTTCCTGAGCGAGTTTGACGGCTCGCATGAGGTACTTCTCGTGTGCGAAGTGACCGTACTTCGACTCCCCGAGGATACGGATGCGGTTACTCATTCGGAGGAGTGCTTGAGCGTCGTCCTCGCTCATCTCCTCGACGCCATCGATCCGCTCGCGGAGTCGTTTGATCGACTGTTCCGGATGCGCAGTCATGACTTATACTATTTCAGTGGGCATGTAAAGGTCGGGTTAGGATCCCTCCCCGGGCATTTTCCCAAGAAGTCACGAACGAAGTGAGTGACCACGCCGGAAAATGCCCGGGGAGGCGAAGAACCCGGTGGTCTTCGTGAACGAGTGAAACGAGTGAGCGAAGGCTCGAGAGAGCTTGCTCTCTCGGTGGTTCGGAGCCCGGAGAACCGGTCGATCACCTATTATGTCGCTCTACGCCCATATGACGACTGAATCACACGATATCAGTCCTCGCAGTACGCTTCGATACCCTCCTGACCGACGGACTCGTCCTCGAGTCCGATACAACCCTCACGCGAGTTCAACCATCGGACTAGCCGCTCACCGTCTCGATAGATGCGAACGTTTCGGACGACCGCCGACGTGTCGTTGATAGCACTGATCTCCTCGAGTACCGACGGACAGTTCACGTCGAACTCGCGGGGATAGTCCGGATCGGCGGCGTCAAAATCATCGGTCGCCGGCGCTGACGTCGGGCCATCACGGTAAGAAATCTCTACGATGATTTCCTCGGGTTCTGGGTAGTCGTCGACGGCGACTGTTATTCGCGAGCAGTCATAGAACGTGATGGTTACGCCTTCGGCCTCCCGTGTATACGGGTGACGACGGTCGTCGTGGTCGTACGCTTGGTAGGCTAGTTGTGGCTATCCCAATACCGCAAGTATAGTTTGCCGTCGAAGAACACGCTCGCCTGCCATGCCTACTACTGGCATATCGCAGTGTAAATACTCCTCATCCCGCTCTCTGATCGATCGCGCTGAATGTCTTCCTGCTGTTCATAGCCTTTCTCTAATTTTTCAGGAATCCGATCAATCTCACTGCCGAGCAGCGAGGCTGTTTCGAGTAGCGAACGGGTGAAAAACGTACTCAATTCGGCGCAGACGGTTCGTCGTTCGTCGACAGCGTCGAACTACTGGGAGACCGAGAGGGGATCCGATTCGTCGTCAACCGATCCGGATTGCGACTCGCTCGAGTCGTCGGATTGCTCTGCGGTGGCGGCGATGAGCGTCAAGAGGAAGTACTGGTGGGTGCTGGTGTACTCCCCGCTCGACCACGTGATTCGCTGAACCGCCTCGCTCGAAAAGTGGTCCTCAAGTTCGGATGGATCGCCCGTCGCCTCCGCGAGGGCGACCGGAGGGCTCTCGGCTCCGCTTGCACCCTGGCCCAGAAGGTTGAAGACGCGGTCTTTGAGGGCGGGATGTTCGGAGAGCCACTCGTAGCCGAACCGCTTGACACGGTAGGTGAGCGAGTCGATCGGCGCGCCGAAATCGACGTAGTCGATCTCGACCGTCTCGGGGTGGAGTTGGGAGAGGAACTCCCGGTAGAGCTTGGTTCCGTCCTTTTGTTCCGGGGGACAGGCCATCGCCTCGGTAAAGAACGGAAGCGAGTAAAACGGCGTCGTCGACCAGGTGTAGTATCGCGTTCGGTCTTCGCCGTGGTTGAGCCAGTTGATGCCGCGCTCTCGGACGAGGAAGTGAACGTATCTCCCCTCGAGCGTCGATTCGGGATAGGACAGCAGTCTGTTGCTGATCGAACTGATGAGTTTGGTGCGTTCGATATCGACGATGTCCGTCACCTCCTCGAGCGAAAAGACGTGTTGTCCGTCGATGACCAGTTCGACAAGTTCGTCCATGGACTCGACGTCTTTCGACGGGGTGAGGTCCGGCATCGCCTTGTCTCCCCCGTCGCCGGTCACGAAGGTACAGGCGGGGTGGTCCGTCGACACCTGTTCGGCGAAGTTGAGTCCGAGGGACATCCCGAGATTGTTCATCCCTTGACTCATCTCGAGAAGTTGTTCCCGATGCTGGTCGGTTCTGTCTGCAACGTACGATTGCCACGGAACGTCGAGCGCGTTCGCGACCTGCCTCGCGACATCGACTTCCGCCGCGTTTCCGCCGTTTTTCCGCGCTGACGTCGCTGCTACCAGTTCCGTATCGGTATGGGTGTAGCCGCCAATCACCGCCCGCGAGTCGAGGCCGCCGCTCAGCGAGACGATCGTTTTGTCGGTTGCACGGGCGCGGTTCTGGCAAGCTTCGATGAATTCGTTCCGGAGGCGACGGGCGTTCTCGTCGACGGAGTGATTCTCGTTCGAGTGTTCGTCGAACCGGAACTCGTACGTCGACCGGACGGTCCCCGAGTCAACCTCGAGGACCGAACCCGGCGGAAGTTGCTCGACGCCGTCGAACAGCGTCCGCGTGCCGAGCGGGTAGCCGAACAATAGCATCTGGCCGAGAGCAACCCTATCGGCGGAGAGTCCATCACCGAATTGGTGAGCCAGTTCGCGAACGATCTTGAGTTCGCGGGTGAGTATCGTCGTCTCTCCGACGGTCGCACGGTAGGTCGGCAGTCGACCGAACGCATCGTTTATCGCCCACGTCGTCCCGTCGGTTTGATCGACAATTAGCAGAAGAAAATCACCGTCTCGCTGAGCGACCCACTCGGAAAGTTCCGACTGTCGATCCGCCGAGACGAACTCGGCAACCTCCGTTACCGCCGCCGCAACGTCGTCTGTGCCGTAAAGATGGCCCTCGAGAACGATCGTGTATTCATCCGTCTCAAAAACTTCGACTGGATATTCGTCGTACCCGGTGTATGCGACGACCTGCTCGTCGCCATCGGTTACGTGGTGACAGTCGTAGCTGTCGTTGAAACAGACTGAAAGAAGTGCATCGTCGACGGCCTCGTGATCGTGTGGATCGCGGGCGACAGTAATGCCTGGCATACGACATCGAAGGGAGATGGCAGGGATTATTATAGAGCTGTTAAACGCGCCAACGTACAGTATCCGATTAGTGAAGATTACTTTCGTGCTAGCTTCAACTACTTCTTCGACAGAAAATAGGAGGGAAACCACTGGAATCGATAGAGGAGTATACCTCGAGTGAACAAAACTTTACAGTTACCGACGAATTCGGCGGAGATTCGATCGGAAAGGGGCAGACGCGTAACCAACCAGTTGTTCGAAAGTTACGACGTTACTGCGTCCGGTCGAGGATCCGAATGAGATCGAACGAGACGTCGGTCTCGTCGTTTGCCCACACGCCGATATCCCCGTCTTCCCAGGTCGTGTCGTTTCCGGAAACCGTCGCGACGGCTTCCTCCGTAGCGGTGTCGTAGAGTTCACAGACGTGGTCTTCGTCCTGATCGGGATGGTGCCACCAGTGGCGCACTCGGTACCACGTTCCGGTGTCGTAACTCAGCCCGTATTCGCCGGTTCCTACGGTCGTGCTCGAACTGCCGTCGTGGAGATCGACCCGAAACCCGCTCGAGCTCAACTCGACGCGATAGTGGCCGTCGCCACCTTCGGAGCCCTGACGACCGAACTGGAAGCGAGTTAGGCCCGGGGTATGAATCTGGACGTAGAACTCCCAGAGGTCGCCCGGCTGTGGAAAGTTCTCGAGCGAGGGGCTGTTGTCCTCGTTTGCGAACGCTCGAGTGAGTCCATCATCGTAACACCGCAGCGCGTAGGAGTTGTCGTAACTATCGCTGTGAGCGTCGACGGTCCCCGTTTGTGATGGGATCTGCCATTCGTCCAGGCCGCTTTCTGCGAAGTCATCGACGACGAGTTCTCCTGTCCCCCCGTCGTCGCCGTCGTTTTGTTCGCGGATCGTGATCTCGTCAAAATACATCCGATCGTTACCGCTGATCCAGTACGCGATACTCGACCGCTCGTATCCCGTGTACTGCGTCGAATCGGTTGTGACCTCCCCGATCGTTTCCGTCCCGTCGCCGGTGTCGATCGAGATCGTCCAATCGTCGCCGTCCGTCCCGTCGACGACCAGCCGATACCACGTCGCCGTCTCGACGGGCACGTCGGTACTCCCGAGGTACGAATCGCCATCCGCTCCGCGCTCTTGGAACCAGAGGGAGGATTCGGCATCATCGAAGGAGACGCCCAGTCGGAACGTTTCCGAATAGTCGTCGGATTGGGTCCCAAAGTACGCGTAGAACGCCTCCTCGAGAGTTTGTGTGTTCCACCAGAACTCCCACCGATCGTTCCGTCCCGGGTACGCATTCAATCCGGTATCGGATCGAACCGCACCCGAGAACCCGCTATCGCCGTCGAGTTCTAAGCCGTAGTCGCCGCGGTAGGCGCCAGACTGGGTGACGGTCGCTTCGGTTTCGACCGAATAGTTGTCGAGGTTCCCGTCTTCGAAGTTGTCGATGACGGTCCCTGGTGTCTCGTCGTCACCGTTTTCGTCGTCTTCGTACTCGAAAGAGAACGCCGGGAGATTTCCGTTGTCATCTACTGGACTCTCGAGTCCGAGATCTGCGGCGGAAACCGTGGTATCGCTGTACGTATCACCGTCGTGGTGGAGCGTGCCAACGGATCCGATGTTGAATTCGTTTCCGTTGTCCGATGCGATGCGGACGTCGTCTTCGAAATAGACGTCGGAATCGTTTTCGTAACGGGAACTGATCCAGAACGTGTTGTTGTTGGACCCCTCGTCCAATATGTAACAGTCCTCGAACGTTACGTCGACATCTGCATCGGGGGTTCCCGTTCTAATCGGACGGTTGGACCCACCTCGGATGTGTACGACCGTTTTTTCGAAGGCGATTTCGTCCGCTTCGGTTCGGATCTGGATCACCTCGCTTCCCCAGTCGGGACCGTCCGCAATGATTTCGAGTCCGATCACGCTCATGTTATCGCCGGCGTTGACAACGAACGGTGTTCCGTTCTGAGTTTCCTCACCGTCCGGTCTGTCGGTAACTTCGGTGACGCCGCCGATGATCTGATCGTTATGCGAGATCCGCATATTGCCACGTCCGTTGTTTCTCGCGGTGCAGTCCCACAGGACGTTCCGTCCCGCCTCGTCATTGCTATGAACGTAAAACGCATTGGAGTGAAAGCCCTCGGCGACACACTCCTTCCAGACGTTCAGCCCGTCGTGTGCGGGGTCTGCATTCGGACCGTAGGCGTGGTCGTGAGTGTCTGCGTCCGGATGCTCACCCATCATCGACGTTCCGCCGTCCGGGAATTCGCATCGATGGATAAACGCAGTCGCTCCGTCGGCCGCCTGTACGAGAAAGGTACCCCACCCGCCGACCGTCTCGAGTTCGCCGTCGATGATTTGTTGGCGGTGTCTCGATCCCTCGAGTCTGACGTCTTCGAGCCACGCCCGCGACCCAATACCGTTGCTGCTGAGGATACCAACGTCTGTGCTCAACCCGTTACCCGGGTCCTCAGAGATATCGAACGTGACGCCCTCCATTACCAGATAGTCGGGCGTTGTAGCAAATAGCCACTCGACGCCGTCGTCTGCGCCGACGTAGTAGATCCTCGCCCCGTCGCCAACAATGCCAACAGTTCCCGAGTGGACGCTAACCGTCGATTCCATCTCGTAGGTCCCGCTTCCGAGGTCAACGATCGCGTTCTGATCGGCCGCCTCCTCGATACGGTTCGAGAGGTCGCCGTTTCGACCGTCGTAATTCGAGGCGTCCACCGTCTCGAATTCTTCGCGCACGTCGGGCTTTGCCTGCCAGAGGTCCCAGGCGTCGTCCGGGACGTCGGCTGTAAGGTCGTAGTAGTCATCGGATTGGACGCGAGTCGTGCGAGCGGATGTAGTTGCTGCTGTTATTCCGGAGTTGATTCCGAGCAACGAAGCGCCGAGACCCACGCCGCTGGCTTTCATATAGTCGCGGCGTCCGAACGTATCTGCGGTTGAACCGCGATCTTTTTCATCTCCGCTACTGTTACGTTTTGTCTTTTCAGACATGATAGATTATATATTTCCATAGGCAATAAGTCCTATCATAGTACTACTATTTCAAAGACGAAACGATGTGGAGCAACAGAAAAGTAATATGCATTTCAAGAGAATTTTAACACTTCAGATCTGAACGCAGATTTGACGTTGCTCAGTAACGGAATCGATACAATCCCCTGAAGGGGAGCAGTTCACCCCTTCAAGTCCGTTGAGTCGATTGTCTCTCACGAAATCGTGCCAAAAACCGCTCGAGAGCGACAACAGGGAATCGATTTCGCCTCGGGCGAACGTCGTTCTCGGATGTTCGAACTTCCAACTGATCGAAGCCTACAGTGCCACGGTGTCGGAGAAGAAAGGAAGAATTAAGCGGTCTCCGATAGCTGTCCGAAACGGGGCGTATGCTCCGCTTCCGGCGAAACAAACCACAGACGGAACGGTCATCGCTGAAGGTTTCCGGCGAAGGCACACGACGGCGCGAACGGACGTTTGGATCCGGCGTCCCGCACCGTCGTCCGAGCCGAGCCCACCGCCGATAGGGGATGGCGCGTCCGACTCGTGGCCGTAAAAGCCCCCGGAAGCCACGTACGACGCCGAGGCTCGGATAACGCACTCGCGAAAACCGAGTCGAAGAACTCGTACGGATTTTCAGGAACTAACGCTGGACAGCGACGCACTCGAGAACAAGTTCCGGAGTAAAACGCCGTCACTGATCCGAGGACCTCGTTCGGAGACGTATCCGGCGAATTGAAGTGTGCGTCCCCCGCTTTCGAGAGTATGAACGAGACGAGACGAGCGATTCTCGAGACGCTATCCGAAGGGCCGGTCGGTGGACCGGCGCTCGCGGAGTCGCTCGATGTTTCGCGGGCGGCGGTCTGGAAGCAGATCGACGAACTACGCGATGCGGGCTTCGAGATCGAAAGCGGGTCGGACGGCTACGTTCTCAACGCGATCACGGAGTACAACGCGGCCGCCGTCGAGTACGGTCTCGAGGCACCGTTTTCCGTCGAGTATCACGACGCCATCGGGAACACGAACGATCGCGCACGCGAACTCGCGACCGACGGCGTCACAGACGTGGCCGTCCTCGCCGATGAGCAAACCGGCGGACGAGGTCGGCTCGAGCGAACCTGGAGCGCACCGAGTGGCGGCGTCTGGACGAGCCTCGTCTGCCGGCCGGATATCTCCCCGATGCGAGCGCCGTTGTACACGTTGGCTGCTGCAGTTGCGACAACGCGAGCGGCTCGCGAAGCGGGCGTCGACGCCCGAATCAAGTGGCCGAACGATGTCGTCGTCCCCAGCGACGACGAGAGTCTCGACCGGCCCTACCGAAAACTCGCGGGAATTCTCACGGAGATGGAAGGTGAAACCGACCGCGTGGCCTGGGTCGTCGTCGGTATCGGCGTAAACGCGAACATCGACGCATCGTCTCTGCCACCGGAAGCAACCAGTATTCGAGCCGAGGCCGACGACGTCGACCGGCGCGTGTTCGTCCAGCGGCTGCTCGAGGAGTTCGACGCCCAACGAAACTCCCTCGAGGAAGTCGCCGATGCGTGGCGGGATCACGCGCTAACGATTGGAACGCGCGTTCGAGTCGACAGAACCAACGAAGCAATCGTCGGCACCGCCGTCGACATCACTGAGACCGGATCGCTGGTGGTAGAGACGGACGACGGAGAGCAAATCGTTTCCGCAGGTGACTGTGAACACTTGCGAAGGGTCTAAACCGGATTTCGGGTATTCATGCTCCCCCGAGAGAAACTACGCGCGGCTTCACATATCCAGTAACCGTCACAAGCTTTGTATTTTCTGTTCGCGCTCGCGCGCGTACGTGACCTTTTTAACCCCCGAACCACTATCCGGAAACAGGTTTTCATGTCTCAGGAAAGCGAGTACGGCGCCGGCCAGATTCAGGTTTTAGAAGGCCTGGAGGCCGTTCGCAAGCGCCCGGCGATGTACATCGGTTCTACCGATTCTCGAGGATTACACCATCTCGTCTACGAGGTGGTGGACAACTCGATCGACGAGGCACTGGCAGGCCACTGTGACGATATCACCGTCTCGATCCACGACGACGGAGCCGTTACCGTCACGGACGATGGCCGTGGGATTCCCGTCGACACCCACGAAGAATACGACCGTCCGGCGCTCGAGGTGATTTTAACCGTCCTCCACGCCGGCGGGAAGTTCGACAACAAGTCCTACCAGGTCTCAGGCGGCCTCCACGGCGTCGGCGTCTCCGTGGTAAACGCCCTCTCGAGTCGGTTCGAGGTCGAGGTCAGGCGCGACGGCGGCGTCTTCGAACACGCGTTCGAACGCGGCGAACCCCAGGGCGATATGGAGCGGGTTCGGGACCTCGCAGACGACGAGGATACGGGCACCGAGATCACGTTTTGGCCCGACGACGAAGTCTTCGAGACGGACCAGTTCGCGTTCTCGACGCTCTCGAACCGGCTTCGGGAGCTTGCCTTCCTCAACTCCGGCGTTCACATCACCCTGCGTGACGAGCGCGAACGAGACGATGACGACCAGTTCGTCTCCGAAACGTACGAGTACGAGGGCGGTATCCGCGAGTTCGTCGAGTATCTCAACGAGACGCGCTCGGCGATGCACGAGGAGATCATCTACTTCGAGGACGAAGACGAGAACATTCAGGTCGAGGTGGCGATGCAGGCGACCCAGGAACTGCAGGGCTCGATCCACGCGTTCGCCAACAACATCAACACGCGCGAAGGCGGGACGCACCTCACCGGCTTTAAGACCGCACTCACCCGCGTGGTCAACGATTACGCAAAGGAAAATGACCTTCTCTCGGACCTCGAGGATAACCTCAAAGGGGAAGATATCCGCGAGGGGCTCACGGCGGTTATTTCGATCAAACATCCGGACCCGCAGTTCGAGGGCCAAACCAAGACGAAACTCGGGAACAGCGAAGTCCGGGGAATCGTCGAAAGTGCCATGCACGAGGGGCTGGGAATCTACTTCGAAGAGAATCCCGACACCGCCCAGGCGGTCGTCATGAAGGCCGTCGAAGCGGCCAAGGCACGAATGGCGGCCCGAAAAGCCGAAGAGCTGACTCGGCGAAAGTCTGCACTCGATTCGACCTCGTTACCGGGCAAACTCGCGGACTGTCAGACCAAAGATCCCGAGGAAGCCGAACTGTTCGTCGCGGAGGGTGACTCCGCGGGCGGAAGCGCAAAACAGGCCCGAAACCCCGAGTATCAGGCCGTTTTGCCGATCAAAGGAAAGATCCTGAACGTCGAAAAGCATCGACTCGATCGAATCCTCGAGAACGACGAAATTCGGAACCTGATCACCGCGATCGGGGCAGGAATCGGCGACGAGTTCGACACCGACGGGATCCGATACAAGAAGATCATCATGGCGACGGACGCAGACGTCGACGGGGCACACATTCGAACGCTCCTGCTGACGTTCATCTATCGGCACATGCGTCCGTTGCTCGAGGGCGGGTACGTCTACGCGACCCAGCCGCCCCTCTACCGGATTCGGTATCGAGGGGAGACCTACGACGCGATGACTGACGCGGAACGCGACGAGATCGTCGAAGAGAAGTGCGACGGGAATCCGACCCAGGTCCAGCGGTTCAAGGGTCTCGGCGAGATGAACCCCGAACAGCTCTGGGAGACGACGATGAATCCCGACAACCGCATCCTCAAACAGATCACCGTCGAGGACGCCGCGGCCGCGGACAAGATGTTCTCCGTGCTGATGGGCGACGCGGTCGAGCCCCGAAAGCAGTTCATCAAGGACAACGCGCCGGAAGCCGAGTGGATCGACATCTGATAGAGAGACAACATACATGAGTTCAGACGTACCCGAACCTACGGACGTAGAGGCCCGGACGGTCGAAACCGTCCGCATTGAAGACGAGATGGAGCAGAGTTACATCGACTATGCGATGAGCGTCATCGCGGGTCGAGCCCTCCCGGACGCTCGAGACGGACTCAAACCCGTCCACCGACGCATCCTGTACGCAATGTACGAGATGGGGATTACCAGCGGTTCGGCCCACCGGAAGTCCTCCTCGATCGTCGGCGAAACGATGGGTGACTACCACCCTCACGGCGACAGCGCGATCTACGATACGCTCGTCCGCCTGGCACAGGACTTCTCGATGCGCTATCCCCTCGTCGACGGGCAGGGGAACTTCGGATCGATGGACGGTGATCCGGCCGCAGCGCCACGATACACTGAGGCGCGGATGTCCTCGCTCTCCGAAGAGCTACTCGAGGATATCGACAAGGATACCGTCGACTTCCAGTCGAACTACGACGACCGACTCGAGGAACCGACCGTGCTTCCGTCGTCGTTCCCGAACCTGCTCGTCAACGGCTCGTCGGGAATCGCGGTCGGAATGTCGACGAACATCCCGCCGCACAACCTCGGCGAAGTGATCGACGCGACGGTCGAACTCATCGACGAGCCCGACTCGACCGTCGAGGACCTGATGGAACACGTCAAGGGTCCCGACTTCCCGACGGGTGCGAACATCGTCGGTCGCGATGCCATCTATTCGGCCTACGCCAGCGGTCGCGGGCGGCTCCGCGTCCGCGCCGAGTTCGAGGTCGAAGAGTGGAAGAACGACCGCGAGCGCATCGTCATCACGGAACTTCCGTACCAGTCGAACAAGGCCCGAATCGTCGAGCGCATCGCCGAAGACGTCAATGAGGGCGAAATCGAGGGGATATCGGACCTCCGAGACGAGTCGGACCGAAACGGCGTCCGCATCGTCGTCGACCTCAAACGCGGCGCGAACAGCGACGTCGTCAAGAACAAACTACTCGAGAATCACTTGGAGCGAACGTTCGGCGTTATCAATCTGGCGCTGGTCGACGGCCAACCGCAGGTCCTCTCGCTCAAAGAAACCTTAGAGGAGTACATCTCCCACCGTCGGGAAGTCGTGCGCCGACGAAGCGAGTACGACCTCGCCGAAGCCGAGGATCGCGCTCACATTCTCGAAGGTCGACTGAAAGCCCTCGAGAACGTCGAGGACGTCGTCGAACTGATCCGAAACTCCGAGGATCGATCGGCCGCGAGATCCGGGCTTGCAGAGGAGTTCGACTTCTCCGAGGCTCAGGCGGAGCACATCGTCAGGATGCAACTGGGCAGTCTCACGTCGATGGAATCCGCGGAGATCAAAGACGAGTACGAGGACGTTCAGGCCGAGATCGAACGTCTGACTGCGATCCTCGAGAGCGAGCAGAAACTGCTGACCGTCATCAAAGACGAACTTCGCGAGATCAAAGACGAGTATGACGACGAGCGTCGGACCTCGATCATCGAAGATCAGGGGACGGTCACACACGAGGATCTCATTCCGGAAGAAGACGTGGTCGTCGTCATGACCGAAGACGACTACGTCAAACGAATGCCGATCGACACCTTCGACCCCCAGGGCCGAGGCGGGAAGGGGATCATCGGCGCGGACATCAAAGACGAGGACCGCGTCACGACGGTCTTCCACGCGAACACCCACGACTACCTGCTCTGCTTTACCAACCACGGGCAGGTCTATCAGCTAAAAACCTACGAGATTCCGGAGATGGGTCGGACGGCGCGTGGCAAGTCCGCCGTCAACATTCTCGACCTCGACGACGGCGAGGAGATTACGGCGGTCGTCGACACCGACTCGTTCGAGGGCGACGAGTGCGTGACGATGGTGACGAAAAACGGCTACGTCAAGCGCACGTCGGGTGAGGAGTTCGACAACATCCTCACGACGGGGATCATCGCGGCCAGCCTCGAGGAGGGCGACGAACTCGTCGACGTGGAGGTAACCGACGGTTCGAACGATCTCGTCATCGCGACCGAACGGGGAATGACCATCCGGTTTGACGAAAGCGAAGTGCGCGAGATGGGTCGAAACGCCCGCGGTGTCAACGGGATCAAACTCCAGGGTGAAGGCGAGTCCAGCGACGCCGTCGCCGGACTCGTCGCGACCGATCGGGACGGGGACGACGATCGCGCGCTGTTGACAGTCACCCGAAACGGATACGGTAAGCGAACGTTGCTCTCGGAGTACAACACTCAGTCTCGGTACGGAAAGGGACTGATCGATATCAAGACCAACGATCGAAACGGCCCCGTTGCAGCTGTCAAGGCCGTCACGGAAGACGATCACCTCGTCGCGATGAGCGAACGCGGACAGATCATGCGGACTCGAGCCGGCGAAATCTCGACGGTCGGGCGCAATACCATGGGCGTCACCATCATGGACGTCAATTCCGAGGATGCCGTCGCGAGCGTCGACGTTATCCCGTCGATCGCTGCGGGTGACGACGACGCGAGTGAGTCACCCGAATCGGACGATAGTTAACCGGAAAACGCAGTGCTAACCGGCATACGCGGGCCTGATTTTGCGTTCCGAGATAACAGACCGATCCGAAGTAAACCGACGAATCAGAAAGAGGAGCAGAGATCGGTGTTGAAACCGGTCAGTGAGCCGGTTCTTCGGACGGTGCGACCATCTCATCGATGCGAAGAATGAGGATGTTGTTCGTATCGTCCTTTCCGTCGACGGTTCCCTCGATGAGAAGCTTCGAGAGCGGTGTCGGACCGACGACGACCGAGTCGTCCTCGTTGATGTCGCCGATCGCACCCTGGACATGAATTTCGGCGCGACAGAGTTCGGGGTGGTGGACGCTCGAGAGATCGATCTCTTCGATGATGACGTCCGTTACAGGCTCACCTTCGTGTTCGAGCGGGACGGAAGCCGGGTCGTCCATCTGCTGAATCTCGAGTGCCTCGTATGCCGCCGCTGTCGGCTTGTATCCCCCTTTCGGACCGGGGACACCTTCGACGAGCTGGAGTGCTTTGAGACTCTGCATCTGGTTGCGAATCGTTCCCGGGTTTCGATCGACCTGTTCGGCGATATCCTCGCCCTTGATCGCGTCGTCGGTTTCGTTGTGAAGGTTTGTGAGGGCGCGCAATATTTTCTTCTGACTTGGTGTGAGTTCGATTGATGACATATGGAATCTTACGTAATTGATTTCCTTAAACCCGGCGGGTGAGCCCGGTTTTCTTCTACAATTTTGTGTTGTTCCCGTGAGTAGTAAGGCGTTTCCTTTCTTTGAGAGGGGATCGGGCCGGTGGCGACCCATACCGACGTTCGGCAAACGACCAGTACTGACAGTCACAAAGATGGACTCACGCGGGAACGAGCCATCCCTCGAGCAACACGTCCGTGAGAACGTCCTCGAGCAGAAACATGAGGATGAAACCGACCACGAACGTTGCTGCGTTGACGCGAGTCAGGACCGCTTCGGCGTCGAATCGAATTAGTTCCGCGACCTCGATGAGCGCCTGAACGATCGCACCGACCGCGATCGCATAGAACAGGACGGCGAGCAGGGAAGATTCGCCGAAACTGCCGATCCACCCACCGAGGATGACCGGGCCACCGGCAATGAGTCCCATCGCCGCGAAGTGTCGAAGCGGCGGCGCGGATCGGTCTCGGGCGACGGCAGCAACGACCGTCGGCCCCTCCATTACGTTGTGGAGGATGAACGCGAGGACGAGGAGGGTCAACATCGAAGCGTCCTGGCCGATGAAGGCGACGCCGATACCGAGCCCTTCGCCGATGCTGTGTAATCCGAGTGCAAGCGCAACGAGATAGGCAATTTCGAGACCGCTCTTCCCGCTAGTCGCCATCTTTCGGTGTCGCCACTTACTGGCAACGTACATCACCGCGAAGGTCCCACCAACTCCGAGAACCGCGAGTCCTCCAGCGAAAACCGTACTCTCGGCCTCTCCGGCGTGTTCGACCGCCTCTTCGGTCATTTCGACGGCGATGAACGCCAGGACACCGGCCGCGAGCGCCAGAAACGCATGGAGATATCGAGGATCAAGCGCCCGAATAAACGGAAACCAGAGCATTCCGACGACGACGGGAACAACGCCGGCCAACGCGCCGATGATCGTCAACATCCACAGAATCTCGAGTCTGCTCGCGTTTTCGACGCCGCTGAGGTCGCCAAACGGCGAAGTCACGTACAAGAAGACGAAGATCGATCCGAGGACCACGACGGGACCGATTGCGAGTACCCACCGCGGAAGATTGGCGAGCGATCGGTCGGTCATCGACCGGACTCACCTCGACAGCGCAAAGCCCAAAAGTTCATTGAGTGCTATTTAGAGGCGTCTAAACTTATATGTTGGCTACGGAGCCTTAGATTGAGTCGAATCTAATGGGTTGGATGGAACGGAACAGCAGAGAATACCTGGACGTCAGGACTCTAGTTCGGGAAGCGGGGCAACGCGAACGTGGTGTGCCACGCCCTCCGGAAGCGACACGGGATCGTCGTGATCGGCGGCTCGAGTCGTCACCATCCCGAACGGAGCGACCTCGAGAATCTCGAGTTCGACGCCGGGCTCGACGCCGTGATCCGCGAGATACGAGAGGATCTCCGCATCGTGGTCGGCGACTTCCTCGACGACGACGATGTCGCCCTGTTCGAACTCGGTCACGGAGTCCCCATTTCGTTCTGCGGGTGGCTCGAGGTCGGCACCCGGAATCGGCGACCCGTGCGGGTCGACATCCGGTTCGTCCAGTGCGGCCGCGACACGCCGTTCGAAGTCTTCGCTGATGTGGTGTTCGAGCCGGTCTGCCTCCTCGTGGACTTCCGACCAGTCGTAGTCGAGATGTTCAGTGAGATACGATTCGAGGAGTCGGTGATGGCGAACGACCTCGAGTGCGACCGTCTCGCCCTCCGCGGTTAGGGTCACACCGCGGTACTTTTCTCGGTCGACGAGCCCGCGTTCCTCGAGTTTCCCGAGCATGCTCGTCACCGTCGGCGACGTGACGTCGAGTTCCGAGGCGATCTCGGAGGTTTTGATGCGGTCGTCCTGACCGCGCTGAAGCTGGTAAATGGCTTTGAGGTAGTCCTCCATCACGTCGCTCAGCATCATAGATGTAGTTTAGAGTCGTCTAACCCTAAATCTGTCGACAGCCGGAAACGGATCGTCATCACCAAGCGACTGGACGTGAACTGCCGATTATGGACCAGACCGTTCGAATCATCGGTGCACCGATGGACTACGGTGCGAACAGACGAGGCGTCGACATGGGACCGTCGGCTATCAGGTACGCCGGCGTCGCCGAGAAACTCGAGAGCGACGGCCTCGAGGTGACCGACTCGGGTGATCTTCGAATGCCTCGAGCGGAGGAGCGAGACCCGGAGGCGAATCAACCGAGCCGAGGAAACGCGAAGTTCCTCCGAGAGGTCGAGGACGTCAATACTCGATTGGCTCGACAAGTTCACGAAACGATCGAAGAGGGGATTTTCCCACTCGTCCTCGGCGGCGATCACTCGATAGCAATCGGCTCGATGAACGGGTCGGCGCGCGATGCTGACCTCGGCGTTGTCTGGTTCGACGCACACGCTGATCTCAACACGCCCGAAACCTCGCCCAGCGGGAACGTCCACGGGATGCCACTGGGGGCCACCCTCGGTCGCGGTCTCTTCGAAGACATGGACTGGGCACACGCCCCACGCGTCCGCGAAGAGTCAGTCGCGTATGTCGGCCTTCGAAGTATCGACGACCGCGAACGGGAACTCATCCGAAACAGCGATATTACGTCGTTTACGATGTCCGATATCGACAATCGCGGAATTGCGACCGTGGTCGAAGAAGCGCTCGAGGTCGCGACAACCGAGACCGACGGGATCCACGTGAGCCTCGACCTAGACTGGCTCGATCCCAAAACCGCACCCGGCGTCGGGACGCCCGTTCGCGGCGGCGTTACCTACCGAGAAGCGCATTCCGCTCTCGAGACCGTTTCGACCCGCCATGCAGAGGATGGCGTGCTCCGATCGATGGACGTCGTCGAGGTAAACCCGATCCTCGACGAAGCAAACGAAACGGCGACGTTGGCCGCCGAACTCACCGCGAGTGCGTTCGGCAAGCGAATTTTGTGAGACGATGTCGTGGTTCTGTGAGTGAGGAATTCGAAAGCGGAACGTTCCGTGTTCACGAAATGGAAATTCGTTAAACTAGAACGATAGTTGGTAAGCCGTCGAGAGAGTTTTTTGTCGTAAATCTCTGGTAGACGCCTTCACAAATTACTATAGACCGAGTAACTTTCAATCGTGGAAATGATGTCTTTCGGATACATGTGTGTGAACTAGCGGCACAGTGGTTTGTGTTTCAACACCTTTGTATCAGTGTGTTTCCCACTGTTGGGTATGACAGAGAATGTTGTCGTACTCGGTGCCGGGTACGCCGGGGCCGGCGCGGTCAAGAAACTCCAATCGGAGCTCGATGCTGACGCCCAACTCACGTGGATCGCCGACGTCAACTATCACCTCGTTCTACACGAATCCCACCGCGTGATCCGTGACCCCGACGTTCGATCGGATATCACGGTTCCCGTCGGCGATATCGCCGACCGCTCGACGGAGTTCATCAAAGACGAGGTCACCGGAATCGACACCGACGAACGGCACGTCTCCCTCGAGGGCGGCGAAGACGTCGAGTACGATTACCTGATGGTCGGACTCGGAAGTCAGACGGCCTACTACGGCATTCCCGGTCTCGACGAACACTCGCTCACGCTCAAGAGTCTCGACGACGCCCTCGAGATTCACGAAGCGATCAAAGAAGCCAGCGAGGACGCGACACGTGGCGAGCCCGCACAGATCGTCATCGGCGGCGCGGGTCTCTCGGGGATCCAGACGGCGGGCGAAATCGCGGAGTTCCGCGATATCCACCGCGCACCGATCGAGATCCACCTCGTCGAAGCGCTCGACGAAATCTTCCCCGGAAACGATCCGGAGATCCAGCAGGCGCTGCGTGACCTCCTCGAGGATGCGGGCGTTCAGATTCACACCGACGACCCGATCACGGAAGCTGAAGAAGGGGTCATCCACTTCGACGAGGGCGAACCCCTCGAGTTCGATACTTTCGTCTGGACCGGCGGAATCACCGGTCGAGAGGCACTCGACGACACCGAACTCGAGAACGAGCACAATCGCGTCACCACGGAGGCGAACTTCCAGACCTCCGACGACCGCGTCTTCGCCATCGGTGACTCGGCCATCATCGATCAGGGCGACCAGCCCGCACCACCGACGGCCCAGGCCGCTTGGCAAGCCGCCGAAGTCGTCGGCGAAAACATCTCTCGAGCGATCGAGGGTCGACCACTAAAAACCTGGGAGTACGACGACAAAGGGACAGTCATCTCGGTCGGCGAGAAGGCCGTCGCCCACGACGTCAAGATGCTTCCGTTCGATACCTTCGGCGGCTTCTCCGCCCAGAACCTGAAGAAATTCATCGCCGCCCGCTGGATCGCCGACATCACCTCCTGGAACCGGGCCCGAAAGTCCTGGTCCTCGCTGTAATTCAGCCGGTTTCTCCCTTAGACGCCCAGTATCGTTCTATTTCGGCCAGCTTTCGTTCTCGATCCGAGTTCACTTCGACTCGGAGTCGCATTCGACATCATCGGGAGTCCTATCACCGGATTCGTCGCTCGAGTCGGTACCCATCGGTCGCGCCGGAACACCCGCAACAGTCGTCTCGGCGGGAACGTCTCGCGTCACGAGCGAGTTCGCCGCGACGCGCGCGTTGGCCCCAATTTCGACGCCGGGGAGTACGATGGCTCCGGCACCGATCATCGCCCGTTCGCCAACGATGACCTCGCCCGTTCGATACTCTTCCTGTAAAAACTCGTGACAGAGGATCGTCGCGTCATAGCCCACGATCGCGTGCTCCCTGACGGTGATCAGTTCGGGCCAGAACACGTCCGGCGTCGCCTCGAGTCCCCACGAGACGCCGTCTCCGACGGTAACGCCGATTCGACGCATCAGCCACCGCTTGAGCACGAGGCTCGGCGAGAGCCGGACGAGCCAGACAACGATGTAGTTGATCGCGACCCGCATCGGATTCCGGGCGGTCGTCCAGTGAGCGAGCGAGTTCGATGGGCCCATCGTCGGATGAACCCGAACGCGGTCGTGTCGGCGGTTCGTCCCGTCGCCTTGATCCGTATCGTCGGTCACTGTCTCGTTCGTTCGTCGTCTTTCATCATGAAACCGACTGATTTTTCGGTCCCTCGAGCAGCGAGCGAAGACTCACTCGAGTTTCCCACCGAACGGCTCCCCGCTTGAGCGTTCGCCGGGAAGTCCAACGAGGTCGCAAAACGAGTCGGCGGACATCGAACAGCGGTAGGCCGGCTTGTACATCATGTTCTCCCCGCCCGCAACGACCGAAAACGCGTCGGCGACCTCCTCGCGGAGGTAGTACTGCGCCCGCTCGTTGCCGGATTTGACGTAGTAGTCGCTGAGTCGAACCGGATTCCTATCGAACAACCCGCCGGGTTCTCGGCCATTGATCATCACGATCGTCTTGTCCTCGAGGTACGCTTTCCCGTCGCGTGCACGCTTTGCATGGGCGTTTTCGGAATGCGTCTCGAGAATTTGCCGTCGTCGACCGGCGGGCGTATCGGGTTCGAGAACCCCGACCTCCTCGACGGTAAAGTAGCCGATGAGGTATCGATGCGCGCGGTCACCGTCCGGTCGCCGAAGTCCGGCGTAGAAGCCGACGATATCGCCCGGCTCGAGGGCTCGTAACCGACCGACGTATCCGCTGGTTCGATGCTCTCCGTAGGTTAGTGCATCAAAATTCGGGTCTCGGTGAAGCGGCCACTCGGCAAGTTCGTCGCCGGAGACGCGCATTTCGCCGTCCGCGACCGGTTGAGGCGAGATCGTCGTTGCGAGATCGGCCGCGACATCGTCACGGGTTCGGAGCGGCCACGATCCGAGCGTTTCGGGTTCGCTGGTCTGACTGGTTTTCTCGGGGATCGGAATGTAATCGAAACACCCGTCCTCGGTGAGGCTTCCGAGCGTTCCGAGGTTCGTGCTGTCAGCGCCGACACCGGCGAGGACGACAGTCATAGTCGACGGTGGGTCAAGCCAGCGGATAAGTCCGCTGATGGATGGAGCGACCGAGTCGTTGCTCTGGGTCGATTCCACTGTTCCGGTGTCTCGCCGCCACTGAGCAGCGAGGGAAGGCTAAAGATCCAGTTCGTGGATTACGGAACGTCGCCGTTCCCCCAGGCGACAGCACGGCGCCCGTGGCGCGTCGGACCTGTCATCTCGTGGGTGTTCCCGTCAACGTTTTTTCGGTCTCGCCCGGAAGTCGCGGCCAGCGCTCTCGAGAGCCAAAGCGGTGACCGGACGTGTGATCGAGTCCCAGCTAGTTGTACTTCTGGACGGCGAGCTCGATCGCGTCGAGATTGTTATCGACTCGGTTGTCAGCGACTCGAATGAGCCCCTGCGGGTTGTACCCGTCGGAGTAATCGAAGATGTTGTTCAGTGCGGCTTTCGGAACGGACACCGACGTGAACTCTTCGATTGTGTAGATCAACGTGGCGGTATCGCCGTTCCAGAACGTTGTACTCGCCCATTCGTCGTTGTCCACGAACGTGGTTCCGACTCGGCCAGTCCCGATATATTCGCCTTCGTGATAGAACAGCAGGAGGTCTCCCTCGTCCATTTTCTCGAAATAGGTTTCGTTGTTCGAGCCTTCGCGTGCACCCCAGAACCGGACCGGCCCAGACTGGGAAAACTCCGCGGGGTGATCTGGAAATTCGCCCAGATCGACTTCGGAGAGAACCGTTTGCTCGAAATCTTCGGAGTCGTACGGCACGAGAAATACATTTGAACTCATTACCGTAAAAATGGAGGCAATTACTGATAAAACGTTGGTTTTAGTTCTGCTAGTCACCAGTACGTGTCGACTAACGGACTGGAACGGGTAGTGCCGACCCAATTATCGTGATTGCTTTTTACAAACACGGGGGAATCGCCCTCCAGCGTATCCACGAGACTCGACGGATAGATTTGACGCTTCGCCGGCCGACGGTCGGACTCGTTTGCCGTTCACCGACTCGAAAACCCGCTGAACGCACGTTTGAGGCAGGACGATCGGACAAACGAAGGCGATCAAACAAAATGGCAACAACTGATATACCCGACTCGGAACCACAGAACGACATGGAGTATCTTTTGTGGGTGATCGTCGCACTGCTCGCGTATTCTGTCGTCGCTCCGCTTACGAGTATCGCGACTCGAGACATCCCGGCCGCAGTCGGTCTGTTCTTTGCAACGATCGTCTTCCTGGTGATTACGACCGGCGTGTTGGTACTGACAGGTACCGGAGAGCCGGCCACCGTGATTTCTCAGGACGCCGTCTACATCTACGTCGGCGGGTTCTTCCTCACGGTCGGTATCCTGGCGTACGCGTCCGCCCTCGAGGCGGGGCCGGTGAGCGTCGTCGTCCCGATTTTCGGGATGTTCATCGTCGGGAGTTCCGTCATCGGTATCGTCTTCCTCGAGGAGACGCTGTCGGTGACTCGAGGTGCCGGGATCGTCTGTGCCATCGTCGCGATCTATTTCAGCGCGGGTGACGAGCGATAATGCGGCGATATCTCGGCCTCTCGCTCGTCGCGTTCGTCGCTTACAGCCTGGTAGCCCCGCTGATGAAAATCGCGATGGAAACGATCCCGAGCACCGTGGCCGTCTTCCTCTCGAATTTCGTCATGCTCGTACTGATCGGCGGCGTGTTACTCTACAGAGGGGTTTCGGTCCGTCCATATCTCCGCCACTCCAAGATGACCTACGTCATCGCCTGGGGAGTCGCACTTGCCGTCGGCTTGCTGGCGTACTACCGCGCGCTCGAGCTCGGGCCGGTCAGCGTCGTCGTCCCGATCTACGGCCTCTTCATCGCCGTGAGCTCTGTTATCGGCATCGCCTTCCTCGAGGAGTCGCTCACGGTTCGGAAGGCGGCGGGCATCGGGTTCGCCGTGTTGGCTATCGTCCTCATGTCTATCTGATCGCTCGACGACGGGCCGTCGCACGGCTGCTCCGATCAATCATACTTAACCGCTCTGGCGGCCTTGCCGTGGAATGACTGGTGAAAAAGTTCGAACGATGGGCGTCTGTGCCGACTGTGGATCGGCGTACGCGGCGCGCGAACAAGCGGACTGATCGGTACTCCCCATCGGCGTCCGAAACGGATGCACCTGCGGCGGGACGACGTTCCTCGAGGTAAAATCTGGAATCTGCCTCGAGACCGAAGAATAGCGAAGTGAGGTGTTTTCTAGACAACTTCCCCAAAGTGTGGAACCGTTGAGATACGCATGCTCGACCTCGGCTCCTCCATTGCTGTCGCTCACAGAATTGTTCGCGACAGAAAGTGGGACCGCAGTCACAGACAAGCTGTTCCCTGCACCCATTTTCCTTCCACACATCGCAACAGTCGCTACGCTCCTTTGCTCGTTGTGTCTGAAAAATGGGACCGCCGAGAGTCGAACTCAGGTCCTACGGACCCCATCCGCAGAGGATACCACTACCCCACGGTCCCGCATATTGATCGATGGGAGTGGGCTGTTTAAGCGTGTCGTTTCGCGAGGACCGCCCGACCGGGCCGCCCTCGAGGATCAGACCAGAACCCGCTCGAGTTCCACGACCGTCCCCGATTCACTCGAGGCGTCGCCGACGAGCGTCCCGAGACAGACCGCCGCCCCGTTGGGGGTGTAACAGGTCACGAGCGAGCCACGGTCGACGTCGGGGACCTCGAGCACGCCGGGAGCGTACACCGGCGCGCCCTCGGCGACCTCGCGGGCGGCACTTTCGGCGATGACGACCGAGGGAATGTGCTCGAGGATCCGTTCCCCGGGGAGGACGATCTCGTGAAGCGGTTCCGGATCGTCGTCCTCGAGCCAGAATTCGAGCGCGTCGAGGAACTCCTCGGCGGTGTGGAGCGTTCGGTCGTCGAAGGGATCCGTCGCCGTCCGGCGAAGGTGCCCCATGTGGCCGCCGGTTCCGAGCGCCAATCCGATATCGTGACAGAGCTTTCGGACGTAGGTGCCACTCTCACAGCGAATTCGTAACAGGACCTGTCGCTCGGTCGCCTCGAGAACCTCCAGATCGTACAGTTCGCGAACGCGCAGGCGACGCGAGACGGCGCTTTTCCGGGGCGGTTTCTGATAGATCGGCCCCTCGAACGCCGAAATCACGGATTCGGCGTCCGCAGGAACCGGAGCGTGACACTCGAGGACGCTGACGTACTCCTTTTGCCCCTCGAGAAACGCCTGGGCGAGGCGGGTCGCATCCCCGAGCATGACCGGCAGACAGCCGGTAACCTTCGGATCGAGCGTTCCGGCGTGAGCGGCGCGATCGATCGTCGTTCCGGCGTCGGCTCGCTCGAGCGAATCGCTGACCGCGTCTCGGATCCACCCGCTGACCTGGTGGGAAGACGGGCCGGGCGGTTTGTCGAGGTTGACAACGCCGAAGGTGAGCAACTCGGCGGGCGAACGGTCGTTCGGTGGGCCGCGAAGACTCATCAAAACTCGTAGTCCAATTCGATCGGGGTTTGTCCTTCGTCACCTTCGCGGTCGAACTCGTCGACCGCGGTAACGAGCATATCGAGGACGGCGTCCGGTTCCCAGCGGGCGGTGTTGACCGAGAGATCGTAGATCGTCAGATCGCGGATATCGATCCCGTAGTACTCTTCGTACCGTTGGGCCTCGCTCGCCTCTCGAGCCTGGGTTTCCTCCGTCGCCCGGGCCGGGTCTTTGTCCTCTCGCTCGGCGATCCGCTCGCCACGAACGCTCGCGGGGGCATCGAGCCAGAACCGAAAGTCCGCGTAATCGCCCGCGAGCCAGCCAGCGAGTCGAGACTCGAGTACGAGATCGTCCTCTTCGGTGGCAATCTCCCGAAGGCGGCGATCCAGATCGTGGTCGATCTGATCGTTTTCTTCGGCGAGTTTGTTGAACTCGAGGGGCGTATAGCCGCGTTCGTCGGCGAGTTCGCGAAAGATATCACCGCCGCTTACGTGAGAGAGATCGAAGGCGTCAGCAAGCAACCCCGCTGTCGTGCTCTTTCCGCTTCCCGGCGGTCCGGAGACGGTGAGTAACATATCTCACCTCCACGCTACCGGGTAAAATGGGTTTTGAATGCGATGCGACCCAGTCGGCATTCACAGTCTCGAGTCGAACTTCAACGCCGAATAAATATTCGGTCGATTCGGTAACTACGTGTGGTTGTTGACAGTTCGATTTATAATGAATCAGAGACAACTCGTGGTATGGAAGTTACCGCTGCTGCAACTGGGGCGCTATTCCTTCTAATCGGCGTGATTTTGATGGAGGTGCTCGAATACTTCGAGTGGAGAAGCGGAAATGACGAATAAGTCATTTGCACTCCATTCGATGCGTCCTCAACCTGTACTTATTGCGCAGTTCGAGACACTCTTTGGCTACAAAACAGGATCACCAGTTACTGATAACGAAGAAGGCGAATAACGGTGCGGTACCCGTTTGCCTACTGCGGATTCGAAGGAAAAATTTTCAACGGAATTGGATCAAGACATTCGAGGAGATACGGTCGTCTCAGGTACTCGAGGGCGTCATGTCGATGTTCAGCGCTTTCCGAAGCAACTGCGTAAAGCCCATCGAGCACAGGAAGTACCAGACAATCCAGGCGAACATCGGTCCGAGCAGTCCTTCCTGCCACTGGACTTCGCCGACGAGCGGCATGACGACGTACTGTTCGGCACCTTCGAGCGTCGGCACTTTCCAGTACATCCAGAGGAACAGCGGGATGGTAAAGAGCATGATCCAAACCATGGGTCGGAACTGCTCTTTGAACATCCCGAGGTTGTCGGCCATGGCTTCCATCTGCTCTTCGCGAGCCTGTTGCATCTCGTTTTCGAGCGCCTCGAGTTCCGCCTCGCTCGCGTCGCGCTCTTCGGCTTCTTTCTTGCGCTCGCGGACGTCCTTTTGTTTTTCCTGCATGGCCTTCATCCGCTTTTGATACTTGCCGATGCGTTCGGTGTTCATCAGATTCGCCTGTAACAAGGTCGAGTACAGACCCGTGAGCATCGCAACCGCAAGGATCACGGCGTAGAACGGGAGGGCCGCATCGAGCGGACCGAAAACCATGTCGACCGTACCCCCGACCGTATTACGAACGGAGTCGAGCCAATAGCCGATCATCAAGAGCACGGAGCCGACGGCTGCCATCTTGTCCCACTGTGACCACTTTGCTCCCTCTTCGTCGATGTCGACATCGGGAACGTCGATACCGCCGCCGTCACCGTCACCGTCGAGCGCCTCGTCGTAGGCCTCTCGATCGGCAATTTCGAATCCTTCCTCGCCGTCGACGAGGATCCCCTTCTCGATCAGTCGTCCCCACTGCCCGCTCGTGAGGTCGTCGCGGACGTCCGACCATTCGATCTCTCCGCCGTTTTGATCCGCCGTCTCGCGGATCGACTCGAGCGCCTCGGTCATCGAGCCGTCCTCTCGGACGAGAGAATTGATTTTATCGGCTGTACGCGTCATCTATTCGCTCTTTGGGTGGTCCGATATACAAGTGTTTATCTTCGGCACCGAACGGCCCACACCGGGGGCTCTTTTGTGTCGACTATTTATCCGAAGAAGAGCGCCTCCGTCGAACTTCGAAACGAAATCGTCGCGATCACGGAACCGTCTCGACCACTGAGCAGTTTAGGTTTCCGACTCGATCGTTTCCTTGATGTCTTGCCAGACCTGCTCGGGGGCTTGCTCGCCATCGACGCGTTCGAGCGCTCCCTCGTCCTCGTAGTGCTCGATTACCGGTTCGGTGTTTTCTCGGTAGACCTGAAGTCGCTCTTTGACGGTTTCTTCGGTATCGTCGTCGCGTTGAACCAGACGTTCTTCGACCTCGTCGTCTTCCGGGGGATTGTACTCGACGTGATAGATGTCGCCGGTTTCGGGATCCATTCGGCGGCCGGTGAGTCGGTGAACGAGTTCCTCCTCGCTGACCTCGAGCATGAGTGCCAGATCGAGATCGGTCATTCCCTCGAGTTCCTCGGCCTGTTCGAGGTTCCGCGGATAGCCGTCGAGAACGAAGCCGTCGGCCTGCGACAGCGCTTCGTCGACGATGGCATTGACAACTTCGTCAGGGACCAGTTCGCCGGCGTCCATGTACTCGCCGGGCGTGTCGTACTCGAGGTCGAGGTGGGAGATGTCCATCTCCTTGTTTCCTCGCAAGGCGTCGCCGGTCGTAATGTGGTCGATATCGAAGTGTTCGGTGATCTTCGCGCTCTGTGTTCCTTTCCCGGCCCCGGGTGCCCCCAGGATCAGAATTCGTGGCTGTGCCATACGGAGACCTAACGCACCGTCGCATAAAGTCTTAAAGAAACGAGGACGTGGAGTCGGTATGAGCCGATTTGATGCGGCCGAACCCACAGAGCGCCGGTCACTGTTCATCGACGCGATTACCGCCCACCGCGAGCGAGCAAGTCCGTTTCTGACGATCGAGGTCGACGAAGGGGCACTCGGAACGGACGCCGAAACCGCCGAACTCGGCGTTCCGTGGCTCCAGTTCGCGGACGGTATTGTGAACCTCGACTGTACGGACGAGGAACTCGAGCGCCTGAAATCGTTGCTTTCGGAGTTTCCCGCGTTCAAGATCGACGAACTAACGCGTCCGGAAAACGCCGACGGAACAAACGCGCGTGTGAGCGCGAAAGCGGATCCGAACCGGATCGCACAGTTTCTCGAGGCGGCGATTCAACGCGTCTACGACCTCCCTGAAGATAGCAAGGTCTGGGTCGTCGAAATCTAAAGGGTATAGCGCGAGTCCCACGGATCACCTGACCCGTGGTCGTTTACGAACGAAGAGTATCTACTGGATCGAAAGCGATCCGTCCTCATCGCCCTCGCCCTCGTCCCACTCGAGTTCGAACTCGACGCTGAACTCGGCCGGGCCGCCGGAACTCGAGGTTTCTCGCTCGGCTTTGATTTCGAACGTCGGGCGAGATGGCGGCTCCATCGTCACCGACTCGGATCCCGCTTCGAGCGTCAGGTCGTCCGACCCCTCGAGCGTGTCGGCGACCGTTCGAAGGTAATCAGCGATTTCTGCTCGATCCATCCGCCGCTCGAACGAGAAGAGTACTTCTTCTGGCATACGAATTGTAGGGAAGCGGTAATATAAAGAGTATCGCCCGGGTTTCGGTGACTGGACGATAGAAGACGTTCTTAAACGGTGATCTGTCTTCGATACCGTCCTATTTTTACCTCCTGAGGGTCTTGCTCCGCACATGATACCAGACGAAATGACGTTCAGGCGGATCTTTTGTCTGCAGTTTCGAGGGCGGATTCACGAGGGTGTATTGAATGGATGGTAAAAGCAAGCAGCCTCCACAACACGCCGACAGCCGGCCGTTGAGACGACAATTCGATGTCGAATGGGTAGCACAGAGGGACAATAGCAATCGAGTAGCGCAGTCGGTGCCCGTCAAAGCGTGTTTCGGTACCGTAGATGGGGTGAGCGCCGAAAATGAGTGACGAAGAGCTCGCGAAAGATCTCGGACTCCTCTCCGCGCTGACGATCGGTATCGGGACGATGATCGGTGCGGGTATTTTCGTCCTGCCGGGCGTGGCCGCACAGGAGGTCGGTCCGGCCGTCGTCGCCTCGTTCGTTCTCGGTGGGATGATCGCACTGATCAACGCGATGTCCGTAAGCGAACTGGGAACGGCGATGCCGAAAGCCGGCGGTGCGTACTACTACATCAACCGCGCACTCGGACCGCTGTTCGGATCGATTTCCGGGATGGGCGACTGGATCGGTCTCGCGTTCGCCTCCGCGTTCTACTGCATCGGATTCGGTGGCTATCTGGCGGATCTCCTCGAGGGTGTCACGATTTCGTTGCCACTGCTCGGTTCCGTCGCGTTGCTCCCGACGATCGGTCTCGGTCCGTTCACGCTGGGCGGGATCCAGATCGGCGCGATAATCGCGGGCGTGCTCTTCGTCGGGGTCAACTATATCGGCGCGAAAGAAACGGGAAGCATTCAGACGGTGATCGTCACGCTGTTGCTCGGTATCCTCACAATCTTCGCCGTCGTCGGGTTCTTCTCGTTCGACTGGGACACGGTCATGACCGGCGGCAGCCTCACCCCTGAAGGAACGTTCGAAATCCTGCCGGGTGCCGCACTCGTGTTCGTCTCCTATCTCGGCTACGCGAAGATCGCCACTATCGGCGAAGAACTCAAGAATCCCGGTCGAAACCTTCCGATCGCGATTATCGGGAGCGTCGCGATCGTGATGGTCATCTACACGATCCTCGTCGGCCTGCTGATGGGACTGATCCCTTACGATGTCCTCGACGAAGACGCTCCCATGTCCGAAGCCGCGGGAGTCGTCTTCGATATCCAATTCGCAGTCGCCGGATTCGACGTCTCCGCACTGGGCGTCGGCGTAACATCGATTACCCTTGCCGCACTCCTGGCGACCGCCTCGAGCGCGAACGCGTCGATCCTCGCGTCCGCACGAATCAACTTTGCGATGGGACGGGACAAGATCGTTTCCGACTCGCTCAACGAAATCCACCCGACCTACGCGACGCCGTACCGTTCGATCGCCGTTACCGGAGCGATGATCGTCGTCTTCATCATCGTTCTTGGCGAAACGGTTGAAATCCTCTCGAGTGCGGCCAGCGTGCTCCACCTGGTCGTCTACGCGCTGATCAATGTCTCGTTGATCGTCTTCCGGGAGGCCGACGCGCCCGAGTACGACCCGGACTTTACGGTGCCGTTTTACCCGTTCACGCCGATTCTCGGCTTCGTTTTCTCGCTCGCGTTGATCTACTTCATGGACCCCATTGCGTCCGCTATCGGGTTGCTGTTCGTCGTCTTCGCGGTCGTCTGGTACTTCATCTACGCCCGGCACAACACCGATCGGGAGGGGCTACTGAGTAATTACATCCTCGAGCGCTCCGACGAAATGCCCGATCCAGCGGTCTCGGCCGTTAGCGCTGTCAAACCACACGGCGAGGACGAACCGCAAGTGATGGTCGCCATCGCGAATCCGCGAACGGAACGCGCACTCCTTACCCTCGGGAGCGCGCTCGCGCGGGAGAAAGATGGTTCTGTTCTGGCGACACACATCGTGCAGGTTCCGGATCAGACGCCGCTACAACAGGGTGCAGACCAGCTCGATCGAGTGAGCTCCGAATCCGAACGACTGCTCGCCGACGCCAAGGAAAGCACCGAAACGTTCGACGTCGACGTCGAGACGAAGACGATCATTTCCCACCGCTCGCTCGACGAGGTCTTCGACGCCGGACGAGCCGACAACATCGAGGCGATCGTCATGGGAAGCGGCGGCTCGATGCTCGAGAGCGGTCGCGTCGAACGACCGCTCGAGGAGTTGACTACCGACCTGCCAGCCGACGTTCTCGTACTCAACGGGGAGGAAGTCGCACCCGATCGACTGCTGGTTCCGACAGCCGGCGGCGAGGAGTCAGAACTCAGTGGGGAGATCGCTCGCGCACTCCACGAGGAGTATGAGAGCGAGATCACTCTGCTTCACGTCGTCGATAGCCCCGAAGAACGCGAGGAGGGCGAAGCGTTCATCAGCGAGTGGGCGACAGAGAACGACCTCGCGGACGCGACGCGTCGGGTCGACGATTCGGGCGACGTCGGAAGCGCTATCGAGCGGGAAGCGGCGGATCACTCGATGGTACTTATCGGCGCGACGAGACGCGGCCTGCTCTCGAGATACGTTCGCGGATCGGAGGTTTCGGACATCGTCGAACGACTCGACGTACCGGTGCTTCTGACCGAAAAACGTTCTTCGCGGACGCTCCGCGAACAGCTGTTCGGCCGACGAGAGGAGTAACGGTCATCGAACGGGGCCCATTTCGGAGCGGCCGAACATATTCGCGTCATCGGCCGATTTGAGCGGTAATACGCGGTTTCTGGCGACGAATAGCGCATTGAGAGCGACAGAAAAAAGACCCGTGGGTCAAACAGACTAGTGACGGACTAGGGGAGTACACAACTGGTCACGAACGATACCTCGTAAGACGCGGTCGTGACAGTGTCGCGGACAGCGTTTCCAAATAGATAAGTGCTCCCAGCGAGCATCGTCCGACATATACCCGGTTTCCAAATAGAGGTGAACACAATCTACAGCGCACTTCCAACTCCGACTCCATTGCAGATTGGCACGGGTGCAGAGGACATGACACGTGTCGACGTGTTCGAGGACATCTTCCTCGTCTTCCTCGCACTCGGTACACTCGTCGGTATTATTGTCGTCTCGTATACACTGTACAACGCGTACAAGTACCGTGATACGGAGGACCGAACCGACGACAAAGATCTGCCGGCGCTCGGAGAACTTCCGACAGGCGGAGGCAGCGGCAAGAAACTATTCGTCTCGTTCATTCTGAGTGCGATCGTCGTGATCGCGCTCATCGTCTGGACGTACGGGATGCTCCTGTACGTCGAAGACGGCCCCGACGAACTCGACGAAGACGCGATCGAGGTCGATGTCCAGGGGTCCGCGTTTAGCTGGTCCTACGAGTACGACAACGGACTCGAGCCGAACGAACTGGTCGTTCCGGCCGATGAGCCGGTCCAAATAAGCGTCACATCAACTGACGTCTGGCACACATTTGGGATATCACAAGAACGGGTGAAAGCTGACGCTATCCCCGGTGAACACGACGAAACGTGGTTCATCGCCGAAGATCCAGGCGAGTACGAGAACGCGATCGAGTGCTTCGAACTCTGCGGTGCAGGCCACTCCAGTATGGATGATGACTTCCGCGTCCTCGAGGATCAGGAGGCCTACGAGGAGTGGGTCGACGAGCAGTTCACGCTCGACATCACCCTCGAAGACGAAGACGAAGAGCCCGTGACCGAAGGCGTCGACGAACTAACCCTCGTCCACCAGGAAGAGGAAGGTCACGAGTACGCCTACGACGGTGACGAATTCGAGAACGGCTCGATAACGATCAACGAAATCGATCAGGGCGGCGACTACGATGTCGAAATCACGCCGGAAGGCGACGAATTCGAGCCGGTCGAAGAAAGTATCGTATTCACCGGCCCGTCCGACGAAACGTTCACGCTCGAATCGCCGGAAGACGAAGAAGATGATGAAGAGAATAACGAGGATGAAGGCGACGACGAAACGGACAACGACGAAGAGGGTGGTGAGAACTGATGAGTGATCTACCGCCAAAAACGTCGATCAAGCGGTGGTTAGTCACGACGAACCACAAAGACGTCGGGACGCTCTATCTCGCCACGGCGCTTTTCTTCCTCGTGCTCGGCGGGATGATGGCGCTGTTGTTCCGGGCCCAGCTGTGGCAGTCCGGCGGCACCGGAATCCTCTCCGGTGACGGGTTTAACCAGGCTGTGACGGCTCACGGGCTGATAATGGTGTTCTGGTTCCTCTCCCCGATTGCATCCGGGTTCGCGAACTACTTCGTCCCGCTTCAGATCGGAGCCAAGGACCTCGCGTTCCCGCGACTGAACGCCCTGAGTTACTGGTTCTATCTGTTCTCGGGAATCATGATCGCGCTTTCGTTCTTCCAGGGTGGAACGTTCGCCGGCGGGTGGACGATGTATGCCCCGCTAAACGTTCCAACGTACACGCCCGCGGTCGAGGCGACGACGGGGGGGACTATAACGGTATTCGCGTTAATCCTGTTCGTCCTCTCGATTACCCTCGGGACGATAAACTTCCTCGTGACCATCCACCGGTCGCGTGCTGAAGGGCTCGGCCTGTGGAACATTCCGCTGTTTACCTGGTCGTGGCTGCTCACGGTCTGGATGATGCTGTTCGCGTTCGCGGCTCTGCTCGCGGCGCTCTTACTGTTAGGAATAGACAGAGTCATGATGACCCAGTACTTCGCGACCGATCAAGGGTCGGGACTACTCTGGGCGCACCTGTTCTGGTTCTTCGGCCATCCAGAGGTGTACATCGTCTTCTTCCCCGCACTGGGGATCATGTTCGAGACGTTCCAGACCTTCTGTGGTCGCCGTCTCGTCGGCCGGAAATGGGTCATCATCGCGATGGTCCTCGTGGCGGTCCAGTCGTTCCTCGTCTGGATGCACCACATGTTCCTGACGACGATCAACCTAGAGATCAAGACGCTGATCATGGCGACCACCATCGGGATTTCGTTACCGTTCGACCTGATGGTGTTCGCGCTGATCTACACGATGGTCAAGGGACGCGTCCGCTTTACGACGCCGTTCCTCTTTAGCCTCGGCGCGCTCGTGTTGTTCATCCTCGGCGGTATCACGGGGGTCTTCCTCGGTGCCGTCGTGCTCGACTACGAGTTCCGTGGCACCTACTGGGTCGTCGCTCACTTCCACTACGTGATGGTTTCGGGCGTCACCGCGTTGATCGCCGGGCTCTACTACTGGTGGCCGAAAATCTCCGGGAAGATGTACTCCGAGAAGCTCGGCAAGCTCAACTTCGCCGTCTACTTCTTCGGGTTCAACCTGCTTTACTTCCCGATGTTCCTCGCCTGGGAGACGCCACGGCGCGTCTTCCACTTCGGGGAGAGCATGCAGATCTACCACCAGATGGCGACCGTCGGCGCGTTCGTCCTCGCGACGTCGTTCGCGATCATGTTCATCACGTTCGGCCACAGCTATCTGTACGGGCCGAAAGCACCCGACAATCCGTGGAAGTACTCCCGAACCGCAGAGTGGGCGATTCCGTCTCCACCGCCGCTGGACAACTGGAGCGGTCGCCCGTCCTATGCGAGCGGCCAACTCGAGTTCGTCGACGACGCCGCCAAAGCCACTGACGGTGGCGTCGCAACCGAAACGCCCGCCGCACAACAGGAAGAAGAACACGCGGACCACGCGAGTATCTGGCCGTTCGGTATCGGCCTCGGTACCTTCGTGACCTTCATCGGCATCAGTGGACTGACGCCGTACGTCTACGACTTCATGGAGTCCGCGGTCGAAGCTGGAAACGCCGAAATCGCTAACGGCCTGCCAGCAGGTCCGGACGCCGAACCGAACATCATGTTCCCGATACTCACCGTTATCGGACTCATGATCCTCACGTACACGCTGTTTAAGTTCGGCGTCGAGGAGTTCAACGCACCCGAGATGGCCATCGCCGAACGCTGGCCGTTCGGCGGCATCGACAACACCAAGATGGGCGTCTGGGTGTTCCTTGCATCCGACGTCGTCGTCTTCGGTGCGGCAATCGGCGCGTACGTCTTCATGCGTATCCACATGGGCTGGACCGAATGGGAGACGATCCCGTTCGCCTCCTGGCCCGGCCTGTTGAACACGTACATCCTGCTCACCTCGAGTTTCACCGTCATCCTCGCGCTCGTGATGGCAGAACGCCAGAACAAAAAAGGGCTTCTCGCAACCCTCGGCGCGACGATGTTACTCGGATTCGCGTTCATGGGCGTGAAAGCCTACGAGTACAGCGTCAAGTTCGGTGACGGAGATTACTGGTTCTCCGGACTCGAGTACTCGCTGTACTACGTGACGACGGGGCTCCACGCGTTACACGTGATACTCGGCCTGATCGTTGCAGGCTTTATGATCTATCGAGTCCTTTCGATAGACGCCTACCTCGAGGATCATCGGCCCGTCGAGTACTTCGGCCTCTACTGGCACTTCGTCGACATCGTGTGGGTCTTCCTGTTCCCACTGTTCTACCTGGTATAGAGGCCGTCGCGACAACGGATTCTTTTTGCGTTGATTTTGAAGGCCTGATGTCCGAAAACAGATCGATAGCCGCGCGATTGTGGGAGATTTAGCACTCGATCTCGAGCGACATGAGGAAGCTATAAGTGCCCTTCAACCCCAATCACCTATCAATGGCGAGTGTTCGGACCTACGCGATCATTTACGTGGTGTTGCTCGTACTGGGTACTGCGAAGTTCGTATTCTTCGAATTCGACTTCGACTACTGGACGGCGATAAGCGGGGTCATGCTACTCGCTGTAGTCAAATCCCTCCTGATCGCCGGTTACTTCCAGCACCTCATCGAAGAACCCCGGGCGATCAGCTATATGATGACTGTGGCGGTATTCATGGTGTTCTTGCTCACTGTGGCCGCCGGCTTCTCCATCCAGTAATCAGTCTCAGCCGTCGTTGTTTTCGGTTCGTCTTTCCGTTCGACTCGAGAGTTCGAATATCGGGTCGCCGTTCGTTCACACGTCCGAATCTACGTCTATGGGATTCCCCCGAGTAGCTCTCTCGACGCCTCCCTCGAGAAGGCTTTGAGCGTCTCCGAACTGACATTGCCCTTTTCGGTGACCGCGAGGACCGCCTGTGCGGCCGTTTCGTCGTCGGGGAAGTCGCTGATCGTCATCGTATCGTACCGCCCCATCAGCATGTAAAACTCCTCGAGTTGCCCGCCCATCTCGTCGAACAGTTCCTCGATCCGATCGACGCGCTCCGGGCTGTCTCTGACCGTCTGTGAACCTTGCTCCGTGAACTCCCAAAGGGTGACGTACGTTGACATTGCGGTGGTACCGCCACCGGCTCGAGTGATAAACCCCTACCACCGAGCCAGCGACAAACATCGGCTCGCGAATATTCACGGTCGTCGACTTCAGATCGGTCGGCCTCGAGGGCCTGGGGACCTCTCGAGACGAATCAACGTTTGTCTCGAGTAGCCGGTACCAATGGTCGAATTGGATCAGAACCTCGTTAGGATTTTGGGTCGTTTCAGGGTTCGTTTACGACAGAAGTAGTGCTCGAGCAGATTTGAACCACGCCGAGACGTTCCGGGTCGCTCACTTCGTTCGCTTCCCGGGCGTGCGACTCGTCTCGTTCATACTGTCCCAACATTACGAGACCGTCGCTCACGGATTTGCTCGCGACAGAACTAGTGGGTTGGGGCAGATTTGAACTGCCGACTTCCTCCGTGTGAAGGAGGTATCATAACCGGACTAGATCACCAACCCGCACCAGATTGTATCCGAGCGTTCGACTTAAGACTTCCTTTCAATCGCCGGTCGGCGACTTCTCGAGTGCCCCCACCGAATTCGACCGTCGAAATCGTGACGCCGCCTTGAGGAACGGTCAGTTCGATCTCCGTAAACGGTTCATCGAGAGGAGAACAGCGAACGCCGCGATTGCAGCCGGGGCGGTGAATCCCGGAGTTCCGTCGTCAGCCGTATCGTCGTCACCTGAATCATCGTCACCTTGCAGATCGCTCTCGTCCGGGTCATCACCGCGGGTCTCGTTGTCCCGTTCACTTTCGTCCGATTCGCCGTCCGTTCGGTCTGGCTCCTCCGCTCGGTCTGGCTCGACTGTCGTGGTTGCGTTACGACTGCTTGCGCCCGTCTCGACCGTGTGGCGATACGTCCCCGGTTCGTCCGGAGCGGTGACGGTAAACGAGAGCGTCGGAGACGCTCCGCCGGTAAGGCTCAGCGACTCCTCGCCACGCACCGAGCCACCGAACTCGTAGGTGATTTCGCCGGTGACGTTGGCCTCGGCCGTATTTTCGACCGTGACCGTGGCCTCGAGCGAGTCAGCCGCAGTAGCCTCCTCGGGAACCTCGATCTGGGTCACCTCGAGGAAGTCGACAGCCGCCGACACGTTGACCGTCTCCGTGCTCGTATCCGTCTCACCGTCCGCGTTCTCGACAGTCAGTTCGATCTCCGTCTCGCCGGCAGACTCGAGGGTGACGTTCGTCCGCCTCGTCGGTGACGGTTTCGGTCGTCCCGTCCTCGAAGGTGGCCGTCACCGTCGCTTCGGTAGTTCCTCGAGACGAACGTCTTGCATCGGTATCAGTCATTCGAGTAACCAGTCTAGCAGTCTCTCCTAAACATGTTCTGACTGCAGACAAATTTAATAATATCTAATAATTCTCTATTGGGAGTTAGTTCGAGTACGTGGGGGGATGATTCGCGCACTCGGGTCGTCCGAGCGGCCGGCACATCCACCAACCGCCGGTATGAATAATAATTCGGAGTGTGATGATGGCCCTTATTAACAAAATTACCCATTAAAATAATAACTTATTTATGTACCTGCTCGTACACGTTCGTATGAAGCTGACACGCCGTTCGATGGTGAAAGCGGGCGGAGGAGCTATCGCGTTGGGAGCGATCGCCGGCTGTCTCGGCGAGCCCGACGGTGAGCAGTCCGAGGGTGGATACGCCGCGTTCTTCCCGCTCTGGGACTGGGCCAATGAGATCGCAGACGGCGAGATCGACTTCGAGAACGCGATCGAGACCGGTGAAATGGGCCACGGCTGGGAACCGCCGAGCGACCTCCAGCGGAATATCGCCGACTCGAGCGCGTTCGTGTATCTCGACACCGACGAATTTCCGTGGGCCCAGGAGTACGCCTCGGAGTTCGAGCGCGATTACGACAACGTCACGCTCATCGACGGCATGGACGGCCTCGAGAACCAGCTTCTCGAGATGGATTCCGATGGGGACATCGATCGCGAGCCGGCGGAGTACGACTTCGATCCGAACGATCTCGAAATCGAGGGGTTCGACGTCTACAACCAACGAACCGGGAACGAAATTGCCTATTGGCACATCGACCACTGGCACGGCGGCGTCCCCGACATTCCACTCGGCGGCGAGGTCGTGATCACTGGAATATTCGAGGACGACGAAGGACGAGTTTTGCCGATCGGCGACGACAAACAGTTCCAGCTTGAGGCCAGTTTCGTCGAGGAAGAAGACGAAGATATCGAGATCGAATCGCGGGGAGACGACATCGTGTTCGGTGGAGACGGGCCGACGCAGGCCCGAATCGTGTTCGAACTCGTCGCTGATGGCGACGTCGTTTGGGACACAAGCGACGAAGCGATGTTGGTCTCGGTCGTCGAGGAACTCGAGGAGACCGAAGCGCCGGAGTACCCCGATCCACACGTCTGGGTGGATCCGGTTATCGCACAGGATATCGTGATGACGATCGCGGACGGACTCGGCGACGCCGATGGGGACAACGCCGAGCTGTACGAGGAAAACGCACGGGAATACGTCGAGAAACTCGAGGAGATCGACGCGCAGTTCGAAGCACTCGCCGAGAACGCAAGCCGTGATGTCGCGGTCTTTGCGGGTCACGACTCCTACCAGTACATCGAAGCCCGCTACGACTTCGAGTTACATACGCCCGTCGGGATCTCGCCCGACGAAGCAGAAACCAGCGCGGACATCTCCGAAATGATCGAACTCGTCAAGGAGCACGACATCGAAACGATCCTCTATGACCCCTTCGAAACGCAAAATCCCGGCGAGGATATCCCCCAAATGGTCGAGGTGCTCCTCGAGGAAACCGACGCGGAGCACTACGAACCGCTGTCGCCTGTCGAAGGGACCACTCAGGAGTGGAACGAGGCCGGATACGGTTGGATCGAACAGATGGAGGAGATCAATCTCCCGTCGTTGAGACAGGCGCTCGGAGCAGAATAGCCTCGCGCGAAGAAAGAAACCGAAAACGGAATCGATCAGAGTAGTCTCGATGATGCGTTTGGGTGGAAGCGCTTTTTGCGAAAGAAAGTCAATTCGAGACGACGCGTCCCAGAAACCGATTCGTTACGACGTTTGCAGTTCGAGGACGATCCGTCCGTCGTCAGGCGTCTCGACTTCGACGTACTCATCGAGGGTCTCGCACTCGTCATCGTCGACCGCATCGCGTTCTTGTTCGGTTCCCTCGACCGGTTCGGCCGATCCCTCGGCCGTATAGAAGACGAACGGCCCGTCGTATTCGTGTGCGTCGGTATCGAAGGCGAAGTATCCCTGGTCACCCTCGTACGAAATTTCCCAGATCACGTGTGTCTCTTCTTCCGTCGGTGCGTCCTCGCTCGAGTCACCGGCTTCGAGCGGCGTTCGATCGTCGAAGTCGGAATGGAGACACGCATGTTCGTGGGCGACGCTTTCCTCGACGAGCAACTCGAGGGAGTGTTCTTCCGGCTCGGAATCGAGATCTGACTCGGAACCATCGTCATCACCATCATCCGGTGTTTCGGTACCGTCGTCAGTCTCTTCGGATGCATCATCAGATGCGCATCCGGCGAGTACGGCCATCGATATCGCTCCGACACCGGCTTTGAGGGCCGTTCGTCTTGAGAGGTCCATAACAGTACTACCACATGTATTGTTTAAAATTGTTACTATCTTATCTATTTTTAATATCTCTCGTCGCAAGGGTGGTTCAGAAAGCCAGCGAAATGCACACTGATCGTCGCTTGCGAGCGCGACGGGCCGTTCTCGAAAATCAGCCAACGGCCCCTAATCGTGTGCGTTCGTCGCCGCCGACATCTCGGAGCAACGGCGTGTGGATGTTAACTCGAGGAATGAACTCCGAGAGTTTCGTTCGAAGCTTGCACGTTCTATATAGCAACATGAGATATATTACATAAGTAATGGCCAGGGTGCGTACTCGAAATCAGTACGTTAAACTCGGTTCGTTCGTTATCGACTCGTATGTCCCAGGAACTCGAACACGAGTGCCCGGAGTGTGGGGTCAAAACCTTCTACCGCGCCGCCAGTACGACCCTGCACCTCGGCGAGAAAATCAAGTGGCACTGCCCGGATTGTGAGTACGGTTTCGTCCAGATCAACGATATCGACTCGAGTGCAGCCTAACTCACCACAAGAATTCCCCAATCAGGTACCGATCGACGTTTTGGCTCCGGAGAGACTCGAGACCAGAGAATAATACCGACTCAGCAGTACCTCGGAATGGTGCTATTCGATATCCGCAATCGACTCGAAGGAGCCGTCTGCGATCGCATCCGCAACGCGATCGCTCTCGAGGTCGTCCGAAATGTGACTTGGATACTTTCGGCGGAAGTAGCCTACGAGATTCTTCAGATCTCGTCGGAGGAACGTCGTCGCGTTTTCGTGGTCCGTCGGGACGGACTGGGGCCAATCGAAGATTTTCACCCCTGACTCGCTGACGAAGACGTTGTACTCGCTCATGTCGGCGTGAACGTAGCCGAGTTCGTACGCTCGAGTGAGCTCTCTCAACAGGAGGTCGAGTACACCTCGAACCTGTTCGTCCTCGAGTCTGGTCTGGGAGAGTTCGACGCCGTCCATCTTCTCCATGACGATGGCGTGGCGGTTCTGTTCGATCGGACGAGGGACGGATACGTCGGGATACAGCGACTCGAGGATGTCGTGTTCCCGTTCGGCGGCTTTTCGGGCGGTGTACATCCAGGAGACGTGCTCGTTGTCGGAGGTATAATCTCGTTCTTTGTGGACCTCCCGGAAGTTCGTATAGCCTTCGCGGTGATACTTCAGTGCGAGGGGTTTGTACGATTTGACCTCGTACACGTCGCTTTCCTTGCCGACGCCGAGGGGCGCTCCGAATTCGGAGATCGTGTCGCCTTCGACGAGCGCGCGCAATGCGAGCGTATCGTAGCCCTCGAACTGGAGGGTGTATCCCTCGTACTGGATCGTCTTTTTCTCGACTAACCCGCGTTTGAGACAGCGCTCGAGGCGGTAGTCGACCTCCTCCGGCGTCAAGCCGGAGAAGTCCGTCAATTTCTCTCGCTGGACCCACTCGGAGAAACGCATCCCCTGTTCGACCCCTGAGAGGAGATAGAAGTCCTCGGTTTCGAGCTCCGGCAAGAGACCGGCGATATTCCGCACCATGGACGGTGTACCCGCCGGGTACGTAAAAACGTCGTGACGTGTGACTCCAGTCCAGACGCTCGCCCGTTTCGATGAGAGGAGTTTATAAACCGCATAATGAGATATAAAATCCCGGGTTTGTGAACAGACAAGTATTGAGCATTAGCCACTCACCAGACGTTCCCGGGACAAAACGGATTTTAGCCGATGTCCGACGGCAGTCGAAGTTGTAAATCAGTACCCTACTGCACGTTCTACCGGATCGACTAGTTTTAGGTGTGCCAAAAAACCGAAGCGGTTATAATGGTTTAGGCGGGCCTAAAGAATGATGGTCGTCTCAGCACGCGCAAACGGGACAACTCGCAGGGGAGTGTTAGCGACCGGCGGAACGGCCGTCGGATCAGTACTACTGGCTGGCTGTTCGACGCCCGAAGTCGACTCGGGTGGCGGGGAAGAAGATTCGTATACAGTCTCGATGGAACCAGTTGGAAAAGTCCAATTTCAGGACGTTCCCGAGGAGTGGGTGGTCTACGAGAGCAACTACGCCGAGATGGGAATCGTACTTGGCGTCGGCGACGGACTGCTCGCCGCCGGCGAGTTGAATCGAATCGTCACGAAGCACTTCGACGAACTCGGCATTGAGTTCGATCTGGATTCGCTGACCGAGCTCTGGAACGACGGCGTCGACAGGGAACTGTTCTACGAACTAGACCCAGACGTTCACCTGATAGACCCGAATTGGCTCGTCCACAACTCGGCGTTCGGGCTCGAAGAAGCAGATGTCGAGGAAATCGATGAGAACGTCGCCCCGTTCATCGGCAACACGATCTTCAGACGAACCGACGACTGGCACGACTACCGATACTATTCGATGTACGAGGCATTCGAACTCGTCGCGGACGTATTCCAGCAACGGGATCGGTTCGAGGAGTTTGCCGACCTTCACGACGAGTTCGTTTCGGACGTCGAGTCACGACTGCCCCCAATCGAAGACAGACCAACCGCACTACTCACGCACGACAATTCGGACGAGCCGGAGGAGTTTACGCCGTATCGACTCTCCGACCGCGGAACGGACAACAAACACTGGCACGAACTCGGACTCGAGGACGCGCTTTCGGGGACCGGGATTGACGGGTTGAGTACGACCGAACGAGGCACCCTTGATTATGAAACCGTCCTCGAAGTCGACCCCGACGTGATCCTGATCCGCGGCCACCACCACAAATCCCGTGACGAGTTCCGCGAGTCCGTGCTTTCGTACATGGAAGACCACTCCGTGGGGAGCGAACTGACAGCGGTCCAGAACGGTCGCGTCTTTCAGGGCGGGCCGCTGTACCTCGGACCGATCAGCCACCTGTTCGAACTTGAGCGGGGGGCTCAACAGCTCTATACGGACGAATTCGAGCCCGACGAGGACCTGTTCGACCGAGATCGCGTCGCAGATATCAGTACCGACTCATAGCATGCGTGGAAAACCGAACAGCAACGGCGAGTGGACTAACACCTCAATAGCACCCGGTAGCATCGGCTCCGAGAAGTACGCTATCGATGTGACCACAGTAGCCCACAGTCTCGAGAATTCGATGGGGATAGACGGAGTGCCACGATGACCGAAACTGGAACGGATCGATCCAGCAGATCCGCTGAACGATCACCGGGTTCCTCGAGTACCGATGCGAGTGCCGGCCGCCGGCGGAACGAACCCTCGCTTATTGATGGCAAACTCCTCTCGTTGTGTCTCGGAAGTTCGATAATCGTCGCCATTTCCGGGCTCGTCCAAGTGAGGTACGGGGCGTATTCGATGACGTTCGGACAAGCAATTCGGGCCGTGTTCGACACGACGGTCTTGCTCGATCCCCGATGGCTCCTCAACTTCTTCGTCGGCGAGGATCTGATGCGGTTTCTCACCGGCTATCAGGGAGAGCTACCCGAGTTGTCGACAGAGACGCTCATCGTCTGGAACCTTCGGCTTCCCCGGGTACTCGTGGCGATATTCGTCGGCATGAACCTCGCCGTCTCCGGCGCGATCTTTCAGGCGGTTACCCGAAACGAACTCGCGAGCCCGTTCATCCTCGGCGTCTCCTCCGGCGCGGGGTTGATGATTTTGCTGGTGTTGACGGTTTTCAGCGGATTGACGACGGTCCTTCCGCTGGTCGCCTCAGCGGGTGGCGCGGTCGCGTTCCTGCTCGTGTATGTCATCGCCTGGAAGAACGGAACGAGTCCGATTCGGCTGGTCCTCGCCGGCGTTATCGTCGGAACGGTATTCGGGTCGCTCCAGACCGCTATGTTCTTCTTCGCCGACGATATCGGCATCGTTCAGGAAGCTATCGCGTGGACAAGCGGATCGCTCACCGGCGTCGACTGGCAGCAGGTGCGGATGGTCCTGCCGTGGACGGTGGTCGCGATGGGGCTTGCGATCATCAGTTCCCGCCAACTGAACGTGCTCTTGCTCGGCGAACAGACGGCGTCGTCGCTGGGAATGTCCGTCGAGCGAGTGCGATTCGCCCTCTCCGGTGTCGCCGTCCTCGCGGCCGCCGCGAGTATCGCCGTGGCCGGTATCGTCGGCTTCGTCGGACTGATCGTCCCGCACATGGTTCGGAACATCGTCGGAAGTGACTACAAACGTCTGATAATCGGCTGTCTGTTCGTCGGACCGGCGTTGATGGTCGCCGCGGATGTCGGTGCGCGACTCGCACTCAACCCCGTCCAGATACCGGTCGGTATCGTTACGGGACTGATCGGCGGGCCGTACTTCCTCTATCTAATGCGAAAGAAAGAGCAACTCGGTGAGATCTGATGATCGGAAGGGCGAATACCTGTCGGTGCCATCGCGCTCGAGCGCATATCAGACGACGAGGACGAACACCAAACAGTGCACGTGGAGGCGATTACGAATGTCCGTAGAAACACATCGAGAAAACACGGAGATAGAACAGGATGTACCGGTTACCGAACGAAAACAACCGAATGACGACGAGAGCGAACAGCTCGTCGGCAAGGAGTTAGTCGTCGGCTACCCGAACGCCGAGGAACCGGTCATCGACGACGAATCGATCGTCGTTCCGGAAGGCGACGTGACCGCGCTCATCGGTCCGAACGGAAGCGGGAAGAGTACGCTCCTGAAGGGGATTGCTCGACAGATATCCCTCGAATCGGGAACGGTGCTGTTAAATGGGCGAGACGCTCACGAACTCGACTCGAAGGAGTTCGCTCGGAAGTTCGGCCTGCTCTCACAGGAGAACATGTCCCCGGGAAGCCTGTCGGTCGAAGACCTCGTCTATCACGGCCGATACCCGCATCGAGGGTTTTTCGAATCGGTGACGCAGGCCGATCAGGAGGCCGTCGATAGAGCGATCTCGCTCGCCGGCGTCGATCACCTTCGAGACCGCGACGTGGGGAGCCTAAGCGGCGGCCAGAAGCAGTTAGTTTGGATCGCGATGGTCCTCGCACAGGAGACGGAAATCCTGTTGCTCGACGAACCCACGACGTTTCTGGATATCCACCACCAGCTCGAGGTGATGGAGATCGTTGAGGCGCTTCGAGACCACAGCGACGTCACCGTTGTGCTCGTCTTACACGATATCGAACAGGCGGCCCGATACGCGGATTACTTGCTCGCGCTCAACGAGGGTTCGATCCACGCCCGCGGCCGGCCCGCGGAGGTCGTGACCGAAGCCCTTCTCGAAGAGGTGTTCGGGATCGAGGCCCGCGTCAAGGAAAACGACGGCATACGGATCACCCCCGTGAGCCCGCTTCACGATGATTCGATCGAAGCGTCGCGCCAACGCGCACTACGGCGCTAAGAGGGGGTGTATCGGTCGTTTCTCTGTGAGCGTTTCGTCGGCGTAGCTATCTCGGCTCTCCGAGCCGAATTTTTAGGTTTGCCTAAAACAAAGTACTTTTAATATTTTAGGCCAACCTAAAAACATGGTGCACAGACGCCAGTTACTGGCAGCAGGCTCAGGAGCGATTGCGACCGCAATCGCGGGTTGTATGAACGGAGAAAGCGAGACATCGAACGGTTCGGGCGAAACCGAATCTTACGAAGTCTGTATCGAACCGGCGGGCTGTCACACGTTCGAATCAGTCCCCGAAACGTTCTCGGTCATTCCGGGCACGCAAGAGGACATGGCGATGGCCCTCGGATTGCAACCGGAAGCCCACGCCTATCCCGACCGGAAACCCTACAAGTTTTACGACCAGTTGCCCGGCGTCGAGCACGATCCGGACAAAATTCTACAGTACGGAGAGGGAGAATCCGCCCGAACGTACGATAAAGAGATCTTCTACGAAGTCGACGCCGACGTCCACCTGATGGATCCGCGGATGCTCCAGAGCTATTCGGGCTGGTCGGACGCTGATCTCGAGGAGATCGAAACGAGTGTCGCTCCGTATCTCGGCTCGTACATTCGGTTCGAGTTCGACGGCAACGAGGAGCCGTATTACACGATGTACGAACTATTCGAAAAGATCGCGAAGATATTCCGGCGAGAGGAACAGTACGAGGCCTGGGTCGAACTCCGCGATGAATTCATCGCGGATATCGAGGCTGGACTCCCACCCGAAGACGAACGCCCGAGTGCGGCCGTCTTCTGGCGGGGGATCAGCGCGGAATCGGGCCAGTTCGAACCGGCACCGATCGCCGACAAACGAAACGACGCCCAGAGCTTCCGCGACCTCGGCTTCGAAGATGCCTTCGCGGACATTGAACCCGATGGGCCGGTAGGGTACGAGACCCTGCTCGAGGTCGAGCCCGACTATCTCGGGGCGTACAACCTCTCCTCGATGACCGGCGAGGAGTGGCAAACCGAGGTCATTGACCCCCTCGAGAATCACTCAACTGCGAGCGAGCTCGAAGCCGTCGAAAACGGGAACGTCGTCCGGTCGTCCGGCCAGTTCATGGGGCCGATCGCGCATCTGTTTTCGACCGAAGCGTTAGCAAAGCAGGTCTATCCCGATGAGTTCGGCGAGTGGCCCGGAGATTCGGAGGATATTCCGATGGACGAACAGCTCTTCGATCGAGAGCGCGTCGCAGATATCGTCAATAACGATCTATGAGTCCCCACCACCGAACGACGAAAACAACGATCCGCGACTCCACTAACCGAATTTCACTCGCGGTTGCCACGCGGACCAGCTGAAACGAGACTACACAATGATCGGAACGACACTCGGAGACATTCGCCAGCACTTAGAGGCGCTCGCCGACGAGACGGGACCGTACTACCTGCGATGTGGGCGCACCGGAGAACATCCCGCACCCGCCATCGGTCTTCGCTTCGAAAACAGGCCGACCGCTCGAGCGGGCGCGCGAGCGACAGAACAGTACCGGGCCGCCCTCCGTCGGTACGACCCGCAACTACCCCGGTATGACGTGATCGTCTGCCAGGACAACGATCTGACGTCTCGGGTCTCCGACGATCCCGCGAGCGACGGTGTCGCGTCTGGCGATACCGGGCGACGATCGGACGACGCGTCCGAGACAACCCTGTCGTTTCCTCCCAACGAGCCAGGCAGTGAGGAATCACTCATCGACTTCTGTCACGCCATCGCAGGGTCGGTGTTCGAAACCGTCGCCGAATCCTCCCACCGATCGGTCGAGCGGGCGATCATGGATACGTATCTCGAGATCGCGGAAACGATCGAATCGCCGGACGAACTCTGCCTTCGACTGCTCGAGAGCATGGCGATCGAACTCGAGCGGCAACTCGAGCCGGGAGAGCAGGCACCACTGTTGCTCGCCGCCGCACAGCGATTGTCGTCGCCACCGGCGAGCGACGAACCACTCGAGGTGACGTTATCGCGACTCCAGTCTGTCGCACTCCTCGAGGACTACACCCTCGAGCGGATTGCGGTCGACCGGTCGGTCGAATCGCGGTCGTGGACCGTGACTCTCGCTGCCTACGCGCTCGGCCGAGCGGAAACCGGCGTCGTGACGCTCCCGCTCGTGATCGAACTGCTCCGATACTGTTCCGAACCGAATATCACGATCTCGAGCGCCGAGTCGGTTGACGACGACGAATCAACGTGGGAATTCGTGCTGACGACTGCGTCAAACGAGGAGCCGTCCGGACTGGTGAGCGTCCCGCCGGAGTAACGACCCGACAGCGTTCTCTCACCAAAGTAACGAACCGGCGATCTTAGGTACGAATCGTTCACCTTTGCGTTCGAGCCTGCCAGCTTTGCGTTCAAATCGGTTCGACGTTCCCTTCAAATCGGTTCCATTATCGACCTGTCCCTCGAGACCTCCGAAGCTCCGCAATCACTAACTCGATTCCGCCCATCCGTGAGCACATGACTACGGACGACCTCGAGCGTCGGGACTGGCGACTGATCAGAGACGACCCTCGCGACGGAGCGACGCAGATGTCACTCGAGGAGGTCGCGGCCCGGACGGCCCTCGAGGACGACCTGCGGACGGTTCGCGTTTATTCGTGGGAACCCAGCACGCTCTCGATGGGGTATCGTCAGGACGCCGAGTCGGTCGACTGGGAGTGGTGCGAGCAAAACGGGGTCGATGTGACGCGTCGACAGACCGGCGGCGGCGGCATCTACCACGATTCGGTCGCCGACATCTCCTATACGATCGTCGCCCCCGCCGAGGAGGTCCCCGGGGACCTCATGGACTGTTACGCCCTGTTCTGTGAACCGATCCTCGAGGCGTTCTCCCGAATGGGTGTCGACGCCGACTTCGCGAGCACCGAACGCGAGGCGATCTACCAGCCGTCGTGTTATTTGCGGGATATTCATCCGGCCCACGACATCGTCGTCGACGGAGCCAAGATCAGTGGCAACGCCCAGTACCGACAACGAGACGTCGTCATCCAGCACGGCTCCGTGAGCTACGACCTCGAGCCCGAACGCCACGTCGGCGTGTTCGACACCGATCTCGAGGCGGCGACGTTCACCGATCGCGTGACGAGCATCCGCGAACAGGCGGGCCTCGACCGCGAGGAGGCCGTCGAGACCCTCGCCGAGAGCCTCGGCGAATGGTGTGGCGCCGAGGAAGGGACGTGGCGCGACGCCGAACTCGAGGCCGCAGACGAACTGGCCACACGAAAATTCGGGGCGGACTCGTGGGTTCGAAATCGGGACGTGCTCGAGAAAAGCGAGCACTGAGACAGTACAGCCGATGGCTATCGATAGCAGAGCAAAGCGCCGACATCGGTTCGTTATACCTATCACGGCTCGGTACTGATGAGAATCCATGAAGGTCGGCGCACACGTTTCGATTTCCGGTTCGCGTGTTTCCTCAGACGAAGAGACTCCACCCTACAGTGACATTCGGAACGCGGTTCACCGTCAACTCGCCTTCGGCGGCAACTGCGGACAGGTCTTTACAACCTCACCACAGGTCTGGGCTCAACCCGAAATCGGCGAGGACGCCGCCGAGGGGTTCCAAGAAGCGACCGACGAAAAGCTCGAGGGGCCGTGGGTGATCCACTCGGCGTACCTCGTCAACCTCTGTACGCCCAAAGAGGACCTCCGCCGAAAGTCAAAAGAGAGCATGCAGGCCGAACTCGACGCGGCCGAGCGGCTCGATATTCCGTACGTAAACGTCCATCTGGGCGCACACACCGGCGCTGGCGTCGAAGGCGGTCTCGACAACGCCGCGGGCGTCATCGACGACCTCGACGTTCCCGAGGACGTGACGATTCTCATCGAATCCGACGCGGGAAGCGGCACGAAACTCGGCGGCGAGTTCGAGCACCTCGCGGGCATTATCGACCGCACCGAGACGGATATCGGCATCTGTATCGACACCGCCCACACGCTCGTCGCGGGCAACGACCTCACGACGCCGGAGGCCGTCGACGAGACGATCGGGCGGTTCGACGACGAGGTCGGCCTCGAGTACCTCGAGTACCTCCACCTCAACGACTCGAAACACGATGTCGGGACGCACAAGGACGAACACGCCCACATCGGCGAGGGGTACATCGGCGAGGACGGGATGAAGGCAATCGTCAACCACCCCGATCTGCGAGCGCTTCCGTTCGCACTCGAGACGCCCACCGAAGACGGCCGGGGCTTCGCGTGGAACATCCAGAAAGTCAAAGAACTGCGCGAAGAATAAGGGCCGAACAGCGTTCTCGCTCGCCCGGGTCACACCCCGACCGCAGAGCGGAACCGCGAACCGCCGCCCGCGATTTTCTCAGGTATCTTCCGCGACTTCCCAGGCTAACTCGAGCGTGATCTCTTCTCGAGCGCCGCTGAGCATCGGCGACCGCTCCTGAGCCTCGATGGAGTACTCGATCGACGATGCCGGCGACAGCGCAACCATCTTGTTTCCGATTCGAATCTCCGCAACGTCGTCGTTTCGCAGTTCTCGAGCCAGTTCCTGTACCAGGTCCGATGCTTCTTCCCGTGAGATTTCGTCTTCGTAGGAGGTCGTATCGCCCATAGAGGATACCCATCAATCAAAGGGAAATAGGTTTGGCGCGAATCCGCAGGCACGATCAGAGCGGGGATTGGATGCCAGGTCGTAAGAAGTGTTCGAGTGCCACGGTCGCGAAAGCGCATCCGGTCCGAACCGACCCGCTTTTACTCGAGACGCCGCAGTATCCATTCGTGCGCGAGTTTGCAGCCGAGTACCTGCGTCGAACCCGCGAGGGGATGTGGGACGATTCTCGAGACGCGCTCGCTCCGCTGGCCCTCGAGTCGCGAGAGAGAATTCTGGACGTCGGCTGTGGAACCGGCGAGTTGAGTCGAGTCCTCGCAGCCGAGTCTCCGGGGACCGTAATCGGCTGTGACGTCGATTCGACGCTCCTCGAGACCGCCCGAACAAGAAACGGCGTTTCGGCGGTCGCCGGGAACGCCCTCGAACTTCCGTTTCCAGACGATACGTTCGACCTGGTCGTCTGTCAGGCGCTGTTGATCAACCTCCCGGATCCGGCCGCGGCGGTTTCAGAGTTCGCCCGCGTCTCGAACGACCTCGTCGCGGCGATCGAACCCGACAACGCAGCCGTCGAAATCGCCTCGAGCGTCGACCGCGAAGAACGACTCGAGCAACGGGCGCGTCAAGCCTACCTCGACGGCGTCGGAACCGACGTTACACTGGGTAGCGACGCGAACGAGGCCTTCGAGTCTGCGGGCCTCGAGGTGTGCGAAACGCGATCGTATGACCACGTTCGGACGATTTCTCCTCCTTACGAGGAACACGCACTTACCGTCGCCCGTCGGAAAGCGACGGGTGCTGGACTGGCGGACGATAGAGAAACCCTCCTTGCCGGTGAGTTGACCGAAGCGGAATACGGCGACCTCAGAAGCTCCTGGCGGGAGATGGGACGGCGCGTGATCGACCAGATGCAGACGGAAGCGTATCGGCGATCGGAGCGCGTTCCGTTTTACGTTACGGTCGGGCGCGCCGACGACCGATAATCAACTACTCCTCTCGATAGCCCGACAGGGAGGCGAGGACACCGAGAAATCCGATAACGACGATCAGAATGCCCGAGACGGGATCGATCAGTCCTAACAGTCCGAGGACGGAACCGGTGACGACGAGACCGACGTTCGCAAACAGCGCGACTCGCGGCGTGAGTATTCTTCCGACCATCGACGATGCACTGCTCATACGCACAGATCAGAGAGCCACGGCAAAGACGTTTCGTCACGCGGATATGTCCGACTCGGAACGGACGACAGCGAAGAGAACCCGGTTGAACGATCGACGACTCGGCTCAGACGACGTCACCGCGGATCGTCACGCCCTCCTGGTCGGCGCGCCACTCGTGGACTGTCTGTGCGGCTTCGCCCGCCTCCGGCTCGTCCATGCCGAGCATCTCGAGGGCCGACGAGAGCGTCGGGAGCGCGAGATCGCTCTCGCGGAGTTTCCGAAACGCTTCGTCGCTTCGCGTGCCGTCGACCCAGAGACAGACGCCCCGCGGATCGAGCAACTGGGTGTAGTCCTCTCGAAGCTTCGCTCCCCGAAGACGTTGCGTGACGTTGTCCTCGAAGGCCGTATTACACACCTCGAGGTGAACCGGTTCGTCCGACGGGAGCAGGTGAGCCGCGAGGCACTTTTCAGGTGCGGCGTGACCGTTCCGGTTCGCGCGAAGGAATTGGGGGTACTCCTCCGCCCACTCGGTGCGAACCGACTTGCCGACGCCGTCGACGTCGTACGAGCCCTCGTTGCCCTCGACCGACGGCCCCTGGCCCGAATTTTCACGCATGAGAACATCTTTCGTGAGGTAGATATCGAGCCGTTCGACGGGATCGAGTCCCAGCGCCACGTCCCCGAACGCCCACACCTCGCGGACGGGAACCGGCATGAGCTCGTCCTCGACGGTATCGACGACTTCCTCGAGTCGATCGACCGCCGTAGAGCGGTCAAATCCAGTCATTACGCCTTGTAGGGGCTCGACGCGCAAAATCGTTTCCTCGCGCGCTCGAGGGATCCCGACACGAAGAAAAGCTCGTTCCGGGCAAAGGGAGTCCCCGGAAACACTGGACAGAAGGGCTTTATATCAATCAGTCTGAAAATCCATTGATGGACGAGTCAGTCCCTCCAGACGACGGTGGAGATGACCGCGCCCTCGAGAATCGTCGACAGTACGAGATCCTTCGACGCGCCATCGAAGACGCCCTGTTGAGCGTCATCGGAACGGTAGTTTTGCTCGCGTTCGCATTCAGTTTCTTTTCCGTCGGTGCGTTCATCGTGATCGACGGAGGAACGACACCGGCCCTCGCGATCGGCGGGGCGATGATGGCCGTCGGAGCTCTCGGTGCCGCTATTCTCCTTGATCTGTTCCCATAGGAGAATAGTGTCGCAGGTCCCGTGTTCTCGAGGATCGATCCACAACCGCTTGTGTCAAGAGCGCAGATTTTTGGTTCCGCCCGACGAACGACCGGGTATGAGACATCGGATCTTCAACGAGGGCAGCGACGACGACCTGGTCTTCATCATGGGCTGGGGGAATCGCTGGACCCACGAGAACGTGAGCTGGCTCATCGGAAAGCTTGCGGACGCCGGTTTTCGAATCCACGCCTTCGAACCCCCGACGAACATCGATGACTTCAAAGCCGACTGGCTCGAGCCGATCGTCGAGTACGTGATCGACCTGGACGGCTACCAGCTGCTCGGCCACAGTGCGGGCGCGCTCATCGGACAGGCTCTCGACGGGGCGGAAAACCACGTCTATCTCAGCCCCTGGTGGGGCTACAGCGAAGATCACCCCGAATTCGCCCTCGACATGATCGAGAAAATCCCGACGAGCTTCCCGTTCGTTCCCTTCGGTGGCATGGGAAAGACCGAACTCGGAAGCCTCGCGACGGACCACCAGATCGCCACGACTCCCGAATGGGTCTCACCGGCGTTCATCCGGGAGACGCGACGAGCACAACAGGAGTTGCTCACGATCGACCACGACGCCGTCGTCTTCTGTTCGCTCCGTGACCCCGTCATCAGCCTTCGACCGATCGGCGAACGGGTGCCGTCCGAACATGTCGTCCTCTACAGCGGCGGTCACGAACTGTTTTCCTCCCGCCCTCGAGAACGCTACATCGATACCCTCATCGCCTCCCTGAAAGACGGGGCCGAAGCCGTCGAGGACCGCCCAACGGTTCCGGCCTGATCGGTATCAGCACCCGAACACCACGTTCCGAGGGGCCCGATGACCGACTAGTCGCCGAGCGCCCCGGCCAACCCGCGAAGTTGCGTCGGACCGTTCTCGAGCAGTGCCTGCGGAAAGCCGCGCCGAGCGTTCGCCAGTGCGGTGACGAGCGCACCGGCTGGCTCGTCGAAGAGTCCGGTTCCGTGACCGACGAGAATCCGTGCCGGATCGAGGCCCGTAAACGCCTCGAACGGCGGTGTTGGGCGACAGAGAAGGAAGACGCCGAGGCGCTCCGGGCCAACCGTATACAGCGGTGCAGTGCCGAGCAAGTCGGGGATGTACAGCGTGTCGTCACTCTCCCGATAGGCGACGCCTTCGGACCACCCGGGTACCGGACCGACCTGTCCGACGGTGAATCCGGACGAACCGAGCTCGCTCTCGTAATACTCGAGTGGTACCTCGAGGCGCTCTGGTACGCGCCCCATCCACGAGGGGACGTACACGGGAACGTCGTACCGCCGTGCAAACGCCGCCGAATCGCGAGCGTGGTACCGCGAACAGACTGCGACACCGGCGACGTGGCCGAGCGCGTCGATTTCCTCGTCGATACCGGGTGCATCGAGGGGATCGAACAACCAGACGTCGCCGTCGTCACCGACGAACGCGTGACTCGCACGCAGTCCTGTTTCCTGAGGATGAGCCAGCCAGCCGAAGCCGTTGTCGAACGTATCGATCATCCGGTAGCCACTCGAGTCCGACCGGTCGTACATGACCATCTTCTCGAGAGAGTGAGAGGTGTTGGCCCATAGACGTTTCGCCGCCACCGTCCGAAACCGGATCAGGGAGTTTCGAGAACACCGTCAGAGACGAAACCGACATACACCCGGACCGACTAGGCGCTCGCAATGGAGTGTAACCGGTGTGAAGAGCCCTCGGTCATGCACGCCGCGTACTCGGGAGCCCACCTCTGTGAGGCCCACTTTCGCGAATCGGTCGAAAAACGCGTCCGTCGCAGAGTTCGTCGGGATGACCTCGTTCCCCACGACGCCACGCCCGAAAACCCGCAAACGTGGGTTATCGGCCTTTCCGGCGGCAAAGACAGCGTCGTTCTTACACAACTTCTCTACGACACCTTCGAAGAAGACCCCCGCATCGAACTCGTCGGATTGACCATCCACGAAGGGATCGAAGGCTACCGCGACAAGTCCGTCGACGCCTGCATCGAGCTGGCCGACGACCTCGATATCCGCCACGAAGTCGTCAGCTACGCCGAGGAGTTCGGCGTTGAGATGGACGACGTCGTCGAGGACGACCCCGAAAACATGGCCGCCTGTGCCTACTGCGGAGTCTTCCGTCGGGACCTTCTCGAGGAGTACGCCGAGAAACTCGGGGCCGACCTCATGCTGACCGGACACAACCTCGATGACGAAGCTCAAACGGCGATGATGAATTTCCTCGAGGGCGACGTCGCCCAGATTGCCAAACACTTCGACGCGAGCCTCGGGCCGATATCGGAACGCGAAGATCAGGATGCGTTCGTCCCACGGGCCAAGCCGCTTCGAGACGTTCCGGAGAAGGAAGTCGCCCTCTACGCGCACCTCGAGGACCTTCCCGCCCACATCACCGAGTGTCCCCACTCGAGCGAAGCCTACCGCGCCGAGATCCAACAGCTCCTGTATGACCTCGAGGAGAACCATCCGGGGACGCGCCACTCGATCCTCTCGGGCTACGAGGAGCTCGCCGGAATCGTCGCGAACCGGTACAACGGCGACGACGAGGAGGGGGCCGACCTCCGGGAGTGCGTCGAGTGCGGATCGACGACGACCCGAGAACGCTGCCGGAAATGTTCGTTGTTAGACGCGCTCGTCTGAGGACGGGTTCAGCGGTCAAACGATTCGTTATGCAGATCAGTTTCTTGCTCCACGTCCTCTCGAGCGCGCGGATAATCAGCAACTGAGCCGTTCGAGTAGGGACTAACAGAAGAGCAACGATTGCCGAACTACACTCGTCAGTCTTCGTCACTGTCGAGTAAGACACGAGAAACGAGAACGGACCGAACGGATTATCGAATGACGTCGACGCCGTTTTTCTGCTCGACTTTGTCTCTGCCACCGTCACTCTGGGTGCCGGGATGCGAGTTTTCGACGTTCTGGCTCGCATCGAAATCGGCCTCGTTTATCCCCTCGATACTTTGTCGGGACTTATCCGCCTGTTTCTGCGTCGTCGGGCCGAGAACCTGGGCGCTCTGGACGCCAGTCATGATGGCCATGACGCGAACCTTGCCCTTGTAGTTCTCCTGAATGCGCGCGCCCCAGATGACGTTTGCACTCGCCTCGAGTCGTTCGGTGATGTTGTCCGCGATGCCTTCGGCCTCTTTCAGTGTGAGATCCGGTCCACCGGTAATGTGAACGAGGCCGCCGGAGGCACCCCGATAGTCGACATCGAGAAGCGGATGGTTCATCGCGTCGCTGACGACTTCCTGGGTCTTGTTCTTGTCCTGTGTCTCCCCAACGAGCATCACCGCGACGCCGCCCTGATTCATGATCGTGGACATATCCGCGTAGTCCAGATTGATCAGGCTCGGCTGGGTGATCGTCTCTGAAATCCCCTTGACCGTCTCGGCGATGATCTGATCCATCACCGAGAAGGCCTTGCCGATCGGGAGGTTCGGGACGTAATCGAGCAGCCGGTTGTTATCGAGAACGATGATCGAGTCGGCCTGTTCTCGGAGTTTCTCGAGGCCTTCCTCGGCTTTGACCGTCCGAGCACGTTCGACGTTGAACGGCGTCGAGACCATTCCGACGACGATTGCGCCCTGATCTTTCGCGATTTTCGAAACGACGGGGGCGGCACCCGTGCCGGTACCACCACCCATGCCGGCGGTCACGAAGACGAGGTCGGCGTCGCCGAGAACCTCTTTGATCGTGCTCTGGGCCATCTCTGTCGCGCGTTCACCCATCGACGGATCGCCACCGGCACCGAGCCCGTTGGTCAGCGATTTCCCAACGAGGATTTTGGTGTCGGCCTCGATCATCTTCAGGTGCTGTTTGTCGGTGTTGATCGCGACGGTATCCGCGCCGTCGACACCGATGTTATACAGGCGATTGATCGTATTGTTGCCCGCGCCACCGCAGCCAACGATCACGATCCGCGGATCGCCGAACTCGTCGTCGTCCATCGACTCGTCCATCTGACGAGCTTCGGCTTCGGCGTTGTCGAGGGCGTCTTGTACGATATCCTGCATCGTTACACCTTCGCCCAGCCGCGTTTGCCTGTTTGGTCGCGACGACCGTTTTGTTGTTCGTTGATCATCTCTCGGACGGCCGACCGGATTGCCTCGCTCCGGTTCGGAAACTCGCCTGAGTCGACCAGCTGTTCGACCTCGTCGATCTGCTGTTCCGGAATTCGCAGTGTCACACGCTCCATTGTTGTATTCCCTCTGGGTAAGACGGTGCGCCCCTGTTAGACGCTTTGTCTTACACGATAGACCGCCTGTATAGCCAGTTTCCCGGCGTATTCGGCCTGTGTAAGACGATCGTCTTACGCAACTATAGCATGCTGTTGATGAGTAATAAAACTTCCGTAAGACGAGAAAATTTCCGTATTACGAATTTCTCGAGTGTTGGCTGTTCGAATCGAGGACATCAGCTGCGGCCGTCCGACGACCGCAGCCGGGACAGAACGCCCAGTCGGACCGGAGCTCGTCACCACATTCACAGAACAAGCGGTGTGAGGCCTTCTCACCACAGTTTGGACAGTATACGTGTTCCCCAGAAAGGGATTCACCGCACTGCCCGCACTGTTGGTCCCCGGACGGATGTCCCCCGTGATTTGCCTCTCGTGTCGGACGCGGCGGCTCGGTATGGTCGGCGACGGGTTCGTCCTCGACCGCGTTCGGTGTCTTACGCGTTTGGTGTGCGTTCTCGAGTGCCACCGTGACGTTTACGTCCTGTGTCTCCCGGTGACGGTGCTCAGTCAGCCGATCCTCGAGCAGCGTATCGACGCGCTCTCGAATGAGTTCGTCGATGCTGTCGTTCTCATGGGCAGCGTCGGTCCGTGCCGGCTCGGCCTGGGTGATGGAGTCGTGGGTCTGACTCGTCTCACCGGCCTCGAGGTACGTCCGAAGCGCGTCGCGCATGACTTCGCTTTTCGACGCGTCGAACGTCTCGAGTTCGTCGATGAGCTCGTCGTCAGCACGGAACGTGATCTTGCTCATGAGTGTCTCGATCGGATACCTATTTTAGCCCCGTCCATATGAACATTTGCCTTTGTCGGACGGTTGTCACACAGCCATCGAATGATAACCCTTATGTCTGCCTCGTCTGCTATATTCGAGTGCCCGCCCTTAGCTCAGACTGGTAGAGCAGTCGACTGTAGATCGACTTGCCCCCCGTTCAAATCGGGGAGGGCGGACTTCTCCTGCGAACAACGTGAGCAGTGAGAAGTCTATCCTGAGCCGATTTGAACACGAGAGTCGCACGCTCGCGAGTGCAACGAGCGAGACCGTCTCTCACCTGTTCAAATTGGGAAGGCCGGGTTACCTTTCCCGTCGAACTGTGGCAAACGACCAATGCTATCTTCCGTGTGACAGCCACGACCCACGGAGTTCCGTCGCGACCGACGGGGTGAAAACGGTGAGCGATCACCGTGCGAGCGGCGCCGATCGTCAGGTGGTATGCCTGAGCATCTCCACGCTGATGGCTATCCTGTAGAGCAAATAGAGAGCGGCAAATCCGATCCCCAGCCAAACCCACGTCACTGCGGTTCCGAGGTCGTTCATGTTTACGATACCCGCCCAAATTCCGATGGACGTGGTAAAAAGAATGGTCGCAACCACAACGGTGGTGGTTCGGACGACATAATCAGCGTAAATCTTGTCCAGTTCGTTCGACATGGGTCGAACACGTTACAGAGTGATTATCATTCTTCCGGTCTTGTCAGCTGTACGTCTAATAGAGGATGCTCACTCCACCCGGATATTGATCAGAATTACTTATAATATGGGAGTTCAACGCGAAACGAGGGGGTACTCTCGACGAGTTCTCACTAATGGGTACCTCGAGAAGCCGCCCGTTTCCAGGGACGACCAAGACGGCTTCGAAAACGACGAGTAACTCAAGAAGCCGCCCGTACCACGCTTCAATCAAAACCCGTACTCAACTCGAGCCTTTCTCGATGTCGCCGTACTTCGACCAGAGACCGAGAAGGATCGCGAAAAAGACGATCCCGATTGCGACACGGAGCCCGATTTCTTCCCAGCCGGTTGCCTCGGCGTGGACGAGTCCGCCCACCCATCCGCCCACAAGAACGGCGAATCCGGTCGCCGCAATGATCATGACCAGGAGCCGATCAGTGGGCACGTTCATCACCTAAGTTGCCCACTCGAGCAAGTACAAACGGCCAGCTTGAGCTGGCCACGCGAGCGGTAGTACGAGGGTCGAAGACGACTGTCCGACGAACGCGTCATCGTATACTGTCGGCTGTACGTCGTTCACGATTCTCGTCGCTCCGAGGGTGTGTGATGAGTGAGTCGAGATGTCCCGCGGGATACTCCACCAACGAAAAGGCGAGGAAGACGACAGCACAGATACCCGGGCGGAGCGCGGCCGTTCCGAGATCGTGGGCTCGCGCGACGCGTACCCCGTGAGTCCAGATGGACGCCTGCCACATCACGAAAACGACACCGATCCTCTGCCTCGGCGGTCGCTCCGCGAAAAACGCGCCCGGAGAACAACAGGAGTTGAAGTTATCGGAGGAGTAACTGTCTCTTCGTTTCTCCCTGTTCTAAGGTTCCGATATTCGTTTTGGATTTGTTACGTACACCGATAGGATCGGAGAACGGGGAATCGGGCGCTACGAACAACTACGTCCGACGACAGCTCGTCATCGGGCACCGGTCAAAAACGCGTTCGCTCGAGAATCAATACTCTTCGCCGCACTTGTCGCACGTTTTCGTGCCGGGCGTCGGATCCGGCGGTTTCTTGACCTTCTTCTCGTTGTAGAGACACTGCGGACAGAGTTGCGTCGTCATACGGTACTCACCCTTCGAAGGCGATACCCACTCTCGACTAACAAGGTCGATACAAGAGAAGTATCGGTAGAGATGTCCTCCCCTGATATATACGCTCCCATGGTGCTCAATTCCTGGGGGAACTGTCGTATATGTATCGGCCGTAGTATTGCGTATTTGTCTTCTCCAGTTACCGGAAACACTCCGTCGAATTCATCCCGCCACCCGCATATTCTATCGGTAGAGGTGGGTTAACAAAATTGCGTAAGAGGTCGAATTCGATCTATATCGATTCATTGACCAATTCCGAGCCTCGAGAGAGACGCTGGTTGACACTGACGAGAGAGTATCCTGAGAGGCGTGACGAAGCGTACTGAAACGATACCCCCATAAATATCCTCGAGTGACGATATCCCGGTGAAAATTACCGAGTCACGAGGTCCGTATCCGTCGGCCCCTGCGCGTCGAACTCCCGAACGTACTCGTCTAGCTTCGCCGGATCGTTCGCGTTCGGCAGTTGAACCTCGGCCGTCAAACACTGCGCGTCGACGCCCAGTTTCTCACAGAGTAGGTCCGCCGTCATTTCGGCCATCTCCCTGTACGTGGTGAGCTTTCCGCCAACGATACTGACGAAGTTTTCGACGCCGTCTTCGGCGTGATCCAACCGGACGGATCCTCTCGAGATTGCGCGGCCGCCTCGAGTCGCTTCGTCGGGTTCGTACAGTGGTCTGACACCCCACCAGGTTCTGGTGGCGGTTCGGTCGCTGACGTCTGGGAGCAACTTTGCACACTCCGTAATCGTCTCTTCGATCTCCCATTCGGCCTGTTCGTAGTCGTCGGGATCGCTGACCGGAACGCTCGTGGTGCCGAGGACGACCTCCTCGTCGTGGGGAACGATAATATCCCCGTCGTCCGGATCGCGACAGCGATTGAGCACCGGCTCGAGACCGTCGTACTCGACCGATATCATGACGCCTCGCGTCGGCCGCATCTCGATGGAGACGCCCGCAAACTCACCGATCTGACCTGCGTACGCTCCGGTGGCGTTTACGACGACGGCAGGTTCGATCGTTCCGTCGATGTCGCCGCCGATCGAAACCCGCGCTATTTCCGTCTCTCCGCGTTCATCCTCCTCGAGCGTTATCGACGTCACCGGAGCGTGCGTCAGGATTTCGGCGCCGTGATCGCGCGCATCCGCAGCGTTTGCGGCGACCAGACGCGAGGGGATGACGACGCCGTCGGGGACCCACATGGCCCGTTCGACCTCGTGGTTGAGTTCCGGGAGTTCGGCTCGAATCGCGTTTCCGTCGACGACCTCCGTCGGAATGCCGATTTCCTCGCACGCCGCGCGCTTCTCGTCGAAGTACGTCGGATCGTCGCCGGCAAGTTGGACGAACAATCCTCGAGTGTGTCGGACACATTCGCCACCGATTGCTCGCAGAATTCGATTTTCCCGAAGGCATTCTCGTGCACCGTCTTCGTCGGCTTCGGCGTAGCGCGCACCGCTGTGAAGAAGGCCGTGTGACCGGCCCGACGCACCCGAAGCGAGGCCGTCGCGCTCGACCAGCGTCACGTCCACGTCTCGGAGTGCGAGGTCCCTGGCGATTCCCGTGCCGGTTGCACCGCCGCCGATAACGAGGACGTCCGTTCGGCTGTTCATAGGCGAATCAAGCGCCGCAGACGGACATATGTTTCACTCGAGAACGTCACCCTCGAGGGGAGAAAGACCCCGCGGTAGCTAGGTAGATGGTGTGATGATGGTTGCTACCGCAGGGTGAGTACATTATCCGCGGATAGTTGTACGGACCGGCGTCGGAGGCAAGGGAGGATCCGTCGGGTTCGATATCGAAGGGAATAGCCGATGGGTCGACGAAGGTGATCCGCTCAACGGTCGGCTCCGGAGCGAGTCGGAGCCGTCTCGGTTGACCCCCACGCGCTCGCCAGCCAACCGTTTTTCAGCGCGCCGCGGATACGCCCGAGCATGTCCGAGGAACCCGACCGCGACCGTGCACAGGATAGTATCGGTGAGCGAAAAGCCAGCCGAGCGGAAACAAGCGAGTCAATCCTCGAGGACGTCAAAGAACACCTCGGCAAACTCGAGTATCCGGTTACCAGCGAGGAAATCGCCTCGGAGTACGGCAGCGATCCGATGGAGCTTCCGAACGAAACCGAATCGCTGGGGAGCGTGTTCGATCGGCTGGCGGGCGAGGAGTTCGATTCGGCCGAAGAAGCCCGCGAAGCGGTCTACGGAGAGATTACGGGCCAGGCTGGAGGTTTACACGAGGCGAATCCCGAACGCGACCTCGAGGACCTCGAAGACCGATCTCAGAACCCGGTCGACGAACGTGATACGAATTCGCTGTAAGACACGAGATCCGACAGGTCGGCCCCTTCTAAAGAAAAAGCAACGAGAGTTCCACGGGTCACCGGACCCGCGGTACTTCACTAGACGAGAGCAATCGCTGTCGGATCGGTAGTGTTCGTCGAAAAATGAAGTCGTCATTCAGCGTCGCCGTCAGGCGACGGGGAAATCAGATTAGTTGCGGACGACGTTCGTCGCGCGGGGACCTTTCGGTGCCTGTTCGATGTCGAATTCGATCTCTGTGCCTTCTTCGAGGTCCGGACCGCCAACGTCTTCCATGTGGAAGAATACGTCATCGTCCGCGTCGTCCGTCGAAATGAAACCGTAGCCGCCTGTGTCGTTGAAGAAATCAACGTTACCGTTTGCCATTACAAACAAATGTAGGGCCACACTGCGGATAACCCTTGCGAGGGTCACGGTACCACGACCATCACCGCTCACGCTCGGCGTTCCTCGGCTCCCGACCGAACGGGCCCGTTATCGATCTACTCAGCCCAGAGAAAGACGTCAGTTCGGAGAAAAGACATCCGCTTTGACATCTGTCGAGATCCCATATTTGGCGTCTTCGAGCGAGTTCGGGAGCCCAACCGCCGTTCCGTTTTCGGTAGCGGCCGCATCCGCAGTTTTACCGTCGGCGCGATCACCGACGACAGCGCTATCCTCGAATCCACTCCCGTCGTAGTGTGCGCAGAGCGAGGCGCGAAGCCCATCCCGAACACAAGCTCTCGCCGCGCTTCCAATCGCCGTTGCAGTTCCGGAGAACTCGGTTTGCGAGCCGGCTGGATCGTGTCCGACGATGACGGCGTCGCTGGTCGTTCCGGGAAATCCCGTCGTCTCGAGGAGCGTCGCGGCCTTGGCCTCTGCGGCAACGGTGAGGAGGTTCGCGAGCGCGCCGGCGGAAAGCGACCGGGTCGTTCCGAGGAGAATATTCACGGTACCGACCGGTTCGTCGTCCCCTTTGTCACCTCTTTCCTCCTGTGGGAGCGTTCCGCCCGACGGATCCATCGGGAGCGCGGCCGGGTTCGAAATCCCCGCAGTCACCACTGCAGCGACCGATCCGCACCGAGCACCGCGAGCGTCCGCCACGTCGACGCCGGTCAGTAACGCGGGACCGCGTTCCTCGAATCCGGCCCGCTCGAGTCGGTCGGCAACGTACGTCTCGAGGTCCGTTCGCGGCCAGCCGTCGGGAACCGAGAGGTTGTACGCATTATCGGTCGTCCACCGACCGCCGTTCGCGCCGCTCGAGAGCCACTCCATACCCTCCCGGTGTAGCTGGAGGACGCCATCTCGTCGGGTCGTATAGAACGCAGTCGTCTCGGTCATCCGATCGTCAGTCATCCGTCCGTCACCATCTCACACCCTCCGCGGGTTCGACGTCCAGCGCCTCGAGCACTCGATCGTTTCGTCTTCGAGCTTTCACCGCGACCCGAATGTGGGACTCGAGCGACCGAAACGTCGTCGCGTCCCTGACCGCGACACCGCGATCGCGTGCGCTCGCGATGATCGACGGAACGTCCTCGTCGCCGACGTCACACAGGAGGTATGGTGCGTCCGACGGAAACACGTCGAACCGGGACTCCAGCGCGTCGCGCATCCGCTCGCGTTCGCGTTCGACGCGCTCGCGTGTTTCCGCGACGAACGCATCCTGATCGAGACAGTACGCGCCGACGCGAGCCGCTGGCGTGCCAAGAGACCACGCTCGACGGGCCGTCTCGAGGCGTTCTGCGTGTTCTCCCGAGGCCACCGCGAAGCCGGCCCGGATTCCCGGCAGTCCGAAGAGTTTGGTGAGCGAACGAGCCACGACGACGTGTTCCCAGCGCTGGCCCGACCGCTGGAGTTGGCCGACTGCGGAGGGGAAATCGGTGAACCCGAGGAACGCCTCGTCGACGAGTAGCGTCGTCCCGGCCTCCCCACAGCGGTTCGCAAACGTCTCGAGCGCGTTCGGATCCGCGGCGTCCCCCGTGGGATTGTTCGGCGTACAGACCACCGCGAGCGCACAGGACTCGAGCAGGTTCGTCGTCGCCTCGAGCATCGCGTCGTGGGGCGCAAAGACGGGGACGGCCCCCTGTAACGTAACCTCTCTGGCGTATTCTCCGAAGCTCGGGTACGGCAAGAGCACCCTGTCGCCGGGCTCGAGGGCCGTCTCCATCGCGAGCCGAATCGCGGCCAGCCCGCCCGGCGTCGGGACGACGTTCTTGCTCTCGCAACCGACGTACTCGGCGGCCGCCGCCCGGAACTCGGGATACTCGTCGTCGGGGTAGCGACGCGAATCCTCGAGGGCGTCCGCGTAGACCTCCTCGACGCCGTTGGGAACGAACGGGTTCGTGTTCGCCGACGCATCGAGAATTTCTTTGTCGGGTTCGCCGCCGTGGGGAACTCGTTGTCCCTCGCGAACCGAGTCAGGATCCATGTGTCGTTCCTTCGTCCGTCTCGGAGGAGAGTTGCTCGCCACCTGACGCCTCGATTCCGAGCCGATCACAGACGACCTCGAGACGGTCTCTGACTGCCGGAAGCTCCCCATCGGGAACGAGCGAGAGCGCGCCGCCCATAGCCACGCCTTCCTTGGCCTCGCCGGCGCAGTACCGTTCCATCGCGACGTGATCCGAGTCGTCGAAACCGGGATCGGTGACGATCAGCTCGCAGTTCAAGCGAAAGCAGGCTTCCCCGAGCGAGCCGGCTTGCTCGTCGGCGACGAACGACGTGGTCGCGAGGGATAGTTCGTCGTCGATCCCGAGGTGGTCCAAGACGGCGGCGACGGTCACCATCTGGGTTCCGCCGGCAAGCGTCACCGACGTTTCCGCCTCGAGCGCTCCCGCAGCGACACCCATCGTCGCGGCCTGGACCGGATCGCCAACCCGTCGAATCGCCTCGAGGGGCTGGTCCGCACACTCACCGACGGCGAGACCGCTCGCGGCGAGCGCCTCGTCGACGACGGCGTGTTTGCGCTCGATCGGGTTCGTCGGAAGCGACGATGAGACGCTCGAGGGCTCGCCGAGCGCCGTCAGGACGCCGAGTGCGGTCGTCGTTCCGCCGGGAATCGTCTCGCCGACCAGGATTTCGTCATCCGGCAGGCTCGCGCCGAACTCCCGAGCGCGGTCGTAGATCGCCGTCGCGTCGGGAACGGCCTCCGCGGATCGGATGTCGTTTCCAGGCGCCGCCTCGAGAGATACGGTCGGTGCGGCCGTCGACTCGGGAAGTCCCGCGTCGAGGACGGTCAGATCGAATCCGACGACTTCCCTGACGGCTCGCGTGATCGCGGCGGGCGTCGGACAGCCGTTCGGACTGACGGGCGTCACTGGGGATGCCGTCGGCTCCCCGTAGACGACGATTTCGGCGTCCGCGGGCGGCGTGTGTGCCATCAGCTCCGGCGTGGCACCTGCCGCACTGATGCCGTCGATCAGCGCCGTTTCGGTGCCGCCGGCGGCGAGAACTACTCGCACGGGTCACCCCGCTTTCCGACCCAATCCGATCGAATTCGCTCGCCAGCTCGATCTGATCGAATTTCGGACGCAACTCGCGTCTCTTCCAGTCGATTCACGTTGATCGCCAATCGCGGGTCGTAGCTTACGTCTGTCATATCTTGGGAAGTGGTGCCGACGACGTTGACCCCAGTCGGCACCAGGTGGGGTGCGTCCTCGAGTCGCGAGTCGATGCGGATGCCCAGTCGACGTTTCAAAGCCGCGGGGACACAGATCGTCCGGGAGTCGGTATCGTCGCCGTGGCGCACGAGGAGTCGGTCGACGACGGGTTCCTCGAGCGCGGGGAGGTCCGCGGCTACGGTTAGCACCGGTGGCGTTAGTTCGGAGTACTCGAGCGCGGTCATCAAGTCGGGTACGTATCCGTCGCCGGCGGTCTCGATCGTTTCGATCCCACCGACGGCCTCGAGGTGAGCCGCCGTCTCGGTCGCGTTCGGCGAGACCGCGGCGTAGATCGACTCGACGCGGCTCGACTCGAGCGCGCGACGAACGTGGTCGATCATCGCCGTCCCGTCGACCGGGTGGAGCGGCTTCTCGTGTGGACTCTCGAGGCGAGTGCCTTGACCGCCACACATTATAAGAGCATCCACGCGATCACCCCGGCGTGGATAGCGGCGACGCGACCGATTTCGTTCGCGGCACCGAAGATATCGCCGTTGAGACCACCGAGATGTCGAACCGCGAGGAACCACGCGAGCCCGACGCCGAAGAGCGCTCCCGCGACCGTCGCGACCGCAGTGGGAGTCGGCCACGTGAGGCCGATCATAGAGAGAGCGACGAGCAGGGAGATACCGAACCCGAGGGGACCGACCGCACCGGTGAGCGTCCCGCCCATCCCTTCGTATTCCGTGCTTCCGAGGCAGGCCATCGCCGCCATCCCGAGTTTCGCGCTGATCTCCGCGACGACGACGATACCGGCGGCGGTGAGCGCGTCGAGTTCTGTCAGCGCGAGTCCGCCGAACGCGAGTCCCGCCGCGACGAGCGAAACTGCGAGGATCGCGCCTACACCCGTCGTCGTATCTTTCAACGCTTCCCGACGTCGATCGACATCGCCGTGGACGGCCAGCGCGTCGCCCAGATCCGCCACGCCGTCGAGGTGGTGAATTCCGGTCACCGCATACACTGCGAGGAGGTACCCGAACGCCACCGCCGCTGCAGGGAGATACCCCGAAAGGAGCACGGGAATTGCAACCAGCCATCCGACCACGTATCCAACGATCGGGAAGGTCCACGGCCTCGAGAGAAAGGCGTCCCAATCGCCCTCGGCTTGCGGGACGGGAAGCCGGGTAAGAAAGGCGAAAGCACCCCGAAGCGCACTGATCCACTTATTCATTATATCCTACCCTTTCCCAGGGAAACGTAATTGCTTCGAGTTCGAGCGCCGACTCAAGGACGAGCATGCCACCATGGTTGCCGATCGCGCCAGATACTGCCGCCAGGAGAACGGCGATCCCGACGGCGACAGCAGCGGCGACTCCCACCACTGTAACGGCTCGTTCGCCGTCTTCGACGGTCGGGAGTTCGGTCCCGGAACCGTCGTTGAGCACGTACGCGCCCGGCTTCTCGAGTCGAACCGAGAGGCCGCAGGCGAGCGTCGCCATGGGCCAGCCCGAATTGGGCGAGGACGGAACGCGAGCCCAGCGACGAGCGCAACGTAGCGCACCCGGATCGGCCGTCGCGACCGCGAGACAGAACGCCGTCACACGCGCGGGAACCCACATGACGAGATCGTCCAGACGCGCGCTCGCGGTTCCGATCGGCTTCGATCGGTAACCGAGCATCGAGTCGAGGGTGTTGACGCCCTTGATCCAGGCCGCGGCTCCGGCCGCCGCCGGCAACGAAACGGGAGCTAGCACCGCGAACGGAAGCAACGCCGCGACAAATCCATCCGAGAGGTTTTCGGCGGCGCTTTCGGTCGCCCCGCTCCGAATCTGGGCCGGCGACAACTCCGCCGCATCCCGACCGGCGAGCCCTCGGAGTTCCTCGCGGGCTCGTTCGGGGTCCGTCTCCGTCGCCTTGAGAACGGAGCCGGTGAGCTCGAGGAGGAGCCGCAGGCTGGTCGCCGAAAAGAGGACGAGCGCGGCGGCGAGCGCGCCGAGTGCGGGAGTGACGAGAGTCGCCGCGGAAACGGCGAGGACGGCGAGTATGACGGGAATGAGTGGGAGGACGAGCGCGATGACGACGCCGATTCGTCGCTGACGACGGTCGTCGCCGCCCCAACCCCGGTCGACTGCGCCGACGAGACGGCCGAACCACGCGACCGGATGGACCTTGTTCGGCGGTTCGCCGATCAGCAGATCGAAGGTGAACGCCAACGCGATGACCGCAGGCGTCGTCAGGGACATCGCAGTTTCCCCCTCGAGTGGAGCTCACAGGGAGTCACTCCCACAGTTCATCCTCCTCGAGTAGCCGGGGAATCTCCTCGAGCGAGACGCCCGCAGACGAGTTCCCCCCGAGTAGCAGTGCGGTTCCGCCGACAGCCTCGACACCGCCGTCCGTCGCCGGGTCGTCGCCGACGTGGACGAGTGTCGATGGCTCGACGCCGAGTCGATCAGCGGTCACCTCGAACATCTCGGGGGCGGGCTTGCGCCAGCCGCAGCCGACGCTCGTCACGACGGCGTCGAAATCGTCCCGACTCACGTCGGCCCTGACCAACGTCCGGCCGACGAGTTCGGGAACGCTACAGTTCGAACAGAGACCGACCGGGCCGCGCGCTCGAGCGGCTTCGAGAGCCTCGAGAGCGCCGTCTCTGGTCTCGACGTCGGGATCGAAGGCGGCCACGACGGCCCGTCGGGCGGCGTTGGACGGACAGTCCACGCCGCGGCTCGCGAGCGCTCGAGCGACGTGGGCCGGGAGAGGAACCTCCGCGCCCTCGGGTGTGTCGATGTGCATTTCGGTGTATGCATCGCCCCAGTCGGGCGGCACGTCGACGCCTCGCTCCTCGAGTTCCGCGGCGACCGCCGCCGCCGGATCCTCGGGTTTCGTCGCGGTCACGAGCGTGTCGAACAGATCGAACGTAACTCCCACGTGCGTGTAACTGGAACAAGCTGACTTTAGTTTCGCGGTCGGCCGCCGCTCTTCGGGACGAGTCGGAGAGGAACCGATCGAACGACGCGAGCACCTCGAGGGCGTAAGCGGGGGATTCGGGGGCTGAACGGAGTGAAGCCCTCGAACGATGAGCGGGGAAAGAAACGACCCGCGAACGGAGTGACCCGCGATCGGCGAGGGGCGGTCCGCCTCGAGTGACGACAGGAGAGTAACATCGAACTCGAGGGAGAACCAACCCCGTGGCGGGAACGTGCTACCGGGAGCAAAATATTAGCGGTCGAAACCGGCCGCCAGAAACCGATATACGGCGCTTGGAAAAGCCTACAGACCGATTCCGACAGATCCCACGGATCGGTTCCGACAGATTAGTCTCGACGGGCGAACGCGAGGTTGCCCGAGATGTTCTTGATGTAGATGTCGACCACGTCGCCTTCCTCCGCGCCGGGGACGAAGATCGTGTACTTGCCTTTCTCCGCCACGCCGTCTCCCTTGCGACCCGTGCCAGTGATCTCGACGGTGTAGGTCTGGCCCTCTTCTACGGCCTCGCGCTGTTGTTGTTGCTGGGCGCTCGAGGAGCGTTTGGTGACGGGGCGGAACGCACCGCAGGCGTCACAGCGAAGCATCGGCGTGCGGTCCTCGCGGACGAGACGGGTGTCGGGCAGGCCACACTCCGAACAGAGAACGTACTCCTCGACGTAGGAATCGACCACGGCGTCGAAGTCCGTCTGGGAGAAGGTCCCGTTGTATCGGGCACGACCTCCCTCGAGTTTTCCGCTGGTTCCCAGTTCCCGCTGGACGAACCGGTGGAGGTGCTCGGTCTCTCGAGAGAGCACGTCGGCGACCTCGCCAACGTTGGTAAAGCGGGTGAACGCACCGTCTTTCTGTGGCTGTGCATCGGGAATCTGTAACCGTTCTTCGTCGCCCCCGATATCGGGGACGTTCTCCATCGCTCGGTCGAGACTCGATTCGTAATCCATATCCGGGCAAAAGCCACGGGAACGTAAATCCGTTCTGCTATGGTGTTCGTGGTTCGAGTGGAGCCGTTCGCCCTATCGCTAGATACCCAAATCACCCCTTGAAAATAGCGCCAGCGACAGTGCCGCCGGAGATAGCAATGAACTCCCTACTCCCAAACGGTGTTAATACCGGCGTCTCGGACAGCCCCGTTGGATGTGATGACTGCGTCAGTTTCCCAGACTTGGTGGATCGAGAGTAGACTTCTCACGCAGGTCCTTCGGAGTGGTCGCCTGTCCTTTTTCGGTCACGCGCGTACTTGTGCTCAGACACGGTAATACCAAAAAGTTGTGCTAGGCCCGTCACGAGCTGGCAACCCGACCACGAATGTTCTTCGCAAGGGCCCGAAACGCGAACCCGACTTCCCGCCGCGATTTCGTCGAGTAGTACGGTCCGAGCGAGTCGGGCACGGTCGACTCGAGGCTCGAATCTCGAAGCGACTCGATCCCGGTCGCGAGCAACTCGACCTCGAGTTCGTGGACCCGGTCGTAGACGTCCCACAGCGTCGGACAGTCGTCGATACGAATCGAATCCTCCGCGACGATTTCGCCGCCGTCGATTTCCTCGGAGAGCCGCTGAAGCGTCACGCCGATTCTCGAGCGACCATCGACGAACACCTTCGGCGGGCCGAGGCCGCGATACCGCCTGATATCCGCGGGGTGGAAACTCAACACGCCGTGGTCGGTCGCCGAAAGGATCTCGCCGCGAATCAGCCCGAAGCCGAACCTGACGACGACGTCACACCGCTCTGTGGCGGCTTCGACGGCCGATTCGGGAAGCTCGTTCCAGTTGCCGTCCCGAATCGGCCTCACCCGTCGGATCGTCGACTCCTCGAGACAGTCCACCTCCTCGACTCGCTGTCGGTGCTCAAGCGGATGCGTTTCGTTTCCGATCAGTTCGGCCAGCTTCCGCTCGGCGACGACCAGCGTCCAGGCCCGCTCTCGAGCGAGGAGATTCGCGCCCAGCCGGAGCGCGTCGACCCCGAGACCGCCGTTGACGACCGACGCGGCAGCTTCGGGATCGACGTCGTGGTCGTCGGGGTCCGCGACGAAGACGAGCGGAATTTCGACGTCGGTTCGCTCGATCGCCCGCTCGAGGGCCAGGATCTGCCAGCGTTCGAGGTAGGAATCGGCGAGGATACAGACGCGCCGAGGGCCGGTTTCGGGACCCGTCTCGCACTCGCGATCCGCCGCCCCGCTCGGATCCATGCGGCTCATTCGCTCGATTGAGTGTACGGTGGTTCCTCGAGGGCGGTACCGTCGCGGATCTCGTTCGACGCCGTTCGAACCCGTTCGCCGTTCGATCCGATTCGGGCACTTTCATCGTTTGCCAGTGTCTCGAGCGTTTCCTCGACGGTTCCGTCCGGGTGGCTCGTCGCATCGTAGAACTCCCGCGGCGGACCGACCCACGCGCCCATCTCGAGGGCGCGTTCGATCGCCCAGCGGTAGATGCTCCCCCAGCCGGGGAAGTCCGAGTCGTAGAACGTCCGCTGGTGCCAGTCCAGCACGAGAACGCCGTTTTCCTCGCGCACCTCCTCGAGGATCCGTTCGACGTTGTCCTTGATCCCCGACATCGTCCGCGCGGACTCCATCGTCGTCTGATCCATTATCGTCCACGGGAAGACGACGAACTCGTCGTCGAAGGGCCGGCGCAGTTCGTGGCCGTACTGGAAGTCGAGACTGTGCGGGTCTGCCAACGAGGTGTCGTAGTCCAGGCCGATTTCCCGGTGGAACTCCCAGGTCTGGGGTTTCGAGAGGTTGAGATAGTGCTGGCGGTTCCCGCGAACGGGTCGTTCCGTCGCGTCCTCGATGCGCTCTTTCTCGTATCGGAGCCGAGCGGGATCTCTCGGCGACGTGTACGATCCCTGTAACCCGACCTCCCAGCCGCCGTTCTCGAGGCTCTCGAGCGTCGACACCAGCTGCGGGTCGGTCACGTCGTACCGGCCGGAGTACCGGCTCCAGCCCGAGAGCGTCGCCCACTCCCACTTGGGTCGCTCCGTAATGTGGCGCTCATCGAGGACGTAAAACGCCGACCGAACGCCGAGCATCGACTCGAGGGCCATAATTCGTTCGAACTGCCAGTAGGGGTTTTTCGCGGCGAGTAGGCCGGTCAGCTCCCGAGGGTCTCGTTGCTCGAGACAGTTGAAGAGGTAGTTCTGTGGCGTTTTGTAAACGCGGTCGATATCGTGGGTGAGACAGACCGCGAACGTGTACGCGCCGTCTCCGCGTGAAGCCATACCGAAAGGTCACCCCAACGAGAACTAAATAGACACCGTCGATTTTCAGACAGCGGACTCCCGAGAGCGGTCGGGCTCGGGTCGGCGAGCAACCGAGAGGACCACTACCGGCCGAGAACCAGACCCAGCACGACGGTCGACCCCGAATTATATGCGACTTCGCCTCGAGAGCCACCACACGCCGATGGCTACCGAGGAGATTTCACACCCGCTGTTTGCGACGCTGTACGACGGGCTCTCGCCGATGGAGTGGCTACTGGCACCACACCGCCGATATCTCGCAACCGACCTCGAAGGTCGTGTTCTCGACGTTGGAGCGGGTGCCGGAGCCATGTTCCCCCACGTCGTGGACGAACGGGAGAACGACCCCGAACAACCCCTCGAGTACCACGCCGTCGAACCGGATCCGCACATGCGCAAGCGAGCCAGTCGTAGCGCGACCGAGGCCGGACTCGAGGTGGTTCTTCGAGACGAACGCGCGGAGTCACTTCCCTATCCCGACGATAGCTTCGACGTGGTACTCTCCGGACTCGTGTTCTGTACGATTCAGGACCCCGACGCCGCACTCGAGGAAGTTGCCCGGGTTCTCGAACCCGGCGGCGAGTTCCGCTTTCTCGAACACGTCCACGCCGACGGCTGGCAGGGCGCGGGACAGAACCTGTTGAACCCGCTGTGGGAGCGACTTGCCGGGGGCTGTCAGTTAAATCGGGAGACGGTCGAACGATTCGTCTGCCGCGACGAGTTTTCGGCCGGGGAACTCGAGCGACTCGAGTTCGGCGTCTTTCCCGTCAACCCGATCGTCCGGGGGACGCTGTACCGGACACGAGAGCGGTGGCTACCCGGCTAAAGGGAAGCGTTTCCACCCTGAAGCTGCAGGTGGAACTGTTTCACGTCTATCCGGTATAGGATAGAACATGTCCGAACCCGATCGAGAGCCGACCGAAAAACCGACGCATGACGTGGAGGAGGCCGAGCAGGAGGGCAAGGGGATGGCTCGAAACTGGATCGGGGTCGCCGTCGTCTCGATATTCACGTTGCTGGCGATCGTGATCGGAATGATGCAGGCGACCGGTGTGGTGGATGTCTTCGCTCCCTTCGCGGAAACCGAAACCCAGCAATGGGGCATCTTCTTCGTGATCGCCCTCGCCGTGATCGCACTCGCCGCCTGGAGCTGGAAAGAAATTGTTGGATAGGTTAAATTCACTATTGCTGGTAAGGGTTCTTCTTAAGATACCAAGGCGTGATACCCTCGTCATGACTTTCAGAACACATGATTAGAAGTATATCTTCAATAGTTTCAACTGTGCCGATTTACAGGATTGTGGATGAGCCGAGAGTGCGGTGACGAATTGCCCGGTGACGTGTTTCGGGTGCTCAGTCACGACCTCCGGCTCACCGTATTGGATGTTCTCGAGCGGACGCAATCGGCCGACGAATTCGCAGGTGATCTCCTGGCCTATTCCGACTTGGCCGACCGCGTCGCCGAGCGACGCTCGGGCAATTTCAGCCGGGATTCAGGTAACCTCAGTTACCACTTTCGGACGCTCCGGGACGTCGAGTTCATCGAACGAGTCGACGGAGGGTATCGCATCAAACAGGCGGGCATCCGAATCGTTCGAGCGATCAGAGCGGGAACGATCACGGACCAGCGGGAGTTCGAGGCGATCACCATCGACGAGCCCTGACCCTACTGCGGCGGCCGATCCGCGATCACGCTCGCGGACTCCTCGGAATCGTCATCGCTCGCGTTTTCGTCGGCGTGAGTTGTCTCACGGTCGCCGTCGGTACCGTCGTTCGCCGAACCAGCGCTCGAGTCAACTTCCCTCCAATCGGACGAATCCGGTCCGTCGCTCGAGGCGCGCGGTTCGAAGACCTCGATGGTCGTCGAGGCCTCGAGTTCGGCACCGTTTTCGAGTTCGGCCGTCACTACGAGCAACGGCTCGCCGACGCCCCCGGCGTCGACGATGTCCTGTGCGGTCGGCTCGAACAGGCATTTTTGCGGATTGCAGGTACGCACTGGTGCATCGACCGGGTCGCCGCCGACGGTCACGACGACCGTCTCGGAATCGATCGTAGAATCGGGCGGTCGCTCGAGGTGGATCGTCGTGATTCCCTGATTAGTTGTCGAGAGCGACTTCGGCGTGAATTTGAGGGCTCCGTCCGACGGCTCGAGTTCCGCTACCGTAATCTGCGCGGCGTCGCTCGAGGACTGGTCGCTGAAGTACGCCCCCGAGAAGCCAACGGAACTCACAAGCATGAGGACAGCAGCCCAGAGGACGAGCAGCTTGAATACGGTCGCGACCCGTCCCATCAGCTCTCTCCTCCCTCGTCGCTCACCGTGAGTTCGTACAGTTCGTTGACGACGAGCAAGGCACACGGAACGACGACGAAGAGCGCGAGCCCCGTTCGGGTCCCTGCAAACGAGACGACGCGCCCGATGGAGGGAATCGAAAACGCGACAGTCCCGATCACCTGCTCTTCGTCGACCGCGGAGCTATCCGGGGCGTTGTTCGCGTCGCCCTGCGTGACGAACTTGAGGCTGTCGTCCGCCTGCTCGATGTCGACGACCCGATGCGTGACGATGCTCGTTCCATCGGCCGCATCGAACTCGTCGGGATCAGCCGCGTCGAACGTCAGTACGTCCCCTTCTTCGATGCTCAAGGGATCGCGCTCCTGGACGATCACGACGTCGCCCGCATCGATCGTCGGGTTCATGCTGTCCGAGAGAACGACGTAGCTCTCGTCGGCCCCGGCGACGTCGGGCACTGCGAACACGAGAAACGGTACCAACAGCGCAACGAACAGCACTACTCCCGAAACGTGAAGCGCCCGTCGTTTGCTGATCCCCCTACTCATGATGGTGTTACCCGACCGTGCCGTCGAACGTCTGGCTCTCGTCTTGCAAGAGCGCGAAGTGGATGTCGGTGACCAGTTCGGCCCCCTGATACTCGTTGCCCATCCCTTCGCCGACCCTGAAGTCGTAGTGGAACGTTCGCCCGTCAGAGGACGGATCACCGTTCGTCCGCGGCGAGGGATTGAGCCTGAGCTCCCGCTCCGAGAGATCGGCGAGCGTCAGCGACTCGCCTGCCTCGAAGACGTCGAAAAAGTCGTCGCCGTCGACTTCGAATCCGAAGTCACCGGGAAGGTCGGCCTCGCTCTCGCCGAGCACTTCGAATCCGTCGACGTAGTCATACCCCTCCCAGGAGAGGACCTCGATCTCGAGTTCGTCCTCCATACTCGAGCCGTCTCGACCCTCGCCGGGTGTCGTTTCGTGCTCGATGTAGACGGCGAGACAGGCGGCGTCGACGCTGCCGGTGTTGACCGCGTCGCCGTTGAACGAGAGGTCCCGTTTCGCCCATCCGTCGCCGACGTACGCCTGCGCCGTCGTATCGCCCGGAGCGACATCCTTGAACGCGTATTCGAACGAGTAGCCGTTCGAGACGTCCAGTTCCATTGTTCCGGCCTGGATGCTGTTTCCGGACGACGTTTCGGCGTCGCTGAAGTACGCGAACGTCCCCGCACCCGCCCCCGCGGAGGCGAGTCCGATACCGGCCACTCCGACCAGCGCACTCCGCCTCGTCAATGTTCGATTTGAGTCGTTTGTCATAAGTATCGAAAAAGCGGCCGCTCGATCAGCCGTCCTCGCCGGGTTCCTGTCGCAGAGTGAACGTGTGATCGATCTCGACGGACGCGCCTTGCAGGTCGTTGCCCGCCCCCTCGTTGAACGTCGCGTCGATACTGATACTCGCGCCCTCACCGGCGGAGATTCCTTCAAGCGAGAGTTCGCCGTCGGCGAGTTCCGCGAGCGTCTGTCCGTCCGGATCGTCGCCGTTAGTGTACTCGAGATCGAGGTCGATGTACTCCGCGAGATCCTCGTCGCCGGAAACGTCGGTGTCGATCGCCAGCTCCGCGGCGTCGATCGAACCGGTGTTCTGGAACGAGACACTGACTTCCTCCTCGTCACCCGGCGCGGCGTTTTCCCACGTGTAGGAGAAGCCGTCGCCTTCGTTCACGTCGAGCTCGAGCGTGCCTGCGGAAATCGTGTTCCCTTCGCTGGTTTCTTCGTCACTGAAGAACGCCCACGTGCCTGCGCCTGCGGTGGCACCGGCGCCGCCGATGAGTGCTGTGCTTGCGAGTATCTTCCGTCGCGTCAGTTGGATTTCTTTCGTCATCTGTCTCTCAGTTGCGTTTTCACGCAGTTTCGGCGAGGGACGAGACCTCCTTTTGTATACACGAGCTGTGAATGTTACAAAGAAATCGTACGAATCGGTACGCATCGTTTACAGCCCGTATAACGGATCTACGGGAGGACAAACGGTGTGTACTGTCGCGAAAATCAATCGCGACAGGACCAGTTTCAAAACGCCGCTCGCAAGCCGATTATGACACGGTCTGAGAATACCTCGAGCCGTCAAATTGCACCCGCATTCGGGGCCGAAGCGGCGACATCCGGACAGGGTCGTTACTCTAATGCCGTCCGGACAAATCGAGGTGACGAGTGTCCAGACAAGCCAAAATGACGAGAAACGGGACGATCAGGGTGGATCGACGTGTGCGACTTCCGGCGGCGGCCCCTCGTTTCCGAGGCGATTCTGGCGGTTTCTGTAGATGTTGACGGTACCGATGGCGACGATTATCGATGCGGTGAGTACCGCCCATACACCGCCCGGGATCACGGAGAACGGAACTAGCCCGATCCATCCGAGGAACGCACTCGAGCCGAAGCTTAGCGCGATACCCGTATAAAAGACGCTCCAGGGAATCTCGTCCTCGGGAACGACATCCATGTAGACCCGAAGCGTTTCGATGTTGTCGGTCGGATGGGCAACCATTTCGTTCGTGTCGTACTCGATGATCCCCATCTTATCGAGTTTCGGTAAGTGCGCCTGATGTAACGCGGTGTAGACGCGCTTTCGCTGTTTCGACGTGACCTGTTTCCGCGGGACGGCGTTTTCCCACGCCGCAACCTGATTGGATAACGTTCGGAGCGTGACCGGCTCCCACTGTTGAATCAGGTAGTGAACGGTAAACCGTCGCCGTCTGTTGCTCAACGCCTGGTACGCGATTTCCCGATCGATCGGAGTGGTACTCGATCGGGACCGTGTTCGTGGTCGCTGTTGCTCTGTAATACTCATTCATCTCCCCCCTCATCGATCACGAAGCGGGCCGAACGCAGATTCCTTCCGTCGGACGCGGTACAACCCCGAGCGCTGTGTCGATGAGTAGTTTCGTTACCTGCCATTCGCGAGTTCGAGAAGGGAAGAGTTGTACTTTTGTATACACTATATGCAGAATCGACAAAGAGTGTTTGCGACGCTACAAACAGTGTCTATTGGTCGACAATGATCGTATACTGCTCGTATTCGGTGTATACTACGCGGTCGAACGGGTCATAGTAGCCGAACGGACCGTAGTGGTCGTCCGATCCCTCGAGTCATCAGGACGGTTCGATCCGTTCAACTTCCGGCGGCGGGCCCTCTACTGCGAGCTGATTCCGATACTCACTGTGGATGTTGAAGAGGCCCGTCGTGACTATTATCAGAGAGATTATCAGCGCCCAGAGATAGCCCGGAAGGACGTCGAAGGGGAGGAATCCAGCCCACCCGAACAGCGCGCCCGAGCCGAAGATCAGCGCGATACCCGTATAAAAGACACTCCAGGGAATCTCGTCCTCGGGAACGACATCCATGTAGACCCGAAGCGTCCCGAGTTTCTCGGTCGGGTGAGCGACCATTTCTCGATTGTCGTACTCGATGATCCCCATCTTATCGAGTTTCGGTAAGTGCGCCTGATGCAACGCGGTGTAGACGCGCTTTCGCTGTTTCGACGTGACCTGTTTCCGCGGGACGGCGTTTTCCCACGCCGCAACCTGTTTTGATAACACTCGGAGCGATATCGGTTTCCGTTCTCGTAACAGGAAGTGAACGATAAAGCGACGGCGTCTATTGCTCAACGCCTGATAGGCGACTTCCCGGTCGACCAGATTACCGTCCTCCCGTCGGTGCTGTTCCCCCAGCTGACGCAGATTGTACTGTTTTGAAATGCTCATAGCCCCCCACTCGGGTTAGTTCGATGTTCGGTCGAAGTGATACCGGCCTCGACGAACGATTCGGTTCGACGCCCCCGACAACGATTCTCTCACCGTCGATCGGATGTTCGGCCGATTCGTTTTCGACCGATCTTCCCGCGTCGTCTTCCTGTCGTTCGCCGTGTTCACACCATCACTTTCCAGATCGAACACGTTGCAATAGTATACATGATAGAATGGTAATTAGTCCTTTCGAATAACATATTATAGTAGTTTATTCGATATTTTGGATGGGCGTTGAGAGTGGGGAACCGTGGTACGCAGTGACGTTACACGACAGTGGCGGACAGAAACCCGTTTAGGTACCGGCCGACCACAACGGACAATGAGTTATCGGATCGGACTGGTGGGGAAACCATCGGTCGGTAAATCGAGCTTTTTCAACGCCGCGACCATGAACGACGTTCCCGAGGGAGCCTATCCGTTCACGACGATCGATCCCAGCGTGGGCGAGGCCTACGCCCGCGTCGAGTGTGCCGCGCCCGAATTCGACGAGGAGTGTACGCCGAACGTCGGCTACTGCGATCACGGCACTCGATTCGTCCCGACGAAACTCGTCGACGTGGCCGGCCTGATCCCCGGTGCACACGAGGGCGCGGGCCTGGGCAACCAGTTCCTCACCGACCTCAACGAAACCGACGTACTCGTCCACGTCGTCGACTTCTCGGGCGAAACCGACCTCGAGGGCGAACCCACCGAGGGCCACGACCCGCGAAAGGACATCGCCTTCCTCGAGGAGGAACTCGACCAGTGGTACCTCGGCGTTCTCGAGAAGGGCATCGAACGCTACGCCTCGGGGTACACGACCGAGGACGACGCCATCGAGGAGGAACTCGCCGAGCAGATGAGCGCGTTCAAGACCAACGAAGACGAGATCAAACGCCTAATTCGGCGGGTCGACGTCGGCTTCGAGCCCGAGGAGTGGGACGACGAGGACAAACTGGAGCTGGCCCGCGAAATCCGCAAGGAGACCAAGCCGATGGTGATCGCGGCGAACAAGATGGACACGCCCGAAGCCCAGGAGAACTACGAGGAAATTACGACCGATTCGGAGTACGAGCACCTGACGATCGTTCCCTGCAGCGCCCACGCCGAAAAGGCGCTCAAGTCCGCGGACAAATCCGGCGTCGTCGACTACCGACCGGGCGATGAGGACTTCGAGATTACGGATGATGTCTCCGGCTCGCAGAAAGAAGGACTCGAGCAGATTCGGGAGTTCCTCTCCGAGTACGGCGCGACCGGCGTTCAGGCGGCTCTCGAGACGGCCCTGTTCGACGTGCTCGGCGTGATCCCGGTGTTCCCCGGCGGCGCGAACGGGCTGGGCAACGAACGCGGCGAGGTGCTTCCCGACTGCTACCTGATCGATCCGAACTCGACCGCGGAGGACTTTGCCTACAGCCTGCACTCGGACATCGGCGACGGCTTCCTCTACGCGACGGACTGTCGGACGAACCGACAGCTCGGCAAGGATTATGAGGTCGAGTCGCGGGACGTTATCGAAGTGACGACGACGAACTGAGGTGGCGAAAAACTGAAGGGTCGGTTTACTGCGGGTTTGTTATCGCTTCCAAACGAAGGCATCGACAGCACTGTTGAGTCGACTCGAGACGCCCGAAAGCCAGGCGGCTGGCGACACGAGACGGAGTTCGTCCTCGTCGACTTCGATCCGGTCGCCGGCGTAGGGGTCACGGGCGGCGCGCTCGTCCTCGTTCCGGCCCGCGTTCGCGACATCGACCGCGGTCGACATCGAACAGCGGCCACAGGCCTCTCGTTCGTCCGTCATCGGTTACTCTGGTCTGTCGTACGAACTTGTTCGTCTTAAGCCTCCTGTAGACTCAGCAACCAGCGGGGACAGTTTCGGGGCAAAACGGCGGGCGACGACACGCCGACGCGTTTTTGGTGACTCCGTGGTATCACCCACCATGAGCGGATACCGTCGTGGGGCAACGAATCGACTCGAGCAACCGTCGGATGGTGACGGTCGATGAGTGAACGACATGGCACGAGTCCCGAAGACGGGGAATCGAAACCAGAAGACCAAGCACAGACCACCGATGACTGCACCAACGCGGGGGCAGGAAACTCCGACTTCGAGGCCGACGACGGGGAGTTCGGCGAGGATCTCGACGAACTTCCCTCCGAAATCCGCGAAGCCGTCCCCGTCTGGGAGGATGAGTACCTCGATCGGGTCAGCGACCGGCTGATGCACACCTACGACCTCGAGAAGGAAGTCCGCGAGCGTGGGGAGTCCTTCGACCTCTACGGCGAACTCCGCGTCGAGAGCAGCAAACACCTGTTTCACCCCTCGGTGCAGTATGCGAACCACCACATGCGCGAGTTCCTCTATGGCGACCGACGCTCGAGCGTGACGGTCGCCGACCTCGAGCGACTGGTCGAATTCGGCCACGAACTGGCCGACGAACGGGTCGACCCGAGCGACGAACATCGCGCAACGGAATTTACGTTCGTGCTCGTCACCCCCGAGATTCCGACTGACGTTCGCTCGTTCGTCGAGGGATTCTCGGATCGAACGCTCCTGAAGTACGGCTATCACGGCCACTACGAGGTTCACCTCTGCGTGGTTGCACCCGCCGAAGAGGATATCGTTGCGAGCGATCGAACCGAAATCAGCGGTGCATTCTCGCTGTGGGGTCCCATCGAGAAAAAGCGCGGATTAGTTAGCCGAGTTCGGTCGGCGCTGTTTCTGTAGTCGTTCGAGTCGCGTCGGAGTTAGTCGTCGTCTTCGCCCGTCGCGCTGGTCGGTTCGTCCGTCGAGAGCAGGTTATCTCGATTCTCCTGAAGGTTCGACCAGCCCAGTCTGATGATCGCGATCGCGAGCCAGATTAGGATGAACGCGAGTAGCATCCGGAGTCCGCTCGAGACCTGCTCTAAGAGCGAGGCTTCGGCCATCCACTCCGAGTTAAGCAGACCCATATACAGGTTCTCGTAGAGGGCGAGCCACAGGAGTCCGAGAATCGTGATGAATATCATCACGACGACCGGAATACCCGTGCTCAACAGCTGTTTCGAGTCCTTCCAGTTGGCGAGCCAGATGGTCGCCGTCAACAGCGCCAACGCGGCGAGCAACTGGTTCGCGCCGCCGAACAGCGGCCAGAGTTCCTCCCACTGGCCGCTCGAGACGAGCAAAAACGCGGCCAGCGTCGCAATCGCCGTGTTGACGTACTTGTTCTTGACGACCTCCTGTGCCGAGGAGTCGGGCGTCGCGATCAGTTCCTCGACCATGTACCGGCCGAGCCGAAGTCCGGTGTCGAGACTGGTCAGCAGGAAGCTCACGAAGACGAGCGCCATGAACACCTCACCGTACTGAATCGGAATGTTGAGTCCCGTGAGGAGGAGCCCACCGCCTTCGGCGAAGTTCGGGAGCGCAGCAGCGATACCGCCGATATCGTCGACATCGGTGATCGCGATGACCGAAACAGCGGCGAGCGCCGTCGCTGCGAGTAATCCTTCCGCGAGCATGCCGCCGTAGCCGATCAGGCGGGCGTCGCTCTCCTTGTTGAGCTGTTTCGCCGTGGTTCCCGAGGAGACCAGCGAGTGGAATCCGCTGATCGTCCCACAGGCGATCGTGATAAACAAAAGCGGGAACAGGGGCATCGCTTCGCCGACGAGTTCCCCGCCGAAGAACCCGGTGTAAGCGGGGAGTTCGATCGTCAGGGACTCGTCGGGCGTTCCGAGTGCGGTGCCGACGACGACCGCCAGTAACGCCCCGCCGACACCGAAGTAAAGCAGGAACGAAGAGAGGTAGTCACGCGGCTGCAACAACACCCAGACGGGGAGGATACTCGCGACGAACGCGTAGCCGAGCGAGACGATTATCCACGCGGCGACGTTCCCGCTGTCGAATACTGCGGCACCGGGGACCCACATTCCGTCACCTGGCAAGAGAACGAACGTGTTCTCGGGCATCCCGGCGGATTCGAACAACGCGATCGGGAACTCCATCCCGACGAAGACGCTGGCGAACACGCCAGCGACGAAAACGATCGTCCCGGCAACGAACGGAAGGTCGAGCTGATAGAGCCAGACGCCAGCCAAAAGCGCGAGGAAGATGTACAGAATACTCGCGGTCGCCGCCTGCGGATACGCGTCGAGGATGATCGCGACCAGCAGGGAGAAGACAGCCACGACAAGGATGATCACCAGGAAAGCAAACCAGAGGAACATGTTCTTCCCCCGCTCGCCCACGTACTGGCCGATCACGTACCCGATCGATTTCCCCTCATGGCGAACGCTCGAGGACAGGGACATGAAGTCGTGAACGGCCCCCATCAGCGGGTTCCCGATCGCAACCCAGAGCATGGCCGGGACCCAACCCCAGACGAGCGCCGCTGTGATCGGACCGGCGATCGGCGCGCCCCCTGCAATGCTCGAGAAGTGGTGTCCCAGCAAGACCGGTTTCTTCGCCGGGACGTACTCTTGTCCATCTTGATACTTGTGTGCGGGCGTCTCGCGCGAGTCGTCGAGTTCGACGAATCGCTCGAGGTATCGCCCGTACCCGATATAGCCAATCGTAAAGAGAGTGACTATAGTGGCGACGATCCAAATTACCCCTGTCATAAGTGTCTACCCTCCCGATTATTTTATGCCCACATAAATCATGTGGGATGGTAACAGCGAGTGGTAGAGTTGCGCCACTATTCAGGGGAAAACGTCCAAAACGAAACAACTAGTCGCTATTTTTGTAAGGGGGTACGTCGATCTCGAGCGCCTCGGCGACTCGGGCGAGCCGATCACCTTTGATCTCCTCGACCTGCGTCTCGATTTCGGCGACGACCGGCGGTGATAGCTCCTCCGCGGCCGTCTCGAGTCGGTTGGTTTCCGTCTCGACCCGATCGCGAAGGTATCGGGCTCCCCGACCATCCTCTTCGGGATCCGGCTCGGGAGTGAGCCTGTTCGCGATCAGTCCGCGAACCTCGAGGCCCTGCTCGGCGAGGTCGTCGATCGCTCGGCTCGTCTCCCGAATCGAGAGCGAATCGGGGTTGAACACCAGGAAAAACGAAGCGTCGTTTCGGAGCGTCTCGCCCGCGGTCTCGAAGAACTCCTTTCGGTCCTGCAGGTGGGCGAGTACGGGGTCGCCGTCCATCACCCGACGTGGCTCCTGATTCCCGATCGCCGCCTTCTCGAAGAGGTCGATGCTCTGCCGACGCTTGGCCATCAGGCGATCGATCCATCCCTCGAGGTAGTCCGGGAGCGAGAGCAATCGGAGCGTGCCGCCGGTCGGCGAGGTGTCGAAGACAACCCGATCGTACGCCTCGCTGCTCTCCATAACGTCGACGAACCGATCGAACAGCGCCGCCTCGTAGGCGCCGGGGGTGCCGTGGGCCATCTCGATCTGTCTGTCGATGTCGTTGACCATCGCCGCTGAAACCTGCTGGGAGAGGTTTCGCTTGACCTGTGTCAGGTGCTCAGAAACCTCCTGCTCGGGATCAATCTCGAGGGCGTGGAGGCCCTCGACGCCCTCGACGGGCCGCGGGTCGTCACCGAACTGCTGGTCGAAGAGATCCCCTACGGAGTGGGCCGGATCGGTCGAGACGACCAGCGTCTCGAGACCGGCCTCGGCGCACTTGTAGGCGTAGGCGGCGGAAACGGTCGTTTTCCCGACGCCGCCTTTCCCGCCGAAGAAGACGTACCGGTCCATCAGAAGTGGTACTGTCGCCCTTTTCGTTCGACGAGCGATGCCCGATCCCAGAGTCGACGCTCCCAGGCCTCGAACTCGTCCTCGAGGTACGGCAGTAGTTCGGCCGTGTAGTACGAGACAGGCGACGGAACGCCAAAGGCGTCCGGGAAACACGACAGCATGAACTCGTCCTCGAGATCCTCGGCTTCGGCCTCAATCTTCTCGTAGGCCGGGTGAGAGAGCATGCCGTGATAAAGTCCGCGGAGCCACTCCTCGAGAGTCGCCCGAAAGGTAGCGATACGGTCTGCAAGCGTCATTAGCAACCATGCTCGGGTACGGAGCCAAAAAGCTGTCGTGTCAGTAAGTGGGTGGTTCTGCGACTGGTTGGTCGCCGGAACGGACGAGTCTGGAATTCAAAGCCCCGCTCAGTTCGGTACGCGGCCGCGATTATGGCCAGAGACCTCGAGCCTCGTGCGCCTCCGAAATCCGTGACAGTGCGACGATGTAGGCCCCGTCCCGCCAACTGACATCTCGAGACTCGACCTCCGATCGAACCGCGTTCCAGGCGGTTACCATCTCGGCCTCGAGTTCGGCGTTGACCTCCTCGGGGCTCCACGCGCGGCGGTTGATATCCTGAAGCCACTCGAAGTAACTCACCGTTACGCCGCCCGCGTTCGCGAGGATATCGGGGACGACCGGAATTCCGCGCTCAGCGAGGATGGCATCGGCGGCGAACGTCGTCGGTCCGTTCGCGCCCTCGACGACCAGATCGGCCTGAATATCGTCGGCGTTGGCCTCCGTGATGACGTTCCCGACCGCCGCGGGGACGAGCACGTCGACGTCTAACTCGAGCAGTTCCTCGTTCGGCATGACGTCGTCAGCGTTGCCGGTGACCGCCTCGGGCTCCTCGTTATGAGCCGGAATCGACGCCACATCGATCCCGTCGGGTTCGTAAATCGCGCCGTTGACGTCGCTGATCGCGACGACGGTCGCGCCCCACTCCTCGAGCTGGCGGGCGGCGTTCGCGCCGACGCTACCGAATCCCTGGACGGCGACCGTCGTGTCCTCGAGCGGGGAGTCGTAGTACTCGCAGGTTTCTCGAGTGATGATGGCGACGCTGCGTCCGGGCGCTTCTTCGCGGCCGTAGCTGCCGCCGACCGCGGGCGGCTTTCCTGTGACGACGCCGGGGATGGTCTCGCCCTGTTGCATGCTGTAGGCGTCCATAATCCAGGCCATCGCCTGCGAGTCGGTCCCCATGTCGGGGGCCGGAATGTCCCGCGTCGGGCCGATTACGTCCCGGATCTCCTGTGTGAACCGGCGGGTCAGTCGCTCGCGTTCGTCCTCGCTTAACGATTTGGGATCGACGACGACGCCGCCTTTAGCGCCGCCGAAGGGGAGGTCCATCACGGCGCACTTCCAGGTCATCCACATCGAGAGCCCGACGCACTCGTCTCGAGTGACGTCAGGGTGAAATCGCAGGCCGCCCTTGTACGGCCCCCGAACGCTGTCGTGCTGGGCTCGGTAGCCGGTGAAAACGTCGACGCTCCCATCGTCTCGTTCGACCGGGACGGTGACCTCGGTTACTTTCGCGGGGTGGTTCAACCGCTCGAGTACGTCGTCGGTAATCTCGAGCTGTGAGCCGGCACGAGCGAGTTGTCGTCTGGCCGTCTCGAGCGCCGTTTCCGGCTCGTTCGCGGCCGCTTGCGCTCGAGGCGGCTCGGATGAAAGGTCCGAGGACATGAGTTACTCGATCGGGATCTCTCGATTCCGCATCTCGGCGCCACACTCCGGACAATCGATCGGGGACGTCGCTCGGGCGACCGCACCGCAGGCGAAACACTCGTAGGTCGATTCCTCGTCGGGATCTGTAGTTACGTCTTTCATAGGTATCACTGACGAACCGGAGACGCGGCGTTCGTCCGTACAGAATTATAATAGGGATATTAGGATAACAGTATCCGTTATATTACTAGCACAACTTCCCGGTGGGGGTTCACTATTCAACCCCAGGTGTTCCCGTCGCCGGGAGGCCGATTTCGTCGAACAGGAGCGAGAACAGTTTTCGCTGGACGGTTCGGTTGTGTCCGTAAAACGCAGCCGGGGAGATATCGAGCGAGTCGGCGATCTCCTCGCCCGTTTGCTCGCGCGGCGATTCGAAAAACCCGCCGTGGTAGGCCATCCGGACGACTTCGAGCTGTCGCTCGGTCAACTCCTCGAGCAGTTCCGTTCGCAGGTCGCCCGCGGACGTCCGTTCGACGGGTTGCTTCGAACGAAGTTCGACCGACTCGAAGCTGTTCGTCACCATTCGGGTCGGCGCTCTCGCATCGACGTTGTTCGGGACGTCGACGACGATCCGCGAACCGGTCGGCGTCGCCCGTACCCGTCGAAGGACGACGCCATGGTCCGCGAGTCGCAGGGCGAGAAACGGCATCGAAAGCTCGAGGAGGATCGATCCGCCTCCCTGCGCTTCAGGGCCGGACGATTCGCCCGCGCCGACACCGCCGCTGACAACCTGCACGTCGTCGACCGAGACGAGATCCTCGGCGGCGGCTGCGACATCCTCGACCGGAGCGCCGTCGATCGAAGCGAAGACGGAGACGACGGAGCCATCCTCGTGCTGACGGACGCCGCCGTCGAACGCCACCTCGCAATTTGCCCGGCTGGCCAGCTGCTGAAACACGAACGTCTCGTCGTCAACCTCGAGATCGAGGCGCGTACTCGAGACGGTCAGTAGCGCGTTTTTGCGTTCGACGGCGGCGATCGCCGACGCGATCGTTTCGCCCAGTTCCTCGAAGACGGCGCGGGACACTTCGTCGAACGCGGCCGAACGGTCCGCGTAGACCGCGAGCACGCCATAGGAGAACTCGTCGTAGGAAAGCGGGACGCTGATCGCGGACTGGAACTCCTGGGAGAGCGCCTGTTTGCGCCAGGGTTCCTCGTGGATCCCCTCTGCGACGTTCGAGACGACCGCGACGGTCCCCGACTGTGCGGTGTCGCTGGCCGGTTCTCCCGTTTGCCCGTCGACGGGGCCGGTGACGGTATCGAGGTAGCCGCGATTCTCGCCGTCGTGTGTACGCGCCTCGAGGCGCGTTCCGTCGGGGTCCAGTTCACCGATCCAGGCGAAGGAGAACCGATCCGCGCTCGTCAGTCGGTCGCAGACAGCCGCTTCGATTTCGTCGCGGGTCTCGGCCTGAACCATGGCCTGATCGATCTCTCGAATGAGTTCGTTGATCCGGTTGAGTCGCGTCAACCGCTGATTTCGATCTTTTAGCTCGCGCTCCTGTTCGTAGAGCGCAGACTCGCGCTCGATCCGATCGAGCGCCGCTTCAGCCGTCGTCGCGAGTAGGTCGATCACCTCTCGAGTGACGTCGTCGAACCCTCCCTCGGCCGTCGATCCGGTGACGAAGACGCCGTTTTCCCCCAGCGGAACGTACGCACAGCGGCGAAGCTTCGTGTCCCCGTTCGACAACAGTTCCGACTCGCGAACGTCGTCGAAAAACCGTCGCTCGCCCTCGACGAAGGCGTGGCCCACGATCGAATCGGCCGTCGCCCGATGTTCGGAGAGCGAGCCCTGCGCGCGCTCCATTTCCTTCGTCGCGGCTACCGGTCGGATGGCGCTCTCGTCGGTATCGAACAGGTACGCGGCGTTGGCCTCGAGATCGAGCACGTCGACGGCATCCTCGACGACGATGTCGGCGATTTCGTCCCGCGTTTCCGCCAGTAGCAGTCGTCTGGAAGTTCTATGCAGTGCCGTCAGCGCCTCTTCTCGACGCTTTCGGGTGGTGATATCGCGACAGCTGTAGAGGAGCGTCCCGTCCTGAATCGAGACTTCGCGAACGTTGACCAACAGCGCGTGTTCGTCGCCGTTCTTGTCCGTCGCCGTACACTCGATGTTCGTCAACACGCCGTCGGCCGCGAGTTCCTCGCGGTCGAACAGATCGGGGCCGAGCAGTTCCTCGATCGATCCCATCTCGTGAATCTCGTCGTCGGTGTAACCGAAGATGAAGTGGACGTTCGGACAGACGTACGTGAACTCACCGGACTCGTCCGTTATGAGGACCGTATCGGTCATGTGGTTGAGCGTCACTCGATGGAGCTCCTCGGACTCGCGCAGTTCCTTCTCGAGTTCGATACGGTCGGTAACGTCGTTTCCCTCGGCAACTATCGAAACGACGGCTCCCGAGTCGTCGCGAACGGGGCGAAGCGTCACCTCGAGTACCCGTTTCGTGGCGTCCGTTGCGTCGTCGGCTCCGTCACCGCTGTACTGACTGAGCAGTTCACGCTCGACCACCTCGCCCGACGCGGCTCGTTCGAACGCCGTTTCGATCGATTCGCGGTCTTGCACTCGCCACCACGGAGTCGTCTGGAACGGCCGTCCGCGAACCTCGGCGTGGTCCGCATCGATCGCCTCGAGTGCGGCCGTATTCGTTCGAGCAACGGTCCCGTCAAGGGTGAGTTCCCAGGCGTACGTCTCCGGGTCGTCGAAGATGGTCCTGAAGCGGCGTCGGGACGCCCGGGCGTGGCGACGCGTGGACTCGCGATCGATCACTCGCTCGAGGGCCGCGGGAAGTTCGTCGACGGATTGTGAGCGCGGAACGTATTCGGCAACGCCGGCACCGATCGCCGCACTCGCCAGCGTTTCGGAGCCCTCGGACGGCGAGAGGATAACCGGTGCCGTCGACCGATCGGGTTGCAACCGCTCGAGTAACTCCACTCCAGTTCCGTCGGGAAGTTCTGCGGCGGCAAGTATACAATCGATATCGCCGGGGGCGAGATCAGCTCCGGGAGCGGGGCCGAGTTCGGTCGTTGCCGTCTCGACGCACTCTAGCGCATCCGCGACCGTTCCCACGCGGGTGACCGAGACGGTTTCGACGGGCACGTCACCGGCGACGCTCTCGAGCGTCGACTCGAGCGAACGCGCATCGTTATCCGGACCGTCGGCCGCCTCGACGACGAGCACGTGGATATCGTCGATGAGGTCTGAAAACTCCATTCGTCGTTGCTACGCGCTCGGGAGGATAGAAACCACCGATCTCGACGGGGGATCACAGCTCGAGTCGGGCCAAAGTTGTGGTCAGGTCGTCTTCGCCAACTCCTCGGACATCGGAACCCAGCCGTCGTCGGGATCGACGCGACCGGCGAGCACCGCGTTGAGAACCGCGCCCAGAAGCAAACAGAGGCCGCCGAAGTAGACCCACGTCAGGACCAGCAAGATCGCACCCGCGATATCGAACAGGGCGACGCTCTCGGAGGTCAACACGTAGATGCGAAAGCCGACGGCGAGAATCGACCACGTTACGGCGGCAAACGCCGTCCCGGGAAGCACCTCGCGAATCGAAACGTCGGGTTCGGGAAACACGTAATACATCGGGACGAACAGGACGAACAACAGCCCCGTCAGGGCGATCGTGCTCGCCGCCATCGCGAGCGGTCCCTCGAAAAAGAGCGAGACGCTGACGCCGAGGAACCCGACGAGCGCGACGCCCACCGCAACGGTAACCGTGAGCAAGAACGCGTAGAGAATCGTCACGAACGACGCAGAGAGGGCGGCTTTGATCGACGACTGGGACTGCCTCGAGCCGTAGACTGCCGTAAACGCGCTGTTTACGGCCTGAAACAGGCGAGCCGCGCTCCAGAGCAGGATGCCGAGCGCGAGCAGGGCCGCTCGCGTTCGATTCGCACCGTCCCCGGCGGCTTCGTCGAGTTGGTCTCGACCGATCGTTCCCTCGAGCCCGGTCGCGGTCTCGAGGGCTTCGAGGACGACCTCGAGCGACTCGAGTATGGTGACGGCGACGAGCAACAGGATAACGAGGGGAACGAGCGTATTGAACGCGTGGTAGGCCAACCCGGCGGACTTGACGCTGATCTGGCGTTCGCGTGCGACGGCCGTGACATCCGTAGCGAGTGTCCGGATGCTCGAGGGGATCATAGTCATCTTTCACTGACGGAACCGAAATATCCTCGTCTCGAAGAAGCAGTTGTTCGAGTCCGTACCAGACGCTCGCATCCGACGCGCCTATTCGTCGACGGCGACAGATTGGACGTGGCCGACGATGCCGCTTTTGAGTTTGACGTGTGGTCCCGCCGGATCGTCGCCGTAGATCGTCCCGACTTCGCCGTGGATCGGCTCCTGGTCGGTGGATTCGATGTCGGTATCTTCCTGCACGATTTCGACGGTCATTCCCTGTCGGAGTTCCTCGGCAGTTGGTCGTTCGGAGGACATTGGACTAGCTAGGAGTCCGAGAAAGCCGTCCGAAAACATGGTGCCTGCATATTCGGCGTCGCCGTTTGAGCAGACGATCCGAAGGCCCTACTCGTCCTCGAACTCGAGTGCCGCGGAATTGATACAGAACCGTTTCCCCGTCGGTTCGGGGCCGTCTTCGAAGACGTGACCGAGGTGGCCGTCGCAGTTCGCACAGAGAACCTCCGTTCGTCGCATTCCGTGGCTGGTATCCGTTCGAGTTTTCACTCGCGCGTCGTCAACGTCGTAGAAACTGGGCCAGCCGCAACCGGACTCGAACTTGGTCTCCGACTCGAACAAAGTTGCTCCGCAGCCGGCGCAGGCGTAGCTTCCGTCGGCCTTGTGGTCGACGTATTCGCCGCTGAATGCCGGTTCCGTTCCAGCCTCGCGTAGAATCTCGTACGCTTCGTCGGTGAGTTCCTCGCGCCACTCCTCATCGCTCTTTTCCGTCGGAACGCGGCCGCTCTCGCTCGAGGCCTCGCCGCTCGAACTCGCGTCTGTTTCAGGTTCCATACTCACCTCTAGGGACGAGAGACTCAAGAGTCTGTCCGGCCAGCGCGGCCCGTCGCGCTTGCAGGTTCCTCGAGCGGGACCGGCGAGTGAAACGTCGAACGAAACTGCCTGCCGACGGTGGAAGCCGCCTATCTGCCGGTGATGACGTTCGTGCTCTTACACTCGGGACACTGGGTCATCCGGCCGAGTTTCGGCACCTCGAGTCGTCGCCACTCCGTCGAGCCACCCTCCGCTTCGAACCCGCAGTTCAAACAGCGCGACCGCGTGACCGTCCCTGATTCGTAAGCCATACGCGAGGATATGGTATGAACTTGCATAGAGGTTTTTCCACCGAGTAATGAAAGTCAAACCGTGTTATCGGTTTCAGGGACCGGAGCCGCCGATTCGGTCCCTTCGGGGTGCTCGTCGAGGGGCAGTCGATCGAGGCTAACCGCCTCGAGTTCGATTTCGGCTCTGGTCGTCTCGCTGTCGAGTCGCGCTCGCGGAATCGTGACGAGTTCGAGGCGGTCACCGGCCTCGACCGACCCGGTGAGGTCGTGCTCGAGCGACACGGGGAGCGTTCGATCGCCGTCGGTCAACTGAACGAGTTGCGCGTCGACGTACTCGCAGTAGTCGGGAACGAGTCTGAGCGACGTTCCGGTTTGGCAGGCCTGACAGCGGACCGTATCGCGAAGCCGTCGATCGTGCTGTGGAACCGTCGTCTCCTCGCCGCACCGATCGCACTCAAAGACCGCCGTCACGACCCGCGGTTGTGGCGACTCGAGCGAGCGAACCGTTCCGGCGACGGTAACAAGCCTGTTCAGGTGACTCGAGCGGATCGAGGTGAGCGGGTAGCGGACGCTGTCCGGGACGTCCTGCAGGCGAAAGTAGAGCCGTTCGTTCGCGCGGAGGTTGGTCTCGAGTTCGTCGAACCGCTGATCGACGAACTGCGCAAGCGCCGTTCGACCGGCCTCGAGGGTCCGATCGGGATCGCTCAGTAACGGCGCGGTGAAGCGGTAGTCCGTTCCACACTGTTCGAACGAGATCGATAGGTTCCGACGATCGGGGAACGCGACGAGCAGGTCCCTGATGTCGTCTTCTACGGATTGAAACACGTGCGTGTGCCACTTCTCGATCAGTTCCTGCTCGGAGATCATCACTCGTTGTTCCCCACCAGCGGCCTTCGTTAGTTGTGGACTACTCAGTTGAGAGCCGCGAGACGGGACTGACCGATCGGGTCGATCGAACCGCGGTATGGGAACGCACACATTGACGAAGCCCGGCCACGAAGTACCGGCAATGACAGTGACGCGAACGGTCGAACTCGAGGGCCACATCATCGACTCGGGGACGATGGGCCGGTGTTTCGGGGTCGTGATGGATCTCGGCGGAGAGTTCGACGTCGAGGAGTTCAACGTCGGACGGCATAAACACGCTGAGACCTATTGTCGCATGCGAGTCATCGCGGAAGAAGAGGAGGATCTCCGGGCGATCCTCCACGAACTGAATCAAAACGGGGCAACTGTTGCGGATCCACGGGACGCGACGCTCGAGGCCGCGCCCGACGATCAGGTGGTCCCGGTGGAGTTCTACTCGACCACGAACCATCCGACGTTCGTCCGGGTCGACGGCGCGTGGATCGAGGTCGAGGACCCCGAAATGGACTGCGCGCTCGTCGTCGAGCGCACCGAGGACGGACCCGCGGCCCACACGAAGGTCCTCAACGCAGTCGACGAAGGGGATCTTGTCGTCACCGGCGAGACAGGGATCAGGGTCGAACCGCCCGAGCGCCCACGGAACGGCGGGAGTTCGTTCGGCTTCATGCAAGGCGGCGTCTCGAGCGAACGCCCCTCCGCCTCGCTGATCGAGGAGATCGCAGACGAGATGCGCGAGGTTCGGGAGAACGACGGCACCGTCCTCGTCGTCTGCGGACCGGCGATCGTCCACTCGGGCGGCCGGGACGCCCTTGCGGATCTCGTTCGCGAGGGGTACGTCGACGCGCTGAGTGCAGGCAACGGCTTCGCCGTCCACGACCTCGAACGGGACCTCTACGGGACCTCACTCGGCGTCGACACGGAGAGCCTCGAGCATCCGCGCAAGGGTCACAAACACCACATCTACACGATCAGCGAGATCGGCCGCGTCGGCGGGATCGAAGCGGCCGTCGAGGAAGGAATCGTCGAGGAGGGTGTGATGTACCAGTGTATCCAGAACGACGTTCCCTACGTGCTGGCGGGATCGATCCGCGACGACGGGCCCTTACCGGATACGATCACCGACGCTATCGAGGCCCAGGACGCGATTCGCGAGCAAGCCCACGAAGCAGATCTCGTGTTGATGCTCTCGACGTTGCTCCACTCGGTCGCCGTAGGGAACTGCCTTCCCTCGACGACGAAAACCGTCTGCGTCGATATCAACCCGGCAACGGTCACGCAACTGCTCGATCGCGGCAGTGCCCAGGCGATCGGGATGGTCACGGATATCGGGACGTTCACCCCGATGTTGGCCGAGGAACTGCTCGAGGAGTGAATCGGTCCTGACCGCCATTGTCGTCCGAGTCTCGGTCGGGTCGAGGGCGTACATCTCATCGGTTCACGTCGAGTGGAACGTCCGTCGGCCCCAACTGGTGAGGGGTTTCTATTTTATATCCTCCTGTAGTACGAACTCCATCCTCGACGGGTTGCAATCCGGGAAGACTGGGGACGAACCAGGAGAGCCGGGTGCCAACCGGGAGAGCCCGAACGCGAGTCAGGGGAGAAAGAGAGAATGCAACAGGAACACATCGAGGCCGGCAAGGCGATCCAGAAGCGAACTGGAAAGACGTTCTATCTCGCGACGCGATTTCTTCCGGAGCGGGTTCGCCACGCCACGCACGTGCTCTACGCGTTCTTCCGAATCGCCGACGAGGTCGTCGACGACGCGAACGGCACGCCGCCAGCGGAACAGGCCGCTCGCCTCGAGTCGCTCCGAGCGCAGGCCCTCGGCGAGGAACCGCCCGAGGACGACGTGCTCATCGCGTTTCGACAGCTCTGTGAGCGTTACGACATCGCCGATCGCGAGATCGATGTCTTCATCGACGCGATGAAGGCCGATATCGAGACGAACCGGTACGAACGATACGACGACCTTGAGGAGTACATGCGTGGGTCGGCCGCATCCGTCGGCGTGATGATGACGGCGATCATGGAATCCGACGAGGCCGACACCGCTCGTCCCCACGCGGTGAAACTCGGGGAAGCGTTCCAGATGACGAACTTTTTGCGGGACGTTCGCGAGGACGTCCTTGAGCGCAATCGAATCTACCTCCCGCTCGAGAGTCTCGACGAACACGGCGTCGACGAACAGGAGGTCGAGAACCTCGAGTTCTCCGAATCGTTCGCCTCGGTGATGCAGTCGGAACTGAAGCGAACCGAACGGCTCTACCGCGAGGGCGTAGCCGGGATCCGGTACCTTCCGAAGGACTGTCAGCTCCCGGTGTTGCTCGCGGCGGTGTTGTACGCGGAACATCACGCCGTTATCCGGGCGCAAAACTACGACGTGTTGAACGAGGAACCGTCGCTCTCGACGACTCGAAAGCTGTGGTGTCTGGCGAAGACGCGCTGGCACTGGCACTGGAACCGCGATCCGGAGGCCGTCTTCCAGCGGGTGTCCGCCGTGCCGCCGAGCGATACCAGCCACCGCGGCCCCGGCCACGGGGAGAACGTTCCGACACACTAACGTCGTTCTGTGGGGGGAGTTGGTCCGGCGATTTGCGTGTTCTCGGGCATCTCCTGAGAGGATATCAGCGAACGGCGCAGCTGATAGCTTCGCCTCTTTCTAGTAGAAAGTCTCCCGCTACCGCTCGGGAACCGCCGACGTCACCATCTCGAGGTCGTAGCGCTCGGTCCGAAAGAGCGCGACACAGAACAGGAGCGCGACGCCGGCTGCGAGCCAGTTCGCGTAGAAAACGTTGATCGTCCCCCACAGCAACACGAAGCTCACCAGATCGTCGAGGATGAACTCACAGTCGGCCACTCGAGCCCGGAGTGCTGATCGGTCGAACGCCAGATCGACGAGGACGACCGCGACGGTCCCCGAAAGGATCCAGCCGGCGTAGTTCGAAACGGGGACGCCGTAGTAGACGCCCGCAGGGTCGAACGTCCAGAAGCCAATCGCGACCGCGGCGGGGTCGAGTACGAGGTCGACGGCGACGACCGCCGCGATAGCGACGAGCAGGCGAACGAGCGCGCTGTCGGCGGCCTCCTCGAGCACGAGCAACGTCAGCAGGTAGGCGTTGAGGACGAGCGGGACGAAGAACAGCGGGAGGGCGATCGGGATCTCATCGAAGAGCATCGGGCCCAACTGAATCGTGTACTCGAAGGCTCCGTACGGCCAGTCGGTTCGGACGCCGACGAGTTCGATCGCGTAGGTGTACGCCGTCAACAGGCCGAGCAGGCCGAGCGCCCGCCAGCCGATTCTGGGACCCAACCCGACCACGAGCGGCGAGCGCATGACCGCCGTCCCGAACAGGATAAACAGCGGGTTGTACGCGAGCGGGTCCGGAAGGATCCCCTCCGCACTGGCGAGTAGCGTCAGCGCGCCGACGATCGGAAACACCACCGCGATCGTAAACCGGTTGTTCTGGATGATCTCCTCGAGTCGTCGCTGGGTCGCCGCCCGCATCGCTGACATCCCGGCTTCCTCAGCCATAAAACACCCCCCAAAGCCCGCCCATCGTCAGAACGGTGCCGACGACGGTGTTTATCGCGGGGAACCACCAGTACGCTCGGTCGACGGCCACGCTCGCGGTTGCGACGGCGACGACGAGCGTCGGATAGACGAGCATCAGGAGTCCGAGTCGATACTCGAGTGCGCCGAAAGCGATGGCGGCCAGTAGCCAACAGACGCCGCAGTAGGCGTAGGTCCGTTTCTCGCCCAGCACCGTCGCGGTCGTCCGGATTCCGGTCGTTCTGTCGGGTTCGATGTCGGGGATCGCCGAAAAGGTGTGCATGCCCATGGCCCAGAGCCAGCCGCCCAAAATCGCCAGAAGCGGCGGTTGACCCCCTGCAACGGCCGCGTACGCCGCTCCGGCGGGGGCGATGTAGAGGCCGTTCGAAAGCGAATCGAGGAGTGGCGTCGTTTTGAATCGAAGCGGCGGCGCGCTGTAGGCGGCTCCCAGCGCGAGAAACAGGACGATCCACGGCCACGCCCCGGATGAAAGCGTCGGGAAGAACACCAGCGGAAGGAGTGCACACCCGGTGACGGCGACGGGGACGATCCGCTGACCTTCGTACCGGGTTTCTTGGTCCGCTTTTTTCGGATTTGCAGCGTCGATGTCCCGGTCGTAGATGTCGTTGATCCCGTACAGGAACACGTTCGCCGGGAGCAGAAAGTAGCCGAACAGGACGACGACCGATACCGAAACGAGGTCGCCGACCGACTCCGCCGCGTAGGCGACTCCCACGAGGACCGGCCCCGCGAGGTACAGCCAGAAGCGCGGCCTCGAGAGCGCCAGGAGATACCGAAGCTGTGACTCGGGGCCGCCCGAACCGTCACGGCTTCCAAAGCGGGTTGATTCGGCGTTCCCGCCCAGTTCATCGTCGTTCGTCATCTCGGTTTGTCATTTCGAATCGTCGTTCGGTTTTGGTCGTCCTATCTCCGGCGTTCGGTTTAGTCGTCCTGTCTCCGGCATTCGATGAGCGTCGATGCCCGTTCGACTGGGCTATCGGCCGTAGTCCTCGAGTACCGCCTCAGCCGTCAACTCGCCGCTGATGAGACACATCGGGACGCCGATTCCGGGCGTCGTGTACGAGCCGGTGAAATAGAGACCGTCGACGGCTTTCGACCGATGGGGCGGCCGAAAGAGCGCCGTCTGACGGAGCGTGTGTGCCATCCCGAGTGCCGTTCCTCGATAGCTATTGTACCTGTCCGCGAAATCCTCGACGCTGAACCGTTCCTCGAGGACGATCCGATCGCGGAGCTCTTCGCCCGTGTTCGCCGCGATATCCTCGAGCACCTGCTCGCGGTACTGGTCGCGTCGTTCGGGCGTGTCCTCGAGGCCCGGAGCGATCGGAACGAGGACGAACAGGGCGCTGTGGCCGTCGGGGGCAACATCGTCGTCCGTTTCCGAGGGGACACAGCAGTAGTAGGCGGGATCGTCGGGCCAGGCCGGGTCGTCGAAAATCTGCTCGAAGTGCTGGTCCCAGTCCGTCGGGAGGACCAGCGTGTGGTGGGCGAGTTCGTCGATGTCACCCTCGACACCGAGATAGAGCAAGAACGCGGAGGGCGCGTACGTTCGGGACTCCCAGTAGTTGGCGTCGTACCCCCGCTGTTCGGCCGTGAGCAGTTCCCGTTCGGTGTGTGCGTAATCCGCGTTGCTCACCACGAGATCCGCCTCGAACGTGCCGGGTGTGCCATCTGCCTCGAGTGTCTCGGCGACCGAGTTCGATTCCGTTCCCTGCGGCTCAGCCTCGACCAGAAACGCGCCGCGGCGTCCCTTGATCGCTGTTACTGGGCGATTCGTTTCGTAGGTGACGCCGAGTTCCCGACCGAGTTCGACGAGCCCGTCCATCACCCCGCCGAGCCCGTTTTCGGGGTACCAGACGCCGAGGTTGAAATCGACGTGACTCATCAGGTTGTACAGCGCGGGGGTATTGTTCGGAGAGCCGCCGAGAAACACCAGCGTGTACTGCATGATCTGCTGGAGCTTCGGATGGTCGAAGTAGTCCTCGACGTGCCCTTGCATCGTCCCCAACAGGGAGAGCCCGCGGGCCTGCCGGGCGACGTCGAGGTCGAGGTAGTCCCGCAAGCGCGTTCGGTCTTTGTAGACGAAGTGTTTCATCCCGACCTCGTAGTTCTCTCGAGATTTCTCGAGGTAGCGTTCTAACGCCTCGCCCGCGCCGTCCTCGTAGGATTCGAAGAGTGCTTTCGTCTCTGCAAGCTCCGGCGTGATGTCCACCTCGTTGCCGTCCTTGAAGAAGATCCGATAATGCGGATCGAGGTGGGTGAGTTCGTAGTAGTCCGTCGGCGTTCGATCGAACTTCCCGAAAAAGCGCTCGAAGACGTCGGGCATCAGGTACCACGACGGACCCATATCGAACCGGAAGCCGTCTTTTTCGAGCACCGACGCCCGGCCGCCGAACTGTTCGTTCTTCTCGAGAACGCGGACATCGGCCCCTGCATCCGCGAGGTAACAGGCCGTCGACAGCCCGCCGACACCACCACCGACGACGACCACGGACTCGCCAGCCAACGGGTTCATTGGGAATAGATAGTATAGACTGGTTGATAAGGGTAGGTCACACATACGTAGGGTTTCCTGAACGAAACACCGGAGAGTCGCGGTGACCCGTCGGCGCCGTCACTCGAGCACTTCTTCGAGGACCGACTCTCCACTGCCGGGCTTTGATTCCCACTTCCACTCGTCTTCGACTCTGATGCGCCCGTCCTCGAGCAGTTCGACGTCGCCGACCGAGTGGCCGGTCGCCGTCTCGCCGTCCGCATTGATCTGCGCGTATCGGATATCCCACTGATCCCCGTCGAACGTCCCGACCAGGTGACCGTCCACGACCGCTCCTCCCGAATAGCTCGCGTAAATCCGGTCTCCCGTTTGCTCAAAGTGAAAGCGCGTATCCGCGCCGACTTCTCCCTCGTCGTCGTTCGCGACGCCGGCGAGCGTTCGGCCGTCCAGCGAAATATCGTCTGCCATATACGGAAAGCAGTAGCTCGTCGAATAACGGTTCCGGGTTCGCGATACCGTGGCTCAAGAGACAATTATATGACGCAAGAGCCAACCGACGGCCGCTCGCCGACGGAACGGACTACCCGTCGATATCAACCAGTAGCGCGTCAACGGACACCCAAGAAATCGAAAAGAGGGTCGCGCGAATAGGAAGCTCAAGTCCTCGCCACGTCTCTACTCCCACGAGGATGCGCGACCCGTGTCGGTATGTTCGGTATTCAACATGCGACACACTGCACGTCTGTCACCGGACTTGCTATCGACCGGCGGTATATCTACGTATGGGCGGCTCCTATATAAACCTGTGGGAGACAATATCATGCACACAGCTATTCGACTGTCGGTCGAGGCAGATCCAGAAAGCAAACGGCGAATCGAAGGAGGGAGATAGAGGTCTCTCGAGGCTAAGAAGCTTCCGTGTGTGACCACGGACGCAATAAATCGATTAGTCGATGTGGCCTTCGCGACGGAGCTGATCGGCGTCCTGTCCGGAGTAACGCCATTCGATGGTCGCCTTCTCGTCCTGCCAGTCCCACGGTTCCGCGACGACGATATCGTCCTCGTTAATCCAGGTCCGGTACTTCATGCGGCCAGGGATCCGGCCGAGACGCTCTTCACCATCCTGGCAGCGAAGCCGGACGTGGTTTCCACCGAGATGTTCGGTAACGACAGCGAACACCTCATCGTTGTTAGGCATGCGGAGGTTCCGCCGCCCTGTATCTTCAGTCACACTAGCGATACGGTCGGCCGACAGTTAAATCATTTGAGTCGCACGTTATCGTGACACTCACCACCACACAATTTCCCAGCTCGTCGAGATAGTCAGTACAGAGTTGTTTCGAGCTAAAACAAGAAGTTAACAATTTTTATATTATGTCTCACCGACACGAAGTACCGGCTTGATCGTCTCCCCGTTCTCCGAAGCCTCAACCGCCTCTTCGATCTCGTCGAACTCGTAATAGGTAACGAGTTCGTCGAACGGGAACTTCCCCTGGCGGTAAAGTTCGATGAGGTCGGGAATAAACTGCTTCGGGTTCGAATCGCCCTCGACGATTCCGGTAATCGATCGCCCGTTAAGGATGAGATCGTTGACGTCGAAGCTCGCCTCGGTCCCGAGCGCCGGGGCACCGACGATTCCCACAGTCCCCCGCTGGGTGAGCGCGGCGATCGTCTGTTCGGCCACCTCGGGAACGCCGGTCGTCTCGAGCGCGTAATCGACTCCACCGTCGGTCAGTTCGCGTACCGCTTTGACTGCGTCGTCGACCGACGCCGGATCGACGGTTTCAGTCGCGCCGAGATCCGCGGCCAACTCGCGACGGTTGTCCTTCAATTCGACCGAGACGATGTCCGTACAGCCCTCGATCTCCGCGGCCATCACCGCCGAGAGGCCGACCGAACCCGCACCGAAGATGGCGATCGAAGAGCCGGTTTCGGGTGCCAGGGAGTTGATGACCGCACCCGCACCGGTCTGGATCCCGCAGCCGAGCGGCCCGAGCAACTCGAGCGGAACGTCGTCCTCGACGGGAACGACGTTCCGTTCGGTCGCGATCGCGTGCGTCGCGAACGACGACTGTCCGAAAAAGCGCCCGCTCACGGTCTCGCCGTCCTGAGAGAGCGGCGACGTTCCGTCTTCGGGTCGTGCGCCGCCGAAGTTGTGGGCGAAGAAGTCCTCGCAGTAAGCCGGGTGGCCGTCGCGACAGCTGGAACACTCCTCGTCGTAATCGAAGCTCAGGACGACTCGGTCTCCCGGCTCGACGGCCGCGACGCCGTCCCCGACCGACTCGACCACGCCGGACCCTTCGTGGCCGAGTACCGCCGGCAACGGCGTCGGATACAGCTGATCCCTAACGATCAGATCCGTGTGGCAGACGCCGGCGCCGACGATCCGAACCAGCACTTCGTTGTCCTGTGGCTCCTCGAGTTCGACACCCTCGATATCGAATGCGCCCCCTTCTTCGTTAACGACTGCTGCATCAATCTGCATAACGGTATCACGTACCACGGGAACTGCCAAGTACGTTATGAACAATTACACAAGGTCTGAGCCGATCAAAAGGGACTAATTCGCGAGACACACCGCCGTCGATCACAGGACTCGTTCGGAATCCGGGTTCTCGAGGTCCCACAACACTTCCGGAAGAAACGCCTCGAGATTCTCGATAACGCGCCGGTCGCTGACGTTTAACCCCTCGCAGTGGTCGTGTGCCGAATCGCGGATGTCGACGTGGAGGTCGCCGTCCTCGAGCCAGACGCCCAGCGGAAAGACCGAACAGCGCGTGGGTTTCCAGTCCTCCTCGAGGTGGAGCGAACAGAGGCCGTCCTCCCGGAGGAACGCACAGGCGTTGCCGTCCTCGTCGACGTGTTCCTCGCGATCTTTTTGCTCGCGAGTGACGAACTTCTCGCCCCGAAAGTCGGTCGTCGTCTCCGAGAGGTTCGCTCGAGCGGCGAGCTCGATCAAATCTCGGTCGTAGAGCAAGACGCCGTGGTGACAACACCAGGTACAGTCCTCGACACACTCGAACGTGAGGTCGGGATCGAACTCAACGATCGCCTCTCGACCGTCGTAGACCTCGATTCGTTGCGGGCCGGTTCCTCGCTCGTTCGACGTGTCGGTACTCACACTCGAGGAAATGAGGTGCGTTCGGAAGTGCCTTTCTCCACGTCTTCGGGACTCGAGCGAGAGAGTTCGCGACAGGTTCGCTCGATCGGACGGTATTCGTGCAGAACTAGGACGAACCGGAGAGGGCCGAGAGCGGGCACCGTTCGATCTCGCCCGACCTGCTGCAATCCCATGACTTGCCCGTCTGGCAATCCGTCGATATCATGAATGTCTCCAGCAGAATTCGAGCACCCCCGGAGTCTTCCGAGGGCCGTCCAGCCGTCCACTGTGAGGCGTGTCGGGCCGCTTTCGAATCCGAGAGCCGGCAGGCCGTTTCGTTTCTGCTTCTGGATCAGCTTACGATCCCCGCGATCGGCTGTGCGGAGCACGTAGAGCGGTTCAGTTCGGTCTGCGGGCTGACGAGCGAGGACACGGCCGATCTCCTGGATCACCATCCCGCCGGCGGGATCAGTTGTCCTGGCTGTCGGCTCGCACCCCACAGCTCGGCTCGGCCTCTCATCCCGGTTCAGGACGGCGCAATCATGCTTATGGCCTGTCCGAACCACCAGTCAGAGATCGTCCAACGGTACCAGACGGGACTCGAGACCCAACAGTTCCTTTCCTCGAGCGTCGGTTCCGGCTCGAATCTGTCGCCCTAATCCGTATCGGCTGCTCCGGCGGACAACGGAGGAAAACGAGACCAGCTGTCACTTAGCAGCGCTGGAATCGGGTTGTCCGAGGAGTGAGCTGTCCGAGGAGTACACGAGCTACGCTCGCGCACGCCGAAGTTAGCTACTCACTCGAGTCCACGACGGTGTTCCGCAGCGTGCCGACTCCCTCGTAGGTTATCTCGACGGTATCGCCGGGTTCGACCAGCCCCGGATTCGCCGGACTGCCAAAGGCGACGACATCGCCGGGTTCGAACGTGACGCGCTCGGAAAGATGCGAGATGATTTCGTACGGATCGAACAGCATCAGTTCCGTGTTCGCTTCCTGTCGACGTTCGCCCGCAACGTCCGTCCACATATCGATCCCCGTCGGGTCGAGATCAGTCTCGAGCCATGGTCCGAGCGGGCCGGAGTTGTCAAACGCCTTGCGTGCACTGCGCCCGGCCTGGTCGAGCGCGTCCATATCGTTCATGATCGTATAGCCTCGGACAACATCGTTGACTTCCGAAGGCTCGAGGTTCCGACAGCGCACGTCGATGACGGCCGCGAGCTCGCCCGCGTAGGTCAGTTCGTCGGTAAACGAGGGGTACGGAATCGGCTGTTCGTGGCCGAGCAACGCCGTCGGTGGCTTGATGAAAAAGTCCGGTTCATCGGGGCGTTCGTACGCCATCTGCTCGAGCGTCGCCGTGTAATTCCGACCGACGCAGTACAGCACGTCGGGGACAGACGGCGGGAGCAACGAGCCGTCGATGCCCACCTCGTACTCGCCGTCGTCTGCATGTATCACGCCGTCTTCGTACCGTCCAGCGACCGGTCCGTCCGGAGTCGCGAGCCGTGCGATTCGCATGCGTGGTACTCGAGAGCGCGGTAGGGTAGTCGTACCGGTTTTCCGAAACGAGCGCGGAACGAACGTTCCCCCGGCGAATCCGAGAGTTGCTTCTCGACGGCGACAGCGACTTCCGGACGGCGAGAATCACTCTTCGACGACGAGATAGGTGTGCGACCCGCGGTGTTCGAGCGAGACGCGATCCGTGCTCACGTTCGTCCGGACGAACTCCTCGACGCCTTTCGCTTGCAGGTCGCTGACGTCGATCCGCGGCCTGTCGGAGTCCACTACCGATTCTCGGTCGCTCGGTTCGTCGTCGAACTGCTTTACGAGTTGGTTCATACCAGTCAGTTGGAGCGATAGTACGTGAAAGCGATCCGTCCACGGTGAAAGTGAAAGTACGGGACGGAGGAGGTGTCGCCGTCGAACGGGGGTTCCGTCTTCTCCGCCTATCGCGGCTCCGTTCTCGAGCGGTGAGTCTCAGCCGAGTCGCTTCACGTCGACGCGGTGTTTCCGGCCCTCGCCGTGGCCCTCCTCGACTGTGACCGACTCGCAGATCGCGTCCGCGGCGCGGTCGCGCCAGGCTTTGAGTTCCCGTTCTCGTCGTTCCCCGACCCGATCCGGATCGGTCCCGTCCGTCTTCTCGAGTTGCTCGCCGAATGTGGGGTAGGCCTCGAGAACCTCGTCCTCGAGGAGATCGGCCGGCGCTACGTGAATCGCGTCGGGCACTCGAGCCTCCGGATCGTGAAACACGTGTAGCCGGGCGCGCATCCGGCCGTGAAACGGCGGCGTCGCTCGAAGGACGGCGGTGCCGGGATTTTCTCGAGTGTAGATCGCCGCGTCGAGGACGTCCTCGGCGGCGACGGCGAGCGAACGGATCGACGACGGCTCTGAATCGGACATGGTGGATCGGTTGCGTTAGTACCGAATTTCGAACCCGTCTTCGTCCTGGGGTTCTTCGAACTCGGCCTGCACGTCGCTGACGTCCGCGGCAGGACTTCCCTCGTGACACCACTCGACCATCGACGCGACGGCGTCCTCGGGGCCCTCGAACACCGCCTCGACGCGCCCGTCCTTCAAGTTCTTCACCCAACCGTCGACCCCGGCGTCTCGAGCCGTGTCTCGAGTCGTCGCCCGATAGTAGACGCCCTGGACGGTTCCGGAGACGAACACGTGCACTCGAGTTCGATCTGTCATGTTGGATGGGAGGCGAGCGAGGGGTAAAAGTCCGGCTCTCTTTCGGATACGTAACGGGTTTTGGAGAATCGAAGAGTCCGCCGAAGACGGCTTCGAACCGTACGGGCCGACCGAAGCTCAGCGAACGATCGTTACCGGCACCGACGACCGCTTTGATACCGTCTCAGCGACGTTACCGACGAGAAATCGGTGCGACGCGCGGCTCCGGTCCGAACCGTGAGCCCCGATCACAATCGTGTCGTAATCGTCGGCGCGATCGAGGACGTTCCGAGCCGGATGACCCACGCTGACGATCGTCTCGATCCCCCGGTCCAGGTCGTCGGCGATCTCGCGAGCGCGATCGAAGACGGGTTCGGCGCGTTCGGCGGCGGCCTCGCTGATGTCGTCTTCAAGCGTGAGACCCACCGCGTCGCCCATCATCATCGATGGGGCGCCGACGACGTGGAGGACGGTGACCTCGGCGTCAGGGTGGTTTTCAAGCGCGTATTTTAGGGCGTGACCGGCCGGTTCGGAGTCGTCCATCGGGACGAGAATGCTCGAAAGCATGTCTCGAGATACAGCAACCAGGGACGTAAGTTTCCCTCCGTCAGGTGACCCCTGGGACGAGAACAAAGAACCCGTAGGCCAGTATCGTCGACATCGACGGGCCGATGATCCACATCGAGACATACTTGATCACCGCCTGTGGGTTGAATAGATCACTTCCGTGAAGCACTTCTTCGGTTTCTGCCTCGCCGATCGGCGGTGTCGGTTCGTCTTTTTGTTCTTCGGTGACGATCGCACCCAATTCGATTTCACGGTCCTCACCCTCGCTGTCGCGACTGACGGCTTCGCGGAAGGTGATCGGCCGAGTCGCCCGACCCCAGCCGATGCCGACGATCGTCATCACCGTTGCCATCACGAGGCTGATTGGGATGCCGATGTACGAAAGGGCGGTCGTGATCGACGACGCGGTCACCATGACAAAAAGCGCTGCGAGTAGTGGAATGTCACTCAGCTCACCACCGACGGAATCCATCGTTCGCCGAGCGATGGTGAACCCACCGATACCGATCGCAATCGTCGCGATAATGACTGCGTTCGTCACTTCCAGCCCGGCTTCGCCGACGAGCGGCGCAGCGGCGTTCGGAACGTTGCTCGCCCCAGCGCTAAACGCCATGTAACACCCGATAATAAGGACGACTGTCGTGGTACCGAGTTCCCGCCAGGTCGTGTTCGGACCGAACGCGGGCGTCGGAACCGTTCCCTGTCGGTCAAGAATCAGGAGCGGGCCCTCGGATTTCTTGATATCGACCCGCTGATTGACCGCCGGATAGAGATATCGCCCGATGACCCCGCCGACCCAGAACCCGATGATCGGAGTGACGATCCACCAGGTGATGATCTCCGCCATGGTCACGTAGTTGAGGGTCCCGGTCGCCAATCCGAGTCCCGCGATCGCACCGACGGTCGTCATCGATGTCGGAACGGGCACACCGAAGATGTTGGCGACGAGAATGCCCAATCCGATAAAGAAGAGGACGGCAACCCCCGCAGCCAGCGTCAGATCGGTCGTAATAATGCCTTCACTGAGTGTCTCCATCACGTTTTGCCCGACGGTTATTCCGCCGAGAAAGACGAAGACGGTCATGACGGCCGCCGCAGTTGTCTTCTTGACGATTCCGGCACCGACGGACGGTCCCCACGTGATCCCGGTCGATGACCCACCAATGTTGACTCCGACGAACACCGAGGCGACGATCCCAATCAGCAGAAGAGTTTCGACCATCGTCAGAAAATACGACTGTATCAGTGAAGTAAGTATTGGACCTTTTCCGAACCATTTCCATAACCTATCGATCAGTTTCTAACAGACTAACGCCGCTCAGTTCCTATCCGCAGTGAACACGATTTCTGACGGGTACGCGATTTCTGGCGAGTACACGATTTCTGGCCGACTGCTCGAGAACATGGAGTCTCGAGAACCAACAAATCGACAAGGCAAGGATGCTCGAGCCCGTCTGTGGACGTAGTGACGGTTCGACATCGCGACGGCATTCACTTCGAGGGCGAGCCACACGTCGTCGCCGACGCGCGGAGTGCCGTCGGTGACGTCAATATCGTGAGCCACGCCCACGCCGATCACACGTTCGGATCGACGACCAGCTCACCGGAAACGATCGTTTGCTCGGCCGAGACGGCCGAAATCGCCAAGGCACGCTCGGGAGCCGAGTTCGCGTTCGTCGAGTCGACGCCGGCGATCGACCTCGTCCCGGCGGGCCACGTCGTCGGCTCTCGAGCGGCCCTGTTTGAGGACGCGTCCGGTCGACGTTACTGTTACACGGGCGACTTTTCGATCCGCGATCGGGCCTATCTCGAGGGGTTCGATCCCGACGCTATCGAGGCCGACGTGCTGGTGATGGAGACGACCTACGGGCTTCCAAAATACCGGTTTCCAGATCAAGCCGAACTCGAGGCGCAAATCCGCGACTGGATCACAGATACCGCCGACCGACCGTTGTTCCTGTTTGGCTACTCCCTCGGACGGGCCCAAAAGCTCCAGTGGCTCGCGAGCGAGGTCTCGGATCGCGAACTCCTCGTCTCCGAATCGATCGACCGCGTCAACCGCGCTATCGAAGCGGCCACTTCCCTCTCGTTTTCGGCTCGATCCTACGGAGACGGCGAGTTACGGGATCTAAGCGACGAAATCGTCGTGCTCCCGTCGAACCAGGCCAGAGCCGACTGGGTCGAACGCACGGTCGAAGCGGTCAGCGGGCACAAAGCCGGATTCTCGGGCTGGGCCGTCGACGACGGCTTCCTGTATCGCGGCAACTACGACGTTACCTTCCCGCTCACCGACCACTGCGACTACGACGAGCTCATCGAGACCGTCGAAGCGGTCGACCCCGACGTCGTCTACACGAACCACGGCTTCGATGAGGCGTTCGCCGACGTCCTCGAGACGAATTACGGCTATCGAGCACGGCCACTGAAGCGAAATCAGACGACCCTCGAGGAGTTCTGCTGATGATGCTCCTCGATCGTAATCAGGTGCTGTTTCGCTGATGGGACCGATCGAACGACTCGAGGAGGAGTTTCTCGACGTCTCGAGTTCTCGAGCCGATATTCGGGAGTTGCTCGAACTCGTCGCCGGCTCGATCCTGTTTCTCGGCGTCGCGTACGGGTTGACCGCGGTTCTCATCGGTCGAACGGAAGCGCTCGTCGTGACCGGCGTCCTCGGCGCGATATTTGCAATCACGATCCTCTCGCAGGCGTACTGGGCGATTGCCGGCAGGGACGATTATCGAGACGGAAAAGACAGGTGAGACGGTGACTGTTCGGACGGTGAGGACTACGGATTCAGCGCTATAGAAAGGGACACCCTGTCGGATACCTTGGAAGTGTCCTCCAGCGCTCGCTCGAGACGGTAGGATGGCCTCGTCTCGAGGGAAACTATCCGAAGCGCTCCACCCGAGATCACTCACCAGTTCTGAGGTAATGAAAGACGTACGTCTGGGCGTAGCCGGCGTATTTCCCGCCGAAACGTTCCCGAATAGCTCGAGAGGTTTCAGCGTAGTTCCCGCAGTCGCAGTCGGGATAGTAGTCGGCAATCGCGGTCTTGATCCAGGTGTCGAGCGGGACGGCTTCGTCGAACCCGAGCGAAAACAGGAGAACGCAGTCCGCAACCTTGTCCCCGACACCGACGAACTGGGTGAGATGGTCGCGAGCGTCCTCGTACTCAAGGTCGCGTGCGTCCGCCGGATGGCCGTCGCCGTTCGCAACCATTTCGGCCGTTCGAACGACGTAGGGGGCGCGATAGCCGAGTCCGAGGTCGCGCAGTTCGGCTTCGGTTGATGACGCGAGCTGTTCGGGCCGCGGGAACGCGTGATAGGTTTCGCCGTCGAACTCGATCTCGTCACCGTAGGTTCGGGCGAGCGTCGAGACCATCCCGTGAATTCGGCTGACTCGCATCTGGGCCGAGCAGATAAACGAGATTAGGGTTCCGAACGGCGGATCCTCGACCAGTCGGAGGCCGCGGTAGGCCTCGTAGGCCTCCTCGAGGAACGGGTCTGCCGGTGCCGATTCGACGATCGACTCGAGGTCGTCGTCGAGCCGAAGCAGGCGGCGGATCGTCGGTTCGCGGTCGTCGCTCGCCTCCCACTCGAGGACGCCGGCGCTCGAATTGTCGGCCGCCCCCGGTTGATCGCCGCCGCGGCGTCGAACGCGGATGACGTCGCCGTCGACGACGGTCGAATACCAGCGGTCGTGGCCGGGACCAGGTTCGGCGTCGTCGTTGTACATCTCGCCGTCTTCGCGCCGCCAGAGGTAGCTCTGTCCGCTCTCGAGCGTTCGATACAGATCGAATCCACCGGAACACTCCGCGATCGGGATCGTTCCCGTTTCCATTGCCTCGCAATTCGGTAGCGACGGCTTGGGCCTTTCGAAGCGATGTCGGTTACGACGAGCGATTCGAACGGGCATCGATTCCGACGAGACGGGAAACTGACTCGGGCGCGACGAACTGAACGAGTGTGTGAGGACGCAGGTGGCAGACAGTCTCGCCACGTCACGACGACACCGTACGATCTGTGGCGAACTCCGCCGCGGGCGGTTCTCAGTCGACTTGCGTGGGGCGAAGCTTCATACTGTTGGCTATACAATATCACGATATGAACTGCAGGGTTGTCGTCGAGGCCGCCGTGCCCGTATACGACGTCGAGACGGAGAACGAGGCCATTCGAATCGGGATCTCGAAGACCGGTGAGATGTTGAACCCTGATCTGAATTACGTCGAAATCAACATGGGGACGCGGACGTCCCCCTCCGGGGAGGAACTCGAGCCCGCCTTCATCGCCGCCGACGAAGCGCTCGTCGCGCTGGAACTCGAGATGACCGTGTTTAACGTCGAACGCGAGGAACACGCCTCCCGGATCGCCCGCAAGGAGATCGGTCAGCGACTCGAGAACATTCCGCTCGAGGTTCTCCACGTCGAGGTGATCGAGGACGATGACGAGGAAGACGAAGAGAGCGAAGCGGTCGACGACGAAACGCCGGCGGATGAAGACGCATTAGCGGACGACGAGACCGCACAAACGAGCGACGACGAAGAGACGGACGAGCCAGTTCCCGAGGACGACGACGAGTCGAGCGACGCCGAAGTCGACGCGGCTGCAGACGACGACGTTCTGCCCGAGTTCGAAGAGCTGCTCGAGTAATTTTTCGGGTCGCCGTCGAAACGGTTCCGTCGTGAAATTCTAGTGATATTGGGGGACTCAGTCCTGTGACAAACTGGAGAAAACCAAAGCGTCGAGGGGGCGTGAAACGACACAAAACGTTTCGTTGGTATTGAACGCTCGTCCGAAATACTGTGTTACCGACCAGATCCAGCGTCGGTAATTCGAAACCGTTCGAACGGAACAACGATGAGCAAGAAAAGGACGATATTAAGCGAGTAGGAGACCCATATCAGCACAGCGAGCGGTTCAGTCGCCCCTGGAACGATTATACGAAACGGGCAACCACAAAGAGATATTGTGTGATAACAGGCGGATACTTATCGGAACAAGAGGATACTGATCGGAACGAGATTGGAACTCAGAACCAGTGTCACCAGCGTTGTCACTAGAGTAGTTAGTTTCAGAGGAGTCGACGTGTCTTCAGTCTGCGGTTGCAGCGACTGCTTCTTGTTCTTCCTCACGCATGTTGTACGTGATTCCCCCTGCGATTGCGAAAACAGCGGCCTTGTGGTCTGTCTTTGATTTGTGGATTGATGTCGGCCGAATACCAAGCGATTCGTATTCGTCAAGGTTAATTTGACAGTCTTCCCACGCGGCACACTGGTTCGATACTTCGGCAAGAAGGCCGTGAAGGTGAATGAGCTCCTGTTTCTTCATAACCATGCAATTCTAACCACTGCAGGGTTATATTATTATCTTGAGGGACGTTAACACACTGGGCCTGTCCGCGTAGTTGCTGTCTTCCATACTGGACGATTCCGGGTTGAGGTGAATTCACCAAAACTCTCAGCAAGAGTCGCGAAAAGCCGATTAGGAAGGTCTTAATCGGCTTCACTCACCGACCGTTTCACGGACACTGCGGCCGGGCCACTCGTCGGCGACGGTGACGGATGGCCAGTGGCCCATCGTCCAGTCGAGACGACTCTCTATCCTAACTGTTTGAGCGTCCGGAGATCGCGGTCGGTTCGAGTAAACTCCGAGGTCTGTCTCGAGGCGTGACAGTTCGGGCAATGAAAGAGCTCCGAAGAGTTGGGAAGGTCAGTCGGTGTTCGCTGCCAATCTTTCGTACATTCAGGACACAACAATTGGATCGACGTCTCGTCCATGGCATGGTATTGCACACCGAGGGTGAAAAAACTTCCTCGGCTATGTCGACGCAACAATATTTCTGCTACGAGGTCGATTTCGAACGGGAAAAGTTCGGTTCGCTACCGACGGCATCGATCGATCGGATCGTCGTCTTAGGCCGGTGTCGCCGTGTCCGAGGCCTCGAGCAGTTCCTTGTAACGGTTGCGGATCGTTACTTCCGAGATGTTCGCGACTTCGCTGACCTCGTTCTGGGTGACCTTCTCGTTGGTCAGCAATGCCGCGGCATAGACCGATGCGGCGGCGAGTCCAACAGGAGATTTCCCGCTGTGGACGCCTTCCTCGCGGGCGGCGTCGAGTAGTTCTCGAGCCATCCGTTCGGTCTCCTCGGAGAGGTCGAGTCCGCTGGCAAACCGGGGAACGTACTGTTCCGGATCGGCCGGCTGCACCTCGAGGCCGAGCTCCCGGATGACGTACCGGTAGGTTCGCGTTAACTCCATCTTGTCGACGCGGCTGACGGCCGAAATCTCGTCGAGGCTTCGCGGCGTGCCGGCCTGTCGAGCGGCGGCGTACAGCGAGGAGGTCGCGACCCCCTCGATCGAGCGTCCGGGGAGGAGGTCCTCCTCGAGCGCGCGTCGGTAGATGACCGACGCCGTTTCGCGGACGTTCTCCGGGAGGCCGATGGCGCTGGCCATCCGGTCGATCTCGCCGAGTGCCTGTTTCAGGTTTCGCTCCTTGGAGTCACGCGTTCGGAAGCGTTCGTTCCAGGTGCGCAGGCGCTGCATCTTCTGGCGCTGGCGGGAACTCAGAGAGTTCCCGTAGGCGTCTTTGTCCTGCCAGCCGATGTTCGTCGAGAGCCCCTGATCGTGCATCATGTTCGTGGTCGGGGCACCGACGCGGGACTTCTCGTCTTTCTCGGCGGCGTCGAACGCTCGCCACTCCGGACCGCGGTCGATCTCGTCTTCTTCGACGACGAGTCCACAATCCTCACAGACGGTCTCGGCGTGTTCGGCATCGGAGACGACCCGTCCACCACACTCCGGACAGCGCTCCTGTTCTTCGGCGTTCGTACTCGTTTCCTCTTCGGTCTCACTTTCGCGTGAGTACGTTCGGATTGATGTATCAGTCATGGTGTATCGAGTTAGTTACTTGGGACTCCCGGGTGGGGGAACCAGAAGAAAACCCGGTCGTCGCAGCTAACATAGTGTAAGGCCGAAGAGTTTATAAAGCTTTTGCCTACTTTATAAACTGATCGGCGATTTGGTTATATAGGTTTCGCCTATATAGTGATCAAACGTGATCGTTTCGGGGGAGACAATCAACCTGGTGGATATAACGATGTCGGTCCGCGCCAAGTGTGCGTTGACTCACGTTCGAACTCACCGTAGTACGAACTTCGTTCGGTCTATAGGTAAGTAACCGCCGTCGCTCCCACCGACTGGGAACGGCCGGCAGAAGCGACTGATTTCAACACATGAGTACCGTCTCCGTACCGATTGTGTGGATTTCGTCTCCGATACCCGTTACCTGAGCGCTGTCTCTGGAATACGCCGAATGGACTCCCCTGACTCGGCGACAGGGAAACGTCCCTGCCGGTTTGGATTTTCCAGGTACTACGCATCACACACGGTACCATCCACCTCAGACGGTAAAGAGATGTCCCTCCGTCGGAACGTCGAACAGGCCGACTCGAGCACCGGCGTCGAGCCAGGCGTGGCCGTAGGAAAACGAGGCCAGGGCGTTGACGAGGTCGTCCTGCTCGCGAAAGTGGGTGCCGTCCTCGAGGTAGGATTCGGCCATCTCGTAGCACTCGGCCGCAGCCTCGGCCATCGGTGTCCCCTCCGGCGGGGCGACGGTCGCTTCCGCTAGCGCTTCGGCCAGTAGTTCGCCATACCGGTTCGTCTTTTCCTCGAGATCTGCGGTCATCGATATGGCGTAGCTATCGGGTCTCGAGTCCGTAAGTGCGTCGTCCCGACCGCCGGTGGCGAAGAGAGATGAGACCGGAAAAGCTGGGAAACAGAAGGCGTTTTAGGCGTTGTGTCCCAACGGTACCGTATGAGCGACGAGCCTCGAGTCGAGATCTACACCAAGGAGAACTGCCCGTATTGTGAGAAGGCAAAGGACCTCTTCGATGCGAAGGGCGTCGAGTACGAGACCTACAACGTTACGGGTGATGAGGAGCTTTTCGAGGAGATGATCGAGCGCGCCGACGGACGCAAGACGGCACCCGAAGTGTTCATCGACGACGAACTGATCGGCGGCTGGGACGACACCAGCGCGCTCAACGAAACCGGCGAACTCGACGAGAAACTGGGAATCGAAACCGAGACTGGCGATGTGCCGAAGGGACATCGAAACGGAGATAGTGCGGAACGGAGTTCCGCGAACCACTCAAGCGGGCAAAGCCCGCGAGAGGACGGCGAAGCCGCAGACGGCGTCGAACACCGGAAACTCATCATCGCCGGAACGGGCATCGCCGGGTTGACGGCGGCGATTTACGCCGGCCGCGGCGACAACGACCCGCTGGTTATCGAGGGCGACGAACCCGGCGGCCAGTTGACCCTGACCACCGACGTTGCGAACTATCCCGGCTTCCCCGACGGCATCGGCGGCCCCGAACTGGTCAACAACATGAAAGAGCAGGCCAAACAGTTCGGTGCCGAGCTGAAAAACGGCATCATCGCCGACGTCGACGCCTCGAGCAGGCCGTTCCGGGTCGAGTTGACCAACGGCGACGTCTACACGGCCGACGCCGTAATCGCCGCTTCGGGTGCGAGCGCGCGGACGCTTGGCATTCCCGGCGAGGACGAACTCATGGGCTACGGCCTCTCGACGTGTGCGACCTGCGACGGGGCGTTCTTCCGCGACGAGGACATGCTCGTCGTCGGCGGCGGCGACGCCGCCATGGAGGAAGCCTCCTTCCTTACCAAGTTCGCTGACACCGTCTACATCGCCCACCGACGTGAGGAGTTCCGCGCCGAGCAA
>NZ_JASJOC010000008.1 GCF_030068615.1 Halostagnicola sp. A-GB9-2 | reverse complement strand
CTGTTCGGCGCGGAACTCCTCGCGTCGGTGGGCGATGTAGACGGTGTCAGCGAACTTGGTGAGAAAGGAAGCTTCCTCCATGGCGGCGTCGCCGCCGCCGACGACGAGCATGTCCTCATCGCGGAAGAAGGCTCCGTCGCAGGTTGCACACGTCGAGAGGCCGTAGCCCATCAGTTCGTCCTCGCCGGGAATACCAAGCGTGCGCGCGCTCGCACCCGAAGCGGCGATTACGGCGTCGGCCGTGTAGACGTCGCCGTTGGTCAACTCGACCCGGAACGGCCTGCTCGAGGCATCGACGTCCGCGATGATGCCGTTTTTCAGTTCGGCACCGAACTGTCTGGCTTGCTCTTTCATGTTGTTGACCAGTTCGGGGCCGCCGATGCCGTCGGGGAAGCCGGGATAGTTCGCAACGTCGGTGGTCAGGGTCAACTGACCGCCGGGTTCGTCGCCCTCGATCACCAGCGGGTCGTTGTCGCCGCGGCCGGCGTAGATCGCGGCTGTCAGCCCGGCGATGCCCGTTCCCGCGATGATGAGTTTCCGGTGCTCGACGCTGTCGTGGGGTTGTCCGCCATCCGTGACCGCGGTCGTCTCTGATTTGGCGTCTCCAGTAGCGGATCGGCGATTAATCGTGTCGCGGGCTGGGCGCTTATCACTGATCCATCTTGAATCGCTGTTGGCGTGGCGCTGATCGCTCATAGACATCTGTTCGCGAACGACACCTATATCGTTTTTCGTTTTGCAAACCCGCGTCCTTCTCGAAACACGCCGAAAACGAATTCGACGGTACGCCCGACGCGACCTTCCGTCAGACCGAAGTAGGCGTGTAACTTCACTCGATCGGGGGAAAACTTCTTATAATATTGCCCAAAATTGGTGGTATGACAGTACTCGCAGCGGTAGGCGAAGAACATTCATCAGCCCAAACCGTCTCGATCGGCTACGATCTTGCGGTAAAGTACGACGAGGAGTTGGTCGTTCTCCATGTAATTCCCGAAAAGGACTTCGAAGAACACAAAGCGGAAATCGAGCGGAAGTCACACGGCTTTCAGGATTTCTCGCTGAGCCAAGAAGAAGAAAGTGCATCTCGGTTTAGCCAGCGCGTTGTCGAGGAGGTTCTGGGCGAGTACGAGTACGAGAGGGTGAAGATGGCGGGACGGGTAGGTGACCCGGCCACAGCCATCCTCACGGAAGCCGAATCGATCGACCCTCGATATCTGGTCATCGGCGGCCGGCAACGCACGCCGATCGGTAAGGCGGTTTTTGGAAGCGTCACGCAAGATATCCTCCTCCAGTCGGAGTGGCCGGTTGTAACGACCATGCGCGAGTAACACGTAGCCCAAACAGCCCCGGATCATGTGGGGCTCTCTTCCATTCCTCCCCGTCGGTTCGAGAAAGAGAGGTGCAGTAGAATATCGGTCTATTCGCTCTCACGTGTCGTGTCCTCCGCCTGTTACACCCTCGAGTTCCAGCGCATCACAGGTCCGACTTGAGACCGTGGACGTCGTCCTGGACTTTCCGAACCTTCCGTATCTGTTCCTCGTTTGTTTCCGCGAGTAACTCGATTTTGGTCGCGACGTTTTTGATCTGGTCGACCGACGTTCCAAGCATGCTCGCGACTTCCTCCGTCGTGACTGCTTGGTCGTCGGTTGCGCCGGCTATCTGGTCGATACCCGTGCTCGCTTCCTCGATAGCGGACTTGATCTCGGATTGTTTTTCGTCGACGGCGTGAGCGCGCTCGTTTGCCTCGTTGACCCGCTGGCTCGTCAACTCGACGTTGCTGATCGTTTCGGTGGCGTTCGTCCGTATCTCGTCGACGATCTCTTCGATCTCGTTGACCTCTTCTTTCGATTGATCGGCGAGTTCCTTGACCTCGTCGGCGACGACGCTAAATCCGGCCGCCCCCGTATCCACCTGTGCCGCCTGAATGTTCGCGTTTACGGCCAGTAGGTTGGTCTCATCAGCGATTCGGTCGATCACATCGATGACCGTATCGATTTCCTCCATCCGCTCCTCGAGGTCGCGGCTATTTTCTAGTAGCGTATCAGTAGCCTCTCTCACTTCGGCGATGATCGAGACTATTTCTTGTGTCGCCTCTTCGGACTCGACGGCCAAATCGGCCGCGGTGTTACTCTGGGTGCTAACCTCTTCGGCACTTGCGGATATCTCTTCGACGGTCGCCGAGAGCGCCTCCATTTCTCCTTGAACCTCATCGAGAGCTTCGATCTGTTCGCTGGCGAGTTCATCGACTTCGTCGCTCCTTTCGGCGCTCGTTTCGGCCGCCGAAAGCAGTTCGTTCGCGGCTGTATCGACGGTATCGCTGATCTTCTCCTGGGTTCGTTCGACCTCCTTTCGCTGTTCGATGATATCGGTAACGATTGAAACGTACTCGAACGCCCCGATAGACGTCTGATCGGGCGTTCGAAGCGGCGTCCCTGCCGCCCGGATGTGCCACTCCTCGCCGTCGTTCGTCGCGGACCGAATTTGATCCTCCCGAACGGGTTCTCCGGTTCGAGCGATTTCTTCTGCTAACGTTTCGTCCACGTCGTCAGTTCCGAGGATGTCCATCGCTTTGTTTCCGACCGCCTCTTCGGTACTGATTCCGGTCATTTCGACGTGAGCCTCGTTCCAGTGTGTGATCGTTCCCTCGTCGTCGATAACCATGGCGGGCTCGGGAAACTCCGACACGAACCTGTTGAATAGGTTCCGCCAAAAGTCGCGTTCGTTCCGTAGTTTCGTTATTTCCTTCTCGTGATCACCACTCGTTGGTTGCAACAATGTATCTCTATTTGTCATTATTGCGTTTTCAGAGAGTACTACCAAGTATCTACCGGCCACGGTGGTTGTCACTTGCGTCTATCATTAGTGAATTCGCTACCCGATCGCTTATTACAAGAGTGAACCATTGAATTCAACGAAAGTTGTCGGAATATTTGTTTCTGCGACAGATCGATCGAAATCCACACGTCGGTGCTTACTCCGGGAGATCTATCGGTACACAGTACTCGATAGAGATCACCACTATTTCCGGTAGACCCCGAGCTATCGCCGTCGTGGTATGTTCGTCGTACTCGATGAGTTTTGCATCGTGTAAAACCGGGAGGTGGGTGTGGAGGAGTGAAGTCTTGATTTCCCTGCGTACTCCATCGGAGGTCGTTTCAGTGTGGCGTTTTTCTTCCCACGACCCAATTTGTTGTGTAAGTTCAGTTACCTTGGCTTGCTTTACGCCGTGTAAGTGATGAAGGATACAACGTCGCCGGCGGTGAGAAAGCGCGCGGAAAATTACATCGGGATTCGGTTCCGTCTCAACCCGCTCGAAACCTGATGCGCGGTCCTCCCCTTTCTCAGAGTAGTTGTAAAATGGCATGTGTTGTCATACCATCTGCATAACAATAAATTTATGTGTGTACTCAGTTGTTCAGGTTCGGGACGAATCGAGGCGTCCCATTTTCAGATCTATGTTGTGAAAATAATGCATCGAACGTTTGTGCGGTGAGATGATCCTGGATCTAAAATAACATTACAAAGCGACGAAGTTGGTTCAGAGCGAGTAGTCTCGCGGTTCGTGCTGGATAGAAATCCACTTGGTCTCCGTGATCTCGTGGAGGAACGCGTCGCTGTTGTACGAACCCATTCCGGACGCGCCGATACCGCTGAACGGCACGTGCGCTTCGTCGTTGATGGGTTGGTCGTTGATGTGAACGTTCCCGGTTTCCATTCGCTCTGCGATATCCTTTGCGACTGCAAGATCGTCGGCGTGGACGGCTCCGGAGAGACCGTACTCGGTATCGTTTGCTATCTCGACCGCCTCGTCGACGTCTGAGAACGGAATCACCGGTGCGATCGGGCCGAAGTGCTCGTTGCACGCGGCGGACATTTCGTTCGTTACGTCCGACAGTACGGTCGGGGCAACAACCAGCGAGTCGTCTACATCGTCGATGTTGACGATTTCCCCGCCCGTCTCGAGCGTCGCACCGGCCTCGATCGTGCTCTCGACGTACTCGAGCATTTCGTCTCGCTGTGATTCGTCGATAATGGGACCAACATCCGTATCGGGTTTATGTGCGCTTCCGGTGATAAGCTCCTCCGCACGTTCGGTAAGGCGCTCGACGTACTCGTCGTAGATATCCTCGTGGACGATGTGACGATTGATGGAGATGCAGACCTGACCCTGGTGTACGAACGATGCGAAGGTCGCGGCGTCGAGCGCGTTGTCGAGATCGGCGTCGCGAGTGACGATGAACGCGTTGTTGCCACCGAGTTCCATCGCCGGAACGGCGAGGTTCTCGCCGGCGAGTCCCGCGACGTGCTGTCCGACCTCCGTCGAGCCGGTGAACGAAACGACGTCGCTCTCGGGGTGACTGGCGATCGAATCGCCGATTTCGGAGCCCCGCCCCGTCACGATGTTGAGGACGCCGTCCGGAAGGTCGGTTTCTTCGAAGAGCTTTCCGAACAGCAGTCCGCCCGTGATTGGGGAGTTCGTCGAGGGTTTCAGGACGACGCTGTTGCCCGCCGCGATCGCGGGTGCTACGGCGCGCATCGAGAGGTTCAGCGGGAAGTTCCACGGCGAAATCACCGTAACGACGCCTTTCGGTCCGCGCTTGAGGAGGTTTTCCTTCCCGGGGATGTTCGAATCGGCGTGTTCACCCTTCATCCGACGTGGGAGCGTCGCCGCCTCGCCAGCGTGATCGTTCGCGATGTGAATCGACGTATGGCCCATGACGTGGGTGCCACCGACCTCTTCGGTGAGTAGTTCGACGATTTCGTCGCTGTGTTCGTCGACGGCCTCCATGAGCTGCTGGATAACCGCCTGGCGTTGTGCAGGCAGTTGTTCGCCCCATTTCTCTTGGGCGGCAACCGCGGATTCGTACGCCGCGTCAACGTCCGCTTCAGTCGCGGATGGAACTTCCGCGACTACTTCGCGAGTAGATGGGTCCTCGACGGCGAGGCTCTCTCCCTCTTCGCTCGAGACCCAGTCGCCATCGATGTAAAGCGCATTCCAGTCGTCGTCGATCGTTAGGTCGTTCGTCATTGCGTTTTACTGAATGGTATAATGATGTAAAATTGGGCAGAATGAGGAGATTATTACTGGTTTATTGATGGTGTTTAAATAATTTGATATTTGATCAGTGAGAGTGTACGTCGCCCGCAATCGCGGTGTACTGCGATCGGGTAGCGAACAGCAGTTGGCCACGCCCGTCAAAAGTTACTTTACTGTGCAACGTTACTAATAACCAAGGTAATTAATAACTATGTCAAACACTATCGATCCGCCCGAAGAAATCAAGACGCCGAAGGGTCCTCCAAAGGACATCGATACTCGAACCGCTCGCCGCGAGGAGGGGCCGGCACGGAAGACGTTCGAGGCGGACATATGCGTCTTAGGTGCCGGTGTGTCCGGCGTCTCTGCCGCACTCGAAGCCGCTCGAGCCGGCAACGAGGTCGTGCTCGTCGATGCCGCCTCGTCGATCGGTGGCCAGGCTGTCAATTCGATCATCGGAACGATAATCGGCCTCTACGATCACGGCGAGAATCCTCGACAGCTCACTCACGGCATCGCCGACGACATGGTTGCTGACCTCCTCGCCGAGGGTGCAATGGTCGAACGTACTGGGGGCTATTTCAAAACCGCCATCTACCAGTACGACGAGGTTCGGCTCGCCCGGTGGATGGAAAGTGCCATTGCTGAGGCGGGAATCGAGACGCTGTTGGGAACGGTATTAACCGATGTTGCCTTCGAAGACGGTCGGGTTCAGCACCTCGATTGCATCAACCGCTTCGGCCCGGTCCGGATCGATGCGGACGGGTTCGTCGATGCCTCCGGAGACGGAAGCCTAACCTGGGAAGCGGGACTGGAGATGCGCGAACCGACGGCTCCAGTTTACGGAACGTTGAGCTTCACGATGGAGGGGTACGACACCGAAGCCGTCTCCGAGTTAGCGGTCGAGGAAGTTCACGAACGTCTAGCGGAAGTCGGCGATGAGTACGGGCTCGTTCGCGAGGATGGCCAGCTGATCCATCACCCTAATTCGGAATTTCTCCTCGCTAATATCACCCACATGGAGACGCCGGTCGATCCCTCGGGGTACGCAGAGATGGTCTTCGAGGGACGACGACAGGTGGACAACGTCGTCGAGTTTCTCCGCGCGGAGTTTCCCGATATATTCGCGGACGTCCGGGTCCGTTCCTACGGCGATCCGGGGATCCGTCAGACGCGCTGGATCAAGAGCCGTGATCAGCTGACCCTCGACGAGCTCAGATCGGGCGAGCGACCCGACGACGCGGTGGCGAGAGCGGCCTGGTGGGTCGAACTCCATGACTCCGAAGAGAAGTTTCACCTCGAGCAGTTCGACTGGGGGCACGTCTACTACATCCCCCTTTCGTGTATGATTCCCGCCCAGGCGGACAATATCGTCGCGGCAGGCCGGTGCGTAGATGCTGATACGCACGCGCTTTCTGCCATTCGAGTCATGGGCCCCTGCATCGCGATGGGGGCGGCTGCGGCCCACGCTTTGGATCTCGCTGGGACAGATCCCGTCCACCAAGTTGATATTGACGCACTTCAACAACGCCTCCGCGCTAACCTGGAATTCGAAGGGTGAGTACTCGCTGCCGGCGAAGCCGTCACGTGTTACGGGTCTCGACTACTCGATCAACCCTTTTAACGTTGAAAACGAGTCGTTCGTCACGATTGCAAAGCGAGAACGTATCGAGTGAAGCGATCGCTGTCGTGTTACTCGGGCGTCGCCCCTTCGTCTCGTATTAACTCGAGGGTGTTATAGAATTCTTCTCACACTACAGTCACGACTTGGTAGAAGGGCTTCCATCTCCTTCAGTCTCGATTTATCAACGCCCAGTAACGCGAACTGTGCCCTCGTTTGCACAGCAGAAATCTCGGTTTCTGAGGACGACGTTCCTCCACCGAATTCAACAGAAACACGAAATCGGCGAAACAACGCTTCTTATCGATGCTGGCTGGCTGATTCTCTCACTCGTCGAGATTGAGCGGCCAGTTCAACATCGCGAGCGAAACTACATCGAAAAGTGATCTCGAAGCATCTCGAAGCATCTCGAAGCATCTCGAAGCATCTCGATGCAGATCGATCACTTTCATATATTCTGGTGACTGCCCAACCAGCGCTCGCAGACGGCTGAGACGGTTGAGATGCCACTACTACACTACTACGATCGACCGAATCAAGCGCTCGATGGCTGAATGTCTGCTAAGACGGATTTGAACTAGACCGTGCCGGTGCTTCGATATATCCGGATCATCTAGTGGCTGTGATTCCGATAAAGAAATATCATACGGACATATGCCTGTAATCTTGACAAAGAAGTCAGTTACAAACACGATATAATCGGATGACATAATATCGAGTAATAGCCGTGTCAAGCTAGTAGTGCGATATTATCTTAATATTCTAAATTAATATTGTATATAGTCGGGTGTATAGGTTGTTATATCTGGATATATATTATGATTTGGAATTATGGATTCGACCGCAAATATCGGACGAAACTTCACGGTCAAACAGTCCTCGAGACGCGCTTAGTCGGCGAGAGGACTGTGATGTCCACACCAGAATGATTCCTGACGAAATACTCGAGGATTATTATCCATGATACCACCATGAAGCAACCACCAACAGTTAATTGTAGATCGGAAACTATAGCGTGTCCGTCGAAGAACCGACAGCTATGCCCAGGTACTCATCGACCACCTCATTGTGTTCTTGTAGTTCAGTTCGCGACCCCTGGAAGACAATTTCACCGTTGTGGAGCACGTAATGTCTGTCTGCCGCTTTCAGAACGACGTTGAGATTCTGCTCGACGAGTAGAACTGATATTCCTTCCTCTCGAATATCGGTGATGATTTCGAGGACATCGCTGACAATCTGGGGTGCCAGACCCTCGGTTGGTTCGTCGAGCAAGAGGACATCCGTTGGACTGAGGAGCACCCGAGCGATCGCAAGCATCTGTTGCTCACCACCGCTCAGTTGAACGCCGAGGTTGTGCCGTCGTTCCCGGAGCCGCGGGAACTGCTCGAAGATTTCCTCAAGCGTATAGACGCCGTCTTCCGCGGAACCAAGCGTTCCCATCTGTAGATTCTCTTCGACCGTGAGGTACGGGAAGATCTGACGGTCTTCGGGCACGAACCCGATCCCCTGGGTTGCACGCTGGTGGTCGGAATATTTCGAAACGTCGGTAGACCCTAACGTCACCGTTCCACGCGATTCCAGCGCGCCCGCGATCGATCGAAGCGTCGTCGTTTTTCCGACTCCGTTTCGGCCGATTAATGAGACAATCTCGCCTTCTTCGACGGAGAGTGAAACGTTTCGAATGATATCACCCTGACCGTAACCCGCGAATAGGCTATTGACGCGCAATAGCGGGTCGCCGTCTTGTTCCGGTTCCTCAGAGGTATCGTCGGCAGATTTCGATGAGGCGACGCTTCCGCGCCACTTCTTGTCGCCTGTTCCGAGATAAGCCTTCCTGACAGTTTCGTCTGCTCCAACCTCTTCTGGTGTTCCGTCCGCGATGATTTGGCCGGCTTGGAGTACGGTGATCCGGTCAGATATGTCCATCACAATCTCGATATCGTGTTCGATTAGCATGACAGTAATTCCGCGTTCGGTAGTTATTCGCTCGATCATCTCGGTCAATTCGAGACTCTCCTCTTTTCCCATTCCGGCTGCCGGTTCGTCGAGCAACAGTACTGAAGGGTCGTTGACAACCGTGAGCGCAATCTCGAGCTTTCGTCTGTCGCCGTGACTCAAGTTTCGCGCGACGGTGTCAGTGTACTGCTCGAGTCCGATATCTGCGAGTACCGATTCTGCGCGCTGCTCGTGCTCCTCGAGGGAACTTGCCTTCACGCGGATCGATCGCTTGTGATCCGAGGCCGCCTGGGCGGCCGTCAGGACGTTCTCTTTGACGGTCATCGCCGGGAAAACATCGGACGTCTGGAACGAGCGTGCGATTCCGAGACGAACGATTTCATCCGGGTCATGTTCCGTGATATCAGTCCCATCGAAGGTCATGCGACCGTTCGTCGGTTCGTACAACCCCGTTACGAGGTTAAACAGCGTCGATTTTCCGGCACCGTTGGGGCCGATTACCGAGTGAACGGTCCCTTCTTCGACGCCGAGACTGACGTCGTCGACGGCGACGAGTTTGCCGAACGATTTCGTGAGGTTTTCTATTTCGAGGATCGTCATTGTTCTCCCTCCTTCGAAGCGGTGACGTCGGTGGCGCGATTGTCAGAGTTAGAGCCGATACCAATGCGCGTGAGAACTGGTCGTAGGGCGTCGTAGATACTGATAAATCCTCTCGGTGCGAACAGTACGACCAGCACGATCAGAAGTCCGATCAAGAGGCGCCACTGGTCGACGTACGTCGAAACGAGCTGTTCCATTCCGACGAACACCGCGGCGCCTGCCATCGGTCCAAATAGCGTTCCCATGCCACCGAGTATTACGATTAGCGCGGCTTCGGCGGACAGTAGCCAGTGTGAGACTGTTGGGGTGACGTAACTTTGTGAACCCGCGAAGAGAACCCCACCAACCGCTGCGATCGGGGCGGACACGACGAGTGCACGTCGTTTGAACAGCGCCGTATCGTATCCGAGGAACGTCGCTCGTCGCTCGCCTTCGCGAATCGCGACCATTCCTCGCCCAAAGGGCGTATCAAGGATGTGGACCGCGAAAGCGTACAGGACGATGGTCAGCGCCAGTGCAGCGTAGTAGAACTCGGTCGCACTCTCGAGAGGGTAACCGAGAACCTCGAACGTGGGAACGCCCATGCCGATTTCACCGCCGGTAACTCCCTCCCAATCGCCGGCAACGAGGTACACTACTTGTGCGATCGCGAGCGTGATGATCGCAAAGAAAATGCCGGAGAACCGGATTGCGAGGAGCCCGAAGAACCAGGCGAAGATCATTGAACAGACGGTTGCCACGACGAGTGCCACGAAAAGTGAATTCGTCAGATGGATCGCGGTCAGACTGGCACCGTAGGCACCTATTCCGAAGAAGGCGGCGTGTCCGAGAGAAAGTAAACCCAGGTAGCCGAGCACGAGATCTAAGCTGAGCGCGAGTAGGGCCATAACGAGCATCAGCGTGAGAATCCCCAGGTAGTAGTCGGAGATACCCAGCAAGGTAACGACCGGAAACAGAGCGAGAAGAGCGACGACTGACAGTAGTTTACTATCCGAGAGCGGAAGTGGCTTGATGTGGCGATCTAACGCTACCTTCGGCAAGCGTTTCATGATGTCTTTTTCCCCGTAATACCCGTACAGTCCCTGTGGTCGAACGAGAAGCGTTGCTATCAGAATTATGTAGATGTAATAGCCCGTAAGCTGTGGAACGTACGCTTGACCGAGCGCTTCGAGTATCCCGATAACCAGTCCCGCGACCGCGGCCCCCTTGAAACTCCCGAGGCCCCCGAGGATGACGACGATGAAGGCAACGAAGAGAATCTGGTCGCCCATTCCCGAGTTGACTCCCCGCATCGGTCCCATTAGGACACCTGCTAGGCCTGCCAATCCGGAGCCGATGCCAAACACGAGCGTGAACGATCGCGAAATGTCGATACCCAGTAGCCGAACCGTTTCTTTCCGTTGGGACCCCGCTCGCATGACCAGGCCGAGGTCGGTTCGTTCGAAGAAGGCCCAGAGCCCGATCGCCACGGTCGCGGCGATACACATCACGAAGATCTGATAACGGGGAACCGAGAGTGGTCCGAGTTGTACCGCCCCGGCCAGTAGCCCCGGTGTATCCATCGATCGCTGACTTCCCCACAGTAACTCGACGCCGTCGGTGATGATCAGTGCCAACCCGAACGTCAGGAGAATCGAGTAGGCGATATCCTTTTGATACAACGGTTGGATGGTCGTTCGTTCGAGTGCGAGCCCGACGAAGCCGACGAGTAGTGGCGCGACCAACAGCCCAACCCAGAACGACCCCGTAACGTTCACGACGCTAACCGCGAAAAACGCCCCCAACATGAACAATGCGCCGTGAGCGAAGTTCAATATCCCGGTCACACCGAAGATCAGCGTGAGTCCAGACGCGACTAGTACGTAGAGGAGCCCGAGCGCTACCCCGTTAAATAGTTGACTCAGGAATAAATTAACATCCATAATTGTGGTTATAGTAGTCTTTCGATGTCGTTCTCACAGTTCACAGCCGACATCCTCACAGCTATCGGCGAGTGACTCACCGTCTTCGGATCCAAACGGTTCCGGGATCGGAATCTCGAACTGGTCGGTCACAACTGCTTCACCGACGTGAAGGTCCGACATTGCCCGGTGATCACACTCACGGATATGCAAGGACCCCATTGGTGTCTCGATTTCACTCGTCTCGAGCGCTTCGATGACGGATTCGTACTCGGTCGTTCCAGCCGATTCGACCGCCTCCTTGTACAAGTACAAAGCGTTGCGCGCGGTATGGGAAATACTGTTTGGCAGTCCGTCACCTTCCATCTGGAACGTCTCGATGAACTCCTGGTTGAGTTCCGTATCGACTGTGGGGGAGTACGGAATGCCACCGACGATTCCTTCCGCATTACTCCCGGCCCCTGCGAGATCTTGAATTTCTAGGTGAGGGGCGTACAGGTCAACCGCTTCCTGCAAGTCGTTTTGTTGACCCTGATTGACGAACTCGATGAAATCGATCCCGCCACCACCGAAGTAACACCAATCGGGGTCGGCGTTCATCATTTCGGTAATCGCCGTCGAGAAGTCGCCTGCGGCCGGTGCCGTTCGAGTCGTCTCGATAATCTCGAGGTCGTCGTATTCCTCCTCTAGGACGTTCGTAAAGTGGTCTTCGATCTGTGACCCCCAGTCGTGATCGATGATGTGCAACCAGCCAGACGTCCCCGACCGGCCCTGAATCTCCGGAAGGACCAGTCGCGATGCCATCGATTCGTCGCCATCGAGTGTGAACGTCGACCGGTGGCAGTCCTCCCTGCTTAACGAGGCGAATCCAGCGGGGACGAGGTATGGAATGTCGTCGCGGTTCCTGACGTAATCCGCAACCGCGTGTACGTCCGGGCTACCGAACCCGCCGTAGAGCACGTCGACGCCTTCCGATTCGACGAGCCGCGTCGCTTCCTGTGCAGCCGTGGCGGCATCGTAGTCCGTACTGCCGAATTGAACTTCGACGGGTCTCCCGTCGATACCGCCGTCGTCGTTGATTCGATCGATCACAGCGGTAACCGCTTCCTGTTCTGTTTCCGCGATCTCCGTCACCGGGGGTGCGAGCGCGTGCAGACTCCCGATGTGTATCGTCTCGTCGTCTCCATCGTTTCCACCGAGGCAACCCGCCATTGCTCCAACACTCGCTGCTCCACTGGCACAAATGAATCTCCGTCTGTGCATGGTACACTATTGACAGGGTTTACATTATAAATGTGCCGGTATATGGGCTCCCAGGTTTTCTGAGAGCTGCTCCGCACCGGGTACAGGTCGTACGCGACCGCACGTAGATCGGAACTCTCGGACTGTAGACGAGGAAATCGATACCCATACTGCGTTTGCCTGAATACGACGGTCGAGTAATCGATCGACGAAAGCACCGATCCTGTGGTCCGGCGCATCGAGAAATCGACGGTACGAGCGATACTGGTGGTTGTCAGTTGGCGAATTGCTCACCCATCGCGACCGGAGCATCGATCAGGGCTTCGCGGGGATGCATCCAATCGAACGGCCGGTAAATTTCTCCCACTTGATGGGCTGATCCCACGCGATGAAAATTGCACACGTATCGCTGGGTTCTCCGCTGGTTCGGGCTCGGCCGCGAAGAGTCACAGCGTGTAATACATAAGTACGAGTGTAAATCTCACCGTATCGTGTCGCAATCGTGTGAGTGTAGCACCTGCCCAATTCGTTCGGTCGTCGGACGAATGTGGGGCCGGGGACTAGAACAATGGTAACCCATTGCATGAAATTACTCCCCGAAACTATCGCGGATCCGTGTGGATTGGTGCCAAATTCCAGATGATGGGATGAAGTGTCGTTCCATCATCGTTTTCCGGTGACTCGAACGCTTGCAAGTGGAGGGCCTCTGCAGTGGGATATCGGTCACAAAAGCGAACAAACAACGTCGGGTATGTGATAGAACAATAGTTATAAATAAATGGGTGCATCACTGAGTGATATGCCAGGTGTGAGAAAATTCGAACACGCCCACCTGTATGTACCGAACGTCGAAGAAACAGCTTCGTTTTACGAGGAGGTGATGGGCTTACGACGGCGGTCGTCGGGGGACGTTGTTCGTCTCGAGACCGACCCCGAAACCCACTACGACTTGTACGATAACCACCACACGATCGCGCTCGAGGAGGGAACAGCCGGAATCGATCACTTCGCGATTCGGATAACCGAATCAGAGTTCGAGTCAGTCGAATCTCGTCTCGCCAGTGCGGGCGTCGAATACGAGATTCACGAGGGTGCGGAACCCGGACAGCAACGGTCGATTCGAACGTCGCTTCCAGGAGGGCTCCCGATCGAACTCGAGGTCGTCGAGAAAGCACCAGACGTCGACCGTCAACAGGTGCTTCCGCATTCGGGTGTTCATCACGCGCCGAAAGGACAGGACCACATTACGCTCGCGTCCTCGGACGTAAAGACGGACGCGGAGTTCCTCCGAGACGTTCTCGGATTCAAAATTTCGGACGTCGCGATGGCTGGGCCGGACATGTGGGGAATGGCGTTCACCCGGTGGGGAGACCACCATCACGACGTCGCGTTGATCGTGGCGCCGACTCGGGAGCAAACTGGCCTCCACCACATCGCCTGGCAGATGACCGACCTGAATCACATGAAACAGCTCGTCGACGTGCTCGGGAAAGCCGGTCACGAGATCGATATCGACTTTACGCGGCACGTGCTCGGGAACAACGTCTCGTTGTATTTCCGGGATCCTGCTGGTCACCGGGTCGAGATCACGACCGAAGTGGCGAAGCTCGACGCGGATACACCGACGACGTTTCACGAGGAGGATCCGAACGATATCGTGACCTTCTGGGACGGGACACACCCGCCGCTCGGAGAAGAAGAAGACCATTGAACGGATATATCGGTAGCACAGGGCGACCAGCAATACACGGAACGACAACATACGAAGAGAAGAGTAATCATGACCGAAGCAACGATCATCGGTGGCGGTATCGGCGGCCTCTCGCTCGCAGTGGGGCTCAAGCAACGCGGAATCGACTTCCACGTTTACGAAGCGACTGACGAATACAAACCCGCCGGGGCGGGAATCATCTGGCAGATCAACACGATGCAGGCGCTTGACCGCCTCGGCCTTGCAGCCGACGTCCAGAAACACGGCGCCAGTCACGCTGGCTATTCCGTCCGCGACGCGAGCGACGAGTTCGTCATGGAGAACGACTGGACCGAGTTCGAGGACGAGTTCGGCTTCAGGGTGCACGGGATATATCGATCCAAGTTTCAGGAAATTCTCGTCTCGAAGATCGGCGAGGAGAACATCACGATGGGCAAAGAGTGTATCGGCGTCGAACAGGACGGTGACTCGGTCACCGTGCAGTTCGCCGACGGCACCGACGTCGACGCGGCGTTCGCCGTCGGCGCCGACGGTATCAACTCGGCCGTTAGAGAATCGCTCTTCCCGGGTCACTCGCTCGAGTACCTCGACTGTGTCACGCATCGCGGACTCCCGGAGTGGCGACCGCCGGCCGAAGTCGAGGACAAGCTCTGGAACGTGTTCGCCGAGGACGGCCACGTAGGTTACGTCCCGCTCGAGGCCGATACCCGGAAGGGATACTGGTTCTACACGATGCACAGCGAGGAGATTGAATCGAAAGATCCGGCCGATGTCAAAGATGGGTTGCTCGAACGCGCCGCGTCCAAACCCGACCGCGTCGGCGAAATGATCGACGCGACACCGGTCGATTCGATAAAATCCGTCGATGCGCCGTACGTGCCGCCGATGGAAACCTGGTCGAAAGGGGACGTAACGCTGCTCGGCGATGCTTCCCACGGCATGACACCCCACGCTGCTCAGGGAGGTGGGATGGCGATCGAAGATGCACTCGCGCTCTCGATCGCGCTCGACGAACACGATTCGCTCGAGGACGCCCAGGAGTGGTACGAATCCGTTCGTATCGAACGCGCCAGCGAGTTCGTCGAACGATCGCGTCGAAACGGGCTGGGAGCAATCAGCGAGGGAGCCGATCATATCGAAAAGATGCGTCATGCCCCGGCAGAGGCGATGAAACAACAGGTTAGAGAGGACCTGACTCTCGGGTTCTAACGGACTGGACCCAATCTCCCGAAATTCGGAACCACGGCGACACCAATCGTTCGTTCTGTGCGTTTACGAACCGGTGAGCGGAGAGACTGTCCGAAGACATGTATTTGATTCGAATAAAAACAATTATAACCTAGAAGATCCCCTACGAAGATATGCTGAAAGTCAGATTCAGGAGTCAGGAGAGCGTCTACTCTGGAACTGTCCGCGACGATGGATACTATTCGAACGGTCGGCGATTCGATCCCGAAGCGGTAGAGCTCTTGCCGCCGTGTGAGCCGTCGAAGGTCCTCGCAGCGGGGATGAACTACGGGGAACACGTCGAGGCCATTACCGGCGAGGACTTTCCGAAGCCAGACTTTCCGACGCTTTTCCCAAAACTACGGAGTTCGCTCATCGTCCACGAGGAGCCGATCGTGAAACACGAGACGGTAAACTTCCTCGATTACGAAGGAGAGGTCGCCGTGGTTATCGGTGCCGAGTGTTCGGACGTCTCCCAGGACGAGGCCCTCGAGTACGTCGCGGGATACACCGGCTTCAACGACGTGAGTTCCCGTGACTGGCTCGACCGCGAACACTTCATGTCTCGCGGCAAGTCCATCGACACGTTCGGACCGATCGGCCCGTACCTCGAGACAGAACTTGACGAGCCGATCAGCGTCGAGACGCGCGTCAACGGCGAGGTTCGCCAGCAGTCGGACACTTCGGACCTCTTTTTCCCCATCGAAGAGCTCATCGCGACGGCCTCCGAGTTCTTCACGCTCCATCCGGGAGACGTAATCGCGACGGGGACCCCGCCCGGAACCGCCAGCGAGGACATCTCGTACGAGGACTGGGGCACCGATACGACGCCGCTCGCGCTCGAGCCGGGTGATGTCGTCGAGGTGACCGCGGGGAACGCGGGGACCCTCCGTAACGAAGTCGTGGCACCCGAGTAACCACACACAGGACACTGTCTGGTACGGTAACGCGTTCGGAATTCGAGGCTGGACCGGCAGCCGTCGCTGGCAACGCCAGTCCGCCCTCGTGCAATTTTATGTAGGTTGCCCCTGTATCCGTCGTCGAACATGCGATTCGCGAACAGCGTCGCCATCGTTACGGGTGGATCGACCGGTATCGGACGAGCAATCGCGACGAAACTCGCTGACGACGGCGCTACGATCGTCGTCGCTGACATAACTGAGAAAACCCGCCTCGAGCGCGAAGTCGGAACGACGGCCGAAGCAATTCGCGAGGCCGGTGGGAAGGCGCGCTATCAGGAGGCAGACGTTTCCGACGAAGCGGACGTCCGTGACCTGATCGAGGCGACCGTCGACGAGTTCGGGCGGCTCGATATCCTCGTGAACAACGCGGGGACTGCGGCCCGAACCTCCGCGACGGAGACGACCCTCAAGGACTGGCAGACGGTCCTCGACGTAAACCTCACCGGAACCTTCCTCTGTTCGAAGCACGCACTGTCACATCTGGAGGAGAGTCCGAACGGTCGTATCGTCAATATCTCCTCGGAACGCGGACTCAGCGGCGGCCAGGACAGACCGGCCTACAGCGCCTCGAAGGGCGGCGTGTCGAACCTGACGCGCCAACTCGCGGTCGACTACAGCGATCGCGGTGTCACCGTAAACGCCGTCTGCCCGGGTCCAATCGATACGGCCAGGCTCGAGTCGATGGTCGAAGACGGCGTAGACGAATTCCTGGACACTGTCGCGACGCCGTACCTCGGCGAACCCGAGGATGTCGCGAACGCCGTCGCGTTCCTCGCCTCCGAGGAGGCCCGATATATCACTGGACACAACCTGCTCGTCGACGGGGGCCACCATCAACTGTAACTTCGGTGCACCCGACAGTTCCGCCACGCCGTAAACGGCCACCATCGTGACGAAGGTCGCTACCCTTGCCAGAATCCATCGAACAACCTGTGTCGAACTGGATGCGCTCAGTCGTAGCTCCCTCTGGTGTGTACCCAGCCGCCATCGACCAGAAGAGATTCGCCGGTAACGTATTCGGCGAGGTCACTTGCCAGAAACACTGCTGTGTCACCGACGTCACGGGGCGTGGCGAGACGGCCGAGTGCCGTTTCGTTTCCGCGCTGTCTCTTCATTTCTTCTGTGTCCGTGGCGAAGCCCGTACTGTCGGTATATCCCGGCTCGAGCGCGTTCACCCGAATCGACGGTCCGAGCGTCTCGGCCAGAGCGAAGGTCATCGACTTTACGCCGCCTTTCGACGCACAGTACACGGCGCCGCCTTCGAAGCCAGTTTCTGCCCCGACGCTGGTAACGTTGATGATCGATCCGCTGTCGGTTCCTCGCATTCGTTCCGCAGCCACCTGACAGCCATAGAACGTCCCCTTGAGGTTGACCACGACGACGCTGTCGAAATCCTCGCTCGTGGTATCCACGAAGCCGACGTCTCGAAAGATCCCTGCGTTGTTCACCATCACGTCGACCCCTCCGAACTCCTCGGCAACGTCACACGCAGCCACAACGTCATCGTACCGGGTAACGTCGCACTCGCTGAAAGCCGCGGTTGCGTCCGTTTCGCGCTCGATTGCCCTGTCGGTCGGCGCCAAATCGTCTCGTCTCGGTTCGCGGTCCACGTCGGCGACGACAACATCGGCTCCGTGTCTCGCCAACGAGAAGGCAATCCCTCGTCCGATACCGTTGGTAGCTCCGGTAACGACTGCAGTTGCGTCTGTGAGTAACGCTGACATCACGACCGTACATGTTTCGTGATCGGTAGTAAACATTCGGGTCGGTTCTCTTCGATCAGTTGATCCGTCGGTTCGACGTCTGCGAACCGCGACGAGTGACCGGGTGATCGATACGGTTGAGTCGGATCAGCCATAGCAGGTGCAATTATGTACCCCCACGAGAATCATGAACTATGGCAACTTGTGACAGCAACGAGGTTAGTGAGTATACGTTCGATTTCGGTGGCCACGTCCACCCGGAACGAACCGCACCGGAACCGATTCGTCAGCTAAACTCGGCCGTTGGATCGCACCACACGGACGTCGCCGAACTCGCACGCTGGTACGAGGACGCCGGGGTCGACGGTGCGGCGCTCTCCCAGCCGTTCTACATCGGCCATGGAGACCCCAACCGCACTACCGACGCAAACGACGCTCTTCTCGAGGATATCGACGACCACTCGAATCTCTACGGGCTTGCGGCGATCCCGACCGCAGCAGGCGGCGATACCGCCGCTCGAGAGTTCGAACGCTGTCTCGAAAACGGGTACGCCGGTGGTGCACTCGAAACGAAGAGCGACGGCATCGAACTCACGGATCCTGCCGTCGAACCGATCCTCAAGGTCGCGGATCGGACGGGGGCACCACTGCTTGTTCACCCGAAACTCGACGACTCCGTGCATCCAGACGCGCTCGACGAAACGTATCGCCTCAACGCGATATTCGGGCGCGAAGTGGCACTCTGTGAGAGTCTCTGTAAGGTGATTCACGACGGCGTACTCGAGCGGTACCCGAATCTCACGCTCGTCTATCACCATCTCGGCGGCAACGTCGCGAGCATGCTCGGCCGTGTTCACGTCCAGTTGGATCCCGGCCGATGGCCGAATCAGGAAGCGACGGTCGGATTCGACGAGTTCGAGCAAACGTTGGCTGATCGAATCCACATCGATACATGCGGGTTCTTCGGTTACGCTGCGCCGATCCGCGCCGCGCTCGAGGTGTTTCCTCCGTCACAGATCCTCTTCGCGACCGACGCACCGTATGAACCGCGTTCGCCGAACGAGGTCCGAACCATGGCGACGACTGTAGAGGAAGTCACGCCGGAATCTGCATCTCACCGTATCCTCGGTGAGAATGCGCTCGATCTCCTGTCGTGATTCGCCGAAATGCGTGTACGGAGGGGATGGTGTAAGGCCGGACTGGACCAGCAATGATTGACGGATTCACTACAATTATATGTGTGTGTTGGTTTCTCACGACATATGTGGAACAAGCTAGTCTCAGGAGACGTTCGCATCGTAGACCTCAGTATACCAATCCAAGCGGATGTCGAAAGCGAACCGTGGCCACCGGAAATCGAATATGAAAATCACGAGGACGGAGCAAAAACGCTCGCGGAGCCGTTGCAAGGGCAGGGGTTCGACGTCGACCCTGAGGATTTCCCTGATGGGCTTGGGATGGCGGCGGAATTCATCACCGCTGCCCCGCACACGTCGACTCACATGGATGCACCGTGGCACTACGGCCCCGAGGTCGACGGCGAACCTGCGAAGACCATCGATGAGGTCCCCGTCGAGTGGGGTATCGGCGAGGCCATCGTTCTCGATTTTACGTGGAAGGAACCCCGAACCGAGATCAGCAAAGCCGAACTCGAGGAGCAACTCGCGAAGTACGATCACGAACTGTCTCCGGATGATATCGTCCTGCTCCACACCGGTGCTGACGAGCGCTGGGGGACGGCCGAGTACCTCACCGAGTTCCCCGGAATGAGCGCCGAAGGGACGACGTATCTCGTCGAACGAGGGGTGAAGGTGATCGGAACCGACGCCTACGGCCTCGACAAGCCGTTCGTCGAGATGGGCCGTCGCTTCGAGGAAACGGGTGACAGCGACGAACTCTGGCCGGCACATTTCGCCGGCCGAGATGTCGAGTACTGCCAGATCGAAAAGCTGACGAACCTCGATGAACTTCCGCAAGGGACCGGTATTCCGTTCTTGGCGGTTCCGACACAGATCGAAGACGGAAGCGGCGGCTGGGTGCGACCGCTCGCGTTCGTGGAGGACGCATGAAGCTCGCCACGTTTGAGGTCACCACTGACGTCGGACGGCGTCGTCGCCTCGGTGTCGTCGACGGCTCATCGCTCCTCGACGTGACCGCCGGGTACGCACGCGTTCTCGAAACCGAGGGTGTAAGGCAACCGACCGCGCGTGCGAAGTGTCTCGCGCCGGCGAATCTCCTTGAGTTCCTTCGGATGGGCGAGGACGCCTTCGAGGCTGCACAAGCCGTGTACGACGCGAGATTTCCCGACGAAACAGTTCGGGCGCCCGACGGTGCCAGAATTGTGTACGAAGAAAATGAGGATACGATTCGGTTGTTGAGCCCGCTCACCCGACCGACCTCGATCCGGGACTTTTCCGTCTTCGAGGACCATGCCGCGGACCACGAGAAGCCCGATGTCTGGTACGAACTACCGGTCTACTACAAAGGAAACCCCGACAGCATTGTCCATCCCGACACTGACGTCACTTGGCCTGTCTGGGAGGACTCGCTCGACTTCGAATTAGAGGTCGCGGCTGTCATCGGAACCCCTGGCGAAAACATCGATGCTGCGGACGCCAATGAGCACGTGGCCGGGTTCACGATCTTCAACGATTTCAGTGCGCGGGATGCCCAGTTCGAGGAGATGGAGATGCCGTTCGGACCGGCGAAGGGAAAGGACTTCGCCAATGGGTTCGGACCGTACTTCGTGACGGCCGACGCGTTCGATGCCGACGGCGCGACCGTCCGCACGCGAGTCAACAGCGAGGAGTGGATGACCGGAAGTCTCGCCGAAATGCACCACTCTTGGGGAGACATGATCGAACATGCCTCGAGAGGAGAAATCCTGCAGCCGGGAGACGTTTTCGGCTGTGGAACGATCCCCGGCGGCTGTTGCATGGATCTCGATCGGTGGATTGAAGCCGGTGATACGATCGAACTTGAGGTCGAGGGAATCGGCACGCTCACCCACCGCGTCGTTGAAAGCGAGTAAGAACACGTAGTGCGTACAAAAAAGAATTCAACAGAACAAACTACACTGACAGCAACCATGAAAGAAACTTCAGTGACACAGGACGATATCGTCCATGAGCCCAGCGAACCGTTCATCGAATCGACGAACGTCTGGGCGTTCATGCAGACATATGACATCGACAACTACGATGAATTGATCGCACGGACGACCAAGGATGTCCCAGGCGTAAACGCGTCCGGAATCGACTGGTTCTGGGAGGAAATCGTCGACTACCTCGACATCGAATTTTATCGAGAGTTCGACACGGTTCGTAATGGCACGAATGAACCGCAGTTCACGACGTGGTATCCCGATGGGACGATCAACATCGCTCACAACGTGTTGGATCGACACGCCGGAACGGACAGCGAGACCCAAAATTCGATTGCCTGCCTCTGGGAAGGTGAAGGTGGAAATATAAGAAGAGTAACCTATAACGAACTTCACCGCCAAGCGAATCAGGTTGCGAACGAACTCGAGGCGCGTGGCGTCGGCGCAGGTGACACCGTCGGACTGTACATGCCGATGGTTCCCGAAGTGGTGTCAATCCTCTACGGCTGTTTCAAAGTTGGCGCCATCGCCGTTCCCATCTTCTCCGGGTTCGGGGTCGACGCGACTGCTAGCCGAATCGCCGACAGCGAGTGTTCCGTGCTGTTCACCGCGGACGGGTTCTATCGCCGGGGCAATCCTGTTGGCCTCAAGTCCGCAGCTGATGAGGCGCTCGAAAAGGCCGGCTACGTAGAACACACGATCGTCTACAAGCGGCTCGGCTCGAGAACTCCTGAGATCGATGTTGAGGTGCCATGGACCGGTGAAACCGATCACTGGTGGAAGGAAAGCGTCGCTACCCGCTCAGTGAACTACAAGACGTCCGAACTCGAAGCCTCCCATACGTCGATGTTGCTGTACTCCTCCGGGACGACCGGAATGCCGAAAGGGATCGTGCACTCCCACGCAGGTCCACTCGTTCAGGCGGCGAAGGAAGTCCACTTCGGGTTCGACCTCATGGCCGACGATCGTTTCTGCTGGGTCTCTGATATTGGCTGGATGATGGGGCCGTGGACGCTCATCGGTACCCACACCTTCGGCGGCACGGTGTTCATGTATGAGGGAGCACCCGACTACCCCCAGCCAGATCGGTTCTGGGAGATGATTGATAGCCACGAACTGACGCAGTTTGGTATCTCTCCGACTGCGATTCGAGCGCTCCGCGAGCACGGGGACGAGTGGCTCGAGGGCCACGACCTCTCCTCGCTCCGAATTCTCGGCTCGACCGGGGAACCGTGGGACCTCGAGTCCTGGCTGTGGTTCTACGAGCGCGTTGGGAACGAAGAGTGCCCGATCATCAACATTTCCGGCGGAACGGAGATCATGGGCTGTTTCCTGATGCCGATGCCGATCCAGTCTCTGAAACCCTGCTCACTCGGGGGGCCGGGTCTCGGCATGGACATCGACATCGTCGATAGCGATGGGAAGTCCGTGAAAAACGATAATGAACGCGGCTTCCTCGTGGCCAGAGACTCCTGTCCCTCGATGACGAAATCGCTCTGGGCTGGCGACGACCGCTACGGAGAGGAGTATTGGTCAACGTTTGAGGACCCGCCGCTGTGGGATCACGGCGATTGGGCCCAGCGCGACGAGGACGGCTACTGGTTCCTCCACGGTCGGGCCGACGACGCCCTCAACGTCGCCGGCCGCAAGGTCGGACCCGCGGAGATCGAAAGCGCTGCGATGGAACACGACGCCGTCAATCAGGCAGTTGCGATTGGCATTCCCGACGAGAGGACCGGCACTGCCGTCGTCCTTTACACGATCGTGGAGACCAAGTCTGATGAGTCAGAGTCGCTTCGGAACGACATCCGGACGCTCGTCGGTGAACAACAGGGGAAGCCGTTCCGTCCTAACGAAGTAGTGTTCGTAAACGAACTTCCAAAGACCCAGTCCGGGAAGATCGTTCGCCGAATTGTGGAGGCTATCCACGTCGGCGAGAATATCGGCGACCGGTCGAGCATCGAGAACCCGTCGGCGCTCGACGCGCTCGAGGAGGTACGATGACGATTGGTTCGAGTGAGCGAACTAGAAGTCAGATTTCGACTGCCAGCCCTGGACCGGTTCCCGCGGAGGTGCGATAACTCGATGTCGACGGTGCGAATCGCTGGCGGTGGAACGACACCGTTCGGCGAACATGAGAGACAAACTACCCGCGACCTGTTCGCCGATGCTGCGAGAAGCGCACTTTCCGATGCGTTTGTTCCACCCGGCGCGATCGACGAGGTCATCGTCGCGAACTTCGCCGGTGAAGTCGCCGAATCGCAGGGTCACTACGGACCGATGATGGCGGCGGCCGCTGGCGTCAACGCTCCCGCGACCCGCGTGGAATCCGCGTGTGCATCCGGCGGTGTGGCGCTCCGACAGGGGGTATCGGCGATCCGAAGCGGTCCTTGTCGGTGCCGCGGAAACTCTCACCCACCTCGACACCGCCGAAGCGACCGATGCGCTGGCGCTTGCGGCAGACGAACAGTGGGAAACACGTGCTGGAATGACCTTCCCAGGAGCGTACGCGCTCATGGCGCGAACATACCTCGAGACGTTCGGAGCGGACCGCGAGGATCTGGCTCACGTTGCCGTCAAGAACCACGCACATGCCGTCGACAATCCGATCGCTCAGTTCCAGCACGAGATAGCTGTCAACGACGTTCTCGTTGCACCCATTATCTCGGATCCGCTCGGGTTGTACGACGCGTGTCCGGTGACCGACGGCGCAAGTGCGATCGTCCTTGTCAGTGACGCGTTCGCTGCGTCGCACGGATGGTCGGCGCCGACGATGATCACCGGAACGGGGCAGGCGAGCGATAGACTCGCGCTGCAGGCACGGGACTCGCTGATCGAAACACCAGCGACATCAGCGGCCGCAAGCGCAGCGTACAGACAAGCCGGAATCGAACCGACTGACATCGACGTCGCGGAAGTCCACGATTGCTTTACTATCGCGGAAATCCTCGATATTGAGGGTTTGGGTTTCTACGACATCGGCACTGGTTATCGGGCTGCTCGAGACGGCGAAACTTGGTCGAACGGATCGCTTCCGGTCAACCTCTCGGGAGGCCTTAAAGCGAAGGGCCACCCCGTCGGTGCAACCAGCGTTGCACAAGTCGTTGAGCTTACGAAACTCTTGAACGGTCGCCATATGAACGCGAACACCGTGCCAGACGCAACGACTGGGCTCGCACACAACGCCGGTGGAACCGTTGCCTCGGCGACGGTCACTATTCTCGAGGTGGTCGAATGACTGGCGAATGAGGTCTCGAGACGTGGCTTGATGCCGTCGAAACGGGTGACGGGTATTATCTCGAGTGCCCGGACGGCCACGCCTCACTCTCGCCGCGGCAGGGATGTCCATCATGTGGCGAAAACATCGACCAGCGACAGCTCCCTTCGACTGGTAAACTCCGTTCCTACACGATGACAAACGTTGGAGCGACACCGTTCAGCGACGAAGTACCGATACTGCTCGGAATTGCCGCGTTCGGCCCGATTTCAGTTACGGGCCGTCTTCCGAATATAAAACCTGAAACGGTGACTTTTGGAATGACCGTTACACTCGAAGTCGAACGGTGTGGTTCGTCAACCGATCGACTGCCGTCTTCCGCGCCAAGAACGGTCAGTAGTAAATTAATCGTTGAGGGAACTTTGAACGGAATGTTGGTAGCTACCAACACCGAATCAGAAATTGTTCAACAGGTAGATAACCTAATGACATAAGATAGACACAATAAAAGGTGTGGAATCGTATAAATAATATATGTCCTTACATTATTATACTTTCAATCGAGTTTCAAACACTACTAGTCGAGCGATATAGTACGTCAATAACACTATTAATAATTATTGGTTGAAAACAAATAAGAAACATCCCACCATACGCACTTTGGTACGAATCAAATGCAGTAATCTCTATCACAGAATGTACATTTCTGGAGAATACTCACAACAGAGGAGGTGAGCTACCACGGAGTTAATCCATATCTACAAATATGGTGCAGTCGTTCGATACTGTTTCTACCTATCCCTTGTCCGAATGGAGCCACGTTTGAAAGTGAATATGCCAACACACATCTGCTCTGGAAATAGTTGGTCGATTTTACCCAGAATAACAGTTTAAATACATGTTTTTTAAATCATCATAAGCTTGTTTTGCAGTCCAAGTTACGAATGAACGCATACTGCAGCGACCGCTCAAACGTGACGAATAATAGTGGCAACTTTCGAGTTCGATTGTAGATTAGTATTACTAGCCGTTGTACTTCTGTTGATCGACCGACCTTCTCCTCTCATTCTCACGTAAACTATTTTTGAGGGTGTCTCTAATTACCACACAATGTCTGAGGAGTCATTGGCGTCCACCCTTGTAGAAATTCTCCCACAACGATTTCAGATTCTGAGCCTGTTGAAAGACCGTCCAATGACACAGAAGGAACTCAGTAAGCACGTCGAGAGTTCCCAATCAACAGTCCACCGAGCTGTAACCACGTTCGTTGAGTTACATATTCTCGAACGAAGAGATGACCAGTACCAATTGACAGATTTCGGTGAGCGCGTCGTATATGAGTATGCCAGTTACCTAGACCAACTTGAGTCACTGTGTGACCGACAACTCGTTCATATGAAAGTCGCTGATTCGATTTCGTTTCAATCCCCTATATTCGAGGATGCTGAGATTTTTTTCAATCAACCATACACGCTGGATGCGGCGAGCCATAAGAACAGGCGGATCATTCAAAATTCGACCAGCGTTCGCAGCGTGCTAGATGGAATCGCTTCCAGTTATCTCGTGGCACACGAATTACTTCTCGAAAATGAATACCATGAAACGACCATAGTAGTTTCCGAAGATGTAGCCAATGCTCTGCTGAATACGTACAAAACAGAAACAAAACAACTGATTCAATCGGATCAGTTTGAATTGTTTCGCGCAACTAGTCAAATACCGTATACAATTACGATTGCAGAGACTGACATAGATTCGTATGCAATATTAATGAAACACGAGAAGAATACGGTAACGTTCAACGTACGAAATAATACCCCTGAAGCGATAACTTGGGCAGAGCAACGGTTCACTGAATGCTTGGAAGGTGCTGAGAAGATAACGATGTCTGATATCGATACCGATTGAGGAGGTTCGATCGTGAATTATGCTTGTTATTCTCACATACCAAGATTCAAGTGGAAGTTGAATACTTCGTTCCAAATTACGAACGTAGACTCCCTAACCGTCCTGCCGTCTCCTCTTCTGCACTGGCAAATTTTATATAGCACTATATGATTTATAGATCTGGATTTTGAGTCGTAGGGCACTCGAGCACACCGAAAATGGCTGGAATAGTCGATACAGAATTCACTTCGTTAAACACCAGTTTAACAAAGTAGATTTATGTGGGTCGACACTGTACCCCACAAGTGAATGTCTGGATCGACTGATCGACGGGCTGACCGCGGGGGGAGGACTGTCGAGGAGGCGGTTTCGCGCTATCTCGGATCGCTGGACTCGGGCGGCTCCCGGTCGACGATGCGCTCGCCGCTCACTGAATTCGCGAGTTTCTGTGACGGAGAAGGTGTGAAGCGAGTCGATCAACTCGAGACGAACACGCTTCGCGAGTACGGGATGTACCTTCGCGAGCGGTATATCGACCAGGAGCTGACAGCGTCGACGGCGAATACGTATTTCAAATATGTGCGTGCGTTCCTCTCGTTTTGCGTTCGAGACGAACTGATAGATGCAAACCCAGCGAATACACAACGATCAGAGGAGTTCCTCCCCGAAGACAAAGGCGATCGAAACCGCCAGTTCTGGGAACCCGAACACCGCCAGCAGCTCATCAACTACGTCACCGAGCGTGTGGATTTAGCCCTCGAGGACTCCATAGACGTCTCTCGGAAAATAGCCTACCGAGACCGGGCGATCGTGGTCCTGCTGGCCGAGGCTGGCGTTCGTGGCGCTGAACTGTTCCGCGATCCACGCGACGACGCCCGCAACGGGGTGACTTGGGGGGATGTCGATCTCGAGAATCACTCTCTCGAGGTATTCGGAAAGTCCCGTCAGTACGAGCGCGTGGGTCTTCCGTCAGATGCTCGAGGGGCGTTGCAACGATATCGACGCGTTGCGGATCCACCGACGGAGGAGTGGCCTGTCTTTCCCACTGATCACGCTCCCTCAAAATATGCAGCGTATCGTGAGAGGGTTGGCGAGGAACCTGATCCAGATATGTCTATTGATGAGGCGCTTCGAACTGCTGAGGTGGCGCCGCCGTCGATCACGAAAGCTGGCGGGCGGTCAGTGATGAAACGGCTCACGAAGGAAGCTGGAATCGAACTCGAGGATGATGACTATCTGAAACCCCATGGCGCGAGACGGGCGTTAGGAGCTGAATTGTACGAAAAAGGCCATTCGGAGTTGGCACAGTCGGCTCTTCGTCACAAATCCATCGAGACAACGCATGAGTCGTATTCCGATATTCAGGCGAAGGACGTTGCTGAGGGGATTGATAAGGTTCGAGACTAAACTATTATTGACTTGACCTACAGCGTGGCACCGTCTAGTGTAGCTTCAGGTCTCAACTCGCTAGCTTAAGCTCTCTGAGAGCCTCCCTGCACGAATGAAAAGGAAAGAACACGTCGTCAATCTCTTTGAGGAGGAACGCAGAACACTGGAGGGTTCATTTCGACCGGTGAACGCAAATCCGAAGACAACACACGTGCGCGGATTCTGCTAAAGGCGGATGACGGGCACACAGATACTGGAATCTGTGAGTACGTCGGCTGCAGTATCGACACACTATACAACGCCGCAAAAACTACTGTTACCGAGGGCTAGCGGTGATTGAGTGGTCAGCGCAACGTTTGAATACATCGTCGTCGAGACCGGGATCGATGGGATCAGGAGACGCAGTTTGCTGACCTGAGACGTTCACAGGTTACGCCAATCACTCCGACTCGATCTTCGAGGAAACAGTGCGACAGCGTCTAAAAAACGACCTGAAGCCACACCGCTCTGAATATTGGCTCATTCCACCGAAAGAGAACACTGAGTTCGCCTATCGAATGGAAACGATTCTCTTACTCTACCAAGAACCGTACGACGAGACTTCTCCAGTTATATGTTTCGACGAATCCAGTAAGGAACTTCGAAAGCACACCCGCGACCCGCCCCCGGCAAACCGGGAGCGGTCGCCCGGAAGGATCACCACTACGAACGCACGGGGCACGAATGCTTCACGTAGCGGCCGAACCGCTGACTGGGTGGTATCATTTTGAGGTGATATCGGTCTCGCCGGGGCTGGGCGAACACACCCGCAAGGTGCTTGCCAAGTTCGCGTACGACGAGGAAGAGATCGATCGGTTGCTCGACGAGGGCGTCGTCTAGGCTGAATAAGGGACAACCGAGACACCCGATTACAGTCAGTCCTCTTTGTCCGCGTTTGTGTCGGTGACGCTGCCGCGTTCGATCATGAGCGTCCGCGCGCGGTCGATCCACCGTCGCCGATAGAAGACGGTACCAACGAGGCACGTCCGCCAGACGTAATCCGCGACGATCGCTACGTAGACGGCGGTGACGCCGTACTCGAGCCGGACGCCGCCGACGTACGCGATGCCGAGCAGGAAGACGCCGGTCCCAGTCAGGCGGGCGAGAAACGGGGTGACGGTATCGCTGCCGCCGCGGAGCGATCCCGAGGTGACGACGGTGGCCGCGATGAGGAACGCGGTAATGGCGTAAATCTGAGTGAACTGGACGGCATGGTCGACAGTTACGGGATCGGTGGAGAAGATCCGAACGAACTGTTCGGCGCCGACGTAGAGCCCGATTCCGGCGACACCGATGGTCCCGATCGCCAACAGTATCGTCGCGACGCCGTCGGCGTACGCCTGGCGCGGATCTTCCCGCCCGAGCGCCTGCCCGACAAGGATGTTCGCCGCGACGCTGTACCCTCGCGACAGCGGAGATGCAATCTGGTGGTACATCCGGCGGCCGATGTGGTAGGCCGCATTCACTTCGGTGCCGAAGACGAGCAGGATCGCGTTGAACGGGAACTCCGCGACGATTTCCGAGCAGCCCTCGCCGATCCGCGGGACGCTGATCACGACGAGCTGTTTCGTGAGGATCAGCTGTGTCGGGACGACGAGCGTGAAGGGACTCCGCGGGCGGTAGATCACGCCGAGGAACAGCGACGCGGCAACGACATCGGCGAGTGCACTCGCGACGGCGACGCCGACCATCGACAGTTCCGGGAGCGGCCCAAGACCGAACGCCAACGCCACCGATCCCACGATATTCAGGACGTTCGCGAACGCGTTGACGAGCATTGCAGTGTACGTGTCGCCCGTTCCCTGTATGGCTCGTGCACCGACGAGAGTTAGGATCGATGCCGGCGCAGCGATCATGACGATCGTCAGATAGGCTGCACCAATCCGGACCACGTCCGCCTCGGCACCCATGATGGCAATAGCCTCGGCGCTGAACACGAGTCCGAACACAGAAAGCGGGAGCCCAAGGGCGCCACCGAGGAGTAACGCCTGGGCTACCGCTTCGTCGCGATTGGCCGTCGCCTCGCTCCCCGTGTCCTGGCTCGAGAGCGTGATCGCACCGTCACCGATCCCAAGACCGATTTGAAGTGAAATCCGCGCGTAGAGATCGGCGAGTCCGACTGCGGCGATAGCTGCTGGCGATAAGAGGCCGGCGATGACGATGTCGGTCGTCCGCATCAGCGTCCGGAGCACCTGCTCGGCCATCACCGGTGAGGCGAGAACAAACCCCCGTTGCCACCGCTGTCGGAGCCGGAGGAGACGAGCTTGAATTTCGGTCACTACCACACAGTCGAAGAGAAGCCAGTTGATTATTTTGGTTACTCTTCACGGATTTTGAAGAATTGTTACAGTAGTGGAGGATATCATAATTCTTCATCACCAGTCTGGAGATTAATCTCGATCATGTTCGCGGCCTGTACTAACCCTTCCGGATACTCTTGCTCGAACACATCGTCTTTGAGTCGACTTGCAGGTCCGGTAAGGCTGACTGCCCCTACTACGCCGTTATCTACGTCTAGGACCGGTGCACCAACTGCGCGGATTCCGTTCATCTCTTCTTCCCTATTCAACGCGAAACCCTGTTCTCGGATGACCTCCAGTTCGCTCCGTAACTTGTCTGGATCCGTAATCGTGTTCGGCGTGAATTGGACGAGACCCTGATTCTCGAGGATCGTTTCAAGCCGCGACTGAGGCAAATGGGCGAGGATCGCTTTTCCGCCGGCGGTACAATGGAGATGCTTCGTCGCCTCGGCCCGTTTTTGGATATGGAAGGACCGACCGATCGCGTTCTCACCGAACCGCTCGTGGAGGACGAACAATTTGCCGTCGTGCTCGAGTAGCAGGTTCGCGATTTCGTCGGTTTCGTGGGCGAGCGTATCGGTCACTCCTTTCCCGGCCTGCAACATTCCACTGTTGTTTCGGATGTGAGCACCGTATAACAGGAAATCGGGGCCGAGCCGATAGGTGGTCCCGTCTTGCTGGACCATGTTCTGTTGCTTGAGCGTCGTCAAGTGATTGTGCACACCGCCAGGGGTGAGCCCGACGCGCTCGGACAGTTCCGTGACTGTCAGGCCGTCGGTCATCCGGAGTTCGTTGAGGATTGTACAGGTGTGTTCGACGGCTTTGATCGTTTTCGGAGGGGTGGTGTTGCCCATGCGTGAGAGATGAGATGCAGCCACTATATCTTTTCTCCTGGTAAATCCCACCCCGGCAGTTGGGATGTAATTTTGTATCGTTAGTTCGGTCTCGTCAGCTGTTCGTTAGTGCGATTGTACTGCTCAAGCCTGCACGAGCAATAAATGGTTAGTGGCCTCACGACCGTCAATTCTCTTCACGGGTGGGTTCGCTATCGAGACGTAATGGAAATGTCAACCGTCTTTGAGTCGCTAACGGCACTTTCGTCGGGTACGTTCCCTCTCGGCTTGGCCGGCGGGCCCGCTCTCACGGTGAACGACAATCGTCCCCCATCATCGGCCGTAACGACACCCGGACTGACACTCGATGCGTGCCCGTCGGCGGTGACGGCAAAGCGATCCTGGGGCTCGTAGAATCCAGGTGTGACAAATTCGATCTTCCCGCTTCCGGTAACGGTAAACCCGTCAGCAGTCACGTTCTCAAGGTCGAGAAACTCGGCAGTCTCTCGGGTGAGTGCTGGACGGTTGACCTGCCACCCCCACACGTCGAAGCTGGGCTCGATGGACCGGTAGTTAAAGCCCGATGGATCGACGGGGTCGCGTCGGAACACCTCTAAGAAGTCGTCCTGTAAGCGTTCGATATCTTGGTGTGCCCATTCGTAGCTGTGACCGCGGTCATGGTTTACGTAGAAGTCGTGCTCAACGTTCGCCGCCGCTAGTCTTTCGACGAGCTCCGTGCCGAATTCGTACGCCGTTGGTTCGACGGGTCCACTATCGCCAACGGCGACATGGACTCGAGTATTCTGGAGGTTTTCCGTGATATACTGTGCGTTGTGGCCTTTCCAGCGCGTCTCTTGTTTGCGTGGATCTCCCCACGCCCCGAGTCGTCCGACCATACCCGGCCCCCAATCACCGGACTCGACCACCTCTTTCGAGTAGTCTATGAGATACGGTGACCCGGAGAGGGCGTACGCACCGGCGTACAGGTCCGGGTGACGGGCCCCCAACGTCAACGAACCCGCCCCACCCATCGAGAACCCGGCCGCGATTCGGCTTTGCCGGTTAGACCGTACCCTGAACTCGTTCTCGATGAAGGGAATGAGTTGATGGACGTGGTACGTCTCCCACTTCGGTGCTCCGAACGCTCCGTCGTTGTACCAGTCAGAGTGCCATCCGTCTGTCCCATCCGGCATTACGACCACGATATCCGCCTCGAAGTAATTTTGCAGCGGTCCGGGGCCGCTGTCGTCCGTTGTCCAATCGGCGGCTGATCCCGCACCCCCGTGGAACAAGTACAACGCCGGATACGTTCGTTCCGACTCGTGGTAGTCGGACGGAACAAACACTCTCGTGTTTGTCTGCTCGTACGGCGGGTCAACTAACGGATTATCGAACGTGTACTCCATTAGCCGGTCGCTGAGCCACTCCTCGTCGACTACCTCTAGCGGTGGGGCCTCCGGGCCAGCGGTTCCGTCCTGAGAGTTGGCCGAAGTCGGTCCGCTACGCGCGGACGCAGAACCCACGAGACCGAACCCAGCAACGCCACCCGCAGCTGCCATGAACCGTCGACGATCAGTACGGTAGTCTTCGCTCGTCGCATTTGGGGTTTGTTCACCCATAACACAACACCACTAGCACGACTATTAAATATTATGGATACTAACAGGGAATGGTTCTTTCTGTGTTTACGTCGCCCAACCGTTCGGCCGGTTGTCTGTACTGGACCCGCTGAGTTCCCACAGTGGACGAGACGGACTGACGATCGGTCCTTCATCCGTTGTCATTGCTCGAGTTTCGACAGCCCTCTCATCGCGTCTCGGTCGGACGCAACGCAGCGGTGTTTGGCACCCGGCGAGCGGTGCGCGACCAGTAAGGCTAACTTGATCGAACGCACTGCTGTGTGTATGGGACCGAAGCCACTAGACGATATCACGCTTGTAGACGCATCTCAGGGAGTTGCTGGACCGACCGCGGGTGTCATTTTCGCCGACCTCGGTGCCGACGTTATCTCCGTCGAACCGCCGGGGGGCAAGACCGCCCGTCACTATCGCAACGGGATCACGCTTCCGAACATCGCGCGCAACAAGCGCTCGATCGTCCTCGATCTGAAAACGCCCGAGGGCGTCGCCGCGCTCCACCACCTCGTCGAGGACGCCGACGCGTTCATCCACAACAACCGGCCGGGGAAGATGGACGACCTCTGCTGTGACTACGAGACCCTCGCCGGGATCAACCCGGAACTCGTCTACTGCTCCGTCACCGGCTACGGCGAGGACGGACCCTACAGCGATCGTCCGGCGGTCGACCCGCTCGCGCAGGCGACGTCCGGCATGATGTGGTCGACCGGCGAACCGGACCGCAAGCCGGCCCGTATTAGTGTGTCCGTCGCCGACTTCTCGACCGGCATCTACGCCGGGTTTGCCATGCTCGCGGCGATCCGCCACGCGAGAGCGACCGGGCAGGGCCAGAAGATCGAGACGTCGCTGTTTGACACGGCGGCCGGATTCATGGGTCACTGGTACACCCTCTACGACAAGACCGGCGAGCAGCCACACCGACAGGGTGATTCGTGGGACACGTACGCGCCCGCCGGCATCTTCGAGACGGCGACGAAGCCGATCTACCTCGCGACGCCGTTTCAGTTCCTCTGGGAGCGCGTCGCGGAAGCGGTCGACCGACCCGACTGGCTCGAGAATCCGCTGTTCGAGTCGAACGACAAACGGCTCGAGAACCGTGAGGAACTCACTGCCGAACTCGAGGCGGAGTTCGCCGACTACAAGCGCGACGAACTCCTAGATCGACTGCTGCCGGCCGGCGTTCCCGCGTCGGAACTCAAGACGGTTGCGGAGGCCGCCCACGACGACCACCTTCACGAGCGCGGGACGCTCCAGTACGTCGAAGACGTTGACGGCTCGGACGTGATCGCCACTGCTTGTCCTGCTCGGTTCTCCGAGACGCCGGCCGAAGTCGAACACGGCCCACACGAGATCGGCGCCGATACGCGAGCGGTACTCTCCGAGTACGGATACGAGGACGAGAAGATCGAAACCCTCCTCGACACTCAGTAGCACGCGACCCGTTTCGTCCGTTTCTCTCGACTATCGCTCCCTTGAGCGGAAGCCGGGTCGAAATCGGCGTCACACACCTGCTATACTGCCCTCTTTTCGCGTAAACGATCATCGAACGAGAACTAGCGTCCCATCCAAAACGTTTTGTCACCTGGTATGCTCCCATCGAGTATGCGCGGGAAGCCCTTAGCGGACATTACCGTTCTCGATCTGTCACAGGCAGTCGCTGCGCCGTGTGCGGGCGTGTTACTCGCAGACTTCGGTGCAAACGTGATCTCCATCGAACCACCGGGTGGCGGCTCCGAACGGGAGTACGGCGGGGGATCGACGATGCCGAACTTCGGCCGGAACAAGCGGTCGATCGTCGTCGATCTGAAAACCGATGACGGCACTGACGTGCTCCATCGACTAGTCGAGGATGCAGACGTCCTCATTCACAACAACCGGCCGGGGAAGATGACCGATCTCGGCTGCGATTACGAGACGCTCTCGGCGGTCAATCCGCAACTCGTCTACTGTTCCGTCACCGGCTACGGCGAGGACGGTCCGTACCGCGACCGCCCCGGATTCGATCCCCTCGCGCAGGCGATGTCCGGTCTCATGTGGACGACGGGGGAACCCGACCGCAAACCCTCGCGGATCGGCGCGCCGACGATCGACTCGGGGGAGGGAACGTACGCCGCCTTTTCGGTGGTGCTGGCGCTCTGGCACGCCCGCGAGACGGGTACCGGACAGAAGATCGAGACCAGCCTTATCGATACCGCGGCGACGTATCTGGGGAACTGGTACACTCAGTACAGCATGACCGGTGAGGTACCGCAGCGACAGGGTTACGCGTGGGATAGCTACGCGCCGGCGGGCGTCTTCGAAACGGGAACCGATCCCATCTACCTCGCGACGCCGTTTCAGGGACTCTGAGAGCGATTCGCGCACGCGATCGATCGGGACGAGTGGATCGACGACCCGCGGTTCGAGACGAACGAGAAGCGCCTCGAGAACCGCGAGGTGCTCACCGACGTCCTCGAGGACGAATTTCGCTCGTACGATCGGGACGAATTGATCAGACAACTGGTTGCGGCCGGCGTCCCGGCCGCCGAGCTCCAGACGGTCGAACAGGCGGCACACGACGAACATCTCCACGAGCGCGGGACGCTCCGGACCGTTACCAACGTCGACGGATCCGAGGTGATCGCGACCGGGCCGCCGGTCAAATTCTCCGAGACGACGGGTTCGGTCGACGACGTTGCGCCCGAACTCGGCGAACACACGTCTGAAGTGCTTGCCGAGTTCGGCTTCGACGCGCCGACGATCGACCGATCGTTGGCCGACGATGTCGTGAACTCGCCGTAGCCGAAACGGTGGTCGAATCTTTTTCACTGCTGGTAAACGATTGCGACTGTCAGTACCCGTGCGAGGGGTTGACGAACCGACTGTTAGTCACCGATATTCTATTACTTGGTAACACAGAACATCATTCATTGCCTCACGGCGCTGTGAGTGACCGTTCTCGATCGAGGGGGTGGCGCATTCGTCCCTACTCCTGCGTGACCTCCAGTAATTATTTACCAGCAGTAAACGAGTGGGAGAGCCAGTGACGGCTGCGAAATGCCCGATGTCGACTGCTTCAGCCACCATTGAAAGCGGTCGACGATGTACAGTGGCTTCGCCACCAGCTTATTTACGAACATACTGTTGTAATAATCCGTGGATCGGACGAGGAGACGACCGGAATTAGCGCATTCACTCACAGTAAAAACTGCACACGCTGCTGATTCAGTACGAGCAACGGACGGTTTAGGCGGTAGTCAACCACGCGAGTAGTGAATTACTCGACGGAGCCGAGTCCCGAACGGGTACTGTCTAGATGAGGGTTTGAGGAATGAGCAGGTTGGCGAGTTGCATGGTCACTTCTCAAACCCTCATATAGATAGTGCCATAAGTGGGAATTATTCACTAGTAATAAATTAAGAATTTCCATCTTGCCATCGCCATTATCCTATATCTCGTGTGAATTCGCAGCGAATATCCGATGTTTCTCACTAATGGTTGGGAAATGCAGATCCAATACGGATGTCTTGTTGAGTATTAAATTATTACTGATATTAAACTTGGGTGTGTAATACCTCCCCTACGAACCATGTGGCGAGAACAAGTAGTTGGACCAAAACACTCAACTTGATACCACGAAATCCCATGGTAGTGGCCAAATTCCGTTCACTTCTTCGCAAGCTAAGGCAGCGCTGGCGTCAAGGGTTCGTTCTCGCCTACCTGGTGATAGTTGAACAAATACTTCGAACGCTGATGCGAACTACGGATATCATTATTGCTGGACTTTTTTCGCCTGCAGCAGTAGCAACAGTCGGACTCGCGGACATCTATGCACGAATCTCATTACAGATTGGTCTCGGAATTGGCGATGGTGGGCTGTGTTGAATCACTAGATGGCGTCGAGATGGGTCGGTAATTCAAAGGATTTGAAGCGGGAGGTCTGCGTTGTCCATGACACAAATCTCCCGCTTCATTGGCGAAGTTGTGCCGGTCGCTCAAAACGTTACTGGCGATGGAGACGAATCCCCCGCCCCGGAAGGTGGCGGCGGATTCGCTGGCTATGCTCTCGTTTCCCTGCATTGTCTGCGGATTTACCTCGATACTTCCTACCGAATGACGATTGACCTGCTCAAGGAGATGCCACAAATAATCGGGGAGATAGGCCTCAGCGCGGCCAATCTCCCTTCTCCACCCACGTTGTGTAAAGCGTTCGACCGAATCAGTATGAGCGTCTGTCGAGTGCTGCTGCGCCAGTCGGCGCAGCTTCACGCCCCCTCGAAACATGGTGCTATTGACGCAACATTCTACGAACGATCAGCCGTGAGCCGTCACTACTGTCAGCGAATAACCTATCGCGTCCAGAAGCTCAAAGTCACGAAACTCGTCGATACAGAGTCCCAATCCGTGCTTGACGTACACTGCTCAACGAACAGAGAAGGAAGCGATGCAGACCTCGCTGAGCAGATCGCCCGCCGGAATTCGGGCGATCTACGGTCTCTTGCCGCCGACAAAGGTTACGACAAACAATCACTCCGCGAAGCGTTACGTAATCTCGACATTAGACCGTTGATCAAACACCGTATCTTCGCACCCTACGATCACGCACACAACGCCAGAATCGACGAACAACGCTACGATCAGCGCTCTATGACTGAAACAGTGAATTCGACTGTCAAGCGCTCTCTCGGCTTCATCGTGCGAGCGCGGTCCTGGTTTCGTGAGCTCCGAGAAATCGCCCTGATGTGTGTCGTCTATAACATAAAGCGAGCCGTGAAACAGTGAATCCCACCGCCTTATGGCGTTTCAACACGGCCCGATGGTGCTATTGCACTCTCGAGTCAGGATACGGGCAGCAACGCAAAGGCGAACCGCGATGAAGCGATCACCCAGGCTCTTCTCCTTGGCGGATTACTCGGATTGCCCCTTTCCATGTTTGGACTCGTATTTAGCCAGACCGCAATCGGGCTCCTCGGTGCTGAATATGGAGTGATACAGTCTGACGCTGCGTACCTCAAAATCATCATGTTCGTTGCACCGGCGTCGATCGTGACGCTCGTCGGTGCACGCGCGATACAGGGAACAGGAGACACACGAACAGCGATGTTCGTCAACGGATTCGCGAACATCTTGAATATACTCGGCTCGATCACACTCGCGTTTGGCCTCGGTCCGTTTCCGGAATTATCGATCGTCGGTATCGCTATTGCGAGCGCTACGTCCGATGTCGGCGCCGCTTGTTATACATTGGCGTAATCTATCGACCGGGAAGTCCATTCACATTCGTATTCTCGAGGGATCTAATTCTCACAAAACAACTCTTCGGGATCAGTTGGCCCAGAATCGCCGAAGGCTGTTCGGAGATCGTCGTGGAGTTCCCGTTCAACGCCATACTGCACGCCTTCGGGACAGAAGTGAACGCTTCATATCATATCGGGCGGCGAATGTATCAACAAATCGTCGCTCCACTGTCACGCGGCTATAGCGTTGCGGCGAATATCCTCGTCGGGCAGGCGCTCGGTCGCGATGAACCAAAGCGGGCGTATGTTAACGGCATCGCGACGATATTTTAGCCGTTCTCAGTGTTGGCGGTGCAGGGCTCGTATTGTTCTTCGCAACTGGACGGTTCGTTCGCGTATTCTCCGGCGACCCCGAGACCGTCGCATATGCGACGAGGTTTGCGCAGATTTACCCTATTACGGCGTTCCTCTTCGCCGCCTCTGTCGTTTTGTCCGGGTCGCTTAGAGGTGGGAGCGATACCGTTACCCCGTTTATCGCCCGGTTGACCGGAACCAGCGTGTTTCTACTCGGGATCTCGTACATTGGCGGTATCGTTCTCGAATACGGCATCGTCGCTGTCTACATTGCGATCGTGGTCGACTATATCTGGCAAACGTGCCTCGTCAGCGCCGTTTACTACCGGAAAGCCTGGATCAGTCGTGCACGATCGCTTATGGTAGAACGGGAAAGTATCACATCGATAGCCGCTGACAAGGACGAGTAATCCACAATTCGCCATTCACGTTCGTCGCGTCCTGTCTCATACTGGCGACTCCCCTCATCCACGGCAACTCGACTTCGGTCCTTCCTCCATCCGTGTTCGGTTAATCCCTCACCTCTGCGTTAAAGTCTTGAGTCACTCACTTGTTCAATGTCTGTAGTTCCCATCGAATCAACGGTTGATCACAACTAACAGAATTATATTCTCAGAAAGCGCCGGGCGAGTGTAAGATTCCATATCACCCAGCCACCGGTCTTACGGCGGCTGACCTTGAAACCTTAGCGCCTGGACTCCTTGCTTCGACTCCGGGATCATCCGGCAGACGCTCCACCAAGTCGCTGTCGGTCAGAAATCATCAAGGCTGTTACCGACAGCGCTCTCAGGACGTACTCCGACGACTACACGCTGGCTCAGCTTCATACCGCCCCACCTGATGAACTCGAAGCTACGGTCAACGACCTTCTCGTCCAGCAGGCGGCGATGATCCTTGACCTCGGCCTGAGGCCCATCTTCTTTGACTTCGTCAATATCCACTAACCACGGCTGTCTATACGCCGAGCTTGTAGAACTGGGCCACACAAAACCACGCGGTGACACCTCTCAGTACCATCGCTACCTCGCTGGATTTGTCCTCTGTCAGGCCAAACCACTCGTCGTCGCAGTCACTGACGTACCAAAGAGCGACGCGGTTGAGCGACTGTTCGACTACATCGCGGCCCTTCCGTTCGAGATCGCCGGACTCCTCACCGACCGTAGGTTCTACGATGGCACGTCTATCGAGCGACTGGTGCCTCTGCATCTAGTCGCTCTCCCGATCGTCTGCGGTGGGGAGCGGATGGCCGAGAACCTGAACACGACGGTTTTCTACTGGACGGAGTACGTGATATACGAGGGAAGCGAGCGGGAACTGGAGTGGTCAGCACTATGTTTGAGCTTTCAGAGAGCGTAATGGATAGCAATGGCGACAAGTCGTCGGATAGAAGTGGAGAGGCATTTGTCGGAAGATCAGCTTGATTCGGCCATTAATGAAGCCCAGAAGGCGGACGAGACGCGTCTCGTCCGGCGACTCTGTTTCATCAAGAATCTATATTTCGGTGATGCAACCAAGGTAGCCGCTCAGCGCGTTGGTGTTTCCCGCCATACCGGTGACCGATGGCTCGCTGGGTGGAATGAAGCGAGTGTCGGCGGGCTTCGACCGAGCTTCGCGGGCGGCCGGCCCGCGAAGCTCTCCCCTGAACAGTTTGAGGAGTTCTTCACCCTCCTCGAAGAGGGCCAACCATGGACACCACAGGAGATCGACGACCTTCTTTGGGATCGCTATGGCGTCACCTACGACCGAGCACATCTCGCCCGAATTCTTCGTGCTGACGGCATGCAATACGCAAAACCACGACCGATGGATCCACGACAATCACCCGATGCCGAAGCAGATTTTCGCGAGCGCCTGGAAGAGGCGCTCGCTAAAGACAACGGTGAGAAGCCACTCGTTCTCGGCTTTTTCGACGCGTGCTGGCCGCAACCGTTCGAGAATTCTCAGCGCATGTGGTCGTACGATCGCACCGTGGAAATCGACAAGCCACTGGTAACGGTTCCCTGGAAAACGCTTGGCTTCTACGCGATTCTCGGGAAGAGAACACTAATCTTTCGGAAACAAACCACCAAAGAGAGCATCTGTGCAGCGTTAGAGGCGATTCGCGAGCAGAATCCGATCGGACGGATTCTGCTCATCGCCGACAACGATGGCGGTCATCACGCGAAATTCACCCAACAACGGGCCGACGAACTCGGCATCGAGTTCGTCTTCCTTCCACCATTCTCGCCTGAATTCAATGCGATCGAACCGCTCTGGAAGACTCTCAAACGGAAGATTTCGCCAGAAATCTTCGAGGGAGAAGATCATTTCGAACAGTTCGTCACTGACACATTTTTAGACATTTCGAAGCGTCTTGGATTCGCGAATAGTTGGATTGAGAAGTTAATTCCAGACGTGCAAATGTTACGCTGACCACTCTGCTTCCCGCTCGCGGTTTATGTCTCTTACCAACACGAAGTAAGCACGGTTTGTTTGTCCGGGCGTACGTGGTGTGCGATCGGACCGATCGCACGCCGAAGGAAGTCGAATCTCTCTACCAGAAACACTCAGCGATCGAGACAGCCTTCTGGATGATGCGAGAAGTACGTGCGCGGACATCCACGACAGATTCGGTGATTCGGTTGTTGTTTGTCCTCGTGAGTCTCTTGTTGCGGAGCTCCTGGGTGATCGTTCGCTGGGGCGTGCTCACCACGCCGCGTCGCAGTGGGCGAGCACTACCCGTCTGGTTCCGATTCGAGGTGTTCCGAAGTGGATTGATCACGCTCTCGACGAGATGTTGCAGCGGAAGTGGGAAGCACCGACCAACCGTGTTGACATCTCAGCGACCTACAGCCAGCTGGACGCGGACTGAGACTGCCCGCGTCCAGCACCAGCCCCATAAATGAGCGACAGTGTTGACTCTCGCCTGAATTGACGGCACTCTCACCAGGGTGAGACCACCGTCTTTGCTCGACTCAGTGAATTGTTCACTCTGGTCTCCCTCATCCTGTCCTCGAAATCGAGTCAGCAATCAAGAATGATGGGGACTGCCGAATCTGAACAACACCACTCGAGGCACAACCTTTAACAGAGCTCGAAGCGCTCTTTAAACCGATGTCATTAGAATTGTCTGTCACCGGTGACGCCGTCATCAACGGCCCTGTCTCTTCCTGTACCGACGACGGGTTTCTCGATCTCATCGAGAAAATTCGCGACGCTGATGTCTCGTACACCCACCTCGAAACCACACTCCATGAGTACGACGAGCCGGAAGTGATCCCGGCGGCGACCGCTGGCGGAACTTGGATGCGGGGGCCAAAGTCCGTCGCGGCGGACCTCGACTGGGCTGGATTCAACCTCGTCTCGCACGCCTCGAATCATACCCTCGACTTCTCGTACGGCGGCCTCCACGAGACGTTGGAAACGCTGGACGAGCACGGCGTCGCGTACGCGGGGACAGGCGAAAATCTCGGCGTGGCTTCCGAACCGACGTACGTCAACACCGACTGCGGTCGCGTCGGCCTGGTCTCCATGTCGCCGTCGTGCTCGGCCTGGGCCGCAGCTGGCCACGCCCGCCCCGACATGCGGGGGCGGCCGGGGGTCAACGCGCTCCGGACATACTTCGAAGTTGACGAGGACCGTTACGAACAGATCCGGGCTCTCAGTCAGGAACTCGGGTACGTCGTGATGGAGAAGGACGGCGACGACAGTGACAAGGGATGCGGATCGACGCTTATCGTCCAGACGACATATTCGAAAAACGAACAGACCAGATACGTACAACGAGACGATGTATCGGGTGCTCGGCGCGTCATCGACGATCGTGACCGCGAGCGCAATCTCCGGCAAATCCGTGGGTCGGCCGAGACCGCCGACGTCACCATCGCACACATCCACTCGCACGATTTTGAACCCAACGGGTCGCGGTCACGCCCCCCCGCGTTCCTCGAAATATTCGCGAAACGTTGCGTCGATGCCGGCGCCGACGTCGTCGCAGTCCAAGGCAGTCACGCTCCCGTCCGCGGTCTCGAGGTTTACGAGGGAGCGCTGATTTGCTACGACCCGGGCGACTTCGTCATCATGGTCGACGAGGTAACGCGCCAGCCCAGCGACTTCTACTACGACCACGAAGAGCGACTGGCGGACCACCCGATGGAGGCGTCGCTGGCCGACGCGATCCAGGCGCGGGGGGAGATCAAACCGTGGCGCGATCGGGAATCCAAGCGCGACCGACGGACGCTCAGTCCTGAAGGGGATTCGTTCGCCGTCCCTGGAAGCGTCCTGCTCCGGTGCTCGTTCGACGAGACCCACTCGATTGCCGAACTTCGACTCCACCCGTTTACCTGGATAGACGAACCGGAGTCGCTGACCGGAATTCCGCGATCGGCGACCGGGGACCGGGCGACAGAGATACTCACTCGCGTCCAGGAACTGTCGGCTGAGTACGGAACGGACGTAGAACTTAACGACGGCATCGGCTCGGTCGGGATACGCTGAGCGGGATACCGAACGAGCCGATCGATTTCCACGGACGCCAGCAGTGAATTGTCGCAGCATTGGATGTTGTGGCAAGTCGACCCCGCACGAGAGCCTCCGATATGGATCCGACGACGTCAAGAGACTGAGAGAGAAGCAGCTGCAGTGGTGTTCAGGAACAGCTAAAAAGGAACGTGGCGGACGCGTTACTGCTGGATGCTCGCGTTGTTGCCCGACGTGGCGAGTCGTGGCCAGTTGCCGACAATGGGATGCACGGGCAGGTCCTCGACGTAGGTCTGCTGTGCATGGCTGTTGTTCTGGAAGTAGATCGGTGTATGGATAGCCTGTTCGCGGGATTCCCTGATCACCGAGTCGTACAGTTCGACGCGCTCCTCGATGTCAGTGGTCTGGACGGCCTCTATGATGGTGTCGTGGTACTCCTGGTCGTCGTAGAAGATGCCGTTTCGGAGTTCCTCGTAACTCTCGTGGAGCAGGGGCTGGATGTACGTGTTTGGGTCGGGACCGTGTGCTGCGAACCCGACGTAGTACATCGCCACTTCGTCGCTATTGCCGCTGTAGGCCGCGGTGTCAAACTCGCCCGGGCCGAGCGCCTGCACCTGCGGATTGATCTCGACCCCGTACTCGCTCAGCGCCTGGAGGCGGCCAGCCACGCGCTCGGCGAACTGGACGTACTCATCGCGACCAAGGCAGACGATTCGCGGTTCCCACCCATCGGGGACGTTGCCATCGAGGAGATCCGCGGCGCGTTCGGGGTCGTATTCCCGAACCATCTCCTCGTAGTCGCTCGCGGGGAAGTCCCAGTCGTTGAGGATCTCGGACGGGATGGGAGCGTGAGCCCTGTTTCCGGTCTCGCCCAAAACGTCCTCGACGAACTGATCGGGAGAGAACGAGTGTTCGATGCCCCTGCGGACATCCGCGTCTGTGGTTGGGCCTTCGTTGCAGTTGTATGAGAGGGACATGTATGGCAGGCCCTGCCGACTCTGAATTTCGACATCTTCGTGGGAGTCGAGCGTGTCCCAGTCCGACGCTGGAACGCGCATGATGACGTCCGTGTCACCGGACTGGATCTGGGAAACCCTCGCCGAATTGTCCGGGACGGCGGTGAATCGGACGCTCTCGATGTTCGGATCCACGTCGCCCCAGTAGTCGTCCCAGACCTCTATATCGACATACTCGCCGATAGTGTGGTCGACGTATTGGTAGGGTCCGGAACCAACCGGGTTGCTGTTGTACGCCTCCGGGTCTTCCTCCCGGACGCTCTTGTTCACGACCATGGTCGCCAGCGTCTGAACCCCGAATGGAGCGTATTCACGGGAGAGATCGATCTGAACCGTCGTTTCGTCGACCACTTCGGTGTTGTCGATGTCGATCATGTCGTACTGCGATAACAACACCGTTTCGTCCTCCACGGGTGCGGTGAACGAGTACACGACATCTTCAGCTGTGACCGGATCGCCGTTGTGGAATTCGGCGTTGTCCACGATTTCGATGATGTATCGCATGCTGTCGCGTTCGACCTCGGGTTCGCCCGCGGCGATTTTCGGGATAAGCGACAGCCCCTCGTCCCACTCATACAGTCTGTCAAACATCTGCGCACAGATCCGACGTGAGCCGCCTCGACCCGCCTGCAGTGGGTCGAAGTTGTACTGCGGTTCGAGGGCGTCGGTGATCTCTACCGACTCGGGCGAGCCACTGGTGCTCTGACATCCGGCGACGAACGCCATCGCGACGCCTGTGCTCCCGGCTAGTACTCTTCGTCGGCTGATCGTGGAATCACCATTATCAAATGGCATTGTTTGCCAATGTTCCTCAGACCCTATAAACGTTCCTCAAACCCAGATGTGAGTGAATGATTCGTTGAGCGACACGTACACGGCGAACGCGAGCGTACGATATTAGCCGAAGCAACGACTGCGAATTACAGGAGATCGAGCAACTTGCTCACGTCATCCATCGATTCGACCTGGAGGACTGTATCGACGACAGTCTCGATCCGATCGTCAGCGAGCGGATTCCTCGCGTGGCGGGCGCACTTCTCGAACTTTTCTTCGACTTCAGCGCCACGCATCCAGTCGAAATCCGAGTTCACCGCTCGATATGTTGACCCGTCCTCGGTAGTAATTTCGACTGCGACGGTCTTCTTGAGGTCGTCGGGTTCGACGTCGATGATGTTCAGCAGGTCCGTGATCTCGGGCCGGCGAATCGCATCCTCCGTGAAGTCGTCGATGAACACCGATCCGTTGACCAAGGCAACTGCACACGAGTACCGGTGGTTCCACAGTGCGTCTGGTGCCGTCTCCGGTAGTAGCTTGTCCTCACCACACAGCCCATAGGAGTTCGGACTGGCGCGGATCGATATCGCTTCCACGTTCTCCGCCTGAATCTCGTGCACGTCGACGAGCTCAAGGGTCGCTGTCACGAGCGGTTGTGTCGCACCACAGCCGGGATAGCGTTTGACCTTCGGCTGAAGGAAGTCGTAACTCGTGCCGAGGTCCCCGACCAGCACGTCCTCGTTATACACTCCCTCGCCGTACATCTCGTAGAGGCCGAACTCGTCGTCGAACACCACGGGCGACGCAGTGATACCATCCGCGGCCATGAGGGCGCTCTTGATGCCCTCGGAAGCGGCCATGCCGGCGCTCAGCTGGGCCATATAGCCACCGTAGATCCCCTGTGCGGAGCCGTACGTCCCGGCACAGCGATTGTACCCGATTCCCATGGCGAACGCGACTTGCTCGCGGGACAACCCGAGGAGCTTCCCACCCATGGCAGCGACGGCGATTGGCGAGAACGTGCTGGCTATCCACCCACTCGACATTGCCGTGTCACTCCCTCCGGCGACGCGGATGCGCCAGTTGAGTTCGGTGCCCGCCGTGATGGCAGCAAGGAACTCCTCGCCGTCGACCGGATCGTCCAGTTGCGCAGCCCGATACTCCGCAAAAGTGAGCGCGGCCGGGACGACCGGCGCGAGGACGTGCGTCGCGCCTTTTGAGAGGACCGGTTCGAAGTCGAACCCTCTGGACATCACGGCATTCAGATACCCGGCCTTTGGGAGCGGTAAGCGCTCGTTCATGAAGGGGACTGTCCCGATCCCGTCGGATCCGTCGAGGACTGACGTGAATGCTTTCTCTGCCGCCGGAGCCGTGCTTCCAGCAGCCATCGCTCCCAGAGTGTCCAAGAGAGCGGTCTTCAGGTTGGATCTAGCCTCCGTGGGGAGATCGGTGCCCGTGAGTTCGAATGTATAGTCGACTAAGTTTTCTGTCGTGGTCATGTGAATGTAGTCATTGATCCCAGTGTTTCTCGACGAAACGACGAACTGCTAGGGTCGATTACAGGTCGAGGAGTTCCGCGACGTTCTCTGAGAAGATCATCTCCTTTTCTTCCGCGGGGATGTCCATCGCCTCGATCGCCGGGATCTGGTGTTTCAGCCAATATCGTCCACCTTCAGCGCCGTAAGGGTAGTCCGCGGCGAACAGCGTGTTTTCTGGTCCGAAGAACTCGTAGCCACATTCGAGCGTATGGGTCTCGCCTTGGCTGCTAACGCCCGTGTCCCCGTAGATCCGCTCGAAGTATGTTTCGACGGGTTGCGACAGTGACGTGACGCCGATCCTGTCGTGTTCCGGGCTATCGATTTGCCGTTCTACCCGCGACATCATGCGCTCCTTCAGGTGCGGTATCGTGCCGCCGTAGTGGTGAGTGACGATCTCGAGGTTCTCGTACTTGTCGAGAATGCCGTTGAACACGAGCCGAGCGACAGCGATGTTCGTCTCGAAGGGCCACCCGAACATGCGGTAGATCCACTCGTCGTCCTTGTCGTAATCGTGCCAATTGTAGTTCTGCGGATGGATCCAAATTGGAACCTCGGCCCGGTCGACCGCAGCGTAGAAGTCGTCAAATTCGGGATCGTCCAGGAACCGACCGTTCACGTGCGAGAATATTTGGACGCCGGCCATATCGAGGTCCTCGATACATCGCTCGAACTCGTCGACGTACTCTCCGGTGAGGAACGGAAGGGTGGCGACGGGGACGAACCTGTCCGGGTGTTCCTGGGCGATCCGGTGGACCTCGTCATTGGCGAACCTCGCGATATCGATTACATCCTCGGGGTCTGCACCGTGCCACAGGTACGGGGCTGCGAGCGTCAACACTTGGCGGTCGACACCAAACTCCTCGAGGTCGTCAAGGCGTTTGTCGATATCCCGTAAGTGAGGCTTGTCCCGTGCCGCTTGGACTCGGTCCGGATTGACGGACTCAAGTTTGTCGAGGACATCTGCCGTGATAACGTGTGAATAAGCGTCTATGCGTTCACCCATGGTATCATTAGTCGCATACCGTATATTTATAATTTATGTAATGTGTCATAGGTTTGTTCGAATCGAAAGTTGGGTCACCTCGGTAGGAAAATCGAATTCTCGTCGACACTGGTTGCAGGAACCCGCCACGGCGTAAACCAGGGAGGGAAAATGAAGCGAGCCCCTAGTCAGACGTCAATACGCGCGGTCCCGCCCTCGATTTCGATGTCCGTGTCGTATGGTTCTGAGAGCGACGCCACATGTTCGAGAATCTCGTTGCGTTCGTCCGCATCGGGCACCGTGGGGAGTCCGACGGCGGAATTCGGCTCACTCACCCACGTCAGGGGATGCAACAAGACCGATTCGACAGTCATGTTGCCGTCAAACTCGCACTCAGCTATGAAGCTCCCCGGTCCGGTGAACACGTCCCCTTCTAGCGTGATCATCACGTCGTCGTCGACGAAATTCGATTCCTCCCAGGGTGGCGTGGTGCCGCGGGAACGTAGTTTGTCTTCCGGCGTCGCGTCCATTGGGTGTTTGTCGAGTCGATCCGCATTATTGTAGTACCAGTCGGCCGGCATCGGGACGACGGAGTTGGTCATCAGGAACAGTTCGCCTGGGTCGTAGAAAATGGGAGTGTTGTCATAGATCTCGATGCCGCGCGTCGGCGCGTGGGTACCCTGGTTGACGACGACGTCGGCCCCGGCTTCGACGCAGTCCTGGGCGAACCGCTCGATGAACCGGGGCGGATCCGTCACCTCGCCACCGGGTCGGAACTCATGCATGTGAACGTGAGCGATGACCACGTCGGCGGCAACGGCCGCGTTCTCGATTGCCGCGAGGTTCTCCAGTTTGTCACGCTCGTTGAGAACCCGACCGACCTCGTCCGACGCGGCCTCGCGAAAGCACATGTCGGTGTTCAGCGAGCCCTTTTTCGAGAACGTCAGCACTCCGTCGGCGGGCTGGTTCAATGTCAGCCCGAGCGCCTGGCCGACGTCGCGCAACGAGTCCATCATCTCAGTCGTGATCCTGTAGTCGTACCGCAGGGGGTTGACACCAGGTCGGCCGCCGACGTCACCCCTGGCTCGCCCGGCGCAAGCCCAGTCCTGAAACGACGACGTCATCGACACCAGCGCGACGCGTGCGTTGTCGGTATCGAGGAAAACCGGCCGTCGCGCCTGTGTGAGATTCTCGCCGGTGCCGGCGTAGGGGATCCCCGCGTCCTCGAGCGCCGTCCACGTCTCGCGGAGGCCACCGTAGGAGTAGTCTAGCGCGTGGTTCGACGCGTGCGAGACCAGATCAATACCGGCCCATTCGAGGTCCGAAGCGGCAGACTTCGGTGCTCGGACCCACGTGCGCGGGGCTTTCGCCGACGGATATACTTCCGGATCGTCGAAGTCGTGGAACAGCGTCTCCAGGTGGGTGAAACTCACATCCGCCTCCCGAAGTCGGTCGATGATCGTCCGGAAGCCCGGCTCCGAACAGAACGAGAAGTCCCGGTTAACGATCGAATCGCCAGTCACAGCCACTGAAAATCCCATCTATGACGTATTTGTATTCGGGGACAGGGATAAACCTTTCGTGAATAACGGACGAAGAACAATTTCATCTAGTACCCTCCCAAACGTCGACTGATGAACGAAATTATCACCCACTGCATGACTTCGTTAATCAATTCAGGCTTGGGAAGCCACTAGAATTTGCGTCGGGTGGCGCGTTAACAGGTCAGTACCCGGTCACCCGAACCGCGTCTTACCGGTGGAGGTGACACGCCACAAAGCGGTCGCTGTCTTCGCCAGCCTCGACGTCTTTCGCCGGGTGTTGGGCTGCACAGACGCTCGTTCGGGCAAAGGCATCTAGGAGGATCTCCGCTGCATCTTTCCATTGTTCGCTGTATTCGCCGCTCCCGTTTAATTCCACACCGTCTGCTCTCGCCGAGTCAAGCGCGATGAGGTCAATCGCTTCATCGATGACCGCTGCAGCCTCGCCATATAGCTGAACGTCCTCGAAGAACCGGTTACGAATGGCAGACTCCTCAAGCGGATCGAACGTCTGTCGTTCGACTGCTCGCATGAACGCCCGTACGGCTTCCCACTGCTCCTCGGTGAGGTTGAATGAATCGGGCGCGATGAGACTCGGGCACCGTGTCCGGAATCGACATCCGGACGGGGGATTTGTGGCACTGGGAACTTCTCCTTTCAGGACGCCGTGCGCACCACTGGCGCGGGGGTCAGGAACGGGTATCGAGTCCAGCAGCGCCTTCGTGTATGGATGTTTCGGGTTTTCGAAGATTTCCTCCTTCTCACCCATTTCGACGATCTCCCCGAGGTACATGATCGCGACCCGATCCGAGATGTGCCGAATTACAGAGAGGTCATGGGCGATGAACAGGTAGGTGAGACCGAACTCTTCTTGAAGTTCGGCCATCGTGTTCAACACCTGCGCTTGGATTGAGACGTCTAGCGAGGCCACCGGCTCGTCACAGACGACGAAGTCCGGGTTCACCGACAGTGCCCGCGCGAGGTTGATCCGCTGGCGCTGACCGCCCGAGAACGAGTGAGGGTACCGGTAGTAGTGTTCCGGGTCAAGGCCGACACGATTCAGGAGCTCTTTTGCCCGTTCTCGACGGCCTTCAGTGTCGAGCATGTCGTGGGCTTTCATGGGTTCCTCGACGATCCGACCGACCTTCATGCGGGGGTCCAACGAGGACTGAGGATCCTGAAATATCATTTGCATGTTCCGGCGCATAGACCGAAGCTCCTCGCGGCCTATGTCCGCGAGATTCTCGCCCTCGAAGTAGATGTCCCCCTCGGTGGGTTTGAGCAATCGCAGTACCGTTCGCGCGAGCGTACTCTTTCCACAGCCAGACTCGCCAACCAATCCTAACGTCTCACCTCGGCGGATGTCGAAAGAGACGTCGTCAACGGCCTTGACCGTCTCACGCTCGAACCGGACGGGCGGATACTCGAACCTGAAGTCCAGTCCGGACAGCAGACCAGAGTCCACGTTGAAGTACTTCTTCAAGCCGTCGACCCTAACGAGTTCCGAGTTGTCGGGGCGGGTAGACCCATGACTGTTGGGAGTCGATGCCGTCAAATCGGTCAACTCGTCACCGCTCATCTATCTGCCCCTGTTTCGTTCACAGACGTGGTTCCGGCGCTGGTATTGGCTTGGCGTTTTGTCTCATCGGTCATCGGCAGGCTCCCCTCATAGTTGACGTTGAAGATATCGTGCTTGAGACACGCTGAGCGGTGGATGATGTTCGCGTCGTCCGAAACGTCCCTGAGATCGGGGTGGGTCTGCTCGCAGACCTGACGGGCATCTGGGCACCGAGTGTGAAAGGGACAGCCTTCGGGCGGATCGATCGCTGATGGCATCACTCCTTTAATCGCCTTCAGTCTCTCGACCGTTCGGTCGGGTCGTGGCATCGAGTCAAGCAGTGCGTCTGTGTAGAGGTGTTTCGTGTTGTAGAAGATGTCGTCCACAGGGGCCTGTTCGACGATATTACCGAGGTACATCACGTTCACCTGTTCGCAGATATCTGCGACGACACCCATGTCGTGGGTGACCCAGAGGAAACTGGTACCGTACTTCTCCTGAAGGTCCTGTACCAGATCCAGAATCTGACCCTCGATGGTGACGTCCAGTGCGGTCGTCGGCTCGTCGGCGATGATGAGATTCGGTTTACAGGCAAGCGCCATCGCGATGAGGACTCGTTGGCGCATCCCGCCGGAGAATTCGTGTGGATACTTCTCGTATCGTTCCGCAGCGTCGGAGATACCGACCTCTCGGAGCATCCTAATCGCCTCACTACGAGCTTCTTTCTTCGAGATATCCCGGTTCAACTTGATGAACTCCTGAAGTTGGTTGCCGACCGTGTAAACGGGGTTCAGCGATTCCATCGGATCTTGAAAGATCACGGCAATCTCGTTGCCCCGGATCTCGGTCCGCATCTCTTCATCTGAGAGCATGTCCTCGCGTTTACGCGGCTCCCCATCGGGACCCTCTTCCAGCGCGAACAGCGTCCGGTCCTTGTACCGGATCTCGCCTTCGACGATCCGTCCAGGACCGTTGATTAACCGGAGGAGACTCATCGAGGCGACGCTCTTACCTGCGCCGCTCTCTCCGACGAGTCCGACGATTTCCTCCTCCTGGATTTCGAAGGAGATCTCGTTAACTGCGGTTACGGTACCTCTGTCTGTGAAGAACTGGACTGTCAGCCCTTCAACGCTAAGTAGGGGATTGGAACTCATTGTCAGTTGTCGATCCGGGGGTTAAGTGCATCTTGAAGGCCATCACCGAGGAGGTTAAAGCCCATGATCGTGACTAGGATGGCGAGTCCTGGAAAGACGCTCATCCAAGGATTGCTATGCATCTGGCCGTGCGCGTACGAGAGCATCTGTCCCCAGTCGGGGGTCGGCGGCTGGGCACCATACCCGAGGAAGGATAGGCTTGCGACTAGGAGAATGACCACGCCGACCTGGAGGGTCGCGTACACCAACACGGACGCGAAGCTGTTCGGGATCACATGTCGAATGATAATGTGTCGGTCCTTCACGCCTGCCGAGCGGGCCGCTTCGATATACTCCATCTCGCGGACGCTCAGGACGCGACTCCGCATGATCCGTGAGAAGATCGGAATTGAGGCGATCCCGGCACCGGCGACTGCGTACTGAATATCGGGGTTGCCCCCGCTGACGAACTCAGTGAACACGATGATCAGCACCAGGGCCGGAATTGCGAAGATGATCTCCACGAACCGCATGAGGAGGTCGTCGACACGGCCTCCGTAGTAACCAGCGGTCGCGCCTATTGCCACGCCCCCAACGAGGCCGATAGCCGTCGCAGCGAATCCGACCATGACCGAGATGCGCGTGCCGTAGACTATCCGCGACAGGTAGTCTCGACCTTCGTGATCGGTTCCCAACGGGTGCTCCCAGGTTCCCCCCTCGACGAAGGCGGGCGGAGCGTGCGCGTTCATATCTGTCGGCGGTGGGAGCCGTTCGGGGTGCTCCAAAAGGGGCGCGGCCTGCGCGAGAGTGTAGTCGCTGACGTATCCGAAGGTGATCGTCCCCAGATTCGCGTCGAACCACGAGAACCCTGCGACGAATGTCACCAGCACGACGATGTAGAGCCCGATCCGTGCTGTGATGTCGCGTTTGATCTGTTTGAGCTGATGGCTCAATCCGACCTCCTGTCCGGAGACGGCTGTCTCGTCCTGCTCCACTTGTGCTTCATTCGTCGCCATGATCACTCACCCCCGTCGAGGGTGATTCGGGGATCGATATATGCGTACGCGATGTCCGTAATGACGACGCCGATGACAAATATCGCCGCCAGAACGAGTGTTATACCAGTTACTACCTGAAAGTCACGGAGTTCGATCGCACTGAGGAGGAGTTTCCCGATCCCATTAATATCGAAGACCTGTTCGATGACCACTGATCCGCCCAGCGCCGTCGATATATTGAGACCGACTATCGTGATGATGGGCAACTGTGCCTCTCGGAAAGCGTGTTTCCGGAGGATGGTTCTCTCGGAGACGCCATAGGCTCGCGCCAGCTGGATATAGTCCCGCTGAAGCGTCTCGACCATCTCGCTGCGTTCGATACGCATGAGCATCGCCATCTGCATTGTCCCCAGCGCGATCATCGGCAGCAACAGGCTCTGGACGGTCTGGACGTAGAGTTCGAGTTGTGAATCGAATCCGTAGTGACCGGGCGCCCGCCAGGGATAGACGAGGCCGCCTGACGGGAGCCACCCGAGAGTGACCGCAAAGATGACGATCAGCATGATCCCAACCCAGAAAGACGGTGTACTGACACCGAACAGCGCCACGATCCGGGACAGATGATCGGGTGACTGATTCCGCCGCGACGCGGCGATGGCACCGAGTGGAATCGCGGTTACGATTGCGAACGCGAACGCCGACAGTGTCAACATCAGGGTCGGTCCCGCGCGGGTCAATACGAGGGATGTGACCGAAGTCTCATAGTGGATGCTGTATCCGAGGTCCCCCTGCAGGATGCCCGCCATAAAGGAGAGGTACCGTTCGAAGAAGCTCTCGTTGAGTCCGTGGCGTTCTTCGAGGGCCCTGATGGACTCCTCTCCGAGCGCCTGGTCCGCGTAGAGCGCACTAATGACGTCGCCAGGGAGTGCGTTAATGAATAGAAACGTGATCAACGAGACGCCGATAAGGACGGGAATCGTCTGTAGGATCCTGTCAATGGCATATCGTAGTATGGACATGTGTTCGGACACCTACTGAGGCATTTCGTGCGGTCCACTTAACTTTTTGGTACGGGCCGACCTCATTCACAACTCGCCCGATAGTCAACACACGGGCGTCGTCACGCCGCCGTCACTCCATGCGTCGTTCCGATGTGCGAGAACCGTCGTCGGCCGTCTCGAGGAATCCTTGCTGGACCAACGCCGCTCGCAGAACTCCCTCTCGAGCATTCATCCACCCGTCGGGCGCGGGAGTCCACCACTGGGAGAGGGAATCGGAGAAATCCCAGTCCATATCGGGGGGATACCGCTTGTTCATCTCGGCGAAGGCCGTCTTGATGGACTCGGCGTCCGGGTCGGAGTAACCCTCGTCGTGGAAAACCATATCCAGTGGCACGCGGGAGGTCGAACGGTCAGGTCCGCCGCCGGCCGGTAGGCCAATGCACAAACCGAATACGGGGAGGACTAACTCGGGAAGGTCGATCGCGGCGGCGACACCATCGAGATCTTCACTAATCGCGCCGACCGGACAGACGCCGTATCCGCGACTCTCGGCGACCGTCAGTATCCCGTGCGCAGCCATCGCGACGTCCACCGCTCCTTTGAGAAGCGCAGAGAGCGAAGAAAGTTCGAACGGCAGTTCTCGACTCGCGTGGAACTGGCGCGTGCGGCGAAGGTCGATACAGGCGACGAGAAAGTGGCTCGCGTCGACAATCTTTTCCTGCGTGCCGCCTGAACACTCTTTAAGAACTTCGAGCGTTTCCTCCTCACTGACGTGGACGAAGCTGTACATCTGCAGGGCACCGGTTGTGGGCGCCTTCCGGCCTGCGTCGACGATGGTCCGGATCTCCGCGTCGGCTATCTCTCTTTCGGGGTCGAAGTCGCGCACCGAATCCCGTCTGGTGAACCATCCCGTCAGGTCAGGGACCACAGGGAGATCGATCGACTTTGACGGCCAATTGTCCATATGGAGTGCCAGATTGGGTGAGAACATAAGAGTTTCGTGGAACGTAGCTACTGTGCCCCGCTAGCGTCTTTCCATCGATGTCGATAGTCCACGACGATCATGCACGATGAGCCATGGGAGTTGCTAGATCACAAGCCGAATGGTGAGTAGGTGCCCTGTGGACTGCTTTGTGTAATCCTAATCTTTATCGCCAGCGCAGTCTTCATCCAGTACTGTGAAACTCACATTACTGTGTACAGGCAGTCCAATGCCCCGCATCGACCGTGGTGGAACGAGCCAGACCATTTCGAACGGCGACGAGACGATTTTGATCGACTGTGGTCCGCTGACAGTCCTCCGGTTGCTGGAGAGCGGGATCGACCCGAAGACGCTCGAACACCTGTTTTTCACCCACCACCACATCGATCACAACGCGGATTTCTTTGAATTCCTGCTCGGTAGTTGGTCCTACGGCCGCGAGCGGCTCACCGTCTACGGCCCGTCTGGAACGGCGGAATTCCTTGAGGGGTTCTACGAACTCTACGAGGAGGACATCGAGTACCGAAAGTGGTTCGCCGCCTCCGACGACGGGATCGAGAACATCAACGCAGTGCAGACGACCGAAGAGCTCTCGGTCTCGACCGACGGGGTGTCGATCACTGCTCTCCCCGTTGAACACTCGATTGAGACGTACGCCTACCGGTTCGAGGAGCCGTCCACCGGCAAATCCTGTGTCATCTCCGGCGACACACGTCGCATTCCCGAACTAGCTGAGTTCGCATCGGACGCAGACGTCCTGGTGCAGGACTGCTGTATCGGCCCGCCAGCCGATGATTCGAATGAGTCCCACCAAGCGGACGAGCAGCGACCATCTAGGGACGAGCGAATGCGCAAACACAAGCAGAATCACTGCGATCCCGAGGACGCGGGGTGGCTCGCGTCCACCGCCGGCGTCGATCAACTGGTGCTGACCCACCTGTTACCCGACAGGGATCTCGCGGTGCTCCGGAGTCGCGCAGAGGACGCATTCGATGGTGAGGTCGTCGTGGCCGAGGACGGGATGGAGATCGACTTTTAAACCCCGATACCCGAGTTGAGGGCGCCGCAATTCTCGTCTCACCCTGTACAACTTGTTTGCTCAGTGTTCCGCATCGAGTCAACGACCGATAGGATCGGCTGGTGGTGGCGGCAGGACTAACGTCTCACCGCCAGCAGGCTTGATGGTGATCTCTGCGAATGGCACGTTCTCCGGGACCCACGCGTCGTAATCTGCGGACGGCACGTAGGTCCTGGCAGAGGGTGTCATGGAACGATTACCACGAGGGTGACTCCATGAGAATCCCGTTAAAGTCACTGGAGCGTGAATGTATGACATGGAGCCCCAAAGGTCGATCCATGACATGCGCAACAGAGCACGTGAGGGTGACGGACCTTGGATGCGAAGGAACAGGAGAATTGGAATCGCAGCCCGGCTGACCACGGTCAGCCGTGGCTGCAAGTCCGTAGCGATGTCTTTCCGCTTCACGCATTCAGACTCCAGAGGAAACAACGCCATGACCGACTACTATCTAGGGACGGTCGCGGAGGCCGCCCACGACGAGCACCTCCACGAGCGCGGGATGCTCCAGTACGTCGAGGACGTGGACGGTTCGGACGTGATCGCCACCACCTGTCCCGCTCGGTTCTCCGAGACGCCGCCCGAAGTCGAACACGGTCCGCACGAAGTCGGCGCCGATACGCGAGCGGTGCTCTCCGAGTACGGGTACGAAGACGAGAAGATCGACACGCTCCTCGAGACGAAGTAACACGCGACCCGTTTCGTTCGCTTCTCTCGCCTGCCATCTTATCGAGCCCTGACTGGGCCGAAATTGGCACCCCAGTCCGTTTTGAACCACTCTTTTCACGCGAACGGTCATCGAACGATAGTGACCGTCCAATCCAAAACGTTTTGGCATCTGGCATGCTCCCATCGAGTATGCGCGAAAAGCCCTTAGCGGACATTACCGTTCTCGATCTGTCACAGGCAGTCGCTGCGCCGTGTGCGGGCGTGTTACTCGCAGACTTCGGTGCAAACGTGATCTCCATCGAACCACCGGGTGGCGGCTCCGAACGGGAGTACGGCGGGGGATCGACGATGCCGAACTTCGGCCGGAACAAGCGGTCGATCGTCGTCGATCTGAAAACCGATGACGGCACTGACGTGCTCCATCGACTAGTCGAGGATGCAGACGTCCTCATTCACAACAACCGGCCGGGGAAGATGACCGATCTCGGCTGCGATTACGAGACGCTCTCGGCGGTCAATCCGCAACTCGTCTACTGTTCCGTCACCGGCTACGGCGAGGACGGTCCGTACCGCGACCGCCCCGGATTCGATCCCCTCGCGCAGGCGATGTCCGGTCTCATGTGGACGACTGGCGAACCCGATCGCAAACCGTCGCGTATCGGCGCGTCGACGATCGACATCGGAACCGGGATCTACGCGGCGTTTGCGATCTGGCCCGCACTCCGTCATGCCAGAGCAACCGGCGAGGGACAGAAGATCGAAGCCTCCCTGTTCGACACCGCGGCCGCGTTCATGGGCCACTGGTACACCCTCTACGACAAGACGGGCGAACAGCCACAGCGCCAGGGACACTCCTGGGAGCTCTACGCGCCGTCGGGCGTCTTCGAGACGGGAACCGATCCGATCTACCTCTCGACGCCGTTCCAGCATCTCTGGGAGCGGGTGGCGGAGGCCGTCGACCGACCGGAGTGGATCGACGATCCCCGATTCGAAACCGGGGACGACCGAGCCGAGAATCGAGCCGAACTCGCCGCGGAACTCGAGTCCGAATTCGCCGACTACGAGCGAGACGAACTCCTCGATCTGCTCATCGAGGCGGGCGTTCCTGCGTCGGAACTCAAAACGGTCGCGGAAGCAGCGCGCGACGAGCACCTACACGAACGGGGAACGTTACAGGAGATCGAAGACGTCGACGGTTCCGAGGTCACGGCCACGGCGACGCCCGTTTCCCTCTCGGAGACGCCCGGCCGCATCGAGCGCGGGCCACCGTCGCTCGGCGAACACTCTCGAGACGTCCTGGCGGAGTTCGGATTCGACGACGACGCGATCGAACGACTGGTCGGCGACGAGATCGTCCACGACGGCTGATTCGGCGGAACGCGCAACGCGGTCTCGCGGACCGATCGGTACCGTCCTCTCCTTGCGGCACTCGGGGCACTCGAGAACGGACGCCAAGGTCGCCCCCCGATTCACGCTCCGAGCGAAGCGCAGCCAGTCGCAACGACAACAGATACCAGTTCCCAAACCGTTTTATCTGATGGCAGACGATATCGTGTATGGCTGAGACACCGCTTACAGCGACGACCGTACTGGACCTCTCCCAAGGGGTAGCTGGACCGACTGCTGCGACCCTTCTCGCGGATTTCGGTGCAGATGTGATTTCTGTCGAACCACCGGGTGGCGCGACGGAACGTCGGCTCGCCGAAGGATCTGCGTTTCCGAACGTCAGCCGCAACAAGCGGTCGATCGTCGTCGACCTCAAATCTGACGAGGGGACGGCCGTGCTCCACCGACTGGTCGAAGACGCTGATGCGCTCATCCACAACAACCGACCGGGAAAGATGACCGACCTCGGCTGTGACTACGAAACCCTCGCAGAGATCAACCCACAGCTTGTCTACTGTTCTGTTACCGGCTACGGCGAGGACGGTCCGTACCGCGACCGGCCAGGAATAGATCCGCTCGCGCAGGCGGTATCCGGCATGATGTGGACGACCGGCGAACCCGATCGTAAACCATCACGTATCGGTGCGCCAACGATCGATTCGGGGACGGGAACGTACGCCGCCTTTTCGATGGTGCTGGCGCTCTGGCACGTCCAACAAACCGGAACCGGGCAGAAGATCGAGACCAGCCTTATCGATACCGCGGCGACGTATCTGGGGAACTGGTATACACAGTACAGTATGACCGGCGAAGTACCACAGCGTCAGGGTCACGCGTGGGATAGCTATGCGCCGTCTGGCGCCTTCGAAACCGGTACGAACCCGATCTATCTCGCGACGCCGTTCCAGGGTCTCTGGGAGCGATTCGCGCACGCGATCGATCGGGACGACTGGATCGACGACCCCCGATTCAAAACGAACGACAAGCGTCTCGAGAATCGAGAGGAACTCACAGAAGTACTCGAGAACGAATTCCGCTCGTTTGATAGGCAGGAACTGATAGCACAACTGGTTGCGGCCGGTGTTCCGGCAGCCGAACTCCAAACGGTCGAACAGGCGGCACACGATGAACATCTTCACGAACGTGGAACGCTCCGGCGAGTTGATGACGTCGACGGATCCGAGGTGATCGCGACCGGACCGCCGGTCAAATTCTCCGAGACACCCGGAGAAGTCGAAGACGTTGCACCCGAACTCGGTGAACACACGTCGGAAGTACTTGCCGAGTTCGGCTTCGAGAAGTCGATGGTCGAGCGATTACTTGACGACGGGGTCGTGAACTAGTCGTAATCGAAGAGAAGGAGCGAATATTTTTTACTGCTGGTGAACGACGTTGACTATCGACAACTTCATGCGGAGTTCCTGTTGATGGGACAATTGATGACAATTACGCGATTTTTGCTACCATAAAAGTGCGTTCAGCCCCTCATTGCGGTGCGATTGAAAATTGCTCGAGTAGGAACCGACGTGTTATTCCACTCTCCCGTGCAATCGTCCCTAATCATTTACCAGCTGTAAATGTGTAGGTTTGACTTGAAGGGGGCTGAAACACCCGATTTCGGGTGTTTCACAAATGATTGAACGCGGTAGGCTCTGCTCGATGATTTCACTGCCAAAGATTTACGCCCATACTGATGTAATTTCCACAGTCGATGACAGAGAGAAGATCGAAACTACCGTATTTACTCACAGTAAATCCCCGTGTGCTCTCCGGACTCAGCACGAGGAACAGATGGTTAGAGCAGTAATCGAATCGCTCGAGCCGTGGATTTTTCGGCGGACTCAAGTTGTGATGCAGTGTGACGAGTGCCACGTAATATTTGAGGACATCCAATCGATCACACTCGATAGACTTCGGGTGTACCGACCCGAACTCACCGAAGTCCACAGAATAGAAAAAATATATAAGTATACTCTATACATGGTAAAGTATCGCAAGATTAATCATGACTAACACTACGAAGAGCCGACGACAGTATCTCGTCAATGCTGCGGCAGTCGGAACGACTGCGATTGCGGGATGTATGGGCGGCGACAACGGTGAGAGCTGGCTGATGGGAACAAGCGAACAGGAGACGACGAGTTTCTCTATCGGCCAAGCGCTACAGAGTGTGCTCCGGGATCACAGCGACCAGATCGAAGTTTCCGCACAGGCTTCTGATGGACAAGTTGCCAACGCCCGGCAACTCGGCGAGACGTATGATATCGCAATACTATAAAACAACATTCATTTTGATGCCGTCGAAGAACGCGGACCGTTCGCAGACGAGGCGCCGGACAACTCCGCTTATCTTGGGTTCTCTACGACATCGTCTGAGTGTTTTATGCTCACGAGAACTGACAGCGATATCGAAACGTATGACGATCTCGTCGACGAGACAATAACGACGTTCGGATCCGGCTCCGCCCTTTACCAATTGACAGAGACAATCTTTGAAGAACTTGGCATCTATGACGAATACGACTATCGAGATATCCCCCTCAGCGACTTCGGCTCTGCACTCGATGAGGGACGAGTAGACGCCTGTGGTGCTTACACCACGCTGTTGGGCACGAGTCTCTCCGGCGGAATGCAAGATCTCGAAAGCCGCGTCGATGTCGAACCACTAACGATGAGTGACGATCAGCAAGCAGCCGTTGAGGGCCTTCCATCGCCGGAAGTCCAGATGATCTCTCCGGACCCCTTCGACGATATAGACGAAGTGCTCGCGTGGACTGACGTCGCAAACATCGTGTTCGCGGACCACGTTTCCGAGGATCTGGCCGAGCACGCAGTCGAAGTTTGGTTCGACAACTGGGCCGAAGTTCAGGAAGCGTACGGCTCCATCCTTGACGACGAGGACGATAATCTCCACAGTGGATTCCTCGACGAACTTCCCGTTCATCCAGGTGCTGCAAACGTGTTCGAAGACCGTGGCACCGAAACGGACGAGTGGAACGTTGGCTCCCCTTGAGCGGTTGTCGGATAGAAACGTTCTTGAATGAGGGTAGTAATGAGTACCAATACGGATAATGTTTATTCGTCTCATGGAGTCTCCTAACAGGATCGCACGGCAAGTAGACGCCACGTCGGTCGTCTACGCGCTCGTAATTCTGTTTTGGGGTTCGTCACCTAGCATACCTTGCAGTGGCAAATTTCCCAGGCGATGTTCGGTGTCATCGTTCTTGGCTTCGCGCTCACGGTCTACTGTATAGAAACAATCGCTGAGGCGGCCGAAGACGGACAGCAGCGGCGCCTCGTACTGCTCACGCTATCGCTCATAATCGGTGTCGTGACGACCGCATACATAATCTAGAATTTTCAGGAATTGTAGTCGGTCAGGGTCGGCTACTCCACGACACTCGATTACGTCGTCGCAACCGCATTTATCACATCAATCATATACCTGACCTACGACGCGTACGGACTCGGATTCGCGTCGATGATCGTTGCGGTCATCGTCTACAGCCAGTTCGGTACCCTGTTTCCGTCGTGGTTCTCTCACGCTGGCCTGAGTTACGAACGTGGGCTCGAGGTCGGGATGCTCGGTATACAGGGCGTTTACGGAGACCTCACACAAGTAATGGGGACGATGGTCGCACCGTTCCTGTTGCTCGCCGGGCTCATTCGATTGTTCGGCGGCTTCGGACTAATCATTCACCTCTCGTTCTGGGTGCCGAAGTACATCGAATCGGGCATTGCACAGATGGCAGTCATCAGCAGCATGCTAATCGGCTCGATCAACGGAAGTGCCCTCGCCAATACATCGATCACGGGTTCGTTCACGATACCAGTGCTGAAGAGCACCGGCATCAAGAAACAGCAAGCAGCAGCGATCGAATCGGTGGCCTCGACGGGTGGCCAAATTCTGCCGCCGGTAATGGGTGTCGCGGCGTTTCTCATGGCGGACATACTCGCTCGCCCCTTGGTCGACATCTTCGTCGCTGCGACCGTCCCCGCGCTAATATTCTATATGACAATTGCCATCTCAGTCTACCAGATCGATCGGAAAAATGATGTCAGCGTCTCGAGTGACAGGGAAACCTTGATCGAACGAGTTCCGGAGCTTGGGGAGTGGATTGATGCTGATCGTCAGTCGCGATCGGTTCTATACACCGCGTTCGAGGTTGTGCAATTCGTACTCCCGTTAGCGGTGTTGTTCTATTATCTCGCGTACGTTCAGACCACGGTCATGCGAGCGGGGATGTACGCCTCAGGCGTGATGGTCCTTACCGGCTGTGCGTTCACCGTGATTGACAACCATTATTCGGGCGGTACATCGCTACGAGCATCTGGACACAACGCAGTCGAGAAACTAGCGGGCGGAATGTACGATGGACTCCATACGCTCGCTCCACTGACGATCGTCGTCGCAGCCATCGGACTGTTGGTCGATACCCTGTTCACTACCGGACTGCCAGCGACGTTGTCGTTCGCGCTCATTGACCTCTCCGGTGGCGTTCTGGCCATCTTGTTGGTGTTGACGATGATTCTCTGCATCATCCTGGGAATGGGAATGCCGACTAGTGCTTCGTACCTCGTCGTCGCGCTGTTGGTCGCACCGAATCTCATCACGTTTGGTATTCCCGAACTTTCCGCGCACTTCTTCGTACTTTACTTTGCCATTCTTGCGGCGATTACACCACCGATTGCCCCAGCGATTGTCATCGCGAGCGGGATCGCGGAATCAAACTTTTGGCGGAGTTGTTTGGAAGCGATCAAGATCTCGGCACCCGTGTTCGCACTCCCGTTCGCGTTCGTCTACAACCCTGCGTTAGTCACTGATAGCCGGTCTCTAGACTCCCTGTGGGCGGCGATATTCGTCGTTATAGGTGTCTTTGTCCTCTCGTACGGATTGAACTCGACACGCCCGCTCCCAGTGCTTACGCGAGTCAATCACCGGGTAGCTCTCGCCAGTTCACAGGTCGTCTTCTCTATTGTCGGAATATTGATTATTGCGATTCCAAAGTGAGCAATCAAGTCATTGTATGATATCTAACATTCATAATGCTGTTTAGTTCTTTTCCCATATATTCCAATAAAACTCATTTTGATGAGACTAAGCGACCGTGGTGCGTATATTTGACCGGGCGTTCAAGGGTGAAGTAATAATTCACATAGCTCGCATGAAAGGTGCGGATCCTGCTGTTAGGCAGGAATCACCAGACGCGGAATTTTGACCCTGGCACGTCCGGTAACGCCTTCTCGTGATTTAAATGCGGTTGTAAGAGAGATATACTTTTCTACGAGATAACTTTTTAATCATAAGATGACTGTAAGTCAATGTGAGAAGACAAGTAACTATATTATACATTAGAAATAATCACTCATACTATGACCTGAAGTTAGCCGAGGGCGTTATCGATCACTGGTGGAAGCTTAGAAAGTGATTCAAAAAATCGGTGCCGAGAGCTGTTTGTAGTTGTCCCCAGTACTCCTCAATCGGATTTAGTTCCAGAGAGTACGCCGGTAACGTGACGAAGGCGAGATTGTCACGGAACGTCTCTTGCTCGTCAGCGTCAGATTCGGCGGTGTACAGCGTAGTTTTTGATACCTCAATTCCACTTCTCGCCGACAACTTGGGATTGAGTATCCCACATCGTAGGTTTCGTCGAGATACTGCTGGGCGAGCGCTGGCGCGCCAAGACCGATGACCTCATGAGACCCGTGGATGGTTTCTTTGAATCAATCTTATTATCTTCTTATTAGTTTTAATTTTCCCAGATATGTCGGAGTTAGTAACAGCTTACTCAAGCGACTCATCGGTGTCAAGTTGCGTGAACCAGCTATAAATTGTCTGTCGCTGAACGTCGTACCACCCGGCTAGTTCAGTCTGTGTGACGCCGCTTTTGTACATTGTTGCCTCTAAAAACCGTTGTGTCGGCTTCTTTTCTTTCCATATTGTCGAGGGGATTTTGCAACTCTTCGACAGAGGCCTCGTCGATGTAATCCACTATATCCGGCAACAATATGAGTAGAAAATTCTAACGATATTATCGCTTGTCGAACTGTCGTGCAAAACTCCTCAAGTTGTGACTAGAATGTTACCAAAGTAATATCTTAATCCGTCTGGGTCGACATTGAAAGTGACTGCTGTTCTAGTTGAGGTGATGCAATTGAGGGCACTGTCTAGTTTCTTGGCTTCGCACATTAGACGAACATGCCTTCGATCTGGTGCATTAGATCGTCGGTACTACGGTTTGGACTGTTGAGTGCCCAAGACAGGAGATTGTGAACGCTTTCGCGGAAGGATCGTTTGATATCGTTGCGGAGTGAGGTTGCTCGTTCGAGGATCGTTCCAACGGCGCTATGTGCAGCACCGAGCTTGAGGAGACTGTAGGCCAACATCAGCAGGTGCCAGTCTCCACTGGCACCTGCGACATGTCGGAGCTCGCAGTCTCCAAAACCAAGATCCTGCTTGGTGTCCCTGAAGAACGTCTCCACTCGCCATCTCATCGCGTACAACTCGATGAGATGGCTCGCTGGCGCATCGATTTTGTTCGAGACGATGTACTTCACGCTCGGTTCTTCGCCCTCGTTTCTGGATTCTTTCTTCGTGATCAGCAGCTTCACCTCACCAAGACGGCTCACGTCGCGCTTCTGTGTCCAGATGTGGTAGGTTTCGCCGTCGATCGTGCGTGGAACTGTGTCGATGCGCTGGCAGAGCACATCAACACGGATTCGCTCACCCCCGTACACGACGCGTGCATCGCTTTTGACGGCTGAAACCCACTCTTTGCTATGGGTTTCGAGGTGTGAGACGAATTCCTCGGAACAGTAGCTCATGTCGAAGAGATAGGTGTCCGCCGGGACACCTATCTCGATAAGTTCATCGACAAGTTCGATAGCCAACTCAATACGTCGCTGTGCGTCTTTTTCGTAGAGACGAAAGCCAAGTGGATACGTCGTTTTCTCGTCAGCATAGAGTGCGTAAATCAGATTCTGACCCCAGATATAGCCGGGGACAGTGTGGTCGTAGAATTTTCCGACGTTCGGTATTTGCTCGCCAGTTTTGTGCGTGAAGGTGTCGTCGATGATGACGACACCTTCACTGCTCCACTTCGTGTCGTTGGCCTGTTGGAGAAGGGCTAGACGTTCTTTGTTGAGTTGGTCTTCGTCCCAGTCGTACTCGGTGAGGAACTTGTTCAGGGCGCGCTCGCTTTTCGCCGGGAGAACGTGGTTCGAGATCCCTTGAACGGTCTTGTTGCTGGCCGCAACAAGACCTGTGACGTAAGTCTTGGAGTGATGTTTCTGCCTCGTCGAGAAACACGCTAACTGGTCGATTGGCTCAGTGCATGACAGGAATGACGTTACAGGGAGCATCAGCGTTCAACGCTGTCTCTACGCGCTCTACCAGCATAAGGTGCGAAGTCAAGTAACTAGACACTGCCGTAGAATACGGAGCGCAGAAGATGTTACCAGACGTCTTCGAAGCACTCCTCGTACTCGTCGATCCGCTCTTCCGACGGCGGCTGGGTCACCAGTGCGACGACGGCCATCAGCAGGATCTGTGTGATCAGTATCAGAACGAACGGATGGAATCCGGCGACTTCCGGTGGCAAGGGACCGAATTCGAACGACCAGATACCGACGAAACCGTATATGACGCCAGCGTAAATGCTGGCTTTGGTTGAATTCCGCCAGTAGAACGCTGCGGCCATCGGCACGAACAATAGCCCGTACCCGGCGAACGCGAACGTCGCCGTGTCGACGACGGTATCAGAGGTGAGGAGCGCGCCGATGTACGCGAGAACGAAGATAACGATCAGGAAGATTCGGGTGTACCAGACGACCTTCGCGTCGGTGACGTCGTCCCAGAACTTCCGGAGCACGTCTTCGCCGAAGAACGTGCTCAGCGTGAGAACCTGGCCGTCGATGCTCGACATCATCGCCGCCAGGATACCCGCGAGGGCGAGCCCGACCGCCCAAGTCGGGAAGAACTCGAATACGAGTTCCGGAAGGATGAAGTCCGGGTTCTCAAGGTTGGGGATCTGTGCGATTCCCCAGAAGCCGAGCATCACGGTGGGGACCCAGACCAACAGGACGGCGACCGGGTAGATGACCGACGTCTGCTTGAGTGTCGTAAACGACCGAGCTGTCATATACCGGAGAATCAGGTGCGGGAACATGAACGCCCCCAACGCGACGATCATCCCCTGTGAGAAGTACATCCGCGTCTCGTACGGCGGTAGCCCCTCACGGTTGAGGAAAACGCCACCATCGATTTGTGCGACGGCGTCGGTCGCCGCGCCGAATCCGCCGATTCGGAACGGGACGTAGAGGAAGAACGCAAACAGGACCACCATGAACACCATTCCCTGGAACGTGTTCGTCCACCCGGTCCCGCGCATGCCGCCGGGGTAGACGTACATCCCGACGACGACGATCGTGATCAACGCGCCGAGCCAGTAGGGAATCAACCCGCCGGTGAGGGATTCGAACACGATCCCGCCGCCCTGTACGCCGACGAGGATGTACGGAATCGTCCAGATGGTAAAGACAACCATCACGAGAAGCCCGAGGTTGTCAGATTCCCACCGGTGATTGAAGATCTGTCCCGGGGTAATGTGGCCGAACTCTTTTCCGACGATCCAGATCCGATATCCGAACGTCATCAGGAAGACCGGGAAGAGGAACGCGAACAGCGACACGAAGAAACCGTACGCGCTGACGCCGGTCGAGTACGCGAGGCCCGGAGCGCCGATCATGACGACGGACGTCATGTTCGTCGCGAACAACGCGAAGAGGAGGACGACCGTGCCGAACGACCGGCTCGCCATGAGGAAGTCCTCCCTGGAATCGCCCGTGATTCGGGACGCCGCGGCGCCGACGGCGACGACGAGTAGCAGGTAGACGGCCGTGATTCCAAGGATGAGTGCGTTCGTCGTCGAGATCATTCCGACTTCCCCTCCGATTCGTATCGCTCCGGTGCCGTCGGTGCGAGGTAGTACATCACGATGAGGATACCGAAACCGACCACGTTGAACGCCATGTCGTAGGCGATCTGTGCCGGGATCCACCCGAAGAGTATCGTCGTTGAATCGTAGAGCCCGAACAGTTCGCTCTGGTGTAATATGACCATCGCGCACACCGCCGCGAACAGTATCGCGTGCTTCCAGCTGTTTGGATACCAAAAACTTCCCTTGAGCATGTTCTAACATAGCATTCCGAGTCCCCGTATAAATAATTGTCTGATCGAGGTACCTAAATCGGGACGAAACGCCGGTATCGATTCCGCTCTCCCACCATCTACCAAGGCGAAACGACGACTCGGTCTTACTCGCCCGTGTCGGCCGTCGATCGCTCGGCGACGAGGACGGGGAGATCGGCCTCAAGGATGATCTGCTGGGAGACGCTTCCGAAGAGCACCTTTCCGACGGGGCTTCGAGTCCGACCGCCGACGCAGATCAGATCGGCGTCGATCTCGTCGGCGGTCTCGAGGACGAACGCTGCTGGCTCCGCCTGTTCGCCTCGCAGTTCGTACGTGACACCGTGTTCGTCGAAGCGATCCGTCACCCGTTGAACCGACTCGAGGTCGGTGAGTTCGTCATCCGGTCCCTTGAACTCGAAGCCGTGCGTGATGACGACGGTGACTGACTCCGAATCCGCCGCGAGGTCGATGATCGTCTGTGCCTGATCGAGTGACCGATCGACTTCGTCGTCGATTGCCTGGACAATACGATACATACACCGACGTTCGAGGCCGATCGACAAAACGATTGTGAAGCCGACACGTGAGCTACGCAGATTTTCTCGCTCTCAATGATCTTGTGAGGGACGGTTAGAGCTCGTCGATCGATCCGTAGTACGTACAGAGATCGGCACGGCTGGTTCCGACGAGCGTATTGACCTCGTCCGGCGTCGTCGCTTGAACCGTCGCTATCGTGGGAAGCCCGACTTCGTTCCGAAGTTCGTCGCTGAAGTTGGCTAGCCCGTGAACGTCGCCGCGGTGCTGGTTGTCTGAGACGCCGCCTGCAACCGGCGCGAGGACGTCGACGCCGCGGTCGGAAAGCACACGTCCGACGGCGAACGAATCCTCGAGCGTGAGACCGTCTGCAGCCCAGTCGGTCGCCTGGACGACCGCACCCAGCGGCTTCGAGTCCGGCCAGACGTCGCGAACCGCGTCAACGACCTCGAGCGGGAACTGCAATCGACTCTCGAGGTCGCCGCCGTACTCGTCGATTCGGTCGTTGGTGAGCGGCGAGAGGAACGAGCCGAGCAGGTAGCCATTGCCGAGTTGCAACTGGAGGTAGTCGAAACTGGCGTCGTCCGCTCGCCGCGCGGCGTCGACGAACTCCCGTTCGATTCGCTCGAGATCCTCGTCTTGCAACCGATCCGGCGCGTACGTACGCGGCGCGTTCGAGTACTGCTCGGTTACTCGAGGCGCCCACGACTCGTTTCGGGGAATCGGTCCCTCGAGGCCGAACGGCTGCGTTTGGCGGGCACCGTTCGTCCCGGTGTGGACGAGCGTCGATCCGACTGGAGAGTCTGCCGACGCGATCGTCTCCTGCCAGGCGCTGGCGTGATCGTCGCTGTACAGTCCGGGACTCCCGAGTGTGATCCGACCGTCTTCGGACACGGCGAGCGGCTCGGTCATCGTCAGTCCGGCGCCGTCATTGCTCCGTTCGCGAACGGCGGCCAGCTGTGCGTCCGTCGGTCGGCCGTCTCGAGCGTTGAACGTCTGCTCGGCGACCCGAACGGCTCGATTCGGGAGCGTGAGATCGCGCAGTTCCAGCGGTCGGGTCGCCGGCGGAGCGGGATCGGCCTGTTCGGGAATCGCCGCGCCGCCGGGTGAGTTCGCGGCGAACCATCGTTCGAACTCCTCGACGAGGTCCGGATCCCGCCGTGACATGCTGTCGTAGGTGATCCGGCCCGAGCGGGTGAGGTGGTGGAGCACGAACTGGACCCCGTCGAAGCCGTAGAACCGGCGGATGTCCTCGAAGTGAAGCCGGCTCCGTTCGCCCGACCGCTGGAGCGACTCCGCGATCGGTCGTCGCTGTTGCTCGTAGCCCTCGAGGGCCGTTCCGACGTCGGCGTCCGACTCGTCGAGCGCGTCGGCGAGTGCGATCGCGTCCTCCATCGCCAGCGTCGTCCCGGAGCCGATCGAGTAGTGGGCCGTGTGCGCCGCGTCGCCGATCAGAACGAGGTTATCGTGCGACCAGCGCTCGTTTCTGACCGTCGTGAACGTCTGCCAGCGGTCGACCTGCGACAGCAGTTCGTGCCCGTCGAGGTGCTCCGCGAAGACGTCCTCGAGGTACGCTAGGTACTCCTCTTCGGAGCGCTGATCGAGTTCGGCGTTCGCCCACGTTTCCGCGTCGCAATCGACGATGAACGTGCTCACCTCACCCGGGTACGTGTGCGCACACCAGATCCCGTCGTCGTTCTCCACGAAGATGTGGCTCAGCGCATCGAAGTCGGCGTCCGTTCCGAACCAAGAGAAGCGGGCCTCGCCGTCGATGGTCTCGGAGCCAAATTCGTCGGCGAATTCGGACCGCGTCTCGCTGTGGATTCCGTCGGCACCGATCACTAGATCTGACGCCGCGGCCAGCGACTGGGGGTCGTCGATCTCGCTCTCGAACTCGAGCGTCACGCCGAGGTCGCGACAGCGTTCCTGGAGGAGTTCCAGGAGATCCGTCCGCAGCATGCTCGCGAACGAGTGGCCGGACGAGCGGTAACGCTCGTTCCCGTAGTAGAGGTCGAACGGTTCCCATTGGGTCGACCGCTCGTCGATGGCTTCGTAAGAGGGTTTGTCAGCCTCCCGCAGGTTGGAGAGCGTCCGATTCGGCAGGACGATCCCCCAGCCGTACGTAACGCCCTGTGGATTGCGCTCGTGGACGATGATCTCCCAGTCGGGATTCGCACTCTGGAGGAGGATGCCCGCGTAGAGTCCACCCGGCCCGCCGCCGATTACCGAGACATCCATCACACGGTCACCTCGTCGGGACGTGGCATACACTGGTCGCACTGGCTCATGGTCGCCGTTGGGCACATAACGTCTACACATGGCCCGCGGTGCTTCTTAATTATTTCGTGTAGCGCAACGCAGGAGTACCGATCGCGGAGCGGCTCACAGAGGCGGGCGCGAACGTGCCGTGGACGCGGTGAAGACGTTGAAGGGCGAAATTCGTTCAGTAAGGCGGACGTGTCTTCCCAGCAACACAGCAATTAAATGCCGATACCCGAATACTAGTGAGTGAATGCAACTACCGTCAGCGGAGATCGAGGGCTACGTACCGTTTCCGGACGATCGGGCAGAGTCGTACATCGAAGAGGGGCACTGGAAGGAACGACCGTTCCACGCCGTACTCGACGAGCGAGTCGAACACCATCCCAACCGAACCGCACTCATCGGTCCCGACAGGGAGCTGAGTTACGCAGAACTCGCCGAAAACTCCGCGCGGATCGCCGCGTCCCTCCAGCGCGAAACGACCCTCGAGCGACTCGACAGGGTCGTCTTCCAGCTTCCCAATACGGTGGAATTCGTCGAGGCATTTTTTGCCTGCTCCCGGCTCGGCGTCGTTCCGGTCATGCTGTTGCCCCGCCACCGCGAGAGCGAAGCTCGCCACGTGATCGAACTAACCGACGCGAAGGCGTTCGTTACGACCGGTTCGCGGTACGACCTCGGGTTCGATTTCGTCGAGTTCGTTGACGAGTTCGCCGGCGAGTACCCGGATCTGGAACGGCTCGTGGCCGTCGCCGGCGAGGACCAGCAGCTTCCCGAACACTGGACGGCGTTCGATAGCCTGCGATCGGCGTCCGAACCCGAGGATCTGTCGCCGGTCGACGTTAACCCGAGCGATCCCGGCGTTATGTTGCTGTCCGGCGGGACGACGGGGCTTCCGAAGGGAATCCCGCGAACGCACAACGACTACGTCTTCCAGTGGGGGCAGATGGCCGACGCGGTCGGCGTCGAAGACGACTGGGTCGGCTTCCCGAGCGTCCCGATCGGTCACAACGCCTCGCTGTGTTGCGTCGTCGGCTCGGCGTTCTGGGCGGGAGCGACGGTCGCGGTCGAACCGGTGCTCAAACCAGACCGACTGATGCAACTCATCGAGGATGTCGGCGGAACGTACTCGCTGCCGGTCCCGACGCAACTCGTCGACATCCTCGAGCATCCCGACCGAGACTCCTACGACCTGTCATCGCTCGAGGCCCTCATCAGCGGCGGACAGAAAGTTCCGCCTCGCGTCGTCTACGAACTGGTCGACGAGTACGGGATCGGCTTTTGCAACATCTTCGGGATGGCCGAAGGGCCGCTTATCTGTACGCGCCCCGACGACGACGTCGATACACAGGCGAACACCGTCGGTCGTCCCATCGCTCCCGACGCGGACGAAGTCAGAATCGTCGGCACCGACCGTCAAGCGGAGGTCGAACAGGGTGAACAGGGCGAACTCTCCGTCCGCGGACCTGGCTATTTCACCGGCTATTTCCGGACGCCGGAGGAGAACGCCGAAAACTTCGATGACAACGGCTGGTTCTACACCGAGGACGTACTCTCGGTCGATACCGACGGAAAATACCGCGTGCACGGTCGAATCAAGGAGACGATTATCCGCGGCGGAGAGAACATCTACGCACCGGATCTCGAGGACGTAATCATCGAGCACGAGGCAATCGAGAACGTCGCGGTGATCGGTATCCCCGACGAGCGACTGGGCGAACGACCCGCGGCATTCGTCGAACTGCGCGAGAGCACAGACGAGTTTACGCTCGAGAACCTGCAGTCGTTCCTCAGTGACCGTGGCATTGCCGTCTTCAAACGACCGGAGCGACTGGAGGTCATCGACGAACTTCCGCGGACGGAAGTCGGGAAGATTGCGAAGGTCAACCTTGAAGAACGAATCATAGAGGAACTCAAGCGAGAGGACAAACTGCCGGACGATTACTAAACGGGACCGCCTCGGACGGACTCGCGTGGTCGAGGCGACAATCGAACTGCGAGTTCTGGATCGATGCGAATCGCTCCGCTGAATCTGTTTTCGTCTACATCTACGGGGGTAGTGACAAGAAGGAATTGGACGAGAGCAACAGCCCTTTCCTTTTCCGGGTGGTGTAATTAGTTACCTTACACCGTGACGGGAACCATCACTGCAATCATCGATCATTAATAATGGGGAGAAGATTCGAAATATAATTAAAAAGGTGGTGTATTATACGAACCTTCAATATCTACCCATATTATATTCCACCATCACGCAGTTCACGTTCAAAACGTACGTTCCACATCATGCAACAACGAGAATCTATTCGAAAGGATTGTGATAGACGTTGATGGCTGTTCTATGAGACGGAACAATTAACACGGTCGATCCGATACATAGCGTATGACCGAATCGGACACGATCAAATCGGATGAAACGCTCCTCGGGATTATCAACGTGCTGTATAATCGAGGCCGTACGACGGTCACGGAAGTCACTGACGCCGTCGACGTCTCGAAGAGCACCGTTCATCGACACCTCGCAACGCTGCAAAAACACAATTACGTGACGAAGGAAGGCACCGAGTACGCCCTCGGATTTCGGTTTTTGGATCTCGGCGGGCACGTCCGCCACCGCGATCCAATCTACAAGCAGGTAAAGTCACTCGTGCGAAATATTGCGGAAGAAACCGGGGAGTTCGTCGGCTTTCTCGTCGAAGAACACGGCCTCGGAACTTACATCTACAGCGAGTGGGGTTCCGAGGGCGTCGGGAACGACGTACGAATCGGTCGCCGGATCCACCTTCACCAGTCCGCCGCGGGAAAAGCGATTCTCGCACACCTTCCCGAAGAACGAACCGCAGCGATCATCGACAAACACGGTCTACCGAAACGGACTCCGGAAACGATAACGAGCCGCGATGAACTCGAGCGGAACCTCGAGACGATTCGAGAACGCGGCTACGCGTACGCTCACAGCGAGCACACGGAAGGGCTGTGGGCGGTCGGCGTTCCGGTTCACGATGTCGACGGCGGAATCGCTGGCGGGCTACTCGTCGCTGCACCGACGTATCGAATGCGCGGCGAACAGTTGGAGGATGAACTCCCGGAGTATCTTCTCGGTGCGGCAAAGGAGTTCGAACTCAATATGTCGCATTTGTAAGTCAGCGGAATGGTGACGGCTATATTTTACAAAAATACATACGTAAATTCACTCCGGCTCTCTCGAGTGTCTACTGTCAGGTCAGGTAAACATGGAGAGACCGTTCGCTATACGGAATGGTTGTGCTATAGTTGCAAATGCTCCATTTTGCTGTACGGAATTCCCAGCTTCCGGCCAAATCACTCGACGATCACGGTGAAGATAATTATTTTCTTGTCAAAAGCGGATCTGAGACCAAAATCACGGTAAGATCGAGTGGTTGCATACTGATGGCTCTACGCAAACAGGAGAATGCGGGGATTAGAGAGTGGCTATATCGGTCGCGCATCCGTCTTTAGCTAAGAGAAGAACCATGTGATAGCGACGGCTTATCGAGGCTACTTTTGAAAGGAACGAGGAGGCGACAAGTGTACATTAAGATGCTCCCTCAACAAGAATTATGCGTCGGATCACTACACTCAGTACTTCACAAAGCCGCTTAGCATTCGTCTTTAGCTAAGACTCGCACCTCGGTTGTGTGGCAGTAGCGAGCATTCTTGTAATACTGGCCGTTGTTGGTGCATCTTCGATCAATCGTTCGAGTAGCGGTGGCGGCGAGTAGCCGAGATACTCTCCGAGTTCGTGGAGGATGAGCTAGGCGTGCGACCGAAAGGTCGCCGCCCAGTGTTCTGGCGGAAACACGATCTCATCGTCCGCCTGTTCGGTGACCAGATCAAGCAAATCACGACTTACCAGCAGTGACAGCAACGCCGCGTACAGCAGAATTTTGACGACATGCTTCGTCGTGTCAAACTCATCCAGTTCGTACTGCGTCTTCAACTCACGGAACAACAACTCCACATCCCACCGACAGCGATAGAGCGTCGCTAGATCCGACGGCAGGAACTCATCTCTCGGCAGATTCGTGATATACAGGTGATGGTCGTCGACGTCCTCGTTGCGGACGCCGACGACACGGAACCGCTTCATATCACGTGACTGCGTGCCCGCGTACGGTCGTCAGTCAAACGCTACTTCGACTTCCACGTCGATGTACTCGCGGTGTAGGTCATCAACAACATCGTGGATCTGCTCACCTTCCAAGGGAATGGCGCGGCCGCGCCATTCCCGTAATTCCTCCGTTACGACCGGGTTCGCACTCTCTTTCAGCCGACTCACGAAGTAACCATCGTTCTCATCGATCAACGCGAAGCGGCGGTACTTGAAGTAGGCTCGATCGAAAAGAACGAGCCGGTCTTCGAGCCACGATCCTGTGTTAAACAATGTGCTGTCGTGCGTTTTCTCGTTAGCAACGTCGAGCCGTTCTATCGTCTGCTTGGTGGCATTGTGGAGCAGGTGGAGTCTTGCTCCAGCCTGCTCCTTTTTTCGGGCTTCGTATTCCTCGGAGAGAAATTCATGCAACCGAAGGACGGTTCCATCAGCGATCATCACGTCCCTGAATCGGTCGATATCGGTGTCAACGGTGTCAGGGACAGCGACCTCGTCGAGGCCGCGCTCGACGAGGTCGCGGAAGTACTCTGTGAGTGACGGCGTCAACCGCTGATAGAAGCCGCCGGGAGAGATCGGTTCGTCAGCTGTGGAGTTGTAGCTGCGTCTGAAGCCAGCGAGTGTTCGGCTTTCGCCTGCGGCGAAGCCGAACACGAATGCCCAGACGAAGGCGGGGATCTGGAGCTTGCGGTCACGTTCGACCACGCCGAGTTCCTCGGCGTGCTCTTCGAGGAACTCGGAGGGAAACAGTGTAGTGAGCCAACGCATAATTCGGGATGAGGAGGCATTGGTGGACACAACCGTTGCCTCCTCATTCCTCTCAAAAAAAAATGCCTCGATAAGCCGCCGCTGTCACGTGGTTCTCCGCTTAGCTAAAGACGGATAAAGCCGCTTAGTTAGAACGTCTGCTTGCTGAGGATGTGCACTCCAAACAACAAGCAGACAGTGAGCTCCACGAGGACCAGCTTCTCAACTTCCTCGTCAACATTAATGGCTTAGAGAAGGTTTGAAAGCTAATTCGAGCATGGAATATAACGGGCTAAGAGAGTCTTGAACCGGGTGCACAGCGATCTAAAGCTGTTTCTATGAGACGGTATAATTTCTGGTGGTTCGCTCGACTGATGAATTTGGTGCTGAAGATAGGCAGTAATACTCTTTGACGGACGTTTTGCCAACCATCATATAAATCCACATTCGCTGCTGACACCTTTCTTGAGATCTTCCTGGAGAAGACTTCTACGCCACAAATTCTGAGCTAGCTTTCAAAGCGCGTCTGAATCATTACCTTGACGAGGAAGTTGTACTCGATCTCGGTAACAACGCTGAAACCGATGCTGAGGATATCTACGAGATTCTCGTCGGCGCGTGCGCCGACGGAACCTCGGTCTCTAAGCTCTGTGAGAACAGCGAAGATTCACCCCACGAAAACACGGTCCTGTACCATCTCCGTGGGAAATTCGATCTTGAATCGGTTGAACGAGTTGGAAACGCACTTTTCAAGAAGGACGTCCTCGACGTTCTCCCCGAGCAGGTGGAGGTCCACGGCGACCTCCACCTGCGGCCATACTATGGTGATGAAGACGAGACAGATGGTCTCTATCATTTAGAAGCAAAGCGTGGAACCACCACGTTCCAGGCCTATGCGACGCTGTACGCGCGTGTAAAGAACAAACGGTATACGCTGGCAGTGCGCCGTCTCGAAGACGGCGACACCGGCAGTAGCGTCCTCGCCGAGTTTTTCGCCACTCTTGATATCTTTAATCTTAGGCACAAGGGCGTTTATCTTGACCGTGAAACTACGACAGAAAGTGCCTCACGCTGCTTTAGGCGTACAACCACGCCTACGTGATGCCGATCGTCCGCTGGGGAAAGGCGATCAAGCAGGAACTCTCGGAAGGCTGGAGTTGCGCCATCCAACACGATCTGACAGGGAAACTCGACGGTCCAGCTGTGACCGTCGAGTTTCCCGTCTACATCGACTGTACCTACCAGAACGGACGATACGACGAATACGGGGTGGCGCGTCACGGCTACGCCGCTGACGCGCCGTTCATCGACTCACCACGCGATGCTCGATACCACTACGCAAAACTCTTGGGTATCGAGGCCAGCTACCGGCTCTCTGAGCAAAGCATTCCAACGACGACAACGCAAAATCCGGTGGTTCGGCTGTTGTACGTTGTGGTGAGTTTGCTGTTATAGAACGTCTGGCGGTACCTGCACTGGGAATATGTGGCGACGCCCCGCCGTAGCGGGCATCGTCTCTGGTCCTGGTCGTTCAAGGAGTTCATCAAGATGCTATGCCGGGCAGCGTGGACGGCCCTCGCGGTGCGTCGGGCCGTCCCCGAAAATCGGCCACCTGACGACCGGTTCCACCGCTAACGCCCGACCGAGCCAGCGTCCCTGCGAGTGGCAACGCTGTCGCGTCGGCGGCTGATCGCCTCCGACAGCGACGGCTCTACTCGATATTCAGTCAGAACCACGTCAATCGCTACCGATTAGGACAGAATTACGGCTTCAGCTTGAATTAGGAGATGACGCTTTGTGAGGTACTGAAGCTAGGTAACTTGCCTACGTTGTGCCAGACGAGTTACCAACCGATCGTGTATCATGACATTTGTCATGACATTTTTGATCGTACAGTGAACGTCGAGAATAGCCAGTGAGATTGTTCGACAAGAACAGGACCTTTGACTTACACAGCAATTTGTCCGGCGCAGGCAGTGTTTGTTCTCATTCTTATGGTCGAGAAATGGTTCGTTCACGATTGCATACATAGCTGGCTCATGTTGTTGCCTTCAAAGTCCAGTAATTAGGCAGGGTTTCACCGATGTATTTGACCGTGTACGTCGAACGTATTCTTTCCCTCACTAACATTCATCTACAGATATTTGATATAATACTTCTGGTTAAAAACCAAATCAAAACCCATTAAAGATAATATATTACTCATCTCCATGCCCGGAAAAAACGGACAATATCTGCGGTCTCTGGTTTCGGTGTTCACATCACCAATAACCTCAACGATCATATTGGTAGTTGATGGCAATTTCCTCGGCTGCAGCGATGATGTCTTGGATACGTTTCTCGCGGTATGCCTCGTGCTGGAATCGCCCTTGCGGACTCGCGACCGAGACGCTGCCTAGGAACTCTCCGTTGGCGACGACCGGAGCCGTGATGAACCCGATGCCAATGACTTGTTCGTTCCAGTCGACGGCATAGCCGTCCTCGGCGATTCGGTCGCGCTCCGCTTGGAGTTCCGCCTCGTCGGTGATCGTCTCGTCGGTCACTTCGGCGAGCCCGTGGGTGTCGAGTATCTGTTCGACCTGGTCGTCGGGGAGTTCGGCAAACAACACTTTGCCGGCGGCGTGGCTGTGGATCAGCGTCCTGAGACCGGGGTAGGCCCCTGTGTTCGCCTTCCGTGTTCCAATGCCTTCGATCGTTTTCGCCCATACGATTGGATGAGCCAGCTCTGACCCGAACAGTTATGATGATTTAGCCAATAATCTAGGTCGCAGGATTTTCACAGGTGTGCTACACAAGAGCGTTACTGTATATGAATATACCAGGACAGATAGTTGAGAATATATGATATTCATCAACAAACTATAGTGGAATTTATTCTATGAGCGAACATGGAGTGTATCTCTTCGAAGAGGACCGTGAGCAAGGTTCGAACGAGCCGTTCCGACGAGAGGAATCAATCGATATCCTCATCATCCATCAGCGCCGCGGAGATCAGGTTCCGCATTCCCCGTCGGAGCCGCCCGCTCATCGCGGTTGACGAAATGTCGATTTCGTCGGCGACGTCGTTCAGTGCCATCTCCCGTGGTTCGCTAAAGTAACCGCTCTTGTACGCTACTTTTAGCGCTTCGACTTGTTCATCCGTTAATCCGTACGCGACGTCAGTTTCACTTCCAGACCGTCCGTAGACTTCAACGATGTCGAAATGTATATCCTGCTCTTTCGCGTACTCCCAAATCGTGGTGAGTGCCTCTCGGTCCGGAAGCTGGAGTTGGATAAACCATCCGCGACATTTGGTCTCCGCACGAAGCATAAATCCGTTCACGTACGTCACAATAGGGCTCAGCAGTTCGGTGCCGCCGGAGTGTTCGATGTAGTAGATGTGCTGGTTCTCTCCCTCGTCGATGAGTTCGTAGCTCTTGACCGTCGGATCCTCCACGAGAAACGTCTCGAGTTCGTCGAGATCGGGATACTTGATGAGAAACGGGAACACGTTGGAATCCGGATCGGTGTTCGCCTGTGTAATCACTTCGATCTCGATATCCTCCGCGCTCTGTAGCGTCGGGACCAGGGCAAGTTCGTCGTGTTCTGCGTAAGATTTTACTGTTATTAGCATCTCTTCGGAACTGATCGGCAACGGTCTTTCGACAGCTGTCTCTGATCGGAATCGAATCGTTCTCGTAGCGAATCGGGGTTACCCGAAAGGATGGGCATGTCTCTCACTATTCGGGAACCATTATAAGAGTATGGCCAGGACTGGTCCGTACCGATCGATAGCATTATACATGCAGGAAGAAAATTGGTGGCGACCTCAGCACTACGTCCATGGGAGTTGACGAAACCGGGATGGGTTGCAAGATTGACCGAATTTTTTGGAAGTGAAATCTCGACGACCGGTTGCTCGAGCGGTGAAATGCAGGCGCTAGTCTCAGAGAACTCAAAACATACTACAATCAACAGATACTCGACGCAGTGATGCGGGATTCCGGTGTTGGAATGCTGGACGGTGAGGTCGAAAATCTGTATCATCTTCTCACCGACGCGGAAACCAGCGCAGGGACGAAAGTGGACGCGCGATCCCGTTTTGAACGAAACGGACTTGATCCGGATACGATTCTGAGCCATTTTGTGAGTTGTCAGACAATTCGAATACACCTGAAAGACTGTTTGGGATCGAGACGCATCGAAACACAGAATTTGATACAACTGATGCGAAGAGCACCTTCTTCAAACTGCGGTCTCGAACCGAGGCGATTACCGGGCAAACGATCGATTGACTCCGTTTCGCTGGTCGCCTGTCGATCAGCAAACCAGCAGTGACGCTGAGATCACGAACCGCGTGTACGAAATGTGGTGAAGAGTATTAGTTCACGCGATTCCATATCGTGGCAATTGTTCGTGCGAGAAGACTGACGGGCCGTCCGTGCCGATACGAATCCGTCCGATCTCGCGACGCTGTTCTCTCGTGCATTCTTAACTCGTGGTCTTCTCGCTCGTGCGATACCCTTGTTTCGCGATAGCATTTGGGTCACTCCCATTTCCCAAGATTTCGTAGTGGCGTATAACTCCGGTAGTGAATGGTACCAAATCTGACAATGAATCATAAGAATATCGTTCCGTTTCGTGGCGATGCTTCCAGAATATGTAATCTTACTTTTTACTTTTGGTTGATGTCTTCGACGGTGTAACCTCCGGATTCGATCGCCCGGATGATCGACTCGGCGTGTTCGGCGCCGCTCGTTTCGATCCGGAAGACAAGATAGGAATCACCAACGCTGAGATTCTCCACCGCCCGGTCATGGCGGACATCGTGAATGTTTGCGCCGTGGTTCGCGATAATTCCGGAGATCTCTTCCATCTTGCCCGGTGCGTCGTTAATCCGTACGCGCAGCCGAAGGATCTGCTTTCGGTCGGTGAGAGCGTGGATAAGGACCGTTTGAAGCATTGTCATGTCGAGGTTCCCGCCGCCGAGCAGCGGCATGACAGTCTCGCCCCGAACGTCGAGTTCGGGGCTCAGAACTGCCGCGATGGACGCCGCCGCAGCGCCTTCAACGACCTGCTTGGCGCGCTCGAGCAGTAGCAAGATCGCTTGTGCGATCTCCGTGTCGGAGACGGTCACGATCTCGTCGACGTGCGCGTCGATGAGATCGAGCGTCAAGTCAGAGATGCCGCCGGTTGCGATCCCGTCAGCGATCGTGTCGACTTCGTCGAGCGTGACCGGAATCCCCTTGTCTAGGCTCTCGTGGACCGTCGAAGCTCCCTCTGCCTGGACGCCGACGATCCGCGTGTCGGGTGAAAGGTGATCGAAGGAAGTCGCGATCCCGCTGATGAGTCCACCGCCGCCGATCGGGACGACGACGGTGTCCAAGTCCGGGCAGTCCTCGTACATCTCGATCCCGAGTGTCCCTTGCCCGGCGACGATGTGCGGATCGTCGTACGCGTGGACGAACTCCGCGTCGCCGTCTTCAGCCTCCGACTGGGCGTACGACATAGCGTCCTGGAAGTCTTGGCCGACGAGTTCAACGGTCCCACCGTAGCCGCGGGTCGCGTCTATCTTGGCCTGCGGGGCGGTCTTTGGCATGACGATGGTCGACTCCGCGCCACACTCTGTCGCCGCCAGCGCCACGCCCTGTGCGTGGTTCCCGGCGCTGGCAGCGACGAACTCGTCGACGCCTTCCTCGACAGACTGAGAGACCTTGTTGTAGGCGCCTCTCGTCTTGAACGACCCGGTCCACTGGAGGTGCTCCATCTTCAGGTACACCTCGCCGCCGACCATCTCGCCGAGCGACGTGCTCTGTTCGACCGGCGTGCGCTTGACGACCGTGTCGTCGTCCAACCGGTCGTGCGCCTCCTTAATGTCCTCGTATCGTACCTGTCGTTCGCGTGATTCACTCATATTGTAGATTCTATCGAAGTCGTTCGGTCACCGGATGATCTTATTGCGCCCGGGGTCGAACAGCGGTTCGTCGCGGACCGTCGCGTCGTACGTTTCGCCCTCACACTGGATCTGGACCGCGGTATCAGCCTCGGCGTACTCGCTGGGCAGGTACGTGTAGGCGATCGACTCCTGGACCGAGTAGCCGAAGTCGCCGGCTTGTACGTATCCGAGAACCTCGCCGTCCGCGACCACCGGCCGACCGCCGAGCATCGCGTCGGTCGAATCGTTCAGCGTCAGACAGGCGACCTCAGTGTCGATGCCCACCTCTTTGGCCTCGACGAGCGCCTCCTTGCCGATGAAGTCGGTGTCGAGGTCAACGGCGAAGGGAAGGCCAGCCTCGAGCGGGTTGACGTCCGTGTCGATGTCAGTCCCCCACAGGCGGAACCCTTTCTCGAGTCGCATCGATTCGAGCGCGCCGTCGCCGATCGGCCTGACATCGAGATCCTGTCCGGCCCCCCACAGAATCTCCCAGAGCTTCCGACCGTATGCCGATGGGGCCCACAGTTCCCAGCCGAGTTCGCCGGCGTACGACACCCGGAGTGCGATGACCGGCACATCGCCGACGTACATGCGCTTACAGCTGAAGTACGGGAAGTCGTCGTTAGAGACGTTAGCATCCGTGACTCGCTGGAGCAGTAGTCGAGACTTCGGCCCCCATAGTCCAACGGTGCACTTCGCCGACTCCTCGATGGTGACGGAGACGGTATCCGTGGCGTGCTCCTGAAGCCAGGAGCCGTGGATCCCCGGCGAGTTGCCGCCGCCCGTGGTCACCATGTATTCGTCGTCATCGAGGCGAGCCACGGTTAGGTCCGCGATCACGTTGCCGCCCTCGTTCAGCAACGTGGTGTAGCGAACTCGCCCGACGCCGATCTCCATGTCGTTGCTACAGACCTGTTGGAGGAACTCGCCGGCGTCGTCGCCCTCCACCATGATCGAGCTGAACGATGTCATATCGTACATCGAAACGTTCTCTCGGGTATGGAGGTGCTCTGCGCCCTCGATCGGCGACCGGTTGATCCCCTGCCACCCGTCTTGCTCCGGGATCTGGTCCTCGTACTCCTCGACGAGGTCCTCGTTGTACTCGTACCACTGTGGGGATTCCCAGCCGCCGCTCTGGAAGAACTCGGCGCCGAGTTCCGCCTGCTGCGGATGGAAGGGACTCTCGCGCAGACCTCGATGCTCGTCCGGTTGCCAGCGAGGTTCGACAATGCTGTACACCTGCTCGTACCGCTTTCCACCACGGTCCATGAAGAATTCCTTGTTACCCGCGTGGGGTGCGAACCGTGCGACGTGGATGCCGCTGGTGTCGACCGGCCCGGACGGAAGACGGGGGACGCCGTTTTCCATCCACTCCGCGAGAATCCGACCGTACCCGCCCGAGTGCGTCCACCAGATCGCCAATCCGGTCCAGAGGCCGTCGATATCGGGCGTCTCGCCGATAACGGGCATCCCGTCGGGCGTGTAGACGAAGATACCGTTCTCGGTAACCTGGAATTCTTTGTCCTGCGTGGCAGGTAGGAGCTCGTCGAATGCCTGTTGCGGTGACTTGTCCCGATTTGGATGGGTCGCCTTCGTCCAGTGTTTCTCGGTGAAACTGTGAACCGATGCCTGACTCTCGTCGGTGTTTTTCCCCATCTCGTCGGGGTCGACAACCAAGGGTTCGTGATTGTAGGAACCGAGTCCGTACCCGTCTCCGTGAGTGCGGAAGTACAACGAATTATCCTGATCGCGGCCGACAGGCCGATCTGGTGGCTGGGACATGAACTCGGTGATTTTTCGGTCTCCAGGAACCTCGAGACCGGCGGTAGCGTCACCGAGCGACGAGGTGTTCCCTTCGAGTTCCGCCAACGATTCGGTGACGACGTACTGGTGTTCGACAGGCGCAATCGGGAGGTCGAGATCGACCATCTGTCCGGTCTGGTACGCCCAGTTATTTGTCGCGAGAACACATCGCTCGCATTCGATGCGCCCTCGGTCCGTCTCGATAGCCGTCACTTCGCCGCCGGCCGTCTCGATGTCCGTCACCTCGGTGTTCCCGTAGAAGTCGGCCGCCGACTCGTTGATATACCACTGGAGAGCGTCAGTGCTGGCCACTTGGCCGTCCGTCGGCGAATAGTACCCACCGACGATCTCGTCCTCGTCGACGAGCGGCAGATGCTCCGCGACTTCCCCGGGCTCGAGGAGTTGCGGATCGGGGAGCCCGTAGGACTTCGCCCACTCGACACGACGTTCGAGGAAGTCCATACGGTCTTCCGATCGCGCAACTTCGATCCCGCCGACTTCCTTGTACACGCCGGCGTCTTTCAGGAGTCGGCTCGTGTAGTGAGCCGTCTTCGTCTGGATTTTCGACGGTGACGTCTGGAACATGATCCCCGGAGCGTGCGTGGAGGAGCCACCGGTCACCGGAAGCGGTCCTTGATCGAGAGCAACGACGTCCTCCGCCCCAAGTTCAGTCAAGTGGTATGCGACGCTACAACCGACGGCACCCGCACCGATGACGACAGTATCTGCTCGTGACGGAACGCTATCTGTGCTCATATGACACATCCCAATCCGGTGGTTTCTCTTATAAGTGCAACGGTCATTTAAGTCAAAACCGGCTGAAGGCACTGAGTTGCGGCATAGCGGCAGGAGACTCCACTAGAGGTTAGTAATTTTACAAAAACTACACAAAATGAGATGTATGTGTTACTTTTGGGAAGCGCGAGCCACTGATAATCAGGGAAGATCAACGTCGACGTTCTCCTGCAGGCTGGCCGCCTTGACGGTGTTGTAGAGCAACATCGCAATCGTCAGCGGGCCAACGCCGCCAGGCACCGGTGTGATGGCATCGGCTTGCTCCACAGCGCTCTCGAACTCGATGTCGCCCACGAGTTCGTATCCCTTGCCGGTGTCCGCGTCGACGCGATTGACGCCCACGTCGATGACAACGGTGTCTTCCGATAGCATCGATCCGTCGATCAGTTCTGGGACGCCGGCAGCAGCGATAACGATGTCCGCGTTTCTCGTTTTTTCTGCGAGATTATTCGTTCGGGAGTGACAGGTAGTCACCGTTGCGTTACCTAGATTGTCCTTCTGGACGAGAAGGTTCATCATCGGTTTCCCGACGATGTTGGACCTGCCGACGACCGTGATGTCTTTTCCTGCCGTCTCCACGCCCGTTTCGGCGAGTAGTCGTTGGATCCCGTGCGGAGTACACGGCTTGAGCCGGGGATCGCCCGTGACGAGTTTGCCGACGTTCTCCGGATGGAACCCGTCGACGTCCTTCATCGGATCGATCCGCTCGAGGATGGTTTGCTCGTCAACGTGGTCGGGGATCGGCATCTGGACGAGAATCCCGTGTACGTCCGGGTTTTCGTTCAACGCCTCTATCCGGTCCTCTAGCGTGTCCGAGGACGTTCCGGGATCGAGTTCGTGGTGGCGCCCTTTGATCCCGATCTCCTCGCACGCCCGCTGTTTCATGTTCACGTACGTCCCGCTCGCGCTGTCGTCGCTCATCAGTACCGTCGCGAGACCGGGTGTGACGCCGTGATTGCCGAGTGTTTCGACGCACACTTCCAATTCTGTCTTGATTCGATCCGCAATCTCGTTTCCATCGATGATTTCTGTCATTGGTTTACCTTCGAGTGTCACCTGCAGTGACCGTAACCTTCCCACGGCTGCCGGTAGGTGCTGAGCCTTTAGCCGCAGTGCAGCGGTTGCAGGGTCATCCGGTAGAAGTAATTAATTTACGGGTAGCGGGAACGACCGGATTCTACACCCCGTCTGCGGGAAAATCGGGGTGGAGTGCGCACCGCTGCTGGCAAGATTGTATAAACTCCCGGAACTATTCACGTGAAGATATTTTAAGTGATACAGTAACATTTAACACGGCGCCTGACCCGGGTGCCCTACACAGGATGAGGTATATGGGCCCTTTCAACGGTCGTTCCCGACCCGGACTGTCCCGAATTTCGTAGCTCTGTCCTCAGCCACGGACCAACACGGGTCTCGGTAACTGGACCCCCTCATCCTCAGTCGTAGCGACGAAACAGCCTCTAATCAGGTGCGCGCTGGCGATAGTCTAAGAGCGATAGGATAACAGTGATATCACTGTGAAAACCCTATAAGGTAGTCGGCGATTCGTTCTTGACCGTGACCGGCGCGTCGAACGAGATACCGTAGAAAAGACCAGTTATCGGGCGGCCATCGAGCAGAAGTTCTCGATGATTCGCCTGCCGGCGTCGGTGAGGATACTCTCGGGATGAAACTGGACGCCGACGTGCGGTCGGCCCGCGTGCCGGACGCCCATCAGAATCTCGCGGTCGTCGTCCGTCCAGGCCGTCTCGACGAGACGAGACGGCAACGACTCTCGTTCGACGGCAAGCGAGTGATATCGCCCCACCTCGAACGGCTCGGGGAGGCCAGTGTACAGTCCAGTGCCGACGTGGCGAACCTCGGACGGCTTCCCGTGTATCACTTCGGGGGCGTGGCCAACTGACACGTCATGAGCGGCACACAGCGCCTGGTGTCCCAAGCACACTCCCAGCGTTGGGTAGTCAGTTTCGGCGAACACGTCGACGGAAATGCCCGCGTCCTCGGGTTTCCCCGGCCCTGGCGAGACGACGATCCCGTCCGGATCGAGCGACCGAATCCCCTCGACGTCGATTTGGTCGTTTCTGCGGACTTCAACGGGGGTAAACTCGCCGACGTACTGGACGAGATTGTAGACGAAAGAGTCGTAGTTGTCGATGATCAGGATCATCAGAGTTTCCTCATCACGTCGGGCGCTGTTTCGACAGTGAACGACGTTTGGTCGCCGAGCGCTTCGTCGACAGCGGCAACGAGCGCGCGAGCCTTGTCTAACGTTTCAGCGTACTCGTGAGTGGGATCGGAATCGTGAACGATCCCCGCACCGACGCGGAGCGAGTACTCGTCGTGGTGGCGCACAAGTGTTCGAATGATAATGTTGAGCGTTGCTCGGTCATCGAACCCAAACATACCGATACTGCCCGTATAGGGCCCTCGTCGGGTTGCTTCGACTTCGTCGATGATCGCCATCGTACGGGGTTTGGGTGCACCGGTTATCGTCCCGCCTGGGAACACCGCCGAAACCGCGTCGGCGATCGTCGCGTCGTCTCGTTGCTGGCCACATACCACGGAGACGAGGTGCATGACCTCCGAGTAACGGTCTACTCGCCTGTATCCTTCGACCTCGACCGATCCGTACTCGCACACCTTGCCCAGATCGTTTCGCTCCAGGTCGACGAGCATCGCGTGTTCGGCGCGTTCTTTCTCGTCGTCCTGGAGGTCTGCTTCGAGAGTCTGATCCTCCTCGGTCGTCGTCCCTCGAGGACGAGTTCCCGCGATCGGTTCCGTAACGAGCTCGTCGCCGCGAACTTCAAGCAAAAGTTCGGGGCTCGCACTCACCAGATCGATCCCGGGAAACTCCAGTACGCCCGAATACGGAGCAGGGTTCACCTGTCGGACGGCGCTGAACACGTCGACCGGATGAACGGCGGCGGGCGCGACCAGTCTGTGAGAGACGTTCGCCTGGAATGTATCCCCATCGCGGATGTACTGTTTGATAGCGTTGACACGATCTGCGAACTCCTCTCTGCCACACTCGCTCTCGAACGTAGCCCGATCTGCCGTTGTGGGCGGAGCGCACTGTCGTTCTGTCCCCTCTATCGCCGCCCGTGCGAGTTCGATCGCATCCTCGAGGCCCGATTCGTATGCAGAGGTCGGATCGTCGCCGACGACGAGACACGCGGTAACGTGTACGGTAACCGATCCGTCATCACGAGGTTCCTTCCAGGCAGCCACGCGATCGAACACGCCCAGTTGCAGACGCGGTAGCTTCCGATCGTTGACGGTGGTGTCCGGAAGAGTCTCCAATTCGCGGGCGACATCGTAGGACAGCCATCCGAATGCGCCGCAAGGATACGGGACCGAACATCCTCCGCGGACTAGCTGTTCACGATCGAGAACAGTATCGATTGCGGCTATCGACGGGCTTTTTTCATCCCCCGATACGGCGTCGTGAGGAACCTGAATCTGCTCGACCGGAGCGACGCCGAAGTACCCCCACCCGGACTGTCCGCCGGTCGTCTCCAAGTAGAACCCGTTGGAGCCATCGCGAGCGCGCCGATACGCCGCGAACGGGTCCGAAACGGAGACGCAGACCTCGATCGGTACTCTCGCTTCGGGCGGTGCAGCCTCGGCAGTAGCGAGGAACGACTCCCTCTCGGTAACGACTGTCAGTTGGCTCATCTTACGTATCTCCTCCGCCGGGGAACTCCCAGTCCCGCAGTCCAGTGTAGATAGAGCGGGTGTGGGGCTAAAAGGTTAGTGCTGCCGCGACGGTCGTGTTTAGTTACTCGGCTTTGCACGTTGGATGTCCTACAATTTGAGTCGGCAGATCAGCAGAAGAGTCGCTGTGGAACAGTATTCCGACTCCGTTCAAGCAACCGACCACATCGATAACGCATCGATCGGTGCGAAAACACGGGTCGATCGCTCTTGTAGAGATCAACTTATCGTTCCGCACATCGGGAAGGTAAGGCAGTAGATAACCTCTCGTGGCTGTTTGCACAACGAATATGTCACCGGAACAACGTGAATAGCTGAGTTGGAAAGTAAACAAACTAAGATACTTGTTGGCTATTGTGGCCTTGATGCAACTGAAACAGTTTGAGACTGAAATGAAGCCAGGGTGGTGCCATGCATCTTAGGGCGAGTGGGAATTATCGATGAGAGCGCGCGTCTATCGACCTCACTGATGAAGCGAGGTACGTCTGCAGAGGACTTTTAACTTCAAACTAACATTCTTGGAACATGGGTCTTCAGAAGAGAGAGATTAGTCAAGACGTCCGAGAACTCGGCGCGCTACTGGGAACCGTCCTCGAAGAGCAAACCTCAAGCGAAGCGTTCGAAACGGTCGAGTCGGGCCGACAGGCCGCGATCGAGTATCGCTCCGGTGAACGCGACTCCCGCGAGCCCTTGATCACGGAAATCGAGCGGCTGTCGCACCATAATCAGCAGATCATCGCCCGGGCGTTTACGACCTACTTCGAGTTGATCAATCTGGCGGAAGAACAAGAGCGGATCCGAACGATCCGGACGGAATCGCAAGCGGGTACGCTTGAGGACAGCTTCGAGACCGCAGCCGAGGAACTCGGCGAGGCCGACGTCGAGACCGTCCGACAGATCCTCGATAACGTCTTGATCGAGCCGACGTTCACCGCCCATCCGACCGAGGCCCGCCGCAAGACCGTCAAATCCAAACTTCGAGAGATTTCGACCTCGCTCGAGAGCTTAGACGAACAACTGTTGACAGACAAAGAGAAGCGTCAGGTCTGGCAGGACATCGATGCCGAGATAACGAGCCTCTGGCAGACCCCACAGGTGCGCAACCGCCAGCCCGAACCCGAAGACGAGGCCCGCAACGTCCAGTGGTACCTTGAGAACACGCTGTTCGACGTGGTCGGCGAGATCTACGACGGACTCAACGAGGCGATCGACGCCGAAGTCCCCGGCGATCTCGAGATTCCGAAGCTCTTCGAGTTCCGCTCGTGGGCGGGCAGCGACCGCGACGGCAACCCCTACGTCACTCCCGACGTAACCGCCAATACTCTCGAGCGCCAGCGCTCGCTGATCTTCGAGCGCTATCAGGCCGAGTTCAAGCGACTCTCTGGCGTCTTGAGCCAAGACGGTAACCGGATCGATGCTGGCTCCGAATTTCAGGCCTCCCTCGAGCGCGACCGCGAGCGCCTGCCGGGCAGCGCTCGCACGGCCGAGGAGCGGTATCCGGACGAACCCTACCGCCAGAAACTCAAACTCATGCGCGAGCGGCTCCGCCTTGTCGGCGACGTTCGCCCGGGCGGCTACGATAACGCCGACGAACTCCGCGCCGATCTCGAGATAATTGCCGAGAGCTTGCGCGCCAATGACGCCGACAGCGTCGCCGACGCTCACGTCGATCCGATCCGCCGGCAGGTCGCCACGTTCGGCTTCTCGCTTGCAAGTCTCGACCTGCGCAACCACCAGCAGAAACACACCGACGCCATCGCCGAAGCCCTCGAGCGCCAAGGGATCGACTACCGCGCCCTCTCAGAGGACGAGCGTGTCGAACTCCTGACTAACGCCGTCTTACAAGACGAGTCGGTGATCGATCTCGCTGCGACCGCCAACCTCTCGGAGGACTCAGTGCGCGTCCTCGAACTCTTCGATAGCCTCGCCGACTGGCAGACCGAGTACGGTGTCCACGCCATCGACACCTACTGCATCTCGATGACCGAGGAACCCAGTCACGTCCTCGAGGTGCTGTTCTTGGCAGATCAGGCCGGCGTCGTCTCCCTACCCGAGTACGCAGGCATCGACATCGTTCCGCTACTCGAGACCGAATACGCGCTCTCGGGAGCCCGACGGATCATGGGCACGCTCTTCGAGAACGAGGCTTACGCGCAAGTGCTCGAAGCCCGCGGGCGAACCCAAGAGATCATGCTGGGGTACTCGGACTCGAACAAAGAAAACGGCTTTCTGGCGGCGAACTGGTCGCTGTACAAGAACCAGCGCCGGTTGGGTGAGATCTGCGACGACCACGACGTAACGATGCGGTTGTTCCATGGTCGCGGCGGTTCCATCTCGCGGGGCGGCGGCCCGATGAACGAAGCACTGCTCGCGCTGCCGAACTCCACCGTGACCGGTCAGGTCAAGTTCACCGAACAGGGCGAAGCCATCGCCGAGAAGTACGCCAACCCGCGCATTGCCGAGCGTAACATCGAACAGATGCTCAACGCCCAATTGCGGGCGCGCAAGCAAGCGATTGACCAGCCCGAAGAAGAGGTTCGCGAGGAGTGGGTCGACGCCATGGAGATCATGGCTGATACCGCTCGACAGGAATATCGGGACCTCCTCGAGAGCGAGGGATTCGTCCAGTACTTCGAGCAGGCGACGCCGATCACCGTCATCGAAGACCTCAACCTCGGTTCACGGCCGGCCTCCCGCAGCGGTGAGCGCACAGTCGAGGACCTGAGGGCGATCCCGTGGGTGTTCTCGTGGACCCAGTCGCGGTGTATTCTTCCGGGTTGGTATGCCCTTGCAACCGGCATCGAGGCGTATCTCGAGGATGGCGGGTCGATGGATATCCTACAGACGATGTACAACGAGTGGCCGTTCTTTCGAACGACGCTCGACAACGCTGCGCTCTCGCTGTCGCGGACGGAACTCGAGATCGCCAACCGATACGCTGACCTGGCCGAGCCGGATCTCCGCGACCGGTTCTTCCCGCGGGTGACCGACGAGTACGAGCGGGCAGCGGATCTGATCACCGAAATCGGCGAGCGCGACCAACTGCACACCCGTGACTGGCTCGGTGAAAATCTAGAGCGGCGGAACCCGTACGTCGATCCCCTGAACATACTGCAGGTACACCTGCTCGATCAGAATCACCGAACGGATATCGAAGAACGAACGCTCCGATTGACGGTCAAAGGGATCGCAGCTGGAATGAAAAATACGGGATGAGGTAGGCAGCAGGCGGATCGTGACGAATTGAGAGTTGTTCGCTAGTTTCCGGCACAGATCAGAAGGCATCCTTTCGACGCTCATCCCAATACATTATAACATAGGGTTTTTTCGAACCAATTATCTGGTGAATTGAGTTTCAGCGCAAGGAAGTTCAGATACTTCTGGAGGGGATGCTTGGAGACACCTCGGAACTTCGCCAGTTGCTGGCGAAGGAAGCTGTGGCGGTTCTCGCACGTGTTTGTGTGAGCGTCACCGATGAAGTAGGAGTCAGAGTGGTTGGCGGCCAGATGGCCGTCCACCCCCTCCTTGGTCTCGATATCGTCGTAGATCGTGTAGTCGTCGGTACAGAGGATGACGCTGCCGTCGCCGTACTCGGCGATATCGTCGTCAGCGTCTTGGAGATTCTTGCAGACTAGAAATCGAACTCGTCCGTCATCCCGGCGGACGAGTGTTAGGACTGGTGGTTTGTCTGAGGCGAAGTCTCCTCGCCCCTTTTTCAGAGTCCGCGCTTGCGCGAACTTGCTTCCTCGTCTTCGCGTCCCTTCCCACCAGCAGTCACGTAGATTTCGTCGGCTTCACACGTTATAGAGGTCAAACTCGCCGATGTCACCACTCACGTTCTGGACTTCGTGGACGGAGTCCAGAACGGCCTTGTAGTCACGAGCGAGGTCACGAGCGATTGAGCGGTCAACTCAGATCGCATCTCCTTGACGATGTAGAACATCTCTTCGAGTGCGAAGCGATGCTGGCCGAAAATCGTGTTTGTAAGGTCATTAAAGTACGTCTTGCAGTTCTTGCACCAGTGCTGCTGAGCATCTTTCCCGGTGGTTCCTCGCTTCACAACTGTGTCGCTCTGGCAATGGAGACACGTCACCGTCTCGCCCGGTTTGGCGAGACGCGCTCGCCGATGGTCACGAGCGGCATCCGATCGGGACGCCAGCCGTCACGACGCGCGGATTCGGTCCCGACCAGCTCAGAATGGTCGACGAACTGATCGTCTCCGTGCTGGATGCCCATACGACGACGCGGTCGCGGCCGAGGTTCGAGCCGACGTCGACCGGTTGTGTACAGCGTTCCCCGTATACGATCGATGAAATCTATCGAAGCCATTGTAACGATTTACACACCGATCGCAACACCGTCTTTACACACCGATCGCAACGCCGTCCTTCGATCGCGTGTGCGTAACGTTCAGTGGGTACCAGTGCTGACCGTCCGAAAGTGACGGTCGGTCGCCTCGAGGGTATTTTTGCCGGTCGATTCGGCTTCGAGTCCCATCGGTACTGATTTTCGGGACTCGTGTCGACGCCTTGGGACGATCCGTTACGGCGCAAAAAACGAATAGATTCGATCAGTCGTCGTCCTGTGCGAGCTTGTCGGCCCCTGAGGTTGCTGGCATCGACTCGTCTTCTTGCAGGAACACTGCCCGTTGTTTCCCGAACATGACCGACATCGACACGATCGCGATCAACAAGACGATAGCGAACGGGCCGCCTGTAATAATCGCCGCAGCCTGGAGTGCGTCGACGCCACCAACGACCATCAGCATCGACGCCAACAGACCGATAAGTCCGCCCCAGATGACGCGGTTGATCGTCGAGGGGCTCTCGACACCGCCGGTCGTCAACATGCCAAGCGCGAGCGTCGAGGAGTCAGCCGACGTGATGAAGAACGTCGTGATGAGGAGGAGGAACAGGAACATCAATACCTCACCCAGCGGTAGTGCTTCGAACATCGGGTACCCCGCCGCTGCCTCGTCGCCACCGTACTCGCCGACGACGCCGAGGACATCGGCTCCGCCGGTGTCTTGCATCCAGATTGAAGTGCCGCCCATCGCGGCGAACCACGGAATCGTCACGCCGGTCGAGGCGAAGACGCCGGTGAACGCGACCTGCCTAACAGTGCGTCCTTTGGAGATACGTGCGATGAACAAGCCGACGAACGGCGCCCAGGAGAACCACCATGCCCAGTAGAACACCGTCCAGTCGCCTACGAACGCGTCGACACCGGCCGCTTCGCCACCGGCCCCGGTGAAGAGACTCATCGCGATGAACTGGTTCACGTAGTTGCCGACCGCCTCGGTACCGAACGCCAGGATGTATCGCGTCGGCCCTAGCAGAAAGACAGCGATCATCAACAACGTGAACAGTCCCATGTTGAAGTACGATATCCGACGAATTCCGCGCTTGATACCTGCCGCAGCCGAAAGGGTAAACGCGATCGTCAGTCCGGTGATGACGATGACGGTCCCCAAGTCACCTAGGTTGATCCCCATCGTGTAATCGAGACCGATGAGAAATTGCGAGCCCACCAGTCCCAGCGTCGTCGCGACGCCGCCAATCGTCGCGAAGACCGCGATGATGTCGATGGATTTCGCCCAGAACCCGTCGAGATTGTCGAAGCCGACCCAGGGAGCGATTACCGTCGAGATGCGAAGCGGCGCGTCGTACTTGTAGGCGAGGTACGCGACCGGGATCGCCATGATCACGTACGCCGACCACGCCGAGATGCCCCAGTGAAAAAAGGTATACTGGAGGGCACCGACGGCCGCTTCGGACGTCTGGGATTCGGCACCGACGAACGGCATCGGCGCGTCGTAATGGAAGATCGCCTCGGCCGGTCCCCAGAAGACGATCCCTGCGGCGATGGCCGCCGAATACAGCATGACGAAGTACGACAGGAAGCCAAACTCCGGCTCCTGGTCTTCGCCGCCGAGTCTGATGTTCCCCCACGGCCCCAGTATGAGGAAGAACACGAACAGGACGAGGACGAACATGATCAACAGGTACGCCCAGCCGAGGTCGATCCACAGGAAGTCGTTTATGTCCCACATCAGTTCCGACGCCGCTTCTTCACGGAGGATGAACCCCACGACTGCGAGTGTTGCTACCACTACGCCGATACCGAAGACGATCGTATCGAGTTCGCTCGTGAACTTTTCTAACGTCGTTTGATTGCTCTGACTCATGATGATGTGTAAGGTCGTGAATTCAGTTGGCACACATTACGTTCGGTGGCGACCGGTCGTCTTCGCAACCACACCGGGACGAAACCGACGGTGCTGTGTCGCTCGAGTAGCGTCGATCCGCATCGTCCCGGCTCATCGTGACACTCTTTCCGTCGATCCCGGCCGGGTGGATCACACCCACGTTTCGTCGCGGTTTTCACTACCGATGGATTTGAGTTGGTCGATCGAACCATCAGTCGCAACCTTGTGTCCGTTCGTTCTCGTCTCGTCGGTTGGCTGGCTCTCATCGTACTACTGGGTTAATGGCTACCATGACACAATATAAAGTTTGAGGTATTGCAGATGCCGTGTGACACCAGATTGGAAGCGTTACCGCCTGCTTGCGGTCTCCATTTCACGCGCGAGACGAGTGAGTTGTTTTGTCCGCATCGATACCCCCAACCAACCGTTCACAACCTGTCAATACCCAGAATAGAATAGGTTAGTTTGTACCTATCAGTACGTATATGATTGTACAGAGAGACACTCGAACGGATGAAACGACTCGTTAGCACTACCGACGCACCAGCAGCGGTCGGCGCGGAGAGCCAGGCACCCTAGAACGGCGACCTCCTCTTTACAGCGGGGCAGCTCCCGCTGACACCCGACGGCAACCTCCTCGAGGAGGAATCCGTGGCCGTCCAGACCGGACAGTGTCTCGAGCACGTTGAAGCGATTCTTGCGAGCGAAGGCGTCGAGATTTCGGACCCGCTGAAGGTGACGATCCACCTCGGCGATATCGACGACTTCGAGGAGATGAATGAGACCTACGCCGAATTCTTCGACGACGAACCGCCCGCCAGAAGCGCGATCAAAGTCGGCGCCGTCCCGAAAGGGGCCACACTCGAGATCGAAGCCGTGGCGATCGCTCTCGCGAGGGACAAAACGTCGCGCGGAGAGGAGTCGGAAGAACTACCCGTAGATCGGGAACTCCTCGCAGAGTTCGTTGACCCGCGAGTCGACGCGATCGTCGACGTCCTCGTCGTCCGGATCATCGAGCACGTCGACGATTAGGTCGGCGACGGTCTCCATCTCGGCTTCCTCGAAGCCGCGCGTGGTCAGCGACGGCGTACCGATGCGGATCCCGCTCGTGACCATCGGCGATCTGGTCTCGCCTGGGACGGTGTTTTTGTTGACGATAATACCAACGTCGCTCAGTAGCGCTTCGGCTTCTTTGCCCGTGAGATCGGGGTACGACTCGCGAAGGTCGATGAGCAGGAGGTGCTTGTCGGTCCCGTCACTGACCAGCGACAGGCCCCGTTCGTGGAACACGTCGGCGAGTCGCTTCGCGTTCGCGACGACTTGTTCGGCGTGCTCTTCGAATTCGGCGGTTTGGGCCTCCGCGAAGCCGGCGGTCTTGCCGGCGACGTTGTGCATTAGCGGACCTCCCTGCGCGCCCGGGAAGACCGCCGAGTCGATGGCGTCGGCGTATTCCTCCTCGCACATGATGATGCCGCCGCGGCCGGCGCGGATCGTCTTGTGCGTGCTCCCGGTGACGAACTCCGCATGTTCGACTGGCGACTCGTGGACGTCGGCAGCGACGAGCCCCGTCACGTGAGCGATATCCGCGAGGTGGTACGCGTCGACCGTATCCGCGATATCGCCGATACGTTCGTACTCGAATTCGCGGGGATACGCCGAGGACCCACTAACGATGATGTCCGGGTCGAACTCGCTCGCGTGGCTCTCGAGTTCGTCGTAATCGATATAGCCCGTCTCGGGGTCGACCTCGTACTGTTCGACGTCGTAGAGCTGTCCCGAGAAGTTAACGTTGTGACCGTGAGAGAGGTGTCCGCCGTGCGAGAGTGACAGCGACAATATCTTGTCGCCCGGTTCGAGCACGGAGAAGTAGACGCCCATGTTGGCCTGCGTACCGCTGTGGGGTTGCACGTTGGCGTGGTCGACTCCGAACAGTTCCTTTGCGCGGTCGATCGCGAGTTCTTCGACGGTGTCGACGTGTTGGCAGCCGCCGTAGTATCTCCCGCCGGGGTATCCCTCGGCGTACTTGTTCGTGAGGACGCTCCCCTGTGCTTCGAGCACAGCTTTCGAGACGTGGTTTTCCGAGGCGATCATCCCTAGCGTCGATTCCTGCCGCTCACGCTCGAGGTCGATGGCCTCGGCCGTATTCGGATCTATCTGCTCGAGTGACTGTTTGAACGCCATATCTATACGTCGATTATGGACGGTAAGTATCTTGCGTGCAGCGGGGCTCCAACCCCAAATAGTAAACCATGTGATATTATATGGTGAGGAGCCCGCGCACTACATGGCTTTAAGAGACAGGAGCGGATATCGGTGTCTATGAAGCGCGCAATCAGTACCGACGATGCTCCGGCAGCCGTGGGCGCGTACAGTCAGGCAACTACGAGCGGTGAGCTGCTTTTCACCGCAGGTCAGCTCCCGCTTACAACAGACGACGAACTCCTCGCCGACGCGCCGGTCAGTGAACAGACTCGGCAGTGTCTCGAAAACGTCAGAGCGATTCTCCAGTCCGAGGAGGGATCGATGGACGACGTCCTCAAGACGACCGTGTTCCTCGACGATATCGATGACTTCGACGAGTTCAACCAGGCGTACAGCGAATTCTTCGACGAAGAGCCGCCTGCCAGAAGCGCCGTTGAGGTCGGCCGCGTTCCCAAGGGGGCGGCGGTCGAGATCGAAGCTCTGGCGGTAATCGAGTAGTCTCGGTCGAGTACGAAGGATCGATCGTCCGTAGCGTGTAGCGAGATTTCGCCGCATTCATACGGTCGAACTCCGGATCGACTTCGCATATTGGTCGGCAACACGTCCACACGGACGCCACCCAGCGGGTTGCTGACAACGAGGGAATCACCGGGTTATCGACTCCGGTACAGTCGGTCGTTGCTCGGTTTTACCGATACTCCTTTTTCAGCTGGCAGTATATGATCGTCCATGTGTCAGTACTGTAGCTATCGGTACCACGACGGCTGGACGCAGTTATTGCAATACGATACTGTGTACCAGAACACCATCAGTACAGAGTCAGAGGCGACGTACGGATTCCACGAATCGTGGGACGAACTTCGAGAGGAAGTCGGCTACGGCACGCCCTGATAAGTCAACTCGGCTGAAGTTCCCGTATCCGAGCTTCTGGGTGTACGCGGCGATCTACGTGGTCGGTCCGGTCGCTGGCGCTGTCGCCAGCGTCATAGTCTCGAGAGAACCGAGCTGACTCCCGACCAGACGCGAGACGAGGCCGTACGGGGAGTTCGTCGAACGAACCGGAAGACTGATTCTCGCGACGCGGTCGACGAGAGGTTCGCTATAGTAACAACTGCAACGATTCACACACTGATCGCCGAACCGTCTGGCGATCAGATGTGCAATGACTTGCAGTGGCTACTATAGCCAGCGTTCGTTTTTCCACTCGTTTGACTCGAGGTGCCCGAACTGGGCGGTGATTCGGTGCCTCCGTGACGGATCCGATACGAGAAGTTTGCTCGAATAGCAGCAGTCGACGGGCGAGACGTCCACGACGATCAGTCGTCGCTGACTGCGGTTCCGCCGTCGTTATCGATTCCGGCGTCGGGTGCCTGCAGCACGTCCGGATCGGCGTTCAACCCGAGCGGTTCGACGCGGACACTGGACACCTTGTACTCGGGAATACCGGTGTGCGGGTCGAAGTTCTCCTGAGTGAGTTTGTTGACCGCGCCGGCAGCGAAGTGCATCGGGATGAACAGCGTCCCCTCGCCGATGCGGTCGGTCACGGTCGCCTTGACGACGATGTCTCCACGACGGGACTCGACCCGGACGTACTCGCCGTCGGCGACGCCGAGTTGGTCGGCCGTCGACGGGTTGATTTCGACGAAGCTCTCGCCGACGTGGTTCATGAGTCCCTCGACGCGTCGGGTGATCTGGCCGGTGTGCCAGTGGTAGAGCACCCGCCCGGAGGTGAGCGTGAGTGGATACTCTTCGTCGGGCAGCTCGCCGGGATGTCCACCGTCCGCAGGCACGAAGCGCGCCATACCATCGTCGAAGTTGAACGCTCCGTCCTCGTAATCGTAGAGGTATGGCGTTCCGGGGTGATCTTCGTCCCAGCAGGGCCACTGGAGTCCGTGCTCGTCGCCCGACTCGATGCGGTCGTAGCTGACACCGCCGTAAATCGGGACTAGGTCACTGATTTCGTCCATGACTTCCCGCGGGTGGTCGTAGTCCCAGTCACACCCGAGCCGGTTGGCCAGGTCCTGAGTGATCGCCCAGTCTTGGCGCGCCGTCCCGGGCGGTGTCGCAGTTGGGCGCACCCGCTGGATGCGGCGCTCGGTGTTAGTGAACGTGCCGTGTTTCTCTGGCGACGTCGCTGCGGGCAGGATCACGTCCGCGTGAGTCGCCGTCTCCGTCACGAAGATGTCCTGGACGACGAGGAATTCCAGTTTCTCGAGTGCCGCTTCGGCGTGCTGGATGTCAGGTTCGGACAGCGCGGGGTTTTCTCCGACGACGTACATTCCCCGCAGGTTACCTTCGTGCGCCTCCGAGAGCATTTCCGGCACCTTGAGCCCCGGCTCCTCGGGCGGACGCTCGCCCCATACTTCTTCGAACTTCTCGGCGACCTCGGGGTTCGCTGGGTCCTGATACCCTGGAAGGCTCCCGGGGAGGGTCCCCATGTCGCCACCGCCGCCCTGTACGTTGTTCTGTCCCCGGAAGGGTGAGAGTCCGGCACCGGGCTTGCCGATCTGGCCGAGCGCGAGGGCGAGGTCGGCCATCGCGAGGAGGTTCTGCGTGCCATGGCTGGACTGGGTCATCCCCATTGCCCAGCCGAAGACGACGGTCTCGGCGTCGGCGAGCGCCTCGGCGGCGGTCTTCAGCTCTTCGGGCGGAACGCCCGACAGTTCTTCGACTTTCTCGGGCGTAAATGCCTGGACCTTCTCCTTGACTTTCTCGAACCCCTTCGTGTTGCGCTCGATGAACGCTTCGTCGTGGAGATTGTTCTCGACGATATATCGAATGAGACCGTTGATCCAGGCGACGTCGTACCCGGGTTTGGTCCGCGTGTATTGGTCTGCGTGCTCGGCGATACCGACTTCACGGGGGTCGAAGACGAACAGGTCGGCCCCGTCTCGGACGTTTTGCTTAATGCGGGTTGCCAGAACCGGGTGCGACTCCGTCGTGTTCGACCCGGAGATGAGGTAGGCGTCGGCCTCGCCGATGTCCTCGTTGATACGGTTGGTCATCGCGCCGTACCCGAGGGTCTGTTGCAGCGCCGCCACCGTCGTCGAGTGACAGAGCCGTGCACAGTTGTCGATGTTTTTCGTCCCGAGAACCTGTCGGGCGAACTTCTGGACGAGATACGCCTCTTCGTTGCTCCCCTTCGACGACGCGAGACAGCCAACCGCGTCGACGCCGTGTTCAGCCTGGATTGCGCGCAGTTCGCTTGCGACGCGGTCGAGCGCTTCGTCCCAGGACGCCGTCTCGAACTCGCCGTCGTCGTTACGCACGAGCGGTTCCGTGATCCGCTCGTCGCTGTTGGCGAACTCGTGTCCGAACTTCCCTTTCACGCAGGTCGAGAAGTTGTTGGCGGGCGCCTTCGCGGGATCTTCGACGGGTTGGACACCGATCGCGTCGCCGTCTTTGCCCCACATCTCGAACCGACAGCCAACAGCACAGAATCCACACGTCGTCTCCTTCTTGTCGATCTTGCCGAGTCGGTAGCCGCTCACCGCCGACGCGATGTCGAACAGTCGTCCCTCGGGGAGCACCGTAGCGGCGACGTTCTCGGCGGTGTGTTCGCCAGCCAGCATGGCTTTGTGACCGTACCCTGTGGCGAGGTCCAGTGCACGGCGCCTGCTTTGGGCCATGAATCCGGCGACGCCGCTTCGATCGTCCGGACTCACGCTGGGGCTGGCTCCGATCCGACTCTCTCCGCCGGGGTCGGGCGAGCGATTCGGTGCCGCCGTGTTGTCGAGCGTTTCGACTTCCTCATGCTCGATAACCGTCCCGACGGAGTTACGCTGGGTGAAGCCGGGCAGCGGGAGGGTCGCGGCACCGCCGATGTCCTTCTCTGTCAGCGCGCCTGTCGGACAGACGGTCGCACAGTGACCACAGGAGACGCAGTCGGAGTCGGCCATCGTCTCGGCGTCGGACTGGAAGCCGATGCGCGTGTCCTCGCCGTGGCCCTCGATGCGGAGCACGCCCTCGACCTGCACGTCGTTACACCCCTCGACGCACCGGTTGCAGAGGATGCACTTGTTCCGGTCGATCTGGATGAACGACGAACTGTCGTCGAGGGGTTCGTACTCGTCACGGTCGTCGAAGACGCCATATCGCGGATGGTCGACGCCCTCGCTGATTGCGGTATCCTGTAGTTCGCAGCGGCCGTTGCCGTTGCAGGTCGTACACCGGAGGTTGTGGTTCGAGAGGACCAGATCGAGGTTGACGCTGCGCGTCTCTTCGGCGTCGGGGGTGTCCGTCTGCACGGTGAGCCCCTCGTCGGCCGGGAACGAACACGAGGGAACGAGGCCGTGTTCGTCGGTCTCGACCATGCACGTCCGGCACTCGCTTCGCGGGCCGATCTCACCGCTGCAATCCCCGTCCCGGTCGTAGTAACACAGCGCTGGAACATCGGCGTCGTCGATGGCGTCCGCTCCGGGATTGACGTTAACCGTCTCGTCGTCGACGGTCTGCATCGCGTCGATGATGGTCGACCCGGGTGGAACAGTCACCGGTTTGCCGTTGATCGTCACCGTCGTCGGTTCGTCGCCGTCGGTACCGACGACGGGATCGTTCGCAGTGCCGGTCTCGAATTCAGCCGTAACCGGCGTATTCGGTTGCGAATCCTCGATATCGGGAACGCCTGGAAGTATGTCGTCAGTACTCATAGTTTCTTAGTACAGGTGCCGCTGGGGCAGCGACCGTCGGCGTGTGCGCGGAATTCCGGTTCGAACTCGTCGATCGCGGTCGTCACGGGACGGGGCGCGTGAGCGCCGATCTGGCAGTTGCTCGACCGTTCCATCACTCGAGCCAGCTCGCGGATCGTTTCGGTCTCGAGCGATCCCTGGTAGACGTCTCGCAGGAGTTCGGTGAGCTGTTTCGTTCCTTCGCGGCCGGGCACGCAGCGGCCGCTGTTCTCGGTGGACGCGAATCGGGTGCGCTCGCCGACATCGGCGACTACGCACCGGTCGTCATTCAGCAGTTCGACCACGCCGTCGGTCCCGAGACCGGCTGCAGCGAACGACTGTGCGGCCAGGGTAGTGTCGAGATCCCGCGTGATACCACCGAGGATCCCGCCGACGCATGCCATCTTGAACGATCCTGTTAGTTCGACGGCATCTCGTACCACCGAAAGACTGCTGTCTGACGGGAGTTCGATGGTCGCTGGATCAGCGACATCGCCGGCGACGGTGATCAGCCGGGTGCCCGGATCGGCGCCGTCCGCGTCGAACGCGTCCGGATCGTGGATAGCCTGCCGTACCTGTGCGAACGTCCGCGGCGTGTGGATGATCGTCGGCCGTCCGTAGAGACCGTGCTTGGCGGGTGACGGCGGCTGGAGACGTGGTTCGATGCGGTCGGCGCCTTCCATCGCTTCGAGCGTGGCCGTCGGGGCGCCGGCCCGGTACTCGTCGGGGCCGGCCACCAGCTGGGGAACGATCGGCAGCTCGCTGGCGACTGCATCGATCGCTTTGCGGAGGTACCGATGCAGGTGGCTATCGGCCTCGTTGAGGTAGACAACGGCGTCGTCGGCACCCACGTACTCGGCGACGGCGGCTATCCCGTCGAGGACGGCTATCGGCGCTCCACCGAGCAGCACCTCGTCCGCTCGCTGTTCGTCGCGCGTCTCGTTCGCATTGGCAACCACGACGGGGTCTCCGTCCGTGTCCCGCACGGTCTCCCACCCGTCGGCGACAGGGTCATCGGTGGCGGCGTCGCCGCGCCCCCGACCGAGGAGTCCGGTATCGGTCACCGCTTCGGCGGCTCGATCAGACGAGACGATCGGCCACTCGTTCGGACTGAGCGGATCGGCCCATCCACACCGACCGAGCACCGACCGCTGCCCGATCGAGAGTGGTCCCGTGTTCGGGATCGGGAGCGACGTCGTCTCGGGCCCGTGTTCGACGACCACATCAGCGTTATCCGCTGGGATGGGTCCGTTTTCCAGCGTGTCGACGACATCTCGAGCGATCGACGGCTCCGGTTTGGCGAAGAACGCCGTCTGGCCCTCACGCGTCGCCATGACGAGGGGTTCGCTCCCCGTCACACCGGTCGGTCCCGTACGGACCACCGGTATCGAATCGGCTTCGTCTCGCATCGCCGTCACGACCTGTTCGTTGCCGTTCGCCGCGAGGTCGGTCGCGACGCGGACAAGAGGTGAGCGACCAGCGGTACTTGTACACCGTTTCATTGGTTATAACGTTGAATCGCAGGGGATAAAAACTCTCATAACCAGACTACTGTACTCATTTTTATATAATGCGGGCACAAAACCCACGACTGAACTCGTGAGGGTACCATAACCGAGCTTTCAGGGTTCGATATGCTCTGTTCACTTAGGTTATCGAAGAGATTAGGATCCTCTGGGCAAATATCAGGTATGATGACGAACCCTCGATTCGAGGAAGTCAAAACGGAAGCGACGGAGGCAGTCTCCGGCGACGACCTCCGTTCGGTGTACACTGGGATTGTCCACGAAAACGGCCGCCACGAGTACTATTTCGGTAACGATACCGAGGAAGCGGCCGAACTTCGGGAGGCTGCAGCGATTCAGGTCGGCATGCTGGTGCGTGTACTCGCCGATCGTTCCGACAGCCGTGTTGAGGAGATAGCCGAACTCGCAGTCGAACGCGCCGAGCAAATGGAGCTTCGGTGAGCGCCCGATAGCTGTGATTTTACGACTGGACCGTCTCGGGGGCCGGTCGACCGTCGGTGTCCAACCCCACGGCGTCTAGCCACTCGGCACCGAGCTCCTCGAAGACATCGCCGACGAAGTCGTCGACGATCAGGCTCCAGAGAATCGATTGCTGGTCCTGTTCAGTCGCGACGATGCGGGCGGCCCGCCCGGGACTTTCAGTCCTCAAAGATCTCCCGCTCGATCGGGATCGCTCGCCGGTGGCAGGCGCCGCGATCGCTTGTGGCGTATGCTAGCGCCATGCTTTCGGCGCCCCGGGGATCGTACGCGGGCAGTTCCATCGCCTCAACCGTCGGCACAAGACGGTCACCGACCTTGCCGGAGACTCCGCTGAGACGTCGCGTCGCGGATCGGGCCGCCACTGTCACTGACGAACTTATGGTCAACTGCCGGGCGGGCTAGGGTTCCCCGATCGGGGTGTGAAGTTACTATCTGATTTTGCTGACGATGGTCTCTCTAATCGCACGACAGGGCATTGATCCCATCGGAAGAAAATAAAAAGTCAGACCCAAGAGCACATTGCACCGTCGAGTGTGCTCTTTTTAATCGAGTAGGGGTTCCTCGCGAACGGTGGCGTCGTACCGTTCGCCCTCGTACAGGATCTCGAGGTCGGTCCCGGGCTCCGCGTACTCCGGTGAGAGGTACGTGTAAATGACGCAGGCGCCGACCGTGTACCCGTACTCGGTGCTGTGTACGTAGCCGATCCGTTCATCACCGTCGAAAATCGGACGGTGAGGGAGGATCGTCGCCGCTTCGTCGTCAAGGGTCAGACACGCGACCTTGTGGTCGATGTTGTTCCCCTCAGCCGCTTCGACGACCGCCTCCTTCCCGATGAAGTCGGTCTCCAGATCGGTGGCCCACCCGAGGCCCGCTTCGTAGGGATTGTGCTCGGTGTGGAGATCCTCGCCCCACAGCCGGAAGCCCTTCTCGATACGCAAGGCGTTCAACGCGCCGTTGCCGTACGGGCGAAGGTCGTACTCTTCACCGGCATCCATGAGGTGCTCCCAGAGCTGCTCACCGTACTCGGAGGGCGTGTACAGCTCCCAGCCGAGTTCGCCGGCGTAGGACACCCGGAGCGCGGTGACGGGCACGTTCTTGATGAAGAACTGCTGACCCGTGAAGAACGGGAACGCCTCGTCAGAGAGATCTGCGTCCGTCACCTTCGAGAGTACCTTCCGCGCGTTCGGACCGGTACAAACCATCGCCGCCAGGCTGGAGGTGACGTCATTGACGACCACGTCCTCGGGGGACTGCTCGCGAACCCACGCGACGTGGTTGTTTCCGACCTCGCGACCCGTCGTCAGGAGGAGGTAACGGTCGTCGTCAACGCGCGTGACGGTGATGTCGGCGCGGACGCCGCCTTCCTCGTTACACATCAAGGTGTATCGGACGTCGCCAACGTCGAGGTTCATGTCGTTCGTAGAGAGGCACTGGACGAAGTCTCCGGCGTCGCTTCCGACGACCTCCATCTTGTTGAACGACGTCATGTCGTGGAGGCCGACCTTATTGCGGACGTGGAGCGCCTCCGCGCCCTCGATGGGTGACCAGTACTTGCCCTCCCAGCCCTCACGGTCTGGGATCTGCTCGCCGTACTCAGCGAGCAGGTCGGTGTTGGACTCGAACCACTGCGGTTCCTCCCAACCGGCTTCCGCCCAGAGCTCGGCATCGAGTTCCTTGTGGCTGTGGTACATCGGCGTGCGGCGGATATCGCGCTGATGATCTGTCCAGACCCACTTCGGGTGCATGATGTTGTAGACGATGCGGTACTCCTCGCCGCCGATGTCTCGCGCGAAGTCCCAGCTGCCTTCGTGGGCGTCGAACCGATTGACGTTGCAGTGCCGGAGGTCGATCGGTCCGTCGGGAAGGCGGGGGATACCGTTTTCCATCCACTCGGCGAGCACCTTGCCGGCGCCGCCGGCGTGAGTGACCCAGATGGCGGCCGCGGACCAGAGACCGTCGTACTTCTGGACGGGACCCATCACTGGCAGACCGTTGGGGGACTCCGCGAACATGCCGTTGTACTTGTGTTCGAGTTCCCTCCCCTCCGTGGCTGGCAGCAGTTCGTCGCTGGCCTGGCGGGGCGCCTTGTCCGGCCGGTCCGGGTGCGTCGCGTTGTTCATATGGTACTCGGTGAACTCGTGGATCGAGCCCTGTTCGGCGTCTTCCTCGTTGCCGCCGAGCTCCCGCGGGTCGGGCACGACGGGTTCGTGGTTGTACGACCCGATTCCGTAGGAGTCCCCGTGCGTCCGGAAGTACATCGCGTTGTCTTGATCGCGGAGGATCGGCCGGTCGGGGCCCGCGAGCAGGCGGTCGACTTTATCACCGGAGACGCCCTTATAGTTCTCGTACAGCGGGTGATCGCTGACGTCGATCTGGTTGTCGGCGAGCTCCTCGAGCGACTCGGTCATCGTGTATTGGTGCTCGACCGGCGTCACCGGGAAGTGAACGTCGAGTTTCTCGCCCAGCTGACGCGCCCAGATGTTCGTCGCGATGACGACTTCGTTACACTCTATCGTCCCGTTTTCGGTGATAACCGAGCTGACCGAGCCGTTCTCGGTCTCGATGTCTTCGGTGCGGGTGTGCGGAACGAACTTCGCTCCCCGGTCCATGGCTTCTCTGGCGAGGGCAGCGCAGGCGACGACGCCAGACACCTGGCCGTCAGTCGGGGAGTAATACCCACCCTGGATCACGTCGCTGTCGACGAGCGGCAGCTTTTCTTCTACTTCCTCGGGCGAAAGGATCTCCGGGTTCGGGAGCCCCCAAGATTTGGCCCACTCGACACGGCGCTGGAGGTAGTCCATCCGCTCGTCGCTCCGCGCGACCTCGATGCCGCCGACTTCTTTGTAGGCCTGAACGCCGTTGTCGTCCTCCAGGTCCGAGTACAGGTTACGGCTGTACTTGGCGAACTTCGAGAGGATCTTCGACTCGGAGGTCTGGAACATGATCCCCGGTGCGTGGCTGGAAGATCCACCAGTGGTTGGCATCGGTCCCTGATCGACGACGACGACGTCGTCTCGGCCAAGTTCAGTGAGCTGATACGCCAGGTTGCACCCGACGATACCGGCACCGACGATAACAGTGTCCGCTTGGTCCGGCAAACTGTCGTCTGCGTTCATAATTGTACACTTCGTGGTGCCAGTCGAGTACAAATATAATTATCGCTCACTCGGATCTTCACCAAAAACTTGGTAGAAGGATTATGATTAGAGTTTCGAGATGGCTGTGGATACCCATAATATCGCTGTTATCCTAGGGCACCATCGCCAAGCGACGGCGCTCGGTTCCGTGCATGGACACGCCAACGGTCGTCAGAGGCATCGGCAAGGCCGCGAAGAAGCACAAAATGGTATTTCGGAATCACTTTTAGCGGTAGTAACGCTGAATCGCGGGGTGACGGCTTCCCTTTCCAGCTACTCGAACCATCAACCGAATCCTGAGATATTCACATATAGAGACTCCAGTAAGACATAATTCTCCACCAGTTTCCCGAAATTATAGCGTCTGTCGAAGAAATAACGACAACTTATTTCATGATAACTCCCCACCTTCCGCTTGCATGGTAGAGTCCATTCCGCTGGAGACAGCGACAGAGTTGATAGAAGCGACAGAAGAGAAAGCGGACGAGATCGACAACCCGATGGTGATCACGATCGCAAACAGCGAGGGGAACCTCATCGCCCAGCACCGCATGGACGGCGGCTGGCTGGCCTCCGTGAGCATCTCGCGTAACAAAGCGTACACGTCGGCTGCCCTAGAGATGCCGACACACGAACTGGCGGAGCCCTCCGAGCCGGGCAACTCGCTGTACGGCCTCCAGACGACCGACGACGATCAGATCGTCATCTTCGGTGGCGGCTATCCGCTCGAGCGAGACGGTGAAGTCGTCGGCTCGATTGGTGTCTCCGGCGGCGCCGTGAGCCAGGACCAGGAGGTCGCCGAAGCTGGCGTCGAACGGTGGAACGAACTCATCAAAGAAGAAGCGGTCACGGCAGACGACTGATCGGCGAGAGCCTCGGAGACATTCAGCCGGTAAGCGACTGAATTCCTGACGGCACCCAGTTGCTCCTTTGTGTCTCCGATGACGTGCAGTTCTCTACGGGTTACGCTGGAGATTGCTCGGAGTACGCCAGACGTTCCTATTGTCGAATTTCGCTGTCCCTCTGAAACACTGCTAGAAGCGGTATTCGGGACGATTCGCCTGTGTACGGCCGTGTTACCGATGGGGAGGACGTTCCGCATCGTGCTCGGCCACGGTCTCGAGCAGCTCCACGAGCGCTTCGCTCGTGGCATCGAGAAGTTCCTCACCCAGGTCGGCGCTTGCCTCGCGCGGATCGCCGACGACGCCGTTCTCGGTGAACTCAGCCGAGTCGAACGCAAGATTGACCCGTCCCTGCCAATCACCCCACCGATCGCTGGCTTCCGCTGCCACGTCGTCGATGCGACCCTCGCACACACATTCCGGGTTCGCGTGCTGGAGCAAAGCCGTCTCCAGCGGACCGCCGTGTCCCATGCGGGAAGCGTGATCACCGACCTCGTCGAACCAGGTGAACGGGACCGCGTACGCATCGTCGTGGCGTGTGATCGTTCCGGCGACTTCCCGGAGCGCAGCTACGTTTCCACCGTGACCGTTCACCAGCACGACGCGATCGAAACCGTGTGATGCCAGACTCCTGACGATGTCACGGACGTACGACCTGAACGTCGATTCGGACGTCCAGAGCGTTCCGGAAAACTGTCTGTGTTCCTCAGCGATGCCGACTGGGACTGCCGGAGATACGACGACGGGGTCGTCAAGTCGTTCGGCGGCGATCTCAGCGACCGCTTCGGCGTTGAGCGTGTCGGTACCCAGCGCGGCGTGAGGACCGTGCTGTTCCGTGCTGCCGATCGGTACCATCGCCAGATCCGTCTCTATACTATGGACGTCGGTCCACGTTGTGCTCTCGAGGTGCATGTACTGGCTGCTGTTCGTGGAAGCGCATAAAAACCCGTCCTTCCCGACACTTACAAGCCGTGACACCCGGGAGATACAGTATGAACCGCAAACGCGTTACGCACACGGCTACCGAGCGCTGTCTCGCTCAATTGCCATCCGGATTCGATGTCTCTGTTACCGTCCACCGAGACGAGGGCGGCCCCGGTCCGACGGTGTACGTTCAGGCCGCACAGCACGGAATCGGACGTAACGGAACTGCCGCGCTACAATGACTCCACGATCACCTGATGTCTACCGATATCGCAGGGGCAGTTCTCGTAGTGCCCATTGCGAATCCGCGTGCGTTCGACCATCAGTCGTACGTCACCCCGCATGCTCTCGACGCGGTCAACTCGAATATGAATCTCATCTGGCCTGGCGACAACGAGGGAACGCTACAGGAACGGTCAGCCAGACGACTGTCGTGTCTGTTCGAAGGTTCCGACGCCGTAATCGATCTCCACACCAGGGCCGTAGACATGCTTGAGCACGTTCGCTTCCAAGACGACGACTCGAATCATCAACCATACATGATTTGTGCATAACATGTACTAATTCTCACATGAGATGCGTCCACTGTAGACGAGACACCACTGAGAGCCACTCCCTTCGATTTACCAGCGAGGAGACACAGGAAATCACGGAAGAATTAGAACTGTGTCAGGACTGCCTTTTCGAGTTCTTCGCCAATTCTGGAGTAGAGAAGATTAGCTCATAGGAGCCTCCTGCAAGACCTGCAGCGACCGCCACCGTATTCGTCCAGCCCGGGAAGCACGCACCCGAAACGGAGTAGGGGAATCATCTTTACTTGAGTTTCTCCCCCTATATAAAGAGATTCTTTATTCCGCATTTATGCTTATATACCCAAAGAAGAGAGTGGTTGACAATACCATGGGATTAAGTACCTCATTCAAAGAACTCTCCCAAGTGATTGGGCGATACGAATCGGATGGCGGGAGAATCCAACGTATCAAAGCGGAGACGTCCGACCGGGAATCCGAAGCCGGGCTAACGGTCACACTCGACGTTCCCCTCTCCCTGTGTTCGGGAGAGAAATCAGGAACTGAACCATCACCGCAGGCAGCAGCGATCACAGACGACGGTGGGGTACAAATAGAGTTCTCCCCGTCGATGCTACCGGAGTTAGACGAATACGTTCCCGAAAATGCATCGACTATCAGGAAAGACGCCCGCGTCACCGACGACGGCACCGTGGTGGCGACGCTCACACTCACTTTCGAGGCAGAGGAGGGGCACCGGCGTTCCGAATCATCATCCCCCCATGACTTCAACTCTCGATCCCATCCAGCGGCAGTCACTACCGAGAGCGACGAAGCGATCGGCGACGATCCAGAACCGGCCGACGCGAGTACTGCGACGGTCACCCGCGGAGAAGCAGTTGACGACTCAGACGGTATCGGTGAACATGAGGACACCCAAGCAACAACTGATGAGTCGGCGAGCGATCAGAGCAAGGTAGAGGAGAAACTCGACGCCGCACGGTCAGCGAACCTCCCACCGTATGAAGACGACGAATATCTACAGTGTTTGTACGATTCCTGCGACACATTCGCAGAGATGGCTGAACACATCGAGATGGATGTTACCTCAGAGACCGTTCGTCGATACATGACCGAGGCCGGCATCCACCAACCGGTGTCGTACGAGACGGCTGACGAGGACGAAACGAACGACTCCACGGCAAACAGCAGTATAGCGGCGACAGACGCTGATAACACAGTCGACAAGCCAGACGAGCAGACAGCCGCTAAAGAGTGTTCCGGGGACGCACAATCGTCATCCGGATCGACATCAGAACAGGATCTAGCAGCGAAAGAAGATGACCCGATCGAAAGCGTCTCCAACACACAGCTCGCCGCCGACGGGCTCGGTCTCCCGGACGGCCTCACGATCGAAAAGGTGGTAAGTGCCATAGAGTCGTCGATGACGCTGTACGACATACAGCGACAACTGGACCTTGACCGGGAACGTACGAAGGAGTTGCTAAAACAACTGGATCTGATAGATCTCGCCATGCATAGAATCTCGCACGACCCTGGTCAGGAAGTCACTCGTGAAGAGATCGCCAACCGGATTCACAGCAGTGCTATCAGCGGCTGATATCGCGATTCTCCGTGCTCGTCCACCGCCGCAGTGTGTCCATCAGCGACGGGGTTTTCGCTGAGGAGGACCACGCTCGACGAGACAGATCTGTTCTGAGATCCCTCCCTGGATGACTGTCGCTGCAACTCCGTCATAGAAATTGTAACTACATTCGGACCACGTCGACTGATCACGAACCGAGATCGAAAATCCGCTTCCGCCCACCTCTGTGGATCATGTCCCGTCCATTCGTCCCCACCCTAAGTTTTCACTAGTTTATAGTGAGGTTCAATATCACAGGTGAACTGTTTTTTATAGGTATGTCATTTGCTGTCTTGTATGACACAGTGGGACGAATCACAAACGCAAGCAGTGAGTTCAGATATCACGGAGAAGTCGAACGCGTTACCGGCGAAGTACTTTACTGACCCGGAGGTCCTCGAGATAGAGAAAGAGAAGGTGTTCGGCCAGTACTGGGTGTACGCCGGCCACGCCAACTGCATCAAGGAAGCAGGCCAGTACTTCACCCGGACGATTGGCGGCCGGCAACTGATCATCGTCCGCGGTCACGACGGTGATATCAAGGCATTCGACAACGTCTGCGCCCACCGCGGCTCGAAGATGGTCGAGGATACGCCGATGACCGACCCCGGTGATGCAAAGCGAATCAAATGTCCATACCATCTCTGGACGTACGACCTCGAGGGGGAGCTCAAAAGCACACCCAAGAGCTTCGATGAAGCCAGTCTGAACCCCGATCTTGAGGACGAGGAAGTACAAGAGTACGACGCCGAAGAGAACTCCCTGAACGACGTTCACGTCGACACCATTGGCCCACTGTTGTTCGTGAACCTGCGCGAGAATCCGATGCCACTGGCCGAGCAGGCCGGCGTAATGAAAGACCGCCTCGAGGCATTGCCTCTCGAGGAGTACGAACACGCGACTCGAATCGTCTCGGAAGTAGAGTGTAATTGGAAGGTGTTCGCGAGCAACTATTCGGAGTGCGACCACTGCCAGGCCAACCATCAGGACTGGATCAAGGGGATCTCGCTCAACGAGTCCGAACTCGAGGTAAACGATTACCACTGGGTACTCCACTACACGCACGCCGAAGACGTCGACGACGAGATGCGGATCCACGACGAACACGAGGCGCAGTTCCACTACTTCTGGCCGAACTTTACGGTGAACATGTACGGCACTGCTGACGGCTACGGCACCTACATCATCGACCCCATCGACACCGATCGATTCCAGCTCATCGCGGACTACTACTTCCGCGACAGTGAACTCTCCGAGGAGGAACGCGAGTTCGTTCGCACGAGCCGCCAACTGCAGGAAGAGGACTTCGAACTGGTCGAGCGACAGTGGGAAGGGCTCAAAACCGGCGCGCTCGCACAGGCCCAACTCGGCCCCAACGAACACACCGTCCACCGCTTCCACCAGCTCGCTCAGGAGGCCTACGACTCGTGATCGCACTGCCCACCGACCAGCGCTCACAAGTACCCAAAACGGAATCCGAAATTCGACACCTATGAGCACGCAAGACCAAGCGCCGTACGTCGCGGTCTGTCCGGAGTGTGACGTCGATCTGCGAACCGAGACGCCGAACGAGATCGTCGAGTTCTACCGCCGTCACTATCGCGTGACGGGCCACGACGTGGAGTTCGAACGCGCACAGATGGGTTTAGACGAGGACGTCACAAGCGGCGATATCAAGGACGTCGTCTGGCAGCTGCAAGACCGATACGAGAACGGCGTCCCGGTCGGCGTCATCGCGGCGGTGATGTCCGACCGCGGACTATCGATCGGCGAAACGTTAGACGAGATCCACGAGGTGCGGATGACCGGCGGCCTGTACGAACCCCAGGACGATCACCTCGGTGCGTTCTGATCGACTGTTTCCGTTCGTCTCCCGGAATCACCAGCTTGCGTTCGATTCGAAACGCCAGATGTCTCGGCTCTCCGTCGCCGCTCGTCGCGACAGTTACTCCTCTCGATCGGTCGTGTCCGTCTTGAGCCACTTCTCGTCGGGATCGATCGGTTCCACCGCTCGAATGAGTTCGTCTTCGGTGTAGTCACGGTCCTCGAGTCGCATGCTCCGGATCCGCCACTGGCGGCTCAGTTCCGGTTCGCCCTCGGGCCCGACTCGCGCGCCGTGAGTCCTGAAGAACGCTCCGTCGCGGCCGAGCCGCTTCCCCTCGTAGGTGTGTTGGTCGAAGACAGCGTCGTACTTTCCGCCGGGCTCGAGTTTGTCGACGGGATAGTCGTAGCGGGGCTCGCGGCCCTCCTCGAGTGCGACCGCACGTTCTTCGGAGAGTTCGCCGAAGTAATCATCGGCGTGTGCGGCCTCCCGAGACGACGGTGCTCGAGCGGCCGCCAATGCCGCGTGGACCGCACAGAGCCGTCCGCGCCAGGAGTCCGCCGACCACCGTTCGCGGGCCAGTTCCTCGTACCGAGCCACCGTGAGAGCGACCTGGTGTCCGGCGCGCAAGTCCTCGACGACGTAGAGGGTGATTCGGTCCCAGAAGTTCCAGGCGTATCCCGAACGGACCAGTTCCCATGCGGCCCACGCCGCGACTTCCTCGTCGGATCGCCGAACCGCCTTCTGGAGGAGACTCGAGACGACGTAGCGGTTCGCCCCGGATTTGGTCTCGTTCTCATCGAGTTCGTCGCCGAAGTCGTCGTGCTCGGGCCCGGCGCCGGAGCCGTCGTCGGTTGCGTTCGTCTCGTCGGTTCGGAGTTCGCCTTCGGTGCCGAACGTGGCCTGTTTTCCGTCGTCCATACTCGGTTCTCTCGCCCGTCAACCGAAATAGCTGACTGCTCCGACAGACGGCCGGGCGGACAACTCACGCCGGCCGACCGTACCCGACGATCGGGATCGTTACGACGATCAGCGCCCTCTATTTCGTCGTCGCGGCGGTCATCCCAATCATGATACCGCGGGAATCCTCCTGGCCAGGGTCGCCATCGCGCTGGTCGTGAACTGACCGAGCTCGCGGACGGGTCAAGCGGATCGGGTGCGCTCGTAAAACCCATCGTGTTAGACAAATTATTTTTTAAGTTTACGAACGCCACGAAGCAGTCAGCGGTCTCGGTAACGCCTCGCTTCCCTCGAAAACATGGGCGCGGCAGCCGATCCGAGTTCGACGAAACCGTACTGATTTTGGAAGCGACAGCGTGCATGGGGTAATACGTCCCCATTCGAGCACGGTAGCAATTCGAATCGCTTTCGCCGGGATATTTTACCCACTTATGATACGATTCCGAGATCGTGACGACGCCGCCGTGATCTTAAATTACGAAATCGATTCGTCGGTCGCGGCTGGTAACATAACGCCATGATCGACCGTGAAGCACCGCTATAACTCCTACGCATGGGGAACTCGCGGCTCGGAGACCCCGATTTTCAATCGTCGCGCCGAATCAGGCGGCGAGGATCGGGCCGAACAGTCGGCGGGCGACGTTGCGCTCTTCTCCCGGCTTTCGTTTTTAGATACGTTGACCGGCCTTCTATTTGGTTGTCTCTCCCATCCAACTACGATGTACCGGTTCGCCTCAATAAGTATATTACAGGCATATGTTCGTAATTCAGTGCGTTTGCGACTGCTGTCCCAATATCGAGACCGAATACAGATGGGCCAGCCGAAATCCAGTCGTGAGTTCGGCATTCAACCGACTCGACCGTTCTCATCGGCCATGGAACTGCTCCTCTTCGTCGGCGTGATAGGCTACTACCTGCCGCTGATTCCCCACATCACGTACCGAACTGCAGCGTCCGAAAGAGTGCCATCGATGGTGTGGTAGTCTGATAGATCGTAGCGGACTGCGACAACGAAACTACGATTCCACCGTCGGCTTTCACGTATAACTCGAAAAGTACATGCGATATTGCGTCGCTCATCTTCAATCATGCGTACCTGTCGATAGTTCTATTTCCGCCTCTTTCGCATCGAAGTCGGAGTTCCCGTTACTAAGACGTAGTCCGGAGATATTGCGCTCCATCAACGAAAGGTACGATTTCAAAGATGTTATGTTCCACAGCAGTGTCTATTGGCGGTCCAAGCCTGAACTGATGGGTGAAATCGATGGTGTGTCTCCGATTTCACTCAGCAGTCGACGCTTGGAACGGTACTAGTGCGCTCGCAAGCGTCAGCTGCGTATTATCTCCTCTGAGCGGCTTTCTACAGGAATGGGACGGAAGAAGCATAGACACTCTGAATAAAAGCGAACGCGAAGTTGTCGGTCTCGTCGTCGCGCTCGCGGGGTATATGGCACACGACGTTAGCTCGGAACTTCCGATCATCGTCATCGATGCCGTAGAGATGCTCGAACAGATCGTATCTACGGCCTCCTGACGTATTTTGAACAGCATACAGACTAGTCGTCGCGGCGGTTCTCCCCGAGGAAGCCGACGAACTCGGAGCCACGTTTCCTTTTATTCTTACCACCTCGTCGTTCGATACGGTGACCTAAGTACGAGCGTCGTATCGATCGGTCTCCTTCCTTGGCACTCGTATCGTCCACCTATCTGTCTGTATTGGTCATTTCTCGAACCGTCCGGATCGCAATGGCGTTCTCTGCGACGTCGTGGACGCGGACGATATCCGCGCCTCGCTCGGCCGCCATGGTCGTCGTTGCTACCGTCGGCAGTAATCGCTCGTTGATACTGCAGTCAATGCGCTTGAACATGGACTTGTGGGAATGGCCGACCATGATCGGGCAACCGAGAGCACGGAGTTCTCCCAGCCTGTCGACTAACTCGAAGCACTCTGCGGCGGACTTTCCGAAGCCGAGTCCGGGATCGACGATGATCTGATCGCGATCAAGTCCTGCCCGTTCGGCGAGCAACACTCGTTGGCCGAGTTCACAGATGACATCCTCGACGACATCATCGTACGCCGTCGATCGGTCCGGATCGACTGGGGCATCTACGCTGTGCACCACGACGACCGGCGCGTCGTGGTCGGCAGCGACAAATCGCATGTCCGGATCCGCCAGTCCGGAGACATCATTGATTATGTCTGCACCCGCCTCCAAGGCGGCGTCTGCGACAGCTGCCCTTCTCGTATCGATAGAGATTGGCACGTCTATCCCGGAGATGCGTTCGATAACCGAGACCACGCGCTCGATCTCCTCCTCGACCGTGACCGGATTGGCTCCTGGTCGAGTACTCTCGCCGCCGACGTCAACGATGTCCGCGCCCGAGGAAATCATTTCACAGACTCGTCGTACGGCGTCCTCCACCTGATCGTACCGGCCACCGTCATAGAAACTGTCCGGAGTGACGTTCAAGATACCCATGACTGCCGTGTCAGCATCCCATGGATACTGGTCGACCTCCTCGCCATCGCTGATGACCTCTCTGAACCGTTCCGAAGCGTACGAAAGTCCCAGATCACTGTTCTGGATCGCGTCGGCTAGACGTTCGTACTGAGCGGCAGTTCCAGATAGAACGACGGATACATGTCTACCGGGAGAATCGATCTCCGAGACGGCACACGTCCCACCGATGGATTGCATCGTCTGCTGTAGATACTCTGCCTGCCGCTTGCGCAACCGAGTTTTGAACGTATAGGTGACGGTGTCTTTAGCGACGTGGTTAGTAAATCCGTCCTGAACGGACACTTCGGAGAGCATAGATCGCGCAGCGTCGAGTGTCTCAGCTTGTTTTGGGATCTGGAGCTGCGTCCACCGATCGCGGGCTTCAGCGACGACGTACAGCGAACCGGTGACAAGCACGCAGTCGTCGCCGTCTGCCGAGTTGAGCGCCCGTTCGACCGCCGTCTGTACCGTCTTGTCCCGCTCAATCTGAGTTGCAAACGTCTCGAACGCGCCCGTCAGCGTGTCGAAGGACGCGGCCCGACTCACGTCCGGCTGACAAAGGCGAAGAACGTCCGATTCTGGGAGCTCTGCTGCCATTCTCGAGTGGTCCTTCTCTTTCATCGCGCCGAAGACAAGGTGAAATCCATCGAACTCGTACCGGTCGACGAGATCGGTGAGCGTTTCGCACGCGGCCGGGTTATGAGCACCGTCCAGGATCACCAGCGGGTCGGTCGACATCACTTCGAACCGGCCAGGCCAGTGGGCGCTGCGGAGTCCCCGCTCGATCGCCGCGGTCTCGACGTTCGCTACTTGGCGGGCAAGAGTCGCCGCAATTCCGGCATTCGTCGCCTGATGCTGGCCGAGCAACGGAAGATTCGTCGAGACATCCCACTCCGGGCCACGTATCAATACGGTTGTTTCGACCTGTGAGATCATTTTGCCCTCTCGGGCGATGATGTCGGTCTCTGCTTCGCCCACAGTGACGACCTCCGTTTCGGCTCTGATCGCCTCAAGCGCTTCGCCAACTGCACTCGTTACGAGCCGTTCCCCATCCGGTGCGACTTGGGCTTTGTCTCGGGCAATCTCTTCGACCGTCTCGCCGAGGACGTCGGTGTGCTCTAGGCTCACGTTCGTGACGGCACTGGCCACCGGATCGACGACGCTCGTCGCGTCGTGCCGACCGCCGATACCGACTTCGAGGATCGCTACGTCGACGTCTTGGCTGGCAAAATGCTGTATTGCGAGTACGGTAAGCACCTCGAAGTATGTAGGGCAGTCACCTTCGCCGCGCAGTCGAGAGACACACGGTTTGATTTCCTCGGCGAACGATTGGACGCGGTCCTTCGAGACTTTCTGCCCGTTGGTCCGGATCCGCTCGCGGAAGTCGTTCAAGTCCGGCGAAGTGTACAGACCAACGTCGAGGTCGGCCTCCCGCAGTACCCGTTCGAGCATCACCGCCGTGCTCCCTTTCCCGTTTGATCCCGCTATCTGGACGCAGTCGACTCTCTCGGATGGGTTTCCGAGAGCGGATAGCATCCGAGCGGTCGTCTCCGTCCCGAGTTTTGGGCGGGAGCGGTCCAGACTTTCCAGATAGTTGACTGCCTCGTGGTACTCCATGTCAAATACGGGTACGGTATCGGTATTAATGTATTGCCATACCGCTATTTCGGCCGGCAACGTCCATAATCAGGCGTCTCTACCGAGAAAATATCCCTCGATTCACGGTCGGCTCTGCTCACGCATCCACAAAAGATGATTTGTCTCATATATTGGGTTTGGAGTGCCATCGTTGTCCCACCACCCATCCGAAGTCGCTTTTCGCACCGCCCCTACTGGTCCACCGGCTACATCTTCTGAAATAGTGCAACTCTCTGTCGGCAAACTGGATCTCACGCTTTACGAGCACCGTGTTATTTATGAGAAAGTATGGCGATACCATACTATGGCCACCGACTCGACGAACAAACTAGCGGCCAAAGAGCCGTACGTGACGGAGTTCGAGGCGAGTGTTCGTTCCGTAAACGGTCGTGGGGTCCGCTTGGACCAGACGTATTTCTACCCGGAGGGAGGCGGGCAACCGGCAGACAGCGGAACTCTGGACGGTATCGACGTCATCGACGTGCAGAAACGGGACGGTGTAATCATCCATACTCTCGAAACCGAGCCTGGCTTCGAGGCAGACGAGGCTGTCACGGGTCGCATCGACGAAGAGTTCCGGACCTACTGTATGCGAGCGCACACGGCGAGTCACTTGGTGTACGGTGCGGGACGAAGACTGTTCGTGGATCCCGGATACGGCGGGTTCGATATCGGATTGGAGAAAGTTCGCCTGGACTTCAAAACTGACCTCGATCCCGACGACGTGAACGCGATCACGTTCGAGCGAATGGTAAACGAAGTAGTCTGGGACTCTCGGGACATCACGTGGGATGAAATGGACAGTGAGCGCGCCCGTCAGCGCGACGACGTGATTTTCAATCTGACCGACAACAGCGAACAGTCCGATACAGTTCGCGTGGTCGAGATCGATGAGTGGGATATCGCAGCCTGTGGCGGTACGCACGTACAAAATACCAACGAGGCCGGGCCAATAGCGGTGTTGGACGTCTCGAATCCGGGTTCTGACCTCGTCCGCGTTGAATACGCTGTCGGCCCCACAGCCATCCAGACGCGGATTGATGAGAGAAAGAACGCCAAGCGTGCGGCGGACGCGATGGATACGAGCGTCGAGGATCTTTCGGAATGCGCTACCAGTCTCGTACAGGAGAAGGCTTCCCTCAAGGAGGAGATCGACCAGTTACACGAGCGTCTGTTGGAAGAACACATAGAGACCCTAGCGGAGGAAGCCGTATCGAAGAACGGTGACGATTGGATAGTCGGCGAAGTCGAGGGGATGGGTCCGAACGACGTTTCCGAGCGAGTCAGAAACCTCGCTGGAGACGCGGGGGACGTGATCGCACTTACCGGCGTCAACGGTGATTCGTTCCTGGTCGTCGCAACGACCGGCGAACCTGACGCCAGCGAGGTCGTCGACGATGTCACGGCGGAGTTCGACGGTGGCGGCGGCGGCGGTTCGACCTTTGCGCAGGGCGGTGGGTTGGACGAAGAACCGGCGACCGTCGTCGAATATCTTCGGGAGCAGCCGTAGTCGCTTCGGCGCACCCCTGTCTGGAGCGACTGCGTTTCCGCCGTCGCTCGGTGTCCCGGACACCGTACGCCTTCCTTCTCGTGGTGTCAGAATTATTCCACATATTGCAACCCCGAAACACATCGTATCCCTGCCCTTTCAAGAGGAACAAAGTTAATTACCGGAGGACGGGAAGTAATGTCTGAAATGCCTCTCGAAAACCGCGAGACGTCCGTTTCGGTGGACTACAGATCACTGCTACGTAACTGCAAAGCTCCTCTCGAATCGCACCGATGGAAGACGAGTGGAACGACCGACCGCAGTAGCCGGAGGGAGCTGGTATGACTCGCGAGTGGACTGAGATAACGGTCGTCGGCGAAGACGATACCGGCCTCATCGCCGAGGTAACCTCCTTCCTCTTCGAGCGCAACGCCAACATCGTGGACCTCGATCAGGCCGTTCGGGACGGTACGTTCCGGATGACTATGGAGGTCGATACGTCGGACATGGTCACTACTCAACTGAAGTTTCAGGAGGACCTTGAGGACCTCTGCGACGGGTTCGGCGTTGACGTTCAGGTACGGTTCCCATCCGACTGCGAGAACCAATCCATTGCCGTCCTCGTCACAAAGGAGAGCCACTGTCTCGAAGCGTTGCTCGAGGCCTGGAACAGAGACGAACTGGACGCTGACATCGAGGTTGTCATCGGGAACCATGACGATCTTCAGCCGCTCGCGGCGCAGTACGACGTTCCCTTCCACGATATCGGAGACGAGAAGGGAGCCCCAGACGAAGAAGAACTTCTCGACCGGCTCTCCGACTACGACATTGACCTGATCGCGCTGGCTCGCTACATCCGTATCCTCTCGCCCGAAGTCGTCTTCCGCTACGAGAGTCGGATCATCAACGTCCATCCGAGTCTACTCCCGGCGTTCCCCGGTGCCGCCGCGTACAGACAGGCTCTCGAAGAGGGTGCCCGTATCGCCGGTGTCACCGCCCACTACGTCACGACCGATCTTGACCAGGGACCGATCATCACCCAGCGGGCGTTCAACATCCCTGCGGATGCCACGGAGGCAGACCTCAAGAATCGAGGCCAGCCGCTCGAAGCCGAGGCCCTCCTCGAAGCCATAAAGCTTCATCTCGACGACGAGCTCGCGGTACAGTTCGGACGCACCGAACTCGAAAATCCCGACGAGACTGACGCGCAGCTCGGCGCTCCCGAGGAACTCGACCGACTGATTCCCGATCAGCCGGTTGACGGCTTCGATGTGGTGGCTGCCAGCGAACCGGATGAGACGGCGACGGCGGATGACTGACTCACGATGTCTTTCAACTCCGACACCGAAATCCGTCGTAGAGGCGACGAGATGGGATTGCGTTCCCCTGTTGCGCTAAACGGACTGGGTCGTTTTTCTCGTTCTCCGTAACACATCAGTTATATCATCTGTTGAGGATGGTGCGAGCGAGTCTGTGGGGACGTGCCATCGTTCGGACCGCTATGCCGGCCACGAACACAGAACTACGATAACGGCCCCTGTATCTCCGATATCGAAGGAGATGACGAACCACTACTCTCGCTGTCGACGGGAGATTCATTATACGTCGACACGAGATTACAGATGGAATGGTCACGTCTACATCCGAGATTCCGATCACCGTTATCAGCGGGCCGCTGGGTGCGGGCAAAACGACGCTGGTCAATCGACTGCTGCACAACCCCAACGGGAGGCGAATTGCCGTCATCGTTAACGACATGGGCGAGATCAACGTCGACGCGGAGTTGATCGCCGACGAGACGGAGGAAGGCGTCGTCGACCTCTCGAATGGCTGTATCTGCTGTCGACTCCAGGACGACCTCGTCGCTCAGGCGACGCGATTAGCCGAGGAGCGCTCGGTCGACTATCTCGTCGTCGAGGCGTCAGGAATCAGTGAACCGGTTCCCATCGCCCGTACGCTCACGACGGGGACAGAAGAGGACAGCCTTCCGGACCGGTTCCGCCTCGATACGACAGTTTCGGTCGTCGACGCCTACGGCTTCTGGAAAGCGTTCGATTCGAAAGAATCCCTCCCGGATGCTGCCCCGGACCCGGAGCGGCCGCTGACCGAGGTGTTAGTCGACCAGATCGAGTTCTGCGACGTGTTGCTGTTGAATAAGTGTGATATGGTGCCTGAGGATGCGGTGGAATCTATCGAGGACGCTATCAGCGAACTCCAGCCGCGTGCGACGCTTCATCGAACGACGTACAGCGATGTCGACCCGAGTGCCGTTCTCGACACCGAATTGTTCGACTTCGAAGCGACACGGCGGCAGCAAGGCTGGAAGCAAGCCTTGGCCGAAGAAGCAGCAAACGAGGATCCGGGTCACGACCATGGTGACGATGCCGTTTCGGCGGCCGAGGCGCACGGCGTCGAGTCGTTCGTCTATCGGCGAGAGCGTCCCTTCCACCCCGAGCGGTTCGACGCATGGCTCGACGACTGGGACGGCGATATCATCCGCGCAAAAGGGTTCGCGTGGGTAGTGAGTCGCCCGGGGACGGTTCTCGGGGTGAGTCAGGCCGGCCCGTCCGTCCAGGCTGGCCCGATCGGCGAATGGGGAGACGACGACCCGGCGACACGGTTAGTGTTCATCGGTAGCGACCTCGACGAAGCGGCCGTAACCAACGAACTCGACGACTGTCTGGCGACATCTGACGAACAGACCGGAGAGTACTCTACTGATCCCTTCCCCCACGGATCTGATTGATCTCCGCCCGGACCCGATCCCTTTGCTGGTCGATCCAACGCCGATAAAGTCCCCGCAGTCGACGTTGACCACCGCGGTGACTGTCAGGTTTGCCATCGTCTTTGTCCATGTCTCGTACTCGTTCCCTGGCGTCTAGGGTACGAAGAACTCTACGCAATAGTTCGTTACTTTATGACACGGGGAGGCGTAGTAATGCTAAAAAACGGAGGCGTCTGATTGTGCGTGGGTTACGGTTCCAGCAGGACCTTCGTGACACCTTCCTCGCGGTTGTCGAATTTCTCGTACATCTCCGGCGCTTCCTCCAGGTCGACGCGGTGTGAGACGACCCAGCTGGGATCGGCGCGCCCTTCAATGATCATGTCGCGGAGTTCGCGATTGTACTCCTTGACGTTGCACTGGCCGGTACCGAGCGCCTGCCCCTTCTCGAAGAGGAGGCCAAAGTCGATGCCGAGACGCCCCTGTGCGGCCATGTCGTCAGGTGCGCCGGGGTCATCGGGGACATACAATCCCGGAATCCCGAGCTCACCGGTCGGGCGGACCGTCTTGATGAGATTATTGATGACGACAGCAGGATTCTCACGAGCGGGGTCATACGCATCGTCGCCTTCCTTATCCGGGTCGATAGCCTGGTATCCGACGGCGTCAACGCCCTTGTCGACGCCCCCGCCGTGGATGTCCTTGATCTGTTCGACCGGATCGCCCTCCTCGAAGTTGATCGGCGTCGCGTCACAGTGTTCCTCAGCCAGTTCGAGGCGGCTGGGAACGCGGTCGACAACATAAATCTCCGCGGCACCCTTCAGCTTCGCGCTGTAGGCCGCCATCAGGCCCACCGGACCGGCACCGTAGATAGCGACGGAGTCACCGGACTGGAGGTTGGCGAGTTCCGTACCGTGCCAGCCGGTCGGGAAGATGTCCGCGAGCAGTGCAAGCGAGTCTTCGTGTACGTCTCCGTCGGGCAGTTTGAGTGCGTTAAAGTCCGCGTACGGAATTCGGAGTTTCTCGGCCTGACCGCCTTGGTACGGTCCCATCGCGACGTACCCGTACGCGCCGCCGGCGAACCCGGGATTGACGTTCGTACAGAAGCCCGTGTAGCCGTTCTCGCAGTTCTCACAGAATCCGCAGGCGACGTTGAACGGCGCGACGACGCGGTCACCCACCTCGAGGGAACTCACCGCATCGCCGACCTCGGTTACGGTCCCCATGTTTTCGTGCCCGAACACGATCCCTGGCTCCGCGGCCGTCCGCCCCTCGTACATGTGGAGGTCGGACCCGCAGATGCACGTCGTCGTGATGTCGATCACGACATCGTTCGGGTGCTCGATTTGAGGTTCCTCGACTTCTTCGACCGATACCTCGCGTTCGCCTTTGTAAACAACAGCATTCATTGACATTGATCGATATCTCCACTATCACCTTCGAGTGGGCAGTATTTATATTCAATGTCTATGAAATTGGTTAAAACATAATATATAAAATTTCCAATTGATAGTGGTAGAGAACGGTTTACAGTTCCCGTGAGTTTCACGCAGACCCCTAGATTTACTAATATGATGGGGGAAGAGCGTAGCTATTCGAGTCGTATATGATGCATTGGCAGGAGGCGGGTCAGCGACAGCAGCATAGACGTGTTTTTGTCTACCGCTTTCATGACGACGACGGCGGACAGATTAGTCCAGACAATAGTGAAGGTCCTGTTTGAGCCGCGGAAATTTACTGTGGCCTCACATGATCTCTGTCGAACTTTCTGGTCACCGGTGGGCAGCACTTACACCGAGAAACACAAGCGGAGGTCGTAGCGTGAGAAGATGTTGCTTTGCCTAGTCCGGCATAATCATTATATTTGCCATCGAGCCCCAACTGACTCTACTACTCTCGAAATGTTCTTCCTATCCAGACGTCCGGTCGGAACGATGGACTGGAACGGACCATCTGAACGCTCTCTATCGCCACGTGTCGGCTTCAGTTCCAGCGAGAGCAAGATACTCCATGGCAAACATCGAAAAGACGGCCGAATCAGTACCTACTTTGGACTGATCTCTCCGTCTTCTCGCGACGGACTCGGTGGCGAAAGCGAAATCATGCAGAGTCAACTTTCGTCCGACCTACTGCACCACAACGCCGATCGGCGTTCTTCACTTACGTTTAGCTCTAGTTCTCTCCTTGATATCCGAAAAAACAGCGTCCTTCAGCTTAGCTGTTGTAGGCCTCCTGTGCGAGTTGGTGGAACTTGTGGACGGTGTGTTCGTTGGGGCCGAGTTGGGCCTGTGCGAGCGCGCCGGTTTTGAGCCCTTCCCACTGTCGTTCGACCAGTTCGAAGTCCTCTTCCTGCAGTTGGCGGCTCGTGCGAACGAACTCGCGTTCCTCCTCGGAGAGTTCACTGTCGCGGAAGTAGTAGTCCGCGATGAGCTGGAAACGGTCGGTGTCGATCGGATCGACGATGTAGGTGCCGTAACCGTCGGCGGTGCCGTACATGTTGACCGTGAAGTTCGGCCAGAAGTAGTGGAATTGCGCCTCGTGTTCGTCGTGGATCCGCATCTCGTCGTCGACGTCTTCGGCGTGCGTGTAGTGGAGCACCCAGTGGTAATCATTTACCTCGAGTTCGGACTCGTTGAGCGAGATACCCTTGATCCAATCCTGATGGTTGGCCTGGCAGTGGTCGCACTCCGAATAGTTGCTCGAGAACACCTTCCAGTTACACTCTACTTCTGAAACGATTCGAGTCGCGTGTTCGTACTCCTCGAGGGGCAGTGCCTCGAGGCGGTCTTTCATTACGCCGGCCTGCTCGGCCAGTGGCATCGGATTCTTGCGCAGGTTCACGAACAGTAGCGGGCCGATACTGTCCACATGAATCGACTCCGGTTCGACGAGGGCGTCCGGATCGACGTGTTCGGGATCGGTCATCGGTGCGTCTTCGAGGAGCTCCTCGCCATCGCGGGCCGAGAAGTTCTCGACGGCGCAGATCTCACCGCTGTCGTCTCGAGCGACGATCAGATCGCGGCCGCCGATGGTCCGGGTGAAGTACTGGCCTGCTTCCTTGATGCTGTTGGCGTGGCCGGCGTACACCCAATACTGGCCGAACACCTTCTCTTTCTCCATTTCGAAGACATCGTCGTCGATGAAGTATCGGGCCGGCAGCGCGTTCGATTTCTCCGTGATGTCCGAACTAACTGGCTTCGTCTTGGCGTCATTCCACTGCGTCATACAGTAGCACAATCGAGCGAATTAGTAAAAAGAGTTGACCAGGTATATAGAATCCCATTATATGGCCGGTCGCGGCGTCAGTGAACGATATCGATGTCGTAATGAAATTTCCTATAGACGATCGGTACCCACTCGGCGTACCCGTCCGCGCCGTCCGACGCGGCGGGTACGTCCGGATCGTCAATGTGCTGTTTAGCAAGGTTACGATACATCCACGCTAGCCGTCTGAGCGATGCGATATCGTCAGACGGCGTCCATTTCCCGGTTAATATGGCAAAATATTACAATGAGACCGCCTGAGACTGTCGTCACTCGGCGGCAAAACAAGGCAAGTGCATATCCACAACAAGTAGACGTTCTAACTAACCGGCTTTGTGAAGTACTGAATATCCTCAATTTGGGAGTGTGCTGGGATGTCGGTTATCCTGTTGCTATCGATTGATCATGATGTCCTTCTCCGCCAATTTGGTGTTCGATGAAAGCGAACACACTATCAAGTGTAATCGCAAGAAGTGCTCCTGGAATTGCTCCTGCAAGGATCTGTGGAGTATTGAATAGGTTAATACCGCTAATAACCCAAACACCAAGTCCGCCCCCACCGATGAAAAACGCCAAGTACGCGGTCCCAACGGTGATAACCACACTTGTTCTAATGCCAGCGAAAATCACTGGAAGTGCCATTGGCAGCTGGATTTTTCGTAATACCTCCCATTTTGTCATACCCATTCCCTCTGCTGCCTCAATTGTATTCTCATCAACTTGCTCCAGGCCAGCTATCGTGTTAGTTAGAATAGGTAGTAGTGCATACACAAACAGCGCAATAACTGCAGAATTAAATCCCAATCCAAAAATCGGGAAAGCTAGTGCGATAACTGCTAATGTCGGAATTGTCTGTGCAACATTTCCTACTGAGAGGATGGAGCTCTTCAATCGGTTGTATCGGACAGCAATAACTCCGAGTGGCACTGCAACGGTAATTGCTGCCAGTTCAGAGACTAAGACCAATATGATGTGCTCACGAAGGAGCGTAAGGAACTCATCAAAGTTCTCTATCAAATACTGCCCGCCTTCCACTAGTGTGTAAAGTTCAGACATCTCAGCCACCGTTGTATATCTCGTAGATCTCGTCTCGGTCAATGACCCCAATGGTTTCTTCATCTTCGACAACTGGAAGCGATTGGATGTCTGACTCGACAAATGTGGACAGTGCTGACTTTAGTGAGTCCCCTGGAGCGAGATGGTGCATCACCTCACCTCCGTTCGTCACTGCGGTCTTGCTATCTTGGTCAGTCGTATCCTCGATAACATTGGTTGGCCTCATGATCTCATCGACGTTTATTAGGCTCAATTTCTTGAGCGTAATGTCCTCGCCGACAAAGTCGCGTACGAACTCGCTATTCGGATTCTCCAAAATATTTCGCGGTGTATCGTACTGGACTAATTCACCAACATCAAAAATCACAATTTTATCACCCATCTTCAGTGCCTCGTCAATACTATGTGTGACAAAGAGGATCGTCGTGTTGATCTCTGCTTGAATCTCAAGGAACTCATCCTGCAAGTCTGCACGAGTTATTGGGTCTAAAGCACCGAACGGTTCATCCATAAGCAGAACATCCGGATCCGCAGCCAGTGCTCGTGCTACGCCGACACGCTGTCGCTGGCCACCAGATAGTTCGCGCGGATATTGATCCCGATATTCCTCTGGTGAGAGTGCCATCAACTCAAGTAGTTTATCAACCCGATCGTCAATCTGCCCGTCGTCCCATCCCTTGAGTTTCGGGACTGTAGCGACATTTTCTCCAACGGTCATATGATTGAACAGGCCAATCTCTTGAATGACGTATCCGATGTCACGCCGCAGTTCGGTAACACCGATCTCCTGGGTGTTAGTCCCATCGTAGTAAACGGCTCCTTCCGTTGGGTCTTCAAGACGATTGACTAGTTTCATTGTTGTGGTCTTACCACAACCAGACGGTCCGACAAGAACAGTTGTCGTCCCTTCAGCTACTTCGAAGCTGATATCTCTAATCGCTACTGTTGAATCCGCGTAGATTTTCGTGACGTTATCGAACTTGATCATGTTATCACCTTTGTAATTGCTTTTGTTCCTCTTGTGAGAGCGACGTCTTCGCCGTTTTGAAGCTGCAGGAATTGTTCAATTATTTTAAGACCGTAGTCGAAAACCAGAGCTAACAGCGAAACAACAACTGTTGCGACAACGATCATTTCGGTGTTCGCCTGATAGATCCCGGTGAAAATATAGTCACCGAGACCACCAGCACCGACGTAAGCTCCAACCGTTGCTACGCCGATTAGAATCACAGTTGCGTTCCGTACACCTGCAGTAATCACTGGAAGCGCAACTGGGATCTGTATTTGTCGAAGTCGTTGCCAGCGGGTCATTCCAACTCCTTCGCCGGCTTCAATCATGTCTTTCTCAACGCCAGTTAGCCCAATATACGTATTTCTGATGATCGGCAACTGTGCGTACAACACTAAAGCAACAATGACGGGTGGATTACCAATTCCGAGAAATGGAACAAGCAACCCAAATAGAGCGAGACTCGGTATTGTCATCGCGACACCGGCGCCCCATAGAACACTGAGCGATGCAGGCTGATAATAGGCGATGAAAATTCCCAACGAGATCCCGAGTGGGAGCGCAATTATCAGTGTTTGGACGACAAGTTCAATGTGTTCGATAAGGAGTTGTAGAAGGTCCTGCCAATTGTCGAGTGTAAACTCGATATATGACCCTATCATAGCTCAAATGAGGCTGTTTCCTTCGAGGTGATCTCTGGCAACGTCCTGCGGGTCCTCACCCTCAAGATCGATCCGGGCGTTCAATTCCTGAACCTCCTCTTCGGACGCCAACGACCGTGAAACTTCGTTGAGAGGTTCCTCAATATCGTATTCTTCGATGGTTTCTCCGTGTACTAACGGGGCAGGATTATAGGGCAAGAAAAATTCCTCGTCGTCTTCCAGGACGGTGAGATCGAACTGTTGAATATTCGGATTCGTGCTGAAGACCATTCCGAGGTCTGCTTCGTCTTCCCCAAGAATCTCATACGTGAGGTCGGCTTCAACACTCTGGATATCGATATCCTCCGCTGGTTCCTCAATATCATAGTGTTCAATCAAACCCGGCCAGCCATCAGATCGTTCCTGAAACTCAGGACCAAGGACGATCGTGATATCGATGTTGCCGTTTTCGAGGTGGTCGGCCAGTTCACTAAGTGTCTCGATTCCTGTTTCATTGACCCACTCAGAACTAGCTCCGATTGCATACGTGTTATCGAACGAAGCGGGTTCGAGGTAGGCCAGTCCATGTTCTTCTTCTAAGTCGTCCCTTGCCCGTTCATAGAGTTCGTCTGGATCGGAAATTAGGTCATCTCGTTGCGGTGGGAGTTCCGACCACGCACCACCTGTATAGATGTGATAGAGGTCGACTTCTTCATTTTGCACGGCCTCAAAGCACTGTCTCGAGCCTCCTAGACTAGTTTCATCTCCGACGCTGTAGTCTGTATGTTCTTGGAGCATTTCGTACCCCAAGTACCCCATGAGCCGAGCCTCACTCCATTGCATGGAAGCTACAGCAATTTCGTCCTCGTCGCCGAGACAACCTGCCATCGTGGTTATGCCTGCTGCTCCGACACCACATGTTTTGAGTATAGTTCTACGACTTGCTTTCGTGTCAAGTGGTCCCATTCCACTCACAATGTTTCCTTGCTAGTATATATATGTTACTTATGTGGCCCTCTAAATAGGGGATCCTGAAGGGAGTTATCTAAAAACTCTATTTCATAATATAGAAAACGATATGGGGATTGAGCAAGAGGAAAGCATATGCACGAGGCGTCGAATCCAGTCAAATCCCTCAAAACGATGGAGGATGTGATCGAAGCTCTTGCAACGCTGGAAGGAGCTAACGTTTCGGAAGTCGCTCAGCACATTGAGCGGCCACCGAGTATTGTACACAATCATTTGGATACTCTTCGTGAGCTAGAGTACGTTGTTAACCGTGGGGATGAGTATCGTCTGGGTCTCAAATTTCTTCAACGAGGCGAAAAAGCACGGTATCGGTTTCCACTTTATGACGCTGCAAAAGGGGAAATAGCGAACCTTGCATTCGAATCAGGTGAATTAATTACATTGTTGGTTGAAGAGCATGGAAAAGGGATTTATTTAGATATTAGTTCGGGGAATGATGATATAGATTATCCAGCTAGACCAGGAGAGAGGACTCTTCTTCACTGCTCTGCAGTTGGAAAAGCTGTCCTCGCTCATATGCCGAGATCAGAGGTAGAACAGATCATTGACTATTATGGACTTCCAGCTCAATCTGAGAACACAATTACGAACCGTGAGAAACTATTCGAAGAGCTATCGGAGGTTCAGTCAAAATCAGTCGCGTTCGACCGAGAGGAGTTCCGATCAGGACTAAAAAGTATTGGAGCACCGATTACAACGGCTGAGAATAATGTTGTCGGATCGCTCAGTATCGCTGGACCTGCTCACCGAATGAATGATGACCGTCTCAAAGAGGACCTTCGACCGCTGCTCATGCAATCAATCAACGTAATCGAACTGAACCTTAGTGAGCCAACCATTCAGTAGTTATTTGGTGATATGGCCTTTGATTATTCCAACGAATTCATCAGAAGTCAATAAATAGACTATATTTCCATCTCCTGTCTTCCGCCGTTGAAGGGTCTGAACCCGTTTGCTATTGATCTCAACCGCCCAAACGCTTGGAAACGTTGGATCTTCCGCGACGAGCCGTATTGAGCAACCCAGGTCATCTTCCAATTCCGTGATAACAGTATGAGTATAGGCTCCGTCTTCAAACTGTGGTGGTTCGTATGATTGGAGTCCCATTTCCTCTCGAAGTTTCTCATTGCGCTTCCACCAATCGGGCCGTTCTTCCATATGTGTAACTAGACACTGCAACGAGTGATATTGATTTTTCGGTCAGAGTCATAGCAGTGCTGTTTTCGCCATCGAGTGACGCTACCATAATCCCTGTTATTCCACATTATAGAACAGGATTCAAGCACTCCTTCCATGTGTTTCTATATATTGTCGCCAACTATGAGATTGTACATCCTGTGCCTGCTTATCAACTATGAACGCCTCTACTCTTGGGAAGTCTATTACACACATACCATTGTAATTTATTAGATTTGGCGATCCGGTTTGATAGACCTTTTCTATAATATGGAATTTTAGCCTTAAGAGATCATCCGGTGTCAAAACAGTAGTAAAAATTGAATAACGCTCTTACGAAGTAGATTATTGATGGCAAGAGCAGCGGCTCAAAGTCGAAGAGAGCAAGGGCACCGCGCCAGCGGTGCCCGATATGTACCCTATGAACCGATCCGTTTCGGAATCGGCTGCCGCGGGCCTGCTCCAACAGGTCCGCTGGCGTGACGGTGTCGAATGCTCCCGCTACCGTTCTGACCTGACGGTCAGAAACGGCAGCTATCGGGTATATCACCGGTATCTATGTGAGAATCGTGGTCGCACATTCAACGACAAGACCGGCACAATTTTCGCTCATTCGAAGCTCACACTCAAAGAGTGGTACTTCACATAGCGCCCTTGGAACGATCCTCGACCGACAACCACGCTGCGCAACGAGATCAAACGATCCTTCCGCGAAAGCGTTCAAAACCTCTTATCTTGGGCACTCAATAGCCCCAACCGTAGTACTGACGAGCTAATGCACCAGATCGAAGGCATATTCGTCTAACGTGCGAAGCTAAGTAGAAAACCAGGTAGTGAAGCGCTCAAACATGCTCTCGATGATGCACTCTGCAAATCAATAACGTGCTTCACAAGAGCGTTGAATAAATTGTAGGTAGCTTCACCGAAGCCAAAACTTTAAGAAGAGTCACCTCGAATATCTAGGTGATGTCAGAGACAGCCAAGCATGCGACATCAGAAACGACTGTAATCGACGCAGACGTCCACATTACGGTCGAAGAAGAAACGGTAGCAAAGTACATGGATGAGCCCTATCGATCCAGTATAACGGAGTCCCCACACCCCATCTTTCCCTCGAGCAGCTGGGATCAGCGCATGGGAGGAAAAATAGACGATCACTTTTCTACTTTCACATCGGCAGGTGATCTTCTAACGTTCCAGAAGGAGTTTGATATCGAATACCCCATTATCAATATGTTTGAACCGTTAGGAAAGTTCTCACAGCCAGACTTGGCGGTTAACCTGATGCAGGCATACAACAATCTTCTATTCGATCAGTTCCTTGATGACCACGACTTCCTTGGACTCGCCTCAATTGCCACACAGAAGCCCGACAAAGCAGCCGAAGAGTTGGATCGAGTTGGAGATGAAGATCAGATCGTCGGTGTGTACGTAGGAACCAGTGGGGAGTATCCGCCACTCGGCGACCCAGAATACGACATTATCTTCCAGGCTGCTGAGGATAACGGTCTGCCAATAGTGTACCACGGAAACGGTGACGAGTTCATGTTTGATTTTCCCATTCACAATAGAGGATTTAATAACTACTTTGAAGTCCAGACATTGGGCCACCCTTGGCAACAGATGGCAACAATGTCTAGTCTAATTGGGGAAGGTGTCCCCGAGAAATTCCCCGAGCTAGACTTTGTATTTCTTGAATCAGGAATCGGATGGGTGCCTTATATGATGCATCGAATGAACAAGATATACCATATGCGCCGAAGCGAAGTGCCCTTGTTGGAGAAAAGTCCTGAAGAGTACCTTCGGGACTCATTTTACTTCGGCTCGCAGCCACTCGGAGAACCGAACGACCCAGCCCACATGAAGCAAATCATCGGAATGATTGGTGCAGACAACCTTATGTTCGCAACTGATTATCCGCACTGGGACTTTGACCATGTTGAAGAACTCGATAAGTACCTTCGCAACTACTTCACAGAAGAAGAGCGAGAGAAGGTTCTCTATGAAACGCCTGCCGAGGCATTCAACCTCTCACTGTAACCATGGAAGAGCATGTTGTTGCCACAACTGACGAACTATCCCAAGGAGAACGAAAACTCGTCGAAATTGAGGGCCGTGAAATTGCCGTATTCTACGTAAACGGCGAGCATCGCGCGTACACCAACTGGTGTGCCCACCAATCAGGTCCAGTTTGTGAAGGAAAACTCACGGGCACGTCTAACGCCGAGTTCGATCGAGACTCACTGACAGTTGATCTTGATTGGTGTAAAGAAGGAGAGGTGTTGAATTGTCCATGGCACGGTTGGGAGTATGATGTTACAGATGGATCATGTCTTTCAAAAGATAAGGTCCGCCTCCCGTCACATTCAGTTAAAGTTGAAGGCGATGAAATAATAATAACTCTATGACAGCTAATACGCACCAGCACTCTCAGGCACACGCCGCTGCAACCGATGTTAGTCGGTTTGATGCCTGGGTCGGCGGAAAATCCTATCAAACCGAGGACTCCCTCGAAACGGTTGATCCAGTCGTCGATGAGCTGATTACGACAGTGGCACGCTGTCGCGAAAACGATATCAACAATGCCGTCGAAGCTGCCTGGAAGGGTTACGATGACGTATGGAGCGAGATGGAACCAGCCGAACGCTCCCGGATGCTGTTCGATTGGATCGATAGCTTAAGCGAGCACGTTGAGGAATTAACTCTACTAGAGTGTATTGATACAGGGAAACCAAAGTCAGACGCCCGTGGCGAGGTTGAAGGCGCGATTGACACCTTAGAGTACTATGCTTCGCTCTGTAGGTCTCCAGTTCAAGACGGCCGGAAGGTGCCAGCTCAGACAGATCTGCACATGTATACACGGTATGAGCCCTACGGAGTCGTCGGCCAGATCACTCCATGGAACTTCCCAATTTGGTCGGCTGCTTGGAAGCTTGGACCTGCACTCGCGGCAGGCAACGCTACCGTACTCAAACCCTCCGTAGACGCACCACTGACGACGCTTCGAATTGCTGAGCTCTCTGCTGGGATCTTGCCTGATGGCGTCCTCAACGTTGTCCCTGGAACCGGGTCAGAAGCCGGTAACGTGCTAACTAAGCACGAGGATGTCCGTAAAGTGTCTTTCACGGGCAGCACAGCGGTCGGTGAAAAAGTAATGCAGTCAGCCGCAAGTCACATTGCACCGGTTACGCTTGAGTTAGGCGGAAAGTCACCGTTCATTGTCTTTCCCGATGCTAATCTTGAGAAAGTCGTTGACGCTGCCGCTGATGGAATCTACTATAGCACCGGCGAGATCTGTGATGCTTTCTCTCGAGCAATCGTCCATGAGGATATTGCTGAAGAGTTCACCGACCGCTTTGTCGCAAAGGCAGAGTCTTATAGACTTGGTGACCCGCTCGACCCAGATACCACAATGGGACCGCTGACTTCTCAAGAGCAGTACGAAACTGTCAAAGAGTATGTTGAAATAGCGACTACTGAAGGGGCGACACTCGCTGCTGGCGGCAGAGCCCCTGATGATCCGGAACTTGCGAGTGGTTGGTACTACGAGCCAACAGTCTTTACTGACGTTGATAATGAGATGCGCATTGCCCAAGAAGAAGTATTTGGCCCTGTCCAAACGATTCAAACCTTCGAAACCTACGAGGAAGGAATCGCTCTTGCTAACGACACTGACTACGGTTTAGCGGCTGGCATTGGTACCGAACGTACCGATCTTGTTCATAATGCTGCAGCTGATCTCGAAGCAGGCGTCGTCTATGTTAACGAGTATGGCCCTATTCTCCCGGAAGGTCCATATACTGGTTTCAAAAATTCCGGAATCGGTAATGATCTTGGGGTAGAAGCTCTCGACCATTACCGACAACCAAAAACTGTCTATGTGAACCTTGAAGATCCATCAATATAGTGTTGTATATAACGAGAATTATTGAGGAATCAGATAGTCGAAACGTATAGTTTAGCTCTCTTTTACTGGTGTTTTTGATAGATTGACACGTTCTTTGTTAGATATAGCGTGAAACCGTCTCCTCGGCGGTTTTCCCGCGATCAGCCCATCAATCAGTGGATCCAGACATTCACTTCTGGGGTACAGCGTCGACCCATATATATTCACTTGGTCAAATGCGGATCTAACCAAGTGAATGTGGTTTTGTCTCTATCGTCCGTTGCTTCCGATCTATACCGCTCTATCACCAATGCAGCTGTTCGTGTATCATATACCGCTATACAAATTCCCCAAGCTACTCAGAGATCCGATTGTCAATAGATATTCGAGGTTTTCAACGTCAAGCATACAGTAAACTATCTTTGCAGTCGCTTCGGTGCTGCTGAGATTAGGAATTGAAGGACAAGCAGGTAGAATCGAAACCTGGCCATGACACTCGCAACCCTGTTCAGAGACACCTTGGACTGGGTTTTCTTGAAGGTTGGGAGAACGATCAAACCACGACAACCGTCAGGTGTTCAGGGTACATGTGCACTCCTCGGGTTGTCGGTGAGAGAAACAACCGCTGTCTTGCGGTAGCTCGCTCACATAGAGTCGTCTGGGCGTGGACGCATCGGCTGCCCGATCGCCAGCCAGACCCGTCGATGGCGCAGCCGTCGCAGGTTGCCGTCGATGAGACGGCGATCCGCGTCAACGAGCAGTGGCGGTGGCTATATGCGGCGATCGACGTTAAATCGACGTTGGTTCTCGATGTCGAGGTCTTCGGTCGTCGTGGCACCGATTCGGCCGCGAGTTTCTCCACCAATTATGTGAGAAAACAACCTCTCTGAGGCCGTGCTTCTCGTTGATGGCTATGGCTATCTGACTTCCATCTCCCGATTAAACTTGACGGGGCTCTAGTGAACCACTATATGGCGGCGACTTACACCGTGGGAGATCACGTCGCTTGAGGCGTCAT
>NZ_JASJOC010000007.1 GCF_030068615.1 Halostagnicola sp. A-GB9-2 | reverse complement strand
GGGTGCGGTGTACTTCGAGGTCGCCATCTGCTCGCCGATGGTTTTTCTTACCCCGCTGTAGGGGATCCGATCGCCTGGACGCTCGTCGTCGGTGTCCGCCCGAGACGGCGTCTCGGGAGCGGACGACGGCGTCGCGGCTGGCCCGTCACCGCGCGAAAACGCTCGAACGTCCTCGGGCGTGACGAACGGTTCGCCGTCCCGGCGTTCGCTCGCCGGTACGGCGTCGAGAGAAACGCCCTCCTCGCGGGCGAGTTGACGGGTCGCCGGCATCGCCAGCGTTCGCTCTCGATCGGCGGCCTCGAGGGAAGCGGACGCGGACTGCCCGTTAGCCTGTTCGCTTTCGTCGCGCTCGATGCCCGCAACGGTGGAAGCATCCGCCCCCTGCTCCACCGCAACCGAGGATGAATCCGATCCGCCGGAAACGTCTCCGGCGTCTCCGCGGGCCGTTTCACGCACGTCCCGTTCCGTAATTCGATCGCCGGATCCGGCGCGTTCGACTGCCTCGAGTGAAACGCCGAGTTCGCGCGCAACGTTCCGGACGCTCGGCGGGGCAAACACGCGTCCATCGGGCAGACTGGGTCCGTCTCCGACCCCCAGTTCGACGGACTCCGATGGCCCGGATGGATCCGGTACTGCTTCGGCCGAGTCCGACCCGTCGGTCGCGCCCCCCGCGTCAGCGTCGTCGGCGGACTCCCCGTCCACGTCGAACACCACGAGCACATCACCGACCGGGACCGTCTCACCTTCCTCGGCGCGTCGTTCGACGATGACGCCATCGTACGCCGATGGGATTTCCACCAGCGCTTTGTCGGTTTCGACCTCCGCAATCGGTTGGTCCTCCTCGACGTGCTCGTCGGTATCGACGAGCCACGTAACAAGTTCTCCTTCAGCCACTCCTTCGCCGACATCAGGAAGTTCAAACTCCGTTCTCACCATACAGGGTGATACCTCTCGTGTACAGAACTATACGCTCTTCGGTAAGACGCCGACAGCCGCGTTCGGTGAAATGCCGACAATTCGCGTTCGCGTTCCGTCACCGGGTCTCTGAACACTTTCGTGAGCGAGCGCGATCGACGTCGAGGTCGACCGGCTCACCTTCGATCGATCGGAGACGACGCTGATGGCGACCCTGTGAACTCACTCGCACCCTCCGCCGAACCGATACCGCGAACGATACGGACTCTAAAACAACCTGTGGAGACCAGCTAGTAGACAGAGGAGAACAGGCGGTTACTAGTATTCCAATATCGGAAAGGTGTTATCCAATTCACGGAATTTTTCGAAGCGACTCCTCGCTACCAGTGCGGGCCGAATTCGGACTGTAAGCGAAACGGTAGTGGAAGTGTTACAATCATATATCCGTAATAGAAAGAGGACAGCGAGCGGGAGTCGAGTCCACGATAAGCGCTACTGGAGGGTGAACGTTTGAGAGAGGTAACTGTGCGTTTCGGAGAGGAAAATCGACCTGAGTTCTCGAAGCCTCGAGAAATTCGTTCTCACGAGAACGTCCATACAGATCCGAAAAGCGGAGGAAGAAGCCGGTGCTACGGCTGAGTACACCGTTCGGCGCGCGGTACTCTCCTGAGTGGTACCGTCCTGAAAACCGTCGTGGGCAATCGGTCGAATTAGCAGTCAAAGATAACGAGCAGGTGGAAACGAACCCCACTTGCGAATCAATATACTATCCAATCGAATAGTATTTCGGCTATGGAAAACGATTTACAACGGAGTTTCGTTACCGAAAGCCGGTCGGGAGAGCGGAAGTCGGGAAATCGCTTTACGAAGTAGCCCGAAACCGTTCCGACTACGAAAAAACGAACCGAAGTTCGATGACGTTCGCTATCTCTTCGACCGCTTCGCTCAATTCTGCCCGCCGCTCTTCGTTCGTGAACCGATTGACGGGCCCGGAAACGCTTATTGCGCCGATGACGTCGTCGTCGACGATGACGGGAGCCGAGATACAGTAGAGTCCGTGGATCGTCTCCTGACGGTCGAACGCCAATCCCCGTTCCGCTATGTGCTCGAGTTCCTCGAACAGTTCTGCGCGAGAGGTTATCGTATGTTCAGTGAGTTCCGGAAGGCCGTGCTGATCGACGATCGCTTCGACTTCGGAATCTGGCATGTGAGCGAGGATTGCCTTCCCCGTCCCCGTAGCGTGCATATGATTTCGCTCGCCGCTAGACATGAACACGTCGGCCGAGTTTCGGGGGTTGGTCGCGTAGAGACAGATACCCTTTCCGTCCATTTCGACGACGAGATTCGTTGGTTCGCCGGTTTTGCTCGCCAGTTCGTCGATGTGCTGTTTCGCCATCTGGTAGAGTTCAAACCGCTCCTGTACGGACGAGCCGAGAGTTAAAAATTTACAACTGAGCCGGTAGGTATCCCCGTCTTTGGTTACGTAGCCGTTTTCCACGAGCGTGTTGAGATGCGTGTATACGGTGCTCTTCGAAACCGGCATCTCCCGAGCGATTTCCGATACCCCCGCCGGTTCGGCATCAGCGACTATCTCGATGATCTCGAGGGATCGTTCGACTGCGTGAATCTTCTTCGATTGTTCTTCCATCGTCCGTTGGTCGTTCTGCTAGCTATTACATCTTTTCCCCTCTCGAAAACACAGTTTCTGTACGCGTAGTTGGTTTCGGACGAAGAGTTCGCGAACGCATACGTCAATTCATCCCGTTCACCGATTCCGGCCGTCGAAACGCTTAATTAGATTCGTTGAGATTCCATCTGTATGACTACGACGCCGGTAGACGCGTTCGAACAATCCCTGGCAGACCTTCCGGTGCGGATCAGACGTACCGCTACCGACGATTTAGACGAAACACTCGAGGCGTGTCTCGACCCGCCCACGATCGGCGTGGCGCTGCCGTTCGATGATATCTCGCTCGCGGACTATCCGATAACGCTCAACCCGACCGGCGAGGAGCTACTCGCGGCGTCGACGGGCGTCACTGCCGGCGGACCGGCCATCGCCGAGTACGGCAGCATCGTCGTCACCTCGAGGTTTGACGGGACCGAGCACACGAGTCTCTACCCCGACAAACACGTCATCGTACTCGCCGCGAGCGATATCGTTCCCACCCTCGCAAACGCCATTTCGGAACTCGAGGAAGCCATCGACGACGGGCTCACGAGCGCAGTCATCACGACCGGACCGAGCGCAACCGCAGACATGGGCGCTCCGGTATACGGTGCACACGGACCCGAGGAAGTCGACGTAATCATCCTCACCGACAGATAATATGACAGACCAACCAAATCAACTCACCCGTCGGGAGAAGACGGCGAAGATCCGACACCTCCTCGAAACGGAAGGCGAAACCGTCCACGAAACCGTCACGCCGTTTAACGAGGGTCGATATCGCCGTTACGCCGAGATGGACGATCTCGAGGAGTACCGGGCCGAGGCGCGCCGAATTCAGAAAGATGCGATCGATCGGCTGCCCGAGCTAATCGAGCAAGTTCGCGACACCGTCACCGAAAACGGTGGAAGCGTCTACCTCGCCGAGGACGCGGCCGACGCTCGCCGCCACGTGACCGAAATCGCCGAATCGAAGGGGGCAGAACGCGTCGTCAAGGCGAAGTCGATGACCACCGAAGAGATCGAACTCAACGACGCACTCGAGGCGGCGGACCTCGACGTCTGGGAGACCGATCTCGCTGAATTCGTCCTGCAGATCGCAGAGGAAGAGCCGAGCCACATCGCATCACCAGCGATACACAAGTCTCGAGAGGAGATCGCCGCCCTGTTCAACGCACACTTCGACCTCGACGAACCGCTGCAGACGCCCGAGGAGCTAACGAGTTTCGCTCGAGAATACCTGCTCGATCGAATCACGACAGCCGATATCGGGGTCTCCGGTGCGAACTTTATCGCGGCCGATACGGGAACCCTCGCGTTGATCACGAACGAAGGAAACGCACGCAAGTGTCTCGTCACGCCCGACACCCACGTCGCAGTCGCGGGCGTCGAAAAACTGATCCCGACGATAGCGGACCTGCCGCCGTTCCTGAACCTCATCGGACCGGCCGGAGCGGGACAGGATATCACGGCGTACGTCTCGTTGTTTAGACCGCCGGTCGATTCGCCCGTCGCCGACTTTTCCGAACCCAACGAGCCAGCGTTCGACGTCGGTAACTCGGACCGATCGTTCCACCTGGTGCTAGTGGACAACGGACGAATGGCGATGCGCGAAGACGAAGCGCTACGCGAGACACTGTACTGTATTCGATGCGGCGCGTGTGCGAACTCGTGTGCGAACTTCCAGCAGGTGGGCGGTCACGCGTTCGGGGGAGAGACGTACTCGGGCGGGATCGCGACCGGCTGGGAGGCCGGCGTCCACGGCGAGGAGAGCGCCGCCGAGTTCAACGACCTCTGTACCGGGTGTTCGAGATGTGTCGACGCCTGTCCGGTAAACATCGACATCCCGTGGATCAACACGGTCGTCCGCGACCGCATCAACCACGGGGCCGATACATCGGCGTTCGATCACCTTGTCGACGGGTTAACCCCGGACGACGAGCCGACGGGTATCGACCGGAGCAAGCGCCTGTTCGGAAACTTCGAAACGCTCGCGAAGTGGGGGAGCCGGACCGCGCCGCTGTCGAACACGATCGCCGACGTATCCGTGTTGCGGTCGGCGCTCGATCGGGTCGCGGGTGTCGAACGCGAGCGGGAACTCCCCCGATTCCAGCGGGAGACATTCAGGGCGTGGTTCGAGGCTCGAGACGCCGTTGAGCCGTCCGATACCGTTCGCGAAGCGGTGCTGTATCCGGACGTGTACACGAACCACGTTCAGGTCGACCGCGGGAAGGCCGCCGTTCGCGTCCTGGAAGCGCTCGACGTCGACGTCACCGTTCCCGACGTCCCCTCGAGCGGGCGTGCGCCGCTGTCCCAGGGGATGATAGACACCGCGTCGTCTCACGCACGGGGCGTTCACGCCGCGCTCGCACCCGACATCGGGGACGGGAGGGACGTAGTCGTCATCGAACCGAGCGATCTCGCGATGTTCCAGGGGGAGTACGAGCGACTCCTTCCGGGAGACGCTCACGAACCACTGGCCGAGAACAGCTACGAACTGCTCGAGTACGTCTTCGGACTCCTCGAGAACGGCGCGGAGACGAGCGCGCTCTGTGGACCCGACGATCGGATCGCGGCCCGCGGCGACATCGGCACGGAAATCGCCTACCATAGCCACTGCCAGCAGCGGACGCTCGGCCTCGAGGGCCACACCGTCGCCGTCCTCGAGCGCGCTGGTTACGATGTCGTGACGTCCGACGTGGAGTGTTGTGGAATGGCGGGAAGCTTCGGGTACAAATCGGAGTACTACGACCTGAGTATGGCCGTCGGCGACGTGCTTCGGGAGCAGTTTACCGAGCCGGAAACCGAAGACCGGACCGTCGTCGCTAGCGGCACCTCCTGTCTCGATCAGTTAGATTCGCTGCTCGAGCGACCGAGTCGCCACCCGATTCAGGTGCTCGATCCGGGACGCTGAGGGCACTGTTTCGCGGGACGGCGAGACTGGAAACATCGCCCGCTACATCGTTCGTTTGTTCGAAATCGATACTAACGAAAACGGCTTCCGGCAGTTCATAGGGTCGTTCGTAGTTCTCTCCCGGCGTAGATACTCCGTCGCCGGTTTCGTCCCCCCAAATCACGTCCTCTGCTCAGACTGGCTGAAAAGAGGTACGAACGACCCTATCAGGCCATCGGGAAAATCGTCGCGATCACGAGCGTCATCGCCAAGCCGACGATCGACATGATGAACCCGACAAACGAGAAGGTCCGCAGCGTTTCGTCGTGTTTCAGCCCGCCGATTTCGTTGATGATCCAGAACGGACTGCTGTTGTGCCACGCGAAGAACATCGAGCCCGTTCCGATCGTCAGCATCAGGTAGACCGGATGAACCTCGAGTTGCCCCATAAGCGGTGCCATCATCGTCGCACTCGTTATCATCGCCACGGTGAGCGAGCCCGTAGAAACGATCAGGACGGCGGCGATGAGCCAGGCCGTGATGAGCGGGCCGACACCGATCCCTTCCATGAACGACACGAAAAAGTCGCCGACTCCGGCAGCGCCGAGCATCGCACCGAACGCTCCGCCGGCTGCCGTTATCGCGATAATATTACCGCCGTCCTTGATGGCGCTCGTGAGGCCGTCGCTGAAATCGTCGCTCGTCTCCGCCTCGAATCGGTAGAACGTCCAGATCGCGGCGATCGCGGCGATCGTCAGCGCGATATTAGCGTCTCCCAAGAATTCGGTCGCAGTGACGATCTGGGAGCCTTCGGGGAGAAACGTGGTGCTGATAGTGTTCGACGCGATGAGCACGATCGCGAGCAGGATCGGGAGCAAAGCCTCGAAGGTCCCCGGGAGTTTCTCGATCGGTTTTTGCGTCGTTTCCTTGAGATCCTCGGCCGTCGTGCCCAACGCTTCACGGAGTGGGATATCCATCCGATCGTCAATCCAGCGCCCGTAGACGAGACCGCCGACGATCGACGACGGAACGCCGATCAGGAGCCCCATCCCGATGACGAGACCGAGGTCCAATCCAAGTTCGCCCGAAACCGCGAGCGGACCGGGAGTCGGCGGGACGAGGGCGTGAGCGGCGAACGCGCCGCCGATTATCGCGGCGGTGTACAGCGCCATCTTTTCGCCGGTGCGTGCCCGCATAGAGCGGGCGATCGGAGCGAGCAAGTAGAACACGGTGTCGAAGAACACTGGTATCGAGAGGAGGTAACTACTTCCAAGCAGTGTGACGCCCTCACGGCCTTCCCCGAACGTCGAATGGAATGCCCGAACGATCCGGTCGGCCGCCCCACTTTCGATGAGACACTTGCCGATCAACGCCGCCATCAGGATCGGGATGCCGATCGCAGTGAGGATCTCGCCGAACGAACCGGCGACCTCGGGCCCGACCGACGGAACGGCGATGTCGGGCGACAGAATGCCGACGGCGAACGCGGCGACGATCAACGCGACGAATGCGGGCAGTTCCAATCGCATGAGCAACAGGACGACTATCAAGATGCCGATAGCCAGAATGACGACCGGATTGAGTAGCGTTTCTGCGAGTAACGGCGTCGGCTCTCCTGCTATGAATGATGATAGCATGCAACAGGTACAAGCCAAGTGAAATATTTATAATTTTTTGTGGTTTAACCCACATGAACATGTTATATTCAAGGTTCCCCGCCATATACCGGTTCAATTTTTGATCGGAAGGGCGAATACGACTCGCGCAGGATCGCTGTTTGCAGTTGTACCTTCCGGACTTTTTCGAACGCGGTCAGCTATCGCTTTTCTCGGCGAGGGTCGGTCGCATCCGGTCCCCGTCGAACCATATAAGTAGTCATATGTAGTGATATCTTACCACATGGATATCGATTTCCTCGCCGACACCCCGCTCGACGCTGAGCAGTTCTCGACCGATCCGCGCCGTCGAGAAGAACACAAAACCGACTGGGGAACCCCCGACGAAGAAGGGACGATGCCGGATGTCGTAGTGTGGCCCGAAACGACGGCGGAAGTCGCCACGGTATTGCAAGGAGCAAACCAACGAGGGATTAGCGTCACACCCTATGCCGCCGGAACGAGTTTGGAAGGGCACGCCGTCCCGGTCGCTGGCGGCATCAGCCTCAATATGACGAAGATGGATGAAATAGTCGACGTCAGACCGGACGACTTTCAGATCGACGTTCAACCCGGGGTCTTCGGGTCGGCTATCAACGAGGCGGTCGAGCGAGACGGGTTGTTCTTCCCCCCACTTCCCTCCTCCGGGAAAATTTCGACCATCGGCGGGATGATCGCCAACGACGCGAGCGGGATGCAGACGGTCAAGTACGGCGAGGTACACGATTGGGTCCTGCGCCTCGAGGCCGTGCGTCCCGACGGAACGGTGATCGAAACAGGAAGCAGGGCATCGAAAACCTCGAGCGGGTACAACCTGATGGATCTCCTCGTCGGCAGCGAAGGCACCCTCGCCGTGGTCACCGAGGCGACGCTCGAGCTCGCCGGTATTCCCGAGCAGATCTGGGGCGGCCGAGTACGCTTCGAGAATCGGACGGAAGCCTCCGCGGCGATTTCCGACATTGTTCGCTCGGGCGTGGATGTCGCGAAGATAGAACTGATCGACGAACGCAGCGCCGGGATGGCGTGTCGATACCTCGGCGCTGAATTTCCACCCGCCCCGATGGCGTTCGTCGAGTTTCATGCGAATCACGACATCGAGGCGGAAGTCGATTTCTGTCGCGCGATCCTCGAGGAGTACGACATCACGGACGTCGATATCGGAGCGTCTGGGCCCGATATGAACGAACTGTGGGAGATCCGAGAGGAGATGGCGTCCGCACTCAAAGAGTACGATCCGGAGTTAGAGATGCTCACATCGGGCGACGTTACGGTTCCGATCAGCAAGTACGCGGATCTAATGGCGTATATTTCGACCATTGAAACGGAACACGATCTCGAGATTCCCTGTTTCGGTCACGCAGGCGATGGGAACATCCACTACACGGTCATGGTACGTGCCGAGGACGAGGAACACCGAGCCCTCGGGGAGCGCGTCGACGAGCGTATCGTCCGTCACGCCATTGACCTCGGCGGGACGGCAACGGGCGAACACGGGGTCGGTCTCGGAAAGCAGCGATATCTTCCGGTGGAGTACAACGACGAAACGGTCGACACTATGCGGCAAGTGAAAGCGGCATTCGATCCCAACGGGATCTTGAATCCGGGGAAAATCTTTCCCCCGAAATAACGCGCTATCTGAGCGCCGAGAGCGTCCGAGGCTACGAACGCTGTCGAACCCGGCGATAGGCGAAGGTGCCGTCGGCCATTCGATAGCGAAGGGACATTGCTCGAGCGATAGCGAGCCGAGTCGATGGCGACCCGTATACGGTTTCCGAATACATCCCGGAGAATCTCTCCTCAGTTCGGGTTGAATTAGCCACTCAGCGAGAATTTCGCGCGGATGTCGGAGCAGTAACGATCGATCGTGATCGACCCGGCTATCGCCGACGACGGACGTCAGCGAATGCCATTTTCATCCGTTCTCGAGAGCGAAGACGTAGTATACGTTCACCGAAAACGTCACACTATCTCGACGATCGATATCTTCTGAGAAGGCCGAACAGACTTGCCACACGGCCAGAGAGATACAGACCATGGAGTCCAACCCCTCTCGAGCGACGGCGGCGTCCGCGAGCGGCCTCTCCCTCGAGTTGGTGTGTTCGTCGACTCGTGATCAACTTCGAGACCGGTCGTCCGGAGCCCAGAGGCCTGATCGATTCATCGCGCGGTCGGGAAGCGACGATTCGCGAACAGCGCGGTGGCAACGCCACTCAGTCGGTAACTGTCGCCGAAACGCGGCGTGAAATCGGGTCCTACGCGGCGTCCTCGATCGCGTCCTCGAGAAGCGAGATCGCGATGTCGAGTTCACGATCGCGGACATCGAGCGGCGGCAACAAGCGAAGCGTCTTGTGACCGCACCCGAGCGTCAATAAGCCGCGTTCGACCGCGGATTCGATTACGGCTTCCCGACGATCCATCGTGTCGAACTCGAGGGCCGTCATGAGGCCGAGTCCGCGGGAATCGACGACCTCGGGGTACCGATCCTGGAGGTCCTCGAGTCGAGCAAGCAGTCGTTCGCCCGCCCGTCGTGCATGCGCTAAGAGATCGTGTTCCTGAATAGCGGCGATCGTCAGCGCTCCCTGAATCGAAGCAAGAATATCTCCCGCACCCCACGTCGAGGAGAGGCGAGCCTTCTCATCCGGGAACAGCTCCGATCTCGAGATCGTCGCCCCGACGCGAAGGGCCTTCGCACTGGTGATGACGTCCGGTTCGAGGTCGTACTGATCGGACGCCCACATCGAACCGGTTCGACCGATCCCCGACTGGATCTCGTCGGCGATGATCGGGATCTCGTGTTTCGAGCAGATCTCGTTCACGCGGCTCACGAACTCGGGAGTGGGTATCCGATATCCACCCTCGCCCTGTATCGGCTCGAGGATGAGAAAGGCGACCTGATCCGAGGGAATGTGACCGACATCGGGGTCGAGTTTCTGCTCGAGTCGCTCGAGGCCCTCGATCGAGCGCGGAACGTCGTGGATGCCGCTCAGTTCGGGGAACTTCCTCCGGTGTACCGATTTCGATCGGTTGAGAGAGAGCGCGCCGAGAGTACGTCCGTGAAACGCACCGTCGAACGTGAGTCCGTACTTGGGCGCGGGACAGTTGTCGTAACAGATTTTGATCGCGTTCTCGACCGCTTCCGCGCCGGAGTTCGAGAGGAAAACGGTATCGAGACCGTACTGATCGCAGATGTTCGTTAGCATGTCCATGAGATGAGACGGCCCGGGGAGGTCGGTGTCCGCGGGCGTTCCGCCGGTACTCACGTAGAAGTCCTGTCCGGCTATCTTCAGCGGATCGACGAGGTCGAACTCCCGAATGTCGTCCATCAGTTTCGGATTGTTGTAGCCGAGGGGAGCGGCCCCGACGTGGCTCGTGAAGTCGAGTAGTACGTTCCCGTCGGGGTCGGTACAGAACGGCCCGGCAGCGTCCGCGGTGATGTCCCAGACGAATTCGTAGACGTATGTACTCGTCGCGGCCGAGTTCCGGTGAAAATCGACCCACTCCTGCGTTTTCGGACCCGGAAACCGGCTAACAGTTGGTGTGGCCGTTTGACGTTGCATGGTAACATATCGTTTCGATCGATTGATAAAGGTTGTGCGGGGTCGGCACTCGCGTCGTGATGTAGGGGACGAGTACCGCCACCAAACGATCGAGCGCGGGGTTCACTTATCGAGTGAGCGCGAAGTAGGCAGAGGAAACCGATTCGAAACGGGCGTTAGCATTCGACTCGCCGGGTAGTCGATTCCAATCGGTGTGCCGGACGAGGCACCGACGATGTCATCTCGAGTCGGTGATCGTGCTCCCCAGCCGACGATCAGCGCGACCCGAGGCCGAGCGAAGGAACGGAACATGGTTTACATTCATACTGCCGTAATAAATTATTGATTCTCCCCCGCGCGTTCGAGCGGGTGATCCGTCCAGATCGAGGTTTGAGTTAGAAATATCTACTCGTAAATTTTGTAGGCATCTGAGTAGACCTCGAAAAAACGCGAGAAAAAATACTATCCACAATTAACTTCCATATCAATGATAATAGAGGGGCAATAACTCATATACTACCAAAAAATTCGCTTCGGGAGTCCAGTCGTGCACACTGGGAACGAAGTATCGGCCAGTTTCGATAGAGGAGACGAAGCTATACGGGGTAACGGAAGCTAGGTTACCAATCCATCGTCCGTCCGAGATTTCTCGAGAGTGGATCTCCTAATCAGGCCTATGGATGGCTTATACCCGCCAGAGTGGCGTTTGAATCCAATTTGGATGAGATCCACTTCGGGCGAGTCTAAGATGAACGCAATTCTGAGGATGTGCCAGTCGCGGCGACCGTGTCGTCATTTAAACGTGTAACGACGGAAAGTAGTATTCAAAACGACATCTTGCAGGATTTGATTGACGAGTTATTACTTTCAATTGGTCACGTGGTGTTTCGGTTGCTACACATCTTCGACGACAAAACATCTTCGACAACAAAGGGCGTTACGTACGCGGTATTCGAATCAGAGACGGGCCCGCCCCATTCATAAATCGGGGCCGATGGTTCAAACAGCGGTTCAGGAACGCCAGTACGCCGCCGTGAGCAGGACCAACACCGGGAAAATCTCGAGTCTACCGATCCACATGTAGAGGATCATGAGCAGTTTCGAACTCATCGGGAACCCGTTGTAGCCGCCCATCGGCCCGACGACGCCGAATCCTGGGCCGATGTTGCCAAGCGTCGCGATGGATGCGGTCAGGAGATCGAGCGTGTGTGGATCGAACGCCGTCGCCCTGGACGTATCCGCAGCAAGCAATAGAAAGCCGACGAAAAACAACACGAGGTACAACAACGTGAACGCGTAAATACCGCGGATTGCATCCTCGTTGAGCGTTTTCCCGTTCATTCGAACCGGACGAACCGCATCCGGATGAATCGTCGTGAAGATTTCGCGACGCAGGGATTTGAGGATCACGAGCCAGCGAAGAATCTTGATGCCACCGCCGGTGGAACCGGTCGAGCCGCCGAGAAACATGACGAACAACAGGAGCGCTTTGGCGGTGTTCCCCCACGCGTCAAAGTCCATGTTCGCATAACCCGTCGAGTTGGTCAACGAGGCGATCTGGAACGCGGCGTATCGAAGCGATCGTTCGAGATTACCGCCGATCTGGCCGGTTTCCGTCGTTTGTAGCGACGCGTCGAAAAAGAGAAAGATCGTACCGAGGAGCGAAAACACGGTTACGGCACCGAGGTAAAATCGAAATTCGGTATCGCGCAAAACGGCCCACGGATCGCCCGAGATGACATGCCACCACAGCACGAAGTTGACGCCCGCAATGAACATGAACGGGATAATGAGCCACTGAACAACGGGAGAAAACGCTTCGATACTCCGGGCTTCCGGAGAGAACCCGCCCGTCGGAAGCGTCGTGAATCCGTGGGCGACTGCGTTGTACAGGTCCATATTCGGAGCGAAACCCAGAAGATGGAGCGTGTAGAGCAACACCATCAGGAGGACGGTAAATCCGGCGTACGCGATCCAGAGTACACGAGCGGTTTCGGCGATGTGCGGGGTGAGTTTCGAAATACCCGGCCCGGGAACTTCGGCTTTCATCAACTGAGCACCACCGACGGCCATCTGCGAGAGAATGGCGACGGCGAGCACGATGATCCCCATCCCGCCGAGCCACTGTGTGAGCTGTCTCCACATCATGATCGGCCGGGAATGCGTCTCGAACGAGATGTCTTCCATTACCGTCGCGCCGGTGGTCGTGAAACCGCTCATGCTCTCGAACAGCGCGTTGACAGGATGGGCAATCGTACCGTTACCCGCCAAAAGATACGGAACTGCGCCGAAGAGTGCCGCGAACAACCACGTGAACGCGACGACGAAGAACGCCTCTCGAGCGCCCGGGGACGGTTCGGGATCGAAGCGACGAAGGGCGAGACCAAATCCGGCGGTCAACACCATCGAAACGACGAACACCCAGAGGTCATCACCGCCATACACTAACGCGACGACGATCGGAACGACGAACGCGATCGAGAGGAACGCAAGGAGCGTCCCGACGAGGCTCAACCCGGCCCGCCAGTCCACTCGAAGGTAGTGACGCGGGCGCATTAGATTCCCTCGAGCACCTCGTCGAGGGCGTTCGAATCGACGAACACGACGAGGTGATCGCTAGGCTTGACGACCGTCGTGCCTCGCGGAGTGACGAGTTCGCCGCCTCGGGAAATCGCACCGATGACGACCCCCTCCGGGAAGTCAGCCATCGAGTCCTGAATCCGCTGTCCGGTGATCTCACTGTCTATCTTGGCTTCGATTTCGATCACTTCCGCACGGTCGTGTTCGAGCATCGCGACCTTCTCGGTGCGGTTGGTACGGGTGAATCGGACGACTTCCTCCGCCGTTTCCTCTCGAGGGTTGACCGCCACGTCGACGCCGACGGTCTCGAACAACTCGGCGTACTCGAGGTTCTCGATGACGGCGACGGTCCGATCGACGCCGAGGCGGCGAGCCAGAAGCGAGACGAGTAAATTCTTCTCGTCGCTTCCGAGCGAAGAGATGACGATATCGGCCTCGTTGATGTGCTCTCGCTCGAGGAATTCGATATCAGTTGCGTCGCTCTTAAGAACCGTCGTGTTCGGAAGGTCCGCCGCGACCGCTCGAGCGCGGTCGTCGTCTTGCTCGACGAGACGTGGGTGATAGCCGTGGCTCTCGAACTCTCGAGCCGCTTGATAGCCGATCTCGCTCGCACCGACGATGACGATCTCGTCGCCGTCGACCGCCGTGGACGGGGTGATATCATCCGCGAAGTCAGTCACGGAATCGTCGCTTCCGATAACAACGATGTAGTCACCGGGTCGGATCACCGTCTCCCCCTTCGCGACAAGCATATCCTCGCCGCGGAAGATCGCCGCGAACGTTAACGAATCGTACCGATCAGCTTCGCGGACAGTCTGGTCTGCGATCGGGCTGTCCGCACCGATTTCGAACTCCGCCATCTGAACGAGTCCGCCGATGAAGGAGTCGACGTCCTGGGCCGCCGGAAGTCCCGAGATACGGAAAATCGTCTGTGCAGTTAATAAGTCCGTACACACCATGAAATCGACGCCGAATCCACCCTGGGACCCCTCCCAGGTCTCGAGCAACGTCCGCCGCCTGACTCGAGCGATCGTGAATGCGTCGGTCGCGGTCCTTGCGGACCCGCAGATAACGACGTTCGATTCGTCGCTATCGGTGCACGCGATCACTAAATCGGCTCGTTCGATGTCCGCTTCGCGGAGCGTGTCGATCGTGGTCCCGTCTCCGTGAATAGCGAGGACATCGTGTGAGTACGTGAGTTCTTCGACGACGCGTTCGTCGCGGTCGATTACGATCACGTCGTCGGAGGACGCTAAATTACCCGCAATCGAACGACCCACTTCACCAGCACCCACGATTATTACACGCATTGGAACCTCCATCGAACGATTACGAAGCGCCGATCATCGGTCAACGTTTGGATCATCTATCGAGGACAGTAGAAGTGCGTTAGCTATGTTGCCGGCGAGTCGTTTTCGAGCCACTGGCTGTCCATAGACGATTGGCGCGATACACGATCTGTCGGTAGTTCGTGTTGGTAGCGTGTTCCATATCGGATATCATATCGGTCACAATGATAAATGTTCCGAGACGATTATCGATTCGGGAATTGATGGCCAGATATATTCGGGTAAAGAATATATTCGCTATTGAGGTTTCTTTTCGAATAGTCCAAGTTCGAATAGTCGTTTCGGGTCTTTCTATCAATATCTTCTCCACCATTCAGAACGAATGGGGTCCTCGAGAGTTCCATACCCGGCGTCGGTACTGACTGTGAGAGGTGAACTTCCGATATCGAACGGAGTTTTACTCGAACCGATGTTCAAGTAAATCCAGGTTCGGAGAACAGTCCTCGAGGGCGTTCACATCGGCTCAAGAGAACCGAAGGAACTGCCGTTCGTCCGTTCGTTCCTTGCTCCCCGGGTAGACGACGACGAAATTCCCGTCCGTAATCGTCGAAATCTGCTTCGGAAGCGTCTGCAGTTCGGGGTGCCAGCCGATATCGTTGCGCCGGGAACTCAGACAGATGACGAGGTCATCAGTTCGTGTTTCGTCTCGGAGCGTAGCGCGCAGTTCGCCCCACCCGTCCACCGGGCGGAAGTCGCCGGAGGCTTCGGAATTCGCCCGCTCGAATAACCGTTCGAACGGTTCGACCTCGCCGTTCACGACGAGTCCGCGAATCGGCGATCCCGTATCCGCGGCGATGAGTCCCACGGTGTGGAGGGCGTGTGCGAATCCATCGTTGTGTTCGATACCCGACGGCAATACGAGAACGATTCGCTGGGTCGTGTTGAGGGGGTCCGGAACGTGCCCGACGAGCGTCAACTGATTGGTCCGACTCAGCACCTGATCGATGATCCGACCGAACACCCGCTGTGTCCGCGAACGAGCACCGTCCCACCCGATAACGAGCGTCGTTATCCGATTCTCGAGCGCGGAGCGAGCGATGCCGGAAGCGATGTTGTGATTGACCCGCGTGTGATCCTCGGTCGGAACCGCCGCGCTCGAGGCGTACTCCGTTACTTCCTCGAGGAGGGCCTCGGACTCCGCGACTTTCCCCGTCGTCGGTACATACTGATCCGGCCGGACGACCGAGAGAATGTGGATCGGTTGCCCTGAGCGCTCGTCGCGGATCGCAAACGCCAAATCGAGAAGCGACTCCGTGTGTCTCGATGTCTCCGTTACCGGGACGAGAATGCGTTGTGGCGTGTCACTCGGGTCGTACTCTTGCCGATCGCTCCCACGAACGAGCGCCGCTCCCGATCGTTCGACAACGGCGGGGCTGAGCAAACTCACCACGAGTATCATCAACACGACCGCGTTAATCATATTCTGATCGAAACCAGGGATACCCGCGTCGAAGCCGATCTGAACGATCGCGAGGGCGGCGGCCGCCTGTCCGACCGAGAGCCCGAACATCCCGAGGACCTCGTTCCGATCGTAGCCGTACACTCGTCCGGTCACCCACGCCGCGGCGTATTTCGTCAGGACGACCATCACGAGCAACGACCCTGCGATGAGGAGCGTGTCCACACCCTCGAAAACGACGCGTGCGTCGACGAGCATCCCGACCGAAAGGAGGAAAAAGGGGATAAACAGCGCGTTCCCGGTGAACTCGATCCGGTTCATCAGCGGACCTGTTTCGGGGATCAATCGATTGAGTGCCAGACCCGCGAGGAACGCACCGATGATGTGTTCGACGCCGACGAGCTCCGCGAGGAACGCAGAGCCGAACAGGACCGCCATCACGAACAGGAACTCGAAGTAGCTCTCCTCGGTATGAATTCGAAAGAACCATCGTGCGAGACGGGGCACAGCGATCCAGACGCCCACAAAGAACACGGATAAGCCAATCACCAGTTGGAGCCAGAACGCGGCGTCGAGGGCACCGTCAGCGGACGCAACCACGACGGCGAGGACGAGCAACGCGAGCGTATCCGTCAGGATAGTACCGCCGATCGTCGCCGTAACCGCCTCGTTTTTCGCGATTCCTAATCGGCTGATAATCGGATAAGCGAGCAATGTGTGCGAGGAAAAGATGGCTGCGAACAGCGATGCCGAGAGGACGGTCAAATCCAGAACGTAAATGCCGACGACGGTTCCGATCGCCTGCGGTATAAGAAAAGATAACATGCCGAAGACGATACTACGATCCTTGTACCTGACGAACTGGGCGAAGTTTATCTCGAGTCCGGCGATGAACATCAGGTAGAGCAGTCCGACTTCGCCGAGCAGCTCGATGGTGGCATCGCGCTCGAGGACGTAGAGCCCGTTCGGACCGATCGCCGCACCGATCAGGATAATTCCGATGATTCCCGGCAGTCGGTAGCGTTTGAGAACGAGCGGGGCGGTCAGAAAGATTACCATCGAAAGCCCGAAAATCAAGACGGGGTCATCGAACGGTGGTGCTAGTGTTGGACCCACTGCCAGCGGCGAAACCACCGTTTTCACCATCACCACAGCAACTACTCCCGGCGGCGTCTGAAAGTATGAGGAGACTAAGGAATGGTCGGTTAAACTGTACAATCAGTGTGCAAGACGAGAGTTTCTCTCGCCCGTCGGTAGGGGACACCGACAACGGGTGGTAACGAGTCCGTTGGGCGCATTTTGGGGTGGGAGCGAATATCGAGTACCGATTCACCCCAGACGAGGGCTTTGCTCGAGCAGCTACCAGCCCAAACCAGTGGTGTCCTATCGATCCAACGCAAGAAAAAACTATCAATATTTTTGATATGACAGTTAGAGTTTCCATTACATTTAATATACTCTAAGAGAAAATGAAGTAACATGGACGAGATACTTGCCAAAAATCTCATAGATAAATCTATCGTTGGGATCGACGGAACCGACTTTGGAACGCTCTATAACATTACTATGGGACTCGAATCAGCCAAACTGGGCGACCTCGTCATCGACCCGAACGAGGGGCTCTCGACGCAATCGGTTGACTTTGAAACCGATGAGAACGGTCGACTTCGAATTCCAATCAATCAAATTTCCACCCTCAACGACCAGATCGTGATCCGTCGCTAACGAACCGCAACCGATCGTACACAACGGGCTATCAATCTGCGGATGAGACTCGAAGAGGCGCCCTATTCACACGACGGTCAGTTGGTAGGGAGAAGATACTCGACGGGAGTCAGAGGAAACGGCACCGGAGGACTGAAGGGGTTGTCTACACGTCTCTTTGGCAAGGAACGATATTCATGGAAATACCAGATGAATTACTGTGTGTATTCAGTGCAGAGGTGACGGAGCAACGAGGGTCCTACCGTATCGAAATTCCGGAGAACGAAGTCGCGGTTGGTGACCTCGAAGAAGGTGGAGTGTATCGCGTCGCGCTGCTCGCTTCGGAATCACCCAGCGAAACCCGATCCGACCCGGAGCCCGAAACGAACACGTCGCAGAAATCGGATCGTGGCGGTCCCGAACCGCCGGTCGAAGAGGGTGAAAATAGAACAGTCGATATCGAAGATATCGGCGAGCAAGGCGACGGCATTGCGCGGATAGAACGGGGGTACGTCGTTATCGTCCCCGACGCGGAGAAGGGTGAACGGGTCACCATCGAAATCGCCGACGTAACGGAAACCGTCGCCTTCGGAGAGGTTCTCGAGCGAAAAGATTACTACGAATAACGGAAAAAACGAACTCGAGACTCCGACGAAAAACTACTATAAACATGATTTGAGAGAGAGGTCAGGTGGTACTTTCTGAGCGATTTCGTTTATGCCTAAAATAGCGATGATAGCTCTTCGTCAATCCTCGGCTGCGAATCGATCGGTCGGAGAGGTCAAGCCGGCGCAACGAGTGAATCGGATACCCACTCAACACCCGACGGCGACGATTGACGGCGTCGGTTTCGTCACCATTGTCAGCCTTCGAGACCGGATCAGTAGGTTTGTACAATACACACAAAACCCTTATACCGATCGATCTCCTCTTCGAGACCAGAAAGATGGCATCCTCAATGGCAGAACAACTGCAGCAAGATATGCAGTGTGAGGGACTGCTCGAGTGCATTCACGGCCTCAAACAACTCGACAAAGAGTGCTACCGCGCCCTGGTCGAAAGCGACGAGCGCCTCACGATCGACGAAGTCGCCGAGCAAGTCGACCGAGAGCGCTCGACTGCGTACCGATCGATTCAGCGGCTGCTCCAGAGTGGCTTCATCCAGAAAGAACAGATCAACTACGATCAGGGTGGCTACTATCACGTCTACTACCCGACCGATCCGACCCAGATAGCAAACAACATGCAACGAATGTTGAACGACTGGTACGCGAAAATGGGTCAGCTCATCCAGGAGTTCGAGGACAAGTACGAACACGTCGACGGCGAGCCATCGACGGCAGAAGTCTAAACGAAGCGACGATACGTTCCGGATGACCCGCTTAGATGGCGTCGGACGGATCGTGTTCGTCGGCCATCCGAGTCGCTTCCGTGGCGTACTGCTCCCGTAAATCCGGATCATCGACGGATCCGAGGTTCGTCGGTTCGACCGTCACCGCCGCTGTCGTTGTTCGTGTATCCGTCGAGCTCGTGAGCGCGCGTTCTTTCCGGAAGTATCGGTCTCCGTTCACCGTCGCATAGACCAGAATTATCAGATTTTGTTCGTCGTCCGAGTACGTTCGTTCGACTAACCAAACACGAACGCCGTCCGTTTCGTCGTTCATGCCCACTGCTACGGGCGTGAGCCACATAATGTTGCTCCAGAAGTGCACAATAGTCACTGAGAGTGACCGAGATGCCCATACTCGACGTTGTCGGCGAAGTTGTCCGCCGCACGGTTCGAAACCAAGAGAACAACCCGTTTGGGAGACGTTTCGGAACACCCCACTTTTCCGACACCGGGCGTTTACGGAGACGCTACGGAACAGTCGCCCACAGGAGGACGGTTTCCGACCGAACGGCAACGTGTTCGACGTCGAATCCATCGGTACGAAGTTGACTCGCTATCTCGTTGGCCGCGTACCGCTCTTCGAGCGGCGGTCCACTGTCGCCGAGACCGGACGCCTCCCAATCGACGACGACGAGTCGGCCACCGGATCGGAGCACGCGACGAATTTCCGACAGTGCATCCGTGCTCGCGAATTCGTGGTAGGTCATCGTCGAAAATGCGGCGTCGAGACCGCCGTCGTCGAACGGCATGCTTCCGATTCCCGACGTGACGAGAGCGACGTCCTCAGGAACCCCCTTCTCTCGATAGTACTCGTGCATTTCCGGTTGCACGTCAACAGCGTACACCGCCTCGACGAACGGAGCGACCTCGTCCGTATAGAATCCGGTTCCGCTCCCAAGGTCAGCGACGGTGTCGTCGGCCGTTACCTCGAGCGCCCAGCGGAGTTCTTCCGCCGAACAGAACCGGAACCGGTGACCGGCCCGTTCCAATTTATCCGCACGCGATGGATCGAACGTGTGATACCCCATCCGAGAATAATCGTACCTCCACAGTAAAAAGAACCACCTTACCGATCCGCCAATCGAAGTCGTAGTTTCTGCGCCGACGGGAGTTTCCCACGGGGCGTCAGTCAGGCGAGGGATTGGATATCGAATTCGGCCATATCTGTAACGCGGTCGCCGCACCGAGACCGGTCGTAGCGCCGTCGTGAAAGTCGTTTTCGTCGTAGTCCATCAGCTCAATCGTCGTCCGACAGGCCTGTCGTTTTACCTCGGGCGTCTCGGTGATCTGGTGTTCCGAACTCGTGGTCGATATTGCGGCATTATATTGTATATACCGAGCAATATAAAGACCATATATAAAAGCACATTGGTTATTAAACACTATATGGAAGACTACAACAGCATGCCGAGCCATACTTTGTTTCTCAAAGTTCCTATATGCTTTTAGAGAGTTGTTTGACTTGCAGGAACGCTTATATTGTATAATCATCAATGTGCCATGCAAATTGGAAGTGGAAGTGACCGATACTGGGCGCGGAAGGACACGGACGAAACGGACTACCCGACACCTGCCGTCGAGGTCGAGTCGACAACGCCGGACGAACTGAACGAGTGCGTCGACGCAGGAGCAAGTAACACACCTCGACTCGAGGGTGGAATTAGACGACAAAGAGTGGCGTAGCGACGACGAATCCGTCGAGTCGTCAACGTCCCCTACTTCGAGTTCCTCGACGAGGACAGTACCACCGACGAACTTGGGTAGATACCCGACGACCGAAAAATTACGGTTCTCTGCGCGAACGGGAGCGCTAGCGAGTTCGTAGCAGGCGCGCTGAAAGAACGCGGCTACGGTGTGAATCACCTCGAGGGTGGGATGAACGGCTGGTCGCGTCTCTCCGAAGCCCTCGAGGGTGGTTCTGTACCGTTCCCGGTTGACTGGCTTACACGAAGTACAGGAAAAAGCCCACGACTTCAGTCGTGTGGAGGGCGTCAAGTGACTCGATTGGCATCGCCACAATTCCGATCCATTTGCTATCCGTTACATGAATAGGCACGTGATGTTACTATCGGTAATAAATACGCTTCGTCTACACGGTACCGTCTGGAAGCGTTGCGGTTTCTGTACTCCCAACGATAAGTCAAGAGCTACGGGAAGAGACGAGCGAAGCGACTGAGTTCACTTCGTACGGTCCGCTGTGACAATGTACGGGCACATCCCCAGGACGGTTGCGGTTGCACCGGAATGCCTGACGGCAGTCCGTATCAGTCCGCAATTTCGAGCGGTCGATCCGAGGGGCCAAAGGTGACGCGGTTCGAGTGCCGGTAGTGGACGAGCGACGAGCAAAAAAACGCGAGCAATAGTATCCCGGTAAGCACCTGCGGTGAAATCGGATCGGGGAGAAACCCGATCGCCTCCAACCCGAATATGAACCCTCCGATCGTACTCAATCCCAGATAATAGAGGCTCCAGGGAACGTCGGATTCCGGGACCAGTTCGATGTACAGGTCGAGCTGTTGCGCTTTCTCGGTACAATCAATCGACTTGTCGTCGATAGTGATCAGTCCTGATCGCTCGAGTTTCGAGAGGTGGTGCTGTTGGAGTGACGTATATACCCGCTTGTGTTCGGTCGACGTAACCTCAGCGATCGGTTTATCGTACTCCCACGCGGCGACCTGATCCGCGATCACCGAGAGGGTGAGTTCGCCGTCGGTCTGAAGACACGCGTACAGCGCGTATCGACTTCGATGGCTCCCGAGCGCATCGAAAAGCTCGTTTTGCTGTTCGTGTCCGGCAGTTTCCACCGTCTCGTCGTGACTCGCTCGAATCATAGTTACGGCTCGTCCGCACCCCACCCATCGGTCGATCCAGACTGGGTACCTCGCCTCCCCGTCGAATCCGTATCGATTTGGTACGTTCGTGGTGTTGCTGTGTGTAACTCCCCCATCAACCTTCTGCATTCGGTTCGCGTGTACTGTTCGTCATAGGCCGTCTCGAGAAACGTTCGGAGAAGGGACGGTGTCCATTCGGTGCCGTCGAGTCCGATTTCGTTTGGCGGCGTCTGGACCACGCCTTCGATCCACCCGTATCGAGAAAGTGATGCCTCATCGAATTCGTTCGTTCGTTCCGGCGTTGGTGTGGTCCCAGCAGCGTCGGTTTCGACATCGTCTTCAGGAGTGTGAGCCGACGTCGACGTTCCGGATTTCCACGGCGGTGGCGGAGCGGGTCTATCGGGCCGACGAGTAAAGAGCGAGGCAAACGATAGCTTCCGGTGGATTTCCTGGCGAAGAGTGAGATTCCGTGAACGAGATCTGAGACGCATTCGCCCTGTCCCCAGCGTACTGATTCCAATAAGCGTCAGCACGAGGGCGATCGGCGCGTTAATCGCGAACAGTGCGACGACCGGATGAATCGCGTGCAACGCTCCGATCAACGAAGGGGGAAGGAAAACCAGATATCTGGTCTCTTCGACGAACCGGTAGTGCGTCCCGGTCTCCTCGGGAGCATCCATCGTCACAGATGCGTTCTCTGCGGATTGCCTCGGCACGTAATACTCGTTTTGATCGACGTGAGCGCCCTCGCTTGCCGGTTCGACGATCACGAACACCGGAATCTGTCCGCCGTTAGTTATCGGGTACGAGACTTCCGCTGAAGTCCCTGCTTCGATCGTCTGTTCGTCGTCATCAGGACCGCTCGAACTGACGATCTCGTACTGATAAACGCCGGAAGGGAGCAACATGGAGAGATTGATCGGGATCAGTATGATCAACATTAACACGAGGATTATGATACCCCCCGTTCGGGCCGAACTCCCGCGTGAACGACCATCTGAACTCCCTCGACCGAGCATCTCGGTGGCCGAACTAACGAGGAACAACAGCCCGCTGAGAGCCAGAACACCGACTGCAAAGCCGGTCGTCCCCGGGGGCTCGAGCCCGAGGGACGAGAACAGCCGATCCTGCGTGGTACCCATTACGCCGGAGGTCGCTTCGACGACGGATCCCAGCCCGGGGACGACGACGAGATCCCCGCCCGCGGTGAGCCCAACAGCTTGGATCTGTCCCTCCTGTACCGGTGGCTCCTCGTCTTCCTGATCGGTAAACGGGTTCGCGTCCCCCTTCGTGATATACCCCTCATCCGTGACCCTATCCACTCGGTGCGTCGTCAACTCCCCGCCGTCGCCGAGTTCTTCGGCCTCGAAAAGGATGACATCACCCTCCGATACCTCGCCAGCGAACATCGCTGGAACCGCGACGTATCCATCTCCGGGATCGAGAGTCGGCTCCATGCTCCCCGTTTCGACGAACACGAGCATCGGTTGGCCGATGAGTTGGCCGACGAGCGTCAGTCCGATAAAAAGGACGAGGACGAAGACGAGCGCGTATTTACCCCACTGAATCGGAGAACTCATGTTCCTAAGATACCGGGTGGACGGGTTCGCGAGCCAAACGGGTGTAACTCAGAAGTCATGGCCCTCGAATTCGTCGATCGTTTCATCGGCGTAACTGAGTAGCCAATCTCGAGCTGGCGAGCCTGGATGGACGAAAATATAGCTGTACTCTTCGTCGAGCACCGTACTCACGCCGAGTTGTTGATCCTCGATAACTCGCTTGTTCGTGTCGATTGCGACGTCGATCAGTCCCGTGAGATCGTCGACGAGAATCGTCGATTCGTACTCCCGTTCGGAGGGGAACGTGCCGGTCGTTATCCACTCATCGAAGCGCTCTCGATTCCGTTCGAACTGCAGGCGTTGCTTTTCTTCCTCGGTGATCTCGATGTAGTTCGCGTTGCGTCCGACAACCAACGCGATACTCAAAGCGAGCGCCGTTCCGAACGCGATGATCGAACCGAGTGACTCGAGCGCTGAGGCCTCGACGGGTATCTCCGTTTGTTCGGTTGTTTGTTCCTGTTCGTCGACGGTATCGATATCTCCGACGCTGAACGTCGACGAACTGATCTCGAGGGGCATTTCACTATCGTAGGTCGTCCTCACCTGCTCGCCTTCGATCTCTCCCTCGACTTCGGTCGCGGAGACGACGCGAATATCGACAGCGCCCTCGCTCGCTCCCAGATCTTCTTCGACCTCGAAGACGTCTTCCTGGACATCCTCGATATCAAGGGCAAACTCGATCGTGTGCTCGTCGCCGGGATCGAGCGATTCAGTCGTCAATTCCTCGAGCGGTTCAGAGAACTCCCAGAAGACGGTTTCGCCACCACCGTCATCGACGCCTCGAACGAGAAGATACGTTTCTGAGGTTACCGTGACATCCCCGTCTGTCGCCGTATACTCGTACGAGTACGCCCCGTTCAGTTCCGTAGAGACGGCCGTGTAGTAGATCGGCCGGTTACTCAATCGCTCTCCCGAAGACCAGACGGCGGTATCGTCGGTCACGAGCACGCTGTGATTGTACGCTGTCGACTCTCCCCACTGTTCGACGACTCGATCCTCCTGCTCGAACTCCGGTACGGCGTTCACTTGATAGGTCCAAATTCCAAAGAGTGCAGTAAGAACGAGTAAGAAGACAAGAACGAGAACGAACCGTTCGCTCAAAAATGCCCGAAGCCGAATAGACCAGTCCTCTCTATTCATTGTAATGGCCTCCCGAAAACGCCCTCGAATTGTGAACGTGCTTCAGCTTGAACAGTACTCATAGCTCGACTTATTTATTTTTCTCTAAATCGATAGCTAATCGTATGCAGTTCCCACAGGATACAACGGCACGGTGGGTCGTGTTCCGATCAGAGCAGAAAGGGAACGAGACGATCATATTGAAACAGTGATTTGAGAGGTTCCGTTCATGCAAAACGTGTAGTGACAACCCGGCGGAGTTATCTTAATTCTACTGGGCGAACGCTACTTAGGTTTGCTAGTAACCCACACATTGATTGTCTGCAAAGCGTTATCCGATTTTAAACCGCCGTCCGGCAGCGGAATAGCGAGCGTACACAGCGTCGAAGAGTATAAAATACGATCCGCTATCCCCGAAATCATCGGACGAGACGCGTCGTACGGAGATATGTAGGTTAAAGGCGATTCAATACAAACTCGGTGATAGGAATCTGCAATGCCAAATCAGACTCGGGTGCTCTACGTGAACGATGAGCCGGAATCGTTACGAACGTGGGCCGATTTCCTCGCAGATCATGGCGAACTCGCTGTAACTACCGCAGCGAGCGTATCGGAGGGGGTTGGGGTGATCGCGACGAACGATATCGACTGTATCCTGAGTGACTTATCTACCGCCGAAGATCGTAACCTCGAGTTTTTAGAAGAAGTCAAAAAACGGGATTCTACGGCACCCTTTTTCTTGTTCACGGAGGACGAAGCGGACAAAACAATTAACGACGCAATCAAGGCGGGGGCTGACGACTATATCTCGAAATCAACTGCAGAGAACGGGGTACTCCTCCGACGCATCCGACAGTCGGTGTCGGTTACCCCAACGCGGGTTGCAAAGGAAGGAGAACCGAAGTCGACGAGCATCGATATCGTCGAGCCCGGTAAAACGGACGAGACAGAACGCAGGGAAACCGAATCGCGACAGGAGACTACCAGCCAGCGAGGGGCCGATGGCGGACAGAACACGTCCGAGAGCGGTCAGAACCCGATGAGTTACGATCCTGCACGCGCGACCAGTACACTCATCCAGTGTAAATCGGACGTCAAACGAAAGCGCGCATCCGCCGTCGACGTACTCGAAAACGAGCGTTCGGGAGAGATCAACGTAGCGCTCGTTAGATACAGGCGAATAGACGAAAACGCCCTTGCAGAAATCGCTCAGCGGGCCAACCAGACAACGCTTATTTCGGTCGGTTACAACCAGTCCGCGCCGAGTCGCCTCGAAAACGAGATTGAAATCGTTCAGATCAACAGCCCGACCGACCTCACTCGCCTCGGAATCGTTACAACGGGAATCGTCGAAGAGTGGGACTCACACCCAGAGGATACGATCCTCTGTTTCGACACGTTGAATATATTACTGCGGTACAAGAGTACCAAGCAGGTGTTCCAGTTTCTCCATATACTGCTTGCAAAGTTACAGTCGGCATCCGTTACATCGTACTTCCATATCGATCACACTGCAGAAGAAACCCAGGACGTTAACTCGCTCAAACCGATTTTTGATAATATACTCGCAGTGGCTACAGAGCGTACGAGGGTCGAAAGTGAGACGCGATAGCCGCTCGAGGCATACCGCGCGAACAGGACAAGTAGACGACATACGGACACACCTCAACGGCCTCGACGGGGGACGATTTGCCGGTACTATTTATAGGATCGCTTGAATAGAGACAACCAATAATGGAGACGTCACCCACAGTTCTCATCGTCGAAGATGAACGTATGTTAGGTGATCTGTTCGCAACGTGGTTAGAACCCGAGTACGATGTCCGCGTCGCATACGACGGAGAGGACGCATTAGAACTCGTCGACGAACACGTCGACATGGCCATCCTCGATCGGCGTATGCCCGGTCTGTCCGGGGACGAGGTCCTCGAAGCGATCCGCGGTCGTGGATTCGATTTCCCCATCGCGATGGTCACCGCTGTCGACCCTGACTTCGACATCGTCGAGATGGAGTTCGACGACTACCTCGTCAAGCCGATCGAACGCGGCGCTCTTCTTTCGCTCGTCAGCGATCTCGTTTCGCTCCCGACGTACGAGGAGGCCGTCCAGGAGTACTTTCAGCTCGCGTCGAAAAAAGCTGCACTCGAGGCCGCAAAGACGGAGACCGAACTCGCTTCAAGCGAAGAGTACACCGAACTCCTCGATCAGTATACTCAGGCAAAACACCGAGCCGATACGACTATCGAAACGATCGCCGACGATCTCGACTTTGCGGACCTTGATAAAAAGACTGATTTTTGATATTTACGGAAATCGTCACGGGAATAACGAATACTCGACCAAAGCGTTCATAATGATTTAATCCAACTTATGAGTCGATGACTTCTGAGGAGAGACAGTCTAAGCGGTATGCGATCGATCCTCAGCTGTCCGCGAGAGAAGGGATTTTTTGTCAAACGCTGGTAGCAAACACATCTGAGGGTTTATTGACAATAGACAGAGAGAGTGAAATCGTCTTTGCAAACGCCGCGATCGAAGACATTCTCGGGTACAGACCGGAAGAGTTGGTAGGGAGTTCGAAACTGGAAATTATCCCGGAGCGACTTCGAGACGTCCATAAACGTAGACTCGAGGAGTACATCAAAAGTAGGAACAAGAGCATAGACTGGAACGGCGTCGAGTTACCGGCGTTGCACAAAGCAGGCCACGAAGTGCCAGTGACGATCAGCCTCAAAGAACACGAGTTCGAGGGGAGATTGCTCTTTACCGGCGTGTTTCGAGATATCTCCGAAAACAAGCAACAAGAACTGCAATTAGAACGGCAAAACGAACAGCTCGAGAATTTTGCGAGGGTCCTTTCTCACGACCTCCAGAGCCCGCTCAACGTTGCGAAAGGGTATACGAATATCCTCGGAGAAGATCTCGGGCGCGAGGAGATAAGCGAAATCGCCGAATCGCTCGATCGGATGGAACGGCTGATACAGAATACGCTCAAGCTCGCCCAGCAGGGAGCCACTGTGGGTGAGAAAGAGAGTTTATCCCTAGAGCAGGTGGCAACCGAGTCGTGGCAGTGGGTCGATACCGATTCTGCTGAGCTTTCGTTCGCGGACGAACTCGGGTCGACCAGAGCGGATAGAAACCGATTGAACTCGCTTCTCGAGAACCTTTTCACCAATGCCGTCAAGCACGGCGGAGCCGACATTACGGTAACGATGGGGGCGTTAGACGGATCGGACGGGTTCTATGTTGAAGACGACGGCGACGGTATTCCCGAACAGAGACACCAGAGCGTGTTCGAACACGGGTATACGACCAGTTCAGATGGAACGGGTCTTGGCCTCTCGATCGTTGAAGGCGTCGCAACCGCTCACGAGTGGGAGATAACCATCACCGACAGTTCGGCCGGCGGCGTTCGATTCGAGTTTCGGACCTGAGCGGATGGTCACCCGTGTTGAGCGTGGACGGGCCAATGGGAGGATGCCTATTCGGAAGATCACCGTTGACCCCGAGGATGGCAATAATACAGGATTTTTATCAGATCATACGTCTTTGAGAAGGACGGCCGGTACAGCGTCTCAGAAGCGACTCAGGCACCGCCAGAACGGGATACAGGGCATGCGTTCCTCCGGTTCAGGGGCCTCCTGTCTGGAAAACGGTCCTACAGTATAAAGTGACTATCATCGTATGGAGTAGCTAACGCATGAAAATAACTCGACGAAATACGCTAATCGGACTCGGGGGGCTCGCGGGCGGAATAGGACTGATCGGGGGAACGGGTGCATTCGATACCGTGCAAGCCGATCGTGATTTTGCAGTCGAACTCGATGGCGACGCAAGTGCACTCCTCCAGTTGATCCCGCTCGACGAGGACTACGTCCAGTTCGACGGAGAAGACAACGAACTGCTCGAAATCAACATCGGCACTGACGACGATGCAGGTATCAACGACAATGCGGTGACCACCTTCAACGACCTCTTTCTCGTCGCCAACAACGGCACCGAAGATGTGGACATTTGGTTCGAAACCGGAGAAGACGTCGAGGGCGTGACGTTCAAGGCTGGTGACGCCGATATCACCGGCGGCGATGAAAACAGCGAAAACATCGAACCCGGTGGAGTCAGAGAGGACATCGAGGAGGACGACCTCGATGAGGAGGAAGGCGATTATATGCTAGTAAGTCTCGAGATCGATACGACAGCCGACGGTGGATACACTGAGCCGGACGATGGCAACGGGTATTCGATCACCGTTCACGCATCGACAGACGAATAGCGGGAATCGTCGCTTGAGCGTTAGTACCAGTTACTCGTTCCACTGAAGGATTTCCACTAATGCAACGCAGAAATCTGTTGATCGGCCTCGGTGCCCTCGGATTCGGTAGCAGCAAGTTCATCGCGAGCGGTGCGTTCGGGGGCGACCAAGACGGGAGTCGAGGAAACTGGGTCCAGACGAGTGAAATCGACGGTTCGACAAGCGGCGACGTCCGCGTCCAAACGATCGCCGACCTCGACAACACAGATCATCGTTTCCAGGCGTTGGGAAGGGACGAAATCGGAGTTAGTCGATCAAGTATTATTCAGGAAGACGACAGTGGGTTTCTACAGCACATCGCGTTCGAATCGGTGAACTTGGATTCGACGACTCGAGTTGGCCGGTTGGCCCGTCAAGGAATCGTCGATCCAGGGAACGTTGCGTTTATCATCGCAAACCTCGGTGGAGTCGAAACCGAGACGCGCGGAGAACCCGTCGAACTGCACCTGAGGCTGTACGATGGGACACCGACTGACGAAAGTTCGGTTGTACAACCGAACGGCGCTGTGAAGTTTCACTATACGATTCCAGAGCGGGGTCGGAGTGGTGACCTACTCCAGGAAAGTGGAGTCGTCGTGGATCCGAGGGAGTTACTTTGTGTAGCTGTCGAGGTAAACGCCCGTGGAACCGAAACGTACGATCGAATCGAATCCGTTGGACTGAGGGTTCGTCAGCCGACCAATGAGTGAACCCACTGGAGCAATCACCGCCGAGGGAGCGACGACGTACTATACTGCCCAGACGCGCCAGATGATGAGCGGGTGCGTTCGAAGTCGTAACTGAGGTCGAGGGGAACGACGGCACCGCTAGCGATCAACCGAGCGGACCACTATTGTTTTGCGGTGCGATCAGAAATCACAGCTACTGGCCACGGATGTCCTCGCTGTCGGAGGAAGCTATCGGACCGATTCAGCCGTCCACTCGACGACAAATACGCGATGTTAATTTAGAAGTCGTTTCCCAATTTATCCAGCCAAAGAGTACAATAAATCTCCTGAGAGAGGTCGATAGCAAAGCGAAAACCGAATAAATAGTTAGGATATCCACTGTAGAGATCCCGAGAAGGTACTGCTAAAGGACTATTATTATACAAACCTTGAAAGAAAAGCGTTATTATAATACATATCGTCCTATAGTTTGTTATCTTAATACAGTATATAATAGTAACATGCTCAAGATCGAGACAGACGATATTGATCCTGTTTCGCGGAAAATAACCGAATTAGAAGGGCTAAACCGAATATTCTTGCATTTTAGGTAGTAATTCGATAGATTGGATGGTAATACATAGAAACTAGCATCCTGATCTTGTCGGTATCCCCGCAAAACAGTATCGCACAGCAACGGTTATTAACTGATGATATTTCGAGTAAAGACTTCTAACTACTAGCAAAGCAAGATCATATTACACGAGTATGTCCGTAAATCGTGCGACCGATTCCGAACGCAGAGTGCGAGACAGAGCATAAAGGCCAAGAAGTTTCCGGAGCCGTTCAACGATATAGAACGGCTACGAATGCTGGATGTTGAGTTCGATGATGTTCGCGACGCCGAGTGCCTGATCCGGCAGTTCAGTCCGGAACCGTTCGCCTTGCATTCGATGCGTCGGTCCGGCGACGCTAATGGCACCGATAACCGTATTCGTCCCGTCGAGAATCGGTGCCGCGACGCTTCGCAACCCGTTGAGTCGCTCCTCGTCATCGAACGCAATCTTTCGTTCTCGGGCCTCCTCGAGCGCTTCGAACAGCCGGTCGCGGTCGGTGATCGTGTTGTGAGTGAGCTGTTCGAGGCCGTGTCGCTCGACGATTGCGTCGACACGGTCGTCCGGAAGGAACGCCATAATGACTTTACCGAGCGCGGTGCAGTGTAGAGGGATTCGATCCCCGATGTGGGTGTCGATCCGGGCTGCTTCCGGCCCGCGCCCTCGATAGATGAAGACGCCGCGACCGTGCTCTTCGGTCATCAAACCGGAGATATCCCCAGTCTTATCGGCGAGTTTATCGACCTCGGATCGCGCTACCTGATACAGTTTGTGCTGATTTCGGGCAATCTCACCCGTCTGGAGGAATTTCAGCCCAGTTCGATACTCTCCATCCCGGCGGACGACATACTCCGCGGACTCGAGCGTATTCAAGTGGTTGTGGACGGTACTTTTCGGGAGGTCGACGTGCCTCGCGAGTTCGGAGACACCCGCACCGTCGAGTTCGTTGAGCGCTTCCACGATGGTGAACGTTCGCTCGGTCGCCTGAATGCCGTTTGTTTCGGCGTCTGTCATACCCAACGGTACGAAGCGGATGTTATTAAATGTTCAGCATCGTAGAACGGACCCTCCAGCGAATACTATCGGATGGTAACCGTTGACAGAGAGTGTTTCCAGAGCTGAGCAAAATCACTCGTAGAAGTGTATAAAAACAAAAATGGTGGAGAATCCACAGATCGTGTTGAACGAGCGTCTACCCCGGCGATATTCACGCCGTTCCACGATACCGAACGGAGAGTGGCATAGGATAACAAATATACAGCTTGCCCCCTATCGTACGCGTATGAGCGATACAGACCCCTGGGGCGTGACCACCCTCGACCTGTTCGAGCTGCTCGAGGAGACGCTCGGCGACCCCGTCGAGCACGCAGTCGCGACGGTGATACGGGTGGATGGATCCGCGTACCGACGACCCGGCGCGAAGATGATACTCGGGGGAGACGGGTCGACGTATGGCGGGATTACTGCGGGCTGTCTCGAGGGGCCCCTTCAGAAGGTTGCACAGGACGTCATCGCGGAAAACGCGACGCGGGTCGTCACCTTCGACCTCACCGACGATGAGGACGGATGGGGGCTCGGTCTCGGCTGTGAAGGTATCGTAGATGTTCTCGTCGAGCCGGCGGACGGGACGTGGACGGAACCAGTCGATGCGTTCCACCGCGGGGAGTCTCGAACGCTCGTGACGGCAATCGATGGAACCGACGCAGTTCCAACCGGGTCGAAAGCTGTTCTTACAGCCGATGGCTCACCGACGAACGCAGTGGACAGTTCACCGCTGCCGCCCGCCGTTCTCGAACGGGTCAGGAACGTTGCACGTGAGCGGGCGAAAGACGGTAAGTGGTGTACCCAAACAGTCGAAACGGCCGAGGGCTCCGTCGAACTCTTCGTCGACGGAATCACTCCGCCGACGCGGCTGTTAGTGTTCGGCGGTCAGCCCGACGTTCGACCCGTAACGCGTCTCGCTCGAGACGTCGGGTTGCACGTGACGGTCGCGACGGCCAGAGGCGGACAGGCCGAGGAATCGGCGTTTCCGCGGGCCGATCGCGTCGTTTCGACGCATCCGTCGGACCTGGATGAACTCGTCGACGAGCGGACCTATCCCGTCGTGATGTCCCACAATTTCGTCGACGACCGACTCGCCCTCGAAACGCTCCTCGAAACACCAGTCCCGTTTATCGGACTTATGGGTCCTCGAGAACGGTTCCAACGCCTCAGAGACGATCTCGAGGAGGAAGGAGTGATGCTATCGACGGACGACCGAGAGCGGATAGCGACGCCGGTCGGTCTCGAGCTCGGCGGCGGCGAACCGGTCGAAATCGCGTTGAGTATCGTCTCGGAGGTCATCGCGGTGAGTAACGATAAAAGCGGTGGGCGGCTCCGCGATCGAGACGGCCCGATTCACGAACGGCCGACGCCGCAGTCGGACTGACGGGCGCTTCTGAGGTCGGCTTCCGTATTGACGTCGAGATGGATTCCCGGATCGTCGACTGAAACGCGACGGACAGTCCCCTCGGCGAACAACGATCGACCGCCGACGTCTCCCGAAAGCGACGTTAGATCGTCGAAGTGGACCGCATCGAACAGGACCGGGTTGCCGCGCTGGCCGTCGTGAGTCGGGACCAGTATGTCCGCCCCACCGTCTCGATACGCGGTACCGAGCCGCCGAACGGTTTCCGGATCGACACAGGGCATGTCTCCAGGAAGAAACACCGCGGCGTCGGCACCGGCTTCCCGTGCATATCGAGCACCCAGTCGAACCGAACGACTCTGTCCGAGTTCGTACTTGTCGTTTTTGAGCGTCTCGTCGACGTGCGGCTCAACCGCGTCGCGAACAACCGAGGCGTCGTTTCCGACGATGGCGACCGTACGATCGAGCGATGCATCGGCGAGCGATCGAACGGCCCGGCGGACGATCGGCTCGTCCTCGACCGTCGCGAGCAGCTTGTTACCGTCCTCGAATCGAGTCCCGAGACCCGCCGCGAGCACGACGCCGACGAGTTCGGTCATGGTTACTCGAGCGCGACCCCTTCCGGTCCGCGCGGGAGGTACTCGCGGCCGCCCGGTTCGGCGAGTAACTCGCCGTCTTCGACGACGACCTCGCCGTCGACGATCGTGTGGGTCGGCAGGCCGGTGAGTTCCTCGCCGTGGTACGTCGAGTAGCGAGGCTCCATCGTGTGATAGAAGTCGTCGTCGACGACCGTGCTCTTCTCTAAGTCGACGATGACCATATCGGCGTCCGAGCCCTCTGCGATGGCTCCTTTTCGGGGGTAGAGCCCCCAGCGTTTGGCGTTGTTGGTCGAACAGACTTCGACAAGTCGTTCCATGCTGAGGCGGTTCTTGTTGACGCCCTCGCTCATCATGACTGGGAGGAAGTACTCGATCCCGTTGTTGTCGCCGGGGATCGCGTCCCAGATATCGCCGTGTTTGCCCGTGTCCTTCTCCTTGAACTCGATTTTGTGCGGGCAGTGGTCAGTTCCGACGTAGTCGACGACGCCGGTTCGGATTCCCTCCCAGAGGCGTTTTTTGCTCTCCTCGCCTCGAAGCGGCGGGGAAATCTTCCCCCAGATACCGAGGTCGTCCTGCTCGTAGGTGTGGCTGAGGAACGCCGGAAGCGTTTCCGCGTGAAGGTTGACTCCTTTGTCCTGGAAGCGCTCGCAGACGTCGACGCCTTCGCCGGTGCTCATGTGAACGATGTAGGCGCGCGAGTCCGTGTACTCAGTGAGCCGGCCGATCTGTTCGATCTGCATCGCCTCGGCGACGTTCGGCGAGGCTTCGGACCACGCCTCGAGGTCGTTGCGGCCCTCTTCCTGGAGTTCTTTGCGACGTTCGATCGCGAGGTCCTCGTTTTCGGCGTGGAACATCACGACGCCGCCTGGGATGTCCGAAACGCGATCGAGCACGCGGTACGTTCGACCCGCGTCGGAGTGATCGATGCCGAGTTCGGGCGAGGCGTGTTTGTACCAGTTAAAGAAGACCTTGTACGAACGGACGCCGGCGTCGGCGAGTTCCTCGATTTCGTCGACGTGATGGTCCTGGTGGACGATCGCGTGATAGCCGAAATCGATGTAGGAGTTCTCCTCGCCGGCGCGTTTGAAGAAGTCCATATCCGGGACGTAGGGCTCTTTCTGCAGGAGGAAGTTCACGACCGTCGTCACGCCGCCGTGAATCGCGCCGCGCGTCTCGGTTTCGAAGTCGTGCTCGAGTCCCTCGTGGTAGTCGAACTCGTATCGAGAGAGCCCCCAGTGAACGTGGGGATCGATAAATCCGGGAATCAGGTAATTGCCTTCAGCGTCGATCTCTCGGTCCGCTTCGGGAAGGTTCGACTCATCGCCGACACCGACGATGATACCGTCGTTCGCTACAACTCCGCCGCTGATCGTGCCGTTCGGAGTGACAACTCGCGCATTAGTCACTCGAAGGTCTCCGGTTGCGTCGACCATACGTCTACACGTAGCTCATCCTACTTGAGTGTACCCGATCAGTCGGCGGTTGTTCTCGGCTGCTTGATCAGTCGGCGGTTACGTTCTTGACCGCCCCAGCACGATCCACATCCGGCCAAACGAATCGAGGAGATTGTCCGCCGGCAACGCAACGCTTATGTCTCGGTCACGGGATAGTTTACCTATCTCCATGAGCACCGATAGCACAGATGGAACGGACGGCCCCGTGACCGAAGAGATCACGGTGACCGTCAACGGTGAACCGGTAACCGCGGCCGTCGAACCGCGGCTCAAACTCTCCGACTTTCTGCGATACGAGTGCGATCTCAACGGCGTCCGCGTCGGTTGCGAACACGGCGTTTGTGGCGCGTGTACGGTCCAGCAGGACGGCCGAACGGTCAAAAGTTGTCTCTCCTACGCCGTCCAGGCCGACGGGGCGGAGATCGAAACCGTCGAAGGACTGGACGACGACGGCTCGCTCCACCCCATTCAGGAGGCGTTTCACGAAACGCACGCGCTCCAGTGTGGATTCTGTACGAGCGGATTCGTCATGGCGACGAAGGAACTGCTCGAGGAGAATCCCGATCCGACTCGAGAAGAGATCGAGACCGGGCTGGCCGACAACATCTGTCGGTGTACCGGCTACCAGAACATCTACGAAGCGGTCGAACACGCCGCGGAGAAGATGGAGGAGTAATCCATGTCCCGATCGCAACCAACCGAAGTCGGCGACGACGCTGATGCCGAATCTGAATCGTTCACGGGCCAGGGACTCCCTCGAGTCGAAGATCATCGGATTCTGACGGGGAAAGCGGAGTTCATCCACGACATCACGCCGGATAACTGTCTGCACATGGCGCTCGTCCGGAGTATGCACGCCCACGCGGAGATCGAGTCTATCGAGACGAGCGAGGCCAAAGCCCACCCCGACTGCGAACTCGTCCTGACAGCCGAGGACCTGAAAGCGGAGTACAACCCGATGCCGACCGGTATCGAAAGCGTCGAGACCGAAGACGGCGAGGCCGACCTGTTCGAGTGGTCGCTCGCCGACGAGAAAGCTCGCTTCGTTGGCGAACCCGTCGTGGCAATCGTCGCCTCGAACCGATACGCGGCTGAAGATATCGCGGATCTCGTCACGGTCGAGTACAACTCCATAGATGCTGTCGCGGACGGAATGGCCGCTCGAGAGGACGATGTCGTCGTCCACGAGCACGCGGGAACGAACGTCGTCGACCACGAACGAATCGAGTTCGGCGATCCGTCGGGCGCGTTCGACGACGCCGACACCGTCGTCGAGGGCGACTATTCGTGGGGACGGATATCCGGCGTCCCGCTCGAGACTGCGGGCGTCGTCGCACGCTACGACGAGGACGGCGATTCGTTCGATATCGACTGCAACATCCAGTTGCACACCCTCGTCGACAACATGATTTACGAGACGCTGGGCTATGGCGAAGACGACGTTCGGGTCAACGTCCCGGCGGACGTCGGCGGGAGTTACGGAACCAAGATCGGCATTCACCGCTACTGCTGTCTGGCCGCGATGGCGAGCCAGCAACTCGAACAACCCGTCAAATTCGAAGAGGACCGGATCGAGAACCTCCAGGGCGGAGACATGCACTGTTCGGATCGAGAGTACGAAATGCGCATGGCCGTCGACGACGACGGAACGATCCGCGGGCTCGAGGTCTGGTTCGTCGACGACTTCGGCGCGTACCCGCGCTATCCCGTCAACCAGGTTCTCAAGCCGCTCTCGGTGGTCACCAACTCCTACGATATCGAGGACGTCACCTACGAGTACGATCTCGTCCTGACCAACAAAACCTCTCAGACGGCCTACCGCGGATTCGGCGTCGACCCGCACATCTACGCGCTGGAGATGGTCGTCGACAAGGCCGCCCGCGAAATCGGGATGGATCCGACGGAGTTCCGACGCCGAAACATGATCCAGCCCGAGCAGATGCCATACACCCTTCCCTCGAAGAACATCTACGATTCGGGCGACTACCCCGCGACCCTCGATCGCATACAGGAGATCATCGACGACGAACGAGACGGCGGGCTCCTCGACCCGGAAGTCGTCGAGGCAAAACGCGAAGAGGGCAAGTACCGGGGCGTCCAGCCGAGCGTCATCATCGAGCCTGGTGTCAGCGGCTCGGACTGGACCGACCGCCAGCGAAGCGACCGCGACGCGCTCGAGGACCGAGACCGCGACGACGTCGAGGAACTGCCGGAACACCTCCGGGCGACCCTCGAGGACGACGGCACGGTTACAGCCTCTCTCGCGACGGACTCGTCGGGACAGGGCCACCAGACGCTGGTTTCCCAACTGCTCGCCGACGAACTCGAGATCCTCCCGAGCGATATTGAGGTCGACTACCTCGACAGCATCGACGCCCCCACGGAGTACGGAAGCGCGGCGTCGCGGATGGCCGTGATGCTCTCGGGAGCGACCGTCGGCCTTGCAGAAAAGTTCGTCGCGAACGCGAAAGCGGTCGCAGCCGACCACTGGGGCGTTTCCGGGGAAGACATCAGCTACCGCGACGGCGCGCTTGAGCGAATCGACACCGGCGACTCGCTCTCGTTAGCTGATCTCGCGGCGATCGACGACGCCGATAGACGGCTCACGCAGGTCAGCTACAACTACGACCACCCCGCGACGGAGTTCGAGGAGTTCGACGAGGCGTTCTCGCGAAAGTTCCCGGTCTACCCGACGGCCGCCTTCGGGGCGAACGCGCCCATCGTCGAGGTCGACGTCGAAACCGGCGAGGTCGACATTCTCACGTTCCACACGGTGCGTGATTGTGGGACGATGTTGAACCCGATGATCGTCGAAGGCCAGGCCCACGGCGGCATCGCTCAGGGAATCGGCGCGTCGCTCTTAGAGGAGTTCGGCTACGAGGATGACGGACAGCCACAGGCGATCACGCTGTTCGATTACCTGCTTCCGTCGATCGAAAACGTCCCGGAGATCCAGATGGAACACACCGAGACGCCCTCGCCTTACACCGAAACCGGTGCGAAAGGCGTCGGCGAAGGCGGCATGATCGACGCTCCCGCGAGCATCGCTACCTCGATCAACGCGGCGCTCGAGCCGCTCGGCATCGACGAGCCTGCGGATCAGATCCCCGTCGCACCCGATCACATCCGGAAGAACGTCCGGGACCTCGAGTAACCGCTCGTTCGCCACTGATTTGCGCTGACGCGTCGCGTGCGACCGGGTTTCGTCGATGATCTCCGTCGAAGGGTTGATTTTCGAACGAGCGAGCGAGAGCATTCGCCGAGAGAGAGACGTCCATTGGCTACTGGTTTCGGAAAGTCGACAAGAAAATCGAAACCGCGCGAGTGTATCAAAACGGACTGCGAGCGATTACGTCGATTCGAGTTCTACGTCGAGGTCCGCGTCCGCCTCGTCCGGCGCTTCCTCGAGTTTCGATTCGGCTCCCTTGCCCTCCTCGATGACCGCCTGCATGTCCGAGAAGTACTTTTTGACCAGCCGATTGGTCACGCTCTTTAACGCTCGGCTTCCCAGACTGACGATCGTTCCGGAAACGTCGGCCTTTGCCTCCCAATCGACGATCGTTCCGCCGTCGTCCTGTTCGATCAGCTCCATCGTCGCCGTCATCTCGAACTCGTTTCGCGGGGCCTGACCGACCGCCGTCAGCTCGAGCACCCCCGGGTACTCGATGTTGGTTACGACCGCGTCGACCTCGAACTCGGGCTTGACGCTGCCGACGCCGACCGCGAGGACCGCCGTGATCTCGTGTGGGGACTCGAGGATCATCTCCTTACAGCCCGGGGCACACTCCGCGAGGACGTCAGGGTCGGTAAAGTAGGGCCACAGTTCTTCTCTCGACTGTTCCATCTCGTTTTCGCCAGTGAATTCTAACATGTATGATTGGTGTGGGTGATATCGTGGTCGATTGCTGTCTGTACGGGGTGGTCGCTCTCGGCGACGAACGATCACTCTAGAGCATCGTCGTACGCGCTCTCGAGCGACCGTTTGGCGTACTCGCCGGCCACTTCCTCCTTGTACTCCCGGTCTGCGTGCATCTCGCCCTCGGGGGTGACAGCGCCCGTGACGAGTTCGGTAACTTCATCGAGGCCGGCTTCGGACAGCGGTTCGCCCTCGAGAACCGACTCAGCGTCTTCGACTCGCAACGGTACGTCCGCCGCGTTCGCGAGGGCGATTCGTGCCGCTTCGATAACCGGGTCGTCGGCCGTCGGATCGTCGACTCGAACGGCTGTCGCCGCGCTCACCGTCGGGAAGGTCTGGGCGGCCCGCTTGAGTTCGACGAACGCCATGCCGCTTCGTTCGGGCGGGAACGGATCCGTCGGCACCGAAACGCTCTCGATGAGTTCCTCCTCCCGAAGATCGGTAAACATGTACGCGATGAAGAACTCACTCACGGGAACCGAGCGAGTTCCCTCGAGCGATCGAAGGGTTACGGAGCCGTCGAGCGCGAGCAACGCCGCAGGGTAGTTCCCCGCCGGGTCCGCTTCGCCGAGACTGCCGCCGACCGTCCCCTGATTTCGAACGGAGGGGCCCGCGATCTGTCCGGCGGCGTCGGGAAGCATCGGAAGCGCGTCGGCGAGCCTGTCCGATCGCTCGAGGGTTCGGTGGGTCGTCATTGCTCCGATTCGGACCTCGTCGTCTCGCTCCTCGATGTACGCGAGGTCGTCGACACCGTTGAGATCGACGAGATGATCCGGGGTCGCGAGGCGATTCGCCATCACGATCCCCAGCGACTGATTGCCCGCCATCAGTTCCGCGTCCTCGAGTTCTTCGAGAAGTTCGAGTGCCTCTTCGATCGTCTCCGGGCGGTGGTGTGTAAACGGTGCTGGTTTCATAGCCCCTCGAATCGACCACGGTCCCGTCTCCGACTATCGCACCCGAGTCGGGGGCGATTGCTCGAGTCGTAGCGACCGCGTAGTCGCCGGCCGACGGGCGGCTGGTAGGTGGATTCGAATCCGTACTGGGCGGTGGTTCGTATAGTCATCTGTCGGTCACACGGATACCGTATCATTATCCCAACGGTACTAATAAGTGTTGTTGGGTGTTGGCATGCCCACATTTGTCCAGAAATCGTCTCGAGCGGAGAGGATTCGAGTGCGCAACAGCTACGGGCGGGTGAAATTTCGATCGAAGGGACAGTTATCCCGTTCACGTAAGTTTAAGTGACGGGGACGGGTACGTTCTGGTCATGCTCGACGACTACGAGATGCACGACCTGACACAGCCGTGGTCACAGGATACGCCAGCGTGGCCAACGTACGACAACCCCAAGGTGTGGTACGAGAAGAGCCTCGACACCGAGAAAGTGAACGGACAGAAAATCGAGTTCATGAACCACACCGGGACTCACCTGGACGGCGAGAAACACTTCGTCGCCAGCGGCCGAGATATCGAACAGGTGGGCCTGGACGAGCTCGTCGGCGACGCCGTCGTCGCGGACATCTCCGACAAGGTCGGCGACTACGACGTCTACACCAGCGAGATGATCGAGGACGTCTGTGACGTTCAGAAAGGCGACATCCTGTTCGTACACACCGGCTATCAGGACTACGCCTGGCACAAAGAAGACGCGGACCCGCACCGGTTCTTCTGTAAACACCCCGGTCCGAACCAGGAGTTCGCCGACTGGTGTAAGGAGATGGAGATCAACTACCTCCTACTGGATTGTGGGAGCGCCGATCACCCAATGAACACGGTTATCCGAGACATCCGACCGAAACTTGCGGAAGAAGCTGCGGACAAACTCGGCGTCGACGACCTCGACGAGATTTTCCCGCCTGAAGGCTACCAGCTCATGCACAACGAGCTGTTCCCCGAGGGGATCATCCACGTCGAAAACGCGCAGGTTCCCGAAGAACTGTTGAACGAGCGCGTCCAGATCGGTACCTTCCCGTGGCGCTTCCGCGGCGGCGAATCGAGCGTCTGCCGTTGCGTCGCGTTCGAATAACTGTCCGGCCCAACGCAGAACTCCGACTCAACGCTTTTTATTGCGGACACGAACGGTAGGGTATGACTCTCGAGCGGAAAACACCGGATCTGCATGTCCGGAACGCGGCACTGCCCTGCCGTCAAGAACCAACGACGATCAGCGTCTCGAACGGACGGATCGCCGGCATCTACGGCGATACCGACGAAACAGAGCCGTTCACGGAAACCGACGACACGACCGTTCTCGACGCCAACGGTGCGCTCGTAGCGAGCGGCTTCGTCGACCCCCATGTCCACCTCGACAAGGCGTACATCGAGCCCGATCTTCCGCCGAACGAGTCGGGAACGCTCGCCGAGGCGATCGAGAGCATCCACGATCGAAAAGCCAACTACGCGCTCAAGGACGTCCGTGATCGTGCCGTTCGGGCGATAGAAGCCCACGTCCGACGCGGCTGTACGCGAATCCGTACGCATGTCGACGTGGACACGATCGGGGGACTAACACCGCTCGAGGGGGTCGTCGCCGCCCGCGAGGCCTGTGCCGAAATCGCCGACGTGGAAATCGTCGCGTTTCCCCAGGAAGGAATTCTGAAGGACGACGGCACCGCGACGTTGCTCGAGCGGGCACTCGAGAGCGGTGCTGATCTGATCGGCGGCATGCCGGATACCGAACGGACGGCGGCCGATCGGCGCGAGCACGTGGATAGCTGCCTCGACCTGGCCGAGCGCTACGAGGTTGGCGTCGACATGCACGTCGACGAGAGCGACGACCCGTCGGCCCGTTCGCTCGAGTACCTCGCGGCCGAGGTGATCGACCGGGGGTTCGATCGACCGGTGACGGCGGGCCACACCTGCGCGCTGGCGGCGTACGACGATCCCCATGCCGCGCGGGTGATCGAACTGGTCGACGAGGCCGGGCTATCCGTGATCACCAATCCGCCGACGAACCTCCTCCTGCAGGGACGCCACGATACGCATCCGAAGCGTCGCGGAATCACTCGAGTGGACGAACTGGTCGACGCTGGCGTTACCGTCGCCGCCGGGCAAGACTGTTTGCTCGACGGGTTCTATCCCTACGGCCGGGCGAGCATGCTCGAGACGGCGCTTCTCACCGCACACGCGGCTCAGCTGACGACGCCGAACGAGCGCCGGGTCGCGTGGGAGTTAGTGACGAGAGAAGCCGCGTCGATCCTCGAGTGCGAGCACGGAATCGAACCCGGCGAGCCGGCGACGTTCAACGTCTTCTCGAGCGACATCGGGAGCCGTCACGAGGCCCTCAGGCTGGGACGGCCGCCGCGCTGGGTCGTCCACGACGGGACGGTCGTCGCCGAGAACAGGCTCGAGTCGGAAGTTCGGCGGTGACGGAATGGGCGCGGAGAACAGGAGCCAGAAGCGGTGATTTCGGGCGCTACTAACTGAGGGGGTTCGTCTTTAACGATGAAAATCGACGGACCGCTCGAGTTCGTCGCCGTCGTCGCCCTCGCGGACCACGTGTGTGCTCGAGGGTTCGGTTCGTGCGATTTCGCGACCGTCCTTGAGCACCAGCGTTCGCGGGGCTCGCGTTCGAAGCGCGTTGAACGCATCCGGCGCGTCATAGACGACGAGAGAGCCTGCCGATCCGACCGAAAGGCCGTACTCCTCGTCTCCGAAGACGTCCGCGTTCGCCGTCGTGAGCATCTCCCAGAGCGGTCCGACATCGCTCCGGCCGTTCATATGGGCGTAGTGAAGGAGAACGAACGCGGCGTCTAACTGATCGCCGCGCCCGTAGTGATACCACGGATCCATCACGGAGTCGTGCCCGATCCCGACGGTCACGTCGGCCTCGCGCAGTTCGTCGATCCGGGTGTGACCGCGCCGTCGCGGGTAGTCGTCGTACCGTCCCTGCAACACCGCGTTGTCCGGCGGATTGGTGATCACACTGGCCCCGCTCTCGGCGAGGAGCGAGATCACCTTCGCCGCGTACGCGTTGGAGTACGAGTGCATCGCGGTCGTGTGACTGGCCGTCACCCGATCGCCGATGCCGCGCTTGATCGACTCGCTCGCGAGCACCTCGGTGAACCGCGAGCCGGGATCATCCGTCTCGTCGATGTGCATGTCGACCGGACGACCGTATCGCTCTGCGAGGTCCATCGCGAGTTCGACCGACGCGACGCCGTCCTCCCGGGTGTGTTCGTTGTGTGGAATCGCACCGACGAGGTCGGCACCCATCTCGAGGGACTCCCGAAGCAGGTCCTCGTGGGATTCGTCCGTGAAGATGCCATCCTGTGGAAACGCGACAACCTGGAGATCGACAAGATCCGCCACTTCCTCGCGGAGCTCGAGCAGGGCGCGAACGCCGGTCAGCGACTCCTCGGTGGTGTCTGCGTGCGTCCGAACGCGGGTAACGCCGTTGGATGCCATCCACTCGATGGCCCGTTCGGCCCGCTCTTTCACGTCTGCCGCCTCGAGCGATTCCTTCCGGTCGGCCCAGATACCGATCCCCTCGGCGAGCGTTCCCGACTCGTTCCAGCTCGGCTCCCCCGCGGTGAGCGTCGCGTCGAGGTGGATGTGCGGTTCGGTCAACGTCGGCGTCACGAGACGCCCGTTCGCGTCGTATCGCCGATCCTCGGGAGCGATCGACGGATCGATCGAACCGGCCTTCTCAAGCCGGGAGAGGGTGCCGTCCTCGATCGCGATGTCAACCGAAGATCCCTCGAGCGTTGTTGCGTCTGAGATGAGCCACGTAGTCATACGGTCCGAACGTCTCCCGGGTCGATAATAGTTTCTGGGGTACGCCGATCAGGTAGATCGTATCGGTAATCGTGCTGTAACGAAAATTCGATGCCAAATCGTTGGTCGTTTGTCGGAAAGATTAATTGTGGTGGGGTGACCTGTCATGCCCAATGGCAACACGCGGTGGCGGATTCGACTGGCGGCGCATCGTATTCGGCGACGAGAACCTTCCCGATCCCGACTACCCGCTCGATCACGTCCCGAAGGACGAACGGAAGGGGCTCGTTAGCCTCTCGGCGGTTCTGCTCGGACTCGTCTTTTTCGCGGGAACGATGTGGGCGGGCGCGGAGGTCAGCGCGGCGATGGGATTTCAGGAAATGTTGTCCGCGATGGTTGTGGGCCACATTATCCTCGGGGGCTACGTCGCACTTCTCTGTGGAATCTCTGCGAAAGCGGGACTGACGACAGTCTTGCTGGCCAGATATTCGTTCGGCCGCGTCGGCGCGAAGTGGGCCGACCTCCTGTTGGGCGGGACGCAAGTCGGCTGGTTCGGGGTGACCATCCCGATGGTCGCGATTCCGACGGCGACGTACCTGGGGTTGGAGAGCGCCGCGATGCTCAGTGCCCTGATTCTCATCTGGGGGCTCCTCCACATGATGACCGCGTACTTCGGGTACGACGGGATGGAGAAACTCTCCTACGTCGCCGTTCCGTTTCTGATCCTCGTCGGCGTGCTCTCGATATACCTCGCAATCGGTGATGCGGGCGGTGTCGACGGCCTGATGGCACAGACAGGTGGTGGGGAGATGTCGTTCGGCCTCGCGGTTACCATCGTTGTCGGCACGTTCATCAGCGCCGGCACGCAAGCCCCGAACTGGGCGCGCTTTGCGATTAACTCTCGAGTCGCGTTCTGGGCCGGATTGATCGCCTTCCTCGTGGGTAACAGCTTCCTCTTTCTCAGCGGGGCGGTCGGCGGTGCCGTCTACGACGTCACGCCACAGGGTGACCTATACGAGGTGCTCGTCGCACAGGGACTCGCGACCGTCGGGCTGATCGCGCTGATCTTGAACATCTGGACGACCAACGACAACGCGGCCTACGCGTTCAGCGTCGCCGGGGCGGAGGCCTTCGACTTCGACCGTAAGCGGCCGTTCGTCATCACGGGCTGTCTGATCGGAATCGGACTCGCGCTGGCCGGGGCCGACGGTCTCCTCCTGCCGTGGCTCGAACTGCTGGGACAGTACATCCCGCCGCTGGGTGCCATCATCATCGCCGACTTCCTGCTTTGCTGGCGCGGACCGATTCCGCGGATGGACGACGTTCAGTTCGCGAGCGTTCGGTGGACGAGCGTGATCGCCTACCTCGTGGGCTGTCTCGTCGCGGTACTGACCGCCGGATCGGTGGTTCCTGGCGTCATGGTCGCGGCACCGATTCCCGGCATGGCGGCGCTCAACGGAATGATCGCGGCGGCGATCGTCCACCTCGTCGGCTACTACGGCCTCGAGAAAACCGGCCTCCTTCCGACCCACGAGGTTCCCGAAGACGCGGATCGGGTCTGACAGCAGAACGCGTTTTCGGGCTCTGCTGAACGTTACAACGGGCTATCTGACAACCGTCACCGGCACCGGTGATCGGCGCGTCACGTTCTCTGCAACGCTTCCGAGGAGAATCCGGGCAACGCCGTCGCGGCCGTGACTGCCGATGACGATCAGGTCGTACTCGCCGTCCTCGGCCCGTTTGACGATCAACTGATCGGGCCGACCCCGTCCGCGTTCGGTGTCGATCTCGACGCCGCGTTCCTCGCCGCGCTCGCGGGCGGCCTCGAGGATCTCCTCGGAGTGTTCAAGTGCGGCCTCGTCGCCGGGAACGTTCCCCGTCATTCCGGATAACGCTCCGATATCACCCTGTCCCGCCGAAATCACGTGAAGCGCCGTGATCTCCGCGTCGGGAAACACATCGATCGCGTACTCGAGCGCGTCGTCGGATCGTGTCGAACCGTCGACCGGAACCAAGACATGGCCAGGCATACCAACCTGATGGACGGCATCGGTATTATACCTTCTCCGACATTTAGGATCGCGAGAAGGAAAAGAATGCGAGAGCGTGTCCGTCGGGGATAACGCTATTAGCCTCGCGCGAACAGCGGTACGTATGAGCATGAACGCGTGCGTTCTCGAGGAGTGGGGCGGATCGCTCTCGGTCGAAACGGTTCCAGAACCCGAACCCGGGCCAGACGAGGTTCGAATCGACGTTCGCGCCTGCGGCGTCACCCGAACGATCGAAAACGCGATCCAGGGCGGGCTTGCAGACGATCCCGAGCTCACGCCGCGGATTCCGGGTCACGAGTTCGCCGGGATCGTCGACGCCGTCGGCGATGGCGTCGAGGGCGTGACGCCGGGGGATCGAGTTCTCGCGTACTTTTACCTCTCGTGTGGCACCTGCGGGGCTTGTCGTCGCGGCGAGACGAACCAGTGCCTCGACTTCGCCGGCTGGTACGGCGTGAACTGCGACGGAGCCTACGCCGAGAAGGCGGTCGCACCCGCAGCGAACGTACTCCCCCTGCCCGACGGTGCGAGTTTCGCGGAAGGGGCTATCGCCGCGGACGGACTCGCGACCCCGCTTCACATCTGCCGACGAACTGGTATCGACGACACCGACACCGTCGTCGTCATCGGGGCCGCGGGACGCGTCGGCGTCCACCTCTCGCAACTCGCCGCCCGTCGGGGTGCTCGAGTGCTCGCGGTCGATATCGACGACAAGCGACTCGAGCACGTCGATCGCGTAACCGGCGACGCGGTTCGGCCGGTCGACGCTCGCGGGGACCGGTTCGGCGAGCGGCTTCGCGAGACCGCGGCGACCGATCGCGGCCCCACCGTCGTCGTCGATACCGTCGGCGACATCAAGACGCTCGAGGCCGCATGGGACGCGCTCGGAATGGGCGGGCAGGTCGTCACGCTGACGACCCACCACGACCGCTCGTTCGCGCCGCAATTAAAAGAATTCGTCGTCAAGGAGGGGGCGCTGGTCGGGTCACGGTACGCGACGAAGGACGAAGTCGTCCGTGCCGGAGAGTTGTTTGCGGCCGACAGGATCAGTCCCGTGATCACCGAACGCATCGGGATCGAGGAGGTGCCGGGCGCACACGAAAGCATCAGGAACGGCGAGAGCCACGGGATGATCGTTCTCGAGCCGTAATTTCGAAGGGGATTCGTTGTTCTTGCCGATGAGTGACCGATCCGTCAGTCGTCGGTCGTCGACCGAGTTGGCTCTCCGTCCAGTCCGCCGTCGCCCGGCAGAACCAGATTGAGCACGAGCGCGGCGACGCCGCCGACGAGCAGGCCGGAGCCGACAAGCACCTGCACGTCTTCGGGCAGTTGCTCGAGCATCTCGGGGGTGATCTCGACGCCGACGCCGAGGACGACGGAGACGGCGATAATCGTCAGGTTCCGGCGGTTTAGCTCGACGCGGTTCGAGACGATACGGAGCCCGATCGAGAAGATCATCCCGAAGAGGACGATGGCCGCGCCGCCGAGGACCGGATCGGGCATCGCCGCGGCGACCGCCGAGACCTTCGGAATGAGTCCGAGAACCACGAGAAAGACGCCGCAGATTCCGACGACGAACCGGCTTGCGACGCCGGTGAATCCGATGAGACCGACGTTTTGCGAGAACGAAGTGTTGGGAAACGCGTTGAACACGCCGGCGAACATGCTCATGACGCCGTCCGCGAGGAGTCCGCCGCTCATTTCGTCCGACGTCGCTCTTCGACCCACCGTTCCGGTCGTTCCTTCGATGTCCCCGATCGTCTCGATCGAGGCGATGACGTAGGCGAAGGCGGCGATCAAGATGGCGCTCGGGTGGAACTCGAGGCCGAACTCCAGGGGCATCGGCACCTCGACCCACGCGGCGTTGGCAACACCCGAGAGGTCGAGCAAGCCGAGCGGGTACGCGACGATGTACCCGACGACCACCGCGATCAGGATGCTCGAGATCGACAAGAAGCCCTCGAGGTACTGGTTCAGCCCGATCGCGAGGACGAAGACGAGTCCGGCGAGGCCGAGGTTGTACAGCGCGCCGAAGTTTTCGGACCCCGGCCCGCCGGCGGAGTAGTCCATGGCGACTGGAATGAGCGTCAGGCCGACGAGCATAACGACGATTCCCGTCACGAGCGGCGGGAACAGTCGACGAAGATCCTCGTAGAAGTATCCGATCACGATTTCGACCGGTGCGGCGACGATAACCGCGCCGAAGATGGCGGCAACGCCGTAGGTCGCGCCGATGTTGATCAGCGGAGCGACGAAAATCGCGCTCGTTCCCATCACGATCGGCAGTCGCGCGCCGACTGGGCCGATTGAGTACACCTGAACGATCGTCGCGAGTCCGGCGACCAGCAACGCCATCTGAACGATAAACGCAGTTTCGGCGTCGTTGAGCCCGATCGCGCCCGCGATCACGAGCGGCAAGGCGACCGTCGAGAGGAACATCGCCAGCAGGTGTTGCAACCCGAGCGGAATCGCCTCCGTCAACTTGGGATCGTCTTCGATCCCGTACTCGATCAGTTGGTCATCTCCGGACGAAGAAGACTTCGTAGCGTCACCATCTGGATGCATAGTGTTACCATCCATCTTACAAACTGAAATTTAATCTCACACGTATATACTTTTCTTCGGTGTGTCCACATGATCGACAACTCCGGCGGCGTCGCTTACGTCGCAACGCATTTAATGAGGTAACGGGTTGGACATTCCAATGGCAACCGCGAAGCGGATGTCGACCAGTAGCCGAGCTATTCCCTGGCGTGCGGTGGGTTCCGTTGGCGTCGGATTGTTCGGGCTCGGGCTCGCCGTCGGGTCCTACGGCACCTACGTTACGTTGCTTATCGCGAGCGGGGTCGAACCCGATGCGGCGGGATTCGGCATGTCTCTGTTTTTACTCGGCCAACTGCTCGCGGTCGTTCCCGCGGACAGGCTGACTCGGACGGTGCGGGTCGAACGAGTCGCCGCGCTCGGACTCGCCGGAGCCGGCGTCGGAATCGCGATCGGGGGCGTCGTCACCCTCGAGACGACGTACCTCTCGAGACTCCTGCTCGGGCTCGGACAGGGGACGGCGTTCGTCGCGGGAATGAAATACGTCGGGCTGCGAACCAGCGGATCCGATACCGCGACCGCACAGGGAATGCTCGGCGCGCTCTTTACGCTCGGACTCGCCGTCGGGTTGGCAGCGAGCCCTCCCACAGTCGACGTGTTCGGGGAGACCGCACCCGCGATAACCGCGGCCGCGGTCACGTTCGCGGGCTGTGCGCTCACGGTCCGACTCTCCGCCGTTACCGGGAACGCCGTGACCGCGCTCCGGTCGTACGTCGAGCCGTTCACCTCGGCAAGCGGCCTCGCGCTCGGCCTCGGAAACATGGCGACCTTCGGCTTTCTGATGGTCGCGGCGACCTGGTACACGGAAGTCCTCGCCGACGTCGCCGTCCCTGCGGTCGCCGTCCTCGTCGGATTCGCGCTGGCGACCGTGTTGGGCCGCGGGCTCGGCGGGTGGCTCTCTCGAGATTACGGCGAGCGGGCGACGGTCTCCGGATCCCTGCTCGGGCTCGCGGTCGTCCTCGCCGGGCTTGCAGTGGCTATTCGAGCGGGGTCTCCGATCGGGATTTCGGCGGGACTCGTCGCGACCGGGTTCGGATTCGGGATTCCCTTCGGCCCGCTGTTCAGCCTCGCGTTCTCCGAACTGACGGACGATTCGGGGGTGACGCTGTCGGGAATGTTGCTCGTCGGTAACGCCGGCGCGCTTGCGTACCCGTGGCTCGTCGGCTGGTTGCTGGCCGCGACGGCGGGATACGCCGCCGGCTTCGCCGCGATGGGACTCTCCGTCGGCGCGATCTGGGCGTTGTGGGTCCGGTCGATCGGCCACTGAAAAGGAAAGAGAAAACGACATGCTCAGCGGATTCGATCCGCGTCGACTACCGCGGTTGGACAGGCAGTTCGATCTGCGTCGCGTACTCGCTATCGTGGTGGACGGTGTTGTTCGCGACGTTGTACTCGCGGTCGCCGTAGAGCGGACCGCCTGTGTTGTGGTTCACGTCGAAGCGCGGATAGTTCGACGAGGAGATATCGAGCCGGATGCGGTGACCCGCCTCGAAGACCGTCGAGGTCGGATACGGCTCCATTTCGAACTCGTAGACCTCGCCCGCCTCGAGGAAGTCGGGTTCGTCGCGGTAGCCGCGGTAGCGGCCGCGACAGATGGAGTCCGAGACGTTGACGGCGAATCCGTTCGGGAAGTCCTCGCTTGCCGGGTACTCGTCGATCAGCTTCGCGGTGAAATCGGTATCCGGCGCGTCGGTCGACCCGTACACGGTTACGCTGATCGGGCCGGTAACCTCGACCGCTTCCTCGAGCGGGGGGGTGCGATAAACGAGCACGTCGTTTCGTTCCTCGAGCGGGCCGTAGGGTTCGTCGGCACCAAGCGTGTCCGGACGCGTGCGCTGGTCGTAGCCGCCCCGACCCGTGAGATCCTGCAGTTTCCGCTGTGCGAGGGGGTACTCGAGGATGTTCTCTTCGCGCTGTTCGTACGTGATGTACGACGAACAGTTGCCCCCGAGGGTCGGAACGGGATCGGTTGGATCGAACTCGTAGGTCGTCGACGCTTCGTCGATCGTCGGCTTCTCCGGCGAGAGCGTCCCGTCGCCGTGAATGTAGTACGTCTCGAACTCGGTATCGGGAAGCGGCCACTCCGTCGACGAGCGCCACTCGCCGCCGTGGAAGAGGCGGTCTCCGGACCGCGAACCGTCGCCGGTCCCCATCTCGAAGTACTGGACCGTCGGCTGGTCCGACCATGTGTCTTCGCCCTTGAGGTAGTGATCGAAAAACCGCAATCGGGTGTGCTGGTAGTCTCGGAGACTCTCCTCACCGAACTCGAGTTCGCCCGAGTAGGACTTGTTCCAGGAGGGGAGCGGATAACTGTTCCAGCCGTGGGTCCACGGACCCATCAGCAGGTAGTGATCACTCTCCTTACGATCGGCCAGCGCCTCGAAGTTGTCGCAGGTCGCCTTCGTGTAGGAGTCGTACCACGCGCCCGAGTAGACGGTCGGGACGTCTGCCGACTCGTCGTAGAACGCCTCGAAGTTGAGGCCGGGTTCCTGCCAGAGTTCGTCGCTGGCGCTACCGTTGGTCATGATGTCGAAGGCCCACTCCTCGTAGTCCGGGATGTGTCGAAGCGGGGACTGCCCGCGCTGGACGGGCCCGTTCTCGAGCACGTCGCCGACGTCGACGTTGGCGAGGCGCTGTTGAACGTCCTCGTTCTCGAGCGCCCGCTTGGCGAAGCCGCCGCCGAGGGTAAAGGCCCAGGCGAGCCAGCGCAGTTCGAACGCGCCGTTGTGTCGGAACGTCGCCTCTCGCCCGTTTGCCGCGCCCTGATTGACGAACATGGCCTCGAGGTGGGGCGGATCCTGCGTCGCGAGCGCGCTCTGAACCCACGCGCCGTAGGAGGTGCCGAAGGTGCCGACCTGCCCGTCGCAGTAGGGCTGTTCTGCGAGCCACTCGACGGTGTCGTAGCCGTCCTCGGGTTCGTTCTTGAAGATGTAGTACTCGCCCTCGCTGTCGAACCGGCCGCGACAGTCCTGTATGGCGACGACGTAGCCGCGTTCGGCGTACCACTCGCCGTGTCGTTCCATGCGTCCCCGCTTGCCGTAGGGGGTCCGATCGAGCAAGACCGGTTTCGGCTCGTCGATCGGATCGCCCGTCTCCGGGTCTGCGGGACGGTAGACGTCCGTCGCAAGCTGTACTCCGTCACGCGTTTCGACCTGTACGTTTAACTCGGCGTGGACCGCGTACTCCGGATCGGATGCCATCACTCCCACAGAGACGGTCATCCTGTAAGAGTGTATCCCCACGTGACCGGTTTCTGATACGGGTCGTCCGAACTCGAGGACAGAAAGTCGAACGATTTCTTGACAGATACCGGTCGAAGGTTCGGATTTCCGACCAACGACGCACAGTCGCCGGAAAAGGGCCGAATCGGTATTCAGTAGTGCCGGTACCTTTATGTACATTCCACGGGTTTTTGGTCGCATGTCTGTTCGAGTGTGGCATACTCTCGTACAGCACACTCGGTGAGAGCCGAGGGAAAGAGATACACATGACAGAAAACACTGGCAATTCGGACGATATAGAGGCGGACGGGGGCTCCGTCTCTCGAGAAGAGGCGTCGTTCGTCGAATACGGAATCGAGGACAAACCGCCGCTGGGAGAATCGGTCCTCCTCGGTTTACAACACTATTTAACGATGATCGGGGCGACCGTCGCTATTCCCTTGATCCTCGCAGGTGCGATGGGGATGCCCGACGGTGAAACGGCGAGGCTCGTCGGGACCTTCTTCGTCGTCTCGGGGATCGCAACGCTATTGCAGACGACGTTCGGGAACCGATATCCGATCGTGCAGGGAGGTACGTTCGCACTGCTCGCACCGGCGCTTGCGATCATCGGTGCGCTCGGTGCACAGGGCGTTGGCTGGGAAGTCACGATACTCGAGTTACAGGGGGCGATCATCGCGTCTGCGGTCGTCCAGGTCGGACTCGGATACATCGGTGTGCTCGGGAAGCTCAAATACTATCTCTCACCGGTCGTGATCGCACCGGTGATCGTGCTGATCGGTCTTTCCCTGTTCGACGTCGCGGACGTGACGACGGTAGATCAGAACTGGTGGCTACTCGGGCTCACCTTGTTCCTGATCGTGTTGTTCTCGCAGTACCTCGACCAGTACAGTCGGTACGCGAAACTGTTCCCGGTGCTTCTGGGAATCGCCGTCGCCTGGATCGTCGCCGCAGTGCTCTCGTTTACGGGTGTCTACGGTTCAGAAACAACCGGCTACGTCGACACCGGAGCTGTCGCTGAGGCGTCCTTGATTCAACCGATCGTACCGCTGCAATGGGGTATTCCGGAGTTTACCTTCGCGTTCGCGATCGGTATCTTCGCCGGAATCCTCGCGTCGATGGTCGAAAGCCTCGGTGACTACTACGCGGTCGCCCGGATCGCCGGCGTTGGCGCACCGAGTGAAAAACGGATCAACCACGGAATCGGGATGGAAGGGATCGGGAACATCATCGCCGGCATCATGGGGACGGGTAACGGATCGACGTCCTACGGTGAAAACATCGGGGCGATCGGTATCACCGGCGTTGCATCCCGCTACGTCGTCCAGATCGGCGCAGTCGTGATGCTCGTCGTCGGATTTATCGGCTACTTCGGGGCGTTTATCACGACGATTCCGGCACCGATCGTCGGCGCACTGTACATCGCGATGTTCGGACAGATCGCCGCGGTCGGTCTCTCGAATCTCAAGTACGTCGACCTCGACTCCTCGCGCAACGTCTTCATTATCGGTATCGCCCTGTTCATGGGACTCGCGATTCCGGTGTACATGGGCAACATCGAAGCGGCCGCCGGGGCCGCCGATATGGGAGCCACCGACTACTTCCGAGAGGAAATCACGTCCAACGCCGCCGTAATTGGACCAATCCTCGGTCAGCAGGTGATATCTGATACGATCTTCGTGATCGGATCGACGACGATGGCGGTCGGTGGTATCATCGCTGTCCTGCTGGACAACACGATCCGCGGCACTCGAGAGGAGCGCGGACTCACACAGTGGGACCAGTTGGCCGAAGGCGAAGACGAATTCGTCACCTACTTCGAGCAGATGCGCTCCGGCGACGAGCAAAAACCGGTCGATCAGGCCGACTAATCGACGAGCCGTTCGCGCTTTTTTTAGCAGTCGGGGGAAAATTTGATTAGGTGGCCTCACCCACACATTGGCAATGCCGAGTCGACACGGCCTCGACCTCGATCGCGGAGAACGACTCCACTACAGAGGGGGGCTTCGAAACAACGAGGAAGTTGGCGTCACCGAAAAGCGGCTGCTGGTCAAAGCAGACGACGAACTCACGAGTATCCCCTACACGAACGTCGAGGAAATCAACAACGAGGCGTTCAACTGGTTTCTCGCGATTCTCAGCGGTGCGCTCGTCGTGTTCGGAATCTACTCGATGATGTCGAATCCGCTTTTGGGCGGCGGGTTCGCCGCGGCAGGTCTCTGGAGTCTATACCGGACCTACAAGCATCGAGATCGAGTTCGGGTACATACCCACAGTCAACCCAAGCCGGTCGAAATTTTTCCCGAAGACGTCGAAACCCTCTACGCGGAACTCGAGCCCGCCATCGAGGCGGTCCGAGAGGAAGCAGAAGAAATCGCAGACCGCCATCAGAAACGGGAGTAGTCGGCTCTCCAAACGCTTTTTTCGATGCCCGGTGAGGTATCGCCATGAGCGAGCACGACGATCTTATCTGGCGAAAAGAGGCAACGAAACAAACACTCTCCGTTCGGGAGGGGTTTCTCGAGTCTCGAGCGACGAGGGCCCGTCCGCTCGAGGATATCGCCGGCCACCACCTCGCCGAAACGATCCTCGCACCCGCAGATCAACCAGCCACCGATCGGGCGACGATGGACGGCTACGCGTTTGCCTCGAGCGATGATGGCCCGCTCGAGGTCGTTTCCGGAACGAGCTACCCCGAATCCGACCGGCCGACGATCGAGTCCGGCCAGGCGATCGAAATCGCGACGGGAGCGCCCCTGCCCGAACGGGCGGATACGGTCGTCAAACAGGAAGACGTCGACCTCGAGAACGGGACGATCGCTCCGCCGTCGCTCTCGGCGGGAACGTACGTTTACGAACGCGGCTCGAACCTGTCGGCGGGCGATCGACTCTACTCGAGCGGGGATCGACTCTCCGCGATGGACGCGATTTTGCTCCGCGATATCGAGCGCGAAACGGTGGAAGTCACAAAGCCGTTCTCAGTCGGCGTGCTGGCGACCGGCACCGAGATCCACGAGGGTCGTCACACCGACCTCGACTCGCCGATGTTGTGTAACCTGCTCCGTTCGTGGGGCCACGAGCCGGCCTACGAGGGGTCGGTTCCCGACGAAGGAAACCGGGTCGAAAGGCGGATCGAGGAACTCGCGCTCGAGTACGACGTGGTCGTGACCACCGGCGGCACGAGCGTCGGCGCGAAGGACTACGTCATCGACGCCCTCGCGAATCTCGGAGACGTCGACTTTCACCGCGTTCGAATTCGTCCGGGGAAACCCATCGCCGTCGCTCGGTTGCCCGAGTACGACGCGCTCGCCGTCGCCATTCCGGGGAAACCGATCGGCGCGTACGTCAGCGCCGCGTTCGTCGCTCGAGCGCTGTTCACCGGCGAGAAGGACGTTCCCACCGTCGACCGCCAAATGGCCCATGATATCGGCCTTGGCCCAGATGGGTTCGAATACGTGATTCCGGTCACGCTCGAGGCCGAAACGGCGACCCCGCTCGGGCACGTCGACTCCCCGCTCGCGGTCTACGAGGAGACGTTTGACCCGAGCGTCCTCTCCTCAAGCACGCGGGCGGCCGCGGCCGACGGGTTCGTCCTGACGACGAGCGATATCGCGGCCGGCGAGGACGTGGCGGTGGTTCGAACGTCGGCACTCGAGTGACGTTCCAGCGGGCTGGCGGTTCCCACGAGCCGCCGTCCGACCTGATAGGAAGCTTTTTCCCCGATCCGTACGGAGTGATACGACATCACATGACTGGCAGCGATCGCATCTTAGACGGCGTGAGAGTCCTCGATCTAACGACGTTCGTCACCGGCGGCTTCTGTTCGTTGATGCTCGCGAACCAGGGCGCGGAAGTCATCAAGGTCGAACGGCCCGAAGTCGGCGACGATAATCGCCACTCAGGCCCGCCGTTCATCGACGGCGAATCGCCCTACTTCTGGTCGGTCAACTACGGCAAGAAGAGCGTCGAACTCGACCTGAAATCCGAGGCTGGCCGAGAGGCGCTGTACGAACTCGCGAGCGAGGCCGACGTCTTCATTCAGAACTACCGCCCGGGCACCGCCGAGCGGTTGGACGTCGACGAGGACGCGATTCGATCGCACAACGACGACATCATCTACTGTGCGATTTCGGCGTTCGGCCAGACCGGCCCCTGGCGGGAGCGTCCAGGCTACGACCTGCTGATTCAGGGGATGAGCGGCATCATGAGCGTCACGGGCGAACCCGACAGCAAACCGGTGAAAGTCGGACTTCCGATGACCGACCTCATCACCGCAATGTGGGCCGCCTTCGGCGTCTCGAACGCGCTCTACCGACGCGAGCAAACCGGCGAGGGCGAGTACATCGATCTGGGCATGCTCGACGCGGCGCTCCCGTGGCTGACCAAACAGGCCGGAAAAGTCTTCGCCGGCGAATCACCGTCGCGGATGGGGACCAAAGATCCCGTCCTTGCCCCCTACCAGACGTTCGAGACCGCCGACGGCCACATCAACGTCGCCTGCCTCAACCAGAAGCTCTGGAAGGGGCTCTGTACGGCCCTCGAGCGACCGGACCTCGTCGACGACGAGCGCTTCGAGACGAACGCCGACCGGGTCGAGCACATGGACGAACTCGAGGCGGAACTTGAGGAGACGTTCCGAGAGTTGACCACGGACGAGTGGATGGTCCTCCTCGTCGAGGAAGCCGGCATCCCCGCGGGACCGGTTCTCGAGGCCGAAGACGCGCTCTACAACGAGCAGACGGACGCTCGCGACACCGTCACGACTATCGAGGATCCCGAGCGCGGCGAGATTCCGGTCATCGAGCACCCGCTCAAGTACGACCGCTCGAGCAGCGGCTTCGAGTCGCCGCCGCCCAAACTCGGCGAGGATAATCGATCCGTGTTTGCGGACCTCGGCTACAGCGACGACGAACTGGACGACCTCGAAGCCCGCGGCGCGTTCGGCGGAGGGGAGTGAGGGCTCCGATGGACGTCTCCATCACCGGCGTTGGAATGACTCGCTTCGAAAGCGACGCCCAGGCGAGCACGCTCGAGCTCGCCGAACGCGTCGCCTGGGACGCGCTTGAGGACGCCGAGATCGACTCCAGTGCCGTCGAATCGGTCCACGTCGGAAACATGGCCGCCGAGGCGCTCGACAGCCGAACGGGCCTCGAGAACGCCGTCTGTGGCGCGCTTGGAATCGAGGGCGCGACGGCGGATCGAATCGAAAACACCAGTGCGAGCGGCGCGAGCGCACTCCTTCGCGCGGTCGACGCGATCCGCGCCGGGCGGTCGCGGACCGCACTCGTCGTCGGCGTCGAGACGATGTCGTCAGTCGACACCGACACTGCAACGGACGTAATCAGCAGTCTCACACACGACCGCGAGTACGTGCAGGGACTGACGCTGCCCTCGTTCGCCGGACTGGCGGCCGACGCGTACCTCGAGCGCTACGACGCCGACCGAGAGGCGCTCGCGGCGGTCGCGGTCAAGAACCACCGGAATGCGACCGTGAACCCGTACGCGCAGTTCCAGAAGGAGGTAACGCTCGACGAAGCGCTCAAGTCGCCGCCGGTCGCCGAACCGCTCCGATTGTACGACTGCTGTCCGACCAGCGACGGCGCTGCTGCGGTGGTTCTCACCGCCGACGGCGACGGGGAGGTTCAACTGTCCGCCATCGAAGGGGCAACCGGCTCCCACGCGGTCGCCGAGCGAGCCGACCCGCTCGAGATCGAAAGTGTCGCGCTCGCGGGCGAACGGGCGATGGCGAGGGCGTCGATCAGCCACGAAGACGTCGACGTTGCCTGTATCCACGACGCGTTTACGATCCTCGAGCTGCTCGAACTCGAGGAACTCGGTTTCTACGATAACGGGCAAGCGTGGCGGGCGACACTCGACGGGCGAACCGATCGTGGCGGAGAACTGCCGGTCAACCCCGGCGGTGGACTCAAAGCTCGAGGGCATCCGCTCGGTGCGACCGGCGTCTCGCAAGTGATCGAACTCGTCTGGCAACTTCGTGGCGACGCGCCCGGGGAGGGCCGTCAGCTCGATGATCCGGATGTCGGGTTGGCGATCAACGTCGCCGGGTTCGGGAACAATTCGATCTGTACGATCGTGAAGCGAGCATGACGGGGAAAATATGAACGAAAGCAGAGAGCCTACAGTCGAAAGCGACGACGCGGGCCAAGCGTTTCGATGCACGAACTGCTCGAGTAGCTGGTACTATACGCGCGGTCGTTGTCTCGACTGCGGGTCGTCGTCGTTCGAGACGTACAGACTCGGCCCGGGGCGAGTCGTCGCGACGACGACCGTGCATGCAACGCCGCCGGGCGTGAGAACGCCGAATCACCTCGGTCTGGTTCGGTTCGACGACGGCGTGAGCCTCATCGCTCAGTTGGAAAGTTCCGGCGTTTCAGTCGGCGAATCAGTCGGGTTCGGCGAGATCGTCACGCTTCGGGAGGGAGACGCGACGAGTATCGGCCCGCAACTGACGACCGAGTAGCAAACCCGTCGACCGAGCAGCGAACCCGACGACCGCGTAGCAAGGGTCTCTCGAGCGGCGAACAGCGATATCGGTTCGGCGGAAATCGAAGTTGTAAGTAACTCACCCATTTTGATATAATACTCGATAGCAGTCAGTTCCGAATGCATTCTGTGATTCCAGTAGCTTCTTCGAGTAATCGAATTCGTAGATAATACACGTTGAAGGTTAAAATGCGCCCAAATATTTTATTATTCCCCATATTTTAGCCATAGTTGCCACTTTCTGCCCAAATAGGGAGTAGTATAGGATTTTCCCACAGAATGGTACCGGCAGTTAACAAAGCAGAGTCCGAAGTATAGTTACGATTTCCTCGTTAACAATCTCAATGTTTTCTGTCATAACTCCCTAATAGTCGAAAGCTCAATGTATTACTTTCCGATTACTGTACAGGTCCTCGTTCGACAGTCGTCCCTCAATCTGCCGTCTGAACGGTCTCGGCACGGTGGGTCGACGGAACGCCGAAACCGGTCAGCGCCATCGCGAACAGCACCAGCGGAGAGAGCATCCCGAACAGGTAGTATGGGGCGTACTCGAGCGTCGGAACGCCGGTGGCAGAGGCCATGAACACCCCGCCCGCGTGCCACGGAATGAGCGCACCGGTCGGCGTTCCCGCCGCCTCGACCGCTCGAGAAAGTTGGTCGCTATCCAGATCGAACTCCTCGTAGAGGTTTCGAAGCGTCATTCCCGGCAGGACGATGCTCATGTACTGCTGGGCGGTGAGCGCGTTGATGAGGATCGCGGAGACGCCCGTGCCGGCGATCAGTCCCCCCGAACTCCGAACCCCCTGCGAGAGCCGGTGGGCGAGCACCGCGAGAACGCCCGTTTTCTCGAGGAGGCCGCCGAGGACGAGCGCAGCCACGACGACCGTGATCGTCCAGGCCGATCCGGTGAGGCCGCCGGTCTCGAGGAGTTCGTCGACGAGTTCCGAACCGGTGGCGGGATCCGTTCCGTTCAGAAAGACTTCCCAGGCGGGAACGAATCCGGTCCCCTGGACGAGGATCGAGGTGAAGACGCCGGCGAAGACGCCGACCACGAGCGTCGGAAGCGCGGGGTAGCCACGAAGGGCGAAGCCGAACGTGATCACGAGCGGGAGAAACACCAGCGGCGAAACGTCGTACGTTCCAGCGAGGGCGCTCTGGATCTCCATGACCTGTTCGGCTGGGACGGATCCGCTCGACTGGAGTCCGAGTGCCGCGAAGGCGAGAACCGCGATCCCGAAGGCGATGAGCGTTCCCGTCCGCATGCGACGAATGTGGTCGTACAGCGGCGTGTTCGTCACGCCGGCGGCGAGATTGGTCGTATCCGAGAGGGGCGATTGTTTGTCGCCGGCGTACGCCCCCGAGATCACCGCTCCGACAGTCATCGCGCTCGGAACACCGAGACCGGTTCCGATGCCGACGAACGCGACGCCGAGGGTTCCGACCGTCGTCCACGAGGAACCGATGGCAAACGCGACGACGGCGGCCAAAACGGTCGCAACGGGTAGGAACACCATCGGCGACAGCAACTCGAGACCATAGTACATCATCGCCGGGATGGTTCCCGCGTCGACCCACGTGGCGATGAGCGCGTAAATGGTGAAGATGATGAGCAACGCTTGCAGCCCCATCAGGAGGCCGTTCGAGATACCATCGTAGAGGTCCGCCCACGAATACCCGAGGTACTGCCCGAACGCGCCGACGAAGACGATACTCCAGAGCAACGGAACGTGCGGATCGAGTCCGAGCACTGCGGATCCGATACCAAGAGAGACGACGACCGCCAGAACCGGGAGGAGCGCGAGTCGAACCGACGGACGCCGATCCGGGTCCAGTTCGTCGACAGTGGTCGGGGTGAAGTCGAGTGCCATTGGCGAGATAATGCCCTCGAGGAATAAAAAGAGATTGTTTGATTACTGTAGTGTATGCTTCTTGCTACCGAGAGGCACGTTCTCGTGACCCATCGGTGAAGCCGCGATCGAGGTTTCATAGGGTCGGTTGTAGCTGTTTACCGGTCAGTCGCCAGAGCGGGGTGGCGACTGTCCGGAAATGACGTACAACCGATCCTATCAGGGTTCTGGCGGACGAGATCGACCGGTACACGCGCAACGACAAGACCGACCACCGAATCGGTCTCGGGACCTTCAGCGCTTTTCCTCCCGGTTCTCGACGTCGAGAAATCGGGATCGAAAAACCGGTAGCACGAGCTCGGTTGGGTGGAAAGCCGGCTCAGCCGCATGGTATCGAGTGCATATCAATATCTGTGTACAGCCAATATGGTTTTTGTAGACACTTTTTTATAATTGTTTCACCTGATACCACGTATGACGGCTGGACCGCCCATCGAGGAGATTCACTTCGAAGACGCACCGAACGTTGAGGACGTTCCCGGACCGAACACCAGGAGACTCCTCGAGAAACAACGCGAAATAGACAGCAGCGCCGTCGCCTACCCGAACGATATTCCGATCGCGTTCGAGGATGGAAAGGGAGCAACGGTACGGGACGTAGACGGCAACACCTACATCGACATGTTCGCCGGAATCGGCGTGCTCAACGTCGGCCACTCGAACCCGTACGTTCTCGAGGCCGTCCACGAGCAGGCGGACAAGTTCGTGCACACGGTCGACTTCCCGACCGAGGCTCGCCTCGAGTTGATTGAAAAACTCGATGAAATCGCCCCGTCGGGATTGCAGGGGGAAAATCGCGTCGTCTTCGGCGGACCGACGGGCAGCGACGCCATCGAGGCGTCGATCAAACTCGCGAAGTACAACACGGGCGGCGACGGACTCATCGCCTTCCGCGGGGCCTACCACGGCGCGACGACGGGGGCGATGAGTCTCACGTCGAACAAGAGTTTCAAAGAACACTACACGCCGTTGCTCGCTGACGTCGTCCACGCGCCGTATCCGGACCCGTTCCGACAGGAAAAGGAACCACAGGAGGCCGTCGATCACGCACTCGAGGAGGTCCAGGCCATCGTCGAGGATCCGTACGGCGGCCTTGCCAACCCGGCCGGTATCGTCGTCGAGCCGATCCAGGGAGAAGGTGGCATCGTAACGCCGCCGGCGGGTTTTCTGCAGGGATTGCGTGATATCGCGGACGACAACGACATCGTCCTTGTGTTCGACGAGATTCAGAGCGGACTCGGCCGCACCGGCGAGTGGTGGGCGAGCGACTGGGCGGGCGTCACGCCGGACGCGATGACCTCGGCGAAAGCCCTCGGCGGTGCCGGTTTCCCCCTCTCTGCGACGCTGTACCACGAAGATCTCGATACCTGGGGACCGGGCGACCACGCCGGAACATATCGCGGCCACGTCGTCGGCATGCGAGCCGGTACTCGTGCGATCGAGTACATTCAGGAACACGAACTGCTCTCGCACGCCCGCGAACTTGGTGAGTACATTCGGGATCGGCTCCACGAGGCCGCCGACGGCACCGAACGTCTCGCGGACGTCCGCGGCCGCGGCCTGTTCATCGGCGCGGAGTTCGTCGACGAGACGGGGAGTCCGGACGGCGACCTCGTCGACGACATCCAGCAGTACTGTTTCGAACGGGGCGTGCTGGTCTGGACGGCCGGTCGCCACGGCAACGTCTTGCGATTCCTCCCGCCGCTCGTGCTCACTTACGAGCTTGCTGAGACGGCCCTCGACGTCATCGTGGAGGCGATCGAACAGACGACCGGAGCGAACTGATCGCAGATGACTGAACCCGAACCAATCGAAACCGACGGTGCGCCGAGCAACGACAACCCCTACTCACAGGGCGTCCGCGACGATGGGACGCTCTACGTCTCCGGGTACGGGCCAGTCGATCCGGCGACGGACGAGGTCGTCAACGGCGATATCGCGGCACAGACCGACCAGATCCTCGATAATATCGCCGCGGTCGTCGACGCTGCCGGCGGGAACGGTCTCGAGGACGTGATCAAAGTCACCGTCTATCTCACGGATCTCGAGGACTACGAGCGAGTCAACCGGGCCTACGGTGCCAGGTTCGGCGAGACGCCCCCCGCCAGAGTCTGCATCGAAGCGTCGAGGCTCCCCGACGACGTTCGCGTCGAACTGGATGCGATCGCTTCGCTCGACTAGAAATATCCGGCTCGACGATCCAACTCCACGATCCGACTCTACGATCGCACAACTGCGGACAGTACCCGACCGAACGGCGAACCGCGGACGAGATTCTACACCGATCGCGATGGTGCCGTATGCGATTATCGACCACGGTTAAGTATCCCCCCTTCGTTGTGACGACCACGATGGGACACGACGGACGACACAGGCTGACCGAGCTACGACGGGCGTTTCATCGCTACCCCGAGCCCGGCTGGTGTGAGTTCCGAACCACGGCCCGAATCGTCGAGGAACTCGAGCGAATCGGCGTCGACGAAATCGCCGTCGGGCGGGACGCGCTCTCGTCGGAAGCACGAATGGCCGTACCCGACGACGATGATCTCGAGCCGTGGCTCGAGCGAGCGCGTAAGGCGGGCGTTCGGGACGATATTCTCGAGCGAACTGCGGACGGTCACACCGGTGTCGTCGCGGTTATCGAACAGGGGAACCACGACGGTGGTCACGGCGGTGATAGCGGACAGGAAACCGACTCCATCGGCGGTGTCCGTGGGGGAGAACCGTGCGTCGGGCTTCGAGTCGATATGGACGCTATCTCCCTGCGGGAGTCGAGCGAGCCCGGCCATCGACCCGCGGACGAAGGGTTTCGGTCCGAACACGACGGATACATGCACGCCTGCGGTCACGACGGACACATCGCGATGGGGCTCGGGACCCTCGAGGCGGTGAAGAGAAGCGACTTTTCGGGGACGTTCAAAGTGTTCTTCCAGCCGGCGGAGGAGATTTCCGGCGGCGGCCGGGCGATGGCCCGAGGTGGCTACCTCGACGACGTCGACTATCTTCTCGCCATTCACATCGGACACGACGATCCGACCGGAACGGTCGTGGCGGGCGCCGAGAAGCCGCTGGCGATGGCTCACTTGACCGTAACCTTCGAGGGGGCGAGCGCCCACGCGGGCAAAGCGCCGAACGACGGTGCCAACGCGATGCAGGCCGTCGCGAGCGCCGTCCAGAACGCCTACGCAATTCCGCGCCACAGCAACGGAATGACCCGAGTCAACTTCGGTCACATTGAAGGCGGCACCGCGAGCAACGTCATCGCCGAGGAAATCACGCTGGAGGGCGAAGTCCGCGGCGAGACGACGGCACTGATGGAGTACACCAGAACCGAACTCGAACGTGTACTGTACGCAGCCGCGGAGATGCACGACTGCGACGTGACCCCGCGCGTCACAAGCGAGTCGCCCCGCGTCGATAGCGATCCGGCACTTCGAGACATCGTCGGTGAAATCGCGAGTACCGTCGACGGCGTCGATTCGGTCGTGCCCACCGCTGAGTTCGGCGCGAGCGAGGACGCTACCTTCCTCATGGAACACGTCAAGGACAACGGCGGATTCGCCTCGTACGTCCTCGTCGGGACTGATTCACCCACGAATCAGCAGACCCCGACGTTCGACATCGACGAAAAATCCCTCGAGATCGGCGTTTCGGTCCTCGCTGACGCTATCGTCGAATGCTCGGATCGACACTACTAGGGGCCTCTTCTCACGACCGGATATCGAGCGAGGTGTGTAGTCGGTCTGTACCATTTCCAGATTCTCGACCGAAGAGAACCGTCGAAACAGCGGCAGTACTGGGAGCAGTGAGGCCATTCGTGCTCGGATCCGGATCGCGTTCTCTGTGAACGTGTTCTTCAACCATCACATTTATCGGATCAGAAGCATTAATTCGGGGGCTACCCGTGTTCACTGTATGAGTCAGGACGAGATGCCGGAGTCGCTTCGGACGGCAGCGGACGCGGATCGCCCTCGTGGTATCCTCACACCATCGGATCGTGACTTCTTACTCGGACGGAAGACGGACTACACCGACCACTCGAAGAAACAGAAACGAAATCGCATTCGAAGACGAGTTCGAAACGCGGTGCTCGATTTCAGTATCCTCTTCGAATACATGGAAGAACGCGATCGGAACACGGTTTTCGATCCCGACGACGAGGAGCGCGACGCCTACACGCAGGGTATCACCGACATGCTCGCGTTTTTGCACCTCGGGACGATGGGCTATCACACGCCGTTCAAGGACATGCTCTCTGAGGGAGTCGGCAAAGCCGAACAGCGACTCGCCGGGTCGAACTACCGGATGGTCAACGTCGAGTTCAACGTTGATCCCGTCGGCCAGATCGACGTCGACGAAGTGGTCGAAAAACTCGAGGACGAGGAGTTCGCCCAGCTCACCGACGAGGAATTACGGGCGTTCGTCCGGTTGCTGACGATGTCCGACGAATTCTCGCCCGACGACGCTCGAGAGGAGATCAAAGACCGCGTCGACGAGTACACCAAAAAAATCAACGAGAGCACCGAGACACGAGAACAGAAACTCGAGAAACTGACGAACTGAGTCGCACTCCGTACTACCTTTGTCGCTGCTTCACTGGATGAGGACAGACCAACCGACGTGGGGCGGGAACGGAGCCGGACGAGTTCGCCATCAGCCGCTCGAATTCGGGGTTATACAATCGTTCGCCGAAAGGACAGACTCACGAACACCGACCATTCCACAGTATCAGCCGTCGGTGTATCAGCCGTCGATGGTAGAACCCAGGAACGTCTGGTAGCAATAGCGATACGCGCTGGTTCACGCCTCGAGACACTCGGTGAACAATTTGAACAGGAAGAACAGTTGAGCAGAAACCAACGAAAGGGAAAACTCGCTTTATCGACCCTATAGCTATCTAGTGTTGGTTGCATTACGTACATGACGGGGGGAAGGCCGCCGTCAATTTCGACGATCCGACCACTATCACACCCACCCGTCTCCAAAAGGGATCACCCGTGGCGTCGAATCCGACGCCTGATCTCTACTACCCCTACCCTTTGATACACGACGTTTGGACAGCGGTGACTCCGACAACTCGATATCTGAAGGTGTCGTACGCGTAACGGATTACCTGTGGATCGTACGAGATGTGGGTCATAGGAGAGAGCCCGAGTCGACTGAATCCGAATCGACTGAGTTCGGATCGAATATCCCCGCTGATACGAACGGGCTCGTTGAGTCGCACGAAGCGAAATGAAAGCCCCCGTTCGGGCCGATCAATCGCTCATTTGCGGGCGCGGACATCGGTCCGGGATTGCGGAATCCGCTCGTCGCATTCGACAAGCACGCTTGAACGTGACGTTCTCCCTGCGTAAACGGAGTTTTCATGCCGATTTTATGCTATTACCGATCCGTAGTAACTCGATAGGAATTCGTTCAAACCGTTATTCCAGTGGATTCTACACATTCGGTCAGTTCAATCCGAGATTGACGACGCGTAGTTGGACGTTCTGTATAAACAAAATCTGTATATGCCAGTTACAAAAAGGAAATATTTATACCATATACCAACGACAAGTTCGGTATGCTTTCACAAAGCATGGGATGTGTTGCGTGGAGACAGGGATGGTGTCGCCGAACGACACGCTCTACCGCGGAATTGGAGGTGAATAGCAATGAGTGATGCAGACCGCGGGATGGTGAATCGGTTCCTCGAGGAACTCGATCCAGTCGTCTTCGTGTTCGGTGCGTTGCTTTCGGTCGGCGTGATCGCGGCGTTCTTCGTCGACCGAGACGCCGTTTCGACCGGAATCGAAGTCGTCCACGACGAAATGCTCAGCTACCTGAGCTGGGCGCTACTGGTGATCGTCTTCTTGATCGTCGTCTTCTTGCTCTTCTTGATCGTCGGGCCGTGGGGGAAGATCAAGTTTGGAGACGGCGATCCGGAGTACAGTTTCCTCTCGTTTTTCGCGATGTTGTACTCGGCCGGGTTCGCCGCGGGCGTCGTGTTCTGGGGACCGACCGAGGCGCTGTTTTATTATGACGACCCGAATCCGCTGTTCGGCGCAACCGGCGGCTCGAGCGAGGCGATTTCGCTCGCGGTGCAACAAACGCTGTTCCACTGGGCGCTGCCGCAGTTAGCCGTCTTTACCATCATGGGGATTGCGATCGGCTACTTCGCGTACAACTACGACAACGTGCCCCTTCGGGTTTCGTCGGCGCTCACGCCGATACTCGGTGCTGACAATCTCGACGGGCCGGCTGCGAAAGTGATCGACATCCTCGCAGTGTTCGCGACGATCGGCGGCGTCGCGACCTCGCTGGGCTTCATCGGGAGCCAGTTCGTCAGCGGACTCGACTACCAGTGGGGGATCAATTTAGGCGATGTCGGCGTGCTTCTCGTGGTGACGATGATGACGATCTTGTTTACGATTTCGATGGTTCTCGGGATCGACAAGGGAATCCGTCGGCTCTCGAACTTCAACATGATCATGTTCGTCGGGCTGATGATCACGACCTTCATCGTGGGGCCCACGATGTTCCTCCTCTTGCTCGGCTCCCAGGCCGTCGGCGGCATGATTTCGGACTTTACGGCGATGAGCCTGTACACCGGTGCCGGGGAAGGGGGGACCGGATGGGTCGAAGCCTGGACCGTCTTCTACTGGGCGTGGGCACTCTCGTGGTCGCCTTTTGCCGGACTGTTCATCGCACGAATTTCCAAGGGACGAACCGTCCGCGAAGTCGCGTTCACAGGGATCGTTGCGACCTCCGCGGCGACGATTCCGTGGTTTACCTTCGTCGGCGGAACCGCTGTCTGGGCCCAACACAACGGCGTTGCCGACTTCAGCGAAGTGCTTGCGGGAGAGGCCGGTGCGGAAGCCTCCGGCTTTATTCTCTTCGACGCGCTCCAGTTATCGGTGAATCTGGGGATTGCCGAATTGACGTTGCCGGTCGGTTCGATCCTGATATTGGTCTTTATGGTCCTCGTAACCACCTTCTTCGTCACATCTGCCGACTCGTCGACCCTCGCCGTCTCGATGATGACGACCGGTGGGAAAGCGAGTCCCTCAAGCATCAACCGAATCTTCTGGGGAATCGTTCTCGGATTAACCGCCGCGATCCTCATTATTCTCGGCGGCGAAGGCGGCGCCGATGCGTTACAGCAGGCCGTCGTCATCACTGGCGCCCCGTTCGCGTTCGTCTGTTTCCTCGCGATGCTTTCGCTTATCAAGAACTTCAGCGCGACGGAAGGTCGAGTCCTGCTCCAAGAGGAGACGGTGCTGATCGGTCCGAGCGAGGAGCAATCGGATAGCGATCCGCCAGCGAGCGTCGATCCTGGCGACGACGACTAACGGGAGTGGGAATTCGACTTCACCGTCACAAAGACCGAGCCGAAAATCGGGCGGAAGACTCGAGAAACCAACCGACCGCCGTCCGAACCGGTGAGACAGCCTATAACAAGTTTTAATGTATGCCATACACATATTCTGTGTATGGATAGGAGCACGGCGGAGCCCGACGTGGCCGCGTTCCCCGGACCGAACGCTCGAGAGTGGGTCGAGTTTCACGGGGCCAACGCGGCCCCGAGCGAGTACTCCCACGAATTCGTTTGGGACATCACTCGCGAGGCCGACGGGCCGTTCGTCACCGACGTCGACGGAAACGTTCTGCTGGACTTTACGTGTCACATCGGTGCAGCGCCGCTCGGATACAACAACGAGAAACTTCTCGACAAGCTTCGGGAGTTCGACCTCGTCGAGCCGATGAAAATCGCGGGCCAGGACATGTACTTCGGTTCAGGGCCAACCCCCGACGAGTCCGACGTTCCGGGCTCGAGTCACCTGATGGCAAAACTGGTCGATATCTCGAGTCAGTACGGGATGGACACCGTCTTCCTCTCGAACTCCGGCGCGGAAGCGATGGAGAACGCGATGAAGATAACGCACGACCACCGGGCCCCCGCGAAATACGGCGTCGCATTCGAAGGGAGTTTTCACGGCCGTACCCTCGCAACGCTGTCGCTGACGAAATCCAAGGAGATATACACGCGCCAGTATCCCGAAATCAGCGGCATCGAGACGATACCGTTCTGTGCCGACCGCGGCTGTAGCGCGGAGACCTGTGACTGCGGATTCTTTACCGGATCGGGTTCGCGGCTCCGAAACTCGCTCTCGCCCGAGGGAGGCCACATCAACCCCGACGAAATCGCCTTTCTCACCCTCGAGCCGGTCCAGGGCGTCGGCGGCTATCGCTTCCCCAGCGAGGCGTTCATGCGCGAGGTCGCAGACGTCACCGACGAGTACGACATCCCGCTCGTCGTCGACGAAATCCAATCCGGCGTTGGCCGAACGGGAAAGATCTGGGCGTCGGATCACTACCCGATCGAACCAGATGTGATCGCCAGCGCCAAAGCGCTTCGCGTTGGCGCGACCATCTCGCGGTCGGAAATTTTCCCCGCGGAAAAGAACCGGCTCGGCTCGACGTTCGGCGGTGGCGACCTGCTCGGGTCGATGATGGGGGCGTTCACCCTCGAGGCCATCAAGGAGTACGACCTGCTCGAAAACGCCACGCGACGCGGCGAGCAAGCCAAGGAATTGCTTCGCGACGACGCGCCGGACTACGTTGAGGACGTGCGCGGCAAAGGGCTGATGCTCGCCGTCGAGTTCGACACGGCCGAACGGCGCAACGCCGTCGTGAAGGAATCGCTCGAACGCGGATTGTTGACGCTGGGCTGTGGCAAGAAGACGATTCGGCTGCTCCCGCCGCTGGACTCGAGTGAACGGGAAATCGCGCTTGGAGGAGGGCTTTTTCTCGAGGCGATCGACTCGGTCGGGACGAGTCCGAGGGCGGCCTAACGGTAGCTCGCGGGGGTAAGCTTCGGTTCGTTCGGAACCGTGTTGAGTTCGCGGACACGATCGCGGTGATCGAGCGAAACCGCTGAAGCGCCGTAGCAAATACGATTACCACCCCATTCCCAAACTTCGGGGATCGGGTAGAGTTTTTATACTGAATCGACTCCAAGTGGTGAATACCCGTGGGCAACACGGTTTGCCCTCCATTCCACCCATCCCCACTCAGCCTTCATCTCCACCCCCCTCGTCCCATAGGCATCCCCCGGGCATCCCACGGGCTTTTCCCGATTCGATAGCGACGGATTAGGTAGTCGGATTCTTCTTTCGAGAGACGATCGTTTGTAACGCGGTAAAGAAGTCCGTGTCAGCGTAGATCGTCACCGGTTTCCAGACAGTTCGTCTAACGCATCTTCTTGAGCGGTCTCGCGGGACTCTCGTTTGATCTCCTCGATCGATGTATCGTCGAATGCGTCGCCGACGGCATCGCGGAGTCCTTCGATCGGATCGTCGTTGAGCGGGATCAATTCGACCCGATCTCTGCGTTCGACGACCCGATATCGGTCGCCGTGTTTCTCACGGATCTCGTAAGGAATGACGACCCGACCTTGATCGTCGGCCCCAACTGTTTCACCCATGTAGTTTCCACTATGGCGACAATACTGAAAAATGTCCACGAACGGTGATTTATTCCCCCAAGATTACCCGGCCGGAAGCGAACGAGATTCACAGCCACCGGTGCGCTATTTATCAGGAAACAGGGAGCGATTTGGCTCAGAACAACGGGCTGACGACAGTCGCTTCTTCCGCTCTTCCCGTGCAGAGAAAATTGCCTTCTCGGAATGGAATTCGATTGTTCAAAGAAAACCAGCCCGCTGACGGTTCATCGGGATCCGAGAACCGCACTTTCGTCCCGTTTATCGAGACTCGAGCACCGAAATCTCGTTTAATTCCTCAAGTGCCTCGAGAACGCCCGACAGATGCTCGGGACCGCTCCCTTCGAGTCCGATCGTCACCGGAACGCGATTTGGCTGATCGACGGGGCGACGGCGAGCGCGCTCGAGAACGTCGAGTTCGGCTCCGCGGTCCTCGACCGTCTCGATGAGCCCGCCGAGTGCTGTGGGCCAGCCGTCGACGGCCAGCCTGGCCTCGATATAACGCTCGAGTTCCCCCAATCCGGTTCGAGTCAGTTCCGCGTGCTCGGTGAGATTTACGTTGCCGCCCGAGACGACGACACCGACGTGTTCGCCCTCGAGATCGAGTGAGTTCGAATTCGAAAGCGCAGCCGCGAGCGGTGCGGCTCCGGCACTTTCCGCAACCGTCTTGGCGCGTTCGGCCAGTAGCGTCACGGCGACGGCCATCTCGTCGTCTCTGACGGCGACCACGTCGTCGACGACGTCGCGAGCGACCGCGAAGGTCGTCTCGAGCATTCTGGTGTCGGCGATTCCTTCCGCAACGGTGTCGACGGATTCGAGTTCGTGAATTCGATCGTCCTCAAGCGACGGCTTCGCGTGGAGGGCGCCCTCGGGCTGGACGCCCACGACGCGGATATCCGGATCCGTGGCCTTCAGTGCGGTTCCGATGCCGGAGATCAGTCCGCCACCGCCGATGGCGACGAGCACGGTATCGAGTTCCGGATACTGTGCTCGCAACTCGAGCCCGATCGTTCCCTGGCCCGCGATGATCGCCTCGTCGTCGAACGGGTGAACGAAGGTCTCGCCCGTCTCGCCGACCCGCTCGAGGGCGTACTCGTAGGATTGTTCGTAGATCTTCCCCTCCACGACGACCTCAGCTCCGTAGCCGCGGGTCGCCTCGATCTTCGCGGCGGGCGTGACTTCCGGAACGACGATGGTGGTGTCGATATCGAGTACGTCGCCGGCCAGCGCCACCCCCTGTGCGTGGTTGCCCGCACTCGAGGCGACGACCCCGCCGTCGCGTTCCGCATCCGAAAGCTGGGCCATCGTGTTGTACGCGCCGCGAATCTTGAACGATCCCGTCCGTTGGGTGTTCTCGAGTTTGAGCCCGACCGATTCGGCACCGCTCATCTCGGCGAACGTCCAGGACGTGTCGAGCGGCGTGCGGTGAACGACGCCGTCGATGCGTTCTCCGGCGGCTTCGATGTCCTCGAGCGAGACGCGGCCCCCACTCATTTCTCGCCCTCCGAACGCGAGACGGGACGTTCTTCCGCCCGCGTGCTGGAACGCTCCTCCAACCCGGGGACCGGATGTCGGTGCTCGAGTTCTCGGATCGTCTCGACCAGCACCGAGACGCCGTGCTCGAGGCTCGCCTCGTCGACGTCAAACGTCGGCGTGTGGTGGCTCGTCGGATGGTCGGTACCGACGATCAGGTAGGACGCGAGGCCGCCGTCTTCCTGTACGCGTTCCATCAGAAACGTGGCGTCCTCGCTCGCGCCGAAATCGGCAGTGGGGACGACGTCGTCGATCCCGTCGACGGAACCCGCAACGGTCGCGATGACGTCGACGAGTTCCGAATCGCTGTCAGCTCGCGGCGACTCACTAATCACGTCTACGTCGGCTCCACAGCCGTGCATTGTCGCGGCAGATCGCATGACACGCTCGAGTTTGGCTTTCGCGTACTCCATCAGTTCCGTCGTTTCACCCCGTGCTTCGGCTTCGAGGTGGGCGCGTTCGGCGATGACGTTGCTCGCGGTTCCCGCCTCCGCACGACCGATGTTTATCCGGGTCATCCCACCGCTGTGACGGGGGATTCCGTAGGTGTTCTCGATCGCCGTTCCCATAGCCTGGATCGCGTTGTCGCCCTCCTGCGGGGCCTTTCCCGCGTGGGCAGACGTTCCCTTGATCGTCACGTCGACGTGACACATCGCGAGCGGTTTCTCGATGCCCGCGATGACCTGTCCTGTTGGGTGGTCAAGACCCACATGGATCGCGAGCAGGTAATCCAGGTCGTCGGCGAAGGGGCTCTTTGCCATCGGACAGCCGCCGCCACTTACCTCCTCTGCGGGCTGGAAAAAGACCACCAGTTGACCAGAGAAATCGCTCTCCTTGATCGCCTCGAGAACGGCCAGTCCCCAAGTCATGTGAACGTCGTGCCCGCACGCGTGCATCGTTCCCTCGATCTCCGAGCGGAAGCCTTCGGCGTCCGGTACGTGGTCGTCGCCCGAGGCCTCCTCGACGAACAGGCCGTCGATGTCGACGCGGAGGCCGATCCGAGGTCCGTCGCCGCACTCGAGAACTGCGACGGCTCCCGTGTTTCCGCCAGCCATTCGCTCGAGCAATTCCGGGTCGGCACCGCGCTCGTGCGCTCGTCGATCCCACCATGCGAGTTCTTCGTCGGCGGGAACGGCCATTCGGTCGCCCGGATCGTAGGCGTCGGGGCCGACGGCGAGTTCGTCGACGCCGATCGCTCTAATTTCCTCGACGAGTTGAGCGGTCGTGTAGAACTCCCGCCACGCGGGTTCGGGATGGCGGTGGAGACTTCGACGGAGCGTGACGAGGCGATCCTGAACCGGTTCGTTCATGCGACTAGCTGACGCGCCCCATTACCTTAATAATACACAATTCTCGTTAACGTCGTTTACACATAAAGAATAAGACTGTTCGTGACAATCCTCACGCAAGCGTCACCCGGGCGCGAAGAGATCGATATGAGCACGAACCCAGATGTCGTCGTCCTCCGCGAAGGGACGGAAGGCCTGTCGATGGAATCGTACGCCGAGACGCTGTCCGAGCGCTTGCCGAACCACGCCGTCGAACTCGCACGGACGCCGAAAGCTGAGCGCGAACTCGTCCCGCAGGCGCAGGTCGTGACCGGAATCACGATCGACGAAGCCCTCCTCGAGCGGGCGGATCGACTCGAACTCTTCGCCTGTACCTTCGCTGGCACCGAGCACGTTCCGATCGACGCGCTCGCCGAGTGCGGCGTCGCCGTGACGAACGCCGGCGGTATTCACGCCCCCGGCATCGCCGAGCAGGCGATCGGGAACATGCTCGTCTTCGCCCGAAACCTCCACGAAGGGTGGCGCCGCAAGGCGAACAACGAATGGCGTCACTTCCAGTCTCACGAGTTCACCGACAGCACCGTCGCGGTCGTCGGCCTCGGCTCGATCGGTCAGGAGGTCGTTCGACGACTCGAGGGCTTCGGCGTCGAGACGATCGGAATACGGTACACGCCGTCGAAGGGCGGGCCGACGGACGAGGTGCTGAGCTTCGATGAAGAAGACATCCACGAGGCGTTCTCCCGGAGCGAGTACGTCGTCCTCGCGTGTCCGTTGAACGATCTAACCCGCAATCTCGTTGACGAGGACGCGCTGGCGACCTTGCCGCCGAACGCGGTGATCGTCAACGCCGCTCGGGGCGGGATCGTCGACACCGACGCGCTCGTCTCCGCGCTCCAGTACAACGGCATTCGCGGCGCCGCACTCGACGTCACCGACCCCGAGCCCCTTCCCAGCGATCACGAACTCTGGGATCTCGAAAGTTGTCTGATCACACCCCACACCGGCGGTCACACGCCGAAACATTGGGATCGACTGGCCGACATCGTCGCGCACAACGTCAAGGCCCTCGAGTCGGGCGATAATTTGGAAAACGCGGTGTCGCAACTGGGTCCGCGGTGAGAGGCCGTACTGGCTAGAGTCGGATACATAATACACGATTCAGAAAATCGCCGACGAAACCGGCATCAACGAGAACTCGATTCAGCCGGTTCTCAATCGGCTCCGATCGCGCGAACTCGTCCGACACAAGGAACCGTACTGGGCGATCGGCGATCTCGAGCGGGTTCGTGATGCGTTCGTGTTTCAGTCGACGAGTCAGTTTCTCGACGAAACGTTGGGCGCAGAAGACCGTCGAGAGTGGCTCGACGCCGTACAAAAGTCCGGCGCCGAGGACGACGAGTGACAGATTCACAGCCGCCGTCCGACGGCCTCAAACGGGGACACGTCGTCCTCGCGCCGGACCCTTTCAAAGAAACCGACGAGGCGACGAGACTCTGGGTAGTCGTTAATAATGAAACACACCCATTCGACGGGGAACAATACGTCGTGATGGGATAACGACACGAACATGGTACGAGAGACGTATTCCGCTGAGTGATGACGACTTTCGGCATCGTCGAGCACCGAGCGATAGTTCGATCGTTCCACACGCTGTTGCGTCGCTCCAACCCAATCTGGTAACCGACTACGTCTGCCGGATTCGTGCCGAGCCGCTCGAGGATGCGATCGAGATGCTTCTCGAGTATCTGTAACGGCTGTAGAAGAAGCCAAAGAGCGGTACCGATTCCGGAGTCGAACAATCGGACGTGACTTACGTCGTGAACAGTTTTCGCGGGAACTCCGCGAGCGTCTCCGCGCCGTCGCTGGTCACGTGGAACGTCTCGCTGATCTCGACGCCGACCTCGTCCGTCCAGATGCCGGGGATCATGTGGAAGGTCATGTCCTCCTCGAGGACCGTTTCGTCTCCCGGTCGAATGCTCGCCGTGTGCTCGCCCCAGTCCGGCGGATAGCCCAGCCCCATCGAGTACCCGATTCGATCCTCCTTTTCGATGTCGTACTTCGCGATGGTATCCCGCCAAGCTTTCTCGACGGATTCGCAGGTAACGCCGGGCTCGGCGGCGTCGAGCGCCGCCTCGAGGCCCTCGACAACGATCTCTGCGGTGTCTTCGAGGATTGCGGGCGGATCCCCGACGAACGTCGTCCGCGCCATCGGGGAGTGATACCGGTGGCGACAGCCCGAGAGCTCGATGATTACGGGATCACCTTGCTCGAACGGCCGATCCGTCCACGTCAGGTGCGGCGTTCCGGTGTGATCACCCGACGGCATCAGCGGGACGATAGACGGGTAGTCGCCGCCGAACGCGTCGGTCCCGGTAATGAGTGCCTCGGAGATTGCCGCGGCGGCTTCGTACTCCGGAACGCCCTCCTCAATCGTCTCGAGCCCGGCCTCCATAGCTACCTCCGAAATCCGCGCGGCTTCCCGCATGTACTCGAGTTCCCGCTCGGATTTTTTGACTCGAACCCAGTTGACGAGCAACGTCCGGTCCTCGAACTCGGCCTCTGGGAGGTTCTCCTGCAGGCGCGTGTAGGACTTTGCGGTGAAGTAGGAGGCGTCCATCTCGAGACCGATTCGGCCGTCCTCGACGTCCAAGTCCTCGAGGACGTCTGCGACGTAGTCCATCGGATGGAGGTCGTACGGCGAGTGGACGTGATCGTCGCTGTAGGATCGAATGTTCGGCTCGGAGAGCCAGGCCGTCGCCCGCGCACCGTTTGCGTCCATTTCGCGACCAACCCAGACCGGTTCGTCGTCCGCATCGGGCGTGACGATTACGGCCTGATGAACGTAAAACGACCAGCCGTCGTACCCCGTCAGATAGTTCATGTTCGCCGGGTCGGAGACGACGATCGCGTCGAGGTTTTCCTCGCGCAATCGTGCTTTCGTCCGGTTCACTCGGCGTTCGTACTCGGATTGGTCGAAGACATCTCGTGACATGATAACAGGGACTCTAGTGAGAGGATCGATCAGGAGTATTAAAAGTTTTTCGTGTATGTCGATAACAGATAGTGTGTATAGTCTCTCTTTTTGTTATCCACGAGACAAGGTCGTTTGACGTGATCATATTATCACGACAGTATTTGTTTATAAGTTGTGTGCTCGGTAAGCAAATCCGCCCTCGCAAAGGAAGGCGCATCCGCGGTTGGGCAACCAAAGTATTCATCGGTCGGACAAGTGAAATATTCAGCGGTTGGGCAAGCGAAATACTCCCAAACCCGTTCAAATTTCACTACCGAAAATGGCTATACGGAGGGCTACGTCGAAGTGCGAAAGAGGTACATGGTAATCGGCCCGAAGACGACCACGAGCGCGACGGACATTGCGAGCACCACGCCAATCTCTCCGGCCGTGGCGCTTCCGTGCATCAGCCCGCGCATCGCCGTCACGAGGTGACTAACCGGGTTGATATCGACGAACGCCTCGAGCCAGCCGGGCATCGTTTCGGGGTCGACGAACACGTTGCTGACGAACGTCAGCGGAAACAGGATCATCATGCTCACGCCCATGAGCGACTCGGGCGAGCGCATAACGAACCCGAGTGCGGTCCAGATCCACGACAGGCTAAAGGAGAACACCAACAGGAGCGCCACCGCCGCCAGCACTCCGATTACCCCGCCTTCCGGTCGGAATCCAAGTATCAGACCGAGAACGATCACCAGCGTCGACGCGATCGTGTATCGGACCGCATCGCCGAGCAGTGCACCGACGATAACCGACGGCTGCCAGATCGGTAGCGTTCGGAAGCGATCGAAGACGCCCTTGTCGATGTCGTTGTTCAGCGTAACCCCCGTGTAGATCGTGATGAACACGACCGTCATCGCGAGGATACCCGGTAAGAGATCCTGCAGGTACGCACCCGTCGAACCAGCCAGCGCACCGCCGAACAGGTATGTGAACATCAGCAGGAACATGATCGGAAAGACGGTCACGTCAAACAGTTGCTCGGGGACGTGTTTGATCTTCAGCAACGCCCGCCAGCCGAACGTGAGCGACGAGGAGACGGCGTTCGGACCGTCTGGTCGATCCCCGGTCGCCACCGCTGACTGTAGCATTTCGACGTCCGGCTCGTCGGACTCGTTCGAAACCGTCATCGAGAATTCCCTCCCTCCCCCAATTCGTCGGTAGCTGGTCGATCAGTCAGAGCGAGGAAGACCTCGTCGAGACTCGGCTGTCCGAGCGCAAAGTCCGTGACTTCGATCCCGGATCGAGAGAGTACTTCGAACGCGTTTGCGGCGTTTGCGGCGTCGGAAATCCGCGCTGAAAGCGCCACCGGATCAGAGTCGATCTCGATGGGCGCGTCGAGTATCTCAGCTAGCAGCCGTTCGGCATCCACTCGACGTTCTGGATCGCGTAATCGGACGTTCAGTACTCCGGAGCCGATCGAGGATTTGAGTTCACTCGGTGTTCCTTCGGCGATAATTCTTCCATCGTCGATAACCGCAATCCGATCGGCCAGGTAGTCGGCCTCGTCGAGGTACTGCGTGGTCAAAAGTACCGTCGTCCCATTATCGACGAGCGCCCGGATGATATCCCAGACCTGGTTTCGGTTTCGTGGATCGAGACCCGTCGTCGGTTCGTCGAGAAAGAGCAAATCGGGTGTGACGACGATGCTCGCCGCGATGTCGAGCCGTCGTCGCATACCGCCCGAGTACGTTTTCACCTGACGCGTCGCCGCCTCGGTCAGCCCGAAGGCGTCGATCAGTTCAGCAGTTCGTTCCTTGGATCGTGACCTCGAGTAGCCCAACAGTCGTGCCAGCAAGCGGAGGTTCTCGTTCCCGGTGAGATCCTCGTCTACCGACGCGAACTGTCCGGTCATGCTCACGCTGGATCGCACTGCGTCACTTTCGCGGACGACATCGTGCCCGAGTACGTTCGCCGTTCCCTCGTCGGGCTGTAGCAACGTCGCGAGCATGCGAATAGTGGTCGTCTTGCCCGCACCGTTCGGCCCGAGGAGGCCGTAGATACCACCCGCTGGAACTGCCATGTCGATTCCATCGACGGCTTTCGTCTCGCCGAAGTGTTTGACGAGGCCGCTGGTCTCGATTGCGAGTGGAACGCTATCGGTCACCTGCTTGCTCTCGAGTGCCGTATCGTCCAAAGCCCCGAACGACCGATTTCGAGTCCGATCGTCCTTAGCCGGAGTAGGTGAGGGGGGAGATTGAGTCGGCTCTGATGAAGTCATCTCTGCAGGCGTCGACGATCCCTGGAATTCAGTTCGGTTTCCTGTGAGTTCGTGTTCAGTCATCTTCGCACCTGCAATTCACAGAATTCTGATAGATGGCAAGTGGAATAACGCACCGCAGCCGTCTCAGTTTGGGGGTTGGTGGTCATCACGTTCTCCTCGCTAGGTAGACGCCTCCAGAGTGTATGAACCTGCGCCATGAGTGGAGCGGAAGTAGTTGATAGAGGTGCTGAGGTAGTGGATATCGGACGAGACAGAGTGTGACGGATCACTTTCGGTCACCTCATACGACAGCTTCCGAGTCGACACGTACGATAGCGATCGGCACCGTACGCGACTCGAACCAGACTACTGCGACAATCAACCGTAAATTAACCACAGACAGTCAGTTCACTACACCACTCCGTCCGCTGTTCGAGCGGATAGTTCCCATCCCCTACGTTTACTCTAGTATACAAGAGAGACAGTACTTTAGGAGAAAGTTTTGTGATCAAAGTCAGTAGACTATTCAAAGACAATAGCAGTCTGGCGAACGGTTAGTTGTCGAAAGAACGGGCAGTAAATTATATTATTGAAACTCCAATAATGATGTGTCTTCACTTTGGGAGTTTTCATCAGACATATATTTCTGGATAGAATCGTGAACGCCAACATCCTCGAGAATGTCATCTAACGCAGAAAGAATTAACTCGATATCCATATCGAGCGTGTATTCCCGATACGTCCCACCTCGTCTCCCTTCATTCCGTTCTGTAACAGAGACGAGGCCGAGCATCGCGAGTTCCGAAAGGTGATCACGCATTCGGCGTGGAACGAGCGGGTCGCGTCCCGCCCGCTGTGCGAAGTTCGTGTATCGCGGGCGGACGTCCCGTGATCGGATCGGTGTTTCATCCTGCAGGTGTAACGTGAGAAGCGAGTACAAAACGAGATGTCCATGTTGGGTAAGGCCGTTAATCCCTTCCTCTATTCGACCTCGTTCCAGGTCGTGGCGTCCTGCCTCGACGTGTTCTTCAGTGATGATGATTTCGTTTGCTTGTTCTTGGGTTACCTCTTCTTCGCGAGCCAAATCACCTGCTTTCATGAGGAGGTCGATCGATTGCCGAGCATCACCGGCATCTTTCGCTCCGTACGCAGCACAAAGCGGAATCACCGCATCGTCAATGACACCATCGTGGAACGCGACTTCCGCGCGCTGCTCGAGGATTTTCTGGAGATCTCCTGCATCGTATGCCGGAAAATGAATCTCCTGTTCACAAAGAGAGCTTTTGACCTTCGGTGAGAGATCGTCGCGGAATGAAAAGTCGTTCGAAATTCCGATAATACCGATCTTAGCATCGCTGAGATTATTATTTGCGCGCGCTCGAGGAAGTTGATAGAGAATCGAATCGTCTTCGACGTGATCGACTTCGTCGAGAACAATTAAGTTGGTTCCTCCCAGAGAATCGAGATCGTCCCAGAGCATTTCGTAAACGGTCGCTCGTGGATATCCGGTCGTACTGATCTGATTCGTTTCTTCGCGGAGTTCATTGACGAGTCGAGTCGCGATTTGGTATGACGAGGTTAGGCCGTCACAGTTGAGAAACGTGAGGTTGAGATCGATGTCGTCGTACTGGCTCGCATCTTCCTCAAGATGTGAAAGAAGATATCTCGTCGCAGCCGTTTTTCCGACACCCGTTTTTCCATAGAGGAAGACGTTGTTCGGTTGTTCTCCGTTAATTACTGGCTGAAGTGATGCTTGATACATCTGAATCTCCTCGTCACGTCCGACCAACTCTTCGGGTTGATAGTCCTCGCGTAGCGCATCGCGATTTTTGTATATTTCTGTGTCGCGTTCGAATAGACCCATTCGTTTTCTTAACAGACCGTTATCATGGATGGTTATAAAACCACCGCGTCCGGAGTGTCCGCTGTTCTGTTTACTTTATAATAAACGGGAAAACACACCCACCCCACTTTGTCCGCTGTTATAGTGAAGAAGAAGCGGGGGAGAGAAATGGGGTTTATTGGGTAGAAAGTTTTATAACCTCTTCTGAGAGATTAGTCCGTACTGTACCTTATTGATTATATTCATTGGATGTGTAGTGAATATCATCTGGTCCTAGGTAGATATTTTCGGCACTTCCTATCGATCAACAGCCCACCCACATGCTCTGGTCAGAACAGCGGACAAAGTGGGGTGGGTGTGTACAACGTAAGGTGGTGTGTAGTTATTCCTAATATCGTTGGAGGAGTATTTTAGGAAGAGTGTGGAACACACCGCATTGGTGACCTCGTCCTATCCTCTAATTCGGACATTCTGCATCTTTCGAAAACGGATAAATCCCGGGATTGGAATTTAGAGGCAGACGAATGGATGTCTTCTCCTATCTGCCAATACCGACGTAATGAACGCATTTTACTATACCTTTCGTCCGGTTCGAAGAAATATCTGAAAATTAGGTACTATCACATTGTCCGTTACAACTGTTCCTTTGGACACCACTTTGTCCGCTGTTCTACTAACCAATGAGTGAATTTCATCGGAACAGCGGACAAGGTGGTGTGGGTGATCTCGCTCCCTTCCACTACTTGAGGAAATAGTACGTCCCTTTTCCATCCCAATTTTGCCCATGTGGACACCACAATGTCCGCTGTTATGGTTGGCCAATCAACTCCACCTTGTCCGCTGTTCTTGAGCGGTTGACGTTGAAGAAAAACAGCGGACATAGTGGTGTCTGACGCTTTCTCAACCTAGTAGCCGTAGGCGAATACACTAGTTTCGATTCAATGTACAGTAACGACTTTCAGTCCAATTCGGTGGTATTGGTTCCGAACAATCGAAATTCATGCAAGCTAATTACTGCAAAATCCTTATCAGTTCCTGCCCATGAATTCCCTTCCCATGGGAAACGAATCTAAAGACGCTGTTCAGTACGGAATTGGCGGTGTATATGGATGGCCAGTCGGCGGCGTTCTTGGAGGGGTAATCGGAACAGGGGCATTTGGACTCCTCGTGTGGTTCGTAAATCCCGAAATCATTCAAGCGACGATTCCCGGATTGTATGGATTTGAACCTGGTAGCGAAACCGGTTGGGTAATCCATCTTGTTCACGGTGCAATACTGGGTCTCATTTTCGCCTCTATTGTAACTCGAGATTTGGTTCTCGGGACGTTACTCGCGTCCGTTGAAACCGAAGCGCTTTCTGAACTCTCTGATACAATCCGTTTTGTCGGAGCTGGGTTCGCCTACGGTATTCTAGTCTGGACAATCCTTCCCGTGTTTGCGGCTCCGGCTCAACTTGGCCTTATCAGTCAATCAGCAATCGAGGAATTTCCTGCTTTAGCCGCCGAGGCAATGATCGGACACGTCCTCTTCGGAATGCTTCTTGGTGCGGTGTTCGCCGTTTCGGTGGACGTTTCTGCCAGATCCGTCGATGATACACTCAAGAACTAATCCACTATTCGTAGCTAGTACCACTATTGACGCGACCGGGCCACGACCGAGTATAGATAGAACCTGCCAAATTGTTACGAAGATAGTCCGAAAATCGTCACGAATGGAACCGGCTAACCCGTACCCAACGAAAATTGCTCGTTTGCCGAAATAGTCTGTTTGCCGAAATAGTTCGTCTGCTGATTAGTCCGTCTGGCTAAATCCCTGTGACGCTGAGACGCTTTCTTCTACCCCGTCAATTATCTGCGTCTCCGTTTCCCCCTGCTTGATCGCTTCGATTAGTGACCTGAGCCGTTGGAGAGAAATTTGCCCTGGCGCGTATTCGCTCGTATCGGTCTCAAGCGGTGCGTATCCGAGCTTTGAACCGTACAGTGGACCGAGGACTCGAACGTGGCTTCCAATCTCACCCATCGAAATTCCGGCAATCTTCGTTCCGTCCGTAGTCGCCGTATTAATCGCGTTTAACATCCGGAGCGTATCAGTTTGATCGTTGGCGAAGGTTGCCACCTTTGCGATATCTCCGTACTGAGTGCACTCCTCGATGATTGCGTTAAGTGTGGATTGATCCGGTGTTTCTTCGAACTCGTGAAATGAAATGATTAGTTCAATATCCGTCTCACGAAATTCGTCCACAACCCACTCTTTTCCGCGAGCGGTTTCTAACTCGATATCGACCATTTCGACGGCATCGGATCGGGCAGCCTCCATCAGTCGATCAAGGCGACCGTGGTCGATCGCGTTTCCGCCGAACCATTGTGAACGGTTGGTCGCAATGATTGGTAGTTCCCCGTCGTAGGAGTCGAGTTGAGCGATCGGTTCATCCGCTTTGTCCATCCGAAATTCAATAAAATCAGCCGCCCCTCGAGCTTCTGACTCCCGTGTCAGATCGTTTGTTGTCGCTGCCAGAGCGAACTCGTCGCGGTCCATGGTATGTTTTATCACTCGATCTTATAAAATGTTCCTATTCCATTCTCTGTTATCTCTGATTATTCATGATGTACTGGATCGAATTGATTAGAGTTATTTCAGACCCATATCTGATTTACATACATGTGTGGGATCTGATGAGATTGGAAATTACCCAAGTCACTGTGGTCTTTTCGGTTGCCAATTTCAATTATACTGTAACGATATAGAAAAGCACACAAGAACCCAAATCACGAATTTAGAAATCAAGATAATAAATAATACGCTCTTTCAAACGGGTATACCTTCAAACGAGGAATCTAGTTTATAATGGAACAGATAGCTTCTGACCGAATATTGAGAATCACGTTCTCGTCAATTGTCCGTCTGAAGTGAAAAAATCAAAATAACTCATATATCGAATATGTGGTATGTGGGGTGGCTGGTAGCTAATCCTCTATACCACAGTAGTAATATATTCAATTTCACTCACTGTAGGTGATTCGATCTATCATTTATTCTCTCACTTCGACATTTTCTCGCTATCGAGTTGGTGTATTTTCCGAAGTGTTTAGATGACTCAACATGAACATATCTTATCAATCGATGGATTGGCAATATCGGGATACAGTGCTAGCCATCTGTACATTAGCTCTGTTCGTGACAGTATTTGGTCGTCTGGCGATCAGTCCAGTCGTTCCTGATATCGCCGCCGAGTTCGAGATTTCAAACACGCTCATCGGCATCTCGCTAACGTGTATGTGGCTCGCATATGCACTCACTCAATTTCCAAGCGGCATCCTCGCTGATCGGTATGGTGAGCGACTGATTATCCTCATTTCTGTTGCTGGAACCGGTCTTACGACGCTGATACTCGTGGTTGCACCTAGTTTCAGCGTCTTTGTTCTGGGAACGATTCTGCTCGGCGGTGTCGCCGGTCTTCACTACAGCGTTGCAACCACGTTGCTCACGCGGATCTACGACGATATCGGGACCGCAATTGGCATCCATAACTCAGGGGCTCCGCTCGCTGGTCTCGCAACGCCGGTTATCATCTCGTGGATCGCCGTTCGGTATGGTTGGCGTCCTGCCATTTTCAGCACCGCTATCGTCGCGTTTCTCGTATTCGGTCTCGCTCTATGGAAGATTCGCCCGATCGAGCCGTCCAATCCTGACCAGTCGATGCGAGAACAGGTACAACTAGAGCAGATACTGGGGCTACTCTCCCGTCCACCGGTCGTGTTCACTGGAACGATCGCTATCATCGTGGAGTTCGTCTGGCAAGCTGTCGCGTCGTTTTTACCCGCATTTCTGGTCCAACAACACGGCTTTTCGACGACGTTTGCGGCGATCCTGTTTGGCCTGTATTTCCTTTCCCAAGGTGTTTTACAGGTCGGTGTCGGGGCTATAGCGGATCGCTTCGGTCGCGATATAGCGATCGGCATTTGTATGACTTCTGCTATCGCAGGGTTGCTCTTGCTTATCCAAGGTTCAGGAACCTGGTTGATGATACTCGGGGCGCTCTTGCTCGGTCTCGGAATGGCGTGGGGTGCGGGGGTGTTCCCGCGGCTTATGGATCGTCTCACGCAAGACGAACGAGGATTTGGGTTTGGGCTCTTTCGGACGGTGTACATGACTATTGCCGCCGCTGGGTCGGTTGTCGTTGGACTGTTGGCAGACCTGTTTAGCTGGACCGTTTCTTTCGGCTTCTTGACTGTTCTGCTCGTCGGCGTTTGTTTGTTGCTCGTCGTTAACGCCCTCTTTGACCTTGGATACTGACGAGCTATCTTACCGTTTTCGCACGTTTTGTCGTTCTTTGACGCGTATTTGCCAGCGAAACTGTTCCACGGTGGCAGAGCCTTGTCCCAGAGTTACAACATTCGTTTCGACGATTCGTATTCCTCCGTTGTTCATGCTGTTGTTGCCGTTATTGTTCCGAACGTAGTAGCCACTACTGTCAAACCGAACCGCGATGCTCCTCGAGGGGCCGTACGAGAAAACTAGAATGAGAGACAAGAAACTGAAATAAGAAATGAGAAAACTGAAACGAGAAGAGAGTAATCCGGCTGAATCAGGTTAGTCCCGAACCGATCTGATCGCCGGCACTGCCACCGTTGCGATGCTCAGGAGGATCACGGTGAGTGCGATTGGGCTGGTGTAGAAAATGTCCAGTGAGCCACCAGAAATATCCAGCGAACGCCGAAGGTTCGCTTCGGCGATCGGCGCGAGTATCAGTCCGAGAACCATCGGAGCGAGCGGATACCCCCGGAAGCGCATCACGAATCCGAGTCCTCCCGCGGCGAGCATCACCCAAGCGTTGAAAACAGTTCCTGAGAGCGCGATCGCTCCAATGACACAGAGGACGAATATGACGGGCCAGACATAATTTTGCGGGATATTGATGAGTCGTGCCCAGTAGTTCGCACCGAGGAGTCCGAAGATGAGGATAATAACGTAGATAAGGAGGAACCCGACGAATATCGTGTACAGGAGTCCGGATTCGTCCTGGTAGAGTTCCGGACCCGGCGTGACGTTGTGGACCATCAACGCACCGATGAGGAGCGCTGAGACGGAGTCCCCGGGAATTCCAAGTGTGAACGTCGGAATCAGTGCGCCGCCGGTACTCGCGTTGTTTCCAGATTCGGCTGCTGCGACGCCCCGAATGTTTCCTTCTCCGAACGATGGCGTAGTGTCTTTCAACCACCGTGTTGCTTCGTTGTAGGTGATGAACGAGGCGATGTCTCCGCCGGCCCCCGGAATCGCTCCGACGAGCGATCCGATGAACCCGGAAACGATGGAAATCGGGGCGATCGACTTGATGTCGGACAGAGACGGCAACACACCTGTAATCTTCTGGTTGATCTGATTCTGGTCGTCATCAATTCCCTGGGCGTATTTGCGAAGTCCTTCGGCGATCCCGAACAATCCGATCATCACCGCGATGAATTCGATACCGCCCATCAAGTTTGGAACGTCGAATGTGAACCGTTGATATCCGGTTAGCGGATCGATTCCGACGGTTGCGATCAGCATTCCCAGAAGGCCCGAGATCATCCCCTTCGTGAGCGAGTCCCCGCTTACGCTCGCGATTATCGTCAGGCCAAAGAGCGCGAGCGCGAAGAACTCCGGCGACCGAAATCGAAGCGCGGCATCTGCGATGAGGGGGGAGAGGAACATCAATGCGAGCACGCTGATGAACCCGCCAATGAACGATGCGACGGTACTCATCCTGATCGCACGCCCGGCTTCTCCCTTTTGCGAGAGCGGATAGCCATCGAAAATCGTCGCGGCGGCTGATGGGGTCCCAGGTGTTCGAATTAGAATTGCGGGAATTGATCCCGCATACACTGCTCCGCCAAAGATACCGAGCAGTAACATCATTCCCGTTGCGGGCTCTAACGTAAAGGTAAACGACAGTAACACTGCGATAGTCATCGTGGCGGTCATCCCTGGGATTGATCCCATGAGGATACCCAATAACACGCCGAAGACCATCAGCGCGAGTATCGTGGGGTCTAGTACATTTGCGAGGCCGTGGGAAATGTCATTCAGTACCATCGTTATCATAGTGGAAGTGGTGGGAGGAGCCTTGAAACCGGGATTATAGCCTCCGGTAGCCTGACCATGAAGAGGTCACTGAAGATATAGAATAACACTATTGGTAGCCCGATCGAAATGACGGTTATCATCAGTTTCGACCGAATGTTCGAGTAGTAGAGACCGACCGGTAAGAAGAGCATCGTTCCGACCAGGAATCCGGTATACGGCATGAGGAGCAAATACGCCGTTAGAAAGCCGAACATAACGGCTGCTGGCACCATGGAGAAATCGCTGATCTCGAGTTCGGTATCGTCGTCGACTACGATATCCGCGACTGCGAATACGATGATAGCGGCTGACACCAGAATCGGGAAGAATCCGGGTCCGAGTTCGCCACCGTCGGGAAATCGGGTTGCGTAAGCGATGACTACAACTGAAACCAGTATGAAAATCACCGAGAGCGGATTAGATTTGAGTTTGGTGAGTGCCATAAGTGGGAGTGAAGCGAACTATTTTGTTACCGGAGTGATCGGTATATTGAGGCCGGTACCAGCAAGGCCAGTTCCGCTGAACCCAGTACTATCGGAGTCAGTACCACCGAGGTCAGTACCACCGAGGCCAGTACCACCGAGGCCAGTACCACCGAGGTCAGTACCACCGAGGCCAGTACAGTCGTTCGCGTCGGACGGCGGTTCGTACGTTACACGAAAGTTACTGTTCGTAATCATTTTCACTCCGGTTCGATAATAGAGTGGCTATCTTACATCTGTATAAGTTTACTGGTGTAGGTTGATTAAAGCGTGCCTCGGTTAACTGTAAACTATTTTAGAATCGGATACTACTATTGGATAGTAATATGCACTGGTGAGGTGGCGCTTACTAACCGAGGCAATTGATGCAGGGTGATTGATATTGTCGCGATGATTGATATGGTGGTTGATGTGGTGGGTATATCGTGGTGACATGTATTAATCTCCAATGGTGTTCGATCAGGTATCGTGGTGAGTTGGTTGACCGTCCGGAGGCCGTGTTGACCTGTTACCGAGTTCAGTGTTGGGTCAGCTAACGGTTACAACCGGACAATTCGCATCCAGTAAAATCGACTGTGCGACGCTCCCGAACAGCGCTTTTCCAGCCGGCGATTTGCGACGTGGACGAACGACGACATATCGAGCAGTCACTTCGTTAGCGTAGTCGATAATTTCGTCTGCCGGATCGCCGACGAGTCCGACGGTCTCGTGGCGTTCGTCAATCTCTAGAACGGCTTCTGCAGCCATTTTTGCTGCTTCCTCGCGTATTTGGTCTAAGTTGAGCGGTTGGTCCGCTTGCGCGTTCGCCGTTCCGAGCGTAACGAACTCCGACCTGGTCAGTGCATGAACGACATGAATTGATTCATCGAACTCAGTTGCAAGTCTCTCAGCTTCTGAAACGACGTCGGATGCACCATTGGATCTATCCACCGCTGCGACAACGACCATGCTATAGTGCTCTCGAGACTCCTTATTATTGTTTCGCTGGAGACGCCTCCGGGCCGGAACTCGATCCGAAAGGGATGGATCAGTCCGGTAGAACACCCTGTCGGAAACCCACCCGATAGTAATTAACCGATAGCTTTAATTGCCGAAATGCTCCATCTGTAACTGATTATGAGCTTTAGTACCATCACCGATGGTATTGCGCAGGTTCAATTCGAGCACGTTCGCGTACTTGTGCTCGAGGATACCCCGTCCGGAAAGACGACACTCATCGATACCGCTTTCGAGGAAAACGGCCAAGAGCTCGTCGACATTCTCGAGGAGGAGTACGGAACGATCGATCGAGTCATTATGACTCACGGCGATCACGGTCACCACGGCGGACTCGACCACGTTATGGAGGCGTTCTCTCCGGAACTCGTCGCTTCGGCTAACGAGGATAAACTCCACGAAGCAATCGACCACGATCCTGACGTTCTCTTCGAAGACGGTGACCTGCTCGACGGAAACATCCGCGTTATCGAGGTTCCGGGCCACACGAAAGCGACGTCAGCGTTGTTGCTCGAGGACCGCGATCTGCTCATTTCAGGAGACGCACTCGACGGTGCTGATCGCGGTGGCCTTCCGGAGGGATACTTGCTCCCACCGCCGGCCCTGTTCAACGACGATCACGAGGCTGCGGAAATCAATCTCTACGATCTCCTTCAATACGACTTCGAAACCCTCCTCGTCTTCCACGGCGCTCACGTCTTCGAGGACCCAAAGCAAAAACTGGACGATTTCCTCGTCGAACGCGAATGGGACCCACGTCCCTGACTGCCACGAGACTGCACCACTCCGCTGATTCAATCATACCGGTCGGTCTGTTTCGGAACCTCTACACAGGTCTCGTTTCATTTCCCGTTTTGTCCACTCAGCTTGGCTTCCATTCAGATTCCGTTCGAAAAGCAGTACCGAATATCGGGCTGGAAATCGAGTTACTCCCGAAGGACGGAGACATCGAAGACGGGTTTGCAGGTCTCGCCCTCGAGGAACGCGGTGAACGCGGCTTCTGATTCGAGCAAACTAAATCGGTCATCGAGGAAGGTTTCGTGATCTACGTCTCCGGACCCGATCAGTCGGAGTGCGTGTTCGAAGTCTTCGTATGTCGCACCGTAGGAACACTGCAGATCAATTTCCGATCGGACGAGCGGGGTGTACGCCATCGTCGTTTCACCGGTCTGGCCGATGAGCACGATCTGTCCACCTTTTCGAACCTCGTCAACTGCCATCGTGAGACCGGACGGATGACCGGTCGTGTCGAAGACGACGTCGTAGCCAACCCCCGCTGTCCGCGCTTCGCGTTCTGCATCGAGGTCGTCTGCTTCGACGTTGATCGTCGGGAATCCGAGTTCCTCGGCGAGCGGAAGTCGGTACTCGGTGTCTTGGCCGATCCCGGCAACGACCACGTCGCCTCCCTGAGCGTCTGCAATCTGTGCGGTAAGCAATCCCATCGGACCAGGACCGGCTACCAAAACGCGGTCGCCAGCGCTGACTCGAGAGTTACCGATCACCGCTCGTGCACAGATCGCAGTCGGTTCGACGAGCGCTGCGTGTCGAGGCTCGACGGTATCGGGAACGTGTTGGACGACGGATTCGGGAACGGCGATGTAGCCCGCGTACGCGCCGTCGTGATCGACGCCGGTAATCTCCGTGTCCTGGCAGACGTTCTCTTCGCCCATTTTACACTGGTAACACTCGCCACAACCTCGGATCGGTCGTTCGACGACGCGGTCACCCGTCGCGAAGTTCGTCACTGCGTTTCCGACCTCGATCACGCGGCCGGTGTATTCGTGCCCGATAACGGTAGGTAACTCCATTCGTTCGAATGCTGGTTTGAACTTGTAGATCCCCGCATCGCTTCCGCAGAGGCCAGCGTATTCGATTTCGATCAGTACTTCGTCTGACGCCGGGGCGGGCCGTTTGATATCGACGAGTTCCATCCCTCCAGCGTCGCGACTGGTTTTAGCTAAACCGCGCATACCGGGTTCTCATCGATGCCTCTGTATAAAGTTGTGGATCGAAGTAGAAGTTCCACGCAGACGCACTCAGTTCGGATTGGATTCGCATCCAATAGGTTAGGGTCTATCGACACTATTCAAGCAATTATCGAAACCCGCCGGTACACCGCGTCTCGAAGCGAGCTTGCTCCGCTCGACGTGTCGGCTATTTTCAATTAGCACACCTGTTCCGGGCACCCATTCGAAAGGTTTAAAATTATAGATCATAACTTACCGGTAGAATGCCAGACATTCACAGTAGTGAAACCAGTGGGAAGCGTGTCGTAACTCGTCGCAATGCTCTCAAGGCCGTCGGTGGGGCGGGTCTTGCAATGACTGCGGGATGTCTCGATGAACTGCAGACCGATGGGGAGTGGCCATCGCGACAGATCGAAATCGTCGTCCCGTGGGCGTCCGGCGGTGGCGCTGATACGACGAGTAGGGCGGTCGCCGATGCCGCAGAGGAGTTCACGGACGTGTCCTGGAACGTCGCAAATCAGGAAGGTGGATCCGGTTCCGTCGGAATGAACGAAGTCGCGAACGCGGAACCTGACGGGCATACGCTCGGCGTTGCAGCCCCAGAAATCACCCTGTTTGATCACCTCGGACAGGACGATCTGAATCCGGACGATATCACGCCGATCATGCAGTACGCCGATATGCCAGCGGCGCTCGTCGTCCACGAAGACGACAATTATTCGACGGTGGGCGAGTTCGTCGATTACGCGGAAGACAACCCGGGCGACCTGGATATGTCGCACTCGGGAACCGGCTCGTCGTGGCATCTGGCTGGAGCCGGATTCGCCGATGAAGCAGGGATCGAAGTCGATTACGTCTCCTACGATGGTGCGGACCCGGCGATCACGGCGGTCGTCAACGGCGAAGTGGATTGTACCGTCGTCGGCGCTGCGGAAGTCCATTCACACGTTGTTGACGGCGACCTGAATGGACTCGGCGTGATGTACGACGAGGAACTCGACGCGCTCCCCGACACGCCGACGATGATGGCCGAAGGTATCGACATCGAGATCGGTTCGTGGCTCGGCCACTTCGCACCGGCGGATCTCGCAGACGACGTTCGTGACGATATCGCGGATGTCTACGAGTCCGTCTACGACTCGGACGAATTCTCGTCGTTCTTAGAGGACAATCACTTCACACAAGCACGACGCGGTCCCGAGGAGTTCCAGGAGTTCCTCGACGAACAATACGACTACTACGAAGAACTCGTCGACGACCTCGGCATCGAAGGGTAAGCCGTAGCGGCTCGGCTCTCTCGAGTCAATCTTTGTGACGTATCGTCGAATTTTGACGTATCGCTGAACACTGTCCCAATGTTCACCTGTGGGCGACAGTGCGATCGATCTGCACTCTCTTTCTCCCGCCATTACAAACAGCCATTCCAAACCCCCGTTGCAAATTCAAACCACAAACGATGGTGTGAAAGAAGGCTTTATGCAGTGACACGAACCACCATGTACCATGATCGAACGCGACCGTATCCAGGTCGGCACGCCCACGCACGAGCTAGTCCTCGAGGCACTCGAGGCCGGAATCACCGCTGCTCACCCCAGGACGGTGTTGGCCGACTCACTCGCTCTCGAAAACAGCAGACTCCGAATCGGACCCCAACAGTTCGATCTCTCGGCCTACGACGATATCCGCGTCCTCGGCGGCGGGAACGCCGCTGGTCGGGTTGCGAGCGCGCTCGAAGACATCCTCGGATCCCACTTGTCTGGCGGAATTGTGGTCACCGACGATCCAGCACCCGCTGGCCCCGTCGAAATGGTCGAGGGAAATCATCCGTCGCCGACAGAGACGAACATCGAGGGCACGCGCCGCCTCCTCGAGCACGCTCGTGACTGCGATGAGGACACGCTCGCGGTCGTCCCCGTCACTGGGGGTGGAAGCGCTCTCCTCGCTGCGCCCGTCGACGGCGTGGCGCTCTCGGACCTCCAACAACTGACGGACGAACTCCTTCGTAGCGGCGCGCCAATCGCGAAGATCAACGCGGTTAGAAAGCACGTGTCCTCGTTGAAGGGTGGACAGCTGGCGCGCGAACTCGCACCTGCGACGACGGTAGGGCTCGTCTTTAGCGATGTGACGTCGGGCGATCCGTCCGTGGTTGCGAGCGGCCCCTTGTCCCCGGATTCGACCACGTATGCAACGGCTCGCGCCGTTCTCGAGGAGTACGATGTCGATGTCCCGAATTCGGTCACAGATCGCTTGCGATCGGGCGAGAACGGCGACGCGGCCGAGACGCCGAACGATGACGACCCTGCGTTCGAAACGGTCGAAGTCTCCGTTCTCGCGGATAACTTCACCGCGCTCTCGGCTGCAGCCGACGTCTGTGAACGCGAAGGGTTGACCGTGATGATCCTCTCGTCGTCAGTTCGAGGCGAGACGCAGGCGGCGGCCAAAACGCACGTCGGCATCGCCGAAGAGATCCGACGCACCGGAAACCCGGTGTCCCCCCCGGCCGCAATCATCTCCGGCGGCGAAACGACGGTGACGATTACCGGGGACGGTATCGGCGGCCCGAATCAGGAGTTCGCCTTGAGTGCCGGCCTCGAGTTGCCCGACGATGTGGTTCTGGGCGCAGTCGATACCGATGGGATCGACGGGCCGACCGATGCCGCCGGCGCGCTCGTTTCGAACGAGACGATCGAGAGCAAACCTACTGCACGCGCTTTCCTTTTGGATAACGACGCCTACACCTACCTCAAGGAACGCGACGCGCTGATCATCACGGGCCACACGGGGACGAACGTCAATGACCTCCGCGTCGTGCTCGTTCCGGAAACGGCAGAATCGAGCGAGTGACTCGAGTCCGTTTCTACAGCGCTCAGCACGCGTGTGCGATCTTCAGAAATCGGTAGATTAACGTAATCCACAGGTCTTCGTTCTCCCATGCACACGATCGAGCACGACGTAGAGCGTCCAGATTCATCTATTGTTTCAGCCTTCGAAACGGTTCCGAGTACGATAGTTTCGGACGTTACAGGGAACATCGGACTTACAATGGACTCCGGCATTAACCCCTGCCGGAGCGATATCGACATGGCTGGAACCGCTATCACGGTGAAAGCCGCTCCGGGTGATAACCTGATTATCCACAAAGCGATTACGATGGCCGAACCCGGCGACGTTCTCGTCATCGATTGTGATGGGTTCACCGAGACGGGCCATCTCGGTGAACTCATGTGCACGTCGTGTCAGGCTAACGATCTCGCCGGTCTGGTCATCGACGGAAGCTATCGGGACAAAAACGAAATCGCCGAGATGGGATTCCCCGTCTACGGCCGCGGCGTTCACCCGAAAGGGCCGCTCAAGCAAGACCCCGGTTCGATCAACGTCCCGATTTCCTGTGGCGGCGTTACCGTCAACCCGGGCGATATCGTGGTCGGCGACGATGACGGTCTGGCCGTCGTTCCGTCCGACGGCGCAGAAGAAGTCCTCGAGCGATCTGAGGAAAAACTCGAGTCAGAAGAGACGGTTCGCGAGGATATTCAGGACGGCACGTACCTCTACGAACGAAACGGCTACGACGAGTTATTCGAGAACCTGAACGTCGTCGGTCCTGAAGATTCGATCCAGTAACGCGTCGTTTTCGGTCAGCGGCGTCGAACAGCCGATTTCGATAGTGCTCCGGTCAGTTACAGGGGGGTCCGTACTATCGTCCTGTCCTTTCGCACTGGTTTTGCGGTGACTTCGCGGCTTCTCTCTCTCTGTTTCAATATTATCGAATTCTTTCACAGGGCTTAAGATGGCCCACAAGAAGATACTATCATGACTGACAGCGGAAAATCGGACACTCGGCGGCTGAAGAGCGTTTCTCAGTCTTTTACCATTGTCGAATACCTCCAGAACACCGACACGGCGACGCTTTCCGAGATCGCCGACGCGCTCGATATACCGGTGAGTACGGCCCACATTCATCTGGGTACGCTCGTCGAAACGGGGTACGTCCTCAAAGAGGACGGCGAATACCGCTGTACGTTCCGATTCCTCGAGTCGGGTGGCGAGATGCGAGATCAGATGGTGCTCTACCAGGCGACGAAGCCGGAAATCGACGACCTTCGCGAGATATCGGGCGAACACGCGAACCTCACCGTTGCGGAGGACGGACACTCGGTCCAATTGTACAAATCGGAGAGTCCAGAATCGATAGACGACAACGCCCCGTTGGGTCAGCACCTGTACATGCACTCAACCGCGACGGGAAAGGCGATCCTCGCCCAGTTCTCGCCGGATGAGGTACAGGCGGTGATCGAAAAGCACGGGCTTCCACAGCAAACGGATAACACCATCACTGCTAGTGATTCCCTGCGCGAAGAGTTGGCTCAAATACGGGAACGGGGTTACTCGGTAAATCGGGGTGAACACTTTCGCGGCGTCTGTGCCGTCGGCACTTCAATAGTATCGAAACCCGATGGAGTAATAGGCGCAATCAGTATCAGCGGTCCGCGTAGCCGGATGGGAACCGAGCGAATCGAGTCGGAGCTCGCCCCGGAACTACTGGATAAGAAGAACATCATCGAACTCAAAATCCGCCAGTTTAGCTGAGGCCGTTGTGCTCCCGGTGCCCGATTTGCTCGTAAATGCCGCTTCGGGTGTTCCAGCCGACGGCGGTCGATTCCGCTTCGATCGGCAGTATCGTTCCAGTTCGGGTAACCGTCCTCTTCGAGGATATTTACAACCATAAGATTGTAATGCAACTGGCCGAGTTCGCGGGTATTTCAATAATATCGAAAAACTAGCGTCGTCCGCACGTCGTCCACATGCGCCCGTTTTCTTCCAGAATTTCGGGCCGAGACGGGCGAGCGAACCGACTATCGGTTCAGCGATCGTGAAACGAATGCTGGCGAAACGAGCGACGGATTTCGAACACAGAAATCCCCTACTGGCCGGAGAGTCCCGAATACACAATCTATAAGTGCGGCCCAGATGTACTCGTGTTCGTAAATGGCCAAACAGAACGTTCTAATCACGGGTCCGCACGGCGAAGCCGGACAGGCCTTGCGGAAACACCTGTTCGAGAAAGACCAGTACGAATTTACCCTTCTCGACCTGAACGATCACCCCGAGTACGAGACGCACGTTGCAGACGTCAGCGAGTACGACGAGATACGACCCGCTTTCGACGGCCAAGACGCAGTAATCCATCTCGCGGCGCAGTCCGATGCCGGCGCATCGTTTGAAGGAGTCATCGAACCGAACGTCGTCGGTACCTACAACGTCATCAAAGCGGCCGAGGATGCCGGTGTGGAGAAGGTAATCTTCGCCTCCTCACAGCGAGTGATGGGGCTGTACGAGGACGACAACTCACCCGAACTGTACGAGGCGGATCATCCCCTCTTGCTCGACCACGAGTCGCTCCCGAAACCGGATGGCTACTACGGGGCGACGAAGATGTTCGGGGAGCACATCGGCCGCGTTCACGCGAGAAACGATTCTCCTCCGTCGCAGTTTTTCTCTATTCGGATCTCGAGCGTGCGCCCCGATCCGTACGATCACCCCTACGGCGACGCCGAGCGGGGCGTACAACGGGGAACCGAAGACGGAGTCGACCCCGAGGACGGTGCCTGGGATCCGTCACAGGCGGGATCCTGGGAGCGCGGTAGCGACGAGTACGAAGAGATGGTAAAACGGTTGAAATGTACCTGGACCTCCCAGCGCGACTTTGCCCATCTGATCGAATGCTGTCTCAAGAACGAGACGGTGACCTACGATACGTTCTACGCGGTCAGCGATAATGCGGGAAGCTGGTTCGACGTTGAACACGCAAAGGAGGTTCTGGACTACGAGCCACAGGACGACGGCTCGGAATGGGAGAGTCCACCCGATGTCGAAAACCCTGCCCAATGAGCCGATTCCGGTCTCTGCAACCGCTATCCCGACGGTAAACGACTTCTCGTAGCGTATCGCTTGCGTGCGGAGCGGTTCGGGTGCTACTCTGATGGACTCTCCGGGAACGGTATTACTGGCCCATCATTTGTCCTCGAATGAGGAAGAGAAATCAAAATCATCTACTCATATTATCTCGATACAGATGCTCTCAAAATCGTCTTTCTTACCGGAACATCTTCACCGACTGTTACTCTGTTGACTCTCCATTGGACTCTCACAGAACGAGAGGCATGGATATACGGGTGGATACACGGCTTTTCGATCCGGTATTCCTGAGGTGTCTTTTTGCACGTCAAATTGGAGTCGATTATGAACGAACCGAATATGGTATATATGGCTAAAGATGTGCTAGATATCTATACACGTCTGCTAAATCTATGAATGTTAAAGATAACATACTAATATGGGTCCTATTGTAGAAAAATTGTGACTTTTCGAACTATTGCGTTCTGAAGATCTGAGCGGTATTCTCACCACACGTGGTAGGGAAGCAAAGAATGGGAACTCAATTCTAATCTACTTTACCAGCTACGGTGACGTGTGCGATTACGATTCGTTCGCTACTCGAATCGGTGGACTCGAGTGAATCGTGAGATCCTTCGAGGAGGACTGAACGACTGAATACTAGTGTCGAGATTTGTTGCACCGGCGTCGAAATCGATCCCTGAGACTCATAGGGATTATCGTTGGAGTTCAGAGATTGCCTGTTCGGGGGATCGAAACACAGTGTCCACCCCTGCGAGGCGAACCATCCGGCTGGCTACGATAATCCCTATCAGTTACTGCATCGCCGCGACGACGGGTTGGGTTGCATCGAGGAGCACCGACTGGGTGACGCTGCCGAACAGCGCTTTCCCGACAGGCGATCGTTTTCGGCCGCCAATAACGATATAGTGGGCATCGGTTTCGTTCGCAAACTCGATTATCTCTTCGGCCGGATTACCGTGGCGTCCGTGGGCCTCGTGGTCGCGGGAAACGTTTTCCCCGGCTTCGGTTGCGACGTGTTGAGCGATTTCTTCTTTTCGCTCGCGCTCGTGATCGTGTGATCAGTTCGTTGCTCGAGTCCGTGCTCCTCGACGATCTTGTCGACGTTATCGTCGGGAAGTGCGGCGAGAATTGCTTTTCCGCCTGCGATACTGTGAAGGTCACACCGGGTCCCGATCGAGGCATATGGCTGGAGGGCGTCGTTTCCGGTCGCTTTTTGAACGTACACCGCCTTCCCATCCTCTTCGACAATGTACCAGACGATTTCGCCGGTCTTCGATGCGAGATCCTCGAGATACGGCCGAACGACGGCAGCAAACGCGATATCTTTCTGGACGTACCGGCCGGGAGTGAGAAATCGGAGACTCAGGTCGTACGTTCCGTTGTCGTTGGTCAGATACCCGAGTTGAGCGAGTGTACCGTACGTAATCGTGCACCGTGCTTTTTGGTAACTCGAGTGCACTAGTTATCTCCGCGACGGTTGCGCCATCCTGGTTACGAATATATTCGATTATTTCGAACGCTCGACCGACCGTACTGAGTGGGACATCCGGTATCATTGCTCACATATCCGCCGGTCAAACGAATAAAAATTGCGTCTTCGAGCGGAACGTCTGACCGAGTATGTCGAATAGGCCGGACCGCACTCGGACGGATGGCGTTTGCATACTCGGGTTACGACAGATACAGGAAAAATCGAGTAATATCTTCTAAATAATGCAAGATAATTACGTGAGATTGGAATGATAATCTTCCCGTTCGATTTACCCGGACACAAATCGTTTACAAAGATATGAATGTAAAACAGAGGCCGTTCTTGTAGGTCGAAATGCTCTCGATAGAGACGACTGGGTTTACCAATCGCCATCGGTGTTCTTCGTTCCGTCCGGTGTCTGTCGATCTTACTACAAAATTGAAATATACTTAACCTGATCTTTATTTTGTTCCGGAAGGAAATCTGACGGCGATTACGTCGACGTTTCGGTGAATCATTGTCTTTTCTGCCCAACACCGTGTCAAGTGAGAACACGTTACTGCGAACGTCACGCCCTGAGTTCGTTTCAGGCGTCCGTATAGAACAGCGAACATTGGTACTATACAATACAAAAGCCGATTTTACCCTTGTCTCAGTTACAACTCTCGACAGTTGGACTATATTCGGACATGCTGATCCCGCTGGCCCTCTAGTTCCATGTTCGAACGATATACGGACGGTCTCGGATGATAGTACGGATCAACCATTACTACGAACGGTTCCGTATACCAATTTAGGTGTTCGATCTTGTTCACACCTTATGATTCGTATGTAACGAAATATGTTAGCAAAAAGGAGGCCATTATAATTATATCGATATTTCTGGAAATTCTGTGGAAAATACGTGTTTGATGTCGCTTTCTATTGGTAAATTAAAACATCCAACAAGAGACAATATCTGATAATCATTACTAAGTTGTTATTCGAGTCGGACGAATATCGCGTCATGGGGATTCGATTTGATTCCGCTCTTCTCAGTTCGGACGGCGAGACTCCGACGTCGCTTGAGTCGGGATACGAACCGTTTCCACCCTATAGGAGGTAGTTAGACGGGACTCGAGGGAGAGTTCGGTGTAGCTGTACGTTCTCCGACCACCGAGATGCGCCCTATGAGTAGTTGTGTTTGAGTTCGATGACGTTCGCCGTTCCCAGTACTGAGTCAGGAAGTTCCTCGTAGAACCGTTCGTCGCTGATGCGGTGGATCGGGCACGCGACGCTGATCGCCCCAACACTTCGGTCGTTAGCGTTGGTGATCGGAGCGGCAACACAACAGAGTCCCGTTAATCGTTCCTCTCGATCGAACGCGTACTTGTGGCTGCGAATCTCGTCGAGTTCGTCGAAAAACCGTTCGCGGTCTGTTATCGTTTGCTCGGTCAGCGGTTCCATGCCGCGTGTATCGAGAATATTTTCGACCTCTTCTCGAGGGCGGAACGCGAGAATAGCCTTTCCGAGTCCTGTACAGTGAAGTCCGACTTGTTTTCCCTCGTACGTATCGAGCTCAACTGCGTTCTCGCCTTCAGTTTGGTACAAATAGACGCCCATTTTGTTCCGTTCGATGAGAAGGTTTGCGAGCTCTCCGGTTTCATCCGCAAGCTTGTCGATTTCTTGCCGTGCATCGTCGTAAATCTCGGTTCGATTTCTTGCGTATGCTCCGAGGCCGAGAAACGAGATTCCGATGTGATACTCGTCCCCTTCCTTAGAAAGGTACTCGCGGTTGACGAGCGTATTAAGGTGGTTGTGCACCGAGCTTTTTCCGATGTCGACGCGCTCTGAAATCTCTGAAACCCCTGCACCGTCGAGCTCCTGTACGATTTCGATGATTTCGAACGATCTGTCGACTGTTCGGACGGGGTGCTTCGGTTCGACCATACTACACCTATACGGGGACGGTGTATATAATTTCACTGCCATATGGCCGATTAGCTCCAGCGCTGGTAGTCCCAGTTATTGGCGACCTATCGGGGGCGTTCGCGATAACCGAATATTGGGTTTAGAAGGGTTATATGCCTGGCATAAACGGGTTTGGCTATTCCTATTTGATTCCAGATTTTGTTGGTATCGTCTTCTCCGTTCGAAACGTTAGCAAATATATACCCAAGCAAACAATTTCTGGTCTGCAAATTGTCCGTTCTCGTCTCGAACGAAAGCCAGCTTGTGAGCCTCTTTGTCGCGTTCGAGCATGGACAACTGCGTCGGACTGTCGTGGGTCGCTCGTACCGATAATTCCGAAAAGCTCTTTCTAGATCAGCATACTCGTACTATTACAGGATAGTGTGTTGTTGTAATTTAAATTATTCATTCTCGATTTCACACGAACTGATTCGGCTATGGGGAACTAAAATGTAGCAACTGGTCGAGAGAACCGACGCTCCGCGAGCCCCGAATTAGTCAACCGACGGTCGTTCTCCATCGCCTCGGTGACGAACGCCGGCTAGATACCCCTGGCGGAACCGGTACAGAGGGGGACGAACGATATGCTGAGAGGCGGAACAGTAAAGAGACCACGGTTGTCTTTATTTAGTATGCAGTACGAAGCGATTCGAACGGAACCGGACGGTCCACTCGTCCGAACGGACGAGGGAATGCTAAAGCTTCAGGTCATCGACGATGCCATCGTCAGAGTTGTCGTCGGCGATGACGAGTCGATCACCGATCCGTCAACGAACAGTCCGATGATCGTCGAGCAGCCCGCTCATAGACCGGATTGGTCGGTTTCTGAAACGGCAACGACCGTTACGCTCGAGACGGCAACGCTCCGCGTGGAGATGGCAAAGGAAACCTGTGCGCTCACTTGGCGGGATATCGACGGTACCTTGCTCGTTCGCGAACCCGAAACGGGCGGCAAGGAGCGGAATCCGGTCGATGTCGAGTCGATGGCCGGTGAAAACGCCGTCACTCCGCTCGAGACGCTCGAGCGTCGCGGGTACTCGACGAAACTTGAACTCGAGTTCGACGACGAGGCGCTCTACGGGCTCGGTCAACACGACGACGGCGTCTCGAACTACCGAGGAAACGCTCAGTATCTCTATCAACACAACACGAAGGTGTCGATGCCGGTCCTCGTCTCCACGCGCGGGTACGGCATTCTCTGGGACTCGTACTCGCTGTCGACGTTCCACGACGACCAGCACGGGAGCTATTTCTGGTCGGAATGCGTCGACGAGTTCGATTTCTACTTCGTCTATGGGCCGGAGTTTGACTCGATCGTCTCCGGATTTCGCGAACTGACCGGCGAAGCGACGATGCTCCCGAAGTGGTCCTACGGCTACATCCAGTCGAAAGAGCGATACGAAACGAGTACGGAGCTGCTCGAGGTCGTCGACGAGTACCGCGAGCGGGAGGTCCCGATAGATTGTATCGTTCAGGATTGGCAGTATTGGCCCGATTCGACCGAATCGGACCCCGACTTCGAGGAGTGGGGTGGCCCCGACGGTGACTGGGGACGATGGGGACAGAAGTCCTTCGAACCCGACCGGTTCCCGAATCCCGACGCGCTTACGGACCGGCTCCACGAGCGGAACGTCAACCTCATGATTTCCCTCTGGCCGAACATGCTCGCTGGCGAAAATCACGAGGAGATGGCGGCGGCCGGCCACCTACTCGACGACGGTGATCTCTCGGCTCCCGACAACGAGCGCCACTATTACGACGTGTTCTCTGAAGCGGCTCGAGAACGCTACTGGAACCAGACGGAGGCAGGACTGTTCTCATACGGCGTCGACGCGTGGTGGGCCGACTCGACCGAACCGTACAATCCCGACTGGGGGCTCGAGACTCCTCTCGAACCGGAACAGCGTCTCGAGTTGATCACCAACGACTACAAGCAGGTGTTCGACCCGGCTTACATCAACGCCTACTCGATTTACCAGGCGCGGGGTCTCTACGAGGGCCAGCGAGGAACGACTGAGGAGAGCCGTGTACTGAATCTCACCCGGAGCGGGTATCCGGGTCAGCAACGATACGGAGCGATCACCTGGTCGGGCGACATCGAAGCAACCTGGGACCGTCTCGAAAGGCAAATCGCCGATGGCCTGCAGTTTACGGTGACCGGTAACCCGAAGTGGACGCTGGATATCGGCGGCTTTTTTGTCCGCGATGGGACCGACGAGGAGTTCTACGCCAACGGCGACTTCGATGCGGGCTACGAGGATGCGGGCTATCGCGAGCTGTACACGCGGTGGTTCCAGTTCGGTGCCTTCCTGCCGCTGTTTCGGTCCCACGGCACCGACACCCCTCGAGAGATGTGGCGATTCGGCGAGCCCGGGGAGCGGATTTACGACACCCTCGTCACGTTCGACGAATTGCGGTACCGGTTGTTGCCGTACATCTACTCGCTCGCGGGATGGGAAACGCTCGAAAATTATACGATGTTTCGCCACCTCGCGTTCGAGTTCCGCGAGGACGAAGCGGTTCACGACATCACCGACCAGTTCATGTTCGGTCCGTCGCTGTTGGTGTGTCCCGTCACGGAACCGATGTACTACGGCCCAGCGTCGACGCCCCTCGAGGGGAAAGCGAAGGCTCGCGAGGTCTATCTCCCCGAGGGGACGGAGTGGTACGACTTCTGGACCGGCGAACGCTACGACAGCGGACAGACGATTCTCGCGGATGCCCCGCTCGAGAAGCTCCCGCTGTTCGTCCGAGCGGGGAGCATCGTCCCGATGGGGCCCGTCGTTCAACACACCGGCGAAAATCCTGACGCGCCGTGGGAAGTCCGGGTTTATCCCGGCCGCGACGCTTCGTTCGACGTGTACGAAGACGCTGGCGACGGCTACGAGTACGAGGACGGTGAGTACGCTGTCACGTCCCTCGAGTGGGATGACGCCGCGAACGAATTTTCGATCGGGGAACGGGACGGAACGTTCCCCGAACTGGTTGAACGACGCCGGTTCGAGGCCGTCGTCGTCACGGAGGGTGTCGGAACCGGGGTCGAGACCCACGAAGCACACGCGACGATTTCCTACGACGGGAGCGAGGCGAGTGTGGCGATCGATCGGTGAGGTGAATCACGGCGTTTACCTGCCTCGGATTGTGGATTCGACGAACACCACCGCCTGAACGACCGGATCGAACCTGTTTAGGCGTCAGTCATCTTCGATTATCTCATCGAGCGCCACTGAGATTTCGGCTTCTTCATCCGCACCGACCGCTACCGACTCCTCGACCGAGTCCTGTGTAAAGGGAAGACGGACGGCGTTCGGAAGCCAGCCCCGTCCGGGGTCCATCGTCCACTCGAGTACCTCGGTCGCGCTCTTCGGGTGGTACAGTTCGTAAAACCCCGGATCGGCCGGAGCGATCCCGAGAAGTGTCACGCTGTTGCCGTCCCGATCTTCGATCCATCTGCCGTTGGTCTGGAGGCGCTGTATCGACATCTGCGCCGTTGTCGCGGTAGTCGCCGGGAGACCGAACGCGAGCGTTCCCATACCGATACCCGTCGTCTTCAAGAGCGCTCGTCGCGCGAGACGCTTGACCGATTCTCTCTGGGTATTGGCATCAAAATTCATGGCAGTACCGGCTATCACAGATGGATATAAATAAATACTGTCACGAATTGGCTAATACAACGGATATCCGAATCGATGAACGCGGTATCCACGAACTTGCGACGTTCGGGGCCGGAAGCGTAGAATTACTCCGGTGGTCGACCGCGTTCCCCGTGAGAAAACAGTTGCTCGATTACGGTCGAGGGAGACCTCGAGTAGTTGTTATCGTGGAACGGACCACTTGATCGAAACTGTCGTAGCCGGCTATCGTTGTCGTCCGTCTCGGGAGTACGCTCACCGGCCTCAGGCGGGTTGTCGTTGATCTCGAGCGCCCTCTCCATTGATGGTCCCGAACTGTACGTCCATTCTTTCTCCAAGCGAAAACGAACCACTTTCGGTATAGAACAATTATCACGACACACGGCAACATCCTCCTTGCTGTCGAGCGGCTTCTGTTGGCGCGGTAGTATTCGGTTTCGTTCTCGCTTGACTCCGACCATCGGGCCAGCGTAATTACATACATATGGGTGTAATGAATACTACTCTCCCTGATCGTCCGCTCCCTTCAATTCGCCCGATACCTCCGTTCGTTCGATTGCTGGATAGTGACGAGCCGGAGTAGAAGTCGCTCTACCGACGGAGCTGTCGACTAGTATGGGCACTTCAGCACGGCCGTTGGACCGAGGTCCCGCTCACCCGTTTCACGCTGTTGTCGACCACCGAGACGCCCGCTTCTCCGTCGTTTAGCTACTACTCGACTCCGTCTTCGAGCGCGTCCAGCGCCGTCGCCACCGCCTCGTCCGGATCTTCGGTTGGCGCAAACTCGAGGCCGACGTAGCCGTCGTACCCGCTGTCCTCGAGTGCCGTAACCACGTTCGCGTAATTCAGTTCGCCGGTGCCTGGTTCGTGTCGCCCGGGGACGTCTGCGACGTGAACGTGGCCGACGTGTTCTATGTTTTCCGTAAGATTTTGGATAATATTTCCCTCCGTGATCTGTTGGTGATACACGTCGTACAGCAGTTTGACGTTCGGCGAGTCGACCGCCTCGATGATCTCGTATCCCTCGCGAGCGGCGGTGAGGTAGTACCCCGGATGATCGACGGCCGCATTCAACGGCTCCACAACGATGGTCACATCCGCGTCCTCTGCGTCTGGAGCGACGGTCGAAAGCACCTCGACGATGTTCTGGTGTTGTACGTCCCGCTCGAGCCCCGCCTGATCCTGGCCGACCGTCGAAATGAGCGATCGACAGCCGATCTCGCTCGCAGTTTCGATCGATTCTCGAATCGTTTCGACGGCCTCGTCGGCCCGGGCTGGATCGGTGAGCGTTCCGCCCGCCACGCAACCGACGATGGGAAGCCCCGCCTCCTTCGCCGCCGCTTCGATCGTCTCCAGCTCTTTCTCGCGCCAGTCCCAGAACTCGATTCCGTCGGCACCGGCATCGGCCGCTCGGTCGACCCGATCGGCGAACGGCTCGTCGTCGTACACCATCTCGAGACAGAACGAGACGTCCACCACGTCACTCCTCCTCCGCCGGTTCGGGCTGTAGTTGGCCGGACTCGACCATCGCCTCAAGCGGGTTGTCCTCGATCTCGAGCGGGAGATCGACGCGACCGCGTCGACGGGACGACTCCCAGGCTGCGAAGATGAGTTCGGTCGCGTTCAGCGCGTTTCCAGCGCCGAGTTCGGACTCATCTCCCGTCTCGAGGGCGTCGACGACGTCGTCGATTGCCCGTTCGACGAGCTCCCACCCGTGGAGGCCTCCCTCGGTATCTACGGCCGTCCAGTCTTCGTCCCCGGCGCGTCGGATCCGAAGCGATGGAAGGTCGTCATCACCAGCGGGTCCAACCTCGATCGTTCCGTCGGTTCCGATCAACCGGTTGTGACAGCCGACCGCTCCTGCCGGACCGCCGTCGCCGGTTGCGTCACTCGTTCCGAACCCGTGAACGCCGTTCTCGTACTCCCAACAGACGAGCGCTTGATTCTCGTTGTGCGCCCCGAACTGCACGTTTTCCTCGCGGTAATCCACCTGCGCCATCACCCACTCGGTCGCGGCTTCGTCGTTGAAGTAGTTACAGAGATCGAACGAGTGAGAGCCGTAGTCGAAGATCCCGATCGGTGCCGAGAACTCGATTCGCTCGAGGTCGCCGATTTCGCCCTCGTCCAGGAGTTCCTTCGCTCTCCGGACGGGATCGCTGAACCGCCGCTGGTGATTGAACGTCACCTGAACGTCGTAACGGTCGGCTTCTTCAACCATCTGCCGAGCGCCGCCGTACGTGTCGTCCATCGGCTTCTCGCAGTGAACCGCGTCGACGACTCCCGATCGAACGCAGTCGATGACGATCGAGTCGTGAACGGCCGGCGGCACGCACACTGAAACGATATCCGGCTCGACCGTTTCGAGCATCGCGCTGTAATCTTCGAAGATCCGGTCCTGCCCAACGGAGAATTCGTCCGCGAACGCCTCGGCATTTGCACGAACGAGGTCGGCACACGCGACGAGTTCGCAGTCCTCGATCGATTCGTAGGCTTCCGCGTGGCGATACGCCATGGCGTAGCCGTCACTGCCGGGATTCTCCGGTTCGGAACCCGTTCCGATAACGGCGATTGTGTAGGCCATACGGACCGTTCAACGTCCGTGATTATACACTTTGTGCAAGACCCACACGGCTAACTGTGGTTACGTGGTCGGCTGTAGCCACGTGGATGACTGTCGGTTACACTTACGCGTACTCGGGAACGTATTCCGCGTTCGCCTCGAGCAGATCGTCGACCATTCCGTCTATTTCCTCGAGCGTACAGACTGCGGCCGTCAACGGATCGAGTTTCAGCGCCTGCCGGAGCGTCTCCTCGTCGGGCTCGAGTGCGGCATCGACGGCGAGTGACTGGACGTTGACGTTCGATCGGTTGAGTGCGGCGAGTTGGGGCGGAAGTTCGCCGACTGCGCATGGGTGAACGCCCGTTCTGTCGACGTGACAGGGGACTTCGACGAGCGCGTCGTCGGGAAGGTTCGTGATCAGCCGACCGTCGTTCGGAACGTTGAGGTTCATCCGACGAGGTTCGCCGGTCTCGAGGGAATGGATGATCCGTGCGGCGTACTCGCCCGACCGCGAGAGCGAGCGATCCATCTCGGTTTCGTCGAACTGATCGGCGTGGTCGAGTGAACTCCACTGGTCGAAGTACTCGCCGGTCGGGAGCCAGCAGACGGGGGAGTATTCGAACTCGTCTTTGTCTGGATCGTAGGCGCTCGCCCCGACGAGTCGCTCGATTTCGTCGGTGTCGTGGCGAAAGTACGGAAGGTACTCGCTCAAGTGGTGACTCGACTCCGTGATGAACGACCCGAAGTGATCCATCACTTCGAATCGAACGATGTCTTGGGCGTAGATTTCCGGATCCGTCATCGCCTCCTGAAGCTCGGGATAGAGATCCTGGTCGTCGCGTTCGATCTCGAGGAACCACGCCATGTGGTTGATTCCGGCGACCCAGTACTCGAGTTCCTCGAACGGGACGTCGACGTAGGATGCGATATCGTGAGCCGTGCCGACGATACTGTGACAGATCCCGTAGACGTCGATGTCGGTCTCTTCGTCGATGGCCCTACAGACCATTGCCATCGGGTTCGTGTGTTGTAAGAGCGGCGCGTCCGGACACAGCACCTCCATATCGCGGGCGATGTCGACCATCGTCGGGATCGTCCGCTGTGCCCGGAAGACGCCACCGGGACCGAGCGTGTCGCCAACGGACTGGTTGACGCCGTAGCGCTGTGGAATGTCGATCTCGTTTCGGACCGGTTCGACGCCGCCGACGTGGATCATCGTGATGACGTAGTCCGCATCCTCAAGGGCTTCCCGCCGATCGGTCGTCGCTTCGACGGTCGCGGGAAGGTCGTGTTCGTCGACAAGGACGTTCGTCGCGGCTTCGATCCGCTCGAGTCGGTCGCCGTCGATGTCCATCAGGCTGAGCGTCGAATCCTGTAGCGCCGGAAACGAGAGTACGTCACGGACGAGCGTTTGCGTGAACGTGTGGCTTCCAGCGCCGATAAACGCGATTTTCACCATTAGTGAAAAGTTGTCATCCCTCACAATAAACGTGTGGATAGTCGGTTGCGTTCAGCGGTTGGAGGACGTTCCGCGAATCCAGACGGCCATTTCGCCGGGGGCTCGGTTGTCCCAGAGGAAGTACGGAACGGCAGTTACAGACTCCGTCTCGTCTCTTACGTCTTCGTCAGGCTGGTACAGCGGCGGTTGCGCTTCGATATCGGCCTCGACGGGAGTTCCCGATTCCCTCACAGGCTCGCGCTCCGAGTCCCATGGCTCGAGCGACGGCACAGTCGCCTCACAGTCGATGACGACAAGGTCCGATCCGTTTACGCCCTCGAGCGAATCGCCGATTTCGTCGCCACCACGCGAGTCGAAGCCGCGGTCCAGCTCGAGACTGTACTGGTCGAGCGGGCGGTCGTTGTCTACCCCTTCGAGACAGTACACCAGCGGCCCTCGAGTGAGCGCGACGCGACCGCAGTTTTCGCCGACGGCGGGATGGGTTCGCATCGGGACGACCGATTGAGCGAACGTCGCCTCGACTCGATCGTCGTCCCATTCGCGTTCGATCGTGACGTACTCGCCGTCGTCACTGGATAGCACGTCCTCGTTCATGCTGATTGGTTCTCCATTGACGCGAACGGTCGCGTCGGAACACCAGCTCGGTACCCGGAGTTCGAGCGAGAACGTCGTCGGCTCCGCGGTTCGTACGTCGATAGTGACGTCTTCGCCCCACGGAAACGCCGACGTCTGCTCGAGTTCGACCGCGCAATCCTCGACCGTCGTCGAAACCGTACTCCCGATGTATTGGTTGACGTAGAGCGAATCCCCGGAAGCCGCGTACAGATACTCCTCGAGGGAGGCGAGCAACCGCGTGACGTTTGGCGGACAGCATGCGCAGTCGAACCACCCTCGGCGGTGATGGTCGCCGCTGCTCTCGAGACGATTGTCGTAGAAGAACTCGGTCCCGTCAACCGAGACGCCCGAGAGGACGCCGTTGTACAGCGTTCGCTCGATCAGATCGGTATATTTCGCGTTTCCGGTGAGTTCGAACAGTCGCTGATTCCAGAAGAGACTCCCGATCGCCGCACAGGTCTCGGCGTAGGCGGTTTTGTTGGGGAGATCGTAATCCTCCGTGAAGCGCTCGCCGTGCTCGCTCGAGCCGATCCCGCCAGTGACGTACATGCGCTTTCTCGTCATGTTCTCCCAGAGCGTCTCGAGCCGTGTGACCAGATCCCCGTCTCCGGTTTCCGCAGCGATGGCCGCGACGCCAGTGTAAAAGTACACCGCCCGAACGGCGTGGCCCTCGATCGTTTCCTGCTCGGAGAGCGGAGCGTGCGCTTGCGCGTACTGCCCGTCGTACTCGCCGTCCTCGTAGAAGGCACCTCGAGCGTCCGTCGCGATGCCGCCATCGTCGGGATCGTAGCCGGCAATATTTTCGACGCGTTCGAACTCCCGCTCGAAGCGATCCGCCCTGCCGCGCCGGTCCACGAACGTCTTCGCGAGGTCCACGTATCGATCCTCGCCCGTGACGCGAGCGAGTTTCACCAGAGCGAGTTCGATCTCCTGGTGGCCCGGCGAACCGTCGATTTCGTCGTCGACTCGCGAGTCGATGTGATCTGCAAATCGCGTCGCCACGTCCAGCAGCGATCGATAGCCGGTCGAGCGATAGTTTGCAACGGCCGCCTCGATGAGGTGGCCCGCACAGTAAAGCTCGTGCATCATGTTGAGGTTCGTCCAGCGCTGTTCGGGCTCCTCGAGCGTGAAGTAGGTGTTGAGATAGCCGTCTTCGTCCTGTGCGCCGGCGACGAGGTCGATGGTTTCGTCGACTCGATTCTGGAGTTCGTTTCGTCGCGCGTTGCTACGATCGTCACCGCGATTCGAGTCCTCGCCTGCCAGCACGTAGCTTGCGGCCTCGAGCCACTTGTAGGCGTCCGAATCGGCGAACCACATTCCCTCGAACCCGCCGGTTTTTCCGTCGGCGACCCGCCGGAAATTCTCGAGACAGCCGCTCGATTCGAGCTGTTCGTACTGGTACTCGAGGGTTACCTCGCGGTTCGTCTCGAGCCACGAGTTCCAGAACTGTTCGTCGATCGTGACGTCGGTCAGGCCGATTGACTCGGCGTGGGGGAAGTCTTCCATTGGTTCGTTAACACGTTGAACATCCGTAACGTTTCGCCTTCTGGCAATCTCCTTGAGTCGCTGCGAACCGCCCCGAACCGTCTTACGCGTCGATTCGAATGCGTGCGACTGCGGAGGGATCGAGCGGTATCGTCAACGAGCCGTCTTCAACCGTCGATTCGTGTTCGTCGATTTCGTACCCCTCGAGATCGTCCCAGTCGTACCACGCGTCGGGAAACTCACCGACTCCCTCCTGCGGGTCGTGCGGGTCGTCCGTCGGCCGCTGGATAATCACCTCCGCCTCCGCACCGTTGAACGGCTCTGGCACCTCGAGGGTCACGGATGCGTCCTCCCGAAGGTTTCGGTTGGTGAGGAACGCACAGAACGCGTCTGTTTCCGGCGTCGCCATCGACGTCGAGTCGACGTAGGAAACGTCGTCCATCGCTCGGATTCGGTAGCCGGTCTCAGGGATGTCGCGCGTTTCGCTGTCGACGCTGGTTTCGATCACCTCCCACTCTTCGTCTCCCTCGAACGCACTCGCGTACAACCGGAGCGTGTACCCGACCGGCTTCAACGGGTTCGGATTCGCCGGGTGCTCGACGTGTTCCGGCGGAAACATTCGAACCGGGAGGTGGGTGTGACACCCTCTCCGCACGTGGTCGCTTTCCCGAATGAACGCGTTGTACATTCCCGCGACGTACGACGCCCCGGCCATCGTGGGCATTCCGGGCCATGGATCGCCCTCGGCGACCGTCGGGTACAGCCCCCACTCGCCGACCATGATGTGGGTATCCTCGAGGCCGGCTTCCGCTGCTTTCTGCGCGGTTTCGGCCAACAGCTCCCCGAACTGGGTCGGGAACATGATCAGCACCTCGCTGTAGTCGATGCCGTCCGCGTCGTGTTCGTCTTTCCACTCCTCGACGCTCCCCGAGTCTTCCTCGCGGATTCCCCAGTTGTACCGATGCATGCCGATTCCGTCGAGGTACTCGCCTGCGATTTCGAAGAGCGCTTCGTTCCACTCCCGTGGATCGGGCAGTTCCGGATCGTCGTATTTCGGATCCATGCCGTCCGGGATGATTGTAATCGAGTCGTCGACCTCGAGCATCGCCGCGGCGAACTCCGTCACTCGCTCGGCGAACAGCTCCGGATCGTGGGTGCCGCCGGCTTGCCATCCGCCCCAGACTTCGTTGCCGACCTCCCAGACCTCGACATCGAAGGGTTCCTCGTAGCCATGCGCCGCGCGAAGCGCGCCGTATTCGGTGTCCACGTCACCGTTACAGTACTCGACCCAGTTTGCGGCGTCCTCGGGCGTTATCGGTTCTGGGGGCTGAAACTCCCGCTCGTCGTCTTCGTCGACGGTCACACCGACGGTAATCGTCGCCTCCACGTCCGTCAATTCGCAAAATTCGACGTACTCGGCCGTCCCCATCTGGTTGGTATCGAGCCCGTCCCAGACGACGTTCGGCCTGATCGGACGGCCTTCGAGCGGACCGATCCCGTCTTCCCATTTGTACGTGCTGGTGACGTTCCCGCCGGGCCACTTCAGGAGGCTGACGTTGCGGTCCTCCATGAGATTGACCGTCGTCGGATTGAACTTCCCGTTGACGGCATCGTCCGGCATGAGCGAAACCCAGTCGAGATCCACGTGGCCCGTCCCTTCGGTGACGATTTCGAGAACGTATTCGCCGTAGGGCGACTCGATTTCGTCGAGCGATCCCCCCTCGAGTTGACTCCCGCTTTGGTCGTGCAACTCGAGTTCGATCTCCTCGTATCGATCCCATTCGTCGGCGAGATCATCGATCACTACGCTCGCCAGTTCATCGCCATCGGGGGCGGTCAAGCGGACCTCGAGGTCGTCGATACCTTCGGCTCTGGCCGAGACGGCGAACTCGTAGGTGAGCGTTCGCCAGTCGGGGAGGACGAGTTGTTGACGAATTCCGCATTTACCATCTTCCGGGATGATTCGCTGGTGGGTGTCCCTGTGTTCTTGACCCACTTCCGGCCAGCCGCCATCGGACTCCCACGTTCCGTAGCCGCGAACGCCTCCCTCGCCGGGCCGTTCGAGAGTTACGCTCTCACCCAACGGTTCCCACGGAAACGGGACGTCGTCGTATTCGCCGATCTGGTCCATTCCGTAGACGTGCGAGTCGTTTCCGTGAATCTGGGGCCAGTCGACGAACGAGGTGTTTGTCACGTGTTCCGCGTAGATACCCGGATATATCTCGTGATAGCCGTAGTGTTCGGCGAACCGACCGAACAGCGTCTCAGGAACCGTTCGATCACCGCGCTCGTCGTCATTTGCCGTCACCGTCGCTTCCATCGGCTCGTCCGCTTGTTCGTCGCCGTCTGACCTGAAATCGGTGCAGCCGGCCAGTAGACCGGTCGCGGCCGCGCCGTTCAGAGCGAGGTACGTGCGGCGGGAGCACGCGCTACTCGAGTCGGTGTGATTGTTATTGGTAGCCACGCGTATTATTGCGTATTGCGAGATAATAATAGTACTGATTATAGATGTTGGATTATGGGTTACAACTGAAGAATCCGACCGAATCACTCGCTGTTCGTCTCCGTACCGAAACCACGATTTCACACTCTGTTCGAGTGACGATCCCCTCTGCGTTCGAAGCCGCCGCCTCTCGACGTGTCAGAACCGCTATCCGGCAAGCGATCGTCGCGGTGTCGGCTGAAACGCATATGGGCCAGTAATCGGTTCCCGTTCGCGAAATACGTCCCTGAGCCGCTACCTACGTCTTGGACGCCGACGACGCGCTCGAGGCGGTCGCTTCTATCGAGACGTCTTCCCCTTCGTCGAGTAGCAGGTTTTGCTCGCTATCGATGTCGAAGACGTGGATGTCCGACACGTCAAACGTTGCCTCTACTGCGCCCTGAGCCGTAATTTCCGTGCTACTCTCCGTTCGGACGGTGAGTTCTGCACCGTCGCGCTCCAGGTAGACGTACGTGTCGCTCCCGGCGGGTTCGACGACGTCTATCTCTGCGGGAATTCGGCACTCATCGGTTTCATCCGCAATTGACAGCGCCGCGGGTCGAATCCCTAGCCGGAGCCCGGATCCCGACCGTCCAGTTTCGATCCGATCCGCCATTGCCGCCGGAAGATCGACGCTAAACCCATCGCCAACGAGCGCCCCCTCGTCGTAGCTTACCTCGAGGAAGTTCATCGTCGGACTCCCGATGAAGCGTGCGACGAACAGGTTTGCTGGTTGCTCGAACACTTCCTCCGGCGTTCCGACCTGCTGAAGATCGCCCGCGTCGAGGACCACGATTCGGTCACTCATCGTCAGCGCCTCCTCCTGATCGTGCGTGACGTACACCGTGGTCGTCTCGAGATCGTCCTGAATCCGCTGGAGCTCAGTGCGCATGTGGAGTCGGAGCTTCGCGTCGAGGTTCGAAAGCGGCTCGTCCATCAGGAAGACTTCGGGGTCCCGAACGATTGCACGGCCGGTCGCAACCCGCTGTTGTTGGCCGCCCGAAAGCTCGCTTGGGCGCTTGTTCAACAGATCCTCGATCCCCATCATCTCCGCGGCTTCCTCGACGCGTTCTCTCACGTCGTCTTTGGGAAGATCGCTCGTGAGCTTTAACCCGTAAGACATGTTCTTTCGCACGTTCATATGGGGATACAGCGCGTAGTTCTGAAAGACCATTGCGACCCCTCGATGCTGTGGGGGAATCTCGTTGACCGGTCGATCGCCGATCGCAATCGTTCCGCTCGAGATCTCCTCGAGGCCGGCGATCATGCGCAACAGCGTCGATTTCCCCGACCCCGACGGGCCGACGATAGAGACGAATTCGCCGTCTTCGATGGTCAGATCGAAGTCGTCGACCGCGATAATTTCCTCGTTGTACACCTTCCGGACGCTCTCGAAGCTGATATCGCTCATTGGTATTGTGTGTATTGGTCGCTAGTGTCTTGTTTCTTCGGTCGATGCTCATTTCGCGTTGGGTGGGCGAAGCTGACGGCCGCCCACTCACCTACGGTCGATCGATTCGTGCTCGGAGTGTTCATGGCGTGATCGTCCTCACAGTCGAGTGGTCGGTTGATCGTCTCTGCGGTCGATCCTCGCCGTAGAGGACCACGTGATAACTAAAGGCGACTCCGGCGAAGATGAGGACGAACGCGACCATTAACAGGATCGTGACGATCGCAACGGCGGTCGTGAGCACCAGCGTCGTCAGGCTGAGCGTCGGACGACCGGCCGTCCACGTGCGAGCGGTTCGAAGGGAATCGCCCATCGACGCCCCACCGGCCATCGAGACGAATGTCGGAATGAGCATGATGACGGCGTACATCCCCGCCGTAACGCCGAGAACGCCGAGCGCGCCGAACTGAAGCGCTCCCGTAACGGTGTACTGATAGAGGTACAGCGAGCCGATAACGGTGAACACGGCCGGTAGGAGACCGAGGGCGGCGGCGTTTGCGCCGTTCGTTTTGACGACGTGACGGACGTGAGCCCGATCGATCGTTCCCGCCGGACTCGAGCGCATCGACTGGATCGCGGCGTAGGCGGCCAGCGTTGCCGGGCCGGCGGTGATAACTGGGAGCGACGCGAGGAACCAGCCCACGCTCACGACGATAAGCCGGTGGATGTTCTGGAAGACGAACCGGCCGGTATCACCGACAGCTGACATGAACCGTTCGCCGTCCGAATCGATGGTCGCCGACACGTTATTTCACCGTCCCTTGTAATGCGACCGCTTTGAACAGGTAATCCTGCATCGCCAGGAACAGGATCAAAAGCGGCGCCGAGGCGATGATCGCGCCGGACATCACGAGCCCCGGATCGGTCACTTCCTGGGTCTCGAGGGTCACGAGGCCGATCGGGAGCGTGTACATCGCCTCGTTCTGGAGGATGATCAGCGGCCAGAGAAAGGAGTTCCACAGCCCGATGAACGAGAACAGTCCCAGCGCGGCGATCGCGGGGAACTGCATCGGGACGGCGATCCGGAAGAAGATCCGGGTCGTCGAAAAGCCGTCGAGTCTCGCGGCTTCCTCGAGTTCCTCGGGAATGTTCTTGAAGAACTGGTAGAGCATGAACACGCCGAAGACGCCGGCCGCGTACGGGAAGATGATCCCCAGCAGGTTGTTCACGAGCCCGAGCTCGGAGACGATCGCGTAGATCGGAATCAGGTTGACGGCCGCGGGAACCATGAAACTCGCGAGGATGATTCCCATCACGATTCGTCGACCCGGCCACTCGAGTCTGGCCAGCGCGTAGGCGGCCATCGAGTCGACGAGGACGACGACGAGCGTTCCGACGGCCGCGAGGGCAAACGTCGCGATCGTCCACGAGACGACGGGAGATTCGAACAGGATCACGCGATACCACTCGAAGGTGACGTCCGTGGTCAACCAGTGCGGACTGGAGTCGTAGATGAGGTATTCGGGTTTGATCGACGTCGAGGCCATCCACACGTACGGAACCAGGAACAGCCCTGCAAAGCCGTACAGTCCGAGGTGGAGGACGACGGATCGCACCTGACTTTTACTGATTTCGATGCCGCCAATTTCGTAGCCGCGCGCGTACTGTGTTTCGTTACTCATTGGTATCACCCTCGATGACTTCCCCCTCGACCCGAGACGTGTACCCCTCGAGCAGGTAGTAGTTCGCGACCGAGATGACGAATAGGATCACGAACAGGACGTAGCCGATCGCCGCGGCGTAGCCGAAGTTCTGGTTGCCGAAGGCCGCCTCGTAGAGGAAGACGACCATCGTCTGGGTGTTCTGTCCGGGGCCGCCGTCTGTCATGATGAAGATGATCTCGAACACCTGGAACGATGCGATCAGGGACGTGATCATGACGAACAGCAGCGCGTGTTTCATCTGGGGGAGCGTGATGTCCCGGAACATCTGCCACGTGCTCGCTCCGTCCAGTCGTGCCGCCTCGTAGAGGCGTTCGGGGATCCCCTGGCGGGCGGCAATGAAGATGACGAAATTGACGCCCATGCCGCCCCACAATGAAGCGATCACGACCGCCGGCATCGCGTACGTGTGGGAGTTCAGCCAGTTCGGCGGGTTCTCCATGATGAAGCCGAGATAGTAGCTTATCGGACCGTACGTCGGCTCGTACAGTTGCATCCAGATGAGCGCGACGACGGCGACCGTGAGCATGCTCGGACTGAAAAACACCGTCCGGAGGAACCACTTGCCTCTCACGTCTTTGGTGACAGCGAGTGCGAGCACGAGCGGTACCGTAATGACCAGCGGAACGATCATCAGGGTCCACAGGAGGCTATTGGTCAGGGATGTCCAGAACACCGGGTCCTCGAACATTCGCGTGTAGTTGCTCAGTCCGACGAACTCAGACTGGCCAATGAAGACCGGATCCCAGTTGAACAGGCTGATGTAGAACCCGTACGCGAGCGGGAAGAGGAGGAACAAACCGAACAGTGCGAGAAACGGGCTTGCAAACCCGATACCCGCGAGGCTTTCTCGAGCCGAACGACTGTCGGAGACGAACGGCAGTCGCTCGAGCAATCCCTTCGGTCGGTCGGTGTCGGCTGTTGAACCAGTACTCATAGTGTCCACTCTCGTTCTTCCTCGATGATCCGGTTCGATCGTTCTGCGGCGTCTTCGATCGCTTCTTCGGGTTCCATCCGATGTGAGTACAGCTCGCCGAGGTTTTCGTTCAGCGGCTCCCACCACCGGTCACCGAACTCGGTTCGGGGTGGATACGCGAGAGCGTCGTCCGCAGCCATTTCCTGTAGCGGCCCCTGGACTTTCCAGGACTCTGCTTCCCGCAGCGTATCGGATTCGGTCGCGGCGATGCTCCCCGGCAGGTGACCGCCGTTCAACGCCCATTCCTCGATGTATTCGGTCGTCAGTTCCCTCGTGAACTCGATACCTGCATCGGTTTCCACGCTCGTCGAAGAGTGGCGTAGCTCAGGTACCGGGACCGAAACGAGGTGCGTGTCCGCACGGGTAACGACCTGTTCGACGTCCGGGGCGATATTCGGTTTGAAGTAGCCCCAGTCGAACTCGGCGCCGGCCGCGACCGGATACGCCCACGTTCCTTCGTAGACCATAGCGACGTTTCCACCGCGCCAGCCGTCCAGACCGGCGGCCATATCGGTGTGGTCCCACCCCCGTTCGCCGATTTCGTAGAGGAACTCCGCGGCTTTGATTCCGGCTTCCTCGTCGTATCTCACCGCCGTGTTATCCTCGTTGATCATCTGTCCGCCGTACTGGCGGAGAAACATGAAGAACTCGCTGTCGATAATCGCGGACCGAAACGCGTAGGCGTCGGTGTTTTCGACGATGGCGTCGCAGGCATCTGCGAACTCGTCGTAGCCGTCCGGCGGATCTTCGGGGTCGAGCCCCGCTTCCTCGAAAAGGTCCTTGTTGTAGTACATCCCCTGCGGGTGGGCGTCCATCGGAATCCCGAGTTGTTCGTCGTCGTACTGGCCGCTTTCCCAGATTGCTTCAGTGTACTCGTCCTCGAGATCGGCGAACTCGTCGCTCAGATCCATGAAATAATCGTTGTACTGACCGAGCACGCTTCCGTGGGTGATCGTCAGGTCGGGTGCGTCGCCGCCGGTGAACGACGTGTACAAGCGGTCGTAGTGGTCGTCCGGCGGAATTCGCTGCCGATCGATAAACGTTCCACTGGCGTCTTCGTTGTACGATTCGACGATCCCCTCGAGCGCCTCGCCGTCACCACCGCCGAACCGCTCCCAGAACGTGACGATGGTATCGTCGCTCCCGGCCCCGTCCGGAACGGCACCGCCGCCGGTAAAGAGGCCGATGCATCCCGACAACGAGGTCAGTCCCCCGGCGCCGAGACCACCTAAGACGGTCCGACGGCTGAGGGATCTATCCCCATGAGTGGCTCTGTCTGCCATGTCGGTAAGATCATATCCATAACACATAAGTATTTGGTTTATCGACTGATATGCTGAACGAAGTCCGGACCGACCCGGCATCCGTGACTCACAATCGTCGTCCAACGTGATTCAACCGTAGACGACGGTCGCGTGAGATCGTAATCTCGGTGTCAAAACGCACTATCCGCGAATCCGCCGTCAACGGTGAGCACCTCGCCGGTGACGAACGAGGCGGCATCGCTCGAGAGGTAGATCGCCGCCCCGATTAGTTCTTCGCGCTCGCCGACCCGTCCGAGCGGCGTTCGCTCGTCGATTCGTCCGCGCTTTTCCGTTCCTTCCGCGTAGGTATCCGCGTTCTGTGGTGTGATGAAGAATCCCGGCGCGATCGCGTTGACTCGAATTTGTGGCGACAGCTCCTTGGCCGAGGCTCGAGTGAAGGCCTCCACACCACCTTTGGCCGCCGAGTACGCCGGCAGGTTTTCCATCGAGAGACGCGCTGCGAGCGAGGAGATGTTGATGATGGACCCGCCGTCGTCCATTGCGGGGGCAAACACTTGTGTTACGCGCCGGACGCCGTCGAGGGCAACGTCCGTGACGAACTCCCAGTCGTCGTCCTCGATTCCGGTGACGGTTTCTCTCGAAATCGCTCCCTGCGAGGCGACGACGATATCGATGCCGCCTAGCTCGTCTTCGGCAACGTCACGAACGTTCTCGAGCGACTCGCGATCGGTGACGTCACACGTGACTCGAGCGGTGGTTGCGCCGCGGTCCTCGAGAAGTGCGGCAGTGTCCTCGACAGCCGCTTGGCCGCGACTCGTCGCGATGACGTCGGCATCGTCGGCCGCAAACCCGACGGCGATTGCCTGTCCGAGTCCGCTCGTCCCACCGATAACGATCGCACGCTTGCCCGCGACTGAAACGGGTGCGTGTGAATACTCCTGCATATACAGGACAACCTTATCCTGTATTATCAACGTTTCCATCGATGGATCGACCAACGCCTTTCTCACCCGGTCCCTTGGATGATTTCCGTCTTTCGGAGCGTCTCAGTCGTGCAACCGAACACGCCGCGTCGGCGGCGATGACCGATCGTTTACACCTCACTCCGGTCTGATAATTGATATAATTCGAAGTATTTATATCGTTCTCCGAAAATATCAAATTAGTGCATGACTGACGCACGAGTAGCAGTTCATACGGAGGCGACTATCGATCGCATCGCGCCCGAGGTTCACGGCCACTTCGCCGAACACCTCGGACGCTGTATCTACGGCGGTATCTGGCATGCCGACAGCGCGGATCAGGACGGATTTCGCGAGGATACACTTTCTCTCCTGAACGATCTCGAGCTTCCCGTGCTCCGGTGGCCGGGCGGCTGTTTCGCGGACGATTACCACTGGGAGGATGGAATCGGTCCACAGGAGGACCGGCCGCGCCGACGAAACCTCTTCTGGGCGCAGGGCCCCGAGGAGATTCCCGAGGAGTCGAACGCCTTCGGCAGCGACGAGTTTCTGGAACTGTGCGAACGAATCGGAACGGAGCCTTACCTCGCGGCGAACGTCGGCTCCGGCGACCCGCAGGAAGCCGCAAACTGGGTCGAGTACTGCAACTACGAGGGCGACACCGAACTGGCGGACCGCCGTCGCGAGAACGGCCGCGAAGAATCCTACGGCGTCAAATACTGGGGGCTCGGGAACGAAAACTGGGGCTGTGGCGGTCGCATGACCCCCGAGCAGTACGCTCGAGAGTACCGCCGGTACGCGACATATGTCGGAACCATGGACAACTTGCTGGTTGAAGAGGACCTCGAACTTATCGCCTGTGGCTTCGAAGGCCACGAGTGGAACCGACGCTTCATGGAGGAAGTCGCGGGTGCACCGTGGGGGACGGAGTTCCCGCTCGATCATCTGACGCTCCATCACTATTACGGGCAGACAATGACCGTCTCGGAGGCTGACAAGGACCAGTACGATACGTTCCTCGCGGACGCACTCGAGACCGAACAACACATCGACCGGATCGCCGCGGCGATCAACGCGGTCGCGACGACCCGCGATATCGGCGTCATCATCGACGAATGGGGGTCCTGGCATCCCGAAGCGACGGCCGACAACGGGCTCGAACAGCCTGGAACCGTTCTTGACGCACTCTCCGCCGGGGCCGTTCTCGACATCTTCAACGACAACAGCGACGTGGTGACGATGACGAACATCGCCCAGACCGTCAACGTACTCCAGTGTCTCGTCGAAACGGATGAAGACGACGCCTGGGCACGACCGACCTACCACGTGTTCGACCTCTACGCCCCGCACAAGGGCAACGAAGCCGTCCAGACATCCGTAACGACGCCCGCCCGAGAACTCGACGACGACCGCGAACTGCCGCTGGTCGGTTCCTCGGCGTCGGTCGGTGCGGACGAAACCTACGTCACGCTCACGAACCTCGACTGCCGTGATTCTCACGCCGTCGAAATCGGACTCGAGGGCCCTACGCCAAGCGAAGCGGACGTTACCGGAACCGTTTTGTTTGCCGGTCAGGAGCCAGATATGGAGGTCACGGCGAACAACGCCGACGAGTTCGGTCCCGAAGACCTCGCCGTTTCGGTCGACGGTGACGGCACCCTTACGACCGAGCTGCCACCGTCGACGGTCGCAGCGATCTCGATCCGATAATTAGAACACTCGTTCGCTATTCCACACCATCCGTTCTTTTGAGAACGGTTTTCGTTTTTTCGTGACCCGTCCGTGTGTCTCCACGGTCGTTTGCACCTGATCGACAGTTTCGTCCGGTTCGACCGGTCGCTCGATGGTTGAACCTCCCGAATTAGGAATAGTTGTACTCGAGTTCGATGACGTTCGCCGCGGCGAGGACGGATTCCGGCAGGTCCTCGTAGAACCGTTCATCGCCGACGCGGTGGACCGGACAGGAGACGCTGATGGCCGCGATACTCCGATCCTCGTCGTCGGTGATCGGGGCGGCGATACAGCGCAATCCGTTGAGTCGTTCCTCGCGATCGATCGCGTATCGCTGCTCGCGAACTTCCTCGAGTTCGCTCAGGAGCTTGTCCCGATCGGTGATCGTGTGCGACGTTGCTTCCGGGAGGCCATGCTCTGTGAGGATTTGTTCTACCTCCGTTTCCGGTCGAAACCCGAGGATCGCTTTTCCGAGGCCGGTGCAGTGCAACCTGACTCGCTTGCCTTCGTGCGTGTCGAGCTCGACCGCGTTGTCGCCTTTGGCCTGGTAGAGATAGATCCCTTTGCCGTTTTTTTCGACGAGTAGGTTTACCAGTTCACCCGTCTCTTCCGCGAGTTCGTCGGCCTGGGCCTGTGCGGTGTCGTAGATCGGTGTTCGATTTCTGGCGTACGCTCCGAGACCGAGAAACGCCAGCCCGATGTGGTATTCGTCGTCTTCCTTGTCGACGTACTCGCAGTTCGTCAACGTCGTGAGATGGTTGTGAACGCCACTTTTGCCGATATCGACGCGATCAGCGATCTCGGAAACCCCGGCACCGTCGAGCTCCTGAATTACCTCGAGGATCTCGAAGGTCCGGCCGACCGTACGAACTGGATGATTCGGTTCAGCCATATTCGCCTAGTAGACATAACGGATATATAAATGGTTCTGTCACAGTAAACGTTGTTCTCCATCACTTAGCCGCAACTCCCGCATGAGAAACTGGTCTCAAGTACGATATTGGAACCGGCCCCGATCGATCGTTCAGACTTCGACAACGGTGTTCGTGAGTGTACCGATCTCTTCGATACCGATTTCGACCACGTCCCCTTCCTGGAGCGTAAACTCCTCGCCCGGGACGAGAGACGTTCCGGTCAACAGCACCGAGACGTCGGAAACGGCGTTGTGTTTAACGTAGTACTCGGTCAATTCCTCGACCGAACGGACCATCTTCGACGTGTTCGTCGATTCATCGTAACGAATTTCGCCGTCGCGAGAGATCCGCATCCACATTTCGAGCTCGTGGGGGTCGTCGATGGCGTCGGCCGATATGATGCAGGGGCCGATCGAACAACACCGATCGTAGACTTTCGCCTGCGGAAGGTACAGCGGGTTTTCTCCTTCGATCGATCGACTGCTCATATCGTTGCCGATCGTGTACCCGACGATTTCGTCTTGGGAGAGGACGACGCCGAGTTCGGGTTCCGGAACGTCCCAGTCCGAGTCTGCACGGATACCGACTGTCTCGTCCGGCCCGACTGTTCGGTTGGGTGTCGCCTTGAAAAACACCTCCGGACGGTCACTCTCGTACACCTCGAGATACATGTCCGGCATCGAACTCTCTGCTTTTCGCGCTTTCTCGCTGATTTGGTAGGTGACGCCGGCAGCCCAGACCTCACCCGACGAGAGAGGGGATTCTATTGCCCGGTCGTTCACCGATTCGATCTGGCGGACGTTGGCCTCCTCGATGAGCTGGTCGACGAGTGCGTCGACCGACCGATTCGCGATGTCGGCCGCACTGAGCAGGTCGTCGAACGTCTGTAATCGCGATTTCGCTGCGGTGAGGTCGTACACCGATCCGGCCGCTTCGACCGCGAGGCGGGGGTCTCCTTCCTCGCGAAGCTGATAATAACGCATGTGAGTACCAGTTAGTTTATTCGCATCCGTAATAGGTCTGGTGCTCGTTTGCTATTTTTCAGATTCTCGCGAGCCGGAGAATCCTGTAAGAATCATAAGATCCGTATACGAGCATCACATAGGGATTCTCGTGACCGCAAACTACCAAAATTACGTAAACGGTGCGTGGACCGACGCAGAAACGACCGAGACGTTCGAAACCACCGATCCAGCAGCTCCCGAAGAAGTCGTCGCGACGTATCAACAGGCGTCAGCTGACGACGCGGATTCTGCGGTCGAAGCGGCCAGCGACGCCCAGTCCGAGTGGGCGAACACGCCCGCGCCTGAGCGAGGCGCAATCCTTCGAGAGGCGGGCTCGATCCTCGCCGATCGGAAGGACGAACTCACCGAACTGCTCACCCGGGAAGAGGGCAAGACCCACGCCGAAGCCGGCGGCGAAGTCCAGCGCGCCATCGATATCTTCTATTATTACGCCGAGAAGACTCGAGATCTCGGCGGCTCGGTTAAATCCGCGAGTGGACCGCGGACGAACCTCTACACGGTCAACGAACCAGTCGGCGTCACCGCACTGATCACGCCGTGGAACTACCCCATCGCTATCCCGGCCTGGAAACTCGCACCGGCGCTGGCGACCGGAAACACCGTCGTGCTCAACCCCGCCTCCGTCGCGCCCGGCGTCGCGCTCGAGTTGTTCAAGGCACTCGACGAGGCCGGCATCCCGGACGGCGTCGCGAACGTCGTCACCGGTCCCGGGAGCACGGTTGGAGATGCGATTATTACACACGAGGATGTCGATGGAGTCTCCTTTACCGGCTCCGGCGAAGTCGGCCACATGGTCTACGACAAGGCGACCGACGACGGCAAGCGCGTCCAGACGGAACTCGGCGGGAAGAATCCGACGGTCGTCTCCGACAGCGCGGACGTCGAGGAAGCCGCCGATATCGTCGCCAACGGTGCGTTCGGCGTCACCGGGCAGGCCTGTACGGCCTGCTCCCGTGCGATTGTCCACACCGATGTCTACGACGAGTTCGTCGACGCCGTGGTCGATCGGGCGGAGTCGATCGAAATCGGCCCCGGCGACGAGTACGATATGGGGCCGCAGGTCACCGAAAGCGAACTCGAGGGAACCCTCGACTACATCGATGTTGCACAGCAGGAGGGTGCGACCCTCGAGACCGGCGGCGGCCGGCCCGAAGGCGAGCGGTTCGAAGACGGCTACTACGTCGAACCGACGGTCTTCTCCGATGTCGACAACGAGTACCGAATCGCCCAGGAGGAGGTGTTCGGTCCCGTCCTCGCGGTAATCGAAGTCGAGGACTACGAGGAGGGTCTCGAAACGGCGAACGACGTGCAGTACGGCCTGTCGGCGAGCATCGTTACCGACGACCATACTGAAGCCGAGCGATTCGTCCGAGAAGTCGAGGCTGGCGTCGCCAAGATCAACGCAAAGACGACCGGTCTCGAACTTCACGTTCCCTTCGGCGGGTTCAAACGCTCCTCGAGCGAAACCTGGCGCGAACAGGGTGACGCCGGCATCGACTTCTATACGATCGAGAAGACGGTCTACGATACCTTCTAACGGGCGACTGACCCAGCGCCGGCCACGATTTTTGATTGCGTACGGACGCTCTTCTAACTGGTGATCCCATCGGGCGGTGCGTCGATTCCGGTGATTGCCGGACCAAACACCTGCACAGTCATCTTCGCGTTTCTCACGGAGATAACGCGTCTGGTGCCTCGGAACGCTGTTTCCTACTACAGAACAATTTTCATCTTTACAGAACACTATCGAAGCGACTCACAACGTCGATCTTCTGAGGTGTATTGAAGGGATCGTCCTCGCTACGAAAACGATCGTATAGCACCGGACGTTCGAACCGCTCTCCTCGGTTTACTGCCTGCAGACCGTCGGGGTCCACCGTCAGTATCGAAACGTCCGCTTCGATCAGTTCCTACGGAATGACCTCGTCAGGCGTTCCAGAAAACGACAACGTCCTGTTTTTGATCGCGACGCCGCTATCGCCGTCGAAGAGGTGGACTACCGCCTCTGAAAATTCGACGTCGACCCGGTCACCGGCGCTGACGGTTGGAACTCCTTCGGTCGTTACGATGAACTCGTCACCGGCCATCGCGTCATCGAACCGAAGGTGGATGACGTTCTCGTTACCCATCGGCTCGACGACGATGACTTCGGCCGCGAACCGTTGACCATCCGTCCGTGGCTCGTCGATTCGAACGTCTTCCGGACGGATCCCAAGCACGAGATCGGTTCCCGCTTCGATATCTCGCCGCAGATCCGGAGACAGGGAATACGCGAGCGATTCGGTCACGAGGGCGTTCTCTTCCAGAGAGCCGTCGAAGAAATTCATCGATGGTTCGCCGATAAAGCCCGCGACGAACAGGTTGTTGGGTTGGTGGTAACACTCGAGCGGGGTACCGGTCTGCTGGAGGGTTCCCTCGTTTAGGACCGCGATCTGGTCGCCCATCGTCATCGCCTCCGTCTGATCGTGCGTGACGTAAACCGATGTTACTCCGAGTTGTTCTTGAAGGTGCTGAAGCTCCGTTCGCATCTCCGCGCGGAGTTTCGCATCGAGATTCGACAGCGGCTCATCCATCAAGAACAAGTCGGGATCGCGAACGATCGCCCGACCGAGCGCGACCCGCTGTTGCTGACCGCCGGAAAGCTCGCCGGGCTTGCGGTTCAGTAGGTCCTCGATACCCATCATACCAGCCGTCTCTTCGACCGTTTCGGCGATATCCGAGTCGGAAAGCTCCGTCGACTCCTCGAGGCCGAAGGACATGTTTCCCCGAACGGTTTTGTGCGGGTACAGCGCGTACGACTGGAACACCATTGCGATATCTCGTTCCTGTGCGGGAACGTCGTTGATGGATCGATCGTCGAGTGTGATCTCCCCGTCGGTGATCGTTTCGAGGCCGGCGATCATTCGGAGCGTCGTCGATTTCCCACAGCCGGAGGGACCGACGAGAACGAGAAACTCCCCGTCGGCCACGTCCAGAGAGACGTCCTCGACGGCAACGACACTCATCTCTCCGTCCCGGTACTCCTTGGTCACGTCGTCGAGTGCTAAGCGTGCCATATTAGATCGTGAGTTCGCGTGCGGTTTCGATTCGACGATTACAAATCGTTTTGCCGGTCTTTCCATCGAAGACGTGAATCGTCTCCGGATCGATAGCGACGGTGACTGGTTCGCCCGGTTTGACGATGTGCATTCCGTCGGTGACCGCACGTAACACGTCGTGGTCGACCGACTCGGCTGCGTGTGTGAGTGACAGTATATTTTGATCGCCGTGCGTTTCGGTGACTGAGACGGTCATTTCGAACTCGTGCGGACCGAGGTTCGGTGCTGACGACTCGTCGGCGCGGCGAACGTCTACAGCTTCGGGACGCACCCCGAGGACGAGATCGTCGACACCGTCGACGGCTCGCTCGAGCCGTTCGTCGAACGGATACTCGATGTGCTCGCCGACAAATCCCGCGTCGGCGCGATTCCCGTGGAGGAAGTTCATCATAGGCTCGCCGATGAATCCGGCGACGAACTGATTCGCGGGTTCGTGATAGAGCTCGAGCGGTTCGCCCACCTGCTGTAGCTGTCCGTCGTTCAACACTGCGATCCGATCACCCATCGTCATCGCTTCCGTCTGATTGTGGGTGACATACACCGTCGTCACGTCCAGATCCGCCTGCAAGCGCTGGAGTTCCGTCCGCATCTTCGCGCGGAGTTTGGCGTCCAGATTCGCAAGCGGCTCGTCCATCAGGAACACTTCCGGATCGCGAACGATTGCTCGGCCGAGCGCGACCCGCTGTTGCTGTCCGCCGGAAAGCTCTCCAGGTTTTCGATCTAGCAGGTCGTCGATTCCAAGGGTCTCGGCGACCTCCTCGACTCGTTCGTCCATCTCACTATCCGTGTACCCCGCTTCCTCTTCCAGCCCGAATCGAACGTTTTCGTGAATCGTCATGTGCGGGTAGAGTGCGTAATCTTGGAAGACCATCGCGATATCCCGATTCTGCGGAACGCGATAGTTCATGTGCTCGCCGGCGATGTAAAGGTCTCCCGCTGTCGGCGTTTCGAGACCGGCCAGCATGCGGAGCGTCGTCGATTTCCCACAGCCGGAGGGGCCGACGAGGACCAAGAATTCGCTGTCCGCGATGTCGAGCGTGACGTCCTCGACAGCGACCGTCTCTCCGAACCGCTTCGTCAGGTGATCGAGTTGAATGCTTCCCATTTGTTATCCACTCTCCGTTTCCAGTCCTTTGGCGAACTGTTCGGCGAACGCAACGTACAGGATGATCGTCGGCAGTGCCGCGAGGAACGCCGCCGACATCCGGATCCCGAAATCGATCCCGGAAGTTGAGGTTCCAATAGCCGGGATGATCAGGGTGACCGGCGCTTCCGGCGAACTCGCGCTCGAAACGAGGGTGAACGAGAACAGAAACTCGTTGTAGATCTGGGTGAACTGGTAGATGAAAACGACCCCGAACATCGGTTTCGAGATCGGCAGAATGATGCGTCGGTAGATCTTCGTGATGCTCGCGCCGTCGATTTTGGCCGCTTCGACCAGTGAATTCGGTAGACTCTGGTAGTACGACCGAAAGAGGATCATACAGATCGGAATGCCGTATGCAACGTGGGTGATTATCAACGGAACGAGATCGGCGTGATAGCTCTGCAGGAGCGGTATCCCCGCGAACAGCGGCGACAACATGTCTGCGAGCGGGAAGGTGTTGTTCCAGAACCGAGCCAGTGGCACCAGCACGGCCTGATACGGGACGAAGATCCCGATGAGGAACAAAATCAGTATCACGAGCTGGCCGCGCCATTTGACCATCGTGAGACCAAACGCCGCCATACTCGCTAGCAATACGTTGATAATCGTCGCCGGGATCGCCATCAGTAGCGAGTTGATGAACGCGTGCGATAGCTGGCTAAACGCGTACTCGAGGTTTGCTAGCGTGAATCCTCCACCCAGTGGTGGCATGAACGGGACCGTCCGGGCGATGGCTTCGTTGGTTTTCAGCGCCGTCATGATCCCCGTCACTAAGGGGAGGAGGAAGAATCCGAGGAAGAAGATGATCAGCGTATAGTGACCGATCCGTCTGAGGTTGACGTCCTCGACGACCGATGCAACGTCGATGTTCGTGTCGGGTGTTGATTGTGACATTATTAGAGCGCCCCTTGTCGGTACTGGTAGACGAGATACGGTGCGATAACGGAGAGCGACAGCAGTAACAACATCGTTGCGATCGCCGCGCCGTACGCCCATTGTCCGTACTGGAACGCTTCTCGAACCATCAGCGTCGCCAGGATGTCGGTTCCGTTCGGCGGCCGATAGTCGCCGGTGATAGCGTAAAGGAAGTCGAACGCTTTGAGGGCGAACAGCATGAGGACGACGGCGGCTCCGACGGACGCTTGTTTTAGCTGTGGAATGATGATCCGAATGTAGGTCTTGGCCGTACTCGCGCCGTCGACTTTCGCCGCTTCGAACTGGTCCGACGGAAGCGACTGAAGCCCGGCCAGAAAGACGACCATCGCGTACCCGCTGAACTGCCAAACGAGCGCGAATATAACCGCTGCGAGTGCGATCCGGGGATTGCCGAGCCAATCGATCGAACCGAACCCGAGCGCCGTCACGAAGACGTTTAACACGCCATTCCCGGGGCTGTACATCCACAACCAGACCTGCGCCGTTACGACGAACGAGAGGGCCATCGGCAGGAGATAGATCGTCTGGATCGTTTCCTTGTACCTGATACCGTAATCGAGGAGGACGGCGAGAAACAGTCCGAGGGCGAGAGAAACCGATGTAAAACCGACGAGGAGAACGAAGTTTTGAAACGCGGCTTGTCGGAACGACCCGTCTGCAAGCGCTGTTCGATACATCTCGAGGCTCAAGTTAGAAAACTCCGGACGACCGATTCCTGCGTAATCCGTAAAGGAAATTGCGAGATTGTAACCGATTCCGCCGTACACTGCGATTCCCATGAGAACGAATGGTATCCCCCAGTATGGTGACGACCGAACGAAGTCACTGTTGAGGAAGTATCGAAGTTTGGTCTTCCAAGTTACCACCTCTTTACTCGGTCCCGTCGTCGAATCCGTCGCTTCGGTCGTGTCGTGTGTTGCCATTTAACTATTTGCTCTACTATACCTTGATACAGGATTTGTTAGTTGTAGCATGTCGATCTCACTTGGATTGGGTTTCCGCGGTTACTCGGATACGGCATCGAGCAACCCGTCCGCCGCCGCTTCGGCATCGTATGGATCCATGAAGTGATCGCCGATTGCACCTTCACAGTCGTTTTGCTGTTCGGGCTCGACTGCGAGTCCGTGTGCGAGCGTCGGCGGATACTCATCGGAATCTAGGAGGTCCTCGTATGTCATCTTGAGGAAGTCCGCCAATTCGTCCGACTCGATATCTGTTCGAAGCGGGACGGATCCCTTGAGGTTATTGAACTCAATTTGTGCTTCCTGCGTTCCAACGAATTTTTGCCACTCGACGGTCTCTTCCGGACTCGGGTTGTCTCCCGGCGTAACGAACGCGTCGAGGTGATAGAAATACACGCCCTCAGTTCCGGGGAACGGGATCCAGTCCCACTCCTCCCCGTAGTTGAAGTCGTCGTCGGCGCGAAACATTCCATAGAGCCAATTTCCGCCGTGAATACATGCGGCTTCATCTGAGATGAGGTTCTGTGCGGCCTGGGTGTAGCCGATCGCAGACGCGTCGTCGGTGATATAGTTCTCCTGGATCTCCTGTAGCGTTTCCAGCGCGTCGATCATGGCGTCCCTGTCACCGTCCCCCTCGATGAAGTCCGTGTAGGCGTCGACACCGCTCTGGCTCGCGAGGATCTGGACCCACGTCTGTAACCCGAGGAACGCCGACCGCATTCCGTGAGCGAACGGGACATAGTCTGTGTCTTGATCGATCGTCTCGAGTGCATCGAGCAGGTCGGATGTGCTCCCGAGATCCTCCGCGTCGATACCTGCTTCGTCGAATGCGGCCGTATTGTAAAACAGGTTGTTCAACCGGTGTGAACCGATCGGTACCGCCGGCATCTGCCCGTTGAACGTACAGAGTTCGACGGCTCGATCCTGCATGTTCTCTTTTAACCCTTCGGCCTCCCAGACGTCTTCCTCGAGATCCATGAGGACTCCTTCGTACCGCTCGAGATTGTTTCCCGGCCAATTAGCGAACGAACTCATCGGATTTTCGTTGGTCAATCGTTGCAGAATGGACGTATTCAACTCGACGTTTCCGTCTCCGCCAACGGCTTCGAAGGTTCCGTCGATATCGGAATGTTCCTCTTCGAACGCGTCCGTAAGCGTCTCGATCGCGTCGGCTCCGTCGCCGCCGGTCCACCCGTGGAGTACTTCGAGCCCGTCTGCTGTATTACCGCTGGCACAGCCTGCTAATCCGGCCGCTGCTCCTGTTGCGATGCCCCCGAGATACGTTCGCCTCCCTATCCCATCAACAAGTTTGTCATTGTCAACCATGCTGTTTTGACAGTGTTACCTCTCATTAATAAATATGCCGGTATGGTGGAGGTTCACGTTCAACATCACGAGACGGCCAGTAGTTCCGTTTGGGGGTAACCGAACTTGTACCGAGACGATCTGCGAGTTAACACGATCCATCGCATTCAGGCCTGTGAGACCGGAATGGTCCTCGTTGAGTCGTCGCAGTATCCCGCGACTTTACGGAGTTCGTCTTTTCGTCGGTGTCGGGATTCTCGACCTCGAGTAACGAGTTGCTGTTACCTTGGAGGTTCCTGTCCTTCCTCGAAAAGTTACTTTTCATCACTGCTGGCGCTGTCGGTACGGTGCGTGGCGCTTCCACCAAGACGCTACACCCGAAGCGTGACGTTGCTGTGGTGAAACGTACCGTTGGTCTGATTCCTTCCGAGTGACGACGAGACGCGATGTTTCCCTCGGAAACGATAGTGAACAAACGTGAATCCTGTTTCACTCTATCCATGTCTCTCTCACGGGGTGGCTCAGGATCGTGTGGCTAAGCTGATAGACAGGTAGTCAGTTGTTTCTAGTCGCCCAACGGATCCCCCGCTCAAGCAGCGAACGCACCCCCTCGTTCCTGATCGCCGGGAGGTCGTGTCCGAGCGAGCAGTAGAACACGCGACCGTCGCCGTGAGATTTCACCCATGCGACCGGCATGTCTCCGTTCTCCGGATGATCCATGCGTGCGAGCACTCGCACGTCGTCGTCGTACTCGAGAACGTACGGTTCATCCCAGACGGAAAAACCGTCTAGGTCTGCTGTAATTGGATGATGGGTATCGACGACGGTTACGTCGAACGTCGTCTGCTCGGGGTGGGTGAGAAAGTGCCCGCCGAGGAGCGTTCGGAGTTCGGGAACTGGTTCGTCGCGGTTTTCCTCGGCCGTTGTCGTCAGATCCGCAGCGCCGTGGATGCCGACGTACCCGCCGCCGTCTTCGACGAACGAACAGAGGCTAGATTTCTGTGGTTCGTCGAACGTGCTGTCCGTCGTAAAGTCGACGAGGACGTCGAACTCGCGTATGCGATCAGTTGCGAGTATTTCTCGGTCGGTAGTGACGGTGGCTTCAATCTCTCGGTTCTCCAGAAATCGTTTGACCGGCGGCCCGAGTCGTTCGATCCGGTGAAACGGAAAGCGGTTCCCGCCGAGGATCACGGTTTTCAGGTTCGACATCTATCGTTCTCGTTGACGCGGAGGAGCTAAAATCCACCGCTCCCGCCGTTTCGTTCGGGGCGGCGGCAGTGGTCCTGTAAATATCCGACATGCCAAACGTGATATACCATGAGGAGTAAAACGCAGTTGTATGCCGAACTACCGGACGCTACGCGATCCGAACGCAGAGTATACCATGCGCGATCTCTCATCCGAGACGATGGAGTTGACCGCCGACCGCGGTCCGCGGGATGTCGAAATCACGGACGTCCAAACGACGATGGTCGACGGGAACTACCCCTGGATTCTCGTTCGCGTCTACACCGACGCCGGACTCGTTGGAACGGGCGAATCCTACTGGGGCGGCGGTGATGATGCGATCATCGAACGAATGACGCCGTTCCTGATCGGCGAAAACCCGCTCGACATTGATCGACTATACGAACACCTCATCCAGAAGATGTCCGGCGAGGGCTCGATTTCCGGGAAAGTCATTTCGGCGATTTCCGGAATCGAAATCGCGCTTCACGATGTCGCCGGCAAAATCCTCGATGTGCCCGCATACCAGCTGGTTGGGGGCAAGTACCGTGACGAGGTTCGGGTCTACTGTGATCTACACACCGAAGACGAAGCCGACCCGATCGCCTGTGCCGACGAGGGCGAACGCGTCGTCGAGGAGCTCGGCTACGACGCGATCAAGTTCGATCTCGATGTCCCCTCGGGACACGAGAAAGACCGTGCGAACCGCCACCTCCGTGGCCCCGAAATCGATCACAAGGCCGAGATCGTCCGCGAAGTCACCGAACGCGTCGGCGACCGCGCCGACGTTGCCTTCGACTGTCACTGGTCCTTTTCTGCGGGCTCGGCCAAACGGCTCGCTCGAGAGCTCGAGCCCTACGACGTCTGGTGGCTCGAAGATCCGGTCCCGCCGGAAAATCACGACGTCCAGCGGGAGGTCACACAGTCGACGACCACGCCGATCACCGTCGGCGAGAACGTCTACCGAACACACGGCCAACGACAGCTTCTTGAAGAGCAGTCGGTCGATATCATCGCGCCAGACCTTCCACGCGTCGGCGGAATGCGCGAGACCAGAAAGGTGGCCGACCTCGCGGACCTCTACTACGTTCCGGTCGCGATGCACAACGTCTCCTCGCCGATCGGAACGATGGCCTCGGCGCAGGTCGCGGCGGCGATTCCGAACTCGCTTGCGCTCGAGTATCACTCCTATCAGCTCGGCTGGTGGGAGGACCTCGTCGAAGAAGACGGACTGATCGAGAACGGTCGGATGGAAATTCCGGAAAAGCCCGGTCTCGGGTTGACTCTAGACCTCGACGCCGTCTCCGAGCATATGGTTGATGGTGAGACGTTGTTTGACGAGGCGTAAGCCGAGTCAAGCTCGCTGAGTTTCACTCAGCGTTGTTCGACGAAGCTATGCTTCGTCGTGGTCGCAAATCTTTGATTTGCGTTGTTTGACGAGGCGTAAGCCGAGTCAAGCTCGCGGAGCTGGCTCCGCGTTGTTCGACGAAACGTGAACGACGAGGCGTAAACTGTTGGACTTGCGGTTCTTCGTTTTTGTGATAGTTGATGAGATAGTTGCGTCAACTCGAGGCGAGCGTCGCGGACGCTTTTTTACCGAATCCAGACAATGTCGAGGGTAGCCGAGATCGCGGAATGCATCGATCGCCGGCGTGTGGCGCCACGAAGCGAATCTGTTGGCGGTGAACGATCCGATATCGTCCTCGGGACTTTCGTCGGTTACGGCTCTATCGAAAACTCTGTTCTCCATATATGAACAATCGGTTTGTAATCGGGAACGGAAGTGGGTGACTACTGATAGCAATCGATTTCCGGGCCACTATATTAATAGGTCTGCTGATCCGGTACCACTCTTGTGCGTGCCGATTTCATATTGAATCCTCTGATAGAACTGTGATGGAAGAGACGCCCTTTCCGTGCGTGTTCCGACCGAGGATATCCCGAATATACAACAATACGAGTGTAAATATTGTCCGTAATTCACCAGTGTTCTACTCAGGATCCCCCGTCGATATCGGATTACCACTACCACTTGCCTGTTTCCGGAAGAGTGTTTTTGATATGGGAACAGTAACTCTCTCATAGATAATGCCATTCTCGTTAACGAACGGGAAAGGATCGCGCAAGCGTGTTTGGATCACGTCCGTCCCCGTTGTGGTGTCTGCCGCCCCGTCGGTTTTCCGACTCGGCGTCTATAGCCTGCTGTGTAGCGGGGCACTGACGAACGAGACCCACGAAACGCTTCGAGGCAGCCGCCCCGAGCACACCGAACGATTTTATTCCCCTCGAGCGAAACGCTCTCCTATGGAAACACATTCCGTGCTCGGCCGGTTCGAAGAACGCGACTGGGAAACGGGGGCAGACGGCACAGTTCGCTTCGCTCTCGTCGGTCTCGGCTGGTGGACAGTCGATGTCGTTATCCCCGCGATCGAACAGACGTCCCACTGCGAAACGAGCGTACTCGTCAGTTCGACTCAGGAGAAGGCCGATCGCCTGGCGGACGAAAACGACGTCGAACGCGGTCTCACGTATGCCGACTTCCACGACGGCGCCGCGGTCGACTCCTACGACGCGATCTACGTCGGCACGCCCAACGCCTATCACCTCGAGTACGTCGAAACCGCCGCTGACCTGGGGAAGGCGGTGCTCTGTGAGAAACCACTCGAGGCCAGCGTCGAGCGCGCCGAACGACTCGTCGAGGCGGCTGAAGCGGCCGACATTCCGCTGATGACTGCCTACCGAATGCACACCGAACCGGCGGTTCGCCGAGCCAAGGAGTTGATCGACGACGGCTTCATTGGGGAACCGACGCACGTCTACGGAAACAATACCCAACCGATTCTCGAGATGAATCCCGACCCCGATCAGTGGCGGCTCGATTCCGACGTTACCGGATACGGGACGTCCGTGATGGATCTTGGTATCTATCCGATCAATACCGCTCGATTCCTCCTTGAGCGGGATCCGATCGCCGTCAGCGCTCGAATGTCCTCGTCCGCGGACGCCTTTAGCGACGTTCCCGACCAGAACGCGACGTTTACGCTGACTCTCGAGGGCGATCTGCCGGTCGTCTGTACGACCAGTCAACACGCCCAGACGGATACGCAACTCAAAATAATCGGCACCGAGGGAACGATCGAACTCGCCCCCGCGTTCCACGGCGAGGCGACGCTTCACCTCTCTTCGGGAAGCCTCCGTGCCGAATTCGAGGACGTCGATTATGGCGCGGTCGAAGAGATGCGCGAGGAGTTCGACTACTTCGCCGATCGAGTGCTCGGCGGCGAACCGATCCTTCCGGACGGTCGCCACGGGCTCGAGGACATGCGAACGATTCGAGCGATCCACGAGGCGGCCGAACGCGACGAACGCGTCGATCTCGAATAGCTCTTCGAACATGATCCGTTCCCAGCGTCGAGACGGTCCAATAGAATTATACCACTCGACCGACCAGTCGACAGTATGCGCGCACTTGCGAAAACGAGCCGAGAGTACGGGCAGATGGAACTCGTCGATCGACAGCGCCCCGATCCAGGTCCGGGAGAAGCGCTGATAGAAGTCGACTACGCGGGTCTCTGTGGCAGCGATGCGGGAATCTACAAGTTCAAATCCGCCTTCGAACGAATGGCGCTTCCGACCGTCATCGGGCACGAGTACACCGGGACCGTCGTCGAGGCCGGCGACGACGTCACGGAGTTCCAGACCGGCGATCGAGTCGTCGAGCGCCCCATCAGGGGTTGTGGAGAGTGCTATCAGTGTAAGCTCGGAGAGGAAAACGTCTGTCAGGACGCGGTGATCACCGGCGTCGATCACGACGGCGCGTACGCTGGCTACATCGCCGTTCCGGAAACCGCCCTCCAGCACGTTCAGGACGGGGTCGATCCGCGACACGCCGCGCTCGTCGAGCCGACAAGTATCGGCGCTCGAGCGGTCATCCAGAACTCTCGAGTCGGGGCTGGCGACCGCGTGCTCGTTGCGGGACCAGGTCCGATCGGTCTCCTGACTGCACAGATAGCGGACTCTCAGGGCGGTGACGTCGTCGTCGCAGGCGTCGGTAGCGACACGAGTTATCGACTCCCACTCGCCGAAGAGCTCGGATTCCCGACGCTCAACGTCGAAGAAGACGATCTCGAGGGTATTCGTGACGAACTGACCGACGGAGCCGGCTACGACGTCGTCTTCGACACCACCGGACATCCCTCCGGACTGACGATGTCCGTCGATGAGGTTCGGAAGGGCGGTCAGATCGTGATGGTCGGCCAGACCGGTGAGACCACGATGGCGTACTCGCCGTTGGTCAGAGCCGAAATCGATCTTCAGTGTTCCTACGCCTCGACGTGGGAGGACTTCGAACGATCGCTCAGACTCATCGAATCCGGCGATGTCGACCTCGAGACGTTTCTCGACGACCGGTATTCGCTTCTCGAGGCCGACGAGGCGTTCGAGGCTTTTTTGGCGGGCGACACCTGTAAGCCAGTCTTTGACGTGAGTGTCCTTCGAGAGTAAGTTCCGACGGTCTCTGGACTCTGTTGATCGTTCAGCAAATTCTCTTTTTGTCGAACAACGGATAGTGGTGATTGACTCCTCGGCTTCGGTAATGTGTGGATATAATCACCAAAGATTATTTTATAGTGCCTCTGAATGTGTGAGTATGGCATTCGAAAACCCACTCGTTGTCTTCGGAATCGGGCTGATAGTCGTCGTCGCGTTGCTGGTCTGGTTGCGCGTCCCCGCGTTTATCGGGCTGGTAATCGCGACGATTGTCGTCGGTGCGGCGACGGCCGAAGTGCCGTTGAGCCAGGTTCCTGAGGAGACGGCAACCGGCTTCGGTGAGACGATGATCAGCATCGGTATCCCGATTCTCATGGCTGCCATAATCGGGAAAACGATGATGGAAAGCGGTGCCGCAGAACGAATCGTTCGTTGGTTCCAATCGTTTACGAGCGAGGGGAACTCATATCTCGCATTGGGTGGCTCGAGCGGCGTACTCGCTATCCCCGTCTTCTTCGACAACGTGTTCTTTTTGCTAGCGCCGTTGGCCCGTTCGATGCGTGCACGAACGGGCCGAGATTACGCCCTGTTCATCACTATCGTCGGCGCGGCCGGAGTAACGGCACACGGCTTTATCCCGCCGACGCCCGGACCGCTCGCAGTGGCGCTCGAGCTCGGCGTCGATGTCGGCGCGACGATATTGGTGGGTCTCGTCGTTGCTCTTCCCACGGTATTCGTTTCTGGTGTCCTGTACGGAAAGTGGATCAACAGCAAGATGGAGATTCCGCTTCGAGAGACGATGGGTTCGTCGGTCGAACGCGTCGAGGAGTTGGCCGACCGTCCGACAGCCAAATTACCGGGGATGGTCGAAGCGATGCTTCCAATTTTGCTGGCGGTGTTTTTGATCGCCTCGAACACGACGGTGGATACGTTGATCGAAGCCGGATTCCTCGTCGAAGGTGGCGCTGCGGACGTGGCATCTAGCTTTGTCGGTGATGCGAACATCGCGTTGACCGCCGCCGCCCTCGCCGCGGCGATCACCTACTACCGGATGGAATCGCTCAGCCGAGAGGTGTGGTCCGACGAACTAGTCGAATCGCTTCAGAGCGGCGGACACATTGCTGCGATCACCGCCGCCGGTGGTGCCTTCGGCGGGATGCTCGCGCTGTCTGGAATCGGTGACTACATCGCGACCACGTTGGAAGGTATCGGCATTCCGCTATTGGTCGCCGGATTCGTTATCGCCGCGACGATCCGTATTGCCCAGGGGTCGGCCACGGTCGCCCTCCTCACGACTGCAGGCATTATGGCTCCGCTCGTCGGTGACCTGTCGGTCCACCCCGTTTACCTCGTCATGATCATCGGGGCAGGTGGAACGATTTTCTCCTGGTACAACGACAGCGGATTCTGGATCGTCAAAGAAATCGGCGGATTGACCCAGGAGGAGACGTTCAAAATCTGGACCGCGCTTACCACAATCGTCTCAATTACTGGGTTCGCCGTCGTGATGGTTCTCTCGTCGCTCTTCCCGCTGACCTAGTATCCGTTTGTCTCTCGTTTCTATCCTTCTCGTCTCCGACGGTCCTTTTCGGGCGCAAATCTATTTACGGGTCGACGTGAAATCGTCTGCGTATGACAATCATCGCAGCGATCGACGGGGAGGACGGCTCGGATAGCGTCATTTCCGAAGGGAGCACGCTCGCCGAACGGTTCGACGAACCGCTCGAGGTGATCCTCGTCTACGAGGCGGGCGACCACGCCTACCTCGTCAACCAGTACATGAACGAGGTCGAATCCCTGTCCGCAGAGCAAGCGCAGAAACTCGCCGAGGAAGTCATCGCCGATGTCTCCTCGGGCGTCACCGACGACTACGAACCTGTCGGTCGAGTAGGCGATCCCGCCGAGGAAATTCTTGGCTACGCTGACGAGGTTGGCGCGAATTACCTCGTCATCGGCGGTCGGTCTCGTTCCCCAGTCGGGAAGGCGTTGTTCGGGAGCGTCACCCAATCGGTACTGTTGGACGCTGATCGACCGGTCGTTACAATATTGGACGAGCCATAGCGGTCGGCGGTCGAGTCTTCCGTGGGATCTTCCCTCGTGGAGCAACGTTCTTCGATCGTTCCGGGAGGAATGAACTTATTACCCTCGGCGAAAATTCATAACTATGACGAGTCGACAGTTGTTAACGCACCACCCGGCGGCCAGCGACGACGACCACGGCGATACGGCGACGATCGTGGTCGATCCGACGGAGCGTTCCGCAGAACCGATCGATCCGAAACTGTTCGGAAAGTTCGGTGAACACCTCTATTCGACGCGGAACGCGAAGAATTCCTTCACCGCCCAAATCCTCCACAACCCGACGTTCGGAAACTGGAAGTTCCAGGTCGAACACGCGTCCGTCGATGGCGGACGACCGTCTGTCCACGACGCCGAGACGAAAGCTGAACGAATCGAAGCGTACGCCGATACTCGAGAGTATCCCGACTCGACCCGGCTCATCGAGGCCTACCGTAGCGCGACCGCCCTCTGGTGGTTCCCGGTCGGCGACGACGAGATCAACGGGGTCGCCGAGATCGACGGCGTCGACATCACGACGAGCCCGGACGTGGGAATCGCCGGCGACCGTGCTCAGCGCCTCGAGGTATCGGCTACGGAACTCTCTCCCTGCTCTGAATCGGCGGACGATCGGTCGCTGGAGCATTCGGCCGGCATCGCCCAGTGGTGTCATCTTCCGACCCATCGCACGCACGATTTCGAAGGATCGATCACGGCCCGAGCCGCGTCGCCGACGACGCTCACCGTTTCGCTCCGCGAAGTCGGGCCGACGGGCGAACTCAAGCGCACCCTCGACGACACCACGGTGTCCGTAGATAAATCGTGGGATAGTATTGACTTCGACCTTCGGGTTCCGGACGATATCGAGACCGGTCGTGACACGCTTTTCGCCTTCAGCGTGACGACCGACTCGCCGGCAAACGTCGTACTCGACGCGGCGCTGTTGTATCCGGACGATCACGTCGATAGGGCCGACCCGGAAATAGTCGAGTATCTCCGCGACGCAGAGTTACCCGTGTTTCGGTGGCCCGGCGGCAACTTCGTTTCGGGCTATCGCTGGCGAGATGGCGTCGGTCCGACCGAGGAACGACCGACGAAGCCAAATCCGGCATGGGACGGCCTCGAGCCGAACCTGTTCGGAACGGTCGAGTTTCTGGAGTTCTGCGAACGGATCGGCTGCGAGCCGATGATCTGCGTCAATGCTGGGGACGGGTCCGCCGAGGAGGCCGCCCGATGGGTCGAGTACTGTAACGGCTCCACGGAGACGGCCATGGGCGCGCTCCGCGCGGCACACGGCCATCCGGAGTCCTTCGATGTTACCTACTGGGAGGTCGGAAACGAGGTGTACGGCCCGTGGCAAGTCAGTTGGACGACACCCGACGGCTACGCGGATCGATTCGCCCGATTTCACGAAGCGATGGTCGATGTGGACGACGATATCGAAGTACTGGCGTGTGGAAACCGGCTGACCGACTGGAACGATCCCGTTCTGTCGACGGCCGCGGATCGTGTTGATTGGCTCACTGACCACGTTCTCGTCGGAACGCACGTCGGACCGGAGACCGACCAAACCGAACTGTACAACGCTCACATGGCGCTCGCCGATCAGGTGATGGACGAGTACGACGACGTTCTCGAGGACATGCGGGCGGCCGACGTCGACGACCCGCGGATCGCGCTCACCGAGTTACAGCTCTTTACGTTCCCGGATCGGGAACAGTGGGAGGGCATAGAAGAGTCGCCGGAACTACCGACCAACAAATCCGTTTCCGAGGCCGTCTACGACGCGACGTTCGTCCACGAGAGCGTTCGTTCGGGTGCCGTCGACATGCTCACTCACTCGGGTGCCGGAAACCACGGTGGCGGGCTTCGGAAGCACCACGAACGCGTCTGGGCGGATCCGTGTTACTACTATCACCGAATGGGGTCGTCGCTATTTGACGCGAGGCCGCTGGCGGTCGAACTCAGCTGTGATACCTACGATACCGAGACGGCGTTCGCGACCGACACTGAAGACCTGTTCGGGGAACTCCCCACCGTCTCGGCGGTTCCCGTTCTCGATCCACTCGCAGTCTCGAGCCGGTCGGGCGACGAACTGGTCGTCGAATTGGTCCACCGCGACGCGACGGCCGGGGAGATTGACGCCACGATCGAACTCGAGGACGGATTCGATCCCGGCCCGGAGGCGACGGTCACGACGCTCGCCGGCGAGACGATGGCCGCGGAAAACACGTTCGAAGAGCCGGAAACCGTGGTTCCATCCCAAAATTCCGTTTCCGTCGATGGTCGCTCGACGACCGTCTCCGTTCCGCCGTTTTCGATCGTCCGTGTAACGTTCTCGGAAAACTAAGGGACGCGCGTCCACGTCTCGACGAATGAGTTTCTCTATTACGACTGTCGAGAAAGACTTATACTCGAGATAGACGGTATGAACGATATGAGTGCTCCTGCAAGTGTCAAACACGATCGTATCCGGACTGAACTCGACGAACGCGCACTCTCCGAACTGTGGCTCCTTCGACCGGAGAACGTCGCCTGGTTCGCGGGTGGGACTACCGTCGTCGATGAAGCGAGTGCTACTGGCGTCGCCGCGCTCGGTATCCCCGCGGACGGATCGTCCGTTCGGTTGCTCGCGCCGAACAATGAAATCGATCGTATTCGAGCGGAAGAACTCCCGCGACTCGACGATTCTCCCCTCGATATCGAACCAGAACAGTACGAGTGGCACGAGTCGCCGCTGTCGGATGCCGTGGCCGAACGTGGTTGCTCACCGGCAGGAGCGGATGTCCGAATCGATGGAATGCAGACGGTCGACCCGTCCCCGCTTCGAGCGCCGCTTCCAAGCGCCGAGATCGATCGGTATCGAACCGCTTGTCTCGAGACGACACGTGCCGTCGAAGCGGTCGGGAACGAGGTGACTGCCGAGACCACGGAACGGGAGGCTGCAACGGCGCTTCGACGCGAACTCTCAACTCGAGGATTCGCCGCGCCGGTGGTTCTCGTGGGCGGTTCCGACCGGTCGATGCGAGAACGACACTTCACGCCCACGGCCGCCCCGTTGAACGAGTTCGGGCATCTCACGGTCGTCGCTCGACGCGGCGGCCACAACGTCGCCGTTACAAGGACGGTGGCGTTCGATCTGCCGGAGTGGTTCCGCGAACGTCACGAAGCGACGGCTCGAGTTGCCGCGACGGCCATCGCTGCGACCGCCGAAGCGTCACGAACTGGTGGGACTGCAGGCGACGTCTTCGACGCGATTCAGGAGGCGTACGCCGAGACCGGATACGCTAACGAGTGGCGTCAGCACCACCAGGGTGGCGAAATCGGCTACGAGAGCCGCGAGTGGACGGCTACACCCGGTTCGGCGATGCCGATTTGCGCGCCGATGCCCTTCGCCTGGAACCCGACGATTCAGGGAACGAAGTGCGAGGAGACGGTCCTCCTCGAGGCCGGAGGTAACGGAGTCGATGTCCTCACGTCGACGGATGAGTGGCCGACGGCGAAATACGAGGCGGTCGGGTTCGAGGAGAGCGTTTCGTTGCACGAACCGTTGTTGAAGGATTGACGTACGAAAAATCACATCATTCATAAGGAGGGGCGATAACCAAATAATTGGGTCGTCGACGGTCGTCTGCCCACATATCGAATCGATACGACCGGACTACCATAGCCGTCGTAGCTCACTGAATGTCACCGGCGACCCTCTCTGACTTCGTGTCGATTGTGCGTCGGGTATCCTGATTCCTCCAACCGACTAACTGAGCCGATTCTGCTCTTGTGGTATAGTGGTCCGGTGACCGGTGAGGTGCGCGCACGAACTTTATCCGTTACGCATGCGAGACAATCGGTTACCGTCGCAGTATTGTACCATTTGTATATAAATATCACTACCTAAACTATTATTTGATTATGGCTGTACTCGTCCACGACAATTGGCTTGAATCAAATCCCGTTGGTATGGCTTCCAAATGAGCTGTATATCCGGATACCAAGCACGAATATTTCCAGTATATCGAGGGTAATTCGCACAAGCGTGATCGGTTTTCTGACTCGTTCGATTCATTTACCTTGAGCCAGTTGGAATCGGTACTCCCCGATCTTTCGTTCATGATTGCCCTCTCAGTGTGTTGCAGACGAATTGTTCCGGAGGTAAATACTCAGCAGTTTCTACCTGAATAAACCATAAGCAAACAAGCTATTTTAAAAACCACCCAACAATACTATGTTGTTTCCATGTAGACATCGTCTATAATTTGATAGCAGGAAGTCGAGTTCGCTGACAGTGTTGGTCCTCGAGGGGGAGCCGTCCGAAGTGTGCTCACTCTTTCGGAAAACGCTTCTGGTCGGCGTTATAACGCTGAAATACGCTGTTTGGCTCTTGATCCGTTTATCGAACGGCTCGTTCCAATTCGTCTCAGCTGAACTCGGGGATGACTTCGTCGCCGAACAGTTCGATCTGGTCTCGAACCATCTCCGTCGACATCCCCGAATGATGGAATCGGAGCGCCAGGTGATCGAGCGGGAACCGGTCGCGTATATCTTCGATCTGTTCGACTATCTGTTCGGGCGTTCCGTAGATAAACCGGTCCTCGGCTAACGATTCGAACTGTTCGACGGAATCAGCGGTCATCAGCGGATGCGAAAACTCCCCGCCATATTCGTCGCGATACGTTCGGTGGACGTATTCTCTGCGCTCTCTGACTTCCGCCTCGGTCCGGCCGATGACGGCCTCGCGCATGAGCGGATGTTCGACCGAGGCCCAGTCGACACCCCGTTCGTCGGCGACCGCTCGTTGTTTCTCCTTTCGATCTTGTACGGTCTCAAGGTCTGCGACGACGCCCGGAACCCACGCGTCGCTAAATTTGACCGAGCGAGCGATCTGTTTGTCCCCCCAGCCGCCGATCCAGAGCGATGGACGTGGATTCTGTACCGTCTTCGGAAGCGGTTGCCAGTCTTCGACCTCGAAGAACGGGCACTCGTAGGAAATCGGCTCTTCCGAACTGAGAAACTCATCAATGAATCGAATGCCCTCGATCATTCGACCGGCGCGTTCGTCCATCGGCGCGTCGAACGCGTCGAACTCCTTTTCGACATAGCCGAGTCCGACCCCCAGCGTCAGTCGTCCGCCCGAAATGTTGTCGAGCATCGCAGCACGTTGGGCGACGTGAAGCGGGTGATACAGCGGGAGAATCAAGACCGACGTGACTAACTCGAGCTCGTCGGTCGCGGTTCCGATGCTCGTGAGCCGTGTCAGGGGAGACGGCCAGTAATTGTCTCCCTCCGTCGCCTGATGGTCGTTCACCCAGCACGATCGGAAACCGACGCTCTCCGCGCGTCGACACGTTTCGTTGACTCCGTCCCAGGAGTCACCACCCTCTGTCGGGAAGATTCCAAACTTCATGCTACCTCCAAAATCAGTTTCTCCCTACAAAAGTGTTTTGCTCGTCGCGGTCTGAACATTGTCGCTAAGGGCGTGATACGGCTGTTTTGGCCACTTCCCCGTTCCGTAGATGGGAACATACTCGATGTCTGGTGTGAAGGCGAACCGCACCGCTCAGTTCTCTCTCGCCGCTGGTTCGTGACTGAACTGATTTTCGGTTCGTCGTTGTGTTTCGAACTGTTCTCGGATACCGAACGAGTGATTCGTTCATCCCCTGATCGTGTTACTCACATTCGATAGGGTGCGGTACGGTTCTGATATACTGTGCGGTTGCGTTTGTCCCTTACTCAGTCTCGAGATTCCGACGGCCGATTGTAATTACATAGATATGGCTGTAATTGCCCGACGGAAACCGTTCCCGATAAGGGAACAACTGGTGGCCAATACGAGATTACCGAAATCGCCGATTCAACCGGGATGGCCCGACGAAGGTGTCACACCTGTCGACGCTCGTTGACCCAAATATTAATGAGTATATCAGACGCGTCTACTGTATATGTTCGAGATAACGGCACGTACGCAGCGGAAAACCCAGCCCGAGTGGTCGAGGCTCCAACGAAGCCTCTTCGAGGTGATGCGAACGTCGGTCGACCGCTTCGTAGACGACTACGTTGCTGACAGCGGCGAGCCGCTGTGGCCTCCCGACGGTCACGTCGGCTCCGACGGCTTCGACGATATCGTGGAGGGAGTGTACAATTGGCCACTGGTCTACGCGATGGGCGGCGACGAATCAGTTCTCGAGCACGCTCGAGACGTGTACAACGGTGCCCTGCGCCGGGCGAGCGAGACTCCGACGCCGTTCGGGCATCCGATGGTTGTCGACGAGTTCGAACACTGTCGAGACTGGTTCCACATGGGCGAGGGGAATCTGTACACGTACAACATGGGGCTGGCGGCTCCGGACGACGCAGCCGTCGTCGAACGGGCCGAGCGGTTCGCTGGGCTGTACTTCGACGACGCAGACGCGAACAATTACGACGCGGAGAATCGCCTCGTTCGCGGTCCGATGAACGGTGGAGCGGGGCCGGATCACGCCGATTTTTCGGCGTACGAACACCATCCGTACGGTGCCGACTACCGGTGGGCGAGTCACGGCCTTCCCTGGCGAGACCTCGAGTTCGAGGAGGCCGCAGATCTTCTCGATCCCGGGACCGAAGATCGGCTCTTCGAGGTGTTGAACGAACGGTGTGGAAAAGGGGATATCCCGCTCAATCTCAACATTACGAGCCTGATGACCAACGCGTATCTCCACACCGGAGACGAGACGTACCGGGAGTGGGCGATCACCTATCTCGAGGCCTGGCGCGAGCGAACGGCGGAAAACGGCGGGATCATCCCTGACAACGTCGGACGATCGGGCGAGATCGGCGAGTACACTGACGGGCGGTGGTACGGCGGCTACTACGGCTGGTCGTGGGGCGGCTGGCACTATGTTGGCATCGGCCCGATGGTCGCGGCGGAGAACGCCGTTCTGCTCGAGGGTGAGAGAGAGTTTCTCGAGTTCCCGCGCTCGCAACTCGATATCCTCATCGAAAACGGGATCGAGGTGAGCGAGGATGCGGTCCACGACACGCTCTACGTTCCACACAAGTACGGCGGCGAAGGGGACTACCACTACGACGCAGGCGGCGTCCTCACCGAAGACGATGGCGAAGTGCTGTGGCGCGACGGCTGGTACGAGTTCAAACCCCATAGGGACGACCCCTACGCCGTTCACCTCTGGTACATGTCGATGTCCGACGCCGACCGTGAACGGGTCCGTCGGCTTCGAGACTGGAGCAAACAGGATTGGCGGCGCGTGGACCCGAGAGCGTCGACCAAGCACGGTGCGGGCCACGAGTACGCCTGGCTCGCCTACCTCGACGGCGAGTTTCCCGATTACCCCTCGCGTCTCATGAAAGCGAATCACGAGCGCGTCCAGGAACAACTCGAGCTTATGCGCCGGGAGGATACCGCTCGGGCAGAGTTGGACGAGGACTACCTTCGCGACCGAAACCCCGTCTTCCACCGCGGTTTGCTTCAACTGACGATGGGTGCCCCACAGCCGGTGTACTACGGCGGACTCGTGATGGCACAGATTCGTCACTTCGATGCGGGCCGCCAACGGCCCGGGTTACCCGAAGACGTTGCCGCACTCGTCACGAACGTCGATGCTGACGGCATCGATCTGACGCTCGTCAACGGTGGTGGGCGAGACCGCGAACTGATCGTGCAGGCGGGTGCCTACGCCGAACACGAGTTCGAGACCGTCAGCTACAACGACGGATCGTCGCGCGTCGACTCGAACACCCTTCGCGTCTCGATACCGTCGGGTACTCGCCTGTCTCTCTCGGCGGAGCTGGATCGGTTCACGAACGATCCGACGTACGCGCTCCCGTGGAATCGGTGATCGGGAGTGGAATCGATATTCGGGCAGGACCGGTATTCGTCCGTGGCAGTGGTGATCGACCTGCCGAAACACTCGTCCACAATGAGTTGCGGTACCGAAAACCCCGTATCCGAAACAACTGGCTGACGGCGTTCATCGGTGAAGTTAAGCGGCGAGTAGTCAAAGAAGGTGGTGTGACCAGTCAGCGTTCGTTTCTGGTAGTCGTTTGCTCAGCCGCAGGCGAAAGCGACGGGGCCGTACACGGATACCGCTTCGATCCAGACGCCGACCGATTCCGTCGGCAAGCCTCGACACCCCTCGAGAACCCCTCCTTCGTCGCGGTCCACCCGGATCGGCGGTCGCTCTACGCGGTCGAACGCGTCGACGGCGGCGTGCTTGCCGCATTCGAGTTCGACGACCGAACCGGTGCGCTGGGAGCGCTGAACCGGAAGCCAAGTCGGGGCACCGGACCGTGTTACGTCGACGTCGACCCGGACGGACGGGTCGTCACGCTCGCCAATTATCAGGGGGGAACCGTCGCCGCGTATCCGATCGAAGCTGACGGCCGTCTGAGCGATACCTGCACCGTTCTCGAGCACGAGGGCTCGAGCGTCGATTCGAATCGACAGCGCGAACCGCATCCCCACGCCGCCCGCTTCGGGCCGGAGAACCGCTTCGTTTACGTTCCAGATCTCGGCACCGATTGCATCGAGAGCTACCGATGCGCATCGAGTGACGTGATCTCAGGAACCGGTTGCGACGAACCCCCGATCCTCGAGGCCACAGCGAACGGAGTTTCGATTCACGAGGGAGCAGGTCCCCGACACCTGGACTTTCATCCCGACGGTCGGTTTGCGTACGTGGTGAACGAACTCGATTCGACGGTGACCGTTCTCGAACGGCAGTCGACCACGGGCGAACTCGAACCGGTTCACTCCGTTTCGACCCTCCCGCCAGCTTTCGACGACGACAATACCGCTGCCGATATTCACGTTCATCCGACGGGCCGGTGGGTGTACGCGACCAATCGGGGCCACGACAGTATCGCCGTCTTCGAGACCGACAGTAGTGGTAATCTCCTCCGCCCCATGGATCACGTGTCCGCTCGAGGCCGGACGCCGCGCACGTTCACTCTCGCCCCGAACGGCGAGTACCTCTTCGTCGCGAACCAGCACGGCGAGAACGTCGTCGCCTACCGAATCGACGCTGATTCCGGTTCGCTTTCCGCGGTGGCGTCGGTCACCGTGCAGAAACCGGTCTGTGTCGAGGCCCTGAAACTGCGGTAATTCGTCTGGTAGTGAGTAAGAGCCTACCAAGCACCGGTCGGTCGAACTGACCGTCAACCGTCGAAGCGAACCGGCTCCTCGAGTTAATTCGTTCACCGGTGCAAGTAGCTCGCCCACATCAGCGCCGTCGCCGTTGTGATAAGCGGGCTTGCCGTTGAGACGACGCGGTCGACCGAAGCTGTGTCGATCAGACTATAGCGGGTCCGTTTTTGGGACGCCAAACGTAGTGCCGGACGGACCGAACGCTGTCTCGAGGAACTCGACTACACGTACTGGGGATACCGCGTTTTGCGTTCGATTTTCGCCGATGGGTTTATACTCCCTGCGGCGGACAGTAATTTCATGTCACTGTCTGCCGAGCAGGTACAGGATTGCCTCCGCGGCGTTGCCGTTGGCCTCCTGACACCGTTCGACGACCAGCACCGCATTGAGTACGATAAACTCCGCGAGAACGCACAGACGCTTTCTGAAAGCGGTGTCGGAACGTTCCTCGCGAGTGCCAACATCAGCGAGTATCACTCGCTCTCTCGAGACGAACGAGTGGCAGTCGCCGAGACGAGCGTCGACGCTCTCCCGGACGACGCCTGCGTTCTCGCCGGGGTCGGCGGCAGTACAAGCGAGGCTCAGGACCTGATTCGCGCGTACGATGACGGCGGCGTCGACGCGATGATGATCATGCCGCCTGATCACACGTATATTCACGAGCAGGGCTTGCTCGACTACTATCGCGAACTCGATCACGTGACCGAGACGCCGCTGGTTCCGTACGTCCGCGGGTTCGATCCGTCGGTCGAGTACCTGGATGCGCTGACCCGCATTGACGGCGTCGTCGGTATCAAGTACGCGATTGCGGATTCGGTGAAGCTCGGTGCAGGCGTCGCCGCCGGAGCTGATGACGTCGTCTGGGTCGACGGTCTCGCCGAGCCGTACGCGGTCTCGTTCTGGGCGGAGGGTGTCGAGGGATTCTCGGCGGGCGTGAGCAACTTCCGCCCCGAGGTCGGTCTCGAGCTCTTCGACGCGCTCTCGAGCGGCGACTGGGAGTACGCACGCACGCTTCGAAACATCTGTCTCCCCTACCAGCGCTTCAGGGAAGAAAACGGGCAGGGTAACGACATCGACGGCGCGATCAGCGTCTCAGCCGTCAAAAAAGGGTTACAGTTAGCCGGCCTCAACGGCGGCCGCGTTCGGGAACCGATCAAACCGCTCGCCCCGGAGACGGCCCAACGGGCGGAGGAACTCTATAGCCAACTCGACGACGATATCGACCGGGTAATCAACTGAGCGTGTTCGACTACGTGGAGGCACCTCCCGCTTTGTGCCCCTACTCGTCGTCGTAGTGAAACTCCGTCCACGGACCGTCGACGAAGGCGTACTCCTCGAGCACGTCGAGGTTCACGTCGACGCCGAGTCCGGGACCGTCCGGGACGGTCAATCGGCCGTCCTCGACCGCGGGTTCGCCCTCGATGATATCGAACGCGAGGTCGAACGGGTACATTCCCGGATCCGTTGGTTCGTCGAAGAGCGGATCGTCCTCGAAGACGGGATACTCGAGCAATCGAGTGCCCGGCGCCGCGGCAACGAGATGGGCGTTTGCGAGGAGTCCGAGCCACGTTCCGAAGTTGTGCGGGACGAACTCGACATCGCGTCCGTGACAGTACTGGACTGCCGGCTCACATCCGGTAAACCCTTCGTGGTGACGGACGTCTCCCTGCAAGAACTCGACTGCACCGGTTTTCCCCAGTTCCACGAGGGAGTTCGGCGAGTCTTTGCTCTCGCCCCCAGCGAGCGGAGCGCCGGTTTCCGCGAGCGTTGCGTATCCCTCGTGGTCGTTGGGCTTGACCGGCTCCTCGATCCAGTACGCGCCGGCTTCCGTCGCGTACTCGACGAGTTCTCGGACGGTATCGTCGCCGTAGGATCGACGGAGCTTCCACCAGGTGTGGACATCGAGCATGAACTCCGTCTCTGTGAGCGCGTCCGCGAGGAGATCGATGGTCCGGCGGTCACCATCGGGACCGATCCCGGGACGGTACTTGTACCCGAAAAATCCCAGTTCCGCTATGACCTCGGCCTGCCGGGCGTACCCTTCCGGTTCCATGTACATTCCCGCGCTGGCGTACAACGGCATCCGTTTCGTCGGTTCGCTTCCGTACGCGTCGGCGAGAAGCTCGTAGATCGGGATCCCGAGTTCTTTTCCCCGGAGATCGTACAGGGCGACGTCGATCGCGGAAATGGCCTCCGTTCGGAGGTGTGCTGGTAGATCGGTTTCGGAGATATAGCCGGCGGCGTCTGCGATTTTATCTACCGTCCGTCCCTCGAGAGCTTCTGCAACGGATCCTCCGATAACGTCGGCGAACGTGCCCTGGGAGTCACCCTCGAAGTACTCGCGCATTTCGGAACTGCTCGCCCCGGCCGTCGAGAACCCCTGTCGTCCGTCCGCGGTTTCGACGAGGACGAGTACGACGTCTCGCTTGTTCAGCCGCCGCGTCCCGCCGTGGAACGACCGATCCTGCGGCGGTTCGATCGGTGATGACAGCGCGTATCCAGTAACTTCGCTAACCTTCATACGTACACGTACGAACCCGGAAGCATAATGGTACCGTCTCACAACATAATCGTGCCCCTTCGGCGGACCTGCTCGTATTGGAGTCTCCCTGTCCTCGTCGCTTACGAGAACTTCGTATTGACCTCAATGACGTTCGCAGCTCGCATCACGTACTTCGAGAGGTCGTCGTGAAGCCGTTCGTCGGTAAACCGACTCGAGGGACCGGTGATACTGATCGCACCCATGACCGAATCACCGTCTCTGACGGGTGCGGCGACACAGCGAAGCCCCTCGAAGTTCTCCTCGTCGTCGATGGCGTACCCCCGTTCTCGCGTTCGCTCGAGTTCCTCGAGGAGTTCGTCGCGACAGGTGACCGTTTTGGCGGTCGATGTCGTGTAGTCGATCGACTCGATAAGCGCTTCTGTTCGCTCGGGTGGTAGAAACGCCAGAACCGTCTTGCCCAGGGATGTCGAGTGGAGGGGTTGTTGTGTTCCGACTCGGGACGCCGTGACGACTGCTCTGTCGCCGTTGGCCTTGTAGAGGTACGAAATCTTTTGGTGCTCTTCCATCCCGAACTGGGCTATCTCTCCGGTTTCGGCCGCCAACTCATCGGTTTCTTCTCTGATCACGTCGTAGTTCTCGACCTGTTTGCGCACGTGATTCGCCATATCGAGAACGCGAAGGCTCAATCGATAGCCGTCGTCCTCGCGGACGATGATCTCCCGCTCGCATAGCGTTCGGAGATGGCTATGGATCGTACTCTTCGAGTGACCCAGCTCCGTCGCGAGCTCCGTGACCCCGGCCCCCTTTTGCGTCTGTAACTGCTCGATGATGTTGAAGGCTATTTGGACCGACCGAATCGTTCGGCCCGGGTTTCCGTCCATAGCGCGTGACATACGGTACCAATGGGATTGTTAATATATAAAGTTGTTCAAATGTAAGGAATTAAACAACTGGTCGTATTCCGATTTTCGGGACGTTCTCGACTCGTTGTTGGTTGCGGTTGCCACTGCCAACGACTTTCGAACGCCTCGATTCGACAGTCTGGCGTTCGAAGCGATGCGGCCAAGATTAGGTTTCGAAACGGTAGTCGTGTTCCACAGAACATACCTGTGGTATCCGCCAACGGTTGCTCGCTCGACTCTCGTTCGTGTCACACGAAACCAAATCTTTTTCGTGACCGATGCTGATGTTCGCATACCGCATGCTATACGACGAATTTCGAGAGCTGAAAGACCGGATTGCAGGTGGCATCATCCCGGCAACGGCGACCCCGTGGACGCCGGAACCCGAGTACGATCTCGCCGAAGCCGACCTTCGACGGCTCGTCGAGTACCTGACCGGGATCGATGGCATCGTCGCGGTCATCGCGAACGCACACACCGGCGAGTGCAAGCTCCTGTCTCGAGAGATGAAACAGGAGGTTATTCGCGTTCACAAGGAGGCCGCGGCTGACACCCCAGTCTTCTCGGGCGTCTACGGCGAGAATTCGCTTCAGGCCGCCGAGATGGCGCGCGAGGCACAGGAGGCCGGTGCCGACGCGGTCATGTTACTCCCGCTCGACACCTACGCAAATCAAGATCCACGAACGCCCGTCGAGCACTTCGAACGCGTCGCCGACGCCGTCGATATTCCACTTATCAACTTCCAGTTCCCGACGTGGGGAAGCTCCGGCATTCCCATTAGCGCACACGTCGAAATCTGTGAGCACCCTTCGGTTATCGCGTTCAAGGAAGCGTCGTTCGATCCGGTTCGCTACGAGGAAACCGTACGAGCCCTTGATCACGCCAGAGACGACTTCACTATGATGACGGGTAACGACACGTTCCTTACCCACGCGTACCAACTCGGCTCGGAAACCGGACTCATCGGATACGGTAATCTGGTTCCGGAACTCCAGGTCGAGAAGCTGCGGGCGGTCCGAAACGACGATATGGTGCGTGCAAAGGAGATCCGCGAAACGATGTTGCCCCTGACCAATCACGTCTTCGGCGAACCGCAGGGTCGCTACCGCGCTCGAACGAAAGTTGCCCTCGAGATGCAGGGGATTTTCGAGCACGATACGCTCTTGCCGCCACAACAACAGATCGGAATGGAAGAACGGCAGGAACTCCGGGAAATCCTCGCAGACCTCGGCGAACTCGACCCGCTGTAACGATTGAGCCCGAGAACGTGAGAGGCGACGAGACGAACGATCGCCGAGCCGAACACTTTTATCGCTCTCGGCCGACCACTCTCCGTATGACAGTTCAGGTCACAGTTTGGAACGAATACGTTCACGAACGCGAAGACGAGCACGTTCGTGAGCTGTATCCCAACGGCATCCACGGCGCCATCGCCGATGGTCTCGAGTCCGGCAACCGGACTGTCCAAACGGCGACGTTACAGGAACCGGACCACGGACTCACCGAGGCCGTCCTCGAGGAAACGGACGTGCTCGTCTGGTGGTCCCACTGTGCGAACGGCGAGGTCCGCGACGAAATCGCAGACCGCGTGGTCGATCGAGTGCACAGCGGGATGGGGTTCGTCCCCGTCCACTCGGGAAAGAACTCGAAACCGTTCGAGCGATTGATGGGAACGACCTGTGCTATCAAGTACCGCCACGGTGGGGAAACGGAACGAATCTGGGTCGCCGATCCCGGTCATCCGATCGCCGACGGACTCGAGGAGTCCTTTGAGATCCCGTCGACCGAAATGTACGGCGAACCCTATGACGTTCCCGAACCCGATCGAACCGTCTTTATCTCGTGGTTCGAAGGCGGGGAAGTGTTTCGCTCTGGGCTCTGTTATCGGCGCGGTCGCGGTCGGATATTCGCGTTTCGGCCGGGACACGAGGAGTACCCCATCTTCTTTCAGGACGAGGTTCGTCGTGTGCTCTCGAACGCGGTCGACTGGGCGGCCCCGACGGCGGGTGCGACTGCCGTTCGAGGCGAAGTCGAACCGGTCGAGTCGATTGAATCGACCGACGACCCGTAAGCGGTTCTCTCGTCGCCGCTTTGCCGACTAATAGAAGGCCTCCCCTTGCTGGACTACCGCTCTTGTAACACTGACACGTTCATCTCGTTCGTGCGGCGCGTCATCTCGATCCCCTCGATGGGTCGGATAACGATCTCGCAGGTAACGTGGACTTCGGTTCCGTCCTCGAGGTGACCGGCGATCGTCTCTTCGCCGTTGTAGGCGATGACGTGCAGGTGGGGTTCGCCGTCGGCGATCGCCCCGTCGATCGTGCCGACCTCCCACGCCCCCTCGCGTTCTTCGAACACGTTTCGCTCATCGGGCTCGCTCGGGAACGCCGCGGTTGGGACGTAGTGGTAGTTCAAGGTTCGAAGCGTCGCGATTCCCGAAACGATGACGCCTGAATCGATGCCGTGCTCCTCGCAGACGTCACGGACGGACTCGAGGAGCAGGTCACCCGAGCCGAGTCGGACGAATACGTGGCCGTCGTCTGCCTGAACTGCGTTCATTTGAAAGCTCCTAGCGAACCTCTGTCAAGGAGGCGCTTAAACGCTTCGCCGTTCGAGCACCTATTCGAAGACGACCGCATCACACTCCGTCCCAATATCGATCGTTTCCCGAAGATCGCCGTAATTGCCGACGAGCGAGAGCCTGCGGCTAGCAGGACCAGCCACTTCGAGAAACCGCCGGTCCTCAGGCGGTGGCGAACAGCCCCGAACTCGCGTTTCTTCGACGTTATCGAGTTCGATGAGCGGGCCGTCGGTCGCTCCCGCTCGCTCGACCTCGAGGCCATCGATCGACACCAGATTGGTTTCCTCGAACCGTAGCGCCGGGTCGTCCGGAACTCGGAGGCGAACGTCGGTAAACGACACGTCTCGCATCGATTTACAGAAGAAACCGTGTCGCTGGTCGTAGTCGTACGCCATCGCGGGATCGAGATCGGTTGCCTCGAGCGACCGCGTCGCGTCGATATGGACGTCGTCGAACGTGATGCCCTCGAAACGTCGCTCCGGAAGCCCGGCGAAGAATCCGGCGGATTCGACGTCTCGGGCGCTGATGTTGTGGAAGTGGACGTTCCTGACCATCGGCGTTCCTTCGTCGATCGGCTCCGGATCGCTGTCGATCGGGGTGAAATAGTACCCGTTGATGACAAACGGACAGGCAACCTGTCGCATGACGATCGTATCGAAGCGGAGATCCTCGACCACGCCGCCGCGACCCCGTTGGGACTTGATTCGAATCCCTCGATCGGTATCGGTAAACGTACAGTTCGACACGGTCACGTTGCGGACGTCGCCGGCGGTTTCGCTTCCGATTACGACCCCGCCGTGACCGTGTTTGACCGTGCAGTTAGTAATCGTGATGTTCTCCGCCGGCTCGCCCACCGCACGCCCCTGTTCGTCCTTCCCCGATTTGAGACAGATCGCGTCGTCACCGGCGTTGATGAACGTATCACTGACCCGAACGTTTCTCGAGGAGTCGATGTCGATCCCATCGCCGTTCGGTGCGTCCGCGGGGTTCACTATCCGCACGTCGGTTATCGTCACGTCTTCGGAGTAGACGACGTGCGTGTTCCAGAACGGCGAGTTTCGAAGCGTTACGCCGGAGACGCTAACGTTCTCCGAATCGTAGATCTGGAGTAACGGCGGTCGGAGCGTGAACGAACTCACACCGTCCCGAAGTTCGTTTCGCTTGTCGAACTCCTCGACGCGTTCTTCGAGGTCGTCGGGGTACGCTGATCGGGGCAGATCTCTGTACTGCCACCAGTGTTCGCCCGAGCCGTCTATCACGCCCCGTCCGGTTATCTCGACGCTCGAGGCGTTGTCGACGAACAGACACGGATGGAAGCCGAACTGATCCCATCCCTCCCAGCGACTTTCGACGGTCGGGAAGGCAGTGTGGTCCTTGACGAATCGAAGCGTTGCGCCGTTTTCAACGTGTAACGATGTCCTATCACCGACGCGAAGCGGTCCTGTCAGGTACTCTCCCGGTGGAACGCGAACCGTTCCGCCCGACTCGGCGCAGTCGTCGAGTGCGGTCTGTATCGCGTCGGTATCTCGAGTCTCGCCGTCTCCCGTCGCGCCGAACTCGCGAATATCGGAGTGACTGGTCTGAATTTCGGGCATCGTTCGGTTATTTTTGAGTGAGGTCATAAACGTTGTGTCGAGCGGAACCTGCCTGTGGGTGTCTGCGCTCGATTACGACGATTGTACTCGATCGAAGTTATTTCCTGGACCGCCAGATCAGGCCATACGCAGTGAACCCGACGAACGCCAATCCTGCCCCCCAGATCGGTAACAGACCGGCCAGAACGCCGGTTTGCATGATAAAACCGATCAGTATGAGCAACACTCCGACCATGGCGAGCGTCAGCGTGACCGAATTGAGAACGGTTCGTACACCTTCGCTCAGGCTTCCGATTACGCCGGAGTCATCAACTGTGTCGATCGTCATATCCCAAAGAAGGCCGTCGGTGGACATAAAACATTCCCAAACTGCCGGTCGCGGGGATGGGGCACTCGCCGATACTAATGGGTCATTCGGTCCGTTCATCACGCAGATCCAAGTTATGTGTTCCCAAGGAGCGAACGTGTAGCACAAGTTTGCCGATGCACACGACGAGAGACGTATTGCCAATTATTCGACTCTCTTTCTATTGACGTTGTTTGCGGTGGTTACAGTCCTTCGACTCTCGTTCGCTTTTCGCTTTTCGTGTTCCCGACAGCCGAACCACTCGCCCCAATTATTTACAATAGTATGATCGTAACAGAATTCGAGTTTGCTCGAGCAGACTCGAGTTGGGCCGACGTTTCTGAGCGGTGTGACTCACGCAGGCCCCAAACACCGCTGTCTCTGGATCTATGACTCCCATTGATACTGTACGATTCAGATTCAGCCATCGTTACCGGAATGTAAAACCTCGAGTGTGTTGGCAGAGAATTCTGCTCTCGGGAACAGTAGAATGTAACGGCATTATGCCATCGCCTTCTGCCCATCGGACTGCCCAGTGAGGTGGCAGTAGTCTGGATCGGCGTTCTCCAGTCGGTGCTATTTTGTCGTCCGGAGAAACGTACGAACTCGATACTCACCGCTCGCTATCGTGAGTAATCGGTCGTCAAAAACGCAACTCAGGGTCGGGTCTGATACGGGCTGAAAACCGCGTCAGTCCTCGACGATGGACTCGCTCGTCCAGTACTCGTGGTTTTCCTGGGCGCGGAAACACGCGGCTCGTTGATGCGTTTCGTCCGTACCCGAGTCGACCATCTCCGGTTCGACTTCGCGACAGACGTCCCTTGCTTCGGGACAGCGCGTGTGGTACCGGCAGCCGGACGGCGGGTCCGTCGGATCCGGGATATCGATCTTTCGCATCGGGGAGTCGTCCGTTCGATCAGTTTCGGTCAGCAACTCCGGTGTCGCCCAGCAAAGCGCCCGCGTGTAGGGGTGTTGGGGATCGTTGATGATCCGTTCCGGCGTCCCGATTTCGACGAGCTTTCCCAGATAGACGACCCCGATCAGTCCGTCGGTTTTTTCGGTGATGTATCGGGCATTGGCTAAATCGTGCGAAATGAACAGGTATGAGGTATCGAACATGTCCTGGAGCTCGAGCATCAGATCCATCATCTCGACGCGCAAGGAGACGTCCAGAGCGCTTACGGGCTCGTCCGCGAGGATGACGTCCGGATTCATTAACATTGCACGGATCAGCGCAACTCGCTGTTGTTCACCGCCGCTCAACTGGTGTGGATACCGCTCGATATAATCCTCCGGCGGCGACATCCCAACATGCTTGAGCATGCTGAGGATCCGTTGGCGACGATCGTTCCCGTCGAGGTCGTCATACCATCTGACGAGCGGTTCCTCGAGACTCGAGAACACTTTTCGGTAGGAGTTCAATGCGTTCCCGGGATCCTGGTGAACGATCTGAAGGGACTGACGGATGTCCTCGAACGGAATGTCGCCGCCGGTTTCCTTCGCTTCCCAGACGTCCTGTCCCCGGTACTCGACGCGTCCGGCTGTCGGACGCTCGAGTCCGACCGCCGCCTTACCGAGCGTCGTCTTGCCGCACCCGCTCTCCCCGACGAGGACGACGACATCGTTTTCGTAGATGTCGAACGAAATGCCGTCGACTGCCCGAACCGTTTCCGGATCGGTGAACAGGTTCAATAATCCCTCGTCCTGGGTCGCTTCGAAGTGGACTTCGACGTCGTCCAACGAGAGGACTGGGTTCTCGCCCGCCCACCGAGGGCGCGTCTCCGGTGTTTGTACCGATATCGGTTGATCGGAATCTGGGCTCCCTGTCTCAGTTCCCGACCCGTCGTTCGGCATCGGCACCGCTTCGCTTGCCTCCTCCCAGTAATGACAGTGAACGTCGTGATCCGTATCGACGATGTACGGACCAGGATCTTCTACTTCGCAGCGCTGGTCTGCCATCGGACACCGCGAATGGTACGAACAACCCGAAATCTCGTTTACCGGATCGGGAGCGCTCCCTTCGATCGGCCGCATTTCGTCGACGGGTGCGGTGAGATTCGGGGTTGACTTGAGTAGCGCTCGAGTGTACGGATGGGCCGCCTCCTCGAGCAGTTCGTTCGCGGGACCGATCTCGATGAACTCGAACGCGTAGAGCACGCCGATCCGATCGGCGAGGTCGACGACCAGCGGGAGATCGTGCGTGATGAAGACGATAGTCAGGTCGTACTTCTCCTTAATATCCTCGATGAGCGAGATGATCGACCGCTGCATCAACAGATCGAGCGCCGCCGTCGGCTCGTCCATCACGAGCACCTCCGGCTCGAGGACGAGACTCAGTGCGATCAACACGCGCTGTTTCATCCCCCCGCTGAGTTCGTGGGGATAGGACCTGAGCACCCGCTCCGGGTCCATGTACAGATCCGAGAGGATCGTGCGTGCTCGCTCCATCCCCTCGGAAACGGTGTCTCCGTGTGCAGTGAGCGTCTCCACGAAGTGGGTGTTGATTTTTCGAACGGGGTTGAACGAACTCATGGCTCCCTGAAACACCATCGCAATCTCTTCCCAGCGGAACTGGTTGAGCTCGCTTTTCGTGAGGCCCAGAACGTCGACTTCCCCGCCGCTGTCGGGATAGTAGGAAATCTCTCCGCTGAGCGTCCCCGGGTCGACGATCGCGTCGAGAAAGGCTGAGGCGAACATCGACTTTCCGCTGCCGCTTTCGCCGACGACGCCGAGTATCTCGTTTCGTTCGATATCGATGCTGACGTCGTCGAGGACTCGCGATTCACCGCGGTCCATTCCAAACTTGACGGTGGCGTTTCGTACCTCGAGTATCGGGTCGGTGATCGACGCGTCTCGATCGTCGTTCGATACGGCCTGTTCCGTCATACTGCGTTCGTTTCGAGCCATTGTTGTAATTTTAGACTTGTTTCATCATTCCGGTGTTGTCCGCCTCGACATCCTCGCTTCCTTCGGCTTCGGCCTCCCCGTTCCGGTGTCGGGCTCTGACACGCGGGTTGAACACGCGGTCGAGCGACTGTCCGAGCAGTATCAGCCCGACCGAGATCCCGATAATTGCGATCATCGGAATGAGTAGCCAGTGGAGGGCCCCCGGTCGGTAGTGTGCACCAGCGTCGTAGGCCAGATACAGCGTGATTCCCCAGTTTTGGTCCTCAAACGGGAGGACCCCGAGGAAGTACAACCCGACCGCCGAAAAGATGATGTTCCGGGTGGCGTTCATCATGTTGATGACGATGTACGGCATGAGTCGCGGAAGGATATCCTTCCGAATGATTCGCGAGGTCGAGACGTCCATCGCCCGTGCAGCTTCGGTGAACGATTCCCTCCGCATGGTGAGAACCTGTGATCGAATCGCCCTCGCGAGGCCAGCCCACGCCGCGATGCTCAACAGAATGCCGACCAGTACCGGATTCCGCGGCTCGAACATGACCGCGAGTACGATAACGAGTGGGAGGCCGGGAATATTGATGAACACGTCCGTAATCGAACTCAACACCGTGTCGGTTATCCCACCCTTGTACCCCGCGATCGTGCCGAAGACTGTCCCCACTGTGACCGTAAACAGTCCCCCGGATGCCATCATGATGAGGATCGGCCGAGTCGAATGGATCGTATCCGCGAACAGATCACGGCCCATCCGATCCGTTCCGAACGGGTGCTCCCACGTTTCGAACGGTTGGATAAACGCCGAACCGTCCAAGTTTGTGGTCGGTTCAACGAGGAAAACGCCGACCGTTCCGACAAAGACGTACAACGCGATGATCGCCAGCCCGATGCGCGCTCGCCAGTCGTCCCAGATTATCGAGAACGGTGCATAGACGTAATTCTCGTAGCGTTTTCTGTATCGATCTCGCCGCGTTTCTTCGATATCGGAAATCGTCTCGAACGGGGAGTTGACACTTCCGCCGTCTGCGGCTTTTGGCTGTCCATCGCCGTCTGCGGCTTTGGGCTGTCCGTCGCCGTCCGTTGGCCCTCTAGAGTCCTTCACTCTTCCCACCTCCTGCGCGTGGATCGATCTTCGAATACGTCAGATCCGCGATCAGCAAGGCGATGACGACGGCGATCGTGATGATCGTAAACGCACCCAGCATGAGCGGGTAATCGCGTTGATTGACCGCTGACATCATGTAGTATCCGACACCCCGATAGGCGAAGACCTCCTCGAGGATGATCGACCCGCCGAACATGCTCCCGATGCTGATCATCAGTCCGGTGTACATCGGAAGGATCGCGTTTCGAGCGACGTATTGGATCGCAATCGTCGAGTCGGGAAGTCCCCTGAGCCGTGCAACGCGGAGGTAATCCTCCCCCAGCACTCGGATACTGTTTCCGCGCATACTCAACGACGCGGCCCCCGAGACAACCAGCATAGATATCACCGGTAACGCCGCGTGGTGAATCACCCCGCGTATATACGTCCAATTGAAGCCGGGTTCGACTCCAGTTGGTTGTCGGCCACCGGTCGGAAAGATCCCGTATCGGTACCCGAGAAACACCAGTAGCAAGATCGCGAGAACGTAGAACGGAACGGACCCCATAACCGTCGCGTAACCGGTCAGGCCCAGATCCAACCTGCCGCCTTCCCAGTAGGCCATCAACGCCCCGAGCGTAATGCCGAGAAAGAAGCTAATGAACGCCGCCCAACTCAACACGAACAGCGTCCACGGGAGCGCGGTCGCGAGCACCTCTACGACCGGTCGGTCGTAGTACATCGAGTGCCCGAGGTCACCCTGTATCATCGATCCGACGTAGTTCACGTAGGCGATCGGAATCGGCTCTTCGGGATCGATATTAAGCCGAAGCTCGACCAGATATCGCGCCTGCGTGGGGGAGATCCCCTGTTCCTCGAGTTCTACGATCATCGCTGACATCGGATTTCCCGGCATCAGTCGCACGAGCAGAAATGAGATCGTTATGACACCCCACACTGTAAACAGTGCCTGTCCTATCCGTCGAACTCTCCAATCCATGCGTAAATTACTACTCTCGCTAACCACTATAAATGTGTGGGTTCCTCACACACCACAAATGATAGCGGGCCATTCTGTGCGAAAGTGCGTCTCTCGAGGAATTCCTCGATTCGCCTTGCCCTCGAGTCTGTTCCCGTTGTGATTCGTTACGGTTCACTCCAGCTCAGGCCCTCGTCCGTAATCGAGGGAGCGTCGTAGAGTACCGTATCGAGGCCGTGTTTGATCCCGTGTTCGGCTTCGAGCTCCCAACCGTGTCCCGTATTGATCACGCCGTTCGAGGGTTCGACGCCCATCTCGACCTGCGGAATGTGTTGGTTCCATGCCCACATGAGTTCGCGGTGATACTGGTCGTCGTCGGTGATGCGCCACTCGGTGAGGTGATCCTCAATAGTTATCGTTTCCTCGCCGTCCGCCCCCGACGGATCGCCGACAGGCATCGGCACGGTCATCTCCGGACTGTGGTGGGTGAGATCGCTGATCCAATCCCAGAGATCGAGCGACCACATCTCTGAAATACTGTCCGCGGACGACCCGTCCGGGATGATATCGTACTCGCCTGCCATCCGCCGTTCGTCGAGCGTCGCGTCGTCGACCTCTTCCTGTTGGGTCTGGATTCCGAACTCCTCGAGGTTTGCGATGAGCGTCTGGATGACGACGTTATCGACACCGGTCAGGATCGTAATCTCGAACTCTTCGTCGTTGGGCGTGTACCAGGTGTCGTCTTCCAGCGAATACCCTTCTCCCTCGAGCAGTTCGGTCGCTCTGTCGGTATCGTTTTGCCCGTACTCGGTAAAGTCGCCGACGTCTACTTCGCCTTCGTCGATAGCGCCGTGTGGAACGCGACACGGTGGATGTTCGAAGACCTCGACCTCGGTGTCTTCGGCCAGCGTCCGTAGCCCTTCTTTGTCGAAGACGTGAGCGATCGCCTGTCGAGTTTCGGGGGTATCGAACGGCGTGTCCCACACGTCGACGTCGTACCCGCAGTTGAACGTGATCAGATTGTTGTGTGCCATATCCTCCGAGATCAGTTCCGAACCTTCCGGCATCTGTTCTTGCAGATCTGGGGAGACCGGCCAGCCGCTGTGTGAGGCGTCGATGTTCCCCTGTAGGTACGCTTGAATCGGGTCTTCGAAGTGATGGATCGAGAATTCGTTGAAGTCGACGTTGTCCGCGTTCGGATGGTCCTCGTATAACTCACAGACGATCTCGTCGTCGCCGATTTCGCTCACCTCGAAGGGGCCGTTTCCGATCGGATCGTCGGTTAGCTCCGGGTGCGGGGTCGTAATGACTTCTTCGATTGCATCCATGCGCTCGCTATCGTCACCGTCGACGATCTGGTCGTGCCACTCGCTCCACTGCTCGTCGTCGTGTTTCGTGAATACGCCGTGATCGGCGTCACCAGGCGGCGTCGCCAGCGCGTTGATCGCGGCGAAGTGTTCGGATAGCGGATCGCGAAGCGAGAGGCGAGCGAAGTGATCGTCGACCACTTCAATATCCTGGACGAACGGGCCTGCGTCTTGCTCTTCGTCGTCTCCCACTTCCCCCTCGCTGATGAGTGCGTTGTTGATCTCCACCTGCGTGACCCAGTCGTCGATGACGAAGGCGTCGCCGTTTTGCCAGGTCCAGTCGTCCCGAATCTCGACTTCCAGCGTGTCGTCGTCGGGCTTGCTGTAGTCTTCGACGATCACCGGATAGATCTCGTCGGCCGGTGCCGAATAGATCGCCATCTTGTCGAACACCATTCGCCCGGGATGCCACGCGGCGGACCCGGTCGGATTAAACGGGTTGAAATGTCTGTCCTCCGGTGCTGCGTAGTCTCGGTCGTCGGTGCGGAGCCGATCACCGTCTACGTCTCCCATTCCGTCACCACCCATGCACCCCGCTACCATCGCCGTCGTTCCGAGCGCGCTGAGGCTGAGGAACTTCCGCCGCGTTGCTCCCGCAACACGATTGTTATCACTTGTCATTCCGTCTATTCATCTGCGGTCATTTATGATAAATATTTCGGTGGTGGTTACAATCCGAACCTCCAAAGCGGTAATTTCTCGTTCGTGAGTGCTCGAGACCCTATTCAAGCAATCATCCTCTGATTGAGTGTGCTCACGGAGTGGTAATTTTTATACTATATTGTCGCCAACCTATCGTATGACACTGATGCAATCGGTCTGCAAGACGATGATCACTCTCGACATATTATTCGCTCTCTTGCTGGCGTTTTCCTATCCCCACTTAGATCCCGGTAGCGGCTCCTATGTCGTCGCTCAATTGACGCTCGTTCCCGTCCTTCTCACGTTCTGTGTGAGCTGTCTTATCCTCTATTTCGAGTGGGACCCGTTCGCCCAGTCCCCGACGGAAGTGTAGCCAAATCTCGTTCCCAACCGCGAAATGAGCGATAGGTACCGACTCGAGACCGAGCGTCGTTTGTCGTCTCGAGACGCGTGTTCACCCGATCCGATGGGGATTCCCGGTGTTCACATCGGAAATTTACCGGTATTCCTCACGAATGGTAGCAACGTCGATCCATTCTTCCCGATCCGCTGCTGCCTGGATCGCAAACACGACATCGTGCGGTTTTCGAGCCGCTGATATCGGAATCATCGGTTCTCTATTTTCGTGTATCGCCTGCACGAAATCTCGAACCTGTCCGAGGTGTTCCGCTCCCAGGTAAAACTCCTTCGGCGTCTCGGCTCCCGCGCCCTCGAGGGTTTCGAACGCTTCGAGTTCGTTCTGACGCCACCGGAGCGTTCCCTCGGTTCCGTGCAACTCGAGGGTTATCGGCTCCTGTGGATACATCGCGGTCGTGGCGGTAATCTGCCCGTATCCCCCGTTCGATAATTCGACGCTCGCGACGGCGGTATCGGGGACCTCGATGTCGTGTTGGATCGTATCAGTCGTGGCGGCAACCCGGTCGATGCCGCCGGTCGTCCACTGGAGGAGGTCGATTCCGTGAAGTGCCTGCGTGAGAAGGATTCCGCCGTCGAGATCCTCCGTTCCGTGCCAGTTCACGTCCTCGTAGTACGACTCTCCTCGGTCCCACTTCACCTGTACGTTGCCGAGAACGATCTCTCCCAAACGTCCCGCTCTCGTTGCGTCGCGAGCAAGCCGCGGGCCGCCGAACGTTCGCCGTTGCAACACGCATCCGAACGTAATTCCCTCGCGTTCGACGGTATCTGCGATTCGGGCAACGCGTTCCGGCGTTACCTCAAGTGGCTTTTCACAGAGGATATCGACACCTTCGCCGGCCAGCGCGGTCACGATCTCTGCGTGTGTTCCGTTCGGTGTACAGATGCTGACTGCATCCAATCGCTCATCGACGACCATCTCGAGTGGGTCCTCGTACCACGTCGTTCCGTATTGCGTCGCGAACGCACGGGCGGTTTCATCGTCGATGTCTGCACAGGAGACGAGAGTTGCCCCGTCGGTTTTCGCGACGGCATCGGCGTGGTTCGTCCCCATCCCGGCACACCCGACGATCCCGTATCGAAGTTCTGTAGCTACCATTCCTCGTTTAGTAGCCTGTGGGGTGGATGTATATTTGTTTTGGTAACCCACACCACGCCCGGCGTCGGGCCAAAGAGTTCGACTGATCGAATGGTGGTCCGATCCACGAACCTATGTGTCGTCTCGAGTGTATCGCGGTCGGCGATTCCGACAGTGGGTTCGGTTTCTTCGAGGGTTATTTTACGTTCTGCAGTCGGGAACGCATGATTTACCGGGGAAGAATCCACACTTCGCTATGATAGACATTAGTATCTAAACAAGCTATCGCAAATACTCGACCGAATGGGGTAAATGTAAATATCTCTCGTATACCACTTGTAGTTCCTCTCCTAATTGCGTTCGGTACATCCGATCATTTAGTTCTCATCGTGGACGAACCCTCACCGATCGACAGATCATGCTATCCTGTTACATCTGTATGTGTGTAATGGGATTGTGCTCGCGTCCCCGTCTCACGTGGTTAGTTTCGTGAGACTGAGAACGTTCCTCACCTTCGATTCCGTCATTTACGGTTTTACATCCCCATGAGAAACGTTCTTCGCACCGAACTCGCGGTATCTGGTCTGTCGCTGTATACGTATCGACTGCAGGTTGATTCCGGAAAAGTCGACAAGCACCGGCCGCGCTGTCCATTGCATGCGTTCAACTGTCTCGCTATTGTTATCTATCGGATAGGTTCGTTCTTCCTAGGGGAACGGAAAATCACGGAACAGGTCGACACCAGCGGCCTCCCGCTCTCGGAACGCACCGAACACTCGTGGCTACGGTCTCATGCTTCGTGCTTTCGAAATGATTTTCGAACGAATCGTGTGTCTCCTCCCCTACTCCGGAGGTGCATTCCACGATTCGCCGTTATCCTGCGGTTCGTACCCGATTCTCTCTCGAGCGTTTTCGATGCTGTACCAACGTCGTTCGTTGTCGCTGACGCCGTTGAAAATTTCGAATCCGGTACCCGAATCCTGCAAACAGCAGTCGATCATGTGCGCGAAATCGCGTCGGGACTGCCACATCGCTTTCATCCGCCCGACCTGGTGGGCGTACTCATCGCTGTTCCGATCGAATTTACCGTCGTCGACACCTGCTTCTGCGTCGCCGTAGGGGTGGTCGTACTCCGGCATTCGAACGCTACAGATGCGGATGGCGTGGAACCGCTTCGGGTACTCGAAGTTCTCAACGTAGTACCGCCCGATATCCTCGCCGAAACTCTTCGAGACGCCGTAATAGGAGTCGGGTCGAACGGGATCGCCGGCCGAGAGCCGAAACGGGACATCGGTTCCGGTGTACAGCTCGGGAGCGTTCTCGACTTCGTACATTCCCATAACGTGATTCGTCGAACCGAAGACGACCGTCTCGAGTTCGTGTGTTCGGGCGGCCTCAAGGGCATTTACCATGCCGAGAATGTTCGGCTCCAGAATGTCAGTCCACGTCCCGTCCGTATAGGGGTATCCGGCCAGATGGATCATCGCGTCCTGTCCGTCGCTTGCCGATTCGACCGCCTCACCGTCGGCGATGTCGGCGACAACGGTCTCGTAGCCGCCGTACTCGTGATCGTCCGGCCGATCCGAGCGGTTCAGGTGGGTAAATTCGTACGCTGGATCGTCGTGTAGGTGATCGATAAGTGCGGTTCCACACCGGCCGTACGTCCCAGTCAGTAACACGTCCATATGATGGTAATTGCGACAGCTCACCATATAGACTGGGGCTTCATGCACACCGCCGCACGGCCAGGACCGTTCGAGCCCTTCTACCGCTCGACGCCTTCACAAAACCCTGCACTCGAGTTCGTTGAGGTTCTCGAGCGTGTGGTCTGGGGTGGCTAGTTCGGAGCTGTTTCGCCGGGGAGTTCGACGGCTCGAGTGTGTTGTTGGAGCCACGCGGTGAAATCGTTGGGATCGGACGGAATGGATAACTCTCGTTCGGTTTCGGGGAGGTTCGGATAGCCGCCAACCTCATCTTGACTGTCGATGTGGGTTCCCCCTCTCTCGATCGTGTGTTCGACGATGCGTTCGTCGATCGGCGTCCGTTGTGCGGGCCGGGCCCCCACGGTGTTTAACTGCTGCCCGAACGGGTCCTGGACGGGAGTTAATCCGTCGGGCCAAAGGGGTGGCTCGTCGTGTACTTCTATGATCCCGTCGTCGACCGCATCGTCGTCGAGTAGCTGGAACGAATCTTCTACGTCGTTGTCCGAAACGTGGAGGTCGATCGGCGTCTCGTCTCCGGTATAGATGAACGGGAAGCTGAAGTCCGATTCGTCGCCGGATCGAAACGCGTTCGCGACGAAACTCGTCCGGGCCGACGGATCGTCGATACCGCCGCCGATTCGGTTTGCGGCTTCGACATTGTACGTGACGTTGCTGGCGACGACGGTCGAGGTCCCGCCTTTGAGTCGGACGTTTCGACGCCAGTTGTTAGCGTAGAGGTTCCCGAGAATCGCGGTCGTTTCCGCCTCGTTGCCGACGAGCGTTCCATACGCACGCTGGTCGTCGCCGTCGTCTCTGACGACGCCCGTCGTGTCCTTCAGCCCTTCTCCGTTGATGTTATTGCTGAACGTGATGTCCGCACTCGCCGATCCCGCGTTGACGGACATGTTTTCTTCCGAACCCCACGAGACCGAACAGTGATCGAAAATCACGTTGTGGCCGTCGTCTCCGACGACCATCGAATCGGCGGGCTCGCCGTATTCGATATCGGTTCCGGGACGCGAACGGATATGTTGGACGAGCATATTTTCCTCGTCGAACTCGACTCCCGGGCCACTCGTTCGAGTGATCGTTATTCCCGGATCCGGAGCGGTCTGGCCCGCGACGAACAGATCCGGTTCCTCAGCCTCGATGTCTTGCTGTTGCATATCGATGACGCCGCCGACCTCGAAGACCACGATTCGGGGTCCGTCGACGTCTTCGACCGCGTGCTTGAACGAACCCGGTCCACCCGCCTTGAGGTTCGTCACGCGGACGACCTGGAGCGGCCTGTCAGTCAGCCAGTCGGTCGACGCCCAGCCGTCAGCGGGTGCGATTCCGGAGCCCGGTGAGTTGGCTCCGGGGTCTTCCGTCAGTTCGATCTCGCTCGGTTCCGCACTTGCACTCCCGATGCTACCGAGTGCAGTCGCCGTGAGAAGTCCACCGCTCAGTGCGAGGACACGACGGCGTCCCGTCCCGGCGTTGTCGGTACCACTGTTACAGTTGTTGTCATGATCTCTCATGTGGATCACTCTACAACTAACCAATACTAATAATTATCGGTATTGTTGCGGGCGAAATGATGTGTTCTAACGGGATGAGTGCTGGACGGGACCGCTTCGAACGCCCCCTCCCTTCCCCAGCCATTCCGCTTATGGGCACAACTATAACTGCAGACAGTGGGACATCGTACGTGATGGTCGAAACCGAATCAAACAGTCTTCAGTTCGGGTGCCAACTGGTCAGCTACGACGACGTTCACGGAACGATCCAAGATGCGGTTCGGGCGGAAGCGGCCGGCTTCGATATCATCACGGTACCGGACCACCTGTTTCATCCCACCGGATCAGAGCACTACCTCGTCGACCCGCCGTGGGAAGCCTTCACCGTATTGGGTGCGATCGCACAGCACACGGACGACGCGACGTTGCTGCCGGCGGTAACCGACTCCGTTCGCCGACACCCAACGGAGTTAGCCCATGCGACGGCAACGCTCGATCGGCTGACGAACGGCCGTGCGGGCTTCGGAATCGGGGCCGGTGAGGCGTTCAATTTCGAACCGATCGAAGATGTCGATTGGACCGATCCGTTCACCAGATTCACCGAAACGCTCGAAATCGTCGACGGACTCTGGAACTCGCGGGCCGACGAGCCGTTTTCGTTCAACGGGGAGTTCTTCACACTCGAGGACGCACACATGGGATTCGAACCGGTTCAGGAGCCGCGCCCGCCGATCTGGGTCGGGGGTTACGGGCCGAGTATGCGCGGGGTTACCGGTGCACTGGCCGACGGGTGGATTCCCTGGATCCACGCCCCTGACCAGTACGAGGCCGACCTCGAGCGGATCCTTACTGTTATGGATGATCGCGGGCGAGACCCCAACGCGATCGATCGGGCGGTGATGATTCCGACGACCGTCTCCGAGGATCACGAGGCGGCTCGGCGACTCGCGATCGAGCGCAACCGGACGAGTCTCGCTTTGCGCCCGCAACTGCTGACGAAGATGGGGTACGAAGCCATAGCGAACGATACGCCAGTTATGTTCGACATGTCCTTCGATCGGGAGCAAAAACGAAAGCTGGACGCCGCGGCGCGCCGGATTCCCGACGAAGCGGTCGATAGGGTCACCGCTTCTGGCGATCCCGAGCGGGTGATCGACCAGCTCGAGTCGTTCGTGGACGCCGGTGTCGACCACGTCGTTCTTATTCCCGTGGGGGATTTCGACGAAACCGTTTCACACTATGAGGAAACGATTATTCCCCATTTCAAAACGGCATAATCAATACTCCCTCCCGTGCGTTTCGGTCTAAACTCGGTATGATCCGGGTTCCGATACACGAGCGGATCCGATCGCCGACACGCGATCGGTTCTCCCTCAGCTGCTGTCACGACCGTCCTCAATGCGATCCGCTCCCCGGTGCCCCGTGCCGGCCGTCGTCGCTCTGACCGTCCGTACGCTCCGTTCTCGAACTCGAGGGCAACTGTAGCGACATCCTCGCACGTTATCTTGGAGAGCGTCGTGCCCTGGTCGTGTCGACGCGTGTGTGCAGGATGGCGGACAGGTACTGACCGCATCGAGGCCTTCGTTCTCGAAAAGTGTTTTTTGGCCGGCGTATCCGGTTGTACCGTACGCCGATTCGAACGCGTCGATCAAGGGCTGACTCGTGGTCACACCCGCGACGAGTTCGGTATTCGCGATAGAATCGAGACAACCAGCGTGGTTCGTTTTCGACCCTGAGACGCCGAAAATTCCGCGTCTGACCGTCTTCATACTGAACAAACAGATGCGATGTCCTCTCAGTGTTCTCCGTTCGATTCTAGCGAGCACCTCCGGCCGTCAGGTCCGATTCCCGTGCTCGAGGAACCCTTTGCCGGGTAACAAACACCCTTTGAATACAACGCGAAAGGATCTCAAACACTTCGTGTCACGGTACCCAAACCCATTTCGTCTCACGATACTGTACATCGGCCTCAGTCTCGCGTATCTGGGGTTGATAGACCGCGAGCGGGCTATTCAGGCGACCGTTCTCGCGTGGCCACGAATCGTCACCGGGATCGCCCGAATGTCGAAAAACGCGGTCGATGTCGCGATGGTCGGCGTCGCGGTCGGAACGTCCGCCGTCGCCGGAGTCGGTTTTGCAGGGCCGTTTTGGGGGCTCGCCTTCGCGATCGGTGGCGGGGTCGCCGGCGGGACCCTCGCACTGGTCTCACAGCGATACGGTGCCGAGGCGTACGAGGAACTCGGCCTCGCGGTTCGCTCGAGCACGCTCTTCGTCGTCGCGATCAGTATCCCAATTGCGGGGGTCTTCTGGCTCTTTCCGTACGAATTTATTACCCTGCTCAGTAGCAACGAACGGGCAATCGAGTACGGCGGCACGTACCTGCAGGTCGTCGGGCTCGGGATCCCGTTTGCCGGGCTCAACCTCGTCGGAAGTCGAACGCTCGTCGGTGCGGACGACGCCTACACCGCGATGCAAGTCCGAGCAGGCGGTGCCGTCCTAAACATTGTCCTGAACGCGGTCTTCATTTTCGGCGTCGGCTGGGGTGTCGCCGGCGCTGCACTCGGGACCGTCCTTTCGAACGTCGCAATTGCCGTCGTCTTCGCGATCGGTATCGTCCGCGGTCGATTCCCGGGTATCGGCGAGTTCCCGGTCCGGGTCGATCCGCTCGGAACGTACGTCGATCCCGATACGCTCCGTGATATCACGCAGATCGGTCTGCCCATCGGAGCCCGAAACCTCGTTTGGACCGTCGCCGAGTTCCCGATGCTCACGATCCTCGATGTCTTCGGCGAAACGACCGTCGCCGCATTCGTTATCGCCCGTCGAGTCTGGGGCCTGATGAACACGCCGGGATGGGGCTTCGGACTGGCATCCTCGAGTCTCGTCGGGCAAGCTCTCGGGCGGAACAACGAGCGATTGGCAGAGGCGTACGGTCGCGATATTATTCGGTTTTCGGTCGCCACGTACGCTGTCTCTGCAGTTCTCATCGCGGTGTTCGCCGAACAGATCGTCGTGCTCTTCGCGGACGATCCGACGAGCGCCGAAATCCCTATCGCGACGAACCTCGTCTACGCGGCCTGCGTCGCGGTTCTCTTTCAGGGGGTGACGGCCGCCGCCGCCGGCCCGCTCGACGCCAGCGGGGATACTCGGATCCCCTTCGTCAGCCAATCCATCGGCGTCTTCGGCGGCGCGATCCCGTTGGCGTATCTCGGTGCAACGACGAGCCTCGGATACTGGGGACTGTACCTCTCGTTCGTCGCCGAGAAGAGTGTCCCCGCGGCGATCAACTACTGGCGGTTTCGGACGAACAAGTGGAAGTCCATCAGCGAAGAGTATCGCCCAGACACGACTGCCGCCGACGATTAAGCGGATTAGCGCCGGGGTTCCCGAAGGGACTAGACGGTCAGGAACCGATTGCAATTTACGATCTCGTACGTTGATCGTCGTAGTAACAGTTTAGTTATCGTCGATCGTAGCCGTCTCCATGGAGTACATCTGTCCCCATTGCACCGAACTCGTCACGGTAGGCCGTCGCCCCTCGAGTTGTTCACACTGCGGCCACGTTCCGAATCAGGGAGCTGATTAACAGTTCGAGCGTGGACTCTCCCAAATTCAAGGCGAACGGGACCTGCTGTTGGATTAATTTTCGCTACAGACGAACGTGACTGGACACGGAGCGGACAGAAGCACCGTTTGTGCGGTTGAACCGAAAAGCGCCTTCCCGACCGGTGAACGTGTTCGGCCTGCGACGATAACCCGATCCGCCTCGAAGGCTGTCGCTTGATCGACGATCATCTCTCCGTGTTCTCCGACCGATCCTCGAATTTCGTACTCGATATCGGCCTCCTCGAAGCCGGATGTAAAATCCTGAACCCCGGCGTACCGGTCGGCGACCCGATCAGCGTCGACCGATTCATCGCTCGTGTCGAGATTGAGTTGCTCGAGAACGTCTTCGTACTCGTCTTCGGTGAACACGTGCGAAAGAATAACGGTCGCACCGGTCGGTTTCGCAACCTCGAGAACCGTTTCGAGAATCTCATCAGCGCGATCGATATCGTTCGGTCCGACTGCTAACAGGATTCGTTCGAGCGTCATCGTGTCACAGTGGATCAGCCGATGTCTTAACTGTACTGGAACCTTGATTTTCAGCTCGTTCACCGGTGTTACTCGAGCGTTCGGTAGTTCCGAAACGATGGGCGCTCACTATCTGCCGACTGTCAGTGTTACCACCGCGCTCGAGGCAGGAAATACGGTATTACGGGCCCGAACTGTTGGTTACACTTCGACAGTCGTCGTCTCAATCACACGATCTGGTATCCGCCATCGGCGTACAGCAGATGGCCGGTGACGTACGACGCATCGTCGGCGGCCAAAAACAGGTACGATCCGGCCATCTCTTCCGGCGAGCCCATTCGCCCCATCGGTATCACAGGGTCTCGTTCCCGCCCCGAAACTTCCGGTATCTCCATTTCGTCGTGAATAAACTGGTCATCGACGTGGCGCTCTGGTTCGGGGTTTCCACTTCCGAAGGTGGTTTCGATGATTCCCGGCGCAACGGCGTTGACCCGTATATCGTGGCTGGCCAACTCGAGGGCAGCGACTCGAGTGAGCATCATGACCGCACCTTTCGAGGCATCGTACATCGCGTGACCGGTCTGGGCGTACTCCGAACTGATCGAGGCCGTGTTGATAATCGAGCCGGGATCCTCCCTCGAGAGCATGTCTCTGGCGGCTGCTCGACAGCCAGCGAAGACGCCGCGAACGTTGATTCCGAAGACCTGATCGAACGATTCGACGTCGGTCTCGAGCAGCGATGCGTGCCGATAGATGCCGGCGTTGTTGACCATCACGTCGACGCCGCCGAACTCGCGAGCGGCTTCGATGACGGAGACGATTTCGGTCGGACTCGAGACATCCGTTTCGACGAATGTTGCACGGCCGCCGCCGTCTTCGATCAGTTCGGCCGTCGGAGCCGATTCGGCCTTTTCTTTTGGCTCTTCGCGGATATCCGCGACAATAACCGTCGCACCGGCGTCCCCGAACCGCCGTGCGACCGCTCGACCGATCCCCGACGTTGCGCCCGTCACGATTACAGTCTCGTCCGTAAAGTCGTAGCTAATCTGACCCATACACTGACTGTACCGTTGCGTTATTTAGGCTTTCCGACGGATCGATTGCTCCGGTTGAAATGTGGCATAATAACGGATATTAGTTTAGAAGTATATACACAATATTGTACGGATAGTTTATCGGGTCTTCGTCGGCGGTCACGTGGGTGATCTCCTTTCCCTTAATTTCTGTTTCCTTCCTTTCCGTCTCCTGTATTTCGGCTATACTATCATATTAGACATCCTAATACACTTTTCGGGCCGATACTTCGTACTCCGATACCGCCGTAGATTCTCTCTCGCAACCATTCGACTGCACATTCGTATAAATTATTCTTATCTGTTTGTTCACTGTTTTCGAAAGTAATCTATAGCAAGTTCTATTTTTCAACCGAAAACAAATTAACCGATGTGCCCACTCTCTTATCGCTGTCCATCTGGAATAATCGTTCATCAGGTTCCGCGGTCTATACACTCTCTAGGTAGCTCTGATGGATCGATTAGTGGGTAGTTACTTCTTTATCATTTGGTTTCGATCGGTACTCGTTGACCGAGCCGTTCTGACTTATAGGCCGCCTCGGTGAGCGCCGTCGCGTAGAGCGCATTTTCGGCCGTGGCCGGCGGCTCCGTCCCGCTTCGAACGGATCGGACGAACGCGTCGACCTTTTCGTACGACGAAAGCTCGCTCTCGATCGACTTTCGGAGATCTCCCGCCGAGTCGGTTATCGTCACTTCGCGGTCGGTCCAGCCGGTCCCTTCGAGCAAACAGCGGCCGCCGTCACCACGGACGACGATCCGCTCGGAGACGTCGGGTGAATCTCCGGAGACGGTGATGTTCGCGACGGTTCCGCCCGCGAATCGCACCGCGAGTGCCGCCTGGATGTCTATCTGCGTATCCTCGTAGAACTCCATCTCCGCGCTGACGTGGGTCGGAACGTCCTCGAGCATCCAGATGATGGCGTCGAGCAAGTGACTCCCGCTATCGTAAAGCTGGCCGCCGCCGCTCAGTTCGGTGTTCGCCCGCCAGGTGTCGGAAACGTCTTGAATCCAGTCCTGTGTCAGTTCGGCGGTGACGACCTTTGGCTCCACGTCGCCACTCGATATTGCCTCTCTGATCGCGACGTACGCCGGATTCACGTGCCGTTGATAGCCCACCATCAGTATCTGTTCGTCAGTCTCCGCTCGCCGCGCGAGATCTCGCGCTCGCTCGAGGCCCGGCGTAAACGGTTTCTCACAGAAGACGTGAACGTCGCGTTCGAGGGCGGCGATCGTGTGATCGTAGTGGAGTTCGTGCGGCGAGCTGATCTGGACGGCGTCGAGGCCCTCGTTGTCGAGCATCGCTTCGTGGTGTCCGTACTGGTGGTCCGAGTCGACCTCGAGCGTTTCCCCGGCCCGCGTTCGATTGGCCATTGTGATGTCGGTGATCGCGGTAACCGCGGCGTCGGGGTGCTCGTGGAACTGCTTTGCGACGTGGGTTCCCCAGTCGCCGGTACCGATGATTCCGGTTCGGAGGTGTTTCGCCATACACCACCAGTTGCGATCCAGTTTGAAAAGCGGTTCCGGTAATCTCGGCGGCTGATAGGGTCGGTTGTAATTCTCTCCCGGCATGGATACTTAGTCGTCGGTTTCGCTCGGCGAAACTCGTTCTCCGCTGAGACTGGCTGAAAATAGGGACAACCGACCCTATGATACAATCTTCGCGTTTCGGACGGCCCCTCCGATTTTGGGATCGGTACGGACTGGGCCCGCAGCTCGGATGCCGCCCCCTTCTAGCTCTCGTTGCCCCAATCCTCTCTCATCGTGTGACCTCTCGAGCAAACCGAACGTATTTGGTCGTTGCCGGGTAATTACCGCCAATGACGACCCACGTTACCGTCTGGAACGAGTATCGTCACGAACGAGAGAGCGACGTCGTCGCAGATATCTATCCCGACGGTATCCACGAAACGATCGCTGATGCGCTGGCGGATGATTTCACCGTCGGAACGGCGACGCTCGACGAACCCGAACACGGCCTTACGGAGGACGTGCTCGAGGAGACGGACGTACTCACGTGGTGGGGCCACGCCGCCCACGACGAAGTCGAAGACGAGATTGTCGAACGAGTCCGCGATCACGTCCTCGACGGCATGGGCTTGCTCGTCATGCATTCGGGCCACTATTCGAAGATTTTCAAGCGGCTGATGGGGACAACCTGCTCGTTGAAGTGGCGCGAAGCCGCCGAGACGGAGCGGCTCTGGGTTGTCGAACCGAGCCATCCGATCGCCGACGGCCTCGAGGAGTACATCGAGGTGCCCGAGGCGGAAATGTACGGCGAACGGTTCGATATCCCGCGACCCGACACGTTGGTGTTTACCTCCTGGTTCGAAGGCGGCGAAGTGTTCCGCTCTGGCTGTTGTTACACGCGAGGTGCGGGTCGAATCTTCTATTTCCGGCCGGGTCACGAGACGTATCCGGTCTACCACCAGCCCGAGATCAGGCAGGTGCTCCGAAATGCGGTCGAGTGGCTCGACTCGAGTAGCCAAACCCATCGCACGTTCGGCAACAGCGATCCGATCGAGGAGATCGATACTAGCGACGATCGCACGGTCCACTAGCGATCCGTTCGCCGCCCCCTCTTGTGAGTCTCACTCGTTTAAATTGAAAGAACCACAATAAGATTCGATCATCTGTCTTCTATAATTCACGAAGAATGTTACAGCCATAGCTATGTAATCCTTCCCGGCGATCCTGTTCGGGTGCTTGCTTCCACGAATCGCTCGTCTGACCCGCTCGACCTATTTTTGTGGGGTAGCTGGCGTCTCCTGACGTGGCGATTTCGATCCGTCCATCACGATTGGCAGCCCGCTCTCGCTCGAGCGGTAAATGCCGTCGATGATTCGTTGAACCGTCAGCGCCTCCTCGACGTTGTCTTCGGCCGCTTCACCCTCGGCGATGGCGGTGAAAAACGCCTCCTGTTCGTCGCCGTGGGTGTCGTTCTCGGGCGTTCGAATCGTCGCATCCTCGAACTGATTCGGACCGGTCGACCGGACGGAGTGAATAGAGAGTTCGTTCTCGAGCAGATCGAACCGCGCGGCGGCCTCGGTTCCGCGGACGACGAACTCGTGGGTTGACGGTCGGTTCGTCGCCCAGGCCGTCTCGAGACTGATCGTCCGGTTGTCATCGCAGCGGATAAACGCGCTCGTCGAATCGTCGACGTCGAACCCTTCGGGACCGACGTCTTCGCCCCACATTTCCAGGTAGGAGTAGTCTTCTCGCTGTCCGAACTCGGATCTCGTCACACCGGAGAGCGCGTCGATTTCCGGGTAGTCGAGGATGTACAGAGCGAGATCGATCGCGTGGACGCCCAGATCGATGAGCGATCCGCCCCCGGAGATGTCCTTTCTGGTGAACCACGACCCCCGTCCGGGGATTCCGCGTCGGCGGACGTAGTTGGCTTCGATGTGGGTGATCTTTCCGAACTCGCCCTGTTCCAGTCGGTTCTTGATGATCTGGACGGCGTTCAAAAATCGGTTGTTGAACCCGACCATGCAGTTGCCACTCGAGTCGGCGGCGGCGGCCGCGATCCGTTCGGCGCTCTCGAGCGTGTGTCCCAGCGGTTTCTCGAGGAGGACGTTCAGATCCCGCTCGAGCGCGTCGACGGCGTACTCTTCGTGAAACCGGTTCGGCGTCGTAATCACGACGACGTCGACATTGTCGTAGAGGGCTTGATGGTCCTCGTAGACGTCTATCTCGTATCGCTGTGCGAAGTCTTCGCGGGCATCCGCGGCGACGTCCATCCCGCCGACCAGTGAAACGCCCAGTTCCTCGAGTCGCTGTGCGTGATGTTCGCCGATGTTTCCGAGTCCGACAATACCGGTCCGAATCTGTGTGAAGTTAGTATCCATTTATTGAGAGATGTTCGCAGTAGTTTCGTCACGAGTCTGTGCAACCGTCATCGATGTGGGAGCCGCCGATTCGTCGCCAACCGAGCCACCGGCTACCGATGTATTAGCGATCGCTCTTGGAGCGACAGGTGGCGTCGGGTTGTGCTCCGCCGCCGAACAGTTGTTTCGTCTCATCGTATCAGTACAGCTGCTGTTCTTTCTCTTCGCGTTCGCGTTCCTGTTCGTCCGCTTCGGCGAGTTGTTTCCGACCGCGTCGGTACTGCCGAAGTCCCGGAACGAATCTGTTCTTCAGATCTCTCGTAAACGAGACGATCCCGTAGATCCAGAAGAAAAACAGGACGAGAAACCCCCCGTAATACACGACCGGGACGAGACTACTCATCGGGACCACCAACGTTTGGTTTCCCCTGCTCGAGAGGTGAGTCCGCCAGATCTTCGATTCCGTGAGTGAGCGCTTCGCCTGACGCACCGTCGAACAGGTGAATTTTCGATCGATCGAGCGTGACGGTGACGGCTTCGTTCTCACTGATCTCGAGGTCCGGTTCGACACTCAGGAGGAGTTGGTTGGACGACGCGCCCATTCCTCCCTCGTCCGTTGGTGCACCCGATTCGTGCTCGAGGTCGAGGTAGACGAAGATTTCGTCGCCCATCGGTTCGAGGACGTCCGTCGTCGCCCCGATCGGTGCCGTCTCGTCGTCAGCGGATTGACCGATATCCGAGAGGTAGACGTCTTCGGGTCTGATCCCCATCGTGACGTCGTCGCCCACCGAAACGCCGTCGAGGTGTTCCGGTTCGAACTTGAGGTCGAAGGTATCCGTCTCGAGTCCGAATGCGGTGAGTCGCCCGTCGACGAAGTTCATCGACGGCGAGCCGATAAAGCCGGCGACGAACAGGTTCGCGGGCTCGTTGTAACAGACCAACGGCGGATCGATCTGCTGTAACGAGCCGCTGTTGATGACAGCGATTCGATCCGACATCGTCATCGCCTCGGCCTGATCGTGCGTGACGTAGACGATGGTCGTATCCAGCTCCTGGTGGAGGCGCTGGAGTTCCGTTCGCATGTGAACCCGAAGCTTCGCGTCCAGGTTCGCGAGCGGCTCGTCCATGAGGAAGACCGACGGCTCACGAACGATCGCTCGAGCGATCGCGACCCGCTGGCGCTGTCCGCCCGACATCTCTTCGGGCATTCGATCGAGCATTCCCTCGAGTTGGACGACATCGGTCGCGTGTTCGACGCGTCGATCTATCTCGTTCGTGTCGTAATCTCGCAGCCGAAGCCCGAACGAGATGTTGTCGTAGACGTCCATGTGCGGGAACAACGCGATGTTTTGGAACACCATCGCGACCCCGCGGTCTTTCGGCGGGAGCGTCGTGACATCCGCTTCGCCGATTTCGATCGTTCCGTCGGTCGGTTTGGTGAGTCCGGCGATCGATTCCATCGTCGTCGACTTCCCACAGCCGGAGGGGCCGACGAGACAGACGAACTCTCCGTCCTCGATCTCGACGTTCATCTCGTCGACGGCGACGACGTCTTCGTAGCGTTTCGTGACGTCCTGTAGTGTTACTCGTGCCATGTGTTTTGTCGTACCATGATTTTGATCACTCTTTGAGAGCCCCTGCGGTGAGGCCGCTGACGATTCGTTCCTGTGCGAGGATCACGATGATCACCACGGGAATGACGCCGATGATGCTCGCCGCCGCCATCAGGTTGAAATCCGTGGTGTACTGGTCCTGATAGCTCAATATTCCGCCGACCAGTGGTGACCACTGCTCGGGTTGGTTCTGGAGGGACATGATCGAACTGAAGAAGTACTCGTTGTAGACCGAGATGAACGTCAACACCGCGGCCGTCGCGATACCGGGCGCCGAGAGCGGCATGATCACCCGGAACAACGCTCCCAGTCGAGTCGTCCCTTCGACTCGAGCGGCGTCCTCTAACCCGTCGGGAATCTGCGCGTAGAATGTCGTAAGGATGAAGATGGCAAGCGGCAAGAACAGCGCGCTGAAGGGCATGATCATCGATCCCGGCGTGTTGACGAGCCGCGGTGCCGAGATGAGTTCCCACCCGACGAACGGGACGACGATCGCGTTTCCGAGGAAGGCGTCGAACAGCGGCACCAAGAACGCCGCGGGCGGGAAGTACGAAACCACCAACACGGCGAGCATCAGCGGTCCACGTCCGGGGAAATCCAACCGTCCGAAGACGTATCCCGCGAGGCTCGCGATAGCCAGAACGATGATCGTCGTCGCGGTCGCGAGCACGAAGCTGTTGAACACGTAGAGGTGGAACGGGACCTGCTGGAACACCTCGACGAACGCGTGGACGTTGAACCCCTGCGGATGCGGGAACGGGATCTCGGTTCCAACGAACGGGATCGGAACGCCCCAGTCCCCGCCGATGATCTGGCTGTTCGGCGTCAGCGCGAGGACGAGCAGCCAGTAGAAGGGAAACAGTGTGGTTACGAGGAAAAACCCGGCCGCCACGTAGAACAGCAACTTGTAGAGCCGATCGCGTTTGTCCTTGTTCGTTACGAGGCTCTGGGCCCAGCGCTCGAGCGGCCCCCCTTCGGGTTCGCTCGATGGCTGGCCCGTTGTCTCCTGTTCGGTCGACGATTGATCTGTCGTTGCCATGTTAGAGACCCTCCTTGTACTGTTGGTAGATGACGACCGTGACGAGCAGTCCGATGAGGGCCGCCGTTACGAACGCGATCGCCGAGGCGAGCCCGCGGCTGTTGTTGAAGGTCATGACCACCATACACGAGAGCGACGGGACGGTCGAACAGCCCGAAACGGAGTCGATGAGCCCGTACACTCGCATCGCGTCGATCGTTCGAAAGAGGATCGCGATCCCGAGGGCCGGAAGCACCAGCGGAAGCGTGATCATCTTGAACTGCTGCCAGCGGCTCGCGCCGGCGACTCGAGCGACCTCGTAGAGATTCCGGTCGATGCTCTGAAGACCCGCGAGGATCAGCAACGCCATGAACGCCGTCGTCTTCCAGATGTCGGCGACCGTGACGATCAACAGCGAACTCGCCGGATCGTTGAGCGTGTTGTTCTGTGCGATGATGCCCAGGGGCCCCAGGTAATCGACGAGGAATCCCGTATCCGGATGGAACATCAGGTAGAAGATCATCCCCTGGATAACGATGGGAATCGCCCACGGAATGATGATCGCGGCCCGAACCCATCGTCGCCCGCGGAAGTCTTGGTCCAATACCAGCGCCTGTCCGAATCCGATGATCGTCTCGAAAAAGACGCTCACGACGGTGAACACGAGCGTGACGATGAGCGCGCTACGGAGAACCCCTTCGATGTGAACGAACGGGAAGCTCCCGCTCGTGGTCACCCCTCCCGGAAGGAACGTGGTAGTTCCCGGCAAGTTCGCGTCCGCCTCGCCGGTGAACAACTGGACGTAATTCTCGAGGCCGACGAACTCCGGATCGCTGAGGACGTTCGTGTACAGCGACAGCTCGAACGTCCGCAAGAGCGGATACAGCGCGATCGTTCCGAGCACGAGAAACACCGGTGTCAACAGGAAGTAGGCGAACCCTGTTTCGCCGAGATTCTCCATCCACCGGACGATCCTCACGAGCGGACCCGAACGCTTCGATTCTCGAGCGGGCCCGCTCGGTTGATTTTCGGTGCTCATCGTTACGATTCGGTATCTTCGAGACTATCCTGCAGGTCCGCGGCGGCGTCTTCCGGGCTCTTTTCGCCGGCGACCGCCTGGTTCACCTCTTCGGCGATGACGCCCGCCTGATTGGTCCACTCGCTCGTCGACGGACGCGGCATCGCGTTCTCGCCGGCAACTCGGAGCGTATCCATGTAATCGCCGATCGGTTCGACGTCTTCGACCTCCTCGGTCTCGAACAGGTGCGGCTTCGGCGGGATCCAACCCCAGAGCTCGAACAGGCCCAAGTTGAGGTCGTCGGCCATCGCCGCTCGCATCACCTCGAGCGCTTCCTCCTTGCGCTCGGAGTTTGGGTTGAGGACGATATGCCAGCCGCCGAGTGCGGAGGTCGTTCCGCCCGCCCCGGGCTGGGCCGCGTCTTCCTCGGAGACGGCGTAGGGCATCGGCATCGCGCCGTAATCGTCCGCGGAGACGTCGTTGTCCTCGTCTTCGATCGTATCGACGATCGCGTACGGCCAATTACGCTGCATGGCCGCGTTGCCGCCGGCGATCGCTTCCCGGGCGTCCTCTTCTTCCCACGACGTGATCGAGGAAGTGGCGAGTCCGGTCGGATACTCCTCGAGGGTGTCCTCGTCGTGTTCGTCGGCAACGAACGTGCGCATCATGCTGAGCGCCTCGATGAACTCGTCCTCGTCGACCGTTATCGGTCGGTCGCCGACGGGACCGAGGAGGTTCTCCTCGCCGCCGAAATACGCGCCACCGAAGGAGGTCATGACCTCGTTCCACGTACAGCAGGCGGTTCCCTCGTAGGTCTCCCACTGGGTCGCCAGTCCGTACTCCGCATCGGAGTTGTCGACGATGTCTTCGGTGATATCGGCCCACTCTTCCCAGGTCATCGGCTCGGTCGCCCACTCCTCGAAGTCCTCGTCGTCGTAGCCTGCGCCTCGAGCGTAGTCCTTGCGGTACTGCATCGTTGCGTAGTCGGGGAACAGCGGCAGTCCGTAGAGGTCGCCGCTGTCCGGATCTCGAGCGGTTTCCGTGAACGCATGGAAGTACTCGTCTTCGATTCGCTCGAGTTCGTCGTCGCCGAGTTCGTCGCTGAGGTTTGCGATATCGCCACGTTCGATGAACGTGTTAACCCAGCCGTTGTCCATCAGGAACAGATCCGGTTCGGTTTCTTCGGCCTGGAGGAGGTTCGTGTAGGTGTCGCGTCGGTCGCCGGTGTCGCTGTCCCCCGGCTGGAGTTCGATTTCGGTGTCTTCGTCGACGCCGTTTTCGTAGAAGAGATCGAGTATCTCTTCGCCGACAGCGTCCTCTGCGTCCGGGTCGAAGCCGAACGTAACCCCGTCCGTGCTCGCACTGCCCCCGTAGATACAGCCCGCGAGGCCGACCGAGGCTCCGGTTGCTCCCGCCGCCCCCGCCGCTTTGACCAGTGTTCGCCGCGAAACGCCCGGTTCGTTTGTGCTTGTTCCCTGTGAGCCGTTGTCAGGCATGAGCGAATGTCTCGATTGTAAGTATTTATAATTAGTGGATAGGTTACAACGGGTGTAGTCAACAATCGGGAGTGGCGCGAGAATTGCCGCTCTCGTCCACGAGAGGCGCTACATATCCGTTCGGTTCGGAGCGTGGAATCGTGAAAATGCGGCGTTCGTCTACGATATTCACCCGCCGACGGAGCCGCTCCGAAGTCGTTCGTTGCGGCCGTCCGTTACTCGAGCAGTGTCGATGCGCATTACTCAGCAGTATCGGCGCACACTACTCGAGCGGTGTCGACGCGCACTACTCGAGTGGTTCGATCGTTATCCGTGTCGCTTCGATATCCTCGAGTAGTGCCGACCAGCCGCCGACGGTGTACGTTCCCTGATCGGTCTCGAGACTGATCGAAACTTTCCCCGCGAGCTGGGAGACGGGCGATTTCTGGTCGTCGCTTGCGTTGATTCCGGCGTAGGTCGCGTCGGTTATGGTGCCGTCCAACGTCAGTTCGCGACCCGTATCGGTTTCGAAGCCGTGAACGGTCGCCTCGATGTGGGTTCCCTCCGTGAGCAGCGGATCGATGTCCCTGACACATTGGCGCATGTCGACGTAGGTGATCGGCTCTCCGTCGTGTTGTTCGGAGTAAACCGATTCGTGAAACTCCCAGAGGCCGGTGAGAAAGTACCAGTGAAAGACGTACGCGTACGTCAGGTCGTTGACGATGATACTGTACTGATCCGCGGTTCGTCCGTGGGGCGAAAAACAGGCCCACGACCGATCGATCAGCGCGACGAACGGCGAGGGTAGTTTTCGGTATCGCGCTTCCGTACACGTCGTTTCGAACACGTCATCGGAGGGAAGCGACACGCCCTCGTCCATCGTCGACAGGCAGACTTTGACGTTGACGCCTCGCTGGTAGGCCTCCTCGAGCGCGTCCGAGAGCTCGTCGAACTGACCGATCGTCAGGGCGACTTTCACCTGATCCTCCGCCGATCGGATCAGTTCGTCCGTCTGTGCCAGCACCGTATCGAGGCGCTTGACGATGCTCACCTTGTGGTCCTCGAGATCGGGGCGGCTCCATCGCTCCTCGATTTCGTCGGCTGCGGTATCGAACTGGTCCGCCCGCGATCGCAGATCCGAGAGCACCTCGCTCGGATCGTGTGCCCGCGCGTGCAGGCTATCCTGCTCGTAGGTTTCGATGTAGCCGTCTTCCTCGAGATCCCGCAACACGTCGTAGATCCGTGCGTCCGGGACCGAACTCGCCTTCGCGATATCGGTGGCAGACGCTGATCCGCGTTCGAGCAGCGTCACGAACGCGTCGGCCTGATACGGGGAGAGCCCCGCATCCTCGAGTGTGTTGGCCAGGGTGTCGCCGTTCATGGTGTATACGTATGTGGTTTCGATTCACACACCTCAACTTGTCGGAACTCGGCCCGCCCTCCAGTCACCGGTCTTTCCCCGCTGGCGGCCACACAGGTCGTTTCGGTGCCTCGATCCGTTCGATTTCCTCGTCCGTCAACGAAACCTCGAGCGCGCCGACGTTCTCCTCCAAGTGATCCATCCGGCGCGGCCCGATGATCGGAGCGTCGACGAGGTCCTTGTGAAGGAGCCAGGCGATGCCGATCTGTGCCGGCGTTTTCCCTTTCTCGTCTGCTATCTCGGATATCGCGTCGAGCACGTCCCAGTTTTCGTCCGTGAACCGCGCCTGCGTGTACTCGTCCGTCGCCGCCCTGTTGTCCCCGTCGGGGTCGGCGTCCCGATCGTACTTTCCGGTCAGAAATCCGCCGGCGAGGGGCGACCACGGAATCACGCCGATGTCCTGATCCGCACAAACCGGCAGCAGGTTTCGCTCTTCGTGCCGATCGACCGCGTTGTACTCCGGCTGGAGACACGTGAACCGTTCGTAATCCTCGATATCCGCGGTGTACAACGCCTTCGAGAACTGCCAGCTCGCCATCGTACTCGCGCCGACGTATCGGACGAGTCCCTCCTCTATCAGGTAATCTAGCGCCGAGAGCGTCTCTTCTATCGGCGTCCGATCGTCCCAGCGGTGGATCTGGTAGAGATCGATATAATCGGTTCCGAGCCGCTCGAGGCTCGCTTTGCACTGGTCCAGAATATGCTTTCGAGACAATCCCTGCTTGTTCGGCCCCTCGCCCATTCGCGAGTAGACCTTCGTCGCGATAACGAGTTCGTCTCGATCGAAGGATTCGACAGCACGACCGACTATCTCCTCGCTTTCGCCGTACGAGTAGACGTTCGCCGTGTCGAAGAAATTGATACCCAGTTCGCGAGCTCGATCGATGATTTCGCGACTCCGCTCCTCGTCGTCGATCATCCACGGCTCGTCACTGCCGAAGTTCATACAGCCGAGACAGAGCCTCGATACCTCGAGGCCTGTCGAGCCGAGTCTCGTATACTCCATTCGAGTGCTACTCGACCGTCGCCGTATATAATGCTGGTGTGGGATCGGGGTACCGCGAACGGGTGTCGTCGGTTCCCTCGAGGGGAATGACTGGGGCTTTCCGCCGTCCAACGCGACCTCTTCGCCGAAGTACCGCCTCTCGAGGGCGCTACATTCAAGCGAGTGGCACGAGAACGGACGATCGATGACCGATCCGTTCGAGCGCATTCTCCGTCCGGAGCACGTAGGTGAGAATCGGTGTTGGCCGTGTACTATCGTAAACACCGCTATTCTCGCCCTCGTTGTCGCGATACTCACGCTCCGTCGCCGTCTCGCCGCGGGTGCCGTTCTCGCCCTTACCGGAACCGCGACGATCGTCTTCAGGGGGTATCTCGTCCCCTATACGCCCCGGTTCGCGCCTCGACTCGCCGCCGGGCTTCCGGGAGAACCGTTCGGCCACGACCGGGAGGGATCGCTGGCCGATAGCCGCGGTGTGAACCCGTCGGAATCGATCGGGACGGCCGAAGTCGGTAACGCGTCGAAGTCGACTCCCCCGAGCGGTGAGGATATCATCGCGGCGTTGCTCGAGTCCGGCGTCGTCGTTCCCGACGGCGAGGAGTTCGTTCTCGAGGACTCGTTTCGACGCGAATGGCGCGGGGAGATCGAGCGTCTCCGCGCCGGCTCGCCCGCGGAGCTCGCAGTGGTCGCGGACGACCTTACCTCACAGTCGGTCGAAACGCGCTCCGAGCGGACCTGGGGTCGGCCGCACGTCGTTCTCGACGGCCCCGGCGGAATCGTTTCATTCCACGAACCAGTCGTGCTCGCGGAACTCGGTGCGGCACGCGCACTCGAGTCCCGTCTCGACGACACGACGGTTCGCCTCGCCGCGGGTCGACCTCTGCGTCCGTTCCTTCGGGAGTGTCCGCGCTGTGACGGCGAGTTGATCGTTACACAGCGCACCTGTTGTGGAGAGGTGACACCGATCGGATCGTCGCCTGCGGAAAAGCTCGTCTGCGAGGTGTGTGAGGCGACACTCTTTGCGTACGAATAGCGAACAGCCCAAGCGCCGTGACCAGCTCGAACGTTCTGCCCGTCTCGTTCGTCGAGAACTGTCTAGTTAGGTTTTAAACAGCGGCAAGCCAACCACCCCGTATGGCAAATCACGCATCCGTCACGGATCGCCTGGTCGAAAGCGGCGTCATCGCCGTTCTTCGCGGGGTCGACGACGAACAGATCGTTCCGGTCGCTCGAGCGATTCACGACGCCGGCGTCAATGGAATCGAGGTCACGGCCGACGGCGACCGCGTCCGCGAGAAGATCGCCGCGGTCGACGAAGAACTGTCGGATACGGACGCGGTCATCGGCGCAGGAACCGTCCTGGACGCCCCGACCGCACAATCCGTGATAGACGCGGGCGCGAAGTTCGTCCTCGCGCCGGACGTCAACATCGACGTTATCACGACCTGCAACCGTCACGGCGTCGTCTCGGTTCCGGGCGTCATGACCCCGACGGAAGCCGTCACCGCGGTCGAGGCGGGCGCGGATATTTTGAAGATGTTCCCGGCGACGACGGTCGGCCCGGGCCACATCAGCGCGCTTCAGGGGCCGCTCGGTGATCTGCCGATCGTTCCAACCGGCGGCGTCTCCACCGACAACGTCGCAGACTTTTTCGACGCGGGTGCGCTCGCAGTCGGTGCCGGAAGCGCCATCGTCGATTACGACGCGATCGAGGCCGGAGATATGGACCAGGTTCGGGAGACGGCCGAAGAGTTCGTCGAAGCCGTCGACGCGGCGCGCTGAGCGACGCAGTTGCCTCTTTGAACCGGCCCTCCGTCGCATGGGAAAATATTAATTACGTCTCTTGTTAATAACGCTGTATGACACTCGATGTTGGCGTCCTCGGTTACCGGTTCATGGGTAAAGCGCATTCGAACGCTCTCGAGCGATTACCGATGTTCTTTCCGGACGCGCCGGATATCGAACGGAGCGTGCTCGTCGGTCGGAACGAATCCGAGCTTTCGGCGGCCGCAGACCAGTTCGGCTTCGATACGATTTCGACCGACTGGGAGGAGGTCGTCGACGAGGTCGACGTCTTCTACAACCTCGGCCCGAACCACGTCCACGCCGAACCGTCGATCGCGGCGCTCGAGGCCGGAACGGCCGTGTTCTGTGAGAAACCCCTCGCACCGACCCTCGAGAGCGCAGAACGGATGGCCGAGGCGTCGCGGGAGGCCGGTGACGATGTCCCCGCCGGCTGTGCCTTTAATTATCGGTTCGTGCCGGCAATCCAGTACGCGAAGGGACTCCTCGAGGCCGGCGAACTCGGAGAGATCCGTCACGTTCGCGGGCGTTACCTGCAGGATTGGTTGGTCGATTCCGACGCATCGTGGTCGTGGCGAAACGACGAGGAGATGGCCGGCTCCGGTGCACTCGGCGATCTGGGCGCGCACACGGTCGATCTCCTGCAGTTTCTCGTCGGCGATATCACCCGCCTGAGCGGGCATCTCCGCACGTTCGTCGACGAGCGACCGGTGGAGGGGAGCGACGAAACGCGCCCGGTCACCGTCGACGACGCCTACTCCGCGCAGGTCGAGTTCGACGACGGAGCCATGGGCACACTCGAGGCGTCCCGGTACGCGACGGGCCACAAGAACGATCACACGATCGAAATCGAGGGTTCGAAGGGAAGTCTTCGCTTCTCGCTCGAGCGCCTGAACGAACTCGAGGTGTGTTTAGAGCACAACCGCGGCTACGAGACGATTCTGGTGACCGACGAGGACGATCCGTATCTCGACCACTGGTGGCCGCCGGGTCACGTCCTCGGCTGGGAACACACCTTCGTCCACGAGAACTACGAGTTCCTCTCGGCAGTCGAGGCCGGTGAGCCGTTCGAACCGAGCTTCGAAACCGGGCTCTCGGTACAGCGCGTGCTCTCCGCTATCCAGGACAGCGACGAACGCGGCGAGTGGGTCGAAATCGAGTAGGACTGGTTGGGTATTCCTTTCGTCCATCTCCGTAACGCATTACTCACCGCTCTGTGAACTGAGCCTATGTCACACGAGGTGGTCGTTGCCGGTGAGACGTTGATCGACTTTCTCCCAAAACGACCCGGCCCCCTTACGAGCGTCGAGGGATTCGATCGCAGACCGGGCGGTGCGCCCGCGAACGTCGCCGTCGCGCTCACTCGACTCGAGTCGACGCCCCTGTTCTGGACGCGAGTGGGTGACGATCCGTTCGGCCGATATCTCGCGACGACGCTCGAGGAGCACGGACTCCCCGCGGACTCCATCGAACGAGACCCGGAGGCGAAGACGACGCTCGCGTTCGTCACGCACGACGAAATCGGTGATCGATCGTTCTCGTTTTACCGCGAGAACACGGCGGATACCCGATTCGAGTCCGGCACCGTCGACGACCGGACCCTCGCGTCGGCCGAGTGGGTTCACGTCGGCGGCGTCGCGCTCTCGAGCGGGTCCTCTCGAGAGGCGATGTGTGACTTAGTCGACCGGGCGTCCGACCACGGTTGTACGGTCTCGTTCGATCCGAACGCGAGACGGGAGCTCTGGCCCGACGAGGAAACGTTTCGACGAGTTACCCGCGACGTACTTACCGACGTCGACGTGCTGAAAGCGACCCGAGAGGAACTCGAGTTACTCGGCTTCGATGGGTCGTCTGGCGATCACGTCGCTCACAACGCGCTCGAAGTCGGCCCGCACACGGTCTTGCTCACCCGCGGAAGCGACGGAGCCGTCGCCGTTACAGCCCCCGAGGCACCCTGGTCTGGAACGGCGATCCATCCCGGGTACGAGATCGACGTGGTCGATACGACGGGTGCCGGTGACGCGTTCGTCGCCGGCGCGATCGTCGGATTGAACGGCGGACGCGGGCTCGAGGAAACGCTCGAGTTCGCCAACGCGGTGGCGGCGACGACGACGACGGCGACGGGCGCGATGACGGCGCTTCCGGATCTCGAGGCCGTCGACTCGATCGTCGGGAGGAATTGACTCGGGAGACTCGAGCGATCGACAAACGGCTGGAACTCTCTATCTCGTGTGATTTCCCCGTACTAGCGGATTCTGAATGTTGACTTCTTTCTACAATACTATCGAACTATATACTGCTGCTGGATGAGGCCCGTTGCTCTCGAATTTGTGCTGGGACTTCTTGTTCTTACTCTTTCGGATGCCTCCGAATAGCTTGATCGAAACCCTCCGAATCGGTTGATTA
>NZ_JASJOC010000006.1 GCF_030068615.1 Halostagnicola sp. A-GB9-2 | reverse complement strand
CGACGATGACGAGTGGAACCGCGAATGGGTCTCGATCGTCCTCGACGAGAGCAACGACGTCCGGTCAGTTCGGACCGTGCCCGACTTCGGCGCCGCGCGGTCGGTCGTCGGGCTCGACGCCCACCCCGCGACACCACTCTGGCAGGCGAACACCGTCCCCTGGATCAAGACCACCGACGTCCTCGAGCCCAAGCAACGCCAGCTGTGGCGACGCTACGAGCGCGGGCTTCGAGTTGTCCAGGTTGGCGATGCGACCCGCCCGCTGTCGGGTGACAAGGCCCTCGAGTGGCTCAACGAGGACAAACTCGAAGTACTACTCGAGCACCTCGTCGACGAGTACGGTGCCCAGTTCCGAACGGCGATTACGACCGCCCAGACCGAAGATCGCCTCGCGGAGCTCATGGACGAAGCTGGCGTCGACGTCAAACGCGACGAACACGGCGACGCGAAGAACCTGATGCACTTCGGGGCCGAGAAATCGCGGAACGACTTCGCGAACGAGTCGATCGGCCTCGTCAACGGTTGCATGGATCCCGGTGACGACTACGTCCTCGATCTCCTCGCCGAACTCGACCTCGAGGCCGAGGTGGAGACTGCCGTCGACGACGCCGGCGACGAGTACCGAGCCCGTGGTCGTGGCTTCGAGGGTGACGACGCCGAGACAGCTAGCGAAATCCTCGCCTCGGTCCGCGAGAACCACATTGCACAGTCCGCCGGTCGGTACGCTCGCTCCCCTGACGATCCCGACGTGACGGCTACGGTGTTCGTTCGAACCGACGCTGTCCCCGCTGGGTTCGCCGACGTCCAGGCGCCGGGTGTCGAGTGGGTGTTCACCGACCTCCAGGAGGAGATCGTCGACGAACTCCGCTCGAGTGCGAGCTCGAAGACGGCACGAGAGATCGCCGAGTCGGTCGGCTGTACGAAAGAGCACGTCCGACAAACGCTCGAGCGGCTCTCCGATAACGAGTTCGGTGAACCAGCTGTCCACGTCTCCGAAGGGGCAGGATCCCATGGAGCAACGCTCTACAGCGAGTCTGGCCTCCCATCCGTCGGTTTTGTAGACATTCACGAATCACCAACTACCCCCTACGGGGACTCTAGTAGGTGGGCGTTGGCGATCCGCGACCCCTATGCAGGAGGTGACGTCGATCACGGGCTGAGTGGCACGGATAGTGACGACACTACCCCAGTCTGGGATTGGCGGTCACCGCCTGATATAGGTGACTGACCTTACCGACACCCCACACGACGCAATGCTCGACGACCTGCCGCCGAGTGCCAAGTACGTCTTTAGAGTGCTGTCTGATGATGGTCCGATGACGGTTGCAACACTTGTCCAGAAGACACAACTTCAACGGCGAACAATTCAAAACGCAACGGACCGGCTCGAAAATAAAGGTGTCGTTGAGTGCCGGGTTGGCCGTACTGACGCTAGAGAACGTGTCTACGGATTGTCTGATGACGTATAAGACATTGTTTCTTATATCTGTTCCATTATTACTTATCGGTCTCCAACGGGATGAGTAACGAACCGCTGCAAGGGACTTGATCCGGTGGCCGAACTACCGGAGTAAAGTGTTCTACCTGGGGTCGTTGGAAGCGGCCTGGGTTTCATAGCTACGACCATGTCTGTTCAATTGCAACACCAGTCTGAGAGCTACGAGTGTGGCCACTGCCACGAGGAGTTCACGCCACCGGCAACTGCTGGCTCCTTTTGCTCGAAAGAATGTCACGACGCCCACCGGGCAGAAAAGCAAGCGGCCGAAGTTTTCGAACTCCTCGAGCACGACCACCGATTCTGCTCGACCTGTGGGCGGCAACTCAAGACCGTCGAAGAGCCTCCAGAACACAACGATGTCGGGAAAACGATCCCCGACTGCGTCATCGGCTGGGAGTATCGGACCAATCACGCTGAGCTGGGCGAGCGATCGCCCCGCGTTCAGGACGACCCGGCAGATCCCGATATCCCAGCCCAGGGCAAGGCTCCAGTCTACGCCTACGATCGTGACGACGAAACGCAGAATACTGGCACGTATCTCAACTACCGCAATCCACTCCCAACGAGTCCGTCGACGAACGATCCCGTCCGGACCGGTACAGTGTGCTCGTGTGGCAACACCGATCATAAGCACGAGGACGAAACCCTCCGGAAGCGCCTGCCGTTCACAACCGCCCACTATCTGGCGGTCGCGACGGAAACACTGCGATCGGAGGACAAACACGAAGTTCGAATCGACCACGAAAGATTGTTCGAGAGCGTCTTTGAGCGCGACTCGATCCGCGAGGCCTTCGCGAAGGCGGTGATCCTCTGATGTCTGATCTCGATCCCAACAATCTGGCAACCCGCCGTCTCCGTGGATATGAGTTCGAGCACGTCGTGCCGTGGGCAGAACTATTCGGCCTGGAGGAATCATGAGAGTCCAAAACACAGGACCCGCTATCGGCGATTCGGTCGAAGCGCAGTTCCTCGGCCGGCCCACAACTGGCGAGGTCGCGGACATCCGCTTCGAGCCGTCGATTTCAACTCGAGATACCGAGTACGTCCTCAAGACAGACTCGGGGAAGATCATCGTTCCTGAGGGCGACCTGATCGAGTAACCGATGACGTCGGCGTCGATCCGTCTCGACTCGCGCTCGAGACACGCCGACCGAGGCAGGCCCGTGTGGAGCCGGTTAATCCACGCATCAATAGCCTACTCGTGTGCGACCAAGGACTGGCACGTGGCACAAACAGTTCACTCCGAACTTCTCTGCACCCAGCGACATTCAACGACCGCTGATGCTCTCGGTATCGTCATCCACTCCATAGCGCCAGGTCACACGAGCCCGCGGTGAGGGATCTACCGTCGACCAACTCGGGGACAACTCGAACGTCGGCGGTTCGACGATCGACCGCTCGCGAAAGCCAGCGATCCCGACGTCGACCCACGGCCGCGAACCAACAAACGAGCCAGTCCGACCTGTATTCCCCTACCCGTTTTCAGTACACAACAGAGTCGGTAGCTCAGTCGGGCCAGAGCGCTGGGTTCCAGACTCGAGCGCCTGACACATACCTATGAGCACACACGATGAACGTTGTACCGACCCGACGGTTTTCAACGACTGGTCTCGCCCAGCCGAACGAGTCTGGGCCGAAATATCCTGTCTCGCGAGGACGATAATGCCCTCAAAGGCAACAGGAACCCGCGGGGCCGTCACAATCTTTTTGTTCCTCGTCTGGGCGATCATGATTCTCGGCGTCGAGGTCGACCACGCGATCGTTACGCTACAGTACGGCGCCGGCCAGTACATCCAACATCTGCTGACGGCCCTCGTGTTTCTGGTCATCGGCCGGATGTGGGGAATCGAGGTCGAGACGCTCATCTCGGGACTCGTTCGAGGCGACGGCTCAGGCAACGATCGCGATGCCGACCGCGGTTATCACTCTCGCGAAGAGCTCGAGGACTACCGGGACGACGACTGACGATGCGAGAATATGGAACGAGCAGTAGCAGCCTTTTCGATACTCATAGCGATTCTGGGCCGTCGAACAATCTCGCTAAAAACAACTCAACCTCATGGAGTCCCCTGAACAGTTCCACGACGAGGCCCACCCAGAGGCCAGGAAAATCACCGGCCCACTCCAGTACGGCGAATGGGGCCAGTGCATCGGACAGTCGACACAGAACGACCGACGATGTCACGGTCACGCTCGAGGACCGCACGGGAAGTGCAACACCCACGGAGGCGCCGACGACTCTGGAGCTCCCGAAGGAAACCAAAACGCGGTCGGTAACGACGGTGGGGCTCCAAAAGACAACACGAACGCGATCACGCACGCGCAGTTCGCCGAGCGGAGTCGGTTCTACCGGAAGGTGATGGACAACATCGATCGGCGAGTGTGCGACGACATCTACCGCGAAACCGTCGAGGAGTTCCGCGAAAAGAACGGTAATCCGACGGCTCGCGACCTCGATACGATGTGGCAGATCGCCACTGAACATATCCAGATCGCATACGGCGACAACTGGCTCGCGGACCGGCCGTCCTCGCTCCGATCGGGCAATGCGATGGTCGATCGCGAGACGCGGCGAACTGAAAACGGTGGCGAGTATCACAAGTACAAGGAAGCGGTCACTGTTTCGACGAAACTCAAGCTCCGGAAAGAGCATCGTCAGTGGTTGAAGCAGAACAACATGACGAACGATCCCGAGAGCCAGCTAGCTGACTCCGTCGGCGATCTCTCGAGCATAATCCTGGAGGAATCGACGTGAGTGCTCAAGCCCAACAGAGCCCAGACGCCGGCGCCGGCGACGAACTCACACTGCGCGATCTCTACGAGGAGTGCAAGGGCCGCCCCCGATCCGAGCGCGTCAAGATCCTGTTCAACTTCGAGCCGACCGAGTACCAGGCCAACCTCCTCGACCGGATCGAAGGCGACGGACCCGGCCGGGCAGCCCCACAGAAAGGTCGCCAGGTTGGAGCTACGCTGACCGCTGGCGTGATCGGTGCCGACCATGCCTTGTGGGCACCACTGCTCGTCGGCGAGGCGACGGACGTTCTGTTTACGGCTCCGGGTCAGGAGACGGCTGACGAGATGTTCGAGGAGTGCAAGCAGCACTTCAAGAACGGCCCGCTCACGCTCGAGCAGTATGGCGTCGTCACAAAGAACGAGCAGACCTGGAAGTTCGCGAGCGGCACACGGATTCTTTCCCGGACGCTTGGAAACGTCGGCCAGGACGACCAGCCCGGAAACCGGGGGAAGAACCCGACGTGCGTCGTCGTCGACGAGGCGGCCTACGAGCAGGACCGCGTCTACGAGCAAGAGATCGAGCAGTTTTTCATCACACACCCGACGTTCGAGTACCTCCTGTTCTCGACGCCGGCGGGAGAGTCGGGCTATTTCTATACCAAGGTCGAGCACGACGACGACTGGTACAGCCCACATTGGCCGACGAAGATCTCGCCGTACGCCCAGCAGGAGTACATCGACGAGCAGCGCGAGAAGTTGCCCGACTCAGTGTTCAAACAGGAGTTCCTCGGCCAGTTCGAACCGGACGGTGACAGCGCGATCCCGCACTCGACGCTAAACCCGAACATCGTTCCTGACCGCGAGTTCATCACGTCGCGAGCTCGCTACCTCGGCATCGATCCGGCGCGCGGCGGCGACGACGAGATGGTCGCGTTCGATATGGATGAGTGCGGGACCTGTTGGAACGCGTGGGCATTCGAGACGATCTCGGGCCCGCAGTTCGTCGAGTTCCTTGAGGCCGTCCACACCGGCAAGGAGGATCTCGAGTACTGGAACGTGACGCCGTCGCCAGCGGTCGGGGAGGGCCAGATCCCGACCGATGGCTACGCGACGATCCTGATCGAGGAGAACGGCGTCGGCGGGTTCGCGGCGGACTTCGCCGAGGCTGGCCTCGGAAGCGTAATCAAGGTCGTCAACTCGACGAACGAGACGAAGCAGAATATCTACCAGCGGCTGACCAAGGACCTCGAGGCCGTAGAACTGGAGCTCCCGAAGTACAAGCCACTGATTCGGCAGACGACAAAGCTCGAGAAGGCGTTTACACCAACGGGCAAGGCGAAGTACGCCGCCCCGACCGGCAAGCACGATGACTGGCCGGACGGCATGGGCTTCGCGAACTGGGCCCGTCACGGTGGCGGTGAAGAGCTCGACGTTGAGGCTGACAACCCGTTCATCATCTCCCGATAATCATGCAACTTCGAGACCTACTTTCACGCCCCGATAGCGGCACCGATGACGACGACGAAATCCAGGAGCAACACGCCGAAGACCTCGAGCCCCGCGGCGAGTCGCGACAAGACGCCGGAAGTTACGTCGTCTCGCGAACCCGTCGCGACGAGGCCGATCCACGTCCTCGATACTCTCGACCGTCGGTGTCGACCGACGTCGAGAAAGCTCCAGATGTCATCGAGGAGTACCACCGAGAGTTCTACGTCGAGTTCGCACTCGGACAGGCCGCCCTCTCCATGTTCGACCTCTCGGTTTCCGAACCGGGCTGGTCGATCACCGCCGAGATCGGCGGCGAGAAAGACGAGGACATGACCGACGCGCTCGAGATGTGGGGAAAGAACTGCGCAATCCACGCTGGCGAGTCTGGTCAGGACATCATGCAGATCGTCTCGAAGTGCCCCTCGCACCGCCGGTCGAAGGGAACGCTCTTCGTCGAGAAAGTCCGCTCGAGAGAAAGCGAGCTCGGTGGCGTGATGATGCTCGACCCGTCGACGATGAGCATCTACAAGCGCGAGGACCAGAACCTCGTCGTCCAACCGAACGACGACGTCGAAGGCGATCACCCGACGACGCCGGACGCAAAGTCGGCGGCGTACGTCCAGTACGACGGGCACGCGACCAAAGACGAGATCGCGTTCGCCGAGGACGAGATCATCAAGCTCGCCTACAACGTCCCCGAAGGCCGCGCCTGGGGGCAGATGATCTGGCGGGCGATCCGCGAGAACATCCGCCGCCTCCGGAAGATCAAACGCGACCGTGGTGCGTCGATCCGGCTCACCGGCTGGCCGCATCTGATCTACGGCCTCGAGGGGGCGACCCAAGACCAGGCACAAGACCTCGCCGATGCGCACGATGATGGCAACCTCCAGGCCAAAGAGGGTCCGAAGGACCAGGACGACGAGTCCTCGAGCTCTCGCGTCGGCCGAACCGACTACGTCAACCATCAGGTCAACGTCGAGGAAGTCTCGCCGGACATCCCCGATGTCGGCGATGCGATCATGGACGAGATCGAGGAGATCTTCTCGGTCATGCCGGTCTCGAAGCCGATGGTCGCCTACGCTCAGGACATCAACCAGTGGGTGATTGAGCCCCTCGAGCGCCGCGACGATCTCAACATCGACGATGAACGGCGCTACCTCGAGAGCAAGTGGGAGCCGCTATTCGAAGAGAAAGCCGACGAACTCGCCGGCGGCAGCTACGAAGGCGACGTTCGCTGGCGGATCGAGCAACCCAAAGAGGACAACCCGCTCCTGCGTGGTGACTTCGATCCGGAACGACTGCTCAACCTCGTGCGGGCGCACAACGAGTGGCCTTCGTCGTTCTCGAAAGAGCTCTTCTACCACTACGTTGGCATGAACCGCGAGGAGTGGGAGGATGAGATCGACGACGCGGCTGTCGAGCGCGCCCAGGAGATCGTCGCCCAAGCACAGGCCGAGAACGATGAATCGGACGAGGAGGCCGGTGACGAGGACGAGCTCGAAGAGGATGACGACGAGTAATGCCGTCCGAAGATCCCACGCAGTCGAAGAACCGACGTCGACGTTGGACGGGCCGATTCAACTCTCGCTACGAGTCGATCATCGGCAACCTCAACGACGAGCTCCGCGGTGGGTCGGAGTTCCGCCCCCAGAACGACGTCGAGGAGTCGCTCCAGACGGCCGACTTCCGCGAGTGGTTCGAACAGCAACTCGAGGACGAGGTCGTCGAACCGCTCCCACAGCGCGCGGTTCGAAACGGCGCCCACTACACCGCCGACTACGTCGAGGAGTTCTACCGAACCGGCCTCCGGCTTGCCGACGAGGACATCCGCCAAGCCGGCGCGGACATTCCGGACGTCCCCCCGGAGGACGTCGCTTCGAGCGAACTCCATCAGGAGAGGCTCCGGGCCGAGTACGTCGAGGTCTATCAGGAGCTCGAGGACGTCGCTCGCGAGACCGAGCGCCAGGCAACTCGAGAGTACCGGGACGCTGTCGGCGCCGGCGCAACGCTGGCGGCCACGCTCTCGACACTGAAAGACCGCGTTAGAAAGGTCGGCGAGAGCCGGACGAAGAACCTGACCCACTCCTACGGCACGCGGATCGTCAACGACGCAGTTGTCGAACGCGCTCACGAACTCGGCATCGAAGAGATCGGTGTCGACGTTGAGACAGACATCACGATCGACGGCGAACCACTCCAGGAGTGGGCAGCGGTTCTCGACGAGGCGACCTGCGATCAGTGCCGGGCGCTGCATGGCAACGCCTACAAAGTGAGTGACGTCCGGAGCGGGAACGCCCCGAAACCGGTCGATGACACTCACAACTACTGCAGGTGCCGTTTCATCATCGCACAAATATGACACCACACGAAAACGAACTTCGAGAACAGTTAGCGGCGGCTGAAAGCGGCGGTGCGGCCGTCGCCGAACCATCGGACTCTGGAACGACCGTCCGGATCAACCCGATTCCAGAGGGTGAACGGACGGTCGGACACCGACCCGGATCCGAGGACGACGAGGTCGCGATCTGGGATCCCGAGCCGATGAAAGAGGCCGTTGAAAGCGGTGCTCTAGATGGCTCGACGATCGTCAAAGGCCGCGCCGGGAAGAACCCACACTACGGCTTCGACGAGCAGGTTGGTGCTGACGACGTCCTCGGGAAAGTCGAGGAGTGGGAGTACGAGGACGGCGTTGGGCCCGTCGGCAAGGCACAACTCGCCGACGAGGGAATCGCCGATCGCATCGAGCTCGATCTTCTGGATGTCTCCGGCGACTGGCTTCGACGTCTCGGAGAGTTTGACGCCGATCGCGGCGGCAAGCCCGTCGAGGAGGTCCTCGGACTCCCTCGAGTGACCGTCGTCGAGCGTGGCGCATCGAACGCCTCGATCGACCTCGAGCCGGAGACAGCCGAGGCGCTGGGCTACAACCCCGACGCGCCGGACGTCCAGGAACAGCACGCCGACGCTGTCGTACCGGCGCCGCCGGACGGCTGGGTCGACTTCTACGATCAGCTGGTCGCCGGCGACGCCGTCTCGGTCTCGGGTGCGTACTACTCCGAGGCCGATTACTACGTCTCGATCCACCCCGAGGGCGACGTCCTCGAGGAGCCCGACCCATCACTCGGCGAGACGATCGCCGAGCTCGGCCCCTTCCCGGCCGAGCGGAGTGAGGGTTCGATCACGCTCCCGCTCGAGGAGCCGCTCAACCAGTCCCAGACGCTCCATGCACTCCTCCGGGAAGCCGACGACGGCGCCGGCGACCCGATCGAGATCGACGGTCGGCACGTGATGAACGGCGCGGTCGTCCGGGTCGCGGATCCGGAGGGCGACGCCGAGTACCTCGCAGAAACGGCTGAATCGAACGAAACGATGGGGGCGGAATCCCCTGCGGACGACGATGATCCAACACACATGGGATCCAAAAACGACGACGAACTCAAGGAACAGCTAGCCGAGGTCCGGAGCGAGCGCAACGAGCTCGAGTCAGACAAGAAGGACCTCGAGGAACAGCTCGCCGCGGCCGAAAGCGAAGTACAGGAAAAGGAGGACACGATCGACGACCTCCGGGACGACACACGGCACATGCGCCAGCGGTATGCCCTCCGGGCGACCGGTGGCAACGATCCCGCCGCGGAGACGCTCGTCGAGTCGGACAAAGATCTCGACGCGCTTGCCGAGATGGCGGCCGAGTCTGATGACGACCTCGAGCTCGATCGGGACTCCGACGAGTCCTACACCGAGCAGATCGAGGAGCAGCTCGCGGCGCCGCTCGACCCCCGCGGTAAGGGCGAGGAGGAAGACGGCCCCGTCGACGACTACAATCCCGAGGAGGTCGAGCAGCTCGCCGGGAGCGTCCTGTCGGCTCGAGACATCCAGCGCATCAACGGAGAGGACATCTCCCGCCGGGAGTACCTCAAGCGCGAGCACGACGTCGACCCCGCACAGTACGGCAGCGAGTCATCGCTCCGCACGGCAATCGACTCGGCTAACGGAGGTGGGAACTGATGGTGTCTGGTGACTTCACGCTCTTCGAACCCGGCGAGCAGCCGCTTACGGTCACGCTGGTCGCTGACTCGGCGGGCAACGTCCCCGAGCTGAACGACTTCGTCGAGATCGTCGGCGAGAACTCCCAGCACGCAGAGGTTTCGGTCGTCGAGAACGCCGGCGCAGGCGTCGGGACGATCACGCGTCTGCCTCGAGACTACGACGAGGACGCCACCTACGAGGCCGGCGAGACGATCGGCGAGGCGTCGGTCATCCCACGCTCGCCTGTCGATTGGACCAACCCCTCCGATGGCGAGGACCTCTCGCCGGGCGACGATGTCGTCTCCGACGCCGGCGGCGGTGTCCGGGCCTTCGACGACGAGGCCGACACCGCGGACATGATCGTCGGGCCGGTCTGGACGACGATTTCCAAGGGGAACTACACCACGGGCAAGGTCGCGGTTCTGCGCCAGAACTAACAACGAGATACTGATCACACATGTCGCGAGTTACCTTTCAGAACGTCGATGGTCTGACCCCCGAAGTGCTGCGGAACACGATGGTCGAGACCATCAACCAGATGGATCGAATCAACGTCGGCGACGGCGAGGGCTACGCAAGCGCCCTCACCGTGTTCCCGATGGTGAACATGAACGCCCCCGAAGAGGGGTACTACACATTCGGCGGCGTCTCCGGTGGGATGCCGGCGGCCGCCCCCGACGCCGAGTCGCCGATGGGCGCACTCGAACTGCCGGGCAAGAACACCTACGAGACCCACTCCTACAAGCGGAAGATCAACCCGAAAAAGGAGGTTGAGGTCGAGCTCGATTCGGCCAACGCGCCGTTCTCGCTGTTCAACTACGGCGCCAGCTACCTCAACGCGGAGACGTTCGTTCGCCGCGAGATCGTCACCTGGCGCGGCGACGAGAACATCGAAGGCCTGATCGGCCCTAACGGGGACGATCCGCACTCGGAGATTGCGGACGCGGACAACGCATACACGAACTACGACACGTGGGATGACTACGAGGCCTCGGATCCCTACCGGAACGTCCTCGACGTCGCTCACAACATCAAGACGCAGGGCCGGTTCATGGGCAACGAGAACCGCCCGCCGATGTTCGTCGGTCCGAACACTATCCGAGACATGCGACTCAACGAGTCGCTACGTAACCGGCTCGGGGCCACTCGAGATGCGACGCTCAACACCGCGGACGTCGCCGGGCTCATGGCCGACGACATCTCCGGGATTCGTGAGGTCGCGGTCCAGGTCCCGCGGACTAACAACAACGGCGAGCTGATCGACGAGGACGACAACGTCGTCGAAAAGGCCAGTGATGCGGCGATGGACAACATCCTTGAGCCGTACGATCCGGACACGGGCGAGAAGAACCGAAACGTCATCATCGGAACGCCCGGTGTCGAGTCGGCATTCATGCCGTGGTTCCTCGAGAAGCTCACCAAGATGGCCGATGGGGCACCGATCACCTCCTCGATCAGCATCGACGAGGAACGCGGATTCCTCACGCAGATGTGGAACAACGACGACCCGATCGCGACCTTCATGGCCTCGAAACAGGACCTCGGCTTCCACTTGCGCCGCCCCGAGAACTGGGCGGTAATGCAGGTGTAACGGGCAGATGGTCGAACTCTATTGGCCCCGGTCGACAACCTTTCTCGGGCCTAACGAGCACTACTCTGGCCCAGGTGTCCACGACGTTCCCGACAACCTCGAGGAAGGGTTCCGGGCCCGCGGCTGGGAAGACCCGCCTGACGAAGCCGACGACTCTGAGGACGAGGACGAGATCGACGAGCGCGCGCTTGACCTCGCTGACAGCGGCTATCAGGATGCCGTCGACGCCGTCGAAGCCGGCGAGGCCGACGAGTATCTCGATGATCTCGAGAACGTCGACGACCGCTCGACCGTCCAGGACGCGATCGTCGAACGCACTCACGAGTTCGGTATCGAGGAGTAACCCACGATGAGCGAGGATCACTACGCCGACATCCAAGACATCCGCGACGAGCTCCACGCCGAAGGCTGGGATCCGACTGGGCTCACCGACGAGTACCTCGAGCGCCGGATCGGCCGGCGAGCGCATCCGATCGTCGAGAACGAGCTCGCCGACGAGAATCCCGAGTGGAAGCTCCCGATCCTCGAGGCGCTGCTCGCCGGTCACTACATCCTCGCCAGCGGGAACGACGACGTCCGGCAGATCAACCGTAAGTCCGACGCCGACGGTTCGACCGCGAACTATCAGGGCGACCTCGGCGAGCAGGGCCTTCGCGGGACGACGCTCGGTCAGCAGGCGATCGAGGAGGACGACAGCGGTATCCTCGCCGACCGGGCTGCGACCGTCGACGATCCCGAGGACGAGGACCCGTTCTGGTTCGTCTCGCGGAGCGCCTAGCCACTCATGAACGAGAACGTTACCGTCACCGTCTCGGCGTACGTCGAGACCGGCGAAGAGGAGGACGACGGCATGGGCGGCACCCAGCCCGTCGAGGAGTGGGTCGTGATCGCCGAGGAGATCCCTGGCCGGTACACGCCCCACGGCAAAACGACGGTCAACGAGGACGCCGGCGAACGCGTCCGCTCGAGTGCCGTCTGCTCGATCCACCCGCGCTACGTCGGGGAGATCGCCGAGGATGGCACCTACCTGCGTGACGAACGACTACGTCCAGGAATCGACCGTCGCGTCGACATCCTCCGAGGCGATCGCGAACCGCGGCGCCGCGCGATCGAGACCGTCTCTGAAGTGCCGGGCCCGCAGGGCAAGGTTCCGAAGCGAGTCCGCCTCGAACTCGAGGTAGTGACATCATGACGATGGGTTTCAGCTGGGAGAGCGGTCACGATCCCAGCTCGTTCGCCGCCGATCTCGGCACCTTCCGCGACAACTTTTTCGACAGCGTTGAGGACGACGTCGAGGCGGCGGTCGACGACGCCGTCGACGAGGCACAGTCTCGAGCTCGCGTGGACACCGGCGAGATGCGCAGTTCTATCCGCGGAGAGGTCGAGAAGATGGCCTCGAAGGTCGTCGCCGAGCTGATCGGCGGTGCCGAGCACACAATCTACAATGAGTTCGGAACGATCTACATGAGCGCCCAGCCGATGATCCGGCCGGCGCTGCGCTCGATCGAAAAGGACCTCGTCGAACGAATCGCCCGGAGCTGGCGCTCTGCCGCCCGGAGCTTATGACCATGAACCCACGCGAACACCTCAGCCGATCGCGACGAGAGTGTCCCGACTGCTCGGGGCTGTCACACTGCCAGACCCATCGGAAGGCTCGGCGTGTCCTCTCTCGGTCGGGTGCTGACGCCTACCGCAAGTTCGCCGCCGAGAACGAACGAACCGAACGCGAAGCGATCGCCGAGAGTCTCATCGGAGACGCGACGTTCGGTGCCGAGTCCATGCTTCCGGAGGGATCGAAGTGACCCGGCGCGGTTCCGACAACACGAAAGAGCTGACGGCCGATGTCATCACCGACCTTCGGACCGACGATCGACTCCTCGAGACGCTCGGCGACGGCAACGAGCCCGGCGATCCAACCGAGCGGATCCGAACACCGCTGACGGCACCAAGTCCCGACAACATCCCGCCGGCGTTGGTGGTCGTCGACGTCCAGGCCGTCGGCTCCATGTCAATGGGGCGGCCGACGTCGGTCGACTACGAGATCGAGGCCGGACTCACCATCACCGCGGGCTGGATAGAGGGCGACCGACCAGGCCCGAGCGCCGATCTAGCCTTTTCGGACATCCTCGACGCCATCTCCGAGCGAGCCGCGGTGTCGTTCGGTGTCGATCACCTTGCACAAGTCGACAGCGGCAGTGGCGGGTCGGGCGTCCTCGACTCTCCGATGGATGCTGGCGAACGTGCGGCCGCTCGAGTATTCGCGTTTACACAGTCACGAAACTAACCCCATGACAGTCTACAGAAACGAGAAAGGCACGCTCACGTGGGCCGGATCGAACGGCGCTTATCGACGTGGCGACGTCGTCGTCGAGCCGCCCGAGCACATCCTCGAGAAGTTCCGCGACGAGTTCGAGCGTCTCGACGATCCCGAGACAGGTACCATCGATCGCGAGCTCCTCGAGGGGCTCAGGTATCGGACGCTACAGCGGATTGCCGCGAGCGATGCCTACGACGGCGTCAACGGGAACGCTCCGAAAGCGAAGATCCTCGAGACCGTCGGCACCGACGCAGGCGAATCGGCTGACGAGTAACCAACCGTCCCGCTCCCGGATAGCGAGCGGATCACAACATCATGTACGCAGAACCCAACACCGAGACGAATTATCAGGGCCGATGGGTCGACATAGGATTCGTGTCCGACCTCGGTACCACAGAAGAAACGATCGAATGGCTCGACCACGTCTATGCGGACACCACGATCAGCAAGGATCCCGACGAGGACGAGTTCGTGTACAACGGCCACCGATACACGATCTCCGAGGAGGGTCACATCACTCGCGAGGCCGAACTCGGGATCTATCCCGATGCCGATAACGCCGACCTCGAGACGGCGGGCCTCGTCAGCGAGGAGGGTGCCGAACAGCACAACGTTCGCCATGAGGCCGTCCTGTTCGTAATCTGGCCGAACGCCGAAGAGGATGACGAGACGAACGCGATCCGTCGCCTCGGAGAGAACGTTCGCGTCCAGGCTGGCGACGAGGAGCTCGCCGACGGACCCTATGAGATGGGATTCACGCTCTCGATTGAGGGCAAGTACTGGTTCGATCCCGAGGGCGCCCTCAACGGAGACACCACTGAGTAATTATGTCTCAGTCACAACCCAGGCCGCCGGAACCGGAGGATCGCGAGGAGGTCCTTGGCGAACTCGGCGGCGAGAACGTTGAGGAGGTCCTTGAGCGCGGCGAGAAAAAGCACGAACGCGCCGAGGAAGAACGCCAAGAGCAGCTCGAGGAGCAACGCGAGAGCGCCGCCGACGCCCAGGCCGTCGAAGACTGGCTCACGCAGGAGACGACCCACGACGTTGACGCGATCGCGTTCCGTGGCCGCAACTTCGAGTTCTCCCAGCCCGGCGTGATCCACCGACGCGAGACGCTCAAACTCCTCTCGGAGTCCGACCCCGAGGAGTTCGAGGATGTCGACCCCGATGATGACGAGGCTGTCAACGAAAAAATCGAGGAGAACCTCGATCCCGAGTCGATCAAGAGCGTCGTCGGACTGTACGATCATCAACTCGAGACGCTGTGCGAGCTCTGTACCGACCCCGTGATGGGCGACGAGGAGGTCCCTGAAGGCGACGACCTCTCACTCGGTGCTCAGCGCTGGGGTAGGTTCGGCCTCGAAGACGACGTCGACGAAGACGGCAACGTGCTCAAAAAGGGGCTGTCGTGGCTCGCTCGCAAGGTCGTCGCCGAACGCCTCGAGGCAACTGACGAGGACGAGGGAAACGACGACTAACGTCCGAGGAGGAGGGCGCAATCGACGACTTTCTCACCCGCGATGACTGCTACGGACAGGCGTGGATGGAGGTCGTCGTCGAAGGTCTCGGCAAGACACCGACCGAGTTCGGTCAGGAGACCGAGCCCAAGGAAAAGTACGCGATCCGCCAGTACGCGCGGATGAAAGCTGCCGGCAAGCGGAAACGGATCGAGGAGGCCGACAAAGCGGCCGACCAGAACAACTAGTACGCCAGCAGACGCTTTTGATAGTATGAACTCGCCTCGTGACGAGCTCCGTTCACACGTTACCAGCCGCTCGCGAACGGCGCGAGTCGTCGATGCCGAGCAACTCCCACCGTCCTCGGACGGTAGAGAGTACCGCTACGAGATCACGCTCCAGCTGGCCGCGTCGGTCGAGTCCGTACCGACCGAGGACGACGTCCAGGAGATCGCCGACGGCGTCCTCGAGGCGATCGCCGAGATTGACGACCCTGACTGGCCAGGTGCCGACGAGCTCTACATTCAGGTCTACGATCCCAACGGAACCGACAGCGGCGCCTGTGGGACAGCTCACTGGATCGCCAGCGAGTACGAATCGATCGAGACTCGACCGTACTTCTTCGGCGGGATAGAGCACTGAACACCGCCTATGAGAAGGATCATCAATATATAGAAATAGCGTTTGTAGATACTATAAATAAGATGCATTTGGTCGAAATTAAGAAGTGTAGGGGGCTTTCGATCTCTGTTTAAATATCTAATCTCGAGTCTGTTTGCTAAGGAAGTCAACGTTGACCTCCTGAATTGATTTTCCTTCTTTCTCCATTAGGTATGCATACTCTCGGATAACGTGGCCAAGGATCGATCTTGCTTGATTTATGATGTTTTTGACGCTGACCTTTTCAACTGGTCGAGCGTTGGGTGGATCTGTCTCATTTTCCAGATCAATGTAATCTCCTACCTGCGCGTTATTATGAACAATGCCATTCCGAATTCGAGTTAGGAGAGACAACAAATCGTGAATATATCGAACATCGAGACTTGGATGATGCCTAAGAAGGGTTGTACCCCGATCCGCAATTTTAGAGCTTGCACCTCCATCCTTGAGAAGCGTAGTCTCAAGCCCAATAAAGCAATCTACAATTTTATCTTGATAATTCGATTTCTGATACATCTGATTTAGTCGATTAAGTGCCAGTGTGAGTCCCTCACCCGTCAAATCGAAGTGACTTCCATATGAATCGTAATACTCCTGAAAGTCGTAAAACTGCTCCTTGGATAAACGGAGATGGTTACGTGAAAACATGGGCTCCTGCTGCGTTAGATTAGTATAATAGGTGCCGTAAACATTAACACAAATACCTCGATGGGTCATCCAGGACCGCTCAAGATTATAGAGCGGACCTATACTAACATCCCTTTCTGGGAGAAATAGCCGAATACTGGTGAGTATCTGTTTGACTATATCTGTTGCAACAGTTCTTGCAGCCGTACCAGTCCATCCTCTCCCAATGCCTGTCCGATCAGCATCATAAAATGATTGACGATCCTTGACTCGCAGGTTGAGATCTAACTTGTTTGTCCACTTGAGTCGCTTCTGCGTTTGACCCTTCTTGACAACCATTCCCGGGGTTCCATAAGTCTGAAGCCCAGTCATCTCATTATTAGTCAGTTTAGAAATAGTCGGGTTTGTTAAATGAGATATTTTGTAACTGCCCCAATTAAGATTGTCATTCAAGATTGACAGTGGATATTGTTTTGAATCGTTCCGTAACCTTTCAAACCAGAGTCCAGGGAGAGGGACAATAATGCGATGATGATGAACGGATGAATATCGCTTTGTAAACAGGTCGTTGTAAGCAGCATAGAAATCTGTCTCAGAGAAGTGGAGGGTTCCAGTGTAGTTCATTACCACCTTTGCGAATTCGAAAAGTCGTTTTTGATAGTGCTTCTTTATTTGCGATGTGTTATCCGGATCAAGTGCAGGTGGTATCTCAAACCCAGCATTATGATTGATTAACCACTCTGCCAAGTCCCCAAAAAACCATTTCCGAACTGAAGAATCTCGAACTAGTTTTGATGGCTTATTGATGAAATATTCACACTCTCTATCCCGAAAGTTATTAGAGGTGAAGATTGCTGTCTGAGGGATTTCATGATCTTGGTTATGTGCATAGTCTCGGACTTCCTTAATGAAAGAGGAGATCTCGTTCTTGATTCGATTAATGCTCTCTACAGACTCTCCCATATTGGTTAATTCCTCTTCTACATCAAATAACACGACCATCGAAGATAAGGCTAAAATATAATACACTGAAGGATACTCCGGCAGATAGCGGCGCATAGCCCAACGATCGACACTTAGCAGACTGTTCTACAGATGACCAAGACTTCCCGTAAGCGAGGTGCGTAGCCGTGGGTGCGCTTAGCGAACTCCGCGGCGCTATCGAGATCGACTACTCTGGTGCCGAGAAGGCGATCGACGACGTCCAGGGCCAGGCCGAGGACATGGGTTCATCGTTCGAGTCCACCGGCGACAAACTTCAGTCAACTGGTAAGATGATGACCGCCGGTGTCACCGGCCCTCTCGCTGCGATGGGTGGGATGGCCGCGAAACAGGCTAGTTCGTTCGAGAGCTCGATGCAGGAGTCAATCGCCGTGATGGGCGACGTCGACGACTCGATGCGGCAGGACCTCGAGCAGACCGCCCAAGATGTCGCCACGAGTACGACGAAGTCGCACGAGGAGGCGGCCGACTCCTACTACTACCTCGCGTCAGCGGGGATGGACGCCGCCGAGTCGATGGAAGCGATGCCGGAGGTAGCTGCGTTTGCCGAGGCCGGCGCCCTCGGCATGGCCGAGGCGACCGACTACGCTACGGACACTGCCTCGGCGTTCGGGATCGAAGCGGAGAACCTCAACCGTGTCACCGACACGATGGCCGGGACGTTCTCCGCCCATAATCAGACCGCGGAGGACATGGGCCAGGCCCTCTCGAAGATCGGCCCGGTCGCGTCCGGGTTGGGCATGGAGATCGAGGAGGCCTCCGCCGCGATCGGGATGCTCGGCGACGTCGGGTACTCGGGCTCGGAAGCGGCTACCGCTCTCCGGACCGGGCTCTCTTCGCTTGCCTCGCCGACGAACAAGCAGGCGAGACTCCTCGAGGATCTCGGCGTCTCGGTCAAGAACTCCGAGGGGGAGATGCGGGACTTCGACGCCATCATGGCCGACCTCGAGGCGTCGGGGGCTGACACTGGCCAGGTCATGGAGCTGTTCGGTGATCAGGCCGGGCCAGCCATGCAGGCGCTCCTCGATCAGGGATCTGACGCCCTCCAGGATCACACCGAACAGATCCGCGACTCCGACGGTGCAACGCAGGACATCGCCGAAACCCAGCGGGACACACTGCATGGCTCCCTCGAGATGCTCAAGTCCTCGGTCGCCGACCTCGGCGTCCAGTTCGGCTCACAGCTCACCCCCCACATTCGTACAGCGGCAGAGGCTGTCACTGGGGCCGCCGACCGGTTCGGCACACTTGACGAGCGAACACAGCGGATCGTCGTCGCGCTCGGTGGTGTCGCTGCTGCAATCGGGCCGCTACTAGTCGCGTTCGGCGCACTCATCGGCCCACTCTCGACGGCCGTCACGACACTCGGTGGCCTAGTCGGTGCGATCGGACCCGTCGTCGGCAGTCTCGGTGCGCTCGTCGCCGCCCTCAATCCGGTCACGCTCGCGATCGGTGCCGTCGTCGCGGCCATCGCTGCCCTCGCGTTGGCGTTCTCCGGAGAGTTCGATCAGGTTACCTCGACCGCTGCGTCGGCGGCTTCGTCTGTGACCGAGACGATCAGTGGAATACCCGTCTGGATCACCTCTACCGGGATCCCGATGTTCCGGGGCGCGGCGACGCGACTCGGTTCGGTGTTCGTGACCGGCCTCGGCAATATGCGCGAGCAGCTGCCGCCGATCGTCCGGCAGAGCATCACGTCGGCCGCGATGTGGGCTCGCGAGAACGGTCCGTCGATGATTCGGTCGGCGATGAGTCTGCTCGTGACGGGTGCCGTGACTGCGCTCACTGCCCTCCGAACCAATCTCCCACCAATCGTTCAACAGGGCATCTTGGCCGCAGTCACGTGGGCGCGTGAAAACGGCCCAGGGCTTCTTCGCTCGGCGTTTGAGACGTACGTCAACGTTGTCACGACTGTGTGGGGTGGGATCTTCGACCGCCTCCCGCCGATCGTTCAAGAGGGAATCTCGAGGGCAGCGACGTGGATCCGGGAGAACGGTCCAGGACTGCTTGGCTCGGCTTTCAAGGCGATCGGGTCAGGTATCCGCACAGTCGTCCTTGGGATCTTCGGCTCCGAAGGATCGCTCCGTGCGATTGTCACGGACGGACTGTCGGCAGTCGCATCCTACCTGCGCGAGGATGCACGCGGAGATCTCGAGACGGCGATTGGCGTAGCGTTCGACGGTCTCGTCGAGGCCGGCCGTACGTCCCTCGAGGCGCTGACGCCAACCGACGGCCTGATCGTCGACACTATCACGTCGGTCGCGTCCTACCTGCGAAATGAAGGGCCGGGCATCGTCGCTGGAGCGTTCGGGTTCATCGTCGATGCCGTCCTCGAGGCCGCGCGAGGGTTCTACACCGGCCTGATCGGCAACTCGATTGTACCGGAGACGATGCAAGCGATCGCGGACTATCTCCGCGGCGAAGCGTTAAGCGACATCACGGGCGCGTTTGGTGAGATCGTCACGGAGACGCTCGGCGCCGCCCGCCAGTGGGCCGACGACAAAGTCGAGACTGTTCGCGATATGAAGGAGCGCACGACTGAGCAGGTCACGCAGCTCAAAGACGATGCTGTCGCACGCGTTGGCGAGCTCAAGGACGACGCCATCGAGGAAGTAACATCGATGAAGGACGGCGCGGTCGGGCTCGTCGAGACGCTCCGGAATGAGACGGTCGGCGAGATCTCGTCGATGGCGTCAGATGCGGTCCAAGAGGTCCAAGAGATGGCGTCTAACCTTCTTGAGGAGGTCGATATCGCCGCGGACTTCAAGGAAGCCGGTGGGAACTTGATATCATCGCTAGCCGATGGGATCTCTGGGGCAGTCGGTGAGGCGACCGACGCTGTCTCGGGTGCGGTCGACTCGGTCGCCTCGTACTTACCGAGTTCGCCAGCCGATACCGGTCCACTGGCCAACGACGACTGGATCTACGGTCTTCCGGATTCGATGATCGAAGGGATGGAGAGTCGGACGAGCGGCCTCGAGTCGGCGTCCTCGGATGTTGCCCAGGCGGCTCACCCTGAACCCAACAGCGTCGACGCGTCGACCGCGACCCGAACACCTCGGCCCACTGAGCCGAGCCAGTCATATAGCGACGACGGCGGCGAGCCACGCCCGATCGTGATCGACGCTCCCGACGACGCCTACATGCTTGTCGGCGATCTCCAAGAGATGATCGACGAAATCGTTCGCGACTTCCAACGTCGGGAGTCGAACCGGACCGCATAACTGACGGTACTATTCATGCCAGACCTACCTAGATCAGTCCCGCAGACCGCGTGGTACGTCTACCTCCACGACGGCGAACAGGAATATGTCACGTACGCGAACGGGCTCACTGAGGATATCCCCCCGCGGACCGTCAGCGAAGGTGGCTCGTGGGAGTTTCACTTCACGCGCGACGGTGGCCCCCGGAGCTACGATCCCCTCGAGCACACTGACCGCTATCAGCGCGTCCAGGAGGTCGGCAAGTGGGCCGGCCGGTACATCCTCAAGGAGCCGATCGAAGATGAGCCACGCTACCGAGAGCGCGTTCCACACGGCGGATCCTCGCTACTCGTCGGCGTCCGACCGGCCTACCAGACGCCCGCCGGCGGGATCTGGGGACTGGTCGACAGCTACGACGAGACGAACTCGCTGCCGGAAACGGGGCTGACCGTCACGCTCGAACTGACGATGCTCGCGTCGATGGACGACTACGCTGATCGCGACGACGTCGTTGCGGAACTCTCGTTTTAGACACATATGCACGAGTACGAAACCGGTCACGCGCATCATGCGCTGACACAGAACCAGAACAGGCGAGCAACCCGGGGCGACGGCGTCCTGCAGGGGTGTGAAGTCACGGCGGGCGATTCGACCGATAGCGTCGAGACCGATATCGCAGCTGGCTATGTCCGAATCGCCGGGGATGTCCTCGAGGTCGCTCCCGACGCCGTCACGCACGCCAACAACTCGACCGACAACCCACGTCGGGACGTCGTTGTCGCGCAGCACGCCAGCGACGGCGAGGCGAACATCACCTACGACCAGGGCGACTACGGCGAGTGGTCGACGATCGACGGCGAGGAGTATCGCTACGCTGAGTCGTGGGAACCACAACCGCCCTCAACCGCAAATAGCGACTCGATCGTTCTTGCAGTCGTCTCGATTGAGTCCGGCGCGACACAGTCCTCGGGCATCCTCGACGTCGAAGACCGCCGCCGCGAGCCTGCTCCCATCCCACGGGATCCGTGGCAACAGCCCAACGTCACAACGCCGACGGTCAACCTCGAGAGCGACGACTTTTATGCGAAGCCACTCCCGGTACCAGGCGATTCGTGGATCCATGTCTGGTCGGTCGCACAGATGCGGTTCGACGATGGCGATCGCGTCTCGTGGGACGACGATCTCGAGCTCTCGATCATGGAACCACGCGACGACGACTCTGACGAGTCGATCCGGTCGACAACCAGTGAGTTCGAGTTTGACGATGGCGGTCTCGTGTGGGGTATCTCCGTTGGCGGCGATCGCGACGAGATCCAGCCCTACTGGATCCGACTCGAGAACACCGGTGACGACATGAGTAATGAAGAGTTCTGGTCGGCCCAGCTCTCCGTAACCGTCGACCGGAGGACGGTGTGACTCTCTCGCCTCCTGGACGGACCGCCGGCGGCCCAGCGCCGATGACCGCCGGCGGGCCACGATCCGGCGTCGCCGGCTCTCCCGATCCCTTCGAGGGCGAACTCGTCAGCGAACCCGAACCGTTGTACGAATTGCGCCTCGAGCGCAACGACGGCGAGACGCGACCTGTTGCGGGGATCGAGAGCGTCGACATCGTTCGCGAGCACACGGATCTCTCGGACTGGCAAGTGACGGTCCCCGAGGACGACACGCTCCCGGAGTGGCGGTTTGCTGACGCTGAGCTTCGGCATCGGGGTGAGACGCTTTTTACCGGCCAGTTGCAGCGCGTCGATCCGTCGATCCTATCGGCCGAGACCGTGCTCGAGGGGTTCGGTCCCGGCTCCGATCTGCGCCTCGGCCATGTCCGGATCGAGCGCCAAAACGTCAATCTCTATCAAGTGATCGAGGAAGTCTGGCGCGAACACACACCGTTCGACGCGATCGTACTCCGCCCCGAGGAGCCTCAGCAGTTCTCAAGTGTTACGGTCTCGGGCTCGCCGAAAAGCGTCCTGAAGGACCTTCACGAGCGAGCGGGGATGCGGTTCTATCTCCCGATGGGCGACGGCGAGATCGACGCCGTCTCGTTCCGCCCGGGCCGGATCACGCGACCGAGCGGATGGACACGCCTCGATATCGATCCGACGTACGACGTTGGGGACTACCGCAACGCCGTCGTTGTCGAAGGTGCACGCTCAGAGGAGCTCGGCCGACGCTACCGCGGCGAGGCTGTCGACGAGGACGAGATCGATCGTGTCGGTGAGCGTCTCGAGGAGCCGATCGGTCCGCTCCCCGAGCTCGAGAGCGACGAGGACTGTCAGCGAATCGCCGACCGCCGCCTCGAGGAGCGCGTCGCCGAGGATCAGCAGGAGGGTTCGGTCGACATCCTCCCGCGGCTGATGCCTCCTGGAGTGAGAGTTCCGGTGCCATACTACGGCGGTGACGAACGAGACATCGACCAGGTGAGCTACACCGAGAGTCTCGGCGACGCCGAGGCGACGATCACGTTCGACAAGGAGTACAGCGTCGCGGAGAGGGTCGAGGAGGTCGACAGCGAACTCGACAGCACCAAGGAGATGATTAGGTGATGCGAGGCTACCCTGCGAGTAGCGGCGGCTTTCAGGCATCGTCTGGCGGTCTCGTCGACGATGTCGACCGTGGTTTCTTTGACAGCTTCGACGAGGACATGATGAGCGCCTACTACGAGCGCTCGACCGGGGGCACGATCAAGCGCATCGATGGCGCTGGCTTTCATACGAACTGGGGGCTCCAGTTCGAGGGTTTCAACCATATCTGGACGCTTCCCGGGAGCGGTTTCTCTCGCTACCCAGATACCGGCGAATGGATCATGTTCTTGTTCACGATCGAGAGCTGGCAGGACATCACCCAAATTTGGCTTCCGGTGTTCGGCGACCCGGGAAACGAGGGCGATCGCCAGCCGTGCTATGAGATACAGTTCATCAACTCGACCGAGACGTTCCGGATCCAGAGTCGGAACAACTCCGACAATCGTGAAGACGTCGCGACCGACGCTGAATCGGATCAGGAGTACGACTGGCTCGAGACAGGCACGCCCTACGCCACCGGGATCTACCGTGCCGAGAGCGGTCGGATCCTCGGTGGCCTCTGGAACGCGAACGATGACTATCCGACAGAGAGCGAGGCGATTGCGTTCATTGACTCTGGGGATCACCCCTACGACGACGGTAGCGACATCGAAGGGATCGGTCCCGACGACGGTCCCGGCCGTTGGGGCGTCCGGACTGGCGAGGACATGGTCCTTGACGTCCACGAAGTTGAGCACGCCGAACCGGTCGACGAAAACACCGAGTAACAACACGATCCACATATGACACAAAGACGACTGAGAGCCATCTGGGCGGCCGGACAGCACACGAACGTCTCCCGCGAGTTTCAGCTTCTCGAGGAGAGCGACGAGGTTCCCGGGACGTTCGAGCCCGTCGACCTGAGTGACGCCGACACCGTCACGGTCACGCTGGTTCACGACTCGTGGGGACACACGGCCGTTGACGAGCTTGAGGGCGAGGTCACGGACGCCGACAAGGGTAAGGTTGAGTTCAGGTTCACGGCCGAGCACCTTGCGGCATATGGCGACCACCGAATCCAGTTCGAAGTCGACTACGGTGACGAGGAGCAGCTCGTCCCGCCGAACACCGGTGACTGGATTATCGCCGTTGGTCGACGCTCGGCAGGTGCGGATCTCCCGCTCGATATCTCCGAGTTGACTGCGGCGGATGCGGTGATCGGCTCGCTCGACGTCGACGAAATCGATGGCGGGATTGTTACGAATGGTCCCCTTAACGGATCACTCCACGGCCCAGGGCTGACGATCGACAACGGAGATCTTGCGGTTACGATTGACGTTGAAGAGATTGAGGGGCTGTCTAACCCACTCAATGAGCACATCGATGCGAACAACTATGACATCACTAGCATCCGTGAGGTGGATGCACAGAGCGCGTCTGTTAGTTCGGAGCCTGAAAACCCGTCGGATGCGGCCCGATTGTCGGAGATTAATGACGTATCGAACGAGATCGAAGACACTCGTACACAACTAGAAAGTGATATTGACTCGATCGAAGAGCAAACAAGCGGACTCTCATCAGACGGGAGTGACGCAACGTTTGACTCTCTTAAGACCAGAGAGGCATCGATCGGTCAAGACACCACAACGGAAGACTCGCTGACACTCGAGCACCCCGAAACAGGAGCCCAATTCGAATTCGGACCGGACGGTACCTTCTCGATAGATCAACTCTATACCGGTGGTGGTGATTCCGACCTCCACTATGATCGAGTATATCGGGATATATGGGAGGACGAAACCATTGACGCGAATATCTCTGTCAACGCCGATCGAGATCAAATAATCAAAATCGACAGCTTCCGTGCAGATACATCCAGCTCACTTTACCTGCGATTCGACGGCAAGGATAGCGAAAATTACAGTTACACAGCAGAAGACGCAGGAACAGGAGACGGTGTTCATGGGTCCGAAGATACGGAAATACCAATCATAAACAACGTGGATGATAGCTTCCCTGCCGGTGGCTTCGCGGGAAGATATGAGATTGTCAATCCAAGGTCTTCTCGACCAGGAATTATCGGCGACGGTGTTACCCGAAACCTCGAAGCGGGCGAGGAAATCCTCAAACGCGGAACATTCGATGACTCAACGTATCCGAGCGAGATCAACATCTACACGAACAATACGGTCGAAGAATGCGAGATAGAAGTTCTCGAGCCTGTCCCAGATGCAAGCCGACCAACAGATCAATGGGGTTAAAGTACACACATGGTTGATTTAATATCATGCATAGGCGGGGGATACTTGCGGCAGGCGTGGCAAGCGTTTTTGCAGGTTGTACGGCTCAATCCGATGAATCAGACGAGCCGACAGAAATCGACGAATACGTTCCGGGGGATGGAATGAGTCGAATCTGGAATAACCCGTATTCGAACGTCGATTGGCATAATGATGGATTCTACAAAGCCGATCATCACGTTCACTGGCGGGGATTCGGAGACGAGCCCGCCGACACGCTCGACGTCTTAGCCGATGGTGTTGAAAACGAGGGTCACTCACTCCCTCAAGATGAGTGGTATGAAGTCTTAGGAGCGGGCTCGCAAGCCGAGAGTGAAGATTGCTACTGGGGCCCGAACGGTGCTGATTCCGGCTATCACGATATGTCCGATACGAATTCGGACTACTCAGATCGCGACGCCGAAAATCTCGGACTCGACGGAATCATTGAATATCCCTCGCAAGAGATCGACGACGTTGAACACATTTGCCACTTGTTCGCTACCTCGAGTCCGCAGGACTTCGATTATTACCCCGGATCGGGTGGATCAAACGGAAACATCGAGGACTTCGCTGAAGCTTTACCCCAAGTTATCGAGGACGAAGACCACACGGTTGTCGACGGACGCGGACAGGTTGTTATCCCCCATCCGACTCGACACATGGATTCAGCAGACGAGTGGGATCGATATCTCGAGTTCTTCGAGAATTACAGCTTAGCCGGTGGCTTGCTCGGTCTCGAAATCTTCACAAAGTCTCTCGGTTCTCAAGGGAACCACTACGGAGACGGCCTAAATCTCGATGACGTATTCGAAATTTGGGATAGTCTCATGTTACAGACCATGCCGGAACGGCCTATCTGGGGTTTCGCGGCCAACGATTGTAATTTCGGCGACTGGGGACACGGGGCCGGCCCCGATCAACGTTGGTGGACGGTCGCACTCTCGGACGACGAGTTCGACCCGACCGACCAACACGCTTCGAGACTCGCGCTGAAAGACGCACTCGAAGAGGGTCGGTTTTGGATCAACCAGCGGCAGACGTACGACCACGGCGACCCGAACGACGCACCACAGCCACCGACCCTCAACGAGATCGATGTCGACCACGATACCGAAACGATAACGCTCGATATAACGTGGCCGGAGCAATCAGGGCAAATCGATTGGTACTCGAACAATGCGATCGTTGAGACCGGCGAGACAATCGAGATTGAAGACGCGTACACGCCGTTTGTCCGAGCTCACGCCTACTATGAGGATAACGGCGACATGGAGGGAGAGATAGCCACGCAACCGTTCACAGTCGTCGAAGACGATTACGAGCCCCCGGACACATTCAACTTCTCGAGCATGTCGACGTGGGATGCAACCAGCGAATCCGAATGGTCGCTTACGTAGACAGTAACCAGCCGAACCGGCGGTAATCCGGCGCGACACTTTTCACAAATGATCGAAGGAATCACAGAAATCGATAGCATCGGCCTTGTACTACTCGCGGTCCTCGGCGGCGCTGGTTACGCTCTTATCACGGGGTTACAGAACAAAGTCAAACAGAAAGACGAGACGGTGAAAATCCGGTGGAAAAGCGTTGGACGTGTAGCTCTTGAGGGAGGGATAGCCGGAGCAATCATGGTTTTCTCCGGCGACGCTCTCGGAATCGAAGCCCTCGAAGCCGCGGCTCCAATGGCTTCCGTTTGGGCTGATAAAATCGTCAAAATCATGGGTGATCTCCGATGAATGGGAATTTCCTAACCGAAGCGCTCGAAGAACTCAAGCAGATCGCCCGAAACACGGCCAAACTCCGAGACGATGGTGACGGTTTCGATTACGACGTTGACGACGTTCCCGACACACACGACTTCACGATCCTTATCCGCAACGAGTGGGGAGACCGCATCGATGACTTCGTGGTCGACGCCCGAGCGCATATCGACCACCCCAGCGACGACATCCAGCTAGCGTTTGGGCGTGGCGGCTGGCCCGAATCGGGCAAATACGAAAACGTCGTTTATGAGAGTCGCTATACGTTGACTGTCTCTGCTGACGGCTACCGTCCTCACAGCCAAGAGATCACCATCGACGACGACAAACAGGTCATCATCAACCTCGAGACCGCTGACAGAGACCCCGACTACGCCGAGGGCGAGACTGAACGGATCGACATCGGCGAGGGCGAGTTGAACCAAATGCGGCCGGGCAAGGACCTCACCGACATCCTCGGCGGGCGGACTGACGAGGCGCATATGCGCTATCAGGTCCATTTCCCCGAGGACTTCGAGTATCATCCCGCCGGGAACCCTGGCGGATGCAAGCTTCCCGGATTCCTGAACACGACGACAGGCTCGGCAACCGGTGGCCGTGCATCAGATGGCGTGTCCTGGTCGACCCGACCTGCGACGATCCGACCCAACCACCCCAAATCTCGAGACTATGCTGGCGACGCTGAAATGAAGGGACTAAGCCAGGTTTACCACCTCGGAGCGACCGATCTTCCTCACGGAGAAGACATGATGTGGCAAGTCGGCTGGGACCGCGGCGACGTCGTCACGCTCGATCAATACGTTCGGCTCAACGACCCTGATCAATCGAACGGCATCCTACGGGTATGGGTCGACGGTGAGCTAGCGCTCGACCGCACGAACATCAAGTTCCGAGACACGGTCGAATCGGACATCGAGCGTATTTGGTGGGGCACCTACTTCGGCGGCACGTGGGGTTCGCCTCGCGACCAATACCTCGAGCTCCGGAACCTCGAGGTCTGGGAGGGCCCGTCGCCGAAGATATCAGAGTCGTGATCGATGCACTCGAAACCGGAAAAACAGTGAGATATTCCGATCTATTGCATCCATCGTACTACGAAATGTTTCTAATAACGGACATTGTGACAAATATACCCCAAACAACCAAGAATAGGTATAAGAATGGACGCGAAGCCTCGGTCAGTTCTGGCATTTCGAGATAAACACCACCTAAGTAGGCAACGAGGGTGATCGCAACACCAAATCCAAGTGTACTGTTTGGAGTGAATGAAAGTCCCATGCGAGATAATATGATTTGAATGTGAAAAGTCTCGTGGCCGCTCTCTTATCAAATGTTTATATTCTTGAGCACCCCCAATGCTTCACTTGGGGCGACATCGTACTCGAACAACCGATCCGCCGCCAACTGCCAAGCGTACTCGGCGAGCTCGGGATCGGCGTCTTCGAATTGAACGCTAAACCGAGTCAGTGCCACTGCGATCAGGATATCGTCGCGTCGTTCTGCGGACATCGGGGTGTCTGGCCGCGGTTTCCCATATAAACTGTCGCACAAAGGGCGGCGTCGAATGGAGCGTGCCTCTGAAAATGCGTCGGGAAGGACTGGCGATTTGGTGTGTTAATCGATCTGTTGGCAACAACAGATTCCCCCCATTCCTCCCGTTCGCGAGTAGGTGTTGGGGCATGCACACATCAATCTTGTTGCCAGTTTGATATACTAATTCGGACTGGAAATGGGTGTCGTGACTGTGATTTCGAGGGGGAAGATGCAAGGAAAACGCCAGGTGGGGATTAGCAGGCTGGGGGAGCCCACGATCCTGGCGTGGGTGAAACTACCACGATCTCCTATATGAACTACCGGGCGATTTCGAGCGGTGAGTTGAGCGGTCTGCTAAAATCGGAACTGTCGGAATCGGTCTGGATACGGCTATCAACTTTCGAAACTCCACACTAGGTGTGCGAGAACATGAACGCGAACGGCTCGTGCTTAAACGAACACTCCCGAACCGTGACCAAGGCGCCTCGCGGGTATTTCACATTACTTATGCTCTATTTCGAGTGACCACTCGCCATCAGCTTTCACTTCAAACCATAGAATCCCTGTCTGGTCGCTTTCTACCTCGCCCTCGAACTCCGCGTATTCATTGAAGAGATGCTCACGGCCGAACCCGGAGCTGGCTGACCGGCTATAGCCACCTACAATGAAGTTACTTTCCCCGTCGTGTGTCGCAGAAACCATTATCGGCTCATATACCTCCACCGGACCAACGACATCCTGTCCTTCACCAGTTGCCGAAACAGGTGAAACGCGGATCGTTTCATCGGGGCTTCGGGGCTGACCGAGATAGAGTTCCCACTCACCGTCAGCACCAACCTCGAGGTGATAATCATCACTCGAGATCGGCTCTGCCGCAGCCCCCGAAACCTCCCCAATATCATTCACAAACTGATCGGGAAAACCCTCACCCGCCACAAGGTCAATAGTGAAATTTGAGGTCCCATCTCGATGTTCGAACTGGGCAATTGTAAGGCCATTACCCAGGCTGAATTCGTCGGTGACCGTGCTTCCGTCTCCCTCAAAGTGATTCGTTCCAAACCGAAATAATGACGACCCTGTGCCGACCTCCGACTCTGCAATCGAGAGGAGTTCGCTCTCAGATGACCGTGGGGGTCCCTCGGTACCACCATCACCAGAGCCATCCGCAGTACCATCGTTATTGCCCGCGCTGCCATCACCAGTCGGCAGCGATGGCGTATCATCCTCTGATCCAGTACAGCCAGCAACGGTCGTTCCGATACCCACCCCAGCCACCCCCAGTAATTCTCGGCGTCGCATACAACTAAACACTCAAAAGAACACAATTAGCGTTTCGGTGATCTATTTTCTATCTGAGTATCGTTTACGCTGTGTTGTACGCGTCGTAGGCGAAATACGCACCCACAGCAGGGTACGTGAGGAGTGGAATGACTGTCCAGAAAAAGAATACAAGCATGACGGCGTGTACACACTGGATCAGGATGAATGCGATTCCCTTCCCAACATCACCATTGTAAAGCTGACCTGCACCCGAGAGAATCGGGAAGAACAGTCCAACGGCCGAGAGGATTCCTGCAAGAGTCGGATTGCTACCATTACTGTTATTTTGGTTTCCCATATCTAAATTTGTGTAGATAATCAACTTAGTGCTTCTGGCCGTGCGAATCGCTATACTGCGGTGTGTTTTCGGAGAAGCGAGGAAAATTCGGCGGGACAGAATGTACTCTCGTGACCGAACTGCAAGAAAACATCAAACGAAAAGACAGCACGGTAAAATCCGTTGGGAGTGTTCTTATCTGTAGGTGGGGCGAGTATACTCGAGATGGCTGTTGAAGGAACCTGAAGAAGCGTTTTTGGAACTGTCGGAATCGGCCTGGGTAGGTCTTTGAAGCCTCGAGCGAACGGGTCGATATGCGAGAAGCCGAACGCGAACGGCTGGTGCTCAAACACGAACTCTCAGAGTTGTACCTTCGGCTTCGTGACCACGACGTCTCGAGTATCGTCCGCCGACTGCAGAAGGGGTTCGTCGAGGGGGAGTTCCTGGCGCTCCGGAATCGCGGTCGCGAGGCGATCGTGTTCCGGAGCTCGTACCACGGCTTGGGGGAGATCGTCTGTTTTCAGGTGAGGGATTCGGGGCACACCGTGTGGGATGTGGTTCTCTGCGCGACGGACGATCCGACGGAGTGGCTCGACCACCATCGCGACGATCTCGAGTGGGTGCACTACGAGTGGCGGAATAAGTGAAAGAACGTTGGTGTTTAAGTACACTCACCGTCAATTTAGGAATATGACAGTCGATGTCTGGACCGAGGAAGCCGCAATTTCACGGACGCCGCGTGAAAATATACTCCTATATCTATATCAAGAAGGACCAACACGAACGCGTGAAATCCGAAAGGAGTTGTACCTACACGACCGAAGTTCCGACCGGGATCTCAGATTTCTTGAGGATAATGACTTCGTTGAAAAAGTGATCCAACCACGATCAAGTTCGGCGGAGTACTCCCTTTCTGATAAAGGAGACAGTTTTGTAAAAGATAAATTGCTAGGCGGAAATCCCCCGGACGGGATGTAGCCAACAAACCAAATGTAGATTTTGAAGTGTATTATCTGACCTGCTGTTCAGCCACTTGAATACGGCGCTCGAGGAAGTGCTCGCCGAGCGCGTAGGCGTGCGCCCGTCCATCCGATTCTCGTCGAACGACACCAGCCTCGAACAGCGCCTTGCAGGCCGATCGAACCGTCGTATCCGAACCCTCGGTTAGGAGCTCGATTTCACCGACTTACAACGGCCCACCGTTGGAGCTCGCGAGCACCGCCAGCACCCGGTCGACGTGCTCACCAGAACGATCGCAGTTATCCTTCGCGATGTCGACGGCGCTTTGGACAGCGTCGTGCTGGACGAGGGCCCCGAAATCGTCCTCCGTGTTGCCGTCACTCTCCTCGAGGCGTTCCTTCTCAAGTTGGAGTTGGTCGATCGTTTCCTGCGCGTCCTGCAACCGACCTCGGAGCTCTGCCACTTCGTCGTCGACGTCGTCCTGGTCGTCGATCGTCGCAAACAATTCCTGCGCGTTCTCGTCGACCGTCCGCAGTGCATCCGGAGCGCTGGCGTTCTGGACTCGCATCCTCGAGAAGCGCCAACCGGTCTACCCAACCGCGTTCAACTCGGAGATGATCAGGGAGGTCGCCTGATGGGGAAAATAAATCCGACCTATCGGGCTCAGTTGTCTTGGATCGAGGACGACTGGTCAGCGTTCCGCCGGGCGCTTCGTGCCGAGCACCAGGGGGATTTCGATTGCCTATTCGGCCAGGCGCGCGACTTCGCCGACGCCGCCGACCACCAGAATGCGATGGATCCGATGGAACCCCTGTCGATGTCCATCCTGTTAGCGCACGAGAAGCGGATCGCGGAGTTCGAGGAGCAGGTCATGGAACTCGAAGCGGAATAGATTCCCCGTCACTATTTTCGCGGTATCGGGCCTACGTTCTTCACAGTGATTGGTTTTAGTTAGTGGGGGCAGAAGTACCAGTCTTATCCGATGGGGACGTAATTGACGGCTTGATCCTGTTTGAATCAACTTACATAAAATCCAGAAACACTAAACACGCGACTGGAGCGAGGTTTGCGGTCACGATAGCAAGATCTCCCTTTCGGATGATGAGTCCTCTGAAATTCCATACCCAGTCTTTCCGTGCGTATTCTGTCGGCGTTTTTGACTCGAAGTATCTTCGCATCCAGACACGGAGACTAACGATAAAGCATATTGAAACGACCCCAGCGAAGACAACCAATCCGCTTGTATCTTCTGTAGTGTGGAGCCTAGTCAAAAATATGACAAAGGCTGCAATTGTAGCGATATCAAAGTATCTCATCGATTGCTCGTAATGATAGCTAAATAACGCTGTGTACTGAATATTCTTGGCGCTAGCAGGGGAATCTCCGATTACATCGTATTCCGGTTGCTTCTGGAATTCACCATCAAATTTCCCTTCGCCCCCTGATGTAGCAATTTCAACGATAATAATAGATATGAATGGAGTAACCTCAAGAACTAGCCCTGGGCTCGGGAAACTCATTTAAAATGGATTTTGGAATGCAGAACTGGCCCTTCCCTACTGTCCTCAGCTGCCTGTTTCGTATCTACGGTCATCGACAACTGGATAATTTCGTTCGTTGATGCACTTCCCAAATCTCTCCTAGCAGGAACCTGTAACTTATGCTCGTTTATATTACTCCCCTTTGAGGGGGCTATGTGCGCTTTTTCAACATACACATATGATTCCTCGACTTCCTTTTCTTCTGGCATTAGAGTAATCTTTTCGTTCAGACTCCGGATTCGTACCTCAACGGTAGACACATGACTCCGCCAATTTACAATCTCCGTTCGTTGAGTACCGGTTTCTCCTTTCGAAAGACAGCACATTTCCTCCGTACCGTCCATACATGTCTTCACTTCAATCATCCCATATTTACCTTTATCAGACTCGTAGCAAGCTCGATCCTCAAGTTGGTTTATTTCCATCATGTTATTGTGTTTAACTTATTGCGAGCTTCGCAGTTTGACGAAGTGATTCACTGACCATGTCATCGGTAGTGCCTACTTGACTCTTAGGTGCCATCTCTCTATCCAGTGCAGTTGCAGTGGCATATTGAACCAAGGCTGCCCGGAGTTCTTTATAATCTGCCTGGCTTTCGGTCATGTAGATTGTAATCTCATCACCACTGGTTTCCCTTCCGGCTTCCCAAGTGACAGTGTACTGGCTGTCCTCAGCTTCAGTTCTAAGGAAAAGGCACGTGTCGGATTTAACCCTATTCAGCAGTTCGTTGCACTCTCCACGGATCCATCCCTCAGAGTCACGAACTCGCATTTCACTTAGTGCATCTTCTGGGACCATTGTATCGTTCTGGATGACCTGTGTGAAAGAATCAAACGATGGTGAAGGCGATCTCCAATATATCGACACCGAGTCACCGCTAATCCTCTCAAGAGTTGCTCGAAACCCAGATCCAATCTCTATTGATTGTCTAATGAAATCTTTTCCAATCCCAGCTATTTCACCTTCTTCTTCACTTAGCTTCTTGATCTGATTGAACGGGCCAACCTGAGATGGGTCTTGTTCCGTAAATTGTGAAGTGGTTGCTTCGTCCAAAATACGCTCAATATCAAGTGTGGATTGATCTGTATACTCGGTATAGTTCCCATAGACGTAGCTGATTAGATCTGAAAGCCGTTCCTCTCCGTATCTTGAAGTAACTTTATTGGCTTCTTCGAATATCTTGTCAAAGCCATCTTTCTTTAGAAGGGCTTTTGCAGCTCGAATTCCGCTGGGGGTGAGTGAATAGTCCGTTCGGTAATTCCCAGAGTTGTTCCGTGTTGTATTCCTGCTAATATAGTCCCGATCTATCAAACTTTCAATATCACGTTGTAATTGATATGAATATGGGCCAAATTTGTAGGGAATAAATCGATATTTTTCTGGGATATTTGACTCCTGCTGGCCAAGGAAAACCAGTTTCTGAAGTCTTATTGAACCTCTGATCCCCTGTGTATTCGACGTGCGTATGTACACGATCGGGAGGGGAGAAGTCATGATCTCTGTCAATAGTCTATCCGGACTATATTAAAATATTGCTAATTAACTGATCAGAATGAACGAAGACAGATGGCATTCACGTCGATACGTGCGGCCCTATACTTACCTGGGTTTCGCGGCCAGTGTTAAATAAAGAAATAATGTTATCGCCTACAATTCAATTACTCGCGGCCTCAAACGCTGCCCGAAGGTTGTTCGCGATCGGCCCGTCTAGAACGCGGTAGAGCGGGCTATTCTCGATCGTACCTGCGTCCTCGAATAAGCCAGCAGACTCTAAGTCATCCCGATAGCGGTACCAGGCGCCCTTTGAGACGCCGTCGTGCTTATAGATTCGGGCAGGGTTGAACTCGTCACCCGATTCTTTGAGGATCGCGACCACGATCCGATTGCCGACAAGCGCTTCTGGTCTGGTAACTGGGAAGCGCCGGCCGGTGCGGACGTTGACGTATTTCAGACGATCTGTGACGATTGCCACGCCGAACTGGTTCGCAACTAACATTCGGCGTCAACACCCCATATTTCTTCGGGTGCTGGCGTCGGAACGTCGTGGCTTAGGAGTCGTCGCCCTCGAGATTGCGTTCTTCGAGCACCTCGACGTCCTCGCGCTGAACGTGAACGCGCTGAAAAATAGTCTGTTCGCCGTCACTGTAGAGGCGCTCCTGTTCAAGTGTCTTCACGTCGCCATTGCTATCGACCACACCTCGAGAGTGAAACGCGTAGGCTTGGATCGTCCCATCCGCAAAGTGCGTTGCCCGGATCGCCCACTCGTCGCCCCACTGCTCGCCGGCGAGTTCCTTCAGCTGCTCGAGGTCGTCAGTCATCGGGATCACCTTCACGAGGATCTTGGGAGAGCTCGTACAATCCGGGGGCAAGTCGTTCGACATGTTCGTGCTCCAGGAGTCGTTTCAATCGTTCGCTCGCGTACGGCCTCGAGATGTCGAGCTCGCCTGCGAGGAACTGTGGCGTCACGCGACCGCGTTCAAGTTCTTCTACGATCGCTCGGTCAGTCCCGTTGAGGTCGTCGTCTTCCAGTGTCACTGGTCGATTCTTTACAGCCATGTGCTAACAGTGTTGTGCCAACATATTGTAGTTTACTATAGGTTGCAACAATTAGTACATTACAGTACGTAATCTATAAGTGGTTGGCGAATAGAGTAATAACTGAGCACGGGACGCCCCAGAGAAGTTCTGAGGCCGGTGTTCCAGCACCGACCTCTCGTGCTTCAGTGAGAAGCAATGTCAACTACGACAACCCCACAAAAGACGGTTACGGACGAATCGGAATCGGAATCGGAAACGGAAACCACGCAAGTCGACCCAAGTGCGGTCGCTGGCGAGCATACCGCAACTGCCGATGAGCTCCCACATTTCGACGTTTACCAGATTGCACGAGAATTCGCGACGGACGCGCTCGAGAACTCGGTCCCGGAGGCGATCTGAAATGGTCATCACTGCGAGCGATGTCCACGACGGTGAGGCACGACGAGAGGATCAATACCGAGCGGAGGCGCTCGAGATCGAACGCGCGAAGGCGACGGTCGCGCCGGAAATACGGTGTGATGGCGGCGAGGCAGACACCTACACCGTGCATGAAAACGCCGAGCTGGACATCGCCGAAGCCGAACTCGATCTCGGCCCCGTCGACATCGGCGATCACGTCGAGGATCGCGAGGACTTCGATGCGACAATGGTCGTCGTTCGAACGCCCCTTGAGCCGGCCAACGAGGTCGACGCCCGGAACGGAAAGACAGTCGCGGAGTGCAACCCAGAGTATCCGGGGGATGACGACGTCGTCGTTGTGAAGTTCCCAAAACGGACGAGCGTCAACCTCTCGTCGCTCCAGGGCTACGCGTTCCCGCGTTCGCGGGTTCGGATAACGTCTCGCGTCCACGATCACGATGGCGAGGGGGGTGACGAGTGATGTCGACCGAAACAGACGACACCGCCGTCGCCGGCGCGCTCGAGGGCGAGACCGTCGACGGGACCGTGTTGCCGCGGTCGCTCCTCGTCGAAGGGGCAGGCCCGGTCACCGTCGTTCGCGAACACGATGACGTCACCGAACGCACCGACGGGGAGATCTCGATTTCTCGACGACTCGAGACGCTCGAAGCGTTCGCGATGTTCTGGTATTACCGGGACCTCAAGAACTGGAAGCGCAACGCGATTCGGGAAGTGCTCGAGGACTACGAGGACGGCACTACTCGCTACGTGATCAGCGACGAACAACTCGAGCAGTGGGATGTTCAGGTCGACGGCCGAGCGGAGGCGTTCATCGGCGTCGCCGAGACGATCGTCGAAGACGAGGTCGCCGACGACTTCGACGCACCGAACCAGCGCTTCCTCGGCTACGTCGAGAACCCCACTGGACGGGACGTCGACGAGCTGACGCTCGAGTTCTCGAAGGACCTCAAAGCGTCGCCACTCTGGGGCCCAGGTGTGCGGCTCGCCGAGCTCGTCGTTCGGCACGCCGAGCGCGACGACCTCGGGCACTACGTCGAAGCGCTGCTCGAGGAGGTCGAAGGCTGATGGCGGTCGCCGACTGTCCACAGACCGACCTCGGCGATCGCGAGCGGAAGGCCCTCGAGCAGTACCTCACCGTCCTCGAGGACGACCCGCGCGTTCGCGGCGCTGACGACCTGTTCCTGGTCGTCTCCGAGAGCGGATCGGAGTACCTCGTCGACCTCGAGGGACTCTCGAACTGCGAGTGTCCGGATTCGGCATACAGGAACGTGACCTGCAAGCACATCCACCGCGCGCTGTTCGCGACGGCCCGGCGGCCGATTCCCGGGAGTGTCGATCGCGACGACATCGACGAGCAGTTGGGAGATCACACTTCCGGTGAAATCAGGTGGTCCTCGTGAATGTCCAAACCTCGGACATCACCAGCGCGAACGAAGCCGTGCAATCACATCCAGTGGTCCAGGACGCTCGAGTCGTCGACGACCACGCTGGATTCGAGACCTTTGAAATCGTCTTACTCGAGCATGTCGACCGAGTACCACCTGCCGTTCTTCGTCAGCTTGGAACCCACGACTGTGGAATCAAAGCCGCCACGCCACAGGGCGACCACCTGTTTGTTGAGGTAAAATGAGCCGCGACGCCCTTGCGCCTGATACGGAGTACCAGATCATCCGGAGCGAGACACCGGTTTGGGACGATGGCTTCAAAATCGGCGAACCAACTGGTGAAATCAAGTGCTGTGGATGTGGTCGATCGGCGATGAACATCGACGAAATCCCACATCGGAAAAGTTGCACTCAACGCTGGGCGAAGACCGACTTCTGGCGCGATCGGTTCAACGGATAATAATTTCAGGTTTCCGTGAGTATTCGGAATTGCAAGTAGTCTTTTTAGTGGACCAAAATAACGTGGAGGATATGATTGGGGATCCTCGGGTGTTTGACGACGAGTTCGTCCCACCCGATCTACTTCATAGGGGGAACGAGATTGAACAACTGCTTCGTCGCTTCACAGTCCGAAACCCTTCCGAGTCGGACGTCCTCATCTCTGGGCCCAGTGGTGTCGGGAAAACTGTGCTCGCACGGAAGGCGGTTGATCACCTCGAGACACAGACCGACATCACACGGGTATTCGTCGACTCGCTCGGGAAAACAACGGGTGGAGTCCTTCGAGCAACGCTTGAGCAACTCCCTCGAGGACCCGACGACGTTTCCCAGACGCTCCCGGCGAGGGATGTCTGTCGAGAGCTCCGCGAGGCGATCACCGGCGAGACAATCGTCGTCCTGGACGAAGGAGACGACCTCCCACAGACGAACGCTGTCGGTGAGCTCCTCGCGATCGCGAACATTACGGTGGTTGTGATCGCCCACGATGGAACCGACTGGCTCTCCCGCCTGGACGTTACCGACGGGCACCGCCTTGACCAGGGCCACCTTGAGCTTGGACGCTACGGTGTCGACGAACTCGCAGACATCCTCGAGCGGCGGGCACTCCAGGGCTTGCACGGCGACGTCGTTTCGCGAGCCCAGCTTGAGGCGATCGCCAACGAGGTCGCCGGCGTTGCTCGCGAAGGCATCCAGTCACTCCGATCTGCGGCGGTACTCGCTCACGAACGCGGTCATCGCCGTATCCGCGATCGGGACGTCAACGACGCCTACGAGCACGCCAGACATCGCATTCGAGAACTCAATCTGAGTTCGTTGCCGTTCCATCACCAGGTGCTGTACGCGATCGTCCACGAAGCGGGCGAACTCTCAGGGAGAGAGTTGCACGACAGCTACGACGTGGTTTCAGAGGAGTTCTACGCTGGGTCGCCACTACAGCCACTCGGGAAACGCGCTCGTCGAGGGAAGTTATCGAAACTCGAGGAGTACGATCTCATCGATTACGATGGTCCGACGCGGGATCGGCTCTACTGGGTACTCGACGAAGATGTGGAACCGGAGGTCGAGTTACCAGAACTAGTCACATCCCAATAGAAATCGGGATAGCTATTTTTCCTTGCATTTTCCATATGTATTTATAATGCCCAATTCGGCAACTAAAAGTTCGGACTCTATCTCCTCTATGTCATTACATATGGGGATTTTAAACGACTATTTACCGCGAGCAAACGGGAGGGGTTTAATTGAGAATTGGCGGGCTACCAGTTCAAGCCAAAGGGCGGCGGAGAGTAGTGATCGGAGAGTAGGCCGTTTTCGTCGACTTGGAAGCAGTGTATTCTAATATACTCGTTTGCGTCACCAAGGCCGGGTCGAACCTCAAGTAGCTCATCATCCTGCACGATAGCCTCCGCGTCTGGGTCACCGGCTGGAATGAAGAAAGGAACAACAACGTCCCAATCGTTGACCCCCTCTTTCTCCAGATAGTTTTTCAACTTCCGGCTTGCACCAAGGATAGGCCGAACTTCTCGTGGATTTAATTTATTGGAGAGGCGTTCATCCCGCACAATATAGTTGAGGATCGTTCTCGTATCATCTATCACAGCCACTGGGGTGAGTCTTTCCTCACTGACGATATCGGTCAGATTTGACGCATCCACCTCTGGATGACAGATTGGCCTGTTACGTAAATCAGTAGTCGCATTGGTGCTGCGCTGTTTGCCGAAGCGATCACGGAGGTAGTCTTGAATCGCTTTTCTAAGCCCTTCAGTAGAGAAATCGTTCGCCTCGGGAGTGATAATAGCCAACTCACCGCTCCTACCTTGGAATTTGAATGTCTCCGCTTCTGCAAGTGGGGCCACCATCGCCAAGTTCTCCGTTTCCAAATGGAAGCCGTAGGAGAGTAGTCGAGATCGGGACCAACTACCTTTGAGAGGGCTTTTTGCTTTGGCATAGTACTTGCTGTCGAGTACCGCCTCAACTCCCTTATCAGACCGTATCACGTGGTCGGGCTGGCTTCGGAGGGAGATGCTTTCATCTTCAAATAACTGGTAGGACTCCTTCTTGATGCTGAAGTTATCCAGCCCATCGATCATCGGGCTCCTTTGTAGGTACTCAAGTTCCTCTGTCAGTACCAGTCCAACGTATTCCTCGAAGAGAGACTCCATTCCAATGATGTATTCCATTAATAGCTCCTCTCGACCCTGGTCTAAGGGCTGGCCAATTGAAGAGGAAAGGATTGTCTTCGAGATCTCCAGTGCCTGAGCGTAGTAGTGGCGTTGTCGGGGGATATCGTTCGTGGTAATCTCGGGTACGTCGCTCAGCGAGACACTCTTTCCCGTAACACCGCGGCTTTGAAGACGTTTGATTGCTCGCTCAAGTCGCGAGTATATTCGCGTGTAGTTCTGATTGTCACTCGCACCTGCATACAAGTGGAACAGCCTCTGTAGCTCTTTCCCAGCACGAAAAATTAGATCATTAACAGGTATACTGTACTCAACGACCTTTTGAACGAAGACGTGCTTTGGCACACCGTTCGGCAGGTCAAAATTGCGAAGGCTGCTGTGTATATCAATCCGTCCCCTCGCGTCCAGTGCTTCTGTTCGTCTACGCTCAAATGAACGGATGAATCCATGTCTGAAAATATCGTCCAGACTGTTAAGATAATTGACTGCAACGACGATGAATATGTCTTCAATTCCGATATCATCTGCGAGGAAATCACGAATCGGGATGCCCCGATATCTCAGTGATCGGCGATGGTAGCCGACATCCAAGAACATCTCTAAGATTTCTCCCCAGCCTATTTTCGGATCAATCTGGAGCGTCGCATTTGGAGTGAGATTGACAATCCCGACGATATCTTCTACATCAATGACCAGTTCGTCGTCTCGAATTTCAACGGTTACGACCTTGGGATCTGAGTTATCATTTGTCGGATTAACCCTTTTGATGTAGGTATTGGCTGCTTCACCTTCGATGAACGCAGCCCGTTTCAGTTGGTCTACGATATCTGGCGGATACTGGCGTACTCTCCGCTTACCCTTCTCCTCGACCTGTAGCCGCGGCTGAAGCGCCCCTTCAACATCCCTACTCCGGCCCGGTCGTACGCTCATCGGCCGCTGAGTCTCTGTTCTTCGCTTTCGTACCGTTGTTCGGCTAGTTCGATCGCAGGGGTCAAGTCGAATTGATCAAATTCGTCGTCCAGTCTTCGATAGTGGTTAGGTAGCTCTTCAATTTGCGGAAATGTCGCATCATTCAGCAGACGAGGCAATATGTAGATCTTGAAAGCCTCTCCCACTGCTCGCGGGGGATCGTCTCTGTGTACGCCGACCCCTGGGTCGTCTTCTGGACCAGGGTTGGGTTCAGTGACGGTACCAAGGAAAGCGGCAACATCACGGTAGTGCATAGGCCCGAACTCGTGGATTCCGGTTCCGTCGTCTGTTCCGTAATTCAGGCCTTCGTAGTCTGCATGGAACAGATTGATCAGTTGTGATGTACTCAATTGCCCGTTCTCAACCTGATCCTTCACCCAACCACTGAACAGGTCTTCCCTAGCAGCCCGATCGTATCCGCCCACCTTTATCATTGCAAATCTGCGGGTGATCGCGTCGTCCAGCTCGTTAACCGTCCTGTCGGACACGTTCATGGTGCAGATAATTTTAACCCTGGAGTCAAGAGTGATTGTCTCTCCAGAGTTAGTCTCGAATAGTGTTTGAGATCGATTTTCGATGGCAGTGTAAAGGGGACCGAAGATTCTAGAGATGTCGGCTCGGGTCAGTTCATCAATTATCAGCCCCCAGTTTTCGTCAAAATCTTGTGCCTGAATGACGGCGTTTGAAACGCAACCTGGTTCTTTGGTGTACTCTACGCTCTCTCCCGAGTAGTCGGGTGCGATTCGTCCGATGATATCTTGATCCGTCCAAGATGGAGCAGCCGTCTCTATGTCATAGCCGACTGCCGTTTCCATCGCCAGCTGTTTGGCAAGTGTAGTCTTCCCCGTGCCCGTAGGGCCATACAGTACAACCGGTTTTCCTACTGCCAAGGCACCGAGCGCGTTCTCCCACACAGACTTTGGGACAGCCTTGTCCAGATTCCGTGGATCATCTTCGCGGGAGACAACGTCTCGCTTTAATTCGGACGAGATATGATTCGAGCTAAGGATTGCTTTCCGAATTGGTCCTATCCCCCTTTGGCCGTCATGGAGAACGTCAACGGTCTTCCCACCAAATTCTTCGTTCAGTTCGTTCAATAGATATTGTATTGTCTCCGAATCGGTCGCGTCTTCGATAACACGCTGCGCTGTATCCTGATCCCGAGAAATCTCAGAGTTGAGTCGTTTAGCATCGTCAAGTGAGTACCCAGACGACTCCCCAATACTGCTCATAGGTCGTTGTTATCCCGCGACGACATAAATGTCAGGAATAAAGTCTTATATATTAGAAGGGATGGACGGATTTTCCCGACAGAATGTACTTCGTTCACTCAATACGCTCTCAATATTTAGCGCGAAGTTTTGACAGCTACAGGGAAGGCCACATATCATTAAATTACTACTGTAATTTACCGCAAGCTCGTGCGTCACTCTAATCCTTCCTCGAGAGACTAATACTGGCCATAGAGTGAACAGGGACGCACAGCGCATCATGGACGAGGACGAGAAAGAGCACAAAGACCTGTATGAAGCGTTCGCGGACAATCTCAACAACAGATGTCTTCCTCTTTGAAGATTACTCTGTGAGCAGAGTGAACCGCCCGACGAACATTCGGAATTGAAAGGGGGGTTAAAGCAAACACCATGCCAACCAGCGGTTGTCATGTCGACTGCAACACGAACAATCGATGTCGACCTCCGCACTGACGTCGACGCTAAGATCCCGGCGGAGGTGCCACGGGTGGTTGCCCTCGAAATTGAGTACGGCGATGAAAGCGAGCGCACAGTACATCTCGACCACGGTCAAGAGGAGTGGACGTTCGAGTTTGTTGGGGGACAGTGTACCGATCGCGATCCACCAACACGACTAGTCCCCCAGTGGATAAACGAAGCGCTCAGAGCCGTCGAATCGGAGATTCGGTGAGAACAGATGTTAGGAATCTTCGCTTCCAGGATCGGTGACCACAACCTGTCGGATTTCGATTTGATCCGCTCGTTGTTCGACGTGATCCTCAAATACCTCACCTTCACTATAATCGTCGATGAGCCGAAGTGTAGCAATGCCTTTCGGCGTGATTTCGTAGAGCCCAGTCCCCTCGACCGGTCCCACCTTCCTGACGAGTCCATAATCATGCATCTGCGGCATTCGCTGATTGATGTAATTCCGGCTTCGATCCACGTCTGCGGCGATGTTGGCAGCGAGATTTCGACCTTCAGTCAACTTCTCGAGGACGAGCTGGTCAGACGGGAGCGAGAGCCGCATTGGTCCGGGCTTGGTTATGGGCATATATGTTACCAACGGTATGATAGCATATAGAACCATTGCTGACGTAGTAACAGTACCTATGCAACGGTAATATTAAGTCACAGCAGTAACAATCTGTTAATTGGAAGCTAGATCCAGGGCATGAAAACGCCCACCGTGTTGGAGCACGGCGGACTGGCTTCCGAACCTCTACCCGAGGATTTCGAAAGCATGTCCAACGAGTACACCGGGGTAAAAAGATATTACCCCACTGAACGCAGTACCGTCGGCCGCGCCCGCGGCCGAGATGACTCTCCAGCGAGCGACAGTTCTTCGGAAAAAACGCCGCGCGAAGACGCGGCAGTACAGACGGGAGGTTGTTCAGGCCAGCGACCCCGTCTAGGTGACCCGTCCGAACGCGATGCGGATAACGCTACCCCATCGGCGTATCTGGCCGGAGCGCTCGAACGCGCCGACCGCCACGATTCGGTGTTCTTCTACGGGGTACGAGTATGAGCGTCGTTGGAAGGGTCGTCGACGGCCTGCTCGGCACCGAGACCGACCGCACGCCCGAGACGCCACTCGAGATCGACGATGTATCGCTCATCGTCGACAACGAGCGGCGGCGGCTCACACTGCACGCACTCGAACGTGCTGACGAGCCGATCCCACTCGGGGACCTCGCTGAAATCGTCGCGATGGGCGAACTCGAGAAGCCGCCCACCCAGGTCAGCGGGAAGGAACGCAAAGCCACCTACATCGCACTCTACCAGACGCACCTTCCGCGTCTCGAGGACATCGATGTCGTCGCGTACGATCGGATGGTCGACGGCGTCGAGAAAGGCTCCGCGTTCGGGCACGCTCACCGAATCCTCGAGGCCGTCTACACCGAGGTCGAGGGCACCAAACAGATCGATGGAGGTGAGGCGTGATGTCCTCCTACAACTGTCTCTATCCCGAACCCGTCGAGATGGACGGCCCCGGCCTCGAGTGGGGGCCGGTTCAGTGGGCCAACGAAGGCACGTTTGCAGACGCCGATCACCCACAATCCGCCGAGAATGAGCGCCGATTCTACACGATCGCCGTTCGCCGCGGCAAGACGTCGGATTCCAGCGTGGCGTCGATCGGCGTGCTTGGCGTGACGAGCGATCTCGAATACGGCTACGAAAGTCGTTTCCAAGCGACCCTCGAGGACGGCGAGTGGACGCTGGCCGATCGCGACAAGATTCCCCCGTCGATATGCAAACGACCACCGAGGGATTCGACGATTCCGACGGGACGGAAAGGCAAGTTCCGGCGGGTTCTCGAGCGTGCCCACGGCCTCAAGGACGACCCCGCCGACGCAGGCTTCGAGGCCACAAGCGAGCTCCGGGCCGATGGCGGCACATCGGAAGCCGACCTCGTTGACCGCGCTGTTCGCGAGGTCACGACGCTCATCGACGCCGGCGACTCGAAACGCGTTGCGATCAACTACGTCGTCAACGAGTACGAGCTCAAGCATCGCTGCGACGATGTTCACGGACGCGTTCAGGATAGACACGAGCAGGTCGTTCTGACCGACGGTGGTCAGCGCTCGAGCGGAACTTACCGCGCAGAGTGTCCGGGCTGTGGGGATGATACAACGTTCTCTGAAAGTGGAACGTTCGGGCTCCTGTCCTGCGATTCATGCACCTACGCACCGCGCGCATCGGTTCGTTGGGAGATCCGTTCACAAGACACGGACACTGAACCCATCACCGACGGCGGCCACAACCCCGACGATCTCGTCGTTCTCGAGTGCGAGCCCTGCGACTACCAAACAGTGGTCGCTCGCGGGGCGATGTCGATCACGAGCTGTCCCGACTGTAAGGGCGACCTCGAGATCGACAACAGCCGAGTGGCCCACAACTGTTCGGGCACAACCGCGAATCATGTTATCGTCGAAGCGAACGAACGCTGTCCGTTCTGCCAAACGATCCAGCGGGCGGTCGTCGCTGACGGTGGTCGCGATGCGTTCCTCAGCGGGGACGCCCACTGGTGCGACGTCTGCTCAACGCCGTTCGATACGCTTGGCGAGTTGATCCGCCACGACTGCCAGGACCAACAGCTAGTCGCCGATGGCGGTCGGTCCGAACATCGGGCTCGTTGTGATGACTGTTCCTGGTCCTACCGGGATACGGATCTCGTCGATGTCTCTGACGAGATGGAACGCCACGCGCGAAAGGAGATGCACGACGTCGACTTCGAGCGGGCGGTCGCGACCGATGGCGGTCAGTGTGTGGACGGTACTGAGCGCACGAATAGCTACGAGTGCGAGAAGATGGTCGGCCAGCATGTCAAATCCATCGAGGATGTAAACGACCTCACTCGTGCCGTCAACCGTGTTCTGAACGATATACGTGCTGGAGGGCCGGAAGACATTCGAGTCGTTATCGCGACTGAAGATCGAACACACGGGCCGGGAACTGATCTCCCAGTCGAAAAGTCTGAGAACTCCACCGGAACCGAAGGGGGTGACCGTCGGTGAGTGAGATCATTCCCGAGGATTTCGACCTCAAACACGCCCGTCAAGCACCATCGACGACGCCAAACAAGGAACGACCACGCTGTCCCGAGTGTCGACAACTTGCGGTCCGGAAGAAGACTGGGAAACCGTCCGGCAGTCCGGATGGCCCATCGCACTACTGTAATCGCTGTGGTGCGGAGTTCGACGAGCCCGTGTACGGTGATTACGATGAGTGAAGCCGCCGACGGGCTTCGTCGCTTCGCCGATGTCGTCGACGCCCTCCAGGAGACGACGATCGACATCGACAGCGCTCAGTTGCTCGAGGCCGCCGACGACACGATCCGCGGACAGTTGACCGTGACCGTTCACGACGGCGATCTCGACGGCTCCGGTGTGATCGCCGAACCCGACGATCGAACTGGCGACACGGGCGATCCCGACGAGACGGATGTTCTCGACCACACCGTCACCGAGGATCTCGAGCGGGCATACGACGAGGCCGACGGCAATATCAGTACCGCCGCCGAACGCTTCGAGGTTGGCTATGGCGCGGTCTACCGCCAGATGACCAACCGCGGCGTTCACGAGACTAACGGTGAAAACGGCACCTCCACCGAGGACGAAAACGAGTCGGAGTCAGAGTCAGAGGCACCAGATGTCGACCTCGAGGAGGATGCCGCGGACGACGCGCCGGCGGGCACCGGCGACGACGTCCAAGCAAACGACGAGATCACCGTCGACGGCGTCGATGGCGAGAAAGATGAGCCGGATATCGCACTTCCCGACGGAGTGACCGAGGCCGACGTACAGGCGGCGACCGAGGACCACGAAGGACTCGGCGATGTCGCCAACGAACTCGGCATCACGAGAGGGCGTGCGCGGGCGATCACGGTTGCACTCGACTGCTATGGAGATGTTCGAGACATCCCAGGAGGGCGACAATGAGCCAACGCGAGTGCTCCGTCTGCGAGCAAGAACTCGAGAACCCGCTTGCCGGACCGGCTCACGCGCGCAAACATAAAAACAAATTCGAGCAGATGGTCGGCCGGCCACCGGCAGACTACAGCGAGGTCCAGGGGCTGTTCAACGACGGGATTGTTCCCGACGATGTCGACCTCGAGGCCGGGTCACCTGAGCTGATGGACCGGCCGCTCGAGGAGCGGCTCTACGTCCGCAATCAAGTGATCAACAAATGAACGACCTTCCTCAGACCGACGACGAACTGCGCGAGTGGGTAAAAGAGAACCGCGACATGCTCGTTCGGATCCTCCGCCACGGAACCGACGGATACGCTCGAGCGTGTGCGTGGGCGCTTCTCGATCGTGGTGCGAGCGATCCCGAGCTCGAGCAGATTGAGAACGAACTCGATGCGCTGCGCCAGCAGCGGGAGGCAAACGCATGAGCCAGTCAGAGATCGCCGACGTCGACGTCGATTCCGAGCTCGTCGACGAAGGCCTGGGCGCGCTCCTGGAGTTCGGCATCCTCCTCAAGGACCGAGATCACTTGCTCACGTTCCTCGACGTCGTCGAGAATCTCCGGGTCGTTCTTTGCGAGGCCCAGGATGACGCGCTGGACCTTTCGCTGGTCGGTTTTCAACGTCTCGACGGCACCACGTGCAATCGCCTGACCACACCAGACACAAAACTCCTCGTCGCGAGGCGTTTCCCGATTACAACGCGGACAGGGTACCGGCGCGATCGGGTCGGGTTCGTCTTCACTGACGTCCTTTCCGTGAATCTTCGCGAGCTCGTTATCGGCGGCGTCGCCGAAGACCGAGACGTATCTCGCGGCGACCTTCGACCCCCGCGTCCAGCCGTGATGTTCCTCGATGTGAGCCTGGTTCATGCCCTGGCTCGCGAGGTGCGAAGCCGACGACTTCCGAAAGTTGGTGAGCGTCACGGGGCGTTCGACGCCGGCGCGTTCGGCCGCGCTCTCGAACGCCTTTTTGAACATCTGGTAGGAGAGCCCCTCCCCACTGTGGAGTTTCGTCCAGAGTGGGTCATCGCGATCGCCGGTCGGATGGTCCTGGAGCCAACGGTTCAAGTACGGTACACTCGGGATCAACGTGATCGTTCGCTGGCCGGTCTTTCCGTCGACGGTGACTTGCAACCCGTGTTCGTGATCGGTGACGTCGGCGATTCGGAGAGACCGGAATTCGCCGGACCGAGCGCCAGAGTCCCACGCGACTGCGATCATGGCCTTGTCCCGGTTGTTGTGACAGGCTTCGATCATCGGGAGGGCGTGTTCCTCCCAGTGGAGCATGTCACGGGGGTCAGGCTTCGGGTCGTAGCTACTCGAGGTCTGGCCGGAGATCCACTCGAGGCTCTCAGGCGGCTCACTCCCCTCGGTGACGTGCTTGCCGAAGACGCGGATCGCGACACGGTAGTCCCGGTTCGTCTCCTCGTTGTCGTACTGGCGGTTGACCCAACGGACCGCCGACTTCGCGGCGGCGCGATCTTCGAGGGCGTCGGCGAGGCCGCCGACCTCCTCGGCGATGCGCGTACAGTGACGGAGCAACTTCTCGTGACGATGATCAGAGTATTCAGCACCACGGAGGAACAGTTCGTCGGAGAACTCGAGCAAGACGTCGCGATCGGCGTCACTCACGTCCTCGCTCGACCGGATTCGATCCCGCAACGTATCGACTCGATCGGCCGGATCAGACATGACCTTCACGAAGTGCTGTATTTATATAATTCTTACGTGCGGCTTTCAACCTCAGGTTTGCGTCCCTCCACCGGCTTCTACCAAATTACTTATAACCCCACGATTCAGGTTCGGGGTATCCCGACGCCTCTTGTGGGTTTACTTATACTCCGAATACTATTAAGAGTGGTAATGAATCGGATATCGCGATAACCAACGGAGGTGTCGCGACGTGGTAGTCGGTCATCGCGAGGCGCACGGCGGCGCACTCGACGGAACTGTTCAGTACATTACTGAGCGCCCCGAGTACGAGGAGCAGGGCGATCGCGTCGAGTACGCGAGCGAGCCCGAACCCCAAGGCGAGGAGCGAACCGAGGGCTTCCCGTAGATCGATCCCGACCAGACGGTCGAGCGCCCCAACGTCGACGGCCAGTCGACATGGGCGGACTGGCGAGGTGATCAGGCGTGACGACCGGCCACGTCGTCAACCTCGACATTGGCCACAATGGATTCTGTGTCGAGAGTCTCATCGGCGTCACGTACTGCGGGCGTACGTTCGATCCCGAGAACCACGAGCGCGAGGTGTACGTGGTTGATCGCAACAGCGACCACCCGCACAACTCCCTCTGCTTCGACTGCTCGAAGGCAAACAGTCACCGAGTTCGCGGTGCTGTACGAGGTGAGATGGCGTGAGCGACAGCGCCCTCGAACGGCTTCGGTTCGCTCACGATAACAACCCGAACGCCGGCGCGAAACGACTGCTCTGGCTAGCCGACGCCGATCCCAGCTACCTCGAGGCCGCCGAGGCGATTGTCGCCGGCGAGTCGGTCGACAACATTGACCAAGAGCCTGGTCACAGACGCAACCCCTCGGTCTCCACCGATCCAGAAGCGTGCTGGAGCAACTGGGCAGACGCCGACTTCGCCACGCCGGCGTCGAACATCTGGCCCGACGAACTGCTCGAGCGCGAGCAGTGGATGGGCCACGTCGACAAGAAGCTGTTCGCCCCCTGGGCCGACCGCGATCACCCCGAGGCCGGCGTTCGTGATGACGACGAGTGGAACCGTGATGGGTGAGCGTTGTCCTAGACGAGAGCAACGATGTCCGTTCAGTTCGGACCGTTCCCGACTTCGGCGCCGCGTGATCGGGATGCTCGGAGACGTCGGGTACTCGGGCTCGGAAGCGGCCACCGCTCTCCGGACTGGGCTCTCTTCGCTTAGCCTCGCTGACGAACAAGCAGGCGGGACTCCTCGAGGATCTCGGCGTCTCGGTCAAGATCGATTCACTCGAAACCGGAAAAACAGTGAGATATTCCGATCTATTGCATCCATCGTACAACGAAATATTTCTAATAACAGACCTGTGACGAATATGTCCAAACAGCCAAAAATAGGTATAAGAGTGGCCGCGAAGCCTCGGTCAGTTCTGGCATTTCGAGATAAACACCACCTAAGTAGGCAACGAGGGTGATCGAAATACCAAATCCAAGTGTACTGTTTGGGGTGAATGAAAGTCCTATGTGAGATAATATAATTTGAATGTGAAAGTCTCGTGGCGCCCCTCTTGTCAAATGCTTGTATTCTTGAGCACCTCCACAGCCTCCGCGAGTCCGACGTCGTACTCAAGCAGTCGATCAGCAGCTAACTGCCAGGCGTGCTCGCTTAGTTCGGGATTGGCATCTTCGAACCGTTTAGACGTTCCAGGCGACTCGTCGTTCCCGGCCAGTCACTGAGAACATAACCTTCGAAATTGGCGGGTATAACAGTCCAAAACCCGATATAGATATTCACCGAGAGCAGTCTCACTCCGCACCGAGATAGTTCTAAAGGACTTTGCGACACGACCAAAATTTTTCGTACTCATTACGCTCTGAGCGAGCAAGTGGTGATGCGAAAAATCTTCTGTGGACTCTGTTCAGAGGAGGGGATCTGGATACACGAAACGCTCACGACGATGGTAGCAACGTGGGAACGGCGGGGACTCGGTCCACCTGATAACTGACATCCGTGCTGGGAGGAAAAGGAGAAAATTCGCAAGCAGAGACATCTATGGGGAACCACGCTAAACAGACACGGAGATAGAAACGTTTAGGCCGATGCATTTTTGTCGTTATGCCATGGCCTCTCGTCGATTCGTGGCGCTCCTCGGCGCGCTCGCGCTGCTCGTTCTCCTCGGCGGCTGTCTCACGCTCCCGGCGGGCGAGGAACCCGATTCGGAGGCGATATTCGAGAGCACGTTCGTCTACGACGACGATCTCGAGGACGTCACCGGCGAGATGACGATCGACATAACCGGCGGCAACCAGACGATTTCTGAAACGGTTCTCGTCCACGAACGACCCTACGTCGACTACCGCGAGGAGGTTCTCGAGACGACGGAACCCGATCAGGACGGGGCCGTCTTCGCCTCGAACGCGTCGGGGGCGTGGTGGTACTATCCGGAGTTGTCGCTCGCGGAACACCACGAGACTGACGAACCGTTCGAGAGCGAAAACGTGCGGTCGGATCGAGCCGAGATGGCTGCCGAACAACTCCAGTGGTACGACCTCGACTACCAAGGAACCGAAGTGATTGCTGACCGCGAGACCAACGTCCTCGACATCGATCTGAAGGATGAAGGGGTCGAAGACGGTATTTCCGTTCTCATCGGTAGCACCGAATACGTCTACGCGCTCGAGGCGGTCGACGTCCCCGACGAACTCAACGTCGTCGAGCAGACGGTCTGGGTCGACGACGAGTACGACTACCCGCTGAAAGAGCGGATGATCTTCGAGAACGCCGACGGCGAACGGTACGAGATGATCGAACGGTTCGAGACGGTCTCGTTCAACGAAGAACTCGACGACGAGACGTTCGAGTTCGAGCCGCCGGAGAACGCCACGGTCGAATCGAGGTAGCCGCACACGACGGCGAGAAAGCGGCTCGCTACGGCCGGGGCGTCACTCGGGTCAACTTGATCTTGAACGATCTGCTAACGCAGGATGAACACGATGGACGGGAGAACAGGGAGATGAACTGACGCTCGTCGCGGCCTGCCGCGACGTGCTTTGAGTGGTGTCTGCTGAGGAGGGAACGAACTATGACGACGAACTTGGCCCGATGATTGAGGAGATAGACGGCCTCTCCAAGCCGCTGGGAGAGGTCTGGACCGATGAGTTACCGGCCTACCAAGCCATGGAGAATGAGCATCGACCCGTCCTTCACGACGAGGAATACGTTTTGGAAGACGGCGTCCATACGAACCAAACAGAGTGTCTCTGGCCGTTGCTCCAGCCGTGGTTCGGAACGGACGAATCCGCGGCCACGGTCACAGACCAGCTTTCGGCTCACTTATTCCAGAATCTCAAGTAGCGCGGCGACGAGTTCGAGATAGCCGAGCGTCGCGACGGAGATGACGAACAGGACGAGCACGAATGGAACGATCGTTCGAACCCGCTCGCGGAGCGTCACGCGTCGTCGGTCTCGCGTCGCCCAGACCAATCGGATAGCTGTCACCACCATCGGAATCGCCATCGTCACCGTCGTCATCGTGTTGTTCTCCGCGTGTTTGGCACACGCTGTCGGTGGAACTGTCGGTTTCGTGTACGAGTGGACGGGTCGATCACCATACCGACGACGGGGGGCCGTTTCACTTGTACCTCAGTCAGACACTCAGTAGGTGAAAAACCGGTCAGACGAGTGTCTGACGGTGTGCAGACGGTCCATTCGATTCCAGTACTCTGCGGTTGATGGCCCGTGGATACCCTTGCTCGTAGCAACCGATGAGTGGGGTATCCAAACAGACGGGATTCGGCGCGCTACCAGCTCGAGTCCTTGATCAGAATGTCGTGATCCTCGGCTTCGTCTATGCGGTTTCGGATGTCCGCAGAGAAGTACTCGACGTCGAACGCCCACGTCTCGTCGGCTCGAAGGTCGGTGACGTTGGTCCATTCGTCGCCCAGCGCGACCCCGTCCTCGTCGTAGACTTTCGCCACAATCTCCACGTAACTCTGCTCCTCGCCAGTCTCGTTTTCGATTTCGCCTTCGACGACCAACTCGTCGTCTCTGACCTCCATCGTACTATCGGCCAGTGTCAACCCATCTGCGGGCTCGTGGGCATCTTCGTCGAACTCGCCTTCAAGTTCGTAGTCCTCGACATCCTCTGTGCCCGATCCGTGGTGATAGACGCGCGCTGACCATGTCTCACCGGCCTCGAGCGACGTGAGTCGACCGGCGTCATTGTCGAGATAGTTTCCGTCGCTATCGTACCAATCGGCCTGCAGTTCGATATCTCCGCTGGGTTCGTCGCCGCTGTTCTCGACAGTCGCCGCCACGTAAATATCCGTTGAGAACGCTCCCTCCTCGACGACGAGATCGTGATCAACGATTTCGAGATCCGCGGAACCCGACGAACCGTTGTCGTCGCCAGTCCCGTTGTCATCATCGCGCGTCCCACCTTCGACATCCTCCGCGTCGTCGCCAGCACAGCCAGCCAGTATCAGTGAGAACGCTGCACCACTTCCCATAAGAACGTCACGTCGTTGCATCCGAGTAAAAATCGGCGCTATATCGTAATAAGGTTGTGAACATGGTTCACAAACTAATGGGCAGTATCGATAACGTCGTAGAATATTGTGGTTTGACGGCGGACAGGCGGCTCTTATCACTGATCAATGGTGTCAATTGCAACAATCGTCTCAGCAATTATGTCCGGGGAGAGACCGTTCAGTCGCTGTTACTCCGAGATTTCGTTGCTTTCCATGGCAACCGTTTCCGTGGCGACGAACTTCGCGAGCTGGCGTTTTTGGTGATTGTGAACGAGGTGGTGCTCGAGTTTTTGACCGTGTCTGATTGGATCGTGACAGAGCGGACATTCGAGTGGTGGTTTCGTCGCCATACTGTGGTCACATTACTCGAGCGGATACGTCTATTGCTGGCGATTTCAACCACCATGCTTCTGACCAGTCAGTTCCGGGGAACATGTTATCGGACAGCCAGTTTCGGAGAAACGAAGATAGTATCGTGCGAAGATCATCGACCAACGAACCAGCAGCCAATTGGTCACACTACGGGTCTGGTGAGTGTGGCGTTCCCTGATTCCCGGCTGCAAAAGGCCTGTTACGGCCTGACGTTGGGTACCCTAGTGTTGGGTATGCGTTGGGGAAGGAATGGTGTGTTGGCGATGATCGGACTGTTGGCAACAACAGATTCCCCCCATCCTCCTCCTTCGCAACTTGCTATTGCAAGTACGAACATATCAATCTTATCGCCGGTTCGGTTTCGGCGCTGAAACTGCCACGAAAACCGCGGCGATTCTTCATCCACGAGCGTGGTATAATACCTGGAGAGAGAAATTCGGCAACCTCGTCCGCGTTCAATCGGTGAGTAGCCACCGAAATCGTGGGTGGATCCACGACCACTCCTGATCGACGATCCAATCCCGGAGCTGTTGTCGGTTAGACACCCCAGTTACCGTGTCGACGAGTTTCGACGGCGACTCGCCAGTTACCGGTTTGTAGGCGATGGATCTGGTCGCCGTACAGTAAAACGACGCCCGCGTACAGTCGTCCTGCAGGCCGATCAGGTAGCGGTTTATTTGGTCCTCACCGAGTATGTACTCACTCACCTCGTCGACGTCGAGGTCGTCGCTGTTGTACCGAACGTCGTCGATCGCCTCGATCAGCGATTCCTCGAGTTCCCGTTCGTGGTTCGCGCTCATACTCGAGGAAGGGTACCGGCGAGCAAAAGGCAACGGCAGGCAGAATCCGAGGCGAAGATCGGAGATCCGTTTCGGTTTCGGAGGCTCGTGTGCGACGGAGCCGGGACGGCTCGACCGAGATTTATTGGAGGGCTACGAAAGCTTGCATACGTACGGGTAGTCGCTATACGTTTGAGCCACACACGGCGAAGTATGACCGCAGAACCAACCGGCACGATGCGAGACCCCGAACAACCGGCTAGTTGTCCGCACTGTGGCACCGCAAACGACTTCGTTTTCACCTACTGTCGGGACTGTCTCGCGGAACTTCCCTCAACCCCATCGGCTAGCCCCGAAACAAATCTGTAGGCGGTTGATAGCATCTTCGTTCGCGTGCGCTCTGTTGCTTGACTGTCGACCGGGATGAGACAGCCGTCTGTTCGAAATCCACAACCCCACTCAACGGGATAATTCATCGCCTAGAGAACGTACCATCTCGGTATTTATTATATCGAGAGAGACTATTCACGTACGTTTAGTGAACTATATCAGAAACGGCGTTGGGACGATTATTACATGTGAACCTCACTACCACTCTCGATCGGGTTCTCTCCACCCTCGGATATCCGACCGTCACACACGGCTTGATCAACCGATACGCGGAGGGGCTCGAACTCGAGATTGCACAGTCGGCTCGGGTCTCTAGCGGCTGTCTGTTCCGGGGGGAGATCGGCCTCGGACCGATGACGAGAGTGAGCCGTGGGTGTATACTCAATGGGGATATCACCGTTGACAAACAGACGAATTTCGAGCCGAACTGTGACGTGATCGGGAACGTCGAGTTCGGGAAGTACTGCGCGATCGCAAAGCGGAGTACCTTCCAGCAGATCAACCACGAAATGACGAAGCCGTCGATGCAGATTCGGTTGTACGACGAAGTGCTCGACAGCGAGCTACCGCCCGCATCGAACGGCCCGATAACGATCGGCAACGACGTCTGGATCGGTATCGGTTCGACGGTGCTGTCAGGGGTGACCGTCGGTAACGGCGCAGTCATCGGTGCCGGCTCGGTCGTCACCAACGACGTAAAACCATACTCGATCGTCGGCGGCGTTCCCGCAGAGCACATCAAGTGGCGATTCCCCGAGGAGGTTCGGGAGAAGCTCCTCGAGATCGAGTGGTGGACCTGGGACGAAGCGACGATTCGAGACAATCGGGAGTTTTTCGAACGGGAGTTACAGGACGGTTCAGATATTCCCGTTTTCGCTCCGGATTCTGAGACGGAGGACGGGACGGCCGAAACGGGTCGGCTTTCGATCCGTTGATCTCTCATCGCGGCGTCGTCTTTGGGTATCGAATCCTCGAGCGCTCCCGAGAGCGAACGGTCAAAGCACCGCCGTAAGTCCGAGGACGGCTCCGAACGCGCACACGGCCCAATCGAGTTTCGAGAACGAAAGCGCGGGAAGCGTCGGATTCCACGAGAAACATCGTGCCTGCAATGCGACCGATAGCCGGTCAGCTCGAGTGAACGCCCTCGAGAGTCCGAGAACGCCGATCCGATTGACACGGTCGAGTACGCTTCGTTCGGAGCCAAGACGGGCGGTCATCGCCTGACGAATGCGACGGAGATCCGCCAAAAGAAGCGGAACGAACCGGAACACCAACCCGACACCCATGCCGAGCAGTTGGCCGGGTTTTCCGGGAACCGTTCGTTGAATAGCCGCTCGAGAGTCGCGTGCGGGCGTCGACCTGACGTATGCCGCACTGAACAGGAGGATCAACAGCACCCGGTAACTCGCCAGCGCGGGATCGACGCCGTCGGCCGGGACGAGCCAGGGTGTGCCGATGGTCAGCATCGAAATGACCGGCGCAGCCGCCAGTATCGGCAACGCGAACCGATAGCCGTACAACGCTCGCCAAAGCGGGACGCCCGCGGCCGCGAGCCCGAGAATCGTGAAGGCGGTGAAGACGACCAGCGCCCGCGGCGTGGTGTGAGCCAGCGCCGTGACGGCGAACCCGATCTGGACGGCGAGCTTCGAGCGCGGGTCGAGCCGATGGGCGAACGTGTCGTCGGGTTCGTAGGTCAGCATCCGCCCCAATCACCTCGAGAATTGCTGAGTGAAAGTCGAGTCTCCACCATTCCCTCGGTATCCAGGAAAATACTGCGTTCAGTACTCGAGTGAGTACGCGGGCCGGTCGTCAGGCAGCGATTCGTGCCACCGATCATGCCGGCACTCGAATCTCGAGGTCGGCCAGCAACTCGAGGGCCACTGCTGGCGGTTCGTCGACGAGAATGTGCCCGTCTTGCATCACGATGATTCGGTCCGCGAGAGTGGCGACATCTCGGAGGTCGTGCGTCGCGAGGACGATCCCCGTTCCAGCCAACGAGAGTGACTCGAGCCGGTCGAGAACGGAGTCACGCGACGGTGCGTCGAGACCGGTAAACGGTTCGTCCAGCAGGAGATGCGTCGGTTCCATCGCCAGCGCGCCGGCGATGGCGACCCGTGATTGCTCGCCGCCCGAAAGCGTATCGATGCGGTCATCCCCCCGACCCTCGAGATGTACCGCTTCGAGTGCGGTCTCGACGCGGCGGTTGATCTCCTCTCGCTCGAGACCGAGGTTTTCGGGGCCGAACGCGATATCATTGCCGACGGTCGACGAGACAAACTGATCTCGCGGGTGTTGGAACACCATCCCGACGGCGGTTCGGGCGGCGACGGGGTTTTCGGCGACCGAAACGCCGTCGACGAGCACTTCGCCGTCGTCAGGCGTTAGCAACCCGTTGCAGTGCCGGAGCAAGGTCGTCTTTCCGCTCCCATTCGCTCCCGCGAGGAGGACGAACTCGCCGTCTTCGATCTCGAGAGTGCACTCCTCGAGGACGGCGTGATCGTCGAAGCCGTACGTGACGGATCGGAGTTCGATCATGGATACAGTTTGTACGGGCGAATTCGTTGCGTGGTCTCGGTCACACCGTGTCGATAACGCCGGAGCGAACGATGGCGATTGCGGCGGCCATCTTGAGCAGATCACCCGGTATCAACGGGAGTGCGACGATAGTGAACGCTTCTGGTAGTGAGGTTTCCGTCACCCACGCGTACCAGGTGAAACCGGCCAGATAAACGACGATGGTCGCGGCAACGAGACCGAGTATCACGATCGGAAGGGCAACGGCGGCCGGATCCCGGAGTTCGCGTCCGCGATGAACGATCGACCCGACGAGTAGGGCACCGACGGGAAACGTCAGGAGAAATCCACCGTGCGGCCCGAGTAGAACGCCAGGGCCCGCGGAAAACCCGGAGAAGACCGGCGCACCGAGTCCGCCCGCAAGAAGGTAGAGAATTATCGCGAACGCTCCCCACCCTGGACCCAGATACAGCCCAGCGAGGAAGACGACGAGCATCTGGAGCGTTCCCGGGACCCCCGAAATCGGTATCGCGATGAAAGCGGTCGCCCCCATGAGCGCCGCGAGTAACGCCGCTCGAGCAAACGACCGGACCACGTCCCCCTCGACGAGGTCGACCGACCCCTGTTCGGTTTCCATACCCACCCTCTTCTGTAAACCGTGATGAAAACTTCGGTTTACCGCGTCTCGAGTGGCTGCGTCACGGGTCCGATCGAGTCGATCGAATGCCTCATCGGCTCATCGGTATCGAACACATCACAAACAAGCCCACACATCAACTATCTAAGATTAATCGGACGGGGGCGATCAACTCGAGCACCAGCGGAGCCCGATTCACATGAACGACTCCAACCAATCACTACCTGTCAGATTCGTCCACCGTTCGAAGGCCCCTCGAAGATTCTCCAAACGGCGAGAAAATGGACTCAACCGGCCGTATACAGAGTTTTCAAAAAATAACGTCGGTTTCCAACATGACATTGTATCGCCCTCCTAACTGGAACGAACGGGGTGCTTAAGCGTCGATTAGTCCCGCTTCGGGTCGTATGGGGACCGATAGCACGACGGCTCAAGCGCGGGGGAACGCAGATCGCGGACCGGCGGGAGGTCATCGGAACTTTGGATCGGCGAAATGCGGACCGGCAAAAAGTCACGGATCAGCAGAAATCGACCGAACGGGGGCGGCTAGTCGGGACGCGACGGATTTCGGGATTCGAGGGATACGATGAAGCGAGCGACGCTTCTTCTCACAGCACTCGTCGCTGTCTCGATGGTTGTCAGTGTCGTCGCCTTGCCGTTTCTCGGGGGCGGGGGTTTGTTCGAGCAGACTCCCGATGACGAAGCGGATGACGGCGTCGAAATGGGCGGCACCATCGACGACGCCGAGGTCGGGCAACTCGACGAAAGCGAATCCGTCGTGACGGGGGCGGCTGACCTCGAGGGCGTCTCGATGGCCGCCGTCGAACCGGAAACCGCGGCGGTCGATGCGGGAGCGCTCGCACAAGAGGACGAAAATGCCGTCGAAGCGGGCGTCGAAGAGGGTATCGAACTCGCACAGGCCCAGGGCGTCGAGATCACGCAGGAACAGCAGACGGCGGCCCTCGAGGGAGCGAGCCAGTCCGCGGCCCAGTATCAGGAGGCACAAGCCGAACAGATCCAGGAGGCGACCAAAGGTGCGGTCCACGGCTCGCTGATGCAATCGCAGGCTGTCGAGGCTGAGCAGGTCCAGGCCGCCGTAGGCGGAGCGACCAGCGGCGCGTTAGCGCAGTACCAGACGGTCAACGCGAGTCAAATGCAGAGTGCGACCTGGGGGGCGACCCACGGCGCGATGGCACAGCACCAGCGGGTGACGGTCGAACAGATACAGGTCGCAACCGTCGGCGCGGCCGCCGGGGCGGCCGCGGAAGCCGGCGAGAAAGGCGTCGATCGAGCGCCGAAGATCCAGGAGGCCGCACAGGGATCGGCCTACGGCGTTCTCGAGCAGTACCAGAAGATCACGGCCGAACAGCGCCAGCAGGTCACCCTCGAGCACGTCCAGTACGCGGCGGCGGGTGCGGCGAGCGGCGCGATAGAGGGGAGCACCGCCGAGGCGCTCGAACAGGATCAGCGACTTGAGGTCGAACAGCAACAGGAGGTAACGGTCAAACAGATCCAGAAAGCCGCCACGGGGGCCGCGAAAGGGGCGCTCGTCCAACAGCAAGCAGTGAGCGTCGAGCAGACGCAGGCCGCGGCCCACGGTGCGGGCATGGGTCCGCTGAAACAGCTCCAGACGGTCAGCGTCGAGCAGGTACAGCGGATTTCGATCACGCAGGTACAGGAAGCCTCCTTCGGCTCGGCAAAGGGTGCGATCGCCCAGAGCCAGGAGGCCTCAATCGAACAGATCCAGTCCGCCGCGGACGGCGCGGGACAGGGCGTGCTCGTCCAGCAACAGGAGATTTCGGTCACGCAGATTCAGGCTGCGGCGACGGGCGCGGCGAAGGGTGCCGTCGAGACGGCAATCCAGCAACAGATCGTCCAGGTCGAACAGATCCAAGCGGCGGCGTTCGGCGCCGGAGAGGGCGCGGTCCTCCAGCAGCAAGCCGTCGAGGTGACGCAAGTACAGGCGCTGGCCGAAGGCGCCTCGAGCGGCGCGCTCTCCCAACATCAGGAAGCGTCCATCGAGCAGATCCAGACCGCCGCCTCGAGCGCCTGCCAGGAGGCCGCGAGCGTGATCCAGTACCAGCAGATCAGCGTCTCGCAGGTGCAGTCCCTGACCCAAGCGGCGGCCGGTGACGCGGTTGCGTACGCAGTCGCGGAGGGAATCGACGACGAAGCCCAGATCGTCCAGTACGTCGAGGTGGAGGTCGTCCAGATCGTCGAGGAGATCGACGAACTCGAGGGCGAGGCGTCGATTAGCCTCGCCGATCAGGAAAGTGCCGGTGAGAACGTCACCGTCGACAGCGTCTCGCTCTCGGAGGGCGGCTTCGTCGCGGTCTACGACGGAGTCGATGTCGGCGTCGATCCGGCGGGCGTCATCGGCCACTCCGAGTACCTCGAGTCGGGCAACTACGAGGACATCCAGATCGACCTCGACGAACCGCTCGAGGAGAGCGGCCCCATCGTTGCGGCCGTCCACCACGATACGACCGACGACCAAACCTTCCAGTACGTCGACAGCGGCGGCGAGGACGACGAGCCCTACGTCACCCAGGGTGGCACACCGGTGCTCGACAGCGCGTTCGTCACCGTAGAGGACGAGCCGGACCCACCCGCTGAGCCCGAGGCGACGCTCTCGGTGACCGATCAGGAGGGCGACGGCGAGACACTCACGGTCGACGAAGCGAACGCGTCCGTCGAGTACGCGATCGCCGCCGAGTACGACGGCGAGACGGCAGAAATCGGCCCGTTCGAAGCGAACGAACCGGTGACGAACGAGACGATTTCCCTCGAGCCGCCGATTGAGGAGAACACGACCGTCGATGTCTCGGTTCTCGACGCCGAGAACGAAACCGAACTCGCGAGTGAGTCGATCGAGTACGCGCTCGAAGACGAGGAGCCCGACCCGCCTGCCGAGCCCGAAGCGACGCTCTCGGTCGTCGATCAGACGGGGAACGGCTCGACCCTCGCGGTCGACCAGGCGAGCGCGACCGTCGAGTACGGGCTGACCGTAACCGACGAGGAAGGGGCCGAGCTAGCCGCAAGCGGACCGTACGAGGCGAACGAAACGGCCACCGACGAGACGCTCGTGCTCGAGCCACCCCTCGAGGAGAACGCCACCCTCGACGTCAACGTCGTTTCGGCGGCGGAAGTCGATGGGGTTGAAAACGGGGCGGAAGCGGACGATGCGCAGACGGACGATGGTGAGGCGAACGGTGCGGAGCCGGACGACGAGACCGCCGAATTCGACGGCGACGTGCTCGAGACCGAAACCATCGAGTACACGGTCGAACCCGACGACGTTCCCGACGAGTTCGAGGCGGAGTTCCCGACCTGCTATCAAGCCGAGATGACCGGCTCGTTCGAGGACGGCGACCGGATTATCGTCGCGACGACGTTCTACGAGAGCGGCGGTATCGGAAACACGCTGGGCGAGTACTCCGTCACGGTCGGTGAAGACATCGAGGCACCGCTCGAAGGAACGATCGTCTTCGAAGTCGGCGAGGAGTTCGCCGTCACCGAGACCGAGGAGGGGGCGCTCGTCGAAGTTCCGAGCGGGAACTTCGGTGCGACGATTGTCGGCTTCAGTTCGCCCGACGCGATTCCCGGGAGCATCGACTACTCGAATCCGGAAGCCGGCGAGTGCGTCGAAGAAGTCCGGCCAGAGCTTCCCGAACTCGACGTCGAGGAGACGACGCCGACCGACGACGGGATCGACGTCACCTTCGGCTACGACAATCCCAACGGCGCCGACCTGATCGTCGAGAGCGAACTCGAGGGGACGACCGAGGACGAACCGCCGAACGAACTCGCGCCCGGTTCGAACTCGTTCACCGTCGACTGGACGCCCGAAAACGACGACGAACAACTCGCCTGGGTGGTCGATATGGGATTCTACGACTACGACGAGCCCGTTGTCGTCGAGACCGAGCCTGCGGGCGAGATCGATCCGGACGAACCCGCCGAGTTCTCAGTCGACATCCTCGAGCCGATCGAACCGGTCGAGCAGGGCGACGAGCTAACTCTCGAGGTCGAAATCGCAAACGTCGGTGGGGAAACGGGGGCGCAGTCGATAGATCTCGAAATCGATGGCGTCTCTGATTCGATCGAACTGACGCTCGGGGAGGGCGACAGTGAGATCGTCGCGTTCGCCGTCGATACGTCTGATCTCGAGCCTAGCGAGTACGACGCGACCGTCTCGAGCGAGGACGACAGCGATACGGCGACGGTGACGATCGAGGAAGCCGCGGACGAGGAGGATCCGGTGCCCGAGGACGACGGGGTCGTCGAGGACGAGTTCGACGACGAACCCGACGAAGCGGACGGTCCGTCGGATGCCGAGTCTCCAGAGGAACCACCGGCGGAGGATGAAGCCGAACCTGAGGAACCCGGAGCGTCACCGGAGAACGGCGACGGCGTCGAAGTTGACGGCGACGACGGTGCCGATGGGGACGACGGTACCGAAGGCGAACCACCCGAGGAGAATCCGATACTTTCAACGGTCCGGTAAGATCGCGGATAGCGCGACACCGACGATTAGGAGTCTGCTCCGGCGCCACCGAAGACGGCTCGAGCGAGAAGGACCGAACTGACGCCCCCAATACAGAGCAGAGCGTAATACGCGATTCCCGCGGACTCGAAGGCGATGATGACGGCCATGACGACCGTCCCGAGTAGCATGTATCCGAGCGAGACGATGTCGCGGTTGAATCCGCGCGAGTCGGCGAAGACGTAACCCAGACGGATCGCCGCGATCACGCCGAGAATCGAGAGGTAGCTTCCGATCGAGATGTCGAAAATGAGCGCGACAATGCCGAGAATCACGGCGAGTTCCGCGGCAGAGCGGAGGCTAAAGCGCTCTCGAGCGAGACCGACGAACGCACCCATACGTCACAATTCCGGCAAGATCACCTAACTATTGTGGAAACGGGTTCGTCGGCCGCACGGATCAGTCGTACTTTCGAAAGCCGATGTCTCGAGCCATCTCTCGGAAGGACTGGCGACACAGCCAGATATCGTACTTGCCGACCAATCCATCCTCTCGACCGGTTGCTCGACAAACTTGCGTTTGTCCGGTCTGTGCATCGTCAGTTCGTTCGGTTTCGATCTGTTCGGTCATCGGCTGTGAGCACTCGTTGAGCCTCGGTATCTGTCGCTCGGATCGAAGCGATGGAGCATCAATCTACGTCAAATCGCTTCAGTGCCAAGTATTTTGCTAAAGACACCCGAGATATTATTAAGTTAGCCAGCCGCCGAGCGATTGTCATCGAGTCGAACTGAACCGACGTTCTCGAGATGAAACAGTGACTCGAGTGCTGAACCGAGAGAACGATTCCACTCTCGAAGTGCGACCTCGAAGAAACGGATCAGCGAACGAGTCGTCCGTCGGAACTCAGTGCTGGTGACCGGTCGCTTCGCCGAAGGTGACGCCGAAGCGCTCCTCGAACAGGTCCATCACGCGAGCTTCCTGGGCCTCGAGTTCCTCGTCAGTGCCCTCGCCGTGGTGGACGACGTGGTGGGCTCGGCTCGCGAACGAAAGCAGTGCGACGTCGCCGAGCGTTTCCGTGGGGGTCTGTCCGCCTTCGGCGACCATGTCGACGAGTCCCGCCGGAACGGTTACGGTCTCCGTGTCGCCGTCGTCAGCTTCTATCGAGAAGGTTATCGTCTCTACTTCGTCTGTCATACTTCTATGCTGGCGGAGGCTACCTAAATGTGCTGTGGCTTGTGACTCCCAGCCCGGCGGATACGGGCTAGAATCCCGGACGGTTCAACCCCTTTCAGTGTCGGCTCGGTGTTTTTAGCTGTCGATGACGTAGCCTTGAGTATGCCATCAGTCGAACTCGACGAAGAGACGGTAGAGCGCCTGGATCAACTGCGAGTCGAGGACGAATCGTACGACGAACTGATTACCGAACTCATGAACATCTACGAAGCGAGCGAGTTGACGATGTTTCACTCGGGTGGTTAGCGAAACAGAGCCGTCTCGTCGGGCAACTACTGCGAAGTTTGGCGATTTTATCTGAAATGCAGGCGGGCAAGATCCCTTCCTCAAGGAGCGAGGGCGTCAACGTGAGCGAGTAGGCAGGGGTCGTTCACACCAACGAGAGCGAGGATTAGGTAAGGACAGCCAGCAGCAACACCCGATTCTTGACGCGTTTCCCGACGGTTCGTCTCGGAGAATCCTTCATCATCAGTGACTATAGCTACGCGTGATTCGGCGATTGGCGCTCCTTCTGATTCGCCCGGGAGGGACAACCTCGACTACTCGGTCTCCGCTCCGGCGTCGACCGCGGCCTCGCAAACGGACTCCCAGCGGTGGTTCGACTCGAGTTGCGCCTGTAACTCCTCGGCGTACTCCTGGGTGAGCGTCTCCGCGGCTTCGCGTTCGGCATCGTGGGACCCGCCCGAGGACCCCCCGCCCATTCCGAGCGCGCTCTTGATCGAATCGACCACGCCGCCGCCGGATCCCGAGCCGCCACCAGCGCCGCCGCCAGCGCCCATCGCCCCCATCTGCGATCGGACGTTCTCGAGTTCCGGAAGGATACTATCGACGTTTTCGGTGTTCGCGACGATTCGAGCCTCCTCGGGGGTTTCGGGCTGTTCGATTTCGAACTCCGTCGCGGTCATGATCAGGCTCCACTCCTGACTCGAGAACCGGGAGCTCTCCACTCGCGGGGAGAACTCCTGGTCGACGGTCATCCGCTCGCTGACGATCCGGTCGGTCCAGGCGTTGTCGCTCATGGGAATCGGTTGGGTGGGTGATGGTATCAGGGTTTCCCTGTTGACTCTCGCGAACTGGCCGAAATCGGGGTCGGCTCCCGAGCGAGCAACAAAACACCCAACAGCGAAGAGCCCGAGAAGGCGAGTATGTCCGAAGGGTCAATCCGCCGCCGCGGTTACCAGCAACTTCGACGACTGGTTCTCGGCGGTTACTATCGGCTCGTCAGAGCGAACTACGCTCGAGAGGCGATCGCGCCGCAAAAACGGACGGCGGCCGGGACGATCCGGAGCTACGAACTCTACAACCGCCACGGCAACGACGAGATGCTCGCCGAACTCGACAGCCGGTGCGGTCCGGACGACGTCATCTACGATATCGGCGCGAACGTCGGAACCTACTCGCTCGCGCTTTTGGCGGCGGAACCGAACCGACACGTCGTCGCGTTCGAACCCGCACCCTCGGCCGCGGAACACCTCCTCTCGAACGCAGAGCTAAACGGACTTGAAGACCGCCTCGAATTCAGTCCCGTCGGACTCGGCGAAGAGAGGGGGTCGGAGCCGTTCTACGTCTCCACGTACACGGAACTCTCCGGGTTCGACCGCGAGAGCGCCGAGCGCTGGGAGGCGTCGGTCGCGGAAGTCCTGCAGGTTCCGGTCGAGCGCCTCGACGCGATGGTCGAGGCGGGACCTGCTCCCGATGTTCTCAAAATCGACGTGGAGGGAACCGCACCCGCGGTGTTGAAGGGGGGCCGGAGCACCCTCGAGACCCAGCACCCGCTCGTCTTTCTCGAGTGCCACGAGGAGGGGATCGAGGGGAACGCGCCCGCAGAGTGTCGAGAGATCCTCGCCGATCACGGATACACGATCGACGAGCGAGAGACGTACTGGGTGTGTGAACCACCCCACCGCAAATCTCGATCTTCCTAAGGAATCGTTCGTTCCGACCGGCGGGCGCGCTATTCGTCGACTTCGAGTTCGACCAACTGCAACGATCGGTTCAGGTGACAGACGTCGTGTGGCGGATCGCCGACGATCTCTTTGATGCGGTACTCCTCGTCGAGGTCGACCCCGTCGGGTTCGCAGTACTGGTGGCTCGGGCACTCGACGTACGGACAGGAGCCCGGAAGACTGTTCTTACTTCCCGCGTACGCGCCTTTCTTCCTGACGTTTGCTTTCACCGAGACCGGCTCGACTTCGACGGCTCGAACACCCTCGTCGTGCATGGCGCACTCGAGGGTCTGGGCGTTTTCGCGGATTGACGTGACGCGGTATTTGGTGTCCGTGGAGAGGTTGAGACACTGACTTCGGTACGGACAGCCAGCACAGGCGTCGGCTTCGCCCTGATAGACGAATTCGGTCCCCGGTTCGGCTAGCCGGGTTCCGAGGAGGGTGACGGTCGACATATCGGAATGTAGTCGCCACTCGCGGTTAAGCCTCACGTCCCGGATCGAAGCGGGTAAGCGGTGTGCGTTTCACTCTCTGCAGTTCTACGCGTTTCGTCACTATACGCGTTTCTCAGCCACTCACGCCCGTCAGTCTTTCACGCTGGTTCCGCCGGTGAGTTCGTCGAGTCGGTCGAAGTACTCCTCGCGAGGGACCTGATAGATGTCGCGGTAATCGATCTCGCCGTCGGCGAACGCTTGAGCGAGTTCGACGAGTCTCTCGAGCGCCTCGGGGCGCGAGGGGAATCGATTGGTCTCGCGGAGGTAAACCTCGGGCTCGAGATAGAGCGTAACGTGCCAATCGTCGTCGACGGTCCCCGGGTTGGCTCCGGGTCGACGAGTGCGGCGTCCGTGCGTAAGATAGAGCGTGGGCAAACACGGAGCGGGAAACGCGTCGCCGTTGAAGACGTCGGGTCGGTACGCGAGGACGACACGACCGTCTTCGCCCTCGTTCCAGACGGTCCAGCTATCGGGAAGGCCCGCCAGATCTGCCATAGCGATCGGTAGGGGTAGCGAACGTAAAGTATCGTCGTCGTCGGCCAGGACGACAGTCGCGGGCCCCTCGAAAACCGCCCGGATCGCTCGTTCTCGAGTCGCGACGAGATCGCGTGCGAGTGCTCCGTGTCCATGCAGGCCGTTTGTTTATACGCTCGATCCTCCAATAATCGGTGTGATGTCCGTTGACAATCAGAGATTCTGTCAATACTGGCCTCGAATCGGGTCCTCATAAATACCCTTTGGGGCCAAGCTTAAGTTGCTGTATTACTACATATTAAATACTTCCGGTATCCGTGTGCCGGATCGTGCCTGCTCTCAGGTGCAGTCGTACCGTGAGAACCTCCAGGTGCTGTCGTAACGCGACGAGGTGTCGATCGTTGCACGCTCGCGCGGTGATGACAACCATGACACCACACCCGACGCCGCCCGCGGACACCCGCTCTCAGAGGCCTGCTACCTCGAGGAGCAACGCAATCGTCTCTCGATTCGATGTTCTTCGGCGAGAATCGGCGGCTGTGACGAGAACGTCACCGTGTCCCGCCCAGCAATACGCGAGCCACCCGGCGAACCACCGTTCGTTCACAATCATTCTGTGCGCGGACACGGACCGGCGAACAGAGAGACACCCCAACAACTGATACCATGACTGGTGACATTGAGACACTCGAGAAGCTCAGTACCGATTACAAGCAGTCGATGCCCGAAGACCTCCGCGAGACCAAGTCGTTCGACTGGTATCTCGAGGCGGCCTACAGGGACCCGAAGATCACCCGCAACGCTCACCAGCGGGTCGCGGACATGTTCGATTACTACGGCACGGTCTACGACGAGACGGAAGGGGTCGTGGAGTACCAACTCGCCAGTGAAGATCCGCTCGGCGACGGCGAGAACACCTTCTACGGGAAGGTGATCCACCAATCGATCCACGAGTTCGTCAACAAGGTCAAATCGGGCGCTCGCCGGCTCGGCCCGGAGCGTCGAATCAAACTCCTGCTCGGCCCCGTCGGTTCGGGGAAGTCCCACTTCGACAAACAGGTTCGAAAGTACTTCGAGGACTACACCCTCCAGGAGGAGGGGCGGATGTACACGTTCCGGTGGACCAACCTCTGTGACGTCATCAAAGATCAGGATCCGACGGACGACCAAGTCAGATCGCCGATGAATCAGGATCCGCTGGTCTTGCTCCCACTCGAGCAGCGACTCTCGGTACTCGAGGACTTAAACGAGCGTCTCGATGCACCCTACACGATCCAGAACGAGCAGAGTCTGGATCCCGAAAGCGAGTTCTACATGGACAAGCTGCTGGCGTACTACGAGGACGACCTGCAGGCCGTCCTCGAGAACCACATCGAGATCGTCCGGCTGATCGCCGACGAGAACAAGCGCCAGAGCCTCGAGACGTTCGAGCCCAAGGACAAGAAAAACCAGGACGAGACGGAACTGACGGGCGACGTTAACTACTCCAAGATCGCCGTCTACGGCGAGAGCGACCCGCGCGCGTTCGATTACTCGGGTGCGTTCTGTAACGCGAACAGGGGGATCTTCAGCGGGGAAGAGCTCCTGAAGCTTCAGCGAGAGTTCCTCTATGACTTCCTGCACGCGACTCAGGAGATGACGATCAAGCCCAAGAACAATCCGCGGATCGACATCGACCAGGTGATCGTCGGGCGGACGAACATGCCCGAGTACAAGGACAAGAAAGGCGACGAGAAGATGGAGGCGTTCAACGACCGCACGAAGCGGATCGACTTCCCGTACGTCCTCTCCTACGAACAGGAGTCCCAGATCTACAACAAGATGCTTTCCAACGCCGACGTTCCGGATATCAACGTCGAGCCCCACACGCTCGAGATGGCGGGGCTGTTCGGCGTCCTCACGCGGATCGAAGAGCCCGATACCGAAACGGTCGATCTGCTCTCCAAGGCCAAAGCCTACAACGGCGAGATCGACGAGGGCGACGACATCGACGTAAAGAAGCTCCGCGAGGAGGCCGCGGCGAAAGCCGAGATCGGCGAAGGGATGGTGGGCATCTCTCCCCGGTTCATCGGCGACGAGATCGCCGAGGCGATCATGGACTCCAAACACCGCTCTCGAGGGTTCCTTTCCCCGCTAACGGTGTTTAACTTCTTCGAGGAGAACCTAGAGCACCACGGCTCGATTCCCGAGGATAACTTCGAGAAGTACTACCGCTACTTAGAGACCGTACGCGAGGAGTACCGCGAGCGAGCTATCGAAGACGTCCGTCACGCGCTGGCCTACGATATCGACGAGATCCAGCGCCAGGGCGAGAAGTACATGGATCACGTGATGGCCTACATCGACGACGACACGATCGAGGACTCGCTGACTGGCCGCGAGCAGGAACCCGACGAAACGTTCCTGCGGTCGGTCGAGGAGAAACTCGACGTGCCCGAGGACCGCAAGAACGACTTCCGACAGGAAGTCTCTAACTGGGTTTCAAGGCGCGCACGTGAGGGCGAGGCGTTCAATCCGCAGGACAACGAGCGCCTGCGCCGCGCACTCGAGCGCAAGCTCTGGGAGGACAAGAAACACAACATCAACTTCTCCGCGCTTGTCAGCGCAAGCGACGTCGACGACGACGAACGATCCTCGTGGATCGACGCCCTGATCGAACAGGGCTACTCCGAAGGCGGCGCCAAGGAGGTCCTCGAGTTCGCCGGCGCGGAGGTGGCGAAAGCTGAAATCGAGGACTAACATGAGCGAGGATCCACCATGAGAGGGAACGACTACGTTCGCGAGGCCGACCGGACCTTAGAGGAGACCTACGAGGAGCCGATGAGCCTCGGGGCGTACGTCGATCGGATCTTCGAGAATCCGACGATCGCCTCCCACGCCTCGAAGTACCTCCTCGAGGCGATCGAAGCCGCCGGTACGCGGACCGTCGTCGAAGAGGGCGAGGAGAAACAGCGCTACCGATTCTTCGACGATCCGCACAACGACGGCGAACACGCCATCCTCGGAAACACCGAAGTCCTCAACAGTTTCGTCGACGACCTGCGATCGATCGCCGCGGGTCGGGCGAAAGACGAGAAGATCATCTGGTTCGAGGGGCCGACCGCGACCGGGAAATCCGAGCTCAAACGGTGTCTCGTCAACGGGCTTCGAGAGTACTCGAAGACCCCCGAGGGACGGCGCTACACCGTCGAGTGGAACGTGACGACCGCGTCCGACTCGAGGGGGCTGAGCTACGGCGGCGACCCGACTGCTGGCGACGACGAGCACTGGTACGAGAGCCCCGTCCAAGCCCATCCGCTCACGGTGTTCCCGGAAAAAATCCGTGAGGACCTACTCGCGGAACTGAACGGACAGCTCGAGGATCACGTCCCGATTCACATCGACTCGGAGCTCGATCCGTTCTCGCGGGAGGCCTACGAGTTCCTCGAGGAGCGGTATCGCCGCCAGGGCGAGGAGTCGCTGTTCTCGGCGATCACCGACGAGAATCACCTCCGGGTGAAAAACTACGTCGTCGACGTCGGCCAGGGGGTCGGCGTGCTCCATTCGGAGGACGACGGGCCGCCCAAGGAGCGCCTAGTTGGCTCCTGGATGCACGGCATGTTACAGGAACTCGATTCGCGCGGTCGAAAGAATCCGCAGGCGTTCAGTTACGACGGCGTCATCTCGCAGGGCAACGGCGTCCTCACCATCGTCGAAGACGCCGCCCAGCACGCCGACTTGCTTCAGAAACTGCTGAACGTTCCCGACGAGCAATCCGTGAAACTGGACAAGGGGATCGGGATGGACGTCGACACGCAGATGCTCATCATCTCGAACCCGGACCTCGAGGCCCAGCTCAATCAACACTCGGATCGAAACGGGATGGATCCGCTGAAGGCGTTGAAGCGACGGCTCGACAAACACCAGTTTGGCTACCTGACGAACCTGAGCCTCGAGACCGAACTGATTCGTCGAGAGTTGACGAACGAGACGTCCATCTGGGAGGCGGACACGTACGACGAACTCGAAGGGCGGATCCGTCAGCCGGTGTCGGTGACAGTCAGAGATAGCGAGGGGGAGACGACGGTGCGAGAGTTCGCACCCCACGCGGTCGAGGCCGCGGCGCTATACGCCGTCGTCACGCGTCTCGACGAGGAGAACCTACCCGCCGGGCTGGACCTCGTCGAGAAGGCGATGCTCTTCGATCAAGGCTATCTGCAGGAAGGCGACAGTCGGCGAACGAAAGACGATTTCGAGTTCAACGGCGACGGTCACGATGGCGAACACGGCGTACCGGTGACCTACACCCGCGACCGACTCGCGGAACTCCTCCAGACAGACCGGGATCGTCACCACGCGGAGCTTCCTGTCGAGGACGTGATCATGCCTCGAGACGTGTTGAACGCGATGGCCGACGGGCTCGGAGACGCCCCGGTCTTTTCGACCGGCGAACGGTCCGAGTTCGAGAACCGCATCGTCCCGGTCAAAAACTACATCTACGACCAGCAGGAGTCGGACGTCATCGAGGCGATCATGCACGACAAGCGGGTCGACGAAGAGACCGTCGCCGAATACGTCGAACACGTCTACGCCTGGGAAACGGATCAACCGCTGTACAACGACCGCGGCGAGGAGGTCGAACCCGACGCGCTGAAGATGAAACTCTTCGAGGTCGAACATCTCGGGCGCTTCTCCGAGGAGGCCTACCAGGGTAACCAGCCTCGAGAGAGCGTCGTCCAGTTCCGCCGCGAGAAGGTAATTACCGCGCTCAATCGCCACGCCTGGGAACACCGCGACGAGGACTTCGCCGTCGAGAACGTCGATCTCACGGCGATCCCGGTCATCAACACGGTCCTCGAGAGCCACGACTGGGACGACGTCGAGCGGACCTTCGAGGACTTCGACCCGCGCCAGTGGGACGACCCGCCGAGCGGCACCGAGACGGAGGCCGTCAAAGACCGAACGATCGAGACGATGGTCGATCTCTTCGAGTACAGCGAGGCCTCCGCCGAACTGACCAGCAGACACATTATGGGACAGGTGAGCTACCGATGGAACTGAATACGAACGATCACGGGAAACGAGAGCTGGATTGGGGGGCGGTATCGAACAGCACGTCGTCCGCCCCGGACCCGAAAACGGTGCTCGAGCTGGGCGAACGATCCGTCCGACTCGAGCGAACGGAGGTGCACAGATGGGACTGAGAGACGACCTCGAGCGGTTCCGCGAAGTGGGCGAGAACCGCCGCGAGGATCTCGCCGATTTCATCCAGTATGGAGATCTCGGCCAGAGCCGGCCGGGCTCGATCAACATTCCGGTAAAGATCGTCTCCTTACCCGAGTTTGCCTACGATCAGCGCGATCAAGGCGGCGTCGGACAGGGAGACGGCGACACGCCCGACGTGGGCCAGCCGGTGGGTCAGCCACAGCCCCAACCGGGCGAGGACGGCGACGAGGGCGACGAACCCGGCGAGGAAGGCGGCGAGCACGAGTACTACGAGATGGATCCCGAGGAGTTCGCACAGGAACTCGACGAGGAACTCGGGCTAGATCTCGAGCCCAAAGGAAAGCAGGTCATCGAGGAGAAAGAAGGACCGTTCACGGACCTCACACGATCGGGTCCCGACAGCACGCTCGACTTCGAGCGTATGTTCAAGGAGGGCCTCAAGCGCAAGCTGACGATGGACTTCGACGAGGAGTTCCTCCGGGAACTGTGCAAGGTCGAGGGGATTTCGCCGCGCGAGGTCTTCGAGTGGGCTCGCGGCGAGAGCCTCCCGGTCTCGATGGCCTGGGTCGAAGAGGCCCACGCCGACGTGGCCGACGAGCGCGGGAAGTGGTCCTCGATCGAGGAGGTTGAGGCCAACGTAGAACGCGAGACCGTCCAGCAGAAGATTCGCCGAGAAGGGATCAAACACGTCCCCTTCCGCCGGGAGGACGAGCGGTACCGCTATCCCGAGATCATCGAGGAAAAAGAGAAGAACGTCGTCGTGGTCAACATCCGCGACGTGTCGGGCTCGATGCGCGAGAAGAAACGCGAACTGGTCGAGCGGACCTTCACGCCGCTCGATTGGTACCTCCAGGGCAAGTACGATAACGCGGAGTTCGTCTACATCGCCCACGACGCCGAGGCGTGGGAAGTCGACCGCGACGAGTTCTTCGGCATCCGCAGCGGCGGCGGCACGAAGATCTCGAGCGCGTACGAACTCGCCGCCGAACTGTTAGAGGAGTACCCCTGGACCGACTGGAACCGGTACGTCTTCGCCGCGGGTGACTCCGAGAACTCCTCGAACGACACGAGCGAACGGGTTATTCCGAAAATGGAGAAAATCCCCGCGAACCTCCACGCGTACGTCGAAACGCAACCGAGCGGCAACGCGATCAACGCCACTCACGCCGAGGAACTCGAGAAACACTTCGGCCGAGACGCAGAGGACGTCGCGGTGGCGTACGTCAACGGCGAGGACGACGTGACCGACGCGATCTACGAGATCCTCTCGACGGAGAGCGAGGCGGACGAATAATTTCGAACAGCGAGACACAGACAAATGAGTAAAACAAATTCCAACGCCGACAGGTTCCGAAAGCAGGCGATTGCCGAGGAATTAGTGGAGCCGGTCGAGGAGGCTCGAAACCTGGCCGAAAAACTCGGCCTCGAGCCGTATCCGGTCAAGTACTGGATCATCGATTACGACGAGATGAACGAACTCATCGCCTACGGCGGGTTCCAGTCGCGGTACCCTCACTGGCGGTGGGGAATGCAGTACGACAAACAGCAAAAGCAAGGCCAGTACGGCGGCGGAAAGGCCTTCGAGATCGTCAACAACGACAATCCGGCCCACGCGTTCTTACAGGAGTCGAATACGATCTCCGACCAGAAGGCAGTTATCACCCACGTCGAGGCCCACTCGGATTTCTTCGCGAACAACGAGTGGTTCGGGCTCTTTACGGGCGGGCAGGCCGACGAGGGCGCGGTCAACGCCGCGGCCATGTTAGAGCGCCACGCTCAGGCCATCGACGACTACATGTCCGATCCGGACATCGAGCGAGCGGAAGTCGAGAAGTGGATTGATCACTGTCTCACCTTAGAGGACAACATCGACCAGCACCAGATCTTCACGCGTCGGCTCGATATCGAGGGCGACGTGCCCGACGAAATCGACGAGGACCTCGCCGAAAAGCTCGACGAACTCGGCCTCTCCGAGGAGGTCAAGGGCGAAGTGTTCGACGAGGAGTGGCTTGAGACGGTCGAAAACGAGGATGTCTCGGTCGAGTTCCCCGAACATCCACAGAAGGACGTACTCGCGTTCGTCCGCGAGTACGGTAAACAGTTCGACGAGGAGTCGGGCCGAGCCGTCGAGATGGAGCCCTGGCAGCGGGACATCCTCGACATGATGCGCGCGGAGTCGTACTACTTCGCCGCCCAGAAGATGACCAAGGTGATGAACGAGGGGTGGGCCGCCTACCACGAGTCCAGAATGATGAGCGACGAGGGATTCGCCGGCGACAACGAGTTCGTAAACTACGCCGACCACATGGCACGAGTGCTCGCCTCGCCCGGGCTCAACCCCTACAGCCTCGGGATGGAACTGTGGGAGTACATCGAGAACAAGACGAACAGACGGGAGGTACTCGAGCGCTTGCTCAGAGTCGAGGGCGTTTCGTGGCGTAACCTCACCGACGTCGTGGACTTCGATGCTGTACTCGAGACGCTCGAGCCGCCGGAGGCGCTCGCGCGAATCACACCCGAGACGCTCGAGGGCCTCGAGGACGTTCCGCCGGAGTACGTCGACGACGACGCGCTCGAAGCCGCTCGTGACGGGGAGATCGACGGGGCGGCTGACGCCGCCAGTTCAGAACGGGCCGATCGGCCCGTGGATGTCGAACGGTATCCGTGGAAAGTTCTCACCTACGACGGACTCGCCCGGCGACACTACTCGCTGGTCAAGCGCCAGCATCGCGGGTTCCTGACGCGGGTCAGCCAGAACGACCTCGAACGGATCGGCCGTTACCTGTTCGATGACGCCCGGTACGAAAGCGTCGAGGAGGCGCTCGCCGACGTCGAGTTCACCGCCGGCTGGGACCGGATGTTCGACATCCGCGAGAGCCACAACGACGTGACCTTCCTCGATCAGTTCCTGACCCAGGAGTTCATCACGGAAAACGACTACTTCACGTACGAACACTCCCAGGCGACGGGACAGTTCCACGTCTCGAGCGACGAAGCCGAAGACGTCAAGAAAAAACTGCTCCTGCAGTTCACCAACTTCGGAAAACCGACGATCGCGGTCTACGACGGCAACTACAACAACGCCAACGAGTTACTGCTGGGTCACCAGTACAACGGCGTCATGCTCGATCTCAAACAGGCCAAAGAGACCCTCAAACGGGTCTTCGAACTGTGGGGCCGCCCGGTGAACTTGCTGACGGTAGTCAAGGAAGTCGACGAACACGATATCGAGGTAGCAAAACGCAGGAACCGAGAGCCCGAACCGGAGGAGCGAGGAAAGTGCATCCGCTACGACGGCGAATCCATCACGACTGAAGACGTGCCGTGGGAAGAGGTCGAACACCTCGCCGCCGAGGACGTTGATTACGACACGAAGCCGGACGATTGGCTCGCGTGACCGTCTTTTTCTCCTGACACTTAGCGGAAAAACCATCGGAAGACTTTTACCGCTTATCCCGTATCGGAACAGTAGCATGGATAGCGATGGGGAAGCGTCGGTCGAACGCTATAGTGACTCGGCCCTGGATTTCGAGCTTCCGACCGTCCTCGCACAGCTCGATAGCGACGATCCCTCGAGCCGGGAACAGGCCCTCGAGACGGTTCGATCGGCCGTCGATACGCACCCCGAAGCGTGTCTTCCGACCGTTCCGAAACTTCGGAAACTCCTCTCGGAGCACTCAGCCGAATCGAGCGACGCCATCGCGTACTGTCTGGCGGAACTCGCGTACGAATCCCCCGATGACGTGGCGCCGTCCACCTCTGGAATTCTCTCGTTTCTGATCACAAACGAACCCGAATCAGCGGCTCGAGACCTCTTCCGAAGTCTCCACGCGATCGCAGAGGAACGGCCGGACACCGTCATTGATCACGTCGACGAACTCCTCGCCGTCCTCGAGGGTCGAGAGACTGTCGATCGGTGGGGGGTCGAGATACTGGCGGAACTCTCCAGGGAGTATCCGACGGAACTCACACCGGCGATCCCCATACTACGGGAGACGCTGGCGAGAACGCCCCAAAAAGGCGGTGTTTCGGCACTATCGACGCTCGGACGGGTGGTCAGAGCGGAGACAACCGTCGAACTCGAGTTCGTCGACGATGTCGTTTCGCTGGTTGATCACGACGACCGTGCGCTTCGAAACAACGCGATCGCCTGTCTCGGCGATATCGCACGAACATCGCCGTCGACAGTCGAAGCATCGTGTCCGACGATCGCTGGAGCACTCGAGAGCGAGGATCCGAACACGCGAGCGAACGCGGCCGTGACGATCGGACGCGTCGCGGCGGAAACCAACGACGCCGGACAGGCCCAACAGCGGTTACTCGAGTTGCTTTCCGACGATCACGCCCACGTTCGCGCGAACGCCTGCACGGCGATCGGCTACGGCGAGGTCGAGGACGCTCGAGACACACTCGAAGTACTCGCGGCCGAAGATCCGAACGCGGCCGTCCGCGAACGAGCCGCGTGGGCGTCCGCTCAGCTGTGACCCGTTCGTTCTTGTCCGTCGGCCACACAGAACCAGTATGCAGTTTTCCCTCGAAACCGATCGGCGATTGACAACCGTCGATCTGACAGATCGCGTCGCAAATGCGGTTCCGGACGACGTCGAACAGGGGTTGTGTACGGTTTTCGTCCGGCACACGACAGCGGGCGTTCTCTTACAGGAGAACGAAACTCGACTTCGGCGGGACCTGGAGGCATTTTTCGCGGACCTCGTTCCCGACGAGGGACACGCTCACGATCAACTCGACGGAAACGCGGATGCTCATCTCAGGGCGTCGATCGTCGGACCGTCCGTGACGATTCCGATAGAAAGCGGCTCGCTCTCGACCGGTCGGTGGCAGTCGGTGTTGTTAGCCGAATTCGACGGCCCGAGAACGCGAACGGTGACCGTGACGACTGTCGACTGACAGACAAGCGAGAACAGTGACGCTGAGAAGTCGGATCGACAACGGCGAGGGAGTCACTCGAAAACAGGTAGAGTCGAGTTAGAACGGTTCAGTGGAGTTAACTGGTATTACTCGAGTTGCGCCTGAACTTCCGGCTCGGGAGCTTCGGCGATCTGCTGGGAACGACCGGTCTCGCTCGAGCGGTAGATGGCATCGATCACGCGCTGGACGGTCAACGCTTCGTCGATCGTGTTCGTCTGGGGCTCGATCCCGGTCGCGACGGCCTCGAGGAATCGCCGATCCTGTTCCTGATGGCCAGTTATCGACGGATCACCGGTCAGGTCGATGTCCGCGTAGTGGTCACAGCCGGTCGTTCCGGCCTCGAGAATCGTGAGATCGTTGTCGCCGATATCGAACGAGGCACCGGCTTCCGTTCCGCGCACGACGAAGTCGGTCGAGGGCTCCCGGTTCGTCGCCCAGGCCGCCTCGAGGGACACCGTCGTTCCGTCTCCACACCGGATGAACGCGCTGACCGAATCGTCGACCTCGTACGGCTCGGCCGAGCTTTCCCAGTTGTCGCCGAACCCGTCCGGGTCAGCGTATTCCTCGCGCGTGCCGAACGTCGTTCTCGTCACGCCGGACACTTCGGTGACCTCGGGAAATCCGAGCGTGTAGAGCGCGAGGTCGATGGCGTGGACGCCGATGTCGAGCAACGCCCCGCCGCCCGCGAGGCCCGGATCCGTAAACCACGACCCCGGACCGGGAACACCGCGACGACGAACGTAGTTCGCTTCGACGTGAGTCAAGTCGCCGAATCGGCCGCGGTTGTTGTATTCGTTGAACATTGCGGTCGAAGCCGCGTGACGGTTGTGAAAACCGACCATACAGATCCCGTCGGATTCGGCTTCGACGTCTGCGATTCGTTCCGCGCTCTCGAGCGTGTGGGCAAGTGGCTTCTCGACGAGGACGTCGAGCCCGGCCTCGAGCGCTGCGGTGGCGATAGATTCGTGGAATCGATTCGGGGTTGTCACGATGACGGCGTCGACCGCACCGTCTTCGATGAGTCCCTCGTGGGACTCGTACGTGCCCGCGTCGAATTCCTCGGCGAATTGAGCCCGCTTTGCTTCGACCAGATCAGCACCGGCACGGATATCTGCACCCTGGTCGAGAAAGTTTCGTGCGTGTAATTGGCCCATTCCACCGAGACCGACGATACCGATGCCGATCGAACTCATTTAGAAACCCCCGATTTCTCCCCGGAACAACTCGACGAGCGAATACTAACGAGTTGTTTCGGCGTCGTTTGTATGCGATGCCAACTGTCCATAGAGGTAGGGGGCGTGCGAACGAAATAAGTATTGTGTCCTAATAATCTATACAACCATCCAGATATTCAGTAAATATTTAATGTTTTTCCCACATATTGGCTACTCGATATGAGTAATACCATATTACTATTTTGGGTAACAGTGTATTTCCACTCTCTCGGCAATAAAGAACGGGAGAGCGGAAGGCCCCCGTATCGGACTACGCCCGTTGCGTGTCGACGAGTTCGACGACGACTTCGAGTTCCTCGCTGGTTGCCGTCTCGAGACGTTCTCGGACAGTTTCTGCGAAGTCTGGCGACTCCTCGGTTCCGGGCGGCCGCTCAACGAGAACGGTTACCGCCGGACGCTCGCCGGTGTAGAAGTCGTACAGTTCGTACTCGACGGACACCTCTTCGAACTCGAGAGTCTCGTAAGCGGGATCCTCGCTCATCGCCTCGAGTTCGACGGTCACGTCGTGTTCGACGGCTGCAGTCTGGTGAGTTCCGTAGGTGACCCCGACGAGAACGACCGAAAGTAAAGCGATGACGAGCAGGATGACCAGGACACGCGATCGGAGTCGGCCGTAGACCCGTTCGATGTTTCCGGCACGGTCCGGGCGGTATCCCGAGATCCACAGTAGCAACAAGGCGGTCAGGTTAATCGAGAACATGTTGATCAGCACTAACGTTCCCGCGGTGAGGACGACCTCCGGATGTCCCCAGGCGATCCCGAGTCCGGCGGTGGCCGCGGGTGGGATCAGCGCAACCGCGATTGCCACGCCGACGAGCACCGAGCCGACGTTTCGGGCGAGACTGATCACGCCGGCCGCCCCGGAACCAAGTGCGAGAAAAAGGGCGAGAAAGCCCGGCGTGATACGCTCTTTAACCGCTGGAACGGTCGTTATATCGAACGCAGGGGGCAACAGAACCGTTCCACGGAGTAGATAGCCCAGTATCGCCGCGGTCAGAACCGACGCGAGGAGTCCAAACACTTGCAACCGGACGCCTCGAGAAGCGAGATCGTCGTCGTCGACGATAACCCCGACGCTGGCGGCGAGCGCCGGTCCCATCAGCGGTGCGACGACCATCGCACCGATGATGGTGGCCGACGAATCGAGCAACAGTCCTGCAGTCGCGATTATCGTACTCAACACGAGTAACGCGAAGTACGTCGAGGAGTCCGGGGCGAGGTCCACCGCTCGCGATCGGAGTTCTTCGCGAGAGATTCGCGTGCCACCGAACTGATCGGTCAACTCTTCTTCCCGCGCAGAAACAATCGTTTCAGCCGCAACGACAACAGAATAGGACTCCTCTGTGAGGCCGGCTTCGTGTAGCCTCTCGAGTATCGGTTCAACTCCTGCTGGCGTGATCGGTATCGACACAAGTGCTTCGAAATCGCCCGGTCCGACCTCTTCGGTGATCGCGTAATCGATCCCCTCCACCTCGAGCGTCTCGATAACGAGGTCTCGATCGCCGTGGGGAACGAAAATTTGCAGGAGACGCATGCTGTACGTATGCGAAATACCGGGATAACTGTCAGTGCCGACAGACGTGACTATCACCTGAACCGTGATTCTGCCTCGAGGGCTGAGGTTCCATCACCTATTGGTGAACGGCGGTAGACAGGAACCACGGTCGGGAACACAGTCGTTGAGTCAAATCGACCTCGAAAAGCTTCGAGACCGCCCCCGCACAGTATCTCCCACAGTGAAACGAAACAAAGAGCAATGCGACTCGACCGGGCGTCGTCGACTCTGCACTCGAGGATTGCGGAGACCCGAATTGCGTGCCAAATGATCGCTATTCGTTCCGACGAGAGGAAGACACCCTCTGTGGGTGATGAGGGTGAGACTACTGTTCGAAGTCTTGCATGACCGTCTGTCGAACAGATTCCGCGAATCCCTCGGGGTCGTTGACCGGGTTGGGATGCTGGTTGTTGGGATTGCGGTCACGTTTCTTCCGACCGTGCTTTTTACGACCTTTCTTCTTGCCGTCCCGTTTCTTCCCGCCTTTCTTCCTCCGACCGTGCTTTTTGCGACCTTTCTTCTTGCCGTCCCGTTTCTTCCCGCCTTTCTTCCTCCGACCGTGCTTTTTGCGACCTTTCTTCTTGCCGTCCCGTTTTTTGCCACCGTGCTTTTTGCCGTCCCGTTTCTTCCCGCCTTTTTTCTTATCGTCTCGTTTTTTCCCGTCTCTCTTGTGGTCTCGTTTTTGTTTCCCGTCGCGTTTCCTATCGTCTCTCTTGTCGGATTCCTTCTGTTCGCCTGCAGACGCTACTCCCGTGAATCCGACCGCTCCTGTGGTGATTACTGCAGCGGTTCGGAGAACACTACGACGGCTATTACGAGTTGTGTCGTCTTGGCGTTTCATTTGGGTAATACCCACGCAATTCTATCACAGAAATGGTTATGAATAGTACAACAAGTTACGCAGAGAAAGCACAGTAATAGCAATAATTCTCGAGCCAACGGACTAAAATATACGTTATTAAATAGGTCACGACCTAATCGATCGCACAAAATAACATGTTAGCGGGGGTGGGGAAGAATATTCTCACCGCGAACCCCCTTTCGAGTACTCCAACAGTATATGATGGCATAAACGGTTTACTCGCTTGAATATCGCGGTAGGATCGAATATATCATATATTTATTTTTTCAATATTACCCGACAGTCATACTTTATTTGGAAATTAAAATAGCATGTTTTCACGGAAAACTAGAGGAAAAAGACTATATTAAGCCCATTTATTCAATTGCGTAGAGGGCATGTCAATTACAACTGGCGATCCATCCCACGCTCCGGACGACCCATCCGATGACTTGCAAACCAAACAGTCGAACGCGCTCTCGAGCGATACCGTCTTCCACATTCTTCAGACTAGCCGCCGGAGAGAGACGATTAGATATCTCTTAGACACCACCGGCCCCGTCAAAATGCGTGATGTCGCTGAGCACGTTGCTGCGTTAGAACACGAGACGACCGTAGCGAAACTCGATTCGACCCAGCGTCAACGGGTGTACATTCCGTTGTATCAATCTCATCTTCCAACGCTCGACGAAGAGGGCATCATTGACTATAACAAAACCCGCGGAATCATCCGCCCGACGGACCAGCTCGAACTGTTTCGGCCGTACCTCGAGATTCGAAGCGGATCACAATCCATCACGGAGTCATCAGAAAAGAACGACACACAAGCGGAGCAACATAATACGATATTACTCCTCATCCCTACCGTCGTGAATATTCTTTTCGCATCCGTTGTCGGCGGTTATGCTGCAATTAGTACCACGAACATTGCACCGTTTCTGATCGCAATAATCGGAGCGTTTGTTGTTACGGGAACGGTTTTTTGGACAACAACTGCTGGTCGGTCTGAGTCGAAATTCTCGACCGACGCCAGTAACTCACAGGCGCTGGACGATTCTGAAAAACGGTAATCACTCTGTGTCTGAAGATCGTCAATTAGCCACCTCACGGAACTCGCACTGATTCCTTTCAAACGGGGACGACGGAAGGAGAAGTTACCGGCGTTAGGAAGTGCCTCGCCGATTCAAAACGTCTTTCGACCGTCGTCGGTGATGACGCTCTCGAGTAGCGAGACCGGCGTCGCATCGTACGCCGGGTTTTCGACGGCAAAGCCCTCCGCGGGTTCGAGTAACACCTCACTCCCTGACCGAAACTCGTTTTCGAAAACGAACCCGTCAGTGATGAGTTTCGCGGCCGAGCCCAGCACAGTTACGGGAACGTCAAGCTGGTCGGCGGCGGCAGCGATCGGGAACGTCCCGACTCGGTTGTAAAGCGTTTCGTCGACGATACAGTCCATTCCGACGACGACGCGATCGCACTCTTCGAGATAGAGGCCGTTCGCACTATCGGTGATCAACGTCGGCTCGACGTTCTCGAGCGTTGCAAGTTTTCTGACGGTCTTTCGGCCGATATATCGCGGGCGGGCCTCCGTCACGTATACATCGATTTGCTTGCCGTCGGCCGAGGCCATCTCGAGCGCCTCGAGAACCGTCGAGGAGTAATCGTGAGTCAACAGTGTGTCTCCGTTATGGAGCACGTCGACGGCGTTTTCCGCGGCTCGGCGCTTTGCCGATTCGATTCGAGAGATGACCGCCTGGATGTGCGTCTCCGTCGCCGTCTTCGCTTGGTCGACGGTCTCGGGGTTCTCGTCGGTCACTTCTCGGTTCACCGTCCGAATCGCGTTTTGCAACGACGCGTGGGACGGGTTCGCCCGTCTGAGTACCTTTCCGTTCTGTTCGAGGGCGCGCAGATACTCCTCGACGGTCGCGTATTCGCGATCGAGCAGGTCTCTGAGCGCGCGCGTCGCGTTTACGGCTACCACCGAGGAGCTGTGCGTCTGCATCTCCCTGATTTCCTCGGCCGTCTCGTCGATCATATCCGTGACCACAGCCGTTAGCGCAAAAGGTGTTCCGGGAACTCGATGCACGGGCGCGGTCGCTTCGGACCTAGGCACGCTCGCCAATGTGCTCACCAACCGCAGGCTTACGTTCATCAAAGCCATAGACTGCTCGATGACTGTCACTGTTCGATACACCTGTCCGCACTGTGATGCCGTCGTTAGCGTCGAGCGACGACCGGAGATGGCCGACAGGTCAGTGACGAAACAACCCCGGCCCGGCTGGAAGTACACCACATCGGATGAGGACGAACTCGAGTCCGCCGACGGAATCGCCTTTCTCTGCGGCGAGGACGGACGGGTAACCGATCTCGAAGGAGACACCATCGAGGGCTGCGGTCGGCCGTTTTATCTTAACTTCGTCAGATACGAACGAGGCGTCGAACTCGAGCCGGATCCACCGTCCTACGGCGGCCCACGATTCGATTTCAATGCCTGAGACGGTTCTCCTCGGCCGGTAACACAACGCTTTTTCGACGGCAGAGCAGACTACCGGTATGGATGAAGCCGCCGTTCGCGATCGCCTACAATCGGTCGAGGATCCCGATCTCGGGGACGATATCGTCTCGCTCGGGCTCATCAACGACCTCACCGTCGACGACGGCGAGGTGACTATCGATCTCGCTCTCGGTGCACCGTACTCTCCCTCGGAGACGGAACTCGCCGGAGCGGTTCGGTCCGTGCTTGAGGAGGAAGGGCTCGAAGTCGATCTCTCCGCGAGTATTCCGGATCGAGACGACCTCGCGAGCGAGGATCAGGTGCTCCCGAACGTCAAGAACGTGATCGCCGTCGCCTCGGGCAAGGGTGGCGTCGGGAAGTCGACGATGGCCGTCAATCTCGCCGCCGGCCTCTCCCAGCAGGGCGCTCGAGTCGGCCTCTTCGACGCCGACGTCTACGGGCCGAACGTTCCCCGGATGGTCGACGCCGACGAGCCGCCGATGGCGACGGAAGACGAGACGCTCGTCCCGCCCGAAAAGTTCGGCGTGAAACTGATGAGCATGGCATTTCTCACCGGCGAGGACGACCCGGTCATCTGGCGCGGCCCAATGGTCCACAAGGTCATCACCCAACTGACCGAGGACGTCGAGTGGGGCCACCTCGACTACCTCGTCATCGACCTGCCGCCGGGAACCGGTGACACTCAGCTGACGATGCTTCAGACGATGCCCGTAACTGGTGCCGTCATCGTCACGACGCCACAGGGCGTCGCGCTCGACGACGCTCGCAAGGGCCTCGAGATGTTCGCCAAACACGACACCGTCGTCCTCGGCATCGCGGAGAACATGGCGACGTTCGCGTGTCCGGACTGTGGCGGCGAACACGACATCTTCGGTTCGGACGGCGGCTCGGAGTTCGCGGCGGCCCACGACATGCCGTTCCTGGGTTCGGTGCCGCTCGATCCCTCCGTCCGCGAAGGCGGGGACGAGGGCGCGCCGGTCGTCCTCGACGAGGACAACGAGACCGGCGACGCCTTCCGCGAAATCACTGAGAACGTCTCGAACAACACCGGAATCGTCCACCGGCGCTCGATAACCGGCTCCGCCGCGACGCGACCACCCGAAGAGGAATGACGGCCGACGGTGACGGGGACTCGGATGGAAGAGCGGACGACTTCGATACGGAGACCGCGTTCGATCCCGATCCCGAACGAGTCGAACAGTTGCGGACCATCGCCGACGAAATTCGAGGCGAGACCAGCGAGAGCAAACAACTCGCAAACATCCTGTATCGGACCAGCGATCTCTACGACGCCGACGAGGAGACGAGTCCCGAGGAGATCGTCCGGAACGTGAAGTTCATTCTCGAGGTCACCGAACGCGGCGGACTCGGCCGATAGCACTCGGGTCCGCGGCCCGGGTCGGAACGCCGAGTGTCCCATCGAGCACAGACGCGGCGCTTTTGTCCCCGCGGCGCGAGACACACGCTGTGGACGCGAACCAACAGTCTCGAGCGAACCCCTACGGTATGGACGAGGAGTGTCAAAACTGTCCGGCACTCTGTGAGACGCGGACGCAGGTCGTCCACGGCTACGGCGATGTCGGCGCGGACTTTTTGTTCGTCGGCGAGCGACCGAGCGCCGAATCGGACGAGGCAGGCGTGCCGTTCGTCGGTCTCGAAGCTAATAAGGGGGAAACTGAATCAGTGAGTGGTGGCGTCCGACGAATCCTCGAGCGGTTGGGGCTCTGTGACGCAACCTCCCCGCCATCGGAGCCGTCGCTGATCAACGTCTACTTGACGAACCTCACGCGGTGTCGGGATCCCGAGCGACCGCCGGCCGACCAGGAGATTACGAACTGCGAGCCGTACCTCGAGGCCGAAATTCGGATGATCAACCCCGAGATCATTGTCCCGGTTGGCAAACGGGCACTGGCCGAAATTGCGGCCGAGTACACGCGCACGCCCGCCGAAGAACTCGACCTCAAGGAGTCACACGGCGAGCGGATCCGCGGGCGCGGGTTCGAACTCGTGCCGATGATCGCCCCGAGCGAACAAACTGACGAGCAGACCCAGGCGTGGGTCGAAGCGTTCGCCGAACTGTTGGCGACTGATTATCGACAGACAAAGGGGCGGCAGGGTCGCTAACGATAACGGGGTTTTTCGAGAATCTCGGTCCTACCAGTATGGATTGGCCAGCCACCGCCTCGAGCGTGAGCCGAGTGCCGCGAGCCCGAGAACGACGAGTGCGGCGACGGCGAGCGTTCCGAGTACCGGGGCGAGCAGATGTTCGGTCGCTCCGGTCGCCTCGAGCGCGAAGCTATCGACGAAGCTGCCGACGGCAACGATGACGAGCGACGCGATCACGAGCATCCCAAGTACCGCGGTCGATGTCCGATAGTTCATATGACAAGCAACGGGATCGTCGATTATAGTTCATCCGACCGTTCGGCTACCGGATCGGTTCTGATCAAGGGATCTCGAGAGCCCTCGAAGCACTGCCTTCAAGGCTCGTCGGAGCCGACGGGCGACTATGATCGTCGTCGTTCCGGTGGCTCCTCCTCGAGACGGGCTGGTACTAGCGTCGCTCGCCGAACAAACGCCCCTCTCGGAACGGGAGGCGAGACGGCTCTACGAAGCGACGACCGCGGACGTGCTCCGCGCCATCGCGGCCAGCGGCGGCGAATTGCTCGTGAACTATCGGGACGAGGAAACGCTTCCGGCGGGATTCGACGGCGGCGATCCCGAAGCCGAGGTTCGCGCCATTGCCGAGGACGCGCTCACAGAGGAGACGCTGAGCGACGTGCGGTTCGAACGGCAGGTCGGCTCCACGCGGTCGGCTCGAGTCGGTAACACGGTCACCCACCTGCTCGAGCGCGAGGAGACCGCGAGTGTCGGCGTCCTCGAGCCGACGGTCCCGCTCGTCGGGCGAACCGAAATCGACGGCGCGGCAATGTCGATTCGACGCCACGATGTCGTCCTCGGCCCCTCTTCGAGCGGGCGGACGTACCTCTCGGCGTTCTCGGAATCGATCGACTTCGAAGACGCCTACGCAGTTCCGGAACTTTCGACGCTCGCGACTCGAGCCTCCGACGCCGGGCTCCAGAGCGGCTTCGCGCCGATGTTTCCGACCGTCGATACCGAGCAAGGGCTCTGTGCGACGGTCGCGATGCTCGAGGCCCAAACTGCTGCGAACAGAGTTAATGCGCTCGATACCGCGGACGTCGTGGGCGAACTTGGACTCGAGGTCGGGGCGGACGAACGACTCGAGCGCCGATAGACCGACAACGCTTTTTAATCGGATGCGGAAAAGAGGGATGAGGTGGGGTGGCAGAGCGGCCTATTGCGCCTGCCTTGAAAGCAGGTGGCGTCAGCCTCTTGGGTTCAAATCCCAACCCCACCGTTTTCTCACGAGACAAGACGACGAGCGTAGCGAGGAGTCCTCGAGTGAGAAATCGTCATGTTGGGATTTGAATGAGAGAAGTCGCAGCCCGGACGCGAGTGATACGACCGACGAGATACTCTGGATCAGCTAGTTGTCCCGAACGACCGAACCGATCGTGAAGCGGTATCAAATTGCCCAACGGAACGCGAGTACCCGTCAAAGGTATGCGAAATCAAAAACGCAAACGGTGCGGGTGTAGCAAAATCATAACCGAGCTATTTGATAGCGATGATTGCGGTCGAGGGTTGGACATTAGGCGGTTCAATCGCCTACGTTTGTCAATCGTAGTCGTTATTTCGGTACCAGTTTTTCCTCTCCACAGACGATCACTGGGCGGAAAATGGTATCTCGTTAGTCACCCGTGGGAATTAACTGAATAGGTTTATTGGATCGTTCCTCGGTTCCAGGTAATGAGATGTTACCCAATCTGTTACGCCGCTAAACTCACGAGATCATGTACTAAATACGTGCATATCTGCCATACGAATCTGCGGATATATTGGGGATTAAATCTTGGAAACTAATGCAATGACGCCAACAAGACGATCGGCTATCAAAGGTATCGGTGCCGCCAGTGGACTAGCGGCGATCTCGGGAACCGCCATCGCAGCCGGCGAACAAAATGACGGCTTCGGAGAAACGGAGGACGAAGAGGACCCAGCGGACGAACCTGCCGGTCTTCCCGAGACGGGGATACGCGTCGCACATTTCTCGCCGGACGCGCCGAACGTCGACGTCTACCTCGCGGGCGACGCAGTGTTAGAAGATGTTCCCTACCGGACAGTATCAGGTTACCTCGCAGTCGATGCTGGGACCTATCCCGTCGAGATCACGGCCGCGGGCGATCCAGAGACGGTCGTTTTCGACCAAGAGGTGACCATCGAGCAGGGAACTATCTACTCCGCGTACGCCATCGGTCTCCTGGAACCACCCGAGAACCTCCAAGACCGGGCCTTCGAGGTTCTGATCGAGGTCGATCGAGGGCCCACCGAAGACACATAGACTGCTTCGACATCCCACGGTGGATCATCATCCATTCAGGAACCAAACTTACGCTCCACGAACCAACCTTTTGCTCTACGTACGGTCGCTTTGTGACCGCACTCGGCAAAATCCTCGAAAGAGCGCGGCGCGTTCTCTCGGATTGGGTGATTCCTTTGGAATGGCTTACAATCGGGCGACATATCGCCCGACGACAGCGAGGGACCTCTTAGCCCGCTCGCTTACTCCGTTCGCTCGCGATGGGTGCACACTGCTCGTCCTGTATGTACCGTTCATCGAGCGAATTGAGAATCGATCACTCTCAGTGTCCGGCGGAACTATATCCGTCTCCCACCCAAGAACCACACATCGACAGCGAACGTATTCAGCCATGAACGTCTCCATCCTCCAATCCACAGTCGAAATCGACGAATCGCTCGTCGAGGAATCGCCCGTCGAAATCCGAACCCAAGTTCGCGAGTACGAACGCGGCGACCGACAGGCGTTCGACCTCGAGATCACCACACCAGACGGACTCCTGGGCGACGTGATGGACGCGATGAGCGAGATACCCTCCGGCGAAACGCGCTCGTACGGCGACCTTGCGGTGGACCTCGAGACGAGTCCTATCGCCGTTGGGCAGGCGTGCGGACGGAATCCCGTGCCGGTGATCGTGCCCTGCCACCGAGTCGTCGGAAGCGACGGCTCGCTCAACGGCTACTCGGCGGCAGACGGCGTGGAAACGAAACGGCGATTGCTCGAGCTCGAGGCTCCTCAGCAGAATACGGTACAGACCCGGTTACCAACGGACACGTAGAAAATAGCAGTACAGTTGGCGGCGAATACCGATTCCTATCGCCACGAGATAGCGATCTACCGATACGAGAGTTCGAGTTCGCGTGCCCGCTCGAGTAGCTCCGCCTCGTAGTAGTCACCGGTCTGGGCGGGCCGGGTGCTATCGATCGCGCGCACCTGCTGGACGGTGTTGCGGAAGTTCTTGAACGTCGCTTCGTCGACCATCTGGCCGTCGATGGTGACCGCGCCGGTGCCCTCGCGTTTGGCTTCGTTGAACCGCTCGATATTGTGCACGTCGCGCTCGAGTTCCTCGGGCGTCGGCATGTGGACCGTGTTGGCCTGAATGGTCTGTTTCGGATAGAGCGACCAGGAGCCGTCGAGGCCGAGCGAGGCTTCGTGTTCGACCTGGTCCGCATACTCGTCGGCGTTGTAGTAGGTCAAGCCTGCACGCTCTTTGAACAGGTCGTCGAAGGGACCGCCGATCGAGAGCAGGTCGCCGGCGCTGGCTTCGTTCGAGAGCGCCTCGAGGAGCCCGTCCCAGCGGGGCATGCCGTCGCCGAGGTCGCGGCCGCCGAGCTCGGCCGCGTAGTCGACGGGGCCGAAGACCAGCGCGGTGAGCCGTGATTCGGCACCGAACTTCGAGATTTCGCGCAGATCCGATCGCGCGCGGCCGGTCTCGACGATGATCGAGAGGCCGATCGAGCCGTCGGCGTAGCCGTGTTCGGCTTCGGCTTCCGCGACGACCTTCGCGGCTCGTCGGACGTCCGCTATGCGGCCGACCTTCGGAACCACGACGCCGTTGATTTCGTCGCCGATTTCGGCGACAAGCCGGTTGATCTGCTCGCGCCCCTTTTTGCGGTACTCTTCGTCCTCGTAGCTCCACTCGACGCGGGGCCAGATCTCGCCCGGGAACTCGTACTCGGGCACCAATTCAATCGTGTTCTCGAGCCCCTCCGCTTTCATGTCCGGGGCGGTTCCGTCCTCCATGTCGGGGACCAGCCAGTCGGGTGCCTGGAATCCCTCGGACTCGAGGGCCGAAACGAGGTACTTCGCCGAGTCGTCTTTCGGAACGGCGGCCGGTGCAGTCTGGAACGTGCGACAGAGTCGGATATCGTCGGTCATTGTCGTGGTTGTGTCTGTGAAATGTGGTTGAACGCGATGCGTTTCGTTAGTCGTTGGATCGCTTGTCGCTGGAGCGTTAGTCGCTCGATCGTTTCTCGATCTCTGCGGTGCGAATTCCCGAGTAGACGGGTTCGTCGTCCTGATTGAACGCAATGTGTTCGAACCGAACGATTCCCGCTTCGTCGGACGACGCGTCCTCTGTGGCCTCGAGCACGCGCGTGAACGCGTAGACGGTATCGCCGCTGGCGACGAACGTGTGGAACGTCTCGTCGTCGAAGCCGACTTCGCGCCACGTTTGTTCGTCGGACCGGGCGTGGCCGAGCGCGGTCGAGCGCGTGACGTCGCCGTAAGTGACGATGCCACCCGAGGGCGAGTCGCCCATCACGTCCGCGTTGTGGTGTTGCTTGGCCGTGTTGAGCGTCGCCAGCGGCAACGAGGCGACGGTCACGTCGTCTTGGGTGCGACCGCGCTCGTGGCGATAGGCGACCGCGGCGTCGCGACCGTCGCTCTCCTCGAGTGCCGCGACGAAATCCTCGAAGTAGCCGCCCTCCGGGGTGAGAAACTCCGCGGGGAGATCCTTGTCGTCTTCGCGTTCGTCGTCCTCCGGTGCGGTCTCCGCCCCGCCGTCGGTTTCGACGGACTGGCGACGCGGAATCATGTTCGTCCGCTCGTACGAACACAGCACGTTACCGGTCTCGGCGTCCAGTCCGCGCGTTCGCCAGGAGACGATCCCGTACTGGGGCCGAGAACTCGAGGTGGCCGTGTTCACGACCTCGCTCTCGACGCGGAGTTCGGTGCCCGCGTACACCGGCGTCCCCGGGAACCGGACGTCGGTCCGCCCGAGGAAGTACCCGCCCTTCTCGCTCAGGTCCTCGACGGTGATCCCGAGCGTCGCGGCGGTGAGGTAGTCGGGGTGGATCGGCGGCTCGTCGAATCCTCGAGCGGCCGCCGCGTCGGTCCGCCAGTAGGCCGGATCGTGGTTCAGCGTCTGGCTCATCCAGGACTCGTTGCCCCACCTCGTCAGCGTGAGGCCGGGGTAGTGTTCGATGAGGTCGCCCTCCGCGAAGTCCTCGAAGCAGTTTCCCTTCTCTCTGATCTCGGCGCGTTCGAGCGCGCGCGTGAACGTCTCGGTGTCAGTCCAGTCAGTCATTCGCAGTCACCTCCTCTGGGCCCGTCTCGTAGTTCGTTCGTCTCTCCGCTCGCTCCCGTCGAGCGATCGTCCGTCGCATCTCGTTTTCGACGATCATGTACCCCTCGTCGAAGCCCATGCCTGGCTTTGCGAGCACCTGCGCGGCGTTCGTCGCGAGCGCAACGTGTGCACAGGCTCGGGCGGAGGTTTCCGTCTCGTTGCAGGTCCCGCCGAGGTACGCTCGAGTCTCGGTTCCCTCACAGTAGCGAACGGCCTGGCCGCTCCGATGGATCCCGCCAAGATCTGGCGTCTTGATCTGGACGACATCGGCGGCCCCGGCGTCGACGAACGCCTGCACGTCCTCGAACGTGTTACACCACTCGTCGGCGACGATGTCGACGCCGACGCCGGCTTCCTGGAGTCCGTCGCGGAGTTCGACCATGGCCTCGATCTGGCTCGTGCGGTCGCCGACGTCCATCGGTCCCTCGATCTGGATCGGGTAGGGGTCCGCCGCGTCCTCGAGCGCCGCGAAGTACTCGATCACCTCGGGGCGGTCGTAGGGCGCGCCGAAGACCTCGCCGATCATGCCGTAGACGTCGATGTGGAAACGTGGGTCGTACTCCGTGGGACCCAGCTCCTGAGACCGCTCGACGAGCCACTCGACGTACTCCAACAGCGTTTCGCCGTTCTCGCCGATCTTCTCGACGCTGTTTATCAGCGCGTGGGGGAGAACGGGGACGCCCTTGATGAACATCTTCTCTGTATTGTTGTACCGGTCGTCTCCTGACTGGCCGAACACGGGGACGGGTTCAGTTGCGGGTTCCGTACCCAGCGCGTCGGCCAGCACGTCGGTTCGGGTCGTCGTGGACGCCCGCGTAGCCCCTTCGGCCCGTGCGGCCGCGGCCAGCAACGCCTGCGAGACGCCGTAACGGATCGCCGTGTGTAGCTGGTCGCCGCCGATCTCGAGTTCCTCGAGCAGTTCGGCGTTCTCGAGGAACGCTCTCGCATCCCGTCCCTCGAGGATATCATTGACGGGGCCTTCGATAACCTCGGCGTACGCGTCGGCCTGAAAGAGCGGATCACGCCCGCCGGCACCGGAGTACTGCACCGCCGCACAGTCGCCCCGAACCTCAAGGCCGTCCGCGAGCTCGAGATCGACGATGATCGACTCGCCGGCCTGTCGAATCTCGTCGAACCCGTCGGTGACGGGATCGCCGTCGTAGGTGAACCCGTCGTGTTCGGCACCGTCTTTGATCGCCTGCTGATCGTCGAAAAAGAACCCGGAGTAGCCGGGCGTGGCGTGGATAGCTTCGATATCCATCTCAGACACCCCCCTGGGGCCGACCGATGAGCTTGCCGTCGCTGATCGCGTCCACGTCGTCGGCGACCATGCGGAACGACTGATCGCGGCCCTCGGTGTCGGCCCGCTGTGTGAGCCGAGCCTTGTGGATCTCCTTGATGTCGTCGTCCATCTCGAGGTCTGCCCACTCGAAAATTCGCACGCGGCCGTCGTCATCTCGTGCGGGCAACACGGCACCCGCCGCGCTGTCGCTGGGTGCGAAGGGCACGTCGAGCGCGCCCGAATCGAACGCCTTGATTGTTCCCTGGACGACGTCGCCGTCGCCGTGGTCGAAGATGGTATCCATCAGACACCGCGTCTCTCGCTCGATGAGATCCTGTTCCTCCTCGATGCCGTCGATATCGATCTGTTGTTCGATAGCCATATCGATGACCTGTCGCGTCGTGCGAAGTCCCGCGGAGTTTGCCTCCTTCGTCGGGACTCCCTGGAACTCCTGTGGGGACTTGGTAATAACCTTGTCCGGCTGTGCGATCGATGCCGTCATCCCGCCGAGGCTGATGACGCCGTTCGCTCGAGCCTCGTCCGGCGGGAACCCGCCCATCCACTCGTGAAAGACGGTGGTGACGACGACCTCGTCGGGAAGGTACTCGTTGCCCAGCTTCTTCAGGGCGTTCAGCGCCGCGACGTCCTGGACGATGTTGCCGACCTGCCCGTAGCCGAGAGTCACCGAGCGCACGCCCTGCGTGGCCGCGAGCTTCCCTTCGACCAGCATGATCGCGATCGCGATCGAGGGCGGAACGAGGGTTCCCGTCAACGGGCCAAACGGCTCGCGGTTGATCCGAACGCCGCGTTCGGTGTAGGCACCCGCGAGTCGGTCGACGAACTGCCACTTTTCGATCGTCTCCTCGAGGCCGTGGCGTTTCGTGTAGGGGATGTTGTAGGAGATCGGTCCGCCTTCGAAACTCTGGAACCCACCCGCGAACGTGATCGCGGCGAGTAGCCGGGCGTCGGGCGTGCCGTGTCGGACCTCGATCGGCGCGTCGATCGCGTCGATCAGCTCCCGACAGCCCTCGACGCCGTGGTTAACCGCGGGGAAGCCGTTGAGCGTGTCCTCGCCCGTTTCTCTGGCCTTCTCGAGACCTTCTTGGGCCTTCCCGTACTCGTTGTCCCGCGTGTACGAGTCGATGGTTGTCGGGAGGAGATCCGCTTTCCCCTCGCTGTGAAGGTACTCGAGCAGTTCGACCTGATCGTCGAGCTGAGGGACACCCGCCCGCGGCTGGAGAAGTGGGCTGTCGGCCGATTCGAGGACGTCTGCGAACCGCTTGCGCTCGGGCAAGGATTCGTGGTACTCGATCGCATCCTCGAAGTCGACGGCCTCTCCCGTCGACCAGTTGGATCGGATCTGTTCGTCGATACGCTGTAGCTCCTCGGACGGTATGCGTTCGTCTCGTATCATTTAGAAATGAATCATTTAGGAACTGATGGTCGGTCGTTCCGTTTCTGGCGTCCGTAGTTGGAGATCCTGCCTCAGGGCGGCGACCGCCTCCTCAGTATCGGTTTCGGAGTCGAAGACCCGATCGAAGCCGAGCTCCTCGAAGGTCGCTCGCGTCTCCTCGAAGTCGTCCTGCCCGACGGCGAGGTTGCCGCCGATGTAGGTGGTGGCGTCGACGCCAGTCGCCTCGAGCGTCTCGTGAAAGCCCTGGCAGTCCTGTTCGGCGTGACCGTAGAGCGAGGAGACGAGTACGGCCTCCGCGTCGTGCTCGAGTGCGGCCTCGGCGAACTCCTCCTGGGAGGTCTGTACGCCGAGGTTGATGACATCGAATCCTGCTGCGTTGAATGCCTGCTCGAGGATCGTAATGCCGACGACGTGGGCGTCGGAGCCAATCACGCCGAGGACGACCGTTTGGGACATCGTACTCGAACGCTCGGGACAGTGCAGTATAAAGTTAATGATCTTCCATGATAATATTCTTTAAACATCCTTTCATCGTGCCTTTGTGACACAATCTCACCTTCATTATTAATAGCGAAGGTTTTTTGATTGGTACCAGAAACATCGCCTCATGGGAGCGCTGTCAAATCTTCGCGTGTTGGATCTCACGCAGGTCCTCGCAGGCCCGTACTGTACGATGTTGCTCGCTGATATGGGAGCCGACGTCGTCAAGATAGAACGCCCGGGCGGCGACCTGATCCGGTCGAACCCGCCGTTCGCCGAGGACGCGGAGGAGGAAGCCTACGGCGGCTACTTTCAGAGCGTCAACCGTGGCAAGCGAAGCATCGAACTAGATTACGGCGACGACGAAGACCGGGAGGACTTCCTCTCTCTCGTAGAAGAAGCCGATATCGTCGTCGAGAACTACCGCGCGGGGACGATGGAGAAGTACGACCTCGGCTACGAGACGCTTTCCGAGCACAATCCGGACCTCATCTACTCGTCTATCCGCGGGTTCGGAGATCCCCGGACTGGCGAGACGCACCGACAGGGCCAGCCCTCGTTCGATTTGATCGCGCAGGCGCTCGGGGGCGTCATGGAGATCACCGGACAGGCCGAGGCCCCGCCCACGAAAGTCGGGCCCGGAATCGGCGACCTCTTTACGGCCACGCTGAACTGCATCGGCATCCTCGCGGCGGTCAACCACCGCGAGCAGACCGGTGAGGGTCAGTACGTCGACACCAGCATGTACGACTCGATGATCAGCATGACCGAGCGCGCGATCTACCAGCACTCCTACACCGGAACCGCGCCGACGCGCCAGGGGAACTCCCACCCGACGCTGTTTCCCTACGACGCCTTCGAAACGGCTGACGGGCACGCGGTGATCGCCGCGTTCAGCACGAACCACTGGACGGAAGTCTGCGCCGCGATGGATCGGGAAGACCTCGCAGAGGAATACCCAACGCCCGCGAGCCGCCTCGAGAACCGCGAGCAACTCCGGGAGGAGATCGCGACCTGGACGAGCGAACTGTCAACGGAATCGGTCTGTGAGACGCTCGAGGGGCGGGTTCCGGTCGCACCCGTCCAGAACACCGACGACATCTTCGACGATCCGCACGTCCACGACCGCGACATGATCGTCTCCGTCGAGCAACCCGGTTCGGACGAGGACGTCGAAATCGCGGGCAGTCCCATCAAGATGACCGAGACGCCGCCGGAGCCGCGAGGGCGCGCCCCATTGTTGAACGAACACCGCGACGAAATTTTGGCCCAACGTCGCGGCGAAACCGAAGCGACTGCGGACGACGACTAATCCTCGAGGTCGGTACGTTTCGTTCCGTGACCACGAGAAGAAGTAACGTTTTTGCGACCCCCGCGCACACGTCACGGTATGGATTGGCCACACGACCCGGACGGCGAGGAAGGGAGCAAGGGGATGCGAAACTACGACATGGCGATCATCGCCAGAAAAGTCGACGAGGACGAGGACTTCCCGCTCGAGGCCGACGAGTTCGTCGCGGAGTACGGCGACGATCCGATCCGAATCAATTACCAGCGCGTCGTCGCTCTCAGCGACATCTTCGAGTACGTCGAGGCCGATTCGTTCGAGACCATCGTGGATATGCACAAAGCAGTCGGTAACGCGATGCGCGAAGGCAATTTCTGGGAGTACCACCCGAAGGGGGCTGACCCCGAGAAGAAGCGGGCTTGATCGGTCGATCACCGAACGCATCACGGATCTGGATTACGTATCACTTATACGAACACGTTCGAAAGATCGGACACAGTGACTAACACGCAGGTTACGCTCATCCAGATCGACAATTACGGTCCGTGGACGGTGACGCCCGAACCTCGCCGCGAAGCCGACCTGCAAACGATGCAGTCGCGGCTGTATGCGGATATCTCTCAGTTCGTCGGCAACCACGGCGGCTACACCTTCTTCACCCGCTTTGACAACATGATCGCCGTGACCAACGGGCTCAGCCTCGAGGATCACGCGGTCCTTCAAGAATCGGTCGGCAACCGGTATCCCGTCACGCTGAGTCTCGGCGTGGCAACCGGAACGAGTCCTGTTCAGGCGTTGGCGGACGCGACGGAACTCGTTCAGGACGCCGGGAGCGCCCAGGACAAGCACCGGCGAGAAATCCTTGACGGGCGGGTCGTCGAAGCGGATCACGGTGCCTCGAACGACGTTCAGATCGCTCACTTCGACGTCGTCGACGCGACGGGCGAGTACACGGACGAACTCAACGCCTACGATACCTTCATCGAGATCGAGCAGGGCTATGCGGCGCTCATGCGCCACATGCGCCACTCCCACGAGAGTCTCTCCTTTTTCGTCGGCGGAGATAACATCATCGTCGTCTGTCCGAATCTCGAGGAGGCCGACTATCGCGAGGCGATCGAACACGTTGCAGAGGCGGTCGATGTCGAACTACAAGTCGGCGTTGGCCGCGGAGCGGACGCCCACAACGCGGGAATGGCGGCAAAGCACGCCCTCGAAACGTGTCGAGCCGACGGAACGCGCGTCGAACTCGAGTGGTAGGCGACTCGAGGAACGGAATCTTCGGCTCGATGGGCACAGACCGTCAGCACGATGACCGCGATCGAGTTCCAACCTGAATCCTTTGACGGCACCGGGATTAAACCTGGCGGGGGTAGCTTTTAGAACGTCTGTGGGTATTGTTCACACATGGAACCGGAACTGTCGGTCAGGGACGTCCTGACAACGGAGTACGTCGGCGTCAGCGAGTCAGACACCGTTCTCGGTGCGGTCCGGCTCATGCGCGAGGAACGCGCCGGCTGCGTCCTCGTCGTCCGGGGATCGGAACCAGTCGGGATCGTCACAGAGTGGGACATCCTCGGGCTCGTCGCCGAGGAAGCGGACGCCGCCGAGACAACGATCGGTGCCGTAATGTCCGCACCCGTCATCTCCGTCCACGGTGATCGAGCGCTCACCGATGCGGCCGATCTGATGGCTCGAGAAAACATCCGAAACCTCGTCGTCACGGACGGGTCGGACGTTGTCGGCGTTCTCACGCAACGGGACGTCATCGCGGCGGCGGGGTCGTTTCACGCGACGGCGGCGCGTTCGGTAACAGAGACACAGCGAGACGAAGATTTGCTCTCGAACGGTGTCAACGTCAATGATTCCCTGAATTCGCGAACGGACGGGAACGCCGACCCCGAGATCGTCCCGAACGGCGGCGACGAGTACTCGACGCAGGGCGTCTGTGAAGACTGTGGCTCGCTCGCGGATTCGCTCTGGGATGCTAACGGTCAGCTCGTGTGTGCGGACTGTCGAACTGTCTGAAAAGCCCGGGTAGTACCGGCCTATCACGAATTTTAAAGATACATCGTGTCAGCAAGTAGCGCAGATATCAGACCGATAGAAAGACCTTTCGGGCGAGACGATGGAGGGTCGATAATGATCGAGACCCTCGACGACCTCGACGTCGAAGGGACGACCGTGGGCGTTCGCGTCGACATCAATAGCCCGATCGCGGACGACGGATCGCTGGCTGATGACGCACGCCTTCGCGCCCACGTCGATACCCTCTCGGAACTCTTAGACGGCGGTGGCCGCGTCGCGGTCCTCGCTCATCAGGGTCGTCCTGGCAGTGACGATTTTACCGGCCTCGAAGCACACGCAAGACATCTTTCGGATCTGCTCGGTCGACCGGTCGAGTACGCCGACGTGACGTTCAGCGACGCCGCTCGAGAAACAGTCCAATCCCTCGAGAACGGAGAATGCGTCGTCCTCGAGAACACGCGGTTCTATAGCGAGGAATACATGGAGTTCGAACCGAGCCAGGCCGCACAGACACACCTCGTCGAGGGGCTCTCGTCCGTCCTCGACGCGTACGTCAATGATGCATTCGCCGCGTCACATCGCTCACAACCGTCGCTGATCGGCTTCCCGACGGTCCTCCCGAGTTACGCGGGGCGCGTAATGGAAGCCGAACTCGACGTGCTGGGATCGATCGAGGAAACGCCCGAACCACGGGTCTATATGCTCGGCGGGGCGAAGGTCTCCGACTCGATCGACGTCGCCTGGAGCGTCCTCGAGAAGGGACTCGCCGACCACGTGCTGACGGCGGGCGTCGTCGGGAACGTCTTTTTGGTCGCCGACGGCGTCGATCTCGGCGATCGGAGTTCAGATTTTATCTACGATCAGGGCTACTGGGACGAGATCGATCGCGCACAGGACCTCCTCGACGCCTACGGCAGTCAGATCGCGCTCCCTCGTGACGTCGCCATTTCTCGGGACGGCGAGCGGTACGAACTGGGGGTCAACGCCTTACCGCCCCAGGATAACGAGGCCGCTCAGGACATCGGAAGTTCGACGCTTGCCTATTACGAACGGCTCCTCGACGATGCGGGAACCGTTATTCTCAACGGCCCTGCCGGCGTGTTCGAGGACGAACAGTTCCAGACCGGAACGCGCGGACTGTACGAGGCGGCGACCGACGTTCCGACCAGCATCGTCGGCGGTGGCGACACCGCCTCGGCCCTTCGATCGCTCGGCATCGAAGGCTTCTCACACGTCAGCACCGGCGGCGGGGCCGCGCTTCGGATGCTGACCGCCGAACCACTCCCCGCCGTCTCAGCACTCGAGAATGAGACAGAATCAGCCAGTCATTGAGCCCGCGACGACCGCCGATCTCGATGCAATCGTTACGCACTGGGTTCGACTCGCTCACGATCAGCGGGAGTACGGATCGTACGTTCTGGCCGAACAGAACCGGGAGCTGATGCACGAAGTGTTAGCAGCACACAGTTTCGATGGCCGACTCCTCGTCGCTCGAGTCGACGGGACCGTTGCGGGGTTTGCGTCGTTTTCGATCGAAGCGGGCTCGCTGGCCCTCGAGTCGACTCGCGGATTTCTCTCCAACCTGTACGTTCGACCGGCGTATCGAGGACAGGGGATCGGAACTGCGTTGCTCGAAACAGTCGAGGAAGCGCTCGTCGAACGCGGCGCTGACGACCTGATTCTCGAGACGATGGCCGAGAACGAGCGAGCGCGTCGGTTCTATCGGCGCGCGGGCTATGAACCCTTCCGGGTCTCGATGGAACGCTCGCTCGAGGATCGAACGAAAAACGATACACACTCAAAGGGGGAGGAATAACGAATTCATAGTGCCAGGGGAGCATGGGTGGTTCATGCACTCGACTTGTAATCGAGACTCCCGGGGTTCAAATCCCTGCTCTGGCTTTCGAGCGAGCACTTTCGCGAGCGAGAACTCAAAACAGGATTTGAATCAGGGAAGCGCTTGCTCTGACCGTGGTTCAAATCCCTGCTCTGGCTTCCTATCGTTGGTTCAAAGCCAGTAGTGATTTGATACGTGGATTCGTCCCCACAATATCAGCGATGATGCCGTTCAGGTGCTATTCCATCGGCTCTGTTCTTTCATTGGGGCGACAATTCAGATCTGCATCCGTGAAACCCATGAAATTACCCTGACCCGTACTACCGAGTCAACTATCATTCCGAACTCAGTCCGTGAAAGATAGGGAAATAGTTAATAGGCATTACCAATAATAACTACTTGCCCATCCAGGTTTCCCCCAATCTGGAGGCGACACTACTCCCCCTACACTCTTTCCCCACTTTCCGATCGCCGTGAACGATTTTTCTCGGGTGAAACGACAATGAAGACGGAGACATCACTGTAAGTTCACCTTAGTTTCCCGCAATCATTCGAAGCCGAAAGGAGAGATAGACCAATATAAGGACGAACGCGCCGGCGTACAACCATGCGTCGGTCGAAAGGGCATATACGAGTGCTCCAATGTTGAGAACAATACCAAACAGGTAAATCGGCTTGAGGCGGGTCGTATCCATTATATCGGCACTTGCATCCTATACGCTAGTTTCTATCGTTCCGGACCGGGTTGCATCGTCCCAAGAGATATAAATAATCTTTAGTCAAGGGGACGGAATATCTCTGTCCTAGATTCGACGATAGCCTCAAAATAGGCCATATTGAACAAGTTTGTTCACTGATGTTCATATCTCTGCAATTTAACCAGATATAGGTCACAGGATTTATACCTGATCGTGTTAAGTGTGCGCTCAATGCTACTCTCAGTGGACCGGTCTGACGGAAATTCTCAGCAATCGCTTAGTTTCGAAGTCATCAATGCCATCGCAGAGAAAGAAGGGGTCGATACGACAGCGATCGAACCGCCCGAGTACGAGCCGCTTTATGAAGTTCTCAATCCAGAAGCGCTGGATGCCCTGTTTGCTCCCCGAGAGGACGGGGCGCCTCGAGCGAACGGCCGAGTCGAGTTTGCGTACTGTGGATATCAGGTTACCGTGACGAGTAACGGAAAAGTTGTCGTGAGCGAATAACCCCATCAGAAACACCCTAGCGGCCGTCAGACTCGAGCTGATTCCGTAACTTCGGAGGGATCGACCGGGCCGTTCCGCTCTCGCGATCGACGAAGACCTGCACGGATCGAGCCGTCGCGGCCCGTTCGCCGTCGGCCCGGACCTCATAAACCATCGGAATACTCGAATCGCCGAGACCGGTAACTTCCAGTCCGACCGACACATCTTGTTCCGCTTCGATCGGCGTTTCGTACTCGATCTCGAGCGATGCCAGAACCGTATCTAGGTCGACGAGTGAGTGGCCGACGACATCGCTGAAGTACGCTTCACGAGCTTCTTCGAGGTACGTCGCGTAAATAGCATTGTTAACGTGGCCCATAAAGTCGACGTCTCGAAGACGGATGTCGATAGCCACTTCGTAGGCGTACTCGCTCATTTCAGTTACTTGTACGTTCTACGGCAAGCTATAGCCACCGATTTGTCGCCGATATCAACAGTTGGCTTCGAAAACAGTTTCATGTAACCGCGTGGAGACCGTCTCCATTAACGGCTCGAGATTCGCCGTGTCGTCGCGGTTGTACTCGATCAACGTCTCGAGCGCTTCGTCGTCGCCGCGTTCGTATTGGTGCCAGAGACGCACGGCGTCCCGCCCGGAGAGGTCCGGTTTGTCCCGGTCGATTCCGAGGTCCTTCTCGACTTGCTTGAGTCCGCCGTCGAGCCCGATTTTCTTACACGGGTACATGAGGTCGACGTGTGGCATCGAGACGTTCACGTCGTAACACGTCTCGAGGAACGGAACATCGAATCGTTTTCCGTTAAAGGTGACGAGCAACGACGCGTCGTCGAACTCCGCTTGCAAGCGGGAAGCGGTGAGGTCGTCGCCGTTTACGAACGTCTTCGTTTCACCACCGCGATGGACGCTGACGGTCGTCACGTCGTTGCGTGCGGAATCCAACCCCGTCGTTTCGATGTCCAAAAAACACGCTTCGCTCTTGACGTTCTCGTACAGCCGCCAGTGACTCGAGTCCGGAAACGCATCGGCGAAAAACGCCATATCTCCGCTCGACAGATGGGACTGGCCTTCGTCGATAAACGTCTCGATCCGCCGGGCGATGGTCTCTCCGACGACCTCACCCTCGAACTCGTCCCAGTGGGTCACGCCGTTCGCCCAGAGCCGGCGTTCGGTCGCCTCGCCGACCCCCCGGACCGGAATGAAACTGTTCTCGATTTGCACACCTGTGGAGGTGTTTTGCGGGGACAAAAGCGCTTGGATCGGCGCTTCTCGAGGCCGTGGCGGTGAGTCGCATGCTCGTCTCAGTTTCGTGAAAATCGATCTTCGACGCTTTCCTGTCCTCGGATCGATTCAATCGGCTCTCTTTTCACCCAGGAGATACTATTGGGGGGTATGACCGACCGTGACGACGACCTCGCGGAAGCAGTCCGCGAACTCTCCGCAACGATCGACGAACTGCGCGAGGAACTCGCGCCGCGTCGTCGTCGGCCGTCGTTTCGTCCGCCGACGCCGGGCGAGATGCTTCGCGTCGCAGACGAGTTTGCGATTCCGGCGGCGCTTGCGGTGCTGAAGGCTAACGTTCGGGCGCTCGAGGCGTTTCAACGCGGTATCAAGCTCGTCCAGACGGAACAGGAAACACGAGACCGAACCAAAACGGCCGCGAAGTCGACCGAAAAACGTGCGAAGAAACTCCGAAGGACGACCGTCTCACAGCTCGATACTGTCCTCGAGGAGCTACAGCGCGGCGTTTCCGAGGGATCGGTGCCGGCCGACGAACGCGTAACCGACCTGCTGAGTGAAGCTCGAGAACTCCGTGACGACGTGGACCGACGCCTCCGTGACGCCGTCGAGGAGACCGGCTCGACCGACGCACAACCGATCGAGATCGACGGGAACGACTCGGATTCGAGCGAGCCCAACGAGACCGGTTCCGTCCTGAACGACGACGACGATTCGAACGTCGACGTCGACGCCGAACTCGAGACGCTCAAAGATCAGTTCAACGATGACGACCCGTCGACGGACCACCGAGGGGATCGAATCGCTGACGAGTCCGACGGACTCGGAGAGGAAGACGGGGACCAGCCTCCCGGGAGTGACGACAGCGACGAATCGCCCAACAATGGCGACGGCGACGACGCGGACGACTAATGGTTCGGACGGCGATCGATTTTGCTGATTGACGCGCAGACTTTGCTGATTGACGCGCAGAAAACGATTTTGAGGACGATTATCGACGAGGAGAATCGCTCGACAGTTCAAACCGGTTCGAACCGGTAGCCGTCCCACTCCTGACTGTCGGGCTCTCTGATCCCCTTGCCCGGTGTCCGAAGTTCGTCAACGTAGACCGGCTCGACTTCGTCACCCGTTTCGATGTCGTCGCTCGTCGCCTGACCGATCGCGCGGACCGGCTCGCCGTCGACATCGAACTCGACGATCGCGAGCGTGTTGGGCTCGCGGACGCCGGGGGGCGTCGCGGTACTCGTCGTCCACGTAATCACCTCGGCGGTGTACTCGCTCAAATCGACCGTATCGACCGGTTCGCTCCCGTCGGGGCCGATCGGGTGGCCGGGGTAGCTGATCGATCCGTCTTCGTAGCGATAGGCTTCCATGGTCATGCTCCTGCCTCCATAATCGTCGTGATGACACAGTTTCCGAACCCGCCGACGTTACAGCAGAGGCCGACGTCGGCCTCGACCTGTCGCGGCCCTGCTTCGCCGAGCAGTTGTTCGTAAATTTCGACGCCCTGTGCGACGCCGCTGGCACCGAGGGGGTGTCCCTTCGACTTCAGCCCGCCGGAGGTATTGATCGGCAACTCGCCGTCGCGGTCCGTATAGCCCTCCTCGACGAGTTTCCAGGCCTCGCCCTGCTCTGCGAACCCGAGCCCCTCCATCTGGAGGAATTCGAGGATCGTAAACATGTCGTGGAGCTCAGCAACGTCGATGTCCTCGGGCTCGTAGCCGGCCATATCGAAGGCACCCTCGCCGCTCTCGACGACGCCGCCCATAATCGTCGGATCGGGGCGTTCGTGCACGACGTGGGTGTCCGTCGCGCCGTCGATTCCCGACACCACAACGTAGTCGTCGGTGTACTCCGCCGCGACCGACTCCGGACAGAACATGAGCGCCGCGCTGCCGTCGGTGATCGGACAGAAGTCGTAGAGCCGAAGCGGGTCGGCGACGACGGGCGACTCGAGGATCGTCTCGAGGTCGACTTCCTTTTGGAACTGCGCGTGGGGATTATCGACGCCGTTTTTGTGATTCTTGGCCGCCACTTTGCCGAGACTCTCTCGCGGCGCATCGAAGCGCTCGAGGTAGTGTCTGGCGGTCAGCCCGGCGAACGACGGCAGCGTGATGCCGTGTTTGTACTCGCAGGGATGGGTCAGTGACGCGATGACGTCCGTCGCTTCTGCGGTCGTTCGGTGGGTCATCTTCTCGCCGCCGACGAGCAACGTCATGTCGCTCGCGCCGCTTGCGACCGATCGCCACGCGGCGTACATGCCGGCACCGCCGCTCGAACTCGTCTGATCGACTCGCTCGGTGTAAGCCGGAATCGCCCCCAGATCGTGGGCTAACGCGTTTACGACTCCCGTCTGTCCTTCGAACTCCCCGCTTGCCATGTTCGAGACGTACAGGTGGTCGACGTCCGTCGGATCGACGGCCGCATCCTCAAGGCACTCGCCGCCGGCTTCTGCGAGCAACTCGCGGATCCAGGCGTCCCGCTGGCCGAACTGGGTCATCGAAGATCCGATGATTGCAACTCGTTCCATACCCTGACAATCACGGGATATCGGTTTATATGATTGGGTCCGAGTCGATCGCCTCTAGAAAACGGCGGCGGTCGAAACGTCAGATCAGGCAGACGCCGTCTCGAGGTCGCTCGCGCGCGAACGCGCCTGCGAGATAACAGTAGGACGCGCTTCGAACGAGAGGAGGACGTCCTCGTCGCCGTAGGTAACGTCCTCGACGTGGGCGTTGTCGTGGATCCACGAGACGAGACTCATCGTGTCGTCGGTCATCGGAAGGACGAGCCGCTCTTGTTCCCAATCCGGGAGTTCCTGATCGATCCGATCGAGTAACTCGCCGATGTTCGCCCCTTCGCGCGCGCTGACGGTGACGGGGTTCGGAGCCAGCGCTGAGATGGCGGCGGCTTTCTCCTCGAGCTCCTCATCGCTTACGGCGTCGATCTTGTTCAGGACGGTAACGATCGGGGCTTCGTTGCGTTCATAGAGCGTGTCGTGGCAGGTGACGAGCTTCTCGTGAATCTCGTCGATCGGTTCGCTGACGTCGACGACGAGCAAGACGAGGTCCGCGCGGTAGACGGAGTCGAGTGTGGATTTGAACGACTCGACGAGCCAGTGTGGAAGGTCGCTGATGAAACCGACCGTATCGGTCACGAGCACGTCTCGAGGCTCGATGTCGGCCCGTCGCGTCGTCGTTCCGAGCGTGGTAAAGAGCCGATCCTGCGATTCGGCCGTCGAATCGAGATCCGGGTGAAGTTCTTCGTTTTCGTCGACGTCCAGATCGTCGGCGAGACGGCGGAGAAGCGTCGATTTCCCCGCGTTCGTATAGCCCGCGAGCGCGACGAGATCGAAGCCGGAAGCGCGACGGCGCTCGCGACGGTGCTGTTCGTTCTGCTCGATCTGCTCGAGGTCGTCCCTGATCCGGCTGATCTGGGACTTGATATCATGTTCTCGGCTTTCGTCGTACTCGCCGAGACCCATGAAACCGGGGTGTTCGTCCCGTTTTGCCAGACTCGTCTTCGCTTCCGCTCGAGGGAGTTCGTAGCGAAGCTCAGCGAGTTCTACTTGCAGCTGCGCTTTCCGGGTCTGGGCTCGCTGGCCAAAGATTTCGAGGATCAGCGTGAACCGGTCCATGATCTCGACCCCCTCGGGAAGGAGCTGCCCGAGGTTGTACATCTGATACGGTCCGAGACGGTTATCGAAAATGACGGTCGTCGCCTCGGACATCGCGGCCTTTTCTGCGAGTTCGTTCGCCTTCCCCTCGCCGAGTTGCAACGCGGCGTCGGCCGTTCGGGACTGCGTTATCTCGCCGACGATATCGTATCCTGCCGCCCGTGCGAGCTCGCGAATCTCGCTTGTGTCGGGCGTTCCGGAGTCGATTCGTTTTGCGATGAGTGCCTTCATACGATTAGCTGTGCATTGTCTGAGCAGTTGTCGATCGACGGATGCGTCGTACTACCGACCGAAACATCGATTTTGGCGGGCGATCGATTATCGCGACGCCCGTCCGGTGCTCTGACACGCTAGAGATGCCGGGCAGTCACCCCGATTGGTGCTGTGTAACTCATACTCTCACGTAGGGGTCCGACCACCTTGAATCCCGTGGCGTTTTCCGAACCTGGGTGGAGACCGTGGCGCTTACCCGCTTCGCTGTCGGCCCCCGACTGTTCGGTCCCGACAGACGTCTCTCACGGTTCGAAGCCCTCCTGCTCGTAATAGTCGTCTACCGACGGACCCATTCATTGATGATTACCCTAAATACTCGACAGATATGGTCTGAACGCACTCGCATTCGTTGAACAGAGAATGTCACGTACCACAACTGATTTTGTCACCGGTTCCCTTCGGTCGGCTATGGTGGAAATCGACCCGACATCGGTGGGATTCGAGTTTGCGGCGAGTGCAATTCTCGGTGGGCTGATCGGCTTTGCGGTGAAAAACGTCGCAAAAATCGTTGCAGTCATTATCGGCGTCCAACTCGTCGTCTTTCGATACCTCGAGTCGAACGGCATCGTGATCGTCGACTGGGATCGGCTCAGCGCCGGCTTGCTCGAGACTCAGGAACAGGCAAATCAGGGAGTACACTGGCTCACTTCGGTCGTCTCGACGCTCTCGGTCGGTGTCGGGTTTACCAGCGGGTTTTTGCTGGGCTACTATCGCGGGTAAGATTCCCGACACCGGTCTCGGTCGAACAACGGATCCGTTATCTCGTTTTGAGATCGTCTTTGTCCTTGACGACCTGCGTCTCTGCCTTGCCGCTCGTGTTCTCGTTGACGACGTCGTAGAAGTCGTTCTGGAGGCCTGCGGGGAAGGTGATGACGCCGATCCACGACCCGTCCGGCTGCCACTCTTCGCTCTCGAGGTCGCCGTACTGGCGGATCTTCGCCTGTGCACTGCCAGCGTGCTCCGGCGGGATCTGGACCGCGATCGAGACCTCTTCGAACCGGATCGGGATCACTGGTCGCAGGTCGTCTAACGCGTCGTCGACCTGTTCGCTCACCGGCTCCATCGGATCGACCGTAAACCCAGCCTCCTCGAGTGCGTTTTCGATCCGCTCCGGTGGGTGCGGTGCGTCGTCCATCTGCGGATTGATGGCGTTGCGCGCGATCGTCGTGATGAGCTGTTTCCGTTTTTGCTCTTGCATCTCGCGGCGCTGATCGGCCGTGATCTGAATCTCTCCCTCTTTGATGACTTCGGGAATGATCTCGAGTGGATCCGTCGTATCGAATACCTTCTCAAGGTCATCCTCGGCCGGTCGATCGCCACTCGAGGCGTCCTCGAACACGTCTTCGGCGGCGATGTAGTCCTCGAGATCCTCGTCGAACTCCCCGCGCTTGATCTCGAGTGCCGCGTCGGGATCGACTAACACTTCGAATCGCGCCCCGTGTGACTCGAGTCGCGCCGTCACCGCCTCGTCGAGTGATATCATACCGGAGCATACCCCCGGCCGGGTAAAAGAGCTTTTGCCGCCGGCCAACGCCCTCGGGTTCTCCGTGTCCGGTGGTTTCGGAGATAGTCACTTCGAATGCGTGTGCGGGGCGATCCGCCGTTGGTTCGTCGGCCGTTACCCGTTCGCACACTGTCGTCGGACTCCTAACTGCACAAACGGCTGTGGGACTCGAATCGGAACGTGCGAAACGCAAAAACGGGTCGCGTTACTCGTCGTCTTCGTCCGCGCCTTCCTCGCCGAGGAGGTCGTTCTCCTCGAGGTGCGATTCGATCTGGTCGAGACCGAACTGCTCGAAGGACTCGGATTCAGCGTCGATGGTCGCAAGCCCGACTTCCGAGGGCAGGAGGCCGCCGTCGTTGACCGATGCGAGCGCGTCGAGGGCCAAGGAAATGCCGCCGTCGAGATCCGCTTCGGCGTCGTAGTTCTCCTCTAAGTAGCTCTGGAGTTCGCCCCGGTCCGCGCCGACCGCGAGTGCCTTCCACTCGTAGGGCGTGCCGGATGGGTCCGTCTCGAAAAGGCGTGGTTCGCCGTTTTCGATACCGCCGACGATGAGCGCGACGCCGAACGGGCGCGCGCCGCCGACCTGCGTATACTGCTGGATGTGGTCGGTGACGTTCTTGGTCAGCGTTTCGACGCCGACCGGCTCGCCGTAGCGCAGGTGATTGACCTGTGCCTGACGACGGGCGAAATCGATCAGCTGTCGCGCGTCGGCAACGTGACCGGCGCTTGCGATTCCGATGTGATCGTCCGCCTTGTGGATCTTTTCGACGCTTGAGTCCTCGAGGAGCGGGGACGGGATCCGCTTGTCAACCGCGAGAACGACGCCGTTTTCCGTTCGAATGCCGATACTCGCCGTACCACGTTTGACCGCCTCGCGGGCGTACTCGACCTGGTAGAGTCGGCCGTCGGGCGAGAAGATCGTGATGCCTCGGTCGTACGCCTGCTGTTGGGCTTGTCCCTGCATAGTATCACACTAAATCGAGGTCTGTCGCGCCGACGAACGCGTCATCGAGTCGGATATCCGCGGATCCGTTTCGTCCGACCGCGACTCGCTCAGCGTTCTCAAACACGACGTTTCTCTCTGACGGGACTTGCCCGCGTTTACCTAAAAACTTTTCTTCAGCGGCACGGATCGTACCACTGATCCCTGCGACGCGAATACCGACGGGAGACCCATCAATACGGTCGATACACGCGAGCGCTGCTCTGGCAGATTCCGTTTCTCCGTGACGTACTTTGATGACCGTTTTGCCAGTTCCGTCCCCGAAGTCGAACCTGACGACGGACAAATCGGCGTCTGCGCTCCCCGGATCGCCGAGTAAATTCTGGCCCGCGTACCAGAGCTCGCGCTGAAACGCCCGTCGATCGATCGCTGCGTCGGGCCAGGACTCGAGTTCCGCCGCGAGGTAACGCCATCTCGGGCGGAGGTGCTTCGGAAGGTGTTTCATCGTACTGTCGTTATTCGGTTTTCGGCTTCTCGCTCGTCGAACGTTCAGCGACGAGCACGCCAACCTGATCGTGGACGCGTTCGACCGCCGTCAGCGAGAATCCGGCGTCGGTGAACGCGTCCGCGAGCGTGCCGACGGTCGCCGGATCGTCGACTTCGGGCGAGTAAAACGGCTCACTCGGATCCGGTTCGTCGAAGAACATCACGTCGCCGAGAACGAACGTTTGCGCCTCGAGTGCGGCGATCGTTTCGATGGCTTCCCGCTTTTCGGCGTCCGCGAGGTGGTGCATCGCGAAGTTCGACGTGACGATATCGACCGGGTCGTCGTACTCCGGTTCGCGGAAGGATCCCTCGTCGAACGCAACGTTTTCGAGGCCCCGTTCGTCGGCTTTCCGCCGCGCTTGCTCGAGCATTCCCTGGCTGATATCTCGACCGACGACGTGCTCGGCATCGGCCGCGAGCGCGAGTGCGATCGCACCGGTCCCGGTCGCGAGATCGAGAACCGTTTCGTCAGGGTCGGGATCGGCGTGTTCGATAACTATATCGGCACACGCTCGATACTCGGGGGATTTCGAGTCGTCGTACTCGCTGGCTTTCTCGTCGAACCGAGCCGCGTGTTCCTCAAGACTCTTCTTCATACCTTCCTCGTTTGACCCCAGGCTCAATGAACGAATCGGACTGAATCTCCCGGTTGCGCTCGGCGAGTTCTTTCCATTCCTCGAGACCGGTTTCGATCCACTCCGGCGAGATGCCAAGTTGGTCGCCGAGCGCACGGAGCTCTCGTGGGCCGCGAAACTCGAGGTGCGACCGGGGGTCGGCGCTCACGACGTAGGGTGCGCCGTAGTAGTCGACAATCTCGCGTAGTTTTCGGAGTGACTGAATGGTTCGGACACGACGGCCGCCGCTCTCTCGAAGCACGTCGCCAAGGTTGAACTCGAGACGGACGCCGTTCTTGAGGGCGGCTTTGACCAGGACGTGGTTGATATCGCCGCTCCCCGCCATCGGGTGAGCGAGAACGTCGACCTTCTCGTTTTCGACGGCGAAGCGATTCATCGCGTTGGTTCCGCCGTGAACCGCGAGTATCGTGGTCGACGATCGATAGTTTCCGACCGATCCGCTCGCCTGTTCGGGCGCGTCAGCGCGGACCTCGATCCCCTCGACGACGTCGACGCCGTACTCCGCCGTGATTTCGTCGGCGTCGAACTCGCTTCTCGAGTCGTCGTGATTTCGGACGACCACGCCATCGAAACCGTATTCGGCCGCCGTTTTGGCAAGTCGAGCGACGGTGCTTTCACCGTCGGGTCGGGCGTGGACGCCTTCGTACATACCGGAGTTTCTACGCGGCGATAACTTGGGGTTTACGTACTCAGGTTTGATCGGATGGGGATCGACGGAAAGAGCAATAGGCAAAGCGGGTCGAATCGAGGCCGACAGCGATCAGTTGAGAATCGACTGCGTAACGGTCGCAATCTGCCCGTTGTCCGCTTCACGGAGTCGGTCGTCGCCGATTTTTAGACGAAGTCGCGGGCGACCAACGTCGATCGGAACTTTTTCCGTATCGATGAGGCCCATATCCTCGAGTTTGGTCTTGGTTCGGGAGAAGGTCGCCTTGGAAGCGATGCCGACATCCTCGCCCCACTTGCTGATGTCGTACAGGAGCGCTTCGTTTTTCGCTGCGACGACCAGCGAGATGGTCACCTCATCGAGGCCGTCCCCGTCTCCGCGTGCCGTCTCGAGGGAGTTGAGGATCGCGGTGAAGTCCGCTTCGGCCTCGGGACTGATCTCCTCGGAAAGGGTCTCTCGAACGTCGCTGATTGGTGGTGTTCGAAGTTTGAACGGTTCCGCGTTCTCCCATCGGGTTTCGTAGGCGGCGAACGTGTCGTTGACGAAGTCGGCTTCGTCGGTAACGAGGCCCCCAACTCGGTCTCCCGCGTGAACGACGGCGATGACGCGATCCTCGGTAAGACAGAGCGAGTTTTCCGGTGTCTCCCCCAGCGTCCGGAGAGCGAGCGCGCCGTCGCTGATGAGATCGGCGGCGTTCGAAGCGACGATGAAGTCACCCATAACGTCCTTCAGCGTTTGCTCGTTGGCGAGCATCTGTACCGTCGGCAACGAGCCGTCGAAATCGGTCGCGACCGAGACGAATTCTTCGATCGCGTCCCGAGATGGGTTCACCATATAAACGTCGCCACTCGCGTCCTCTAGAACCGCTCTGAGGATATCGTCAATCTGATGATTGAGTAAATTCGAAGCCATCTGTGTACCGAAGTAAATGATGGCTATATACTTAATTTTGTTGGCCGCTCGCACAGGATAAGTTACACTCTCAACCAAACACTGGTAATTTTTATCGGTTAGTAATTCGTTGTAGTCGAAGTTTGGTTGAATGAGAGATAATTCTCGCTCGCCGTAGACGCTACACCTGCTGAATAGTAAAGTACCCGGGTCGGGTGACCCAGGGTACTCTGCCTTGCAAACTATAGATAATCGCTCGTCCGGCATACTCGAGAATCTCGCTCACCGATTGCGGAGTGGAGATAGTAATGGTAATTACTATATGCAATCAGGCAACAGTCGCAAGTGTATGGGCGCTATGCATCAGCACCTTTGGCGTGTCGGTTATGAAATACGAACCCGATTCGGCCGAGATTCTCGAACGATCCGACTCGGGTGTGCGTCTGCAAAACGGGTAAGCACTTACGGCGGTCCGTAGTCACCCGTCCGGTCCATCCGCCATTTTCGCGGACAGTTGCTGAGACCAGTATACGTCCCCGTCGAATATTACGGACGCGTTAGCACCTTCGAGAAACGACGGAAGTTCCTCCTCGGTCAACAATAGTTCCGAGGACGAACCGCACAAATAGGCGTGCTCGTTGCCTTCGGCGTGTGGAAAATAATACGAGCCATTCTCTCGCGTCGAATAGCATTCAATCGAGAGACGGTACTGTCCGTCATCGACCGGATCGACGGTCACGGTAGTGGGGTACTGTTGTTCCCCCTGCGAAAGAGAGTGCGTGCCATCGCCGACGACCGCGTAGTCTTTTCCCATCATGATCCGTCTCCGCGCGAGGTCCATCGCACGTTCGATGCTAAACCCGTGAACGAGTAACTTCGCAAACGTCGAGCCGACTTTGACGGCGTGATCGTTCAATACCTTCTGAACGGTCACTGCTCCGGCAACACTCCCCTTCTCGACGAGATCCAATCCCTCGTAAAACGAACCGCAGGCGTTGAGAAAAAACGTTTGCGTGTTACATTCGTCGAGACTACTCGTCGAGAGGGTTCCGTCGGGACAACACAGTCCGTCGGTTTCGCAGTGACCGATATAGTGAACGAAATCGTGTTCGTCCTCGAAGACGCGAGCGAGCGCTGCGGTCGTAAGCGACTCTTTGACGGTAAGTTCCGTCGAGAGAGATTCGGACCGCTCTCGGTAGATTTCTGCGACCGACTCGCGTTCGCTAGCCATCTCGGGATCGTTTAACACGACGACGATCGACGACGACTCGCTTCGCCGCTCGAGGTATCGAAGCCGATTGTTGTACGCTTCGGGCACCGACTTGAACACGTCGATCGGAACGCCGTCGGCGATCCAACCGTGGACGCGTCCGGTACGAAGTTCCGGTTTGATGATCTCGATAGAGGGGATTTGCCCGTTTCCGGATCGTGCAACCCCGACTCGATTTCGATAGAAGTCGTCGAGCGACCGTTCGACCAGTTCCTGCTCGGCGAGTTCGGAGAACTTCGGAGTGGAAATCAGGCTCATTCGATCCAGTAAGAACGGAAGCGTCTCGGCGTTAGCCGGGGTCGGGTCGACGTAGGTCGAGAGATGCCACTCGGGGAGCCGGTGTTCGACCGTTTCGTACGGGACGTCGAGATATCTCTCGAGGCGGTCCTGAATCGGCTGACCGTACAACCGTTCGCTATCGATTTCGAGTGCCTCAAGGAGGTTCAGTTCGGAAAGGGACGTTCCGAACGGACCGACGTTTCGGACGAGACAATCGAGAAAGAAAACCTTCCGAAGCAATCGCTCTATTTCGTCTTCGAGGGCCGGCATCGACGGAAGACAATGCTCCGTCTCGTGCTTCTCTATGTGGAGACTCGGCGTCTCACGATCGTCGAGAGTAACCTTTCCCTGGAGATAGTAGGCGAGAGGTGTGGCGACATACAGCGCTTCGTACGTCGGCGGGACCACGAGTTCGACACCCGACTCGGTAACGTCCCGGCGAACGCTTTCCGGAATTTCTAGCCGGGAGCCCGTTTCGATACGAGGTGGGTGGCCCCTGAGCGACGGATACGTCCGGTCGGGGCTCGCGGTCTTTTGTGAGGCGTGGAGATGGCTTATTGCGCGTGCGAGTCCCTCGGTCGTTTCGGGAATCGTTATCGTGTCCGTGGGGATTTCGTGGCGACTTCGGAATCCGAGAACGGTGCGCGCCCGTTCGGGAAACGAGACGACGACAGTTTCGATATCGTCGGTTCTGCGAATCGTCGCCGTGCCGGAAAAGCGCAGGTACGTTTTGATTCTCGCGTCGATATCGACGACGTATTCGCCGCGGGGGAGCGATAGGGGTTCGCCCCGCGGGTCGAGTTCGTACTGTCGATTGGTACCGATATCAGACGCGTAGACGACCGCGTGTGGAAATCGAAGTTCGTCGGTCGTTACAACAATCGTTTCGTCGACGGGTCGTTTGATGTCCGGACCTGAACCGGAAATCTCGAGGTTCGATCCCCTGACGACGATTTCGGCGTTATCTGCGTCGGTAATCCTGAGGTTTCCTCCAGTAATATCCCACCGTAACATCTATTCGGAAAATGCGACCCGGTGAAGTTAGTTGTATCGAGCTAACAGGTTCTCGTCATTTGTGAATTGGTGGCGTGGTACGGAACAGGGAGAAGCGACCTCACTTGCCGGGGAAAGGTACACTTATGGAGCGTCCAGTAAGGGAATTCATTATGGAACACGACCACGTCCGGGACGTCGATCCCGCCGTCGCCGACGCCCTCGAGAGCGAGGTTGATCGGCAGCGATCGACGCTTCAGATGATCGCGAGCGAAAACCACGCCAGCCGGGCGGTCCTTGACGCACAAGGAAGCGCGCTGACGAACAAGTACGCCGAAGGCTACCCCGGCGAGCGCTACTACGGCGGCTGTACGTACGCCGACGAGGTCGAGCAACTCGCGATCGACCGTGCGACCGAACTGTTCGGTGCCGAACACGTCAACGTCCAGCCCCACTCGGGAACGCAGGCCAATCAGGCCGTCTACTTCGCGATGCTCGAGGCAGGCGATAAGATCCTCTCGCTCGATCTGACCCACGGCGGCCACCTCAGCCACGGCCACCCCGCAAACTTCGTCGGCCAGCTCTACGAGGTCGAACAGTACGAGGTCGACGCCGAAACGGGCTACGTCGATTACGAAGGACTCGCGGAGCAGGCGGCGGAATTCGAACCGGACATCATCGTCTCTGGCTACTCCGCGTACCCGCGCGAAATCGAGTGGGGACGTATTCAAGACGCCGCAGATGACGTCGGCGCGCTCCACCTCGCAGACATCGCTCACATCACCGGCCTCGTTGCGGCAGGTGTTCACTCCTCTCCCGTCGGCATCGCCGATTTCGTTACCGGTTCGACGCACAAGACGATCCGTTCCGGTCGCGGCGGAATCGTCATGACCGGCGAGGGGTACGCGGACGATATCGACGCGGCGGTCTTCCCCGGCGGACAGGGCGGCCCGCTCATGCACAACATCGCAGGCAAAGCGGTCGGCTTCGAGGAAGCGCTCCAGCCGGAGTTCGAGGAGTACGCCGAGCAGACGGTCGCCAACGCCAAAGCGCTGGGTGAGGCGCTCTCCGAGCACGGCTTCTCGCTCGTCTCGGAAGGAACCGACAACCACCTCGTGCTCGTTGACCTGCGCGAGAGCCACCCCGATACTACCGGCGGCGACGCCGAAGACGCGCTCGAGGACGCGGGAATCGTCCTCAACGGCAACACCGTCCCCGGCGAAACGCGCTCGGCATTCGACCCGAGCGGTATCCGCGCAGGGACGCCAGCCCTGACGACGCGCGGCTTCGACGAGAGCGACATGCAAACGGTCGCCGACTGCATCGCCCGAGTCATCGACGCACCCGAAGACGACGACGTCAAGAGCGAGGTTCGAGCGGAAGTCGACGCGCTCTGTGACGCGAACCCGCTGTACGAATAGCCCAACTCGGTCGATCGAACCGCGACGGCCACCTCGGTCCAACGCGCCACAGAGTATTCTTCCCGGCCTCTACAAACGCCGATAGTGATGGGAGTCTACGGTTACCGGTCGCACTAGTAGGCAAGAACATGAATATCACTGCTACCAGTCATCCGAAAATAGGCACAAACCCGAGGGTTGATTACGCTCGCTCACGGCAACTCGAGTGATGACCGAGATCATCGACGGAAACGCCGTTGCGAGCGAGATTCGCGATGGACTGACCGACGCGATCGAAACGCTCGCGGACGCCGGAACGCGGCCGGGACTCGCGACCGTCCTGATGGGCGACGATCCCGCGAGCCAGACGTACGTCAACATGAAACAGCGCGATTGCGAGGAGGTCGGGATCGAAGGAACCCACGTCGAAATCGACGGGGACGCCCCGGCAACCGAGCTGTACGACGCAATCGAGGATCTCAACGACGATTCGTCCGTTCACGGATACATCGTCCAGGAACCGGTTCCCGATCACATCGATTATCGAGAGGTGCTTCGACGAATCGACCCGGCCAAGGACGCCGACGCGTTCCACCCCGAAAACGTCGGCCGGCTCGTCGCAGGCCAGCCTCGATTCAAGCCGTGTACCCCGCACGGGATTCAGAAGTTGCTCGAGGCCTACGACGTCGAGACGGAAGGGGCGGACGTGACCATCATCGGTCGATCGAACATCGTCGGGAAACCGATGGCGAACCTGCTTATGCAAAAAGCCGACGGCGGCAACGCGACGGTTACGGTCTGTCACTCCCGAACCGAGGATCTCGAGGCAAAAACAAGGCGTGCCGACATCGTGATCGCCGCCTCCGGCGTCACGGAACTCGTCGACGCCTCGATGCTCGCCGACGGAGCGGTCGTGATCGACGTCGGCATCTCTCGGGTCGACGCGGACAACGAGAAGGGGTACGAACTCGTCGGCGACGTCGACTTCGAGAGCGCGAAATCGAAAGCGAGCGCCATCACGCCCGTTCCCGGTGGCGTCGGGCCGATGACTCGAGCGATGTTGCTTCACAACACGGTCAACGCGGCGAGTACGCAGCAAGGAATCGACGTCGACCTTCCCTGAGAGGGTCGTTCGTACCTATTTTCAGCCAGCCTCAGCGGAGAACGAGTTTCGCCGAGCGAAACCGATGACTGAGTATCTATGCCGGGAGAGAATTACGAACGACCCTATGAGCCGGATGGGGTCTTCCGGCAGTTTGTGACACCCCTTCTGTGATCCGATCTACTCGTACTCGAGCGTTCGAATTCTGTGTGTCGCACTCGCCAGGGCGTCCCCGTCGCCGCGGAGTCCATCCGCGAGTTCGCGTGTCGCCCGGATCAGGGTCTCGGCAGTTTTCGGTTCGATATCGCCCTCGAGCATTCGGATTCGCGTGACGTGATCCCCGAGCGTCTCGAGCGCGCTTTGTTGGTCGGTCGTGAACGATTCGTTCTCGCTCCAGGTTCGGATATCGCGGCGGTACTCTCGAACGGCGTTCGCGGCGGCGATCCCGCGAGCCGAGCGGAGCGACGGGGGAACCTCGGCCGGCGGTGGCCGTTGACCGCGATCTGCGATCTCGAGCAGGGAGAGGAAGTAGAGCTCTTCGTCCTCCTCGAGTCGTCGTTCGCGCGCAACGATATCTGCGATGTGAAGTAACTCGGTCGCGGCGAGATAGGTGTCGTCGAGTTCTCGAAGATCGCCGCCGTTGACGAATCCCCGTTGACGAATGTATTCGCGGGCGCGCTCGCGACTTCGATCGGCGAGTTCGCCCGTCGAGCTGTCGTCGATAGTGTTCCGGACCGGCGTCAGATCGAACGCGACCTCCATATCCGTGTGTTCGGTTCGATCGTCGAGACCGACGCTTCGGAGCGTCCCGCAGTTCGGACAGCTAACGCTCCCGGTCTCGTAGTACGACCATCGGGTGCCACACTCGGTACACTCGCGCTCGCCCCGAATTTTCATACTCGCGTGTACGGCGAGGAGCCCAAAAGACCCACCGACCTAATCACTCCCCTCGAAACAGGACGGATGCCGCAGAGATCCCTCCAATACCGACCGTGAGCCAGTACGTACAGACTCTGTAGATGATCGCGATAGTCAGCGCGGCCGCCGGCTCGAGTTGCCCCAGCGTCGTCAGACTCGCTGTTACCATTGCTTCGACTCCGCCAGTTCCGCCGGGAGCGGGGACGATGGCACCGAGCTTTCCGAGGGCGACAACGAGGGCAACGACCGGCAGTGAGAGTTGGTGACCGAGCGCGGCTGCACCGATGTAGACCGGGAGCATCAGGAATATCATCCCGATGTGTGCGTACACCGCCGTGATGAGGAGCGTTCGTCTGTCCGCCGTAATCATCGTGATAGTCGCGTAAAAGCCGTCGAGTCTGGTGCGGACGGCGGACCGACTGAGTTGTTCGTCGAACCGAGGCGTAAGTTTTCCGAGAACGCGTCGGAGGACGCTGGTAATAAAGAGGACGATTCCGTAGACAATATCTGGACGACGAGCACCGACGGCGATAATCGAGATGACCGCGACGAAGAGGGCGCTGAAGGCGACGAACTGCGCGAACAGATCGTTACCGAGCGCATCACCAGTTGCGACGATTCCGAGGGCCAGAAACCCGAACGAGTAATAGGGAAGGTAGTTCAGCAGATCCGCGGAGATGATTCCCGCGAGACCGTCCTCGTACGCCATCTCCGACTCCTGGACAACGAGGTACGCGACGAATGGCTCGGTGGCAAGCTGGCCGTAGGGCGTCACGTACTTGAGGAACATCGCGGTGAGAAAGACGCCAGTGATACGTTTTCGAGACAGTCCGTTATCGACCAACGTGAGGAACCTGTTCCAGACGAATCCACGAAAGGCCAACGCGAAAATGCCTGATAAGACACCGAGACCCAACACTGAGTAATCCGCCCTCGAGAGCTCATCGAATACGTCTTGGCCCCCAACTGCGGTAATGAGAACGGCCATGAGGAGCGCCGCAAACCCAAATCCGAGCGCGATCCGTCGTTTCACGCCTCGATCATTGTATTGTAGTTACAACTAGGTTATGAATGCAACGGGATCGAGCCGCGTATCAATTCCATCAGTTGCGACACCCGTCCTCTCAGTTACGCCGACTGTCTGATTTCGTTATTGGAAGTGCCCTAGGTGATCAACGTACGGCAGTTGCAGGCCGCATTCCAACAGTCTGGAACGTACTATCTGATTGTATGTCTCGCCCACGACTCAATCGACGGAAGTTCGTAGTTGCCGCTGGTTCAGCAAGTGCACTGGTTTTAGCCGGTTGTGCCGACGACGATCAGGATAACGATGATCCCGCGGACGACCCCGAAGACGACAACGGTGATCCGGTCGGTGACGACGATGACGACGACCCAGCAGATGACGACGAAGACGGCGAGTATACGCTCACCGTAACCGTCGAAGACGGTGACGAAGAGCCCGTGGAAGGAGCGACCGTCACCGTCGACGAGGGTGACGAAGCCGATCCAGCGGACGAGGAAGACGATGAAGAGATGGACGGCGAAGACGAGGAGGACGACGAAGAGATGGACGACGAGAACGGTGAGGACGAAGAAGACGAAGACGACCCAGCGGACGAGGACGACGATGAGATGGACGACGAAGAGATGGAAGACGAAACCGACGAGGACGGCGAGGTGGAATTCGAGGGCCTCGAGGACGGCGAATACACCGTTACCGCCGAGCACGAAGGGGATGAGGCGGAAGAAGACGTCGAAATCGACGGCGACGACGAAGAAGTTACGCTCACCCTCGGTGAGGAAGGAAACGGTATGGACGAAGAGGACGACGACATGAACGGAGCGGATGACGACGATATGGACGACGAAGGCGACGATAACGAATCAAACGATAACAACGCCTGATCGGGAGGATCAATCGAGATCCCCTTCGGTCACCGTTTGGTCACCGTTCGATCGGATACCCAAATCGGTCGTGCATTTTTTCGCGCCACTGCAATCCGACAGCGGTAGCGTTGTGACGAAGCGGGTATCTGTCGCAGCCACTGGTATCTGACAGTCTGTTCCGAGTCTCGGGAACGTCCACGAAAACGGGCAGTGGCGACCTTTTTGCGTCTCGAGTGGTTACTCCTTCATATGCGAGACGAGCAGGAAATCCGAGAGCAGTATGAGTTCCTCAAAGAACATCTCGAAAGCGAAGACATGAACCACGATGGCGTCGAGAAAATGTTCACGTATTACAAACGGGCGCTCGGATGGACCCTCGAGGAAGAACACATTTAACGAAAAATAGAATCGTCTCAAATATATCCGCCTTTCAGGCATTGTCGATACCTTTAAGTACTCCGGGCCAATTTCTTCAGTTGACGCTTCGCTTGGAGGGCCGAAGCGTCAGCGGGGACCAATTCAGGGCGGCAAGCAACCGCGTGGCATTTTTCCGCCACGCGGTTTGCTTTCCTGTTTACGGATGGCTAATCTATAATAGTGGTATCATTGCACTTCTCGAGTCAACTCGATAGGGTACGGTGGTACAACGTTGTATGACATCCTCCCCGGCGTGGGCGCTGGTGGGGTTTCCTCGCTGTAGAAGGTAGCGGAGCGGATACCCCATAATTGTACTCTCAAAAACCATCTGAAAGCTAAACATGAACTGCGTGTTATGTGTGGATCCGTGGCTAATCTCTCACTAGTGCTATAGGTGGTGTGAATCTCCGTTGTGCGTACGCTATTCGGAAAATGGCCGTATTGATCGGAGCAACCCGACATATTTATTAAATTCCGACAGTAAGTACAACCGGTACTTACCCAATGTACGACCTGACAGGATTTCAGCGTGACTTGCTCTATGTCATCGCTGGCGAGGAAGAACCTCACGGACTGGCCATCAAGGAGGAACTCGAACAGTACTACGAAAAAGAGATTCACCACGGGCGACTCTACCCGAATCTGGACACGCTCGTCGACAAAGGTCTCGTAGAGAAGGGGCAACGGGACCGGCGGACCAATTTCTATACGCTCACCCGACGCGGGCAACGCGAACTCGAGGCCCGTCGCGAGTGGGAAGCGCAGTACGTCGAGCTCTAACGACGAAATCGGCCCCCTCGCTCTTCGAAACATATCGACTCGATAGTCGTCTCAACTGGCCAGGGGTGGTTCGCATCTCCAATTTCCGCTCCTACTGAATTCCCGTGAGAACAGATCAGCGAATCCGCTCGAATCCGAATTCTTCCGATACAAAAGTTGTATTTCGGCAGTCCGTTTATATGTGTATGCGAATAACACTGGGAGATGAACGGAATCACGTTACAGGTCGTCGAGGGGACGCTCGACGAGACGGTCGTTCGGATCGCGCTGGCTGGTGCGCTCGGATTGTTTCTCGGCCTCGAGCGAGAATGGTCCAAACGATCGGCCGGAATCAGAACGTTCTCCCTGATAAGTCTCCTCGCGGCCGTTTTTACGATTCTCGTTCTCGAGACCGATATTGGAGAAGGGTTACTCGTCCTGGGTGGACTGCTGGTCATCGTTCAAGGAGTCTTACTCGCCGTCAGGGGCCTCATAGACGACGATGAGGAATCGGGTCTTTCGCTGACGACCTCCGTCTCGATGCTCGTCGCCTACGGGGTCGGATCGCTAGTCGCGGCCGGATTCATCATCGAGGGCGTAACCGTTGCAGTACTCTCCTCACTACTGCTCGTCCTCAAACGCGAACTCCACGAGTTCGCCTGGGGGCTCTCTCGGGAAGAAATGCGCTCGACGACCGAGTTCGCGATCCTGGCGTTCGTCATCTACCCGCTGTTACCTCCCGAATACGTTCTCGAGCTCGGGACCACCGATATACCGGTCGAGCCACAGGTGATCTGGTTGATGGTCGTCGCTGTGGCGGGGATCGGGATCGTCAACTACGGCATCGTCTCGAGTTACGGCGGCCGTGGAATCGCCGTCACGGGCTTTTTCGGCGGACTGGCGGCCTCGACCGCGGTTGTGGGGACGATGCTCGATCACGTCCGCCAACGGCCGGAGGCTGCCTCCTACGCGGTAGCGGCGATCATCCTCGCGGACGCGGCGATGGCCGTTCGGAATCTGGCTATCGCGCTCGCGTTTACCGTGGGAGGCGGCGTCGATATCCTCTACGAGGCAATCGTTCCCCTCGGCGCGGTGATCGTCGTTGCGTTCATCGTGGCTGGTGTCACCGCGAATTGGAGAGAGTCGACTGTGATGGAACTCGAGAGCCCGTTTTCGATGAAAAACGCACTCGCATTCGGGGCGGTCTTTCTCGCTGTGTTGGTGTTCGGATCGCTCGCGGAGGTGTGGTTCGGAACGCTCGGGTTCTACGTTACAGCCGTCGCGAGTGGACTCGTTTCGAGTGCCGGTGCGACGACCTCGGCCGTCGTCCTGTATCGTGGCGGACAGCTCGGTCCGACGGAAGCGACGATCGCGATATTGCTCGCAACGGTCTCGAGTATCGTCGTCAAAGCCCTCCTCGCTGCGACCTCGTCGAACCAGCAGTTCAAAAATCAAGTCGCAACCTACAGCGCCGTCCTCCTGCTCGGCGGTGCGCTTGCCTCCGTTGTTCTGGTCATTTAGGAGTACGCTTGCTCCGAGTTGGGATATCACGACCGGAACGTCACTCCAAAGTCGGGACAGCTTTGGGTATCCACGACACAGTATACGGCGTGTCATATCCGGTTCGAGCGACTCGGCGCTGCATTCAGCGCGATCACGAAACGGTCATCGACGGGATCGACTACTGTGCTGACCTGGTCGCCAACACCTGGGACGGTACCCAGACGACCGAGCGCCGACGCGTAATCGAACCGTTGCAATCTGCCCTCGAGTCCGCGGGAATCCTCGAAACGCTCCCGGTCGTTCTGTCCGACGCCGTCGAATCAGCCGGATACGACCTCGAGTCGACACCGGTTCCGGCTCCCCCCTACGTCGTTCTCACGAGTCGAGGGCCGATCTGTCGGGCGACGATCGAACCCGGCCGAGTGCTCATCCGGTTCGACGTATTCGATATCGTTCGGAAAGCGACTCCGGTCTACGAACGCCTCGACGGTATTCAGCTATCGGTTTCGTTGGAGTGATGAAGAGGTGATTGTGCGCTGAACAGACGCAATATCACGGCCTATGCCGTGGAGGATGTCGAGGTGTGATTTCCGGATTCTGAATACTCGTAGCGCTAGGCATCAACACACATCGATTAACAACACCGGTGTATTTATTAGTAACTTCCCACAATAGGGTGTTGGTGTCTAATAGTGACTGTTAATCCACGATCGGCGTCCCGACGACGGGTGCTCGCTGCATCGGGTTCGCTGACAACGCTCGCTCTCGCCGGTTGTCTCGGCGGGGACGACGATGGGGAAGAGAACGGTGATGACGACGGTGGCGACGGAGGCGACGAGAACGGAAACGGTGAGGAACCCGAGGACCTCGAGATCGAAGAATTCGAGGTCATCGATCGAGACGACGATTCCGTAACCGTATACATCCACGGCGAACACTGGCACGACGATCCGCTCGAGGTTCCAGACGACGACAATCTCTCCCTCGGCGTACACGCCGAGGACGAGGACGGCGACGAGATCGAACTCGGTGACGAGTACGAACTCGCCGTCGAGGTGCCAGACAGCGCTGAGGAGGGAATCGTCGAAAGCGATCCGGACGAGGATTTCCACGGGGATCACGTCCACCTCCACGGCGTCGGCGACGGGTTCACGACGGTCGTCTTCCAGATTCGATCCGACGACCACGTCGTGTACGAAACGCCTGATCTCGAAGTCGTCATAGGTGAATACGACAACGACCACGACCACGACCACGACCACGATCACGACGATGACGACCACGATGACGACCACGATGACGACCACGATCACGACGATGACGACCACGACGATGACGACCACGACGACGACCACTGATCGGATTCTCTGATTTCGACGCTATCACCGACAGAATGCGATTCTCGACTATCGTCCGTGAGAGCCAGTGCGTTTGTGATGCACCGAATTCGCACGCCGATGACCGCTTTCGTTCGGAACGATTACTAAGACGACTCTCTCGAGTGTCACGAGTTATTAACGATATCCGATCCCATAATAACTCTTTTACCCATTCACTCGTACGTACTCGTATGAACCGTACACGCCGATCCGTCTTCCGAACAGGGGTGGGGGCCGTCGCGTTCGGCACGATCGCGGGGTGTCTTAGCGAGCCCGATAGCGGTGGATCCGAAGGCGGCTACGCTGCGTTCTTTCCACTTTGGGACTGGGCCGAGCAGATTGCCGGGGAGGAAATAGCGTTCGAAAACGCCATCGACACCGGTCAGATGGGACACGGGTGGGAGCCACCCAGCGATCTGCAGCGAGACATCGCGGACTCGAACGTTTTTATCTATCTCGATACGGACGAGTTCGCGTGGGCACAGGAGTTTGCGGCGGAGTTCGAACGCGATTACGACCACGTCACGTTGATCGACGGGATGGCTGGGCTCGAGAACCAACTTCTCGAGATGGACACCGACGGCGACTTCGACCGCGAGCCGGCGGACCGCGATTTCGACCCCGACCAAATCGAAATTACCGGGTTCGACCTCTACGATCAGCGAACCGGAGCGGAAGTCGCCTACTGGCACGACGGCCACTGGCACGGCGGCGTTCCGGACGTTCCCGTCGACGGCGAAATTGCGGTCGCTGGCGTCTTCGAAGACGCAGACGGGAACGTGCTCCCGCTCGGATCCGACGAACAGTTTCAGCTCGAAGTCAGCTACGTGGACGAGGAAAGCGACGCACTCGAAATCGAATCTCGAGGAGATCACGTCGTCCTCTCCGGTACTGAGGTGTCCCAGACGCGGATCGTCTTCGAACTCGTCGCCGACAGCGAAGTCGTCTGGGAAACGAGTGCCGATACCTCAATCGTCTCGGTCGTGGAGGAACTCGAGGAGACCGACGCTCCCGAGAACGCGGATCCTCACGTCTGGATCGATCCCGTAATCGCCCAGGACATCGTCGAAACGATCGCAGAAGGTCTCGCGGAGGCCGATCCGGACAACGCCGAGTTTTACGAGGAAAACGCAGCGGACTATCTCGAAAAACTCGAGGCAATTGACGACCAACTACACGAGCTAACTGAAAACGCGGACCGTGACGTTGCGGTTTTCGCTGGCCACGATTCCTATCAGTACATCGAGCGCCGGTATGATTTCGAACTCCACACGCCGGCCGGCGTCTCGCCGGATGAAGTCGAGAGTACCGAAGATATCTCCGAGATGATCGAAGTCGTCGAGAAACACGATATCGAGACGATCCTCTATGACCCCTTCGAGACGCAAAATCCCGACGAAGACGTTCCCGACATGGTCGAGGTCCTCCTCGACGAAACGGATGCAACGGAGTACGAACCCCTGACGCCACTCGAGGGGAACACCGAAGCGTGGGACGATGCGGGATACGGGTGGGTCGAACAGATGGAAGAGATCAACATCCCGTCGTTGAAACGGGCACTCGGTGCCGAGTGATTCGACGAAAATGGAAGAAATAAGCCGCCTCGCGTCCGAGGAGGAAGTGAGTATACCGTGAACCCGGCAGTTGCTATCGAGAACGTCACGTTCGCGTACGGAGACAAAGTCGCGGTCAGAGACGTGTCGCTGACGATCGAGAAGGGTGACTTTCTCGGATTGATCGGCCCGAACGGGTCGGGGAAGACGACGCTCTTGCACCTCATGCTCGGGCTTCACTCCCCCGACGAGGGTTCCATCAAACTGTTCGGCGAGCCGGTTTCGGAGTTCGAACACGGCGAACGCATCGGCTACGTTTCCCAGCAAGCGACCAGCCGCGGCGGAACGATGCCGGTGACCGTCCGCGAAGCCGTAACGATGGGCCGGTTTCCGCACGCGGGCCACTCGAGGTTGAGCGATTTCGATTACGAAATCGTCGACGATGCTATCGAGACGGTCGGAATAACGGAACTCGCCGACCGGCGAGTCAACCAGCTCTCGGGCGGCCAGCGCCAGCGGGCGTTTATCGCTCGAGCGCTCGCCTCCGAAGCGGACCTGCTCGCGTTGGACGAGCCGACGGTGGGCGTCGACGCCGAATCTCGTGACGAGTTCTATCGACTGCTCGATTCGCTGAACGAGTCGGGAATCACGGTCGTACTGATCGAACACGATATCGGCGTCGTTACTGACCGCGCAGACCACATTGCCTGTATCAATCAGGAACTGTACCACCACGGCGATACCGAATCGTTCGTCGAAAGCGACGCCCTGACCGAGGCGTACGGAACATCCGGACAGGTCGTCCACCACCACCACTGATGAACGGATCTCTAAGACGCCCGCTCGAACTCGTCGGCATCGGATTGACCGCCCTGTTGGCGGTCATCATGATCGCGTTTGTCGGTCTCGAGTGGCTTCGCGGCTACGGCTATGCTGAAGGGCTCTACGACCAGTTTATCATCTTCGGACAGTGGATGGATGTCTACCTGGGAACGAACGTCTTCAGCTACGGGTTCATGTGGCGATCGGTCGCGACGGCCGTCTTGATCGGCATCGTCGCACCGCTGGTTGGAACGTATCTAGTCCACCGGGAGATGGCGCTCATCGGTGAAACACTCGCGCATACGGCTTTTGCCGGCGTCGCCGTCGGATTGCTGTTCACCACGACGACTGATTGGGACGGCTCGCTGTTGACGGCCGCGCTCGTGGTTGGCGTCCTCGGGGCTCTTGGCGTTCAGTGGTTGACGGAGCGAACGAACACCTACGGAGACGTTCCCATCGCGATCATGCTGACGGGGAGTTTCGCCGTCGGAACGCTCATCATCAGTTACGGCCGTGGTCTCTCCGGCGTGAACATCGAAGAGTATCTCTTCGGAAGCGCCGCGTACGTGACGACCGGCGGGTCACAGCTGATGGCGGTGTTAAGTCTCGTGGTCGTCGCCATTGTCGCGGTGACGTACAAACAGTTGCTGTTTATCACCTTCGACGAGCAGGCCGCACGTGTTGCGCGGCTCAACGTCACCTGGTACAACACGCTGTTGATCGTGATGACCGCCGTCGTCGTCGTCGGAGCCATGCAGATTCTCGGCGTGATCCTCGTCGCCGCGATGTTGGTCATCCCTGTCGCGGCCGCCTCCCAGATTTCTCACAGCTTCAGGGAGACGCTTATCCTCTCGATCCTGTTCGGACAACTCTCGGTGCTTGGCGGCTATGGTATCGCTATCCATCAGGGACTTCCCCCGGGCGGCTCGATCGTCGTCGCCGCGATCATCATCTATCTCTTTGCGATTTTTGGATCGAGCCAGTCGATATCGGCGCTGTCGACGCACTAATTCGAGATCCTCCTTCGGACTGGGAACGCCGAACACGTTTAACACGCTGCTCGTGAAATCCTCGACCGATGGGAAGGCTATCCGAGCTGTTCGAACCCGATACCGTCGCCGTCGTCGGCGCAACGGATCGCGAAGGCGCGGTCGGTCGAGCGATCCTCGAGAACCTTTCGAGTGGATTCGCCGGCGAGGTCGTTCCGGTAAACCCGAACCGCGATACCGTGCTCGGCCTCGAGTGTTACGCCGACCTCGAGAGTGCCCCGGCGGTCGACCTCGCGATCGTCATCGTTCCGCCGCTGGTCGTCCTCGAGACGCTCCGAGAGATCGGCGAGGCGGGAACCGAAAACGTCGTCGTCATCACGGCTGGCTTCTCCGAAACCGGTGTTGAAGGGGCCGAACGCGAACGCGAACTCCGAGAAATCGCGGAAACGTACGACCTCAACGTCGTCGGCCCGAACAGTCTGGGAGTCATGTCGACGCCAGTCGGAATGAACGCGACGTTCGGCCCCGAAAACGCTCGCGAGGGGTCGATATCTTTCATGAGCCAGTCGGGCGCGTTCATCACCGCGGTGCTCGACTGGGCCAACGAGCAAAAGATCGGGTTCCGAGACGTCGTCTCGCTGGGCAACAAGTCCGTTCTCGAGGAGACTGACTTCGTCCGCGAGTGGGGAGACGACCCCGACACGGACGTCATCATCGGCTATCTCGAGGATATCGACGCGGGCGAGGAGTTCGTCCGCGCCGCGCGGGCGGTGAGCGACGAGACGCCAATCGTGCTGGTCAAATCCGGCCGGACGGACGCGGGGGCACACGCGGCCTCATCTCACACGGGTGCGATCGCTGGGAGCGAACGCGCGTACGAAACGGGGCTCCAGCAAGCCGGTGTACTCCGAGCGGAGTCCGTGCAGGAACTGTTCGATTACGCCCGTGCGCTTTCCGGGTTACCGCTCCCGGAGTCCGGTGACGTCGCCGTCGTCACGAACGCCGGCGGCCCCGGCGTTCTCACGACGGATGCCGTCGGTGATTCGTCCCTCGAGATGGCATCGTTTGCAGACGAGACGCTCAAGACACTCACCGAGTCGATGCCTGAGGAGGCGAACATCTACAATCCGATCGACATCATCGGCGATGCGGACGTCGAACGGTTCGGCCAAGCGCTCGATACTGCACTGGCCGATCCGAACGTCGGGAGCGCCGTCGTCGTCAGCGCGCCGACGGCCGTTCTCACGTACGACAAGCTCGCGGAGGTGGTGATCGAGACGCGGGAGCGACACGGAAAGCCCGTCGTCGCCTCGATGATGGGCGGCGACCGAGCGCGAGCCGCCGAGGAAGTGCTCCGCGAGTTCGGAATCCCGAACTACTTCGATCCGGCGCGCGCAGTTTCCGGGCTCGATGCGCTCGCTCGGTACCGCGCTATTCGGAACCGGTCCAGGGACGAACCGACGACCTTCGACGTCGACCGCGAGCGAGTGCGGGAGATTCTCGAGCGGACAACATCGCGTCCCGGGAATCGCCTCGGAATCGAGTCGATGGACCTTCTCGAGGCGTACGGCATTCCGACGCCAGCAGGTTCCGTCGTCGATGACCCGAAGAAGGCACGAGACGTTGCGGAATCGATCGACGGCGATGTCGTCATGAAAATCGCGAGTCCGGAGATTTCACACAAGTCGGACATCGGTGGCGTGAAGGTCGGCGTTCCCGACGAGAACGTCTACGACGCATACGAGGACCTCGTCACTCGGGCGCGAAATTACCAGCCGGATGCGAGAGTGCTCGGCGTTCAAGTCCAGGAGATGCTCGAGATAGACGAGTCGACCGAAACGATCGTCGGCATGAACCGTGACCCGCAGTTCGGCCCACTGTTGTTGTTCGGTCTCGGCGGGATTTTCGTGGAGATTCTTGAGGACACGTCGGTACGGGTCGCACCGATCGGCGAGAGCGAGGCCCGCGAGATGGTTGACGGCCTTACGGCCGCCCCGCTGTTGGCCGGTGCACGGGGGCGCGAACCGGCGGATATCGACGCCGTCGTGGAGTCGATCCAGCGGTTGTCACAGCTCGTGAGCGATTTCCCGGCCATCCTCGAACTCGACATCAACCCGCTCGTCGCAGGGCCGGACGGCGTACAGGCGATCGATCTCGTTCTCACAGTCGATACGGAGAAACTATGACAGACACAGATACCACCCCAGATAGCGACACGGATACCCGGACCGAGACGGAGGCGCTCCTCATCAGTTCCCTCGAGGCAAGCACCGGAAAGACCGCGATTGCGCTGGCGCTCGCCCGACTCGCTCACAACGATAGCGACGGCGGCGAAGCCGTCGGCTACATGAAACCGAAAGGGACCCGTCTCGAGAGTAACGTCGGGAAGACGCTCGACGAAGACCCGTTCCTCGCCCGAGAACTCCTCGAGTTTGAGGCGGAGATCCACGATATGGAGCCCATCGTTTACTCACCGACGTTCGTCGAGCAAGTGATTCGAGGGCGGGAGGATCCCGATGAGCTTCGAGAACGGGTCCTAGAAGCGTACGAAACGCTCGCGGCGGACTGCGATCGGCTATTCGTCGAAGGCGGCGGCAATCTCGACATCGGCGGCATCATCGACCTCACCGATGCGGACATCGCCGAGTTGCTCGACGCTCGGGTACTACTCGTCGCGTCCTACGAATCACCCGGCGATGTCGACCGCGTCATCACGGCGGCTCGGACGTTCGGAGATCGGCTGGACGGCGTCCTCTTTAACAACGTTTCCGACGCGGCGTACGACGAACTCGACACGGACGTCGTTCCGTTTCTCGACGGAAACGGTATTTCGACGCGCGGAATTCTCCCGCGGGAGCAGACGCTAGCCGGTGTCACGGTGAACGAACTCACCGAGGCACTCGGGGCGACGATGCTCGCGGAGGATGGATCCGAATCGTACGTGGAACGGTTTACCGTCGGAGCGATGGGAGCCGAAAGCGCGCTTCGGCACTTCCGCCGGACAAAAAACGCTGCCGTCATCACGGGTGGCGATCGGTCGGAAATTCACACTGCCGCCCTCGAGGCACCGGGAGTTCGTTGTCTCATCCTTACCGGTGGGCACCGTCCGTCGGGAGCCATCATCGGGCAGGCAACCGAACGCGGGATTCCGATACTGGCAGTCCAAACGGACACGCTCACCACCGTCGAACGCGCCGAGGACATCGTTCGCAGTGGACGAACGCGAAGCGAACGGACCGTCGAAGAGATGGAATCTTTACTCACCGAGTACGCGGATATCGAACACGTTCTTGAAACCCGTCCAGAGGAGTGACTCGAGTTTCGATCACTGGGTCTTCGTAAAACCGGTAGGTCGGTCCGGGCAAACCGACCCGTTCCGGGTCGCCGAATGTCAGAGGCACCCCGGCAACTATGTCTACACGTTCCACACCCATATGCTCATTTGGTGCGTTACCGACCACACGGTGATCTCGATTATTTAGATCTTATGGTTATTTATAAGTAGTGGCGTCCACATTCAAGAGAGAATACACTTTTCAGCGTCATTTTTTTCGGAAATGACGGCAGTATTGGGTTTTAATCCGACATAATGTCGGAGGCTCGCGCGTCTGACTAACAATTAAGAGTGTGCCATGCAAGAATGGAATTATGGACGATACCCAGCAGGAAATTACCTCCCTCGTCGGTCGCGAAGTCTATTCGAACAACGGCGTTTTCGTCGGCGAAGTCGAAGACCTGCGCCTGAACGTCGACGGCCAGACCGTTACCGGGCTCGCGCTCGGGGGCCTCAACACGGAGCTATTCGAGGCCGAAGCTCGCGGTGCAAGCGGCGTTATCGTCCCGTATCGTTGGGTCCGCGCCGCTGGGGATGTCATCCTCATCAACGATGTCGTCGAACGCGTTCGCAACCCCGACGAGGAAGAAGAAGAAGTAATCGCCTAGTTAGCTCCCGTTCGATCCTTCTCCACCTTCGACGCCCATCGCATCGAACAACGTCCGTTTGACCGCTTCTTCGGTCAGTTCAAGGAACGTATCTCTCGTCTCCGCCGAGATTTCGATTCCGGTAAAGATGCCGAGCGGGATCTCCGCGCTCGCCTGCGTGGAGTGACCCGCCGTTTCGCCGATTTCGCCGTAGGCGTCGGCGAGGATCTTTCCGATATTGATTCGGATATCCTTCGACCGCGCCGAGAGGAAAATAGTCTCGTCGGCGATACCAAAGACCGCGGTCGTCGTCACGCCCTCGAGATTGAGCAGATGGCTAGCGGCCTGGGTCAACGCTTCGCGATCACGAACGATTCCCGCGTTGGAGACGAGATGACTCCCCTGTACGTCCCGGTTCGCGATCGCCTCCGCGAGAACGTCGAGCGTCTCCGGAGACATCGACGGCGATTCGACCTGTTCTAGGGTATCGTGATCCGCAAACGGGTAGAGGTAGGCGGCGGCGGTGAGATCTGCAGGGGTCGTATCGCGTTTGAAATCCAGCGTTTCAGCTCGAATCCCATACAGGAGCGCGGTCGCGACTTCTTCGGAGACATTGACGTCGAACTCCTGGATGTACTTCGTCATGATCGTCGACGTCGAGGACATGTTCGGGCGAATGTCGACGAAATCGGGTTCGTACTCCGCCTCAGGTTCGTGGTGATCGATAACGATATCCACGTCGAGATCGACCTCGCTCGAGGTCGAGTGATCGACGAGGGCGACCGTATCGTGATCGGAGAGGTCCTCGAGTTCGTCCCACTGGACGAGATCGATTCCGAGTAAGTTCACGAAGGCCCTGTTTTCCTGGTGGCCCATATCACCGAGATAGACGATATCTGACTTCACGTCGAGGTGTGTGGCAATCGCCTGTAACGCCGCCGCGCTCGCGATCGAGTCCGGATCCGGACTCTCCTGGGTCACGATCGCCAGTCGCTCCGTCGTCTCCTCTAAGAGCTGTGCGAGCTTTCCGGCATTGTACTCGAGTTCCCCCGACTCGAGTGCGCGGAGCGCGGAATCTGCGATAACGGCCGAGGGGTTGATGACGATATCGGCCCCGAGTTCGGAAAGTTCGTCGCCGGAGACGGGATCGCTCGCGCGGGCGACGACGAACTGATTGCTGTCCGTATTTCGGATGTGTTCGACGGCGCGTTTGTTCGCCTCGACGTTCGAGGCGAGGATCAAAACGACATCGCGTTCGGCGACCAGATCGGCGGCCTCCGGTTCGCGAATGTCTGCGGTTCGTGCATCGAGGTCCTGATCTCGAAGTGATTCGACCCGGCTTTCGTCTCGGTCGATGATAAGAACGTCTTTGCCTTGCTCGACGAGTTCCTCCGCGACGGCGTAGCCGACGCTCCCACAGCCGAGAATAGCGTAGTCAGAAATCGACGAGATCGTAACCCCCATACTCATATGAACGTGATGTAGGTCTCACAGCACTTAACGCTCCCGAAGATTGGTACGTTCCGTGAACGGTGATTGGGATTGGCAGTAGTTGTTGTGTGCGCACCCCTCCCACGACGGGTGCCAAGGGAAACGTATTTGAATGCGTATCCGAAAATTTCGGGTACAGGGCCGGTAGCTCAGTTAGGCAGAGCGTCTGACTCTTAATCAGACGGTCGCGTGTTCAAATCGCGCCCGGCCCGCTTTTGCGACGAACACTTTCGTGAGGAGCAAAGCGGCCAGAGCGATTTGAACTAGACCAGAAAGGCGCAGCGGAGCGAGCATTTCTGGGCGTAGTTCATAATCGCGCCCGGTCCGCATCTTCCCGTAATGATTAGAATTTCGAACACGGCGTGGCGATTTGGAATTGTGGAGAGGTATGTCCGCGAATCCGCCACTCGAGGGCAATTTCACACGAGTTAGCGGGACGGAATCAAAATACGTGTGAATCAATGGGGAGTTTCCGGGGTTTCGATAACGAAGGCAGATCTAGTACCCACTGTCAAATTGCGTCCACACCCAGCCGGTCAGTCCGAGTACAATAACGATGAATACATAGACCGCAATAAACCCACCAATAGCATTGATATTCCCGGTTTTAACTTCTGCAACCGCGATTTCGAAGGCGGCGAACAGGGCGATGACGAGAGCGAACACGCCAGCTACTCTCCAGACTCCGACGTTGAACCCAGTATTATTCATAATCGGAATATCCACGTCAATGACCTAAAATGTCTGCTTGTCACATTTCATCAAGATGATCGTAGATTCGTTCTGTCGTCTGGATCGAATGCAATACGCTGCGTGCAAGCAGGAGGGTCAGATGCATTGAGATTCTTGACTCTTATTCGATAGTCGTGTTGAGACAACCCCCTCGTAGGATGTCAATGCGAGATCCTCGAGTTTGGTACGAGCAGTATTACGGTGACAGTTCAATAGTTCAGCGATCTCGGGGGCGTCAAAGGGATCGCACCCATCTTCGGCCGCTACAAAGAGGTGGAAAATGTCGTCAATCGTGATTCTCGGTTTTCGTCCGCCAGACATTGCCTATGGCCTCTCATCCGAACTATCTACGATCTCGGACAACTCGAGCAGATCTGAAACGTCGTAGGTCGGCGTCACCGAGAGATCGACAGAACGGCAGTGCTCGCGGCGGACGAACACCGAATCCAGCCCGGCCCGGTGTGCGGCGATCACGTCGCTTTCGCTATCGCCGACGTAGAGCGCCGAATCGGCCTCGAGGTCGGCCAGCGCCTTCTCGAGATAGTGAGTGTTCGGCTTTTTCAGTTCGAGGCTCTCGAGCGTTTTCTCGCGGCCGTAGTAGGTGTCGAACAGCGAGTGGAGGTCGAACGCGTCCAGGACGTACTCGATCGTGCTATGGTGGTTGTTGCTGACGACGCCACAGGTGTGTGGAAGCGCCGCAATCGCGGAAACGTCGTCGTATAGGGCCCTAGCCCCGTCCCGAAATTTCTCGAACTGGGATTCCTCGTCGAGGCGTTCGCGCGCTTTCCAGAACCGCTCGGGCTCGAGGTCGTACGTGGTACAGATTTCGTGGAGTTCCTCGAGCGTGACGCCCTCGACAATCGCGTCGACGTGATGGGGTTCGACAGCGGTTGCGCCGACCGAGCGGAACGCATCACGGGTCGCGTCGGCCTGAGTCTCGCTGGCAGGCGGATCGACGAGGATGCCGTCGCTGTCGAAGAGGACCGAATCGTACGTCGTCATGTCTGACAGTTCTCGAGAACTTAATTGGATTTTTCGGTTATTGCAACTAACGCATCTCTTGGCTCGTGCGTGTCGTCCGCGCGGATTCGCTTGAGTCCCGTGCCGATCATGAACGTCGACTCGAGGCCGAGCATCCCGCGCGAGTGATCCGATCAAAACCCGTCAAAACGAGTGTTCGTTCGATTCGCTATTCCGATTCGTCGGCGTTCATCTCCGGAATGTTTTCGGATTCGTCTATCGGTTCCTCGAACGGTTCGTCAGCCGGCGGTTGCTCCACCGGCGGTTCGGTTCCCGGTAGATCGGCGTCGCCGGCCGATCCTGTCACGAGGAAGTCAGCAAGATTTCCGATGAGGACGTTGTTGTCCGCACGCTGTGCGTTTTCGGGCTCGAGAAAGCTCGAGTCCCCGATAAGTGCGGTGTTCCCGTCAACGGCAGCGACATCGTACTCGCCGTCTTCACGGGTAGTCGACAGCGTCGCATCGGTCTCGAGTACCGCATCACTGTCAGTGGTACCTACCGAGGAGGCGCTTCGGAGAACAACCTCCTCCACGCCGTCGGTCAGTTCCGAACTACCGGTTGATTCGGCGTAGATGCTGAGGTAGTTGTTGTCGTTCTCCGTGATGTTGTAGAGGTAGCCCGCATCCGTGTACAGTCCGTCCGAGCCGCCGAGTTCGGCGACGCTACCGGAGCTACCGGGGTCGGCGGTCATCACGAAGCGGCCACCGGCATCAGTAAACGCGTCGATGCTCTGTCGGTCTTGTGCGGTGAACGAAACGGAGCCGGGCGCGACGAACGCGTCGGCCTCGTCGAGCGATTGTGCGAGCGGTCCGTCTTCTATGGCACCCGCGTAGAACTCAACTTCGTGGCCGTTTTCGATGAGCGTCGAGACGAGCGGCGTAACACCCCGATCGGCACCGCCCATGGTACCCGTCGAGAGTTCGGGGGACTCCCCGCTATCCTCGATCGGCAGCGGATCGACCGCAACCTGCCCCGCGGCCGCTCCACCGGTGTGGATCAGGATGGTATTCGACGACTCCTGACTATCCATCGTGATATCGCCGCCGTCTGCCGTTTCGTCGGGCAGTGCGTGCTCGGGTTCGAAGTGGCTTTGCTCAAGCTCGGCCGGTTCCGGCGTTCCATCGTCGACGACGAGAGTGCCTGCGGCCACGAGCCCGACGGTGAGAACGAATCCGAGAACGAATGTGGCGATCAGCGTCCGGCCAGTTGCGCTCATGGCTGTTCACCTCCGTGATCGGCGGCAACTACTGAATCGGCCGGTTCACCGCCGACCTGCTCGTGCCAGACCTCCGGAGCAATCAGTTGCGGTTGATACGGATTGATCTCCGTCTCGCCGGTAGCCTGTATCACTGGTTCACCGTCGTCCGTCGTTTCGATAACCAGTCCGTCGAAGGGACCGGCATCGCTACGATTCATCTCGATATCGTAGGAGTCCACTCCGGCCGCCTCAGCGGCGCTGTGGATTGCATCGTCGAGCGTACCTATCTCGTCGGCGTACCCGTTGTCGACTGCTTCGACACCGAAGTAGGTCCGTGCATGTGCGACCTCTTCGCGATCGAGTTCGATTTCGTCGCCGCGTTGTTCCATGACACTGTCGACGAACGTCTGTTTGATCATCTCCGTATCAGCTCGATCATCGTCCGGATGGGAGGATCCCTTGTCTGGCGCACTCTGTCCCTCGCTCGGGCCGGTCGGCATCGGTGCCGGGCCGGTCACGCCAACACTGCCGACGGACGAGGATGGCGCAACGTAGATTTCGTCGGCGGGTGCCATCGCGTAGTACGCACCAGATGCACCTACCGAGTCAACCGCCGCCGTTACCGGCATCTCTTCGGCGGTTCGTTCGACCGCCGTGTACATTCGTTCGCTCGAGGCCGGTTGGCCGCCGCCACTGTCGATCTCGAGAACGACCGCTTCGACGGAGTCGTTGTGACGCGCGTCTCGAAGTTCGTCTTCGAACTCCTGAGATTCGCTCGAGTCGATAATGCCGTTTATTTCGACAACTTTGACTGTCCCGTCTCCACCACTGCCGAGGGCGTACACCTGCGGCGCTGCAAGCGCACCAGCTGCGATTGCAAGCAACGCTACCACCGCAACTTGCTGTCCTCGCGAAAGCCTATTGAATGGCCATAACGTCATGTGATCGGACATTCTCACATATAATACATAACACGATAAGAGGAGTTTCAGTCTCAGAAAATGCGAACGAGTCTGCCACTTCTGTGAGAAAAACGACCTCGGATCCGCGTTCCCGTTATTTCATGGCTAATTCGACCGGGAGTAACACAGCGCCCGGTCGGGAGACGAGACTGTCAGACTAAACAGGGCTAATATGTTTGGAACTGCCGTTATTGCTCCCTACCTGTAACTGAGTCCATGACCTCGATCGTAGATATCAAACTCCCTATCGACGAAACCAGTCTCGGCGATGTCTCGGACACAGTTCCGACGCTTTCCTGTGAAATGGAACAAGTTATTTCCTCGAGAAACAGAACGTTGTGGCTCTCAGGAACAGATTTACCGGTGCTCGAATCCGCACTAGACGACGCGTCAACTGTCCGAAGCTATCAGCGAGTCGGCAGCGGAGACGGGCGATGGTTGTTCGACATCGACTTCGATCAAGATATCGTCGATATTTTCGAAATCGTCCAGTCGACAGACGGTACCGTCCTTTCTGCATCGGCGACGAATGGTTCCTGGCAGCTCAGGGTGCGGGTCGTCGAACGCGAAGCGCTACGCACGCTCTACGATCGGTTCCGCTCGGTGGATATCACGCCGGAGATCGTTCGCTTGTACGATCCAACGACGGAGATGCATTCCCGATACGGGATGACAAACCAGCAGTACGAAACGCTCCTCGCCGCGATCGATCACGGCTATTTCGAGATTCCCCGCGAAATATCGATGCAAGAGCTGTCCGACGAACTGGGCGTCTCCCATCAGGCTCTTTCGGAACGGCTTCGACGGGCGTATCAGGCCCTCGTGACAGCTGAACTCGAGAACGCCGACAGTCGGACGCCATCGAAATCCGTTCCGACAAACTGAACTGGTCGCGGGGGGGGCTCGCCCGTTTCAGAGAGGATGAGAAGAACACATATAGCAAGTGGCAGTAACATCAGTATACTTCTCCGTCCTCCCGACGGGTGTCACTCGCAAGCAGCACCGACATAATGCAGTTCGTGGTAGTTCTTGATGCAATGTGTGCACAATTTAACGATGACGACATCGGAAAGAGCGTCGTCAACGAAAACGGTGACGAGGTCGGAATCGTTGCAGATATCGAGCACGGTACCGCACACGTCAAACCAGATCCAGGGATTACGGACACGATAAAAGCGAAACTCGGCTGGCAGGGGACGGGCGACGACACGTTCCCACTTCAGGAGGCGGCGGTCGCCAGCGTTTCCGGCGACGAGATCAGACTCGAGGGTGATCTCGGAGACACCGGTACAGGTGCGGGTGCCGGCGCAGGTGCCGGATCCGCGACGGGGTCGGATATTGGCGATGAGACGGGAGTAGGTGGCGAGTCGATGCGAGAGGACGATGACGGCATCATGGACGACGACGACGGATTGATGGGTGACGATGACGGGATGGGATCCGATGATGACGGGCTGATGGACGACAGCGACGACGATGGCGGACTCATGGACGATGATGACGATGACGGGTTGATGGACGATAACGACGACGATGGCGGACTTATGGACGACGACAACGACGACGATGGCGGACTTATGGACGACGACAACGACGACGATGGCGGACTCATGGACGACGACGACGATGACGACACGATATAGTCCGTCTAGGTATTTCAGCACCTATTAACACGCTTGAGGGCGCTTTTAGACCGGAAGCGATCGCGTTTCGTAACTATCGCTTTTGTGATGGACGCATGGACAAATTTCGGCAATCATGAGTGTTCTACAGAGAGAACAGGCCGAGTGTCTCGGGGTCGTACGGAAATTTTCGATTTCCGTGACTGAGCGAATCGAGGCGAAGTGGGATCTCTGATCCCGCGAGGTCAGCGGGACTTCGTCCCGCCAGAATTTGCGATGTCCGCGAACGCGAAGCGTTCGCTTGATGACGAGACGCCGACGGCGTCTCGAACCACTTGACCCCGAGGCGGTTCACGGACGGGTGAACGACGGAACTCCCACCCTTCGTTCGTAGACGACCGTATAACCGGTTTCGTATCCGCTGACAATGGTCCTGTGACCAACGGCCTACGAACCGTTCGGAACCGAACCGGTTCGAGAATTTCGCTGACCGAAGCGTTATTCCTCGAGGGTGGATATGTTTCTCTATGGTCACTCCCTCCACATGTATTGGCTCGTCGGTCCGTGATCGGTTACCGAGAGTTCAATGGTAGTCGACGAGCTAACGCTCCGAGCCGAAGAGGCGACCCGCTGTGCCGAAGAGGCGGGCCTTGGACTCGAGCGACGGTACGAATCGTTTCTCGAGCAAGAGCGAACTGAATCGGTCTCTCGCCAGCGGTTCCGCACGCTCGTCGACCGGATCCGGCAAACTGGCGCGCCGTACGGCGTTCACACGATCGTCTATCGCCCGTCCGGAGAGTTACTGTTAGTCCGCCACGACGCCGTCGATCTCTGGGTGCTTCCCGGTGGTGGCATCGATCCCGGCGAATCGTTTCTCGAAACCGCACGTCGGGAACTGGCGGAAGAAGCGGGCGTCGATGCGTGTTACGACGGTCTCGCGATGATTACGCGTATCGAACTCGAGACGAACGGCTACCGAACGTGGGGTGTTTTACCGGTGTTTGCGGCGCGTGCGGAGACCACCACACCGGATATTTCGGATCCTGACGACGAGATTTCGGCCGCGAAATGGTTCGACACGTTGCCCGAAGATACCCGCGATAGAGCGGAGTTGCGTACCTGGCGAGCCCAGCGATTCGAGTAGACCGGCAGAACGAACGGCGAGACTCGGGAAAGTGAACGACCGTGCCGTCGAATCGGTCACGATTCACTCACAGCAGAGACGGTACGTTAGGCACCCGGGTTTCCGTGTGACACTCCCTCCCGCTGATCTGCCTGCATTCGTCGTAACGTTGCTCGACCATTGCTCGCCTCGTAGCCGAAGAGAACCGACTCGCTGTAGGCATCTGCAACCTCCGCGGCGTGGATCAGATCGTCGATTTCGATGTTTATCGCGTACAATTCGATGCTGAACGGAGTCTCGAGCGCGCTCTCGAATCCCTTCGCGATCGTCTCGAGCCAATAGGTCGTCGAGTAGGCCATGTCGTACAACGGAACGACGAACTCGTCGATGTGAGCCTCGAGTGCCTCGAGATCGATTCCCGCGCGTTCGTAGAGGTGGCCGGGATACGGGTCCGGATACAGCGTCATATAGACTCGACCGGGGATTCGCTCGACAGCCTCGGCGACGAACTCCGTGATGACGCTTGCACGCCATTCGAGGCAGTCGTCGTACTCGCTGGCTTCGAAGCCCTCCTGACAGGTATCACAGTGACAGTACTCTTCCCGCGGAAAACCGATATCGTCGAGTCGAACGTCTTCGTTAGCCGCGACGCAGTCGTCGATGATGTCGAAGAGGCCCTCGCGATACTCCTCTCGGGTCGGGCAGATGTAGGCCCAATCGAAGTACGGTTGGTCTCGAGTAGCGGCGTTGCCCTCCTTATCAACCGGAACGAGTGACGGCTCCGCGTCGGCAGCCGCATTATCACCGAAACAGGAGACCATATTCACCGCGTTCGGGACGGGTTCTGCAGACCTACCGGTCACGTCTTTGACTTCGTAGAAGGCGCGGTCGAACTCCGGCCACTCAAGTTCGTCTTCGTTCCGCGTGACGACGCCATACATAGTCGTTCGTACGACGCCGCACGGGTAAGCGGTTTGGGTTTCTCGTTTGCTGGTTGGGAAATCGTCCGGCGAACTTTGGCTCGAGCGATTCCCGTTCCAGTGTTCGTTCGGTCCGTTCGGTTGGTTTCAGGAAATTATTCCGTCTGCTCGGCCTGCTCAGCCGGTTCGAAATCGTATTCGACCTCCGAAGAGCCACCACCAGAGACGACCTTCCAGAGGACGGCGATTGCGAACAGGGCGACCAGGATTTTGAGTGTGCGCGACATACTCAGTACCAGCTACGGCCACAACGTACTTATGATTTCTGTTAGTTCACGGGCTTTGATCGATCAGCGAATCGGTTTTGTCGCCCTCGAGTGTCGATATCACTCAACGCGAAGTTCAGGTATCGATCAACGCCGGGATGTTTTCGCGGAAGATCGTCTCGCAGTACGAACACCGGACGGCATCGTCGAGCACGTCGAACTTCGAGGTAACCGGCTCGTCGCCGGTCGTGATACAACCGGAGTTCGAACATGAGAGAACGCCCTCGACCGAGTCGGGGCGGTCGACGCGAGATTTCTCGACGACTTCGTACTCCCGGACGATGTTGATCGTCGCGTCCGGTGCAATGAGCGTGAGGACGTCGACTTCGTCCTGACTCAGTTCGCGATCCTCGACTTTGATGATATCCTTTCTGGCGAATCGATCGGAGGGAACGTTCATCCCGATCGAAATCTCTTCGCCCTCGCTTCCGTCGATACCCAGGACTGCAAGGACGTTCAATGCCTGCCCGCTCCGGACGTGATCAATAACGGTTCCGTTGTGGATCTTGCTGACTCGGAGTTCGTGGTCGTGATCGTGGGTTTCGTTGCGGCCGGCCTCCTCATCGTGGTTGTCGTTACTCATCTGTCTCACCCAGAAGTAGATCGAGCAGAGCCATTCGAACGGGGACACCGTTGTGTGCCTGCTCGAAGTACGCCGCGTGGTCGGTCTCATCGATTTCGGGCGCGATCTCGTCTACTCGCGGCAACGGATGCATGACGGTCAGATCGTCGGCCGCAGCCGCCAGCGAGTCGGGGCCGATCTGGTACTCGCCCGCGACCTTCTGATACTCGTCCTCGTCCGGGAAGCGTTCGCGCTGAATTCGAGTCACGTACAGGACGTCCAGCGACGGCAGGATCTCCTCGAGTCCGTCGTGTTCACGAATCGACGCCCCCTCCTGGTGGAGGTCGTAGACGACCTCTCGTGGGAGCGCGAGACTGTCCGGACTGATAAAGTGTTGTCGGGCGTCGAACTTCGAGAGCGCGTACGCGAGTGAATGAACCGTTCGACCGTACTTCAGGTCGCCCATGATGCCGATCGTCAGATCGTCCAACCCCGCGTTCTCCCGAATCGTGTACAGGTCGAGCATCGTCTGTGTCGGATGGTGACCTGCGCCATCGCCGGCGTTTACCAGCGGCACGTCGACGAACTCGCTCGCCATCGTCGCCGATCCCTGTTTTGGGTGGCGCAAGACGAGCGCATCGGCGTACCCCTCGATTACTCGGATCGTATCTGCGAGGCTTTCACCTTTCGTCACGCTCGAGGATTCGACCGAACCGAGGTCGATAACGTCCCCGCCGAGACGTTTCATCGCGGTCTCGAAGCTCAGCTTCGTCCGCGTACTCGGTTCGAAAAAGAGCAAGCCGAGAAGCCGACCCGCGTGTTTGTCGGCGAAGGCCGACTGATCGTCGTCGATCTCGGCTGCGTGATCGAGGACGGTCTCGATAGCAGCGCGCGAAAGTTGTTTGCTCGTGATGAGGTGATCGTATCGCATCCGTTCGTGTACGCAGTTGCGTTCACCTTGAATCCCTCCGTTCTCCGGTCGCCGATTCACCCCGTAAGTTCAAGTAGGAAAACGGGACCAACCCGGCTATGATCGCAATTGCAGGGGCGAAAGGCGGCTGCGGAAAGACGACGACAGCGCTTGGACTCGCACAGGCGATTGGCCGTGCCGGAAACCCGACCATCGCCGTGGATGCCGATCGTCACCTCCCAAACCTCCACGTTGCCGCTCATGTCGATCGCGAGCCGACCGTCGATCGGGTCGGTGCGGACGGTACCGCCACAGATTTCGCACAACAGGTTCCTGATCACTCGGGCGTAGCCGTCCTTCCCGCCCCGAAAGCGGGAGAGGCGATGCAAACTCAACTCCGGACGCTCAGCACCGAGACGGCCGACATCGTACTGGACTGTCCCTCGGGCACGCGATCGGATCTCGCCGACCCGCTTTCGGTCGCCGATGCAGTCGTCGTCGTTACGACCACGACCGACGAGAGCCTCACCGCCGCGGCCAAAACGATCGATATCGCTCGTCGTCTCGATGCGACCGTCGTCGGAACGGTGCTTACGAAATGTGACACGGTGCCGACGCGGTATGACGATCGGATCGATGCCCCAATCCTCGCCACGATTCCCGACGTCGAACAGCCACTCGAGACGGCTTCAGCGTGTACTGCGTTCGATGGACTCGCTTCGGCGTTAGCATCGCAGGGATATCTATCCAGTACGATGCCCGTCGATAGTCCTCCGGATCGGCGACTCGAGACCGGCATCGATGCGCTCGATCGAGCGCTCGGCGGCGGGTTACCAACGGGCTCTGTCGTCGCCTACAGAGCCGATGCGGCGAGTCAATCCGAGCTACTGTTGTACGAACTCACTTCGGCGCGCCGGACGCTGTTTCTGACGACGGAGCGCTCTGTCGACGGCGTGTTGCGGACGATCGAGTCGACACGGGCAGACGTCGGCAGACCGACCGTCCGATCGGTCAGTGACGGCGACAGCCTCGAGGAAGTCACTCAGCTGATCGAAGCGTTTCCGGACGAATCGAACGTCGTCATCGATTCGATGGATCTGCTCGAGTACTCCGAGACCGCCCCCTACGTCGAATTTCTCAACCGACTCGACGAGCACATGTGCGAGACCAATAGCCTCGCGTTCTTACACTGTCTGAAGGGGCAGAACGAACCCGATAATCGTACGCGAACGGAACACTGCGCCGACGCCGTTTTCGATCTCCGAACCGACTGCTCCGGGGCCGAACTCGAGAATCACCTGTCGATACCGAAACTGCGGTGTGGCGGCCAACCGACCGAAGCGATCAAACTCGAGTTCACTGATGGCGTCGGGATCGATACGAGTCGGGATATCGCCTGATAGGGTCGATTATCCCTGTGTACCGGTTTGTCGCCAGAGCAGGGTGGCGACTGGCCGGAAATGACGTACACCGACCCTATGAGAACAGCCCGGTTTCGACGGATAAAGGCGGATGTTCTCGCGGCGGCGAGCATCAGGTTCCGGTCACGCCTGTCCCTGATCGCGTCCGAAAGAAAGTGTTCTCAGCAGTTAATAAAACGGCAAAAGACACTCGAGCGGTGCGAGCTACTCTTCGTCGACTGCGCCTTCGAGTTCGTCGACGATCTCGTCCGCATCGACGTCGGCGTCCTCGAGTGCGTCCTCGATGTCGCCGCCGCCCATACCGCCCATGCCACCGCCCATCATACCGGGCATGCCCATGCCGCCCATGCCGTCGATGGTTTCCTGAACGATGACGCGGTCGACGCCGATCTTGCTCATGACGTCCTGTGCGATCTGCTGTTTCGAGAACATCCACTGCTGGTTCATCGTCAGCTGTGGCGTCGCCTCGACGTAGAGCGTTTCCTTCTCGACCGTCTCGGTCTCGAACTCAGGCTCTGGGTCTTCGTCGTCCTCGTCCTCGTCGGGCTCGACGGGGACTTCCTCTTCGACTTCGTCCGTCTCGATCCAGAGTTCGAGCTTCTGGTCGAGGTACATCTCGATGAGGCCCTGAGCCTGCTGTTCGCGGTCGTCGACCTCCTCGAGGATTTCGTACTCGTACTCGACATCCTCGCCGGCCAGCGGGTGGTTGAAGTCGACGCGGGCGCGGCCGCCGATGATGGTACTAATGTAGCCGTGCTCGCCGTCGATGTGGACGTGTGCGCCGGGATAGCGGTCGTCCTCCTCGATTTTGTCGGCGCTGACGGTCTGGACGTCGTCAGGGTCGTACTCGCCGAATGCCTCCTCGGCGGAGATCGTGACAGTGCCTTCGTCACCGGCTTCCCCGCCAATGATCTCTTCTTCGACACCGTCGAAAATGTGGCCTTCACCGAGGACGATCGTTCGCGGCTCGAACTCGCGGTCCTCCTCGTCGACACCCTCTTCCTCGGCAACCTCAGCGTCGGTCGTGTCGACTAGCTGTCCTTCCTCGACGGTGCGTGCTGTGTAGGCGATTTCGACGAAGTCTCCGTTCTGGAGCCCCTCGACGGTCTCTTCTTCAGTTTCTTCGTCGACGTCATCGGCCTGCTCATCGAGCTCGGCCTCTTGATCCTCGGTCATACGTTGTACGTCCCCCTGTCTACATTTAAGGACGACGTTTTCGCGCCAGCACGTGGTTCGAGTGCATAACCTGAAAGCTCCGTTCCACAAACCGGGTAGAAACGACCGATACTTACCCTCCCTGTGCGTGGAAACGGGTATGTACGAGGTCGAAGTGAAAGTCCCTGCCGATCTCGAGCGCGTCCGCGATCGGGTGATCGAACTCGGGGCGACAGAGCTGGGAACCGTCGTTCAGACGGACACCTACTACGATGCTCCGCATCGGTCGTTCGCCGAAACGGACGAAGCGCTACGGATTCGACGGGAACGATCCATCGACGAGCAAAACGCGGAGGCCAACGTCACGTACAAAGGGCCGCTCGTGGACGACGAATCGAAGACGCGCGAGGAAATTGAAACCGGTCTCGAAGACGGGGAGGCCTTCGACGCGGTCTTGAAGAACCTTGGATTCGAACCGGCCGCGACGGTTCGAAAGGAACGCGAGCGCTTCGAGCTCGAGGCGTTCGACTCGTATACGATCACCTGTGATGCGGTCGACGACGTGGGTGAGTACGTCGAAGTGGAAACGATTGCTACCGACGCCGACCTCGAACCGGCACGCGAGGGCGCGTTCGAGGTGCTCGAGCAGCTTAGACTCGATCCGGACGAAACCGTCCAAACCTCCTATCTCGGCATGCTCCTCGAGGAGTAACCCGGCTCGATCGCCCGAGAGATTACCACTGTGCATATTATTGGGGCCAACTGTTTCCGCAAGTTATAGAACCACGCTCGATCAAGATCAGACAATGAGCGAGCGGAACATCAGAGTCGAACCGATCGAGCGTCGGGCTGTTGAGGATCAGGAAGTCGAAATCGTCGAGCGAAAGGGGATCGGTCACCCCGATTCGATCTGTGACGGTATCGCCGAAAGCGTCGCGGGAGCGCTCGCACGCGAGTATCTCGACCGCGTCGGGCAGGTCTTGCACTTCAACACGGACGAAACGCAACTCGTCGCCGGAGAAGCCGCGCCCGCGTTCGGCGGCGGCGAAGTCGTCGACCCGATCTATGTGCTCATCGTCGGACGAGCGACTAAACGCTACGAGGGAGAGATCATCCCGACCGAAACGATCGCGCTCAAAGCGGCGCGGGAGTACCTCGAGGCGGAGATTCCACAGCTCACCTACGGCGAGGATATCGTCGTCGACGTGAAGTTGGGCGAAGGAAGCGGCGACCTCCAGGAGGTCTTCGGAGAAGACGAAGTGACCGTTCCGATGGCGAACGACACAAGTTTCGGCGTCGGCCACGCCCCGCTTTCGGAGACCGAGCAGATCGTCTACAACGCCGAGAGTCGGCTCAACGGAGAATTCGCCGAAGAGAATCCGTATCTCGGTCCCGACGTGAAGATCATGGGCAAGCGCGAGGGTGACCAGATCGACGTCACCGTCGCGGCGGCCATGATCGACGAGTACCTCCCGAACATGGACGCGTACATCGACGCGGTCGAATCGGTGCGGGAGTTCGTCGAGACCATCGCCACGGAGTACACCGATCGAGACGTCAACGTATACGTCAACACCGCGGACGATTACGACCAGGGCGCGATATATCTGACCGTTACGGGAACGTCCGCCGAGCAAGGCGACGATGGATCCGTTGGGCGTGGCAACCGAGCGAACGGCCTCATCTCGCCGAATCGATCGATGTCGATGGAAGCGACCAGCGGAAAGAACCCGGTCAACCACATCGGAAAGATCTACAACTTGCTCTCGACCGACATCGCGGAACGGGTCGTCGATGAAGTCGACGGCATTCGGGACCTTCGCGTTCGATTGCTGAGCCAGATCGGCCGACCGATCGATCAACCGCACGTCGCAGACGTTCACGTCGTCACCGAAGACGGCGTCGTTCTCGCCGATGTCGAAGAAGAGATCCAGGCGATCGTCGACGATGGACTCGGCAACGTCACCGAGATTACCCGTCGCATCATCGACGGCGAACTGTCGACGTTCTAGACTCGACCGGTACTTTCAGAACGCGTTCGAGAGCGTTTCCGAACAGTTCTGTTTTCGCTCGATAGGGGAACAGAGAAGTCTCTCTTTGGCTTCGTCGGACCTGACGTGTACTGGAACGTCTCGTCGGCCTTCGGAATAATAATTAGCTCCCCTCGCAAACTACTATTACGAATCGAAACACCATGGTGTCAGCGTAGTGTCTACATCCGAAGCGAACGCTCGAGCGGTCGTTTTTGCGGTCGTCGCGAGCACCTTCTTTGTCGGGTTCGGCGGCGGCGTTATTTTCCCGATTCTCCCGAACCTCGGCGAAGTGCTCGGTATTTCGGCGGTGATGGTCGGTGTTATCCTGTCGGCTAATCGGTGGACGCGACTCTTTGCGAACGCGCCGGCGGGAATTCTCGTCGATCGTATCGGGACCCGAAAACCGTTTATCGCGGGCCTGGCGATCGAAGGCGTCGCGACGTTCGGCTACGTTGTTGCGATTCTCGCCCAGGACATCGCGTTTATCCCTGACGTTCCCGAGTTCTGGTTCGTCCTTTCGCGGGTTATGTGGGGGGTCGGAAGCGCACTCGTCTTCGCGACAGCGTACACGATTACGGCCGATATCAGCGAAGCCGACTCGCGAGGAACCAGTATGGGGATCGTTCGCGCGGGGATTACGTTCGGGTTCCCCGCAGGGATGGTTCTGGGCGGCCTCGTCAGCGAGATATACAGCAACGCGAGCGCGTTCATCCTCGCAGCCGCCTTCGCGGGTCTCGCGAGCGTTATCGCCTACTTTATCGTCCCCGAAACGCACGTCGAGGATCACAACACCTCGGTCAAACCGTGGGATGTCGAGTTGACCCTGCCGGCGGTCACCGTCGGCTTGGTCAACTTTGGGCTCTACTTCGCGTACATCGGCGTCCTGTTCTCGACGCTCGTGATCTACCTCGACGCCGAGGCGCTAACCCTGTCCGTGGATATACTCGGCTACACTATCGACTACGAAGAGCAGGGGACGTCCGGCATGTTGATGGCGGTCTCCGTTCTCGCCGGGGCGGTGTTCACCATTTCAGGAGGCGTGATTAGCGACAGCGTGGGAGCGCGCGTTCCCATTCTCGTCTTCTTCTTGATTACGAACTGCCTCGGGTTCGTCGTCCTGATCCTTTCCCCGTCGTTCTGGTACGTCGTCATCGCCTGCGCGCTGATCGGTGCCGGACAGGGCGGCGTCGGCGGCCCGCTTACGGCGCTGTTGGCAGACCTCACACCCGAAGACAGAATGGGGCGTGCGATGGCCACGAACAACGTCCTCGGCGATGTCGGTGGCGGGCTCGGTCCGCTGATCGCAGTACCGGTCGCGGAAGCCGTCGGCTTTAGCTTCATTTACACGCTTAGCGTCTTCATCCCGCTCTGTGCGGCTGTCATCCTCGTTGCAGGAATTTACAGTCACACGGGAAGTCTCAGCCCGACGGTCGACGAGTCGATCATTTAACGCGACCGCTCCGTCGTCCGCCCCTCGTAACCCCCTTATAGCCAGGGCCGTCTATCGAATCCTATGCACCCGCCGGGCGCTGATACCGTCCTCGTTCGCCACGGGGACCTAAACACTAAAAGCACGACGGTCAAGCGGTACATGCTCCGGATTCTCGTCGAGAATCTCGAGGCCGCACTCGAGGACCGGTCGGTTTCCGGTGAGGTCGATCGACGGTGGCATCGACCGCTGATCACCACTGACGAGGCCGACACCGCGGAGGCCGTCGAGGCCGCGGCGACGACCTTCGGAGTGGTCTCTGCGAGCGCCGCCGTTACCCTTCCACCCGAGCGGGACGAAATCTACGACGTACTCGAAGAAACCGCACGAGAGCACTACGACGGCGGCTCCTTCGCTGTCGACGCCAGACGGGCGGACAAACGGCTTCCATACACGAGCGAGGACCTCGCTCGAGAGGGCGGCACCGTCATCTGGGAGGCGGTCGAAGACGAGTTTGAGCCGGAAGTCGATCTCGACGATCCGGATCTCACGTTCGGTGTCGAGATTCGCGACGAAGAGGCGTTCGTCTACCTCGATTCAGTTTCCGGGCCCGGCGGTCTCCCGCTCGGCTCGCAGGAACCGATGGTCACGCTGGTCAGCGGCGGAATCGACTCGCCGGTTGCCGCCTACGAGATCATGAAACGCGGATCGCCGATCATCCCAATTTACGTCGATCTCGGCGATTATGGCGGGATCGATCACGAGGCTCGAGCGATGGAAACCGTTCGATCGCTCTCGCGGTACGCGCCGGATTTCGATATGCGCGTTTATCGCGTTCCCGGTGGTGACGTCGTTTCGAAGCTTGTCGAGCGAATGGAGGAGGGGCGAATGCTCTCGCTTCGACGGTTCTTCTATCGAGTGGCTGAGGAAACCGCCACTCGAACGGGTGCGAGCGGTATCGTGACCGGCGAGGCGATCGGGCAGAAATCGAGTCAGACCGCACAGAACCTGGGTGTGACGAGCCGCGTAACGGATTTGCCGATCCACCGACCCCTCCTCACCTGGGACAAACAGGATATCGTCGCGAAAGCCCGCGAAATCGGCACGTACACCGATTCGACGATCGACGCGGGTTGTAACCGGGTCGCCCCCGACCGGGCCGAGACGAACGCGCAACTCGAGCCGCTGTTGGCGGCCGAACCGGACGACCTACTCGAACGTGCAACGACGGCGGCCACGGATGCAGAGCTGATCGAACCTTGATATCCTCCTCGTCCTGAAATTCCGAGACATCACTTATCAGAGAGGTTCTCGACGTTGGGATAGACATACTGTAGTAGTCGTCCGCGAAGCGGGTTGTTCGTTGGTCTCCGGACGAAGAGTGAAAATTCGTAAGCGCCGGATATAGATAGATATGATACAGTTACTCGACCGTTTCGGATCGGTTACCCTCCTATAGCTATTCACTATTGTATGTACATCTGACACAACTTGGTACTGCCATTTGTACCATTCTAATTACAAAGGGCTGATAGTGGCAAGGTCGTCTCGATGCGGGTTCTGATCTTCGCGAATACGCCGGCACACGCCCACACGTACAGCAACGCCATCTCCCGACTCACCGAACGAGGCCACGACGTCCTCGTTCTGGCCCGTGAGTATGGATGCACAACTGACCTTCTGGATTTTTTTGGTATCACATACAGAGTGTACGGTAGCCACGAAACAACAGCATACTCTCGGCTCGAGTTCGCCCGCGAACTGGGCGGGCAACTCACAGAAATCGCGCTCGAAGCGCGACGGTTTCAACCGGACGTGATATTCGGACGGGGGCCCTACGCCGCGTTTTCGGGAACGATTACGACGGCGAACACGGTGTTGCTTCTCGACGACGAGCCGGGTGATTTCAACCACACCGTCTCGCAGCCGTTCGCCGACGCGATCATCACCCCACACGTCACGCGGCGAGATCTCGGGTCGGACCACTACACGTTCGACGGGTTCAAAGAGTGTGCGTACCTCCATCCAGCGGTCTACGAACCGATTCCGGATATCCGTGATCGACTCGGTGTCGAGGACGACGAACGGTACGCGATCGTACGGTTCAACGCCTTTGATGCACTCCACGACGTCGGTGCGGCGGGGTTTTCGCCGGCACAACGCGAGGACCTTCTCACCTCGCTCTCTGAAGAGGCGACTGTCTTCGTCTCCGACGAGGCCGGGACGATGGACCTCCGACAGTTACCGGCGCGCGAGTACGATCTCCATCCCGCGTTGATCCACGATGCGATCCGAGAAGCCCATCTCCTCGTCGCGGACACCGGAACGATCGTCACCGAAGCGGGTCTCCTCGGAACACCGGCCATCCGCTACGGCGGGACCGAGGACCGAGAGTTCGGAGAATTCGCCGCGCTCGAGGATGTGGGACTGATCGAGGACTGCGATCGATACGAGCACGTCAAGTCGCGAGCGCTCGAGTCCCTTCGAGACGAGAGCGTTCGCAGCCGTCGACGCGAACGCCGTGATGCCTACGTCGGGGGTCTCGTCAACCTCACGGAACTGATCGTCGACGTCGCCGAGGCACGCGGAAACGTCGAACGAGTCGTCTCGAGTAGCTCCAAACGGCCGCAGACGGCGCAGGTCCCAAACCAGTAAGGAAAATCGCTTCGATGGGAGCCCTTCGTCGACGAGACCGTTCGGAACAGATATTTCGGCTTCAGTACCGATCGAAAACCGGGCCAGAGGCGAAACCCACATTACCGAGTCCCGCACACATCCCAACAGTGACCCGCGTCTGTCTCATCGGAGAAGACGGTGTGAACCTCCAGTACGAACTGCTCTCTCGAGAGACCTCCAGGGACGCGCTGGCGACGTACGATCTCGAACGTCCGTTCGAGAACGCACTTGCGGTTCGAACCGTAAGCGTCGGAGCCGCGGTTTCGTTGCTCAACGATCTGCAGTGGTACCTCACTCGATTCGTCGACGAATGCCTCGTTCAGGAGCCGAGCATTGACGATGAGGAGTGGCTGTCGCGTCAGCTTGCCGAACAGCTTCGAAACGGCGATATCGACCCCGATACTACGGGAGAGTTCTGCAAGGTGTACGGCCTCGAGACACCTGCTTCTCGGGAAGACGAGAGCGACGGAACCGACACGCCGCCACATTCGGAGACGGATGGCGGCGGAGAATCCGACGGTGGATCGAGACGGACTCGACCGACGGGCCCCGAAGCCGACTCTGCGGACGATCCCGAGGGGTCGAATACAGAACGAACCGTCACGACAGCGTTCGGGCCGAAGGAACTGGTCGAGCCGCTGTACGTTCGCCGAATTGACGGCGACCTCCCCGAGTACGACCTCAGGGATGTCGAAGAAACACTCGTCGTTCGACTCACCGAATCGGAATTTACCCGATGACGGGCGGCACCGGCGTCACGACTGTTTCCGGTATCGGCAAGCCCGGCGACGCTGACGTTCGGCTGAGCTACCGTCGCGCCGGAACGTCCGGCGGCGATCCGGTCGTCTTGCTCCACGGCGGCGGCGTCGACGACGCGACGCTCTCCTGGCGACACGCGATCGACGCGCTCGCCGACGACTACCGAGTATACGCCCCTAACTGGCCGGGATACGGCGACAGCACCCCGATCGGCGAGCAGACGATCGACCGCTACGTTTCCGTCCTCGGGGGGTTTCTCGCCGAAACCGACCTCGATGACGAGTCGGTCTCCCTCGTCGGCATCTCGATGGGCGGTGCCGGCGCGCTCGGCTACGCACTCCGGCATCCGAAGAACGTCGACGCACTGGGTCTCGTCGACAGCTACGGGCTCGGACGGCGGATCCCCGGCGGTTCGTTCTTCAAAGGGGCGGCACACGTTCCCGGCGCGAACTCGCTCGGCTGGACGGCGATGAGCGTCTCGAGCGAAACGACGCGACTGGCGCTCGGAAACGTCGTCGCGAACCCGTCAGATCTCGACCCCAACTTCGTCGACGAGTTTCGATCTCGAGCGCGCCAACGGGGTGCTGGCGAGGCCTTCGAAGCCTTTCAGCGCGCAGAACTCACCGCAGAGGGCGAGGCTCGAACGGATTTCACCGACGAACTCGAGTCACTTTCGGTTCCGACGTTGCTGGTCCACGGCGTCGACGATCCGCTCTTTCCCGTTCGGTGGTCGAAACGCGCCCACGAACTGATTCCGAATTCGAGACTCGAGCTCGTCGACAACTGTGGTCACTGGGCTCCCCGCGAACGCCCAGAGGAGTTCAACGAAATTCTGCGAGAATTTCTCGAGAACGGTACCGATGACTGATTGTTTCTTCTACCCGGGTAGTTAACTCGAGTCGTCTCGTTCGGAGCTGGTTGTGTTTCCGCCCGCTTGATCAGAGCCCGTAGCGGAACCGAAGTACCCTTCATCGCCGGTTTCTGATCCCTCATCGCTGGCGCTGTCGGTGGCAATCCCGGTTCCGTACTCTCTCCCGTCGGCGTCGGTGATCGTCACCGAAAACGAAGACGGCTGTTCGTCGTCGACCGTCGCTCGGACGAGCGCGCCGACGGCAGTGATCTGTTGGGCGCACATATCACCATCCGTCTCCTCGTCGGTGACGTAGCCGCGAATCGTCACCGTTTCGTCATCGAGTTCGACGGTTTCGAGCACCATTTCGTAACAGAGATCCGTCGCGCCTCCCTCGAGCGAAAGTACCCTCGAGCCGTCGAAATCCGTCTCTGCGATGAACGCCGAAACGTCCTCGTCGGCCTCGAGACCGCGTTCTTCGGCCCAGTCCTCGGCGTCGGCTTCAGTTCTCAGCAGGTCTGCCTCGGGGGTTTCGGGTCGATCGGGGTGTCGGAAGCCGACGGGTTCGAACTCGAACGGATCGTCGTCTTGGTCGTCTTCGGTGCCGTTGTCCCCATCGTTCGAGCCGATTTCGTTCTCTGCCGTCGAGTCGGGTGAAGAGGCCAGTCCACCGTTATCCAAACAGCCTGCGGTGAGTGCGACCAATCCAATCGAACCGGCGATGACGTGACGTCTTGAAGGGCGTGACATGATAGGTGACGCTACACTGTTCGCGGTTATGTATCTCAGGCTAGCTGAAAAAGGTATTTTATCGAACGGTTCCCATTCCGAGTGCCACCGCCACGACGGCAGTTAGTCGAACAGCCCGGTCGAGAGATACCGTTCGCCGCTGTCCCAGAAGACCGTCACGACCAGCGGACAGTCGTCGAACTCACCGGAGCCCGCCCCGCTCAGTGTTCCACTACCGTCGGATCGGGTTTCCGGCGACGGCTGTGGTTCCGCGTCGAACGCATCCGGCACCTCGGGGCAGTTCAGTTCGGGTTCGGCGATGCGCTCTGCGACGCGTCGAGAGGCCAGACTCGTCGCGCCGCTGGACTGGCCGACAAGGATGCCCTCCTCGCGAGCGAGCCGCCGACACTCGTCTTCTGCGTCCTCGAGTCGAACCGTTTCTACCGAATCGATCAGTTCCCGGTCGAGATTATCGCTGATGAATCCCGGCCCCATTCCCTGGAACTCGTCGTTTCCGGATTCGCCCGTCGAGAGAACGGCGTTGCGCTCGGGTTCGACGGCGACAACGTCCATCTCTGGAAACTCCTCGCGGAGTCGTCGACCGATCCCCGAGAGGGTTCCGCCGGTGCCGACGCCGGCGACGAGGGCGTCGATTTCGCGTTCGCCGACCTGTTCGACGATTTCCTCACCCGTCGTTCGGTAGTGCGCTTCCGGGTTGGCCGGGTTCTCGAACTGACCGAGTTGAATCGCGCCCTCGGCTTCGAGTTCGTCCGCACGTTCGCGAGCGTCCTCCATCTCGCCGTCGACCAACTCGAGGTCAGCTCCGTAGGCGGACATGATTCGCCGTCGCTCCTCAGATTTCGAGGTCGGCATCACGATCGTGAGATCGTAGTCTCGAGCGGCACAGACGAGGGCGAGCCCGATACCGGTGTTGCCGCTGGTCGGCTCGACGAGCCGATCGCCCGGCTCGATCAGTCCCTCGCGCTCGGCCGCTCGCACCATCTCTCGCGCCGGTCGATCCTTGGCCGACCCGCCGGGGTTGAACGATTCGATCTTGGCCGCGATCGTCACACCCTCCGGCGAGTCCACCTGGACGAGCGGCGATCCGATGGTATCCAGGATGCTCCCCTTCATTAAAATCGCCTATGGAGTCGAGACGTAAACCGGTGCTGGACCTCGGCAGGACGTGCCGGTGTATTTTAGTCCCAGTTGTACAGCGCGTCCCGGAAGATGGCCTCGGCATCGGCCTCGGTCACCGGTCGCGGATTGCACCGGAGCAGTCGTTGTTGGGTCTCGACGGTCTGGCTCGCGAGCCAGTCGACGTCTTCCTCCGTAATCCCCGCAAGTTCGTTGAGGCCGCTCGGGATGACGTTGAGGTCTTGCTGGAGCCGAACGTACGCATCTCGAGCGAGATCAGCCGCTTCTCTGTCCCCCATCCCGCCCGTGTCGACGCCCAATAGTCTGCCCACCTCCGCGAACCGTTCGGGATCGCTGGCGGCGTTGTAGCCAAGCGTCGAAGCCGGCGTGAGGACGGCGATCGTTTCGCCGTGATAGGTGTGATATCGGTTTCCGACGGGGTAGGCCATCGCGTGACAGAGGCTCGCTCCGGCGGTGAGCCCCGCGATTGCGCCGAACAACGCACCCTTCAACATGCCCGCTCGAGCCTCGATGTCGTCGCCGTTGTGGACGGCGGTTCGAACGTTGCTCGAGAGCAGGTCGATCGCCTTCTCCGAAAACATCTCGGTGAGCTCCGTTCGGCCCGCGTAGACGGGTCGTTCCTGCGGATCCGTGGCGCGGAGCAATCCGTCGAAGGGGTGTGTCGTATAGCCCTCGATTGCGTGACCGAGCGCGTCCATCGCGGTTTTCGCCGTCGTGTCCGGCGGCAACGTCGTCGTGAACGTGGGGTCAAGTACGGCCGCGTCCGCGCGAATGTGGTTGCTCGAGATTCCTTCCTTGATGTCTTTTTCTTCCACGGAGAGAATCGCGACCGGCGAGATTTCGGCACCGGTTCCCGCCGTCGTCGGCATGAGGACGAGCGGCGGCCCCGACTCAGTCAGGTTCTCGCCATCGCCCGTCGGCTCGGCAATGTAATCGAGCACCTCGCCGCCGTTGGCGATCACCGCACGCGTCGTTTTGGCGACGTCGATACAACTCCCGCCGCCGAACCCGATGTAGAAATCGTAGCCGTCCCCGCCTTCGTTCTCGCGGACGAACGAGATGCAGTCGTCAACGACCTCGATCGAGGGTTCGCGTTCGACGCCGTCCCAGACGGTGGCGTCGTAGCCGGCGTCCTCGAGGTGGTCCGTTACGCGACCGACGTGACCGATCTGGCGGAGATTCTCGTCCGTAACGACCAGCCCGCGTGCTTCTTCCTCGACGCCGAGGTCTCGGAGCTGAAAGCCCAGTTCCTCGACCGCGTCGCGCCCGAATCGGATCTGGGGCATCTGTAGGTGCCAGACGGTTTCGGGCTCGATTGCGTGACTTTCAGCAGAAACCGACCGCTCGTAGCTCATTTGCCCCACCCGTCCTGAATCTCCTCGAACTGGTCGGTATCGTGACCGTAGACGACCTCCGCGTCGTATCGCCGTTCGAACGATTTGATTCGCCTGAGGCTGTCGAACCACTCGGTTTTGCCCCAGAGGAGCGACGCACCAAGGGGTTCTTCGTCCTCGTAATTGGGCGACTGGTAGACTTGATCGCCCGTGAAGACGACCGTTCCGTCGTCGTCGAGGTGGATCATCGTCCCGGTCAGACCGGGCGTGTGTCCGGGGAAGCGAACGAATTCGACGTCCTCGAAGTGGCGTTCCCGATCCTGGTGGAGGATCCGCCAGTTGAGGTCGTGATCGAAATCCTCGAGGATGTACGCGCCGCTTCCCTTGTCGGTCTTCGCGCTGTAGTAGGCGAACTTGAGTTCGCGCTCGTGGACGAAGATCGGTACGTCGGTGCCGTCGAAAAACTCCAACCCGCCGGCGTGGTCCAGGTGCAGGTGGGTCTGGAACACGTAGTCGATGTCACCGAGTCCGTAACCGTTCTCCTCGAGGACCTCGTCAAGCGGGTATTCGGCCGCGTCGTACGGATAGAACGCCTGTGCGAGTTCTTCGGGCCAATGGCCCTCGAGCGCGTCGTGATGCGAGCCGGTATCCCAGAGGATCGTCCCTTCGGGGTGGTCGATGACGAGGTTCCAGACGGGGATCTCCTCGTAGTCGAGATCCGGATTCGGCTCGGCTTTCGTTCCGAGCGTCTGGCCCTCGATCATGTAGTTTTGATCGCACTCGAGCGCGCCTCGATACAGGACGTCGATGGTAGCATCAACCATGATGAGACACCTCGACTCGCTACACCGGAATAATACATAATCGTTCGTGTTGTTCAAGTCAGTTGCAAGAGGTGGCGGTATACTATGGCCTCAAAACCCGATCATCAGCGGCCCGATCAAAACGCCCATCAGGTGCACCCGTCGAGTGCGAAGCCGTACCGGAACCATGCCAATCCCGGCCGCAGCGACGAACACGCCGACGCCGACGAACCCGGTGAAGAGATACGAGAGCACGAGCAGGAGGCCGAGGACGGCAGTCGAAATCTTCCAGTAGGACAGCCGGCCGACGAACTCGAGGTAGAAGTCTCCGATAACGATCACGAGAAGGAATCCGGCGACGCCGGCGAGTACGATACTCAAGAGTAAGATCGGAAGCTCGAGCGGCGCGTTCGCGTTTTCGAAGGCGACCATGACGCCAGTTCGGGGTTGTCCGATCGCGACGAGCGCAAAGAGGGCGAAAATCGAGTTTGCCGTGTCGACGCCGCTCGTCGCGACGATGTACCCCCTGTCACCCGATTCGCCCGGAACGAGAACGAGGACGGCGACCGCCGCGATGGCCGCGGAGATACCGGGAATGTAGCCGACGACGGCTCCAGCGAACGCGCCCGCGAGCGCCGTTAGGCCGACCAGTCGACGCGACAGTCGAATCTCCTCGTCGTGTTGGTACGGAACCCCGCCGCCGCGGATCGCGTCGATCAGGACGGGTGCGCCGAACAACCCCGCGAACAGCGGCGCGAGCATCCCGCCGGCTTCGAGGGGCGAGTCCGGCTCGAGATCGAGCGTGAGCCCGCCAAGTGCGGCGGCGAGTGTAAAGGAAAGCATCGCGCCGAAACGGCGTTTCCACGTGTACTCCGAGGCGACCAGCGCAACGACGACCATCGCCAGCACGAGCGGAAGATTCGAACGGATCGTCGGATAGGCGGCGGTGACGCCCCAGGTGATCGGAAGCGCGAGGGGGACGGCCGCGATCACGGCGAGGATACTCCCAAGCGCGGAGAGTCGAATCGCCTCGTAACCCCGGCCATCCATCACCATTCGATGGGCAGGGAGTGCGGTGATCGCCATCTCCGCGTCGGGCACCCCGAGTGCCATCGCCGGAACCGCGTTGACGAACGTGTGGACGACACCTGCCGCGAGCATTGCACAGCCGACGAAAAGCGGCGGCCCTGGAATCGACGGAGCGACCCCCGCAAGCAACAGTGCAAAATTGTTCGCGTGCAATCCCGGAATCAAGCCGCTACAACTTCCGAGTACAACCCCCGCGAGAACCCAGGCGACTAACCGGGCCGAAAGCGCTGGATCCGTGAGCAACTCGAGTGCGGAGACGGCCATACCCGGTCTGGCCGCGGAATCGGTTATCAATTCTCGGACGGCCAGTGAGAATCGAGTCTCCGACGAGTGAAAATCGCGTAAGACGGAGCCGGAGCTATCGCGTTATCGTTGAAAGAAAATAACGGGATTGAATCGTTTAGAGACGAGTTATCCGAAGAGTTCGCCGAGCCCTTCGCCGCCGTCGCCTTCGTCCTCGTCGTCTTCGTCCTCATCGTCGGCACCTGCATCGGCGTCGCCGCCTTCGTCAGCGGCCTCCTCGTCTCCGCCGTCGTCAGCGCCGCCTGCTGCGGCTGCGCCGCCTGCTGCGCCGCCCGCGGCAGGAACTGCGGCGGCCTCGTCGACGGCCTCGTCGATGTCGACGTCCTCGAGTGCGGCGACAAGCGCCTTGACTCGAGACTCTTCGACGTCGACGCCGGCTGCGTCGAGCACGTCCGTCAGGTTGTCTTCGTTGATCTCTTCGTCCGTTTCGTTCAGGATGAGTGCAGCGTATACGTATTCCATTGTTGTAACCTCTATTAACCGAACATTTCGCCGAGCCCTTCGCCGCCACCGGAATCGTCATCGTCGTCTTCGTCGTCCGCTTCGTCTTCGGTGTCAGCGTCGGACTCCTCGTCTTGATCGTCAGCCGATTCGTCTTCGTCGGGCTCTGCCTGTGTGACAGCCGGTGCCTCGACACCCTGGAGTTCCTCCGGAAGCGCCTCTTCGTCCTCGATCTGGGCGGCGAGCGCACGAAGCTGTGCGTCCGCTTTGCTCACGAGGTCGTCGGCGAGATCCGGGGATTCGATCGACGCCTGCAGGCCGAGGCTCTTGGCCTCGCCCGTCGCTTTCGCGATGAGCGTCGGTGCGGTCGACTCGGTCGGGAACGTCGCGTTGACCGCGAGGTTCCGTGCACGAGCGGCCGCGGTGGCCACGTCGCTCTCGTAGGCTTCGATGTCGATGTCGAGATCTTCGGGATCGAACTGGACGCCCTCGGCGACAACCGAACGAAGGTCGAGTCCGACCTCCTTCGGCTCGATACCGAGTTCGTTGAGAACGTTCGAGAGGTCAGTTGAGACCTCTTCTCCGGCTTCGAGGACGGTCGAGTCCTCCATCACCTGAATCGAACCGTCCTCGATGCGTGCGTTGGCACCCACGCTCTGCAGTTCGCCGACGAACGGCCCCGGATCGACGCCGGTGTCACCCTCCGGGATGACGATGTCGTTCGGGGCAACCTCGCCCTCGTTGATCGGGGCGGGGGTCTTCGACGCCTCGAGTTCCTTGTAGAGTGCGAACGGATTGCTATCCGTCGCAACCAGACCGACCTGTCCCTCAATATGAGGAACGAGTTCGTCGAATCCGGCTTTCTCGAGTGCGTGGGTCTGAAGCGTGTTTCGGCTGACGCGGACCACGGCGGTGCCGTGGAGACCGCGGCGCATGTCCTGGAGCTGTTTGCTTGGAATGCCGGCGATGCCGACGACGCCGACGCTCTCGTAGTTCTCGATGATCTCCGAGAGTTCGGCGACTTCCTCTTCTTTCCACTGTGGAAGGTTCTCAGTTTTGCGCTCGGCTTCTGCGCTCATCTCAGGCCACCTCCACGGACGGGCCCATCGTCGTCTTCAGGAAGACTGAATCGATGTTCTGTGGACCCTTTTCGAGGTCGGCGTGCAGTCGGCGAAGGATAACGTCGACGTTGTCGGCGATATCCTCTGCCTCCATATCTTCGGCACCGACGCGCGTGTGGAACGTGCGCCGGTCCCGGGAGCGAATTTGAACCGTGTTCTTGAGTCTGTTGACGGTCTCGACGACATCCTGGTCGTGCGAGAGCGGGTCCGGCATCTTCCCTCGCGGACCGAGAATGGTCCCGAGGTGCCGTGCGATATCTTGCATCATCGCCTCTTCGGCGATGAAGAAGTCCGTCTCGTCTGCGAGGTCTTTGGCCTCGTCGTCGTCCAGATCGGCCACGTCGTCGCCCGAGAGAACGTCGTCCGCGACTTCTTCTGCGCGGACTGCAGTTTCTCCCTCGGCGATGACGATAATCTGAGTTTCTTGGCCGGTTCCGGACGGCAAGACGACGGACTCGTCGACACGATTCGACGGTTCGTCTAGGTCTAGGTCGCGCAAGTTAACTGCGAGGTCGACCGTTTCGGTAAAGTTCCGATCCGGTGAGTCCTCGAGCGCTCGAGCGACTGCTGTTTCAATATCCGAGTTTGCCATCGTTCACCTCCGTAGTACGCAGGGATGCTCCTACGGGTCAGTGAAACAGGCGAAGCCTGTCTCCTTTGAGAGAAGTCCCATGACGAACTTAAACCCGTCGAACCACGCTCTCGCGGGACCACGACGAGATGAGAGGGGACTGCATGGCAACCGGATGGGACTACGCTTTCCGATTGGTCTACAGATTAGTCTTCGAACTCCTTCGAATCGGGGAGCGGATCCTCCTCGTCGGTTCGCATCCACTCGAGTTCGAATTCGATGCTTCGCTCGACGCCGCCGTCTTCCGGTTCGTCCTCGAGTTCGACCTCGAACTCGAGCGAATCGGGCGGGGCGATCGAAACGGTGTTGTCGCCGATTTCGATATCGAAGTCGCCGGACTCGCGCAGGTTCTCTGCGAACGTCTCGAGGTGCGTTGCGATGTCTTCGCGCGAAAGCGTCCCTTCGTACTCGACTTCGATCTCCTCTTCGTCGCTCATGGATTCCTTTTCTGAACGAAGATGAATAATCGCCGTCCTTGAATTTGCCAGCAACTTTGACATCCTCCCGCCCCTAAAGGGACGAGATTCCTCCGTTGGGTTCGGCTACCGATACACGGAGGCGACTTGCGGGTTCGCACGCTGTTCGTTGGGACAAGCGCGTGATGACGCTGACCAGGAATGGTCGTCCCACTTGAACCGTGCAAGCCGTGCCATCGGCCCGACTCCACCGCTCACTTCGCGTTTTAAGAACGTCTCTGAAGCCGTGAGGTCCGCGTGCCCCTCGAAACCGCACGAGCACGTCAACGTATCCTCGTAGCGCACAGTCGCCTCTCGCTCCCCACAGTCGGGGCACTCTTGGGAGGTCCACGCTTCCGCCCGGGCTTCGAGCGAGATGCTGTATTCCTCTCAGACGCACGCGAAACGGTTAATAGACGCTCGAAACGCCCAAAAGTTGTGCGTCTTCGCGTTCACTCTGACCGACTAGTGCGTTTCCAGCACGCCGGTCAAATCGCCCACATACACCGTCGCCACGCCCTCCTCGTACAACCGTTCTACGAGGTCGCGGGCAACGGCGTTTATCGCGTGGTCGCGTCGGTGCGTCCGTTTCCGGTAGAGCCGCCGGAGACGGTTGCTACTGTAGCGTCCTTCGGGCAACTTCGACTGTAGGCGGGCGATTTCTTCGGTGGTTTCGCGGAACCGCTCAAAGAGGGAGCGTCCTTCGTAGAGGTACTGTTGACCGGTCGAAACCGAACACGCTACGATGTTGTTTGCGCCTACGTCCAGAGCGGCGGTTTCGTCCGCCAGTGGTGAACCCTGCCGAAAATCAGGGGTGATGACAGGTTGGAAGCTTTCAGCCAGTTGACGAGCAACGATAGTTCGTTGCGCGGCGGGCTTCCCACGAACAGGTGAACGTGGTCGGGCATGGTTTCAACCTCGACGAGTTCGAGGTCTTTGTCGTCGCATATCTCCGCGAAGATGGTTTTGAGGCGTTCTCTCGTTGCACCCGTAAGACGCGGCTCCCGATACTGAGCGGAGCCTTGCTCCGCGATGTCCGCAGAACCTTCGGCTCTGAGAGATTTCGGGATAAATACTATGTGGCAGTAGAGCGTCTTGCCATGCCTCTAAAGGGCGAGGCTTTGCGCCTGTTTTACGTAACGTATCCCCTCGAGGAAGTGACTGACGAAGAACCCGACAAACGACAATCCGACGGCTAACGAATCGGAAACAACGAAAATCCGCGGAGCTCGGTCGCGAGCTCGGGAGTTATTCGACGAGGACGTCGTCGTACTCGCCGTCGTCGACTTTCGCCTTGAACTCGCGGGCATCGTCGCCTTCGATGGTGACGCCCATCGAGGCGCAGGTGCCGACGACTTCTTTGGCGGCGTTTTTCGTATCGTAGGCGAGCAGATCCGGATGTTTCTGCTCTGCGATCGTCTTGACCTGATCGACGGAGATATCCGCGACGAAATCTACCTGCGGTTCGCCGCTTCCGGTCTCGAAGCCGGCCTCGTCTTTGACGAGCGCGGCCGTCGGTGGCACACCGACGTCGATCGAGTAGGAGCCGTCCTCCTCGTACTCGACGGTCACGGGTACTTCGGTGCCGTCGAACGCTTCAGTCTGTTCGTTGATGTCGTTGACGACCGCCTGTACGTCGACGGGCGTCGGTCCGAGCTCGGGACCGAGCGGTGGGCCAGGGTTCGCCTGGCCACCCGGAACGAGCACTTCGATGGTTCCAGCCATACCCCAATCAATCCTCGCTCGAGTTTTAAGGGTTGCTTTTTCGGGTAGTCCGATCCTGTGACTGTCTGACAGGGCTCGAACGGAACGGACTGGCAGATATCGAACGGAACGGATCCGCTCCGCGCTGGCGGCCCCGGTCGGCGGCTAGTCGACGTTCTCCGCTCGCCACGTCGCGAACGATTCGAGAACGTGGTCCTCATCGAATCGCTCGATGCAGGGCACCTCGTGGGGATGGATTTCCTGAACGCGGGCGAGAAGGTCGTCGTACGCATCCTCGGTCGTCTTCGCGAGCAAGATCACCTCTTCGTCCCGGTGCACCTCACCCTCCCAGCGGTAGACCGATTCCGAGGACAACTGGTTCACGCAGGCGACGAGACGCTCCTCGAGCAACGTTTCCGAAATCGCTTTGGCTGACTTCGGCGGCGAAGTGAGATAGACTGTCGGCACGGGACCGACTACGCTCGAGTCGGAGAAAAGTGTTCACGCTTCGAGTTCGGCTGTGGCTACGTCACCGGTCGACGCCAGGCAATCGGATCAGTTTCCGCCAAACGGATTGAACGCACCGTTGATGTCCCATTCGTGGAGACAATGAGGATTTCCGATCTGTTTTTTGCCGTCTTCGGTTGCAAGTTGCCAGGCCTCGAGGTTCTCGTCCCACTGTTCGCCGCGACCACACCGCTCGCAGACGCGGGCGGTCGGGGTTCGAAGTTCGACGCTCATTAGCGGCTATGAGAACTCAACGCATATAATCGTGACTGTGTTCGGCAAACACTGCTTCAATCGTCGAACGATCGTGATAAATACAGTACCGACTTGAACAGGTGACAACCGGGTCAGTAGACAGCGTCGACGATTTCCTCGCGAAGTTCGTCGAACTCCTCGAGGTACGCACGACGGTCGGCCCGAAGATTCGAGAGCGCCTCGTCGTACTCGTCGACGTGATCCGGAACGTAGTACTCCTCGATGTCGAGGCCCGGAACGGATTCGGGAATCGTCAGTCCCGTCCGTTCGTCGTCGGCCCAGTCGATTGTGCCGCGAGCGACTTCGGTGAGGACGGTCACGGACTCGGTGACGCCGATATCCTTCGATTCGTTGCCGAGATAGCCCGTGTTGATCACGTAGCAGTCGACGTCGAGCGTCTCGATAAGGTCCTGAAAGATGTTCCCCTCCTCGCCCTCCGGACCGATGATGAACGGGTTCGTTCCGACGACGCGGATCGACTCGCCCGCTCGAGACGGATCGCCGGCGCTCGTTTCGATCGACTCGCCGAGCATGAACGCGACGGCGGCCTGATCGGTGTCGAGTTTCGCAACCGGCGGCATCAGCGGATTTCGCGTGATGAAAAAGACTTGATCCATCCGATCTAGGTCGATTTCCTCGTCCGCACTCTCGAGTTCCTCGCGCTGGACGACCGCCCGGGAGTTGGACGTATAGCGGGGTTCGTCGAAGTCGACCGTTCCGTCGTCGTCGACGGCGACGTTCTCGAGGACGGCTGATTCGTCGGTTGCGGCCTCGTAGAGACCGGGCTGTTCGTCGGGATCGAGGCCGATCGTTTTGATGAACAGTCCTTCGCCTTCGCTTCCGGCGACGGACCCGTCGGGCAAGAGTGCACAGACGTCATCCTGTAGCATCACCGCCCCCTCGGGATCCTCGAGCCAACAGCCGTGGGAGGTTAGGGTCGACTTACCCGTCGCGGAGAGACCCATGAAGACCTGTCCGACGATTCGGAGGTCGTCGTCTTCGTCGCGAACGCGGACGCGCTTGCTCCCGGCGTGGAGGCCGAGTCCGTCGCGCTCTTTGGCCCGTCGCATGAACAGTCGGAGGAACGATTTCTTGGCCTCGCCGAGATAATCGGTGCCGAGGACGGCGGTGAACCCGTCGTCGGGCAAGACGCGGATCGTCCGCTCGTCGTAATCGGGAAGCTGAATGGTCGAGAAATCGGGATCGCGGCCGTCGGCCGGCTCGAACAGCTTGGCCCACGCGAGCGCGATTCGAGCGTGCTCGACCGGCACGAATAGTCGACAACAAAACGTTGCGTCGGGATGACGACCGAGGAGGCGGTCGATACAGAGCATGTCCCGCTCGTCCGCGATTTCGACGGCGTCGGCGAGCAGGTCGTAATCGTCGTCTGAAAACTCGCTATCGATCGCGTTTTTCGTCCGGTCGGAGCTTCGGGAACGGAACTCGCTGACGTACGACGGCGACCCGTATTCGGTCGTCGTCTCGTTGGGGCTCGCGAGTTCTCGCAGTGCCTCAAGTGACGGGTTGTATCGGACGTTCGACGCCGTGGATGGATCGGGAAGCTGTCTGACCAGCGGACGGGACTCCGTCCCGGTTTCGGACATATACGTAACCAGCCAACATCCTGATGCATAAACCCGGAGGTTTCTGAATTGAGTGTGTCACAACCTACCCTAATTGTAGCTGTCATATGGGAGTTATTACCGATTTAGGGGCTCAACTAGTGGAATCCTGTTTTGGGAATATATAGTCATAGTACTGGTAGTTATGAGTATTTACTCGAGACAGAAATAAGATCTTTTAGCACACGTAATCGAGTCGTTCACGCCGAAGCGGTGAGGAATACTCTTCGTTCGGAGGAGGGTCAGAGCCGTCGATTTTCTCACGGGTCAGACGAAAGAGCCCAGGCTGCTGATCGGCTCACCCAAACCGAGGTTGGAAGCAATAAAATAATCGTTACAGATACTGATTTCAGGGTGGATCATATTAGTACAGCCAATGGCTCACCTCGAGCAAATACTCGTCTATCCCGTCAAATCACTGGATTGTACGCCGGTAGAAGCGGCAACGATTCGGGAACACGGAGGTCTGGAATGGGACCGCCGTTACGCGATCGTCGACGAGGACGGGAACTACGTCAACGGCAAGCGGGAGCGACAAATTCACGGATTACGTGCGGAGTACGACCTCGAACGCGAGACGATCACGATCTGGGAACACGCCACCGGCGACAGTTTCTCGTTTCACCTCGAGGTTGATCGCGACAATTTCGGCTCGTGGCTGACGTGTTATTTCGGCTACGACGTCGAGGTCGTCCGCGCCGACGAAGGCGGATTTCCCGACGATACCGACGCATCGGGACCGACCGTCATCAGTACCGGAACCCTCGAAGCCGTCGCATCGTGGTTCGAGGGAATCGATACTACAGAGATGCGTCGGCGGCTCCGGCCGAACCTCGAGATCAGCGGCGTCGAACCGTTCTGGGAGGATCGACTCTACGATCAGCCGGGAACGGTCGTTCCGTTCGAGATCGGCTCGAGTACGATCAACGGCGTCAACCCGTGCCAACGATGCGTCGTTCCGACACGAGATCCGGATACGGGAGCGCAAACGGACAGCTTTCAGAATCGATTCGTCGAACGGCGCGAAGCGACGCTTCCGGAGTGGGCGAATCCGGCGTGGTTCGATCACTACTTCCGGCTAATGGTTAACACGCGGGTCCCCGAAACCGTCTGGGGGAATCGCCTCGTAACCGGCGAGTCGATTACGGCCGGCGAACCGAAACCGGATTCAGCTCCTACGACATCTTGAGGGCTGTTGGAGACGCGTTGGCGTTATACCGTCTCATCGCTGACGGGATACTCGAGCCATCTTTTCGTCGCCGATCAATACGTTTGGATCCGATCCACGTTCCGCATGTCACCACCACACCGGGGACACTCACTGAGAAGTGCGTCGTCAACCGTCTCTCGTCGCCCGCACCTGAAACACTCGTACTCGAGTTGGACGGGCCGGGACATATGTCGTTGTAACAATTGACCCATGTTAACTCTTTTCACACACAGGATTGCTTGAGTCGCGATCGATCCGAATTCCAACCAGTCTTACCGCGGGCCGGATGGAAGTACTGCACAATCGTCCACTATATTACGCCATATTATCGGAAGTTATTGTTCAATCGCCCACCGAAGTACACCCACACAACGCTTTTGGGTAAACTTACTCGCCCGTACAGTATGGTCTATACAGATCCGTACACGCCGAACGAGAACAAGCGAACGTACGAGTGTCGAGCCTGCGGACATCGAGAAACGACGTCGACTTCGATCGGGTTCTGTCCGAAGTGCCACGGTGCGGTGTTGAACATCGGCGTCACTCGAGAGTGAGAACCGTCGGTCGATCGTCCACGAATCGAGGGCTCGCGAACAGGACCGATCAGTCGAAATCGGGAAGATCCTCGGGCGGTTCGTACTGGGCTTCCCAGTCGATGTATTCCTCTTTTAGCAAGACGGAAACGATCTGTCCGAACTCCGTGAGCTCCGCGTTGATAGACGAGACGGTTCCCCACGAATCGAGCTCGGGGTGATACTCGCGCGCCTGCCAGTCCTCGGCGATACCCGGCGCGTGATAGCCGACTCGATCGGCAAAATCGTCCCAGAAGAAATCGAACTCGACGAAGAGGTCGAGATCACGAGCGATCCCGAACTCCCGTTCATCGAGATCCGTGTCTTCGAGCCACTCGTCGAAGGCTTCCTCCCACGCTCCCTCCTTGAGGAACCCCTGTAGTTCCTCGCGACGGTAGTCGATATCTGTATTCTCATCTCCACCGCTGATCGTCGCGTCGTCGTACTCGTTCGGATCGACGAACGACAACTCGGGCGGATCCGGCGGCTCGACCTCAAGTCCCATAACCGATCCTTCGCGTCGTCTCCGGATAAGAATTCCCACCTCGAACCCGCCGAGTACTGCTTGGTCGCTCGAGACAAGGGCACGCGCGCAACCGGAACCCGAAAATTCAACCGGTGGACGCCCCTTTACCGGGATAATGACTGCCTTCGAGGCTGCGATCCTCGACGTCGACGGAACGATCGTTCGCGGCGAGGAGTTGATTCCCGGTGCGATCGACGGCCTCCGCGCCCTCGAAAACGCGGGGATCGACAGATTGCTTTTTTCGAACAATCCGACCCGAGGAGCGGCCCACTACGGAGCGAAACTCGAGCCACACGGGCTCGATATCGCATCGGAATCGGTTCTGACGTCCGCACTCGTTTCGGCCGAATATCTGCAGGCGAATCACGCCGGCGAATCCATCTTCCTGGTCGGCGACGACCGATTACGAGCCATTCTCGAGAATCACGATCTCACTGTAACCGACGATCCCGACGAGAGCGACGTCGTCCTCGGCTCGTTCGATCGGGAGTTCTCCTATGGAACGATCTGGGAGTCGTTACGCGCACTCGAGGGCGACACCCAGTTTTACGGCACCGATCCTGACGTGACCATCCCGACGGATGAGGGGGAAATCCCCGGTTCGGGGACGATTCTCGCCGCGATGGAGGCCGTCGCCGGCCGCGAACCTGATTCGATTTTGGGAAAACCGTCGAAAATGGCGGCCGAGACCGCAATTTCCCGGCTCGAGACGCCGCCGGAACGAACGCTCGTGGTCGGCGACCGGCTCAACACCGATATCGAACTCGGAAACCGGGCCGGAATGACGACAGCCGCCGTCCTCACCGGCGTTACCGAACGCGGTGACCTCGAGGACGCAGCGGTCGAACCGGATTACGTTCTCGAGTCGCTCGGCGAGGTTGGGGAGCTATTGGAGTAGCGCAACTCGTCTCTTTTCTCCGAAACGAACACGGAACGGTCCTCGGACAGCTGTCAACCAGACCGCGTGTCGGTGACCTGTCGATCGGTATGTCGCTAGCCTGCCGATCGGTGTGTCACTGCCGACTATCGGCGTACTGGTGGCGACAATAGGTGCGCCGGCGGCGAGAGTCTATTTACCGGCGGCCGCGATCGAAACCGGTAGCCGACTGGATAGCTGGAGTCAGCGATGGATCCGACTGGTCGAGACCGGTAACGGAGTCGACTAGTTGCCGTTTTCGCCCGCGAGCGCCTCCTCCCGGAGGCGTTCGCCCTCTGTCGTGTCGACGGTCAGTTCGGGGACGGTCGTCGGCGCTTCATCTTCGTCGATAGCCACGTACACAAAGTATGATTCGGTCGTTTTCTCTCGTTCGTGCGTCCGGAGATCCTCGCGTTCGGTAACGATCCGTACCTTCACGCTCGAGGACCCGACGTCGTAGACGTACGCGGTGATAAACGCCGTATCCCCCACCGGGATCGGTCGTTCGAAGTCCATTCGATCGACGCGCGCGGTCACGCAGGTTTCGCCGGCGAACCGCATCGCGGCCATTGCCCCAACCTCGTCCATCCACTTCATCACGTTCCCACCGTGAGTGACGTCGAGCATGTTCGCGTGGTGGGGCTGGACCATCTCGCGGTTTTCCACCACGGTCTCGAGGAGATCAGTCATCGGTCGGTGTTTCCCGGGGGTTGCAATCAATCTCTCGACACGGCACGACGGACGTTGCTGATTCACACGCTTCGATACTGGTAAAAGTCGGGCCCGAGTTGGTCCGGTAATGAGCGATGCAGGTGATGTCGACGTTCCCGAACCTTCTGATCCGCCCGGACGTGAGCGTGGATCCGTCCAGGTCCTCGGGACGGCTCACGTTTCACAGGCAAGCGTCGACGAGGTCGAGGAGACGATCGAACAGGAGTCTCCCGATATGGTCGCCGTCGAACTCGACGAAGGGCGCTACCGCCAGATGCAGGGCGGGACGCCCGACGACATCGAGGCAGAGGATCTCCTTTCAGGTAATACCGTCTTTCAGTTTCTCGCGTACTGGATGCTTTCGTATGTTCAGTCCCGCCTCGGTGATCAGTTCGATATCGAACCGGGAGCGGATATGCGCGCCGCGATCGACGCGGCCGAGGAGAACGGAAGCGGGGTCGCACTGGTTGACCGAGACATTCAGATAACGATCCAGCGGTTCTGGGCCCGCCTCTCGTTTGCGGAGAAGCTCAAAATGGTCGGCGGACTGGCACTCGGGGTGACAGACCCTCGAACGCTCGGCCTCACCTTCGGTGCCGTCGCCGGTGCGTTCCTCGGATTCATATTCGCGGCGTTTATCGCCCCGTTGTTCGGTCTCGGAGACCTCCTTATGCTCGGTGTCGCCGAACAGTCGACCTTACAATACGTCGGTGCCGTCGGCGGCGGGACGCTCGTCGGCGGATTAGTGGGCCTGCTCTTTCTTCCGTCTCTGGATAATGCGGGTACCAATACGGGCGGGATTATTAACGGATTCTCGATTCGCGTCATCGCCGGTATCTGCCTGGGACTCGTCACCGCCGTTGCACTCGTCGCGACCGAGACGTTCGTCGGCCCAATCTCCGCATCTACGTTCGAAAACGTCGGCACGTACGCCATTCGGGGAACAATCGGTATCCTCGCCGGACTCGGAATCGGTGTTCTCATCGGCGGCGTCGTCGGTATCGTACTCGGCATGCTGACGGCCGACGTCGAAGATGTAGACGAAATAGATATCGAGGAGATGACCGACGGTGATGTCGTCGCCGCGATGATGGAAGAGTTCCGGCGCTTTAGCCCCGGCGGTGCCGAAGCGTTGATCGACGAACGCGACGCCTACATCGCGCACAATCTCCACGCGCTCTCGAATCAGGGTTACGACGTCCTCGCCGTCGTCGGTGCAGGACACAAAGCGGGTATCGACCAGTACCTCGAGAACCCGGACTCACTGCCGCCCCTCGAGTCGATTACGGGAACGGATTCCGGACGCCGGTTTTCGGTCGTCAAGCTCTTTGGTTATCTCGTAATGACGGTCTTCATCGGCTTTTTCTTCCTGTTGATCATGGCCGGTGTTCAGGATACCTTCCTGCTCCAGCTCTTTGCCGCCTGGTTCCTCTTCAACGGCATTTTCGCCTTTACGCTCGCTCGACTCGCCGGGGCGCGCTGGACCAGCGCCGGCGTCGGCGGTTCGGTCGCCTGGCTTACCAGCATCAATCCACTACTCGCACCGGGCTGGTTCGCCGGCTACGTCGAACTCAAACACCGACCGGTCAACGTTCGCGACATCCAGGTGCTCAACGAGATCGTCGGCGACACGGAGCGGCCGCTCGGCGAAGCCGTCGAAGAGATGTTCGATGTGCCGCTGTTCCGGCTCATCATGATCGTCGCGTTGACGAATATCGGGAGCCTGATTGCAACTCTGCTGTTCCCGCTGGTCGTTCTGCCGTGGCTAGCTGGCCCCGAAATCGGCGGCGTCGACGCGCTGTTCGACGAACTGCTCCGCGGTGCCCGAAACACGCTCGAGCTACTGTGGGGGATCTTCTCATGATCTTCGTCGGAGGGAACGAACGGTGAGCTATCAAACGAAGCCGGAGTTGAGCTTCAGCGACAAGGAGTTGATCGACCTCGCGATCGCGTGGATCGTCTTGAGCGTCGCATTCGCGCTGATCTTGAGCCCGATTCCTCAGGGTACCGACACGACCGGAACGTTCGTCATGATGATCGCGTTGAGTTTCGTAACCGTCGGTGTCGGGTTCATCTGTCACGAACTCGCACACAAGGTCGTCGCGATTCGGTACGGTCAGGTCGCCGAGTTTCGGGCGGACTACCAGATGCTCTTTCTGGCGATCATGAGCGCGCTGATCGGCTTTCTCTTCGCCGCACCGGGAGCGGTCTATCACGCCGGACGGATCACCGAACGCGAGAACGCGATGATCGCGGTCGTCGGACCGCTGACCAACCACGGTCTGGCGCTCCTGTTCTTCCCGTTGTTGTTCGTCCCGGGACTCTCCATCGTCGGTCACATGGGCGTCCTGATTAACCTCTTTCTGGCCGCGTTCAACATGATCCCGTTCGGACCCCTCGACGGCAAGTCCGTCTGGAACTGGAGCAAGCCCGTTTTCGCCGCCGTGTTCCTCTCGAGCGCGGCCCTGCTGGCCGGTTTTATCATGGTATTCGGCCTCGGATTTTGGTAAGCGACTCCGTTTCGGGTACTCCCCCGTGGGTTCACGCGGTTTGGCTGGCTAGCTTTTTGGCCCAACTCGACTCCGACAGCGCGGACCGGTGGGCTTTTAGACAATCCGGGAGGTCGTTCAGATATGACCGACCAGACGGACGAAACCGACTCCAACCCGGAGGACGAGAAATCCGAGGGGCTCACCTACGCCGAAACGGGCGTCGATATAGAGGCCAGCGAAGACGCCACGGCGGCGTTGCTCGAGGCCTTCGGGAGCGACCTGACCACGGAGTACGCCGGGTTGCTCGACATCGGCGATCGCTATCTCGCGCTGGCGACCGACGGCGTCGGAACGAAGTTGCTCGTCGCCGAGGCCATCGAAGACTTCTCGACGATCGGAATCGACTGTATCGCGATGAACGTCAACGACCTCGTCGCGGCGGGCGTCGGGCCAACGGCGTTCGTCGACTACCTCGCGATCGACGAACCGGACGACGAAATTACGAACGAAATCGGCGAGGGACTCGCGGTCGGCCTCGAGCAGGCCGATCTCACCCTTCTAGGTGGCGAAACCGCCGTGATGCCCGAGGTCGTCTCCGGATTCGATCTAGCGGGCACCTGCGTCGGCCTCGCGGACAAAGACGCGATCTTCGAAGGCGAGGCGGCCGTCGGCGACGTGCTCGTCGGGTTTCCCTCGAACGGGATCCACTCGAACGGGCTCACCCTCGCACGCGAGGCCGTAACCCGCGAGCACGAGTACACCGACACGTTCCCGCTCGATCCCGAGGTCACCATCGGCGAGGAACTCCTGCGACCGACGCGGATCTACACGGACTTACTCGAGCCGATGGTCGAAAACGGCGTGCGAGCGGCGGCTCACATAACGGGCGGGGGCTGGACCAACCTGCTCCGAATGGGCGAGAATCGCTACGTCATCGACGAACCGCTTCCTGCACAGCCGATTTTCGAATTCGTCCAGGCGGAAGGAAACGTCACTGCTGAAGAGATGCACCGGACGTTCAACATGGGGACCGGATTCGTCGTCGCCGTCCCGTCCGAGCAAGCGGATTCGCTGGTTGCGGAGACCGATGGACAGATCATCGGACGCGTCGAAGACGGCGACAGCGTCGAAATTCGCGGGCTGTCGCTCTCCTGAGTCGCGTCGCCCCTTCCTGTCGTTTCGCTCTCACATCTGTCCGTCGCTCGCCTATCGATCTGTTTCGCTTTCCGCGTGCGAACCTGTCTCCGGAACGTCATCGACCACGGTCCGAATCGCGTCGTACTCCTCGTCACTGTAGGCGACAAACCGGACGTCCTCGAGGGTCTCTGGATCGTACTCGGCCAGTTCTTCCGCGATGATCCTCGCGCCGTCCTCGAGATCGAATCCCGCGACGCCACATCCCAGAGCCGGGATCACGAGCGACTGACACGCGAGGTCGTCGGCCGTCTCGAGGGCGTTTCGCGTGGCGTCTCCGATGCTCTGTTCGGTCGCCTGTCCGTCGTCACCAGAACCAGAGGTTCTGGTTGGCTCACGAGACTCCGCTGAAGTCTCGTGAACGCCGTAGTGGGGCATCGCGGCCGCGTGGATCACGTAGTCGGCGTCGAGATCGTACGCGTCGGTCACGGCGACTTCGCCGAGATCGACCGGACCGTTTTCTGTCGCTTCCTGGTTGAGCCCCTCGCCGCCCGCCTGACGCAACGCGCCCGCCACGCCGGATCCCATCTCGAGGCTCGTCCCCGCGGCGTTGACCAGCGCGTCCGCGGACTGTGTGGCGATGTCTCCCTGAACGATATCGTACTCCATACGTGCGCAAACGGAAGCCAGTCGTTTGAAAGTGAACCACGCGAATCCATCTTCGTTTCAGAGAACTGGTCTTAGGCCGACCAAAACCTTTTTAGATTTAGGCCCACCTAACTCCACGTAATGGACGCCCCCGTCCCGGAACAGGATACTGATCTCGAGGAACCACGAGACGAGTCGACGACGATCATCTCGGCGCACGAACCGCGACCCGGAAAGTTGGTCGTGACCGAGCGAAACAACACCGACGGCTGGATTGCCTGCGATGCGGCCGTCGATCTCGATCCCTGAGTCTCGGACATCGTTCGTTGTGTGTCCGGTCGCATCAACAGCGAGTGCGATGATTTGATGGTTTCTCGAGGTCCTTTGGGGTGTCTCGAGTCTCTTTTGCCTCCGCGTTCTGTGAATGCGTCTGTTCGATTCTCGAGGGTCTGGTGTGGTCGGCAAGCACAGATCAAATACACACCGTGCGGGTATCACACGAAGCTGATTAGTAGCTCTTCCACGAAGTATTTAGTCAAGTAATTTATACTAAGAACATGGAACGTCGTCATCTTCTTGTATCAGCAATTGTGGGGAGTGCTTTCTCGCTTTCAGGATGTGTGGGCCAGCAGTTGCCGGAAACCCCCGACAAAGGGACTCTCTGGATACAAAATCAAACTAACACTAAGCAAGTTATTGGAGTCGAAATTACAGATGAACGTAGTGCTGTCGTTCTATCCGAAGAGTACGAACTCTCTCCCGAGGAATCCGACAATTCACACACCCGAGAAACGAGAGTAGTGAGCCTGAACGAGACATATCCCGTGGAGGCCACTACAGCCGACCACGACGCTAACTACAAATGGGAGGTCACGGAAGGAACTGGAATCCTCTACGTCGTCATCGAAGACGAAGAACTCTCATTTGTCCCAGAGCCGTTTGAGGGATGACTGCGTTCAGTTCGCACATAGACAACCTCTTCGAGACGACATTATTCCTCGCCGAAAACAGTAGTTATATGACAATACAAGATGTGATGTCAAATGGAAGCCACACACTCCGCGGCAAGGGGGCGTTCGTATTGAAATGCCCCGGGTGGTGCAACACCCGAGACGTGGCTTCCAAACCCGAGTGGGTTTGTCAACCATGTTCGGATTGCTTCTCCGCGGGCTTAAACATCCCGTCCGACAGACGAATCGAAGTCGAACAATCGCCGCCCTCGCTCACGCGCCTGGAGGTGAATTTGAGCGATGAACCCGCCGACGGACGACCTGGTCGTGGACATCGTCCGAACCCTCGAAAAACAGGGGATTCCTCGAGATTCCTACCAGCTCGCAAGCGAGTTTGACCCCGAGGCGCTCGCCCGACTGATCGACTCCGGCGGACGTTCGGTCGAAGTTCGCCTCGAGGTTTGCGGCGTATCGCTCATCGTGACAAATCTGGGCGTTCGAGCGACCGACGAGGGACTCTCGGCCCGTCCCGAGTGTCCGAACTGTGGACTCCCGATATCCGCCGTCGTTCAACTCGTTCCGGATCGCCACAACGCCTACCCCTGTGGGTGTCGGGTTCGGGGCGATTTGCTCGAGTAGGACTCGAGGTCTGGACCATTGTTGTGGATGCACGGGCATTGCTGAATACAGTTCAGAGAGTCCTGAGGAGAAACAGCTGTAAATAGGCGGTAGCGTTACCGCTGCGGTCGCGACACGACTCTTGCACCCGCGAGCGACCAGCGGGAGCGAGCGGCCTTTTTCATCGAAGTTTTTGCGCGAGTGGTTCGCCTGCGGCGAACCCGACGCGGAAAAGTTCGCTGGCGAAAATTGTGATGTGACCGTCGGTCTATACAGCCGATCCCGACCCCTTAGTGGGTCGCTTCTTCGAGGACCAGCGTGTCGTCCTCGAGGTAGTGTTCGAAGTGGTGGGCGTCGTCCTCGACCTCGACGAGGATTTCGCGGAGGATCTCCGCCGACGCGTAATCGCCGAGGTTTTCGGCGAGTTCGATACTATCGCGCATCGATTCGATGATATCGCCGTAGATCTCGAGGTCGTTCTGGAACATCGTCCGGACGTCGTAGACGTCCTCGCCTTCGAACTCGACGGTCGCGCGCTGCTCGAGGTTCGTCGGTCCGGATACCGGAACGCCGCCGAGAGCCTGGGCGCGCTCTGCGATGAGGTCCGCTCCTTCTTCGGCGTGTTCGTAGGCTTCCTCGAGGAAGACGTGAAGCTCGAGGAACTCCGCACCCTCGACGACCCAGTGGTGTTTCTTGAGTTGATGATACAGGACGTACGCGTTCGCAAGCTCCGTGTTCAGCGCGTCGACGACCTGTTCGGCCTTTTCACGGTCAAGGCGAAGCTCGTTCTCCTCGACGTGATCTGCCTGCTGTCGGACGGTCTTTTGGGTACTCATCTCGGTTCGTACTACATGATCCTACACCTTAAAGCTTACCCATGAAAGAATATTTTTTTGGTTACCCGAAACATATGTTATTGATTGCCGACTACGAGTTGTTCAATTCTCCTTTCGGTTCGGAACAGCTCCCGTCGGAACTGACTGTAACGGACAGATCACGGTTTTTTCACCCTTGAGTAAATATTTTCAAGGTGGAGGCCATACTAGGCGCTATGGCAACGAGGACAGCACAGCGGACGGAGCGAATCTACGTCGATGGCGAGTGGCTCGAGACCGGAGAAACCCTCTCCGTCTCCGACCTCGCAGACGGCGGAACGTTCGCGAAAGTCGCCGCGGCAGGCCCGACGCAAGCGCGTGCCGCACTGGCAGCGGCACACGAGATCAAGCCCGAAATGCGCCAGACGACCGTCGTCGAGCGTGCAAAGTGGTGTGAAGCCATCGCCGAAGGGCTTCGCAATCGCGAGGAAGAACTCGCCGAAATTATCGTTCGGGAAGCCGGGAAGCCGATTTCCTCGGCGCGCGGCGAAGTCGGTTCGGCCGCGGAGCGATTCGACCGCGCGGCAGAGGAAGCCCGCAATATCGTGAGCAAGGGAGAGTTCCGCGAAGGATCGACCGAAGGCCACGAGGGCTGGCAGGCGATCGTCAAACACGAGCCGATCGGCTCCGTTCTCTGTATCACGCCCTACAACTATCCGCTGGCGACGACCGCACTTCAGGTCGCCCCGGCGCTCGCGGCAGGAAACAGCGTTCTACTCAAACCCGCGAGCAAGACGCCGATTTCGGCGGCGATCCTCGCGAACGTCATCGCGGACGTCGACGGAATTCCAGACGGCGCGTTCAACTTCGTCCCCGGCGAAGCCAGCGACATCGGCGACGTTCTCTCGGGCGACGACCGCATCAACGCGATCGCGATGACCGGTTCCTCGGGAGCCGGCAAACACGTCGCGGGCGAAAGCGGAATGGTCAACCTCCATATGGAACTCGGCGGAAACGCCCCCGCTATCGTCTTCGACGACGCCGAACTCGAGGAGGTCGCCGGTGCCTGCACGTCGGGATCACTCAAGTACGCCGGTCAGCGGTGTTCGGCGATTTCCCGGATTCTCGTCCAGGAAGACGCCCACGACGAGCTAGTCGAACAGATCGACTACAATATGAGCACGTGGCAGGCAGGAGACCTCTTTGACGAGGACACTGCCTTCGGTCCGCTCATCTCGGAAGACCAGGCCGAGTGGGTCGAAGAGCTCGTCGAGGACGCCGTCGAAAAAGGTGCGGACCTCGTTCGAGGCGGCAGTCGACACGCCCCAGACGGCGTCCCGGACGAACTCGGCAGCCAGTTCTTCAAACCGACGCTTCTGGCGAACGTCCCCCACGACGCTCGCCTCATCGAGGAAGAGCAGTTCGGTCCGGTCGCCGTCGTGACGACCTTCGACGACCGTGAAGAGGCGCTCGAGATCGCCAACGGCTCCGACCTCGCACTTGACGCCGCCGTGTTCACGAGCGACTACAACCGCGCGATGGACGTCGCAGAGCGCGTCGACGCCGGCGGGGTTCGGATCAACGGTGCTCCGAGCCACGGCCTTGGAGACGTTCCGTTCGGCGGCAACAAGGACTCGGGAATCGGGCGCGAAGGTCTCGACGCCTCGATTCACGAGATGATGCGCAAGAAGAGCATCGTCCTCTAAGCCGGCCGATCAGTTGTGGCGACTCCGCTGTCGTTGTCACTCTCGAGATGCGTGTCGGGTATTCGAACAGTATTCACCCAACGTGGGTCCTCCGTTGAGTTCCTGAGAAGAGACCGATAGCGACGACGACGGTGACGGCCCTCAACGCATCTGGTTCGCGGTTCCTACTCTCCTCGAAGCTCCTCGACGTGATCGATCCGTTGTTGGACGAGTTCGGGTTTGCCGATATCGTGGCGCATGTGGAGCCCCTCCTCGCCGGCAACAGCGAGGGCGTCTTCGGCGATTTCCTCCGCTTCGGTGATCGAGTCCGCGACGCCCACAAGCGCAAACGATCGGGAAGTCGTCGTGTAGATGCCGTCCTCGCGTTCGTCAACACTCGCGTAGTACAGCAGTGCGTCACCCGCACTTTCTCGCGGCTCATCACCGCTCGAGTTCTTCGTGGCGCCCACCGCGCGCGCCACGCTCTCTTCGTCGACCTGCACTTTCGCTCCGGCCGTCGGGTTCGTGGGGTAGCCCTCGGGAACCGCGTATTTGCAGACAGTCGCCTGCTCGGCGAACTCGAGGTTCGGCGGCTGCTCCCCGTCTCGAGCGGCGACGAGAACGTCGAGGAAGTCGGTCTCGAGGACCGGAAGCGTGTTCATCGCCTCCGGATCGCCGAAGCGGGCGTTGAACTCGATAACCTTCGGACCCTCGGCGGTCAGCATAAACTGGCCGTAGAGGATGCCGCGGTAGTCCTCGAGGGCGTCGACCGTCGCCTCGATGATCTCGACGGCGTCGTCGTAGTCCTGTTCGGTCATGAACGGCAGGTCAACCGTGGCGTCGCTGTAGGATCCCATTCCGCCGGTGTTCGGCCCCTCGTCGCCCTCGTAGGCGCGTTTGTGATCTTGCACCGCCGGAGCGGTCTCGAGGCCGCCGTTAGCGACGAACGCCTGAACCGTAAACTCCTCGCCGATGAGCCGTTCCTCGAGGACGATCCGTTCGTACTCCGACTCCTGGATGTACTCCTTGCCCTCCTCGGGAGTCACCTGGTCGCCGATGACTTTCACACCCTTTCCACCGGTGAGTCCGGCGGGTTTGATCGCGAGGTCGCCGTCGTACTCGTCGATGAACGCGCACGCGGCGTCCATGTCGTCGAACGTTTCGAAGTCGGGACAGCCGGGAACGTCGTTTTCCGCCATAAACCGGCGCTGGAAGGCTTTGTCCGTCTCGATTTTTGCGTCTGCCTGCTTCGGCCCGAAGGCGTAGACACCGACGTCCTCGAGCGCGTCCGAAACGCCGGCGTCGAGCGGCGCTTCGGGGCCGACGACGGCGATGGTGGCGTCGACCGCCTCGGCGTAGTCGGCGACCGTATCGGGATCGGTCGTCTCGAGCGTTTCGAACTCGGATACGAGCCGAGCGATACCCGGGTTCTTGTTTCCCGCGCAGGCCGACAGTTTCACGTCGCTTCCCGCGAGCTCGCGAGCGATCGCGTGTTCGCGACCGCCGCCGCCGATCAACAGCACGTGTTCGCGCATGCTCGATAGCCGGACGCACGAACCTGTAAGCGTTGCTCTTTCTCGAGCCCAGAATATACACGTGCGTGGATAATTTGGAGAGCACGATCCGGCGTATCCCTTTGACCCGGCTTCGCAATCCGGGTGCCAATCACAATCTACAAACAACAATCACAATATACTAACAACATCGTTGCGTACACGCACCCGTGATCTGGAGTCCATGAGCACGTGGAAGCGAGACTTCGCCAGCGGGCTCATCGTTCTCGGCCCGATTATCGCGACGTTGTTCATCTGTTATCTGCTCTATTCGTTCATCGCGAACCTCACGCCGGGCATGGTGATCAACGCGGACCTCCTCGAGCCGTTTCTGCCCGGTATCGGCGAGCCTGCCAGAGCACAGATCGCCAGATTGCTTCGGGTAATCACGTTTCTCACATTTCTCGCCGCCCTGATGATCGCCTTCGGCCCATTTTTGCGGACGAAACTCGGGTCGCTGTTCGAAGACCTGATTGACTACGGCGCGAACCGCGTTCCCGGACTCCGACTGGTCTACAACGCCTCGAAAACGGCGACCGAAACGACCATCGGCGAGAACGAATCGCTACAGACGCCGGTCAAGCTCGAGACCTGGAAGGGGTTTCGGATGACCGCGTTCAAGACGGGACAGATCTCCGAAGACGATCGAGTGCTGCTCTTCTTACCCACCTCGCCGAACATTACCACCGGCTTCGTTCTCGAGGTCGATTCCGAGCGCATCACGACGATCGACGAAAGCGTCGAAGAGGCGCTGACTCGAGTCGTCAGCGCCGGATTCGGCGACGCCGATCGAGCCAAGGCGGATCTCGAGAAGGGGACCGAAATTACGGTTATCGACGAGATGTCGATCGACCGAAAGGACGATTGACTTGCTTTCCCGCGTTCACGCGGGCGTTCGACTCGATTGGACTCTGTAACCGCTTGCGGCTCTGTAACCTCGCTCTTGCGGTTCTATATGTTCGATGATCGGCATTGTACCCGGACCGGCCACGTCCGTCGGGAACGAACAAAATTCGACACCCGACCGCGCTACGAGTAGAACAGCGGCGGCCGCCTGCCCTCGCTTTGTGCACTCGTCTCCTCGTCCGGCTCTGCAGTAGCCTCCGAACCCGACACCTCGAGCCCCTCGCTGTCTTCGGCTTCGAGTAACGCGTCCAGAACGTCGATAGCGGCCCCGCGGTGCAGCGGCTGGTTGTCGTTTCCACACTGTTCGTCCATCACGCAAGCGGGACAGCCGTCGACTCGTCCGCACTCGCAGTCGGCGATGTGTTCTCGTGCGCGCCGTGCGACGGTTTCGTAGTTCTCGTAGATTGCCTTCGAGAAACCCAGTCCACCCTCGATGCCGTCGTAAATAAACCAGCCGCTCGAGGGCGTCCGCTCGAGTTCGGCCGCGGTCGCCCGAACCGTCGCCCTGGCGGCGGCGAGGTTTTTCGGCTCGTTGTCGCCCGGCGCCGCTGACTGGGTGGTGCCGTCGGCGCTCTCCGCCGACTCCTCTCCAGCTCCGCGATCCAAATGCGAATCGATCGTCAGGGTCGCCAGCCCGCCCAGATCGCGTTTATCGAGCATGAGCTCGAGTGGCGCGACGCCGATCGTCGCGTGCTCGGCGGCGTGGAGTCCGGCGGCGTAGCCGAGGTGTGGAGTTTCGGCGAGCTCCGAGTCGAGATCGGGAACCGAAAAGTTGCGGTACTTCTCGACGAGTTCCCGTTCGACCTCCCGAGGGACCTCGAGCCAGCACAGTTGGGTGTCCATCGACAGCGGCGGGTTGTCGGTCGGCACACCCTGCGCTCGTCGTTTCCCGCCGTGGACCCCGACTTCGTCGTAAGTGCCGTGATACACCAGGACGCGGCCGCGACCGTAGTGGAGTGTAAAGTCGCCGATGCCGCGGCTCTCTTCGGAGGTCGCATCGAGGACCGTCACGTCGCTCTGGGTCACCGTGTAGTAGTCCACGTCTGTCGGCCGCACCGTAACGTGCGGGCGGGGACCGTCATGGACCACCTCACAGACCTCATACTGCCGGCCTTCGTGCAGTCTGACGGCTCCCTCGTGGAAATCCCTGTACACTCGTTCGCGGGCGAGGGGCTCCATTTCCGGATCGTGTTTCTCGTCGACACCTTCGGCGAGTCGAACCTCGTACTCCTCGCCGCGTGTCGCGTACAGCGAAATCGTCGACTGTGGACGCGGCGGTCCGCGGTAGGAGACGCCCGTTTCGAGAACCCCCGTCAGCTTCCCCGCTCGTCGCCACATCTCGAGGGCGCGCTCAAGTCGCTCGCGGTCGGCGAACGAACCCGCGTCCCGTTCGTCTATCGCGAGCTCGTCGGCCGCACAGAGCAAATGCTGGGCGAAGACCGCGTCGTTGCCGACGTCCGCGACGGCATCTTCGACATCCGATTCGAGCAGGAATTCGGGATTCGAAACGACGTACTGATCGAGGGTTCGGTGTTCGGCGACGAGCACCGACAGCGCGCGATCCGTCCCGCGGCCGGCACGGCCGATCTGTTGCCAGAACGACTGGCGCTGGCCAGGATACCCCATCTGGACTGTCGCGTCCATCTCCCCCACGTTGATCCCGAGTTCGAGGGCGTTCGTCGACGCAACGCCGTCGAGCAACCCGTTTTTCAGCTGGTGTTCGGTTCCGTGGCGTTTCTGTCTCGAGTGACCCGCGTGGTACGGTTCGATGGCGCTTCCCCTGTCGGGGTCCGTGTAGTGTCGACGCCGGTCCTGTCGGTGCTGGCTCGCTCGCTTGACCGAGAGTTCGGCGAGCTTTCTCGAGGGCGTAAACAGAAGCGTCTGAGCGTTCTGGTACGCGAGGTGCGAGAGGAGCTTCGGCGACTCGACGGTCGCTGGGACGCGCTCTATGACCCCTTCGACGGCATCGGAAGCCTCGCCCTCATCCGGAACGGCGTCCGCGCGTTCGCCGCCGTCTTCGGAACCGGCGTTCCCGTCCTCACGCGCCCTCGGCGGCGGGTTCCAGAGGACGATATCGCGGGGTCCCTTGGGGGAGCCGTCCTCGTCGACCACCGTCACCGGCTCGTCTATCAGTCCCTCGGAGTGCTCCCCGGGGTTTCCGATCGTCGCGCTCGTCATGACGAACTGGGGCTCAGATCCGTAGTACTCGAGGACGCGTCTGAGCCGTCGGAGAATCCAAGCGACGTGCATGCCGTGGACGCCGGTGTAGGTGTGGGACTCGTCGATTACGACGAGGTCGCAAGCGGAGAAAAAGCGTGCCCAGCGGTCGTGGTCGTGGAGGTACGTGTTCACGCCCGCGAAATTCGAGATAATCACGTCCGCCTCCTCGCGGATCTGCCGGCGTTCGGTTCCGCGTTCGGTATCTCCGTCGTAGACTCGAACCGTGATGTCGAGTCCCAGTCGGTCGTAAAAGTCGTTGAGTTCGCGCTCCTGGTCCCTCGAGAGGGCTTTCGTCGGATACAGAACGTAGGCCGTCGAGTCGCCGCGTTCGTTCTCCGCTGACCGACGTCTGGCCTCGAGGTAGTTCCGGGCGATCTGGAGGGCGTAGATCCGCGTTTTGCCGGAGGACGTACTCGTCGCGACGCAGACGTTTTCGCCGCGCTCGAGCGCCTCGAGGGCTTCAACCTGATGGACGTAACAGTCGTGTTCCAGCGGGCCGGCGAGTTCGGGCTCGAGTAGCTCCTCGTTCGATACCGTCTCGGCCTCGCGTCCCGGCCGCTCGAGGACGGTTACATCCTCGGGGTCGCGATACCGCGGGAAGCTCTCGAGCAACTTGTCACCGGTTATCGGACCCTCGAGGGGCGACGCGTCCGTTTCCTGTTGGCTGTTAGTCATGGGTTCGCATACTCGTCGGTTCGATTACTCGCGTGATCCGGTGCTCTCGCGCTCGGCATTAGTCGGCTTCGCGGGCCTGCCATCAGAAATCACCGAGTCCGGTCTGGGAGCCGGCGGTCGTCGATTCGTTTGTCGAAGCGGTCCCATCATTTGCCGCCGTTGTTTGGTCCACAGCGGGTTTGGGGGCGGTTCGAAGCTGTTCGTAAACGTGCCACAGCGCCCGGCAATCGTCCTCGCAGTAGGCCTCGTGGCGATCCCACTCGAGTTCCGTTCCGGTTCGAATAAATCGCTGGTAGGCCGCCGCCGTCTGCGCGCCGTCGAGACCGGTATCCGACCCTCCGTACTCGAGCGCCGCCGAGACGTCCTCGAGGGTGTTCGTCCGACCGGGAAGCACCGCGTTCTCGTTGCCGACGGCCCAGCCGTAGAGATCCAGCTTCGCCACGCCGTCCCAGGCGTCGACGTATCTGGGAACGTATCGGTTGAGAAACGACTCGAGGTGTCGGTAATCGAACCGCCAGCCGTTCCAGGTCAGGAGCGCCCGATCGGGATGAACCCCGAACAGCCAGTCGCAAAAGCGCTCGAGAACTGGGCCGGGATCCTCCGGACTCGATCGCTCGACGAACGCGTGGTATTCATCGATATTGGGGTCGTAGACGCCGATCTGCCAGATGATCGTCGGCGAGAGTCCGTCGGTTTCGATGTCGAGACACAGCGGCGACCCAGGGTGCGTTCCGCCGGGTAGCGGCTCGTCCGAGAGGCGGCGCGGTTCTCCTGATTCGAGCACCCGCGCCTGCTGGTGCATCCGCAGTGCCGTTTGGCGGCCAATACCCGATATCGACGAGAGCGTCTCGATCGGCGTCTCGAGGAGTTCGGCTCTGGTCGTTACGCCTTGCTTCTCGAGGCGGATGGCGGTTTTCGGTCCGATTCCGGAAACGGCCTCGAGGCCGAAGGCGTCCGCGGAGAGCGTTTCGACATCGGTCACGTCGGCTAACCCGGATTCGGTAGTATCTGCAGTCCCGGATTCGGGCCGGTCAGCGGAGCCGAGAGTTACCGCCGAAATCGATCCCGCCGTTCCGTACCCCTCTCGAGGGCCGATTCCGACGATTCGAACGCCGACGGCGGTTTCGGTGGACGGATGTGGCGTCGTTATCGCGTCATCCCCTTCGGTTCCGACTCCCAACACGGCACCGGTGTCTGCCTCGAGTCGCCAAACCTCGTCGTATCCGGCGGCGAGTCCGCCGCTCATGATGGTCATCGTCTCGCCGGCGGGAAGCGCCGCGGCCAGTTGGGATCGATAGGAGAGGTCGGTCTCGAGCGCCGTCGGCCGAACCGTCGTCGTCACGTCGTCACAGACGACGGCGGCGACTGAATCCGTGTTCTCGAGCTGTCGATCGAGGGTCGGTTCGGCGTCCGCAAGCCCGTCGGCGGAGCGAGCGATGAGGAGCGAATAGCGGTCCGGTTCCCCCTGTCGAATCGAATGCCGTTGAACTTGTTCAGCGGCGTCCATCAGGGGCGGGTGGACGACCGGAACGTCGAACGCGTGTCGAGCTCGAGCGTCCGCTTGCGGCGCGCGTTCCGGACCGTGGACCAACACGAAATCCGGTTCGAAGTACGCTCGAGCGTCTCGAAAGGCCGTGAGCGACCGACTCGAGAGAACGGATGGCGAGAGCACGAGCACGCGCGGGCCGTCGCGAGTACGCATCGGTGGTCGGAAGGCCGCCCGCAACTATGAGGGTTTGGAGATCGGAGTGAAAGTATACTCTCACTGTAACTATGGAAAGATTCTCGCACCCCCGAGGCGTCGAGAATTGTGAACGACGTACAGCCGGCAGTATATATCGAGTCCGGGTGGACCGTCTCGCGCCCGCCGTCGCGAACAGAGCGATTGAGCATTGGACTAACGGCCGTTCTCCAGCACGCTTTTTTCAGCCGGGGCCAATGTTTCGACATGGACCCGAATCGGCCGGCGAAAGACTCGAGCGGGCGAGCCACTCGATCCCCGCAATCTCGAAACGGTGGGTGGTCCGGTGTCGCTCGTCGCCAGTATCTCCGCGCTTCGACGGCGGTGGGAGTAGGAGTGTTGACGGCGTTCGCCGGGTGTCTCGACGACGATTCGGACTCGGATCCGGACGACGACAGATCCGAAAGCGAGACGAGCGGCTCCGACCCGAGTCCGCCGTTCGATATCAGAACGATCGACGCCCGCGGGAGCGAGAGCGGGGAGAGTACGATTCCCGAGGAAGACACGATTCTCGTCGTCAGCTTTTCGAGAACCCAATGTCCGACCAGCGAGGGGCAAGTTTCCGACATGTCCGAGGCGTTCGCCGAAGTGACGACGGATTCGGTCCAGTTTCTCACGGTTAACGACTGGACGAGGGGACCGGCGGATACCGACGAGGAACTGGCCGAGTGGTGGGAGACGGAAACCGACGGCGAGTGGCTCCTCGGGATCGACGAAAGCGGTGTGGCCAGCGATTACTACGACGCCGTGAGCTTGCCCGAGACGATCGTGATCGATGGAGACGGAGAAGTCTCCTGGAGTTACTCCGGAGAGAGCGGATCGAGTCGGCTTCTCGGGGCAATCGACGACGCGGTCAACGTCGAGGACGAGATGGAGTAACCGCTCAACGGAAGCGATTCACGAGGAAATCGGTGTGGACGCCCGTGGAGGGTATTCGAGCCGAACGTCCGCGGTCGCGACTCGGCGCGAGCGACCGGCAGAATCGAGGCGATTTTATGGTGTCCCAGTCGAGACAAATGTATAATGCGTCAGTACCTCGAGCTAGTCGATTCGGTTCTCTCGGAGGGGACACACAAGCCGAACAGAACCGGCGTCGACACGATTTCGTCGTTTAGCGAGCACTACGAGGTCGATCTACAGGAAGGGTATCCACTGTTGACGACCAAGGCGATGGACGGCTACCGGTGGAACTCGATGATTCACGAGGTCTGCTGGTATCTCTCCGGCGAAGAACACGTCAAGAACCTCCGCGAGGAAACGAAGATCTGGGACGCGTGGGCCGATGAGGAAGGCAAACTCGACACCGCCTACGGCCGGTTCTGGCGTCGGTATCCGATTCCAGCTGAGAAGAGCCAACTCGAGGGCGAGTCCTGGCCCGAGGAAAGTCACCGCTGGGTTAGCGAGGAGGCAGACGGCCGGCGGACATTCGATCAGCTTCAGTACGTCGTCGATACACTTTCGGATAGCCCAAATTCGCGTCGACTCGTCGTCAACGCTTGGCATCCCGCCAACGCGGCCGTGTCGACGCTGCCGCCGTGTCACTACTCCTACGTATTCAACGTACAAGGAGACCAGCTCAACTGTCACCTCACACAGCGCTCGGGCGACGTTGCACTCGGTGTTCCGTTCAACATCGCCGCCTACGCGCTCCTGACGAAGGTGATCGCCAACCAGACCGGCTTCGAACCGGGTACCTTCGCTCACACTGTGGTCGATTCGCACGTCTACTGCGGCCGCGGCGAGCGGGGCAACTGGTACGCGGACAACCTCGAGCGACTTCAGTCGCGTCTCGCCGATGTCGACGACCGCGAGGAGTTCCAAGCGGTCAAGTCGTGGCTCGAGTCCGAAGCCCCGGCCGAAGCCGAGGGCGACGAACGGTTCGACCACGTCCCGGGACTGCTCGAGCAACTCGCTCGCGAACCGCTCGAACGGCCGACCCTGGAGGTCGCCGACGTCTCGATCGACGAACTAACTGCCGAGGACGTCTCGCTCGAGGACTACGAGTCCCACGACGGGCTGGAGTTCGCGGTCGCCGAATGAGCGGGGACGGACGGACCGGAACAGTAGACAGTCCAGCTCTCGAGACGAACCTCGAGCTGGTCGGCATCGTCGCCGTCGCTGAAAACGGCGTCATCGGCAAGGACGGCGACATGCCCTGGCACGTTCCCGAGGATCTGAAACACTTCAAGGAGACGACGATAGATCACCCGGTCATCATGGGCCGGGTGACCTACGAAGGGATCCTCGAGGCGCTCGGCGAACCGCTCCCGGGGCGCACGACGATCGTATTGACGAGTCGGGATCTCGAGACGCCCGAAAACGCCGTCGTGGCCAATAGTCTTGAGGACGCGCTCGAGGCGGCCCAAACGGCGGATCGGGAGCGCCACGGCGGGACCGAGCGCGCGTTCATCGCTGGCGGGGCGACGGTCTACGAGCAGTTCCTCCCCGCACTCGATCGGCTGGTCGTTACCGAGATTCACGACGAGCCGGACGGCGATACGCACTTTCCCGAGTGGGATCGCGACGGCGAGTGGGAGGAACTCGCGCGCGACGAGCGAGACGGGTTCTCGTTTCTCGAGTACTCCCGTGTGAAACGCTAACTCGGCTATTAACGTGCCGGTTGCGTCAGCTATTTGAATTCTGTGCGTCCTTTAGACGGATAGAGTACTTCCCCCGCCTACCGTCGAATCGAACTCCCCGCCGAGACTCACAATGACCCTCCTTCCACTGCTGATCGACGTCGGAACGAACCTCGAGGAAGCGTCCGGCCTGCTGCAGTATCTCCTCGTATTCGTGTTCGCGGCGATTCCGGTGATCGAAATCCTCTTCGTGATCCCCGTCGCGATCGGGATCGGGCTCAACCCGGTTCTGACGGGTGTCTTCGCGTTCGCGGGAAACGTCGCCTCGGTCTACGTCTTGATTCTCTTCCAGCAACGAATCGCAAACTGGTGGGCCAGCCGCCGCGACGCGCCGCCCAAAGAGCGAAGCGACCGGTACGCTCGAGCCCGCCGCGTGTGGGAGCGGTACGGTCTCCCCGGACTCTCGCTGGGCGGGGTCGTGCTGACGGGGGTTCACATCGCCGCGCTCGTCGCGCTCGCGGCGGGAAGTCGCGCTCGAGACGTGGCCGGCTGGATGACGATCAGCATCGCCCTCTGGACGGTCGCGCTGGTCGTCGCGTCCATGTATGGGCTCTCGCTTCTCGGACTCGTTTGAACGGTCTCGAGTCAGCTCGTCCGAACGGATCGTACTGAACCGCATTTTTCGTCCAGAAAGCCCCGGCCGGATCGGCCCCTTTCGATCCCGCCTACAACGACCTCACGGGTCACTTCGTTCCCCGCTCGCATCATCGAGGAACTCACTTCGTTCGCACCTCGTACTCCCCAGCCGACTCGTTCGTTCGTAGACTCACTCACTCGCCCCTTGTGAAGGAACGAGGCGTCCTCGCCACTGACGGCTCGGACGCCTCGAAAGCGCGCCAGAACCGGGAAATCACTCATCTCGAGATATGAGTGATTTGAGCATCGCGAGATCCGCAAGCCCGCCGTGTTTTTACAGCTCCCGGGCTTACGTCGGGGCATGACCCAACCAACCGAGCGTAACCGGCTCTCCGAGGAACAGAGCCCCTACCTGCGCCAGCATGCGGACAACCCCGTCAACTGGCAGCCGTGGGACGAGCAGGCCCTCGAGGCCGCCCGGGAACACGACGTACCCATCTTCCTTTCGGTCGGCTACTCGGCGTGTCACTGGTGTCACGTCATGGAAGAAGAGAGCTTCGCCGACGAGGAGGTCGCCGAGGTCCTCAACGAGAACTTCGTCCCGATCAAGGTCGACCGGGAGGAACGCCCGGACGTCGACAGCGTCTACATGACCGTTTCCCAGCTCGTGACGGGCCGGGGCGGCTGGCCGCTCTCGGCGTGGTTGACTCCCGAAGGCAAGCCGTTCTACGTCGGCACCTACTTCCCGAAGGAGGAAAAGCGGGGCATGCCCGGCTTTCTGGACCTCCTCGAGAAGACGAGCGGCTCGTGGAATCAGGATCGCGAGGAGGTCGAGAACCGTGCCGAGAAGTGGACCGCCGCGGCGAAAGATCAACTCGAGGAGACGGCGGGTCCCGACCGAACGGGTGGAGGCGTCGGAGACGGCGAATCCGCACCACCCTCGAGCGATACCCTCGAGAGCGCGGCCCAGAGCGCGCTCAGAAGCGCCGATCGTCTGTACGGCGGGTTCGGCTCCGACGGGCCGAAATTCCCCCAGCCCGCTCGGCTCCACATCCTCGCTCGAGCGGCCGACCGATCGGATCGCGACGGCTACCGCGAGGTACTCGAGGAGACCCTAGACGCCATGGTCGAGGGCGGCCTCTACGACCACGTCGGCGGCGGCTTCCACCGCTACTGCGTCGATCGGGATTGGACGGTTCCTCACTTCGAGAAGATGCTCTACGACAACGCCGAGATTCCGCGGGCGTTGCTCGCAGGCTACCAGCTCACCGGTAGGGAGCGCTACGCCGATATCGTCGAGGAAACCCTCGAGTTCGTCGAGCGGGAGCTCACCCACGACGATGGCGGCTTCTTCAGCACGCTCGACGCCCAGAGCAGAGACGAGGACGGTCAGAAGGAAGAGGGTACGTTCTACGTCTGGACGCCCGAAGAGGTCGAGGCCGTTCTCGAGGACGAGGATACCGCGGAACTCGTCTGTGCCGGATACGACGTCACCTCCTCGGGGAACTTCGAGGGAGCGAACGTGTTGAACCGGACCGCGACCGCGGCGGAACTCACAGACCAGTTCGAACTGTCCGAGGACGAGGTCGAACGGCGACTCGAGGAAGCCCTCGAGACTCTCTACGACGCGCGTGAGCAACGGCCTCGACCCAACCGCGACGAGAAGATCCTCGCGGGCTGGAACGGGATGATGATCTCGGCGTTCGCCGAATCCGCACTCGTGCTCGGCGAGGACGACCACGCGGAGACGGCGACTGACGCCCTCGAGTTCGCCCGCGAAACCCTCTGGGACGAGGAAACGGGGCGGCTTTCCCGCCGGTACAAAGACGGTGACGTCGCCATTGAGGGGTACCTCGAGGACTACGCGTTCCTCGCCCGCGGCGCCCTCCACTGCTACGAAGCAACCGGCGATCTCGAGCACCTCGCGTTCGCGCTCGAGCTCGCAGAGACCATCGAGGACGAGTTCTGGGACGCGGAGCAAGAAACGCTGTATTACACCCCCGAAAGCGGCGAGTCGCTGGTGACCCGGCCCCAGGAACTCGACGACAGTTCGACGCCTTCCTCGACGGGCGTCGCCGTCGAGACCCTGCTCGCGCTCGAGGACGTGGCGGCTCCCGACTCGGGCTTCGGCGAAATCGCGGCGGCCACGCTCGAGACTCACGCGGCGACGATCGAGTCCAATCCGCTCCAGTACGCGACGCTTTGTCTCGCCGCGGATCGCCTCGAAAGCGGCCTCCTCGAGCTCACCGTTGCCGCCTCGGAGCTGCCCGAGGCGTGGCGGGACCGACTCGGCGAACGGTATCTTCCCGACCGACTCCTCGCTCGACGGCCGTCGACCGACGAGGAACTCGAAACGTGGCTCGATCGGCTCGACCTCGAGGAGCCGCCGGCGATCTGGGCGGGTCGGGAGGCCCGAGACGGCGAACCGACGCTGTACGTCTGTCGAGACCGGGCGTGTTCACCGCCGACGACGGATATCGACGAGGCCCTCGAGTATCTGGAAGATCGACAACCGACGGGAGAAATTGGCGGTATCGACGACGAGAACGTGCCGTTTTAACCCTCGGATCGGAGAACGTCGATCTATTTCTTTGACTGTCCTCGGACGGCACTGCTCCTGGCTGTGGATGTTGATCGGACACGAACGGACAAGAATATTCGCTGTTCGCTCTCCGAACGTTATTCTGCCGTCTCGAGCGTCGCCTCGAGCTGATCGGCGAGCCAGACAGCTGGCGGTTGATCCTCGGATTCGACGAAGCGAGTAACCTCCTCGCCGTTGTCGTCTTCGACGACGACCGTCGGGATGTATTCGATGTCGTACTCCTCGACACCAGGGCCCTGTTTGTCCTCGTCGACGGCGATTTCCTTGATGCGATCCTCGGGAACGTCCGCGGCCTCAAGGGCCGCGCCGAAGTCGGGGAGAAGCTTTCGGCAGTCCTTACACCAGTCGCCTCCCCAGACCTTGTAGGTTAGTTCGTTGTTGTGCGCTTCGAGCGTGTCGACGGTCTCCTCGTAGGACGGGGCGTCCCACGTCGGATTCGGCTGCATGGTCTCGAGACTCATGGACTCGAGTTGTGCGCCCGGCGGCTTAACGACCGCGCTTCTGGCAGGTGTTTCGAACGCTGTCGAGACGCCGGCGGGCGGGACGTGGCGCGGTCACTCGGCGGCGATCGCGAGGACAGATACGATCGCAGCGGCACCGATCACGTAGAGGCCGAGTCGCGGTTCCATCTCCGCCGAGCCGATCCCCGCCGCGAAGACGACGCGCTCGGTCGCGACCGCGTACCCGATCGAGCCTGCCCCCAACCCCTGCATAACGCCGCCCAGCGAAACGAGCCAGCTCGAGACGATCGCTCCGAGGAGTGCGAGCAACGACCCGCCGACGACGAGTAGGACGACCCCGTAGACCGCCTCCGGATCGCCGTACTCTGCGACCTCGGAGAGCACCTCGAGAAGCGTGTACTCCGTCTGGTTGGTACCGAAGCCGCCGACCGATTCGGTGACCCGGAGATAGGGAAACACCAGCGAGAGAAGCCCGAGCGCACCGCCAAGAATTCCGAAGAGTCGCCATCCCTGGTTAGTCATAGCCACGGATCGATCCCCCCAGAGCTTGAACATTACTATCTTCAGGGTTTCGTGTCGATCGACTGGCTACTCGAGCTGGTGACTGCCTGAGAAAGTCAGCCTACGAAATGGTTCCGGACGATTGAACGGGTCGGCTCCCGGCTATTCGTCAACCCACTTGATCGAACAGCCCTGCGAGGGCTTCCACTCGAGGTCGACATCCTCGCCGGCGAGGATCGCGTCGATGGCCTCGCGAATGTGGAACCGGGTTGGTTCGTCCTCGGGGTTCATCGCGTCGTCGAGGCGTCCCTGGTAGGCGAGTCGGAACTCCCCGTTACTGCTTTCGAAGAGGAACGGATCCGGCGTACAGACCGCGCCGTACTCCGCGGCGACCGACTGGCTCTCGTCTCGCAGGTAGGCGTCGAAGTCTATCGGGCCCTCCGTGGCGTACTCGCGCATCTTCTCGAGCGAGTCTTCGGGATACTCTTTGGCGTCGTTGGGGTTGATTCCGACGACGGCGACGTCGTCGTACTCCGCGGCCAGCTCGTTCATCAGATCGAACTTGGCTTTGGCGTACGGACAGTGGTTACAGGTAAAGACAACCAGCAGGGCCTCGTGTTCCGCGAACGACTCGAGCGTATGCGTGGCTCCGTCGGCACCCTCGAGTTCGAACGGGGGCGCGGCGTCACCTTCGTCCAGTTCTGTCTCGGACTCTTTCAGGACCATACCCGGTGGGTTTCATCCGTCGACCCTTAAGTATCGGGTTCGCCGCCGTCTCGAAGCAAGACGAGATCGAGGGGGCCGACACAAGACGAGTCCCGAGGGGGCCGCGACGACTCACCTATTTGTACCCCCCGCAACATCCATGTCGTATGAAGTCACTCGAGGTCACGGACGAGCAGTACGCGTTCGTACAGCATCTCCGCGAGGAAATTTCAGAACAGGTCGTCGGCAAATACGGTCACGTTCGCGAGAAAGACGCCGTGCAGTTCCTGATCGACAATCTCGACGGGGACCTCGAGATGGACGGCGAGTTCGAAGCGGCAGATGTTTCGACGGAACCGATCGAGGATGGTGAGGAGTCAGACGACCTAGAGGAGGTTTCCTACGACGAATCCGAAGAGGGAGGTTCGGACGCAGAGCCAGTGGATGAGAGTTCGGAAGCCGACGGTAGCGACGAAGGTGGTGAAGGCGACGGAGCTGAAGACGTAGCTGAGGCGGAAGGGGCCGGCGAGGTCGACGGCGACGAAAACGCCGATAGCGACGAAAGCGGCGGTGCCGCCGACGACGACGATATGTTAGACGAGATGATGAGTCTGCTCGAGACCCACGACGACAAGTGGGAGGAATCGTCGTCGGGCGACCATCGCTACAGCGTCGAACTCCCGGACGGATCGACCGAAGAGGTCCAGACGAAAGACGACGTTCGGGCGATTCTTTTCAAGAAGTATCGATAGTCCCCGGTCTTCGTGATTTGGTGACCGTCTGACCGACGAGTTTGCGAGGCCGGCTCTTGGCCGACGCGTTTGGGAGTGACCGACACGAGTCCGGAAGAAATTTACTCGCGCTCATGCATCCGTCCGTATGAGCGAACGCGAGGTTCTCGAGTTGCTCCGTGAGAACGCGCGATACAGCACTGCGGATATCGCGCGAATGACCGACCTCGAGGAGTCGGCGGTCGAAGAGACGATCGAGTCACTTGAGGAGGCAGGTGTAATCTGTGGCTATCAGCCGGTCGTCGACTGGGACGAACTCGAGGACGAGCGGGTCCGCGCGGAAGTCGAGTTGAACGTTATGCTCGACCGCGAAACCGGCTACGGAGACATCGCAGAGCGTCTCGCACGGTTTCCGCAAGTAACCGCCTTGCGACTGGTCAGCGGCGACTACGACTTCGATATGGAGGTCGAGGGGGACTCCATTCGTGAAGTATCCCAGTTTATCAGCGAAAAAGTTGCTCCCGTCCCCGAGATCACCCAGACGGTCACCCACTACGTGATGACCTCCTACAAGGAAAACGGGATCGAACTCGGCGACGGCGACGACGACGATAGACTCTCGGTATCTCCATGACGATCGAGCTGTCTGACCGCGTCGAATCGGTTGGACCGTCCGGGATCCGCCGGTTCTTCGAAATCGCCGAGGAGCGCGACGACGTCATCTCGCTGGGTGTCGGCGAACCGGACTTTTCGACCCCCTGGGCCGCCCGCGACGCCGCTATCGCCTCCCTCGAGCAGGGCAAGACGTCCTACACGGCCAACCGCGGAAAACGCGAGCTTCGGGAGGCCATTTCGAGATACGTCGAGGACCGCTTCGACCTCGAGTACGGTGCCGACGAGGAGATACTCGTGACGGCTGGAGCCAGCGAGGCCGTCGACCTGGCGTTTCGGGCCATCGTCGACCCCGGCGATACGGTTGCGGTCGCCCAACCGTCCTACATCTCCTACGAACCCGGCGTCATCTTCGCCGGTGGCGAAGTGCTTTCGGTTCCGACCCGCGAAACGGACGACTTTCGGCTCACCGTCGAGGAACTCGAACGTGCCGGCGCGGCAGACGCGGACGTGCTCGTGATCTGTTACCCGAACAATCCGACGGGGGCGATCATGACGCGGGCGGATCTCGAGCCGATCGCCGCCTTCGCTCGAGAGCACGACCTGACGGTACTTTCCGACGAAATCTACGCCGAACTCACCTACGACGACACCGACCACACCTCCATCGCCTCCCTCAAGGGGATGCGCGAGCGAACCGTCGTCTTCAACGGGTTCTCGAAGGCCCACGCGATGACGGGGCTCCGACTGGGCTACGCGCTCGGCCCCGCCGAGGCGATCGGCGCGATGAATCGGATCCACCAGTACACGATGCTTTCGGCACCGACGACGCCCCAGTACGCGGCCCTCGAGGCGCTCGATAGCTGCGAGGACGACGTCCGAAAGATGGTCGATCAGTACGACCGGCGGCGGCGGTTCGTCCTCTCACGGTTTCGTGAGATCGGCATGGCGTGTTTCGAGGCGAAGGGGGCGTTTTACGTCTTCCCCGAAGTTCCGTCGGGATGGACCGCAGAGGAGTTCGCCGAGGAACTGTTGCACGAACAGGGCGTCGCGGCCGTTCCCGGCGACGTGTTCGGTGACGGGGCTGAAGGCCACCTTCGGGTTTCCTACGCGACCGGTCTCGAGGATCTCAAGGAAGCGCTGAATCGAATCGAGGCGTTTCTCGAGGAACGCAACGAGGTCGCGCCCATCGATGACTCGTAGCCGATTCGACGATTCGCCACGTTATTGATTTTCCGGCCCGTTTGCGAGCGTATGGTCGACTATCGTCCCCTTCCGGACGAACACAAGCGGGTCTTTTTCGAGTACACAAACTACGCGTTCTCTCCGCAGAACGGTCCGGTAGAGTACGATTCGGAAGAGCACGACACGCCGCGGTTCAATCTGGGATCGCCTCGCGGCCTCTACAGGGAAGGTGTATCCGACGAGGACCCGCTCGTCGTCTGTCGCCAGTACTGGCTCGAGGCGAACATTCGCGGCGAAACCCACCCCGTCGCCGGACTCGCGGGAGTCGCCTCTCCCCCAGAATCTCGCCGGAAGGGGTTGGTTCGAAAACTCCTCGAGTGTTCGCTCGAGGAGTATCGAGACCGGAACCGAGCCGTGTCCGTTCTCTGGCCGTTTCAGTACGACTTCTACCGGAAGTACGGCTGGGACACGGCCAACGATCGCATGAGCTACGACTGCGAACCTGCCGCGCTCGCGTTCGCGACTGCGGCGGTCGACGACCCGGATTTTGTCGCCGTCGGTTCCGATTCGTACGGATCGCTTGACGACGTGTATAGACGACACTCGAGCGAGTACGCTCTCACGCTCGAGCGAGACGAGGCGTGGTGGCGACATCGCATCCTCTCCAATCACGGCACGGACCCGTTCGTGTACGCGCTCGAACGCGATGGGTCAATTTCGGGATATCTCGTGTACACGATCGATGGCGAATGGGAGTCCCGAACGATGGCCGTCCAGGAGATGGCCTTCAATGACCACGACGCGTTTCTCTCCCTTCTCTCGTTCTGTCACACGCACGATTCGCAAGTCGAGACGGTCGAGCTACCCGGTCCCGTGGATTCGAAGCTTCTCGATCTCACGCCGAAACCCGAGGCCGTCGACTGTACCGTCGAAACGGGACCAATGGTCCGCATCGTGGACGTCGAATCGGCGCTTTCGATGATCACGTATCCGGTCGCAGAATCGTCCGGAACGACCCGCCGACTAACGCTTTCCGTCTCCGATCCGCTGGTCGAGTGGAACGACGGGTGCTTCGAACTCGAGGCTGCGAAAGGGGAGGCAACCTGCGAACGAACCAGTGGTCAGGCTGACGCCGAACTCGATATCGGCGCGCTCTCACAGCTGTTGGTCGGGACCCGTTCCGCACGCGACTTCGAGCGAGTCGGACGGCTTCGAACCGCATCCGAAGCGGAACTCGAGCGTCTCGAGGCGCTATTTCCGGAAACCAAGGTCTATCTCCGAGAGCATTTTTGACGACGCTTCGAAGACGCTCGAGCGGTGTATTTTCGGTCCGTATCGTCAGTCGGCTCGACGAGTCGACTGGCATCGCTGGATCGTGGGTTCGAGTGTCGAACGGAAACTGAAGGCCGAAACGAAAATCGGGTCGGAACGGGGCGAACGACAGAACAAGAGCGGAGTCACTCAGTCGTCGGATTCGTAGTGGTCACCGGCGGACGAGGGCATCTGAGTTTTCCCGACGAACGCGAGGACGACGAGTACCGTGACGTAGGGGATTATCCCGATGAGTCTCGAGGAGACGTCGAATCCGGCGATCTGTTGAACTTGGATCTGGAGGGCCTCGAGACCGGCGAAGAGGAACGACGCGAAGAACGCCGCGATCGGATTGTAGTTGCCGATCAGGTACGCCGTGAGTCCGATGAACCCGCGGCCGTCCATCATCGTGTCGCCGCTCCCGACGAACTGGCCGACCGTGAGCGCCATTCCGGCCCCGCCGATTCCACAATAGACGCCAGAAAGCAGAACGCCGGCGTATCGGACCTTCCGAACGTCGACTCCCGCCGTATCGAGCGATTTCGGGTCCTCACCGCTCGCCTCGATCCACATCCCGAACGTGGTTCGATTGAGGAGGTACCACGAGACGGGAACCGCGATAATGAGCAGTATCACGGGCGGCGTCGCGACGAACAGACCGCCGATTACCGGGAGGTCGGAGAGACCGGGAATCGCCCATGCGGAGAACGAGCCGACGCTCGGACTGTTCGTCTGATCCCAGATGATGTAACTCGCGAACGGGGCGAACCCGAGCGCGATCAACCAGACTGCGAGCCCGGCGATGATCTGGTCGGCCTTGAATTCGATGCAGACGATCGCGAACAGCAGTGCGACCACCGTGCTTGCGACGACCGCGAACGCGAACGCGAGCCAAATGCTCGCGCCGATCGGGGTAACTGAAAGCGCGTACAGACTTGCAATTGCGCCAAAGGCACCGATGATGAGCAGGCCTTCGAGTCCGATGTTGATGACTCCGGCTTTTTCGGCGAAGATACCGCCCATCGCGGCGAACCCGATGGGAACCGTAAGTCGCAACGCCGAAGAGATGGACGACGAACCCACGAGGCCGACGGTCCAGAGGGCGAAGATGAACAGTCCGACGAAAACGGCTCCGAGAGCCATTGCATCCCGCCTGGAAATTTCGATTGTCGGTTTCTTCACGCCTCTTCACCTCCGCTTGCCCCAACCGGGTCGGACCCGAATCCGGACCACTTGCCGAGCATTCGGAAGAACTCGGGCATCGCGATGAAGAGGATGATCAGTCCGCGAAGCACGTCGACGAGTTCGTTCGGCACGCCGAGTGAGAGATCGATCGCGACGCTCCCGCTTTTAAGGCCGCCGAAAAGGAGCGACGCAGGGATAACGCCGATCGGGTTGTTTCCAGCGAGAATGGAGACCGCGATTCCATCGAACCCGAGCGCTGGGATGCCGGATTGCCAGCGGTACTGGACCATCATGACGTAAATCGCACCGGCAACGCCACCGAGTGCGCCCGAAAGGGTCATGCTGGTCACGATATTTCGTTTGGCGTTGACGCCACTGTACTCGGCGGCGGTCTCCTGAATGCCACTCGTACGTAGTTCGTAGCCGAGGATGGTCCGCGTGTACAACAGGGAGATCCCGACCGCGACGAGTAACGCGCCGATCAGCGCGTACATCGAAAACCGAGAGTCGCTGATAGACGTCGGGAATCGAGCAACCGAGGGGATCGTCTCGGTCAGAACCGAGTCTGACGTCAGATCACCAACATGGTTCTGGACAAGATATAACGCGACTCCGGTCGCGATGAAGTTGAGCATGATCGTCGTGATCACCTCGTGTGCGTCAGCGTAGGCTTTCATCAGCCCCGGGATCATTCCCCAGATCCCGCCGGCAAGCGCCCCGGCGGCGATTCCGACCGGGATAACGATGACCATGCCGACGACGTTTTGCGGAACGAGCTGGCCGAGTTCGAGCACGACTAGTGCAGTCGCCAGTGCGCCCAGAACCATCTGACCTTGCGTTCCGATGTTGAACAGTCCGGCCCGGAAGGCAACAGCAACCGAGAGTCCGGTAAACAGCAACAGTGTCGTCTCCTGTAAGGTCCGTCCGAGCCCGCTCGAGGAGCCGAACGCGCCCTCGAGCATCGTCCAGTACACCTCGAGTGGGTTGTAACAGCCGTAGCCGACCCCCGGCAAGAGAACGAACGGGTCGTCGCACTCGGTGACGAATCCCGAGACGAGTACGAGAACCGCTCCGACGGCCACCGCGAACAGAAGCGAGGCGATACTGATGACGATCCGTTCGACCGGCGAGGCGTCGACGAGTCGATCGAGCGCCGCGCCGATGCTCGTTGGTAGTCTGCTCATGCGGATTCTCGCCTCCGAACTCGAGCACTGTCGACGTCCATACCCGTCGGTCGTTCACCGGCCATCAGCAGGCCGAGTTCCTCTTCGGTAACGTCCGCCGGATCGACGATACCAACGATGTCGCCGTCGTACATGACCGCAATCCGATCCGAGAGTCGCCTGACTTCCTCGAGTTTCGAGGAGACGAGCAACACCCCTTTTCCGTCCGCTCGGAGGTCCAACAATCGATCGTGGATGAACTCGATGCTTCCGATGTCGACGCCTCGAGTCGGTTGCGATGCGATGACGAGCGACGGATCGCGCTCGAACTCACGGCCGACGATGAACTTCTGTTGGTTGCCACCAGAAAGCGAGTGCGCTTCGGCCGACGGGTCGGGCGGTCGAACGTCGTACTCGTCGATCACGTCGTCGACGTAATCTTCGGCGCTTTCCCAGTCGATCCGCCACCCGTTGGAAAACTCCGGGAGACGTTGACAACCGAGAATTCCGTTTCGACGGAGCTCATACTCCATGACGAGACTTCGCTTTTGGCGGTCCTCGGCGATGTATGCCATTCCCATTCCGATCCTGTCGGCGCGCGATACGTCGGTAATCTCCGTCCCGTCGAACGTAATCGATCCATCGGAGGGAGTCTGAAGGCCCGTAATGGTCTCGACGAGTTCGGATTGACCGTTGCCGTCGACTCCGGCAATTCCGATCACTTCACCTTCGTGGACGCTGAAGTCGACTCCATCGACCACCGTCACGCCCCGCTCATCCTCGACGGTCACTTCCTCGACCTCCAGGATCGGATTGCCCCGCTCGACATCCGGTTTATCTACCTCGAGCAGAACGTCTCTGCCGACCATCATCCGGGCGAGATCCTCGCGGGATGCGTTTTCGGCCGAAACGGTGTCCACTAGTTCGCCGTCCCGGAGGACGCTGATGTCGTCTGCCGCGTGCAACGCTTCGCTGAGTTTGTGCGTGATGAAAATTATCGTCTTCCCCTCGGCGATCAACTCCTCGAGAATGCCGAACAATCCGTCGACCTCTTGGGGCGTAAGCACCGCAGTCGGTTCGTCGAGAATCAAGATGTCGGATCCTCGATAAAGTGTCTTGAGAATTTCGACGCGCTGTTGTTCTCCGACGCTTATATCCTGAATACGTTTGGTCGGATCCAGGTCGAAGCCGTACTGTTTTGCAAGCGCTTTCGTCTCCTCGATAGCTTTCTTTCGGTCGGTTGCGAGTCCGCCCCACTTGGTTGGCTCGTCGCCCAGGACGACGTTTTCGGCGACGGTCATCGTGTCCACGAGCATGAAGTGCTGGTGGATCATCCCGATTCCGGCCTCCATCGCGTCGCGAGGGCCGTCGAATTCGCGTCGCTCACCGTGGATCCACACGGACCCCTCAGTCGGTTCGTAGAGCCCGTACAGAACGTTCATCAACGTGGTCTTTCCGGCACCGTTCTCGCCGATGAGCGCGTGAATCGTCCCCGACTCGACTTCGAAATCGACATCATCATTCGCGATGACTCCCGGAAACCGTTTCGTGATTCCGTCCAGATGGACGGCGAGGTTTCCAGTTCGTGTGCGGTTTGATGACTCGTCGTCAACGTTCATCTGAATCTAGAGATCGTCGAGGTTGTCCGGGACGTCGATATCGCCGTCAATAATCTGCTGGCGGGAGTCCTCGAGTGCGTTGACGATATCGTCGGGAAGGTCGTCCTCGAAGTCTTGGCCGATAACCGCGTCGACGCCGTCCTCCTCGAGACCGAGGTCGTTGGTATCTCCGCCCTCGAACTCGTCCTCAACCACGGATTCGATCGAGTCGTAGACGGCGTTATCGACGCGTTTGATCATACTAGCGACGATGACATCGCTTGATTCCTCGGCGCTCAGTGACTGGTCATCGTCGACGCCGATCGCGAACCGTTCGTACGATTGGGCCGACTCGAAGACGCCGCCACCGGTACCGCCCGCGGAGTGATAGACGACATCCGCGCCGTCTTCGTACATCCCGTTTGCGATCTCCTGTCCCGTCGACGGATCGTCCCAGCTCCCGGCGTACGCGGACGGTGTTTCGATAGAGTCGTCCACGTACTCTGCACCAGCGATGTAGCCGGCCTCGAACCGTTCGATAAGGGACGTTTCTTCGCCACCGACGAATCCGACGATGGAGTCATCGGGGTTCGTTTCGCCGCCAGCGTGTGCGTATTCGGTCTCGGTCAGGAGCCCTGCGAGATGTCCAACTTGGAAGGACCCTTCGTGTTCGCGGAAGACGTAACTGTCGACGTTATCGGCGTCGACGACTGCGTCGATAATGACGAACCGCTGGTCGTCGAATTCATCGGCGTTCTCGATCAGATCGGTTTCGTGGTCGAAACCGATACAACAGACCAGGTCGATATCCTCGTCCCCTGCGAACTGCCGCTGCATGTCGTTCATATCCGCGACGGTATCCGGCTCGGCATCCTGGTAGTCGATATCGAAGTCTGATTCGGCGTCTTCGATGCCAGAGTACGCCATGTCGTTGAACGATTCGTCGCCCAGCCCCCCGGTCGAGTAGACGATGCCAACTGTGACATCCGCTTCGTCGTCACCGTCTCCGTTGTCAACTAAACACCCGGCCATTCCCGCGGTTGCTCCCACCCCAACCGACGTGAGAAAGGTTCGTCGTTCCATAACAGTTATGAATCAAACCGAACCATCTTATATTTTCTGAACGAGGTTTTAGCTATCCCCAACCGATCGTCTAATTCAGTTGGGATATTTATATCCTAAACCCTATTTCCGAAAGTTATCGGTGGTACCTACACGCGTTTGTGTACGTGTGTTTCAAGCACGTTTCGTCGGCCGAATACAGTAGTCGGGTCCTCGAGACGAATTGCATCCGGCACACCCGAACAGTCGGGGGTCGATACGACGGACGACGGACTGATCACCCGGAGTAGTGAGGGTCCCCGTGCCGGTACATATCGAGCATCATCTGCTCGAATCTATCGCCGTCGACCGACTCAATCACGCGGGTTCGGGCCTCTCCGTCGGTGACCTCGAGTTCGTCCACCAGACTGTATCCCCGCGTCGGACCTTCGCGGTCGTCGACTTCGACGTAGTATGTTTTGGCTTCTTCGATGATATCCGGCTCGAGGAGCGTCGCGAGAGTCATCGAGTCCGGTTGGGTCGTGACGTCCGCGCCGAGAGCGTCGTCGTCGGATTGGGCGTTGAACTCGCGGACGGCTTCCGTGATCGTCACGTAAAAGTCGGCCAACTGGGTGTCTATCGACTCGACTTCTTCGAACACGTCGCGTTCGAACAACGAGTCACGCACCGTGACGCCCCAATCGACGAGGGTCGTCTCGAACGCCTCGATCACCATCCGAGCCGCATCGGGGTCGACCCAGAAGTTGTACTCGGCCGCCGGGGTGATGTTCCCCAGCGTGTTGACGGCTCCGCCCATGATCCAGACGCCGTCGAGCAGTTCGGGAAGATCCGGCTCGCGCTGGAGTGCCAGTGCGACGTTCGTCAACGGAGCGATGCAGGCCAACGTTATCTCGCCGGGGTTCTCTCGAGCCATCCGGACGATGTAATCGACCGCGTGCTCGTCGGCCGATGGAACTCCTGTCTCGGGGAAGAGGTCGCCGCCGAGTCCACCCTCCCCGTGGACGTATTCTGCGAAGTCGTACTCCTTGAGCAACGGCGAACGCGCGCCTTCGTAGACGGGTGTATCCTCGGCCTCCCCGGCAAGCTCGAGCGTGTATTTTGCGTTTTCGACCTGGTACTCGAACGGAACGTTTCCCGTACAGATCGTAACGCCCTCTAGCGAGACGCGATCAGAGAGCGCCGCGAGCAAAATCGCCTGCGTGTCGTCACCGGCAGTGTCCGTATCCAGAATCAGTCGTCGGGTTTCCGTCGTACTCATACGACACCAGTTGCGAGCGCGAGTACAAATATGTCACCTTCTTCGGATAAAAGTGAGATTTTGTGTACAAATAGAAATGTTTCTTTCCGAGCCGCACAGATGAACGCCGTATACTCGACACGGTTTCCGACACAGTCAAACGACGTTTCGCTCGATTCGTCCGTCGCCCGTCTCGAACCGCTCACTCGAGAGCGCCGAGGGATCCACGAGCGACGGTTCGCCGTCGAAAATCAGTTCGGCGACGAGTTTCCCTGTCGCCGGCGCGTGTTGAAACCCGTGTCCCGAAAACCCGCCGGCAGTGACGAAGCCGGGGACCGTCTCCTCGACGATCGCGTGATCGTCCGGCGTGACAGCATAGAGACCCGCCCAGCCGCGTTTGACGCGAGTCTCCGGACCGAAACAGGTCGTCCAGCCCGAGATCGTCTCGAGTGCGTTCGCGATCCACTCGAAATCCGCCGATTTGCAGTACGAATCGGGGTTCGCTTGAGCGTCGTCGCGAGTAGCGACCTCGGCTCCGTGGCCGCCGATGAGCGCGTCGCCGTCCCGTTCCGGGCGATAGTAGGTTCCGGACTCGAGATCGATGGTAAACGGAACGTCCGCCGGAACCGCCTTCTCGGGCGAGACGATGGCGATCTGTCGTCGCTTCGGCACAATCGGCAACTCGAGTCCGGCCATCGATGCGACGCGACCCGCCCAGGGACCGGCGGCATTAACGACGAAATCGGCCTCGAGGCGTCCGTCCTCGGTTTCGACTCCGACCACGCTGTCTCCGTCCGCGTCCGTGAGAATATCGATGACAGCGGTGTTTGTTCGGATCTCTACACCTGCATCCGCGCACGCTGTCGCGTACCCCTGCGACGCGAGGTGCGGGTCCGCGAACCCGTCTCCCGGTGAGTACGTTCCCCCGACGAACGAATCCGCGTCGACGTGTGAATTGTACCGAGCGATGTCCGGCGCCTCGAGAAATTCGCTGGGGACGCCTCGGTCGGTTTGCAATCGAACCCCGTCTTCGAGCGCCTCCGCTCTCGCTTCGCTTCTGGCGAGAAAGAGGTAGCCCGCTCGCCGGTAGCCGATATCGACGCCGAAGCGCTCTTCGAACGATTCCCAGACGACGACGCTCTCGATCGAGAGGTCGATATTGACGGGCGTAGAGAACTGAGAGCGGATCCCGCCTGCGCTCCGCGCAGTGCTTGCGCTCCCGAGGGACCTTTTTTCACAGACGGTGACGTCGCCACCGCGGGAGGCGAGCGCGTGCGCACTCGAGAGGCCGACAATACCGCCCCCGATAACGACTACCTTCATACGTTACCAATGGACATACATACCGATAAGGATTCGGTGGTTCCGAGGGGCAACATTTCCTCGGTATTCCGACTTGTCGTTTCACTGGTTCGAGTGTGTCATCTGTCTGACGTACACTGAAGTAGTAGCCATCCGTGGTTCGGGTATGGTCCGTATTTTATCCGATTCGGACATCGCCTCCCTCCTCGAACTCGAGGACGTTTTGTCCGTCGTCGCTGGCGCTTTCGAGCACCAGCGCGAGGGTGCCGTCGAGCGACCTGAACGTCCCCACTATCCGATCGGAACGGGGATCGATACCGACACACCCGGCGAGCCGACTGGAACCGGCCTCTGCATGCCAGCGTATATTCACGGCTCTCCGTACGCCGCCACGAAACTCGTCACCGTCTGTCCCGAGAACGCAGAGCGCGAACTACCGACGGTCAACGCACAGGTTTCGCTCGTCGACGTCGAAACCGGCCAGCCCGTCGCCTATCTCGCCGGGACAAAAATAACGAGCGCTCGAACGGGCTGTATCGGTGGTCTCGCTGCGAGAGAACTCGCCCCGGACGAGCCGATCGATCTCGGCGTGATCGGGGCCGGCACCCAGGCTCGCTGGCAAACTCGTGCAATCGACGCCGCCACCGAACTCGAGTCGATCCGCGTCTACTCGCCGAGCGACTCGAGAAAGCAGTGTGCAACCGATCTCGAGGACGAACTCGGCGTTCCTGCAGAACCGGTCTCGAACCCTCGAGACGCCGTCGACGGGGCGACCGTCGTCGTCACGACAACGACGAGCACGGAGCCCGTATTCCCAGGCGAGACACTGAGTCCGGGAGCGCTCGTCATCGCAGTCGGCGCGTACTCGCCGGAAATGCGCGAACTCGACGACGAAACGATCGCTCGAGCGGATCGAATTTTCGCGGACGTTCCCGAAGAGGCCATAGAAACCGGTGATCTCTCGGGCCACGCGGAACTCGAAGTCATCGAGTTCGGCGACGTGCTGGCGGGAGACAGTGGCCGCGAGGAGGCCGACGAAATACTCGTTTTCTCGAGTGTCGGGTCTGCCGTCCTGGATGCAGCGACTGCGGAATACGTCTACGAACGTGGCGTCCATAAAGACGTCGGGACGGTCGTTTCGTTGTGAACTCCCTCGAGTTACTCCGACGGGGAGCCACTCGAGAGAACGCTGTTTCGATGGTGACCGACAGGATCGTCTCACGTGTCCGCGAACTGTCGAGCGATCCCATCGACGGCCACGACACTCAAATACCGTCTCTACGTAGCAATGATAGACATTTACAGCCGATGACAGACCTGCAATCTGGCGTGCACTCGAGCACTCGAGCGAGAGAGACCGGCAGGTCGTCTCAATTCTCGTTGGTGATCTATCGTGGCCAGTAGGTCGATTCCGCTGGTCGATCGGGTGACGGACGCGTTTTTCGCGCTCGATTCGGGATATCGGTTTACGTACATCAACGAGCGGGCCCAGGCGCTCCTCAAACGCTCTCGTGGAGAGCTAATCGGCCGAGTGATGTGGGACGAGTTCCCTCGGACGATCGAGACGCAGTTTCCTGACGGGTTCTACCGCTCGATGGACGAACAGATCCCCGTCTCGTTCGAAGTCTATCACACGCGACTAGAAACCTGGTTCGAGGCACGCGCGTATCCCTCCGAAGACGGGCTCTCCGTCTTTATGCGGGATATCACCGAGCGAAAGGATCGAGAGACGAAACTCGCCCAGAACGCCGCCGTCGTCGAATCCATTCGAGACGGTGTCGTTGTCCTCGACAACGGAAATCACATCGTCTCCGTCAACAAAGCTATCGAGGGAAACTTCGGAATCGAACGCTCGGAGCTCCTCGGCGAACACGTCGAGTCGCTCCCACAGTTAGTGTCGATCGAGGACGAAGACACTCTCGAGATCGGGCGGGCGATCGACGATGTCTCCGTCGGTGCCGCGCAGTTTCGGGAACTCGAGATCCCGTTTACCGACCGCTACGGAAACGATCGGATCTGTGAACTTCGACTGGTCCCGATCGAAGACGAACGGGCGAACATTGCGGGGATTATCCGCGACGTGACCAAACAGCGAACTCACGAGCAGGTTATCGAGTCGCTCCACGAACTCACCCGATGGTTGTTCCAGTCCGACGACCCCGACGAAATCTGTTCGATCGCGGTCCACGCCGGAAGCGACCTCCTCGAGTTGCCGATCAGTGGCGTCTGGTTGCTCGACGACACCCACGGCTATCTCGATCCGGTCGCCGGCACGGCCAAAGCACACGACGAATTCGGTGGCCTTCCTCGCTTTCGCCCGGGCGAGGGACTCGTCTGGGACGTCTATGAATCCGGCGAGACGGAGTACTACAAGGATCTAACCGAGGTCGACGAACTGTACAACCCATCGACACCGATTCGATCGGAGATCATCGCTCCGATCGGCACGCACGGCGTCCTCATGACCGGCTCCTTTGAGCCCAACCAGTTCGACCCAACCGACCTAGATCTCGTCTCGACGCTCGTTGAAAACACGAACGTTGCACTCGATCGCGCCGAGCAGGATCGGCTCCTCCGGAAGCGAACGGATCAACTCGAGCAACAAACCGAACGGCTGGAAGCCGTCGCCGACGTGCTCTCGAACGATCTCAAGGACCAGATCGAGACGATTTCCAACGCTCTCGATATCGAGAGCGATTCGGCTTCGGAGATGACGCTTCCGGCTTCAGACGAATCGGTCGAGACGACGCTCGGACGAGCCGAACAGTTGGTCGACGACGTTCGCGAGTTCGCTCGCAACTCTCGGAGCGTCCGAGCCCGTTCCCGAGTCGACCTCGAAACCGCCGTTGAGACTGCCGCGTCACAATCGAAGCTCGAGCAATCGGACATCCGGCTCGAGAACGGTGCGACGCTCAGAGTCGACGAAGATCGGTTTACTCGACTCCTCGAGACCGTTTTCGACGACGTTGCCGCCCGTCGGGCAACCGACACCACCGTGACACTCGGGACGATCGGTGTCAGTGATCCGTCCGAACCAACTCGCGGGTTTTTCGTCGCAGACACTGCCTCGGACGAGTCATTCGATGGGCACGGTCAATTGTTGGATCCGCCCATCGGCGAAGAACTGGCCAGTACCGGGCTTGGACTGGTACTCGCTCGCGTGATCGCGGAGGCACACGATTGGACGGTCACCGTCGAAACGACTGAGAACGGCGAAACCAGAATCGAGTTCCGAGACATTACGACCCTCGAAGAAGCATAGTAAACGACCGCGGGCGCGGTGGCCCGCGGCTTTTGTAATTCCCCCAAATCAGCTGTGAAGCACTCCCTGCGAGGCGATCTCGTGGGATGAGGTTGGACGGTTTACATCCACGCTACCAAAGTTGGTGTTGTGGCTCCACGAAGAAACCCACGAACTTTCTGTTCATATGGTTGGGCACTGATGCGGTAGCCAACACGATCGTCTTCGTCTCGGACTTTGAGTTCGTACCCTTCGCCGTGATTCATGATGAGGGGAATGCACCCCATGAGTCAGTTGAAGGCGGTTGTGGCTTCGGTAACTCGCTTTGATTGGCGCTGTTGTGCCACTTGTTGAGTGCGCTTTCGTAGGCGTCGTAGGCGTCGCACGCTTTCCAGACGACAGCCTGCGCATTATTTTTCACAAAATCGTTCGCAGTCGGCGTAACTTGCTTTGAAATCTCGTTCTTCGAATAGCCAAGTTCACGCATTGCCCAAGCGTGATTAGCGATGGGCCGAGCATCGAATCGAGCTTGTTTCAGCCGCCAACGCTCCCCGCTCTCGATGTGCAGGCGGAAACGTAGCGTCTCAACAAGCTCATCCATCGTACACCTAACCCATCACAAGAGTTCTACTTAAAACCAACACCAGCCTGACATGGTTTGTCCATCACGCCGACGGCATTCACCCCCGGGCACGGTGGCCCGAGGTACTCTGCCTGCTTTTATTATAGACAACATTTTCCACCGTGGTTTCGCTCCGACCGTTTCTCGCTACTCGAGTTCGCGTTCGATCGTCCGTCGAAGAGTCCGAATTTCCGCCGCGTCGGTTTCGAGCGTTTTCTCGCTGATTTCGATCGTGAGCGTCCCGTCTTCGGTCGGAGCTCCGAGAGAAACGACCGGCGTCCCGTCGGGGAACGCATCGCGAACCGCATCGGGATCGGTCGTCTGGACGAGCGCTCGTCCCGGTTGTTCGTGGAACAGCGCACCGACCGGATCGTCACTCGAGAGAGACACCTCAAGTCCGACGTCCGGTGAAACCATTTCCGCAAGGGACACGGCGAGTCCACCGTGGCTCACGTCGTGGACGGCCCGGGTCGCGTCGTCGTCGGCGACCGCGGCGAGCGCTTCGACGAACGAATCCGGCGCGTCGGGTAGTTCCGGGAATCGATCGCTTCCCGAGAACTGGGCGAGATACTCGGAGCCACCGAGCCGGTAGCCGTCGGCATCGTTCCCGAGGTCGCCGACGAGCATCAGTTCGCCGTTGGACTCCGCCGCGAGCGGCGGGGCCTCGTAGTCCGCCTTCGTTCCGACCACTGCGAGCGTCGGCGTCGGCGGAATCGGGCCGGCGGCCGAGTCGTTGTACAGCGAGACGTTCCCGCCGACGACGGGAATCGAAAGCGTCGAACACATCTCCGCGAGTCCGTCGACGATCCGTTTGAAACCGCCGTACACCTCCGGTTTTTCGGGGTTCCCGCCGTTGAGACAGTCAACCGCCGCCAGCGGCGTTGCCCCTTTGGCCGCGAGATTCGTCGCGTTTTCGAGTGCGATCGCTTTCGCGCCCTCAAGCGGATCTGCACTGGTCCAGTTCGGCGCGGCACCCGAGGAGATCGCGAGGCCAGTTTCGCACTCCCTGATGGCCATGACCGCAGCGTCGTCTCCCGGCGGCACGCTCGTTCGAGCGCCGACCTCGTGGTCGTACTGCTGGTAGACCCATCGTTTCGAGGCCGTGCTCGGACTCGAGAGGACCGCTTCGAAGGCCTCCTTGATATCGGTTTCCGGTCGGTCGACCGTCGGTTCCGGCGGTTTCTCGACCGGGAGATCGTTCATCGGCGCACCTTCACCGAGGAAGTACGCGTCGACATCGACGACGGTCTCGCCGTTAAAGCTACAACTGTAATTTCCGTCCGTGACCTCGCCGATCACCGAACACCCCAGGTCGAACCGTTCGGCGATTTCGCGAACGCGGTCGACGTTGTCGGGTTCGACCTCGTAACACATCCGCTCCTGGGACTCCGCGAGCAGGATCTCGAGGGCGTTCATGTTCGGCTCTCGCTGGTGGACGCGCTCGAGTTCGATGGTCGCGCCGAGACCGCCCTTCGCGACGAGTTCGCTCGAGGCACCGCCGAGTCCGGCGGCTCCCAGATCCCGCGCAGATTCGATCAGGTTCTCGTCGACGAGCACCTCGTTGGCCTCGATGAGGAGCTTTTCCGCGTATGGGTCGCCAACCTGAACGGCGGGCCTGTCTTCGGTTTCGGCGTCCTCCGCGAGGTCTTCGCTCGCGAAACTCGCGCCACCGAGGCCGTCACGACCGGTCCCGTTGCCGATGAGCACGAGCTTGTTTCCCGGCTCCTGTGCCTCGGCGGTGACGAGTCGATCTTCGTTCGTCAGGCCGACACAGGCGACGTTGACAAGCGGGTTCCCCTCGTAATTGGGGTGGAAATCGACGCTGCCGCCGACGGTCGGAACGCCGATACAGTTGCCGTAGTGGCTGATCCCCTCGACGACGCCCTCGAAGAGATACTGGGAGTGCTCGCGGTCGAATTCGCCGAAGTACAGCGAATCCGCGAGGGCGATTGGATAGGCACCCATCGATAGCGTGTCGCGGACGATGCCGCCGACGCCCGTCGCCGCGCCGTCGAACGGGTCCACGTAGGAGGGGTGGTTGTGACTCTCGATACCCATCGTGATGTAGACCGATTTGTCGGCTTCGGTTTCGGTCCCAGCGTTCGCTTCGCGGTTCGACTCACGATCATCACCGCTCACATCAGCGTCGCTGTTCGACGGCAATTCGACGACTGCCGCGTCGTCTCCTGGCCCGATAACGACCTGCTCCCCCTCGCTTTCGAACGCGGAAAGAAGCGGTCTCGAGGAGCGGTACGCGCAGTGTTCGCTCCAGAGGTTCTCGAACAGCGCCGCCTCGGCCGGGGTGGGATCGCGACCCAGTTCCTCGACGACGAGTTCACGGTCCGAATCGGCAAGACTCATTCATCCCCATGTTGAAAGCGGGCCGGTAAATGGATTTCTATATGCACGTCCGTGTATACCGTTTCGGTAGCCATCGATGTCGAACGTGAGCCCAGAATGCGAACCGAGAGCCCCAGTGGCGACGAATGCGAGCGGTGAGAACGTCGCGAAAATCAGCAGTGGCGACGATCACCTTCGACTACGTCCGCGTACCGAGGTGCTTTTGATCAGTCGGGCTAAACATCGAACCGTGCTGTCGGTCGAACTTCATACCCACTCATCGCTGTCGTACGACGGCCGAGACCCAGTCGAGCTCATCTTGGAGCAGGCTGCTGCCGTCGGTCTCGATGCGATCGCGATCACAGATCACGACGAAATCGACGCGAGTCTCGAGGCCGCCGAACGAGCCTCGGAGTACGGCCTAGTCGGCATTCCCGGCATCGAAATCTCGAGCAAGGCCGGTCACATCCTCGGGCTCGGTATCGAGGAAGCCGTGCCACCGGGACTCTCTTACGAATCGACCCTCGAGGCGATCCGATCCCAGGGCGGACTCGCCGTGATCCCCCACCCGTTTCAGGAATCCCGCCACGGGGTTATGGCACGTATCACTCGAGAAGAACTCGCCGAAGCCGACGCGATCGAGATCTACAACTCTCGGCTCCTTACGGGCCGTGCCAATCGGCAGGCCGAACGATTCGCCGACTCCCACGGGTTGCCGATGACCGCCGGGAGTGACGCACACATCAGCGAAATGGTCGGCCAAGCGGTGACCCGCGTGAACACTGACGAACGGGCAGTCGATCCGATTCTAACCGCGATTGGCGAGGGAGAGACCTCCGTCGAAGGCAAACGGACTCCCTGGCACATTAGTTTCCGTCAAGCCGCAGGTGGCGTGACGCGTCGGGTCCGAAAAGGTGTCGGGGCGTTGTTTCAATGACGCTTCGCGGCGCTGATCCGATACCCGTTCGAACTGCCCTCCAAGAGCGTGATCCGCTCCCCGGAACGGCGGGCTTTGCCGGGAGAGTCGACGACCACCTCGTCCGAGACGTTCTCGGGCGCGTTCCGCTGTTTATCGAAGGTGACCCCGAAAACGATCGCACCAGGAACGCGGACCGAACAAGCGGCCGTTTCGAAACGTGGGCGTTCGATCCGACCGAACTGAACGCCCCAGAGCTGTTCCCCGCCGGTTCCGCGATAGCACTGAACGAAACGGGGCTCCCCGAGCAGGTCTGGACGCTTCCCGATCCGGCTCCGTACGACGATCACGATACCGCTCTCGAGAACCTTTCGACCGCGATCGAGACGGCTTCGTCGACCATCGAAACCGAAAACACTGCCGTCGCGTTCTCGGGCGGCGTCGACTCCGCACTAGTCGCGGAGCTACTCGACGCACCGCTTTACGTCGTCGGCTTCCCCGACAGTCACGACGTCGAAGCCGCACGGACGGCGGCGGACGCGATGGGGCGCGAACTGACCGTCGTCGAACTCGAGCCGGCCGATCTGGAACGCGCCGTTCCCGAGGTCGTGCGAGCGACCGGCCGAACGAACGCGATGGACGTCCAGATCGCGCTGGGGCTGTATCTCGTCGGCGAACGGGTCGCCAAGGACGGGTTCGATCGACTCGCCGTCGGGCAGGGTGCCGACGAACTGTTCGGCGGCTACGAGAAGGTGGTTCGTCTGGATCACCGTGTCGACGCCGAGACCGTCCGCGGAGCGGTTCGCGAAAGCATCGCGACGCTTCCGAGTCAGTTGCCCCGCGATATCTGTACGATCCGGGCGGCGGGCGTCGAACCCGTCGCGCCGCTCCTTCACGACGCCGTCGTCGACGCGGCGCTTCGACTTCCGGACGACCTGCTCGCCGACGAAAACACGAGGAAGAAGGGGCTCAGATCCGTTGCAACCGAGTACCTTCCCAGCGAGGTCGCCTATCGGGACAAAAAGGCAGTTCAGTACGGCAGTCTGATCGCTCGAGAACTCGATCGGCTCGCGAGGCAAGCCGGGTACAAACGCCGGATCGACGATCACGTCTCGAAGTATATCGACTCGCTACTCGAGGAATAACAGTTGTTGCAAATACGATTTCTTTATTCAGCCTACGGCGTGATTTTTTCGCGCCGATTCTTCCGTCTTGCATGAGAGCCGACGAACTGTTTTGCAAAACGACCGCGAGCTGAAAACGACGGGTGAGTCCGGCTCAGTTATCCGTTTCGGTTGGAACCACGTTTCGGGCCTGCTCGCCTCTGTGGTCGGCGACTTGCTGTCTGTTGATTTCACCGATTCGGTCCGCGGCGTTTGCGACGAGTTCGTCGACAGCATCGTAAACATCGCTTTCCGTATCCTTCGCGACGGTTCCCGTGCCGCCATCGGCACCGAAATCGGGATGCATCGGAATTCTGTTGAGGATCGGAATGTCGAAATCGTCGACGATCTTCTCGACGCCCTCGCCCTGATCGCCGAACAGTTCGTGTTCGTCGTCACAGCTCGGGCAGATAAACGAGCTCATGTTTTCGACGACGCCGACGATCGGCGTGTCGTGTTTCTGGAACATGTTGATTCCCTTTCGCGTGTCATCGAGCGCCATCTCCTGTGGCGTCGTGACGATGATCGATCCGTCGACCGGCATCGATTGCAGGAGGTTCAACGACGCATCACCGGTTCCCGGCGGCAGATCGACGATGAGGTAGTCGAGTCGACCCCACTCGACGCCCTCGAGGAACTTCATCATGAACTTGTTGACCATCGGTCCCCGGAGAATCGCCGGATCGTCGTCGTCTTCCATCATGAATCCCATACTCATGACGCGAACGCCGTCGGATCGTGGCGGGACGAGGTTTTCGTCCGGCGACACTCCCGGTTCGCTCTCGACTGGCAGGATTCGCGGAATGTTCGGGCCGTGAATGTCCGCGTCGAGAAGGCCAACCATCGCTCCGCGCGCCTCGAGACCGGCGGCGATGTTGGCGGCGACCGTCGTCTTGCCGACGCCTCCTTTCCCCGAGGAAACGGCGATAACGTTTCGCACTCGAGGAAGGACTTCGTCGTCGAATCCCATCTCGCCACTGACGTTGGCCTGGAGGCTCGCCTCGAGCCCGTTTTCGGCGAGTACTTCGCGAATCTCCGTCCCGATCTCCATTTCGGCTGGTGAGTACGGGGCGTTGAACGCGAGCGAGATGTTCGCCGTTCCGTCCTCGATCGAGAGGCTATTAATCAGACCGAGCGAGACGATGTCGTCGCCGATCATCGGATCCTCGATGCTCTCGAGTTCGATTTTGAGTTCGTGTTCTGTGATACTCATGGTGCGTCGAGATGCTCTACGCGAAAGGTAGGGGTGGAACGGGATACGTGTGATGGTTTGGGGTTCGAAAATTCAGCTAGCGGGTACGGACAACGGCGAACAGCGACGAATCGCACAAATCTGTTATCATCAGCGCAAAAAGAGAAAAATAGTACTCGGCGGAATTACGGCCCGACGGAAGTGAACGGCTCCGGCACCCCTCCGTAGAATACAACGCTGATGATCAGGGTGAGGATAAACATCCCGATCCACATCTGGGCCGTGATGCCAACGAGATAGGAGACGCCAAGCAGGCCCGAATTCGTTTCTCGAGGCTTGCCGACGAACCACGCTGCGATCATGACGTACACCGGAACGAGGATCACGCCGAAGATAAGGAAGGTGCCGATGTTGGGGAAACCGGTTATCCCTTCGGTGCCCTCGTAGCCGTGATAGAGGACGTGTGAGAGGCCGTTTGAGAGCGCGGCAATCATGCTTCAACCTCCTGTTTACTCGCACTTTCGTCTACCGGTTCGTGACCGTGATCTTCGCGAAGGTGTTCGATCGCGTGGAGTTCGACCACGGGAATGACCTTGGCCAGGACGAGGAAGAACAGCACTACCATGCCAACCGTCCCGACCAGTGAGAGCCACTCGATCAAACTCGGGAAGTACACCCCAGGAGTAGCCGCGTAAATTTCGAACGTCGGGTGCAGGAAGCCCTCGACGACGAAGAGGATCTTCTCCATTAGGGTCGCAAGAAGCACCGTCACTCCGGCTGCCATCGCACGAGTTCGCGTGAACAGCGACGGCCGAATGGTCTGTGCGAAGATGTAGACCAGCGTCCCGAAGACCATCCCCATCGAGAGGAGGTAGATCGGGTGGAACAGCGTCGCTTCCTGTGCGACGGCCGTGTCCAGCGGCGCGGCGAACATACCGACGACGTTCTGCTGGAGCTGAAGCCAGAGGAACAGCAGGCTGAAGAAACCGAGCCACAGCAGGAGGCCGCGGAAGACGTCGTCAGTGATGATGTGATCCCAGTCGTAGGCGTACCGGAAGGCCGCAGAGATGAGGATCACGCCACTGATCGCCGAAGTCAGCGCGATCGTGAGGAACTGCGGACCCTGCACGGCGCTGAACCAGGCGGGCATGCCCGGGAGGACGGCGAACAGCCACGGAATAACGCCGCCGTGAAGCAACAGCGGCGCCATGATGATGATCGCGAGTGCGAGCCACCAGACCATCCGCTCGATGATCTTGTCCTCGCTCTCGGAGTATCCGAGCGTCAGCACGTTATAGATCGGATCAAAGTGGTCCGGTAACTGGTCGCGGAGTCGGGTCACGTCGTATCGGATCGTCAGTGCGAGGTAGGTCGCGGTCAGCACGAAATAGGCCGTGATGACCGTCACGTCCCACACCAGCGGCGAGTTGTGTACGGTGATGTGGTAGTGACCGATAATGCTCGTGACCATGCGGTCCGGTCGGCCCATGTGAACGATAATATAGAACCCTGCGGCCGAGAGACCGGCGAGCGTCAACATCTCTGCGAGGCGGGCAACCGGCATGTATCGGTCCATGCCGAGCAGTCGAACGGCGGCGGAAAGGATAATGCCGCCGTGGGCGATCCCGACCCACCAAATGAACGCGCCGATGTACAGTCCCCAGGTGACGCCGCCACCGCTACCCCAGTCCGAGAGGTTGGTGACGACCAATCCCTGCTGGAGCTGGTAGGCCCAGCCCACGAGGAACGCCGCGAACGCCAACAACGCCGCGCCGAAGAGGATGTAGTAGTTCTTCGACGTGTTGCGAATCGGTCGGAGGATGTCGTCCTCGTTTGGCGTCTTGGTGCTCATATCGGCATCCTCTCGGAGATGTAATCGAGGTCGACTGTTCCTTCGTCGGTAACGTCCTTTCGAACGTCGGCGAGGACCTGATCCTCACCATTGTCGGCTCGCTCGTAGTCCATCTGCTCGTAATCGACCGGTCCTTCGGTCTGCTCTGCGTTCGGACCTGGTTCGTTACCGACGTAGACGACGTTCGGGTTCGTGCCGACGTCCTCGAGCAGCTTGAACGTCGAAGCGTGCGAACCTTCTTCGCCCTGAACGATCCGTTCCGCTTCGGTCTCGGTCATTCCGTCGTCGTCATCATCTTCGGCGGGTTCGTCCTCGCCGTCGAGGATTCTAACGGCTTCGAGCAAGTCTTCCTCAGCATCGTCCAGATCGTCTTCCTCGAGTTCGTCGTAATCGAGGCCCTCCTCGGGTGCGAAGTTGTTACCCGCTAATTCCGACTTCGCACGCGTCAGTGCGACGTTATCGAGGTACTGCTGGGGAGCGCTTTCGGAATCGTTCATGTCGCCGAACTGGATCGCGTCCGGCGGGCAAGCAGTTTCACAAGCAGTCGTTCCGATCATTTCTTCGCCCTGCTTACCGTCCTGATGGGACGGGCACATCGTACACTTGCTCATGACGCCGCGGGGCGCACGACTATCGACAGGGCGTCCGCGCTCATCGTAGACGTGGTCGTTATCGATTGCTTCGGCGGCCACGTCAGGTTCGTCCCACTGGAAGTAGTTGACGCCGTACGGACAGGCGACCTGACAGTATCGACAGCCGATACAGACTTCGTAGTCCGTCAGGACGAGTCCGTCGGATTCACGCGTGTGTCGGGCCGTCGTCGGACAGACCTTCTCACACGGCGCGTCCGAACAGTGCTGGCACGGACGGACGAGACGCTGTCGACCGGAGTTCAGATCCTCTTCGGGATCCTCGTAGTCCAGCACGTACATCCAGTTCACGCCGGCGTCGAGCTGGTTCTCTTCGGCGCAGGCCTGAACACAGGACAGACAGCCGTCACACTGCTCGAGGTCGATGACCATCCCCCACTGGGTTCCGTCGTTGTCATCGTCATCTTCCTGCGCGGCGGCGTCGACGCTTGGTTCGTCATCGCCGAAGGTCGCCGCAGCACCGAGTCCGAGGAAGGCGGCCCCCGCACCCATCTTCTTCATCATTTCGCGACGATCCATATCCTCGTCGCCTTCGAACGCCTCGAGTGCGTTGGAAGCGTTCGCTTCCATCTCCTCTAAGGCTTGCTCGGTCGGCCGGTCGTCCTGGCCGAACTCCTCCATCATATCCTCGTGATACTGTTCGTGGAACTCGGCCTCGGAGAGTTCACCTTTGGTGACGCGCATGGCATCTTCTGCCATCTGCATCCCGAGGTCGGTATCATACTCGGTATCATCGAGCATAGCTTCGAGATCGTCCTCCCACTCCTGTCCGAGCGGGTGGAACGACTCGTCGTCTGCGCTCATCGGGTTAGAACACCTCCGATGTGGCTGTTGGATACACGTGCATCATACATGTCCGCACGCAATCATTTTCGTTCATTAGTGGAACCTCTATACCGTTTTCACCACTAGATCTGTTTCAAGTGTCGAGTCGATTTCCAGCGCTCGAGAATTGATGCGAATATATTCGCTAGTTTATAAGTAAATGGGTTGAAATTGCCGGGAATACTATTGTTGCACTCCGAACAACGATTACCGTTACCGAACCGGCTCAACCGGGAATCACGTCGAGGCAATTGGCTCGTTCGTATCCGCGAATTCGTCGACGTGTGAAACGTTCTCGACGAACCGTTTGACAACCGCTTCCTCCGCTCGATGAAGGGTTTCGCTGCACGTTGATTTTGCGATGTCGAGATGATCGGCGAGTTCGGTCAACGAACACCGCCGCGGCGTATCATAGTACCCCTCGTCGACTGCCGCGACGACGACCTCGAGTTGCCGTTCCGAAAGCAACTGGCGCTCGTGGGGGTCCTCACGAACGGTTTCGATCCGGTACTGAATGCCGAATCGCTCGAGTTGGCTGGCGAGATTCGCGAGTCGCTGACGGGTTCCCGTCACGTCTATCGTCGCCATTCCGTTCTGGATTTCGACCGGAAGCTCGATCGGCATGCCCGACTCCCGCGAGGAAAAGAGGAGCAGCGGATCGGTGGTTTCGAAGTGGACCGTCACCTTCCCCTCGCCGCGCTGGATCGTCGAAAGTTCCGTTATCTGTTCGTGCCCGGTCATCGCTTCGACGACGCCCGGAACGTCAGGTCCGGCGATCTCTACGAGGGCGAATCCGGATTCGGAATCGGGGACGGCCGCGAGGACGCGAAACGTCGAATCAGGGTGTGCGGTCGACACCTGCTGAATCCATACCTGCTCCGGCATCGTTATCGCGAGTGTTGCCTGTGCCATGATACCCGTTCTCGTCGAGACGTTGCTGTCCCGACTACCAATATGTTCGCCCCGTTGCAACCAACTGGGAATGATCGAAAGCTCGAGTTGTAAGGAGCCATAGACTGTGAGCCCAATACCCTCCTTGCCACCGCCATCATTATGCGAGCAGGTCGTGAACGTCTCTGGCATGGACATCTATACCGGCCGCGGAGACGACGGACAGACGGATCTCCGGACGATGGAAAGGGTGTCGAAGGCGAGCCACCGGATCGAAGCCTACGGCACGGTCGACGAACTAAACGCCGTCATCGGAACGACTCGGCCGGCCGATTACGACGACCTCGAGGCGAAACTTCGGGAAATTCAAAACCATCTCCACGTCGTGCAGGCCGATTTCGCGAACCCGGAACCGGACGACGACGACCCCCAAATCGAACCCGAACACGTCGACCTCCTCGAGGGGTGGATCGACGAGTACGACGAGGAACTCGAGCCCCTGACGTCGTTTATCCTTCCGAGCGGGGGGGATCTCGGAAGCGGGCTTCACTACGCGCGGACGATCTGTCGGCGGGCGGAACGACGCGCCGTCGCACTGGCCGGCGAAGAGGAGATCAACGAGACCGCAGTCACCTATCTCAATCGGCTCTCCGACGCCCTATTCGTGTTCGGCCGCGTCGCGAACGCTCGAGACGGCGTCGCCGAAGAAAGTCCGACCTATTGAGGTCCACGTCGAACCGTCCGATTGAAGGTCTACATCGGACCGACCTATCGAGGGACACCCCGACCTAACTTATTTGGATCCGTCCACTATCCGAGACCGATCCGTCGAGCGGAGTCGCCGCCGAATCGACGGCTCGTCGACGAAAGTCGCCGACGGAACGGTAGTCCACTCCTGAAGGCAGTCGGCGGAGCAAAACCGCAAGTCGATCGATTCGGTTGCGGAGTTCGTCTCCGACTCGGTCGAGAGATCCGATTCGCTCGCAGTATCGGATTCGGTCGCGGGATGGGTCCGAAGTGTGTACGCGATATCGCCGTTCGCCCCGCAGTTGTCGCAACTCATACCAGTCGTCTCGAGATGAACGTTCATGAGTATGCGACGGTTTCTACGTCTCGTTCGCGGGTAATATCGAATTACCAGCAGCCGAATCGGCCCCGAAGATGGACAGAGGTATCCGCGGCCGTAGTCTCCCGGATCAGTACCCTCACCTGTCGGTCGTATCGAAACGCTTACTCCCGACAGGCCGGTGCGATTGTATATGAGCGACGACGCCGTTACTCCGGAGGACGTCCGCCACGTCGCGTCGCTGGCCCGGGTCGATCTCGAGGACGACGAGATCGAACAGTTCACCGGCCAGTTCGCGGATATCCTCGAGTACTTCGAGACGTTAGACGAGGTTCCAGCGGTGGACCAGGACGCAGAGCTCACGAACGTCATGGAACCCGACGAGGTTCGTGACTCACTCGACAGCGAATCGGCACTCGAGAACGCCCCCGAAACCGAGGACGGCTACTTCAAAGGGCCAAACGTCTCCTGATCATGTCCGAGAATATCTTCATCACCGACGAGACGATAGCGGGCGACGACGACGGGCCACTGGCCGGCAAAACCGTCGCCGTCAAGGACAACATTTCGACCGAAGGCGTCCGGACCACCTGCGGGTCGAAAATGCTCGAGGAGTACGTCCCGCCCTACGACGCGACGGTCGTCTCCCGGCTCAAGGACGCCGGTGCGACCATCGTCGGGAAGACGAATATGGACGAATTTGGGATGGGAACGACGACCGAGACCTCCTTTTTCGGGTCGACTGACAACCCCGCCGCACCGGGACACGTCCCCGGCGGCTCGTCGGGCGGTTCGGCCGCGGCCGTCGCCGCCGACGAGGCCGACCTCGCGCTTGGATCCGACACCGGCGGTTCGATCCGCTGTCCGGCCGCCTTCTGTGGCGTCGTCGGCATCAAGCCAACCTACGGACTGGTCTCGCGGTACGGACTGGTCGCCTACGGGAACAGCTTAGAACAGATCGGCCCCTTCGGCTCGAGCGTCGAGGAGGCCGCCTCCCTGCTCGACGTTATCGCGGGTCCGGACGAACGAGATGCGACCACCCGCGAGCCGCCAGGTGGGGCAGAGAACGACACCGACGGAAAATCGTACGCGTCCGCCGCTGACGGGGATGTCGACGGCCTGACCATCGGCGTTCCAACGGAGCTGCTCGAGGGCGCGGACGAGGGCGTCGTCGAGACGTTCTGGGACGCAATCGAGGATCTCGAGGCCCAAGGGGCGACCTACGAGGAAGTCAGCCTCCCGTCAGTCGAACACGCCGTCGAAGCGTACTACGTGATCGCGATGTCGGAAGCCTCCTCGAACCTCGCGCGGTTCGACGGCGTCCGGTACGGTCACGCCGCCGGCGAGAAGGGTGAAAACGACAACTGGAACGAGGCGTTCTCGCAGGCTCGAAAGGAAGGGTTCGGCGACGAGGTCAAGCGCCGCATCCTGCTCGGCACGTACGCGCTCTCGGCCGGTTACCACGACAAGTACTACAAAAAGGCACAGGACGCCAGAGCGTGGGTCAAACAGGACTTCGACGAGGCGCTTTCGGAAGCCGACGTGCTCGCCTCGCCGACGATGCCGGTTCCGCCGTTCGAACTCGGCGAGAGCCTCGAGGACCCGCTGACGATGTACCTCGCCGACGCGAACACGGTACCGGTAAACCTCGCTAACCTGCCGGCGATTTCGGTTCCTGCGGGCGAGACCGACGGGCTCCCAGTCGGCGTCCAACTCGTCGGCCCGGCCTTCGGCGAGCGCGAGATTATTCGGGCCGGTAGCGCACTCGAGTAAGCGGGGAAGCGATCACGTTAGGAGACGACTGGGAAGAACGAGCCTCAGCGAGAGACGGCATCGGAAGAATTGGCGGCGTGCTCGGAGATCGGCGACAACTGGAAGCGATCGCGAAAGAGCGTTACTCAGTCCTGATACGCGAGGTTCATGATCCACTGCGAGAACGCGTCGCTGTTGGGATCGACCTCTTCCTCGCCGATGAACGGCGAGAGCATATCGCCAGCCATCAGGAGCGTAAAGTCCAGATCTCGAGCGGTCGGCGTGATGTAGTAGGTGTTGTGTCCGTTGTACACCGTATCTTCGCGGTCGACGAGTTCCTTCTCGACGAGCGACTCGACGATTCGGCTCCCCTTTCGCGAAGAGACATCGAGTTCCTTCCAGAAGTCGCTCTGGTGGATGCCCCCGGAGTTGCGGACGAGTTCGAGACCCGCTCGTTCATCCGCGGAGAGTTCGGCTTCGGCGGTCGAGAGACTCACGGAACCCACCTCGCGAGCGTACTCGTGGCTACGAACGGATGTGCGCGCATATCACAAAGACAGTGGGCAAGGCGCTTAAATGTGGCCTTCGAGGCCGCCGACCGAGGACAGTTCTTCGTAGGCGGTTCGACACGGTGGGCCGTCCGCGAACTCGTAGGTCGTCGCGTCGCCGAGTGCGATCAACGAGGACGACCGCGTGCCGAACCCGTCTCGGTGGATACAGACGCCGTACTCGTGGTCGCCCAGAACGTCGCCCGCGCGCTCGAGCCACTCGCCTGCGAGTTCGCCAGAATTCGACTCGAGTTCGTCTCGAACTGACCGGGCGTTACTCGCTTGCGCTCGAGCCAGTTCCGGGCGAATTGATGGGATCGCGACTTCGTCGTCGACGGCCACGTTGACCACGACGTGGACGCCCGGCTCGAACTCGAGGCGTTCCAACTCGCCGTCCCACGTGTAGCAGTAGGCCTGCTCCGCGTCGGCGGCGGTGAGGTTGAATCCGTCGTATTCGTGATCGTCAGTGGCCGTTTCGATAGTTTGCGCGGCTTCGGCCGCCGACTCGGCTTCGAGAACGTCGCCGACCAGCAATCCTCGAGAGCGATTCCCGGCGAGATCCGCGTCGGTCCAGCGGTTCGTGATTCCGGCGAAAACGCCGTGCTCGTTGTACCCGATCCAGGTCCCGCCGGCTTCCGTATCCCTCGGCGCGACCACCAGCGGCTCCTCGTGATAGATATTGGGGAGCGTCGACGGACGCTCGAGGGCCTCGTCCCTGTTAGCCGCGACGGCGACGGGCGCGTCGTCGAAAACCTGCCAGGCGAGGGTCAGAGTGCACACGAGAGACACGTAGGACCCTGGCGTATATATGCTATCGCCCGATCGTCGCGCTCCTCACTCGAGCGCCGCCGCATCGATCCCGCCGTCCCGGAGGAGATCCCGGACAGCGTCTCGGTCCACAGTACCCGATGACGTCCGCGGAAGCGAATCGGTAAAACCGATCGTTTTCGGCTGCTTGAATCCCGCCAGTTGGCCATCACAGAACCCGAGTAGGTCGCCTGCGGACATGTTCTTCGCAGAGCCGGACGGGACGACCAGCGTCCCGACGCGCTCGCCCCACTCCGGATCCGACAGGCCGACGACTGCGATTTCCTCGACCGCAGAATGGGCTCGAATGACGTCGGCGACTTCGCCAGGATCGACGTTCTCGCCGCCCGTCACGATTCGGTCGCTCCGCCGGTTCAGCACCCACAGTCGGCCGTCCCGATCGCGGTAGCCGATATCTCCTGTGTGCAGTCCGTGTTCGTCGAACGCCTTTGCGGTATGCTCGTCCTCGAGATAGCCCGGCGTCACCGTCGGTCCCGAAACGACGATTTCCCCCGTTTCACCGCGCGATACTGGCTCGCCGTCCTCGTCAGCGATAGTGACATCGGTCACAGCGAGCGGCTGGCCGACGGTTCCGTCGTGCGCCCGTGATTGTTCGGGAGTCGCCGTCGATATCTGTGAAGCCGTTTCGGTCATTCCGTAGGTCGGAAAGGCGGGCACGTCGGCTTCTCGCGCCCGCTCGAGTAGCTCGCTCGAGGCCGGCGCGCCGCCAAGCAGAACGAATCGAAGCGAATCGGGCTCGCTCCAGCCTGCCTCGAGCAGTCGCTTGAGCATCGTCGGAACGAGCGAGACGCCGCTGATATCGTATTCCGCGAGGACTCGAGCGGTCGCTTCCGGCTCGAATTCACGCTGGATGACGAGCGACGTCCCGTAGAGCACAGACCGGACCGCAGGGGCGAGTCCGCCCATATGATACATCGGAAGACAGCAGAGCCAGCGATCCGTCGGAAGAACGCCAAGCCGAAACGCAGACGCAGTCGCGCTCGAGACGAGGTTTCCGACCGTCAGTCGAACTCCCTTCGGTTCGCCGGACGTTCCGGAGGTAAAGAGGATCAGAAACGGATCGTCTCGATCCAGAACGGTCGGTTCGGGAGCCGTCATGGCCTCGCCCGAGTCCGCCGGAAGCGGTCGAACGCGAACGGACTTCGAGCCCGAATCGGACGGCTCGTCGACGGAGAAAACCGGTCTGGCCGTGCTCGAGACGGCCAGGGGTTCTGTCTCCCGTTCGCAGATGACGGCCTCGAGATCTGTTCGCTCAATCTTCGATTCTATCTCGGTCGCCGTCTCGCGGACGTTCAGGGGGACGAGAACGCACCCGGTTCGCATCGCGGCGAAGACGAGACTCGCGAACGCAGGGCGAGTCTCCATCAGGACACCGACTCGGGGCGGTCCGTCACTATTGCTGGTAGCCTGAGCCTTGATAATCGACTCGAGAGCATTTGAGACGCGGTCCACGCGGCAATCGAACTCGCGGTAGCTCCACCGGCGGTCGGTCTCGGTGTCGATTACCGCAGTTTTGTCGGGCGTCGTCTCGCGCCGATGAGTCAGCAGATCCGCAGTCGGCCAGTCGACGGACTCGCGCATTACTCGGACCAGAGGCCCGAAACCCCAAGACCCTTCGCCTGCGGAACGACCGCCGAACCGCTTTCGAACAGGACGGGATCGGGCCCCAGATCCTCGGCGAGCAACTCACCCGTCGCGAGTCCGCTGGCGGGGAGGTCAGGGATCGCCGCTGCGAGATGGACGGCACCCGTTCGGGCGACGACGGCGTCGATGGTCGTGGTCACTATGGGCGTGACCTCGAGTTCGCGAAGCCACGCGGAGATCTGCTGGGCGATATCCAGCCCACCGAGCGCCATGGGTTTCAGAACGATCGCATCCGCCGCACCTGCCTCGCAGATCGCGTCGACGCCGTGCTCGAGCAGTCCCTCGTCCAGGCCGATGCCGACGCCTCGGCCGCGCAACGCCGCGTGGCCCTCCAGTGCACCCGCCGGGAGGGGCTGTTCAAGGATCGAGACGCCGTAGTCGGCGAACCCCTCGATCGCGGATTCGGCCTCCTCGATGGTCCACGCCCCGTTCGCGTCGGCTCGAAGCTCGACCTCCGGACCGGCCGCCGCTCGAGCCTGCTGAACGCGTTCGATATCCGTTTCGACGGGACGAACGCCGACTTTCAGCTTACAGCAGTCGAATCCTCGCGAAACGGCCGTCTCGACCGCCTCGGCGGTCTCCCCCGGCGTTCCGTCGCTGATCGTCGCGTTGACCGGAACCCGGCCGACGAGCGCGTCCCCGCCGAGGTACTGGTACAGCGGCGTCGCGTCGCGAGCGGAGCGCAGATCGGCGACCGCAAGCGTCACACCGTGGCGGGCCGCCACGCGGTCGTCGACGGTGTCGATCGCTCGGCTTGTTCCTTCCGTAGAAAGCACCGCTCTCGCCTGTTCGAGCCCACGTTCGCACGCCTCGAGCGATTCCGTCCACCCCGGGAGAGGCGTCGCCTCCCCGTAGCCGACGGCGTCGCCATCGGTCAGTTTCACGAGAAAGCCTTCGCGCTGTTCGATTCGTCCGTGAGCGGTCTCGAGTGGCGACTCGAGCGGGAGCGAGAAGCGCCGGAACGAAAGCGTCGGCGTCATCCGAGTATCAACCCCGCGGCAAGGAGTATCGAGACGATCGTGAGCAGTTTCCCCGTGTCCTCGAGCGCGGGATTGAGGGCGTCTCCGTCGGTTCGGTTCAACATCGTTTGTGTGATCATCGCGGCGTAGGGAATCGACAGAAGCGGTAACAGGATGGCAGGTCCGAAACCGTCACCGAGCCAGAACCAGATCGGGACCGCGTAGGCGAGGACGAGCAGCGCGACGAACTCGACGCGACTCCACCCGTAGCCGAGCCGAACTGCGAGCGTGTGTTTGCCCGTTTCGCGGTCGGTCTCTCTGTCCCGGACGTTGTTGACGACGAGAATCGCAGTCGAAACTGCGGCGACCGGTAAGCTCGCGACGAACGCCGTCATCGTGACCGTTCCGTCCGGAACCGACGTCGTCAACGGGTCTGCGTAGACCGAAGCGGCCTGAACGTAAAACGTCCCCATCACGGCAACGACGCCGAAGAAGACGAAGACGAACAGGTCGCCCAGTCCGTGATAACCGAGCGGGTAGGGGCCGCCAGTGTAGGCCCACCCGCAGAAGACGCTCACGAGTCCGATCACGAGAATCGGGACGCCACCGACGTACACCAGATACGTTCCGACGAGGATCGCGAGTCCGAACGTAACGATCGTTGCGAGTTTGACCTGTCCGGGTTCGATGAGCCCGGATTGGGTCACGCGAGTGAATCCGTCGCGATCATCGGTGTCCGCTCCTTTCTTGGCGTCGTAGTAGTCGTTCGCGAAGTTCGTCCCGACCTGAATCAGCGCCGCCCCCACGAACGCCATCAGCGCCGGCAGTGGGGCGAATACTCCCGCGGAAACGGCGAGTCCGATGCCCACAATAACCGGTGCCGCGGCCGCCGGCAACGTCTGTGGCCGAGCGGCCATCACCCAGGCTTTCGTCCGCGAAACCGTTGCCGTACTCATTACTCGAGTGTCCCACTTCAGGGAGTGTCAACGTTGGCATTGCGGTTGAACAGTTGGCTCGATTCGATTATCTGGCGCTCGAGCGGATGCCGATCGTTCGGAACGTCTCGAGTAGTGCAAGCGTGCCCACAACTGGTTCGCGAGAACCCTAGTACTGCCAGGGGTACTCCGAAAAGTCCGGCTCTCGCCCCTCGACGAACGCGTCCCGCCCCTCCTTTGCCTCGTCGGTCATGTATCCGAGCCGCGTCGCTTCGCCGGCGAAGACCTGCTGGCCGACCATGCCGTCGTCGGTCATGTTGAACGCGTACTTGAGCATCCGCATCGCCGTCGGGCTCTTCGAATTGATCCGTTGGCCCCACTCGAGGGCCGTCTCCTCGAGGTCCTCGTGGGGAACGACTTCGTTGACCATCCCCATCTCTTCGGCCTCCTCGGCGGAGTAGGTTTTCCCGAGGAAGAACACTTCTCGAGCTTTCTTCTGGCCGATCTGTTTCGCGAGATACGCGGAACCGAAGCCGGCGTCGTAGCTCGCCACATCGGGATCCGTCTGGAGGAACTTCGCGTGTTCCTCGCTCGCGAGCGTGAGGTCACAGACGACGTGGAGCGAGTGACCGCCGCCGACGGCCCAGCCGGGAACCACGCAGACGACGACCTTCGGGATAGTGCGGATGAGTCGCTGGACCTCGAGGATGTGAAGCCGTCCCTGCTCCGACGCTCGCGCTCGCGGGCTCTGCCCGCTCGCGTTATCAGAGGCGTGTTGCGCCTCACTCACCTCGTCGTCCTCGTACTGGTAGCCGTCTTCACCGCGAACAGTCTGATCGCCGCCGGAACAGAACGCCCAGCCGCCGTCTTCGGGCGAAGGGCCGTTCCCCGTCAACAGAATACAGCCGACATCGGTCTGGCGTTTGGCGTGCTCGAGCGCGTCGTACAGTTCGTCGACGGTGCCCGGCCGAAACGCGTTGCGAACGGCGGGGCGGTCGAACGCGATGCGGACGGTTCCCGAGTCGACCGCTCGATGGTAGGTGAGATCGCGAAAGTCGAATTCCTCGATCGGTTCCCACCGCTCCGGGTCGAAGTGTTCTGAAACCATGTCCAAAACTGGGCACTTGGCGGTGAAATAGGTTCGGCTCGCGGGGCCAAGCGGTATTCCGCCGTGCTACAGCCGAGATCGAACCCGCTCTGCGAGCGCTTCTCGGCGCTGGTGGCTCGCTTCGGCGTCGAACTCGACGTGGAGCACTTGCGTCCCATCGCTTCGAACCGACTCTCGGTACCGTTCGGGAAACGCCGCGGGGTCGACGGTCTCGAACTCGAGGTCGTACAAGTCCGCCAGCGAGTCGAACTCGAGGCCGTGGGGCGTTTTGAACTGGCCGGTAAACGGGGGATCGAACTCCTCGATCGGAAGCATGTGGAAGATGCCGCCGCCGTCGTTGTCGAGTACGACGATGGTCGCGTCGACGTCGCAGCGGTCGACGGCGAGCAACCCGTTCGAATCGTGGTAGAAGGCCAGATCGCCGGTGACGAGCACGAGCGGGTCGTCCGTCGCGCTGCCGACGCCGAGTGCCGTGCTCGTGATCCCGTCTATGCCGCTCGCCCCGCGGTTCGCGAGCACCGTCAGCTCCGCCGGCCGCGGTTTCCCGAACCGGTCCGCGTCCCGGATCGGCATACTGTTCGAGACGAAAATCGACGCTGGATCCGGCGCTTCAGAAAAGACGGCCGAAAGGATCGACCCCTCGAGTGGGCCGTGGTCCGCTTCCGACTTCGCGTCTGCTATCGTCTGCTCGTGAACTCGCCAGTGTGTTCGCTCTGCGGTCTCGAACTCTTCCAACCAGTCCTCGGCGGTCGTTTCCCGCCCCCGAGACACCTCGAGTTCGTCCAGCACGGCGTCGATGACCGCTTCCGGTTCCGCGGCGATCAGATCGGTCGCGGTGAACGTGGCTTCGCGCCACTCGCCGGCCGGATCGACGAGGAACTGTCGAGCGGAACTGTCTGCCAGGTACTGGCGGAGCGGCTTTGACGTTGGCGACGCCCCGAACCGGAAGACGGTGTCGGGCGTCGGTAGTTTTGAGACGTACGTGTCGTAGCCACCACAAATGGGTGAATTGGTATCAGAAGCCCGGAACTGGGATCCGAACCGGCACCCGGAGAGCGGATCCGCGAGCACCGGTGCGTCGACGGCCCGCGAAAGCCGTCGGACGGGTACCGGGTCGACGCCCGGTGAATCACCACCCGAGTATCCGACGGGATCCGCCGGGCCGGCGACGATCAGCGGTCTGTTGGCCGTCTCGAGTTGGCGTGCGATAGTCCGACAATCTTCGGTCGACGGCCCCATTCGTCCCCGCGCAGTTTCGACGAAGGCTCCGTTTCGACCGTCGCCAGCGACCGTGTCCTCGACCGAGTTCGGTACCGTCTCCGACGCCTCCGTCGGCTCGAGGGGTTTCTGGAACGGACAGTTGAGGTGAACCGGTCCCGCAGGCGTCCCTCGCGTCTCCGCGAGCGCTCGAGCCGCCGTCGTTCGCAGCGAACGCACGCGCCGGCGCTGGGCTCTGGGCTCGGGGAGCTCGGCGTACCATCGAACCGAATCGCCGTAGAGCTTGACCTGGTCCACCGTCTGGTTCGCGCCGCTGTCGCGCAGTTCCGGGGGACGGTCGGCCGTGAGGACGAGCAACGGTACTCGAGCCTGATTCGCTTCGATAACGGCCGGGTGAAAGTTCGCGGCCGCCGTGCCTGACGTACAGACGAGCGCAGTCGGCTCGCCCGTCCGTCGACCTCGTCCGAGTGCGAAAAACGCCGCCGAGCGTTCGTCTAGGTGTGAAAACACCTCGATTTCGTCGTGCTGGACGAACGCGACCGTAAGCGGCGTCGAACGGCTCCCCGGCGCGATACAGACCGCCTCGAGTCCGCCCGCTGCGAGCTCCTCGACGATGATTCGGGCCCACAACGTCGCCTCGTTGGGTGCGTCCGTCATTGGAGTTCGTCGAGGATCGGTCTGAACTTGAGTTGGACCTCGTCCCACTCCTCGGCTGGGTCGCTGTCCGCGACGATTCCGTTCCCTGCAAAGAGCGTAACTGAGCTGTCGGTCGCGACCGCGGATCGAAGGCCGACGGCGAACTCGCCGTCGCCGTTCCCGTCGAACCAGCCGATCGGAGCGGCGTACCAACCGCGATCGAACGCCTCGGTCGATCGAATCGTCTCCCAGGCGTTCGTCGGCGGGACGCCGCCGACCGCGGGGGTCGGGTGAAGCGCTTCCACGATGTCGAGAACGTGACAATCATCGCTGAGCGTCGCCGAAATCGGCGTCTGGAGGTGTTGTATTGTCGCCAGCTGTCTGATCGTCTGCTCGGAAACGGTCACCGATTCCGCCAGCGGGTCGAGCTGATCTCGAATCGCCTCGACGACGAGACCGTGTTCGCGCTGTACCTTCTCGCTGTTGCGTAGTGTCGCTGCAAACTCGCTGTCGGATTCGAGGCTCTCCCCCCGCGGAACCGACCCGGCGAGCGCCTCCGTTTCGACCGTCCGGCCACGTTTGGAGACGAGTCGCTCGGGCGGTGCGCCGAAAAACGTCCCGCCCGTTTCGTGGCCGACCAAAAACCGATAGCAGTTCGGGTACTTCCTGCGCAATCGCTCGAGGGTTGCCGGAACATCGACGGGCCCGTCGAGCGTCGCCGTCAGCGATTGTGCGAGGACGACTTTGGTGAGTTCGCCCCGTTCGATGCGTTCGAGGGCGGTTTCGACCTGTTCGGTCCACTCGTCCGACGTCGTCGACCTGCTGGTCCCGTCGACGCCGGGGCCGCTACCGCTCGGGCGCATCGAAGGCAACTCTTCGAGGCGCTGTCTCCACCGCTCGAGTCGGTCTGTCGCTTCGTCTTCGTCCGTCGCGGTTGCCGTGAGCCAGACGCCGCCATTCCTTCGCGTGGCCTGAACCGTGGGAAGGACGAACGAAGCCGCCTCGAATCCGTCCCACGGTCCGTCCGGCTCGTGACCGTCGTGAAACGCCACGCCGCCGAACGCCCGCGGTCGAGCGACTGCCGGGCCGTCATACTCGAGCCGATCGAACGTTCGTCTCGCCTCGGACCGAAGCGCGTCGAATCTTCCCGGTCCGTTCGCCCGAAATCGCGTCGCAACGCCGGTCCCAGCGATTTCGAGTCCGTCGGGGGTCGCCCACTGGATGCGTGGCTCGTCGTTGCTGTCGACTACGGCCCCGAAGGAGACGCCCTCGAGTTCGCAACTGCAACTGTGATACTCGGGGACGTCTCGTGCGAGCGTTCCTGCCACCTCCCGTCCACCCGACGGTCGCTCCATCGACCATTCCTCGGGACCGGCGTGCCTTCAGCCTAACTATATCGTTCCTCACGCCACGGATTCGCCGTCTCGGAGTAACCACGGCGCTCCCAGTAGCCGAGTTCGGATTCGGTTAAAAACTCGACGCCGTCGACCCATTTCGCTCCTTTGTAGGCGTACTTGTGCGGCGTCACGACGCGAAGTGGTCCACCGTGGTCTCGGGGTAACTCCTCGCCGTCGAGTTCCCACGTGAACAGCACGTCTTCACGCATGCACTCCTCGAGAGGCAGGTCCGTCGTGTAGTCGTCCATCGCAGAGAACATGACGTGGACGGCGTCGTCCCGAACGCCCGCCAGATCGGCGAGTTCGGGGAACGAAACGCCCGTGAACTCGCGATCGAACGTGCTCCAGCCGGTCACGCAGTGAAAATCCTGGCGCTGGGTTTCGGCGGGTAGGTTCCGAAACTCCGCCCAGGAAAACGAGCGTTCTTCCTCGACTGCACCCGTAACGGTAAACTGCCAGGATTCCGGGTCGAACGGCGGCGTTCCGCTCTTGGAAAGGACCGGAAACTCGGTCGTTTCGCGCTGTCCCGGCGGAAGCCGTTCGTCCCCAAACTCCTCGTAGCAGTCGGTGACGTCTTTCATGTCCGACCGTTGGGGCCTATACAGGTAGATGTACCGCTTGAGCGAGCCGTTACACAGCGCTCGGGAATCTCGAGGTCGGCGGGGAGACAGCGTGGAGTCATGCTGCGGCTGTAACCGTGTGAATAGTCTCGCCCCCGAGGCGACAGAATTGTAAAGGATTTATAGCCAACAGTATCAGAGGGGCGAAATCGACGGCAGATGGCGACGATCCGTTCGCGATTTAGTTTGAACGCCCGTTCCCACCAGAGGCCCCGTCGACGAACAGCGAATAAATGTCGAATTCAACGGACGGCGGATCCCTCGAAACCCACCTGAAACAGTCTCTCAGGCGTTCAATTTGGTGGTACCGTTCGGAACCCTCGCCACGAATTAGTACGGTCTCGTCGACCGTGTTGATGCATGGCTTCAAAACAAGAGATGGGAACGGAAGGCGTTTCCGGAGAGCAAGCACAGGAAGTCGGCGAACAGGCACTCGGGCCCGCACTGTTAGCATCGGCCGCGTCGGTCGGGCTGTCGTGGTACTACTTTTTCATCCGCGGTGACCGCCAGCGCGGTCTCTTCGTCGGCCTCTGGCCGCCGACGATTCTCGCGTTCGCGAGCTACTTCAACCAGCGAAAAATGCGCCAGCAACTCGAGATGATCACCCAGCCCGGTTCGACCATCAAGAACACCATCGATTCGATGATGGGCAACAAGTAGTTCGGGAACAACGATTCGTATCCACGACGGCTACCGATTGCTCGAGGGCGATCCCCTCGTTTCGATCTTTCTGCCGTCGAACTGTGACGCTCGGGCCAGCTGAGTCGATTTCGTCCTGTTACTGCCGATCGTTCGTTTCGCCCCAGCGTTCCCAGGTGTGCACAATCCCCGTCAAATCTAAATACCCCCTTGCCGAAACGCGAGTCAGATGCCGAAAGTAGAGATCACTATCCCAGAACACCTCGAGATGCAAATCGCGCAAATGGTCGAGCGCGGTGAGTTCGTCAACCGTGAGGAAGCGATCGAAGACCTCCTATCGACAGGTATCAAGGCCTACAAAACGAGCGGACCGATGGACGAAGACGAAACGGGCGGCGGTGGCCTCGAAGACGACGGAATGATGGGCCACGACGACGAGTACGTCTTCTAATCGCGGTTCGATTTCTTCTCTTCAGGCGGCTAGGAGTGGAAGGGCGTAACTGATCGCCAGTCCGACGGCCAGAACGATTGCGCCGATGCCGACGTTTTTGAGCGAAAAGTCACTCATCGGCGCGGTCGTTCGGTCTGCCTCGAGATCGTGACCGATGTCTGCTCCCGAATCATCGTCCACTGTGGGTTCGCTGTCGTCTGCCATACCGAGTGCTTTCGGTTTCGATCACTTAAGACCTCCTACGTGCTCGAGAACCGGGCTGTTGGACGAGCCGTTCGGAGGACGCCTCGAATGGGCCAAGACCATGTCGTGGTCGAAACCATCAAACGCCGGTCGCCCCAACACGACGGTATGCTCACGAAACGAATCATTCCCTGTATCGACGTCGACCTCGACGACGAGGGAAATCCCGCCGTCTACACCGGCGTCCACTTCGAGGACCTGAAATACACCGGTGACCCGGTCGAAATGGCCAAAGCGTACAACGAGGCCGGTGCCGACGAGTTCGTCTTTCTCGACATCACCGCCTCCGCAGAGGGGCGAGAGACCATGCTCGACGTGGTCTCTCGCGTCGCCGACGAGGTGTTCATCCCGTTGACAGTCGGCGGTGGAATCCGGACCACCGAGGATATCAAGGAGACACTGCGCGCGGGAGCCGACAAGGTCTCAATCACCACCGGCGCACTCGAGCGGCCTGAACTCGTCAACGAGGGAGCCCGCGCCTTCGGTAGTCAGTGCATCGTAATCAGCGTCGACGCACGCCGTCGCTACGACGAAGATGGCGAGAACTACGTCGAAATCGACGGGGAGTCGTGCTGGTTTGAGTGTACCAAAAAGGGCGGCCGAGAGGGAACCGGCGTCGACGTGATCGAATGGGCCCGCGAGGTCGAGTCTCGAGGCGCGGGCGAACTGTTCGTCAACTCGATCGACCGGGACGGGACGAAAGACGGCTACGATATTCCGCTCACGACGGCGGTCTGTGAGGCGGTCGATACGCCAGTTATCGCCTCGTCGGGTTGTGGCGGCCCCGAACATATGCACGAAGTATTCACCGAAGCCGATGCCGACGCCGGACTCGCAGCCTCGATCTTTCACTTCGACGAGTACTCAGTCGCCGAGGTTAAAGACCAGTTGGCAGAGCGAGACGTTCCAGTTCGCCAGTGAGCGAATACTGCGTTCCGTCGGCGTTCAATCACCTCCTGTTTGCCCTCTCAGTGTTCGGCCTCTCTTCTCGAGCCTGCGTTTACGGATCGATCTCGAGTCCGCGCACACGAGTCAAATCTCGAGGACGGAATGCGATTCAGTATCCTTATGCACGCGCGGTCAACCGCTACTAACAGTGACGTGGCGGTGTGCGTGGTGCGACGAACCACACGAGTCGAACGATCCCCCGTGTGATAGCTGCGGCTACAACTCGTTCGTTCGAGTCGAGGACGCCGAGGCGGACGACGGCACGGTCGAGACGGCACCGACCTACGTCTGGGCCTGTACGAACTGCGGGCGAGAGCACATGCGGAACTCGCCACCCTGTGCCCGCTGTGGAAACCACACGCTCGAGAAAACCAGACAGACCTTCGAGGATGTCGACAACGATCTCGAGGTTCCCGGATGGCTCGAAGTTGCGAAACCGTACTCGCCGGTCATTGTCGTGATCGCGCTCGTCGTCGCCTTATTCGCGACCGGCATCGTCCCGTTATCGGTTCTACCGGGAGTCGGGACTGACCTTCCCGGCGAGGATACCGAAGCGGAGGGAATCAACCTCGAGGAAACGGCGCTGGTAGTCCACGAAAGACTCACTGCCGAACAGGAGGCGACCGGCGAAGCGGAAACCGACGGCGGGGATGAACTTGACGAACCGCTCGCGTACAATGACGGTCTCGAGGAGTTCGCGACCGCCGAAAACCAACGCCTCGTTGTCGATGCGTACACTGACGATGACGGCGGCGAACGCGCGAATCCAGCGGAGTTCGATCTCACCTGCGAACAGGAGCCACGGGGCTACCAGCTTCTGGCCGACTCCTCGATTGAGGAGTACGAAACCGAAAGCGAACTCGCGGACGACGTTGCGGACGAACTACTCGAGAGGATGGAGACACAGGACATCGAACGGCCGGAGTTCGACGCGGAAGGAATCGATATCCACGTTGGACCCGACGGATCGATACTCGTCCTATACACCGCGTGCTGAGACGGATATCACGTTGTGATTACGATGCGTCGTACTCAACGGTCATCTCCCAACCTGTATCGTCTTGATTCTCGAGCACTATGGCTCTCAACGATAGTGGGATCGACCGCACATCATCGAACCAGAATTAGACTGCCGCTTCGAACGCGTTGCGAAACGCCGTCGTTTTATCGCGAATGTTTCCTGCACCCTCCTCGAGCGCGTCGATCGGGTCGACGCCCGGTTCGGTCTTGATCGTCAGGATAGGTTCGGTCTGTCCACCCGACTGTTCCGGGTTCACGTCGTAGGTTGCCGCGGCGATATCCTCGTGCTCGAGGAGTGTGCCTTTGAGCACGTTCATGAACGTGTGATCCTCTCCACCGATCTCGATCGAAAGCTCGGTCTCCGTGCGTTCGGTGACCCGCAATTCCATACGATTTCATCCGAGCGTCACGTGCTTGTACCTTTCGAAGACGCCGTTCGTCCAGTTTGGGGTACCTGCTGTTCGACGAGCGCGCGAAGATAAACCCCTATACTGCTTCGCTCGAACGGGAGGGATATGGATCCGATCGGGGTCGTGCTGGGACTCATCCTCGCAGCGACGATCATCGTATCGATTGTGGCCATCAGGTGGGTGCACGAACCCGAACGGCGATGGCGAGATGTGCTTCGTTCCCGATTCGTTCTCGGCGTTCCGTGGGGAACCGTCATCGTTCTCGCGTTCGTCCTCGCCGTGTATCTCTTCGTACAGGACGGAATCTCCGATTTCAGCGATCCGGTGTCGATCCCCTATCGAGCGTGGTCGTACTACTACCCGCTCGGAATGGCCTCTGCATCGTTTACCCACGCGAGTTCGGGGCACCTTCTGAGTAACTTCTTCGGAGCGCTCGTCGTCGCACCGATCGCTGAGTACGCGTGGGGTCACTACCCGAACGGACGAGACGAGTACTCAAACGAGCGAGATAAGCATCCGAACTGGCGTGAAGAGCGCTCGATAGCGTCGATGTGGACGAATCCACGGATTCGGGCGTTCGTCATCTTTCCGCTGGCAGTCGTCGCGATCGGACTCGTCACGAGCCTGTTTGCGCTCGGTCCGGTGATCGGCTTCTCCGGCATCGTCTTCGCGTTTGCTGGCTTTGCGATCGTTCGATACCCAATTCACACGATTGTGGCGATACTCGGCGGCCAAACCATCCTGTTGACGACGTATCGGGCGCTATTGACTCCGGTCGGCGTGTATATCGCGGAACCGAGCCCTGCGATGGCTCCGTCGTGGGCGAACGTCGCCATTCAGGGCCACGCGCTCGGGTTTTTTATCGGCTTTATTCTCGGTGCGATACTCCTCCATCGTCGGAACTATCGGCCGAACGCACTTCGATTGTGGATCGCGATTCTTATCTTCGGGTTCGCACAGGGACTGTGGCAGATTTACTGGTTCGGCGATCAGAACATCTACTATCTATTCCAGGGACCTGGCATTGCGATCGTCACCGCGCTCGCACTCGTCGTTACGCTGGCAGTCACCGCCTCGGAACGGCCACTCGTTCCCACAAGAGTCCGAGAGCGATTCACTCGCTCGTCGACTGCCAGCCGCGAGATTCGTACGAATGTCACGATCGATCGTATCCTCGAGATCGGCGCCTCGAGTCGAGACAAGACGAGGGACAATCTCGAACGGGTCGACGCTATCAACCGCGGAAGCTACCCGCGTGATTCGGGCGCGTTTTCGGCGCTTAGTGGACGACAGGCCGCGTTCCTCGTTATTATCCTCGTCGTTGCGGCCATTTCTGGACCCGCGCTTCCAGTGAATCTCTTCGTCATTTCGGGAGAGACCGAGACTGCGGACAACTCGATCACCGTCGAGGATTACACGATCGAGTACGTCGAAGGCGAAGAAAACGAACTTGTCGGCGTCATCGACATCGGCGCGTTCGGGCAGGATACGACGGTCGAATCGAACGGCGTCATCGTCTCGAGCGACGAACGCCACATCTGGCAAGAGACCGTGACGGCCCATCAACTCGAGTTCAGTGGCGAAGAAACGGTTTCGGTCGGCGGCCCCGGTTGGCGAGAAACGGTCCACGCCGAACGGACCGGCTGGGTTCCGACGGGGAACGATCCGGTCTACCAGATCTGGCTCTCCGAAGCCGACGGCGAGGGACAGCTGGCGTTCACAGCAGATGAGTCGATGGCGAACGTTCAGATCGACGATCGGATGGTCACGGTCGCGACCGACGAGGACGAATTCGTTCTCGAGGTCGAACTGACCAACGACGACGGTGAGACCGTCGATTCGACGGTCGTTGAGGTTCCCGATGATGGCGAGACTGCCCAGGCCGGCGGCATCGAGTTCATCCACGAAGATGGCGGGATCTACGCGAGCACCGACGGAACGATCGTTCAAGTCGCAGAAAAAGAGGAGTACAACGAAATCAACTAACGCCACCGCGTCGGCGGTGATCGAGCGTTACTGCCGATCGCCCGAGTCCCACTCGATTCGAAACACTTCCGCCTCGAGTGTCCGGGATTCGTCGGTGTGAAACTCCAGTCGGTTATCCAGCGAAAACGTCGCGCGGAACGCGTGAGTAACGCTTCCACCGGCGTCGTCCGCGTACGATTCGACGAATTCCTGACTACCCTCGTTGTGGATCGTGTAGGATGTCGCGGCGATCGAGCGGGTCGTCTCGAGAAAGTCGCGGTCGGCGTGGCGGTTCCCTCGCTGAGCACCGAACGGTGGGTTCGAGAGCACCGTCGCGTCAGTAACTGACAACGGCGGGCGGGTGACGTCACCGCGGACCCATTCGAGAGGAGTGCGAACCATTGATTCCTCGTTCGAAACACCGTCGACGGAATGGCCGGTGAGTACAGACTGCTCGTTTCGACGAGCGAGAGCGAGCGCGTCGGGATCGGTATCGATCCCCACGACGCGGTCGCCATCGCAGAGACCAGCACCGATCGCGAGCATCCCGGTTCCGGTTCCCAGATCGACGACGGTGTCGCCGGCTAAATCTCCCTGTAACGAAGCGAAATGGCAGATATGGGCCGCGACTTCGGGCGGTGTGAGATACTGCTCTAAGTCAGCAGACGGTTCCCGAAAATCCGCAACGCCCTCTAACCGACGCGCGATCGTTCGCCTCGAGGGCACGCTCACCGCTCGAGGGGCACCGACGAATCGATCTCGAGTGCGATTCCGTCCCGTCGTGCTCGCTCGAAGCAAGCGTCGAGTGCGGGTCGAACCTTTTCGGGATTTGCCACGTCGTCGACGGAAACGTGGACCGAGCCGACGCCGAGGAACGAACCGGCGCGAACGTACTCTCGAATTCGGTCGGCTTCCCGTTGAGTGATGAGCGAACAATCTTCGTCGAACGAGACCTCGATCGTCAGCCCAGCGGGAAAGAGGCCGTTTTCCTGCAGTTCGGATTTGAGTTCGCGAAGGTAGCTGGGTGAGGTCGACTCGACGGTCTCTGCCTCGAGCCGAACGGGGGTAATGTCTTCGGGTTGACACTGTTCGATCGTTTGATCGATAGTGGGGTTCGATGACGTACTCATTGTACGGGGATACGTAAGCCGCATACAAAAGGTTTTGTAAATGTCTAGTAGTTATATCCCATTCCGTTTGAGACACTCCCGGAGTAGCTCGAACCGAGACAAATAAGTAGTCAAATTCAGCGGCGAATCGGTACTCGCTCAAGCGAGTCTGAGATAAAGTTAAGAACGTGCCGTAACAGAAACCAGTATGGAGAACTGTCCACGATGTTCGTCCCCGCTCGAGCGGCTTTCGCTCGCCGACGTGACGACGGTGACGTGTAGCCATTGTGGGTATGCTGATGTTCCTGTTGAACACGAACGGGAGTTCCCAGAACTCGAATCGTGGCGGGACGCCTTCAATCGGTTTTACGACATAACCGAGAGTACCGATGAAGAGTAAGCTGCGCCAATGGGGGTTTACAGCAGGTGAAAGCGACGGTGAAGTCGCTGTTATTCGTTCGCCGTGGCCGCTTCTACTTCTTCGTCGTCGCGGTCGTGGTCGACATCTTCGTCCGAACGGGCGGCGACGAGGCCACCACGTGCGACGCTGTAGAGCGGTTCGTTCGCGTGCGTAACGCCACTGATCGAGAACGGAATGTTCGCGTCCTCGAGGTGGTCACGGAACAGGTCCTCGAACCCGCTCGGGCTCGAGGTCCCGCCGGTGACGACGACGGGGACGTCGAGACCTTCCTCGACGTCCTCCTCGTCGACCTCGCTGACGATGTTCTCGATGACGTAATCGAGAAGGTTCTCGTAGTAAATCGAGAGGGCACCTTCGACGCCGCCGATGTCCGTCGTGAAGTCGAGTTCGAAGTCGTCTTCTTTGATCGATGTAACCTTGTCGACCGGCGTACCGGTCGCTCGAGCGGCCTGTTCGTCGACCCAGTCGCCACCGCGGGCGACGGAGAATTTCATGACAGGGACCGCGTAGTACGCCAGACAGACGTTCGTCATCCCTGCACCGAAGGAGATACCGAGACCGGTGAAGTTGTTGTCCGCGAGTTCGGAGTAGATAACGGACATCCCCTCGTTGATCGGCTCGGCGTCGTATCCCATATCGTTCAGGAACGACTCGATCGTCTTCTGATGGTAAAGCGTCGAGAGATCGTCGTCGATCGGATCTGCTGGGGTCGAGAAGTAGAGCTTTTCGTCCGGATACGTCGGTTCGCCGACGACCTGTTCGATGATGAGTTTCATCATCGGGATGGCGGACTTCTCGTCGTTCGAGAGGATCCCGTGTTTCATCGGTCGCCGCGTTTCCTTGTTAAAGATGTTCGCGAAGTTCAGCGCGTCGTCGCCAACGACGTACACTTTGTCGTCCTTTCGGATGTGGAGGACTTCGCTTCGGGAGAGCATCTGCTCGGCCATATCCGAGTACTCTATCTCTACGAAGGAGTTGCGTTGCTGTACGAATACCGTGTCGTCGCCATCCTGTTGGGCAGACAGGATGTTCATTGTCCCAACGTCTAGGCCTTTGGCCATAGTTTGGGAAGGCCACCGACAACTTATAAATCTATGTGGATTATTTTTATCTCGAACACGGTAACGAGAACTGACAGTTGTCCCGTTGCAACGGAATTAATTTCGACCTAAGAGTTCGCGCAACCGTTCGGCAACTGAACCGACCGGTTTTGTCACGGTCTCGAGGGCACGGCTTGAGTCGTCCGTCGCCATTTCTTCGGCCCGCTTTTGTTCCCTGAGTTCTTTGAGTTTCGCCGTCTGGTCCTCGACGGACGAACTCGAGGTCGTTGTCTTCGTTTCGCCGCCTTTGAGCCCCTTGAGCCCCGCCACCTGCGAATCGACGCCGGACGATCGGGTCGTCGTTGCGGTATTGTCAATCTCGACGTTGTCGAACTCGTGACCGCTAAAACTCAGGCTCGTATTGTCGCCCTTTTCGACGCCGCCCCAGGAGAGTTCGACGTCTTCCATCGCGGCGTCGATATCCTGTTGAATCTCCGCATCGGTATAGGACTCGTCCGCCTCTTCTTCCTTGAGCGAACTCCCGCCCCCGACTCCAGCCGATTGTGCGAGCTCGAGATAGTGAGCGATCAGTGCGCCGCCTGTCGACGCGATGAGTCCCGCGACGCCGACCGCGTACACTGCGACAACTTCCACCGTGTAATCCTGTCCGTGGCCGTTCCAGTCTAGGGGGTACGCATAGAAGAATCCCATGACGGCAACGAATGTCACCGTTGCACCCGCTACGGACGTATACAACATCCGTCGGTTCGAGGGTAACAAAACGACTATGCCGAGCATCATCGCCGGAAGCGACAGCATCCCGAACCCGTAGGCCGGTTCCGTCCACATTACATACGTCGTCGACCGGGGTTCGTGGGTGCTCCCCCAAATAAAAAGCACCAATGCTGTAACCGCGAGTCCGATACCACCGAAGAACAGGCCAAATCCAACATAGATGTCGTTTCGACCCGACGGCTCGCCAATGTATTGGCGGTAGAGGTCGAATAGGTATCCGTCCGAATCGCCTCGTGCTACCATTGACACCCCATTTAGACTGCAGTACCATGACTTTTCGGACCACGAGAACGTGACGATACCCAACAGTACCCTCTCAGTGTCGCCAAACTCGGTTGGAAAATTATCCCTCCATGACGAGGGCCGAAAGGACCGATTTCGTAATTGGGACGGAAAGCGCCGCCGTTTTACGTGCGCCCACGAATGAAATTGTAATGAGCCAGCAGTCGGAGTACAGCGAGGGAGACCTCCGAAACACCGGGATGAGCCTCAAGCACGATCGAGAGTGGGACTACGAACTCGAGCGGATCGTCGACGAGATTAACGAACGCGACGCCACCAAAGTCGGACTTCAGTTCCCAGAAGGCCTCAAGCGCCGCGGGCCGAAGGTCGCAGACGACCTCCGAGAACGCGTCGGCGAGGACGTGACGATCATGCTCTCGGGACAGCCCTGTTACGGAGCCTGCGACCTCGATACGTACCTGATGAAACGCACCGACGTCTTCGTTCACTTCGGCCACTCGCCGATGAAGGACACGGACAAGGTGATCTACGTGCCCCTGTTCTCGAACGTCGACGTCACGCCGATCATGGACGAAGCCCTCGAGACGCTCGAGGATCCCGAAGACGACCCCGATGTCGGCCTCGTGACAACCGCCCAGCACATGAACCTCTACGAGGAAATGAAAGCGTTCCTCGAGGAGCACGGCTACGACGTCGACAGCCGTCGCGGCGACGAGCGATTGACCCACGAAGGGCAGGTGCTCGGATGTAACTACGCGAGTGCGGACGTGCCGGCGAATCAGATCCTCTACGTCGGCGGCGGCAAGTTCCACCCGCTGGGCCTTGCGATGGAACACCCCGACAAACACGTCGTCATCGCCGATCCGGTCAACAACGTCGTCACCGTCGCGGATACTGAAAAGTTCATGAAACAGCGCTACGGCGCGATCCACCGCGCGATGGACGCCAAAAAGTGGGGCGTCATCTTCTGTACCAAAATCGGCCAGGGTCGCTGGGAGCAAGCCCAGGACATTCTCGACGAAAACGACAACGCCTACCTCATCACGATGGACGAAGTCACGCCAGACCGGCTTCGGAACTTCGACATGGACGCGTTCGTCAACACCGGCTGTCCGCGGATCACGACCGACGACGGCCCGCAGTTCCACAAGCCGATGCTTACCCCCGGCGAGTACGAAATCGCCGTCGGCCACGAACCGCTCGATAGCCTCGAGTTCGATACCTTCCACGGTACCTGGTAAGGCAGTTTCAGTAATCTGCCACTCATAAAACATTTATGAGCCTCAACTCTCGATAGAGGCATGTCCCCCATCGCGGTCCCAGTGAGTGTCGAGCTGGGTTCATTGCTCGGTTCCATCACACAGGTGAGCCCTGACCTCAATCACCGACTCCTCCCACGGTTTCGATCCTCGGCGAAATCGTCGGTCAGTTCGTGAGAACGTTGCTCATCGGGACGCTCGTTCTCGCAATTGCACCGGAATCGTCGAAGCGAAACGTCGACCGTATGCGCTCCCTGCCCGGTGAGTCGTTCCTGTACGGACTGCTGGCACTCGTTATCGCTATTGGAAGCGCAGTCGTTCTCATCATCACGATCGTCGGTGTGTTGGTACTTATTCCCGGCATGATCGTTTTCGTGATCGCCCTCTTGCTCGGCAGCGTTTTGGCAACGGTTGCGGTTGGAACCTCGCTCGTCGGCGGGTCACGGTATTGGCAAGGATTGGTCGTTGGAGCACTGCTCGTTTCTCTCGTCTCTGCAGTCCCGGTGCTCGGTGGCATACTGGATTTCGTTCTCGTGATCACCGGACTTGGATCGTTCGCGCTGGGATTAGGGAAGGGAGAGTGAGCCGATCCCAGACAACCCCTGGAAAATTGCAGTCCGAAATACGACACGGAGCGGTCGTTTTTACGATTTGTGCGATTACACTGGATCCGTTGCAACGAGCGAACAGTGCTAGCGGAGCGACTGTTCATTCGAACAATCCTACAGAGTTTGGGAACGTGCTTAATGAGATGGCGTCCCCAGAAGCAGTAATGACGAACTATGCGTACGGTCCGACGAGTAAACATGCAACTGGCGACGAGAAACAACTCGATGCCGTGCTTAACGCGATTGCTAGCCCTGTTCGGCGGCGTCTCGTTACACTGTTATTCGACTCGCCAATGTCAACGGTCGCGGCGTCGGACCTCGCGAAACGACTCGAGAGCAGCGACGAAGAGCTACAAACCGGGTCTATCGAGTCTCTTCTGGTCGATTTGCACCATCGGCATCTTCCGGTTCTTTCGGATGCGGGATTGATCGCCTACGATACCGAGACCAGGCGCGCGACGGCAGCCGTCGACCCCGCCGATCTCGAGGCAGATATTCAAGACATCTGTGAGTTTTCAGAAAAAAACGCCGAAGAAATGGATGCGCTGTTCGATGCGGTAGCCGATCCGCGTCGTCGATACGTTCTCGAAAGTCTCGCAGAAAAATCCCACGCTATAACGGTCGAGTCAGTTTCGGTCGAGCTCAGCCAGCGACTTCGAGACGACCAAAACCGACCGGTTTCGACCGGGGACTGGAAGCGCATTCAAGGACTCATCACCCACACGGATCTGCCGCTGCTCGCCGACGCCGGGCTGATCGAGTACGATCCTGACGCGAACCTGGTTCGGTCCCAAATACCAGATGACCGAGACGACGAGGCAGCAATGATCGTTGACCTTTCGGCCTCGGCCTAGTGAGAATTCAACCACTGGACCGACTCTTCTCGAAGCGTTCCGTCGAAAACGGTCCGACCCCAGCTATCGCGAACTGAAGCCGAAACGACAACACTTACGCACTCACTCCGAACAAACACACGTATGACAACGAGCGACTGGGACGAGTGGCTTGTTCGTGCGATTGAGGATGCTGACCCGGATGGCGTCGCTATCTGGTACTTCGGCTGTAACGGATTCGCACTGAAAGGGACCGACGGGACGACGGTGTTTATTGATCCCTACGTGGGAATCGGAGACCCACCGCGGACCGTTCGGATGATTCCGATCCCCTTCGATCCGGCAGATATCACCGACGCCGATGCGATCCTCGCAACGCACGAACACACGGACCACGTCGACGGCCCGAGCCAGGCCCCGATTCTCGAGAACACCGGTACCACGCTGTACGGCCCCGACGACAGCCTCGCCGTCACTCGAGAGGAGGGCTGGACCGACGAGTGGGACGTTACCGACGAGCAGTTCGAAGAGGTTACGGAGGGCAATACAGTCGAAATCGGCGAGTTTACCGTACACATCGAGAAGGCGAACGATCCCGACGCAACCCATCCGGTTAGCTACGTTATCGAGCACGAGGCGGGAACGTTCTTCCACGGCGGCGATACGAAACCGTCGGACGAGTTCGAGCGAATCGGCGACGAATACGATATCGACATCGGCGTCCTCGCGTTCGGCACCGTCGGCAACGTTCCCGATAAGGAGACCGGCGAGCCGAAACGAACCCGCTGGTACAACGACGAAAACCAGATCATCGAGGCGGCGAGCGCACTCGAACTCGACACCCTCTGTCCGAGTCACTGGGACATGTGGCGAGGGCTGACCGCGGACCCGAAGGCACTCTTTCACCATGCGAACAGTTTCGAATATCCAACGGACCTCGAGATCATCGAAATCGGAGACAGAGTCGACCTCTGATCCGTCTGTGGGTTCGGTCCGTTTCCTGCACTCGCCGAGCCGGAATGGCCAATTTTTGGGCATTTTAGCCTCCTGACGGTTCAAATCGCCACTGCCGACACTGCCGTGCAATTTATAGTAATGGTAAGTTAATATTGCTCTCATGAGTTCAGCCGCTGACATAGACGAGGTAATCGAAACACGTTCTGATGGGGTGACTGTTCGGAAACTATTTGCAGCCGACGAATTCCCAGTTCCTGCAATTCGATTCGAAATCGACTCGGACCGCGACGAAGCGATCACCGTCAACGTTTCCGAGGAGATTCCCGAATCGTTCCCGATGGATGGCGTCGGGTTCCATCCCAACTACTACAGCGAAGACTGGACCGCGTTCCAGGACCATCACGTTGAATTTACGCGAACGCTCTCCCCCGAAGAGACGCTCGTCACCGTCTACGGCATCCGCATCGGAGACGAGTCGGAGGCGGCTCCATTCCTGACCGATTCGACGACTGTCGACGTCGAAACGAGCGCGGATAGGGACGAGTCGGCCGGCGATACGGACGGCCGAGACGACTCACAGAGCGGATCCGAGTCGGCGGCCAGCAACGAAGTCGACGACACCATGATCGACGAAATCATCACCGACGACCGGAATCAGGTCGTCAAAGACATGATTTCCGGGGACTCCGACGCTGTCCCCGGTCTCGACGACGAATCCTCTCCCGAAGAACCAGCCGTGGACGAACCTGCGGCGGACGAAGTCGCTTCCGAGGCGGACGACGCCGATGATCTCGGCCTCGAGAACGACGCGGAAGACAATGAAAACGAGGACCGCGCGGAGACAGAAGGGACTCAGGACGACGATACGGCGGATTCCGCCGGTGTCGACCTCGACTTCGAGGAAGACAACATTCCGAGTCCGGAAGACGACGAGACGGAGTCGGTCGACGATCCCGAAGCCGAACTCGGTCTCGGGCCCGACACCGACGCCGACTCCGACCAAGCCGACGCGCGTGGCGGCGAAGAATCAGCGTCCGAGACGGCCGATGACGACGAACTCGAGACGGAGCCAGCCGACGACGGCGAATCCGAGTCTGAGACGGACGTGAGCGTGACACCAACCGACGACCCTCACTCCGTCAGTGCCCGACTCGCGGACGAAATCCGATCCGGATCCGTTAGCGAACGCGATCTCGAGATCCTTCGTTCCGAACTCGATATCGAAATGAACGGCCCGGATCTCGCGAGGGTCGATCACCTCCAATCACGCGTCGAGGAAGTGGCCGCCTACTCGGGGGCGATCGAAGAGTTCCTCGACGAGTATGGGACCGGCGAGCAGATCATCGAGCAGTTCAGGTCCGAACTCGAGGGCGTCGAATCGGAACTGGGCTCGATGAAGGGACGTGTCAGCGCCACCGAATCCGAACTTGAGGAGGTCGTTTCGGACGTCGATCACGTCGAATCCGAGACGGCGCTGTTTGGCGAGGAGCTGAACTCGGCGACGGACCAACTCGATACCCTCTCGGAGGAAGTCGATGGCATCGATACTCGATTCGACGACCTCGAATCCGAGATCGGAGAGACCCAAAGCGTCGTCGACGACCTCCAAGATGATGTCGGGACGACCAAGTCCGACGTCACCGAGCTCAAGGACGATGTCGGTGGCGTGGTCGAGGATGTCGAAGCCGTCGAAGCGTCCGTCGAGGGCGTAGAAGGAACGGTCTCGGAAGTCGAGCAAACGGTCGAAGACGTCGAAGACACCGTTACGACGGTCGAGGCGTCCGTCGACGACGTGGAAGGAACGGTCTCGGAAGTAGAAGAAACCGTCGAGGGCGTCGAAACGACCGTCTCGACCGTCGAGGAATCGGTCGACGACGTCGAGGCAACCGTTTCGGAAGTCGAACAGACGGTCGAAGACGTCGAGACGGAGGTCGAGACGCTTTCGGAAGACATCGCCGAACTGAACGACTGGCGCGATCAGCTCGGTTCGATGTTCTCTAACTGACTCCCGGAGCGACAAAACGCAACTCGTTTACTGCTCGGTTGTGGATTTTGGGCCAATGGGCGAGACGATCCCGATCGCGATTCCTCGAAAAGGACGACCACTCGAGTCAGTACTGGATCGGCTAGCGACCCGACTGGGAGTCGACGATCTCGCGGACGACGTCAGTTCGACGCTTCGTCACGAGAAAGCGCTCACGAAAGACACCCTTTCGTGCGACCGCGACGTGTACCATCGTCTCGCAGACTACAGTACCGTCGGCGACCCAACCGAACCCGAGTATACCCTCTTGCGCGACGACCGCGCGGGGAAACCGCGTCGGATCGTCTTCGATAGCGTCACCATCCCGCTCGAGGGAGTCGACGGCGTTCCGTCCGGAACGTCGGTACAACTCGTCGGTCGAGAGGAACCGTTTCGCGCGCTTCGAACCCACGAATTCGCGCTGGGATTCGACAGCGCCGACCTCGTCCTCGAGGAGGTCGTCGAACTGCGTGCGGACCCGCTACAGCGCATCGCGGATATCAACGCCCGAATCGATCCGTCGGACACCGACGTGCAAGTCGTCACCGGTCTGGGGGATACCGTCTATCACACGTTGATGGCGACCCCGGACGCGACGCCGTCGTCCGAATCGATCGACCGAGCGTTCCTCGAGGAGTACACCGGACCGCTATGTATCGTACCGCGGTACGAACGGCTGGTCCAGGCCGTTCTCGGCACAGAAGCGCTTGAAGGCATCCGCTTCGAGCATCCGGATCCGACGATCGAAGAGGAAGCGGCCATTGCCGACGCCGGCGTCGGCGTCTACCTGACGGTTACCGGCTCGACCGCTCGAGAGCACGGCCTCTTGCTCGGCGAACAGCTGTTTCCGAGCGAGACGGTACTGATGGAAAATACCGTTGAAGCGGACGAGACTATCGCTGGCGTTCGCTCACTGTTAGCGGACGGCGACACGGAAACCGAACTCGCGGTCGGTCTCGGCGAGTAACGACACAACTCGAGCCAGACTGCACGTCGGAACCGACAGGACCCCGTTCGTTACGTCGCGGGTTGGTCGTCGACAAGTTGACGTTCTTCCTCATCGCGTATTATCGTGACTTCGCCGTCGCGAACGACGATATCGAGCAACGACGCGACGTCGTACTCGCTGTCGACCATCGCATCGCCGCCGTCGACCTTCCGCATCGCAACGACGATATCGACGATGTTCGCACCGATGGACTCGAGCGCTTCGGTGATCGCTCGGAGCGTCCCGCCGGTGCTGAGCATGTCATCGAGCAAGAGGACGTTGTCGCCCTCGTCGACATCGTTGATGTACATCTCGCTCTCCGAGTAGCCCGTCTCCTGTGTGAGCGAGACTTCACCCTCGAGACCGTACTCGCGTTTGCGAATAACGACGAGCGGAATATCAGTCGCCAGCGAGACGGCGGTCGAGATGTGAATCCCCATCGCGGCCGGGGTGACGATTTTGTCGACGTTCTCGAGTTCTGCGGCGCGGACGATCCGAGTGACCACTTCTCGAAGCAGGCTGGGCTCGAGCACTGGGACGCAGTTGCTGATCGGATGGACGAGGTACTCGTAGTCGTCCTTCTCGATGATCGGCGCGTCGTGAACCGATCGCTCCAGTTTCTCCATGCTGATACTTCTTGTGGCGCAAATAAAAGCTATTGATTGGCTCTTGGTCCCTCAGTGGGGAGACGACGCTTCGATCGGAGAGCCGCGCCGTTCCTCGAGAGGAGAACATATAAATGCCGAATTTGAGAGGTGAAAGACAACACTTCATGTCTGAGGAGAGGGATGGGAAAATAGACCTCGCGTACGAACTCGACGAAAAACCACCGTTGTCGGAGGCGATTCCGCTCGGAATTCAACACGTCCTGGTGATGATCGTCCCGTCGACCGCGGTCGCGTTCCTCGTTGCAGGCGAAGTCGGTCTGGGGGCCGCGGATACGGGGTATCTCGTCCAGATGGTCCTGCTGTTTTCTGGACTCGCGACGATTATACAGGCGTACACGATCGGACCGGTCGGCGCCAAACTCCCGATCGTCATGGGAACGAGCTTTACGTTCCTCGGAGCGGCTAGTGCAATCGGAAGTCAACAGGGGTTGGCGGCTGTCTTCGGAGCGATACTGGTCACCGGAATTCTCGTCGAAGGATTGATTGGCTGGCAGTTCAGGCGCATCGAGCCGTTTTTCCCGCCGCTGGTAACGGGGCTGATCGTGATCATCATCGGACTCTATCTCATCCCGACGGGGATGGAGTACTCCGCGGGTGGAGATCCGACTGCAGCGGACTTTGGCTCCGTACAGAACCTCGGCCTCGCTGGTCTCGTCTTGCTGATCGCCGTGTTGTTTAACCTCTTCCTCGAGGGAATGGCGCGCATCTTGAGCGTCTTCATCGGAATCCTCGTCGGCTACCTCGTCGCAATCGCGGTCGGGGTCGTCGACTTCAGTCCGATCGCCAATGCAGGGTTGTTCGAGATCCCGACGCCTGGAGAGTTCGGCTACGCCTTCGATCCGGTCGCGATCGTCACGTTTGCGTTCCTGTTTCTCGTTTCCGCGATGGAGACGGTCGGTGACATGTCCGGAATCACCGCTGCGGAGGGACGCAATCCCGACGAAGAGGAGTTCCGCGGTGGCATCTTCGCGGACGGCCTCATGAGTTCGATCGGTGCGATATTTAGCTCGTTCCCAGTAACCTCGTTCTCCCAGAACGTCGGAATTGTCAATTTCACCGGCATCATGAGCAGACACGTCGTCGGGGTCAGCGGTATTTTTCTGACGATCATGGGACTGAGCCCGATCGCTGGAGCCGTCGTTACGACGATTCCGGACGCGGTGTTCGGCGGTGCCGTTCTCGTCATGGTCGGCATGGTCGCTGCGAGCGGAATGCGATTGCTGTTCTTAAACGTACAAATGAACCGCCGGAATATGGTCATCATTTCGACTGCCCTGGGTCTCGGCCTCGGCGTCGCGGTCGTCCCCGAAGCACTGCAGGGGCTTCCACAGGGAGCACAGACGTTCTTCGGCGAGGCAGTCATCATGACCGGACTCTCCGCGTTGCTTTTGAACACGTTCGTGCCGGGCGACTCGAGTCCGTTGTTCGACGAGCCAAGCGATTCTGTTGGCCCAGCAAATGACGCCCCATCCACTGGCGACGACTGACCGAGCTGGGTGGAAGTAACGTTCACCCTCGGGTGACAGTGCTCACCAATATTTAAGCGATTAGACGGTAACAGCTACTCATGAAACGAATTATCAGTACGGACGACGCACCGGCGGCCGTCGGCGCGTACAGTCAGGCGACCACGAACGGTGACCTGGTCTTTACGGCAGGACAGATTCCCCTGACCCCGTCGGGTGAACTGCTTGATGACGAACCGATCGCCGTCCAGACCGACCAAAGTCTCACCAACGTCGAGGCAGTCTTAGCCGAGGAAGGCCTCGAGATGAGCGACGTTCTCAAAGTCACCGTTCTTCTCGAGGACATCGACGCGTTCGACGAGATGAACGAGGCGTACGCGGACTTTTTCGACGACGAGCCGCCGGCTCGGAGCGCGTTCGAAGTGGCAAACCTACCGAAAGGCGTCGGCATAGAAATCGAAGTGATCGCGACGAACGACTGAATTCAATTACGGAGAAGCAAGGAGAAAGCCTCGCCGTCGTCGGGCTACGCCCGACTGCTTGAGGGACCGAAGGTCCCTCTCCGTTCACGGCGGGATGAATCTGGCAACTTTTGAACAATTCGTGTTCGATAGCAAGGCCGAGTCTCCAACGCAATCCCGTAGTTTTACAAACACTTGAATCGTAACGATAGGTGATGAAGCGATCCAACCGATTCAACGTTCGGCCTCGCTCCGAGAAGGAGTGCGAGGTGTTCGTTCGATGGTTGGATGCATCTGCGAGTCTTTGGAACGAAACCAACTACGCTCGCCGTCAAGCGTTCCTCTCAGACAACACTGACAGTGTCTGGGATGTCGACACCGGAACACTCGAAGGCAAATACAAAGGTGTTCTAGCAGTTCCGTTGCTCAGCAACTTATCCGGAAGAACACCGAAGCCTGGCGGTCGTTCCTTTCGCTCAACGAGAAGTACCACGAGGGAAAGCTCGATGAGAAACCTAGTCCGCCCGGGTACTGGGGGAACGAAGGAGACGGGCGTGTGCTCCGTACGTACGTTCGTAACGACCAGTACACCATCGAAATTGGGGAACGCTCCCGGCTCGAAGTGCCGATCGGGTCCGATCTCAAAGACGAATACGGGTTCGGACACCGAGATCGCCTCCGACTTGAAGTGACCGGTGATCCGAAGTGGAGCGGTGAGCAAGGCCGGTTAGAACTCGTGTACGACGAACTTGCAGACACGTTCAGGGCTTTCCAACCAATCACTATCGACGATTCTCGATTGGATTCACCACTGACCTCCGAAGAGGCCGCCTTGGATGTCGGCGCGAACAACCTCGTCGCTTGCACCACGACAACTGGCTCACAATACCTGTACGATGGGCGCGATGAATTCGAACGGTTCCGCGAAACCACCGAAGAAATCGCGTACTATCAGTCACTCCTCGAAAATCAGCGAAAGACCAGTAACCGCATCGACCGGTTATATCGCAAGCGTACAAATCGCCGAGATCACGTACAGGATGCGCTCGTCCGTGATCTCGTGGAACGCCTACACGAAGACGATGTATCCATACTGTACGTTGGCGATATCACGGGCGTCTTATCGACGCATTGGTCTGCTCGCGTGAACGAGAAGACACACAACTTCTGGGCGTACCGACGGTTCATCAATCGACTTGAATGCGTGTGTGAAGAATACGGTATCTCAGTCAAGGAGGAGTCAGAGGCATGGACGAGTCAGACGTGCCCAGAGTGTGGTGAACGCGAAGAGACGGTTCGGCTTGCGGACACGTTGACGTGTCCGTGCGGATTCGAGGGACACGCTGATCTCACAGCGTCGGAGTCGTTCCTCAGACAGCAGAACAACGAAGTCAGGTCGATGGCACGGCCTGTGTACCTCAAGTGGAACAATCACGAATGGCAGGATCACCATAGCCCGCCCTCCGTCGTGGAGACAATGGCCAACGAGGCATACACAAACCAGAGTACCACACCGAGTGGGAATATCGCTCTCGGGAAGGCTCGGAACGACTGAGACTCCCACGAGAGGAATCCTCGCCGTTCACGGCGAGGAGGATGTCAAGGACGCGCGTCGTCGGTCTGCTCTCGGTACGCTTCGAGGTCGAGTGCGATTTCAGACGCTTCCTCGCGAACTTCCTGTGCATCGAGCGAACGGACTTCACCGTTCTCGACGAGCACGTCGCCGTCGACCATGGTGAACTCGACGTCGTCACCGTGGGCTCCAAAGACGAGGTGTGAGATCGGATCGTGTAACGGCGTCGCACGCGTTTTGTCGGTATCGATGCCGATGATATCCGCACGCCATCCAGGGCGGAGCTCGCCGAGTTTATCGAAACCGGCCGCCTCTGCGCCGGTTATCGTCGCCATTTCGAATATTTCCTCTGCGGGGATCGCAACCGGATCGAGTCGGTCGACTTTCTGGAGCAGGCTCGCCTGTCGCATCTCCGTGAACGGGTCGAGCGTATTGTTACACGGCGGACCGTCGTTTCCGAGGGCAACCGGAATCCCGCGCTCGAGATAGTCCATAATCGGCGCGACGCCGCTCGCGAGTTTCATGTTCGAGGACGGACAGTAGGTGACGTGGGTTCCCGTCTCGGCGAGGATCTCCCGTTCGCGTTCGTTCGTCCAGACGCAGTGGGCGAGCACGACATCCTCGCCGGTGAGTCCGACCTCGTCTAACCATTCGATGTTTCGCATGTCGTTGTCAGATTCGACGGTTTCGATCTCACCTCGGTTCTCGCTCGCGTGCGTGTGAATTCGAACACCGTCGTAGGCGTCAGCGAGCTCTCGAGCCCCCCGAAGACACTCCTCTGTACACGAGACTGCAAAGCGGGGGGTTACCGCGTATCGGATTCGGTCCTCGAACGAGCCGTGGTACCGCTGAATTAGCCGTTCGGATTCGGCGAGCGCTTCTTCGGTTTCCTCGAGAAGCCCCTCGGGTGAGCGCTGGTCCATCATCACTTTCCCGAGCACGCCGCGGATTCCGCTTTCGCCGGCGGCTTCGAACGCCCTGTCGGCGTGGTTTACCGATAAGTGGTCGATACAGGTCGTCGTCCCGCTCTCGATCATCTCGAGGTAGCCGAGTGTCGCCGCGATTTCCATCTCGTCGCCCGATAGCGACGCCTCCATGGGGAGGACATACTCGAATAGCCACTCGAGGAGCTCAGAGTCGTCGGCGATTCCCCGCCCCAAACTCTGCACCGAATGGATGTGTCCGCCGACGAGCCCCGGCGCTAGAATATCGTGTTCGTGTTCTTCGAGATCCGGATACCGATCGCGAATTTCGGATCGGTCGCCGACCGCCGCGATCTCGGATCCTTCGACGACGAGTGCGCCGTCGTCGAGTACGGACCTCGAGTCGGCGATAACTGTTCCGGAGAGTAGCATCTATCCCCAGAATTCGGTTCCAGGGTCAAAACGATTTGTTCTGTGCGATGGGGATGAGAATGGATGGACCATCATCCTCGAGCCACCCTCTCTTCGGTATAGCGATATAGGATTTATCTGTCCGACAGCGACCGTAGACATAGTGTCATTACCCAGTCGTAACGGGTGTGGCAACAATAACCAATACTAACTACACAGGTAGAGTTCCCAACTAAGCAACGACGGTTGAGGAACGAGACCGGTCATCCGATAGTTCGCTCTATGAATCACCCTCGCTGAACCGAATTCAGACTCGAGACTCGAATCGACCAACTCCGAACACGGCAGTCGTCCGGTGGTACCCGCATCGAACGAACTACCTACAAAGACAAGCGGAGAATAAGTTGATCAGCTGGTGAAGTCGACTCGGTGTCAAGCAAGCGGTGTTCGCTGGTCATCAAGCGAATTCAGCGGTTTCACGGACATTGGACAGTCTGGCGGGGGAAGTCCTGCTGACCTCGCAGAAACTATGGCCGCGTCTAGGTCCGATTCGCTCACTCACGGAAGGTCGAAAATTTCCGAACCAGCCCTTTCCCGTAGACTCCTGTTCATGCTCGAGTAGAGACAGGAGACACAGACTCCCTACTTACGGATATAAAGCGGCCGCTCGCAGGCTATGGGATACCGTTGGTCTCATACGATTCAACCGCACCTCCCAGATGTGTTTCTATCGCTTGCGTATAGTCAACGTTCGAAGCCACAGTTGGATTTTCGAGCCGGCCTAGGGTCGGGAAATTCCCTCGACTGTCTGTGAAAACGGCTCGAGTCGGGTTCTGGGGTGGCGAATCCAGGGGGGAACGCACGCGGAGTGACCTAACACCGCTCTCGATAGCGCACCATGTATTCAATTCGCCCGAGACTCGAGTCTGAACTGCAAACGGAACAATGCCACCCAATTCACTCCGCATCCAAACTCGTTCTTGGGACCGACAGTATTCGGTGTTCGTTTGGAATCGACGACAAACAGTCGTCGAGTCGAAAGCGATAGCTGCGACTCGAGTCCCGGTTTTTTCCAAAGCGAATACCTGACCGAGGATAGCACTCTCCGAAACTCATCAGGAACTGATCTCGACCGACGGAACGACACGTCTGTAGTCGTTCTAACAGCCCCTGAGTGTCCTGTGAAGACGCTTTGTTGTTGGCCACGTTTACGGACCCATCGTCGTTTTTGACGCTGTGTTCCGCTCAAACCAGCCGGTTTTGACCCCTCATACTGATCTATCCACCCGAAACGCACTCGTATACAGTGAGCAATGACTACGAAGATGTCGAGAAAACCGAACACCCGATCTATCGATTCAGATCGATGGACGGGACTGACTGGAGGGATCCACAGTGGGCGATTCTCGAGATCGATCAACACGTAGATTAGACGCGTTCACTAGCACCCCGAGTCGTTCGGAAAGATCGGGAGAAATACTCACCACAACTGCGTTTTGGCGATATTTATTTACCTTTTTCAGTGCTGGAATGATGGCGGAACGAACAGCATAAGTGAGATGGTATGTGCGACCCCTCGATTTGGGACTCACTGTTTTTGAGCGAAGTCAGTGCTGCAGCGCTCGAATTTTATCTCAAATTGTGGTGTTTCGGAGCAATTGTATCTTAAGCTCTAGGACTATATTTGGCGCCTATAGAGTCATGAGATTCGAGATAAGATCACTTAGCTCAAAATATGGGGTGGATTGAAGGTCCGGGAATCGAATGCGTTCAGTATGGCGGAGTCGCCCGAAACAACTCGGAAATCTGTGAAGACGTACGTTCCCGAGTACCAGAAAGACGAGTGGAAATCCCACGCTGAAGAGCTCGGAATGAGCCAGAGCGAATTCATTCGAACGATGGTTCAAGCCGGTCGAAAGGGGTTCGATTCCCCGATCGAGGAACCCCGTTCTGGCGGCCCTAACCCTAGGGGTAACGGCCTCGAAACACGGGTGCTCAAACTACTTTCTTCTGACACGTATTCGTGGGACGAACTCCTCGAGGCAGTAAGTGACAACATCGAAGACCGACTCGAGGAGACACTCGAAGAACTCCAGGCCGAAAATCGAATTCGATACAGCGGCCGCCACGGCGGATACACCACTACCGGTGATACCGATGGCGACTGAAGTCGACTCGGCCGAAGCCGTTTCCGACCCGATCGAGTACTTCCTGGATGATCAGCGGTATCACGGGAAAAGCGAACGGACGCTCGAGGCCTACGAACGCGTTCTACGGGATTTCGAGAGCTACGTCGGTTCGGAGTTCGCCGACGTCGATTCGCCCGGCGGCGCCGAACGACGCGAGTGCATGGCCTGGATCCATTCCCTTCGAGGACGCCGAAAGCCGAGTACGATCGCGACCTACGCCTCGTATCTCAACCGGTTTTACGACTACATGAGCCGCGTCGGAACCTTCGAGGACAACCCCATGGCGCTGGTCATGGAAGAAATGTCCGAATCGATCGATACGAACCCTACGCGGCGTGAGATCTCGATTTCGGAAATGCGCTCGTTCGTCGACTCGATCGGTCACCCCCTCGAGCGAGCCGTCGTCGTTACCCTGCTCAAAACGGGAATGCGTGTCGGCGAATGCTGTAACCTCGACGTTCGAGACCTCGATACGGACGTTTCGGCCCTCGAGTACAACCTCGATCCGCGCGTGCAACTCGAGCGCCGACCGGATTCGTTGTTCGTCTCCGCGGAGCCTTCTCGAGGGGCAACCACCAACGGAGCGGAGCGAACTGCGTCGAACAAACGGGAACGGGACACGATTATCCCCGTTGATGAGGAGCTCCGTCGGGTTCTCCTCGAGTGGCTCGCGATCCGACCGGATAGTCGCTCTCCCGCGGAACCGCTCTTTCTCGATACCGGCGATTCCTGGGGAGCGCGGCTCACGCCGGCGGACGTTCGCTATATGGTCGAAAAACACGCTCGAGAACGGGGCTGGTATCGCACGGGTGGCGGTGCAACCGAAAACGTGACGCCTCACTACTTCCGGCACTTTTTCACTACGCATCTTCGGGATCGGACCGGTGACCGAGGCGTCGTGAAGTATCTCCGCGGAGACGTCGCAAGCGACATCATCGACACCTACACGCACAACTGGGGAGATCAGGTTCGAACGGTTTACGAGCGGAACATCTACTCCCTTTTCTGAGCGTTTTTCTATCGAATGCTAATACGGATATTTCGTTTACTACAATCATACTCAATAACTGCCGTCTCGAATCGGACAAGTAAATCGTATTTCGCTATATCATATTCTCTCCCTGGAGATACTCAACAGATGCTACCCAACTTCTCCGAGGCGGTAGCTGGGGCTGAACCCATCCTGGTCAACGCCCTAAATCGGATCCAGAGCGGAGACGCCACAAGCGGCTTCAAATCGAAAAGAGCGCGTCGTAGAACCGAATCAGTGACACCCAGACGAATTACTGTGTTGCAGTTCGGACGTCCCCGACGTTGAAAATATCCTCTTGTAGTCCGTTCCCATCGCAATCGTCGTTCGGGCATTCGTAGTGCCATCCGTCACGCGTCGCATCGCCCTCGCGAAATCGATCCCCGCAAACGTGACAGCAAAGTTGTGATTTCTTACACGAATCCCGGTGCAGCTCAAGCGCAAGTTCAGTCTGAAACGACTGATTACAGTTACGACAGGTGTGCATGTTTCGTCAGACGACAGCATCCGTAAAAACTGCTTGGGTTCTCTTATTCTACACGAGCGGCTCTGGTCGGCGTCCTTTCTATCGATTCAGTTCCACGAACGCACAACGAACGACGAGAGGAGTCCTCGGATTCGAAGGCTCTCGTTTTCCGCCTCTCGAAAGCGATAAGCGAGCGCGATCTCGTCCAAAGTTAGTGTCTGAAATCAGTTACGTCCTGTGTTACGACCGGTCAGTCTATCGGTCTACTTGTCCTGGCCGAGAATGCCTCGTTCGGTCATCTTGGCCGGATCGAGAACCTCGTCAGCCTCATCCTCGGTGAGGTACTCCTTTTCGAGGGCGACTTCGCGAACGGTTTTGTCCTCTTTGAGCGCCGTTTTGGCGACTTCGCTAGCCTTGTCGTAGCCGATGTGGACGTTGAGTGAGGTCGCGAGCGCCATCGATTCGAGCACTGCCGACTCACAGTGGTCGCGGTTCGCTTCGATCGGGTCGACGAATCGATCCGCGAAGATCGAACTCGAGTTCGCAATCAGTTCGGCGGACTCGAGGAAGTTGTGCGCGAGAACTGGTTTGTAGAGGTTGAGATCGATCTGGCCTTCGGCGGCGGCCGAAGAGACCGCGGCGTCGTTTCCGATAACCTGCTTGTGGACCTGGTTGACGGCCTCGGCGACGACGGGGTTGATCTTGCCGGGCATGATCGAGGAGCCGGGCTGGTTTTCGGGCTGCTCGAGTTCGCCGAGTCCGTTTCGAGGACCGGATGCGAGCAATCGGAGGTCGTTTGCGATCTTATTGAGCGAGCCAGCGACGACTCGAAGCGCGCCGTGTGCCTCGGACATCGCGTCGTGGGCCGCCTGGGCCTCGAAGTGATTGTCGGCTTCGCGGAACTGAACGCCGGTCTCTTTGGTGATGTACTCCGCCGCGCGGCCGGGGAACTCCTCGTGGGTGTTCAGGCCCGTTCCGGTCGCGGTTCCGCCGAGTGCGAGTTCCGAGAGGTGATCGCGGACCTTGTCGACCCGGGAGAGTCCCTTTTCGACCTGAGCCCGGTAGCCTCCGAACTCCTGGCCGAGCGTGACCGGCGTCGCATCCTGAAGGTGCGTTCGACCGGTCTTGACGACGTCGTCGAACTCGTCTTCTTTCCGCTCGAGGGACTCACGAAGCGTATCGAGCGCCGGGATGATGTCCTTTTCGACGGCCTCGAGGGACGCAACGTGCATGGCCGTGGGGATCACGTCGTTGCTGGACTGACCGTAGTTGACGTGGTCGTTCGGGTGAACGACACGGTCACCGACCTCTGCACCCATGATTTCGGCGGCGCGGTTCGCGATAACCTCGTTCGCGTTCATGTTGGAGGACGTTCCCGAACCGGTCTGAAAGACGTCGACGGGGAACTGATCGTCGTGTTCACCCGCGATGACCTCGTCGGCCGCTTCGATGATCGACTCCGCGATTTCGTCGTCGACGAGCCCGAGGTCTCGATTCGCCTGTGCCGCGGCCTTCTTGACGACGCCGAGGGCCCGAACGAACCGCCGTCCGAACGAGATTCCCGAGATGGGGAAGTTCTGGATCGCCCGCTGGGTCTGTGCGCCCCAGTAGGCGTCTTTGGGAACCTGCATTTCGCCGAGACTGTCCTCCTCGATGCGGAACTCGCCATCGTCTACCATACGCAGAGTGTGTCGGTGAGTCAGGTAAAAGCCACCGAAAGCCCGACGCCAACGGCGGCAAGCGGCGCGGAGATAACACACGGCGATCGATCAAAAGTGCGGTTTCGAAGGGCTACAGACCGGTCAAGTAAAGTCTACAGTTAACCCGAGATCGTCGTCTTGGGCTCGCTCACGTAGCGTCCGCTGGAGTTGTTTTCGACTGGTGATGTTTACGTCTCGAGCGTCCTCGAGTTCCAGGTCGTAGATCGTCGGTGCGGTCATCGAGAACGAACTGGAACTCGCGGTATCGACGACGACCGAGGCGAGACCGAGCCGTCGCTGAAAGACCGAGCGGCGCGTCGAAACCGTCTGAATGCGGTAATAGGGGATGACGGTCGTTCGACGACGCCAGAAGCCGCGCCGAACCACGAGGTGATCCTCGCCGACGAAATACTGGATGTTGACGTAACGCAGGTGAGCCGCGGGCGGAACGGCGAGGAATACGATCGCGGCGAGATACCACTGCTCGAGCGTCGTCGCCAGCGAGACGCCGAACGCGATGGCAACGATCACTCCTGCGATAATCGAGTACCGGGCGAGGTACCGTCTGCGAGCCAGTTCTGGCGGGCTGAGGAACTTTGGCGTCTCAGCTCCGGTCAATCGCTCGGTGAACTCGTAAACCCGTGACTTCCGGGCGAGCGGAACAGCGGACTGACTGCCGCTACTGCTTTCCGGGCCGTAGCCGGCCGTCTCGATCCACATTCCCGCGTAGTCGATCAGCCGCTGTAGCGGGTTGTCAGTCACGGTGACCGACTGGATTTTTTCGGCAGGAATCGAGCCGCTATAGCGCTGTACCAGCCCGCGTTCGTAGACGAAGTCCTGGCCGGCACGGCTGAGTTTGAAGCCGTAGTACGTTGCGAACGTGTAGGCGACGCTCACGAGATACGTGACCGCAACGGCGTAGACAAACGAAACGGCCGTCAAAATACCGTAATTACCGGCGGTTCCCGTCTCGAGGTCTTCCGGCCCGCCAACCGGTTGTGCCACGGTGAGTAAGTGGTTGATCACCGGGTCGATGGCAATGAAAACGAAAAACAGGAGCGCTGCGCCCACTGCTGGCCGGAACGACGTGAACGAGTACAAGAGCAGCTCTCGAGCCTCGAGACCGAACAGCGATTTTTCCCGTTTGGCGTGATCCCGTCGCTGAGCGGCTGTCGAAGGCGACTCGTGGTCGACTGACGGCTCTCCACCTCGACCATCGACAGTCTCGTCGGGGTGTTCGATCGGATCTCCCGCTTCGTTTCGGTCCCGAGCGGACTCCGAATCGGCCGCTGGAACGTCCTCGAGGTCATCCGCCGAAGACTTCTCTTGCGTTTCCGTCGCTTTCGCAGTTCGGCGACGAATCTCCCGTTGAAGCCGGTTTGCTTCTTCCTCGCTGACGAAGTTCAGGACGGCTTCCGTATTGCCGCCGCCTGCGGTTTCAATCGAGACGACGGCGAGACCGAGGAGCCGCTGGAGAATACCGACCCGAACGTCGACGTTCTGGATTCGTCTGTAGGGTATTTCTCGAGACCGCCTCGAGAAAACGCCTGAGGAAACGTCAAACGTAGTGTCAGTGATCTCGTACTCGAACCGAAAGTAGTAGACGATTCCGTAAGTTCCACCGAGGAGGAACCCGAGCGGGACGGCGACGGTCATCCAGGCGCCCGAAACAAAGTCGACGAAGGCGGCAAGCCCGGTGACGACCGTGAGGGCGACAAATAACCCGGCAAGCGCACGCCGAAGTGCCAGCGTGACGGCACTCAATGGGTGAAGTCGATTCATACGGCGTCGTCCGTATCGCTCTCGACGGCCAGTTCTCGGAGCGTATCCTGCAAACTCCGGGCACGGTCGGGCGTCAATCCGGGAACCCGGACATCCGCGTTTCGCGATCCTGCAGTGTAGACGACGACGCTCGAGAGGCCGAGCGCGCGCTCGATGGGACCGAACTGGGTATCGACGTGTTGGACCCGGACGAACGGCACCGCAGTTTCGACGAACGTCACGACCCCTCGCTCTAAATAGAGGGCGTCGTCTTGCAGTTCGAACTGCCAGACCTGATAGAGCCGAACCGCGTAGGCGATTCCGAGGATTGCGGCGACCGCGATCACCGCGGCGATCACCCCCATCGGAACGTCGACAACTATTCGATCAACACCGACGAGCACCGCGCCGAGAATCGCTGCGACGATCGCACCTTGTGCGATCCACAGCAGTCGAATCCGGGAATTAAGCGACTCCATGTCAGTATCGTATTAGTTCTGAACGATAAATGTAGGGTTATCTTGATCGGTTACGAGGCGTCCTCGTACTCTTCGGGCGTGTAAGTCGATAGCTCGAGAGCGTGAATATCGGTCGTCATGTGTCCGTCGAGTGCGTCGTACACGTTCTGGTGTTGTTGGACCAACGAAAGGCCGTCGAACGCCGGGGAGACGACCGTCGCGGCGAGGTGGTCGTCATCGTGTTCTCCCCTCGCCCGCGTGACGGTCGCGTCGGCGTCTTCGAGCTCCGATTCGATGAGGTCCTCGACGTCTGCTGGATTCATATCGGTAGCTTGGGGTCCTCGAGGCAAAAGCGCCGCGGTACGGCCGTACCGCCCAGCGCCCGTACATCCACGTCGTTTATGCTGGTCGACTTCCCGAGTGAGCATATGTCCCTCGCGAGCGAGACGCGCCGGGCGGCACGGAATCATCCGTTTTTGATCACCGCACTGCGCGCTGGCGTTATCAACTACACCGCCGGCGCACGCTTTCTCGATGTCGACGGCGAAAACGAAGCCGTCGCGACGGCGCTTCGCCGATACGCAGAAGAGCTTCCGGAGTACGACGCAAAATCGCCGGAGATCCGCGTCACTATGGAAAGCGGTATCGGACCGGTTCAGGTTGACGGGGAGGGTGCCGATTTCGAGAACGTACTCTCAGTCGACGGATCGGTATTCGGTCCAGACGGTGACGGACATACCGCCGTTTTCGCGTCTGGGGCCGTCGATCCATCGCATTTGGGTGAAGCTTTGCAGGCGCTCGAGTTCGAGGATATCGAGGTCGGCGGCGCGGGGTTCAGCGACGGGGCGGTGATCGTCGTCGTCGAGCGACTGGCGGGAGCGAACGCCGTTCGAACGATCGAACGTGTGCTCAAGGAAACCTCGACACCACGAAGCGGGTAAAACTTCCCTCAGTATCGACTGTTTTCGACGTTCCACAGCGCTGTAACGCAAATTGCACCGATTACGAGTACCGCTATCAGCGAGTTGAATCCGACGGTCACTCCGAACCTCGCAAAACCGAGGCCAACCAGTACGGCCCCGAGACTGCCGCCGAGATAACAAAGCGACCGAAGTCCGCCGATCATCGCACCTGTATGCCGATCGGAGCAGTCGCTTGCGTGGCTGTTAATAACGCGATCTCGAGCGGGAAGGATACTGTTCAGGCCGAGGCTGAACACGGCGAGCGTAGCGAGAACGTGCGGTAGCGAAGAAACGAACGAGAGCACGGCGAGCGCAACGGCGGCGGTTACGAATCCGGCAACGAGGATTGGGATAGCACCGACCCGATCTCTGAAAACGCCACCGGTGAGAGCCGCTATCGCCCCGACGCCGAATATGCCTCCGGCGTAAAGACCACCGACCGTAAGCGAAAGCGATGTCGTTTCGACCAGATATAGCGGAAGAATAGCCAGAAGAGAGTTCGATGTCGTCGTGAACGCCGTTCCGAACGCGATCACTAGAAGCGTAGTAGTCGCACACAGGTGCTCTCTGAACGTCGAAAGCGCCTGTCGCGCAGTCGGCCCACGCCCGACCTTCGAAGCGGATCGAATCGATACGGGGTTCACGAGATAAGCGAGCAAAACAAGTGGGACGGGAACGAGAGCGAGCAAAAGCGGTACCGTATAGACATCGTACTTCGTGAGTAGTATCGCGATAGCGACGGGACCCACCACGTATCCCAGCGGGTTCGCAGCGGTGAGCAGTCCCAACGCAGCCCCTTCCATCCTCTCGGGAACAGTGTGAGCGACCGCGATCTGGCTGACTGCTCGATAACTCCCGATTCCGGATCCGATAACGAGAACAGCGAGGAAGACGTGTGCGTAACTGCTAGCGACGGAGAGCGAACCGAGCGCAACGGTAGTCGCCAGAATGCTGGATGCAATAATCGTTCCAGGACCGAAACGATCGGCGAGGAGGCCTGCGGGGAACTGGCTTAGTGCGTACCCGCTAAAAAACGCGCCGAAGAGAACGCTGACCCCCGTGTAGGTTATCCCTGTTACCTCCAGAAAGTCGGGAAGGGATACCGAGAACGTAATGCGGTAAACGCTTAGTACGAACCAGATCAGCGAAAGGATGGCAACGCCGATAAACGCCGATGGAACGGTTTCAGGGCCGAGCGGGGAGACTACCGTAGTACCGTCATCAGCGTGTCCCCTTCCCGGTTCCTTTTCACCCATTGTATCAGCTGATAAGAGGGTAACACATAACGGTTCTTATCTTGTTACCATGCTGTCTTTTTCGCGGCGGATAGTTTTGTCCGCAAACGCTCCTAGCCGTTCCCTTCAGTCGGGATCCGGCCGGGGAGGTTCCCGAACGGCCAGAGAGTTCGTACCCTATCCAACGCTTTAACTTCGATCCGTGGTTACGGAAACGTAATGACCCTACGTATAACGAACACGCTGACGGGTGAATCCGAGCCGTTCGAGCCACAGGACCCCGATAACGTCTTGCTCTACTACTGTGGCCTGACGGTTTCGGACCCGCCCCACCTCGGCCACGCGCGCTCGTGGGTGCACGTGGACGTGATGCACCGCTGGCTCGAGTATCTCGGCTACGACGTTCGACACGTCGAGAACTTCACCGACGTTAACGAGAAGATCGCCGCACGCGTGGGCGAAGACGACCTCGGTGAGAGCGAAGCGGAGGTCGCTCGGACGTACATCGATCGGACGATTTCGGATATGGGATCGCTCAATCTCCTCCGAGCGGAAGTCTACCCTCGAGTCTCCGAACACGTGCCAGAGATCATCGAACTCGTCGAAACGCTGATCGAAAAGGGCTACGCGTACGAATCGAACGGATCGGTGTACTTCGACGTGACGCAGTTCGAGGAGTATGGGAAGCTCTCGAATCAAAATCTCGAGGAGATCGAAGAACAGGGCGAACCGGACGAACGAAGCGAGAAGCGCCATCCAGCTGATTTCGCGCTCTGGAAGGCTGGCGGCGTCGATCCGGACGCGATCAAGGAACACCGCCACGAGGGAGTCGCGGGCGAACCGCCCGAGGGGCTGACGTGGGACTCCCCCTGGGAAGAGGGCCGTCCCGGGTGGCACATCGAATGTTCGGCGATGAGCATGACCCACCTCGGCGAGACGCTCGACATCCACGTTGGCGGACGCGACCTCGTCTTTCCACACCACGAAAACGAGATCGCCCAATCCGAGGCGGCGACCGACCACCAGTTCGCGAACTACTGGCTCCACTGCGAGTTGTTCCAGATGGACGACGAAAAGATGTCCTCGAGTCTGGGCAACTTCGTCACCGTTAGCGATGCCGTCGACGCGTGGGGGACGAACGCGCTCCGAACGTTCCTCACCGCCGGCTCGTACAACAGCAAACAGCTGTACTCCGATGAAACGATCGCCGAAGCCAGAGAGCGCTGGGATCGGCTCGAACGAGCCTACGAAACCGCCGTCGGCGCCGTCGATTCACCCGATGCGAAAACGAAAGCCGAAGACGACGAGCTTCGAAACGCGGTCGAAAGCGCTCGAGACGAGTTTATGGCGGCGATGAACGACGATTTCAACACCCGGAAAGCCCAATCGGCCCTGCTCGAGGTCGCGACGGCGATCAATCGTCACGTAGATGCGGTTGCGGAAACCGAGCACGGCGCTTTCGACTATCGCGGGCTCCGCCGCGCCGTCGAAACGCTCGAGGAACTCGGTAGCGTTCTCGGACTCTCCTTCGACGGCGAGACGACCGGGTCTGCTGAGCTTGCAGGGGACGTCGTCGAACTCGTTCTCGACGTTCGTGAAGAAGAACGCGACCGCGGAAACTACGAGCGCGCCGACGAGTTGCGAGACGAACTCGAGGCCCTCGGCGTCGAAGTGCAGGACACGGACGACGGGGCGACGTACCGACTCGAAACTGACGAATAACCCAGTCGAGCCCCACTTTCGCCACCGGTAGGATCGGATTACACGACGGTGGAGTCGGGAGGGCACACGATACTTTTACTGCTATCGAAAGTGGCCGAGTACTATGAACCGACGAGTATTCATCGCAACCGTCGGGGCCGGGGGTAGTGGACTCACTGCGGGGTGTATCGGAAGCTTTCTCGAGGATTTGACCACGTACGAGGCGATACCCGCTGCGGTCTCAGGCCACGCGCTCGAGGAAACTGGCTACGAGCACGACGGAACCGATGAGTGGGTCGAAGAAGAATCGGTCGCGAGCGAGACGGTCGAAGTGACGAACTACGCGAACGAGTACAGTCGAACGATCGACCTATCGGTGCTCGGCCTCGGTGAAATCGAGGCCGGCGTGTTCGGAACGATCGCGACGCCACAGGTCGAGATCGCCGGAGAAAATCACAACCCTATCGGAGAGATGGGGCCGGGAGAACTTCTTGAACTCGTGCAGGATCGGTACGGAGAGCTTTCCGTGGAAACCCAGACAGACGTCGGTCAACGACGACTCGAGACGCTTTCACAGGCGATATCGATTACGACCTACGAGGGCGAAGCAGAACTCGATGCGGAAGGGAGCGTCGGCGTCTTCGTCGATCTTTGCCAACTCGACAATAAAGAGGATCACCTGGTTTTCGCGGGCGTCTATCCGCAGGACATCCCCGACGAAAACGAGCGGATCGACAGCTTGATCGAAGGTGTCGAGCACGGGGACGAGTGACGACTTCTTAGAGGCTGAACGCGGCCATAACTTAGAGACCGAGTGCTTAGAGACCGAGCGCGGTCATAATCGACAGCCCGCTTGCAAGAGCCCCGACGAGGTAGCCGGCGATTGCGCCGCCGTTGAGTAGCGGTAAGCCGGCGTGGGCTCTCCCCTTCATCACCATATACATCAGAATAAGGAGGCCGATGTTGGTTCCGATGACCGCGCCGAGCGCCGGTGCGTTCAATGCGATTCCCGGAACATCGATCGTGCCCGCTTCTATGAAGAACGCGGCGCTTGCAACCAATATCGTCGGGATCACCGCGTCGCCAAGTCCGATAAAGAGGGCGTCTCGACCGCGTTCCTGGTCGCTACCGCTCTCCTCGTTCGTCTCGTCCGTGCTCGTATCCGAGTCTTTTTCGCGCTGTTCGAGGAGTGCACCGCTGTTTGCGCCGCCGCTCTCTCGGCCACCGTTTTGTTCGAGTTGCGTGTCTTCATCTGTCGTAGTTGTCCTCGCGTTCGAAGCGTTCTCATTGCTCTCCGAACTCGACGTATCCTCGAGGACGCCGTCGGTACTCCCTTCGGAGAGATAGGAGTAGGGAAGCGTCGTCGGGACGATGAAGATGACGGGGATCTTGAGGTCCATTACGCCGTCGGCAAGATCGAGCATGTGCTCGGTTTTGTAGACGCTGATCGCGTCGTATATCGCCAGCACGACGAGAAACAGGATCGCCGGGAGCAAGCCGAAACTGATGCCGAACAGTCCGGCGGCGCCGGCACCCATCAACACCCCGGCGGTGTCGATGACGTACCACTCCGGATAGAGCAAAAGTGCACCTGCGACTCCAGCGGCGGCCAGCAGTGCGACCGCGTTTACCGACCCAACCGTGACAACTGGTGGGATGATTTCCATGAAGACGAACCAGGAAAGCATGCCGCTCACACCGATGATCAACCCTCGAATCAATCGCTCGGCATCGTATTTAAATGCCGCGAGCATCAGTCCGGTAGCGATGAGGATGACCGCAAAGTAGATCGCGCTGTTAGTCGGATCCGTAGGGTCCTCGACGGCCTGTCGGTCGGAATCGTGGAACGGTTCGACTAGGGCTAATGCGCCGAGTTGGACGCCGAGAAACAGCAGTACCGTCACGCCGACCGCGAGGACAATCCGAGCCCGATCGTTCATGTAGGGGTCTTTGGATCCCTATGGTATCTGTGTTTTCTTCTTCGAGGAGGGAGAATTGAATAGCTCGGTAACGGGGATCTAGGCGCTCATAGGGTCGGTTATACCTGTTTCCCGGTTTGTCGCCAGAACGAGGGTGGCGAATGGACGGAAATGACTTCCAACCCAACCGACCCTATCAAAGATGAGACTCGAAAACGAAACGGGACGACCTCAAAAATGAACGCGACTACCGAGCGTACAATGTCGTACTGACCAACGACGGGTTGTGGACGTCGTCGTCGGTCGTCACCGCGAGGTACGGTTTGTCTACGGGACCGAACACGTCGACGACGCGTCCGATCTCTTCGAGGTTGTCGTCGAGGACGGTCGTTCCGATCGCGTGGTCGATGTCGTCCGCCGATCCACCCGTCGTATCGTCGTCCGCTCTGAGGATCGCGAGTCCCTGTGAAATCCGGACGACCTGGCCAACCCGACGCATCACTCTCGCATCGCGACGACGTAGGCCGCCACGGCCTGAACCAGATCGTTCTTCGTCGAATCCTCCGCTCCGCGGACGACGACGCGACCGCGCTCGTCCCACGGGGCTCTCGAGTAGGACTTATCGCGTTCGACGACCGCGTCGTAACCGATCTGCTGGACGGCCTGTGCGATTTCGTCGACTGTGGGCTCGTCGACGGCGAGATCCTCGGGGACGCGTCGTCCGTCGGCCCGAGAACAGGTCGCATCCAGATAGGCGGGCCAAATGACGTTTTCGACCATACTCGTCCATGCGAAGGCCCGCGAGTAAACCCTTTTCATAGCGATGGGGACTCGAGGCCGAAACAGTCGAACGAATTAGTTCGAGGCCGGAACAGGCGGACGAATTCGAACGTTTCGTACTGACGAGAGAACTGTCTACGAGCGACGTCGAAGCGCAAACAGGCTCGCCGCGATCAGTGCCGCCGCAGCGGCTGGGACGCCGAATCCGGGAATGGTATCGTCGCCACTTTCGTCGTCTGTGGTCTCCCCTTCATCGTCACCCTCGCCGTCGTTTGCTCCGTCGTCCCGGTACTCCGAATCGAGTTCCTCGAGATCGGCTTCGATTGCTGCGTAGGCGTCTGGATAGACGCCTTCGACGATTTCATCGATAGCGAAGACGACCTGCGGGGCGGGCTGACTCATCGCGTTATCGTCAACGGGCAAGATGTTGTCTTCCTCATAGGCTGTCGTTTCGTCAACGCCGGCGCTGAACTCGTACTCGTCCATTCCGTCGTCAGGATGGATGATCCATTCTGGGTCCTCGTCGACGATCTGTTCGGAGTCGACTTCGCCCCAACCCTCGAGGCCGACCCGTTCGGCGAGGTTTTCGACGCCGGCAGTCGTCAGTACCTCGTCCTGGAACGACTCGGTTCCGGCCGTTTGGCCGGCGCGCATGTCGTAGAACGCGAGCGGTCGATCGTCGGCGTCCTCGGCCGTCGCGTTCTCGAGCAGGTCGATCCGTTCGTCCATCCACTCGACCGAGGTTTCCGCTCCGTCGCACTCACCGACGAGTTCGCCCGTGGTGAGTGTATTGTCCTTTACGTCGTCTATCGAATTTCCTTCATCGAAGACGTAGACATTAAGTCCGGCTTCGCGAAGCTGTTCGATGTCGTCGTCGAACGTCGCGTTGGCCGCAAGCACGATATCAGGATCGAGCGCGACGATTTGTTCGTCGAGCACCGTGTAATCCTCGTCCATTACGGCTTCTCTATCGCCCATATCGAGATCTTCGGTTGCCGGCGTGTCGGGCATTCCGTCGAGTCGGTCCTCGGCACCGATCTCGAACATCGTCTGCGCGTCGCTGGGCTGGAGTGCAACGACTGAATCGGGTGCATCCTCAAGGGAGATCGTTTCGCCCGTCGCGTCAGTGTGTTCGACGGGGTACTCACACTGTGCATCTGCGGCGGTTGTCGCCGTCGAACCTACCGCACCAGCCGTGCCCGTTCGATCGCCCGCGTCGGCTTGTGCGACTGGACTCGCCGAGGCCAGCGGAGCAAGCGCTGAGACGACGAGTAAAACGGTCAAAAACACTGCCAATTGCTGTTTCATCTGGGTGTGTATCCACGATACTTCAACAAATATTTGACTACTCCAAGCGTGGTTTTGTTCGATGAAGCGATCGGTCCGAACCGTCACCTGGTCGGCAGGCTTGACCTGCCTTCTCGTCGCCGTCGTGGTCGTCAGCGCCGGGCTCGGATCGGTCTGGATCGAACCCACAACTGTCGGAATGGCGATCCTCAACGCGATCGTTATCCCGACCGGGATCGCGATAGAGAGCGGCTCTCTTCCCGTGGTCGGCTGGTCGGTTCCGGTTCCGGGCCTCGAGTACGCCGGGGTATTCTCGTTCGATGTCTCCGCGACGAATCAGGTCATCGTCGAGACGCTTCGGCTTCCCCGAATCGCACTCGCTGCGACGGTCGGATTTTCGTTGGCGGCCGCCGGAACCGTGATGCAAGGGTTCTTTCGCAATCCGCTGGCCGACCCGTCGATAATCGGCGTTTCCTCGGGCGCGGCCGCGGGCGCGGTTGCCGCGATCGCGTTTCCCGCACTGATTCCCTTCGGCGGTCTCCACCTCGCGGCGTTCGTCGGGGCGCTCGGAACGGCCTTTCTGGTCTACGCGATCGCGACCGAGGGCGGACGGACGCCCGTCGCGACGTTGCTCCTAGCCGGTGTGGCGGTTCAGGCGTTTCTCGGTGCCGCCATCTCATACATGCTCGTCTACAGCGGCGACGACCTCCGGGAAGCCGTCATCTGGATGATGGGACATCTCCACAACAGTTCCTGGGGAGACGTCGCGTTCGCCCTGCCGATCTCGGTCGTCGGGGTTCTCATCCTCGGCGGGTTCACTCGAGAGATGAACGTTCTCTTGCTGGGTGAGGAAGACGCCCATCACCTGGGCGTCAACGTCGAACGGACCAAACTCTTCTTGCTCGCGCTCGCGAGTATCATCACCGCCGCGGGAGTCGCCGTCGCCGGCGTCATCGGCTTCGTCGGCCTCGTCGTCCCGCACATCATGCGGTTGATCGTCGGTCCCGATCACCGAATCCTGCTCCCAACGAGCGCGCTCGCGGGCGCATCGTTTCTCGTCGCGACGGATACGATAGCTCGGCTCGATTCTGTGTCGTTACCCTTGGGAATCGAGTTCGGAATGCCCGTAGTCCCGGTAGGTATCGTCACCGCCGCGCTCGGAGCGCCGTTTTTCCTGTTCTTGCTCACTCGTCGGGAGGTGCACTCGGTATGACTAACCGATACGGAACGGCCGATGACGAGGGTTTGGACGCTCGCGATTCGAGCGAAACGGTTGGCACGGTTTCCGTCCGAAACCTCAAGCTCTCGTTCGACGATGTCGCTATCCTCGAGGACATCTCACTCACCGTCGAACCGGGCGAGTTCGTCGGATTCGTCGGTCCGAACGGGGCCGGAAAGACGACGCTACTCCGCGCCATCAGCGGCGCACTCGAGCCCGACGCGGGTCGGGTTACGATCGACGGCGTCGATATCCACGACGTGTCCTCACAGGCCTCGAGCCGGCTCGTCTCGGTCGTCCCGCAGGATACGAGCCTCTCGTTTTCGTTTCCCGTCCGGGACGTTGTCGAGATGGGGCGTCACCCGCATCGATCTCGGTTCTCTCCGCCGACGCGCGAGGATCGGGACGCGGTCGACCGAGCCCTAGAGCGGACCCGTACCGAAGCCCTCGCGGATCGCCCGATTGACGAAGTGAGCGGGGGCCAACGCCAGCGGGTCGTGCTTGCTCGAGCCGTCGCACAGGAGACGCCCGCCCTCCTGCTCGACGAACCGACGGGGAGTCTCGACATCAACCACCAGGTCGAAACCCTCGAGTTAGTCCGCGAGCTGGTCGACAGCGGGCGAGCCGTCTGTGCGGCGATTCACGACCTCGATCTCGCGGCGCGGTACTGCGACAGGGTGGTGATGCTCGCCGACGGCGGCGTTCGGCGGACGGGAGCGCCGGAGGCGGTGTTATCTGCGGAGACGCTCTCAGACGTGTTCAATTCGAACGCGGCCGTGACCGAGAACCCGGTCACCGGAACGAGTACGGTCACGGCGCTTCCGGCCGCCGAAAGCGCTGATTTCGATGGAGGCCGGAAAACGGAAACGCACACCCCTACGGATGGAGGCCGGAAAACGGAAACGCACACCCCTACAGTTCCCGATCGGGTTCACATACTTGGCTCCGGATCCGCAGCCGTCGGCGTGGTGGCGCGATTGAGGAATGCGGACGTCGAAACCTCCCTCGGCCCGGTTCCGAGTGGCGATATCGCCGCGGAAACAGCCCGTCGACTCGAGATCGAACGGATCGAAGCGCCGCCCTTCGATTCGCTCTCCGAGAGCCATCTCGGAGAGTTGGAGCAAGCAATCTCGGAGAGCGACGCGGTGGTATTAGCCGACGTGCAAATCAGCTCGGGCAATCAGCTCGTTCTCGAGGCGGTCGATGCGGCTGAACCGCTCGTCGTGATCGAAACGCGGTCGTTCGAGGACCGACACTTCGCAGGTGAAGAAGCCAAAGAACTGTACGAAACGTGTCGTGTGAGCGCGCTCGAGGCAAGCGTCGAACGGGTTCTCGAGGCAGTTTCGCGGGCGACCACCGAGGATGTCGATTTCGCCGGGCCGAATGGGAGAGAGTCATCCGAACCGGCGAAATCGACGACCAACCCGACAGAGACGAACTCACCGGAGTCGTCGAATCCGCCGGGACGGTAACGGCTACTCTACCGGGACGGTGTAGATTGAATCTCGGGTCGGGCTCGTCAAGAAGCGGGTACGAACTGATCCGGACGAACTGAACGGTTTTTTACCCTTCGGCCTCCGAGTCATCGACAATGACCGAGGACGAGTACGATTACGAGGCACTCGGACTCGTCGCCGGGCTGGAAATCCACCAGCAACTCGATACGGCGACGAAGCTGTTCTGTCAGTGTCCGACGGAGTTGCGCGAACCCGAGGAAGCGACGCGTCAGTTTACCCGCTATCTCCACCCGACGCGGAGTGAGCTCGGCGAACTCGACGACGCCGCCGTCGAGGAGAGCAAGGTCGACCGAGAGTTCACTTATCTTGCCTACGACTCGACGTGTCTGGTCGAGGAAGACGACGAGCCGCCTCACCGGCTGGACGAGGAAGCTCTCGAGACCACGCTCGAAGTCGCACAGCTGATGGATATGCACCCGGTCGATCAAGCGAACGTCATGCGAAAGATCGTCGTCGACGGCTCGAACACGTCGGGCTTCCAGCGCTCGACGCTTATCGCGACGGGCGGTTCGATCGAGACGAGCGAGGGAGCGGTCGGCATCGAGGACCTCCTCCTCGAGGAAGAGAGCGCCCAGCGCGTCGAGGAAACCGACGACGGCGTGACCTACAGTCTCGACCGGCTCGGCATTCCGCTCGTCGAAATCGGAACCAGCCCAGATATTCGGTCGCCGGAACAGGCCCTCGAGGCCGCAGAGCGAATCGGTATGTTACTTCGCTCGACCGGCAAAGTCAAGCGCGGACTCGGAACGATTCGCCAGGACGTCAACGTCTCCATCGAGGAGGGAGCACGCGTCGAGATCAAGGGCGTCCAGAGCCTCGACGACATCGACGACATCGTTCGCAACGAGGTGAGGCGGCAGGCGAAACTCGTCGAGATCGTGACCGAACTGGACGATCGAGACGCTTCTGTGGGAGATTCTCAGGACGTAACGGACGTCTTTGCGAACACCGACAGCGGCGTAATCGGCGGCGCGCTATCCTCGGGCGGATCGGTGACTGCCGTTCCCCTCTACGGGTTCGACGGGATCGTCGGCCGGGAGATCGCACCCGACCGACGGCTCGGAACCGAGTTCTCGGATCACGCCAAACGCCACGGTGCGGGTGGTATCTTCCACACCGACGAGCTTCCGGCCTACGGCGTGACTCCAGAAGAAGTTGCGGCGTTGCGAGACGCCGTCGGTGCCGGTGAACAGGACGCCGTCGCAATCGTCGCCGCGGATACTGACGTTGCGGAGTCGGCGATCGAAGCCGTCGCATCGCGTGCGCAAACTGCACTCGAGGGTGTCCCGGAGGAAACGCGCGGGGCGAACGACGACGGAACGACCAGATACCTCCGTCCGCTTCCCGGTGCCGCGCGGATGTACCCCGAAACGGACGTGCCGCCCGTCGAACCCGATCCGAGCGACGTCCCCGAACCCGAACTCCTGACGGAAAAAGTCGAACGCTACCAGGAGGAGTATGGACTGGGAGCCGGGCTAGCGAATCAGGTCGCCTACGGCAAGTACATGCCCGTCTTCGAAGATGTAGTTGCTGATGGCATCGATCCGACGCTAGCCGCGACCACCCTCGAGTCCACACTCACCGAACTCAGACGCGACGACGTTCCGGTCGGGAAGTTGAGTCAGCGCCACCTCGAGGAAGTCTTCGAGTTAGCCGAGGGGGGTGAGCTTCCGAACGAGGGGATCCCGGATCTGCTGACGGTGTTGGCCAAAGAACCCGAGCAGTCGGCCGAGGACGCCGCCGAAGAAGCTGGACTCGGCTCGGCGGGTGAAGACGAAGTTAGAGAGGCGATCACCGAGGTCGTCGAACGTAACGAGAAGCAGGTCGAATCCGAGGGGATGCAGGCGTTCTCCGGGCTCATGGGCGAGTGCATGGGTGCACTCCGCGGAAAAGCGGACGGCGACCTCGTCAGCGAGGTACTTCGCGAAGAGATCCAGAAGCGAGCCTGATTCGTCGACCTATTCGGGACGGCTATCGACTACGTATCTCGGGATTCTGAAGGGGGCTGGTTTGGCTTTTTCGACGCCTGTTGGTTTGGCTGTTCCGACACCCGCTGGTCCGGCCGTTCCGACACCTGCTGGTCCGGCCGTTCCGTCGCGCGTCGTAACAGGCCGAGGAAGGTGTTGATCTCTCCTTCGGTTGGATCCGCTCTCCCGTAGATGCGGCGGATCATTCGCATCGTTTTCTCCCGTTTTTCCTCGGGGTGGTTGAGTTCCACGAGGAGATCGCCCCACTGGTCGTAGAGGCGCTCGAGCAACGGTTCCGGCGCACGAACCCGTTCTCTGTCCGGAAGCTGAGTGTCTGCGTCCTCGAGAGTGAGGGTCCTGAGTTCGTAGAGGGTGATCGTTGCGGCTTGGCCGAGATTGAGCACGGGGTATTCGGCGCTTGCAGGGATCGAACAAATCTCGTCCATCCGGCTCAGTTCCTCGTTCGTGAGGCCGACGCGTTCTCGACCAAAGACCAGTACTGTGGAAGCGTCGACCGCGGGTAGTCGCTCGGCCAGTTCGGAGGGAGTCGTGTACGGAAACCGAACGTGGCTCTGGTCATCCTCGTTCGTAACGGCCGTACAGCCGATCGTGTGGTGTTCGTCGACGAGTTCGTCGAACGAAAGTTCCGTGGCGTTAGGCAAGATATCGTCTCGAGCGTGGCCAGCGAACCCGTAGGCTTCGCCATCCGGATCGAGTTCCGGCGGGTCAACGAGCAATAGATCCTCGAAGCCGAAGTTCTTCATCGCTCGAGCGATGGTTCCTACGTTCCCGGGAGTCGTCGCGTCCACAACTGCCACGGCGGGTGGATCACTTGAGGCCATGTACTCCGCTAATCGTGAGCAGGGAAAAGAAGTCTGTTCGAAGGAAGTCCCGGTGGATGGAGAGACGCCTCGAGAAAGAGGGGGAAAGTGAGGGACGGTCGTGGTGAGGGACGGTCGTAATGACGGAGCGGTCGTGGTGAGAAGAGTTTTAGAACAGGATGGGTCTGATGGGATTGTAGTAATGAAGTTGGTTGGAGTGAGTTGGAGTGAGTTGATAGAATCAATAGAGTTGATGGAGTTGGAGTGGAGCGGACCGCTTGAAGCGGATTAGCCCGACCGGTTGGAGTGGGGATGTGTTAAACTACCTCACCTTCTAATCATCAGTTACTAGTTCTATACTAGCTAGTTCTAGGTAATTCTAGTTGTTGTTCTTGTAGAGTAAGTAGAGTAAGAGAAGAAGGGAACTAGAACTGATCTAGTCTAGTGGTAGTAATCTAGTGTAATCATTTCTTGATAGGGCGTTCGGCTGTCTCTACGCTGAATACGGCGGTTTCTACCGATCTCAGAAAATGGATTGGATTGATTGGGGGTGAGACACCTCCTTCGCGTTTGTAACGGTGTATGTGGGTGGGGGTTCTGTTTGGGAACACACCTTTGTCGCGGGTGTAATCTTGCCTGGAAAATGATGGTAGGTCCGGAATTCGTCGATATTCAACAACCCCACCCCCACATTTGACGTTACAAACGCGACGGGGGTGTGTGTCCCATCGCATCACGCATCCCATCCCTTCGTCGCAAAGTCCCCCCTTGCTGTGGCGATCGAGTTCAGGTTCGGATCGGACCTGATTGTTCCGCGAGCGAGTGCAGATTTCTCGTTGACTCGGTACCACTTATCGGACGTATCCAGCCATCACAACAGATCCTCGAGAGCGCTCGTCGAATCCGGTCGAAGACGAAAATCAGGCAGCGAAATCGAACAGGGAGCACCCCCATGATGCGTGTCAAAAATCGGTTTCGCGCGCGAGGCAGTCAATTCCGTGAGCGAGAGTATCCTTGTCACGGCGTGCGATTTCATCTCGATTTCTCGACCGTATGGATTGCGATCGATTCGTTGGACGAACCGTTCTCAACTCGAGTCTGGAAAGAACGAGCCGAGCAGTCCGGCTCGAACGAACACGTTACTTCAACTCATCGGATCTGTGAATAGATCAGGGCGTACTAGTGCTTGATTTGTTGCGTACTACAATTGTACGTCGTGTTGATCCACCTTCGAATAGATTCGCGTGCGTACTGATTCCCGTCGGCTACGGTCAACACTTCTCTCCCATTTTTCAGCCCTCTTACACTCGCGACACTGGTGTGGGGGTCCGACTCAAGACACCCCAGATAGAAACGCGAGAACAGCTCTTTTCTCGAGAGTCCGCAATTGCCGGGTTTCAGACCTCAGAAAAGGGGTACATATAACATTTACACACGCGAGGTAACCCTATGGGTTTATGATTGGCCAATTAGTATCGTTTCGGTACTGGAATGTCCTCCAACGATGACCGGGACCCGCTCTTTCGGTACGATGATCCAATCTTCGCCGACGAGCGTTTGCTCGAGATTACGCATCTTCCAGGACCCGACAGAATCGTCGGGCGGGACGAGCAGATGCAGCGGGTTGCCGATGCACTAAACCCTGCAGTGTTTGGGAGCGAGCCGAATCACCTGTTCATCTTCGGGAAGACGGGAACCGGGAAATCGCTGATCTCTCGGTCGGTCACTCAGCGAGTGATCACGGAAGCCGAACGCGACGACGTGACCGTCAAATACGCCTTTATCGACTGTGGAGAGCAAAATACCGAAGCCTCGGTCGTCAAAACGATTGCACAGATCGTAAACGAACCGGACAACAGCGGCATCACCGTTCCCGACCGCGGACTCGGAACGGGCGATTACTACAAGCGACTCTGGCAAACGATCGATCACTGTACCGATGTCACGATCGTTATCCTCGACGAGATCGATATGCTCGAGGACGACGAAATCCTCCGAAAACTTTCTCGAGCCGGCGAGAACCGACGGATTTCGGATTCGGCGATCGGCATCATCGGTATCTCGAACAAGATCGACTTTCCGGATCACCTCTCCGAACGGGTCAAATCGAGCCTCTCACGGGACGAACTCGTCTTCTCGCCGTATGACGCGAACCAACTCGTCGAGATACTCGAGAAGCGCCAGGACGCGTTCCATGACAGCGTTCTCGAGGACGACGTGATTCCGCTGACTTCCGCGCTCGCGGCGCAGGAACACGGTGACGCACGGAAAGCGATCGACATCCTCCGAAACGCGGGCCGGCTCGCGAAGAAACAAAACGACGCACGTGTGACTGCCGAAAATGTTCGAGAGGCAAAAGAAAAGACCGAAGCCGATCGGTTCAACGAGTTGATCGAGGGATCTCCCCAGCAGGCCAAGGCAATTCTGTACGCGCTCACCCTATTGACCCAGAACAGTTCCCAAAAAGAGTTTCCGACGAAGATTATCTACAATCAGTACAAGGAACTTGCGAGACGACTCGACTTCGACATCCTCTCGGAACGTCGCGTCCAGGAAATCCTCCAGGAGCAGAACTTCCTCAACGTGATTCAGTCCGAGCGAAAGGGTCGAGGGCGGGGCCGCGGTGCCCACGCCAAACACCGACTCCTCGAGAACCCGTCGATCGTCAAGAAGGTGCTGTTGCGAGATTCCCGACTCGCGCTTCTCGAGGAAGGTGCGGACGCTGAAGATCAGCAGACGAAACTCGGCCAGTAATCGACCGGAACTAATTCCTCGGGTAATAGCACTGTACGAAACAGTAGTCGACGATAACTGAGTCAGTTGACCGCAACCGCGATACCTTTTTGTCTCCCTTCCTCACTGTCCGTATGAACAGCGTCGACGCTGCTGGACTGGGTATCGGTGACGAGCATCCAGCGCGGGTAATGGGCGTTTTAAACGTGAGCGAAGAATCGCCCTACGATCCGAGCGTATACGATGACCCCGCCGATGCGGCGGCGTACGTTGACGAGGAACTCATCGGCGAGGGGGCGGATATCGTCGATATCGGCCTCGAGTCCGCGAACAAACGGTTCGACGTCCTGACGGCTGAAGAAGAACTCGACCGTCTCCACGTCGCACTCGAAACGATCGATCAGACCGCCGGCGATGCGGTGTTTTCGATCGAGACTCGGTATGCCGCTGTCGCGGACGAGGCGCTTTCTCAGGGGTTCGATATGGTCAACGATATCTGCGGATTCGCCGATCCCAAGATGCCCACCGTTTGTCGAGAGCAAGACGCCGCGGTCGTCAAAATGGCGAGTCCACCGGATCTCGAGCGTCCCGGTGCGGTCGAAGAAACCGATTGGGCGGATCGCAAATCTCCAGCGTGGGCCGAGAAGGCGGATTACGTCGATATGGTGCACGAATCGTTGAAGCAGAACGGATTCACGGACAAGACTATCGTCGATCCGGCTTTCGGCGGGTGGAGCGAGGCCAAGACCACCGAGCACGATCGCGAGACGTTTCGCAGGCTTTCGGAGTTCCGCTCGCTCGGAAAACCGATGCTGGTCTCGATCAACCGAAAAAACTTCCTCGGAGAGATCGCGGGCCGCGAGACGGACGAGCGGCTTCCGGTAAGCCTCGCGGCGACGTCGATGGCGATCGAACGCGGAGCCCACATCGTTCGAACCCACGATGTCGCCGAAACGCGCGACGCCGCGCGCATCGGGTCGACGTTTGCCGAGCGCGATCAGCCGCTTCTCGACGGATCGGAGTAAGCCGACTCGAGGGGCGACCCGATCGATCACAACGATTCTCCGTCGGTCACAGTAGAACCAATTGAGTATAGCTCAGTGAGACTGAGTACCGCAGAACACAATTGAGTACAGCTCAGAGAAACGAATTCCAGCAGACAGTGATGCCCTCGGCGGTGCCGATATACAAAGGGGCCTCTCGATGAAGCAGAACGATTCTTCGTTGAGCGATGATGGATCCTTTTTCTCGGCTTTCAACCGTTCTATACAGTGAAAACAAGACTATTGTTGATTATAGGATGGGTATTACCGATGTCTTGCAGTAAGAGAAAGCTTATACCGAAGGCTTCGAAAGAGGGGAATGGACGCCGGGCGGCCTCCCGGGTAGGGGTACTTTGGAGGCGACCCCCGGCCCACAACACGGAATTATTGTGGTACTACATCCGAAAGAGACATCTATACACATCTTAATTGGAAGTATACATTCCATAACTGGGAGAAACTCCGCAAGCCGAGCGGAACCGCACCGCTTTACAGTTATGGAACTAGTCTCATCGCGAGCTACCCCGAGACCCCAACGCATGGAATACAACGAATTCGAACCCGTCTACGAAGCTATCTTGCAGGATTTCGACTTCGATCGGTCGGCCGACGAGCGCGCACGCGACATTCTCGCGGAAATAGCGGAGCCGTTCGACCTCGAGCATCTCCGCGGTACCCGGGACCGAACCGTCGCGATAGCGGGCGCGGGACCCTCTCTCGAGACGCCGGACTCAATCGAACGCGCTCGCGACTGCGATGTCGTGTTCGGTGCCTCGACGGCGGTCGATGCGCTCGAGGATCGCGGCATCACGGTCGACTGTATGGTGACCGACCTCGACAAAAACCCGGAGACCGTCGTTCGGTTGACCGAGCGCGGGACGCCCGTCGCCGTTCACGGCCACGGCGATAACATCTCCGCGGTGCGCGAGATCGTTCCGGCGTGTACGTCGGAGTTCGTTCTTCCGACGACACAGGCGCCACCGTCCGGTCCCGTCCGCAACTTCGGCGGATTTACCGACGGCGACCGAGCGGCGTTCCTCGCGGATGCACTCGGCGCTTCGACCCTTGTTTTCGTCGGCTGGGATTTCGACGATCCGTCCGTCAATTCGATGAAAGCGAAAAAACTCGAGTGGGCGAAACGACTGCTGTACTGGCTCGAGACGCGCCGCGAAGAACGGTTCGCCGTTCTTGATGGACACCGAGATCTGATCGAGACGACCGCGCTTCCGCTCGAGAACCGTTCTTGATTCCAGCACAATTCTCCTGGTCATCGAGAACGTACTACTTATCGAGAACGCACCTTCACCGAGCGCCCTTGGTCGCCGAGAGCACCCCTGGTCGCCGAGAGCGCGCCTGATCAGTCGGCGTCGGCCTGTTCGCTCTCGTGAAGCTGACCCATTCGACTCTTGAGATCGATTCCTCGTCGGTTGAACCAGTAGACTCGAGTTCGGTAGAAGACGTACCCGAGCGCCATCCATCCGACTAAGACGCCGACCATCAGCGGTAGCTGTGTTGCCACGAGCACCCACAGGAACGCCGCAGATCCGACTGCGCCGACCGCGGTGACCTTCAACAGCCACGGCGGGAGTTTGTACAACGAGTGTTCGTACCGCTTGGGGTATACTTTCGGGAGATTCCAGAGCGCGATGCCGGCCACGGCGAGCCCAAAGAGGATCGTCATGGAGAGTGCGACCGAGAGCGTCACGGTACCGGGAGAGAACGGGGCGACGAGAAGCGGTGGGACTCCGAGCAGAATCACCGCGACGTACGGTGAATCGTACTGCTCGTGGATTCGAGCGATCGCCGAGGGAATAATATTGTCGCGGCCCGCTCGCATCAGGAGACGAGAGTACGCGGTGTAGGTCATATTGATAGAGGTGAGCGCTCCCATCGCCGCGGCGACGAGGACGAGCGCAGTGAGCGAGGCCGGAGCAGTGTCCATCGACACCTGTGCGACTGCGGCGTCCATTCCGCCGAGTGTCTCCCAGTTCGTCGTGCCGACGAGGACGATGACGAGGCCGATCAACAGCGTCAACGAAATGGCGGCGGAGAGACCCAGTACGCGCGGGATGTTTCGAGCGGGATCTTTCATCTCTTCACCGAGTTCGACGACGAGGCGGAAGCCGCGCAACGGGAAGTACAGTGAAACGATCGCGACGATAACGGGCGCGGTTCCTTTGGGGAACAGGGGCGTGTAGTTCGACGTTTCGACGGCGAACGCCCCGGGAACGATGAACGCGGCCATTCCGACGACGATCAGCGACACCATCAGGAACTGGATGATCGCCACCATTCGAATGCCGAGTACGTTCAAGATAATGAACGGGATGAGCAAGCCGTAAATCAAGGTGAGTTCGGGGATCGCCGGAACGAACGAGATCGTTTCGGAGACGAACCCGACGTACTCCGCGAACCCGAGTGCGATGAACAACATTCCGGCCCAAACGCCGGGGATCGTAATCCACGGGAGTAAGAACCCCCAGAACGGCCCGACGAGGCGGGAGGCGTAGACGTAACTACCGCCCGCGACCGGAATCGCCCCACCCAACTGTAGCGACATGATGATCCCAAAGACGAGCGGAATCAGCGCGAGCAACAGTGCAAAGATAACGCCCGGACCAACGTCGCCTGCGAGGGGTCCGGGAAGGACGAACGCGCTCACACCGATCACGTTTCCAATAATTAGTACCGTGGCGCCGACCACCCCGACCTTGGTGTTGATTATCCCATGTTGTGTCATTGTCTCCCAACCATGATGATTGTTGAATGTAACTAACTGCGACGATAACAATGTTGCGGTAAAACTCACTATACCTTTCTACGGAAGAATTCTACCATAAAAAGAAAAAACATGTTTAGAAATATTCTCAAAATAATAACAACGGTTTCAACCCCACACCGATCCTTTTGAGAACGAACTGCTCGAAAGGATCGGGTTCTGTCGTAATTTCGAACGGGCCGTTACTGTCCGAGTTCTCCTCTCAGAGCCGATGGAGGAACAACTCCCGTCAGAAAAGTGCGTCTATCTCGCCACCGGTGTCCATGAGCGACGAGAACTGATCCTGACTCTGTGCCTGGATGTCCGCGTTCCGATCCTTTGCATCGATCGCCACCTGCTGGAGCGTCTCAATCCTCGGGACCGACGTAACGCCCGAGAGGAGCACGATCGATCCAACCTCGTTTTCTCCAACGAGCGGGTAATCACCGCCTCGGATTTCCATGCTTCCCGTTTCCTCCTCGAGCCACGTACGTCCGCGTTCGACGCCCTTCCTGTTCAGGTACGACGGCGGGCCGGTCGCAACTGCGAGTCCCCGTTCGGCACTCGAGACATCACACGGAAGCGTGAGCCGGCCGAGCGCCGCCTTTCGAATCAGACTCGTCAGTCGATTCGTCGCGGACAGTTCGTCCGGCGAGTCGCTCCCGCGGAATCTGGACATGAGTCCGTCTTGACTGTTCTCGACCGTCTCTCGGGCGTATCCGATCGTCGAAACGCCACCGCCCGAGAGGGTGTTGATGATCTCGGATGAATCGACGACGCTTTCGGCGACGTGATCGCCCTGTCCGACTTCGCCGGCGGCGAACAGGAGGCCGAATCGCTCGGCGATTTCTCGGTTTATCTGATCGTACCCGCTTTGGATCGATTCGCCGGTCTGTCGCCAGGCGTCGTTGTCGAAGACGAGTAAATTATCGACTTCGTGAACGAACGTCTGAAACGATCGTGCGGCGTTGAGCGTGTAGATCCCTCCTTCGTCGGTACCGGGGAGAATTCCGAGCCCGTACACCGGTTCGGAGTAGATCCGTTTGAGATGTTTCGCGAGGACGGGGGCACCACCCGAACCGGTTCCGCCCCCCATGCCGGCGACGACCAGGAATGCGTCGATCTCGTGAACCGGGACGCGATCTACGGCTCCCTGAATCTCGCCGATATCTTCCTCTGTCACCGTCGCGCCGAGTTCGTTGTCGGCACCGACACCGTGTCCTTTCACCCGTGCCTGTCCGATGAGTACCCTATTCTCCGTGGGAATCTGTTCCAGTCCCTGTAAATCAGTCGTCGCAGAGTTGACTGCGATTGCCGATTCGACGAAGCTACCGTCGATCGTGCGTTCGTACGCCAGGAACTCGTCGACCACCTTCCCGCCTGCCTGTCCGAAGCCGATGAGTGCGAGTTTCATAGCTATCGATTGTGGCCGTTCTCCGAGAGCGGTCAGCGGGGGCCCCGCCGGGCCGAGTCGGGAACGGTTTCCACGTTTCCTCTGTCGCCAATACCGGGTATTGTTATGGCCCACGTACGATCGATGAAAAGACAGTCAAGCAGTCAATACTATCATCAAGTCGTGAATGATCCGGGCCGGTGATGTTCGCGTTCGGCCGGCGACCCCAAGAGCGGCTAGCGGTGATACCGCCCCTTCCGATTTCGATATCCGCACACGGGCAGTACAGGCTTTGAAGAAAGCTGTCGTCTGGGGAGTAAGTCCTATACATCGTGGTGACTACGGGTCTCGTATGGAGGAACTCGCTCCACCCACCCGCCGTCAATTGCTCGCTGGAATTGCCACAGCGACAACTGGAAGTGTCGCGGGGTGCATGGAGCGGTTCTGGTCTGGGTCGGACGAGAACACGCCGGAGCAAGTCTCATTAGTCATCAAAACGGTCCCGACGGACGACGACTATATCGCGGCATCGATTCTGAGCCAGCTCAGAGAGAACCTCGCCGACGCTGGAATCCAAGTAACCACCGAACCGGTCGCAGAGCGCGAATTCTACCGAGAAATTCTCATCCAGCGCGATTACGACATCTTCGTCGGACGCCACCCCGGATTGTTCGAGCCGGATGCCCTTCGCGATCTGCTTCACTCGGCGTTCAGGACCGAAGAAGGGTGGCAGAACCCATTTAATTTCTCGAACATGGCGATCGACGAACTGCTCGAGAAACAGCATACGTCCGAGGGCGAAACGCGCGAAGAAACGCTCGAGGAACTATTCGAATCGCTCGAGCAGATCGGCCCCCATTCGGTCGTGGCCTTCCCAAACCATCTGGGAGGTGCTCGCAACGAAGTGAGAACATCGTGGACTCCAAACCGTGCCGAGGGGTATATCGACCTGCTTTCGACCGAGCCTGCGGACGGAAGCCGAACCAATCCACTCCGAGTGGGGTTGTTCGGGGAGGGGCTCTCGGATCGGTTCAACCCGATCGCTGCGGACGTCGGAAGCGAACGGCCGCTGCTCGAACTCCTGTATGATCCACTCGCTCGCAGGATCGACGGCGAGTACGTTCCGTGGCTAGCTGACGACATTTCGTGGGACGATTCGGGCGTCGAGATCGAGGCGACGGTAAGACTTCGAGAGGGCCTCACCTGGCACGACGGCGAATCACTGGATGCCTCCGACGTCGAGTTCACGATACGGTTTTTCGAGGACACGTCGCTTGGAGAGATAGAAAGTGGGGTACCGACGTCACAGTACAGAGGGTGTCAGTCGGTGGTCGATTCCGTGTCGACGGTTGGAGCGAGGACCGTCGAATTTTCGTTCGAAACGCCCAGCGAAGCGGTTGCGAGTCGGCCACTCACCGTTCCGATCCTGCCCGAACACGTCTGGGAGTCCCGTTCCGAACCCGTCGGTGAGTACCAGACCGAAGCCCGAACCACGGATAACGAGCCTCCTATCGGTTCGGGCCTGTTCAGGTTCGGCGAACACGAAGCGAACGAGCTACTCGAGTTCGAACTGTTCGACGATCACGTCCTTTTGGATCCGGCCGTTTCGGATCGCCCGTCGATTCTCAACGGATTTCCGCAGTACGATGGGATAGAATTCCACATCGTCGGTCCGTATCCAGGCGTTCTTATCGATATGATGGCGGACGACGACATCGATATCATCGGTGCGGACCTCCCGCCAGAACACGCCGGATCGATCGTCGAGGAGAGCGACGTTTCGATGGTGAATTCCTCGACCGATTCGGCGTATATCGTTGGATACAACTTCCAGCACCCACAGCTCGGAGACCCACGGTTTCGCTCTCTCGTCTCTCGGCTGATCGACCGGGATCACGTCGTCGAGGAGGTTTTCGACGGGTACGCTGAAAAGCCGGAAACTTACGCCGAACTGGCCGGTGTTCGATCGCCCGACGATAGCAGTCGATCGGCCGATGGAACGGCTTCCGTACTGCGGTTCCCTGGATCGGATGGAGAGATTAACCAGGACCTGGTTCGGACCTTGTTCGAAGACGAGGGGTATCGATACGACGATGATACGTTACTGGAGTGACCGCATCCAGGTCCGGCCACCGATGCGGTCTCGATTCGATTCCACCGAAACACATTCACTGCGCGATGACAGTTACAGAGTAGTCTCGGGACTCGTCGTTTCCCAACCGGTTTGTATTAGTGGCCTGCAGTTTGTACTCTCACAATATGGTCTTCGCTAGCGTCGTTCTCGAGATCGGCCTCGCCGTCCTGGCTATGCTCGTTACGGCGACGCTCGTCATCGTTGGCCCTCGTCAACTCGTTCGGGCAGTTCGGGACTTCCGATGGCGACTCGAGGGGATCGCGCTTCCAACGACTGTGTTACTCTGCGTGCTGTTCCTCAGATGGGCGACGCAGGACGTCGCTCAGACGATTTCGACACAGGTAACTGGTGTTGCTATCACGGATTATCTCTTCGGGATCGACCGAGCGCTTTTCGGCGAAACGCCCGTTGTCTTCTTGCAGTCGATCCAGATGGACGAATTGACGTCGTATTTCGTGTTCGTCTATATATACGGCTACGCGTTCTTGCTCGCGTTTCCGTTCGTCGCGTATTTCGCTCTCCGTGAGATGGACGACCTTTCGACGCTCATACTCGCATACACCGCCAACTACGGAATCGGCCTGCTGTGTTATTTCGTGTTTATCGCATACGGCCCTCGAAACGTCGACCCAACGCTATTTGATGGGCTTCTTTATACGGCGTTCCCTGAATCGGGATTTCTCACGCACTCGATAAATCACAACACGAACGTGTTTCCCTCGCTTCATACATCGATGGCAATGACGGTATTTTTCCTCGCGGTACATACCAGAGAGAAGTATCCGTTGTGGGTCCCTCTTTCGGGCGTTCTCGCCGGTAGTGTTGCACTCTCGACGATGTATCTCGGTATTCACTGGTTTTCAGACGTGATCGCCGGAACGTTTCTCGCCCTCGTTAGTGTCTATATTGGCCGTAATTATACCGTCGAGGGGCTCGTGAGGACTGCGAGGGTCTTCTTCAGTACGAAATTTAAAGACGCCCAAACACGGTTCGAAGGTGACCGAGAGTAACCGACGGGTTCTCTCTGGGAATATGTAGACGATAGCCTGATCCGGTGGAATTAACCAGCAAACTTATGCCTTGTCAACAGTTACCATAGGATATGGTCACTCCAAGAGACACTTCGACGGCCGATCGAGGGATCCCTCCAACCCGGGCGATCATCGAAGCCGTAGCGAACGCCGAAGGTGTCGATGTCGTGGAGTTGCGACCGCCCGCGTACGATCCACTGTATTCCGTGATCGATCCCGAAGCACTGGATTTACTGTTCGACGAACATCCGCCGGAGGGGAACGACTCCGACATTCGGGTTACGTTCACGTACGAAGGATACGAAGTCGACGTCTACGACGGTGGTCGGGTCGACGTTTCGGAGGCGAGTCCGTCCGATGATACGGTTAACTCGATCGGAAAATGAGGTCGCAACGAAGGATATCGACGACACCACCCGCCACCGCCAGCGGAGTTCGACAGCAAGGATTCAGCGACGATACTGAATTTACGAAACGGAGATAGCACTCAGCGCAACGACACACATTCCACGAAATTCCATCTATCTCGGCTGCCGTCGCGTACGGCCCTAATTACGTCCAGTAAGCATCTTCTGGATCCGTTCCGAAGCGGACCCGCTCGAGGAATTCGATTGCCTTTTCGAGTCCCTCTCGAGAACTCGTGAGCGAGTCTTCGTGCTCGATGCTTAGAACGTCGTCGTAGCCGACCATTCGCAAGGTCGAGACGATGTCCTTCCAATGGGTTTCGTCGTGGCCGTAGCCGACGGATCGAAAGAGCCACGATCGATTCGCCTCGTCGTCGTAGGCGGTCGTATCGAGAACGCCTTTCTCTCGAGCCTGCGGCTCGTAGATTCTCGTGTCCTTGGCGTGGACGTGTTTGATCGCATCGTCCTCACCGAGTAACCGAATCGCGTCCGTAATCGAAATTCCCTGCCAGTAGAGATGAGAGGGATCGAAGTTGGCTCCGATCCGCTCGTTGGTCGCCTCGCGCAATCGAAGCAATCCGTGCGGTTCGTACACGAGCATGTTTGGATGCATTTCGATCCCGACGTCAACACCGTGATCGGCCGCAAACGCCGCGAGTTCGTTCCAGTACTCGAGGGCTCGACCCCACTGGTACTCGAGCGCGTCGGCGTGTTCTGTGGGCCACGGTGCCGTAATCCAGTTCGGTACGTCGTCGTTCGGCCCGCCAGCGGGGAGCCCCGAAAAGCAGGTGACGGTGGAAACGTCGAGTTGGGCCGCGAGTTGTATCGCCTCCCGAAGCTCGGTCGAAGCTCGATCCGCTCGCTGTTCGTCCGGATGAAGCGGATTGTTGTGCACGGCGAGTGCACTGATCCGTGTCTCGTAGGTATCGAGAACGTCTTCGAGGTCGGCCTGCGCGTCGGCGTCGTCAAGGTATTCGGTTCGTGGCAGATGATCCTGTCCTGGAAATCCGCCGACACCGGGTTCGATCGCCGTGACGCCCTGTTCGTTGCAGTACGCGAGTGCGCCCTCGAGCGACTCGTTTGCCAGCGGCGGAGTGTGAAGACCGATCTCCATGGGGGGCGTTTTACGCCAGCGGCGAAATAAGACGGGGGCGTCTGTTGGAAAACCGACGCCAAATCGCTATCGGTCCGAAACCGAGATCGTTTGCTCCTCCTCGCTCGAGCGGTAGATCGCATCGATAATTCTCTGGACGTCGAGCCCCTGCTCGACGCTGTCTTCGAGGTCGATCTCGGTGACGATAGCGTCGAAAAACGTCTGCTGTTCGTCCGTGTGGGTATCGTTCTGACGCGTTTCTATCGACGTGTTCTCGAGGTGATCCGGACCGATCGTACTCGCCGAGTGGAAGGTCAGGTCGTTCTCGAGGAGGTCGAATTTCGCGGCTGCGTTCGTTCCGCGGACGACGAACTCGTGGTTTTCGGGCCGGTTCGTCGCCCAGGCCACCTCGAGAGAAATCGTCCGGTTCTGTTCACAGCGGACGAAGGCGCTCGCGGAGTCGTCGACATCGAACTCGCCGGGCCCCGAGTCGCTTCCCCACATCTCGAGGTACGCATACTCCTCCCGCGGACCGAACTCGCCGCGCGTGACGCCGGACACTTCGAGGACGGTTGGGTACCCGAGTAGGTACAGGGCGAGGTCGATTGCATGAACGCCCAAATCGATAAGTGCGCCGCCACCAGCGATCGCCCGCCGAGTAAACCACGAACCGCGTCCGGGAATCCCTCGCCTCCGAACGTAGTTCGCCTCGAGGTGTGTGACGGTTCCCAGGTCGCCTCGTTCGATCCGGTTTTTGACGATCTGGACGGTATTTGCGAACCGGTTGTTGAATCCGACCATGGTGATCCCCGACGACTGTGTGGCTGCGTCGGCGATCCGTTCTGCGCTCTCGAGGGTATGGGCCAGCGGTTTCTCGAGAAGAACGTGAAGGTCGTCTTCGAAGGCGCTCACGGCGTACTGTTCGTGGAACTTGTTCGGCGTCGTGATGATAATCGCGTCGACGGCCTCGTATAGCTCCTGGTGGTCCTCGTAGACGTCGACATCGTACCGCCGCGTGAATCGTTTCCGCGCTTCGGGGGCGACGTCCATGCCGCCGACTAGCGGAACGCCGAGCTCGAGGAGCCGCTCGGCGTGATACTGGCCAATGTTTCCGAGTCCGACGATTCCCGTTTTAATATCAGTTCGGTCTGGAGTCATTGGTGCTGATCAATCCGAGTTCGGTTTCGCCGGCGATGATCGGGAGCGTTCCGATGTGGAGCCAACAGTACCGACCGGTACGCACTCGGTGGTCTTTGGTCCGTCGGCGATTTGCAACGAATGATACGGTCCGCTGTCACGATTTATCGGTGCAACCGCAGGAAACGGGTCGCGGTTGCGCCGGAAATGCCTGACAGCAGTCCGTCTGGGTCTCCCTTCGCTTCACCGGTGGCGTCCGAACGGGCGAAAACGGGTCACCCGTCCGCCTCGGTCATCGTCGCCCCGTCGTCCGTCCCGCCGAGTTCTGTGATACCGTGCGTGAGTGCCGTCCCCGTCTCGGTATCGAAGAGGTGCACCTTCGTCCCGTCGAACACGACGTCGATTGGCTGATCGTCGGTGATCTCGGTGTCGGAAGTCACGCTCATCAGAAGTTGATCCGGCGAAGACGCAGGGTCCCGTTCCATCCCACCTTCGACGGCCTCCGAGAGCAACAGGTAGACGAACACCTCGTCACCCATCGGTTCGATAACGTCCGTTCGAGCGGGAATGGAGTCCGTCGGCTGTGTCACCGATTCGGTGAACTCAGCGAGGTGGACATCCTCGGGGCGGATCCCGAGTGTCACCGCTTGTCCGACGGAAACGTCGGGGACTCGAGTCGGATCGAATTCGACGAGGAAATTCGGGGTTTTTAGTCCGTTTTCGACGACTTCGCCCTCCACGAAGTTCATCGACGGCGAGCCGATGAAACCGGCAACGAACAGGTTATCGGGCTTGTTGTAGCAGATTAGCGGCGGGTCGACCTGCTGGAGCTTTCCGGCGTCGAGCACCGCGATGCGATCGGCCATCGTCATCGCCTCGGCCTGGTCGTGCGTGACGTAGATAACCGTCGTCTGTAACTCGCGATGAAGTCGCTGGAGTTCGGTCCGCATGTGGACGCGAAGTTTCGCGTCGAGGTTCGCGAGCGGTTCGTCCATCAGGAACACGCCCGGATTCCTCACGATCGCCCTGGCGATCGCCACCCGCTGTCGTTGCCCGCCGGATAACTCGTCGGGCATTCGTTCGAGCATCCCTTCTAACTGCACGATATCGGTGGCCTGCGTGACGCGTCGCTCGATCTCCTCGTCGTCGTAGGTTCGCAGTCGAAGTCCGAACGAAATGTTTTCGAAGACGTTCATGTGGGGGAACAACGCGATGTTCTGGAAGACCATCGCGACGCCCCGGTCTTTCGGCGCGAGGTTCGTGACCTCGTGCTCGCCAATGTAGATGGTTCCGTCGCTCGGCTTCGTGAGCCCGGCGACGGTCTCCATCGTGGTCGATTTCCCGCAGCCCGAGGGCCCGACGAGACAGAGGAACTCTCCGTCCTCGATGTCGAGACTGACGTCGTCGACCGCGGTGATATCTTCGTAGCGTTTCGTGACGTGTTCGAGTCGTACTCGTGCCATAGTTTGTGATTATTCCTTGAGTGCGCCCGCGGTGAGTCCGCTGACGATCTTTTCCTGGGCCACGATTACGAGGATCGCGACGGGGATGACCCCGATGATGCTCGCGGCGGCCATGAGGTGGTACATCACTTCGTACTGCCCCTGGTAACCGAGGATCCCCTCGAGAATCGGGGCCCAGTTCTCGGGCTGGCCGTCTGTCATCAGAAACGAGAAGAAGAACTCGTTGTAGACGGCGATGAAGGTCAACACGCCCGCCGTGGCGACGCCGGGTGCCGACAGCGGGATGATGACCCGGAAGAGCGCTCCCAGCCGCGTGGTGCCCTCGACACGGGCGGCGTCCTCGAGTCCCTCGGGGATCTGCGAGTAGAACGTCGTCAGGATGAAGATCGCCAGCGGCATGAAGATCGCCGACAGCGGCATGACCATCGCCCCGGGCGTGTTGTACAGCGTTCCATCGCCGGTGATCGGCTCGAGGATTCCGACGGGCGTGTTGAACAGGTCGTTCAACGGGATGAAAAACGCCGCCGGCGGGAAAAAGGAAATCACCAACACGAGCAACAACAGGGGAACTTTTCCCGGGAACTCGAGTCGGCCGAAGGCGTAGCCCGCGAGGCTCGCGATGACGAGGACGATGATGGTCGACGCCGTCGCAATCACGAAGCTGTTGAACATGTACCAGTGGAACGGAATCACTTCGAAGACCTCGACGAACGCCCCGGGATTGAATCCGTTCGGCGTCAGGATGATATCCTGTTGTTGCCCTTCGGGGGTCAGCGCCACCATCAGGAGCCAGTAGAACGGAAAGAGCGTCGTCAACAGGAAGAAGATCGTCGCGACGTAGAACATCGACCGGTACACCCGGGCCGGATTCGAGATCGAGTCGGCCACCCACTGCTGGAAGAACCCTCGCCGGAGCTCCGCGTCGTCGGTTTCGCCGACGGTCGTTCCGCCGTCGGCCGCTCGAGTTGCCGAGAGTTCGGCCCCGGCTTCGGTCCCTTTCTCGAGGGTAGTGTCCCGATTAACGGCTTCATCACCGGTTCGTTCCGTAGCCGATCCGCCGTCGTCTTCGGCGTGGTTTCGATCACCGGTCATTAGTAGACACCTCCCTCGGTATCCCGGAAGAAAAAGACGTACGCCGAGATGATCAGGCCGATCACGAGCGCTGTCGCGAACGCAACGGCCGCGGCCGTCGCGTAGATGCGAGTCCCGCCAAACATCGCTTCGACGACAAGACACGTCAACGACGGAACGGTCGTACAACCAGCGGTCGATTCGATGAGTCCGTACACCCGCATGGCGTCCATCGTTCGGAACAACATCGCGACCAGCAAGGCGGGCAACACCAGCGGGAGCGTGATCAGTTTGAACCGTTGCCACGGTGACGCTCCGGCAACCTGGGCGACGTTATACAGGCTCCGATCGATGCTCTGGAGTCCGGCGAGAATAAGCAACGCCATGAACGCAGAGGATTTCCAGATATCCGCGATGAGGATGATGATAAACGAGTCCTGACTATCCGCGAGCGGGTCGGGCCCGAAGATTCCGAGCCACTGCATGAGGTCGCTGCCGAAGCCGACCGTAGGTTGAAAGAGCAGGAAGAAGATCATCCCCTGGATAACGATCGGAACGGCCCACGGGAGGATGATCGCGACGCGAACCCACCGCCGTCCACGAAAGTCTTGATCCAGTACGTACGCCTGCCCGAAGCCGATGATTGTCTCGAGGAAGACGCTGACAACGGCGAAGGCGAGCGTGACGAACAGCGCCTGTTGCAAAAACGGAACGCCGAGGTCGATAAACGGGAACGAGGTCGAGACCGATACGTCGAGAAACTGGCGAGCGAGTCGCGCGTTTCCGGTGAGGATGTCGGCGTAGTTGTCGATTCCGACGAACCCGCCTAACGGCTCCGCACCCCTCGTTTGGTCCTCCCGCAGGGACATCACGAACGTCATCAACAGCGGATAGAAGGCGATAAACGCCAAGAGCGCGAACGCCGGAAGCAAAAGCAGGTAGGCGTACGCCGCCTCGCTCAGCCCCTCCATCCAGTTGGTGATCACGTTACCGGTTCGGTCCTGTTCTGACTCGCCGTCTCCGCCGACCAGCAACTCTCGATCGGAATCGGTGTCAGTCGACATTCTGTTCCTCCACGCCTGCTTCGCTCGCCTCGAGTCGGTCCATGAGATCTGACATCGCACCCTCCGGCGACTTTGCACCACGATAGGCGGCGTTTACCTCCTGGAATATCAGCGCGGATTGTTCGGGCCAGATGTCGGTAACGGGTCGTGGAACGGCGTTCTCCCCGGCGATTTGTATCTGGTCGGTGTATCGTGCGACGGGGCCGATTTCGTCCGGATCCGCCTCCTCGATCAGCTCGAGAATCGGCGGGAGAAAGCCCTGGAGTTCGAAGATGGTGAGCATCACTTCCTCCTGAGTGAACGCCTCCAGAACCTGCGCCGCCTCGTCGACTCGATCGGTGTTGGGATTGAGAGTGAGGTGCCAGCCGCCGAGTCCGGCGGCCGTTCCGCCGACACCCTCGAACTCCGACTCGTCTTCGCTGACCGCGTACGGCATCGGCATCACACCGAGGTCTTCGCCGAAAGCGTCCTCTGCGCCGGTCTGTGCGATCGCGAAGGGCCAGTTGCGGTGGGCGACCGCGTTCCCGTTCGCGAACGGGCTCAGCGATTCTTCTTCGGACCATTGAACGATAGCCGAGGGACAGATCTGCTGATACCCCTCGAGCGCGTGCTCGTCGTCTGGCCCGTGGATGAACGTCCGCATCATCCGAATCGCATCGAGAACCGGTTCCGAGTCGACGGTAATCGGGCGATCACCCGCGACGAACAGGTTCTCGGTCCCGCCAAAGTATCCGCCGCCCCAGGTGGACATCACCTCGGTAAACGTACAGCAAGCGAGTCCCTCGTAGGCCGCCGCCTGCGTCGTGAACCCGAAATCAACACCGCTCTCCTCGAGTGCATCGCCCGTCACTTCGGAGAACTCCTGCCAGGTCGGCGGCTCGGTCCCCCACTCGTCCGTCTCGTATCCCGCGTCTTCGATCAGATCCTGCCGGTAGAGCACCGTACCGAAGTCCGGGAACAACGGGATCGCGTGGAGCCTGTCGGTTTCCGGGTTGCGAGCCGTCTCGAGTGCCGCCTCGAGATACTCGTTTTCGACCCGCTCTATGATCTCAGGCGAGAGTTCTTCCTCGAGAGGCGTCGTTTGCTCCCGGAGAATAAACGGGATCGTCCACCCGCTGTCCATCATAAAGATGTCCGGCGGGGATCGCCCGGCCTGCAACGCGGACTGGTATGACTGCATCCGCTGTGCGGAATCGTCGACGCTCGCCTGCACCTCGACGGTAATGTCTTCGTCGAGCCCGGCATCCCAGAGCGCCTGCTGAACCGACGGCTCGTCGCCGTCAGCGTGCATGATGTCCTCGAAGTCCGTATCGCCGGACATCACGACCGTACCTTCTTGGCGCGCCCGACCCAGACAGCCGGCGACGGCGACGCCAGTCGTCGCCGCCGACACCGACGCCGCTTTGACGAATATCCGCCGGGAAACCCTTCGCCGGGAACGTTCGTCGCTTGCCTTCGGGGCCATCTCTTCCAACTAGAGTGCACTCTCCAATATAATTCTTCGCTAGAATCGTTGTAATAAAAACTGAATCTCTCGATTCTGTACGCGTCTAAGACGAGCTTACAAGTCGACTCAGCCGTCGTTCATCGACGATCCGTTCTCGTCACCGATCACTTTCTCGAGTGACTGAGCCAAACAAACGAGTAGCGTCGTCTCCTTCTCATCAATATCGAGTTTCGCCAGTAAAACACTCATTGAGCGCGGATGCGAGTCCATACTCAGTCGGGATGTACAGAGCGTGAATGCTCAGTCGGGATGTACAGAGCGTGGATGTCCGATGATCTATTCGTCGAGCGCCGGTGGCTTGTGTCGGCCGATCCGGATCTCGTGTGCCTCGATATCCTCGAGTGCTGCCACGCGACCGCCGACGGTCAGGTCGCCGTCGTTCGTCTCGAGGGTTAGCGAGGCGACCTCTTCGGAAACTTCGAAGGAAACGTCGGTGACGAGTCCCTGCACGACGCGCGAACCGCCAACGGCGACGTCCCGTCCTTCGATTGTCGCGTAGAACTCTCCGCCTTCGTCGATCACGTCTTTCACACAGCGCCGAATCGACGCGTATCGGCGGGGATAGGGTCGCCCCTTTCCGTTTTCGCCCAGCGTCCGTTCAGCGGTGGTCCAGAGCACGGTTCCGAAAAAGCCCGAGACGAGAAAGCCCAGTGCGGACCGGTTGAAAATGACTCCATACCGATCCTGGTCGTCGCGGAGGGCATCCTGCGTTGCGTAGATCGAATAGTTTCCGTCCGCGACGGCGACGACTGGCGTCGTGATTCCTCTTCGGGCACGTGCGGTCGTCGCAACTTCCAGGTAATCGAACTCGTCGGGTTCGGGCGCCTCTGAGGCGGGGGTGACGATCAGATCGACACTCACGTCGTCGTCGACGGCCGCCTTCAGTTCGTCCTCGAAACGAGTCAACAGATCGGGAGTCAGCGAGAGTGCAAGCTCGTACTCGGCCGCATCGATCACCTCCTCGAGGTAGCGCAGAATTGTCGACCGAGACTTGACGAGCGAGACGGCCTCTGTATCTCGAGCGGGTGCCGTATACCGGGATTCGAGTTCGTCGATCATCTGTTCGAGGGAGCTCTGGACGTTCTCGAAGGCCTCCTCGGGATCGATGGCGACGACTTTCATCGGGCGAGATTCTCGCAACTCGACCAGCCCACGGTCGCTGAGACTTCGGACGGTGTCGTACACTCGCGGCTGGGGAATATCGGTCCGATCCGCGATTTCACTCGCCGTGAGCTGGCCCTGCTCTAGGACCGTCAGATAGGCATCGATTTCGTATTCGCCGAGGTTGAATCGGTCCCCGACACGCTCGACGGTCGAGCGAAGCTCGTCCTGTGACATGTGACACCGTATGCTCTCGAAGGATAAATGATTTATTATGGATTGAGTAACACTCGTTTTCGAAATTCGGTTGTCATCGGCGAGTCCGTCAGAACGCTTAACCACCGGCAACAAGAGTGTGTTTTTATGCGCGAAGACTGGCTGAGGGCCGGTGAGCTCGCTGTGGCCGAAGAATCCTACGGTCTCCTTTCGGACTGGGATTCAGAACGGCTCGTCGACGCCGGCTTCGAGATTCTCCTCGCGTGTCTCGTCCTCGTCGCCGGTTGGTATCTCTCGAAGCTCGTCGTGAGACTCACCGGACGGACCGTCGCCAGACAGATCGAACGGCCGAGCGTCACCCGGACGATTCTCAGGGGCGTGCGCGTCAGCGTTCTCCTGTTCACGTTCGCAGTCGTGGCGAGCATCTTCGGCGTCGGTGGCGGCGAGATTTTCTTTTCGGTCGCCGTCATCTCCGCAATCGTCGGTGTCGTCCTCGCACCCCTGATCAGCAGCTTCATCAATGGTATCTTCATCCTCTCGGACCGCCCCTTCGAGATCGGTGACATGATCGAAGTCACCGACGAAGGCCACAAAGGCTTCGTGGAGGACATCACCATCAGATACACGAAGATATTCACGCTCGATAATACCTTTCTCGTGATACCAAACTCCGAGATTCACCGCCGGGACGTCGTCAACTATTCGGCAGAAGACGAGCGAACGCGAGTCTCCGTCGCGTTCGACGTCACCTACGAAAGCGACCTCGAAGCCGCTCGACGCCATGCTCAACGGGCGGCTCGAAGCGTCGATACCGTCATTTCGGGCGGCCCTGACATTCGAATCGGGAGCGCACGGTACGGTGCGGCGCCCATCTGCGATATTATCGAGTACGGCGATCACGGCGTGAACTTACAGGTCCGGTTCTGGATCGAACATCCCTACAAGCAGACGGTCGCCCGCTCGGACGTCCAGGCCGAGATCCGACGCCGGTTCGCGAAAAACGACGTCGAGTTCGCCTACCCGCACACCCATCACGTCTTCGACGAGACGAGCGGTGTCGCCCGAACGACCATCGAGGACCAGCACGTGCAGGAACGAGCGCCGCGAACGGAGTTTCAGACCGGTGACGGCAACCCCGATGCGCCCGGACCGTAACCCCCCCTGAGGTCATTTTATGGGGACAGCGTTCAAATCCCACGGTAGATCGATAGATGTACGACGACATTCTCGTTCCGACGGACGCCAGCGATACCGTTCCGGAAACTCTCTCGCATGCCGTTTCGATCGCAGTAGACAACGACGCAACGGTTCACGGACTCTACGTCGTCGACAGTCGAATTACGACTGCGGCCGCCGACGAGACGAAGGCGGATCTCGAGGAGTCACTCGAGTCCGAGGGAATGCGCGCCGTCGACGCGGTCGAAGCTACGGCGCGCGAGCGGGACCTCAACACGGTCGGATCCGTCCGACGCGGAACTCCCTCAAAGGCGATCCTCGAGTACGCGAACGAGCAGGGGATCGACCTCATCGTGATCGGAACCCGCGGAAAAAGTCCTCGGGAGAAAGTGACTTCGTTAGGGAGCGTCTCGGAGCGGGTCGTCGATAACGCGTCGACTCCCGTTCTCGTCGTTCGTAACGCAGGATCCACCGACCGCGAATCGGGCCAGTGACATCCCCGAGTCTCCGTCGCTCAACTCAGTGATTTATCCACGGTGATCACCTCGCAATCGAGGTGCGAACGCAGGTAATGATCGATATTCGGGTTATCCGTAAATCGCCTGAATATCCGTCGCAACCGACTCACCTGTTTGGTTCCGATGACCGCGACATCCGCTTCTTCCGCTGCAATTTCCTCGAGAATGCTTTCCTCAACCAAGAACCCGGTGCGAACGATGTACCGAACGTTCTTGAGTTGTCCGAAGTGCTCTTCGACGGCGTCTTTTAGTTCGGTTCGAGTTACGCTCTTTCCGTTCTGATATAGGTTGACGTGCAAGACAGTCAGCGCTCCTTCGCGCTCGCGCGCGACATTGATAGCCTGCTCGAGCGTTCGTTTAGAGTGTGTTGTTAGTGGGTACCGAACGGGGACCACGACCAGCGTCATCATCCACTCGAACACTCCCCGCGCTGGTAAACGTTTAGTATCGCGGTCGGACCCGGTCGTCGACTGACGGATCGATTCCACATTCGCGTGCATACTCGAGTAATACTTCGTACTGAGTGGATTCGGTCGTTTCCGTTCGATCAGCGGCCCCAAGCGCCGGGAACTCGTCGTCCGTATGAAAGAGGTAGTTCGATGTTGCTAGTTCGTACATTGCGTCGCTATCGAACGGTTCACCATTTACCCGCTGAATCGTCACCCCGTGGTTCTCTCGTTCCCACTCGAGCGAGATCCCGCTTACGTGTGCGTGCCACCAGCCGGGTTCAGCAAATCCGAGGTCGAGGCCCGCTGCGTCGTCGAACACCGCAGCTAGTTGCTCTCCGGTGAGTTCTGCGATTGCAATCGGTTCGTCGAACGGAATCAGGCTAATGAGGTCCGACGCAGTTACTTCGCCCTCGAGTGAGGCTCCAGAGCGGATTCCGCCGCTGTTTTGGACGGCGACGTCGGCACCCGTCTCCCACCGATAGGCATCGGCAACGAAGTTCCCCACACGACTTTCGCCACCGAACAGCGTCGATTCGGTCCGTTCGATCGGGTCATCGACCGTCGCGACAACGTCGTTCAGTCCCGCCGAGACCTCGAGTTCTCGAAACGCCTCGACGACGTCTGGCGCGGGTTCGTACCCGTCCGTCCGGACGATCCTCGAATCCGGCTCGCTCTCGATTGTTACGTCGACGATCGCGCTTCCACCGTCGCCGGGTCGGGTTAGCAGCGTTCCCTTGATCCGCTCGAGTCGCGTGCTCGGAACGTGGCCGCCCAGAATAACGTCGGCGTCGACCGCATGCGCGAGGTCACCGTCGGCCCCGCCGAGGTGCGAACAGATTACGACGATCTCGGCACCCGCAGCGCGGAGCTCAGCTACAGCTTCGTCCGCGGCATCGATCGGATCACGAAACCCCAACCCCGTCGCCATCGGGTTCAACGACCCGGTTCGCTGGGTCGTGACACCGGTGATTCCGACGGTCGTTCCGTTTCGCTCTACCGTCGTCCACGGTTTGACCCCTGCCTCCGCGCCGAACGTGTCGCCGTTCCGGATCACGTTCGCGCTCACCCATTGCTGTGGCGAATTCCGAACGATCTCGAGAGTCGCCTCGTAGCCGTAGTCGAAGTCGTGATTGCCGAAGGTTTCGACGTCCGGTTCGACCGCATCGTAAAACTCGAGCGCCTGTCGGCCCTCGGTCATCAGCGGCAAGACGCCGGGAGACGTGTTATCTCCCGTTCCGATGACCAGTGTTCCGTCGTCGGATCGCGTTCTGATCGCTCGTGCGAGCCGCCCGATCTGTTCGGGGTAATCACAGGCGTTTTCGATGTCGGAGTACTGTACCAGGTGGAGAGACATTCGCCGGAAATTACGTCACCGGTAGCTTGATTCCGTCGGTCTCTCCTGCAGGATTATCCCAACGCGCACACGGACACACGCGAGGAGAATTCGTGGGAAAGACACGCATTTATTTCGAGCCCACCAACGGTGCGTTATGCAAACGAAATCCACGGACGACGGGACGGTCTACATCTCCGAGTCCGAGGGCGATACGGGTTCTAAAGCGCCGTTTCTCGTCGCCTACGAGTCTCGAGACTGCAACCAGCGATACGGTTGGTTCTGTGCGAACTGCGAGAGCATCGACAACGCGATGGACTCGATGGGCCGGATCAAGTGCAACCAGTGTGGAAATTTCCGGAAGCCGACCGAGTGGGACGCGGCTCACGAGTAACTGCTCACACTATGGCGTGCCCATTGGAAGGGGGTCGCATGGTACCGGTTTTCGGAGGACGATTCGTTCGACGGCCTTATGTAGGGACCGTCTCCTCGTTATGAATGTAAACGACGTGACGCAGGATGTCA
>NZ_JASJOC010000005.1 GCF_030068615.1 Halostagnicola sp. A-GB9-2 | reverse complement strand
TCTCGACGTTCGACTGCACATCGCCGAACACCTCCGTGAAGAACTCGGCGAGCGGTTCAAGCCGCCACAGACGTTGCGTCGGAAGGTCAGGGCAGGCAACCTCGGAAAGAAGTCCGGCGAGGGGTTCTACGTCTGGGAGGACGGCGAACGCATCGACACGAGCGGCGATCGGGGTGGGGACGATGAGTGAGCTCGTGGACGACTACGATCTGCTTTCGGTCGAGGTCGGCAACCGCGCGGATCGCGTCGCGACGGTCGCGATCGAGCGACCGGACGCCCGAAACGCGCTCAACGGTCAGGTCCGGACGGAGCTCAAAGACGCCGTCGCCGCGGCCGACGCCGCCGACGACGTGCGCGTACTCGTTCTTACGGGCGGCGACGGCTCCGGCGCGTTCGTCGCCGGTGCGGACGTCACGGAGTTTCGGGATCGCGGCGTCGTCGAGCAGCGCGAGGCCAGCCAACGCCCGCGCGTCTACGAGACGGTCGATGACGCATCGATTCCCGTACTCGCCCGAATCAACGGCCACGCGCTCGGCGGCGGTTGCGAACTGGCACAGGCCTGTGACGTTCGGATCGCCGCCGCCGGATCGAAGCTCGGCCAACCCGAGATCAACCTCGGCATTATTCCCGGCGGCGGCGGGACCCAGCGCCTCACCCGCCTCGTCGGCGAAGGGCAGGCGATGCGGTTGATCCTCTCCGGGGAGTTGATCGACGCCGAGGAGGCCCGTGAAATCGGTCTTGTCGACGAGGTCCTCGAGGCGGACGAACTCGACGAGCGGGTCTACGAGCTGGCCGAGAAGATGGCGACCAAGAGTCCGATCGCCCTCGAGTTCGCCAAGAACGCGGTGAAGGCGAGTTCCCGGACGGGCCTCGAGGAGGGGCTGGATTACGAAGCGGAGTTGTTCGTGCAATTGTTCGCCACCGACGACAAAGACGAGGGGATCGACGCGTTCCTCGAGGGGCGCGAGCCGTCGTTTACCGGGGAATGACGAAGCGGAGGATAGGATCGAATCTCTCTCGAGCGAGTCTCTCCCGACGTTAGGGGAGGTATTCGTTCGTCGCGTGGTCTTCGACGTCGAACGAGTCGTCCGTAATTCCCGACTCTTCGAGTTCGTCCATCGCGAACTGGAGCGCCTCGAAGTCGACCTCGTACACCCCACGGTAGTAATCGTGCTCGGTCAGGTAGAAGGCGTCTATCTGTTCTTCGGGGACTTCGAAGTGATCGGCCGCCAGCGAGACGACCTCGTCCCGATTCTCCTCAACGTAGTCGATGATGTCGACGTAGTCTTCGGCCCACGTCCGGATCGCGTCCTCGTGGTCCTCGAGCGCGCGGTTGGCGGCGGCGATGTAGGCGAATGGATACTCCTGGTCGAACACCTCGTGGCTCGTGTAGACCGCGTTGAACTCGTCGCGGACGCCCGCGGCGAAAAGCGGCGGGAGAACGATGGCGTCGACGATGCCGTCTTCGGCGGCCGCCGGGAGCGCGCCGAACTCCTGTTCGACGTACTCGACGTCTTCTTCGGGATCCAATCCGAGATCCATCAACTTCCTGGTGTACGTGGCGTGTATTCCCGTATTAATCGCGTTGATCCCCAAACTCGCGCCTTCCATGTCTTCGGGTTCCGTGAGATCCGAACCGGGCGGGGAATAGACGGTAAATCCGTAGAAGTCGTCGTGGGCGTCCCAGAAATCGGTCGCGATTTTGGTGATCCCCTGTGGAACCGCATCTTCCATGATCGCGTTCGCGTAGCTTTCGGTCGTCACCTGCGCGATATCACACTCCCCCGCGGCCATCGCGTTCAGCGAATCGATCGTACTCGAATCGTTCGAGACGGTGAGTTCGTACTCCTCGCCGACGTTCTCGAGTTCCTCCTGAATCTCCGGAATGCCGAGCAACGATGCGAAGTTTTCGATCGGGACCGTAAAGTGATACGATAGCGTCGGTATTCCATCGTCCCCACCGAGACAACCCGCAATCCCCGTTAGCCCAGCTGCCGTTACAGCTGTCCCCGATTTGAGGAACCTTCTCCTGTTAACAGGTACCATACAACATAAATTGGGTCGCCTGTATATAAATAATTTCGTCAACGCGATACCACGAACCCCGTCGCTGGAACGAATTTTCGTCGTGGCGCATCGTCGACTTTGTTAGGAACGCCCGAGAACTCTCGCACTCACTCGAGTTCCGATCGGTTCCAACTCAGTGAGACCGCAAGATTAAATTATGTTGTTTGTGTACAATTGACTAGGTTATATGCTACGGTGGATCGTTCAGATGACCCGCATCGACGCCAGCTCTCGAAGTACCAACCAGTAACACACTCATGAAACGGCCATTACTCACGACGGACTATCTGGATCGGGCGGTGGATCTGTTCGGCGACGATATCGGCGTGATCGCCGACGACGGAACCGAATTCACGTACGGCGAGCTCGGCGAACGAGTTGATCGCCTATCGAACGCGCTGGACGACCGCGGCGTCGAAAAGGGTGACCGCGTCGCACTCCTCTCGCCGAACTCCCACTACTTCATCGAGACGTTGTACGCGACGATGCAGATCGGCGCGCTGTTCGTCCCGTTGAACTTCCGATTGCAACCGGAGGAGTACGATTACCTCGTCGACGACTGCGACCCGACCGTCCTCATCGCCGACTACGAGTACGCGGGCAAACTCGAGCACCTCAAGGGCGAGAGCGACCTCGAGTCGTGGATCGCCTACGACGCCGCCGCCGTCGACGGAGAGTGGGACGACTACGAAACGGTGCTCGAGGAGTCTTCGCCCGAACCGCCCGAAAACGTCGATATCTCCGAAGAGGACGACGCCACGATCCTCTACACCTCGGGGACGACGGGCGATCCGAAAGGGGTCGTCCACACCCATCGCATTCAGCACTACCACGCGATGATCCACGCCCACCACGTCGAGTTCGAGGACGACGACACAATCCTCTGGACCTCGCCGATGTTCCACATCAACGGCTGGGGGCACATCTACGGACTCACCGGCATCGGCGGCACGCACGTCATCCTCCGCAATTTCGATCCCGGAGCGGTTTTCGAGCGCATCCACGAGTACCACGTCTCTTTCCTTGGGGGTGCGCCGACCGTCCTGAACATGCTGCTCGAGTACCACGAGGAGGCCGACGTTCCGACGAGCGGCGAGAAGCCGGTTCGCGTCGAGACCGCCGCCAGTCCCCCGCCAAAGCAGACGATCCGGCGGACCGAGGACGAACTCGGCTGGCGGATCATCCACGCCTACGGCGCGACCGAAACCGGACCGCTGATCACGACCAGCAATTCCCGGCGCAAGATCGCGGACGGCGACAAGTACGACATCATCAACAAACCCGGCTTCGCGACGTTGAACACCAAGATACGGGTCGTCGACGAGGACGGCGAGGACGTCCCGACCGACGACGAGACGAAAGGCGAGGTCGTCGCTCGAGGCAACCAGGTCCTCGATCGGTACTGGAACAAGCCGGAGGCGACCGAACGGGCGTTCAACGACCGCGTCGACGACTGGTTCCACACCGGCGACATCGCGACCATCGACGAGAATAAGATGATTACGATCGTCGACCGCAAGAAAGACATCATCATCTCCGGCGGCGAGAACATCTCTTCAATCGAAGTTCAGGACACGATCTACGAGCACCCGGACGTACAGGTGGCCGCGGTTATCGCTGTCCCCCACGAGAAGTGGGGCGAGACGCCAAAAGCGCTCGTCGTCGCCCGCGACGGCTCGGACCTCACCGAGGACGAACTCATCGAGTTCACTCGAGACCACCTCGCCCACTACAAGTGCCCGACGCGAGTCGAATTCCGAGATTCGCTTCCACAGACGTCGACCGGGAAGATTCAGAAGTTCGAACTCCGGGAGGAACACTGGAGCGACGCAGAAGAGAACGTCAACTAGCGGTATCGTCCGCTTTCGGCGATAACGGCAGTTCTCCAGCGCCTCGAGTGCGTCGTCATCGAACTCGTACTGATTTTTGCTACCGGCGAACTCCGCCTCCGATAGAATTCGTCTGAAGGGACTCCTCCGAACGCGGTTCTCCGAAAGAATCACCCGGAATGGACCCGTTCGAGCGGAATCGAGCCGAGTTCAGTTCTCCGGACGCGGTGGTGTCTCGGCTCGAGCGACTCGGACGCTCGAGACCTTGTACTCGGGAATGCCGCTGGTCGGGTCGAACGACTCCTGGGTGAGTTCGTTGACGGCCCCCTTCGCGAAGTGCATCGGCATGAAGACGACGCCGCGGTCCGGTCGATCAGTCACCTGCGCATTGACAACGGTCGATCCGCGCCGCGATTCGACGGTGACAGTATCGCCGTCGCCGATCTCGAGTTGGTCGGCGGTGTCGGGATGAATTTCGACGAAGCTCTCGGCGACGTGAGACATGATCCCCTCGACGCGGCGAGTGAGCGTGCCGGTGTGGAAGTGATATAGCACCCGGCCAGTTGTCATCGTCAGCGGAAACTCCTCGTCGGGGAGCTCGTTCGGTTCGCCCAGATCCGCGGGGACGAACCGCGCTTTGCCGTCCGCGAAGTTGAATCCGTCCTCGTAGAGGTACGGCGTCCCCGGATCGTTCGCGTCCCGGCACGGCCACTGGAGACCGCCCTCGTTCTCGAGACGGTCGTGAGTGATCCCGCCGTAGATCGGCGTGAGGTCGGCTATCTCGTCCATCACCTCGGCGGGCGACTGGTAGGACCAGTCGTAGTCGAAGCGGTTCGCGAGCTCCTGGAGGATTCGCCAGTCTTGCCGAGCCGAACCCGGCGTGTCGACGGCTTTCCCGACCAGTTGCACGCGCCGCTCGGTGTTCGTGAACGTGCCGTCTTTCTCCGCGAACGACGCGGCAGGGAGTACGACGTCGGCGTGCTCGGCGGTCTCCGTGAGGAAGAGATCCTGCACGACGAGGAAATCAAGCGCCTCGAGGGCCTGCTCGGCGTGGCCGATGTCGGGCTCGGAAAGCGCCGGGTTCTCGCCCATGACGTACATGGCCTTGACGTTGCCTTCGTGGGCCTCCGTGAACGTCTCCGGCACCGTCAGCCCGACCTCCTCGGGCGGGCGTTCGCCCCAGACCTCTTCGAAGGCCTCGAGCGCGTCGGGATCGTCGACGGGCTGGTAGCCCGGCAGCGTGTTCGGAAGCGTTCCCATGTCGCCGCCTCCGCCCTGGACGTTGTTGTGGCCGCGGAACGGTGAGAGACCGGCGTTAGGCTTTCCGAGCTGACCGGTGACCAGCGCGAGGTTCGCCAGTGCGAGGACGTTCTGCGTACCGTGGGAGTGCTGGGTCATGCCCATCGCCCAGCCGAAGACGCAGGTCTCGGCGTCGGCGATGGTCTCGGCCGCGCTTTTCAATTCCTCCGGCGGGACGCCACAGAGCCGTTCGACCTCCTCGGGCGTGAACGGCTCGAGCTTCTCTTTCAGTTCGTCGAAGTGCTTCGTGCGTTCCTCGATGAACGCCTCGTCGTGGAGGTCGTTCCAGACGATGTATCGCGTGAGCCCGTTGATCCAGGCAACGTCGAAGCCCGGCTCGACTCGCGTGTACTGGTCGGCGTGTTCGGCGATGTCGATCTTCCGCGGGTCAAAGACGACGAGATCCGCGCCGTCCCGGACGTTCTGTTTGATTCGGGTCGCCAGCACGGGATGGCTTCCGGTCGTGTTCGAGCCGGTGATCAGGTAACAGTCGGTGTTTGCCACGTCCTCGATGCGGTTGGTCATCGCGCCGTAGCCGACGGTCTGTTTGAGCGCCGCGACCGTCGAGGAGTGACAGAGCCGCGCGCAGTTATCGATATTCTTCGTCCCGAGCACCTGTCGGGCGAACTTCTGCATCAGGTAGTTCTCCTCGTTGGTGCACTTCGAGGACGCAAAACAGGAGACGGCGTCCGGTCCGACATCGTCCACAATCGACGAGAGCTCCTCGACGACCCGCTCGAGAGCTTCCTCCCAACTCGCCTCCCGAAGCTGGCCGTTCTCGCGGATCAACGGCGTCTCGAGGCGGTCCTCGCTGTTGACGAAGTCGTAACCGAACTTCCCTTTCACGCAGGTCGAGAAGCCGTCGTTCGCGGGGGCGTGCTCCGAATCGGTCGGCCGGACGCCGAGCACTTCGCCGTCTTTCCCGTACACGTCGAATCGACAGCCGACGCTGCAGTAGCCACAGGTCGTTTCGGTCACGTCGACGTCGTCCAGACGGTGCTTCGAGACGAACTCCGCGATGTCGAACATCTGTCCCTCGGCGAGGACGCTCGAGGCCATCCCTTCCGCGGCGTGTTCGGCCTCGAGGAAAGCGCGTTTGCCTGCCCCCCGTAGGGCCGAACGGGCCTGCTGTTTCCCGCGTTGCATTACGCCGGCGACGCCCGAGAGCGAGTCCTCCGGCTCGGGGTCGACAGCCGCTGTGGCCTTCTCGTCGGAGCGGGCGGCTTTCTCGCCCTCGTCGTCCCCGTCGTACTCGATCGCTTTCCCGATCGAGTTCTTCTGTGTGAACCCGGGGATCGGCAGGGTTGCGCTGTCGACGAGGCCCTTCTCCGTGAGCGAACCGGTCGGACAGACGGTCGCGCAGTGTCCACAGGAGACACACGAGGAGCCGGCCATCGCCTCGCTCTCGTTCTGGAAGCCGATTCGGGTATCCTCACCGGTTCCTTCGATTCGCAGGACGCCTTCGACCTGCACGTCGTTGCAAGCTTCGACGCAGCGGTTACAGAGGATGCACTTGTTGCGGTCGATCTGGATGAACGGCGACGTGTCGTCGAGCGGTTCGTAGGCGTCCCGGTCGTCGAAGACGCCGTAGCGCGGATGTTCGACCTCCTGTTCGATGGCCGTGTCCTGCAGTTCACAGCGGCCGTTCTTTCCGCAGGTCGTACAGCGGAGGTTGTGATTCGAGAGCACCAGATCGAGGTTGACGTCCCGAACCTCCGCCGCCTCGGCATCGTCCGTTCGAACGTTCATCCCCTCCTCCGCGGGGTGGCTACACGAGGAGACCAGTCCGTGTTCTTCGGTCTCGACGACGCATGTCTGGCACGTGCTTCGCGGCCCGATTTCGTCGCTCTGGTCGTAGTGACAGAGCGCCGGAACGGACGAGCCGTCGCCGGCCGCCTCGAGTGCGTCGAGCACCGTTGCATCGCCGCTGACGGTGACCGATCGGCCGTCGACGGTGAGTGTCGTCGGACCGTCGCCGGTCGGCACGTCCGGATCGTTCGCCGTGCCGGTCTGGAAGTCTTCGGTTAGCGGCGTGCTCGGCTGTGGATCTTCGACGGAGGGGACGCCGGGAAGCGGCGACTGACCTGTTCCGGCCTGCGAATCGTCGTTCGAACTCACGACTGACTCACCTCGCATTCGCCGGCAGGACACCGGCCGTCCGTGTGTGCGGCGAACTCCGATTCGAACCGATTGAGCGCGGTCGTCACGGGACGGGCGGCGTCCCGTCCGAACCCGCAGACGCTCGAGCGTCCCATCACTCGGGCGAGTTCGCGGGCGTCTGCAACGATGTCCTGATCGTCGTAGGCGGCTCTGAGGAGTTCGGTCAGCTGGACGGAGCCTTCGCGACACGGAACGCATCGCCCGCAGTTTTGCTCGCGAGCGAAGGTGGCTCGTCGTCCGGCGAGCGCCACCGCACACCGATCGTCGCCGAACAGTTCAATCGATCCGTTCGTTCCGAGCCCCGACGACTCGAGGCCGCTCGCGTTCGCTGGCACGTCGAGTGACTCCGTGAGCCCGCCGAACGTTCCGCCGACGCATGCGACTTTCATCCGCTTTTCGGTCTCGACGGCCTCAAGAGCCGTCTCGAGGGTTGCACTCGTCGGAAGCTCGACGATTCCGCGAGCCTCGACAGCACCGCTGACGTCGAACAGTCGCGTCCCCGGATCGGCGTCGACGCCGACGACCGATTCGTCCGAGGCTAACTGCCGGATCTGGGCGAACGTCCGCGGCGTGTGGATAATCGTCGGCCGACCGTGGAGTCCGTACTCGGCCGGCCCCGGCGGTCGGCGTCGCGCCTCGAGGCGTTCGTTTCCTTCCAGCGACTCGAGTGCCATCGTCGGCTCACCAGCTTTGTACTCGTCGGGGCCGACGACGACTTCGACATTCACGTCGTGGCCGTCGAATGCGGCGACTGATTCGGCCGCAACGGTCGTCGTTCGCTGGACGCCGTCGTCCGATTCGTTGACGTAGACGACGACGTTCGGAGCGCCGATCAGGTTGGCGACCGCCACTGCGGGGTCGAGCACGCTGAACGGATCCGAACGCAACAGCAACGAGTCGACGGTTACCCGGTGATCGGCTTCGTTGGCGTTGACGACGACGACCGGCTCGCCGTCGGCGTCGATCGCAGTCTGCCAGCGGTCGCCGACGGGTTCGTGGCTGGCGTCGTCCCCTCGACCACGACCCCGAAGGCCGGCGTCGGAGACGAGTTCGAGCGGGGATTGGCCGTCCGATTCGGTCGTCTCGCTCGAGAGCACCGTCCCGCGAGCGAGGTAGTCGTCCTCGCTAATCGGGTCGACCCAGCCACAGGCCTCGAGGACGCGTCGCTCGCCGGTTTCGAGCCGGGAGCGTTCGGGTATCGGAAGGATCGCCGTTTCGGGGTCGTGTTCGCCGACCCACGTCGCCGTCTCGTCGGGTAGTTCTCCGTCGGCGAGCGCTTCGGTGGCGGCCGTTGCGGCGTCGGGCTTGCACTCGGTGATGAACGCGGTTTCTCCCTCCAGCGTCGCCAGCAGTAGCGGTTCGATCGCGGTCGCGCCGGTCGAGCCGACGTCGACGACCGGAACGTCACCCGTCGCGTCCGAGGCGGCAGTTCGTATCGCCGACGAACCCGTTGTTCCTGCCACGCGAACGACCGGTGACGACCCGCTTGTGTTCCCGTCCATTGATCGGACCCAGAGTGGCCGATGGTGTAAACCTTGTCTTCGACGGAGAACGCGGCAACGAGCTGGCGCGGCCGACGCGGCGATTTACGCCGGTAGTTACTCTCCGGTGAATTCGGGATCGCGCTTCTCCCGGAACGCGCGAATCCCCTCTCGGTGATCCGCCGTCTCGAGGAGGGTACTCTGGGCGTAGGATTCGAGCAAGCCGGCGGTCTGCGTATCGGTCTCGCGAGCGGCGTTGACGACGCGTTTGGCCAGGCCGACGGCCTGGGGCGGGCGTTCACACAGCGAGTCGGCGTACTCGAGCGCCGCGGCCTTCGGATCCGACTCGACCCGCTCGACGAGCCCGATTTCTCGTGCGCGCTCGCCGTCGACGAGCTCGCCGCTGAATATCATGTCTTTGGCAATTCCTGGACCGACGAGGGTGACGAACCGCGAACAGCCGCCCAGACCGGGAATCAGTCCGATATTGTGCTCCGGGAATCCGAGCGTCGCGTCCGGGGAGGCGATTCTGACGTCACACGCCAGCGCGAGTTCGAGCCCGCCGCCGACGCACGTTCCGTCCAGCGCCGCGAGCACGGGCTTTTCGATCTCCTCGAGTCCCTCGAAGGCTCTTCCGAGGATGCGAGAGTTCGATCGAAATTCCGCGGTCGTCCACGATTGGGCCTCTTCGAAGAGGCCGACGTCGGCTCCGACCGAAAACACGTCGTCGGCCCCGGTGAACACGCCGACCCGAACGCGGTCCTCGCGGAGCACGTCGACCGCTTCGGCCAGTTCGTGGCGCATCTGTTGGTCGATCGCGTTCACCGGATCGTTGTCGAGCCGAACGGTCGCGATTCCATCTTCGACGGATACCTCGAGCGTTTCGAATGCCATACCCAACCGTTTGGCTCCCGACCGTTTTGATTCTATTGTCTCTCCGTCCGCGTACTCGTGTCCGTGAGCGAGACGACTATCGCCTCGCTCACCGTCCATCGCTACCGACGCGAGCACCTCCGATACAGGGGTTCTCGGCCCCGCCGCGGGTTTCGACGTAGCTGTCGTGGTACTCCATGAGTTGAAACAGTGTGCCGGTCGGGTTCGCCGGCGAAACGAACGCTTCCGTCCAGTCGTCTCGTTCCGTATAGTCGACGATTCGAACCGCTTCGTCCCCGAGCGCCCCGATGATCCCGTCGATATCGGCCACCTCGAGGGTCACGTGATGGAGTCCTGGTCCGTTTTCCTCGAGGTAGTTCGTCAAAAACGTGTCCTCGGCGATCGGCGCGATGAGTTCGATCCGCGAGGCGTCGCCGAGTTCGTAGTAGGCCCATCTGAATTCGTCGTCGACCGGCTCTTCGAGTATCTTCTCACAACCGAGCGCCTCGAGAAACGGTTCGCCAGTCTCGATCGAATCGATGGCGATCCCGACGTGGTCGACCCGAATCGGAACGTCGTGTGCTGTCATTACACACTCGTATAGGCGATCCGAACACAAAGAGATTCGCGTCGGCGAAACCCCCTACTCCCACTCGGGCTGGCGGTTCTCGAGGAACGCCGATAACCCTTCGTCGAAGACATCCGAATCGCTCATCCGTTTGATGGCGGCTCGTTCCTCCTCTAGGTGCTGGTCGAGGTGACCCTCGAAGACGGTGTCGACGAGTTCCTTCGTCCGAGCGTAGGTCTCCGTCGGTCCGTTCGCGTACTCGATCGCTCGTTCGGTAACCCTGTCGACGAACGTCGCTTCCGGGCCGTCGAAACACTCGTTTGCCAGCCCGAGATCGACGGCTTCGCTCGCCGTAATCGGTTCGGGATCGAAAAACAGCTCGCGGGCCTTGTACGGGCCGACCGTTTTCACGAGGAAGAACGGGGCCGCGTTATCGGGGGTAAGGCCCACTCGAGCGTAGCCCGTGTTGAGAACGGCGTCCTCGTGCATGTAGACGAGATCCGACGCGAGGACGAATCCGAGTCCGCCGCCCGCGGCGACGCCGGTGACACCCGCGATAACCGGTGCCGGAAAGCTCCGAACGGATCGGATGAACCGGTTCGACGCGCCGGCGATCGTGTCTATTTTCGCCGAACGCATCTCCTGTGGCGTCTGTTCGATCTCGTCGAGGTCCGCTCCGGCCGAGAACACCGGCTCGCCGTAGAGGACGATGGCGTCGACCTCCCCGGAGAGCGACTCGACGGCGGTTGCCAACGCTTCGACACTCGAGGGGTGGAACACGTTCAACGACGTTTCGTTCGCTTCGAGAACGAGTCGCGCGACGGACTCGTCTTCGATGTGTTCGATGCGAACTGATTCGTGGACGCGTTCGGTCTCTGTAATCACGGTCGTTCACTCCTGTAGAAATCCATTATTTAACACCGAGGTATGACTCCATCGCCTCACGATCCGTCGCCAACTCGTCGGCGGGTGACTCGTGGACGATTTCGCCCGTCTCGAGAACGTAGGCGTAATCCGCCAGCCCGAGGGCCATCTCCGCGTTCTGTTCGACGAGCAGGATTGTCACGCCGTCCTCGTTGAGTTCTCGAATGATATCCTCGACGTCGTCGACGATCTGCGGTGCCAGCCCTTCGGACGGTTCGTCGAGCAATAGGAGGTCAGTTTCGGGACCCAGCAGTGCGCGGGCAATGGCCAGCATCTGCTGTTCGCCGCCGCTCATCGTCCCGGCGTCCTGTCCCCTTCGCTCGTCGAGTCGGGGGAATCGTCGATAGATCTCTTCGAACTGATCGGCCTGTTCATCGTCACCGCTGTGGGCCGCGAGTCGGAGGTTTTCCTCGACGGTCAGTCCGCTGAAGACGCGTCGTTCTTCGGGAACCCACGAGATCCCCTCCTTTCGAATTTCGTGGGGATCTCGGGCCTGTATCTGCTCGCCCCCTTTGACGATTTGCCCGTTCGTAACGGGGGTCAGCCCCATGATGCTCCGGATCGTCGTCGTCTTCCCGGCTCCGTTTCGGCCGACCAGGGCGACGACATCGCCCCGGTCGACTGTGAGCGACAGATCGAACAGGATGTGGCTCTCTCCGTAGTGGGTGTCGATCGAGTCGACGGACAGCAGGGGGTCGCCTCCATCGGTCCGGCGTCGTCCTTGATCGTGCCCGGATTCAGTCACGGTCACCACCTCCGAGGTACGCTTCCTGCACGCGGTCGTCTTGCTGTATCTCCTCCGGCGTTCCGCGAGCGAGCAAGGAGCCCATGTTCATCACGGCGATGCGATCCGAAATATCCATCACGATCTCCATATCGTGCTCGATGAGGACGAGCGTGACGTCCTCTGCGATTTCCGTGATCAACTCGACTGTCTCTCGGGTCTCTTCGGGACTCATCCCTGCGGTGGGTTCGTCCATCAACAACAGGTCTGGATCGGCCGCAAGCGAAATCGCGATTTCGAGGTGCCGACGCTGGCCGTAGGAAAGGTTCGCGGCCCGTCGCTGGGCGACGTCTCCCAGGTGGACCCGCTCGAGCACCCTCCTCGCTTCATCGATCGGTTCTTGGACCGACCCGTGGTGTCGTACGAAATCGGTCGGCCGAAAGCCGGTCTGGCGCGCCTGGGTGGCGAGCCGGACGTTCTCGAGGGTCGTTAGCTCGCTGAAGAAGTTCGTGATCTGGTACGACCGAACGATTCCGTCCGCGACGATTTCGTGGGGCTTCCTCCCGCCGATGTCGACGCCGCGGAATTTGATGGAACCGCTCGTCGGCTCGTGCTTTCCGGTAAAGAGGTTGAACAGCGTCGTCTTTCCGGCCCCGTTGGGGCCGATGATCGAGTTGATCGTTCCGGACTCGATTTCGAGCGACACGTCGTCCACTGCGGTCAGTGCTCCGAACTTTTTGGTGAGTCCGTTCGTCTCGAGGACGATGCCGCCTTCGAACTCCGTCGGGTTCGGCTCTGTTGTCGTGGTAGTCATAGTTATCCTCTCACCGCTTCGAGATAGTCTCGAACTGCCTGTTTTGCGTTCTCGACCGCGCTACCCGGATCGTTTCGGAGCGAGATTAGGATTCCGGCCAGTCCCCGCGGCGCGAAGATGACGACGCCGACGAATATCCCGCCGAGGATGATCTCCCAGCTCGCAAAGCCGGCGAGTTGCTCCTCGAGCAGGACGACCAGTCCGGCACCGAGCATCGGCCCCCAGAGCGTTCCCATGCCTCCGAGCAGTAGCATGACGATGAGTTCTCCGCTTATCATCCAGTGGAGTAACCCGGGGTGGGCAACGCTCTGGAACGGAACGTACAGGCCGCCGGCGAGCCCGGCGAAACCGCCGCTGATCGCGAAGCCGACCACTTTGTACCGCTGTACGTCGTATCCGATAAATTCGATTCGTTCTTCGTTCTCACGGATTCCTTGCAAGACCCGTCCGAACTGGGAGTTCGCGAGACGGATGATTATCGCGAGCGAGAGTGCGACAAGCCCGAGCGTCAGGTAGAAGTACATAAGCGTCGACGTGAAGTCGATCCCGAACAGCTCGTACATCCCGATGCCGTAGAGACCGTTGTCGCCGCCGGTGACCGAGCCTCGGTCGAGGATAGTCGCCGGGAGGTCGGTGAACGCGACCACGTAGAACATCTGTGCGAACGCGAGGGTGAGCATCGCGAAGTAAATTCCTCGCGCTCGAACGCTCAACCAGCCGATCAACGCTGCGATGACGACGCCGGCGACGACGGCTATCGGTAACACGACGAGCGCGTGGGGGGTTACTTCGGTGATCACGATCGCGGCTGCGTAGCCGCCGGCACCGAACATCGCGGCGTGCCCGAACGAGAGGAGTCCCGCGTAGCCGAAGACGAAGTCCAGGCTCAACGCGAGCAGCGCGAAGATCATCATCCGAACCATGAGGTTCAACCAGAAGGGGTGGATCATCTGGACGATCGGTGCTGCGACCGCGAGTACCGCGATGGAAACGAGCAGCGCGAACCGCCCCTGACTCGAGAGGAGCTGATTGCCCGTCCTCGAGTGCGTGCTTCGGTCGAAGAATTCGGTAACTGCTTTCATCTATGCTGCCTCCGTTGTGCCGAAGAGTCCGCTCGGTTTGATCATCAGTACGACGGCCATTAACAGGAACAGGAACAGTTCGGTCAGCGTGGGCGCGATCAGCGCGCCGTAGGCGCTGACGAGTCCGATCAGTAACGCGCTGTAGACCGCGCCGCGGAAACTTCCCAGTCCGCCGATGACGACGATGATGAACGCTTCGATGATGACGTTGAATCCCATTCCCGGGTGAACGGATTGCGTTCCGCTCAAGAGCACGCCGGCGACGCCGGCGAGGACGGCCCCAAACACGAACACACCGGTGAACACCTTCGAGACGTCGATGCCGAGCGCGTTCACCATTTCGGTGTCGTGTGCGCTTGCGCGCATCAGTATCCCCAGATTCGACCGTTCGATGCCGATCCAGACGAGTCCGATCAGGACGGTACTGAAGGCGAAGACGAACAGCCAGTACAACGGGTAGTTAACCGGTCCAATCGGGACCGATCCCGAGAGGATCTCGGGGACCGAAATCCGCCTCGATTGGCCGCCCCAGATCTGGAGGATCGCCCCCTGTATCATGATCGCGATCCCGAAGGTCAACAGGATGTGATAGAGCGGGTTTCGTCCGTACAACGGGCGAAGCGATAAAATTTCGATAGCCGCGCCGATAACGCCGACGATGAGGGGTGCGAGCAACAGCGCCAGCCAGAAGCTCCCGAGCTGTCCGGCGATAACCGTCCCGAGGTAGGCCCCGAGCATGAACAACGCTCCGTGGGCGAAGTTGATCACGTCGAGCATCCCGAAGATGAGGGTTAGTCCCGCCGCAATAAGCGCGAGCGTCATCCCTAACTGGAGCCCGAGCAACGTCGCACGTATGATCGCTTCAACCATTCGTCGGTATCACTCCGTCCGTCGCGATTCCACAGTGCTGGTGACGCGTCCGTCGAACGATGTCACCGCTTTCGCCTGCCCGCTCGAGACAAATTAGTAGTTTAGAAATCATGTCCGTTAGAGACTGCAACCCCAGTCCGGTCCTTCGACCTGTTCGATCGTATCGATCACTTCGTTCTCGACCTCGAAATCCTCGTCGTCGCTCTCGACGACTTCCCGGATGTGCATGTCCTGGATGGCCTCGTGTGTATCCGGATTGAACTGGAAGTGGCCGCGCGGACTGTCGAGTTCCAGTCCGGCGAGGGTGTCGGCCATCTCATCCGGATCGGTGCCGCCGGTTTCCTCGACTGCGGCGCTGAAAGCCTGTGCCGAGTCGTATCCTTGGCAGGCGTAGACGTTCGCTGATTCGTGGTCATACATCTCGCTGTAGTTGTCGACGAACTCCCGGTTGCGCTCCGTGTCCTGTGTCGTCGTGTAGTGAAGCAGTGAGTACATCCCCTCGGCGGCGTCGCCCTGGGCCGGAAGCGTGTCCTCCGAGAGCAAGAATCCGCTTCCGGTCTGGGTCATCTCTTCGTTCAGTCCGAAGTCGTTGAAGTCGCTGACGTAGTTGACCGCGTCGTCGCCGGCGAAGAACGAGTAGACGGCGTCGGCTCCGGAATCTTCGATATCGCCGAGGTACGTCGAGTAATTGTCCGTCCCGAGCGGGATGCCGACCTCCTCGACGATTTCGCCGCCCGCCTCTTCGAACGCTTCGCCGAAGAATTCCTTGGAGTTCTGCCCGAAGGCGTAGTCCGCGTAGGCGAGACACACGTTGTCGGCGACGTTATCGTACACCCACTCGGCGAGCGGAGCGCTCGTTTGCCAGTCGTTGAACGACGTCCGGAAGTGGTAGTCGAGACACCCTTCCTCCGTAACGCGGTAGTCTCCCGCGTTCGCGTTGAGCCAGATCGCACTCGATTCGGCTTCGACGATCCCCATCATCGCGATCGCGACGGCACTCGAGACGGGGCCGACGATCGCATCCGCACTCTCTTCGACCAGTAGCTCTCGGGTGACATCCACGCCGCGGTCGGTGTCCGCTTCGGTATCGAGCTGGACGGTGTTTACCTCCTCGCCGTTGATTTCTCCGCCCTGTTGCTCGAGGAACATCTCGAACCCGTTGACGATGCTTTCCCCCAGGAACGCGTACGTTCCGGTGAACGGGAGCGCGTAACCGACTGTGAGCCCGTCGTCACCTCCTCCCATACAGCCTGCAAACGTCGCGGTGATACCGGCCGCGGTGGTCCCTGCCAGGTACTTTCGACGAGAGAGCATCGATGAGGCCCCTCCGCTCCCCTGGTTCGTACTACCGTCCCCCTGATTGCTAGTCATATCCGTGTCTCTGCGAGACATATGAGTTGTGTGCACACCACACGTATATATAACTTTTGTTAATGTACGTGGGTGAATCACCGATACGATCGCTATCGCGTGGATTTAAATATCTCCGCTTGGTATGCGCTACTACATGACAGGAGAAGTTGAGACGATCGAGCAGGCCGTTTCTCGAATCGATTCGGGCAGCTCGATCGCGGCCGGGCTCGCACTCGAGCATTCGATCCCCTTCGCGGCAGGACACGAACTGCTCCGGCAGGGAACCGACGACCTCACGATGATCGGACCAATCAGCGACTTGCTGTTCGATCAGCTAATCGGCGGCGGCGCGGTTTCCCGCGTTCGGGCCGCCTGGGCTGGAAACGTCAGCGCCGGGACGGGGTATCGATTCAGGGAAGCCGTCGAGAACGGAACGGTCGACGTCGAGGACCACTCGAACTTTAGCATCGCGCTCGCCCTAAAAGCCGGGGCGATGGGGGTCCCTTACCTCCCAACCAAGTCGTTGATTGGAAGCGACATCTTCGAACGAAGTGACCTGTTCCTCGAGGAATCCGATCCCTTCGGCGGCGATCAACTCGCGCTCGTCCCGGCGATCGAACCCGACTGGACGATCGTTCACGCACAGCGCGCGAGTCCCGCGGGGGATGCCCACCTCTGGGGGAACATGGGAATTACCGACCCCGCGGTGGGCGCCGCCGAAAACGTTCTCGTCACCGCCGAGGAAATCGTCGATCCGGACGTCATCAAGAGCGACCCGAGCAGGGTCGGAATCACTCGAGACAAGGTGACGGCTGTCGCAGAGTGTCCCTTCGGGGCACATCCGTCGCCAGTCGCGGGCTACTACAACCGGGACAACGAGTACTATCTGGAGTACAGCACCCAGACGAAAACGCAGTCGGCCTATGACGAGTGGGCAGACGAGTGGGTGTATGGCGTTTCCGACCGCGAAGAGTACGAGTCTCTCGTCGAACGAGAGCTCGGGATAACCGAGCCGACCATCGCCGCGGAGGTGCAGTATGGCCAGTAAGACGTACACGGACCGTGAGTTGATGGTCACCGCGGCCGCGAGCGAGATCGAGGACAGCGATACAGTCTTCGTCGGAATGCGGTTACCCCTTATCGCGTTTCAGGTCGCGGTGAGTACGCACGCCCCGAATTCGATGGCGGTCTACGAAAGCGGCGTCGTCCGGGACTCCCCCGCCGACGGGTTTATTCACACGATGTGCGATCTTCCGAATCTGAACCGGGCGGTGTCGACGACGGGAATGATCGACATCATGTCCCGTCTCCAGCGCGGTGACGTCGACGTCGGCTTCCTGGGCGGTGCCGAAATCGACCGGTACGGCAACCTGAACACGACCTGGGTTCAGGGCGGCGAGCAAGAGATCCGCCTCCCCGGAAGCGGTGGTGCCTGTGATATCGCTTGCATGGCAGATCGAACGGTGTTGCTCATGCCCCACGAACCTCGTCGGTTTGTCGAGGAGGTAAACTACGTTACGAGCCCCGGTCACTCGAGCGACGGGAGCGGTCGGGATACCCATCCGCAAGCTGGCGGTGGGCCGAGCGCACTCGTGACCTCGAAGGCAACGTTCGGGTTCGACGACGACGGCGAACTCTACCTCCGAAGCCTCCATCCAGGCGTCAGCGAGTCGGAAGTCGTCGCCGACTTCCCGTGGGAGATGAACACGGCCGAAGATGTCGATGAGGGCTCGGTGACGACGACCGCGGAGCCGGCGACGGCGGAACTCGAGTTGATCCGGACGTTCGACCCTGACGGGTTCTGGACCTGACGGACGAGTGACCGATCACGAGTCGAGACTCGAGGCCGTTCGACCGAACTGTCCTCGAAAGTACCACGTCGTGATTGATCCTTCCGCGTTTTTTCACACTCGTAACTTCCATCCTATTTCTCGAGAGAAGAACCGTTAGGTATATCATTTTAAGCTATGATAAACTAATCGTACATGCAGCCAAACGTTTCAACTGAGTCTCTACCAGATGAGGAGGACGCCCCGGATTACATCTATCCGGTTCCGGAAGCCCATTACCCCCAACAGCTGAACGTCGTCGACGAACTACTCGATCGGCACGTTCGAGAGGGCCGCGGTGATAACATCGCGATCCGCTTCGAAGATCGAACGATCACCTACGAGGAGTTACAGTCACGGGTGAACCGATTGGGGAACGCGCTCCGAGATTCGGGCGTCGAAGCCGGCGACCGAGTCGTCGTTCGATTCCCGAACCGACCGGAGGCGGTCGTCTCGTGTCTGGCAATCCAAAAGATCGGAGCCGTCGCACTGCCGTCGATGAAACTCCTTCGAGCCAAAGAACTCGAGTACATCATCAACAACGCCGAAGCGACGACGGTCATCGTGTACGACGACCTCCTCGAGGAAGTCGAAAATGCGCTTCCCGAACTCGAAACCGTCGAGAACGTCGTCGTCGCCGAGCGAAACGGTGTCGAGCATGGCTATCACAGTTACGACGGCCTCCTCGAGGACGGAGACGAGGAACTCGAGACCTACGAAACCGCCCGCGAGGATCTAGCACTGATGCTCTATACGAGCGGGACGACGGGTCGACCGAAAGGGGCGGTTCACACCCACCGGCAGGTGCTGGCATCCGCGGACACCTACGCGCGGTACTGTCTGGAACCGACGGAGGAAGACGTCTTCGGCGGCAACCCGCCGCTCCCGTTCGCGTACGGATACGGCGACCTCGTGACGTTCCCGCTCCGGTTCGGTGCGAGCACGAGCCTGGTCGAGGACGCCTCACCCGGCGACCTCCTCGAGGCCGTCGAAAATCACGGCGTTTCGGTCCTCTGTTCGATTCCGACGGGATTCAATCAGATGCTCTCCCAACATCCTGACGGACCGGAGGAATACGATATTTCGTCGCTCAGGGTCGGCCTCAGCGCGGGTGAACCGCTAACCCCGACGACTTTCGAGAGCTTCGAAGACGAGTACGGGATTCCGCTGCTGGACGGCATCGGGACCACGGAGATGCTTCACATTTTCATCAGCCATCGCCACGACGATGAGATCGACCCCAGCGCGACCGGATTCCCGGTGCCGGGCTACGAGTGCAAGATTATCGACCCCGACACGGGCGAGGAACTCTCTCGAGGCGAGGCCGGACTGCTCGCCGTTCGCGGCCCGACCGGTATCGAGTACTGGAACCGTCCGGAGAAACAACTCGAGGCGGTCGAAGACGGCTGGTCGGTGCCGGGAGATATCTTTGTCCAGCGCGAAGACGGCCGACTGGAGTACAAATCGCGAAGCGACGATCTCATCATCTCGAGCGGGTACAACATCCCCGGCCCCGAGGTCGAAGCTGTCGTTCAAGAGCACGAGTCAGTCTCGGAGGTCGCCGTAACCGCGAGTCCTGACGAAGAACGCGGCGAAATCGTGAAAGCGTTCGTCGTCCTGACCGAGGACGCGACGGGAAGCGACGACCTCGTCGACGAAATTCAGAATCACGTCAAGAATACTCTCGCGCCATATAAGTACCCTCGAGCGGTCGAGTTCATGGAAACGCTCCCGCGAACGGAAACGGGCAAGATTCGCCGAACCGAACTGCGTGATCGTGAACAGTAGTAACGCCGCCGACATCGAAATGGCCCGTTCCATGATACCGTTTCGCTAGCATTTGTCTCCACCTCGGATCCGGCTGCTGTACGGGACAGTCGAACCGTGTCCATCGATCGGGTAATCGATTTTTGTTCGTTCAACGGTGTGACGACGTTTCGCCGCGTATCCGGACGTTCTCTCTCTTCTCGAGCCGTATCGGTCGTTGTAAGTTCCGGTCACGTGTAACGAACCGCGGGTTTTGCCCCGAGATACCGGGTTTTGGAGGGAATACGGAGGGCGTAAACACATAGTGTATACGGTATCCGTATTTAAGATTTTCAGGGCCTCTGGCGGCCGTTCTCTACCAATTGGGTTATTCATCACGATAAATGTTCACTAACCACATGTTCTGACGAGAATGAGATTACACCAATACGAATGTAAACCTCTCCGTTGCAATGCTCGAGTCACGCAACGGTACCGTCTCCGTTTCGTTCGATAGTGGCGTGAGGATCGATCTCTCCGTAGACGTGCAATGTATACGTAAACCGTATACAATCTATTGGGAATCGTATACTGCAGCCATTCCGTGACGGACCGGCTGTCGTTTACACCCTGTGGCGAGCGGTTCCATTCACCAGCGTTGGCACTATCGTTCAAAAACTGTCGAAAACGAACTTGGTGACCGTCTATCAGGGGCTCTCGTCGGTCCGAATGCGGAGGTCGGATCTCGGCTTCGCGATGCAGGTCAACGCGTACCCTTCCTCTTTCTCGCTCTCGGAGAGGAACATTCCCTCTGTCTGTTCGACCTCGCCGTCCTCGACGACCATGCCACAACAGACCCCGCAGACACCCATTCGACACTGGTAGGGCGGTGCGAGTCCCGCTTCCTCGGCCGCCTCGAGTACCGGCTTGTTCGCCGGCACTTCGATCGTCCGCCCTTCGTCGACAAACTCGACTGTGTAACTCTCGACCATAGTCAGTGGTCCTGATCGATCGATTTTTCGAAGACGTGTTCGACGGGGTCGAAGTCCTCGGATCCGTAGAACCCCTGCGATTGGTCGTCGCCCTCGATGGTGTCGACGCGATAGAAGTCGACGTCCTTCGAGGACTGGGAGAACCACTCGTGAACTTCGTCCAGCAGTGCGGTGCCGACGCCGTTCCCTCGGTGTCCTTCCGAGACGAAGTGACCGTTGATGTATCCGTGATTTTGGAGCCGAAAGATCGGATGATTCCCCATGATGCGCGCCTCGAGCACGCCGACGAGGTCTCCCGACGCTTCGTGTTCGGCGACGATCACCGTTCCGTACTTCGACTCGAGCAACTGGCTCTCGAAGTACTGGAGCCACCGATCGTTTGCGCTCTCTTTGTGTTGATACCGCTCATCGTACTTCGAGAGGTGCTCGGTAAACCCGTGCCAGAGTTCCAGTAATTCCTCGCCGTCATCGGCACTCGCTTGGCGTATTTCGTACGACATGTACTACTGTCTGAGTTGGACTACCAAAAAAGGCACTGATAGAAAAATGGTACGCGCTGACATATGGGGGCGGTCCGAGTCGGTTCGCTACTGCACCGGAGTAGTTACGGCTTCGAGGTCGACGTGGGTGTGGAACGTTCGTGGCGGTCATACGGGCGCGCTAACAGGGCAATCCCGTCGGTAATTCGGCCGGAAAATACACTAAGCGTATACAGAAAACAATTATAACCCTGGGGTGTCAACAGATAGTTGGACGAAACGAGCTATGCCCACGGAAAAGCAATTCAAGAACGAACTCCAGAACGGAAAGATGATCGAATCGACCGACGAAATGACCGACGGGTACAAAGAGGCCCTCAAACAGATCCTGTTGGTTTCGGGTGATACGGAGCTGATGAGTGCGCCAGCGTACTACGATCAGTCGCTCAACGCACCGTCGCTCGACGCACGCGCGTCGTGTATCAGCGTTATTCAGGACGAACTCGGTCACGGCCACATCGCCTATCGCCTGCTCGAGGACCTCGGCGAGGACCGAGAGGAACTCATCTACGAACGCGAACCCCACGAGTTCCGTAACACGTACGGGTTCGACCAGCACATCGACAACTTCGCCGAACTCGTCACGGCACACGGGATATTCGATCGCGCCGGTATCGTGCTCCTCAGCGATATCCACGAGAACACCTCCTACGCGCCGTGGAAGCGCGCGCTCACGAAGGTGAGCAAGGAAGAACAGTTCCACCTCCGTCACGGCGAAACCTGGATGCGTCGGCTCGCGAACAACAGCGAGAAGACCAAACAACACCTCCAGGAAGCGATCGACTGGATGTTCCCGATGGGCGTCGAGTGGTTTGGCATGCCCGACGACAAGAAAAAACACGACGACCAACTCGAGTACCGCATCAAAGGCAAGTCCAACGACGAACTCCGTCAGGACTGGCTCTCGCGGACGCTCCCGCTCATGGACGAACTGGATCTCGACGTTCCCGCCCACTACAGCGAGGACCGCGACGAATACGTCCTCGAGTACGATCTTCCGGTCGCGTTCGACGCCGCTAACAAAGAGTGGCGCTTCGACGAACCGATTTCGTGGTCCGCCGTCATGGACCGGTGGCGCTCGCGCGGTCCCGCCAACGAAAAGTACGTGAACATGGTTCAGTCCGGAAAAGTCGAGCTCGAGGGGTAACGATGTCGAGTGCACGCGCGAACGCAGCGGAGTCGGTAGGGGGCGGCCAGATCAGCGAGTTCGTCGAGCGCCGCCGCGCCGACGCGACGCCGTTCGAACGGGAACTTTGGGACATGATCGACGAAATCCCTGACCCGCACATTCCCGTCAGCCTCGTGGAAATGGGCATGATCTACGATGTCGAGGCGATCGACGGTCGGGTCACGGTCGAGATGACCTACCCCTGTATGGGCTGTCCCGCCTACGACATGATCCAGAACGATATCAACAGTTGCCTGTCCCTGACCGACGGCGTCGACGACGTCGATGTCGAGGTCGTCTGGGACCCCGTCTGGTCGAAGGACATGCTCTCCGAACCGGTTCGTGAAAAGATGCGCAAGTCGGGAATCAGCCTCTAACTATGAAGTACGAAGTATTCGCACGAATCAATCAAGGCGACGATACCACGCACATCGGTAACGTCACCGCACAGAGCGACAGACTAGCAAAGATGTACGCCTACAATACGTTCGACGAGGAAGACTGGAACTACCTGACCGTGGTTCGCGAAGAAAACCTCCTGGAAGTGACCGGCACGCAGCCCAAACGCGAGGTGGCCGCCGGTGAGTGAGTGGCCCGAACCGGCAGTCGACTACGTGCAGGCGATCTCCGATACGAAGCTCGTCCTTGGACACCGGTACGCGGAGTGGAGCCTCTCCGGTCCCTCGCTCGAGGACGATATCGGCGGTGCGAGCGCGGCCCAGGAAGAGATCGGCCACGTCCGCCAGTTGGCCCGGGAACTCGAAAGCCAGGGACGAGACCTCGACTGGTTGAACGGCCAACGGGAGCCCGAGGCGTTCTCGAACGCCGCATGCCTCGACAGCATCGAGGGCACCTGGACGGAGTACGTCGCGTCTATCGCACCCGCAGACCGCGCCGCGTGGTACCTGCTCGATGCGATCGATCGGGATGACCTCGATGGACTGATCACCAAGATGGGCGAGGACGAGTACTTCCACCTCGAGTACCACGACGCCCGTCTCGAGACGCTCGCGGAAGACAATCCTGAGACCGTCCAGCGCACGCTCGAGACGACGTTACCGCAGGCGCTCGCGTTGATCGGTCCGGAAGCCTACGACGAGGACGCCGATCCGGTCTTCGAAACCGGATTTACGGACCGCCCGATCGCCAAGATCCGGGCGGCGTACATCGAACACTACCGACGCCTCTTCGACGGTACCGACGTTTCGCTCGAGAACGTCGACTGGGACCAACCCGCCCTCGAGGACTGGGACGAAACCAGACGACGAACCGGCTCCGGTTCGATCAGTCAAACTGACGTCGAGCAGCTTCGCGGCGAGAAAAACAAGCTGTTTACGATGAACTAACCACGATGAACGATCAGCTTTCAGATTCACCCGTGTTATGCCCGTTCTGTGGCGCTGCCGACACGGAACAGGAGTCCGCCTTCGGAAGCGAGATTTCGAAGACGCAGTACTACTGCAACGGCTGTAACACGATGTTCGAACGGATCAAGTACGACGGGGAGAATCCGGAAACCGGCCGATAACGCTCTCGAGCCGGCTGGAATTCGTCTCCGCGCCCATAGCGAGAGCTATCGAAACCATTCAATTCTATGAAACCTTGGGCGAGAAAGAAAGTTACTTATATGTGGACGACAATTGGTATCTTGTATGCAACTCCGACCGTTCAGTGAGCTGGATCTGGAGTATTTCACCACAGAGGTAACCGACCACGTCGGTGTCCTCCGGCTGGATCGACCGCCGGCGAACGCACACGACATCAACGTCTTGTTGGAACTACAGCGGGCCGTGGAATCGGTTCGATTCGACGAGGACGTCCGCGCGGTCCTCTTCGGGAGTTCGAATGACAAGTTCTTCTCGACCGGATTCGACATCAAGGTCCTCCAGGAGAAGTCGGGCCGGCAAGTCGGCTACGCGAGCCAGACGAGCAAAGAGATCATCATGAAGATGCGGACGACCGACACCATCTTCATCGCGATGGTCAACGGCCACTGCATGGGCGGCGGGCTCGAGCTCGCACTCGCCTGTGACTTCCGATACGTCGGGAACGACGAGAGCTACAACATCGGCATGCCGGAAATCCACCTCGGACTGATCGCCGGCGAGGCCGGAACGCAGTTGCTCCCGCGGTACATCGACCGCTCCGAGGCGCTCGAGATGATGATCACCGGCGAGACGCTCACGCCGGAAGAAGCGACGGAGAAGGGAATCTTCGACGAGATCCACCCGCCCGAAGAGATCGAAGACGCGGCCTTCGAGTTCGCCGAACTGATCGCCTCGAAGTCGAGCGTCGCAGTCGGAAACAACAAGCTTGCCGTCAACGAGGGCCTCGAGATGCCGCTTTCGGATGCGTTGGCCCACGAACGGGAACTCCAGAACCGTCTGCTCGGTTCCGATGTCGCCAAAGAAGGCGTCGACGCCTTCCTCGACGACCGCGAACCGGATTTCCTGGGCGTCGAACTCGGGGACAAAGATCCGGGCGCCGACGAGTAGACTCGCCCCCTCGATACTACCGAACTATTCTTTGGATCGTCGGTCTCCCAGTCACAACGCTCGATTACGACTCGAGAAACTGCTGTCTCCGCAGGTTCTGACAACGAAAACTGGCATCTCCATACGCTACAACAGCGTCGTGACGTCCGGATAGTCGTCGGCAGCCGGACGGAATCGGACCGGTTCGTCTGCTGTGGACGTGACGATTCCCAGTTCGGCTAACCGCTCGAGGTGAGCGGCCGCTTCACCGGCACCGAACTTCGCGTGGATTCCGCGCATTTCGCCGAACAGTTCGCGGCCGACTTCCCACGGCGTACTTGCCGGCCGCTCGGCCGCCTCGAGCGCCCGGAAGGATGCCTCGGCCCGCTCTCGATGATGCCGCCGAACGTCGTCGACGGCCGTCTGAATCTCGATTTCTGTTCCGTGACCCGGCTCCCCGCGTTCGAAACGGGATTCGATCCGAGCCAGGGCTTGCAGGTACGATTCGAGTGGATCGGAAAGCCGCGTGTCGCTCCCGCCGACGTTCGGCGTGTACGTCGGTAACAACACGTCGCCTAAGTAGAGCCGTCCGTTCGCCCGGAACGATGCGTGACCTTTCGTGTGGCCCGGCGTGTAGACGAACTCGACGCCTGCGACGACATCGCCGTCGGCGTGTGACTCGACCGGGAACGTCTCGGGCATCCGGGAGGGCGTATCCCGCTCGAGAACCCGCCTTCGAATCGAGTCGGGAACGCCCCAGTACTCCAGCGTTCGGCCGTCGCGCTTGAGTCGGCGTTCGCGCGCGTTGGCGTAGTCGCCGATCAGCGCGCTATCGTCTCGATGGACGTGTACCGTGGCATTTGCTCGCTCGGCCAACCGACAGCTAAGCCCCGCGTGATCGATGTGCCAGTGCGTGACGAAGATGTGCTCGACGTCGGCTATTTCGAGGCCGGCCTCGCCGATTCCGGATCGAAGCGCCGACCACGCGTCGTCGGTTGGCGGCCCGGGGTCGATTACGACACCGCGTTCCGGAAGCACATATGCGCTGTTTACTCCTTCGGGTGATCCTTCGCCGACCGGGATTCGAACGTGTTCACTCATGAGTCATCGGAAATCGCCGTCTCGTCTCGGTCGCCGAGCAGTTCGTCGAGACCCAGTTCGTCCCACCGTTCGCTCAGCGCGTCGAGAATGTTCTCCGAGAACGTCGTCTCGAAGTTCACTCGAGGAGCGATGTACTCCTCGTCCCACCGCGGGTCCCACGTCGCGTTGACGTAGAGCCGGGATCCGGTTTCGCCGCCGCGACGGTACCGCGTCGCGGTCGCCGCAGGCGCGTTCGGCTCGCTAAATATCCAGTCGTTGGCGGGGTGAGCTTTCACCCACATATCGTTGACCGCTCGAGCGAGATTCGTCGGATCGGCCTGTTCGTCCAGCACGACGACCTTGTCGAAGAGGTTCGAAAACGAAAACAGCGTATTCGCCAGTTGCCACTCGAATCCAGCGTACAGAATTTCGCTCGAGACGATACAGAGCCCGAGTCGCGCCTCGACCGGGAGCTGTATCCATTTGACCGGAGAGACGCCCCAGTAGTTGTTTACCCGTCTGAACAGCTGTGCGGCTTCGACGAGGCTCATGAGGTGCATGTCGTCGGTCAGCGGCGCACCGAGCGGCGCGAACGCGACCACGGGTTCCTCGCGCGTGGCAATGGTCTCGGCCCGTAGCTCGACGGTTGCAGTTTCACACGCCAGCTCCCAGGCCGCCTCCGGCCCGTGAGAGTCGGTGTTGACGACGGTGAGGCGTCCATCGATCCGAACCTCCGCGTCCGCTGGAACGGTACGCGAGTCGACGGTCGCCATCGAGACGTCAGCCAGACCCGCCGCGAATTTTGGAACGTCGGGCGTGGTCCGATCCTGCGTCCAGCCCTGGAGTGCACCAATCAGTGAACACGCGGAGGTGCCGAGCACCACGCTCGCTTCCGTCTCGGGCTCACACCAGTCGGTGAACGCTTTCGGCACGGAGAGGCGAATCTTCCTGCTGTGTAGGGCCTCTCCTCGGATCGGAACCCAGGTAGTCGTTCCCCGGCGCTCGACGATGAGCAGGCCAAGCGAGACGAGCGGGTACCGTTCGTCGCCGATCGTTGCCAGTCCGAGCGTGTGGAGATCACAGTCCGCCTGAACGTTCGTCGCTGCCGGTGGTGTCATCGACTCTCCGATCGGGGCTGTTTCGCGTCTGGATAGCCGCTCGAGCAACTCCACGTACGAACAGTCCGGCCCGAGTCCGAGCGCCTGGGCGATTCGTTGGCCCGACTGGTGTGATCGGCTTGCGAACTGACTGGGGCCGCCGTAGACGCCGCCCGCGAGCCGTACCGTTCCGGGCGTGGTCTCGAACAGCGTCGCGGGTCCGTCGTGACGGGCCGCCTCTCGCGCGACGCTCGGAGCCGTCTCGTCCCAGTGGACGGGTTCCGTGATCGACACGAGATCCTCCGTTTCCTCGAGTCGGTCGAGTTGCGTTCGAAGCGTCATTCGTGGCCTCCTTCGTCCTGACCGTCGAACGGGAGGGTTTCTAACTCGACACCTGCGCGCTCAAGGATCTTCTGTGCTCGATACTCGGGTTCGACGTCACCCGCCGACCCCAACTCGGTCACATCCACCTCCGCGTCAGTCTCAGTCCCCCCGCGCGTGGCGTCGATGTACGCTTTCGCCGATTTCGCTTTGGACGTCCCCGTCTGTACGTCCCCCTTCTCGTTTGGCGTCTGATAAATGTTCAACGGAACCTTCGGCATCGTTTCGACCCCGAACTGGTGGAAGTCGCTGTCCGGGTCGGCGTGGAGAGAAAGCGCCTCGAGCACCGCCCGCTGATCGAGCGGGTTGACGTCGCCGTCGACGAAGACGAAGAAATCCACGTGGAGCATCCCCCAGGTCGTGAATATAAAATTCGCCAGCTCGTGGAGGTAGCCGCCGTTCGTCGTGTCGGTCGAGATGACGTAGACGGTTCTCGGCGTCGATTTCCAGGGGACGCAGCTTTCGACGTCGAATCCCGCCGCCCGAAGCCCCAGCGTCGCGTCGGGGCCGACGCAGCCGACTTCCATCGAACTCGTCGAGTTCTCGGAGTAGCCGACACCCGTCCCCTCGACGCAAAACGGAATGATCGGGTTCTCTTGATGAGTTATCGACGTGACCCGGAGGAGAGGCATAGACCGCCTGGGGCCGTGCATGTATCCGAAATAGTCGCCGAACGGTCCCTCGTCTCGGCGTTCGTTAGGGACGATTTCGCCCTCGATGACGAGTTCCGCCGTTGCGGGAACCATGAGGTCGTTCGTCTCGCAGGGAACGAGTTCGACCGGGTCCTGTTTGAGTCCGCCCGCGAACTCGGCTTCGCTTCGTCCCGTCGGGATCCACATGACCGACGTGTACTGCACCGCCGGCTCGACACCGACCGCAATCGCGACAGGCATCGGTTCGTTTCTTCGCTCGTATTTGTAGTAGTAGAGATTGGGCGTTTGCTCTCCGGCCAGCAGTAACACGCTCGCATTTTCCCCGTCGTGGATCATCGAGCGGTGGGTCGACCAATCGACCCACGACGAGTCTGGATCGGGTGCGATCAGCGTGTGCAAGTTCGAGTACCGGCCGCCGTCGCCGCCGTGGATGTACGGCCAGGGAAAATCCAACAGGTCGACGTCGTCCCCGTCTACGACGGTTTCTTTACACGGGGCTTCGTCGGCCGAAACCGTCACGGGATCGCGCGGATTTTTCAGGCGATCGATGACGATTTCGTAGTACTCTCGAGCGGAGAGGTCGGGCGGGAGTCCCAGTCCGAGTGCGATTCGATCCCAGGGTCTGTCCTGCGTTCCACGGAACGGATCGCCCACCAACCGTGCTGAGCCGACATCGTCGAACAGCGGGATCTTGCTGTCTTCTTTGTTCAACAGCATCGTCACCGCACTGGCTTCTAAGTTCCAGGACGTCGGCTCGGAGATTCGATGGAGATCCCCGTTCGATTCTATGGTTTGTACGTACTTTCGGAGACTATTGATGGTCATTCGTGCTCGTGGAGTTCTTCGGCGAGATCCGAACGCTCTGACTGGACCTTGAGGTCGATATATTCGCGGACGAGAGCCGGGTAGTTCTCCGAAAGATGCTGTAACATGATGGATCGGCTCGCTTCGGAGACGGATTGAAACTCCCCTTTCTCGGCCAGGTACTGTAACAGCGTTTTCACTTCTTTCGATCGGGTGTTAATAACGGTTGACTGACCCTCGATTTCCTCCATCGTCGCCTCGAGAAGTTCGACGTCGATGTTGTCCGCCTCGTCTGTCTCGATGATATCGATATACCACTCTTCTTCGGTGTTCTCGTGTGGTCCCTTAACCACGGTCAGTATGTCAGGATCCGTAAGGTTATCCGGATTCGTATCTATTCTGGCTCGAACGCTGGAAATCTCCTTCGTTTGTGCATCACTTATCTGTAATCTGGTTTCTTCCCCTGCAGGATCCTCCGGTAAATTGTTTTCCGATGTGATGTAGTTCCCTGCCATGCTTGCTACCAGATATTGGTAAGTCCTCCAAATAAAAACCCTACTTATTTTATCAAACAGGTATATTACTTGATGCGACCACGATGAGTCGGTACGTCATCGGATTTTCCGGGCTGTGGTTCGGAACGGGTCTACCCCCGCTCAATAATCCGGTTCTTCGTTCGCTAAGAACGCTCGAACTCCCTCTTCGTGTTCGGGGGAGCCGTAAGCGAGCGATTGCGCGTGGATTTCGTGGGTCAGTGCGTCCTGCCAGTGTCGACCCATGTTCTCGTGGATCGCTCGCTTGGTGAGTCCGATGGTGCGCGTCGGCCGTTTCTCGAGGGTTTCGAGGAGGTCTCCGACGGTCTCGTCGAGTTCGCCGCTCGGTACGCTTTCGTTCACGAGACCCAACTCCGCGGCCTCGGACGCGGTGATAAACTCGCCGGTAAGCGCCAGCTGTTTTGCGGCTCGGAGGCCGACCAGCTTCGGAAGGAGGAAGGTCCCGCCCGTATCGGGAACCAGCCCGACGCGCACGAACGCGCAACTGAAGGACGCCGAATCTGCAGCGTAGGCGAAATCGCTGATGGCGGTGATCGCTAACCCGGCACCGACAGCGTCGCCGTTGACTTTGGCGACGATCGGTACTTCCGAGGAGAGCGCTGCTTCGACCACTCGACCGAGCGTGTTGCTCACCCTGTCGACGGATTCTTTCGGCGTTTCGTCGCGCTCGAACATCGCCTCGAGGTCGCCACCGGCGCTGAAGGCGTCACCTTCGCCGGTGAGGACGATCACGTCGTGACCGTCGACGTCGACTGCTTCGATGGCGTCTGCCAACTCTTCGGCGACGGTCGCCGTAACTGCGTTGAGCGATTCGGGTCGGTCGAACGTAATCGTTCGTCTGCCCCCGTTGTCTTCAACGATCATACTGTACCCATTCTACTACCCGTGTTAAAATTACCTAGACCGAGTTCAGTTTGCCACGACTGTCGTACCCAAATAAATACTGATACTTATATAATAATGACGAGGATCAGACCTATACTTTTTCGTCGTGGGTGTGGTCGGAAATACAATCAATTTCCGTAGAATAATCCGATTAAACCGCACCTCGACCGCTGAGAACTTGTCTTTAGCTAAAGGTATACGAATATTCGTTGAAGAAACCAAACACTCTTCAAAATCGGTCCCTCATTATTCTGTTAGCGATCTCCCTGCAGAATCTCCTCCGTCGACCGCTTCTTACTGCGGTAGAATAGTCTGGGTGCTGCTCACCTGATAGCGTTCGCGTCGGCACCCTTCTCATACTATCTCTCCCTTATGATATGTGTTTAATCTTGGTAGGTCCTCCGTTCGGCGCAAAATAAGTCGCCTATCTGAACTGAGACGTGGTATTCGAGGTAACGAACGTCAACGAGGAGTTCACATCTGTTCCGTAAATCCCAGAGCGGCTACGGTATTCGTTTTTCACAGCTATCGGCGTTCCGACACCGTCTCTCGCACCGAATACCGTGTGTCGACGTCGGCTGAGCGGTTGCTCGTCCGTTTTCGATCGAAATATAATTCGATTTTCACATCGGTCATCGCGGGGATCGCCACCGAGCTTACTTGTACGCTAAGTTCAGCTCGATATCGTTCGCGGTCGCTTTGACGAGCGGGACGAGTTCCTCCACGCAGTACTCTTCCGTGAGACGATTCGCCGCGCCGCCGACGGAAATCGAACCGACGAGTTCGTTAGCACCGTCGAAGATCGGAACACCGACGGCGTGGATCCCGTGTATGTCTTCGCCCCAGTTCTTTGCAAACCCCTGACGACGAATCTCTCCGAGTTCTTCGCGAACAGCCTCGGGATCCGTGCTAGAGTACTCCGTCATCGCCGGGAGCGTATCCCGGTCTAAAAATGCGTCTCGTCGCTCCGCTGGCAAATTCGCCAGAATCGCCTTTCCCGTGGAACTACAGTGAAGCGGCTTCCACGTGCCGATAACACCGTGCGGGTTGAGAGACGCTTTCGACGAGTAGCCGTCGATGAAAATCCCTCGTCCGTTCTCTTCGACCATACACCAGGCCGTTTCACCGGTTTCTTCGGCGAGTTGCGGAAGGTTCTGTTTCACCGGTTGATAGACTTGGTACCTGTTTCGAGCGTCGAAGCCGACCGAAAAGAACTCGAGACCGATCGAGTACCTCCCGCTGGCCTTCTTGACCACGAACCCGTGATCCTGCATCGTCGAAAGGTGGTGGTGGACGTTGCTCTTTGACATGTCGAGGGCGTCGGCCAGTTCCGTCACGCCCGCCTCGTCGGTAGCCCGAAGTTGGTCGACGATGGCAAACATCGTCTCCGATGACTTGATTTTTCGGGTCGTATCCATACTCTCGCTTTTGCTAACATCAAACATTAACATTTCGATCGGATTGACGCGGACCGCCTCGCTTCCACCCCGTTATCCGCTTTACAAGCGCGTGAATTACTCCGCCGAACGGTTTTCGAACGAGCGCACTCTATATACTAGTCCCGTTCCAAGCCTGAACTGCGGGGGTGAAATCGATTGCGTTCGTCGATTTCACTCATCGGTCGACGCTTGGAACGCCCCTAGCGGCAGTTTCGGCGCGGTCATCGGATGAGATGGGTGTATTCGTCGACCCGCTGCCCGAGTGATACGGAGTGGTACGATTACACTTTGACGAGCACGTCGTCCCCCTCCACCTTTACATCGAAGACGCTTACTCGTTTGCCTGACGTTTCGTGTTCGCCGGTTTCGAGACCGATCTCCCAGAGGTGCCACGGACAGGTAACCGCGGGCTGGTCGGTAAATCCACCTCGGCGCTCGTTCCAGCACTTTTCGCCGTTGATCTTTTTTTCACCGACTTTGTCGAGGGGGGCGTTTTGGTGCGGACAGCGGTTGGTAATAGCGTGATACTCGCCGTCGACTTTGAACAGCGCGATCTCGATCCCGTCCACGGTGACGCTCATTCCTCGTTCCGGCTCCACGTCGTCGACGGTCGTCACTTTCGTGTATTCGTTCGAACTCATATTAGATCCCAAACAGGTCTTCCGCGTTTTCGTGTAAGATTGCCTTCGAGAGGTCGTCGTCGAACGCGGGGTTCCGAAAGGCCCATGTCGCCGGATCCAGCGTTTGGTGCGGCCAGTCGCTCGAGTAGAGGAAGGTGTCCTCGGCCATGGATTGCTCGAGCATCTGTTTCGTGTCTCGAGTCCGCTCCGGCGGAGCCATCGGTTGGGTCGTCACGTAGACATTGTCCCGAAGGTATTCGCTCGGTTTGCGACCAAGCCGCCGCTCTCCCATCTCGTGTTTGCGCGGCTGGATGATGATATCGTCCGGGTGCATCTCGTAGAACTCGTCGAGTCGGTACCGGAGGAACGGAATCCACCAGTGACCGCCCTCTTCGATGATGACGTTCAGGCTCGGGAACTTGTCGAACAGACCCGACATAATCATATTTGCCACGTTTACCTGCGCGAAGACGGGCCAATCGAGACCGAGCATCTCCGTCCAGCTCAACATGTTATCGCCCACGGGCGTGTTCTGGGGCCACATCGACAGCGAGCCGTGGAGGACCAGCGGGAGGTCGTGTTCGACGAGGGCTTCGAACATCGGGTCGAACCGTGTCTCTCCGAACAGCGCGAACGGCCCGAACCAGCCGTACGCGCCGATGAAGCCGTCTTCGTCACCGACGCGACGGATCTCTTCGGCGGCGTGCTCTGGATCCCACTGTGGAACCATCATCAGACAGTAGAGGTCCTCGGGAATGACTTGATCGAGTGCGAAGTCGTTTGCGGCCTGAACGATCGCGTTCTTGAGGACGGGATTGTGCTGAGTCGGCGTGTTATTGAGGCCAACGTTGACGATCGGTTCGTCTATTGCGAACTTGTCGGCGGCGAGTTTAACGTCCTCGGCGGCTTCGGCTTTTCCCTGCGTGAACAGCCCTTCGTTACCGCCGGGAATGGCGTACGCCGCGTCCGACTTGGCTTTCCGCGGAAGCATTCCGAACTCCGTCGAGAGTTTCTCTCGAGCGGCGTCGTCCTCGACGTACCCGATGAGTTGGTCCTCCGTCGGGTTCATGTGGAAGTCGAGATCGATGATTCGAACGTCCCTCGCCTCCGCTGGTATCTCCAAATCTGTATCCACCTGTTCTGTTGCCATGTGTGTCGATAATGCAGACGAGATATTTAGTATTATCCGTTGGCGCGGAGCTATTCCCGGTCGCTGCGACGTGACGTATCCGGGGTGGTACTCTCGATGGTTCGGCGGTGTACGAACGTGCAAGAGCGACACTCGCCGTGCCCGTCGGCCGACGATTCGGGTGCACGGAACCAGTACCGTTTCGAGTGTCGACTGCTGAGCGAAACCGGACGAACACCTTCGATTTCACCCCGCGCTCGGCGTTAGAACGGTACTAGATGCCGTGACGCTATACGCTGCTAGTACGCATTCAGCGAGTCGATCGCTTCGGCGTCGATGGAAAGCGGCGGGAGGTATTTGCCGGTCGACGAAAAGCATTTGTGTTCGTTTGTTATCGCCGAACAATACTGATATAGGGAGGGCGATTCCAGATTCTATACAATTGTACTTGTGTAAAGAAGAACTTCGCGGGACCACCGTCTACTTTATTGGGGTGGGCGTGCGTTCTCTCACAACAAACATTCCGCAGGGCGGATTACGCCCTTTCGGCGTCACGCCACCTTTGCCCCGTGTGAGGAACGTCGTCCTCGGACGACCCAAGATTTAAGTAAGTTAGAAATCAAATTGCTTGTGGTGTGGTAAAACACAACATGAACTATTCGCAAGCACGTCGTCGGACGTTTCTCAAGACGAGCATCGCTGGAGCGACCCTCGGGACACTCGCTGGCTGTCTCGGTGAACTCCGCGGTGGCGACGACGATACCATCACGATCGGGGGATTACAGCCGTACAGTGGGCCGTTTGCCGATTTCTCGGCAGCCTACGACCCGGGGATCGAATTCGCTCTCCAGGAAATCAACGACGACGGGGGCGTCCTCGACAAAGAGGTGTCATACGAGAGTATCGATACCGAAACCGATCCGAGGGAGGCGAACACCGCCGCGACACGACTGGTCGAAGGGGACGGTGCAGTCGCCCTCGTGGGGCCGGTATCGAGCGACGTCGGGGTCGCCACGGCGAACACCGTCGAAGATCTCGAGGTTCCGCTCTTCCTTCACGCGGCCGGAGATCACCAGATTCTGACGACCGACTCGCGGTACACGTTTCGCGTCGGTCACCTCCCTGCACCGACGACCATTCAGGCGCAGGCGGAGGTCGTCGAGGAGGAAGGGTACGACGAGGTCGCAGCAATCATCGGCGACTACGCGTGGGGAAGAGCCGTCGAAGCGTCCATCGAGGAGTTTTTCCCCGTCGACGTCCAGATCGAAGTCGCACCGTTCGAAGAGGATAACTTCAATCCGTACCTCCGAAACCTCTCCGATGACGTCGAGTTTTTGGTCGGCTCGGGTCACCCGTCCGGCGTCCACGCGATGTTCTCTCAGATGCTCGAGATCGGCATCGAACCGGACCTCTTTACCGCCGGTCTACAGGAACCGACGGCGAGTTATAACGCCATCGGCGACGACATTTCCCGCGGGTTCGCGTTCTTCCACCAACCGGATGTCTACGCTGCGGAGTACGTGGAAGTCGCGGATCGATTTTACGAGGAGACGGGTGAGTATTTCGGCAGCACGCAAGCGCTCGGATACGTAACGACGCACCTGATCGCCGCCGGAATCGAAGCGGCCGATTCCGAGGACCCGTCCGAGATCAGCGCGGCGATTCGCGACATCGAACACGACACGCTCTTTTCTACCCCGCTCGAGTACAGCGACTGGGGAGAACTCGATAATCAGTCACAAATCTACAGCGAGTTCGAGCTCGAGCCGCCGGAGTACTACCCCGACGGGGACTTTGGGTTGGTCGAATCGTTCCGATCCGAACCGCTGGAACCGTACAACCCCGAGGAGATGCCGATCGACTGACTCGAGAAACGAGTTTCTCTCTCGAGCTAGCTTCCCCGTCAACGGCAATCGGAACCGCTTGCTCTCGTCTCTCGTGTGCTCGTCGATCGACGTGATAGAGCCGCGGCCCAGTGATCGGAACGGAACAGCGTTCGGACAGGACCAGCATTCGGACAGAAACAGCGTTCGAAGAGGGACGTATCCACGAAACCGAGCACCCGCACAATTTCGTGTTACTCCGGGGTACGCGAATCAATCAGGGAAGTGGTATGTTCGGTACCGCGACGATGCTTCTCGGCGAAGACGATGGCGACAACGGTCAGTTCGGAGCCGAACCTGGAGTGTCCACTGTCACCGGCATCGGTTCTGAGCCGGATTCTCACTGAGTCAGCGGGAGTCTCGTCTCCGTCGTGGAAGCTTCACTGTATTACTGGGTAGTATTGTGAATATTATGAGAAATAAGGAGCTTTCTGACTTCTGCGATTACGGACTAAAATTCTGTAGAGCACCGAATTGATGCTCAAATGATCGCTTTCGTGTTTTTCTGCATTGATTTTTTGTTACTTTCCGAAACCGAAAGAGAAATCCATATATTGTGCTTATTTGCCACTCGGGGGCTAGTATATTCACTATCTATGGATATAGTTGCGCTATCGAATTCAAATAGGGATTTTTCACTGCTTCTGTTCAATTCTATAGAAGAGTGCTATATTGACAAATATATACACTACAATGGCAAACAACTCTTGTGAACGGCCGGGACTGTCCTCAGCAAGTGTTCGGGCGCGTTGGAACGCCGAAACGGCCCGAATAAGACCTGAAACGTCGATCTATCTCGATCGCTTTGACTGCTCGGTATTCAACTCTCAGGAGTGTTATCTCCGTTGCCCGATTCGCCTTTTCCCGATAATTCCGGCGAGTAGGTATTCGGGGTGTACGGTCGCAAAACGAACGAGAACGAAAGCGGATCTGGTTCGATTCGGTGCTCCTCGGTCGGTTTTACCGGCGTTCCGCCGACTCCCGAAACGCGCGCATCGACCGACAGCGTCGTCTCGTCGCTCGGAATCAGGTCCCCGAGGTATTCGGCCGCATCGAGGTTCCGGTACCGGTCGAAGCGGACGTTCAGCGGGTGATCACCGGAGACGATGATGCCGGCCTCCGAACCGGTCATCGCCGCCCATCGAACGTCGGTTTTGTTTCCGTTGTCCTGTGGCACGCGGTAGGGGACGAACTGGTCTTCGATTTGACCGGTGTACCGCCCGATTTTCGCTCCGGTCTTCCTGTCGGGATACGTTTCGTGTGGCCCGCGACCGTACCATTCGACGTCGGTTATCGCGGCTGGTAACTCGAGGTCGATACCCATCCGTGGTAGCCACGACGAAAGCCGTTCACGGAGCGTTTCGGTCGGCTCGACGGCAACCTTGACATCGATGGCTCCCGTCGCGTGAACGCCGTACCCGTAGGCGACGTCGAATAAGCGATCTCCTTGCGTGTTTTTGACCGTCGTCCGAACCTCGAGACGCGCGTGATCTGACGAACCCCGCTCGAGAGTCACCTCCCGAACGTCGTGGGTGAGTCTATCGAGTCCGAGTTCGGTCCACTCCGTTCCATTGTTGTACCCCCACTCTGTCGCGGTTCGAACGAGGCCCTCGTTCGGGACGGGTGCGCGATACGCGTCGAATATCGGCCCGTCTTGTCCGACGGATTGTCCCCTGATGGATAGGTCCCGGAACCGCCCTCGAGTTCGATCGAAGCGGTACTCGAACTGATCGCTGGCGAACAGAATCTCCTCCTTGAGTTCGGTGACCTCGAGCGCCCCGCGTTCGACCTCGCCATCGCTCGACGATTTCGCCGAAGGGCGAATCGGCACCTCGAACTGTTCGAACGCTATCTCGTGCCCGCGATCTGCCCACTCCGTGTCGGAACCGAGATGAAGACTAACCGTCACCAGACACTCCTGACCCGGGTCGAGGGACGGCTCTTCGAACGGGAGTATGACTCCTCGAGTGCGTCCCGCGGGGATATCTACGTCAACGATGCCCCTCTGATCGACTACGCCGTCGATAGCGAGTTCCCACTGAAGTTCGTACTCGCACAGATTCGTGAAATCGAAGCCGTTCGTTATCGTTACGACGCCGTCGCGCGGTGTTACCGGTTCTACCGACATCGGTCGCTGAGTCCATTTCACCTGCTCGAGAGATGGTTTGGCCGAGAGGTCCGAGAAAACGACGCCGTCAAGGAGGAAGCTGTCGCCGTCGAACCACACGCCGTCACTCCGCGTGTTCCCGTCCGCCACGGTATCTGCCCGAAGCGTTTGATTGGTCCACTCCCAGATGAATCCGCCTTGCACCCCGTCGATCGTATTGACGAGATCCCAGTAAGCGTCCTGCAAACCGAGGCTGTTACAGAACGCGTGGGCGTACTCTCCCATGATCAGCGGGCGGTCGTCGACAGAACTGAACTGCGCGAGCGTATCCGGAATCGGATATCGCGGCCCGGAAATGTCGGTAAACGGCGCCGTCCCGGTCATCGAGTCGTGGAACTCCTCGTAAGGCGCTTCGCCGTCGCCCTGATGGAAGACGAATCGCGTCTCGTCCACGTCGCGGGCGTGTTCGGCCATCGCCTCGTGTGCCGGCCCGGTTCCCGCCTCGTTGCTGGTGCTCCAGGCGACGATACTGGTGACGTTTTTGTGATGGGCGATCATCCGCTCGAATCGCTCGAGAAACGCGTCGTGAAATTCGGGGTGGTCGTTGACGAAGTTCAGATCGAAGTGGGTTTCGACGTTCGCTTCGTCGAAGACGTACAGCCCGAGTTCGTCGGCGATGGCGTAGACCGAGAGATCGTGCGGATAGTGTGCGGTCCTGATCGCGTTGATGTTGTTGCGCTTCATCGCTCTGAGATCCTCGAGTGCCCGATCGAACGGTACGGTTCGTCCGCCCCGCGGATCGTGGTCGTGTCGGTTCATCCCGCGGATCGTCACCGGGTTCCCGTTAACCGTGAGGACTCCGTCGTCGATCTCGTATTCGCGGAAGCCGACGAATTGGGTGAGCGCCTCCGTTGTCTCGCCGGCCGCCGTTCGGAGCGCGATCGCCAGGGTATACAGTGTCGGATCCTCCGCGGACCACTTCTCTGGATCGGAAATTTCTGCTTCCAGCCGCACGGAATTTCCGTCTCCGCGCTCGGCGGGCGCTTCCATCGTCGTGACGAGTGACCCGCTCGGATCGTACAACTCGCCGACGAGCGTCAGTTCCGGTTCGTCTTCGATGGTTTGCGGCCAGCGAATATCGGCGTCGACGGAGAGCGTGGCGTCGACGAGCGCCTCGTCGAAGTCGGTTCGGACGGTGTAATCTCGAACGTGTCTCTCCGGCTTCGAATACGCGAATACGCTCCGGAAGATACCGCTGAATCGGATCATATCCTGGGTCTCCAGGTAGCTTCCATCGGAGAACCGGAATACTTGGACCAGGAGTTCGTGATCCGAACCCGGATCGAGGTGATCGGTCACGTCGAACTCGGAGGGAGTCATCGATCCCTGATCGTACCCGACGTACTCGCCGTCGATCCAGACGAAACAGGCGGATTTGACGCCCTCGAACTGGAGGTACGAGCGCCGGTTTCCCTCCCAAGCTTCGGGAACGGTCACCGTTCGTCGATACGTTCCGACCGGATTAAATTCGGACGGGACGTCGGGCGCATCCGGAAGCGTCTCGACCTCGGGCAGTCGCTCCCATGTCAGTGCGTGGTTCCGATAGATCGGCCTGTCGTATCCGTGGAGTTGCCAGACCGACGGAACCGGAATCGTGTCCCAGTCGCTGTCCGCCGGGAGTTCCTCGGGAAGGTCCGTTGGCGTTTCGGCCCAACAGAACTCCCACTCCCCGTCGAGCCGTTCGAAGTAGTTCGATTCCTCCCATCGGGACTCGAGTTCTGTCAGTGGTTCGTTCGCGGCGACCGCGTTCGCTATCGTTTCGTAGCCGACCGTCGGACAGTGGACCGGTTCGACGTTCTCGCCGAGCTGAGCCGGGTTTTCGATGTACTCGGGGAGCGAGCTTCGTTCTACTGGGCGTCGAGCCATAGGAACACCACGAATCGATCGATCATAAACGGTCGGGTGAAAAACAATCTATCTGGCACGTTCTCGGTGAGATCCGCCGCTTGTCGAGGGACTGCCAGCGTCTTTCGACCTCCCTACTCACAGCAGTCCAGATCAGTCCATTGCGGGAAGATCACCGGCGCGTGATCCGGTTACCTGAAATCGTGCGCTCCCTGATAACTGCGTTCCCGACTCGAGTTCCGGCTCTTGATCCAGAACTGGATACCGGTCCATCCAGTCAGCGCTGGAGCCCGAAAGCGATCGATCGAGAACGAGCACGTCGACGGCGTCGTCGCGAACCTGACACCGAACGTGTTGGTCGCCTTCGGAGAGAATCGTTACTCCGTCCTCGTCGTCGCTCCTGAGGTCTGCGGCGAGCACGTTCCGTTTCGTGCTCCGGAAGTCGTTGGACCCACGGATTGTCGCGTCGTCTTTCCACGGCTGATCGGGGTCGAGTCGCTTCGTGTCGTCGTCCGGCCGACCGCCGGTCGGAAACGCGCTTGCGGTTCCCGACAGTCGACCGATGTGATCCGCCGGGTAGGTACTCCAGTGTCCATCCCGCGTCCACGAAAGCGTGGTGTGGTCGTCCGTAACCGGCAGTGAGAGGCCGACTTCTCGCAGCGAAAGCGACTCCTCGAGCGTAAAATCGTACTCGATTTCGATACCCCCCGAGAGGGGGTGGATCACGAACTCACCAGTTGCCGTCTCGTAGCTCACTTCCGTGACGATCGTCTCGCCGTCGTCTCCGATCCGAACGTCGTCGACCGTTCGTTCCTCGAGGCGGTAGTCGATGGCTTCGTCGTACGCTCTCCCGGTGTCAGACTGGATTGGCGTTGCGGCGAGCTCGAGGGCTCCGGAGACGACCGAGTCGTTACCCCCCGATCCGACAGCAAGCTCCCCCGACCGACAGTCCACCGACAGCGCGTGGGTCGGCGTTTCCGCGCGAACCGCTCCGTCGGCTTCGAAGACGGATCCGGCACCGTCAGGGGGACCGCCCCCTGTCTCGTTCGTCCGTTCCGATTCCGGCTCCTCTCGGTGAAGCCCGAACGACGTTATCGTGAATCCGTCCGGATGACAGGCGCGAACGGTAACTTCGTCCGCGTTCTCCGCGGGGATGACGACCTCTCCGCGTTCTCCGGGTTCGATGTCCGCGTCTACGACACCTTCGCCCTCGGCGTGTTCCCACTCGAGGCGACGATCGGAGAGATTGATGAATTCGTAGCGATTCTCGATCGTAAGCTGAACCGATTCGTCGTCGTCGACCCACTCCGTCGTCGCGAGTTTGACCGGAGAATACGTCTTCTTCACGTGCCAGTATTCGGGCCGCGGCCGTCGGTGTCGGTCGACGATGCCCCAGAGGTAATCTCCCCACTGCTCTAAGTGATCGCCGCCCGCCCAGATCGCCGCACCCATACACGCCTCGACCGATCGACACTGCTCCCAAATCTCGTCGAACAGGCGGCCCCACTCGTCCCGGAGGCCGGGATCGGTGACGAGTTCCTGGTCGTTGTAACAGTAAAGATGGGCGTACTCTCCGAACATGATCGGATCGTCGTGGTCCTCGAACTGGTCGACCGTCGAATCAACTCGCTTGGCCGGATAGTGGTGGCTGTCGATGTCCACGTGCTCTTCCCACGGTTGCCCCTCGTCGTAGACGTCGTAGTGGAAAATCGTCGGACGGGTCGGATCGAGTTCGCGGATGAGCGTCGCGGCGTCCTCGAACGCCTGGTACCACTCGGATTCGTTCGCGATGGACCACAGACAGACCGAGGTTCGGCTTCGGTCGCGCTCGACCATCTCTGCCGTTTGTTGGAGAACCAGATCGTACTCGGGATCGGGGCGGCCCCGTCCGACGAACATGTGCGGCGCTTCGACCTCGACGACGATTCCCAGTTCGTCACAGGCCTCGAGAAACGCTTCGGAGGTCGGGTGATGGGCCGTCCGAACGAAGTTGATATTCGCTTTCCGGAGTCGTTCGGCGTCACGGCGGGTCAGTTCCTCCGGAACCGCGTGGCCGTGCTCGGGGATGTGGATCTCTTCCCAGTTAATCCCCCGGAGCGTAAGCGCCGTTCCGTTGAGTCGGAGTTCGTTTCCGACGACGGTCAGCTGGCGAATGCCAACCCGTTTCTCGAGGTTTGTTTGCTGGTCACCGGCGGCGAGTGTACATTCGATATCGTACAATCGGGGTTGCTCCGGGTTCCACGTGACCGGATCCGAAACGGGTATTTCGAGCACCGCCGTCCTCGATTCACCGCTCTCGAGGGGCTCGAGTTCGCGTTCGGTGGAACCGGCGTGTTCTCCGTCCGGGTTCGTCAACCCGAGGTCGACGACCGGGTTTTCGACGGTCTCACCCCCGTCGTTCGAAACCGTCGTTTCCGCGTACACCGTCGCCGTTCCGTCGTCGTGGAGTTCGGTGTCCACGTGGAACCGGGAGACGAAGGCCGACGGGACGCTATAGAGCGTCACGTCTCGCGTAATTCCGCCGGTGACGTTCTGCCAACTGAGATCGTCGGCGACCGATCGGTGAGAGACTGCGACGGTGACGGTATTGTCCGAGCCGATCGAAACCTCGTCGGTGATGTCGATTTCGAAGGGGGTGTAACCGCCCGTGTGTTCGCCGACCTCCGTTTCGTTAATCCACACCGTTGCCTGACTGTAGACGGCTCCGAATCGGAGTTTGAGTCGATCACCGTCCCACGACGACGGTATCGTGAACGTTCTCCGATACCAGCCGCTGGCGTCGTCGGGCGGGTACCATTCGCTCTCGTCCTCGAGGACTTCGTCCCATCTCCACTGTCCCGGAACGTCCTCGGATCCCCAGTCGTCCGTCTCCGGGATGTCAGTGCCCGCGCGTTCAGTGAACTCCCACTCTCCGTTCAGCGATCGTCGACGCTCCGGCTCTGCTGGCCGAGGAGTGAGCGAAACCGACGGAACGGTATCCCCATTGAAACTGGAGAGAACCTCGTCCGCTTCGACGGGGGTTCGGTCGCGAGCGCCCACGCTGGGGGCGATGATGGTACTCAATGCGACACCCGAAACCGACGAAAGCATCGTTCGTCGGCTAACGGCTTCGCCTAGTATATCTTCGTCTAACATGGTCTATCGACCATTGGCGATCGATACATATAGCTATTTCCGTAATTCAGGTAAACAATACAATCATCGCGAGAGAGCGTTTCCGACCGATTTACCGTCGCTGTCGTTACGCGGGTGCCCTCGTCCTAAAACCGACTTTGAGTTTGGGTTCCGTCTTCGCTACCGTTAGACGTTCCCAGTTTGGACGTACTGTTGGTAGTCGACGTTCGTCTCGCTCGTCTTCGTTTTGAGGGCTGATGAGGTCTGCGGATCGAAGAGGTAGAGATCTTCCTCCTCGAATCCGAACGTGATCCCGATATCTTCCGCCGGATTGAGCCTGCTTTCGATACGCGCCGTTAGATCGATGTCGCCCATCTCCGCGTAGAGGAAGTTTTCGTTCCCCATCTGCTCGACGACGGTGACGTCACAGGGCATGCTCCCGTCCGAAACGGGCGTCAGGTCTTCCGGCCGGACGCCGACGCGGACGCGGTCCCTGCCCTCGAGCGGCGCGGTGTCCTCGAGCGTGTAGGTGAATCCGTCGGGTCCGGTGAGCGTGTTTCCGTCGACCGCCGCCGTAAAGAGGTTGATGCTCGGACTGCCGATGAATCCCGCGACGAACTCGTTGGTCGGCGATCGATACACTTCTTCGGCCGTGCCGACCTGTTGTAGCTGCCCGTGATTGAGAACGGCTATTCTGTCGCCCATCGCCATCGCTTCGGTCTGGTCGTGAGTTACGTACGCGGTGGTCACCGAGAGTTCCTTTTGTAACTCCTGAAGCTCCGTCCGCATCGTCGAGCGGAGCTTCGCGTCCAGATTCGAGAGCGGTTCGTCCATCAAGAACACCTCGGGATCGCGGATGATCGCCCGACCGAGCGCGACGCGCTGTTGTTGCCCGCCGGAGAGCTCCTTCGGTTTTTTGTTCAACAACGGTTCGATCCCGAGCAACTCCGCGACCTCCGTCACTCGAGCGGAGATTTCTTCGGAGGATTGCTTCGTCGATAGCTTCAGCGGGAAGCCGATGTTCCGTTCGACGGTCATGTGCGGGTACAAGGCGTAATTTTGGAACACCATCGCGACATTTCGTTCCCGGGCACGTTCGTCCGTTACGTCGGTTCCGTCGAATTCGATGGTGCCCTCCGTAACGTCCTCGAGGCCGCCGATACACCGAAGCGTCGTCGTTTTCCCACAGCCGGACGGCCCCACGAAGACGAGAAACTCACCGTCTTCGATTGTGAGGTCGACGTCGTCGACTGCCACGATCTGTTCGCCGTCGTCACCGAATTCCTTTCGTAAATTCGTAATGTCGATTGTAGCCATTGTTGATCACCTTATTGTTTGACGGACCCTGCGAGGATCCCTTTGATGAAGTACTTCTGGAGCGTCAGGAACACCACGAAGATCGGAATAATCGCGAGCGATGTCGCGACCATTATCTGGTCGTAGTACACTCGCTGTGCCCCGACGAGATCCGCCAACGCGAGCGGAATCGTGTACATCTCCGGTTCCTGGAGAATAACCAGCGGGTAGAGAAATGCCTGCCACTGGAACAAGAACAGAATAATCGCAAGCGCCGCCAACGACGGGATCATCGTCGGCAACGCGATCTTGTAGTACAGCTGGAACTCCGTTGCGCCGTCCATTCGAGCCGACTCGAGGAGCGAATCGGGTATCGCTCGCATATTTTGGCGCATCAGAAATATCCCGAGGGGATTCGCCGCCCACGGAAGGATCACCGCGAGGAACGAGTTCGTCCACCCGAACTGGACCATTAGGAGGAACAGCGGAATAATCAGCAGCTGAATCGGGAGGATAAGCGTCGCCAAAATAAAGTAGAACAACGGCTCTTTGAACCGGAACTCGTACTTCGCGAAGGCGAAGCCGGCCATCGAACAGAGCAGCAAGGAGAGGATAGTATAGGAAATCGCGATAATGAGGCTGTTCCCGATACTCCTGATGAAGTTCGTGTTCTCCTGTAGCGCCGCGAGATTTTCGAAGTAGTACGTCCCAGGGATGACCCGCGGCGGCCACGAGAAGAACTCGGATTGAGGGATCGTCGCGGTGACCACCATCCAGTAGATCGGAATCGTCACGAGAGCGGTGACGATGAGCAAGAAGATGTAGCTCCCGAATTTCCAGAGCGCTTTGTTCCTGGTATCCTCGCGCATCAGTCTTCACCCCCTCCGTATTTTATTTGGAGTATTGATAGGATGCTAACCATGGTAACCAGAATCACCGAGGCCGCGCTCGCGTATCCGAGGTTGAACTGCAAGAACGCCTGTTCGTAGATGTACTGTACGACGGTAATCGTTGCGTTGCCCGGGCCGCCGCCGGTAATGACGTACGGCTCGGCGAATATCTGGAAGGTTCCGATCGTCGAAGTGACCACGACGAACAACAGGACTGGACGGAGTTGGGGCAGGGTCACGTACCGAAACTTCTGCCAACGACTCGCACCGTCGATTTCGGCCGCTTCGTACAACTGCTGTGGAACCGTCTGTAACCCGGCTAGTATGATGATCATGTTGTATCCAAGCCACCGCCAGGTGACTGCAATCACGAGCGTGATTCGCGCCCAGAACCCGTCCGTCAACCACGGAATCGCCGTCGCGCCGACGGACTCTAACATGTAGTTGATAAGCCCGATGTCGTCGTTGAACAGCAAGAGGAAGATGGTCGAGTACGCGACGAGGCCAGTCGCGACCGGAAGCGCAATTAGGGTCCGAAATAGCCCCTTTGCGCGAATGAATTTGGCGTCCAACACGAGCGCGGTGGCCATACCGAGGATGACCATCAGCGGCACCTGTACAAAGAAAATAAACGCTGTATTGTACATCGACCGGTGGAAGAGCGAATCTCTGAGTAGCAATCGCTCGTAGTTCGATAGACCGGCGAATTCCAGGTTTGCTATCCGCGGAATCGCAATTTCGACTGCTCCCAGTTGTATCTCGAAGAGGTTTCCATCGGCTACGCCGAGATATGTGAAAAAGGACAAATAAAGCGTGTACACCGTCGGAAACAGCAGGAATATCCCGAAGAGGATGAAAAACGGCGAAATATACAGGTAAGGGAGCCCTGGAAGCGTCGGTAGCCATTCGGCAATAGTCTGACGCTTGTACCGAAGCTGATCGGACGCTCGTTTATACGAGTGCGACGACTGAATCTTCGAAATAATAGCTCCAAGGGTCATACCAGAACGACCGTGTTATCTGTCTCTATTGAAATCTCGGTTTGCTCACATTCAGTTCGACGCCTCTCAGCGTCCACATCGTTCATCTGTCTCTCCGCCCGAGTGCTTGAACGGGATACCGATCGAATGTCGTGGCGGAAGTAGTCGTTTTTCGAGCGGACCGAAGCCGGCGAATTCGACGGCTTCGATCCTTCTGGCGTATTGATACGAGTTTGTCTTGTATCCATAGCTACTACTGATTCCGGGTCGTGTTCGCGTGATTCTGTCCGTCGGTTGTGCTCATATTATGCCAGATCACGGTCAGTGCGGTCTGCGACCGTTTCTGCGGCGTTTTCCATCGCCTCTTCCGGTGATTGTTCGTCGTCGAGCATATCATTGAGTTCCGTCTCGAGTGCGTTCATGACTTCAGGCGTATCTGGCGTATATCGATACGGTTCGATCTCTTCGGCAACCTCCGCGAAGAGTTCCCAGACCGCCTGTCCGTCGTAGAACTCCTGTTCTTCCTCGTAAATCGATGAGTCGTAAGCAGTAGCTAACGACGGAAACAACCCGTACTCCTCTAGCATCGTGTTTTGTACTTCGGGAGTCGTCATGCTCCAGAGGCAGAACTCCCAGACCTCCTCGACGACCTCCTCGTCTTGTATCTGCGATGGGATAACCAGATTGGAGCCGCCCCGATTCGATGCACGGGAACCACCTTCTTCGAACGCGGGCAACTTGTAGACTCCCCAATTCCCCTCGGTGTCGGGAAGCTCCGCGCGAAGCGTTCCGTCCATCCAGGCTGCCGATATCATCGATAAAATATCGCCTTCAGCGAAGGAGGTAAACCAACCGCCAGACCACATCTCTACGCGCGTTGTAATGCCTGCATCGTCCAAGTCTTTGATCAGTTCTGCGGCACGAACGCTTTCCCCACTGGCGATGTTCACGTCGCCGTCTTCGGTGAACGACTGTCCACCGAGTTGTCGGAACAGCGTTCGCCAAAGCTGTGGTATCTCTTCGGTCGGAAGGTCGAGCATCGCGATATCGTCTGGAAGGGACGCTCCCGCTTCGATAAAGTCGTCCCACGTTTCAATATTATCGGGATCGATTCCCGCCTCGCTGTACCGTTCTCGGTTATAGAATACACCGGTCGGCCCCAGGTCCCACGGAAGCGCGTAATCGTTACCGTCGATGTTGACCGTATCCCACTTTCCGTCAATGATATCGTCCCGTATCTCCGCCTCATCGATTCGGTCGGTGAGGTCGGTTAGCCCGCCGAGGTCGGCGAACGATGCGACTTCGTAGTTTTGAACTGGTGAAAATTCTGGTGCTCCTTCGCCGCTCGTGATCGCGGTCTGGAACCGCTGTTCCCACGCGTCATCCCCGAGTTCGTCGACCGAGATGTCGGTCCCGTTCTCCTCGTTGTATTGCACCGCGGCGTCCTGGAGAGATTGCGCCGCGATGTTCCATCCCCATCCGGTTAGGTCGGTATCGTCGTCACCGCCTGTACTTACACAGCCTGCCAGTCCAGACACACCGGCGATTCCGAGTGCCTGAAGCAGTCTACGACGGCGAACACTATGAGTGGTTCTGCGTGTCATTGTCATCCAAACTCATGTTAGAGAAGGTATTAAATGAACGTTTCGGTAAATCCTATATATCATTTTATCGTAACACCCGATGTTCCCATTACGTATCCAACAGCGTCCGGATCGGATATCGCGATACAGTGGGCGGAGATAACGGCTGTAGTGGCGATATGGGTGCGGTCGTTTTCGTCCGTAATGCGGACAGTCTGTTGTCGTCGGCTGTGTCGAAATACCACCGCAGCTACTAAATCGACCCTCGACTTTCGTGAACGAACCGTATTTGCCGAAAGTGACACAAACGGTAACTTGAGATAAGCCAATGACCGAGAGTATCGATTACGATCTGTACGAAGTCCCGCCAAGATGGCTTTTCCTCCGTATCGAGACAAACAGCGGTATCGTCGGCTGGGGTCAACCGATCGTGAAAGGTCGCTCGAAACCCGTCCGCGCCGCTATCGAAGAACTACTGGATAATTGCCTTCTGGGGGAAGATCCGTTTCGAATCGAGGACCACTGGCAGCAAATGTATCGTGGCGGGTTCTATCGAGGTGGATATCGACGTGGATTTCCACGGTCGTGCGTCCAAAACTATGGCCAAACGACTCGCGAAAGCGCTCGAGCCACACGAGCCGCTGTTTATCGAAGAGCCAGTTCTGCCGGAGAACAACGAAGCCCTGCCGGAGGTCGCCGCGATGGCTGAAGCACACGACATCTCCGTCGCGCCCCACTGTCCGCTCGGACCGATTGTGCTCGCTTCCTGCATACACGTCGATACGTGTTCGCCCAACGCGTTCATTCAGGAACAGCGCCTCAACATACACTACAACGAGTCTAGCGACGTGTTAGATCACCTCGTAAACCCTGACGTGTTCCAGTACGACGACGGCTACGTCGACGTACCGGAGGGGCCGGGGCTGAGAATCGAGATCAACGAACAGTACGTCAAACAACAGGCCCAACGAGTGGTGGACTGGCACAATCCCATCTGGTGGAATGATGACGGGAGCGTTGCTGAGTGGTAACGATGTTGCCATCTCGAGGTAGCGAACCACGTTGAGCGTTGTCAATCGATCGTAATCGATGTTCACTATAGTGATACGCTGTCCAAGCTTGAACGGGATATCTACTGACTCGGATCCGTGTCTGTGTCAATAAAGGGTGTTTACGGTATCCATGGCTGTCTCTGTTTCTCGATGATAAACAATTATTATGGTTCGGCGTGGACGTTTCCTATGGAAACGACGCAAGATCAGTTACCGATTCGGGCTGTCGGAACGTGCTTTCGACTTATCGAAGCACTCGAAGATCGTCGAGAAGCAGGCGTAACGGAACTCGCCCGGGAACTCGACATTTCGAAAGGGACCGTTCACAAGCACCTGTCAACGCTTCAGTCGTTAGGCTACGTTGAACGGGATAACGGAACGTATCGCCTCGGATTCCGGTTCCTCGGGATCGGAGAGCGGGTACGAAGTCACAATCAATTCTGTCTTGCGGCACGACCTGCGATCGACAACCTGGCTGAAACCACGAGTGCGACGGTGAGTTTAATGATTCACCAACACGATCTCGGTGTCTATGCGTATCGAGCCGGTGTGACCTACGATACGGGTGGCTTTCTTCCGCCAGTCGGTGGTTCTGTCTATCTCCATGCCACAGCAGGCGGCAAAGCGATTCTTTCTCAGCTCTCCACGGAACAAATAGACGAAGTAATCGAGCAACGGGGTCTCACCGAGTGTACGGGAAAAACCATCACGACGAAGGATGAACTTACTGAAGAACTCCAGTCTGTTCGCGACCGCGGGCTTGCGTTCGAACGCGGTGAGCACGTTCCTTCGATTCAGTGTGTTGGGGCACCGATTACGACGCCTTCGGGGAGTGTTGCTTCGATCACAGCAGCAGGAAATATCGATAAAATGAGCGGGAAGAAACTCGAGGAAGACATCGCTGGACTCGTAATCAGCGCGAGTAATGCTGTGGAGGTCTCACTCCTTCAGGAGGTGTGATTCTGGAACGACGTTTCGAAATAGGAAACGCAATCGATTATGGAAATGGTGATGGTGTCCCAACCCGTCCTCTCGGTGTTGTTAGAATATCGATCTCCCTTCCCATTGGCAGTGTAATGTCGATTTTAAATCGAAAATGCCCCTCTTCAACTGCGCAACCCACCAAACTATGGAAACACCGTCATCGTGAGTTGTTGATGCAACATTTACTTTTACACCTGTATGTGTGTATTTCACGTCTTTCTCATTTGCCCCGACCAGTGTTTCTCATGAGGAAACGGGGTTGTATAATAGAGCGACCCAACCCGCCTGAGACTGTGAAGTTTGTAGAACCGAGCATGTCGGGCGCTGTCTAGTTTACACCTCCGTTAGTGTCTGTTCGTTGAGTGACTGGTGCAGTCGTTGGGTGTTGTAGTACTGTATAAACTGTTCAAGCCAGCTTCTAACGCTTGCTTGACTGCTCACCCATGAGTTGTGGAAGCGATCGACTCGCGTCTTCAGCGTGTGGAACCACTTTTCGATGAGATTTCGCTCGACGTAGTCGAGCTGACCGTTCAACCCTAAACGAGAGAGGGCAGTCAGATAGCCGTAGCCATCGACGAGAAACACGGTGTCGGCGAGATCGTGTTTCTCGGTGAGTCGGTGCAAGAATGCAGCAGCTGAATCGGTACCTTGCCGTCCGAAGACTGCGACATCGAGAATGAGCCATGAGTCTAGGTCGATTGCAGCGTACACCCAAGACCAGTTGCTGTTGATCTTGACAGCAGTCTCATCAACCGCGACCCGCGAGGGCTTCGCCCTCGGCGGGTCTGGCACGCTGTCAGCTAGCCGATGTACCCACTGACAGATCGCTTGATGAGACCGTTCAACGCCGATCAAGCGAAGAACCGCTTGTGTCTCTCGAAGCTAACATCCGGTTGCGTGGAGGCGGACGGCGAACACCCCCGCGGGCGTTGCCGTCCGCTCACGCTCCCAACATTCATCAAATCCCGCTGCGTAAGAATCGCTTAGCAGGTCTGCGAGCATTGGTCCAAATTAACTCCACGACCTGCTCGTCCCTCAAACTGGCCTAACTAGACACTGCCAGTAAGAGTGAGAACCCGAGTAGCTGATACGAGAGAAAAATTCGGTCGACGACGCGTGGTTAAACCGCCCTACTGCGGATCTCGCCGTGTTTCAACGATCGTTTCGACCTGCTCTCTCGAGACCCGGTTCGTCGTCTCTTTACCCTCTTTGAGTGCGGTTCCGACGATAACGCCGCTTGAGCCCTCCTCAAAACAGTCGCTGATCGTCTCGGCCGTCACGCCGCTTCCGACGAAGACCGGCACGGGGTCCTCGAGTTCCCCGAGCGTGTCCGAAACGCGTTCGATATCCTCGAGTTGTGTTTCGACTCCGGTTCCAGCCCCTGAGACGATGACACCGTCTGCTAACCCGCGTTCGGTCGCTTCGAGTGCGACCTGTTCGATCGACGTTTCGCCGACAGGCGTCGCGTGTTTGACGTGGACATCTGCGAGAATTCCGACGTCGGCGTCGATCTGTTCCCGCAGCCGGATCGTCTCGTGAGCCTTCCCTTCGAGGACCCCCTGGTCGGTTGCTGCCGCGCCGATGTGGACGTTGACGCGAACGAACGAGGCACCCGTCGCGGCCGCGATAGAGACCGCCGCTTCGGCGTCGTTTCTCAGAACGTTGACGCCGACGGGAACGTCCACGGCGTCTGTCACTGCGTTCGTATGGGCAGTCATCTCCGCGACCACGTGCGTCGGAACGGTTTCCGGATAAAACGGCGCGTCACCGAAATTCTCGAGGATAATTCCGTCGATGCCGCCCGCCTCGAGCGTCCGCGCATCGTCGAGTGCTCGAGAACGAATTGCATCGCGATCACCGTCGAACCCAGGCGATCCGGGTAGTGCCGGGAGATGAACCATCCCAATGATCGGTCGGTCACCGTCGAATTGCTCGAGGAGTTTCATGATCGGTCTGGTCGGCCCTGTACCAAAGATGCACGAACAGCGGCAAAGGGCTCGCACTTCGGGATCGTTTTTACTCGACAGCTAGTAAACAACGACGATGTCTCATCTGTTTACTTCGCTATCGTTGGACGACTACGAAATTCCGAACCGTCTCGCCGTCTCTCCGATGTGTCAATACTCCTGTGACCCAGATGGGCTTTCGACGGAGTGGCATCGCGTTCACCTCGGCAGTCGTGCCGTTGGTGGCGCCGGAATCGTGATTACCGAAGCGACGGCCGTCGAGCCGCGAGGTCGAATTACTCCTCACGATCTGGGTATCTGGAGCGACGAACACGCCGACGCGTTGGCACCGACGATCGAATTTATCCGAAAACAGGGTTCGGTCCCCGCTATTCAACTCGCCCACGCCGGCCACAAGTCGAGTAAGAGCCGACCGTGGGAGGGAAACGACCCGATTCAGCCCGAAGAGGGCGGTTGGGAGGTTCTCTCTCCGTCACCCGAAGCGTACCCGGATTTCGGCGGCAAGCCGCCTGCGATGCGAAAAGCGGATCTGGATGACGTCGACGCTGTGATCGAAGCCTATCGCGATGCCGCGACTCGATCGCTCGAGGCGGGCTTCGAAATCGCGGAGGTACACGCCGCTCACGGCTATCTGCTCCACGAGTTCCTTTCGCCGGTGACGAACCGACGCGAGGACGAGTACGGCGGCAGTTTCGAGAACAGGACGAGGCTCCTGCGTGAAGTAACACGGGCGGTCCGTGACGTCTGGCCGGACGAAAAACCGGTGTTCGTTCGTATTTCCGGTACGGACTGGCTCGCCGATCGCAACTCGTGGGATATCGATGATTCGGTTCGACTCGCGGGCGATCTCGAGAATATTGGCGTCGATCTCCTAGACGTAAGTTCCGGCGGCATCCATCCCGATCAGGAGGTCCCCGGCGGGCCGAACTTTCAGGTCCCACTCGCCGAACAGATCCGATCGGCACGGACAACTGAAATCGCTGTCGGCGCAGTCGGCGGGATCACCGAACCGGAGCAGGCCGATGCCGTGATTCGAAACGGACGAGCGGATCTCGCCCTCGTTGGCCGAGAATTCCTTCGAGACCCCTACTTCGGGACGCACGCGGCAGACGAGTTAGGGATCGAAGACGCCGAAACGAAGTGGCCGGTACAGTATCGTCGTGCTGTCTCCCGTTCGAGTGAGTAGGTGCTGACTCGGGGGTTCTTGCTTGTAGACGGTTACGAATGATTCCGTGACCGTTCCTGCTTCTCGGTCGTGTCGCATGTGATTGGTACGGAAGGGCTCCAAGAAAACAGAATCGAACGTGAGCGAGGTATTGGTATTTCTTTTCCACACTTTGCTTACCAAGCGGACGCGTCTTCTAGTAGCACGGGGAGATAGCTCAACAGATGCCGTCTCTAATATATTTCTATTAGAAAAAATCACTCGATGTGCAATCAAATTAGTCGTTCCGGTCGAGTGATCATGAGGAGGTCTTTGTCCGTTGCCAATGGGGAGGCGATAGCATAACCTCACGCCGAGAGTGCACTGGTGTGTTCACTGATTCTGTGATTGGCTATATAATTGGATAAATCGACTATATTTGCATGAACTAATTGATGAACTTCTGAACACTGGGCCTGTCTCGCGTATGATTATATTATGTGTGGAATATAATAGAAAAATTTACTGTGTCTGGTATCCGAGAATCGTCTACAAGTAACTGAAATCTCCCGTACATCGATCGGAACGAATGATTTAATCTCTCGTGTTTACCGCTACTATACGCCTTCGTTCGATGAACTGCCGAGTTGTCGTTCCGGTACAATTATCGGTGTTTCCGTTGGAACAGCCCCACTTGAACGAGAAATTAGTTCTATCGAAATCTGATTCTTATCTTAGTGTTGTTCAACCAACTCGCTGGACTAATTGGCACTCGGGCGAGTACGGAGCGGGAGTCGGGTTGCGAGAAATACGGCGACGGATTACAGCGTTTCGAGGGCCGCTGTGCTATGTCGTCGCGGTTGTTACCAATCCATCGAAGTTGAGGATGATCCGCTGGGCGATATCGCCGAAAATCGCTTTCCCGGTGGGGGAACGGCTTCGTCCGACCACGAAGATGTGATCACACTCAAGGCGCTCGGCTGCGTCGAGAACCTCGTCAGAAATGTCGTCATCCTCCGTCACGACTCCTTCGACCTCGTAGTCGATATCGGCGTCTCCCTCGACGAACGACTCGTCGGCGAGTTCTCGAGCGAACCGAGTCGTCATATCGAGGGCAGTCGACTCGTCGTAGGTCGTGTGCTCGACGTCGCCGATCGTTTCGAGGGCGTCGATTCCCGCCTCGTACTGTTCGGGTGTCATCCAGGAGAACAACACGAGTTCGGCGTCGGTACCCGCGATGAACTGTCCGGCCTCCCGGAGCAGCCGCTTGTGTGCTTCCGTGTCGTTGATAACGACTAATCCACGATCCATATCCAAACCCATAGACTCCCCGATTAATAAGTTTAGTTGCTGTTTCGGACTCGATAGTTGTTCCTGGCGTCTCGAGGTTGGGGACGTTGTTGGGGTTCGCGTTTCATTTCGACATCTATCGGCATCTCAGGTATCGAGGTTGCCTTTCGCGTCCCAGATTTCGGTGACGAGGTCGACGAAAACCTCGGTCCGAATCGGGTAGCCGTGCTCGCCCGTTTCCTCGAGTGAACAGTCCTCGAGCGTGGCGACGAACTCGGGTGTGTAGGCCCAATCTGTCAATTCCGTTCGCACGTCGAGTGTCAGCGTATCATCGTCATCAGTCTCGAGCCAGGAAACCGCTCCCTGTCGAGCGGTGTACTCGATCGTGTAGGTTTCACCACCGATCAAATCGACCACGGCCGCCATTGGCCCGATCTCGAGCGAATCGTTTTCGCCTTCGAGAGCGAGCGTTCCGTCGACGACTCGCGCACCGTATCGTTGTTCGTCGGTCATTGTATCGCGTACAGATGGGCGGCTGTCGGATATATCTATCCTGCCCGAGCTGGGGCTCCCGTTGACGCTCAGTTTTAGAGAGGCACACTCGGCACTCGAAGACGTCCGGTTTCGCGAGGCGACTCAGGATGGTCGCTGTCTGTGACCCGGGATGTTACCACTCTGCGACGCTTCCGTCCTCGTGTTTCCAGACCGGGTTGTGCCAATTGACATCCTGTTGTGACCGCTCGCGGACTGCGGCTTCGTCTACGTCGATGCCAAGCCCGGGATCGTCGGGGAGGCTCACGTACCCATCGTCGTACTCGAAGATATCCGGTTTCGCGAGGTAATCGAGCACATCGCTGGTCTTGTTGTAATGGATGTCGAGGCTCTGTTCCTGAATGAGCGTGTTCGGGGTACAGGCGTCGACCTGGATACACGATGCGAGGGCGATGGGACCGAGCGGACAGTGGGGTGCAATGGCGACATCGTACGTCTCCGCCATCCCTGCGATTTTCTTTACTTCGGTAATCCCCCCTGCGTGAGAGAGATCGGGCTGAATGAGATCGACCGCACCGCTCTCGAGGAGGGGTTTGAAGTCCCAGCGAGAGAACATTCGTTCCCCTGTCGCGATCGGAATCGTCGTGTGCTGGGCGATTTCCGGAAGTGCGTCGTTGTGCTCGGGCAGTACCGGCTCTTCGATGAACATCGGTTCGTACGGCTCGAGTGCCTTCGCGAGTCGCTTCGCCATTGGCTTGCTGACCCGGCCGTGGAAATCGACGCCGATATCCACGTCGTCTCCGACGGCGTCCCGTACTTCGGCGAGTCGGTCGCGCGCCGCCGCGACGGTGTCGGGCGAATCGATTCGTTGGAGCTCTGCCGTCGCGTTCATTTTCAACGCCGTAAATCCAGCATCAACTTTCTTTGCGGCCGCTTCGCCGACTTCCTCCGGTCGGTCGCCGCCGATCCACTGATAGACGCGGATCCGGTCTCGAGCGCGCCCGCCCAGCAGTTCGAACACCGGCGCGTCGTATCGTTTGCCCTTGATGTCCCACAGCGCCTGATCGATACCCGCAATCGCGCTCATCAGGATCGGGCCGCCGCGATAAAACCCGCCACGATACATTCGCTGCCAGTGGTCTTCGATTCTCGCCGGATCTTCGCCGAGGAGGTAGTTGTCCAGCAGTTCTTCGACGGCGCTTCGGACGGTCTTCGCTCGCCCTTCGACGACCGGCTCTCCCCACCCGACGGTGCCGTCGCTCGTCGTCAGTTTGAGAAACAGCCACCGAGGCGGAACCTCGAATAGTTCGTAATCAGTTATTTGCATGGGCTACCGGTCGAGTAGTGGCCCCGCTATATTCACCTTTTGGAATGTGTCATAGACAGACTCGCAAACTTCGACGGGCGTCTCCATTCGGCCTGATGTCTGATGAAATCCGTCGATAGCGCTGAATTGCCAGCGGATCAGCCGTAAAATTCGGAGGCCGTTTCGGAGGTGGGTTACCGGCGCGTTTCTCTCTGCTGTCGGTGATGCTAGTTATTATATACGATGCTTACGACGGAAACCGTACGATCATACCACTATGACTACTGAGACGACCATCCGAGTCGGGGTTCGAACGCGCTCATTGACGGACGAGCGGCTTCAGTACATCCGCCAGTTGGGTGCGACGGACGTCTTTGTCGATCACGCCGACGTCGAGGAGGAGCCCGACGAATTCAACGACCGCGACGCGGGTGCGACCCTCGAGGTCGGCCGAAACGCGATTCCGTCGGTGAGAGAACTCGAGGCGGCGAAAGCCCGCGTCGAAGCATCGGACCTCGCGCTGATCGGGATCCAGTCGTTACCCTACTCGTTGTACGGCGACATTATGTTCGACCGGGATGGGAAAACCGAGGCGCTCGAGCAAATCACGACGCTGGTCCGAAACCTCGGCGAGGCGGACATTCCGATTCTGGGTTATCAGTGGAATCCGCGCGGCGTCGTTCCGATGCGGACCGGAACGGCCGAACTTCGCGGCGGCGCACGCGGCACGGCGTTCGATTACGACGCGCTCGAGGACCCGGACGAACTCGCGCCGGGTCTCGATCGGGTCTACACCGAGGACGAGTTCTGGGACAACTACGAATCGTTTCTCGAGGAAGTACTCCCCGTCGCCGAATCCGCCGGCGTCGAGTTGGCGCTCCATCCGGTCGATCCGCCGGGTCTCGAGTCGATGTGTGGTATCCCGCGTCTCTGCCGGAACGTGGAGAATTTCGAACGTGCGATGGATTCGGTCCCGAGCGATATCCACAGTCTCAAACTTTGTCTCGGCTGTTTCTCGCAGTTAGGTGAAGACGTGACCGACGTGGTTCGCATTTTCGGCGAGCGCGACCAGATCGGGTTCGTTCACTTTCGCGACGTCGTCGGGACCGTGCCGAACTTCCACGAGACGTTCGTCGATGCGGGCAATTTCGACCCGGCAGAGGTCATCAAAACGCTCGATGAGATCGGATACGACGGCGTCGTTATCCCCGATCACGTCCCCGAAATGGCAGGTGATACCGACTGGCGTCACCGGGGCCGTGGCTACACCGTCGGCTACCTTCGCGGTGTCATCGACGCAGTCGAATCCGGTCCGTCGTAATCGGGCGCTCGAGTGGATTTGCCTCGGTTGAAACACGTTGTCTCGATTCGAACACGTTGACTCGGTTCGAACACTTCCTGAAACGTTCCGCCGTCGATTGCCGTCGACCGCTGTGGTGCGGTCGAACGGGAGCGTCTAGTTCGTCGCGGATCTTACAGTCCGTCGAACTCGAACTGCTGGTGTGCAACGCCGGTGTGGCTCCACAGGAGCACGTCCGTTCCCGGCTCCTCGTTGCCGCCTTCGACGTCTAACCCTACGTCTTCACCGGCCGGGTGCATGGAATAGCGGAACTCACCGGTGGGAGTGAAGATCGGATCGATGTCCCAGCGCTGGTGATCCCCACCGCTGTCCTCGGCGACTTGCACGTTCGATCCGTTTTCGATTTCGCCATCTTCGACCTCGAGAACCTCACCGGTCGCCTCGAGCTCGAGGCGATAGTGATCGCCGTCCTCCTCGAGGATCCAGCGCTGGTCGTCACCGTCGTCCCAGTCATCCATCTCGAGGGTGCCGTCCGAAACTGTCAGAGGCATTCCAGTGTGTCCAGCGTTGATTCGATAGGTGCCGGGCTCGATCGGATCGAGTTCGGGGTCGCCGTCTCCCGCCTGGGTCTTGTCGACGATATAGGAGAGTTCGACCGCCTCGCCGGGGTCGGTTTGCCACTCGAAGACGAGGTCCCAGCCGTCGCCGGCCCACTCGAAGTAGTGCGTCCAGGCGGTCGGCTCGGACGGAACGGACTCAAGTTCGGCTCGGACGTCGAACGCGGCATTGGGGCGACCGTGGATATCGGTGACCCGTGCGGCTTCGTCGGCGCCTGACGAGAGCGTGACCGTTCCCGATGCGATTCCACCGCCGAGATTATCCCTGACGATCGTGTTCAGTGCTTCGACCTCGATGTCCGCTTTCGTTCCCGCGTTGCGAACGTCGTTGTTGACGATGCGGCCGTTCTGTCCGAAAAAGCGAATTCCGTGTGTCTGGGTCGGATCGTCCGGTGCACCGTCACCATCGGGAAGGGTAATTTCGTCTCGTTCCGCCTCGGAGAGGTCGTCGACAACGTGGAGATTCGAGAGGGAGAATCCGTCCGCCGTCGAGGTGACGGCTTCGTTGACGACGTTCTTGACGAGGCCGCCCTGAATCGTGATGTTCTCGACGTCGTCGACGACGATCCCGTTGAACCGGGCGCCGATGATATTGACTTCGCCGACCGTAATCTCGTTCGACTCGGTCGTGAGGTGCATTCCGCGCGGGGCGTCGCGACTGACGACCTGTCCGACGGAGACGTTTTCACAGCCGTTGGCACAGCGGAACGTCGCGTACCAGGTTGGCGACTCGGGATTCTCGCCGACGACGCTGTTTACTACCGCATTCTCGGTTTCGTTCAGGATGACAGCGGAGCCTCCCATGTCGACGCCGATTACCTGGTCGACGACGACGCGCTCTACGTCGTACGTTTCGACGGCGTGGTGTCGACCGCCCTCGACGTAGACCGAACTGATGAACACGTCCGAAGCGAGGTCCTCTCGAGCGCGGGCGTCGATCCTGACGGCCTCGAAGAAGTCGCCGACCCACCCCGGATCGTTCAGGATTTCCGCTCGACTGGCGTCCGGATCGAACGATGTCGGCGGCCAATCGGGTTCGTCGACCTCCCAGTAGTTTACGAATCCGTCGGTGTCGTCGAACCGGATGTCGATGTCGCCGAGTTTGATCGAGTTGCTATCCTGCAGCCAGACCGCAAACCGCGGATTCCCGGTAATCGTTAGTCTCGGGATTTCGATTTCCTCCTCGTCGAACGCTCGAATCGGAATCACGAGCGGCTGATCGCCGTCGTCTTCGACTCTTATGGTTCCTGCGACGTCGAGGATCGTATAGCTCGGCAGAACGATCTGGGTCAGTTCGTCGACGGGCCCGATCGTTCCGGACGCGGTAACAAGCACTCGTTCTTTTACCGTCCGATCCTCGCTCAGGCTGTCGACGGCGGTCTGAATCGCTTCGACGTACTCCTCGCCGCTGTAGACGGTTGTTTCGTCGGTATCCACCTGATAGCAGCCCTCGTCGTTCTCCCAGACGATCACGTCGGGCTCTCGAGCCGGGGTGTGGTGATGGTTCGTCTGCAGTCTGTCAAGGTTGTATAGCCCGTTATCGGCAGCATCAACGTCTCCGTCCCAGTTGTACCAGGGTTGATTTCCGGTCTCTGGGGCGGTCGATGGGTCCCGGGTAGCGGTTGTACTCCCAGCGAGTGCGGCGCCGAGCCCTGTCGCTCCGAGCACGGCCAGCGCTCCCCGTCGCCCCATCGAAAGTGATCCATCGTCGAGACCGCTCCTGTCCGTATTTGCGGTTCGCTCTGGTTGCTCGGCACCGTTTGCAACCATTCGATTGTCTCTCTTTGCAACCTGATCATTGCTGTCTTCTGTCATGGGTAGTGTTGTCGCGTTTGCGACGATCGGATTATTACTCGACTATAATAAAAAATTTTGCATTTATACAAGTCCGTATTGGTTGTCTGTCACGACTGCTGTCGTCGCCGCTACGTTTCGTATCCTTAACCGCCTACGAGGTGTGTGGTCACGTGATAACTCGAGTTGCGGCTTCGACTCGCGTTCGGCACGAACGGCGCTCCATTTTGCCTGTCCTCTGATATTCGTGCGTTCCCTTGACTTTTGGGACCCGGTCCTCTTCACAGAGAGAATTCTTTGTGACAGAACGTCGTCACTCAATAGAGTCGTTCGTCTCTCTGCGGGTCGTTGAATTGTTCGATTTGTCGAGTCATACGGTATCATATCTCGTTCGGCTAGAGCGGATATTATCGATACCGTGATTATTAAGCTGTTAGAATCGGTTTCACCGAAAAATCACGTATGAATGACCGATCGATTGGTAGTTTATTTACAATCATATTCTTGTAATATCTCCACGGGGAATCCTGTCGATAACCCTCTCCTTTCCGGTTGTGCCGGACAATATGTCTTCGGGCGGTCCAATCAGTAACGCGCTATTTCAACGGCTACTCCGGATCGGTACCGATGCCCCTGAGGGATACGACGAGCGGCGTCTCGAGTTCCGGAACGAATCCGATCCGGGCCCGTCTCGAGAGGGTCCATATCCCAATAGACTATTAGCTTAGCGAAGAACATCGTTCTCAATGGACACGAACCGGATTTCGATCCTCGAGGAGCGCAGAGCGGACGCGATGACGCTGGTCGCAGAGTCCGTGGCACCGATTCGATACGTCGCCGCCGAACCGGTCGTCGAAATTGCGTCGCGCGACCTTCGAGACGACATCGAGCGCGTTACGGGGCACCGACCGAACTGTCGTCGCGGGTTCGACGGCCTCGGGGAACGTGCGATTCTCGTCGGGACGTACGGAGTTCACGATGGATTCGACCGAAACGTCGACCGGATCGTAGCCGACCACGGACTCGAGGAGGAGACCGAGAGCTTCCTTCTCGGGGTCGTCGGGGACGGGGCCCGCGAAGAACCGCAAGACGTGGATGAAGCGCTGGTGATCGCAGGAAGCGATTCGCGCGGGACGGCCTACGGAATCTACGAACTGTCGAAGCGAATCGGCGTCTCGCCGTGGTACTGGTGGGGAGACGTTCCGACTGACGAGTGCGAGCAACTTTATGCGACGAGGGGCATCGAGCAGGCAGGACCTCCATCGGTCAGCTACCGTGGCATCTTCATCAACGACGAGGATTTTGGGATTCGCGAGTGGGCCCAACAAACGTACGATCCGGAGACGCCCGACGGAATCGGTCCGAAGACCTACGAGCGGGTGTTCGAACTCCTTTTGCGGCTCAAGGCGAATACGATCTGGCCGGCGATGCACGATGGCACGAAAGCCTTCTACCGGTGTGACGGGAACCGCGACGCCGCCGACCGGTACGGAATCATCGTCGGCACGTCCCACTGCGAGCCGATGCACCGAAACAACGTCGACGAGTGGGAGACGGACAGCCGAGGCGAGTGGAACTACGAGACTAACGCCGAGGCGGTCCGAGAGTACTGGGCCGAACGCGTCGAAGAAGTCGCTGGCCGAGAAAACATCTTCACGATCGGTATGCGCGGGATCCACGACTCCGGTATGCCCGGCGGGGACACCCTCGAGGAGCGCGTCGACCTGCTCCAGCGGGTTATCGACGACCAGCGCGAGTTGCTCGAGGAGACTCTCGAACCCGATGTCGCGGACGTTCCACAGGCGTTTTGCCCGTACAAGGAGACGCTTGAACTCTACCGTAACGGCCTCGAGATCCCAGATGACGTCTGTGTGGTCTGGCCCGACGACAACTTCGGTTACCTTCGACGGCTCCCGACGAAAGCAAAGCGGGAGCAAAGCGGCGGTCACGGTGTCTACTACCACCTCTCCTACTGGGGGCGTCCTCACGACCACCAGTGGCTTTGTTCGGTTCCGCCGGCGCTGATCCGCGAGGAGATGCGACGGGCGTACCACCACGGAGCCGAGACGCTGTGGATCGCGAACGTCGGGGATCTCAAGCCGGCGGAGAAAGAAACCGAGTACTTCCTCGAGTTGGCCTGGGATATCGACGGCGTCGGAGAACGGTCGGCACGGGAGTGGCTGAGGGAGTGGGCCGCCCGCGAGTTCGGGGAGAGCCACGCGGCGGAAATCGCCGACGTGCTCTGTGAGTACTATCGACTCGCGCTCGCCCGCAAACCCGAACACGTCGGCTGGAACGGCGTATATCCGAACACGGAGAAAAACGAACCCGAGTTCAGCGCGATCCACTACGGTGACGAGGCTCGGCGACGGCTCGAGGCCTACGAACGGATCGAAGAAACGGCGACGGAGCTATACGAAACACTCCCCGAGCATTTCCGAACGGCGTTTTTCCACCTCGTCGGCTATCCGGTCCGGTGTGCGCGGGCGATGAACGAGGCGGCTCTCGAGGCGATGCGGAGTCGCCTCTACGCCGGACAGGGGAGAACGAGCGCAACGAACTACGCGCGGCGGTCGCGAGCGGCACTCGAGCGCGTCGCCGCCGAGACCGAGCGGTACAACGCCTCTTCGGACGGGAAGTGGCGAGGAATGATGTCCGCGAGTCCGCGCGATCTCCCGGTGTTCGACCAGCCGGCGACTGCGGGCGTGACCGAAGAACAGGGGCCGACGCTCGAGGTCGCCGTTGAGGGCTCGTCCGGGGTCGCCGGAACGGGTCCGCGCCGACGGCGGCTCCCAGCGTTCGTTCAGGGCGTCGATCGCTGTCGATTCGTCGACTGTTACAACCGCGGAACGGGAACTATCGAGTGGACGGCGACAGCTGAGGAGTGGATCGACCTCGAGCACTCGTCGGGAGCGTTCGACGGCGATCGACGGCTCCGCGTGGCTATCGACTGGGAGGCAGCTCCCGATTCGAAGACGACGGGCCGAATTCGGATCGAGGGTGCCGGACGCGAACTCGAGGTCGAAGTACCGATCCGGCCGCGAACGTCGTCGGCGCCGGATTCTCGAGCCGAATCTTTGTCCTCCTCTGAACCGGATCAGCGACCGGTCTTCGTCGAATCGAACGGCCGGGTCGCTATCGAGGCGGATCACCCGACGGAACTCGTGCAAGGTGCGACGCGCTGGAAGCCGGTCGACGGGCTGAGCCGAACGACCGGGACTGCGATGGCCAGTCGTCCGATCGACGGGCCGCGAATCGGTGCCGGTGCTGGCACTGTCGATGCGACTGACGTTCGCGAGCGAGCGGCCCGACTCGAGTACGTGTTCGAGGCGAGTGCGGGCGACGTTCGCGTCGAGGTACAGTTGTTGCCGACCCACGCGTCGTCGGACTCGACGCCCCACCGGTACGCGGTCGCGATCGACGACGCCGACCCGACGATAGTCGACTTCGACGCGAACGGGGGCGAACACGACCCGGAGTGGCAGCGAAACGTCCTCAGATCCTGCGTCCGTTCGACGACCGATCACGGACTGAGCGGGTCCGATAGACACGTGCTGTCGCTGTATGCGGTCGATCCCGACGTCGTCTTCGATCGAGTGATCGTCTACACCGAAGACGATGTGCGTCGATCGCCTCTCGGTCCGCTCGAGACGCGCGATCGTCGACTGGACCGGTAGCTCGTCTGGTTGCGCTCCCGTCGATCTTTCTGCCACCCAAAGAATCATGTTGGATTCTCACACACCGTTATTTATGCCACCCGAAGAACTACCGAGGATCGGCCTCGGGACGTACTCCGAGAACGATCGCGATCAGTGGACCGAGCGCGTCGAAACTGCGCTTCAGGTCGGGTATCGACACGTCGACACGGCACAGGGCTACGAGAACGAGGCGTACCTCGGGGAGGGAATCGCCGAATCGGCCGTCGACCGGGACGATATCTTCCTCGCGACGAAGGTCGATACGGGGAACCTCGCGTACGACGACGTCCTCGAGTCCGTCGAGGCGAGTCTCGATCGTCTCGAGACGGACTACGTCGACTTGCTCTACGTTCATTGGCCCCACGAGACCTACGAACCTGAAGAGACGCTGTCGGCGTTCGACGAATTGCGCGATCGGGGAGCGATCCGCCACGTCGGCGTCTCGAACTTCGAGCCGGACCAGCTCGATCGAGCGCGCGATGTCCTCGATGCGCCAATCGTCGCTCACCAGGTCGAATGTCACCCGTTCTGCCAGCAAACGGAACTGCGCCGCTACGCTCGTGAACACGATCACTGGCTGGTGGCGTACTGTCCCCTCGCGAAGGGAGAAGTGTTCGCCACATCGGGCGACCGCGACATCGCGGATCCATTCGCGACGCCGGTCGAGTTCGACGTCTCCGCGCTGAGCGAAATCGCGGACAAACACGAAACGACGCCCGCGCAGGTGTCGCTGGCATGGTTGCTCTCGAAGGACAACGTCGCAGCGATTCCGAAAGCCAGTAGCGAACCCCACATGCGTGAGAATCTGCAGGCGACAGAGCTCGAGCTAGACGCCGCCGATCTCGAGCGGATCGACGCGTTCGAACGGGAACACAGGCTCATCGATCCCGATTTCGGTGCCTGGAACCATTGATCTCGACCCGCTCCCATCCGAATTATTATCCGTTTTAGCGCTGAACCGCCAGTATGGACGTACTCGTCATCGGCGGTACGGGACTCATCAGCACTGGAATCGTCCGACAGTTGGTCGCGGCGGGTCACGGCGTGACCGCGTACCATCGCGGGGAAACGACCACTCCACTTCCCGATTCGGTCGAACACGTCTACGGCGACCGGACCGATTACGACGTGTTCGAAACGCGGATGGCCGATATCGAAGTCGATTGCGTAATCGATATGGTGTGTTTCCGTCCCGCTGACGCCCGAAGCGCGATCCGAGCATTCGAGGGACGGATCGAACAGTTCGTCCTCTGTAGCACGGAGTCGGTTCATCGTCGACCGTTTCGATCGATGCCGGTCACCGAGGACGCGCCTCGACGACCACCGACTACCGAATACGGCGCGGACAAGGCCCGTTGCGAGGACCTGTTGGGAGAGGCGTACGAAGACGGTGCCTTCGAGGCGACGATACTTCGCCCGTGGCAGACCTACGGCGAAGGTGGTTCTCTCTTGCACACGTTCGGGGACGGCACCTATTATATCGATCGCATTCGCCGCGGAAAACCCATCGTCGTCCACGGTGACGGAAGCGGCGTCTGGGGCCCCTGCCATCGCGACGATGTCGCTCGAGCGTTCGTCAACGCCGTGGGGAACGAGCAAGCGTTCGGCGAAGCCTACCTCGTCACAAGCGACGACAACATGTCCTGGCGACGGTACCACCGGCGGATTGCGGACGCGCTCGATGCTCCCGACCCGGAACTGGTGACGATTCCGACCGAGGTGTTGCGGGCGGTTGCGCCGGACCGGACAGACCATCTCGAGGATTTCCTGCAGTATAGCGCGGTTTTCGACAATTCGAAGGCTCGGCGGGATCTCGACTTCGAGTACACGATCGACTGGGAGACGGGCGTCAGGCGCACGGTCGATTGGTTGGAGGAACGCGATCGAATTCGGGACAGCGACGAGGTCGAATTCGACGATCGACTCATCGCGCGCTGGCGGGACGCCCGGGACGACTTCGTCGCCTCGTTCGAGAAGGGTGGCTGAAGGAGTGTTCGGTCCCGGTAGGCGACTACTTGTCCGTCTCGAGCCGAAAAAACACAAGCTATATCGGACGCGGAATCGCGTCAGTATGCATGGAAATCACTCACATCGAACCGATCTCGCTCGGACACTCGCTGCCCGACGGTCGAGGCCTCGGCGACGCTCGCGGATTCGGACACACGCGAAAGACGTCCCTGCTCCGGCTGGAGACCGACACCGGCGTCGTGGGGTGGGGCGAAGCGTTCGCGCCCGGTCGGATCGTCGAGGCGACGCTCGAAGAACTGTTCGTCGACGACGTCCTCGGGATGGACCCATTCGCCGTGGAGTCGCTGGCGATCGACTCCTACACCGACCCGTACCACTTCGGCGGGGACGTGTTCGTCCAGAGCGTCGTCAGCGCGATCGACGTCGCCTGCTGGGACATCATCGGGAAGACGGTCGAACGCCCGATTCATCAGCTTCTCGGCGGCCGGAGCCGCGACTCGCTCGTTCCTTACGCGTCGACGATGTATTTCACGGAGGAGGATCGTTCGCTCGAGGCACCCATCGAGGAGGCCGTCGAGGAGGGGTTCGAGGCGGTAAAGATCAAGATAGGTGCGGATCCGGAAGACGACGCCGAACGGGTCCGTGTGGCTCGCGAGATTCTCGGCGAGGACGGTCGGGTGATGGTCGACATGAACGGGAACTATCGACCTCGGCAGGCGATCGAATCGGCAAATGCGATCGCCGACTACGATGTCGCATGGATCGAAGAGCCCGTCCCGCCGGAGAACACGAGCGGCTATCGGGAGGTAAAACGAGCGATCGACATCCCGATAGCGGCCGGCGAAGCCCACTACGGCCGGTTCGCGTTCAAAGAACTCATCAACGACCGAACGGTCGATGTCGTCCAGCCGAATCTCGGCCGCTGTGGCGGGCTCTCGGAGGCGCGATTGATCGCCGATATGGCGACGACCGAAAACGTCGCCGTTAGGCCACACGTCTGGAACGGAGCCGTCGGGTTAGCCGCCGCGGTGCAGTTCGCCGCGAGCGTCCCCGACTATCCCCACACCCGTAACGTTCCGGAGCCGATGCTCGTGGAGTTCGATCGGAGCGAGAACCCGCTTCGGGACGACCTCCTCGAGACGCCGTTCGACCCGTCGGGAGGCACCCTCGAGGTACCGCAGGAGCCGGGGCTCGGAATCGCGGTCGACGAGGACGCGCTCGAGCGGTACCGGCTAGACGAGTCGTGAGCCCCGAACGAACGGTTAGTCGATAGCAGTCGTTCGGTCTCCGAGGCGATAGCCGGCGTTCCGGCTCCGTGGTCTCGAGTCGTTCCAGGTAATCTGGACGGCAAAAATTGGAATTGTCGAGGACTGGTCGGGGACGAGACGGGGCCCCGATTGACAGGGTTCGACGTGTGCACACCAGAGGCGAATCTTTTTACCCGCCCTCTGTCATCGAACATCCAATGGAGACGATCCTTCAGCAGGGCCCGAAAGCTGGCCGACACTGGCCGGCCGAAGCCGAGACGTACGAAGATCCAATCACTGGGACGACCGTTCGACGGTTCACGAACTATCCGAACACCACGAACCGCCACCTCTACTTCACCGAGCCGGCGTTCTATGACGATGGCCGCCGGCTGCTGTTTCGCTCGGATCGTGACGGGTCTCGAGACCTCTATTCGGTCGATCTCGAGTCCGGTTTACTCACGCAGTTGACCGATCTCCCGCAGGAGATCGACGGAACGACGCGGTTCCCCGATCGAAATACCGCGCTGTTTTGGTGTGGCCGACGGCTGGTTTCGCTCGACCTCGAGACGCTCGAGATTGCCACTCATTACGAGCGGCCCGAGGGATACTACGGCGGACACCTCGGCGGGACGGCCGACGGGACCCGCGCCGTCGTCGCGCTGTCCGAGGCGCTCGACCTCGACGACGAACGAGATCCCGAAAACAGGGAGGTCTGGATGAACGCGCGGATGGAAGCGGGACCGCGTTCGAAGGTAATTTCGATGCCGATCGAGGACGGATCGGCCGAGCCCAGTGTTCACGTCGATACCGAGCGCTGGCTGACCCACGTCAATACGTCGCCGACGAATCCGGAGTTGATCACCTACTGTGAGGAAGGGCCATGGGAGGAGGCAGACAGGATCTGGGGGTTGAATCTCGAGACTGACGAGACCTGGCAGGTTCGGCCGACAGATGCGGACGAGGCTGTCGGCCATGAGCACTGGCTCGCCGACGGCGAACACGTCGGCTACCACGGCTGGCGCGGTTCCCGCGACGATCCCGACGCGTTCTTCGGACAGGTTCGATACGACGGCACCGATCGGCGCGAGTGGCCCGCGCCGGACATCTACACTCACTTTCACAGCATCACCCGCGATCTGATCGTCGGGGACGGCACTCACCGCGGCGTTCCGCATCTGCTTCTCTGGCGGTGGAACGCCGACGCCGATGGCTACGACGGGCCGTGGGCGCTCGCGACTCACGACTGGACGGGCGATGACGATGTCCACCCGCACGGTCGCCTGAGCCCCGACGGCTCGAGGATCGCGTTCGATAGTTCGCGTGGGGGAAACGAAAGCGATGTTTACGTCGTCGATGTCCCCGACGACCTCGAGGATCTACCGAGGCTCGAGGATCTCGAAGTCGTGTCCTGACCGCGAAGTCGCTCAAATCCGGTCGAAGAGATCCAACTCGAAGTACGTCAGGACGACGACGAGGAGCAACATGAGTAGACACAGCACGAACGTCATCGTCGCAGCGACGTACGACCCGGTACCGGGCTCGAGGTAGGGATACGAGAAGGCGAGCATAACTAAAAAGAAGACGTTGATTCCGAACACCACTTTGAGAACGGATCGAGTACGATTCATTGAGTAGACTATCCGAATCGACAGAGAAATAAGTTTGTTTCCAGCAACGTCTTTCTCGGCTGGAGATTCCTCGGTGTTGCAAAACGTCATCGGAACAAGTTGATAGGAAAATATATATGGGTCTATCATGAATGTGTGCTCGATGCCAACTGATAGCAATGGGTTGAGCAGTCCAATTAGCAGACGAACTGCCCTTAAGACGGGGATCGCAGGTGGGGTTGTCGCACTCGCGGGTTGTGCGACGAACGGCGACGGTCCGGTCGGTGATCCGGTCGAAGAGCGCGTCGAGCAGGAGTTTCGGGTCGCGAACCATCGCGGGGCCTACGAATTCGAGACGGCTCACTGGAGTCCGTACGATCCGAACAATTCGATGTCGGATTTCGATCCGCCGGGATTGTTGTACGATCCGTACGTCGTCTACCTTCACAGCGCAGATGAAACGCGAGGGGTGATCGCCGAGGACTGGCAGATGGACGGCGACGTTCTCGAGATGGAACTTCGCGACGACTACGAGTGGCACAACGGAGACCCCGTCGTCGCTCAGGACTACGCGACTCAGTGGAACCTCCACCTCGAACTCGGACGCATCTTATCCGATGACGAGGATCCGAACGCCTTCGTCGACGAGGCCGAAGCAGTCGACGATCACATGATTCGGTTCCACCTCCACGACGAGTTTGGCGAGCAGTTCATCATGGCGAACGCCCTCGGCAACGACCTCAACATCGTCAAAGCCGACCTGGGCGACGACCGGACGTACGCAGAGTGGCTTGAGGAACTACAAAACACCGACGGGGACGAGCAAGAACAGGTGGCGAACGATCTCCTCGAGTGGAATCAGGAGGAAGCGATCGGAAACGGCGTCTTCGAACTCGACGATATTGGCGATAACACCATGCACGCCACGCTGTACGAAGGGCATCCAAACGCGGAGAACGTCCTGTTCACCGATTACGTCTGGGAACAGTACGAGGACCAGCACATCGCCTTCCAGGAGGGGCAGGTGGATGGTATCACCGTGACGCTCCCTGCTCCCGCCGACATCGAACAACAGTTGGGTGACTATCACAAAATCAACGGGGATTACCTGCACTACCACTCCGTCCTGTTCAATTTCGGGGATTACGATATTCCCGCCTCGGCGGCGGATGATGGTGCGTACGATCCCTACACCGACGATCGGAACTTCCGGAAAGCCATCGCGTACGCCGTCGACCGTAGTTCGGTCGCACAAACCGCACCGGGTGATTCGTACGAACCGATCGACCTCCCGCCATGCTGGCTCACCGAGGAGGCCGCCAACGATGGGATCGTCGACCTCGACGGCTACGATCATTACGAAACCGATCTCGACGCGGCACACGACCATATGGAGGCCGCCGGCTACGAGTACGACGAGGGAGACGAACTCTGGTACGATGAGGACGGTGAGACCGTCGAAATCATCCTCATGGCGAACACCGGGTCGGGGATTCAGCGGAACGGATTGAACGCCATCAATTACGAACTCGAGGAGTTCGGGCTCGATCCCGAACTCAACATCGTCGACGAGGCAACCTACGGGAATCGACGCCTGAACGGCGAGTACGACATCCTGTTGGACGACGGTGGCGGCTTCTCGGTTCGAGGGATCATGTGGATCGATGCCGTCTGGAACTGGTATTCGGAACTGATGCACGTCGACTGGTACAACGACTCGTTCGAGGTTCCGATGCCCATCGGCGATCCGAGCGGTTCGGACGGAACCGAAGACATCGTCCTCGGCGACGAACTCGGCGAGTGGCACCGGACGGGTGACGACGACGTTCACCTTCAGCGGTTGACCTGGATGTACAACCAGGTGTTACCGCAGTTCGAAGTCGTCGCCGGACTCGACCACGGTGGCATTCGAGCGGACCACTGGCACGTGGAGGGTCCGGACTCGATCATCGACAACCGCGTCGCGGAGTACAACCTGTTGAAGTTAGAAGACGCGGATCTCATTCCGTACGAGCAATAGATCGACGGTACCGAGCCGCCGGATAGACATTTTTAAATCCGATGATACAGAATACCACTCATATCCACAATGGACTGGAGAATTAGGCGATTAGGGCAGTCTGTCTTCACGGTTTGGGCCGTGATGACGCTGACGTTCGTCCTCACGCGTTTTATGCCCGGGAATCCGATCGACTACTTTCTGGTCGAAGTCGGGCCGGACCTGGACGATCCCGCGCAAGCGTACGAAATGGCTGAACTGTACATGAACATCAACCCGGAAGATCCCCTGTACATCGAGTACTACGATTATATGACGGCGTTCATGCAGGGTGACCTCGGTCGGTCGATGAGCATGAACATGCCGGTCGAGGAGGTGTTGGCTATCGCCATCCCGTGGACGCTATTCGTCATGAGCTGGGCGGTCTTCCTCGGATTTACCGCCGGAATCGCGATCGGTGCGGTTATGGCCTACTGGGAAGGCGGCAAGTTCGATACGGCGCTTACGGGCTATGCGACGATCATCACCTCGATCCCGTTTTACGTCCTCGCACTGGTGCTGTTGACGATCTTTGCCTATCGTCTTAACTGGTTCCCGACCGGCGGAAGGCAACCGGAGGGCGTCGAACCTGGGTTCAACTTCCTCTATCTCACGGGGATCGTCCACCACGCGATGCTCCCCGTCTTCTCGATGTTCGTTACCTCCGGGATGGCCGCACTAACCATGCGTGGAAACAGCATCCGCGTCCTCGGTTCCGATTATCTACGGGTCGCGCGGCTACGGGGCCTTTCGGACCCGACCATCGCGATCCACTACGTCGCTCGGAACGCCATCCTTCCGATGTACACGGGCCTCATGATTGCGATAGGGAGCATGTTCGGCGGTGCCGTCGTGCTCGAGGAAATCTTCGTCTATCGGGGCATGGGCTGGTACCTGATCGAGGCGGTTCGAGCTCGGGATTACCCGCTAATGATGGGGGCCTTTACTGTCATCACGATCGCGGTCGTGATCGCGTTACTGATCGCAGATCTCACGTACGGAAAAATCGATCCGCGCGCAGGGGGTGAGAACCGTGAAGCGTTCTGAGGATACCAATCAATTCGACGGACGCACTTCGGACGGGTTGGATAGCGGCGGTGATTTGGAGACGAAACCCGACAGCGTCGAAGACATTCTCCGAAGTGATGGCGGAACCGTGGATTCGCCATTCGAGCGGACGGCGACGGTGGAGGAAACGAGACGGGATCGAATCGACCGAAAGCTGAAGGATTACCTGTGGACGCCGTGGTCGATCATGCGAAACGATTGGCGCGCGATCGTCGGCGTTTCGATCCTCGTAGTGTACTTATTGATAGGAACCGTCGGCGTGTACTTGATCGACCCGACACATCCGACCCACGGTGAGTCCCTCGTCGGGCCGTTCGAAGATTGGAGCCACCCGCTCGGAACCGACCAGTCCGGCCAGGATATCCTGTCGATGACTGTCTACTCGACGGTCCCCATCCTGCAGATGATGGGTGCGGGTGCGCTGTTTACCATCGTCCTCGGGACGGGCTTCGGTCTCGTTTCGGGATACAAGGGCGGAATGGTGGACACGGTCCTGAGCTCTATTACAGACGTGTTCATCAATATCCCGGGTCTCCCGCTGGTGATCGTACTGTCGGTCCTGCTCGAGCCCGAGCATCCGGCGCTCGTCGGGGTCCTGCTAGCTGCGGCCGCGTGGGCGGGGCTCGCGCGGGCGATTCGATCGCAGGTACTTACCCTCCGAGGCGAGGCGTTCGTCGAAGCCTCGAGAGCGATGGATGTCCCAACGATCTCTCTCCTTCGCAAGGAAATCCTGCCACACCTCATGCCGTACATCGTGGTGAACCTCGTCAACGCGGCCAGGCGGATCATCTTCGCAGCTGTTGCGTTGTACTTCCTTGGCATCCTTCCGTACTCGGACGCGAACTGGGGCGTGATGCTCGAGAGCGCGTACCGGGCCGGTGCCGTGTATCGCCCAGACGCGATTCACTGGCTCCTCGTCCCGATGATCGCTATCTCGGGGATCTCGATCGGGCTCGTTTTGCTCGGTCAGTCCCTCGACCGAGTGTTCAACCCTCGTGCGAGAGCGCGACACGAGCGAAGCGACGACGGCAAGGGATCGGAGCCGGAGTCGGAACCGAACACAACTAACGTTACGCAGATGTGAGCTACGTTATGAACGAGCAATATCACGACACTGACCACGATCGAACCGACGATCAACCGGCCGTTCGAAACGAGGTGTACAGATGACGATATCAGAATCAGATGCGAGTCTGGTCGACTCGACCGGAACCGACACCATCGTGGAACTTCGGGACACGTCCGTCAGCTTCGGTATGGATCGGGGCGAGTCGCGCGTCCTCAACGAGGTCAACATCGATATCGAACGCAACGAGATTCTCGGTGTAATCGGCGAGAGTGGGTCGGGGAAATCGATGTTCGCCTCGGCCTTGCTCGATGCGGTTCCCGCTCCCGGTACGACGACCGGTGACGTCATTTATCACCCTGAAGACGGCGATCCGGTAGACGTTACCGGGCTCTCGAAGTCGGAACTCAAACAGTTCCGCTGGGAGGAGATTTCGATGGTCTTTCAGGGCGCGATGAGTTCGTTCAACCCTGTTCGGTCCGTTCGAACGCACTTCGTCGAGACACTAAGCGCACACGACTACGACGTCGATGCCGGCATCGAACGGGCTAAAGACCTCCTCGAGGATCTGTACCTCGAGCCCGAGCGGATGCTCGAGTCCTATCCCCACGAGCTAAGCGGCGGGATGAAACAGCGTGTGTTGATCGCGTTGAGCCTCGTCCTTGAGCCCGAAATGCTCGTGATGGACGAACCCACGGCCGCGCTCGATCTGTTGATGCAACAATCGATCATCTCGTTGCTCAACGAGATCCAGGAAAAACACGATCTTACGATCGTGTTTATCACGCACGACCTGCCGCTGGTGGCGGATCTCTCCGATCGGCTAGCCGTCCTGTACGCCTTTGAGTTTGCCGAGATTGGGCCTGCCGACGAGATCTTAGAGCGCCCCGCTCATCCCTACACGCGGGCCTTGCTCAACGCCACGCCGAACCTGTCGGCCCCGCTCGAGCAGATGCGCCCGATAGAAGGGGAGAGTCCGGATCCGGTCAATATTCCACCCGGCTGTTCGTATCATCCTCGCTGTCCGCTGGCTGACGAGCAGTGCAAGTCAATCGATCCCGGTCCGTACGACGCCGGAGACTCCCGGAATCACGACGTCTACTGCCATCACTGGGAGCAGTCGATCGACGACCTCGAGAGGGCGTTTACGGAGTCGAATTCCGATGATTCGCCCGCGACGCGGAACGCTTCTCACTCGGACGATGCGGAGCCGCTCGTGTCGCTCGAGGACGTCGAGGTTCAGTTCGGATCCGAGAACGACGGCTGGCTCGATTTCGGCGAGTCCGACGTAGTAACAGCCGTTGACGGGATTTCGTTCGACATCTACGAGAACGACGTGGTCGTTCTGGTGGGCGAAAGCGGCTGTGGGAAAACCACGCTCGGAAAGACCGCGGTCGGCCTCCAGCGACCGACGGACGGGACAATCGAGTACAAAGACCGAGACATCTGGAAGGGAAGTTCCGGCAGTAGCACGCTCGAGGACGAAGAAATTCGCCGGGCGCTCCAGATCGTTCACCAGGATCCCGGCAGTTCGTTGAACTCGCATCAGCGGGTTCGATCGATCCTCTCGACCCCGCTCAACCGATGGCATCCCGACCTTGACGGCAATGACAGACGCGAACGGATCCTGGCAATGTTAGAGTACGTCGGGATCAGTCCGCCCGAGGATTACATCGAACGGTATCCACACCAGCTCTCGGGCGGCGAAAAACAGCGGGTCGCGCTCATCAGGGCGATGTTGGTCAACCCCGACCTCATCCTCGCCGACGAGGCGGTGTCTGCCTTAGACGTATCCCTCCGGGTGAGCATTATGGACCTGATGATCGAACTGCAAGACGCGTTCGACACGTCGTTCCTGTCGGTCTCGCACGACCTCTCGAACGCCCGGTATCTCGCGGAGAAGACCGGCGGCCGAATCGGAGTCATGTACCTTGGGGAACTCGTCGAGATCGGGTCGGCCGAACAGATCATTCAGAATCCCCAGCATCCGTACACGCAGGCGTTGCGCTGGGCGACGCCCGAACTCGAGCAGGACGACGACCCTGACGAGAACCCGATCCGAACGATCGACGTCCCCGACCAGAAGAACATGCCGTCGGGCTGTCGATATCACACGCGCTGTCCCGACGCCAGAGAAACCTGTCGAACCCAGAAACCGGAACTGGTCGATCTCAGTAACGAGGATGGAGTACAACGGACCGCTTGCTTCCGCGTTGACGACGATCACGAGTACTGGGATAGCGAACCGATTACGGACGATGCAGTCGACGGGGACGAGGACGACGATCACGTGAACGTCTCCGGCTAGTCGACAGTGATCTGGTAGGGTCGTCGCTTTGCCCAATTGTGCCTCATCCCGCCGCCATCACGAACCGACGATCGGACTGCGGAGCGGTTTCGTTCGTCCGTTCTCCTTCCGTCACAGTATCCTCTTCGCCCCAGTCTGGTCGATAGTATTATTTCGCTCTATTTGCTCTGTACAACTGCGAATATGGGACAACGAGACTATCTCACGCGACGACAGGTGAGTTCGCTTATCGGCACAGGACTCGCAATCGGCGTCGCCGGTTGTACGGATGACGACGGAGACGATTCGGCGGATGGGAACGAAACGGAACCCGGTGTGAACGACGACTCCGACGGGGGCGAGGATGTCGAGGAAGGGAGCCTCGTCGTGTTTCTCGAGGACGAAGACGGCGAATCGGTGTCTGAGGGGGTTGCCGTCGAGATCGACGCCCAAAACGAAAATCACCGGTACATCGTTGACGAAGGGATCGAGGACGGCGTCGCCGAACCCGAATTCATCGAGGCCGGTTCGTACACGGTTGTCGCCGAAGGTGAGGCGTACGAATCCGCGGAGGCGGACGTGACGCTCGAGGACGGTGAGGCTGAAGAGATTACCCTCGAACTCGAAGCGTCCTCCTGAGAACTGAGCCGATCGCACCGCGCTGTACTGGTCTGGAACGGGTACCGGCGGTGGTATCCTGCTTTTGCCGTCCGTCCGATAATCGCCCTCGAGTGCGAGCCAACTGCGGGACAGATTACGGCTGGGTTAGCGCGACTCGAGAACGGCTGCGGTCTCGAGGTCGTAGTCCTCGAAGTACTCGCGCTCGCGGTCGATCAACTCGGCGAACAGTTCCTGGGCCGCTTCTCGAGAAAGCGTGACGAGCGGTTCGTTCAGAAACGCCTCGAACGCGAGGTCGAGATCGCCGGCGAAGCCGGCTTCGACGAGCGTTTCCTGATTGTGGATCGCGGTCGTGACCATGTTCCGAACCGCTCGAGGGAGCGTTCCGGCGGTGATCGTTTTGATGCCGCCGCCGGTGACGAGGACGTTCGTCTCGACGATCGCCCCGTCGGGGAGATCCGGCGTCTGGCCGACGTTCGGGTAGTTGAGGTTGGTTTTCATGGAGTCCAATCCCTGCAGGGCGCGGATGATGTCGACGGCTTCCTCACCGGACTGCTTGAACTCGAACTCGTCGGCGTCGGAGAGATATCGCTCCATCTTCGCCGGCCCCTCCTCGCTTTCGCCCACGCGGGCTGAACTCGGCGTTAGCCGAATCCCCCACCGGTGGATTTCCTCGGGGTCGTCAATCGAGAGGTACCACGGAACGAACTCCACGAGGTGGCGGTCGCCCGCGGCACCGAGGAGCCCGAATTTGTCGTAGAGATCGAACGCGACCTGGTGGTGATTGATCCAGTAATCTGCCCCCTCGAAATCGCTGGGATCGAATCCGGGGAGGGGCTTTCGCTCCTCGAGTTCCGCATCGAGGTACTGGTAGATGTCATGTCCGTACCAGGAGGCCTCGTCGATCCACGTGAAGTGGTTGACGCCCTTGACGTTCACGTCGATTTCGCTCCCGGAGACGTTCTCGGCTTCGTCGACGTATTTCTCGGCGATTTCGGCCAGCATCTCCTGGATGTGAAACACCTCGTGACAGAGGCCGATGGCGTTGATCTCGGGGTACTCTTCATAGAGCGCCCGCGTACAGACGGTCATCGGATTCGTGTAGTTGAGCACCCACGCGTCGGGACACTGCTTGCGTACCGTGGCGGCGATTTCGCGATATTGTGGAATCGCGCGAAGGGCTCGAACCGCGCCGCCGGGACCGCAGGTGTCGGCGACGGTCTGATAGCAGCCGTACTCCTGTGGGACGTCGATATCGTGAACGAAGGTCTCCTCCGGAGGATCCTGAATCGAACAGATAACGAAGTCGGCTCCCTCGAGGGCGTTCTCAAGGCTCTCGTGTGCCTCGAACGTCCAGTCGCTGACGACGTCCTCGCGAGTCGCCAGTTCGTTGCCGAGTTTCGCGTTTTGTTCGGCCGGTTCGTAATTGACGTCGTACAGGGCAACATTCCCCGAGACGTCCGAACACTGGAGCAGGTCGTTGATGAGGGTGTGTGCCCATCCTCGACTACCGCCGCCGATGTAGCCGATCGTAACGTCTGAGACGCTCTCCGGGAACGATGTGCCCGTGGCACTGAGCTGGTGCATACTACCGTGAGGGGTTGAGACGCCCAAAAGTGTTCCCGTTCAGAGAGGCGTTCGTCGTCTCCCTTTCACGGGTGATAATAGCGATCATGGTATCGCAGTAGGTGTCCATACCAACCCGCTCAGAGATCCGAAAAGGAGAAGACTGGTTTGCAGGTTTCGGAGGCGAGGAAGGCGTCGAAGGCGGCGGCGGGTTCGTCGACGCTGAACGACCGGTCGATGATCCGTTCGGCATCTATCTCGCCGCTCGAGAGCAATCGGATGGCCTGTTCGAAGTTCCGCCAGGTCGAGCCGTAGGACGTGTTCAGGTCAATCTCGCCGCGGACGACCGGCGTCATGAACAGTTCGCTCGGGGCACCGGGGAGGCCGACGACGACGACCTGTCCGCCCTTTCGGACGTGCTCGACCGCCATTTCGACGCCGCTTTGGTGACCCGTCGTATCGAAAACGACATCGAATCCGATGCCGTCGGTCTTCTCGTCCACGAGTTCTGAGAAATCGGTTCGTTCGACGTTGACGGTGTCCATGCCGAGCTGTTCGGCCAGTGGGAGACGATACGCCGTGTCCTTACCCAGCCCTGAGACGAGGACGTTCGCGCCCATCGAATCGGCGACGGTCGCAACCAGTATCCCGATCGGACCGGGTCCTTCGACGAGGACCGTATCGCCCGGTGTCACGTTCGACCGGTCGAACACGGCTCGCGTGGCGATGCTGAGTGGTTCGGTAACGCTCGCCTGACCGAGCGCCATGTCGTCGGGTATCCTGTGTAGGTCTCGAGGATTTACCGTCGTGTATTCGGCGTACGCACCGTCGTTGTGCATCCCCGTAATCTCGAAATTCTGGCAAACGTTCGGTTGTCCGTTCTTGCACTGAAAGCACGACCCGCAGTCGTGGATCGGCTCCTCGACGACCGAATCCCCCACCGAAAACTCGGTTACGTTGTCGCCGATATCGACGACCTCCCCTGAGTACTCGTGGCCCATAATTCGTGGGAGCGGAATCCATTTGTAGCCTTCTTCGTACGTATACGCGTGGGCATCGCTGCCGCATAGGCCGGCCGAATGGACGCGGACGAGTACTTCGCCGTCGTCGGGAACAGCTTTCTCGCGCTCTCGAATTTCGATAGATCTAGGACCGGTATGGACTATAGCCTTCATCATGAAGCTCCCTCGCTCTGTCATTGAGCTACTGATAGTTGTGTGGGTTGCCCACATATAACTTTAGGTGAGGGAACCGCTCGGAGACAATTCTCGAAAGTCTGTTTTGTCGAACTTTCATGATCTATAAGCATTCATCCGGTCAGGTCGGATGTCATTTTCTCTGTTAATCGTCGCTCGTCACCGACTCGTTTTCGTTAAAGAGGGGGTAGCGTGGGGATAGCGGCCGGAATTTCCAAAATTGTGGTCACTGCCCTGCGAGATTACATAGGTACTTGTGTAATGCGAGTGTCGGTCACTCCGCTCACAGCGGATGTTTATTTATCACGAACGAGAGACGGTAACGCTTCAAGAACAGATTCGGCCGGCTTCGAGCGTCTCGTGCGATGTTCTCACAACTACTGTAATAGCACGCGAAGTGGCCCGTCCGGAGACGGCGGACGGACTCTCCGACGTGGCTCCGTCGTCGATTAGCGTTCGAGTGGCCTCCTATACCGCGGGCCGAGTCAACAGTGCGCTATTCATAATACCGGTTTCACATCGGTGTAGAACACCGGATTCGACGTCTCCTTCCTCGCCGTCGGCCTCGAGGGTCGCGCGGGTCGGCTCGATGGATTAGGTGTCGGGCGTTCACGGGATGATTTCGGCCGCGATTTACCCGCCCAGGGATGTGTCGGCGTATAGCGGTAGTTGTCTCGGCAGACACTCATTCGTGCCGGCAACTCTCGTTGGGTAACCCGGCACGTATTACTGAGTCGCCGAAAAAAACCACGCAGATGACGCTGACCCGGCCGACCGATCTCCGAACCGAATTCGTCTCGGATCCCCCCGGCATCGACGAGCGCGAGCCCGACCTCTGCTGGCGGGTCGACACGGACCGACGCGGTGCACACCAGACCGCTTACCGCGTACTCGTCGCCTCGAGTCGGGAACGACTGGCCGACGACGAGGGAGATATTTGGGACACTGGCAAGCAGAAGAGCTCGCAACCTTCGATACCTTACGACGGACTGACGCTCGAGTCCGGCACGGACTACCACTGGAAGGTGCGCATCTGGGACGGCGACGACGAAAGTCCCTGGAGCGATCCGGCGATGTGGGGAATGGGGTTGCTCGAGTCGGATGATTGGGACGCAAACTGGATCCGCCGTCCCTCCGAGATCGATATCGATGGTGCAACCGACTTCGAACGCGGACAGTTCACCTACGCCCGCCGCGAGTTCGCCCTCCCCGACGACGCTTCCGTCGAACGAGCCCGCGCCTCCGTGGCCGCCTCCCACCAGTACGAGCTCTCGGTCAACGGCGAGCGGGTGGACCGCGGCCAGTCGTTTTCCTATCCTGATCACCACTACTACAAGACGATCGATCTGGCCGACGCGCTCGAGACCGGCGAGAACGCTATCGGCGCGCTCTTTACGTGGCACGGAGAGGGTCAGGGGCGTCCAACGGGCGAGCCCGGCTTTCTCTGCCAGCTCGAGATCGAACTCGCCGACGGGAGCGAACGCACGATAGTCACCGACGAAGCGTGGCGACTTCGCGAAGCTGAATGGGACGAGGACGCCCCGGTACGGAACGAAGAAGTCGGTGAGGCGGTCGAACTCATCGACGGCCGCGACGCGCCCTCGGACTGGGCCGGACCGGGGTTCGACGACGAGACGTGGAAGCCGGCCGGTGTCATCGGCCGGCACCCGACCGAGCCCTGGGAGCGACTCATCGCCCAGAATCGCGAGGTCGTCGGCTCGCAGGTCGAACCGGTGACCGTAACCAGGGTCGACGACGAGACCTACGTCGCCGACTTCGGTCGGATCTACGCCGGGATCCCAGAGATCACGTTCAAGGGCGGAACTGCAGGCCACCGCGTCGACGTGCGGGCGGGATATCGCCTCCGAGGTGACAGAATGGTGGACGAACAGGAGGGGACCCAGTGGACCGACATGCACTATGCGTACGTCCAGCGCGACGGCGATTGCACGTTCCGTCCGTTTAATTACCTCGGCGTTCGGTACCTGCAGATCGACGCGCCGGGCGAGGAACTCGATCCCGAACAGGTGTCGCTTCGGGCGCTTCACAACGAGGTACCTGACGAGCACGCGGCGACCTTCGAATCGTCCAACGAAACCGTCGACGATGTTTTCGAACTCGCGCGCCACTCAACGCTCTACGGGTGTCAAGAGCAGTTCATCGATACACCGACGCGAGAGAAAGGACAGTTCCTCGTGGACGCGCTGAATATCTCTGCGGTGTCGACGCGCGCGTTCGGAGAGCGTGCGCTAACCCGCCAGGCGATTCGGGAATTCGTTCGCTCGCACTACCGCTACTGGGTGGCCGAGGGGCGGATAAACGCCGTTTATCCCAACGGCGACGGCAAGCGCGACATTCCCGACTTCACCGAAGCCTTCCCCGAGTGGGTCTGGCAGTACTATCGGATGTCTGGCGACCGGTCGATCCTCGAGGCCGCTTACCCCGTCGTGCGAGCGATCACCGAGTACATCGCCGACCACGTCGACGCGGAAACCGGTCTCGTGATGAACCTCTCGGGCGGCGAGGGAGGTCCCTACGAGGAGGGGATCGTCGACTGGCCCCCCGAGATGCGCTACGGTTACGATCGGGACTGGCCCGCCCGAACGACGATCAACATTCTCGGTGCCAACGCTTTCGCCAAAGCCGCGGCCATCGCCGAGGAACTCGAGTGTCCCGGCGGAGAACTCGAGCGCTATCGTGAACGGCGGGCGGCCCTCGAGTCCGCCGTTCAAGAACACCTCTTCGACGGGGAATTGTACGTCGACGGCTGTGGAGCCTCCGGAAGGAGCGAGAGTCGGTCCCAGCACGCCAACGCCCTCGCACTCGCGTTTGGACTCGTCCCCGACGAGGCGATCGACAGGGTTGCCGACCACGTCGCGGAAATGGGTATGCAAATGGGACCGATGATGGTCCCCTGGCTCTGTGAAGCGCTCGAGGCCGCGGATCGAACCGACGCGCTGGTCGACCTGTTGACGAACCCCGACGACGACGGCTGGGCGAACATCCTCGAACAGGGTGGGACGTTCACCTGGGAAACCTGGCATTGTCGCGATCCCGACCTCCCGACGAGCGAGCGGCGAAACCGGAGCGAGTCCCACGCGATGGGCGGGCCGGTTCTGGTGAGCATCCAGCGCGCCTTACTCGGCGTTCGACTCGCAGAGCGCGAGGGAAGTCACCTCGAGATTCGTCCGCCGGCGTCGGGCCTCGAGGCCGCGTCCGGACGGGTCCCGACCGAACGGGGAACGGTGGACGTCTCTTGGAGTCGAGAAGGGGAGACGTTTGACCTCGAAGTGACGGTGCCCTGGAATGCGACTGCCTCAGTGGTTCTTCCCGTCGACGCTGACGCCGTGCGAGTCAACGGAACGGTGCTTTCGACCACCGACAGTTCGTCATCGAAACCGGACCCGTCTTCGGGACCGGCTCTCGAGGGTGTCACCGCGACTCGACTCGGCGAAGCGGTTTCGATCGACGTCGAATCCGGTCGGTACCGGTTCGAACTCGAGTAATCCGTGATCGAGTCGAAGCGCCCGACGAGTGGTCGATCAGCGATACGCGACAAAGCGGTTGGCGCGGAAGGGTTAACTGATTCGCTCGAGAGTCTTCTGTATGAACCCGTTCGCCGATAATCCGTTAACGTCACGAACTGACGTTCAACGAGCCGTTCGACAGTTGACCGAACCACTCGAGACACACCGCAGTCCGGGCTCCGCCCGCGTGAAACCCGGGCCGGCGAGCGCCTGGTTTCCCGAGACGGCGGCGGAATTGGAAGGGTTCGCCCGTCCGCTGTGGGGACTCGTGCCACTCGCCGCCGGCGGCGGCGACTTCGACGGCTGGCCGCGGATCCGCGAAGGGATCAAACACGGTACCGACCCTGACCATCCGGAGTATTGGGGACCTGCGGGTGACAACTCCCAGAAACACGTCGAGCCCGCCGCCATCGGATTCGGGCTTGCACTCGTCCCCGAAATCCTCTGGGATCCCCTCGAGGCTGAAACAAAAGACCGCCTCGCGGCGTACCTCCGACAGGTGGACGACGCCTCGCTCTATGACTGTAACTGGCTGTTCTTCCGAGAGCTGGTTCACCTCGGGCTCGAGCGCGTCGGGGTGGAGTACGACCGCGAACTGTCCCGGGAGACGCTCGACAAACTCGAGTCGTTCGCGATCGAAGACGGCTGGTACGCGGACGGATCGCCCGAGGAAAACGCGGTGGATTACTACGTTCCCTGGGCGATGCACACGTACGGACTCATCTACGCGACGGTCGCCGAGGAAATCGACCCCGACCGAGCCGATCGCTTCCGCGAGCGAGCCGCCGAGTTCGCGCCGCAGTTCAGACACTGGTTCCGTCGGGACGGTGCCGCGCTTCCCTACGGTCGAAGTTTGACCTACCGTTTCGCACAGGCGGCGTTCTGGGGTGCGCTCGCGTTCGCAGACGTTAAAGCGCTCCCGTGGGGTGAGATCAAGGGGTTGTGGCTCCGAAACCTTCGGTGGTGGGCTACCCAGCCAATCTTCACCGACGGCGGCGTGCTCTCGGTCGGCTATCGGTACCCGACGTTGAAAGTGAGCGAGCCGTACAACTCGGCCAGTTCGCCCTACTGGGCGCTCAAAGTATTTCTCCCGCTCGCGCTCGAGTCGGATCACCCTTTCTGGCAGGCGGAGCCGAAGCCGCTTTCGGAGTTACCCGAGCAGGTGGTCCAATCCGAACCGAAGCTGGTCGTTTGTCGGGATCAGACAGCCGATCATCACTACGCACTCGCCGCAGGGCAGTCGACGCCCTATCTCGAGAAATACACCAAATTCGCGTACTCGAACGCGTTCGGCTTCGGCGTCAGAAGCCGTCGTGCGGGCCTCGAGGGAGCAGGTCACGACAGCGCGCTCGCGTTGAGTGAAGACGGCAGGAACTATCGAATCCGACTCGCAGTCGACGAAACTGCCGTCCGGGACGGAACGCTTTACTCCCGATGGACTCCCTGGGACGACGTCTGCGTCGAAACGTGGCTCGCTCCCGCCACCCCGTGGCACGTCCGCGTCCACCGGCTTGAGACGGACCGATCGGTCCACAGCGCCGAGGGCGGCTTTGCGTTGCCTCGGGGCGATGACGGTCGATCGGAGCCCAACGGACGCCAAACGAGCGGCGGGAGCGCGCGGTGTCGGTCGCCGGGGGGAACGAGCGGCATTCGTGATCTCTTCGAGCGACGCGAGGGCAAAACCACGGGGCAGGATCCGAACACGAACGTCTGTCACCCGCGAACGGTCGTGCCGACGCTCGTCGGAGAGCACGAGCCGGGAACTCACTGGCTAGTTGGTGCAGTCACGGCGGCTCGCGCCGACGGTGACGACCGATGGAATCGGGCACCGCAACTCGCGTCCGCCGACCCGCTCGTCGTGACTGATGTCGACGGCGAGGAACTGATTCGGTGTGAACGCGAATAGCGAGCACTATTGTTGAACACGAATAGTGAACGTTTCCGCCTAGACGGCACAGACCGTCACAGCCGTCGAGTCTGTAACTGGTTTGGACGCGGTCAAATGAATCGACACTGTGGGAGACGATGGTCTTCGCCCCTACCAGTATCGCTCCCACTGCTCGGTCGCCCGAACCAACCCTTCGACGTAGAAGTAATCGCCCCAGAGACAACACTCGTCGAAGTCGTCGTCGGTCCGATGGTACGAACCCTCCATTAGAAGCCCGTTCGAGCTGTCGGGATCCGTGGTGTAGTTCTCGGCGAGCGACTCGAGCGTCTCGAGGGCGGCGGTGCGATACTGGCGTGTTCGATCGTCAGCGCTCGGGAGGATTCTCGAGAGTTCGTCGAGGCCGCACGCGGCGACTGCGGCGGCGGAAGAGTCACGTACTCCGTCGTCGGCCGGGGCGTCGAAATCCCACCGCGGAACGTGATCCGCTTCGACGCGCTCGAGGTAGTAGTTGGCCAGTTTCGACGCGAGTTCGGCGTAGGCAGACTCGCCCGTGTACGTCGCCGCGATCGCGTACCCGTAGAGCTGCCACGCCTGGCCGCGCGCCCAGCAGGAGTCATCGGCGTATCCCTGGTGGGTTTCCACGCCGAGTGGCGCTCCCGACTCGATATCGGATTTGAACGTGTGAGCGGTCGAGGCGTCATCCCTGACGATGTGTCGCACGTTCGTTCGGGCGTGGGCGTCGGCTATCGTCGCGTACCGTCGCTCGTCGGTCGTCTCGCTGGCCCAGAACAGCAGCGGGAGGTTCATCATGGTGTCGGCGATCATCCGGCCCTGCACCCACTCGTCGGATGCCGACGCGTCGAGCGGTCCCCACGCCTGGATCAATCCCAGGTCATCCCAGTATCGATCTGTCAGCAACTCCGCGGCGGCGACCGCGAGTTCCCGGTACTCGAACTGGCCGGTCAGTCGGTAGCCGGCGACCGCCGAGAGCGTGTAGAGAAACCCCAAGTCGTGTGTCTCCATGTCGCCGTCCTCGAGCCGTCGATCGAACGTCTCGAGTTGCGTTTGTGCCGCATTTCGATACTGCTCGTCTCCAGTCACCTCATAGGCGAGCCAACACTGCCCGGTCCAGAATCCGCTGGTCCACCCCTTCGAGTTATCCGTCGACGGATAGACGAGGTCGTCGCTCGAGGCCGTCGGGAACCGATCGTGAAACGTCACCAGATTGGAATCGATCCCGTCGAGCGCGTCAATCAACGCCCCACGGAATGCTGATTCGGGGGCCGATCGACACCCGTCGTACCGACTCGGGACGCCCGGATCGGAAACGTCAGCTATGGGTGCCGAGGAATTTCGCGTCATACGATAGATCACACGACTATTTTTAATAAACGTATCGACGGTTACAACCGCTCTCGAGTGTGATCGTCGACGGCGGACACGAGAATTATCTGTCTCGCGGTTCGAATTCGCGAACGGTCACCATCGTTTCCGGGGGATGTTCGTCGCTCGTCCGTAGGTCGACAGTTCAACGAGTCGGCTCGGTCCGGCGGCGAATCGCCGCCGGTGCCAAACGAGTGCTGATAGTCCGAGAACGACGTCGATCGTTTCTCAGTCTCGAGAACTGCGTCGTGAATACCGGATTGCTAGGTGAGAAATCACACCGATCAGGATGAGACCGATTCCCCAGACGCCGATAATTGCCGGCCACACGCCTGTGTTGACGATGGCCGCGACGACGGTCACTACCAACCCGATCAGGGCGACCTGTAACGAACGCGACCCGCGAAGCGGTTCGGCGAGTCCCAGGCCGAACGAAGATGTGGGGCTGGTCGAGTTGGACTGGTTCGAACGCTGCTCGTCAGTGGCATCGACGGACATGTTTCGATATCATTCCGAACGATGTTATCTGTTTCGGGAGATTGATCGATTTCTACGGAGCAAACCCGTCGTGATACTGTCGACCCACTGTCTGATGACTCACTCGCGATTCCCTTCTAAAAAGCTCGCAATTGACTTCTTCACCCGTCGGTAACTATCTCTTTAGATAGACACTCTCGTGGGCGTTTCATGATGAGTTTCTGCCATCGGTGGATCTAAGTAATATTGGATATTTAGAACAATATAATATGGGTGAATCTCTTCGAATATCGATGATCCATATTGGTTCGGCTCAACCGATAACTGGTTATAGAATCCTCTAGCGGATACTCTTGGCATTTATATCCACGAGTTCCCCGGTGGCTTCTGTATCCAAAATTTAAAAATTGGTGAAGAGAGACCCTTTTGGTATATTTCATTCGAAAATCGAGAATGTATGACTTTTTCTCTCCAACTACTGGGTATTGTATGATTGACCCGAGGGCTTTTATAATGTGGCAGAATTGTACATCCCATTCCACTACTAAAGTGGCTCGTAAGTAATATATAATGACTCATACATAAAACCGAAAAACCAAACTACTTCAGTACAGCTCAAAACTCACTCGAGAACGGCTTCGAGTGCATCCATTACATGATCTACTTTCTCGCCGTCGGCATTGTATCCCATGTGCCCAATCCGAAGGATATCGTCGGCCAGTTCTCCAAGTCCGGTTGCCAAAACGACATTCTCTTCTTCTGCGATTCGTCGCTGTACTCGTTTGGCTTCTCCCGGCAGACGAAACGCCGTCACGGTCGGCGACTGCAGTTCGGGGTCGGAGTAGCACTCGAGGCCCAGTTCGGAACCGCGTTCGCGACATCGCGTCGCTGCGTTCTCGTGACGAGCGAAGACGTTCTCGAGTCCTTCTTCGAGGAGCAAGTCGAGCGCTGTCTCGAGCGCGGCGACGTTCGCGCTGAGGTGGGTGTAGGGAAACCCATCGGAGACGTCCCGCCACGGAAGAAAATTGGTATATAGCGAGGCCGGCTCTCGCTCTTCCATCCTATCCCAGGCTCGATCGCTGATCGCCGCAGTCGTCAGCCCCGGCGGCGCGCTGAAACACTTCTGGGAGGCCCCGAGACAGACGTCGATTCGATCGGTTGGAACAGGCGTCCCGCCGAGCGACGAGACGGCGTCGACGACGCTGAGGACGTCGTACTCCTCGAGGAGGTCCAGAACGGGCCCCAAATCGTTGAGCGCACCCGTCGGCGTTTCGCAGTGAACCAGTGTCGCGAGCGAAAACGGATCGTCAGCGGCCGCTGCCGACTCGAGCGTCGCTTCGATGGCATCGATATCGTACCCCTCGTTGTACGACCCGGAAACGAGCGTCGCGTCACCGTCGGAAGCGTCGACGAAATCCGCAAACCCGTCGCCGTAGAGGCCATTAGAAATACAGAGGACGCGGTCGCCGGGCGAAACCAGCGAGGAGATTGCCGTCTCGAGCCCGAGGATTCCCTCACCGCCGAGGACGACGATATCGTGGGTCGTTCCGTATATTTCCGCCAGTTTCGTACATGTTTCGTCGTAGCGGGTTGCGAACGCGGCTTCGATATCCGGGTTCGGTTGCTCGGATGCCATCGCCTCCCGTACTGCCGGCGGCACCGTCGTCGGTCCGGGTGTGAATTGCATGTCTATCCGTGCGACCTCCAGTCATTAGCCGCTTGCGGTCGGGTAACTCCCTCGGTCTTCCGCTCGACTTGGTCTTCCTCTCGACTCGGTCTCCCCGAGTGTTGTACTGCCGTCTGCTATAGCTATTTGGGGGCACCTCTGGTAAGACTTATCAAGATCGATTTAGTTATACGAATCGTGATTTCCAATGAGCGGAATCGATGATACTCCGTCGACAGGCGACCCAACCGATTCATTCGTCCAGGGTGACGACGATACCGAACCACGAATCACATTTTACGGTGGCAGAGGAACGAGCGCTCTGCCGATCGTGTTTTTCATCGTCTGGGCAATTTTTCAGACTGCGCTGTTGCGCATCCAGTCTGAGAGCGGGTTGATCGTCGGCATTCTGATTGGGCTTATCGTGGGAATGTTCTTCGTCCGCGGCGATTGGGCGTCCTACGCGAACACGATTTTCGAAGGGATGACTCAACCCGTGGCGGTGACGGCTATCGTCGCCTGGATCTGGGCCGGGATGTTCGCCGAACTGCTTCAGGACGGAGGGTTCGTCGGTGGATTGATCTGGCTCGCTGATATCGCCGGGATCGGGGCAACGCTGTTCCCCGCGGTGACGTTCGTACTGGCGGCGCTGTTCACGACAGGTATCGGGACCGGATACGGGGCGGCAGTTGCGTTCGTCATCCTGTTTTTTCCCGCTGGCATCTTACTCGGAGCAAATCCCGTCCTCATGTTCGGTGCGATCCTGTCGGGGGCGATTTTCGGCGACAACCTCGCACCAGTAAGCGACACGACGATCGTTAGTGCCGTCACGCAGGACTCCGATATCGGCGGCGTCGTCGCCTCTCGATTCAAGTACGTGATCATCGCCGCGGTCGTCGCGTTCGGCGGGTACCTCGTCGCCGGCTCGGCGATGACCGGTCTCGATATCGGCGTCGATGCGCAGGCGATCCTCGACCAAGAAAGCCAGGTGATCGGTCTCGTTCACCTCGTCTCGATGGGTGTCGTCATCGGGACCGCCGTCGCAGGGCGTCACATCGTCGAAGCCATTTCCTGGGGAATCGTGACCGCGATCGTCGCCAATCTCGTCCTCGAGTTGACGACGGTCGGTGAGATCATTTCGTTCAACGCCCCACCGGATGCCCCCTTTGCCGGGCCGCTAGACGCGCTTCCGTTTTTGACAGTCGTCGAGGACGCCGACGCGGTCGGCGTGAGTGGGAGCCTCATCGCCGGCGCATCGGGCTTCTTCGAACTCGCGATCCTCGTGTTGTTTATCATCGCGGCGGCACAGATCATGATACGAGGCGGCGCGTTCGATGCGATCCTCGAGTGGTCGATCGAGAACCTCGCGACGAACGTTCGCAACGCCGAACTGACGATGGTCGGCTCCGCGGCACTGATCAACGGCGTCATCACTATTAATACGGCCGCGGAGGTCGCGATCGGCCCCTACATCTCGAAGATCGGTGAGCGGTTCAACTTGAACGGCTACCGCCGGGCGAATATTCTGGACGGACAGACCGCCGCACTCGGCTACATCTTCCCGTGGTCCGGGGGTGTGCTGGCCGGCTATACGGCGATGCGGGATCTCCCCGAGGCCTACGACTGGCTCGAGGCGGACATGCTCGTTACGCCCATCGACGTGGTTCCGTTCGTCTTTCAGGGTTGGCTGTTGGTCGCAGTCTTCGTTATCGCAGCGATTACCGGGTTTGGGAGAGAGTACGTTACCGACCGCGAAAGCGAGGAGGTGGCACGAATATGAGCTTGTTCACGAAGTACCTCAAAGGATGGACGTTCCGTAGCACCACGCCGTCGTTCGATGTCGGTGACGAGATAGCCGTCTTCATCGCCGAAGCGAACGGTGATGGAAACGGCCACGCGTACGTCGGCGACACCAAACTTATCGTCGAAGGCGCCGGCTTTGACACCGTCGAGAAACGCGTTCGGGTTCGGATCACCGAGTTCGACGAGGCGACCGCGACGGGTCGCGGTGAGTTTCTGGAAGTAGTTGGTGAGAGTTCCTACACCAGGTAACGAACCGCTCTCTCGTCCGGTCCGGTTCGAACGAACGCACCGCTCGTTTTTTCGGCCGATGCGTCGATCCGATACCTCTGTATTAAACTACACTTATGTCACTCAGCGTATTCTTATAAATTCCTTTAAGCTACCAACCACTTGTTGAAATAGGCACTTTCGATTATATTGCAGGTTCGATACTGCACAGCAACTCGAAGACCTTCGATGTGGAGCGTTTGTCCTCCAAAAACAGTACCCGACGACAAATCGTTGTCGTACCAATAACGACGTCTAAAAACCCGGTGAAATACACGGTGCCAGGATACCCCTCGGATATTCGCTCATGAACGAAGCACCGATCGTATTCGATACGACTATAGAACCGAACAACTGCGCCGGTGATGACCGAAAAACCCAATAAATTCGAATATCAAGATATATGATATACTTGCAAAGAGCGCGACTCTAAACCAGTTACCGACGGTCGCCCGTGGCGCAGAATATGACGAATCAGCTTCGATCTGTTCGAATCCAATCGACGAACTCACGTGATTACTCGCTTACCTCGAGGCTTCGAACGCCTCGACACCGGCTCCGGCGATCGCGATGTCCTCGGAAACGTCGCCACCGCTTGCACCGACCGCACCGACGACCTCGCCGTCGACCTCGAGCGGGATTCCACCGCCAAACGTAACGACTCGGTTGTCGTCCGTCGATTGGAGTCCGTAGACGTCGCCACCCGGTTCGGATCCCTCTTTGAGATCTTCGGTCGGCTTTTTGACGGCCGCCGCGGTGTAGCCTTTGTCGCGGGCGATACTCGCGGCGACGAGTTTCGCACCGTCCATTCGGCGAAATCCGATCAAGTTGCCTTCGTTGTTCGTCACGGCGAGGTTCATCGGAACTCCGAGCTCTTGTGCTTTCGATTCTGCGGCGTCTAAGATTTCTTTCGATTCGTCTAGTGAAACTGTCTGCTGGCTTTGCATTACACACACAACTATAACGTCTCCCTATAAACTGTCTTTGGAATAGCGAAGCGTTGCGTCAGCCGATTTCTAGGTCCAACCGATGCCAGAGAGATGATGCTGAACAGCTATCGCGATCCGGCTACATCGGATTATCGAAGAGAGCTGTTGATCTGAGTGTTCGGTCAGTCCGTGTCTTGACCCCAGTTTCGGGTTTTTCCGTGGTTACTTTTCGTCTCGTCTTCGGTTCTGATCCCATTTATTCTGTCCTGCGTGCGCCGCGTTTGTAACGAAGTTCCACCCAAAAATGGGTATCGATGAAACACCTCGTTGTCCGACGATACCGTATGATTCTGCTCACAGCCCATTACAAATATATGGATGTAATAAAATTCTCTCATTGCCGCGTTTGCACTGACTGTAATCAGTGCTATACGTCCTTCCTGTGGTCCCGTCTAACCGCTCTCGTCACAAATATTGGCTGACGGCAGATTTCATCCGGTATTGGCGGACACTTGTTTGGTGGGTCTCTTTTCGAAGCTTCCCCCTATTTGCGTTCGACCTGGATACTGGATACGGGCGCGTCAAGGACCGCGAGATCGTATTCGGGAACCCTTCGATCGCCCTGGATTATCGACGCGTGTTCGGGAAGGTCGAGTGTAATCTTCTCGCCTGAGAAGTTCGTAACCCACGTGTACCCGTCTCGTTCGATCGCCCGAACGTTCGTCGGGAGCGCCTCGTCGGTACTCGGAATCTCCGCCCGGTCGAGGACGGTCGAAATCAGTGCGTCGGCGAGTTCGCTCTCGGGCCAGACGCCGCAGTAGGTAACGCAGCCGTCGCCGATTTCGTTTTGAGTGATTGCTGCCGTTCCCGGCGCTCCCCCGCCCTGATAGGTCGCTTTGACGGTCGCCGACTCGAGTTCGAGACGTTCGTTCCAGACCGTGTACTCGAACGTTTCGCCGTCGTACTCGAGTACTCGTTCCATGTTCGGATGCGGCGCTCCGTGCTCGGTAACCGTCGCGCCGACGATATCCGCGAGCGGACCCGGGGCTGGTTCGTTTAGTAGCTTATTCGCACGGTCTTTGACGCCCGAACGCATCGTCAAGAGGAGTTCGCCGCCGTCCTCTGTGTAGGATTGAAGCGTGTCCGCGATATTCTCGTCGACGAGATGGAGCGTCGGTGCGACGACAGCGTCGTACGACGAAAGATCGCGGGTTGGCGGAACGATATCCACCGAGACGCCGCGTGCCCGCAGCGCCCGATAGTAGGTCTCGAGGTGACTCCAGTAGTCGAACTCGGGAGCGTGTGGCTGATTGTCCAGCGCCCAGAGGTTGTCGTACTCGTGGACGATCGCGACAGGGGCGTCGACGTTCGAAAGCGCTGGAAGCTCCTCGAGTTCGGAAGCTGCCGCCGAGGCGTCGTCGTAGCCCCGCGCTGGAGTGCCGTCTGCGTTGCGAAGCCCCGCGTGGTACTGTTCTTGACCCTGACGGCAGCGCCGCCATCGGAAGTAGACCACTTCATCCGCACCGTGGGCGACCGCGTGGTGGGCCCACAGTCGCATCGCTCCCTCGGCCGGTTGTGGCGAGTACGGCGGCCAGTTGATGTCCCCTGGTTGTTGTTCCATCACCCAGAACGGCGCGTTGGCCGCCGACCGGTAGAGGTCGTGATCCAGTCCGACGACGTCCGGGTCGCCGGCGAGGAGTTCGTCGACGGAGGGCTCTCCCTGTTGCTGGACGTGACCCGTCGGGTACGAGTCCCACGAGGCGAACTCGAGGCGCTCGCTGACGTCGTAGCTGTCGAGTGCGCCGAAGTGGCTCATGAAGTTGTGGGTGACGAACCAGTCGTCGTTTTCGGCCTTCAGGGCGTCGAGCTGTCGTTCGTTGTAGTCGACGACGCTGTCGCTCGAGAAGCGATAGAAATCGAGCAACAACGACGGGTGGTGATCAGTTACCGTGTGACGAGGTGGCTCGATCTGTTCGAACGCGTCGTAGCGCTGGCTCCAGAAGGTGGTTCCCCACTCCTCGTTGAGCGTCTCAATGTCGTCGTAGCGCTCGCGGAGCCACTCGCTGAACGCCCTCGAGCAGTCGTCGCAGTAACACCGAACCGTGCCGTGACAGCCGAACTCGTTGTCGGTTTGCCAGCCGGCGACGACCGGGTGGTCCGAGAAGTGGTCGGCCATCCGCTCGACGATGCGGTCCGTTTCCCGAGCGTATTCGGGAGAGTTGAAGCAATAATGGCGTCGACTGCCGAAGTGTCGAGTCGTTCCGTCCGGCTCCTCCTGTAGTATTTCTGGATGTTCGTCGACGAGCCACCGGGGCGGCGTCGCCGTCGGCGTACACAGTACCGCCTGCATATCGTGTTCGCCGATCAACTCGAGCGCCCGCTCGAGCCATTCGAAATCGAACTCGCCGCGTTCGGGCTCGAGTCTCGACCAGGCAAACTCCGCCATGCGGACGTACTCGATTCCCGCCTCGGCCATCTGCTCGATATCGGTTCGCCATCGTTCGTCCGGCCAGTGTTCCGGGAAGTAACAGACGCCTATGGTCATCTACAACCATCGACAAACAGCACGGTTTTAGACTCTCCGATTTCGATCACTGCGGAATCCGTTGGACCCACACTTCCCCGGCAAGCCGCAAGCGCTGTTTGGTGTTCGGCTCACGCGCGCTGTTTGGTGTTCGGCTCACGCGCAATCTCACCGCGATAATACGATCGTTATCCCTACCTTTTTTACTACGAACTCCGTTGGCACCGATAATGCTTCACGCAAAAGGTACACTGTGTACGATTGATGTCGGCGACCGAGCCGCTCGGACGGAAACGGTTGACGACGAACTGTCCGAATTCGTTGGCGGTCGAGGCGTTGCAACCAAACTCGCGCACGACCGGATCCCCTTCGATGCGGATCCGTACGGCGAGGAAAACCGACTCTACTTCTCGACCGGTCCGCTCCAGCAGTCCCAGATGAGCTTTACCGGTCGAATGAATTGCACCGCGCTCTCCCCGCTAACTGACGGCGTCGCCTCGGCGAACGCAGGCGGGTATCTCTCCCGAAACTTCGTCGGAACCGGTCACAGCGTGGTCGAACTCACCGGTGAGAGCGACGAACTGCTCGCGGTCCACGTCACTGACGAGGGCGTCGAGTTCGAGGAGGTCCCCGAACTCGAGGAGGCAACCGTCCCCGAAGTTTCCGCAGTGATGAACGAACGCCACGGCCTCGAAAGCGAGAACCTCGCGACGATCGGCCCGGCGGGCGAAAACGGCGTGCGATTTGCATGCGTGATGACCTACGACAGTCGAGCGTTCGGCCGCGGTGGACTCGGGGCGGTCATGGGTTCGAAGAACGTCAAGTGCATCACCTTCCAGGGTGACTCGGCCCCCGAAGTCGAGATACCGGCCGAAGACGTCCAGTCGTCGGTTCACCGAGAAGCCGCGACCAGCGATCACATCATGCGCCGACAGGGAACGACGAACTCGATCGAGTTCGTCAACGATAATTTCTCGCTCCCGACGCGATACTTCTCCGAACAGTCGTTCGAACACGCAGAGGATATCGGCGGCGACGCCGTCGAGGAGAAAAAGTACGAGAAGGCCTCCTGTTCGGTCTGTGCCTTCGCCTGCAAACTGCCGACTCGAGACGAGGAAACCGGGATCGAAACCGAGGGACCCGAACTCGAGACGGTCTTTTCCTTTGGCTCGAACTGCGGCGTCGGCGAGTTGGTCGACGTGATGCAGTCGAACGAACTGTGTGACCAGTACGGCATGGACACGATCTCCTGTGGAAACGTCGTTGCGGCGTATCTGGCGAGCGAAGAGGAGTTCGGCAACGCGGAACTCGTCCACGACATCGTCGAGAAGATCGCGTTCCGCGAGGACGAAGGCGACCTGCTGGCGGAGGGCGTCGCGCGAAGCCACGAGGAACTCGGCGTCGAGAACTTCTCCGTGAAAGGTATGGAGTTCGCCGCTCACGACGGGCGCGCGATCAATGGACAGGGCCTGTCCTACGCCGTCGCGAACCGTGGCGGCGATCACATGTACTCGACGACACTCGCCGACGAGTACGGTGGTGACGTCGACCCCCGTGGGACCGCCGGGAAGGCGGAACTCGTGGTCGAGAACGAGAACCGAAACGCGTTCCGCGACAGCGGCGTCATCTGCCAGTTCGGCGTGGGTCGCGCCGTCGAAAGCGACCGATTCGAGGCGCTGTTCGACGCGGAGTACGACGACATCCTCGAGGTCGGTGCCCGGATCGTCGAACTCGAGCGCCACTTCCGGAACCAGCGCGGACACGGCGGCGAGGAGGACCGACTGCCCTACGACCTCCCGGACCTCGAGTCATCGATCGAGGAGTACTACGAACTCCGCGGCTGGAACGACGACGGCACGGTCCCGTCCGGGACCGTCGCGGAGTACGCACAGGCTGATTAGGAACTTTCTCCGCGATCTTACCCGCCCTCCGCCGGCGGCGACGCACGAAGCACGTCCCCCTCGTCGACGGGCGTTTCGATCCCGTCTTCGAACGCGACGTTTCGCCCGTTTCGAATCACGGAAACCGAGTCGCTGAAGTCCTCCTCGTCATCGAACAGGAAGCCCTCGAGTTCGGGGTTCTCGGCGGCGAGTGCTTTGAAAACGTCACCGACGGTCGCGTCAGTCTTGACCTCACGTTCGTGTGACTTTCCGCCGACCGCTTCCCGAAGGGGCCCGTAGAGTTCGCAGGTTACCTGCATGACCGGCCACTTTCTCGCGAGTTCACTTGAAACCGCCGCTATCCCATCGATCCGACCCGCTTTACTCGGGCGGCGCGTCCCACTCCTCCCCGTTGTCCCGTGGATCGTAGCCGATGGTTTCTCGAGCGTTTTCGATGCTGTACCAGCGCCGGTCGTTGTCGCTGACACCGCTGAAGATTTCGAACCCGTTCTCGTCGGTCTGCAGACAGCGGTCGATCATGTGGGCGAAATCGCGACGCGATTGCCACATCCCCTTCATACGGGCAACTTGTTTCTCGTACTCGTCGCTCCCGCGTTCGTATTCGCCGCTATCGACGTCGTTCTCGGCGTCACCGTAGGGATGGTCGTACTCGGGCATGCGAACGCTACAGATACGGATCGCGTGGGCCCGCTTCGGGTACTCGTGGTTCTCGACGTAGTACCGACAGAGGTCCTCCCCGAAACTCTTCGAGACACCGTAGTACGAATCCGGTCGAACGGGATCCTCCTGAGAGAGTCGGAACGGAGCGTCGCTTCCGAAGTACAGTTTGGGTGCGTTTTCGGATTCGTACATCCCCATGACGTGATTCGACGAGGCGAAGACGACCGTCTCGAGTTCGGCCTCGCGGGCCGCCTCGAGGGCGTTGAGCGTCCCGATGATGTTTGGCTGGTGAACGTCCTGCCACGTTCCGTCGGTAAACGGATAGCCCGCGAGGTGGATAATCGCGTCCTGTCCTGTCGCCGCATCTCGAAGCGCCTGTCCATCGGCGACGTCTGCGGCCACGGTCTCGTGACTGCCGTAATCCTCGCCGCCGTCGGGGTCGTCCCGGTCGAGATAGGTAAACTCGTAGGCGGGTTCGTCGTGGAGGTGGTCGATGATAGCGGTTCCACACCGGCCGTACGCGCCAGTCAATAAAACGTTCACAGAGGTACGCAGGGACGGGCGTCACTATAATCGTTCGATTTCTAGTGCAGCCGCTGCCGTAAATCACTTCGAACGGGCCCAAAGACGCGGATTCGCGTCGTCACGGAGATCGCGTCCGATCCGGATCGCCTCGGAGACTCGATATCGGCACCGAAACCGCGGCCGATCCGGTCTCGAGACGTGCTATGGAACGACTCGTTGCCAAGCCATCGAAGCGCGTCGCGCGCGAGCGCTACGCGACGCATTACTTCATTTGGCCCGACGGTCGAACGATACTCGAGTGACCACTAAAAGCGTTATGTTACCATTGATCATGTTCTTCTCGCAGTAATCTCGTCGAGGCTGGCGTGATAGGGTCGGCTGTCAGTCATTTCAGGCCATTCGCCACCCCGATCTGGCGAATGACCGGTAAACAGTTACAACCGACCCTATGAAACACTACGTGAGAACGCGTCGCCGGCTGAGTCATGGGTGTGGGCCCGAAGATGAGCGAGTTGAAAGTCCGACGGAACGTCTAGAACTGGTTCGCCGCGAGCAGGAAGAAGCCTTGCCCGTAGGAGGTGCTCGTCAGCGGCGCGCCCGGTCCGCCCGGCGGGCCGGCGACTCGACGCACCGCGCCATCGTCGTCGACGAGTCCCACCGCAACGTCCATCGCGTTCGCGGCCGCCTCCTCGTAGGCGTCGTCGTCGACGATTCCTAACTCGAGGGCGCGCTTGAACGCGTAGGTGTACATGAGCGTCCCCGAACTCTCGAGGGGCGTGTGCGGGTCGTCGACTACGTTGTACCACATTCCGCTATCGTCCTGGCGTTCGATGATCGACGAGGAAACGTCCCGGAAAATCTCGATCAGTTCGTCCCGGTCCTCGTGGTCCTCCGGCAGGTACTCCAGGACGTCGACGATCGCGGCCTGCACCCAGCCGTTTCCGCGGGCCCAAAAGGTGCTCTGGGGGTAGCTGTTGGGCTGTTCGTGCCAGATGTGTCGAAATAGACCGGTGTGGGGGTCTTGCAGGTGCTTCGCGTGGACGATAATCTGTTTGGCAGCTTCGTCGAACGCCTCCGATTCGTCGGCGGCGGCCCCGTAGCGAGCGAAGAACGGGCACATCATGTAGACGGAGTCGATCCAGAGTCCTTTCACGCCCGAGAGCTCGGGGACGTGGTGGGGGATTCCGCCGTCTTCCGTGCGCTCGATCGATTGCAGGTTGTCGTACTCGCCTCGCGCGCCCTCGAGGTATCGCTCCTCACCGGTTCGTCGGTAGAAGTCCAGAACCCCGTGACCGATGGAGGTCGTATTGTTGGTGTTCATCGCCTTTCGCTCGTCGATATGCCAGTGGGCGTCGTACTCTTTCCCGTGCTGGAAGACTTCGATGGGGTAGCTCGGGCCGTACGACAGCTGTCCGTTGCTGTCTTGGGTTTCGACGGCGCGGTCGACGAGATCTCTGGCACGTTCGACGCAGTCCTCGCGCTCCGTCGCGAGGAGTCCGTTGATCGCGACGCCTTTTTGCCAGACTTCGTTTTCCATGTCGTGATCGATGGTGTACGATGCGACGTTCGAGACTGCCTCTTCGAGGGACTCAGTCATAGTAACGATAGCTAATACTCCCACGGACACATGATAAATCTTGCTTGACGGCGCGACCGTGACCGATTGTGATCGATTCGGCCAATCGCGAAGTTCGGCGAACCGAGTAGTGGCGAATCGCTCGAGAGCCGGTGACGATATCTTTATCTGAAAGCCATCCAATTGCCTGGTATGGCCTCTACAAAGCTGCGGGACGGGTTACGAGACGTTGCAGTCGGTCTCTTGACACCGTTCGACGAAGCTGGCCGAATCGATCACGAAAAGCTGGCCGCAAACGCCGAAGCCCTCTCGAGCGAGGGACTCGGTACCTTTCTGGCGTGTGCGAATATCAGCGAGTATCATTCGTTGACCCACCAGGAACGAATCGACATCACCGAAACCAGCGTAAAAGCGTTGTCGGACGACGACTGCGTGCTCGCGGGAGTCGGGGGAAGTACGAAGACTGCACAGGACCTCGTCTCGACCTACGACCGTCTCGGCGTCGATGCGATGATGATCATGCCCCCGGATCACACGTACCTCCACGAGCGCGGACTCCTCGAGTACTACGAAGCGCTCGCCGAAACGGCCGAGAGCGCCATCGTGCCGTACGTTCGAGGATTCGAACCCTCGGTCGAGTTTCTCGCGGATCTCACCCGGATCGACAACGTCGCCGGGATCAAGTACGCGATTCCGGACGAGGTAAAACTCGGCCAGGCGATAGCAGCGGGTGACGACGACGTGATCTGGGTCGACGGGATGGCAGAACCGTACGCGCTGTCGTTCTGGTCCCAGGGGGCCGAAGGCTTTACCGCCGGCGTAACGAACTTCGAACCTCGACTCGGAACCGCATTGCTGACGGCGTTGCGCGAAGAAAATTGGGAACGCGCTCGAGAACTTCAGAACGCGGCCGTTCCTTACCAGCAGTTCCGGACTCGAACGGGCGAGGACAACTCCCTCGCGGACGCGATCAGCGTCCCGGCGGTCAAGTACGGCCTCGAACTGGCCGGCTACAACGGCGGTGACGTTCGAGAGCCGATCGTTCCCCTCACCGAGTCGGAGAAAACCGACGCAGAGGAGTTATACGAACGATTGCAGTCCGATCTCGATCGAATCCTCTGAGCAGTAGATTTCAGTTGGACGCTCTCCGAGACGCCTGTTTTGTCCTCGCTCGTTCTCGAACCCGGTAGTCGATCGTTTGCGCTCGAGTCGTACTCTCTTCGGAAATACGGAGGATTGGGCAGGTACTCACCCAATGGACCTGTTCTGAGTGTTACGGTCTCTATTGATCTTGTGAACTGGGTTACGTTCCTCCCCAGACCGACAATCGTCCGGTTGTGCCGGACACTGCCGATTATGCTCGCGGGAATTGTGGGAGGTATCTTACGTTAGTATGGGTGTAAATATTCTGCGTGTCATGACAACCTCTCTTCGACGAACGATGGATTCCTGACGGAGAGGTACACATACCCCTCTCAAGTTACGAATCCGGTAGTACCGAACGATCTGGAATGAAAACGAACCGAGAGGCCGTCGAACGCGAGTATAGCCGTCCAACTAGCGGACTACTACGGACAGAGTGGTGTTTCTATCCGGAGAAGGCGAACGATTTGGGAACGCATTCGGTGCTCGCGGTCCGTTGATACTGCCGGCTGTACGTCGTTCACAATTTTTGTCGCCCCGGGGTGCGAAAATCTTCACATAGTTACAGCCGGCAGTATGAGTTGACGTTTCAATTACGTTCTCAAATCATCCGATAGACTTCGTCCATCCACTGATCGGAGTCATCGTCGACCGTAATACCGTCCATCGTTTCCGCCCACTGAGCCTGAGCGTCACTCGTTTCCATTACGTCGTGAATCGCCTCCGGATCGTCGAGTTCCATGAATCCGAAGACGTGCCCGTCCGACTCGAAGACGCTGTAGGTCTCGAGTCCGGCATCGGAGTCGAGGTAGCTCTCCTCGAGCCACTCGGGGACGTTTTCGTGGGCTTCTCGGTAGGCGTCTCGCTGTCCGTCGGCGATCTTCAGATGAAATGCAATCCGTGCCATGCGTCCTGTTCATCGAGCGGGAGTCCCATAGGTATTCTGTTAGGAAGCTTCGAATACCGGATCGGTCCCCCGGTAGTCCCGACGACAAAAATCGAGGCGGAGTTAGCGGAACTGCGAGATAACTTCGTCGGCAAACAGTTCCATTCCGTTGGTGTCCGGCACGTCGACGAACCAGCACTGGAACTTGGTCACACCGGCGTCGATCCGGCGTTCGATCGCTTCGGCGCACTCCTCGGGCGTTCCCAGGAGGAAGTACTCGCGGGCGTCCGCTTCGGTTTCGATGTCAGCCTGATCGACGTACTCGTCTTCGAACTGGATCGGGAGCATGAGCTCGAGCAAGCGCTCTTTTTTCTCCTCCTCACGCGTACAAATGACGTGACCGTCCCAGGAGTACTCGATTTCGTCGGGATTACGACCGACGGTGTCGCAGTGGTCTTCGATGACGTCGATCTTGTGCGCTAAGGTTTCGGGCGTCCCGTTGAACACGTCGGTGTTCCAGATATCGGCGTGTTTGGCGACGAGTTTCAGGGTGACTTCTTCGCCCTGTCCGCCGACGAGAATCGGCGGATGCGGGTCCTGAACCGGGCCCGGTTCACAGTACGCGCCGTCGATCTCGTAGTGATCGCCCGAAAACGAGCCGCCTTCGTCGGGGTCGGCACTCCACATCTCCTTCACCAGGCGGATACTCTCGTCCAGGCGCATCAGTCGTTCGAACCCGTCCCGGTACTCCCAGCCGTAGGCCTCGTACTCGGGTTCGTGCCAGCCGGCACCGAGTCCAAGCTCGAGGCGACCGCCGGAGATGACATCGAGTGTCGCCGCCATTTTCGCGACGAGTGCCGGATTCCGGTAGTCGTTACAGAGGACGAGCGAGCCGAGGTTGATCTCGTCCGTGCAGCCGGCGAGCGCCGAAAGGAGCGTCCAGCACTCGTACTCGGCGTGGTCGCGCCCGAGCATGAGGTGATCGGGAGCCCAGGCGGCGTCGAAGCCGAGTTCTTCGGCTTTCAGGACGCAGTCTCGGGTGGTCTCCCACTCGAGTCGTTCGTAGGACGGCGTGTCGCGGTGGACGGGATCGGTTCCCGATTCCGGCGCGCCAGCGAACACCGGCACGTTGTATTCGAACGTGATGTCCGTCGCGCTCATGTTACTCGACCGCGTAGTGTTCTAATGCGTCGCGGTTGACTTCCGAGCTCAGGCCGACGCTCTGAGGAATCGGGATCGACCCGTCCTCGGCGTTCGGCGGGTTCGCGTAGATCGCATCGGCGTAGGTCGATTCCTGCTCGCCCTGGCGCTCTTGATACCACTCGGGGATAGGGAAGTACTCGGCCATCGGCGCGTTGGTCGAGGCCGCGATAAAGTGGAGGTGCGGGTTCGTTCCCGAGTGAGGGATCACCGGCACGTCCCGAGCGCTCGCCATCGAGTCGATCTTCAGCAGTTCAGTCAGGCCGCCACAGCGGTGGACGTCCGGTTGGAGGATGTCGACGGCTTCGCGCTCGAGCAGTTCCTTGTGCCCCCATCGGGTAAACTCGTGTTCGCCGCCCGAAATCGGGACGTTCGAAGCCTTTCGAAGCTCCGCATAGCCGTCGATATCGTCGGGAATGACGGGTTCTTCGACCCACTCCATGTCGTAGCGCTCTAAGCGTTTGAGCATCTTCTTGGCGTAGCGAACGTTCCACCCCATGTACGCGTCGCCTGCGATTCCGATGTCGTCGCCGACGGCGTCTCGAACCGTCTTGACGATCTCCTCGTTTTCTTTCATCCCCTCGCGACCCGCTTCGGGGCCGTGCAGGAAGCGAAGCTTCATCGTCTCGAATCCCTTCTCGGCGTACTCGAGTGCTTCTTCCTCGAGCTTTTCGTGGTCGACGGGGTGGAGGTTACTCGCGTAACACGGAATATCATCGGTTACGGGACCGCCGAGCAGTTCGTAGACGGGTTTTTCCGCCTCCTTGCCGGCGATGTCCCACAGTGCGAGGTCGACCGCGCTGATTGCCTCGATGGCGGCACCCTTTCGACCGAAGGGGATCGTCGCGCGGTACATCATGTCCCACAGGCGTTCGCGTTCGTGTGGGTCCTCGCCGACGATCAGCTTCGAGAGCGTCTCGTTGACGATAGTTTCGATCGAGCCGGTCGCCCAGTTGCCGACGCCGACGCCGGTGATGCCCGCGTTGGTTTCGACTTCGACGACGACGTCGCCGACCGGCCCCATCCACTTGCGGCGGGCCTGCGGGTTGTCGCCGTCCGCGTTGTTGTACTCGTCGAACTTGCTCATGACGGTGACGAGCGGGAACTCGACGAACTCGCCCCAGGAATCGGTACTAACCTTCGTGACGCTGATATCTGTTATTTCCATAAGTTCAAATCACGTTTCGAAGACTCATGCTGAGATGCGTTCAACAGCCCCATAAGTGTTTATAGTGAGAAAACCGCTCAGCAGTTCCTGCTGAATCCATTGTCGGTCCGTATGTGAGCCGGTCCAACCGATAGTTTCGAAGCCAGATTGAAAGAACCTTGTTCGTCGATTCTTGTCCATTTGGCGCGGGGTTTTACGCAACCGTTGACTATAATCAAAAATTATATTAGTTGGTTTGTGATACCAATTGACTATGCCAGAACATGGCATTCACCGCACGACGGATTCGAATCGAACGAGTACTCCAGGCGCTGGCGTTTCACGGCGGCACGTGCTCGCGACGATCGGCGTCAGCACTGGAACGACACTCGGACTCATCGGCAGTGTACGAGCTGACGATCACGAAGCGACCGTCTGGGAAGACGGCGGTACGTGGTACGCCGACAACGCGGGCGACCCAGTTTACGACGGACCGAGCATGCGCGCTGCGATCCAAGCTGGCGTCGACAGTCTCTCGGATGGTCGCACCGGGATGGAAACCGTCGTCGTCATGGACTCGGGGACGTTCGGCCCGACGGACTCACTCGAGGCCGTCGACCTCCCGAGTTACACCGAACTGGATCTTCGCGGGACAATATACGTCGAGGACACGGGCGAGGATCTCGTCGTTCCGATCCGAGCCCGGAGCGCCGAATCGATCGCCGTTCCGGGATTGCAGATAGAAGGGAACCCGAGGTACGGCGTGTGGATTCAGAGCTGTTCCGACGTGTTTCTCGGACAGATCGGAATGGATCTCTCCGAGACGACCGATTTGGGGCTGGGCATCCGCATCGACGACGCCGACGGCGGTCGCTCGACGAACGTCACCCTCGAGTCGGCCACTATCGCGGGTTCCGCACACCACGCCGTCGAAACGTACGGCGTCGACGGCCTCGATATCGGGACCGTCGAGACGTTCGATACCGGCGGGTGTGGCCTTTTGCTGAACGATACGGCCGACGCGACCGTCGACAGCGTCGATGCTTTCAGAGCCGACGCAGGCGGCGGATACGCGGCCTTCCGATTCGCCAACGGCGCCGGACCGAACATCCACGTCGGCGAGGTAACCAGCGTCGAAAGCGGTCGCGGCGTGTTCGGCGTTTCGGGGAGCCACGGCGTTACCGTCGAGAACCTCGATGTCTACGAGTCCAGCCAACACGGCGTACTGATTCAGGACTGTCAGGATGTCCTCGTCGACGGCGGACTGGTTCGCAACAATGGCGCGGAAGGCGTCCGAATCGATTCGCGCGACGACGGGGAACACCACCCCGCGGAGGACGTCACGGTCCAAAATTTGCGTGTCGTCGACGATCGGGATGACCCACAACAACCATACGGGATCCGCGAAACCGGCCCGGACACGTCCGATAATGAGATTCTCGATAACGACGTCCGCGACGGCGGCACGACCGCTGAGCTCGAGGTGTACTCGAGCAGTACCGTCGTCGACGGCAATATCACCAGCTGATATGCTGGGCGGTGTTCTCGAGCCCGTGGGGACGAATCGACGGCCTCGAGCGCCGCCAACGGAATGTCGGCGACGGTTCTCACACCTAAAGATATTTGTAGGAGAGTCCCCCAACTACTGATAGCTTGACCAGAGCGAGAGGTAACCCTACATGAAGGCTATAGTCCATACCGGTCCTAGATCTATCGAAATCCGAGAGCGCGAGAAAGCTGTTCCCGACGACGGCGAAGTACTCGTCCGCGTCCATTCAGCCGGGTTATGTGGCAGTGATGCACACGCTTACAAGTACGAAGACGGCTACGAGTGGATCCCGATTCCGCGGATTATGGGTCACGAATACTCCGGCGAAGTCGTTGCTGTCGGCGACAACGTGACCGACTTTGCCGTCGGCGACTCCGTCGTCGAGGAACCGATCCACGACTGCGGATCGTGCTTTCAGTGCAAGAACGGCCAACCGAACGTCTGTCAAAATTTCGAGATCACGGGCATGCACAAAGACGGTGCCTATACCGAGTTTACGACGGTGAAACCTCGAGATCTCCACAAGATTCCCGAGAACGTTCCGCTCGGCCAGGCGAGCATCACCGAACCGCTCAGCATCGCCACGCGAGCGGTGTTCGATCAATCGAACGTGACTCCCGGCGACACCGTCCTCGTTGAAGGTCCCGGCCCGATCGGCGTTCTCGTAGCGGCCGTTGCGGACGCGATGGGCGCTGACGTCATCGTTTCCGGGCTGGGCAAAGACACTGAATATCGCCTTCCATTGGTCGAACGACTCGGCATCGAGACGGTGGATATTCAGACGAGTGATCTGTCAGAAACCGTCGACGAACGGACCGACGAGATCGGATTCGACGTGGTATTCGATACGACGGGTCATCAAAGCGGCGTCGAGATAGCTATCGACCACGTGCGCAAAGGCGGACAGGTCGTTGTCGTCGGCCTCCCCGGAGCGCCCAGTGAAGTGTTCATGACGCCGGTGGTCCGCGGCGAAGTCGATCTGAATACGTCCTACGGCTCGACCTGGCAGAACTTCGAACAGGCAATCCGACTGCTGTCTGCCGGAGCGATCGACGCGGATGCGATCATCGATCGCTCGTTCAGCATCGACGAACCGACGTCGGCGTTCGAAGCGTTCCTCGAGTCCGAAACCTGCAAACCCGTCTTTTCGTTCACCGATCTCTGAGTCCCGCTTCCGACAGGTTCCGTGCGCTCAATTTCTGCGTTATCGCTTCGTTCTCATCGCGAGCACGCGGTCTCGTCGTTGCGCTTTCTGTCTCGATGTACGTGGTACAGTTTCGACCAACACCCGTATAACAAAACGTTTAGTATCACTCGAGACGACCGTTTCGTAACTGATGGTGCTGGACACTCACACACACGCGTGGACGCGACCGACACGAGACCATCCCTGGGTCAACGGCCCGCTCGTCGAAACCGTCGACGAGTTCGGCGTGGATACCGTCTACACGGCCGAGAAGCTACTCGAGGATATGGATGCGGTCGGCGTCGACGAGGCGGTCGTCGTCGGCTACCCGATCTGCGAGTGGACGGATAATCACTACACGCTCGAGTGCGTCGAAGCGAACGACCGGCTCTCGGGAATCGTCATGCTCGATCAGTTCGCGGACGGCGCGGCCGATCGATTGCGCGACCGGATGGCCGTCGAGGGCGTCCTCGGTTTCAGGTTGGGTGCAATTTGCCCGTACGATCGGATGTGGGAGACCTTCGATCCGTCCGTCTCGTGGTTACGGGAGTCGATCGAGGAGACGTCGTTCTGGGAGGCCGCCCGGGATACCGACGCACTCGTACAGATCCTCGCCGATATCGACCAACTCGAGGACGTTATCGAACTGGTCGAGACGTACCCCGACCTGCGGTACGCGCTCGATCACTTCTGTCACGCCGATCCGACCGTCCCGCCGGAAGAAAGCAAGTTCGGCGCTCTCGAGGCACTCGCTGCCGACGAGTACGAGGTCGTTGTAAAGATATCCGAAGTCGTCCACCGCTCCGAAGCGGAGTTTCCGTACCGAGACGTGCACGATCACGTCCGTTGGTTGCTCGAGACGTTCGGCCGCGAGCGGATCGCGTGGGGTTCGGACTTCCCGAACGTCAGCGACGAGGCGACGTACGAGGAGAGCCTACGCTGGCTCGAGCATGTCGATTGTCTCTCGAAAAAAGATCGAACGTGGCTCACCGGCCGCTCGTTCAGGACCGTCGCCGATATCTGAGCGGCTATCTGCCGTCCCGTCGGGTTACTGCTCGACGACGTGATTCTCGAGCGTTCCGATCCCTTCGATTTCGGCTTCGACGGTGTCGCCCGGTGCGAGCAGTTCCGGCGGATCGCGGAAGATACCGACGCCCCCCGGCGTTCCGGTCGAGATGACGGTCCCCGGCTGGAGGGTCGTAACGTGGCTTAAATACTCGATCGTGTCGCCGACGTCGAAGATGAACTCTGCCGTCGTCGACTCCTGCTTGACCTCGCCGTTGAGGCGAAGTTCGACGTCCACATCATTGGGATCGATCGCTTCGGGGGCGGTGAGCGCGGGCCCCATCGGCGCGAACGTGTCGTAGCTCTTCCCGCGGAAGAACTGTTCGTCCTCGAACTGCGCGTCCCGAGCGCTCACGTCGTTGATGACCGTGTAGCCGGCGACGTACTCCTCGGCTTCGTCGGCGCTGACCTCGCAGGCGGTCCGTCCGATGACGATGCCGAGTTCGACCTCGTAGTCGACCTGCTCGACGTCGTCGGGGTGGACGATGGGTGCGGTAGGGTCCGTGACGCTCGAGGGCGACTTCGCGAACAGCATCGGCTTTTCGGGGATCTCCTCGTCTTGCTCTTCGGCGTGATCGTAGTAGTTGAGTCCAACACAAATGATCTGTTCCACCGACGGAATCGGCGCGAGATAATCCGTCGGTTCGTCAATAGCCGGAAGCGCTCCGATCTCGACGGCGCGCTCGACGCGCCGGCGGTACCCCGGAGTCGCGAGGTCTTCGATGGTCGGTTCTCCGAATCGGTCCAGCGCGTACGGCTGGTCGTCGACGATGACGCCCCAGCGGACGCCGCCGCTAGTCGCGAATCGAATGAATTGCATCGTGTTCAAATCCAAGGGCTGGACCTTGAATCTTTCTGTCGGTTGTCGAATTTTCGGCCAGGGTAATCCGAGAGCAATCAGGCGAATAACGGATGGATCGAACGGGGCTCTCGAGTGGCAACTCACGAAATATTGGTGTCTGATCGGTACTGGTGTCTGCTCGGATTTCCCAGTCCTCGAGTCTCGTGTCGTTGCCGGCAGTTCCGTAAAGAAAGCTGTGGATGGTCTACTCGGGAGCCGAGTGTAGTCGTTCGCCGAGTCGAATCGCTAGAGTCGGTCGACGACGTACTCGAGTTCGAGATTCGATCCCGGGTCGGCCTCCCATTCGAAGACGAGGTCCCACTCCTCGCCGGTCCACTCGAACCGGTGATCGAGAGCGTACTGCCCTGGTGGTTCGTCCTGAAGGTGCGTTCGAGCCGAGAGCGATCCGGCCCAGTCGTCGCTGACGCCTTCGACGCGGGCTGCCGGCTCCGCGTCGGATTCGAGGGTCGTCGTCCCGGCTGCGAGTCCGCCGCCGATGTTGCCCCGAACCACGGTCTCGTCATCGACGTCGATGTGGAGGTCGGCCACCGTGCCGCCGTCCCTGACGTCGTTGTTGACGATTCGGCCGTTGGATCCGGTGAACTCGATCCCGTGAGTTTGATTGCGCTCGTCTTCGTCTCGTTCGTCGACGACTCGAAGGTTGGTGATCGTGACGGTGTTGCCCCAGGCACGGACGCCCTCGCCGTCGGTGTTCTTGATGAGGCCGCCGCCGATGGTGATGTTTTCGACGCCGTCGATAGCGATCCCGGCGTTGTTTCTTGCGCCGATGATGTTTACGTTCCCGACAGTGATATCGTCCGAACCGGACGTGATGTGGATCCCTCGCGGCGCGTCGCGGCTGAGAACGTTTCCGATCGTCGCGTTTTCACAATCGTTCGCGCATCGGAACGTCGCGTAAGCCGTACTCGAACTCGGATTTCGCCCGATGACGCTGTCGACCGTGGCGTCGGTAATACCGTTGAGGATCAGTCCGCATCCTTGCATTTCGTTGCCTAAAACCCGGCCGATCTGGACCCGGTCGATGTCGTAGAACTCGACCGCGTGGTGGTTCGCGTTCTCGATGTAAGCCGACTCGAGGAGAATATCGGTCGCATCGCCTTCGCGCGAACGCCCGGAGACGCGAATTCCTTCGTTGATCTCTCCCACGTGGACGGGATCGGCGAGCTGTTCGTCGCGAGGTCGGTCGGGTTCGTGTGAGGGTGGGAAGTCGTCGTTATCGGGATCGAAGTTCGGGTGATCTTGATACGGATCGAGGACGTCGAGGTTCTCGAACTGGACGTTGATGTGTCCGAGCCGAACGTTATCGCAGTTCTGGAGGACGAGCCCGAAACGTGGGTTGCCCGTGACGTTCAGGCGCGGAATCTCGATCTCCTCCTCGGCGAGGCCGCGGAAGGGGATGACCAGCGATTGCCCCTCGTCTTCGACGTGAATCGTCGCCGGAACGTCGACGACGGTGTAGCTCGGCAGAACGACTTGCTCGAGTTCGTCGGTCGCCTCGACGGTTCCGTCCGCGGTTACGAGGACGCGTTCTTTCGTGGTTCGATCCTCGGTGAGGCTGTCGACGGCGGCCTGAATAATCCCGAGATAGTCGTCGCCGCTGGCGACGTAGTCGTCCGTTCCGTCGGCGTGATACGTCCCGTCGTCGTCCTGCCAGACAATGACGTCCGGTTCTCGAGCGCCCGTATACGTGTGATCGACCTCGAGAGAGTTCAGATCGTAGAGGCCGTTATCACACGCATCGACATCGGCGTCCCACTTGTACCACGGCTGGTTTCCTGTTTCCGGTCCCCCGCTCGTCGATCCGCTTGCACTCGCGGCCCCAGAAAACGCTGCTCCGAGCCCCGCGGCCCCGATCAGTCCGAGAGCGCCTCGTCTCGGAATCGCCGACCCCGTTCGATTCGTCCGCTCCGCTTGCTCCGTCTGCGGTGGCGTGTTGTCACTCATAATTTGTCGTGCCACTACTCGTGACACGTGATGACAATCACCATTAGATGTAATATAACTTTCCGTTAGTATTGTAACAGTATCAGAACGCAACGTTTCTGGATGTATCGCCTAATCCGAGAAACTGCTCGAAGGTATCAATCAGCGCTTCGGATCCACGAGGGTAATCGGATGTCGGGGTTGACGGGTCAACATCGAGTCGAGTTGCTCGAGGCAGGACGTGCCGCTCGCGACGACCGTTCGATTCGTCGCATCGGGCATCTCGAACTGCGCCTGTAGCCGTTCGCCGACGTCCACGCTCAGGTCGTAGTACTCGCTCTTGTAGCCGAAACTGCCGGCCATGCCACAACACTCGACGTCGGACGTGAGAACGTCGAATCCCTGTCGTTCGAGGACAGTCGTCGTGTACGTCTCGAGTTCGAGCGTCCGCTGTTGGCAGTGTGAGTGGTAGGCGACATCCGTTGAAGCACCGATACTCTCGGCGTCGCGAAGTGCCTCCGCGGACGCGCCGTTCTCGAATAGTCCGAAGATGTACTCGAAGAGTTCGTAACTCCGTTCTGCGAGCGATTCGTAGCGGTCCTCCTCGAGCAGCCGTTCGTACTCGCCGCGGAACATCGCCAAATCGCTCGGTTCGATGACGACCACGTCGTAGCCGGCGTCGATGTGGGCGTCGAGGTCGTCGCGCACCTCGCGTGCGTGTTCTTCGGCCGTGGCGATCATGCCCTGAGAGAGGGGTGCGCGGCCGGAGGAGGCCACGTCGGGGACTTCGACGGCGACGCCGAGGGCTTCGAGCGTTCGAACCGCCGCCTTTCCTCGCTCCGTTCGGACGTGGTTCGTGTAGAGGTCGGGATAGACGACCGCGTGGTACTCCGCGTCGACGGGTCGAGGTTCGTCCCGGTTCCGGAACCACTCGACGAGCGTTTCGCGCTCGAAGGTCGGCAGTTCGCGGCGGCTGTCGATTCCGAGCACTCGCTCCATAAGGTACCTCGAGGGCGGCGTTCCGGCGAACCAGTTCGAAACGGGTGCGGTCGTGGAGCCGAGTTTCGCGAGCGTCTCGAAGTTGCCGAAAAAGCGTTTTTGCAGGTCGAGTCCTGCCGGCTCCTCATCCGGCGTAAGCCCCTCGACGAGGAAGTCCAGGTCCCCGTCGTCGGCCCCTCGATTCCGCCGATCCCGGACGACGGTGTTGATCCACGGAATGTCGATCTTGACCGGACACTGATTGACACAGCGCGAACAGCCCGTACAGAGGTCGTTGAACTCGTCGGCGGACTCCTGTCCGTGCACGCCCGCTTCCCAACCGGTCGCGATTCCGCCTGAGTAGGTCTCGCCGCCGAAGACGTGACCGCCGACGGACTGGAAGTTCGCACACGAGTTCGCACAGGCCGAACATCGAATGCAGTACAGCGTTTCTCGAAGCTGGTCATCGTCGCGCATGTCCATCCGGCCGTTATCGAGGAGCACGAGGTGGAAGTCACGATCCGAAGCATCCGAATCGATCGGCTCGTCGCTGTCGAAATTGACCGTCGGCGTGTCGACGGGTGGCGAGAACAACGAGACGTAGGAGGTGATGTCCTGGCCGGTTCCCGAGCGCGCGATCAACTCGACAAACGGCTGGAGGTCCTCGAACGTCGGTACGATCTTCTCGACGCCTGCGACGGCGACGTGCGTGTCGGGAACGGCGATCGACTTTCTGGCGTTGCCCTCGCTGGTCACGAGCGCGATCGTTCCCGTATCCGCGGTGACGAAGTTCGCGCCGGTGACGCCAATATCCGCGTCCTGAATTCGCTCTCCGAGGTACTCTCGAGCGAACGCGGTCAGCTCTTCGGCCGTTTCGAGTTTCTCAGCCGGATCGAACTGTTCGTTGAACAGGTGGGCGATCTCTTCGCGAGACTGGTGGATCGCCGGTGCGACCAGGTGGCTGGGTGCCTCATCTGCGACCTGCAGCACGAACTCGCCGAGGTCGGTCTCCCAGACCTCACAGCCTTCCGTCTCGAGATGTTCGTTAAGGTCTATCTCCTCCGTCGTCATGGATTTGGACTTGACGACGGTTTCGGCCTCGCGCTCGCGGGCGAGTTCGCGGACGTACCGGTTCGCGTCGGCCGCGTCGTCGGCGAGGTAGACGGTGCCGCCGTTGGCTTCGACGGTCTCGCGAACCTGCTCGATCAGCGAGGGGAGATTTTCGATCGCGTCTTCTTTGATCGCCCGCGCTCGATCCTTGTACGCGTCGTAGTCCTCGAGTCGGTCCACCGACTCGTATCGTCCTTCGTTGAACCCGCGCGCGTTTCGCTCGACGCTGTCGCCCTCGGTCTCCATGATGTGGCGGATTCGTTCGGCCTTCTGGGATCGTTCGCTCGACATTATGCCTCCACGATGATCGCGTGCGTTTCTTTCGGTCCGTGGACGCCGTAGACGAGTTCGCCCATGTCGGCGGTCGCACTCGGACCGGTGGCGAGAACGGCGTCGTCGTGCCCGTTGCGAAAGCGTTCCCCCATGCGTTCGAACGCGCTCGCCATGTCGTCGACGAGATCCTGTTCGCGTACGACGACGACGTGCTGGTCGGGAAAGAGACCGGTGAGTTCCGCCCCTGCGGGAGTCGACTCGAGGACGACGGTCCCGTAGTCGGCGACACCGAGCGCGGCGCTCGTGACGCCACAAGCGGCCTCACGAAGCTGATCTGGCGTCGGCTCGAGGACAACGTTCGTTCCCTCGAGCGAGACGGTTTCGAAGGGAAGTTCGGCACCGATCGCCGGCTCCGTGATGATCTCGCCGAGCGTTTCTCGGAACCGGTCCGGCGTCGTCCGGGTGACCCCCGTCCGGACCTCCTCGAGACTCGTTTCGAACGTTTCGAGTTGGGTTGTCATTAGTTGTGTGTGACTAACGGATGCCACGGTTTTGGGTCTTGCCATTGGTCGGCACGCGGCGCGGCGGATCTCTGGCGTACTAAAAAAAATTGGTCGATCGAACGAGTTTTCCGCGTCGGCGAGCGCGTTCGAATCGATATCGTGGACCGGATTTGTTGCGCGGATTCCGATTCCGTTCAGTAGTTGTCGTAGACGGTTTTCTCGATCGTGTAGAACTCGAGGCCCTCGTCACCCTGCTCTCGCCAGGTTTCGCTCGAGGAGCCTTTCATCCCGCCGAAGGGGACGTGGAGTTCGAGTCCCGTGGTTTTCGCGTTGACCTTTGCGACGCCCGCTTCGATCTCGTCGATGAAGCGGTTCGCCTCCGTGTGGTCGTCCGTGACGATACTCGCGGAGAGGCCGTAGTCGACGCCGTTCGCAACGGCGAGTGCGTCTTCAAAGTCCTCGACCTCGAGGATCGCGAGCACCGGACCGAACACTTCCTCCTGTGCGAGACGCATCGACGGATCGACGTCGGCGAAGACCGTCGGCTCGACGTAATATCCGTCCCTGTCGAGTTCGCTCCCGCCTGCTTCGAGACTCGCCCCTTCGTCCTGGGCGATATCGACGTACTCGAGTGTTCCCTCGAGTTCGCTTTCGGAGACGTGTGGTCCCATATCGGAGCCGTCGATTCCCGGCCCGGGCTCGATCGCGGCGGCGCGGTCGGCGACGGCGTCGACGAATTCGTCGTAGACATCCGTGTGAACGATCGCACGGGAGCAGGCGGTACAGGCCTGCCCGGTGACGCCGAACGCGCCGCTTGCGACGATCTCGGCGGCTTCCTCGACGTCCGCGCTGTCGGCGACTATCGTCGGGTTCTTCCCGCCCATCTCGAGCTGGACGCGTTTGCCGTCCTCGGTCGCCTGGTCGTAGACGCTGGTTCCAACTGCGGTACTCCCCGTGAACGAAATCGCATCGACCGCGTCGCTCGTGACGAGTTCGTTCCCGACTTCGCTTCCCGAGCCGGTCACGAAGTTAGCGACGCCGTCGGGAAGGCCTGCTTCGTCGAGTGCCTCGAAAATCGCGTGTGCGACGCCGGGCGCGAGTGACGCCGGTTTGAGCACGGCGGCGTTTCCGGTCACGAGTGCGGGTGCGAGCTTCCAGGCCGGGATGGCGATCGGGTAGTTCCACGGCGTGATCAGCCCCACGACGCCGAGGGGTTCGTTGACGGTATAAAGGTTCGTCCGCGAGCCGCTGGCCGATTTAACCGTTCCACCGAGGTCGCTCGCCTTCGCGCCGTAATAACTGAAAATGTCGATCGCTCGTTGAACCTCGCCGCCCGCTTCGCCCGTGGTCTTGCCCTCTTCACGGACCAGCAGTTCGGTCAGTTCCTCCTTTCGATCGGCGAGTATACGACTGGTCTCGGTGAGGATTTGTCCTCGTTCCGGGGCGGGCATGCCCGCCCAGTCGTCGGCTGCGGCCGTTGCGGCTTCGATTGCCCGATTTGCGTCCGCGGCGCTCGAGGACTGGTAGGTGGCGACGGTTTCGTCCGGCGATGCCGGGTTCTCGACTGCGACTGTGTCGTCGGTTTCGGACTCGATCCATTCTCCGTCGATGTAGTTGCGTTGCTCGACAGCCATTGTCGGATAGTCTCCCAACTGACGGATAACGATTTCGGTCGTCGAACCGCCGTCTTCGTACTAGCCGACGTACACCACTCCGATTGGAGTCGGCTCCATCAGTACTCTCGCACCATATCGCTGTTTTGACGACTCCTATCAAGTCAAATATAGTGACTATCTGCAAAGAATTAAGGTCAATTGCTCCGATATGTGGGTGTGTCGCAATAACGCGACAGCGCATATCATGACTGATGAGACTGGCGACCACCAGACAGGGGAATCGACTCGTTCAGCCGCGCCGTCTCCGATTTCGATGGGACGCCGTGGCGCACTGACAGTACTCGGCGCAGCGGGTCTCGGTGCCGCGTTCAGCGGTTCGGGAAGCGCAACGGGGCAAGGGGGAAGGTCCACTCCGAATACTGGCAACCAGCCGTGGTACGAGTGGGAGGCCGATGTCGACGCGGGAGAAAACGGATTATACAATCTCGAGTCGCTCGAGGCCGATCACACCTATACGCCGTCCGGAGACGCCGACGTGACAGTTTGGTGTGATGGTGAGGGCACCTATCACGCCGATACCGCGACCGAAACGATCTCGAGTGGCGAGGAGCCGATGGCGATCCTGCAGGACGCACTCGATTCGCTCGAGGACGATCGAACGACGAAAGCGACCGTTCGCGCGACGAGCGACCTCGGGGTCAGCGAGGACCACGACGTACACGGTGTCGACGTGCCGAGCCACACCCGACTCGACATCGCGGGAACGGTAACGATCGATGGAGAAACCGGTGACGTCCTTTCGATGGTCGGGGTCGAAAACGTTCACGTCCCGCGTCTCACCGTCGACGGAGAAGCAAGTAGAGCCGTGTTCGCGGACGATTCCTCGAACCTCGCATTCGGACGGCTGTGGATCGACGGCGTCACCAGCCAGGGCGTTCGCCTCGAGGGCGGCTGTACCGACGTTCAGTTAGATACCGCGTACGTTACGAACACGGGTCACCACGGAATAGAGACCTACGACGTCGAACGGATCCAGATCGGACAGGTGCTCGGCGTCGATCCGGGGAGTTGTGTTCTCCTGTTGAACGAGACGTTCGACGCGTCGGTCGGGCAGGTCGTCGGCGAGAATCCACAGTTCGATTACGCCACGTTCCGGCTCGCAAACGGTTGTCAGAACGTTTCAGTCGGTCGCGTTGTCAGTCGGGGCGGTGTTCGCGGTCTCTCGATTATCACGGGTACTCGAGACGTCACCGTCGGCGAGGTTAACGTCCAGGGGGCGTCGAAGGCCGGTATCCTCCTCGTTGACGTTCGGAATATCAAGGTCCTCGGCGGCGTCATCAAGAACACCGACGGCCCGGGCGTGAACTTCTGGTCGCTCGGACTCATGGGCGAATCCTCGGAGATAAACGAAGGAGTCACGCTCGCGAATCTCCGGATAACGGACGACCGCGACGAGCCCGAACAGCCGTGGGCGATCAACGAACGGGGTGCGTGTCTGTACAACCAGTTCATCAATAACGACGTTCGCGTCCCCGGATCTGACGGCGGGAGCGACGACGATGAAGCAGGCCGGATCCACGTCGCATCCGAAACGACCGTCGTCCACGGTAACGTCGGCGGCGGGATTGATCGGGGAACCGCAACGCTCGAGCCGGATGCGTCACCGGCTGCACGCGTCGAAGGGATTTCGGAACACTATCAGTCGACGCTCGAGGCTCGAACGGCTCCGTCCGACGGTGCCGGCGCGTCGGCGGCGTGGGAGAGCTATCCGGAGTGGAACGCCGAGTCCGAAGCGTGGGACCTCGTCTTCGAGTGGCGAACCGATCCCGGGACGAGTCTCGAGGTCGATTACGTCGTCGATCAGCCGGGAACGACCGTCGAGCGCGACGTAGATCGAGATGCGATCTGGGAGGACGGCGTCCAATCGATCGAACCCGGAACGTATCGAGTCGTCGCCGAACACAGCGGCAAGGTGCTCGAAGTCGCCGACGGTTCCACGTCGTCCGGAGCACAGATCCAGCAAGGCGAGTGGAACGACCAGCCACACCAACGCTGGACGGTCGAGGGCGAGATGGACGGTCGGCAGGGCAATTTCACCCTCACCGCCGAACACAGCGGGATGGGTATCGCGTTCTCGGGTGCCGATGCGGTTCAGGGAACCCCGGAGGAATACCGGATGGAACGTTACGAGAACGGCTTCCAGATCGACGTTCCCGACGGGCGTCTCGAGGTCGCCGACGCCTCGGATGAGTCCGGAGCGACGGTACGTGCCGGCGAGTGGGAAGGCGGGGCCCACCAGATCTGGACGTTCGAACGACTGTAGCCCGCAAGCGAGAAAATCAACGCCTACGTGAATGCGACCGACGAACGGCCCATTCGACCGTTTTGGCCATCGTCTCGGGTTCCGCTCGTCGAGACGGTGTCAAATGCGTTGATCGATTCAAGTCTCGACTGTCGAGGGGGCACTTACACGCGCGATGGCTCGTCACTTGTCACTTCTCACTTATTACTTCTCACCTCGAAGAGCGAGTATCGACGGCGACGAGAATTGCGACGGCAGAAAACGAAGCGTTGGGACGAGGCGTTCTTAGAGGTACTCTTCGGGGTCCGGACGGTTGTTCGTCTCGTCGTTATCCCCGTCGCGGAAGTACCGTCGTACTGCAGGGACGAACTGGTACCGCAGATCGAAGTAAAACGAGACGATGCCGTAGAACCAGAAGAAAAACAGCACTAACGCCGCGCCGACGAACATCGTTTCTGCGGTTGTGACCATCGATCAGTCCCCCCTGGCCTCGTTTTCGGCGGAGACTGCCGTCGGCTCGGCGACCGTTTCATCGATGACTCCGTGGGCGATTGCATCGCCAGTCTCCCCGTCGAATACGTGGGTTTTCTCCCGGTCGAAGACGATTTCGATCGTCGCTTCTTCTTCGATTGTGGTATCCGGATCGATACTCACGAGCAACTCTGGCCCACCTTCGCCCATGACCGAATCGGAGTCGCTCTGTGCGCCCTGTGGCGTCAAGTATGCGTACGTCTGATCGCCCACCGGCTCGAGGACGTCCACGACCGCTTCGAACGCGGTACTCGGCGTCGCGGGTTCGTCCTCGCTCGAGACGAGGTAGACGTCTTCGGGACGGATGCCGACCGTCACGTCGTTGTGATCGGCGTCGAGATCGAGTGCGTGATCGACCTGGAAGTGAGTCAGATCGAGGACGTCGCCGCTCGCACTCCCGTCGTACAGGTTCATCGACGGACTTCCGATAAAGCTCGCGACGAACCTGTTAGCGGGCCGGTCGTAACACTCCAGCGGCGGTGCACACTGCTGGAGGTTCCCCTGATTGATGATGGCGATCCGATCCGCCATCGTCATCGCTTCCTCCTGATCGTGCGTGACGTAGATCGTCGTGATGTCTAACTCCTTCTGGAGACGCTGGATCTCGGTTCGCATGTGGACGCGAAGTTTCGCGTCGAGATTGGCCAGCGGCTCATCCATCAGGAACACTGCTGGTTCGCGAACGATGGCTCGGGCGATTCCGACGCGCTGTTGTTGACCGCCGGAGAGTTCGCTCGGCGTTCGATCGAGCATTCCCTCGAGTTGGACGGTTTTGGCCGCTTGTTGGACTCGTCGTTCGATCTCTTCGTCCTCGAAATCGCGGAGACGGAGGCCGAAGCTGATGTTGTCGCGAACGTCCATGTGCGGGAACAACGCGATGTTCTGGAAGACCATCGAGATGTTTCGGTCTTTAGGGGGCTCGTTCGTAACGTCCTCGCCAGCGATTTCGACCGTTCCGCTCGTCGGGAGCGTCAAGCCCGAAATCATCTCGAGGGTGGTCGACTTGCCACACCCCGAGGGACCGACGAGACAGAGGAACTCGCCGTCCTCGATCTGGAGATTCATTTCGTCGACTGCGACGACCTCTTCGTAGCGCTTCGTCGTGTCCGTAAGTGTAACGTGTCCCATGATATCACTCCTTTAGACCGCCCTGCGTTAAGCCTCTAACGATGTGTTTCTGTGCGAATATTACTAGTACCGCGACCGGAATGACCCCGACGATACTTGCGGCTGCCATGAAGTGGTGTTGGCTGCCGGATTGCTGTTCGAACGCGAGGATGCCGTAGACGAGCACGGCCCAGTCGTCGGGGTTACCGCGACTCATCATGAACGAGAAGAAGAACTCTCGATAGACGCTGATAAACACGATGATCGCGGCCGTCACGACCCCCGGTGCGGAGAGGGGGAGGATAACCCGGAACAACGCCCCCAGTCGCGTTGTCCCTTCAACCCTCGCGGCGTCCTCGAGTCCGTCGGGGATCTGACTGAAGAACGTCGTCAAAATAAAGATCGTAATCGGTAGCGTGAGCATGGTGAACGGGAAGGCCATCGCCCACGGCGTGTTATAGAGGTCCGGCGTCATGAACGGACCAACCGTGAGTGATCCCGTTAACATCTCGTACAGCGGAATCAGGTAGGCGATTCCGGGGAAGTACGAGACGATCAGTAGCAAGAGCATTAGCGGTCCTTTGCCGCGGAAGTCGACGCGACCGAACGCGTATCCTGCGAGACTCCCGATGACGAGACAGATGACCACGGTAATCATCGCGATGACGATACTGTTGAAGATGTAGAGATGAATCGGTTGTTGGCTAAATATTTCGACGAAGACGCCGATGTTGACACTGTCCGGGAGAAAGCCCATTCCGTACGTACCCCCGCCAGAGACCGCCAGAACGAGCAGCCAGTAGAACGGAAACAGGGTGATCATGAGGAACGACGTGAGCCCGACGTAGAACAGAATCCGGTAGGTGTCGTACGGATTGTTGACCATCAGATCCACGAACTGTCCGACGCGACCTTTCGATTCGTCTGTCACTGCATTACTCATAGGTATCGACCTCGTCACGGAATTTGACCAGATACACCATCACGATCCCCGCGATGATGAGTGCGGTCAGGAAGGCAATCGCTGAGGCGGTTGCCCATCGCTGCATGCGGAACGTGTCCACTACGAGACACGTAAGGGTTGGAACCGTATTACAGCCCGCAGACGCTTCGACGACGCCGTAAACCTTCATCGAGCTGATCGTGTAGAAGATCATCCCGATCAGCACGACGGGTTTGATCAACGGAAGCGTGATGAGCCTGAATTGTTGCCATTTCGATGCTCCCGCGACCTTCGCTACGTTGTACAGACTCTGATCGACGCTCGCTAAGCCAGCGAGGATGATGAGCGCAATGAACGGGATCTTTCGCCAGACATCGATAAGAATAACGATAATAATGGAATCTCGAGTGCTGCCGAGCGGTCTCGAAGAGAGTATCCCGAGCTGGTTGAGCGGCTCGACGAAGGGACTGATGCTAGGTTGAAACATCAAGTAAAACATCATTCCCTGAATGACGATTGGGATCGACCACGGAAGAATTACGATCATCCGGGCGACCGAACGGCCGCGAAACTCCTTGTTGAGGATGAGTGCCATCCCGAGACCGAGAACAGTCCCGATCGCGACACTGAATCCCGTAATCAGTAGCGTAACAACTAACGCGCTCGAGAGCGGATCGCTCAAGCTGAAAAAGGGATAGTTGAGGATGATGTTCAGTTCACCGGTGAGTATCTCTACGTAGCCGTCGATCCCCCTGAACTCGCCGATCGGATGTTCTCCGTACAGGTCGTCACTCTGGAGCGACAACCAGAACGTCCGAACGAGGGGATAAAACGCCAGGACCGAAAGCACGAGAATCATCGGGCCAATGAGAAGATAGCCGTACTTATCCTCGTCTAATCGTTCGATCCTGTATAGGATGGGCGATACGGTTCGATATAGCTTCTCTATCATTGCACAGTAATCATGGCGATTGTGAACAATCTTGTACCTTTCGTTGTGTCGTGAGTGGATCGGGTGGGGTTACTGCGCCTCTTCGGATTCGATCGTTTCGACATCCGCTTGAGCGGCTTCGACTGCCGCTTGCGGTGACTTCTCCTGATTGAGACAGGCGTGGAACTCCTCGGCAATCGAACTGGATTGTGAGTCCCAAACCGCGTTGATCGGGTGAACCCACTGGTTTTCCGACTGCAACTGAAGCGTCTCGAGATACCGGCTCATCACCGGAACCTCCTCCGCTTGCTCGGATCCAAACAGTTCCGGCTTTGGAGGTGTCGAGCCGGTAATTTCGAAAATATCGAGGTAGAACTCGTCGGAGGTCATAACTTTCAGCAGTTCGACGGCGGCCGGGAGCTTTTCGGAGTTCGGGTTGAGCGACAGGTGCCAGCCGCCGAGGGTCGCGTTCGTCCCGCCGGTTCCCTCGTACTCGGCTTCGTCCTCGGAGACGCCGTACGGGAACGGCATGAGGCCGATATCCTCGCCGAAGGCGTCCTCGCTCGCGAAGTCTGCGATTGCGTACGACCAGTTTCGGTGGAAGACGGCCTCGCCCGCGGCGAACGATTCTTGGGAGGGTTGGGTGTCCCAGCCGAGCGCTTCGGAAGGCAAAATATCGCCCGTCATGCCGTCGATTGCGTGCTCGTCGTCGGAGCCGTACATGAACGTCCGAAGCAAACGAAGCGCGTCGATCACCGGCTCCTCGTCGATCGTTACCGGCCGGTCGCCAACGGGCCCGTGTTGATTTTCCATGTCACCGAAGTAGTTCCCACCCATCGTGACGACTTTTTCGTATCCAGTCTGGTGACCGACGGTCCGCTGGTCCAGCGTCGTCGTATAGCCGTGGTCAACGTCGTTCGCTTCGACCGAGTCGCTGACGATATCACCGAACTCCTCCCACGACATCGGTTCCGTCGCCCAATTCTCTCCTTCGGGATCGTATCCCGCATTTTCGACGTAATCCTTGCGGTAGAGGATCGCCGGAATGTCCACGAACTGCGGGACTCCGTACAATCCTCCGTCGTAGCGCATCGAATCCACCATTTCCTGGTGGTAGTCGTCCTCGAGTTCGTCGAGTTTCTCCTCGGGGAGTGCCTCGTTCAGGTCGACCAACCACCCTCGAGGTGCGAACGAGGACGTGTACGCGAAATTGGTCAACATGATGTCCGGGGTGGACTGACCGGCTTGAAGGATCTGGTTGTACTGATCCTCCTGATCGTCTGCCCCCCAGACGCCCGTCGAGACGTCGACCTCGATGTTTTCGTGTAGACCCGCATCGCGTAGCGCTTCCTGAATCTGGTCTTCGACGTCGCCGAAGAGCGGCGCGGTACTGTATTCGACCGTCACCTCTTCGCCGTCGTATTCTGGAATGTCCAGTTCCTCGTCTCCATTGTCACTGAGACAACCCGCCGCCCCGATAATCCCGGCGGCACCGGTCGCCGCAAGAACGTTTCGGCGAGAGATACTGTTCTCATCGTGCATACTACCCCTAAACCCACGACTGCCTCTGTCTGCCATACGCACAAATTAGCGTTCTACTATATAAATTTACTTTCTCGGTCGTGGTTGGGAGGAGTGACTCAAGATCCAGTCTTGGTCTCTTGGACGAACTGTCCTCTCTGCTTCTCTGGTGCACACAACGGTGATTGTGCGCGTTACATCATTATATACTGAAACCGATGGAAACACCGCGGCAAAATACCCCATCCGGCATTACCGGACATATGCAACTTTTCACTGTGAACTAATTGTCGGTTCTCACCTACCGCCACGGTTCCATAGTGGTGGGATCTCGACCAAATTTTTCCGGCCACGCCGGACAACTATTATATAGGATGTGCTTTAACATACCGTACATGGCGAGCAAATCACGCTACCCAGTTCAGGCGGCCGCGACGACGTTCCGGGTTATCGAGACGCTCCATCAACTCAATGGCGCGGGCGTTTCCGAACTCTCAGAAGCCCTCGAGATGCCAAAGAGCACGGTTCACGATCACCTACAGACGTTGACTGAAGCGGAATACCTGGTCAACGAAAATGGAACCTATCACGTCGGTGCGCGATTCCTCGAACTGGGTGGGTTCGCCCGTAGCCAAATGAAACTGTATCAGGTCGCATCTCCCGAAATCAAGAAATTAGCCGAGGAGACGGGCGAGCATGCGAATTTGATGATCGAGGAACACGGAAAGGGAATTTTCCTCAATAAGTCGAAGGGGCCCGACGCCGTCAATCTGGATACGCACATCGGCAAGCGCGTGCATCTTCACACGACGGCACTGGGGAAAGCAATTCTCTCGAGAGAATCCGAGGAAGTCGTCGACGAAATCGTCGAGAGACACGGCCTCCCCAGCGTAACCGAAAAGACGATCACCGACATCGAGGAACTGAAACAACAACTGGCGAAAATCCGCGACCGAGGGTACGCAATCGACGACGAAGAGCGAGTGATCGGAATGCGCTGTGTCGCGGCACCAATCTGCGACGAGAACGAACGGCCAATCGGTGCGATCAGCGTTTCAGGACCGACGAACCGATTCGACGAGTCGACGTTCAACGCAGAGATACCGAAGAGCGTCTTGAGTACCGCAAACGTCATCGAAGTGAACATGACTTACTCGTAATATTTCCGGTCACACCGGATTCGGGGTGGGTAGAACAACTCTCTCACCATCATCCACTGGATCAGCCTGTCTGTTATTTAACCGTTCGCTCCGAGGCCGCGTACGAATTCGACGAACGTAATTCTTTTAGATGAAAGAATGTGAGTGAAACAGTGGTTATCTGGTTGTTAAGCGTTTCTCCGTCTTTTGGACGGTAAGTTAGATTGGGTCCACAAACCTGACACCTCCGTCTCGAGGCCCTCTTGGGGCTGTCCTTTGGGCGTTTCGTTGACGACTGTCACCGATACTGAGTGACTCGAAGGAAGGGGCGATTCGATCCGACAAAAATCAACGACTTCCGCGTCTACTACTGTTAGATTTCGGTGACCAGTTCGTGCTCGGTCTCGATTGCCTGGGCGTCCTCGTCCAGCAGTGCGACGACGAGGTACGGCACGTACGACTCGAAGTACTCGATAACCGAGGCGATCCGATCCGAGTCGATCGCCTCGAGGGAGTCCAGAAGCATGAACGGAACCGTCTCGTAGACGTCGTGGACGAGATAGCCCGCGAGTGCGAAGACGAGCCCCGTCACCTCCCGTTCGCTCTCGCTCAGGTGTTCGATCGAGTCTTCGTACGCCGCGCCGTCGTCGGTGCTCCGGACGATTTTCAGGTCGAACGACGATTTCGTTACCTTTCTGCGTCCTTCGCGAGCCTCTCGAGTCGTTCGCGCGATCCAGACGCGGTCGAGGTTCCCGTATTCGAGGGTTTCAAGCAAGTTTTCCATGTGTTCGTTGAACGCCTCGACCGCGGTTTCCTCGATCTGGTCGATCCGCGTTCTGAGGTCGGTCAGTTCGTCGGTCACGTCCTCGCGGCGCGCTTTGTGATCCTCGCGGTTGCCGAGTTGCTTTTCGATAGAACTGATCTCGTCCTCGATATCGTCTCGTTCTCGCTCTTTCCGTTCGAGTTTGAACTCGAGCTGGTTGACTTCCTTGTGCTGGTCGAGGATGCCGTCGTACTCTTCGGTTTCGAGGTCGTCGATTTCGGCCTCGAGGTCGTCGATTTCGTCGGTGAGCTCCTCGCGCTCGTCGGTCAGCTCGTCGATCCGATTCGTTCGGTTCTCGATTTCGTCGTCGATCGAGTCGAGTCGCCGCTGTGTCTGCTGGTACTCACTTCGACTTTCGTTAATGTTCGAGACGGTCTCTCGACGGTCTTCGAGGTCGCTGTTGATCTCGGTTCGTTCCTGAATCCGATCTTGGCGCGCGTCGCGGAGCTGTTCGATCGTCGTCTCGATCTGTTCTTTGGCGACCGAGGAGCCACAGGTCCAACAGGTGACCGTCTCGGAATCGTCGAGCAACTGGTCGGTGATCGCCCCGTCGTCGTTGCCGTCGTCGACCGGCTGGTTCGCGTCCGCGAGAACCGAATCCGGCTCGTCGAGGAGCTGTTCGTTGAACTGGATGGTGCTCTGGAGTTGGGAAATCTCTTTCGAGAGGTCCGCCTTTTCTTCCTGCAGGGTCTCGATTTCGGCCTCGATCCGGCCGATATCGGTCTCTTCGCCGGTCGAGAGGGACTCGAGTTGCTCTTGGACCTCCTCTCGCTCGTCCTCGAGTGCGTCGATGCTCTCGCGTTCGGTTTCGATTCGATCTCTGGTCCGTTCGAGATCCGACCGGGTCTCTCGGAGCTCGCTGAGCTTGTTCTCGAGTTCGGATTGCTCTTCGCGGCGTTCTTCGACGTCGACGTTCGCTTCATCGAGTTCTTCCTGGGCTTGCTCGAGTTCCGCCTCGAGGTCTTCGATTTCGTCGGAAACGCGTTTGCGCTTGGCTTCGAGGTCGGGGAGTCGCTGCTCGAGGTTGTCGAGTTCCTCGAGTTGCTCGTCGATCGATCGCTTTCGCTGCTCGTACTGTTCGATTTCGGCCTGAATCGCGGCCGTATCGACCGGGCGCATGATCAGTTCCCGAAGGTCGTCGCCTCGAGCGACTGCTCGGCGCGCTTCGTTCGACTCGAGCAAAAAGGCGAACAGATCTGCGATGTCCGGGTCGTCGAGGTACGGATTGCCGTCGGTGATGATCGTCCCGTTCTGGCGCTCGAGCTTTCGTCGGTATCGCTCGTCGCCGAACTCGAGTTCGGCGCTGCCCTCGTCCGCATCGGCTTTGAGACTCACTTGATCACTTCCCAGCGCCGCCATGATGGCCTGGAGAAGCGACGTTCGGTTTGTTGCGTTACGGCCGGACAGGACGGTAACACCCTGTTGGAAGCTCACTTCGGCACTGTCGATACCGCCGATGTTGTCGACGGTGAGCGTCGCCGCTGTCGGGACTTCTTCTTTCTTCGTGGCTAATTCACTTTCCATGCCCCTACATTCTATCTCCTTACACATAGGCATTACCACTTCACCTGCACGTGTTGCTCAGGTGAATAGTATGGCTACTGAGACGATTTTCTGTCAACCCGTTCAATCACTCAACCCGCCACAGCGACAGGACTGCTGGTCAAGCAGTTCCCGTACAGTGTATTCTTCGAAACAATCCTCGCACGTCACTGTGATCGAAACTGCCACGTTGTACTCCCCGATGTCGAGGATATCGTTTCGCTCAAGGTGAGCAATGGTGTCCCCGGTAACCGCTTCGGTTCGGTTTTGCAACGAGCCCACTTTCTCTCTGCTCCGTTCCAGTCGTTCTTCGTCCGTCGGTTCCTCAAGCGATGCCTCGAGACACTTCGTCAGGTGGTTGTAGACCGTCTGGTGGGAGATAAAATCCGATTCAACTTCTTCGACCGGAACGCCGTCGCGCTCGAGCTCGTTTCGGGTCTGGACCTGCGTCCCGCTACTGACGTCGTCGTCGGTGAGCAAGCGATACGTGTTTTCGATCTCCCCTTCTTTCGCCGCGACGTTTGCCTCTTCGAGGGCCTGCTCGAGAACGAGTTCGTTGACGTATTTCGCTAATTTCCGCGTACTGTACTGTTGCTCGGCTTTCCCGGTCCAGCGTGCGACGAGGTCATCGTCGAGCTCTGCCAGCCCGTACTGGTTGCTAACTCGACCGAGTTTACAGCCACAGGAGGTGGTCGATTCCGATTCGGTGTTTTGTTCAGTCACTGGTATACCAGTAGAGGCTTACTGCAAAAAATGTTCTGACTCGTAATTGGTTCTGGAGACGACTTCAGGGGTGTTCTGTTCGCGTCCATTCCCTTTCGTGTCTTCCGATAAAGTATATAATCGAACATATTTGGTTTGCTTAGGCTTGGATTGTGCCTTCTCTCTCCTAATAGTTGTGAACACCACCTCTTCCGGGCAGTTGTGTACGTATCGAAATCAACTATTCCATTAATCATCTTTAACTTTCTTGCTACACAAAAGTCTATTATCTACTTGAATACCATTAGCGGATGCGCTAGTATGGTCGTAATCCACCGATTGTCTTAGTGTCCCAAGGGAACGTGTAATTCGATTACACAGGTATGTGTGTAAATAACTGGTCAAAAATCATCCCAACGGTTCGCCGAAGTTGGAACAGGAATTCTTGGAGCTACCCGGGGGTCCTCGTTTGCGTTTCTCAAACAAGAGTCGAGCCATCGTAGTATGCGGTGACTCGCAAACGGGAGGGAAAATCCCTTCCGATGAAACCGCTATGAACCGTCGATTCGCGCTCCGTCGATCGATTTCGTCGAGGCGATGAACGCACTACGGACGGCTTAAGAAAACTTCGCGTTGATTTCGATGACGTTCGCGGATCGGATGACTTTGTTCGGAAGCTCCTCGTAATAGCGATCACCCGTCATTCGACTCGACGGACCGGAGATACTGACTGCACCGATCACTTCGTCGTTCGCACCGTTTACCGGTGCGGCAACGCACCGTAGTCCGTCGATTTTCTCCTCGTCGTCGAAGGCGTAGCCGCGCTCCCGAATCGTGTCGAGTGTGCTGAAGAGTTCATCGCGCGAAGTGATAGTCTCTTCCGTGTACGCTGGCAATCCGTGCCGGTCGATGATCTCTTCGACGCGCTCTCGTGGATAATGTGCGAGCATCGCCTTGCCGAGTGAAATACAGTGAAGGTGTTCTCGTTTTCCGACCGTCGAAGCCGTTTGAACGGCTCGTTCTCCGCCCTTTTTGTACAGGTAGACCGCTCGTCCGTGTTCTTCCGTCGCAAACTGGACCAGCTCCTCGCACTCGCCCGCAAGGTCGTCCAGTTCGTCAGCAACCACATCGTAGATTCCGAGGTGTTGTTTTACGCCCTCTCCGAGCTCGAGATAGCGAAGGCCGAGCGTGTATCGTTCCCCGGATTTGATGACGTGTTCATAATCGAGAAGCGTCGCCAGATGGCAGTGGACCGTCCCTTTCGATCGGCCGATTCCCTCCGCTATCTCGGTGACTCGAGCGCCGTCAGTCTCGTGGAGGTAATCGATAATCTCCAGTGTGATCCCCACCGCCTGGATCGTCCGTGGTTCCGTCGTTTCGCCCATACGCCTATCTGTATCGTCTCCCACTAAACTGTTTGTGTGTTACGAACAGTTCTCTCTCGTTTGCGACCGACGAACGAGCGCCCCCTTCGGCATCGTCCCCTGGCCAACGACTGCAGGCGATTGCGGAGTCGGGCCGTCGATGTAGTGAGCGTAACGTATTTGTGCTCGTATCACAACAGTTGGCACGTATGTCCGAGCAACGAGAGCAAGCCGTCTCACCAGCAGTCCGTACGCGCGTCGACAACTACATCGGTGGTCAGTGGAAGAGCCCATCCGGCGAAAAATCTCATCCGGTCATCGATCCCGCGACAAACGAATCGCTGACGACGATCGAATTTTCGCCCGAAGAATCGGTCGACGACGTGGTTCGGACGGCGAACGACGCCTTCGAGGAGTGGCGACGGACGCCCGTCGTCGAGCGAGTCCAGTATCTCTTCGACCTGAAGACGGAACTCGAGGATCGCATCGACGAAATCGCGGTCGCGCTGTCCCGCGAACACGGAAAGACCGTCGGGGAGGCTCGAGGAGAGATCCGTCGCGGAATCGAAAACGTCGACGTCGCCTGCGGGATGCCGGATATGATCCGGCAGGGGAGCGGCAACGTCGAGGACGTCGCCCCCGAGATGGACGAGTACGCGGTTCGCCAGCCGCTGGGCGTTTTCACGGCGATCACGCCATTTAATTTCCCGGCGATGATCCCGCTCTGGTTTCTCCCGTACGCGGTCGCGACAGGAAACACGTTCGTTCTTAAGCCGAGCGAGAAAGTGCCGCTGAGTTCGCAACTGATCTTCGAGGCCGTCGACGCGGCCGGCTTTCCCGACGGCGTCGTTAACCTTGTCAACGGCGGCGCGGACACCGTCAACGCGCTCCTCGAGCATCCGGATATCGCTGGCGTTTCGTTCGTCGGCAGTTCTCCGATCGCAAAACACGTCTACGAAACGGCGGCCCAGCACGGCAAACGCGTGCAGGCACAGGGCGGCGCGAAGAACTACGCAGTCGTCACCGAACACGCCGCCATCGAGGAATGCGTGCCGAACATCACCGGCTCCGTCTACGGCAACGCCGGCCAGCGCTGTCTCGCCAACGACGTCGTCGTCGGCGTCGGCGACGCGTACGATGATCTTCGCGAGCAACTGATCGCCGCCGCCGAGGAACTCACCGTCGGGGCTGGCGTCGCCGAGGATACCGATGTGGGACCGCTAATTACCGGGGACTCCCGCCAGCGCGTTCTCGATCTGATAAACACCGCGCTCGAGGAGGGGGCAGAACTGGTCCTCGACGGCCGTGACTTCGAACACTCGGGCGAGGAACTCTCGGGAGGGAACTTCCTCGGCCCGACACTGCTCGAGGGAGTGACGACCGATATGGAAATCGCTCAGGAGGAGATATTCGGTCCCGTCCTCTGTCTCGCCGCCGCCGACGATCTCGACGACGCGATCGAGATGGTCAACTCGACGAAGTACGGCAACGCGTCGTCCATCTATACCGAATCGGGAAGCGAGGCTCGCCAGTACAAGTACGAGGTCGACGCCGGAAACATCGGCGTCAACGTCGGCGTCTGCGCGCCGATGGGCTTTTTCCATTTCGGCGGTCGCAAGGCGTCGTTCTTCGGCGACCTCCACGCACAGGGCGAAGACGCCGTCAACTTCTACACGGAGAAAACGATCCAGATCGAGCGCTGGTACAGCTAACCTGTCGGAGAGGTTCTATTCGAAACAGGAGAGATCGAACCGCCAGCGATTCCGGAGTGATCGCGTTCGCGTTACCGAGGCGCTATTCGTTCTGCGTTACTGACTCCTCGTGACGCTGTAGTGCAGATTCGTACCGCTCTTTTGCGTCCCGGCTCGAGTTCGCGAGATACGCCGTGTCTTTGCCCACGATCAGGAAGTCAAAGCCGGCCTCGACCCGGTCGTCGATCTGTTCGGGCGAGACGGTGAGGGTTCCGACGGGCGTTTCGTGGGTAGCCCCGGCCCGGAGGACACGATCCATCGCCTCCTGGAGCTCTCTCGCATCCCACTGTGCGAAGATACCGAGCGCTCCCGAGAGATCCGCCGGCCCGACGAACAAGGCGTCGATCCCGTCGACGGCGGCGATCTCCTCCGCGTTTTCGAGTCCCGCTTCGGACTCGATCTGTGCGACCGTCACGATGGAGCCGTTCGCGTCGGTGACGTACTCGACGAAATCCATCCCGTACTCCGCGGCGCGGCCGCTCGCGATGCCGCGGACCCCCTCCGGTGGGTAGTGGACCGACTCGACGAGTTGACGCGCTTCGTCGGCGGACTCGATCATCGGCACCATCACCCCGGCCACGCCGATATCGAGGACGCGTTTAATTCGGGATGGCTCGTTTCGTGGCACCCGCACGATCGACTCCGTGGGTGCGTCTTTCGCGTCGATCGCTCTGGAGACGTTTTCGACGGTCTCGAGGCTCATCGTCGTGTGCTCGGTGTCGATAAGAACGAAATCGAACTCGAGGGCGGAACTCACTTCCCCGATGGCGGGATGACCGATCGAGAGCCAGTTCCCGACGGGATTGTCACCCTTCTCGAGCGCCCGCTTGAGGTGACGCGTCATGGATCCCCTGTAGTTGGCGTCGGTTGGAAGGGATTCGATTCGCGACGCAGTCCGCGATGGGGCGTCGGTGATCGAGCGAAAGACATCGGTCTCACGGCGGCCGTCGATACATTCGTCTTCATAGATCGGAACGTACCGTACTATCTTTGGCCGAGATATATAAAAATGGAGGGTCGATGCGGTCAACCCCCGTCGGATCGACGACTCCCGACGGTTTCTTCCCTCATACTGCCGGCTGTACGTCGTTCACAATTCTCGTCTCCCCGGGGGTGCGAGAATATTCACATAGTTACAGCCGGGAGTATCAGTTCACCGGAAACTATAACACTCACCTCCTACAATCCGTGTGATAATGCGACTCGAGATTCACGATCGTGATCGCTCCGTGGCTGTCTCGACGGGGTGTTTCGATCTTATTTGGCTCGAGTCGTACGGTTTCGTCGGAACCCGATGTCGTGAAAGCGGTGCGTCGAAGCGCTGCGGATCGGCTCGGCAAACGGGTCGTCCCGTACTTGCTGGCCCCGAACGCCATCGTGGAACCGACCCGGTTACGACCGACGACGTACCGTCGAGACACGCGGCTCACGCACACGTTACCAGCTAACAGATATGTACGAAGACTTCGCATCCACGCTCGCAGCGACGATGTGGGCAGATTTCGACGAAACGCCCGCTCGAGACGGCCCCACGGCCGAAATAACCGATATCGACTCGTTCGTGATCGACGGGAACTTCCCGTGGACCATTGTCACGCTCGAGACCGACAGAGGAGTGATGGGAATCGGCGAAGCGTATCCCTCGCCGGGCGTTCACGAGATCATCACCGACTACCTTCGGCCGGTTCTCGTCGGTGAAAACCCGCTCGACGTCGAGCGCCTCTATAACCTCATGCGCGAGAGCCTCTCCGGCCGTGGTTCCCAGTGGGGAGTTGGAACGATCGCGATAAGCGGCGTCGAAATCGCGCTCTGGGACGCCGCCGGAAAGCTCCTCGATCAGCCCATCTATCAGTTACTGGGCGGCAAACTCCGCGAAGACGTTCGAGTCTACGCGGACTGTCACGCCGGCGAAGGAATGGTTTCCTCGGCGGAGGACGGACAGGAAGCGGACGTCTACCAGCCGGAGGCGTACGCCCAGGGAGCACGAAGCGCCGTTGACGACGGATTCGACATAATCAAGTTCGATCTCGACGTTCCGTCCGGTCGCGACATCGATACGCTCTCGAGACACTTTGATCCACAGGAGATCGAACACAAGCGCTCGGTCGTCGAGGCAGTAACCGACGAGGTCGGCGACGAAGCGGAAGTCGCCGTCGACCTCCACTGGAACTTTAGCCCCGAAACGGCGGAGAAACTCTGTCGCGCGATCGAACCCTACGACCTGGCGTGGGTCGAGGATCCCCTTCCGCCAGAAAACACCGACGCGATGCGGGAACTCAAACGAAGCGTCGATGTGACCCTTCTGACTGGCGAGAACCGATACGGCCGGCACGGATTCCGCGACATGATCGAAACGCAGGCGGTCGACTTTCTGGCTCCGGACGTTCCGAAAACCGGCGGCATCGCCGAAACGAAGAAAATCGCCGAGATGGCCGAAACGTACTATCAAGCGCTTATGCCACACAACATCGGCAGCCCCGTCGCGACCGTCGCGACCGCCCACGTGGGGGCGACTGTCCCGAACTTCGTGGCACTTGAATACCACGCTCGAGAGGTGCCGTGGTGGGATGACCTCGTGATCAACGACGAACCGCTGATCCAGGACGGCCGACTCGAGGTGCCGGACGAACCGGGTCTCGGTATCGAACTCGACTGGGACGCCGTCGAAACGCACCGCAAACGGCCGTCCTGACGAGACGACTCGCTTATTCTGATTCCGATTGCTTTCGTACATTGTTTTGTAGAGCCATCGACACGCACGTGATTGCATGCCCCGGTGTGGCCACCGAAAGCGTGTATCTGGTTGTTGAGGAGCACAAAACCTAATGCACCGTTGTTCGTACTTGGCGGTACGATGGTCGAAATCGATTATATGGCACATCAGGAGCAGTACGACCCAGCACAGTTGTTAACATACAGCGATATGGCGACAGACGCCGGATACGAAACCGTCTGGACCTCGGATCACTTCCACCCGTGGTTCCACACGGACGCTGAGTCCGGCGACGCGTGGTCGTGGCTCGGAGCCGCCACCCAGCGACTCGACGGGCCGATCGGAACTTGTGTGACGCCGGCGACGGGACACTACCATCCCGGTGAAATCGCTCAAGCGTTCGCAACGCTTCAACTCCTCCACGACGACCGGGTGATACTCGGACTCTCGACTGGCGAGGCGATGAACGAAACGCCGTTGGGGTTCGACTGGCCCGAGTATCCCGAGCGACGGAATCGACTCGAGGAGTCTCTGCAGATCATCCGCGCGCTGTGGGAAGATCGAGAGTGGCTCGAGGACGATATCCGTGAGCAGATAGACGAGGACGGGTTCGTGTCCTACGACGGCGGGCGCTTCGATCTCGATACCGCGAAACTGTACACCAAGCCCGCGGAATCGCCGGAGATTCACATCGCAGCCAACGGCCCGAGCACCGCGTGGCTCGCGGCGCGGTATGCCGACGGTTTTATCACCGTCAAAAAAGGCGAGGAATACACAGACCGGCTCTATCCCGCGATTCGTCGCTACGCGGAGGAGGAAGGCAACGACCCCGACGAGATCGAAACGACCCTGCTCGTCACTGCGTCGTACGATCCAGATTACGAGGCGGCCCTCGAGGCGACCCGTCCGTGGTGGGCAACGACCCAGAACGTCTTCGACCGAGCGATCGCCGATCCGCGAGCGATCGAAGCGGAAGGCGAGAACGCGACCCGCGAACAGATCGAAGCCAAATTTCTGATCGCCGACGATCCGTCGTCGATCGCGGGCCAACTCGAGGGGTACGCCGAGATGGGATTCGACCGTATCGCCGTCGCGAACACGAGTCCGGATCCAGAGCGACTGTTCGAGGTAATGCGTGACGACGTGATACCGTCGCTGTGAGACAGTCGGCATGTCGGTTCTGCTCGGCGAAGTTTCACGCTGTGGCTCTGTCGGCCTGTATCAGACAATTGACCGTATCGCTGAACGACCGTACCAAGTATTATTGGCTCATTGTTGCTACAGTGACAGTGTAATGGCTCTCGATACAATCCTCGTTGCATTGGGACAAGACGACGACCACGAATCGTTACTTGATACTGCCCTCGAGACCGCCGGTCCGTCGGACGCGACGGTTGTCCTTGGAGTCGGACACCCCGAAGACGATTACGAGGCCGCATTGGATGACTTCGAGGGTGACGCGACGCCGGACGAACTCGCGGCACGTTCGGCAACGATTCGGTCGCTAACGGACCGCCTTGCTGACGCTGGGATCGAATACGAGATTCGCGGTGGCGTCGGCGATACCGGCGAGACGTTCGTCTCCATCGCCGATGCCGTCGGCGCTGATCTCCTGTACATTCATGGCCAAGCCCGCAGCCCAACTGGCAAGGCTCTGTTCGGCGATACGGCACAGTCGGTGTTGTTGAACGCGACGTGTCCCGTTACGTTCGTCCGTCAGTGACATACCGCCTCAAACGATGTGAACGCCTTCGTCGGTCGGTAGCGGATCTGGCAACTCGTTGCTGGTGTCACCTCTCACTCGGAACGCCGAGGGCGAATATTTATGATTCACCGTGATAATTGCTCGATAGAGACGATGCCTAGACTTACTGGTGGCGAGATTATCGCCGAGTACCTCGAGAAAGAGGGTGTAGAGTATCTGGTCGGCATCCCCGGCCACGGAAGCACGAACCTCCTCGACGCGTTTAACGATTCTGCCGTCGACGTTATTCAACCGCGACACGAAGAGGGTGCGACGCACCTCGCGGACGGTTACGCGCGAGCGAGTGGTGACCCACTCGCTGTGTTCACCTCGATCGGGCCCGGGGCGACGAATACGGTGACCGGTGTCGCGACGGCCTACGTCGACTCGATTCCGATGGTGGTCTTTACAGGCGCGCCCCAGACCCACGAGTACGGACAGGGAATTCTCCAGGAGATCGAGCGCCAGAAACCCGGCGACTTCCCGAGCGTGATGGAGCCGGTGACCAAACGGAGCTTCGTCGTCGACGACGTCGAGCATCTGCCTCGAGTGCTTCGACGCGCGTTCCAGATCGCGACGACGGGCCGGCCTGGCCCGGTCCACGTCGACGTGCCGATGGACGTTCAGGGCGGGGCCGCTGACGTCGAGATCCCGGAGCCGGCGGAGACGCGGACCCACAGCCGGCCCGGCGGCGATCCCGAGTCCGTCGACGAAGCCGCCGACCTGCTGGCAGAGGCCGACCGGCCAGTCATCGTCCCCGGCGGCGGCTGTATGCTTGGCGAGGCCTGGGACGAGATACAGGACCTCGCAGAGCACCTTCAAGCGCCCGTTATTCCGACGTTTCAGGCTAAGGGGATCATCCCCGAAGATCACGACCTGTTCGTCGGCTACGCGGGCTGGATCGGATCGACGGCGGGCAACGAACTCGCGAGCACCGCTGACGTGGTGCTCGCGATCGGCTGTCGGTTTACCGACATGCACACCTCCTCGTTCGAGGACGGCGTGAGCTTCGACATCCCGCCAAGCAAGCTCATCCACGTCGACATCGACAACGAGGAGATCGGAAAAAACTACCCAGTCGAAGTCGGCATCCTCGGCGATTCGAAGGTCGTCACCCGACAGCTCCACGAGGCGGTCACCGACCGCGTCGACCCCGTCGGCACGGAAGACAACGAATATTACGACGAGATTCAGGAACTGTGGGCCGAATGGCAGGACATCGTCGAGGACCAACAAACCGACGAGGTCCCGATGAGCATCTCGCGGGCGCTCGTCAGCCTTCGCGAGGCGCTCGAGCGAGACGGCATCGTTGTCTCGAGCGCTGGCCAACCTCAGGAGGTAACGAACCCACAGTTCCCGGTCTACGAACCGCGAACGAACATCTCCTGTGGCGGGTTCTCCACGATGGGCTTTGGTGTCTCGGCCGCTATCGGCGCGAAGCTTGCACGCCCGGACAGACAGGTGGTCGACGTGGAAGGCGACGGGAGTTTCCTGATGTGTAACCAGGAGGTCGATTGTGCGGTCGAACACGACGTCGACGTCACCTGGCTCGTCGTGAACAACAATGGCTGGAAATCGATTCGCAATCTGCAGGTGGACAAGTACGGTTGGGACCGCGTCCTGAACACGCCGTTCGAGGAGGGAACCGACTTCGTGAAGATGGCCGAATCGTTCGGCGTCGAGTTCGCCGAACGCGTCGTCAAACCGGAAAAACTCACCGAAACGCTCGAGGATGCACTCGCCCACGACGGCCCCGCGCTCGTCGAAGCCGTCGTCGAGCCGGATAACGAAGATTCCGGTGCGATCGTGACCGGGAAGTGGGATCTGGCGGATCTCGAGAAAGAGCAATAACGCCCCCTACGATCGATCCGTCTCGACATCCGGCCCGATTCGTTCGCGATACCGTTTCCGTAACGATTCTCGCTTTCTGATGGCGTTTTCCGCTCCGAGTTCGTTCTGCCGTTCCGGTATTGTTATGCTCCACGCGCGTAAAGATCGTGTCATGAAATCACTTGTAGTGGATGCCGACTGGGATCCGCGACCCGACTACGATGTTACCGAGACCGAGCGAGAATCGAGGAAAGCGATGAACGCCTCGCAGGTGTGGCGCGATCCCGAACTGCGTGTGACCGAACGGGAACGACCCGTCCCGGAAGCCGACGAGGTGCTCGTCCGCGTCCGATACGCCGGAATTTGTGGCAGCGATACGTCGATGATCGGGACGGACGACGACGGGTACGTCCACTACTCTGCTTACCTTCGTCTGCCGAACGTCGTCGGCCACGAGTTTTCCGGGGAAGTCGTCGAGACCGGTTCCGACACCCGGCTGTTCGAGGAAGGCGACCTCGTTACGGCGGAGGTAACGGATTACTGCGGCCGCTGTCACATGTGTCGACAGGGGTTTCACGGCCACTGCGAGCACTTCGAACAACTCGGCTTTACGATTCCGGGGGCGTTCTCGGAGTACGTCGCCGTCCCCGAAAAGATCCTCTGGGATGTCTCGTCGCTCCGAGAAGCCTACGGCGACGACGACGAGGTGCTCAAGGCCGCCACGACTATCGAACCCTCGACGATCGGCTACTACGGACTTTTCGGGCGCGCCGACGGCATTATTCCCGGGGATTACCACGTCTACCACGGTGTCGGCCCCATCGGCCTCACCGGGATGAACGTCTCGAGGGCCGCGGGTGCGGGGAAAGTTATCGCGTTCGAACCGTCGGACGAACGTCGGGAAATCGCTCGCGGACTCGGGTTCGAACACGTCTATAACCCGATCGCTCGAGATCCAATTGAGGTGGTCGAGGCGGTGACCGACGGTGAGGGTGCCGACGTGCACGTCGAAACCTCGGGTGCCGTTTTACAGACGTACCCGGTGATTCAGGAAACGCTCGCAGAGCGTGCGAACGTCGTCCACATTAGTAACGCTGGCTCGGATCCGGAGGTGGCGCTTCGCGAACTGCAGGGCAACAGCGCGCAAGTATACGGGTCGGAGGGCCACACCGGCCAGCAGGTCTTCCCGCGAGTAATTCGGCTCATGGCAGCCGGAAGACTCGACAACCTTCCGATTGTTACCTCGACGTTCGACCTCCCAAACGCCGACGAGGCGATCCATCGGGCGGCAGAGCGTGTCGACGGAAAGGTCCTTATCGAAGTCTAACCAGCGTGGGGTCGGCGGCTGTGTCTATCTATCTACACTGCAAAAACGGTGTCTCGTTTTACGGCTCGACGAGGACCTTGACGTGTTCGGTCTCAGGATCGAGCACCGGTTCGATCCTCGATAAGATTTTCGAGCGAAATACGATCGGTTACGAACGGTTCAATGTCGATCGTTCCGCCGCGACGCCTGACTGTTCGTCGTGGTGGCTATCTAGTAGAAACTTTTTAGTCGCTAACCCACCCTATCGATTTCATGAAGGTTGGAATTATCGGATGCGGAACGATCGCGCAGATCATGCACATCCCGAATCTCCTCGAGGTGCCGGACGCGGAACTTACGGCGATGTGTGATCCTGCCGAGAACGTCACCGAGGAACTCGGAGAACGGTATAACGTCGGGTCCGAACACCGCTATTCTGATCCCGAGACCATGATCGCTGATCTCGAGTCCGAACTCGATGCGGTCGTTGTCACCACGCCGATGCAGACCCACGCCGACGTGGTCGAGCGCTCGCTCGCCGCCGGATTGGACACGCTGGTCGAGAAGCCACTGGCGGTCACGCCGTCGGACGCCGATCGACTGGTCGAAGCCGCCGAGCAAAGTGACGCAACGGCAATGGTCGCGTACAACCGCCGGTTCGAGCTGGGGTACGAGCGGTTAGCGGACGAACTCGAGGACGTCGAACAGATCGATAGCATCACGGCCTATGCCGTGGACGCGGACTTCTCGAAGTCACTGCCGGACATATACGATACAATCGCGCCCGAACTCGACGATGAGTTTATCGAACGAAGCACCGATCGACGGATAGAGCAGTGCAAACAGGCGATCGGAACCGATGACGAGGACCTCGCAGCCGCGTACGACTTCCAGCTCGAGCACGTCTGCCACGACGTAAACGCACTTTGCGGCCTGTTCGGCGATGTCGAGTCGATCGATCACGTCGATTTCGTCCGCGACGGCTACTACGGCACCGCTCACCTTGTGTTCGAGGGTGGCGAACGGTGTATCCTACAGACGGGCGATTCCGAGCGCCACTGGCACGAGCAGTTCCTGCGCGTCGACGCGCCCGACCGGACGCTTCGTCTCGAGTTCGATCACCCGTTCGTCAAGTACAACTCGGCGACGCTCTCCGTTCGCAAGGGTACCGACGAGACGGTCGAGTGCCAGTACAGCCCGACTCGCGAAGAGAGCTTCAAACGTGAACTCGAGGCGTTCATGGCGTGTGCTCGCGACGAACAAGCGGTCCGCACGTCCTTTGCCCAAGCGCGCGACGACGTCGAACTGATCGCGTCGTTGTTCGGGTAACCGACCAACTGTCACTCGATCTCGCCGACGGTCGGCTTGATCGGTCGCAGATCCACTGACACTTCTGGAACTCAGTGCCACACTTGCCTTGCTCGCATCGGTGTTTTCCGGCCTGCAGGCCGTATCGGTCGAGTACGGCTTGAAAAACGGCCCCGAAACTGACGAAACATCTCCGATGCTCGCAGCGGCGATCATCACGATCATTATCGCCGGCGCGACGGTCATGCAACTTGGATAGTGTTTCGAAACGAGCAGTGGCTTAGGGTTGTCGGTCAAAAGACACGACGGTTTCTACCGCCTCGACGTCGTCGGCGAACACCTTTTCGATCTCGTCCAGACCGGACGTGCCGGTCACGAGTGACTTGAGCGCCGTTTTTTCTCGGGTCGATGTCGGTCTCGACAACGTCCGCTTCCTGTCGTTGGTTGGATTCGGTGGATCCCGCCGACTGAGGCAGTACGTTCGATCGAACTTGGACGCCGTGTCCGTCTGCTCGAGAACCTTCCCATGAGGCTCATTGGCTGGATCAGTATCGACGGGCTGGCAACCTTTCGTATCGGTTTGCTCGTTCCGAGAGTTGTTGCTATCCACTCACCTAGTCGAACTCGATCGCAACTGTTCACTGTCTTGCCCACATCGTCGACTGACTTTGGCTACAGGCTTTTAGTAGCAAAATATCTGATAAGTCTGGAACTGTATATACCGATAATTTTATACACTAAGCTTACTATTGTGCCAATGTATGACACGAGACACACCTGTACGGGATAATAGTGGGGACCTCGTCGATCGTCGATCAGTCCTCGCGTCGAGTGGCGCAACGATTACGGCCCTTTCGCTCGCTGGGTGTTTGGGGGACGAATCAGAGGAAGGAACTGCAGAAAGTATCAGCGTCGCGGCGGTCGAAGGTGAGGGGAGTTGGTTTGATACCCTTGCCGACGAATACCTCGAGGACGAAACGGGTATCGAGATCAATGTGGAGTTGCTCCCCTTCGATGGTCTCTTCGAACAGCTCGTTAGCGTTCTCGATAATCGAGGAGACGAGTTCGATGTCGTATTCATGGACGATCCGTGGTTCCCACGAATGGCGAACCATCTCGAACCTCTCGAGCAATGGCTTCCTGACGGACTTCCTGATGAACTCATCCAATCGACCGTCGACATCGCTACCTGGCCGACGCCGAACGAGGCTGTCCCTCCAGGTGCTGATGAATTAGAGCAAGAAGTACGAGGAACCGTCGCGGTCGGTAACGCACAGTTGTTCGCATACAATACGGATCACTTTGATGAAGTCGGTGAAGATCCACCAGAAACGTGGGACGATGTGCTCGAGGCAGGTCAAGCGATCGACAGCGAACTTGACGATACAGCAGGGTTTGTGTTACGTGGGGAGAGAGGAAATCCGATCAACGCGAGTTTCTACGCGGTCGGCGGATCGATGGCTGGACGGATGTTCGACGACGACTGGAGCTACAATTGGAGCAGCACGGAAGGCAGAGACGCAATTGATCTCTTCGCGAACGAACTCGCCGATATCAGTCCCGAGGGCGTGACTGCCTACGACAGTGACGAAGTAATTACGGCGATCGGTTCCGGTGAAGCCGCACAGGGACTTGTCTGGCCTGGCGCAGCTTCTGACATGTTGGACGGAACTTCGGAGGGAGACAACATCGAGTTCACAGTAATTCCCGAAGGGACACAGTACGCACCGACGCAGGGTAACTGGATCGCGAGTATTAACACCTACACTGGCGATCCACAAAAGCGGGCTGCGGGCGAAGTCCTTCAGGAATTCATATCACGCGAGGCTCAGGAGCTCTACGTCGAAGACGGCGGTGTCCCGTTCCGTCACGACATCTTCGAGGAATACATCGATCACGAGCCCTGGATGGAAGCACTTTATAACAGCTTGCCAGAAGCACTACCGCGACCGCGGACGACGGAGTGGAACGAGATCGAAGAAGATCACGGAATCATACTGAATAACGTCCTTACCGACGACATGACGGTTGATGAAGCGGTCGAACAGGCCGAAGAAGATCTAGAAGACATTCTAGACCGCGCCGGATACTATGCATAAATAGCACACATGGATCCTGATACAATACCGCTCGATCGCACCCGTTCTCTCCTTCCACTCAGAGGTGTCTGGCACCGATGAGCGAAGGGACGAATACGGTTTCTGAAAACCCAATCCACGCCAGCGCATCTGAGGGGTCCCGCAAAGAACGCCTTGCCCTCTGGGCCGACGAGCATCTTGCAAAGCTACTGGTTATCCCCACACTGGTGCTTCTGTTTTCGATGACGTTCTATCCGATGATACGGGCGATAGAGATGTCAATGTACCAGTATACCGCGGGACAGCGTATTGGGTTTGTCGGGTTGGATAACTACGTTAACCTCTTCTATGATAGCACCTGGCGTAACTCGCTGATGGTTACGGCTTGGTACGTCTTTCTCTCGGTGACGGTACAGTTTGTCGTCGGATTTGTGATTGCAGTTCTGTTGAACCGAAAACTGAAATTTAGAGGACTAATTCAGACGCTAATCCTCATTCCGATGATCTTGGCACCGACGGTCATCGCACTCGTTTGGCGGTTGCTTTATGCGCCCGGAGGATTGCTTGATTTCATCTTCTATCCCATTGTCGGTGGAAATGTGGGCTGGATTAGCGATTCCAGCATCGCACTGTACTCGCTTATCCTCACCGAGGTGTGGCAGTGGACGCCCTTGGTCGTGTTGGTGATGCTTGCGGGACTTCAGTCAGTTCCGGACCACCTCAAAGAAGCCGCGGTGATGGATGGTGCCTCCCGGTTGCGCATTTTCTGGGACATCACGCTGCCCCACATGAAGTCGTTGATCGTGTTGATCCTCATTATCCGAGTGATCGACTCGATCCGCGTCTTCGATAAAGTCTACATACTCACTCGAGGAGGACCTGGCGAATCGACGAACGTCGTGAGTATGGAGATGTATCGAGCGGCTTTCGAGTTTACTAACTGGGGCGCCGCTGCCTCGATGGCGATAAGCTTGCTGCTCATCGTGCTCTTGATCGCGATTACCTTCGTGAAGATCGCGGAGGTGAAGTTCTAACAATGGCAACAAAACCAGAAACCGATACGCCTGTGTTTGAAACGCCAGGTCGATTCGAAAAGTTGTACAACGAATACGAGGGAACGAAGTGGTCCAGAGTAGCGATATACGGCGGACTGTCCATGTATTTGCTCTGGACGCTGTTTCCGGTCTACTGGATGGTCACTGGATCGCTGAAGACCCGTGAAGGGCTATTGACCTTCCCGCCGCAGTGGATTCCACTGCAGATGGAAATCTCCAACTATGTGGTTTTGTTCACCCAGCGACCGGAGTTCTGGCGGTTCATCCTCAACAGTATGATCGTAACGATTGCGACGACGATCATTGCAACCTTCCTTGGAGCATGTGCTGCGTACGGATTCGTGGCGTTCGATTGGCCGTACGACCTTGACTTTCACTTACCCTTCTATATTCTCTCGACACGGTTCATGCCGCCGATCGTCGTTGCGATTCCGATCTACGTCATCTTCCGAGATATCGCTCTCGTGAATACGCTACCGGGACTGATCTTGTTGTACGTCATGTTCAACGTCCCGTTCGTCGTCTGGATGATGAAAGGGTTCTTCGATGAAATACCCGATAGTCTCGTCGAATCGGCGATGATCGATGGCCACACACATCTCGGGGCCTTCTTTAAGATCGTCCTTCCGTTAGCGAAGCCAGGTCTGTTTGCTTCGGGCATCTTCGCGATGATTATTACCTGGAACGAGCTCCTGTTCGCGCTGATCATCACGCACAGTGCAGATGCGGCAACTCTCCCGGTCGGCCTATCCTCGCTGATCACTCAGTATACGATCCAGTGGGAACTGATCAGCGTCGCTGGGACGATCGCGATGATTCCGGTGTTGATCTTCGCGTTCATCGTTCGAGACGAACTGGTTCGAGGATTCAGTATGGGTGTTGACGGATGAGAGCGAACTCGTGGCGCTTTGTAGACGACAGCATTACAAGTATGAGTTACGATTACGCGACTAACACAGGTGAATACGCATGGTCAAAGTAAAATACGACTCGGTCGAAAAGCGATACGGAGATACAATAGCAGTCGAAGACGCAGAGGTAACGGTTGAAGACGGTGAGTTTGCGGTTTTGCTTGGCCCCTCTGGATGCGGAAAAACGACAACGTTGCGGTGTCTGGCTGGGCTAACGAAACCGACCGATGGAAATATATTCGTCGACGGAACGGATATCACCGATGTCCATCCGAAAAACAGGAATATCGCGATGGTGTTCCAAAATTTCGCACTGTATCCACACATGACGGTCGGCGAAAATATTGGCTATCCATTAAAAATCGCCGGCGTTTCGAAAGAGGAACGAGATCGACGGGTTGAGGAGACTGCCGATATCCTGCAAATCTCGGAACTCATCGACAGAAGCGTCGGCGAACTTAGCGGCGGACAGCGACAACGCGTTGCCCTCGGACGAGCGATCGTCCGTGAACCGGCGGTTTTCCTGATGGATGAGCCACTCGCAAACCTCGATGCCAAGCTGAAGATGGGCATGCGAACGCGAATTAAACGGCTCCAGCGGGAACTCGACGTGACAACGCTTTATGTCACACACGATCAGGAAGAAGCGATGTCGCTTGGTGACAAACTGATCGTGATGGACAAAGGGAACGTCCAGCAGGTCGGAACTGGCGACGAAATTTACCACCAGCCGGTGAACCGATTCGTCGCCGGCTTCATTGGAAGTCCTGCGATGAACTTCCTCGAGGTCGAGAAAGATGGTGCCGTTGTTCGTCCGTCGATAGACGGCGCTGAGTTCGAGTTCGAACTCGACGACGACATCGCATCGGCTTACGGAACGGACGGGACGTTCACACTCGGTATTCGTCCCGAACACGTAGCGGTCCGTACGACGGAAAACCCACGTTGCATTCCAGGGACGGTCGAAGTCACGGAACCACTCGGCAACGAACAACACATCGACATCACCTTCGGTGATCTGAGTTCCGAAGACCTGCAGTTTACCGTTACTGCGTCCGGCTCGCTCTCGGTCGAACGTGGAGATACCGTGTGGCTCGAGTTTGAACAAGAGCACTTGCATGCGTTTGAACAGAGCTCCGGCGAACGAATCGCAACTGAGGAGATTGTTCAGTCGAAACCGAATGTCCCTGACTCGTAACTGACGCTCGCTATTTTAGTGTGCTTTTCGAGAACGACACTGTGTTTTTATTGATTAAATGAGACGACGGTCTTGATGGCCGCCGCATCGTTTTCGATCGCCTGATCGATCTCTTGGGGTTCGTAGATGCCCGTAACGAGTTTGTCAAACACATCTTCGGATGTTTCAGTGAGCCACTCAACTGCGTTTTGAAAGTGGCGTTTCCGGGCGTTAACGATACCGAGGAGTGTCTTGTTGCTGACTACGAGCTCCGAGTGGAACTCGCCACCGTCGATTTCTCCCTCCAACGAGCTGGGGATTCCTTGTAGCGCTGCGTCACCGTTCGGGCCGAGGGCTTTTACAGCATCGGTCGAGTGCTTTGGGTACCCCGTCGCTTCGAAGATGAAATCCGTTGGTTCGTGTTGGGCAACAAACTCACTCAGTGGGGTTTCTCTCGAGTCGACGTACGTCCCACCGATCCCTTCGAACGACGACAGGTACGGAGACGGCGTCCGAATCGGCACGGACTGGCGGGCCGATCGCTGTTGCTCTTTCGTAACTGCGTCTCTTTGCTGGGTAGTAGCCGAGGGAATCGTGTCGGCCACCGGGCGAACTTTAGTACCGGTTAGTGAGCGCTTCCATGAAGTCGTAGTTTTCTTTCGCGTGGATAAGCGGTGATTCACTTTGATTTTCGATTTCGACCGTGATATGATCATCGTAGCCGATCTGTTCTAATTCTCGGCATATGGTCTCGAAGTCCAGAACACCTCGACCGAGGTCTGTAAACGAGCGGAAGTAATTTATCGTGTTATCGAGATGGTGGGACTCCGAAGAGAGCGCGGCGACGTGGTTGTCGAAGTTTGCTGGCGGATCGACATCCTTGAAATGGACGTACTCGATGTCGTCTGCAAAACGCTCGATTCCGTCCGTCACGCTGGCGTACGGATAGTAATGGGCTGTATCGAATAAGAGTTTGAAATTGTCGGGGCTGGTCTCCAACCAGAATTCGATTTCGTCGGGTTGTTCAATTGCGGTCGCCCCGTGATGGTGGATGAGTGGTCTGACACCAGCATCCGCTGCGGCCCTTCCGATCCTGTCTAACCAGTTCGAAAGCGTTTCCTGGTCTTCGCGATGTCGCTCGGGCGGGAGAAATCCATAGAACGGGACGTCGAGATCGCTCACGAGCTGGGCACCGTCACAGATGCGTTCGACAGCCGCCTCATCGACCGGCCATTCTGCCATCACACAGTAGAGTTCGAGTTCGTATTCCTCGAGCCATTCTTCGAGGACAGTGGCTCCCGCGTGTCGAACTTTTTCGAGCCCGATCTCGACGCCGTCGTACTGACAGGCGCTGATATCGCTGAGCCCGGTCCGTACTGTTTCCTGATCGTACAGTATGGTCGTGTATCCGATTCCCATATGTCCGGATTGGGAGTGTGTTACAAATAGATTGGGGTTGTTCCCTATTCTCGTGGTGGTTTATCCGGTTAGCAGGTCAAGACCGACGACGTCGAAGGAACCGTCAGTTCCCGCGTAGTCGTTATTCCCATTCCATCCATTCCGGATCTTCACACCGCTTTCGACGTTCGAGCGCGTCGATCTGTGTGAGATCTTCGTCGTCTAGATCGAGCTCGAGTGCGACTCTGTTGGCCCGAATGTGTGCCGGCGTCTGCGACCGTGGGATCGGGACAACTCCCTCTTTGGAGAGCAACCATGCTAACGTGACCGCTGCCTCGTCGGTCTCGTGTTTGTCTGCGATCTCCGAAATCTCGGGGATATCGAAGACTTCTCCCTGTGCGATCGGCGAGTAGGCCACGAAATATGCGTCTCGTTCAGAGACGGCGTCTCGAAGCGTCTCCTGTGGCAACAACGGATGCATTTCGGCCTGCAGTGCGTACAGTGGAACCTCGAGGAGGTCGTCGGCTTTCTCGAGGTCGGATGGTGTGTAGTTGCTGACGCCGACTCGATCGACGACCCCCGCTTCGACGAGGTCGTTGAAGACCGGAAGTACCGTTTCGATATCGGCTTGCTGTTGTGGCCAGTGATGATAGAGCAGATCGATCGTCTCGATGCCGAGTCGTGAGAGGCTATCCGCAACTCCGGACCGGACGTATTCGGGATCCGGATCCGGCTCTTCGAAGTGGGCGATTTTCGTCGCAACGAACAACTCCTCTCTGTCGACGTTCGCGCGGTCGATGGCGTCCCCTACTTCTTGTTCGTTCCCGTACAATCGAGCGGTGTCGAGGTGACGGTACCCCGCTTCGATCGCAGTGACGAGTGAGTCGGTTCCGTCTTCGTCTGTGAGACTGTACGTTCCGAATCCGAGGCTGTAAGATTCTCGATCAAGCACAAGCGTTCCAATTCGCGGAAGAATCTTATAGCTTCTTATCGCAACTGTCTTTTTCGGGTTGAGGGCCATGTCGAACTAACGATACCTCCACACCGAACCGACCGCACTGTCGGCGGCGTCGGAACGAAGCCACTGCATCGCGTTCGTAAATCGCAAACAGATATGTCCTGCTTAGTATACACGTTTCCTGAACAATCCTCGCGATGTCCGGTTTCTCCGAATGAATACCGCAGTATTGAGCTCGCGACGTTCAGGCCGGCCAATACGACGATTTGGGATGTGCGAACGAGACCCGATCATCGAATCGTTCGGCGAACTCGAGTGAAGTGATAAAACGGCTTTGTTCCTTCTCAAACCCGTCGAATGCGCCAAGACACGTCGTTCAATTTCACCTGTCGCCGTGATCTGGGTGGGTCCGAACCGAATCAGATTTACCTCGTCGTTCGTGACCTTCAAACGCTAGCGACGATTCGTCGAGCGCTCGCCAACGGTTCGCGGACTCCCTCGAGGGACGCCAGGGATGCTCTACGATTCCGGCAATTGTTTACATGTGTATGCGTGTAATCAGATATCGAATCGAGCCGGAACGCTTGCTCGAGGGGTGTTTCATCGCACCGGTGGTGACCAATAGCCGGTTGCAAAAGCGTAGTAAATGCGCCACCTGTATTTTTCTTCACTAACAATACTATGTGGCTCTTTGTCTCGATACATGACTCTCTTCGAATCCTGAGAGTGCAGGATGGATACTGAATAATGTGGTATTTGGATAAAAAGACAATATAATCAAAAAATTTTCTTTCAATTCTCGAATCATAGTATATTTGGGGGCTAAGCTAATTACAATACTTCCAGACACTTTCGAGGAGTAACGTTACACATATATGGAATTGGTTAAGCTATACAATACTGGCCGCTATTTATCGATCTCGTTATCGGGTATTTTCGACTAGCCTCGTTTTTGTGCGATCGCTCCACCTAATCTTCGTCGCGTCCGCCACCCGTGTGCTCACACTCGTTCGTTCGGTTTCGCGTGCTCGAGATCAAACCGGGTCACCGGGCCGCCTCGAGAACGTCCTCGAGATCCTCCCGCTCGAACCGTCGTGGATTTCCGACGAGCAGGCGCTGGATCTCTTCGGTTTTTTCGGCCAACCGAGGAACGTCCTCGCTGTCGACGCCGAGCTCGGAGAGACCGGACGGAATGCCGATATCGGTGGCAAGCGACTCGACGGCGATCGCCGCTCGTTCGCCGACGTACCGATCGTCGACCCCCGTGAGATCCTCACCGAGAAGTTCGCCAATGCGGGCATAGCGATCGACTGCTGTCGACGAGTTGTATCGAATCACTTCGGGCAACAGAACCGCGACGGTGACGCCGTGTGGCGTGTGATTCTCGCCGGCGACGGGGTACGCCATCGCATGGGTCGCTCCCAGTCCGGCGTTGGTAAACGCGATTCCGGCGAGGAGGGTTCCGAGCGACATATCACGCCTTGCCTCCACGTCGGAGCCGTTGTTGACCGCCCGCTGTAAGCTACCGGCGATGAGTTCGATCGCGCGCTCTGCGTACATGTCGGTCAACTCCGTTCGACCGCCGTAATCGGGCCGGTCACCAGCCCGGTCGGGAGCCGGTTTCGTGTCGAAGCGTCGGGTCGTATAGGCTTCGATAGCGTGCGTGAGCGCGTCCATTCCCGACGACGCCGTGATCGCGGGGGGAAGCGTCACCGTGAGCAACGGGTCGACGATCGCGAGGTCGGGAAACAGGTGCCGACTCGAGATCCCGACTTTGAGCTCCCTGTCGGGTAGCGAGACGACTGCGGCAGGGGAACTCTCGGAACCTGTTCCGGCGGTAGTCGGAATTCCGACGACCCGCACGTCGGAGTCCGGAACGGCTTCGCCGTCGCCGACTGGCGGCGCGACGTACTCGAGGACCTCCCGATCCGAGTCGGCGAGGGCACCGGTAACTTTCGCGACGTCGAGGGAGCTTCCGCCCCCGATTCCGACGACCGCGTCCGGGGCGTGCTCACCAGCGGTCGCGATCGCGGATTCGTAGACGGCGATGCCGGGATCGGGCTCAACACCGTCGAAGATCGAGACGTCGATCCGTTCGGGGACGGACTCGAGGGCCGTCTCGACGGTTCCCGTTTCCCGCAGTTGGTCGTCGGTTACGACGAGAATACTCTCGATGTCGCGGTCGGCGAGTTCATCTCCGAGCTCCTCGCTTGCGCCGGTGCCGAATTTGATCCGGTCTGCAGTCGCGAAGTCCCAGACGGTTTCGGGATCATGCATTCGTAATTAGCCCCGAGATCCCAGAACGTAATTATGTTTCTACAATCATGATAAACTCGCGTTCCATTTTCAACCGATCGGAGAGAGCTTCGAGCAAATTAGAACTGTTTTCCCATACTAGCGGCGAATTGCAGTTGGATATGTCATTTAGTAACAGAGGGCTCGTGGGCGGTTCAGTGAAAAAGACAGTTACCCGTCTCGTTCGGTGATTCACGGCCGATTCAATGAAGGTGGATTCCCGCTGGACAACCCTGGACCGTCGTCCCCCGATTATTTTCTGAACAACGGTTGCAAGTCAGTTTTCCGTTCCTGCGGGTCGTGTTCTAAAGAAAAAGCAACGAGAGTTCCACGGGTCACCGGACCCGTGGTACTTCACCGGTCCCGCGTCTTCACGCGCACTCGCGAGGTAAATCGCGCTATTGAGCAAGCCGATGTGACTGAACATCTGCGGGAAGTTTCCGAGCAGTTCGCCCGGTTTCGGATCGGTCCGTCCTGATCGACGAGCACGTATCGATCGTCGTTTTCGATAATACGATATTCGCTGATCGGTCGATATCCAATAGTATCGCCTTTGTTCGTGGTCTTACTTCGCGAGTCTGGATAATCAACACATGACAGTACTGAAAGTTGTACAGCGACCATCGGACAGTCCTGTGACAGTCCAACGGACTGAGATATGACTGATCCCGGAAACCGCAACGGCAAGGAGACGGGTTCCGGCCATCTCGGTCGATATTCGTCGCCAGTTATCGCACCGTTTCGAGCGCGTATGCAGCGTCGAGGGCGGTCGAGTCGTCGAACCGCGAGCCGACCAGCATAAGTCCGACGGGAAGCCCGTCGACCTGCCCCGCGGGAACGCTCACAGCCGGATGTCCGGTCCGATTGAACGGCGAGTTGTTCCCGGGAATCTCGAGTTCTCGAATACGTTCGAACTCGTCCATATCCGGGTCGCACTCGGGTGCGGTTACGTTCACCGTCGGCATGGCGAGGACGTCGTACTCCTCGAGTGCCTCGTCGTAGCGCTCGGCCAGGTCCACCATGAGGTTCATCCCGGCCGCGTAGAACCGGGAGTGATATCGTTCGGCCGTGTACGCGCCCATGAGTAGCGATAACTTGAACATTGCCGGAAAATCGTCGCTCTGGGCCTGTCGGAACTTGCCGAACGATTCGACCCAGGACGTGTTGTACCACGCTTTCCAGCCGTGGCCCACCCCCTGACCGCTCATCGCGGCGACGAGCCCTTCGTTCATACAGACAGCGTGGACCTTCGGGGCCTCTCGATGCAACGGTACTGAAACGTCTTCGACGGTCGCACCCTCGTCCTCGAGGGATGCCAGAGAATCGCGTACCTGCTCGTCGACTGCCGGGTCACCGCCCGATCTCCCGAACCCCTCCTCGAGCACGCCGATGGACAACGCAGACGCGTCGCCCTCGAGGGCCTCCTCGTACTCTTCGACGGGAACCGTACTCGGCCGCCGGAGGTGCGCATCGTTACTGCCGGCGATCGCGGAAAGCATCCGCGCGGTCGTTTCGACATCGGCGGCCATCGGCCCCGGGTAATCGATGGTATGTTCCAACCCGACACAGCCCGTGTACGGGACGAGCCCGTAGGTGGGTTTGTGTCCGACGATTCCACAAAAAGCGGCCGGTAACCGAATGCTCCCGCCCTGATCAGTGCCGATCGCGGCGTCGACCTCGCCTTCGACGACTGCGACCGCACTTCCCCCGCTCGAGCCGCCGGCCAGGTAGTCGTCGTCGTGCGGGTTCGTGATCGTTCCGAAGGCGCTGTGGCCCGTTTCGGTGATCGCCATGTCGTCCATGTTAGTCTTACCGACCACGTCCGCGCCGGCCTCGAGCAAGCGGGTGACGACCGTGGCGTCGACGTTGGGAACGTAGCCCTCGACGACGTTCGATCCGCAGGTCATCTCGACGCCCGCGACGCAGATGTTGTCCTTGATGCCGACGTCCCAGCCCTCGAGGTCGCCGTCCTCGTCCCCCTCGACGAAACAGCGAGAGACCCAGGCGTGGTGGGGGTCGTCGGTCGCTCTGGTGCCCGAATTCCGGAGACGAGGCTCCGTTCCCCTGGGTCGCGGTTCGGGATCGTACGACTGTATCGTCTCGTAGGAATCTAGCCGGTCGACGATCAGTTCCCGGAAGGCCTTGAGCTCCTCGGGTCGGAGGTCGAGAAACATCGATTCGCCCAGTTTTCGAAGGTCTTTTTCGGTTGGTGGATGGATCGGCATAGTGCCCATCTCATTACGTCCCGACAAATATCTTGATTCAGCTGCAGTGACATTCGTTGTCTGATAGGGTCGGTTGTCAGTCATTTCCGGCCGTTCGCCACCCCGCTCTGGCGACAAACCGGTACACAGGTACAACCGATTCTATGAGGGGAAATCACGATCTGTGAAAACCCGACAATCCAGTTAGTCACCGAGTCGTCAAGCTGTGACGGTCTCAGACAACTTCGAACGGGTGGGCGCGTTGAGGCGCTGAACGAGGGAACTACAGACAACCTGCTGTGCGACGTGAAACGCGGTTATGCTGGCGATAATCGCTCCCCCTCCAAACATTGCGCCGACCATCACTGACACGCTCAGGTTTTTCATCGAACTCGCGAAGAAAACGGAGAGGCAATCGGCGCTTCGCATTCCGCGCACGTACAATCCATACGCGGCCCCCGCGCTGAGACAGAGCGCCGCGACCGCAATACCGCCGACGAACAGGAGTTGAGAGACACCGAAAGCGAGGGCCGAACCGCCGACTCCGGCGTAAATCAGAACACCGATCGTCGTGACGGAGAAGCTATCCAACTGATCGTCGGACACAGCCCCCGCTGGGACGAGATACGCGAGGACCCCCGCACCCAAAATAATACCGGTGAGTTCGACGACCATCTCGGATACGGAGATAGTAACCGCCGGATCGGCAAAGAATGAGATAATAGACGGAGTCACGAGAGGCGAAAGGAGCATCGATACGAGGACGATGACCGTCGCCAGTACCGTGTTCCCGCCGCTCAGACGCGTCCAGATGATCGAACTCCCGGCGGCCAGCGGTGCGGAGAGGACGATCAGGACGCCGAGTAAAATCTCCCCAGAGAGAACGGCGGCGGCGACGGGATACAGCGCGACCGGTACGACCAGATAGAGGCAGACGAGGGAGACGAGTACCGGTGTAGAGATTTTCTGCGTGGTGATTTCCTCGAGGTTGAACCCATAAAACGCCGTGAAGACCAACCCCGTGACGAGAATTGGGATCACTGGTTGAATCGGGGTTGCGAACCCAGGGTACGCCACACCTGCGAGGGTGGCCGTTATCACGACGAGAAGCGAACGCTGCGATCGAACGGCAGTCCAGATGCGACCTGTGTGTCGGCTAATAACGGCGAGTATTCCAAGGGATACCTATAGGCCTTTTTAAGGGAGGTCCGAACAGGAACCGGTGACACGCATCGACGAAACTATGCAGAGACGTTTCGGCGAAAATTCCTGTTGATCTCCCTGCGAGTGTCCGATCGATGATCGAGGATACGGATGTCTTCCGCTTTGGCTCCGGCTATTCAGAAATCACGGCGGTGGTTCCGCCTCCGCGGGCGTTTCGTGATCCGCAAGCGTCAACTCGTCGGGGTCCAGCGTGTAGTACCGCTCCCAAACGGGTGCGAGGCTCACGGTTTGTACGCCCGCGATTTCGGCCTCGCGGTGGCGGTGGTGGTGTCCGACGAGACAGAGGTCCGGTTCGAGACGTTCCAGGAGATCGGTCACGTGCTCGCAACCGGGATCGTACCCGTACCAGAACGCCCCGTCGGGGCCTCGTGAGTCAGGAAGATTTCGACGTCCTCGCGGCTCGTGGCGCGTTCGACATCCTCGCTCGTGAAGTGTCGCCGCCGATCACCCTCGAGATCGCTTCAGGGGTTCTCGTACTGCGTCGATGCGTAGTTTCCGGAGAGGCCGCCGATCCGCCGACCGTCGAGTTCTGTGATTGTGCTCGCGAGCAAGTTCGCGTTTCGGACGGATTCGACGTGTGCGCTTTGAACGCCATTGGATCGCTCGCCCGTCCGCAGAGCGTCGATCACGTCGAGGTCCTCGTTGTTGCCGGCGACGAACCAGGTCGCCGCGGGGAGGTCGCAGTGCTCCAGATCGCCGACGTGAAGTGCTGCGTCTGGGTCTTCGATCCGATACGGAGCCAACAGTTCCTCACGGCGGTTCGTTGTGGAAGCGTGAGCATCGCCGAGGACGAGCATTGGATCTCGGAGTACGGGCGCGCCGGCAAAAGTCGTTAAGCTTGCTCGGTATGGGTTGTGAGCGAAGCCGGATACGAATTCCCCACTACCGCGACCCAATGACCGATACGCCTACTCCGGACGGGAACCTATTCGCCGCCGATGGCAACCCGCGTTTCCGTCACGGTCGACGCCCGCGATTCCCCGTTCCGATCGGCGGCGGCTGGTCGACTTCGCGGTGCGGCTCGGTTGGAAACACGTAGAAGAGCCCCCAACACGACTCCTTCCCGTCGGTTCGGTACCGGGTCGCCACGAGCCGACGGCCAAGCGAATGTACGCCTGCATCGAGGGAATCGGTGAAAAACGCGTCAGGACGACCCGTGGGGCGTTACGTGACCGGCCACTGAAATTGAGTCGGGCGACCGGTTCGCTCCGCCAACGTGTTTCTCACTGACGGCTGGGACGTGTTTGCGAGAGGACGTACTGATCGAAACGCTCCGTATCATCCGTTCTGCCCGCTATCACTACCCGCCATCTAATCGCACCTGCTCAAGCGCATATCCCGCGTTGAGGACCGTTGCGTCGTCGAACCGAGAGCCGACGATCATGAGGCCGACGGGAAGGCCGTCGACCGTTCCCGCCGGAACGGACAGCGCTGGATGGCCGGTTCTGTTAAACGGGGCCGTGTTCGAAGGGACCGATACCTCCCGTAATCGGTCGAAATCGTCCATGTCGGGGTCGTGTTCGGGAGCGGTGACGCTCGTCGTGGGCATGACGAGAACGTCGTACGTCTCGAGTGCTTCGTCGTATCGTTGGGCCAGTTCGACGAGCAAGTTCATCCCGGCCGCATAGAACCGTGAGTGATACCGCCGGCCCGTATACGCACCTATGAGCAACGACAGTTTGAACATCGCCGAGAAGTCGTCGCTCTGGGCTCGTCGGAACTTCCCGAATGATTCGACCCACGGCGTATTGTACCACGCTTTCCACCCGTGACCAACCCCCTGACCGCTCAGCGCACCGACCAACCCCTCGTTCGTACAGACCGAGTGGATGTCTGTCCCTTCTAGATGCAGCGGAACCGACACCTCCTCGACGGACGCAACCTCGTCCTCCAGACGGTCGATGGCCTCGAGCACCTGTTCGTCGACCGCCGGATCACCGTCAGATTTCCCGAACCCTTCCTCGAGCACGCCGATAGACAGTTGCGATACGTCACCGTCGAGGGCCTCCTCGTACTCTTCGACGGGGACCGTGCTCGGTCGTCGGAGGTGGCGCTCGTTGCTTCCGGCGATCGCTGAAAGGGTTCGTGCGGCCGTTTCGACATCGCTGGCCATCGGCCCCGGATGATCGATCGTGTGCTCCAACCCGACACAGCCCGTGTACGGCACAAGCCCGTAGGTGGGTTTGTGCCCGACGATTCCACAGAGGGCGGCCGGGATGCGAACGCTGCCGCCCTGGTCGGATCCGATAGCCACGTCGACCTCGTCCTCGACGACTGCGACCGCGCTTCCCCCGCTCGAGCCGCCGGCCAGATAGTCGTCGTCGCGAGGGTTGGTGATGGTCCCGAATGCGCTGTGCCCGGTTCGCGTTATCGCCATGTCGTCCATGTTGGTCTTACCGACCACGTCAGCGCCGGCCTCGAGCAAGCGGGTGACGACGGTCGCGTCTACGTTGGGAACGTAGCCCTCGACGACGTTCGATCCGCAGGTCATCTCGACGCCGGCAACGCAGATGTTGTCCTTGATGCCGATGTCCCACCCCTCGAGATCACCGTCTTCGTCGCCCTCGACGATGCAACGGGTGACCCAGGCGTGGTGGGGGTTGTCGGTCGCTCTAACCCCCGAACTACGAAGTCGCGGTTCGGTTCCGCCAAAACTCGATTTGGGTCGGGACGATCGGATCGACTCGTAGGAATCGAGTTTGTCGACGATCAGTTCCTGCAGGGCCTCGAGTTCCTCGGCCGTCAGGTCGAGAAAAAGATCCGATCCGAGTTCTCTGAGGTCGTCTTTCGTCGGTGGGCGGACGGGCATATTATCAGACTCAACAGCTCCGGGTAAAACCTTGATGCAGGCAATATCTTTCCGATCTCGGAGTGAATATTCCTACAGAGTGCCCGTTGCATTATTAAATATCAGTAAGGAAATAATTGGAGTGTTTATTTATACACATTCACTGAGTATTCAACTGCACTTTATTTCCGGGTCCGTGGTGGATGCGTATCACGGCTCCAATGATGATTCGACCGCACTATTGGAACGCTGGAAACGAGAGTCCGAAAGCAACCGCGGGTTGGGCGATAGTAGTCTCCGATGGTTGACCTCTTGAATCCAGTCCTGTTGACGATGGTCGGGTACTTCCTGCTGACGCTAATCGTCGGGATCTGGTTCGGTCGAGGAGCAAGCGAAGGGTACGTGCAATTTACCCTGGCCGGAAGAAACCTGAGCCTGCCGGTCTACATGATGACGTACTTCGCGACGTTTGCCGGTAGCGGGCTGACGATGGGGGTCGCCCAGGATGCGTTCCTCCAGGGGATCAGCGCCCAGTGGTACGCGATGACCCAGGGACTCGCCTGGATGACGATGACCGTCTTCATCGGCTACATCTACACGTTCGAAGTCGTGAGTGTCCCCGAGTTATTGGGACGGGTCTACGGCGACTACACGAAATACTTCGCGGCGGCGTTTACCATCATGGGTCAGATCGCGCTGACTGCCGGGCAGGCGATCGGGATGGGGTCGGTGCTGGCGGTCGTCACCGGCGTCGACCTGTCCGTCGCCTTCTGGATCAGCGTAGCCGTCTTCATCGGCCTCACGGCCTACGGCGGGATGAGCACGGTCGCGTACACGGATACGCTTCACGGCGTCGTCATCATCCTCGGCACGATCATCGCGATCCCGATTGCCGTGTCGAACGTCGGCGGCGTCGACGCTATCGCGGCTGACGTGCCGGAGGGGCATCTGAACTGGTTCGGCGTCGGTCTCGTCCAGATCGGCACGTGGTACCTGATGTACCTCACCGTCGCCGGCGCACAGCAACAGATGCTCCAGCGAACCTGGTCGGCGGGGAGTCGCAAGATCGCGATGATGGGCACGTTCCTCGCCGGAACCGTAATCACGGGATACGGCATCCTCACCGCGGCGGCGGGAATGATCGCCAACTCGCAGGGCGCACAGATCGAATCCGAAATGGCATTCGCCTGGACCATCACGAACACCCTTCCGGACGTGTTCGCCGGCCTCCTGCTCGCGGCCGCCGTCTCCTCGGTTATCACCGGTGCAGACTCGTTCCTGTTAGCCGGCGCGACGAGTTTCATCAACGATCTCTACATCCCGGCTCGTGGCGGCCGTACGGGTCTCTCCGACGACCATCTCGTCCTCGTCATGCGATTAACTATCATCGTGTTCGGCGTCGGAGCCGCGCTGATCGCTCTGAGCGGCATCGAAATCATCGTAATCAACACGCTCGGCATGGGTATCATGTCCGTGTTGTTCGCCGGACTGGTGATGTTGCTCTGGAGCGGTACCGTCCGTGAGGCCGGGCTCCCGGCCTTTATCGTCGGTGGAGTCGTGTTCGCGATCTGGGAGTTCTATCTTGGCTCTCCCGAGCTATTCGGGGAGGGGCAGGTCGAACCCGCCGTCCCTGCGACGGTAGCAGCGCTCCTGACCCTCTGGCTCGTGAGCGTCTTTTACGACGGCGAACGGTTCGACACTGACGATGTCCGTGAACTGGCGAGCGAAGACATGGATCGACTTACTGCCGATGAGTTGGTGTCCGAAGACGAAGACTAGTCATCCAAACACCCCCTTCAGCTGAGCGAGGAACGATTAAATTGTTGCTGGATGTCGGCTTGCCTGTGAACGCCAAAGACCCATTCGCCTGCGAATCAAACGATCATATCGTTCCGATCACCCGTCTTTCGATCGGGTGATCGAACTATATCGAATTCTCACTCGAGAAGCTGGTAGTCGCAGGTATCACTATGAGTACAATCCAGGAAATCTACGGTCGAACCCTGACGGAGTTTGCACGTAAATACGGACTCGCGTTCGTGATGGTCGCGAGTTACTTCGGATCGGGGTCGGTGTTCATCGCCAGCCAGGCTGGAGTGATACACGGATACACGTTGTTGTGGGCTGTCGTCGGAGCCGCCCTTCTGGGGTTTGTGGCACAGGACATGAGCGCACGCCTCGGTATTCACGGGAAACCGTTGATGATTTTCGTCAGACAAAAACTCGGAAGATCGGCAGCGACTGCTATCGCAATTTTTCTTTCGATCGGGTGTCTCGCCTGGACGGTCGGTCTGGTTGCCGCCGTCGGAGCGGGGGTTTCGTTTCTGACGGGCGGCGTCGTCGGCTGGCAACCGATCGCGGTCGTCGCGACGGTGTGCGTGATCGTTGTTGGCCTCCTCGATTACGACATCGTTGAGAACCTCATGATCGCGATGATGCTCTCGTTACTGGTAGTTTACGTTGCCGTCGCACTCCCGAGCGGTGCAGATCCGGGTGCTGTCGCGCTCGGATTCGTTCCGACGGCGACATCCGTCGATGCACTCGTCGTCGCAGCAGGGGTACTCGGGACGACCGCACTCTGGCCGAATTTCTTTCTCGAATCGATCCTGGTTCGACAGAAGGGATGGAGCGACCAGAGCGATGTCGAAGATGCTCGGCGAGACCTCGTGATGGGGTACGCGGTCGGCGGACTGACGACGATCGCGATCCTGATCGTGGCCGCCGCGGTGTTGCGTCCAATGGGATTTACAGAACTCGAGTCGTTCATCACTCCCGGCGAAGCCCTCGTTGAAGTGATGGGGACCTGGGCGATGGTGCTATTCGTCGGCGGCGTAACGGCCGCCGCGTTCAACAGCATCGTCCCGATCATGTGGACGCCGGCCTATCTCATCCCCCAGGCGATGGGGTACGATGTCACGAAGGATGATAGATCGTTTCAATCGATCTTCATCGTCCTAACCGGGATCGGAATCTTCTCCCCGTTGATCAGTTCGCTGCTCGATCTGTCGGTCGTCGATATGGTCATCCTCTTCCCGACGTACAACGGGATATTCGCGCTCCCTCTGGCGACGGTGCTTCTGTTTTGGGCTGTAAACGACCGAGACACGATGGGTGAACACCGCAATACGCGCCGACTGAACACGATCAATGCCCTGTTGGTTATCTTGGCGATCGTCCTGGCCGTCTTCGCGGTCCAGGATTTCGTCGAACTTATCACGACGGGTGGATTCTGACTGTGCTCCCTTCCGCATCAATTATCACCGTGCCTGACAAGTCCCTGAACGGAACCCTCGTCAGTTCGCCTCACTCGGCAAACCAACCGCGTCCGGTGTGATCTGACTCCTCACTCATGGTATTCACAACGATGTCGATTACGGTACTGGTCGCACTCGCGATCATCGCTCTGTTCGCCGGTATCGGAATCACGACGATCGGCCCGGGCGGAATCTTCGTTACCATCGCGCTGTACTCGCTCACGCCGCTCCCGTCGGCCACGGTCGCCGGCACCGCCCACGCGACGTTCATCGCGACGGGAATCGTCGGAACACTCGCCTACATTCGTTCCGGGGAACTCGGCGGAGACGACGGTCGCCAGATGGCCGTGGTCCTGAGCGCGACGAGCATCGTCGGCGCACTCGCCGGGGCCTACCTGAACGCGTACGTCTCTCGAGAACTCTTCGGCCTTCTGCTCGGCGGCTTTGCCGCGCTCGTCGGTGCGGTTCTACTCTATCGCCAGCAAAACTCGCTCGACCGCTCCGTCGGTATCGACGGTTCCCCATCGGTCGGCCGACTCGAGTTGGGCGCTCTCGGCGTCGGACTGGGCGTCTCGAGCGGGCTCATCGGCGTCGGCGGCCCCGTACTGGCCGTTCCGGCACTCGTCGTGATCGGGGTTCCGATGTTGCTGGCCGTCGGCGTCGCACAGGTCCAGTCGATCTTCATCGCGGTGTTCGCAACGTCGGGATACCTCTCCTACGGTGCCGTCTCACTGCCGTTCGTCATCCTCGTCGGGGTACCCCAACTCATCGGCGTCGTCGTGGGGTGGCGAATCGCTCATCGGACCGATCCCGAGCGACTCAAAACGGTTCTCGGTGGCGTGTTGATACTCGTCGGGGTCTATCTCGCGATCTGACTCCTCCAATTCAACTCGATTTCGACGGTGCCCCGGTTTCGACAGTGGGGCCGAGACGTTCAGTACGTCCGCGGTGGACATCGAGGACGCCGAAGGAGGTCCGGACTTATGGCCGATCTCTCGAGAGATTACCATACCGAAACGTCATCACGGTCTTCTCGCAACTCAATTTGCAACGATAGCCGTATTGAAGCCGACAGTAGTTACGTTCTACTATCCGAATTCATCTAAGAGGTCGTTGTTATTTGCTGGTCACGAACAGCGGTCGGCCACTGGGTCCTCGAGAAAAGCGACGAGGGCAACCGTATACGACCAGCAATCGGGGTCTTGTACCCGCAGGCCGAACCTCTTTTGGAACGCTCCAAATCGGTAGAACGCAAGACCATGGCAAAAAACGCTACCCCTTCGGAGACAGTTTCGATCGACTCTCCTGACAAATCCAGGACGGTGAACCCCGGGGAAAAGCGACACCTCGAGCACGAGATCGGAGAGAATTACTTGAGTCAGTCCGTCAAAATGCCGGTGACGGTTATCAACGGCGACCAGCCTGGACCGCGGCTCTTTTTGTCCGCCGCCGTCCACGGGAACGAAATAAACGGTGTAAGAGTCCTCCAGCGGGTGGCTGATCGGTACGAGCCGAACGAAATTCACGGAGTACTCGTCTGCATTCACGTGGCCAACGTGCCGGGCTACGAAGCCGAGGAGCGATACCTTCCAATATATGACCGCGACCTGAACCGCTCGTTTCCGGGACTATCCAGCGGTTCGGAGGCGTCCCGCATGGCGAAGGCGATTTATGATCAGTTCATCGGTCCGTGTGACTTCGGTCTGGACTTTCACTCCTCGACGCGGAACAAACTCGCGTTGATGCACGCGCGGGCGGATATGGACGACGATGGCGTCTCTCGACTCGTCGACGCGTTCGGGTCCGAACTGGTTCTGTCCGGGGGCGGGTCCGAAGGATCGTTGCGGCGGGAAGCAACTAAAGACGACGTTCCGACGGCCACGATCGAGATGGGCGAGGAGGACCGTTTTCAGCCGGTCCTCATCGAACGGGCGGTGGGCGGCGTCGAGAACGTCATGGCGGCTCACGATATGTTACCGGAGACGGAACCGGAGTCATCGGGGTTCCTAAAGGTCCTCGAGGACGGCGGCGAAAAGCAGTGGCTTCGCGCTGATACCGGCGGACTGGTAGAGATGAAGTGGGGCCCACATCCCATCGTCGACGGCGGAGAGACGGTCTGTGTCATCTCGGATCACTTTACGCGGGAGAAACGCGTCGTCGAAGCACCGTACACCGGTCTGTTGATCGGTATTCTTGCGAATCCTCGAGCCCTTCCCGGTCGGCCGCTCTTTCATCTGGTCAAACTGTCCGAGGACGAACGCGAGGCGGCCAAATCGACGTTCGAAGATATCGGGTTCCAGGCCCAACGAACGTTCCACTGGATGGGCGAGGCGGGAGACGACATCGTCGAATCAACGCTCGACGCCGGCGAGGAGGCGGGCGAGAGGGAACCCGAAGAGAAGTGATGAGAAGAGAGAACTAGTTGCCACCCTCGAGTCGGCGTTTGGACGGCAAATGCGGACAGTCATCTCCAGTTCATACCTTCTGACGAGTCTCGGCTCCGTACCGATCCGAAGACGGCTCCGATTTTATCAGGATGACAGATGGAATTAGCGATCTGTATTCGTTCGAGACAGGTACTGCGTTCCGTGATCGTGCCCGCCGATGGTTCGCTCCACGAACCGTCTGGTATCGTCCGAAAACAGCACGATCTCGTCGCGCCGTGTCTGTATCGGTGAATCTCCCCTCGGCGAACGGAGCGTCGCGATCACGGTCCACATTATTGCGGTCGCCAGCGCTCCGACCGCGGAAAGCGTCATGCCCATCGTGCCGAAGGTGAACGCGTAAACGCCACCAACGGTCATGCTCGGGATACTCGTCCCGAGCGGAATGCGCGCACTTACGTCGCGGATTGTCGGGGCGAGAAACAGTACCGAGAGTCCACTTCCAATCATGAATATTATATCTTGCCACATCATCGTATAATATATTACTCGGGTTTGAGTAAAAAGTCTGTTGGTGGATTTCATTTGTAAGGGATGAATTTCAAGAGTTTCAGAGCCTACTGACCGTTTTCAGGGTTCATCAGGGACAGAAATGAATTCACAGTTGGCACATTCAAGCAGTGACGTTTCTAAACCCCCATCCTAACTATCACTCGTCTTCGTTCCAACAGAATGGGATCTCGTGCGATGTGGGTGCAGTCTTCGGTCGGCCGAATATCGCCTGCATCGGAATAACCGACGGTAGTAACTGAATCCAATGCAAAAAAGCATAGAGGTCGAGTACTGGGTAACCGATCGCGATGGGGTCCTCACGCGACCCGGCGAACTCACAGACGTTTCAGCGTACACCGAAGCGGAGTTCGTCGATTGTCTATTCGAATTGAAAACGCCTCCGTGCGAGTCAATCGATGAACTACGATCGACGGTAATCGAACAGTTAGACGCAGTCCTCGAGCGAGCGGCGGAACTCGACAAACGACTCGTCCCGCTGGGAACGCCGATCAACTGCGAATCGATGGATATGAAGACCGACGAACGAGGGCGGATACAAAAACGAGTCGTCGGATCGGATTTTAAGTTCGCAAAGTACTGCGCCGGGACGCACGTTCACTTCGAACAGCGAAACGTCACCGACCAACTCAACGCGCTCATCGCCCTCGATCCCGCGCTTGCACTCTGTAACTCCTCGCCGTACTATCAGGGCGATCAAATCGCCAGCAGCGCCCGAGCCTATCTCTATCGAAAAGGCTGTTACCAGCAGTTCCCGAAACACGGGCAACTCTGGCAGTACGTCGATACCGTCGCGGAGTGGAACCGACGACTCGAGACCTCACTCGAGGAGTTCAAAGAGAGCGCGAAAGAGAGGGGGATTTCCGAAGCGAAAGTCGACGCTCACTTCTCGACCGACGACGCCGTCTGGACGCCCGTCAGACTGCGCGAGGAGATGCCGACGGTCGAGTGGCGGTCACCCGACGCGACGCTGCCGAGTCAGTTGCTTCGACTCGTCGGCGAGATGAACACCATCATGGAGGAGATTCACCATACCAACGTCCGCATCGGGGAGGGAACCGGCGAGTGGACGGCCGAGGAAATCGTCCTCCCCGAATTCGAGCGACTCGACGAGTACGCGAAAGCGGCCATGGTCGACGGACTCGAATCGACCGAAGTCTCTCGGTACCTCGAACGAATGGGGTTCCGTGTCGAGGAGTACGATCCGCTCACAGCGGATTTCGAGACGAAGGGGCAGGTTCCACTCGAACGCGCTCGAGAATTGCGACTTCGAAACGCGGAGCGGTTGATACGGGACGTCGAATCGTTAAAATCTGCCGAATACGAGTGAGTTCGCGACGTGACGATACCGTTCGTCGATCGAGTTCCGAACGGCAGAATCAGTCTACTTGCGTTTCTTCCAGCGTTTTATCAGCAGAACAGGAGAATACCTCGGGGTCGTTCGGAAATCGGAGATTTCCGTGATCAAGCGAAGCCGAAGGCTTCGCGGACATCGCGGATTCTGGCGAGACGTACGTCTCGCTGACCTCGCGGGAGCAAAGGTCCCGCTTAGCTCTGATTCGCTCAGTCACGAAAATCAAAGATTCTCGAACGACTTGACCCCGAGGTGATTACTTGAACGGTGAACGAGACGATATCCCTGCCACAGCGAATTACGCACCAAGCAATTATCCGTTTCCGTTCCAAAAATAAGATAGTATTCCTGTTTGTTGTATGTTATATTTATGCCCGTGGGATACCTCTAGAGTCCTATATGGGCGTTACTTCACCTCGAGTCAACGACACGTTCTTCGAAGAGGTAACCGCAGTGATCACCGAATGTGTCATCAGTTTCGAGCGGGGTGGTGCCATCGTCTTTGTCAATCGGGCGGCGGAAGAGTCCCTCGGATCCGCTCCCGGAGAACTGCTCGATCGGTCTATCGAAGAGTTAGTTCCAGCCGAACAGTTACTGACGTTCACTCAACTCCGCAATCAAGTCGCAGTAGAGAAAGAAAGAGCAACCGGCGAACTTTCGCTCCGTCATGAAAACGAACTGGAAGTTCCCGTGTGTATTACCATATCACTGGTGGAAAGTGACGGTCAGGAGCTGTTTATCGCTAACTATCGTGAACGATCTGTCCACGTCGAGCGAACCGAATACGAAGAACGACTCGCAGCGATCAACGAGGCGAATCGCCGATTCGCCGCCGCTGAAACGCCGACGGAAATCGCTCGGACGGTTATCGATGTGGTCGAAACGGTCCTCGAGCGATCACTCGCGGCGGTGTGGCTCGGTGGAGACGACGGTAGTGACCTTCGTGCAGTGGCCGTGAGTGAGGGAACATCCGGAGACTCCGATACCGACAGAGCGGAATCCCCCGATTCGATCACGCCCGAGATGGCCGAGATGACGAGTTACGAGGACGAAACAATGGCCGTCCTCTCGAACTACGGCTCACTGGAAAACACGGCACATCCGGAACTGGGACTCGAGGCGCGACTCGTCGCCCCACTCGGCAAACACGGGTTGCTGACCGTTGGATCGACTGACGCCGACGATCTGAACGTCCCTCTGCAGGAACTCATCGATATTCTCGCGAAGAACGCACGTGTAGCGTTCGATCGCCTCGAGAGCGAGCGACTGATCCGCCAACAGTCCGGGGCTATCGACGCGGCGATCGACGGAATGGCGATCACGGACGAGGACGGCGTGTTCACGTACATGAACGACGTCCACGCGGAACTGCTCGGCTACGAGACTGCTGACGTATTTATCGGGCGAAGCTGGAAACGTCTCTTCGGGGCAGCCGAAATCGCACGAATCGAATCGTCGGTTCTTCCTGCCGTACGGGAACACGGTTCGTGGCGGGGGGAGGCGGCCGGCAAATGTGCAGATGGCAGTGAAACGATCGTCGAAATGACCCTTTCCGCTCTCGATGACGGCGGAACCGTGTGCATCGTTCGCGACATCTCCGATCGGAAGTCACAGGAGCGCCAGCTCGAGTCGCTCAACGCCGTCGCCCGGAAACTGATCAAGTCGGACGACAGCGAGGAAATTTACCGGATCGGTATCGAAGCAGTCGAGGATGTTCTGGGCTTTGAAAATGCCTGCCTCCGACTGTTCGACACCGACTCAAATCGTCTCACATGCGTCGTCTCCACGGACGGAGCCCAGGCGTTGCTTGAAACTCACACGGCGTACGATCTCGAAGCGACACTCGCCGGTCACGCGTTCCGAAGCGGGGAGATGACCGTCAATTCTCCGCCGTCCGACCGTCTCTCACATCAACAGACGACCAGCTATTCGAGTTTCCACGTCCCGTTAGGGGAGTACGGCGTGATCAGCGTCATCTTACAGCGTGACGAAGAGATCAGCGATCGCGATGTTCGGCTGTCAGAGATGCTAGCGGTCAACGTCAGGACGGCGATTGCTCGCGCTGAACGGGCACGGTTACTCGAAACCCACGAGCGCGAGGCACGCCAACAGCGTGACCAACTCGAGACGCTTTACCGTATCAACACGCTCGTCCAGGAGATCGGACGGCGGCTCATCGAAGCGACGACGCGCGAAGAACTCGAGCGGACTGTCTGTGACCACCTGGTAAACTCCGATCTCTATCACAGCGCGTGGATCGGCGACATCGAAGCGACTACCGATCGCGTCACGACTCGCATCGGATCGGGGATCACCGACAGGGATCTCGAGGCGATCAACGAGATGTCTATCTCGAGTATCGGAAACGGGTCCGTCGAACAGATGATCGAGACGGACTCCGTCGGAGTCGTCAGACACTACCAGCTCGATGGACAGTCTTCGGAGACCGATTCCGACGACCCCGTCGAGGGAGTTCTGTCAACGGGTGCGATCCCCCTCACGTACGGTGATCGGCTCCTGGGAGTGCTGGTAGTGAACGGAACGGGAGAGGACGTCTTCGGCGAGGAAGCGATAAACGGATTCGAATCGCTCGGCAAGGTAATCGGGTTCTCGATCAACGCGATCCGGAACAGGACGCTGTTGCTGTCGGACTCGGTGATCGAACTCGAGTTCGTGGTATCCGACACGCAGCTATTCTTTCTCGAAGTCTCCGCGGAACTGGACTGTGAATGTCGGTTCGAACGAGCGGTACCGATCGAATCTCGACAGATCCTCAACTACCACACGATAACGGGGGCCGATCCCGAGCCGGTTCTGGAAATCGCAGCCGCTTGCGAGCAGATCGAGGATGTGCAAGTACTCTCGGAAAGCGACGAGAGCTTCGTGCTGCAGACGCTCACGTCGGAGTCGATCTCTCACATCGCGCTCCAGAGCGGCGCGACCTTGCGATCCGCCCGCGCTGCAGACGGCGAGGTACACGTCGTTCTCGAGGCCCCGACGACGGCAAACGTTCGCGAAATCGTCTCACTGATCGAGGAATCCTTCGATCGTGTGGATCTGCTGGCAAAGCGAGAACACGATCGCTCGATCGAAACGGCGGATAAGTTTCGACAGGCGCTCGATGGAGCGTTGACCGAAAAACAACGCTCGTCGCTCGAATCAGCGTACGCGTCGGGATACTACGATTGGCCTCGAGCGATCACTGCAGAAGAACTCGCCGACTCGATGGGGATTTCCTCGTCGACGCTTCACCAGCACTTGCGGAAAGGGTTATGGAACCTGTTGTCGGCTTACCTCGAGGAAGGACGCGAGTGAGGAACGAAACCGAGTTTCACGGGGGCTTTGATTCTTACCGCCGGCCATTGAACGGCTTGCTAACGTATGTCGGTCTTCCCTATCGATGTAGTTCGGCGTGAAACGGTTGGTCACAGATGTCGTAAAAACGGTTACAACGCGGGGACGATCCGACTCCTTTCGAGAATCACCAGCGCGTATCGAACACAGAATCATGCCATCACACGACAGCTACAACGACCCGCATTTCGACTTCGAGGCCGACCAATCGAACGTTCGACCGAGCGTCGTCGCCTATAGCGCCAGGGACGGACGCGTCATTATATACGACAAACGGCATCGAACGGCCTGGATCAGTTCGACGTGTGCGGTTCCGCTCCAGAACACATCATGAATCGGAGACTCCTGGCCGTTCGGTCGTCGCTCAGGATCTCGAGTGTGTTAACGCAGTAAACGACGGGAAAGACGGTCACGGTACCGTTGGAGCCAACTGTTTCCCAATCACCCCGAGATGCACCGCAGCTTCGACTGGGGTTTACGAGTCCGCTGTTCGCCTTCTCAGATGGACCAGCACCAGCCGGCTGTGACGGCCGGATCGATCCGACCTGCGTAAGGACCCGGTTGAACGGAATCGAACCGTCGTTCGGGCGGATAGGAAACCGGCGTTCGACGCCGGACGAGAAAGCGCCCATCGATAGTGGTCCCCCGCTGTGACGGCCGCGCGAGAACACCTGCAGAACATATAGCTGTATGACGACACACATCAAACTCCATGGAACGAAGGCGGATCGATTCGAAGAGGTCAAACTCGAGTTAAGCAACCGAATGGGTTACGAACTGAGCAATCCGGAAGTGCTCGGACTCCTGATGGCGGGACTCGATTCGGACGACCCGGAGGTTAGCAAATACCGGCCCTGATATGGACTCGTGGGCAGGGAATTCACCCCTAACCCGGCGTCGAGAGGAGACAGACCGTTTGCTCGACGGGACACGCCGGAGACTGCGTTCCTATCTGTCGTTCGAACCACACTACCATCCTGGTGTTAATCACCCAACATCACTCGCGTCGTTTCTTCGGTCGTCTGTTCGAAGTAGTCGATTACTCGGATCGTAACGTCATACTCCGTCTCGCCCTCGCTCCCGTCCCGGTCCGTGAGCGAATCCGTACCAGCCGCTTCGTCGTCACGCGCCATCGAACTCGCGGAATCGACGACCGAGGAGTCGCCGACGAGCCGCATCTCGAGTTCCACGCCGTCGAGTTCCGCGCCCTCATCGGAGACCTCCCACTCGACGACGGCCTCGGGTGAACCGAGGAAATCGTCGGCGGTAATTTCGAATCGATCGATAGCAGGTGCCGGGGATCGTTCGTCGAGTTCGATACGCTCCGTCTCCTCGGTAACATTCCCCTCAGCATCGGTAACCGAGAGCGTCACGTCGTAGGCCTCGCCGGCCCCCTCGAATCGGTCGCTGTTTCTGACCGTGTGGATACCGCTCTCTGTCCCCCCTTCGACCTCGGCTCCGATCCGATGAATAACCTCCTCGTCGTCCGCATACTGAAGTTCGGTCGCGACGAGTTCGAGCGCGTCGTCCCGGTCTGAAACGTCCCAGTGGACGTTACACCGAACGAACTGATCCGTACTATCGTCGGTGAGTTCAAACCGCTCGATCGTCGGCAGCCCCGGTTCCGGATCGGTTTCGACCGTCGCGACATTGCCGGTCGCGGTCTCCCCATCACTCTCGACCACCGCCTGGATCTCGTATTCGGTTTCGGGCTCGAGGCCCGAAATATCATCCTCGAAGATGCCAATCGCCTCGAGGGAGCTGGAGTCGGTTGTCTCCCACTCGTCGTCGCCTGCACGCCGAGTTTGAAAGGCCACCTCGACGGTCTCGTCGTCTCCGAGCCCCGTTAGTTCCCCGACTGCCTGTACCGTTCTGTGATCGTCGACTTCGATATCGCCGGTTTCGACGGCGAGACCGTCGATTCCAGTCGTGAACGTTACGACGTTTGCGGCCGTGGTCTCGTCGCCGTCGTCGAGGGTTGCACGGACGTCGTACTCGGTATCGGGGTTCAGCTCGTCGACCACCGCGGTAAACTCCTCGCCGCCCTCAAGCGATTGTGACTCCGTCTCGTCCCACTCGGAACCGCCGGATTCGCGCCACTGGAAGGAGCCGTCGACGGCACCGGTATCCTCGAGTGACATGATCATTCCTGTGAACGTCGCGGTGTTCGTCCGGATATCGGTGACGTCTTCAGTGCTGATGGGGTCGAGTTCGTCGAGGGCGTCGAACGCGTTCAGCAGACCGTATCCCTGCTCGTCGTCGTCGAAGTCGAGATCTTCTGCAGTCTCACGAAGGATCCCGCGAACGCCGCCCGGATCGTCGAAATCCGTCGTGTCTTCGGCGTGGGGAAGCCCCTGGCTCATCAGTTGGGCACCGATGCCGGAAATGTGTGGCGTTGACATGGATGTCCCGCTCAGGTAAACGTACTCGTCCCCGGGTTGCGTCGACAGCACGTCGGCTCCCGGCGCGACGAGTTCTACGGTGTCGCCGCGGGCCGACCACTCGGGAATCTCGTCGCGGTCGTCCGTCGCGCCGACGGCGATACACTCGTCGTAGCCCGCCGGGTAGTCGACTCCAGCCGCGGAGCCGTCGTTGCCGGCCGCGGCGACGACGAGCAATCCACGTTCGTAGGCGTATTGCAGGGCATCCTCGAGCACCTGCGCCTCGTCGCTTCCCCCGAGACTCAGGTTGATGACATCGATATCGTTGTCAGCGCACCATTCGATAGCGGCGGCGATGTCGGAATCGTATCCGGAGCCGTCGCCCGCAAGGACCTTGAGCGCGTATATATCGCATCCGGGAGCAACACCGACGACACCGGCTCCGTTGTCCAGTGCACCGATCGTGCCGGCACAGTGGGTTCCGTGACCGATTTCGTCGTCCCACTCTGCTTCACAGGTGGACCCGCTACACTCGGTGAACGCCTCACCGTCGGCCACCTCGAGACTTTCGTGTTCGGGGTCGATGCCGGAATCGAGGACGGCAACGGATCCGCCGTCACTTCCCTCCGTGCTGTCGTGAAAATCCGTCGCCCCGACCCGTTCGACGCCCCAGGGAGACTTTTGCCCCGTCCCGAGGTCTACGGTGTCGGCCGGTTCGACCGTGCTGTGAATCTGCGGTCGACGGATGTGGTCTCGTTCGACGTATCTGACGTCCGATCGCGCCTCGAACTCCTGGCGCGCCTTGTCGTCGAAGCTGGCGACGACGACGCCCCCGTTCGAAGAGAGATCGAGCGACCGGTGTATTTGTGTTGCCTTCCGCGAGACGCTGGCGCTCGAGGTCCCCTCCTCGAGACCGACGACGTACCGGTCGGTATCGGCTTCGTCCGCTGTCCCGTCGCCAGTTGCGGGAGTGATTCCGAGGACACTCGCGAGACCGGTACCGAGCACCCCGAGTGCGTTTCGCCGTGAGATCCCTCGATGGGCTATCGACACGAAACACACGAGAAAGGGGACGACTGCGGTCGTGAGACTCCGTTTCATCGAATCGACACAACGTGGAACCCAGTCTAACATCCCGCGATTGCGTTGATTCGTCCGGGTAGATTCGTCGCCGTCCGAGTGGATGCTTCCCCGTTCGGTCATGTTCTTCACCGTGGCTTCGTTCAGCCACGGGCTTAACCGGACGCACTACGTGAATAGTCCCCGTCGACAGCCGAGCCGATTCGAATAGTGGCAGGTTTCATATAAGAGGTTCTATTCACCCACTCGAGTTCATCGATAAGAAAAACGAGAACGCGCAGAATAGAGCCGGCGAGTGGCCAACCCGGCCGGCGACGGTAGGCTACAATCGGGAGACGGTATCCACCCAATGTACATCGGTTCGCGTACGCTGACAGCATAGGCACTGACTTTCTCCGTTCGTAACGCCACTGAATACAGTGATAACTAGTCCCACGATATCCCGCCACCTCATAGGGTCGGTTGTACGTCATTTCCGGCCAGCTACCACCCCGCTCTGGCGACTGACCGGTAAACAGGTACAACCGACCCGATCAAACCTCAAGAGCACCCTGCCGAAGAAACCCGGATAAACGGCTCTCGACGCCCCGACGGTGTGCTCAACGCTGGCGCACCGCTAAGATAGAGACGACAAGTTCCGACGCTAGTTGAGAGTAGAAGATCATGTTCCTAAATCGCGATGAACAGTACGACACCAACTGATGACGGCCGACCTGCCGGTGGGCCCATACGGGTCCTTTTCGTCGATACGAACGAGGCGTCGATCGAAGCCGCGACGACCGTGTTCGAAGACGAGTTCGATATCAGCGTGACCGTCGCCTCTAGCGAAACGGAGGTCCGTCGCTCGCTTGAGTGGACCGACTGCGTCGTCAGCGAAGTTCGCATGCAGGAGACGAGCGGGCTGGACCTCCTTCGAACCGTCCGCAAATCCGCTCCCGATCTCCCGTACATTATCTTCACCGAAGCACGTGCTGACGACCTCGTTAGCGAGGCCCTCTCGGAAGGAGCGACGGATTATCTGTGGAAGGGATCCACCGATCTCGGATTTCGGTGGTTGGCGTCGAGAGTGGCGGCCGTCGTTGCTCGCCGCCGCGCGAGCGAGGGCGACCGGTCGGTATCACGAGGTGCTACCAGTTCCAGAAATGTCGTCGAGGGAAGCAGTTTACTAGACGAGTCGCTGGTATTCGACGCCGTCAGTGAGAGTTACGCGGAATTACACGGATACGCTCCCGAAGAGTTGATCGGCAAATCGTGGTCGATGGTGTTTCCGAACGACGAATCCTGCCACTACGAACGTCTCGTCAAGCGCGTGCGATCGTACGGCGGAGCGATCGACGAGTCGATCGCCGTCCGTCCCGACGGGCAGCGGTTCCCGGTTCGAACGTCGATCAGTCGAACTGACGGTAACAACTACGTGTGTACCGCGACGGCTCTCACCGAGGGTTTCGATACCGGAGACGATAGCAACGAGGGAACCGACGACGAGATAGCGCGATACCTCGCCGGACTCGAGTCACTCGTCGGGTCGAGTGTCACGAGAGAAACAGTCCAGGCGAAAGAGATCTGTGAGGCCGTCGTCGAGGCGATCAAAGAGACTCGAGGCGCCGCGTACGTCAGCATCTACCTGTACGACGAGTCCGAAGATGCGCTCCGTCGTCGAGCCGTGAGTCCGCGTTCGAAGAACGGAGCCACCACCATCCCGCTCGAGGACGCGTCGACACCCGAATGGACAGCGTTCATCGACCACGACCCGGTTCTCGTTGCCGAGTTGCTGCCCAGACCGGCGACTCCCGTATACGATCCCGAACGAGCCCGTGGCATCGTCGTTCCGGTCGGAACACACGGAATTCTTTGTGTCGGCACTACCGACGGCGATCGACGGTTGTCGTTCGATCACGCGCTCATACGCCTCTACGGAGCCATCGGAGGGAACGCGTTAGATCGTCTTGACAGCCAACGGCAGTTGGAAGCGTACAACCGGCAACTCGAGGCGACGATAGAAACGAACGAACAACTCGACGAGACGAACGAACTCGTTCGACACGTCGGTCGAGTAATTCGAACCGCGTGGACGCGAGACGAACTCGAGCGACGAATCTGCGAGGAAACTATCGCGAACGACCGGTACTCGTTCGCCCGAATCGCCGATCGTCAGAGGGGAGGTGAGAAACTACGCGAACGGGCGTCCGCTGGATCCGAAATGCGATACCTCGAGAGCATAGAGCACGATGGCAACACCCTCCTCGACGACCGCGAACCGACGGCCCGTGCGATCCACACCCTCGAATCGCAGGTCGTTCAGCATCTCGTAGTGGACGCGGCCGACGAACGGTGGCGTCAGAGCGCGATCGCACACGGGTATCGGTCCGTCATCGCCGTTCCACTCGTGTTCAAAGAGCGAAGATACGGCGCACTGGCGGTGTACAGCGAGAACGCTGACGCGTTCGGTGGGCCGGAACGCGAGCTATTCGAGGAACTCGGGCGGTGGATCGGTCACGCCGTCCACGCGATAGCGACCAGAGCCGCCCTCGTTGACCGAGGCGGCATCGAACTCGAGTTTCGGGTCAGCGATCCCGAAATCGAGTTCCTCGAGTGGACACGAGAAACGGAGTGTACCTACGAGTTCGAGTCGGTTACATCCCGGCCCGATGGCTCGATTCGCGAGGTATTCACCATCGATGGGAGCTCCGTCGGAACGATTCTCGAATTGGCGGGTCGGTCCCCGGCCGTCACAGCGACGCATCTCGTTACGGAACGGGGTGAAAAACGCCTGTTCGAGTCTACACTCACGGAAGAGAGCGTCGTCGCTCGCCTGCTCGAATACGGAGTCGTTCCGAAAGTGATCACCGCAACCGATGGGGTCGGCCGTCTGGTCGTCGTCCTTGCGGAGTATGCCGACGTTCGCGAATTCGCGGACGTATTCGACCGCATGTACGCGGATTCGACGCTGCTCCGTCGGCAGGATCGCGAGTACGTCGATCAGACGAGCTACGGGTTTCTCGCGGAACTCGAGACGGCGTTAACGGCGAAACAGTTCGAAGCCCTCGAAACGGCGTTCGCGAGCGGTTATTTCGATATCCCTCGAACCGCCACCGGAGAAATGGTCGCGGGTAGTCTCGGTATTAGCCAACCAACGTTCAACCATCACCTCCGTGCTGCCCAGCGAAAGCTGTACGCGATGTTATTTCCCGACGAGACGAACGAGCCAGGCGAGCGATAGCGGATGGGCCCGTTCGACCTGGAAGATGAAACGAATCGGCGTATCGTGATATCGGAGGAAAGAGGCGAGCCTGGTCCCGATCTATCGGGTAGCCGCGTATCGACCGCTCTGTACTGAATTCGTTCGTTCAGGAGAGCGTTGATGCCGACTACACCCCGACCAACGGACCTAGGCCGCACTGCATCCAACTACATAGGCAGACAACTCTCGCTAATGCGTGTCGATTGTGAAGGTATAGTACCCAATGAGCGTCATCGAAATCCGCTTCTGCGCGCGAGTGGGCGGACGGCGCTCGAGTGGTACTATACCGGTGATGGACGACTCCGTGGCTTCACCTCTCGGATGATCATAACTTCCGTCGCCGCACACGCCACCGACCGACGATAGTCCTCAAATGACTACCGACGATAGTCCTCGAGCGACGATACCGGCCGATCACTGGCGGGCGGGATGCCGTTCGCCCGTGGTCGATGCGATTGCAACGGACACGATTACCACACTAACAATGACCTCGCACATCAAACTATACGGATCGAAAAGCGATCGGTTCGAAGAGATCAAAACAAGCATGGAACAACAACTCGGTTACGAGCCATCGAATCCCGAAGTTGTCGGGCTCATCATGGCCGCCTACGAAACCGAGGAGAACAACGCGCTCCAGGTCGACAATGCACTCCTGTGAGACCTGCGGGACCGAGCTCTCTCGGACGTACGTTCGCGTGCTGGGGGACAACCAGCAGGGAGTCCGCGAATGTCTCCACTGCGTGCGCTCGAGGCGATGGGAATAGCGATACCGACGCCGCTCACTTCGAATCACTGACGCCGATTGATATAAGTTACCGAACACATTCGCGGTGAGCTACCACACCAATTTCACTCACCCTCCCACCCACAATTGCGATGAGTTACCAAACACAGTCACCGCAACTTCCAGAACGCTCGTCGATCCGCTCCTCCCTCCCCAAAGTCGAACACCCAGTACAGCTCGGAAATCCCCTCCTCGATCTGGTAGGCGACTTTCCGATCGGACTCCTCAGCATCTTCCAGAACGTCATCGTCGAAGCCCTCGAGCGCCCTCACGACACCAGCCGCCTGCTCGTAACTGTAGCCGGACTCGTCTTTGAGCTGGGCTTGCTCCGACGAGAGGGTGTACTCGCGTCCGCTTTCGTTCTCGAACGTGACCCCGACTGCGACGATTTCGTACCCCTCGTCGGACTGCATGAATCCGCCGAGGTTGTTTCCGTGCTCGAGGCCCGTTACCGCGACCTCGAGGTCGGCCGTTTCGACGCCCTGAGAAAAGCTGAGCACGTCCCCGGTCAGGTCCTGTTCGATCGTCTCGGGCGAGTCGGCTTCCGACTCGAGGTCGAGGACGTACTCCTCGGTCTCCTCGCCTATCTCGAGGTCGAGGACCAGTTCCTCGGCGTCCTCATCGACTTCGTAGAGGAGGTTCCCGCGAGCGACCTCGCCGGGTGCGAGTCGGAGGTCGTCAACAAATGCCGTCCCTTCGCCGCCGTCGGACGGTTCCTCGCCGGTGCCTGTCGCTTCTCGTTCGGGTACCCTTACGTGTTCGTGGCGCTCCCCGGTTTCGTCGGCGAGTTCGATTGTTAGCCGATCGTCGACCGTTGCGACCGGCTCATCGCCGACGTACTGCAGAGCGAGGTCGACGACTGCAAACGTCGTCCCATCGCTCGCCTCGAGCAGTTCGTTCTCCGATCTTGCTACCCTCGCGTTTGATCCCGCTACCCCCGCGTTCGGTCCCGACGACGGTCCGCTCGATCCCATACCCACGTCGTCCACTCGATCGAGCGCGTAGACGACCAAGCGGAGGTCGTCCGCCTCGAGGAGTTCCCCGATTTCAACCGTTGTCGGTTCGTCCGAATCGGCTGATTCGTCCGTCGGTTCGGTTTCACTCGTCGAAGCGGAGGGTTCGTCCTCCTCCACAGACGGGTTCTCTGTGGCCGGTTCGCTCTCCGATCCATCGTTCTCGTCACCGGCACAGCCCGCGAGGACGAGCGTTCCACCGACGACCAGAGAAAGATATGTTCGACGATCGATCCGGTCCATGGGCGAACCCGGTTGCGGACCGGCAAATACGGTGGGTGAAAACTACCGCCGAACCGGGAAGAAACGAGGATAGCAGGGACAAAACTCATTATGCGGAGCCAAAATCCTCCCGGTGAAATCAGATCCCACACGGGGCGAAATCCAAACGACGAACGGATCGACCCGTTTCTTCGACCGCCCTTCATAGCCCGTCCCCGCCTGGTCGTCGTATCGACACTGATGACAGATCATTGCACCTACTGCGGCGAATCGCTCCCAGACAACGAGTACGAGGACCACCTTAGACGCGAGCACGCCGACGAACTAACGACCATCGATAAGCGTCGTCTGAACGTCTCGTCCGAGAACTCGAGTCGGCGGAATATCCGCCGCCGAAACGTGGCGCTCTATACGGGGGTCGCCGTCGTCCTCGTGTTATTCGTGCTCGGATACAGTACGGTCTTTCTAGGTTCGGAATCGGCCGCGAGTTCGGCCGTCCACCAACCAGACATCTCGAGCGAGATACACGAACACGGCACGATTGCCATTTCGATCGACGACGACGCCGTCGCGTTCGACGATCCACAGTACATCGAACGCGACGGTTGCTTTCACTTTCACGACTCCGACGGCGCTGAAGTCTGGCACACCCACTGCGAGGACGTGACGATCGAATACGCGCTCGAAACCCTCGAAATGGACGTGACGACGGATCAGTTCGTCGTCGACGGCGAGACGTTCACCGAAGGCGACGGGGATAGCGTCGTGGTTGCCGTCAACGGCGAAGCGGTCGATCCACAGACGTACGTCCTCGAGGGCGTCGAATCCGTCGAGGATGCGAGCGCTGGGGGTGGTGACAACGTCGAAATCGTCGTCGAATCGGGTGCGTGACCAGTTCCTTCAGGGAACCAACGACTGGTGTGGCTCGAGAATACTGTATCCGAACATCCGCTTAGCCGAACATCCGCTGTTCGATACGGAACGGAATCTCGTCCACGACCACCGCCGCCCCCCGAATCGGCGCGCTTTTTCACCGTCTCTATACGAGCCCGCCCGTTCTCGAGGGCGTATACGCCGCGGCGCTGGCGAGGCGTGACGAAGGTGAACAGAATGATCGAACTACTTGATCCGGTGTGTATCGGCTGTGGCGGGACTTTCGAGTGGAACGGCTCGTATCACGGGTATTACTGCGGTGACTGTCGCCTCGAACGCGGTGAACAGCGCGGTCAAGAGCGGACATAAATCGTAGTAGACCGGCAGTTCAAATTTGATCGGTGAATTGAACCGGATCGATCGTCCGGACACCGAAATGGAGTCCAATCACGGAACCGACCGTCCAGTGATCTGCGCGTCCACCCCCAACCGGCGGCGTTCCCCGCGATCCTTCCCCACCCTTCGTCGTCTCCTTTTGGGTAGGTCAAGCGAATAGCCCGTTGTCTAGAGACCTATCCGATCGAAACCGACGGGTCGGCTAGATAGGAGAACCGGAATATGTTAGATCAACTTGGTGTCCTCGCGTTAGCCGCCCTTCTGGTGGTCGGTGGCGTTATCGCCGCTAGCGGAGCCGTCCCGACCGGTAGCGACGAGACCGTCGTTTACACCCTCGACGACGAGCGATGTGACGTGAGCGAACACCTGAACGAAGACGTCGATATCACCAGTGAACTCGCCGAGAGCGAGCGCCAAAGTGAAAGCGACCGTGATCGGTCGAACAACGATCACAGAGAGAACGAACACGAACGAGACCTAAGCGAAAGCGACAGCGAACGCGACAGTTCGAGCGAACTCGATGAGACCGAACGCGACGTCAATGAACGCGATAGCACTCACGAAAGCGAGTACGACCGCGACGGAACCGAGTCCGAAGTGAACGACCGCAACGAACAGCGCGATGCCAGTAGCGAGCGCGACGCGAGCGACATCGACGAACGTGATCACTCCGTCAGCGAAACCGAGATCGACGATACCGACGTCGAAATCGACGAAGACGAACGTGAGAGCGAACACGATGTCAGCGAGAGCGACGCGACCGACTCGAGTTCCGACAGCACGCACAGCGAGGACGATTCGAGCGCCAGCGAACGCGCCTCCGAGGATAGCGAACGGGGAGCTAACGAAAGCGACTTCGAGACCGACGAGCGAGAGGAGGCAACGGACGAAAGCGACCGCGACCGTTCCGAGAGCGATAGCAACTACGACGACGCGGAGCGCGACTCGAGCGAGAACGAGAGCCGCGACGTCGAAACGAGCGAAACCGAACGCGGCTCTGACGAACACAATATCGACGACAGCACCGTCGAAGAAAGCGAACGCGACGTCAGCGAGGGCGAACTCGACGAGCGCGAGAGCGAGAGTGACGCCAGTTCAAGCGACGAAAGCGATCGGTTCGTGAGCGACGGCGAATCGGAACGGATCGACGAAGACCGGTTCGACCGCGGCGACGACACCGACGCCTCCGAGCAGTACGAGGGCGAGAGCGACGGTGAGAGCGAGGAGGCGGACTCGAGCGAGCAACACGAAAGCGAAAGCGATAGCGAGACGAGCGAAACGGACCGTGCGGAGAGCGAAGCCGATTCCAGCGAGACCGATCGGAGCGAAAGCGACCGAAACGACTTCACCGGTGAATCGTTCCTGGACGAGGCCCTCGAGTCGTCACTCGAGGAAAGCGAGAGCACTCGAGGGGGTGACGAGAGCGGCGTCGAGCAGGGAGAACGCAACGCGAGCAGCAACGAAAGCGAGCGCTCTCAGAGCGAATCCGCCGGCGACGAACACGCCAGCGACAGCAGCGACGCCGAGAGCGAGCACCGCGATCAGCGCGTCGACTCCACCGACAGCGACGAAGAGCGTGCCGAGAGCGAGCACGCCGACCGCGGCAGCGAAAGCGATCGGACCTCGAGCGAACGCGACGGCAGTACGTACTCCGACGAGCGCGACGAAAGCGACCGCGACCGCAGCGAGCGCACGGACTCCGAACTCGATACCGAAAGCGAGAGCGACACGGGGACCGACGAACGCGAGGATCGAGACACCGAACGCGAGCGCAGTAGCGACCGTGACAGCAGCCGCGACGAAAGCGACCGCGACCGCAGCGAGCGCACTGACGACAGCGAACGCGAGAGTCAACGCGACCTCAGCGAGAGCGATCGCGACCTCGAGACGCGCGACAGCGATCGGAGCGACTCCGACAGCGAGAACGAAAGCGAACGTTCCCAGAGCGAACGCGACGAGACCGAGCGTGAACAGACGACCGACTCCGATTGCGAGACGATCTCCGAACGGTTGATCGTCACCGGTGACAGCATCGAGGAACTCGAGCGCAAGGGGATTATCTCCGAAAACAGCGACGGCACCTTCGACGTCGACGTGAGCAAACTCGAGTAAGAAGACACCGAAAGCGCGTGTCCGTCACCCACGCCATTTTTGATACTGTTGGCTGTACGTCGTTCACAATTCTCGTCGCCCCGAAGATGCAAGAATCGTCACATAGTTACAGCCGACAGTATGAGAGGACGTAACCAACCAGCGACAGTCGATAGCGGGCCGTTCGGGACTGATCACCCCCAGAAGACCCTATCTATCCCGTATCTCCCCGGGGCTTCGTCTCCGGTTTTTAAGATACCCGAGCAGAGGTTCCAGTGACCTACGGCATAGGTTTCGAGAGTAACGATGAGACAGAAACTAACAGTCATCACAATGATTGGCCTCCTTGTATTAGCCGGCGTGGTTGGCGTGAGCGGGGCGGCTGGCGCAAGTTCCGGCCAAGCCGCGATGCAAGTGGACGATCGGTGTGACGAAGGAGAACACGTTGACGACAGCACGATGTCGTCAGCCGACGAGGACGAACGGGAGTACGAAAGCAGTAGCGACCGGGATCGCACGTCGAGCGATGACCGCGAGCACTCGAGCGATTCCGATCTGAGCGAAAGCGACAGTTCGAGCGATAGCTCGAGCGACATGGACGAGCGCACGTTCGACCAGAGCGACCGTGACAGCTCGAGCGACAGCGACGTCGACCGGGATCAGAGCACTTCTGAAGTGAACGACCGCGATGAACACCACGACGCTACCAGCGAACATAGCGTCAGCGACATCGACGAGAGCGACCGCTCCGAAAGTCAAAGCGAGATCGACGACTCCGACCTCGAGATCAACGAAGACGAGAGCGACAACGACCGCGACGTCAGTGACATCGAGGATAGCGAGTCCAACTCCGACAGCACCCACAGCGAGAGCGACTCGAGCGCGAGTGACAGCACGTCCGACGCGAGCGACTCGAGCTCGAGCGACAGTCAGAGTGACTCCGACGAAAGCGACAGTGCGTCGGACGAGAGCGAAAGCGACCGTTCCGAGAGCGACATCGATTACGACGACTCCGACTTCGACGTAAGCGAACGCACCGCGAGCACCCTCGACAAGAGCGACAGTCAGAGTGACTCGGACGAGAGCGACATCGACGAGAGCGAAAGCTCCGAGAGCTCACACGACGTGAGCGACTTCGACACCGACGAAAACGAAAGCGACTTTGACGAGAGCGAATCCAACGAAAGCGAAAGCTCCGAGAGCGAGAGCGAATCCGAACACGACGAACGCGACGCGAGCGACCGCGGACAGAACGACCGCGACACCTTCGACCGAATCGACAGTGACAGCGACAGCGACTCCGATGAGAGCGCACAAAGCGACCGCGAAACGAGCGAAAGCGATCGAAGCGTGAGCGAGAGCACCTTCGACGAATCGGAGCGCGACGAGAGCCAGAGCGAACTCACCCAGAGCGACCGCACGAGCTCCGACAACGAGAGCGACTACAGCGAGAACGACGATGCCGAACTCGACGCGAGCGAGACCGACAGACACGGCTCCGAGAAGACCGCCGACGAGAGCGACCGAAAGATGAGTACGTCCGACAGCGATCGAGTTCACAGCGAATCGGAGAGTGACCAGAACGAAAGCGACCGCAGCGAATCGGAGAGTGACCAGAACGAAAGCGACCTAGAAACCTCGGATACCGACGACGAACGCACGAACAGCCAGTTCGACGAAAGCGAAAGCTCCAGTGACCGCACGTACAGCGAGAACGATCAAAGTACGCTCACCGACGAGAGCGACATGAACGAGAGCGATCGCAGTGAAAGCACTGACTCCGCGCTCGACACCGAGAGCGACAGCGACACTGGCGTCGACACGATCAAAAACAACGACGTCGAACACGAATCGAGCAGCGATCAGGACAGCGAGTCCAACGTTAGCGAGACCGATCGTAGCGAGAGCAGCGACGACAACGAGTCCGAAAGCAACCTCGACCGGACCGACAGCGAGAGCGATACCGAGACTCGGGACAGCTCCCGAACCGACTCCGACGCTGACTCCGAGATCGAGAGCTCTCAGAGCGACAGCGACGAGAGTAGCTACGACGAATCCTACGATTCTAACTGCGGCCACGGCGACGATGCAGACGACGAAGACGACAACGCGGACGATGACGACGACGCAGACAGCCGCTCTAGCGTGACCTCGAACGTCGGCGCGGCAGTCGACAGCCTCGTGTCCCTTATCATCGGGTAACGACGCGACTGCTGACCAACCAATCTTTTTTAGCCTCACTAAATCAGCGAACTCCTGTGATTCCACAGCGAGCGAGCGGACAGGTAGTGTGACCCGAACAAACTATCGCGGACGGTCCGCGGACAGAGTTCAGTGGCCTTCCTCCCCGTAACTCCCCGAAAATCCCCCATTCGCGACTGTCTTTCATCCGCTGTTAACGACGGTTCCAGTACAGTGAAAAGCTATGAAACGCCGAACACTGTTGGTAGCCGGTGGAATTGTCCTCGCGGGCTGTACCACCACGAACCCCGACGAGGATACCGGCGGAGCCGAAGCTGCTGCCGAGAACGAATCGGACGCCGGAAACGAAACCGAAGACGAAGAGACCGAAGACGAAGAGACCGAAGACGAAGAGACCGAAGACGACGACCTGACCGACGAGGAGATCATCGAGCAGTTCAAATCGACCCTCGAGGACCAAGGGTTCGAGCGGGTAGACGTCGAACACGCCGACGACCGGATTAGTCTCAGTTACGACGCGACAGGAACCGAGGAGAGCGACGTTGCCGCCGAAATCGAGTTGATTACGGACGGTTACACAACCGTCGTCGAACAGGGGGTATTACCGACGCACCTCGAGGCCGCTGCGTACGATCCCGCCGAGGACAGGGTACTCGATTCGTTCACGATCGAAACCGAACTGGTCGAGACGTACCTTTCGGAGTCACTCGAATGGCACGAGTTGCTCGCTCGGATCGGGGAGACGTTCGTCTCGCACAGTCATGACGAGGAGCCGGAATCAGACGACGAGCAAGACGGCGACAACGAAGAGAGCGAGGAAACTGAAGATTCCACCGGTGGCGAAGAAACGGCCGACGGGTAGGAACGACGACAGTAGCGAGTCGAATCCCACAGTCATGCACACCCACGCTGTGGGACTAACCCCGACTCGGATACAAGTATTTGATGTGCGATTTCGCGGCGGGTGTGATCGTGCTATCGTCTCGACCGACTGTTTTCAGTGACGCATCAAATACTTGTATCCGAGTCGGGGCGAAACGGAATCGATAGTGCCAGCGAACGCCCGAACTGCGTCGGCAGTGGTTCGGTCCTGACTGAACTGGCTATCACGCGTCCCACGAGCAGTTCTCTCCGAGCAATCTCCTCGAGTACGTCCAACTTGCCAAAGCACAGGACTTCGACCATCCGCTCGCGTCGGATCACTTTTACCCCTGGAGCGAGCAACAGGGGAAATCCGAGTTCGTCTGGTCCTAGCTCGGATCGGCGATGGAAGCGACCTCGATGTCCTTCGAGACCGTCAACACGCCCGACTATCGGTATCGCCCGACTATCGTCGCACAGGGAGCGGCCACCCTGCGCGAGATGTATCCGGAACGGTTCTGGCTCGCCGTCGGCAGCGGTCAGCTACTCAACGAGGGCATCACGGGAACTGACTTGGCCCGTCAAGGACGAACGAAACGCTCGGCTCGAGGAGTGCGCCGAAATCATGTGCCGCCTCTGGGACGGCGAGGTGGTCACCCACCACGGTCGCGTCGACGTCGAACAGGCGACGTTGTACTCCCAGCCCGAAACGCCGCCCCTGATCGGCGCTGCGCTCTCCGAAGAGACCGCGGCGTGGCTCGGCGAGTGAGCCGACGGGATGATCACGATCGCGACGCCCGACCACGGGGACGACGCCAATCGGTCGACGCCTTCCTGGAAAAAGCTCCGGACAAGCCGGTGTACCACAAGGCCCAGCACTCCTACGACGCCGACGACGATGCGGCGCTCGAGGGAGCCTACGAACAGTGGCGGACCAATTACGTTCCCAGGAGGGTCACCCAAGAGCTTCGGACGGCCCAGGATTTCGATGAACTGAGCGAGACTGTCGGCGAAAAACAGGTCGATGCGAACGTTCGCGTCTCCGGCGATCTCGATGATCACCAAGAGTGGCTCGAAGCCGATATCGATCTCTTCGTGGAGAATTTTTTTAATCACAACATCAACACGAATCAGGAAGCGTTCCTCGAAACGTTCGGAGAGAACGTGCTGCCCGCACTCAAGTGAATTCAACGGAGAGTTCAATCGATAGTTTCCGTCTCTTCTCGAGGGGGGAATAATAGCGGTAGCGCACGTCAATAGTGAGTGTCACATGTCCAACACCCCTTCAGACGGTGACGGAACGATACTGGTGCCGATAGCGAACCGAGAAACGGCCGATCGGCAACTCGACACGGCGATCGATATCGCGGCCGATCGATCGTATCGAGTCCTCCTCGTTTACGTTCTCGACGTTCCCTCGCAACTATCGCTCGAGGACGGGCGTCGGTACCTGCTCGCGGACGAAGACGAAGCTCTGCTCGAAGCGGCGGCAAAACGCGTCGAGTCGAACGGGATTCCCGTCGACCACCGTATTCGTATCGCCCGCGGGGTCGCCACCGGAATCGTCGGTGCCGCCGAAGCGTACGATGTCGACGTAGTCCTCCTCGGCTGGCGAGGGAGGCCACCACGGGAGAATATCGTTCTGGGTAACCACCTCGACAAAGTGCTGAAAAACGCCGAATGTGACGTTCTCGTCAAGCGCATCAAAACGCCGACACCGCCGACGGTTGACTCGATTCTGGTTCCGGTTGCAGGCGGGCCACACGACGAGCTAGCCGCGGAAACTGCCGACTCGATCGCCCGACGAAACGACGCATCGATCAGTCTGTTGCACGTGCTCGACCCGGACGATCCCGAGCTAACGGTCGAGGAGGCCGAAGTGTTCCTCGCCGAAACAGCGGACTGGATGGGAAACAGCCGGTCCGTGAATACGAAAATCATCGAGAACGCTGACGTTTCCGGGGCGATTACCGACAGCACGACAAAACACGATATCACCGTACTCGGGGCCTCGAGGGGCGGACTCATCCAGCGGGCGCTTGTCGGGACGGTTTCCGAAGCGGTCGGCAGACACGCCGCGGGGACCGTTATCCTGACGAAGCGATACGATCCCGTTCGAACGAGGATCCAGCGATTGCTCCGCGTTGTTCGGATACTGGACGGCGATGTCCCTTTCGAACGGATATCTGCCTAATTGATCGGGTTGCCGTCAAGACCTCAAGGAAGGGGAAAGCGCTCGCCAAGAGGTTCGAGTCGTGAGATAACGGAAGGCGGAAGTCACAGTGTCCGTCCCTACGGAGACAGCGAGATCGAGTTCTTCCCGTCCGATGATCCGATAGTGTGATTTCGGCTCTGTTAAAATAATCTTTTTTGACACTTATTATGCTGGAACTGCTGGTCACTACACGTGCATACCGAACTTTTGCTCTGCGGGCCAGCTTTGCTGGCCCTCGGCAAAACTTCGATGAAAAGCACGTCGTCACCCCCTCATCCGCGCCGTTGGCGCGGCTTCGAGGGATTCCTCGGCCCGCTCGCTCACTGCGTTCGCTCGCGGGTGCAAGCGGTAACACCTTCCTCTGTAATTACCATTCCAAAATGATCTGCAAAATGCGATCGGACATCGGTCAGTACACATGCGAACTGATTGCGAGGAGATCGTAAACAACCTCACTGGCGAGTAATTGTCAACTCCTCACCGTCGATCCGCACCCGATAATCGTCAATCAGGAACGACGGGTTGACGCGTTCTTCGCCAACAACAAGCGTGTCTAGCGCTTCGGGATCGACGTGGTCGTACAGTGTGGTACCGAGAACATCTGAAAGTTCCACCGGATCGACCTCTTCGAGTGTTCCGAGGGCGGTGAGTGTGGCCATACTTGCCACTGTAGCTGACCAATCGTACGTTCGGCGGAATAATGGTTCGTGTGCATCGGTAGATCGATCGGCACCTTCTCGTTCTTCGATCATACTCTTCGCACGGCATCGAGAATCAAGAGTGTAGTGTGATTTTCTGAGTGAACAATTGGATAGCCTTACGACGGCTGATTTCCGTTGAGTCGCCAAGTGAAAATCGATCGCAGGACGACGACGAGACTGTTTCGCTCGCCGGCACCCCAGATCGCCGTCTCCTCGATCTCTTCGGTAGTGGAGAAATCGTCCACGAGCGCGCTCACGAGCGCCGTCTCTTCGTCCGTGATCAGCAGGCTTCCAGCGGGTGTCTCCTCCCACTCCCAGAGGGTTTCGAACAGTTCAGCTTCCGGTATCGCGTCCTGAATACGTTCCTGAACTTCGTCGGAAATCCCCGCCAAGTGGATCTCGACACCACGTTCTGTGGCAGCCTGAAGCCTGTCGATGTGGTCGTTGGTAAGCAATTTGTCGATAGTCATGTAGACGATCTGTTCGTCGGCGTCGGCGATGAACTCATCAATGCGGGATGACACTGCCTCCCGTCCAGTGACCGTCCAGACGCCGAACTGTTCGCGTTGTGGCTGGGAGGGGCCGATTTCCCCCAGACACTCCGCAAGTTCGGTAATCGTGTTCTCGCGTTTGACGCTGAGTAGTCGGATGATCGTCTCCTCGGAGATCACGATGAACTTTCGCGGCGTCGTGTGCTGGATGTCGATGAATCCCAACTCGTGGAGTCGCTCCGCCGATTCGTACACGCGAGTCCGAGGGACACCGCCGATTTGCGTAATGTCCTGTGCGGTTCCCGTCCCAAGCCGAAAGAGATTGATCAGTGTTTGAGCCTCGTACTGGGACAGCCCAAGGTCTTGCAACCGGTCCAGCGCCTCGACTTCGGCCTGCTCCTCCTCGAAACTCACCATGGTATCTATTGACCTGCCGAGGACAGAAAGAACCCCGCCGTTTCGAGTTCCCTATTCCAGGTCTTCGGTGACGAATTGGAGCACCTTCTCGACGCGCTCGTTCGGGGTATACCGGATCGTTTTCGTACGCGGGTCGTACTCGATCAAATTTACCTCCTCCAGTTTCGGGAGATGGCTGTGTTGTACGTCGATAAGAAGGGAATCAGCGTGAGTTCAAGTGGTCTTCGGAGGGGATTTTCGGGATAGATGCGATCGACGAGGGTATTCATTGTAACCACGATCTCCTCGCTGTCGATCAATTGGAAGAGGATTGATCAACGACACGGATCTGCCACTACCCACAGCACGTTGCGCTAACTGAAATACCTCCTCGACGAATTGGAACAATCGCAACTTCGGGAGAGCTTGCATTCGGTTACACTACTGGCCAAACATATACCTCCTCAAGATTTTTAACAGAGCCGGATATTCTGCTATCTATTGTCGACTACATAGCCGACTATTGAAGTACAGAAATGGATATATAGCTATTATAACCAGCTATATACAGTCCACAAAATCACTTAGGTGATGACGGACAACAAGTCCGGACGATCCAGTTTCAGTGGGGTATCGAGGCGAAACTTCCTGACGATCGGTGCGCTAACGGGAGCTGTCAGTGTCGCTGGTTGTGGTGACGTACTTAGTGGCGGAAGCGGTGACGGTCCGTCGGGAACGATCGACGCCTCCGGGTCGAATACCGTCGCCCCGATTACCTCCTGGGCCGGAGAGAACTTCGAAAACGAGTACCCCGATGTCCTCGTCGATGTCGCGCCGGAAGGGACCGGGGCCGGCTTCCAGGAGTTCTGTCGAGGCAATTCCGGAGTCCAGAGCGCGAGTCGAGAAATCACGGGAGACGAGGTCGATCTCTGTAGCGAGAACAACATCGATTACGGCTTCCTCGAGGTCGGTCTCGACGGTCTTTCGGTCGTGAAAAATTCCGAAAACGACTGGGTCGACAACATCACACTCGAGGAACTCCAGTTGATCTGGGAGTTCGAAGCGACCGAGGAAGTCACCCGGTGGAGTGACGTCCGGGACGAGTGGCCCGACGAAGAGATGCAGTTACACGCCCGCGACAGCGCGTCTGGAACGTTCGATTATTTCACCGAGGCGATCAACGGCGAAATGGGAGACATCCGCGATGACTACTCCGCGACCAGCCAGACAAACGAAATTATGGGTGCCGTCGCGGACAACCTCCACGGCTTCGGTTGGGGCGGTCTGGGGTACCTTCGGGACATCGAGGACGACCAGCCAATCGAGGCCGTTCCCGTAGAGAGCGACGAGGACGGGGAATTTTATTTGCCGGACCAAGATAATATCGAGGAAGGGCTCTACTCGCCACTCGCACGACCGCTGTTTGCGTACGTGAACCTCGCTACGCTCGAGGAAAAGACCGATCTTATCGGTTCCTTTGTCCGGTTCTACGTCAACGGTGCACAGGAGTTCGCCCGCGACGAGGACTTCTATGCGGCCCCCGATGAAGTCACCGAGGAGAACCACGACAAGATCGACGACTGGCTCGATCAGGTTGGGGCATCTCCGGACGACTTGACCGTTCAGCGTGACTGATAGCGGTAGCATACGATGAGCACTCAAACCAACTCCGGACCGGGAATTACCGGCGGCGGCGCACAGGCCGATCAAACGACCAATCGGCGAGTCCGACGAGCCCTGTTCGGGTGTACCATCATCACGGTCCTCACGACACTCGCGATTTTTTTCGTGTTGATCGATAACGCCGCCAGTTACTTCTTCGGTGCCAAACTGACGGAGATGTTAATGGGTGCAACCGGTGAGCAGGCGGTGACATTCACCGAGTTCTTCACTGGGACGCGGTGGGCACCCGACCACGCAACGCCGGCTCACGGCGTGGCCCCGATCGTTTTTGGGACGGTCGCAGTCACGGTCGGTGCAGCGTTCGTCTCGATCCCGATCGGGACGGCGACCGCGATTTACCTCTCGGAGTATGCCTCCGACGGTGTCCGAGCGAAGCTCAAGCCGACGCTAGAAATCTTGGCCGGAATTCCGACGATCGTCTACGGTTACTTCGCGATCGCGTTCGTTAACCCAGTTATTATCGGGCCGATCGCGGACGCACTGTTCGGTATTAACGTCGGCCGATACAGTTTGCTTTCGGGGATGCTCGTCGTCGGCATCATGACGATTCCGATGGTCTCCTCGATCAGCGAAGACGCCATGTCGGCGGTTCCGGACGACCTCCGAAACGGCGCGTACGCACTCGGTGCGACGAAGTACGATGTATCGACGAAGATCGTGCTACCGGCGTCGATCTCGGGCGTGTTCGCCTCGTACATCCTCGCCGTCTCGCGAGCGATCGGCGAGACGATGGCGGTCTCGCTTGCCGCGGGCTACACCGCGAACATCACCGCCAACCCGTTCGACGAAATCATGACGATGACGGCATACATGGTTCAGATGGCCCGCGGCACTTCGGCGGTCGGAACTGTCGAGTACCAGAGCCTGTTCGCCGTTGGAGTCCTGTTGTTCGTTATGACGCTCACGATGAATTTGCTCAACGATTGGTTCAAACGGAGATTCCAGGAGGAGTACCGATGAGCGCCGAGACCGACGACGCCCTGTTCACCGACATCGATCTGGGATGGGAACATCGAAAGAACCGAATCTTTCTCGGCCTCATCTTCGCAGCGTCGATGTTTGGCGTCGTCATGTTGGCGCTACTGTTACTCGACGTTGCTACCGACTTCTATGTCGGGATAACCGAGTACAATATTAGCCTCGGCGAGTTTTTCACGCGAGATGGCTCCCGTCGCGAAGAACTCTCCGGGTTCAGAGGCGCTATTGTTGCATCGATCTTCCTGATGGTCCTGACCGCGATACTGTCGTTTTTCGTCGGCGTCGGATCGGCGATCTATCTCGAGGAGTACGCACCGAATAACCGCACCACGCGACTGATCGAGGCCAATCTGGCGAACCTCGCCGGCGTCCCGTCGATCGTCTACGGGCTACTGGCGTTGGCCGCGTTCGTCAACGGAATCGGCATGGGTCCGATCCTGGTCGCTGGTGCGATTGCGCTCGCGTTGCTCGTAATGCCGATCATCATCGTCTCCACACAGGAAGCCCTGCGGGCAGTTCCCGACGGCCTCAGGAACGGGTCGTACGCGACGGGGGCGACGGAGTGGCAGACTATTCGCCGAGTCGTGCTTCCAGCCGCGATACCCGGTATCATGACCGGGACGATTCTGGCACTCGCACGCGCCATCGGCGAAACGGCTCCGCTGATCATGGTAGGAGCGATTTTCGTCAACCGAGTCCCGTTCGGCCCGTTCGATCGCTTCAGTGCGATGCCGACGCAGATCTACAACTGGGCAAATGAACCGAGTCAGCACTTCATCCACCTCGCGGCCGTCGGAATCGTCGTGTTACTCGCGTTCATGTTCGTAATGAACGGGATTGCGATCTACGTGCGGAACAGATACGAGACGGAGGTATAACATGTCCATAGACCAGAAACAAGACGCGTCAACGGAGTCGGAGGATAGTACGCTCATTACGACGGATATCCAGCCGTCCGAGACCGACCGAGATAGACGTCTCGAGAAGCCCGTCATAACCGCAGATGACCTCGATGTCTACTACGGCGAGGACAGGCGCTCGACAACATCGATATCGAGATTCCGGAAAACCGTGTAACGGCGATAATCGGTCCGTCAGGCTGCGGGAAGTCGACGTTCTTGCGATCGATCAACCGAATGAACGATCAGATCGACGCCTGTCGCATCGACGGCGACCTGTCTTTCCACGGCAAGAACGTCTACGACGAGGATGTCGATCCCGTCGCATTGCGACGGAAGATCGGAATGGTGTTCCAGAAGCCAAACCCGTTCCCAAAATCGATCTACGACAACGTCTCCTACGGGCTTCGGGTTCAGGGAATCGACGACGAAATCGACCTTGACGAAGAAGTCGAACGGGCACTTCGCGGCGCAGCGCTCTGGGACGAAGTGAAGGATCAACTCGACTCGAGTGGGCTCGACCTCTCGGGCGGGCAACAGCAACGACTCTGTATCGCCCGAGCGATCGCACCCGACCCGGAAGTCCTCTTGATGGACGAACCGGCCTCGGCGCTGGATCCAGTTGCGACCTCGAAAGTCGAGGATCTCATTGCCGACCTCGCCGAGGAGTACACCGTCGTTATCGTCACCCACAACATGCAACAGGCGGCGCGAATTTCGGACAAGACCGCCGTCTTCCTGACTGGGGGAAACCTCGTCGAGTTCGACGATACGACGAAGATTTTCGAGAATCCAGAGCACGACCGCGTTGAGGATTACATCACCGGCAAGTTCGGCTGATCGTAACCGGATACAATCATGTCACGAAACGACTATCAGCGACAACTCGAGCAGCTCCGAGAAGACGTCCTCGAGATGAGCAACATCGTCTGCGAACGGCTACGACGAGCACTCGAGGCACTCGAGCGCAAAGACGAGCAACTCGCCGAGGAGATAATCACGAGCGACCACGAGATCAACGACCTGTATCTCGAGCTCGAACAAGACTGCATCGACCTGCTCGCGCTCCAGCAACCGGTGGCGGGAGATCTCCGGTTCATCGCCGCGTCGTTCAAGATCATCACGGACCTCGAGCGGATCGGCGACCTCGCCGTCAATCTGGGCGAGTATACGAAACGGGCCGAACGAGACCGGTATCCGGATATCGACATCGCGTATATCGGCGGCGAAACCGTCGAGATGGTCGAAGCGGCGATGGCGGCGTACGCGACCGACGACGCCGCGGCGACGGGAGAAATTGCCGGGGCAGACGACGAAATCGATGCGCTCTGTGAACGTGCCAGCGAAGTCGTCGTTCAGGATCTGCTCGAGACGGAGGCGGGAAGCCAGGCGAACCTCGACGACGTTTCCCGAATGTTACTGACCGTTCGCGATCTCGAGCGGGTAGGTGATCACGCCGTGAATATCGCCGCACGGACGCTGTACATGGTCGAAAACGACGACGAGTTGATATACTGAACGAGCGCGGCCAAAGCCCTCAACTGGATGAAGCCGCATCGCAACCGGTACACGCCGAAATCGCGAGCCGAACCAGAATTACCGCGAACCGTCGAGGACGGTAAGAAGAGCGTTCGCTCGGCTCGTCGCTCGATACTTTCGCCACCGTCCGTCTTTTCGCTTCGTCACCAGGTCGGCAGCCACAAGGTTTGAAAGTGCGTGGCTTACGGCACTGTCGCTTACGTCGACGAGTGGGGTAATCTCACAGACACACAACTCGTCGTCTGCCTCGACGAGCAACCGAACGAGTCGATACCTCGTCTCGTTTCCGAGCGCCGACAGCGTTCGAACGTCCTCCGAAACGACGTCCGCATCGACCATATCCTCGAGATCGTCGAGTTCCGCGAGCCGTTCCTGCAGTTCCTCGTTTCGGCATTCGCCGAGTTCGTCCTCGAGATAGCGACGAAGCCGATCGGCTGTTTCTGACACGGACGAAAACTTGTGCGTTCTTTCAAATAAGCGTTCCGTCGATAGCTCCGTCGGTCAGGTTCGAACAGTTGGATTTCCCGACTGTCCCGGCAATACCGGTACGTACGCGACGACATCGGCCTCGAATAAGTGCGTAGAGCTATCAGATCCAGGACATTCTCAGCGTCGAATCGATAACCGAACGCTCCAATCAAAAGCACCTATAGCGATCTACATAGCGATACGTCGAGAACATATAAACTGTTTATCATTGATTTACCGAACGAACAGACGAACAATACGTGATACGCACTGACGGGTCCTTCGATACCGCGATACCGTTCGACCACCGTGAAATCGTGATCGAAAAACACGACGATGTGTACGTCGTCGGCGATGTCCACGGCTGTCTCGATGCGCTCGAGACGTTACTTTCGACCCTCGAGATCACCAACGAAGATCTTGTGCTTTTCGTTGGAGATTTGGTTCGGAAGGGGCCGGAAAGTAGAGCAGTCGTCGACCGAATCCACGAGTCGCCACAGTTACTCTCCGTCCGTGGAAACAACGAACAGAAGCTTATCGACGGAGACGCATCCCTTCCGGGTTTCGGATCGACGGCGTACGAGATTATGGAATCGTTCCCGGTCGCGATACGCTGGGACGGCGGTCTCGTCGTTCACGGCGGCCTCGACCCGGGCCGAACAATAGCCGAACATTCAGTTGCAGACGTCCAGACTATGCGGGCGCCCGACGGGGACGGGTACGACGGGCCGTTCTGGTTCGGCGATTACAACGGCCCACCGCGGGTGTTTTTTGGACACACGGTTCTCGATCGGCCCTTCGAGTCCGAATGGGCGGTGGGTCTCGATACCGGTTGCGTTTACGGTGGCACTCTCACAGCCTACGATATCAGTCGTCAGCGGTTCGTGAGCGTCGATTCGAACGGCCATGTCGACCGATCCGACGACAAAATCGTTGCTACGGACGATCGGTTGGGAGTGAACCACAATGGATAACCAGAAAACAGCAGACACGGAGGACGACGAATCGACCGGCGAAACGCCTGTTATCGACGACTTCCCGGATCTCGAGTTTCGATCGACACTGGAGGCTTTGGACGGGAATCTCACCGCCGGGAAGGAGACGAGACTACCGCGTTCGAGCGACTCGAACGGTGACTCAGAGATCGACCTTTCGAGATCAACGTACTACCTTAATCGAGAACTGAGCGAACTCGGCTTTCAACGTCGGGTACTCGCCGAGGCGTGCGACGACGGAAATCCGCTCCTGGAGCGAGTGAAATTTCTCTCGATTTTCACGAGGAATATGGACGAATTCTTTCGCAAGCGTGTCGGCGGACTGAAACAGCAGATCGCAGCCGGCGTCTCCGACGAAACCGCAGACGGTCGGACACCGCAAGAGCAGTGGGAGGCAGTTCTCGAAACGATCGGATCGCTGTTCGATCGACAGTGTCGCTGTTACCGAGAGGAGATCCGCCCCGCGCTTTCGGACGAAGGAATACAGCTCCTCGAATACGACGATCTAACCGACCGTGAATGCGGACGACTCCGCGAATATTTCGAGAGTTCGGTGCTTCCTACACTGACTCCACTCACGTTCGACCCAGCACATCCGTTTCCGTTTATTTCTAACCAAAGTCTCTCGCTGGCCGTTCTCACTGCGGAAGAGTCCAACGGCGAACCGACGTTTTCACGGGTGAAAATTCCCCGAAATCAGGTCAGGTTCGTTCAAATCGGGAACGGATCCGACGATCGGTACGTCCTGCTCGAGGACGTGGTTCGAGCGAACCTCGATCTTCTCTTTCCGGACGTTGACGTGATCGACACGACGCTCTTTCGCGTCACGCGAAACGCCGAAGTCGGCCGAAACGAGGAGGTGGCCGAAGATCTGATCGAAATGATCGAGGAGGTCCTCGAGGAACGGCGGTTTGCCACCGCCGTCCGACTCGAAATCGAACGGGATGCGCCGGATGCGGTTCTCGAGATTCTTGCTCACGAACTCGAACTCGACGACCGAGAGGTCTTTCGGCTGAACGGGCCGCTCGATTATCGGGATTTCGAAGAACTAACGGCGATCGAACGGGACGATCTCTCGGTTCCCGAATGGAACCCACAGCCGCACCCGCGGTTGAGCGATCGAGCGGATGGACGGAACGTCTTCGACATCATTCAGGAAGAAGACGTGCTCGTACACCATCCGTACCACTCGTTCGAAGGGACCGTTCAACGGTTCCTCGAGTACGCAGCAAACGATCCGGACGTGCTCGCGATCAAGGCGGCGATATATCGGACGGCGAGTGATTCGCGGGTGATCGAAAGTCTCCTCGAAGCCGCGCGAAACGGAAAGCAGGTCGCAGTGATGGTCGAACTCAAAGCCAGGTTCGACGAAGAAAACAACCTCGAGTGGGCGAAGAAACTCGAAGAAGAGGGGATTCACGTCGCATACGGAACGATCGGCTACAAGACCCACACGAAGACATCGCTCGTGGTTCGCGAGGAACCGGACGGAGTCCGACTCTACTCGCACATCGGAACCGGGAACTATCACTCCGAAACCGCCAAGCACTACGAGGATCTCGGACTCTTTACCGCCGATCGAGACATCGGACATGATTTGGTGAAACTGTTCAACTACTTCACCGGCCACTCGAGACCGCGAACGTACCGGAAGTTGCTCGTCGCTCCCGGAAACATGCGCGAACGGTTTCGAACCCTTATCCGGGCAGAAACGCAGGAGGCGCTGAACGGTAACGAAGCCCGCATCGTCGCCAAAATGAATCGATTAGAGGACCAGGATCTCATCCGAGAACTCTACCGGGCGTCGATGGCCGGGGTCGATATTGATCTGATCGTCCGTGACATTTGTCGGCTTCGGCCAGGTCTTGAGGATGTCAGCGAGACGGTTGACGTTCACAGCGTCGTCGGACGCTTTCTCGAGCATTCCCGAGTGTTTTACTTCCGATCCGGCGGTGACGAGCGGTACTTCATCGGGTCCGCCGACTGGATGACCCGAAATCTCGACAGCCGCGTCGAAGCGGTCGTGCCGATCGACGATCCGCGCCTCCAATCTTCGCTCGAGGGGGTGCTCGAAACGGTGCTGAACGATACTCGAAACAGGTGGGTGATGCAGCCGGACGGAACGTACGAACGCGTTCGTGCGTCGGGCGACGACTCGACCCACGATGCTCACGAGACCTTCATGCGGGCCGCTCGAAACGAAAATCCGGGTATCTGAGACGTCCCGGTGTCGTCACGGTCCGCGTCGATTCGGCACCGGCTATTCTCCGATCAGTGGTTCGCCGTCGACGCGGGGCGGTTCGTACAGAACCGGAAGGTCGTCGAGCATGCTCTCCGTGATGCCGAGAAGCGACCGCCGGAACGCCGGTCCGTCCGCCGCTAACTCGTAAGCTTCGTCGCGGCCGGACTCGCTCGCGTGAGAGACCAACCAGACGTTCGTTCCAGTCTCGTCGACCTCGAGCAAACAGTACGCTTGCGGATACGATGCGGTAGCGGGCGCGATGAGCTGGCGAATCCCACCGCGTTTGACCAGCGACGGCAAGTGGTGATGACCGGCGACGACCAGCGAAACGCTGTGGTTCTCGAGGACCGAGTGGAGCCGATGTCGGTCGCGAATCGTAAAGGTTTCCCACGGACCAACGGTACAGAGCGGCTCGCTCACGATAGGAAACGGATTGTGATGCGAGACGACCACTGGTGTCGTTGCACCCGCGAGCTCCGCACCGAGCCACTCGAGTTGTCGTTCGGAGACGCATCCGCGGTGGGTGTCGGCGTACGGTCCGTCCGACCCCGCCGAACTGTTCACCACGAAGAGTTCGATCTCGCCGAGTCGGTGACGGACCGGCAACGATCCCGACGCGTACCGATCCGCGAACGCCGCCGCGGACGGGCAATCGTGTTCGTCCCCCCGAGTTCGAAGGTCGTGGTTTCCCGGGGTCGCGAGAAACGGCGCAACGAGTTCGTCCAACAGGGCGTCGACCCGGTCGTAATTCCAGGGCTCGCCGTCTTTCGTGAGATCACCGGGAACGACCACCAGATCCACGTCGCGCTGGTTGACGTCGTCGATCACCGCCCGGAGCCGCTGTTCGGTGCGATGAAAGACCCGATGGGTTCCCCGAGACCGGGTCGCGACGTGTGGATCTCCCACGATCGCGATTCGTGTGAGATCTGCCGTTTTCGGCCGCTCGAGTCTGGCGAATAGGACGCGGTCGCCGACATCGGCGAGGGCATCGGTTGGCCCCGTCATTGCCACGCTCTCCGTCGGGACGGGTGGTTCCGGTCGGGGTATCGCGTCCGCCGGGTCGATTCGACGCTACGGTCGCGAAATCGTCGAGCCATACTGCCGGTATGACGGCGAGCTAAAACATCATTTATATTACGTCTATCATTCGGTATAGCGCTATCATAGCCGAGGGCCGAACACTGATTTGAGCGGAGACAGACCGAACAGTATTGAGCGGTACGGATCCCTATACACCGCCGTACACGACTCCTAGAAAGGACCTTGTGGCGGGTCGTGGTGGTCTCTACCAGATGACCCCCAACACGTCCGATCACGCGTCCGTCCGAACCACTGCTCCGGAGAACCGCTCTCGCGTCCGATCTGAAAATCACGGCCGCCCGCGCCGACGCACGTCCGGCCGAGCGAGTTCGCCGGGCCCGAATACCGGATCGAAATCCCGTCAAGAAGGCCAGTCCGAATACTCCTGCCCGGTTTGTGCGTTCGACGACGAAACTCGAACGGACGTCTACGAACACCTGCTGAGTAGCCACCGAAAGAGTACGATCACGAGCGCGTTACTCCGACAGCACGTCGATCCCGAGTCTTGACGTTCTCGCCACGTTAAAAAGGAGGAGTCCTCAGTCGAGGTTCGGCTACCGGCCCACAGAGGAAACTCGCGGGTTGGTGTGTGCTTTTTTGGGACTTTCGTAGCTGTATCGGTCCGAACAAATCGCGACGATCACGTTCCAGACGAGCGGGCTCTCGCCCTGTGTCGACGCCCAGGGATGGAAGTGATCGAAGATCACGGCGTAATCGAACGCCGATTGATCGGCAAGCGTCGCGTACTCGACGAGATCGTTCGGGCCGTGTTCCTCACAGATGAGCTTGTAACCGAGTTCGGTCATGGTGTGGCGATCGTTCCGCAAAGTATCGATTGACGGTTTGATCCGGATTCGATCGAGATCATAGATCGTAGTGCAGAACAGGCGACTACGATGGCGTCCTTAGTTCTCATACTTGCAACGCTGTTGGACCGTTCCCGTCGGTCGGGACCAGCGGTATGATGATCGGCATAGGTGGTTAGTCGTCGTTTGCCTTTGAAGGGGTCAGGTCCTCGTCTGTGGATTTCGTGGTCTCGAGTCGGCCGGTTTCGTACCCAGCCCAGTCGAATTTGTGCTGGAAATAGATAGCAACGTTGACGAGCGCCAGCAGGACCGGGACCTCGATCAGCGGCCCGACGACGGTCGCGAACGCAACGCCGGAGCCAACGCCGAAGACGGCGACCGCAACGGCGATGGCGAGTTCGAAGTTGTTCGAGGCGGCGGTAAACCCGATCGCGGTCGTCGTCGAGTAGTCCGCCCCGATTCCCCGCCCCATCGCGAAGCTCACGAGGAACATGATGACGAAGTAGACCGTCAGCGGGACCGCGATCCACAGCACGTCGGTCGGCTGAGCGATGATGGCGTCACCCTGCGTGGCGAACATCACGATCACCGTAAACAACAGCGAGAGGAGCGTCACAGGACTGATCATCGGAACGAACTGCTCGTCGTACCACTCCGTCCCTTTGGATCGGACGCCACCGAAGCGGGTGAGAATACCCCCCGCAAACGGAATGCCGAGGAAAATCGCGATCGCCCAGAATACCTGCTCGATCGTGATGTCGAACGTGCCGATACCCGCGACCAGGGCATCCATCCCCAAAAGCGGCGGCAGGAACAGTGCGAAAAACCAGATATACACCCCGTAGGTAAGGATCTGAAAGACGCTGTTAAATGCGACCAGTCCGGCCGCGTACTCGCTCGAGCCGTCGGCGAGGTCGTTCCAGACCAGCACCATCGCGATACAGCGTGCCATACCGATGAAGATCAGGCCGAGGAAATACTCGGGATGAGCCGGGAACGGCGGGACGAGCCCGCTGAAGAAGACTACCGCCAGAATGAACATCAGCGTCGGCCCGATGAGCCAGTTCTGAATGAGACTGAGGCTAAGGACCCGCCACGCGCTGAATACCCGCGGTAACCGTCCGTAGTTGACCTTCGCCAGCGGCGGGTACATCATCGCAATCAACCCGATTTCGACGAGGTAGTAGTCCTGAATCGGCTCAACCACACCGGGGGCGACAACCCCGATACCGACCCCGATCCCCATCGCAAGGAAAATCCAGACGGTGAGATACTTGTCGAGAACGTCCATCGACCGCGGATCACCGCAGTCCGGACAGCCGCAGTCTGGTCCGTGCTCGTGCTCGCTCATCGTTATTCCTCCGCGGCGATGACGTCAAACTGCACGGACGCATCGGCCGGAAGCGAACAAACGCCAATCGTCGTCCGGGGTGGATACTCGCCATCGAACCGGTCGCTATACACGTCGTCAACCGCATCCCGGTTCGCTGGATCAGTCAAGTGAACGGTCAGTTTCAGCACATCGCTCAACTCCAGTCCCCGTGCGGCGAGGACCGCCTCGAGTTTCTCAAAGCAGTTCGAAGTCTGCTCTTCGATTGAAAGATCGTTCAATGTACTAGCGTCAGTCCCTGGGAGTACTCCCTCGAGAAAGACGAGGTCAGAGTTCCCGGTTCGGTTGCCCAATGCACCAAAGTGCGTTGATTTCTCTCTTTGCCGCACGCTGGTACTACTCAATCGCTCGATCTGGCTCGATCGATCGGTAATCGGCTGGATCATAGTTCATATGAATATATGCTCAATCATAAATGTGGCTATCGACTGTCCCGTCACGATACGTCCATTAGTTCCAGACCAAGCGGGGGGAATACAGAATAGGACCGACCGGGACAGTACTTCGAGCTGTCAAAGGGTGAGCAGAAGGCGTGCTCGCGCGCCTTCTCGAGTGTCACTCGAGGACGTGGATCCGATCCACCTCGAGATCGAGCGAGATTGGATCCCCAACGGTGACCTCGCGTGCGGTTCGATCGAGACCGACGATCACGGACTCTCCGTCGGGAAGTTCGGCGCGAATACGCACGCCGTTGCCGAGATAAAACCGATCTCGAACGATCGCTTCGATCGGTCCCGCTCCGAGGGTCAGATCGTCCGGACGAACGACGGCCGTGCCGTCCGTCGTCTCGGAAAATCCGTTGGACTCGAACGTCGCGAATCCCAGGTCGAGTCGACCGTTCTCGACGGTCGCGGGAAGGACGTTCGAGGTGCCGACGAAATCGGCGACGAATCGATTCGCCGGCCGTTCGTAGATTTCCGTCGGCCGGCCGACCTGCTCGAGCGAACCGTCGTTCAGAACGGCGATCCGGTCGCACATGACCATCGCTTCCTCCTGATCGTGTGTGACGTACAATGCGGTGACCTCGAGTTCCTCGAGCAAGCCGCTCAGCTCGGTCCGGAGGCGTTCCTTGAGCGACGCGTCGAGGCCGGTCATCGGTTCGTCTAACAACAGAACGTCCGGTTCGATCGCCAGCGCGCGTGCCAACCCGACGCGCTGTTGTTGCCCGCCGGAGAGCGTCTCTGGCGCACGGTCCGCTAACGCGTCGATATCGAGCATCGAAAGCAGTTCTCGCGCCCGATCCCGACGCTCGGTCTTCCCAATTCCTTGCATCTTCGGGCCGAACGCGACGTTCTCGAGGACGGTCATGTTGTCGAACAGCGCGTAGGACTGGAAGACGAGGCCGACGTTTCGGCGTTCGGGCGGAACGTGCGTGACGTCCTCGTCGTCGATCAGCACCCGTCCTTCGGTCGGCGTCTCGAAGCCGGCCAGGGTCCGAAGCGTCGTCGTCTTGCCACAGCCAGAGGGGCCGACCACGCCGAGCACTTCGCCGTCTCGAATCGCGAGGTCGATTCCGTCGACGGCGAGTTCGGTATCGAATCGCTTCGTCAGCCCCTCGAGGCAGACTTCAGCCATAGAAAATCACCGCCCACGGCGAGGAGGTCGTTTCGTCGCGCTCGGGGTTTTCCAGTGTCAAGGGGAGCGTTCGGCCGGTATCGGTTTGGACCGTATCAGATCGGCCGGAATCGGATTGAGTGGAATCGACCTTTCCGCTACCGTTGATCTCTCGGTCGTTTCCACTCTTCCGTTCGCTTCCGGTTTCGGTTCTCGAGCCGTCGATCGAATTCGTCTTAGTTCGGTCGGTCATGGGTTGGTCGTAGTGGTGGTAAAGCCGCGATTTCCGAGGAACTGCAACACGACGATGGCGCTCACGACGATGAGAAAGTAGATCGAAATCGCCGCGGCGGACTGCAAGAACGGCGCGTTGTTGATGTTCTCGAACAAAAACAGCGAGAACGGGCGCGGACCCTGCGAGTATACCATGTACGTGAAGTTGAACTCGGCGGCGGCGAGCGTCCACGTGATGATTGACCCTGCGACGATTCCGTTTTTCGCGTTCGGGAGGATCACGGTCAGGAACGTTCGCGGCCAGGACGCGCCGAGCGACCGCGCGCTCTCTTCGATCCGTCGGAGGTCCATCGACTGGAACGAGCTCTGGACGGTGAGAACCATGTACGGCGACTTCAACAGTGCGTAGCCGACGACGAGCCCGAACGACGTACTCGCGTTTTCGGGGTAGGCTCGAAGGAACGCGATACCCAGGACGATCCCGGGGACGAGCGGCAGGATCGCGAGCGCGTTGAGCCAGTCGCGGGCGAAGAACTCGTATCGGGTCAGCGCGTACGCGATCGGAACGCCGACGAGGAGATTCACTACCGTTCCGCCCGTCGCGATCCCGGCGCTGAAAAGCAGCGATCGACCGACGGTCGTCTGGACGCCGTAATCCGCGTAGCCCATGACGACGCGCCAGTTCTCGAGCGTCGCGAATCCGCTCGGGAGAACACCGTCGGCCGAAGACGCGAACGAGGCGACGAACGTGTAGACGATCGGGATCGTCAGGAAGGCGAGAAACGCGTAGACGACCGCCGTAACGAGCCGCCGACCGACGGGGTCGAATCGCCGGATCATCCGTTGCCACCTCGTCATAGTTCCACCACGCTCGTCTCGACGAACCGTAAACTCGCGAAGGTGAACGTCAAGATGAACAGAAAGTAGACGACGCCGATTGCCCCCGCGAGCTGGCTGTCGAAGCCGACCGAAATCTCGTAGTTGATCCGAACCGTCGCGACCGTGAGGCCACCCAACACCAGCACCGTTCCGAAGATGGCGAGCGCGGATCGAAACGTCAGGATGATCGCCGCGACGACCCCCGGTCTGATCTGGGGCAACGTCACGTGGCAGAACGTCTCTATCGAACCCGCGCCGAGCGCTCGAGCAGCTTCCTCGGCGTCGGTGTTGATCTCGGCGTACGTGCCCCGGAGAACCATCGTCGAACGCGGGACCAGCGAGTAGACGTAGCCGATGAACAGTCCGGTCACGGTAGTCGCGGTCGCCAGATCGATGGCGCTTTGGCCGGTGAAAACCGCCGCGAGGTTCGTCACGAGCCCCTGTCGGCCGAGCAGCGTGACGATCAGAAACGCGACGACGATCCCCGGGAGCGCGATGGGAAACGAAAGCACCGCGACGAGGACGTTCTCGAACGGCAACGAGTACTTCTCGAGCGCGTGGGAGATAGCGACGCCGAGGGCCACGCTGACGATCGTCGTCAGCGCCGCGAACCACAAGGTGTTCCAGGCGACGGTCAGGTACGTCGAATCGGTCGCGAGCGTCCGCCAGGCCTCGAGGCTGTAACCCGCGTTTTCGAACGGGTCCGCCGACACGCTCATTCGCGCCATCACGACCAGAGGAACGAACGCGGCGAACGTTCCCAGCACGAAAAACGGCAGGCACATGACCGCGATCCGGCGTTGTTCTCGTTCGCGTTCCGTCGACGGCGACGCGAGAACCGATGCGAATTCGGTTGCGATCTCGCGGTAGCGAGTCGCAGTCGTTGTAATCGACATGACGACGGTGAATACGGTCGGTTACGCCGCACCAGGAAGCGGCGTTCGCTCGGTGATCTCGTCCATCAACTCTTCCTGGCGCTCGAGGAGTTCCTGCTGGTCGAGACGGAACTGCGTCTGCTCGTAGCGCGAGTCCTCGGGGAAGCCGTCGGGCTCCTCGAGGTCGCCCGCGCGCACGGGACGGACGTACGCGTCGTAAAAGCGCTGCTGTCCCTCGTCGGAGAGACAGTAGTCCATGAACAGCTTCGTTGCCTCGGTGCTATCGCCGCCTTCGATCAGCCCGAACCCGTAGGGCATCGCCGAGACGCCGGGCCCGCCGTCGGGTCCGGTCAAGAGCGCGACGTCGACGTGTTCCTCGTCTAACTCGCCTACGTTATACTTGAGGTTCAACCCCGAATAGTCGGTCTCGACGACGGTCGAAATCTCCCCCGACGTGAAGTCGCCGTCGATGTTTCGCCGGAAGTCCGCACCGTGGGATTCGATCTCTTCGTGGTAGTCGAGAACCGGGTCCACGTCCTCGAGCGAGCCCCCGTAGGCCTCGTTGACCGACAGCGCGGCGTTCAGCCCGTTTGCGGTATGAGGAGGCGTAAATGCAAGATCCTGCGCGAGATCGGGGTGTTTTAGGTCCTCCCAGGTCTCGGGTTCGTCGAGCCCTCGCTCTTCGTAGACGTCCGTGCGGTAGGTCACCGCCGTCGTCATCTCCCGAGTCGTCGTCACGTGCCCGTCGTCGGTCTTGAACTCCTCGGGGACCTCGTCCCAGTGTTGGGGTTTGTACTCCGCGAGAAAGCCGTCTTCCCAGGCCTCGAGCGCGAAAGAGTAGCCGCCGTTGAACGCCCCGTGGCTCGGATTTTGTGCGTTCGATCGCATGTGCGTTAGCGCCTCGCCCGAAGATCGCTGGTCGTCGTTGAGCGAAACGCCGTACTCGTCTTCGAACGCCTCCATGATATCGTCCCACCCGGACCAGCCCGTCTGGACGCAGTAGACGTACAGCGTGTCCGGAAGCGTACCGCTGTTGACCGTCGTCTCCGAATCGCCAAACCCAACCTCGTAATCCGTGCCATCGGCGGCACTATCGTCGCCGCTGAGACAGCCCGCGAGCGCCGTTCCAGCAACCGTACTCCCACCGACGAGCACCTGTCGTCTCGAGCGTGTCGTGCGTTTTAGCCGTTGTCGCATCATCGAGACCTGCTCGCACCGCACATTAGTTCATTTATAATAGGTATACGGACGTGAAAGTGGTGTACGGAACACTATTGAGAGCTATCCTGCAGTACCGACGATCGATACGTTCGGGTCACCTCCGATCCATACCTCTCAATAGGGCAACTAGAAGCGGCTATGTGTCGCTCGAGCGTCTTCGAACCTACTGGAGGTCAAAAACCATGAACGGGTCCTCGAGCGGATACGGCACTGACGGTGTTCGGCAACGATTGGAACGGGCCACGCAGTACTCGACGAAGTCGATCGACCTCGATGCGATCGTCGTTCGATACGAGAACCAGCCCGATCGGTGTACGGTTACGCCTCGGGAGTGCTCCGAAAGCGAACGACTCACCACGTGGCTCACCGCTGACCGACAGGCGTTCGTCGCCCTCGAAAACATGCGGTAAGCTCGAGGATCGAAGCCTAACGGGACACCCCCTACCGGACGAATACGTATCCGAACTGAGCGCTATATATCGCTCATTTACTTACCATATTGATATTATAACGGCTTTTACCCGTTCTCTCGGTTGGATCAACCGACGATGTCCGACGAATTCGGAACGGACGGCGACGCAGATGGTGCAAAGCGGAAGACTTCCTGCTGTCGGGTCTGTCGGCGAACGCTCTTAGCAGGTGCCGGTGGGGCGGTGACGGGAGCATTGGCGGGGTGTTTGAGCGATACGGACGACGACATTCCGGACGATGCAGACGAGGACTTCCCGGACTGGGATCCGGAGAGTCCGGAATTCCCGCAGCGGATGTCCACGCTGATGGACTACGATAACGGATCGGTCGAGGATATCGAGGCGTTCGAGGAACGCGACGAACCCGTCTACGGCGACCCCGTTCGAAGCCCGCCCACAGACGACAGCGAAATTATCGACCCGGATACGCTCCTGTTCGCGATGACGCCGACGGAGGACCCGGCCCAGTACGAGGGTGTTTTCGACCCGATCATGGAAAACATCGAGGAGGAGACCGGTCGAGACGTCGAGACCAATATGGTCGAAAGTTACGCGGCACAGGTCGAAGCGATGCGGAGCGAACAGCTCCACATCGGCGGCTTTTCGACCGGTCCGCTCCCGTTTGCGGTCAACCTCGCGGGCGCGGTTCCGTTCGGCATCCAGGTCTCCGAAGACGACGCTGGCTACTTCCTGTGGGCGATCACCCACATGAACAATACCGACATCGACTCCGTGGAGGACTTCGCCGGCCGCGACGGCGCACACGGCGACCAGTCCTCGAACTCCGGCAACCTCATGCCTCGAGCAATGTTCGACGACCAGTTCGGCGTCGAGCCCGGCGAGGATTACGATGTCGAACACATCGGGAGCCACGAAAACCTCGTCCTCTCGATTTACAATCAAGATCACGAGGTCGCGCCGGTCTGTAGTTACTGTGTGACTCGAGTCGCCGATCGGGGCGACGTCGACCCCGAGCACATCAAAGTCGTCTGGCAGAGCGAACCGATCGTCACCACCGGATTCTCGTATCTCTACAACCTCCCGTCGGACGTTCAGGAGGGCATCGAACGGGCGTTCCTCGAATACGATTACTCCGATACCGAACTCGCAGAAGAGTTCGACGGTCGCGGCCAGTTCACAGAGATCGATTACGCGACCCACTGGCACGACATTATTGTGACACACGAGGCGAACGGCGTCGACCTGACCGATCCGAGCGACATCTAAGAACGGGCGTCTGCGATCGGCTCTCACAAAAGACGGCGATTATCAACGAACACACTATGCTCACGATCACAGATCTACGAAAAGTCTATCCGACGGGCGACGAGGCGCTGAAGGGGGTTTCGATGAGGGTATCGGGCGACGAAGTCGTCTCGGTCATCGGCCCGAGCGGCGCGGGGAAAAGTACCCTTATTAGTTGTATAAACCGCCTTACGGAACCGACCGACGGATCGATCGTCCTCGACGATACCAAGATCACCTCGTTATCGAAGCGGGACCTGCGACGAAGTCGACGGGAGATGGGAATGATCTTTCAGGAGTTCAACCTGATCGAACGGCTCACCGTCATGGAAAACGTGCTTTCCGGCCGTCTCGGCTATATGAGCAACTGGAAGGCGTTTCGTCGAAAATTCGATGCGGAGGACATCAGCAAAGCCTACGAAATTCTCGATCGAGTCGGACTCGAGGACGTCGAGGACAAACGAGTCGACGAACTCTCGGGCGGCCAACGACAGCGGGTCGGCATCGCACGCGCCGTCCTCCAGCGGCCCAAGATCCTGCTTGTCGACGAACCGACGAGTTCGCTGGATCCCGAAACGTCGGCCGCGGTCATGGAACTGCTAACCGAAATCGCCCGGGAGGAGGAGATTCCGGTCGTCATCAACATTCACGAGGTCGACCTCGCTCTCGAGCACACTGATCGCGTCGTCGGCCTCACCGACGGCCGAATCGTCTTCGACGGCCCACCAGGCGAACTCGACGACGGCGCTCGAGACACGATCTACCGAGGTGGCGAGCCGCGAGCGAAAGCCGGCGAGCGAACCACCTCGACGGAGTCGGTCGAAATCGAACCGGAGGGATCGTTCTAAGATGCGACGCCAACGGGACGTCACAATCGGTGAGCGACATGAGTAGGGCCGACTCGAGCGGGAGCGATCCACTGCCCGCCGAGGAGTCGTCGGACTCCTGGATTCGGCCGACCGTTTTCTACAACAAACAGACGAAGTACATCGTGTACGGGGCTCTCCTCCTGTTCGTCCTCTGGAGCGCGTGGGAGCTACGACCGTCGCCCGCCCGCGTACTCAGCGGGGCGGAAGCCGCACAGGGACTGCTGGCGACGATGTTCCCGCCGGATTTCACTCCTGAAGCCCGCCGACGAATTTGGGACGGGATGATAGAGAGCGTCGCGATGTCGATAGTCGCGACCATCCTCGGCGTTGCGATCAGCGTTCCGATCGCCGTGATGGCGGCCGAAAATCTCGCACCTCGACCGGTCTACTACGTCGGACGGGCGATCGTTTCGATTTCTCGTTCGCTTCACGAACTGGTGCTGGCCATCGTCGCCGTCGTCACCGTCGGTCTCGGCCCACTCGCGGGGGTTATCGCCCTCGTGTTTGCAACGCCCGGATTCTACGCCAAGCTCCTCGCCGAAGAGTTAGAGGATATCGACAACGGACAGGCCGACGCGATTCGAGCCGTCGGCGGGAGTCGACTACAGGTTCTCGTCTACGGCGTCGCCCCGCAGGTGGTTCCGCGAATGGTGGGACTTGCAATCTATCGATGGGACATTAACATTCGCGCCAGTACCATCGTCGGAATCGTCGGCGCTGGAGGCATCGGAGTGACCTTGCTCAACTCCTTCGATCGCTACGAGTACGACTTCACCCTCGCGATCGTGCTCTCGATCATCGCCGTGGTCTTAGCCGGCGAGCTGGCGAGTGCAATTATTCGACGGAGGCTCCAGTGATGGCGGTCGAACCGCGAACGTCCTGGACCAAGTACGATCGAAAAACGAAGATTCTTCGAATGCTGGGAGTCCTCGTCGCGGCGGTCGTCGCCGTTCTCGCGTGGCGGGCGCTCCATGTGCGGTACACGTTCGTCGCGAACGCCGCGAGAAATCTACGAGATCTACTGGGGCGGATGTATCCGCCAAACCCGTCCTACGCCGTCGAGATCGTTCCCCCGCTCGTCGAGACGATGAACATCGCGATCCTCGGAACTGGACTCGCCATCTTCCTTTCGCTCCCGATCGCCTATCTCGGTGCTGAAAACACGACGCCGAACGCGATCACCTACGCGATCGGGAAGTTCCTCATCGTCGGTACGCGATCGGTCAACGTTATCATCTGGGCGCTGTTTTTCATCATCATCTTCGGAACCGGTGCGTTGGCCGGCGTTCTCGCGGTCGCATTTCGATCGATCGGGTTCGTCTCAAAGTTGCTCGCCGAGGGAATCGAAGAGATCGACCCCGGACAGGTAGCGGCGATCCGCGCGGTGGGCGGCTCCCCGTTCGATGTCGTCGTCTACGGAATCGTGCCGCAGGTAAAGCCGACGTTCGTTAGCGTCGCGACCTACCGCTGGGATATCAACGTCCGCGAAGCAACCATCATCGGGTTCGTGGGTGCCGGCGGTATCGGCGCCTCACTCGATGCGTCGATCGACTTCTTCCAGTGGTCGAACGTGTTGACCATCCTGATTGCGATGCTCGGGGTCGTACTCGTGAGCGAAGGTGTCTCCGCGTATCTTCGAGGGAAAACTCGGTAGCATCGGAGGGACAAACAGGGCTACAACAGTCGAAGACGGAGCCGGAAAGCAGACCTCCCTCCCCATCTGCTTTCGAAATACGCTCCGAGCTGTTTAGAGCGCGCCAGAAAAGTTACAGTTCGTCCGCGCTGAGCCACGCCGACCCCACTCTGTACTCGTCGTGATACTCGAGTCTGACATCTACGATGGTTTCGACGGACGGGGCGTCGAACGTGGCGGTATCTCCGTCGGCGAACTCGCCATCGAGCAGGGTTTCGAAATCGACGTCTTCGGTCTCAGCACCAGCACGAATCGTCGCCGTGAGATCAGTCGCCGGTAGCGACGGGCCGCCGTCGTGGGTGAGTTCGAGTTCGTCGCCGTTACCCTCGAGCGCGAGGGATATATGCGGGCGCGCGGTCGTCCAACCGATATCGACATCGTCCTCGACCCAGACGACCGTCGCCGTGGAACCGACATCGATACCCTCGAGGATGATCGACGCGCCATCGTCGACCGTTTCGTACTCGTCGGTCCACTGCACGGCGGCGGGTTGGTCGTCGACCCGGAGTTCGTAGGCGTCAGCTGGCTCGCAGCCGTCTAGCCCGAGTTCGATATCGAGGGTGTCCGCGTCGTAGTCGTACTCGAACTGTGCGCTCCCCGGCGGACTAACGATGTGATTTGCGATTGAATCCTGGGGTTCGTCGCCCTTCCAGCCGACGAGAACGCGCGAATCGATTTCGGCACCGTCGATCGTCGCCTCGTCACCGACGCTCAGTTCCGCGCCCTCCCACGGCTGAAGGGACTCGAAAACGGTCGGTTCCTGGCCGGCGGTTCCGCCGCCGTGGTACGTCTCGTCGACGATCGAGAGAGAAACGTAATCCCCGTCGAGCGGGAATTCTCGGTCATCGACGTAGGCGACCGTCACCGTCTCCGTTTCGCGATCGTACTCGAAGTCGAACCTGAAGTGATTGAGGATCGTCGTTCCCATAGACGAACTGCCGTTGGGGTGATCGTGTCGGATTCGGAGCTGTTGGTTCGGTTCGACGTCGTCCATCTCGATGGAGAGCGTGTCGCCCGCTTCTATCTCGTCCTTTCCGTCAGCCCAGATCGTCTCGTCGTACTCCTCGTCGTTCAGTTCGAGCGTCAGCTCCTCGAGCGGCGTCGGATCGCCCCGTGTGACCTCGAGTTCGAGGAAGTCGTCGTTGGGATCAACTTCGACGGCTGGCGAAACGCTCGGACTCACGTGATCGCGTGCCTCCTGTTCGGCCTCGAGGTCTCGCGTCCAGGTCGCCGTCACGAGCGGGCCGTCCTCCTCGATTTCGGAGGATCGAGGACCGGTTCCGAAATCGGCTTCGAGTTCTTCGCGGACCTCGTCGGTGATCACGGACTCGTCGACAAATTCGATCCCGACCTGCTCTTCGATCGTGTACTCGTCGATCACCGTCGATGCCATCGCCGTAAATCGAACGTCGTCGGGGTCAATATTCGAACCGGAGCCGTCGTCGTCCATTCCGACGAAAACCCGGAGGGTATCGGCGCGGGAGAACGTTTCGAACGCGTCCCCGACGGTCGAATACTCCTCGAGGAACGAACCGGAGTCTTCGGTCGCCGACTCGAAGGCGTCCTCGAGGAGCGAGACCGACTCGGCGGCGATGACCGTCTCGCCGGAAACGCCGACGACGATATCTTCGGCGTCCGGGTGCGGGTCGGCGAGTTCGTACTCGATCCCGTCTGTCGTTTCTTGCCCTTCGAGGACGTCAGTGACATCGTCGTTGACTGATGGATCACCCGAAAAGACGGTGATGACTTCTGGGTCGTCCTGCTTGAGGTTCGCGACCGACGCCGATTTCGTCGGCGAGGCATCTTCGTCGAGAACGCCTCCGTAGTAGACCGTCGACGTACTCATCGCCGTGTCGACGGTTTCCTGGGCCTCGATATCGGTGACGGTAAGCAACATCGACTCGTCACCGGCGGCCGTGGGGAGGTACTCGAGGATATCACTGGTCGTATCGTCTCCGTCGTCATCTTCGTCTCCGTCTTCGAAGGCTGAAAGACACCCTGCGGCGGCCACGGCGAGAGTCGAGCCGATGCCACCGAGGAGGGTGCGGCGGGGAGTGTTCGGCATGAGTGAGATTGGATAGTAATCATACAAGTACGTTTTCAATACAGTTCAATATACTAATTTATTGGTTGTTGGAATCTTTTATGGAGATCAGGTTTTCACTGAAAGTAAGCGGTTTGCCAACTGAAGGCTGAAATTCAATGTCACAGATACAGGAGATATTTTCTCCTATAACTGACGAAATCGGCAAGGGTTAAGTACGGCGCTCGTTCAAACGCGAACGAATGACGATCGACCACCGAGGACTTGTTGTGGCCGCGCGGGCGTACTGGTCGAGGCTCGAGCGCGACTGGCAAAGCGTCACTGTCGGAGCACTGATCGTCGCGCTCACCGTAACGCTCGAAATACGGATTCCCTGGTAAATAAATGGACACCTATCGGGTGATTCCGGGGATCGGGTTTCTCTGCGTGGGTGCCGTACTCGCACGGAGTCTCGAACTCGTTGCGGGATTCAATCACCTATTGGTCGCAATCGGAATCGGATTCGTCCTGGCGAATAGTATCGGTATCCCCGATCGTCTCGGGCCAGGAATCGCCACTCACAAACTTTGGCTCGGAGCAGGTATCGTCCTTATGGGAGCGTCATTGACGCTCGACACAATCCTCGAAGTAGGGGCGACGATTATCCTCGTCGTCGCTCTCGTGACGACGAGCACGATTCTGGTCGTCGAAGTGCTCTCGCGAAACGTTTTCGGGCTCGCGACTCGGCTCGGTTCGTTACTCGCGGCGGGAGCGAGTATCTGTGGCGTCTCTGCCGTGGTCGCAGTTGCCGGTTCGATTGACGCTCGAGAAGACCAAATCGCGTACGCTGCGGCGACAGTGTTACTGTTCGACGCGTTCACTATCGTCGTCTACCCGATCATCGGCGAACTACTCGAACTATCGGGAACGATCTTCGGAATCTGGGCCGGCGTGAGTATGTTCTCGACCGGACCCGTCGTTGCGGTTGGATTCGCCCATTCGGAGGCTGCTGGACAATGGGCGACGATGACGAAACTCTCGAGAAATGCCTTGATCGGTTTCGTAGTGCTCGGCTACGCAACGTACTATGCGGGTTCGGGAACGAACCGAAACATCTCCGTCCGCACGCTGTGGGACGAGTTCCCGAAATTCGTTCTCGGATTCCTCGTGCTCGTCCTCGTCGCCAGTGCAGGCATATTCTCTCAGGGTCAACAGCGTTCGATCGAAAACGCGTACAATTGGTTGTTCGTGCTCGCGTTCGTGGGACTCGGGACCGAGATACAGCTCAACCACCTTCGAAGCACCGGTATGACGCCTGCCCTCGTCGTTTTTCTGGCATTAATCGTCAGTAGCTCCCTCTCGCTAGCAGTACTACTAATACTCTTGTGAGGGGCCGCTCGGTTCGGTCCTGCCGACCGGTCGAAGTGCCGTTATCGAACGACAAGCGCGGCCGGAGCCGAGTACACGAGAGCGGGTTCGCGGTCGACATCCAAAAATCGTTTCGCCGACGACGTACGGAAGATATTTCGCTGTCGAAGGTAGACGCAATATTTGCAATGTCGGTCCTGAAGGTGCACTGATGCGCGAGGGGACTCGATTTCTCGATTATTAGGACCACTACTCGACCAACACTTGAACAAAGAAAGATTTTCGAGGACGAATAGAATATCAAGACACCTGTTAATTCTGGGCTTCAACGACCTATACAGGTGTATTCTGGGTTTTATCGATGTGAGGCCGGTTTTGCCTGTTTTTAACACACACGGCTGGAGATTTTTGCTGGTTCCGGGGTATGTCCCAAAGAATTGCTGGGTGCCGAGGGAATACAAGGAGCTAGTTACTAGGGGAGTTACTAATGGAACGTACCTATTCACGTCGGTCTGCGTTGCAACTCGTAGGTGTCAGTTCAGCGATTTCACTCGCCGGTTGTACGTCTTTCCTCGGCGCAAGCGATACGGTTCGGATCTCGGGTGGGGTCGGACCGCTTCCGATGGTCGAAGTGTGGGCAGATATCTACGAAAACGAAACGGAGACCTCGTTCGATATTTCGGGGGGCGGAACTGGTGTCGGCGTCTCGGACGTCACCAACGATCAAGTCGACATCGCCATGATGGGCCGCGAGCCTGAACCGGAGGAAATCGAGGACGGCCTGTTCGCCGTTCCGATGCTCATCGACACCGTCGTCGGCACCGTCAACGCCGACAACCCGGTCATCGACGAGCTTCAGGAAAACGGTCTCACTCGTGAGGATCTCGAGGATATCTTCACGAAGGAGGTAACGAACTGGGGCGAGGTCGTCGACGCCGACGTCGACGAGGAAATTACCGTCTACGGACGGTCGGATGCATCCGCCGCGTACAAACAGTGGGGCGACTTCCTCGGCGGCGAAGACGATGCCTACACCGAGAACGAACTCGAGAGTCTCTCGGACGGAAACCACAACGGTGACCAGCCGGTCGCCGAGGCCATCGCCGGCAACGAGAACGCAATCTCGCTGAACAATATCAACTACGTCTACGACCTCGATACCGGTGAACTCGAGGGCGACATCCGTCCAGTACCGCTCGATCTCGATGGCGAAGGGCTCTCCGAAGAGGAGGACTTCTACGAGACGCGCGACGAATTCCTCGCCGCCGTCGAAGCGGGAACGTATCCGGCACCTCCGGCGCGGGAAATGTTCCTCGCGTCGAACGGTGAGTTCGGCGAGGACTCTCACGACTTCGTCGAGTGGGTTCTTACGGAAGGTCAACAGTACGTCCGAGACAACGGCTACGTCCCGCTCGAAGAGGAGCGACTCGAGGAAGCACAGGACGACCTAAACGAGGGGCCATAACCTAACCGATGGGGGGTTCGACGGACTCAGGAAGTCAAAACCGTCTCGGTCGGCGCCTACTCACAGAACGAGTGAGTGGGTACTGGCTTCAGGGGGCTGGCTACTTCGCTATCGTACTGTTTGCCCTGATCGTTCTGGCGTTGCTCTACCAGTCGCTCCCGTTACTTTCGGAGTACTCGCTGGTACAGATGCTCACGTCCTCGAATTGGGATCCCGCACAGAACCAGTTCGGCTTCTTACCGGCCATCGTAGGCACAGTATACGTGACCGCGCTCACGATGATTATGGGAACGCCGATCGCGATTCTCGCAGCGATCTACATCGCCGAATACGCGGAGGGGAGAACGAAGACGCTCGTTTCGTCGTTCATCGACGTCCTCGCCGCGATCCCGAGTGTCATCTTCGGTCTGGTCGCACTGATCGTCGTCGTCCCGTTCGTCGGAGACTATCTCGCGCCGGCGGTCGGCTCGAGCGCGACCGGGCTCGGTATCTTCACCGTCAGTCTCGTGATGGCGATCGTCGTCACGCCGTTTATGATCTCGTTGTCCGTCGAATCCCTCGAGGCGCTTCCGGACGAACTCCGCGAGTCGTCCCTCGGCGTCGGTGCGACGAAGTGGGAGACGATCAGAATCGTCCTGTTACGAGCCGCAGGTCCCGGCATCTTTTCGGCCGTACTGCTGGGATTCGGTCGCGTTTTCGGCGCGACTATCGTCCCGGCGATGCTCATCGGCGGCCAGACCCACTTACCGAGCTCACCGTTTGCGACGGGACAAACGCTCCCGACGCTGATCGTCAACGATTTCGGCGAGCTAATGTCGCTGCCGCTCACCCAATCCGCGCTAATCTTCGTCGGACTGATGCTCATCGTCGTCGTGTGGCTGTTTAACTTCAGCGCAATGATTCTCCGGCAGCGACTTCAACAGAGGTGGCAGTTCTAATGGATCGATACACCGAACAACGACTCTTTGGCTTGCTCGCACGCGGTGCGGCCGCCCTCGTCGTCGCCGTGATGGTGCTCGTGATCAGCGTGACGATCTACAGAGGGGGACGCGTTTTCCTCATGGATCCGACAATCGTCATCACGCCGCCGGGTTCCCGATACATGCTCGAGGGCGACGGCGGATTCCTCCACGCTGTTCTCGGGAGTATCTTCATCGTCGGACCCGCGACGATCATCTCGGCAGTGCTCGCCGTTTCGACGGCGATCTATCTCCAGAGCGATTACTCGAGTGAGCGGTTTTCGGACACCGTAAACATGTTCCTGAACGTACTCTGGGGGACGCCGCCGATCGTCTACGGTGTCTTCGTCCTGACAGTGATCATCGCGATCGGTGCCCGGACGTCGATGTTCTTCGGAATCGTCGCAATCGCGATCTTCCAGTACCCGATTATGACCCGCTACACGGACGAAGCGTTGCGATCCGCACCGGACTCCGTAAAGGAAGCCACGTACGGACTCGGGGCGACACGGTTCGAGACTGCCCTGATGACCGCACGTGCGGCGCTTCCGGGAGTCATCGCCGGGATCGTCATGGGCTTTGCCCGCGGAATCGGCGACGCCGCCACGGTCCTTTTCACCGCCGGCCGAAGTACCAATATGCCGGCGGGTCCCTTCGACGGGGCGACGACGCTCCCCGTACTCATCTTCGATCAGGCGATGTCGTTCAACGCCGAGGTCCGTTCTCACGCCTACGCGGCATCGTTCATCCTGATCATCGCCGTACTGGGGCTGATACTCGTCTCGAAACTACTGGCCGGGCGATACGCCCGGTACGCACCAGGAGGTCGTCACTCATGACAACGAACACTGCACTCACCACGAAAGATCTCTCCGTAACGTACGTCGGAGACCGCGAAGTAGAGGCGCTGAAAGGCGTCAGTATCGATTTTTCCGCAAATCAGCTGTCGGCCATAATCGGCCCCTCCGGCTGCGGGAAATCGACGTTGCTAAAGTCGCTGAACCGACTCCACGAGATACAACCCAACGTCGAAATCTCCGGTGACGTCCATCTGGGGGATCAATCGGTCTACAACACCGATGAACCAGTTCCAAAGCTTCGAAAACGGATCGGTTACGTCCCGCAGACGCCGACGGCGTTGCCGCTATCGATCTACGAAAACGTCGCCTACGGGGTGAAACTCCACGGCGAGTACGATTCGAAGAACGAGCTCGACGCCCTCGTCGAGTCCTACCTGCAAAAGGTAAACCTCTGGGACGAAGTCGAGGATCGACTCGAAACACCCGGTGCAGAACTATCTACCGGCCAGATACAACGGCTCTGTCTCGCCCGTTCGTTGGCCGTCGAACCCGACGTTCTCCTGTGTGACGAGGTCACGTCTGCGCTGGATCCGATTTCGGCCGAATCCGTCGAGGAGACGCTCGTCGACCTCAAGGAGGAGTACACGATTATCATGGTCACACACAGCATGGAACAAGCACAACGCATCGCTGACGACGTCGTGTTCCTCTACCTCGGCGAAGTAATCGAGGAAAACGACGTTCAAACGTTCTTCCAGAACCCCGAAAAGGAACGGACGAAAAAGTTCATCGACGGCGATACCATCGTCGAATACGACGAGAGTGACGACGATTCCCCGTCCGAAGCCGTGCCAGCCGAACGGTAACAACCACCGGATAACCGATCCGAATTAACCGCTCTCAGCTAAGCCGCTTTCTTACCGCCCCTTCGAGTTCAGTTTGTATCTGCCGAACGATCGGTCGCGGATCGTCCAGATGGAGATAGTCGAAGTTCGAAGTTGCGAGACACGAACGCGAGATTTCAGCCGTCCGCCTAGGCAAGGACGGTCGCTCGACGAACGGCGAGTCCTCCCGGACGACGCTCACGAGGTGCTCCAGTTCTCCGAACAGATAATGCGTTCCGACGCCGGTTTCGTAGTCAGGATCGATCAGGTCCTGACGATTTCCAACCTGAAGCACGTACCAATAGGGGAAGTCGGCGCCCGCTCGCGTCGCACACGCGAGCGATTGCCACATTCGAGGGTTGATCTCGACGATACTGAACTCCCCCGTCTCGGCGTCTTCGATGTACTCGATGCAGGCGAGGCCGTGCCACTCGAGTTCGTCGAGGATCGCTCGACCGGCCTCCTCGAGCGCCTGAATGTCGACCGACTCGCGGTAAACGCCGCCGCTACCGGTGTAGGAATCGCCGCGGATCTGGCGGTGCTGGAAAGTTCCGAGGGCCTCCCCATGATCGTAGAGTGCGCCGAAGACGTACTCGTCGCTCCCCTCGATGTACTCCTGAACGATTGGTTCGTGGGACATGTCATCGGTGAGTGCGGCCGTATCCGGCGTTTCGCCGGCCGAAACGTGTTCGACGGATTTGGCGATTTTCGAATCCTCGAGTTTGAAGTCCTCGAGATACTCGTCGGTGAGGACGTTGTACCGGGACTTGACGATCTGTTCGCCACTCCAGTCCTCGACGTCGCCGAGCAGTTTCGTCTCCGGAATTGCCACGTCTGCGCGTTCTGCGGCGTCCGCGAGGCGCTTGCGATCGTGGACGGATTTCAGCGTCTCGAGTTGGGGAACGACGACGTCGATGTGTCGCTCGAACTCTGCGGCGTACTTCGAGAGCAGGTACGTATCGTGGGGCCGGTGTGGAACGATCGTTCGAACGTCCTGCCGGGCGGCGAGACCCAACAACGCGTCCTTGTACGCCGGGAGATTGCTCGGCGGCGGAATAAGCACCGACTCGTCGCAAAAGCGAGAGGTGGTGACGCTAAGGCCGGGATTGTCAACTGCGACTATCGTCCGAACGTCCCGATCGGCGAGCGAACGGACCGACGCGTAGCCGTGGGGATACCTCGAAGCGGTAATGACGACCGAATCACGGACGTCAGACAACGTCGATCACCTCGTTTTCGAGAGCCAGAGTCGGTGTTGCGGTCGTCTCGCTCTGCTCTGCGTTCGTCACGATCTGTTCCGTGCTCGTCTCGGTCAGTGCTGTGTTCGCCTCGGTACTGAGTACGTGTTCTGTTACTGGCATCGTTAGAACCGTCAATAGCGTGTATAATTCGACCACGTTGTTCGAACCGTGGTGGTGATCTCGATAGACCTCGCGGATCGAATCCACGTCGGGACCTGGCAGTGCATCGGCGAGGGGTTCCTGTTCGTCGAGGACGTCGTTTGCAAACCCGAACGACCGAAGCAGTTCAGCATCATCCAACCAGGGCCCATCGGTCAGGTACGGTTCTGGTGGCTTCTGGGTCCGTACGTGTTTGTCCCAAAATTCGTGTAGATGGCTACTCACGTATTCGAGCGTGAACGGCCTCGCAAGTCCAACACCGGTACTCGCGTGTGGAATCAACGCCAGATCGGGCGCGAGTCGATCGACTGCCTGGCCGACCAGATTCCGCCGAAGGCGGTACCGGATCGGCATCGACAGGGAAAGCTCGAGCAACCGATTGTCGAGAAACGGCGACCGGTAGGGCAACAGTTGACGAAGTGCCGTTCGAAAGCGCATGTCGTCGTCGTTCGATAACGGGTAGCAGTCGCCGTAGTAGACGAGTTCGTCGAGCGACTCGTAGGTGACGCCGTGATGGACGATCCGGTCTCCCTCTCGGGAGATGTTTGCGTTAAGCACCGTACGGAGGTCCGTCTGCATATCGAAGCCGTCGTGGGCGTCCTCAACCAGGAGGTCGACATACTCATCAACGGTTTGAATAGATCGCTCGAACGGGATCGTCATCGACCCGAGCGGGCCGAGTGAAACCGACGGAGACGGAATACTGTATCCCCCGAAAAGCGAATCACCGTACAGTCCCGATAAAAGGCCGTCGACCCGATTCGTAATCTGATCTTCGAACCCGCCGGTATACGGCTGCGTAAACCACCCGTTGAACGAACTCGCCCACCGGTTGCGTTCGAGCGCACCAATCCGGTATTGTGGCCCCCGCTCGAGAAGTTCGAAGTCCGCATCTGCCTCCGTGGCGACTCGCTCAGCGATACGAGCTTCACGATTCTTCCAATCGTTCATGTGAAAGGCTGTCGCATCCTCGAGAGTGGACAGAACGAGGCGAGAATCGCTCCCGCCCGAAAGCAACACGCCGTACTCGTGGCCGTCACGCGTCCACTCGTCTACAATCGTCTGGAATCGGTCCGTGAACTCTTCGACGAACCACTCGAAGGGCTCATCTCGCGGCTGGTACCGCGGACGCCAGTACTGTTCGGCCGTCCGGCTCCCATCGACCAGCGAAATCGTCGTAATCGACCCCGGCTCGAGCTTCTCGATACCTTCAAGCGGCGTTTTGACGCCAAACGTTCGTCGAAAGGCGAGATATTCGTGCAGGTACCCGGTATGGAAGGAGGTCTCAACCGCCGGGTGAGACGGCAGAAGCTGGATGTTCGTCGCGAACACGATCGCGCCATCATCCGTCTCGGTTCGGTAGATCGGGACCGTTCCGAACCGATCGGTACACATCGAGATCTCCTGACTTTGCCGGTCGTAAACCAGAAGCGTGAAATTGCCGTTGAGACGGCTGACGAAGTCCAATCCGTACCGTTCGTATAATGAAACGCAAAACTGCGCCGCGTTGGTATCAGGAGGACGTGGTTGGTACTCGCCGGAGCGATCGTCCGAAGTCGTATCGTACCCGTATACGTCGCCGATCACCCAGCACCGAACCGCATTGGTTTTCCCCCTAGCAGGCCGACTCGCGAACTGGCAGTTGTGTGGATCCGACTCAATGGCCACGTTGTCGGTCGTATACTGGACCCCGTCATCGGACTCAACCCACTCCTCGAGCGTCGAGACCGTCAACGAACCGTCTGCACGGATCACCCCGTGAGTGTGACTCATTTATCCCCACCCCCACTCCAGCCGGTCGAACGAACCAGACTGATAGTCTGCAATCGTCGTGTACATGCTAATCGCATCACAGAATAATGCAATTTTGCTAACCCATTTATTATCACTACTATAACAGTCGACGAGCACTCCGTCGATCGGCTGCCTCGAGATCGGCGAGCCGGTGAGAAACATGTCAAAGAAAAGGCTGTGGACGCCCGAAAACGGGACTTAACATGTCTATAAAAGAGATCCTCTTCCGGTGGTCGGATGCTCGTTCTCCCCTTCGCATCAGTCAGTAACAGCGGACATGGCGGTGTCGATAGATATACCAGCGTGCGTGAACTAGCCCCGGCAAACTGGTCGATGAGAGCCGGGCGCATGTGATCCGGTTCGGAAACGAGCTCACTAGTAACTCATCCGACACCCTTTTTAACCCCATCCAACAATTTCATTTCTTTCTGATATCGTTTAGAAAAACAAAGCGTAGCAATAGAATCGGCTACCGTAAACATTATGGAGGAATTTAGATTACATAGTAATACAACTATGAGTACCAACGAGAACACTAATCCGGTGCTGATTGCCGGGGCTGGTCCGGTCGGGATGACCGCAGCGCTGGCGCTACACGCCCGCGGAATCGACACCGCTATCCTCGAGGCAGAATCGGAAGACCGGGACAGAGACGGGAGTCGCGCGATCTACGTTCACGGTTCGACCCTTCGCACGCTCGAGCGCATCCACCCGGGTCTCGGAACCGATCTGGTCGACGAGGGTCTGGTCTGGCCGACCCGACGCACGCTGTATCGCGGCAAAGAAGTGTTCAACCGAACCTACGACTCGCCGGGCGGAAGCGGAGACATCCCGCACTTTACCAGTGTCCCACAGGTCGTCACCGAAGCGTACATGCACGACGCCCTCGAGGACATCGGCATCGAAATCCACTGGGATTCGGAAGTTGTCACCGTCGACACCTCGCCCGACGGTGTTCACGTCGAAACGGGCGACGGTGCCGAGTGGGAGGCCGAGTATCTCATCGGTGCCGACGGCGGTGGATCGGAAGTTCGCAACGAGATCGGCGCGAACTTCGAAGGCGATCAATCCGAGAACGCGTTCCTCATCGCCGACATCGAAGAAGAAGGCGGACACGGGGAAGAACTCGAGCGGATGTTCCACTACGATGCGCCGGAAACCGACGGACGGAACGTGTTGCTCGTTCCGTTCACCGGCGGCTGGCGTCTCGACATTCAGTGTCTCGGCGACGACGACCCCGAGGAACTCAAAAGCGACGAGCGAATGCAGGAGTTCATCCGCGACGTCATGGGCGAGGAGTACGTGGACAACCTCAAGTGGGTCTCGACGTATTACTTCCTCCAGGTAATGGCGGACACCTTCGTCGACGAGCATCGACGCGTGTTGCTAGCCGGCGAAGCCGCCCACCTGCTGGCTCCCTTCGGCGCACGGGGGATGAACTCCGGAGTTGCCGACGCCGACGAAGCGGCATCGGCAATTGCAGTCGCTCTGGGCGCACGGACGGACGCGGTCGCCCGCGACGAAATCGAATTGTACGCGGCGCGCCGCGAGAAAGCAGCGGAGTACAATCTCGAGGCCGCGGGACAGGCTCTCGAGTATCTGCAGGGAGAGAATCCGGCGACAATCCTGCGAAAGGAGGCGGCCGCCTCACTCGCGGATACCTTCGAAGAGGCGGGCGAGTGGCTCGACGACGCCCCGTACGGACCGCACGGATCGCCGCCGATTGTCTCGACCGGCAACTACTAACTCACAATCGTTTCTTCGTCTCGACAGCTATCGGCAGAAAAATCGAACCGTGCGAAAATAAACCTGAGTTAGGCGAGATCGAGTCGTTTGGCGACCCAGTGATCTCGAGCTTCCATCACGAGTTCTTCACCATCCTCGAAATCGGTCGTCTCCGCGACGAACTCGTCCCACTCGCCGTGACCCACCGCCTCGAGTTCGTCACCAGTTTCGGCGTCACTCGGGCTAGCCGCGACCAGTTCGTCGAACGAGTCGAACTCGGATCGCGCCTGAACGAACGCGTCGTCGAAGATCTCAGCGAGCGGAATCTCGTCGTCCGTATCGTAGACGTCGTCGGCCGCCGGGAGATCGTCCTGTTTCTGTGCAGCGTCTTCGAGGTCGATTTCGAGCACCATGGGTTCACTTTGTATTGAAATTATGTAAACCCATCCCATTCAGTCAGACTTAGCAGGGTAAATAGCGTCGATCGTAATCCAGAGTTCGGTTACCGATCGAGAGCCCTCGAGCGCTAGTCCATCACGTCGTCGATCTGCTCTGCAACGTCTTCGGGCTGAATATCACTGTAAGCTTCGTGGGTCGTCTCGATTGATTTGTGTCGCAGTGCTGACTGTGCGAGTTCCGAGTTGCCGCTCGCGTACAGTTCGTGACCGAGGCCGCGCCGTCCGCCGTGGGGCTTTAGGTACTCGCCGTCGATCTCGAGATTTGCTTCCGCACAAAGGCGCTTCATCACGCTCCGAGCTCCGTTTTTCGAGAGAGACGGCGGCGGAACCTCGAACTCTCGGAGCGCCTCGTCGGTCGAGCGGTCCTCGAGCATCGTCTCCACTCGATCCGAAGAATACTCGGCCTCGAGGGCCCGTCGTTTCGAGGGGTAATGACCCGTTGGAAACACGGGCCACTCGTCCGATGGCGGCTCGAGGATGGCCCGGTGCCGTTCGAGTGCATCTTTCGCGCGCGCTGGTAGACCAACCCGTTCGTACTGGCGGGATTTCCCGAGTACGGTCACACGTCCGCGCTCGTCGTCCAGTTCGACGTCCTCCCATGTGAGTCCGTTCCGTTGGTCGTCGTGGGGGTCGGCAAACGCCTCCGCACCTCGGAGGCCGGCGAGTGCGAGCAAGATGACGAACGCGCGGTCCCGGTAGGCGCGCTCGAGATCGATCTTATCGTCGTCGTACGCGCGGTCTACTCTGGCGTGAACGAACGACAGAAGCGCCTCTCGAGTGTCTTCATCCCAGAACTGGCGATCGCGCTTTCCCGTATCCTCCGGTAAAAATTCTCGAGCGGCGTCGGTCGCGGCGGGATTCGTCTCGAGAAGCTGATCCCGAACGCAAAACGAGAGGAACGCGCGCGTGTACATGTAGTAGTTATGGGCGGTCGAGGCGGCAATTTCGTCCTGAGCGGTCCGGGTGCGAAGTTCCATCCCCCAGTCGCGACAGCACGCGGTATCGATTTCGTCGACGTGTTCGATGCCGTTTTCCTCGAGATACGATCGAAAGGACTCCTCGCCGCGTTGGAGCACCCACTCGAGGGTGTTTCGCGATCCGCCCGCAGAGAGGCTGGTCAGATAGCGCTCGAGGGCGTCCTCAACCCTCGTTTTTCCCGCGGGAGCGTCGTTCTCAGCTGATGGCGACATTCGTGTGTCGGGTACAGTATCGACCCACCTAAATCTACTGCACTAAAGTGTTCTTTAGTACAGTAGATGTGCTGGACGCCGAATCATTGGATATTGTGCGTTTCAGGCCTCCAACACGGGGGACCCACCATGTATAAATGTTATAACGGTATATCAAATAGTATCGGCTCGAACTCGAGCAACCAGATTGCAACGACACCGATGAAGCCAATTCCAAGAGATTTGGAGTGGATTTTGGCATTTAAGGCCACCAATAGGGCGGTTAAAGCAAAATTCTCGCTCACCATTTCTGCTCGAGAAACCCGGTGAGTCGTCGTTCGAGCGTCGGGATCCACTGCCGCATCTCGAAATCTCATCGATTCCGTGGACGTGATCGCAACGAGAGTACGAACGATCCGACGTCCGCACCTGTTTCCGGCCCCTCGACGAGTCCGACACTCGAGGGTTTCGGCGGAGTGGATCCGTCGAGCATATTAACTGTTTGATACATCTGCCGATCACGCGTAGCCGAGATCCTCTAATCTCGCTCGTACGTCCTCCGAGACGGGTACGCTGGACTGCCGGTCTTCGTCCCTGCGTGTGATCGAAGCGGCCAGTTCCCGCAGAAGGAGCGGTGGATTTTCCGCAGTCGAAGATCCCCGCTCTTCCCACCCCTCGAGCGTTTGATAGCCGTAATACTCGTTTGGTCCCGCGAGACCGTTCAGTGGTCGGTCGTACGACCTGACCAACTCGTCGGGGTACCGATCGCGCATCTTCTCGAGGCGAGCGGCTCGGAGCCCTTCGTACTCGACGAGATAAAATCGATCGTCGATCGTGCCGAGCAGATTTTGTCCACGGGAGACAGCCTCGACATTGAGCAGGTCGAGGATCGTCCGATGGACATCGAGGAGACTTACCGTCTTCGAGCATGCCCCGGATAATCCCTCACCAGAGATCACGATCGGGATCCGGGTCAACTCCGGGTACACACCGTGTAAGTGACGCCAGCTCCCGTGCTCGCCGAAGAGTTCACCGTGGTCACTGAGCGTGATGACGTAATCGAAACGCCGCTGTAGTTCCGCGAAAATTCGTTCGTACTGATCGGCGAGATACCGGACCGAATCGTTGTACGCACCGCGAACCAATCGCCCGTCCGGCTCGTCGTCGGTCAGCGTCGCGGCAACCTCGTCATACGATGCGTCTTCGGTCGTTCGATACGATTCCGGGGGATCGTACGGTGCGTGCGCCTCCATCAAATTCACGAAAAGAAAATCCGCGTCGGCGTATCGGTTCTGTTGGAGGGATCTTAGCAGTGGCGCCGCTCCGTCATCTCGGTGAGGCTGTTCAAAGAGAGTTCTCACGTACCGGTCAGTCAAGCGCTGTGCGAGTCCGGTTTTGATCGAAGGGAGGATTCGATACCAGCCGGCCGTCATCCCTTTTGCTATCGTCGCGTACTTCTTTGCACCGGAATGACTGTTCTGGAAGAGTTCTCGCCACCCCGTTATACCTTTGCTATTGACATTAACGCGCCACGTCCCCTCGAACGAGTCAAATCCGCGATCGAACCCGAAAACCGGCGAAACCATGAGATTCGCGCTGAATGCCCGAGGCGTGTATTCAGCACGGGAGAGGAGTTCAGCGAGTACCGGTTCGGGTCGATCCAACCCTTCCGAGTTGGCGTTTGCGCCCGCTTCGCTCGCGTACGTTCCCGTAAACAGCGAGGCGTGGGCGGGCATCGTCCACTTCGCGGTCGACCACGCCTGTTCGAAACGCCGACCGGGCAACCACGAAAAATGCTGATCGAACGCATCTTTTCGTAGCGTGTCGAGTACGACGAGAGCGATACGCGTCATCAACCAGAGAGTCAGTTTCAACGGGTGAAAAGCATAGGCTGGCGAATTACGTATTTGGGGAGTTCCGCTGAGTGTACTCGAGATTCCGGTACCGGAAACGGGACGGCGGCCCCATCCGCCGTTCCAAATCAACGGCTCTGGTGAATCACTAGAAGACATCGACTTTTTGGGAAATCGGGTGACTTGAGGTGCTACTCTGGGACGATTTACCCACAATCCTAGTCGAATCCACGATTGCGGAGCCATTGGACTCCGTCACAGCCTACTAGAACCAACCAACCTATCACTGTCTGTCGATTCACCAACGCCTTTTCCTACAGTCCAGCTGTATGGAAGCGTCCCAACGTGTTCGGACAACTCTCCTCAATCCGCTCCGGTCGTCGACCAGCCCGTCCATTTGAGTTACCACGGGAGGTGTCAGTCTGACTACGTCCCTTGCGACACGAGGCCGTCACCGTACTGAGAAGTGGCTCCGGACGACAAGCGGCCCGACTCGGTTCGCCCGGACGCCGGCCGCTCAGGGACGGACGATGACGACGAAATCGAGCACGAATTCTACAGGTGGAGCAGGCCGGGTTCGCCGCGGGATTGTACGGAATTTTTTGAGTACCGTGACTGAGCGAAGCTAAGCGGGAGCTGCGCTCCCGAAAGGTCAGCGAACTTCGTCCCGCCAGACTCCGCGAGACCGAAGGTCTCGATCGATGACGAGACGTTTTGCGCCTCGAACCACTTGACCCCGAGACGGTTCACGCGCTTTCACCGGCGGTCGAATCTTCGATCGACCAATCAGTTTCCTCGAGATGAGTCGAAAAGGCGAGTAATTGATTCGAACGTTATGTCGTGATCGAACGCTATTTAAATTCTCGAGAACCGAGACGCCTGTACCGCTTGAACAGGTAGCCGACGGCCGCGATCCAGAGCGTGAACATGAACCCGTAAATCGCGTCCCCCGAGGGGTTCTCCGAGTGGAGGGCGACTCTCGCGAGGACATACGTCACCGCACTGGCCCCGATCGGGACGACGACGTACGGAATCCAGTTCGGTTGCCACGTCGCGTCCGCCGACTCGAGCGCCCGGGCGTCACGAAAGAGCGCCGCCAAGCCGAAGGCCGACGCGATCATCGCGAAGACGAGCAAGAAGAACCCGGCAAAAAACACTGGGGTCGGTTCAGTGCCGTTGGTTAGCAGCCAGGCAAAGTACGCCAACACCAGCGGCACTGTCAAGGCATACACTGCGACGAATCGCCACCAGTTCGTCGACCCAGATTGCCTCGAGCGAACCCAGCCGACGACGTCGGGCGCGAGCGGATACTCCCACGCGGTGCCGAAGATCGCCTTCCCTACTGCGAACAGCGAAAAGATGATATTCAGTAGGAAGATGACGAACGTCACGATCGAAGTAATCATGATTGCGACGATCGACGCGAAAATCAACGCGTCGAAAACGAGCGGGTCCGGAAAGACGGCGTCGTAGACGAACGGGACGGCCCAGAAGGCGATACTGCCGAAGAAGACGGTAACGAAGAGAAGTTGCCAATTCGTCGCGTTCCGGGCGTTCGTTCGCGTAAACTCACGCTCGGAGACGAGATAGAGGACACCCGTTCCGACGAACCACGTCGCGAGACCGATGAAATGGACGAAGATTCCACCGAGCGTTCGCTCGGTGAGCAGGTCCGGCCCGGGTTCGGTATTCGGTTCGGTCGACACGTCGGTTTCCATTTCGTTTGACATTGGTGATAGTAGGTGGATCAGTTACTTCGATACGTACTCGCTTGCGGTGGCCACGCGGTTCGCGGGGTTGTCGTTCCGGAACGTGCGCACGAGGCGTTCTCCAAACAGGAGCACGACACAGACGGCGAACAAATTCAGGGCAGCGGACAGATACCCCTCGTCGGCCTGGACGATCGGTTCGAAGGGTAATGCTGCAGTGAGCGTGCCGAGAGCGAGCAACACGAGACTCAACTGAAAGCCCGCGAGCACGAGCGTTCTGATGCCGGCAGGGTTCCGAAGGCGGACGAAATCGCCGAACGAGAGCGTCTCGAGCGGCGAGTCGTACGAGAGGGCTTCTTTCCCTTCCGGAGAGAGTGGCCAGTTCGACTCTTGATGGTTGACGTAATAGAGCGTGATCGACTCCGGATACGTTTCCGCGGCGATAACGTCGATTTCCCGGAGTTCGTTCAACCGGTTCCGGACCGTCTCTTTGCTCACGTCGGGACGGACGCGGGCGCGAATCTGCTCGGCCGAAAAGAACGGCCGCTCCGCGTCGACCATCGTCTCGACGACGTGGCGCTGTGTGAGCTTCATGTTGAGATTGGATTCGAGACGATCCTCGATCCACGGCGGGAGGCGCTTCATCGTATCAGTGACAGGAGATTAGATCAGTGACAGTGTAAACCCCCGTGTCGATTTTGCGGTCGCCAAACGCCGTTAGGTGCCCGAAAAACCGGTCGTGAACGGTTTCGACTCGAGCAATATCCGCCGGTCCCAACTCGAGCCACGCCGGCAAGCGAACAGACGGGCGAATCACCGGATCACCGTATCGAAGGTTATCGACCGGATCTCCGTCGCCGAACGATCCGTTCGGTGGCGTGAATCAGGAGACACAGCGCGAACAGAGACACCGCCGCGGTCCCGAGGTCGTTCCCGGTGTCGACGACGCCGTCGACTCCGAGTACGGACAGGACGATACCTGCCGTCAAGAGCACGAGACTGAGCTGATAGCCGGCGAGAACGAGCGTGCGGATCGCATCGGGCTCTCGAAACGCGAAGAAATCCCTCGCGGAGAGCCCGTCGAGGGGATTAGCCGCCGTCGACGGACAGCACGCTGATGACGGGTCACTCGAGCCCGAATCGGGCTCGTCGATATAATACACTGTAACCGAATCGGCGTACGACTCGGCTCCGAAAACTCCGAGCTCCTCGAGATCCTCGAGTCGGTTTCGAACCGCCGACTCGGTCGCATCGGGATCCGTCCGTTCTCGGAGCTGTTCGACCGAGAGAACGGGCCGATCGCTTTCGATGAGCACTTCGATCAGGCGACGCTGGGAGGGATGGATGGCGGGCGCTCGAGCCAATCTGTCTTCGATCCACTGTGGAAGCGCTGACACGGTAGGCTGGGACTCGCGGAGCGCGCCGATAAAGCCTCGAGTGATTTTGGCGGTCGCGAACCGCGTCGCTCGGGTTCGGAGCCGCTCCGACGGCGTTCGTATCGCGATGGTTCGCTATCGATCGAGCGCCCGTCCGAATCGCTTGGCAAGTTCGGGGTCGAACGTCGAGGCGAGCGCGAGCGGTGCCAAAAACCCCGTCGCCGGTTCGTCCGTCCGGGACCCCGAGCGGACCGTCGGTCAGTCGAACCGGTAGCGCGTCGACGCGTTCGACGCCCGAGACGAATTCTGTCGCCGTCCCCGCCGTGTCCATCTCCCCATGAACGAGGCTGACTTTTTCCGTCAGCGTGAGGTCGTTCACGATGCTCGTGGCACTATTCTGACCATATTAACTGATTAGTTAGTGAATAGTGCTTGATCGTTCGTAAACTGGCCTACCACGGAACTCGAATCGGCGGGCTTCGATCGAGTCCAAATCAAAGTGGCTATGGTCCCCTCACCACGAAGATGGAGGTAGAATGGTACATGCCAGCGTCATCGGGTGCGGGAACATGGGATCCGCCCTGATACAGGGGCTCGCGAGAACCGGAACCCACACTGTGACAGCGTGTGATGTCGATCCGGAAGTGCTCGAGCAGGTCGAACGCTACTGTGAGAACACCACGACCGACCTCGAGACGGCAACCGAATCCGATCTGGTTTTCGTCGTCGTCAAACCGGATATCGTCGGAGCGGTTCTCGAGGACCTCGATCTCTCTTCCGAACAGACACTCGTCTCGATCGCAGCGGGCGTCTCGACCGACTTTCTCGAGCAACGAACCGACGCGGCCGTCGTTCGGTTGATGCCGAACCTCGCCGCTGAATCGGGCAACATGGCGGCCGCCGTTGCGGGTTCGGAGATCAGCGACGACGTCAAGTCGGTACTCGACGACGTCGGCACGTTCGTCGAGGTCGAGGAAGCGCAGATGGATATCGCGACCGCGGTCAACGGCAGCGGACCCGCGTTCGTGTTTTACTTGCTCAACGCGATGAAACAGGCCGGCGTTTCGAGCGGGCTCGAGCCGTCCGACGCGGAAGCCCTGGCCGCACAGACGTTCAAAGGTGCCGCAGAGACGGTTCTTCGGTCCGATCGAAGCACCGACGAACTTATCGACGCCGTCTGCTCACCGCAAGGAACGACGATCGAAGGCATGAAAGTGCTCAGGGACAGTACTGTCGAAGAAACGGTCGAAGACGCGGTAACCGCCGCCGAAGACCGATCCGCGGAGTTAGCACAAGAATTTGCCAATGAATAATACAGTCGAACTGAACGAAGTCGAAACCGCCCGAAAGCTCGCCGCCGACGCTGACCGGGTCGTGGTCAAGGCAGGAACGAACTCGTTGACGGACGACCAGTCCAAACTCGACGACGAGAAATTAGACAAGCTCGTCGACGACATCCACGACCTCCACGAGAGCGACACGGACGTGTTACTGGTTTCTTCGGGCGCGATCGGGGCCGGAAAGGGGCGCATCGATTTCTCGAGCGAGACGGTCGAGAAATCCCAGGCGCTCTCGACGGTCGGCCAGTCACACCTCATGCGTCGGTACACCGAAAGCTTCGAACGGTACGACCGGAAGATCGCCCAGATTCTGATCACGCAAAGCGACCTCGAGAATCCGGACCGGTTCACGAACTTTACGAACACGATCGAAACGTTGCTGGAGTGGGGGATCGTCCCGATAATCAACGAGAACGACGCCGTCACGACGGAGGAGATTCGGATCGGCGACAACGATATGCTCTCCTCGTCGATCGCCCTCGGAACCAACGTCGACCTCTTGGTCACGCTGACCGACGTCGGCGGCGTTTACGCCGAGAATCCGAAGCGAAACCCGGACGCAGAGCGGATCGAAGCGGTCGGAGAAAACTACGACGAAGTGGAGCAACTCATCGACGAAAGCGCGTCGTCGACCTTCGGCGGCATCCAGACGAAGGTGTCCGGCGCCCGGTCGGTGAGCGAACACGGGGTCCCCGCCATCATCGCCGAATCGACGGAGGAAAACATCCTCGAGAAAATCGATGCCGGCAAGCCGGTAGGGACCATATTCGTCCCAACAAACGGTGTGAACGATGACTGAGAAAACTGCCGAAACCAAAGTCGGAGAGGCACAGACGGCGGCCCTCGAACTCGCAAAACGGTCGGACGACGAGCGCTCGGCGGCGCTTCGTTCGATTGCCGACGCGATCGACGAGCGACATGATGAAATCCTCGAGGCCAACGAAGTGGACGTTCGCGAGGGCGAGAAGCTCCTTGAGGACGGGGAGTACAGTCAGGCGCTCGTCGACCGACTGAAACTCTCGCCATCGAAACTCGAGAGCATCACGGAGATGGTCCGAAGCGTCGCCGAGCAGGACGATCCGCTCGGCAAGACCCAGACGGCACGGAAACTCGACGAGGATCTCGAGTTGTACAAGCGGACCGTTCCGATCGGCGTTATCGGGACGATCTTCGAATCCCGACCGGACGCGCTCGTCCAGATCGCCGCACTCAGCATGAAATCCGGCAACGCCGTGATCCTGAAAGGCGGAAGCGAAGCCAGCGAGTCGAATCGCGTGCTCTTCGACATTATTCGAGACGCAACGGCCGAGATGCCGACCGGCTGGGCACAGCAGATCGAAGCCCGGGCTGACGTCGACGCGATTCTCGAGATGGACGACTCTATCGACCTCCTCATGCCGCGGGGGAGTTCGGAGTTCGTGAGCTACATTCAGGACAACACGAGCATTCCCGTTCTCGGCCACACGGAGGGAATCTGTCACGTCTACGTCGATCGCGACGCTGATCGGTCGATGGCGGTCGACGTCGCCTACGACGCCAAGGTACAGTACCCTGCGGTCTGTAACGCAGTCGAAACCCTGCTGGTCCACGAGGACGTCGCCGAAGCGTTCCTTCCAGAGATCGCAGCGGAGTACGCCGAAGCGGGCGTCGAACTACGCGGCGACGAGGCGACACAGGAAATCATTGACGTGGAATCGGCGACGGCCGAGGACTGGGCGACCGAGTACGGCGACCTGATCCTCTCGATCAAACTCGTCGACTCGCTCGATGACGCCATCGGGCACATCACGACCTACGGCTCGAAACACACGGAATCGATTATCACCGAAGATACGGATCGGGCAAGCGAGTTCATGCGAAGCCTCGATTCGGCGAGCGTCTTCCACAACGCCTCGACCCGGTTCGCCGACGGGTTCCGGTTCGGGCTCGGTGCCGAGGTCGGCATCAGCACGGGCAAGATCCACGCCAGAGGACCGGTCGGCCTCGAGGGGATCACCACCTACCAGTACTATCTCGAAGGCGACGGACAGGTCGTCGGGACCTACGCGGGCGAGGACGCCAAGGAGTTCCTCCACGAAGACGTAGACGAGACCCGGTGAGAACGGCCGAGAGCGGCTGGCGTAGCGGGTGATCGAATGTTCACCGGATGGGAATTCTATGCAGTTGTTATCCAGTCGTCGAGACGATGGTATACTATGTCCGGCCTTAGTGCGACCATCGTACTCGAGGATGCTCCAAGGTGTCCGATCGCTCGAGTCTCCGACGAAGCCGAGACGACGGTCGACTCTGTCGCCCGCTCGTCGAACCCAACTCCCGACACGTCCGCAGTCGAGGAGTTTACGATCGACGCCGAGGAGTCGACCGGATTTGATGCCGAGGACAATAGCCTCGAGATGACGACGGTTTCGGAGACCGAACGGACGGAAACGTATCGATTTGCTCGCGGATTCGACGACCCGTGTCCCTGCGAAGTGATCGAAGAAGACGGAACGCCCGTCTCTTCGATTCGGGCGGTGGACGGAGCGTTGTTTCTCACTATCCGAGCAATCGACGTCGATTCGATGTCGGCAATTATCCACCGACTTCGCGACCGGTTCGACGGCGTTCGCCTCCACGAGCTCGTTCAGGTCGGTGACGAATCCGCCGCCGATCCCGTCCTCGTCGATCGAGCGCAACTCACCGACCGGCAACGGGACGTGCTTGAGACGGCTTTCGAGATGGGATACTTCGACTACCCGAAAGGTGCGAACGCCAGCGAGGTCGCATCCGCTCTCGACATCTCGCGATCGACGGTAACCGAACACCTCGCAACTGCACAGACGAAGGTGCTCGAACGTCTTCTCGAGTCGCAGATCGGGTGATTCAGTCTGTCGTGTGAAACGGTCCTCACGGTTCGAAAATTCCCGAACCGTGAGAAGTAACGATGATCGCTAGCAATTCCCGTTCATACAATTACGGACAGGTGACAAAGAATGAGGGTCGACGTTCGCAGCCGACGGTATTGGAGCATCGGTCGCAATCGATTTCCGGGTCGATACATCGGATCTCAGATCGACGACCGACAGCTCCAGAAAGACGTGTCTCGAGTGGCTATAACTCGAGCGGTCGAGAGGAGGTGAAACCCGATGCGATCGACACTGTACACTGCCCTCGTTTCCAGATCCGCGTTCCAGGCACACTCACGCACGCTCGTCAAAACGATTTCCTACCGGCTGTTGATGATAGTCGTCACGATTTCGGTTGCGTTCGTCGTCACGGGAAGCGTAACCGATTCGATTAACATCGGTATCGCTACGAACCTGTTGAAAACCGGGACGTACTACGGCTACGAACGCCTCTGGGCGCACATTTCCTGGGGATTCGAGGGAGAGCGGTCATAGTCTTCGAAGAAATCGCTCGCGTCTTCGCGGAAATACGATCGTACGTTCCCAGAAAGAGTCGTTCTCGTTTCCTGTCGGGTTCAAACACAACTGCGTACCGACTGTATCGACTTCAGTCGTCAGCAACCGCGTACGGAAAGCTGGAATCGGATTCGGCCTCAGTTTTCCCGATCGGCGAATGCGAAGCACGTCCGGCCTCGTTTTCGGTGTCATCGTTCGTCATCTCGATTTCGAGGTCGCCGCCGTCAACTGAAACGAGTACCTCGTCGAAACATCTGCGGTACTCCGTCGCGTGTTTTGCCGAGGTGTTGATCCGAACCCGTTCCTCGAGGAGACCGGCCCCAGCCAGCTCTTCGACTTTTCGGTAGGCCGTCGACATCGGAATCGCACACTGCTCGGAAAGCTCCGTTGCGGTCAGTGTGTCCTCGGTCGTAGCCTCGAGGATGGCTCGACAGGCGGTGTCGTTCAGGACACCAAGTACCGTCTCTGCATCGGCAGAATCATCGGTTGCTGGGCATCGTTGGTTCGTCGTGGAGTTTGTCGCGGCCATTGTCTTGACTACTAGTACCGGCCCAGCGGTCACCAATTGAATCCCCATAAATATAGGGTTCTTTATATGGGGAGGGGAATAGCCCCGGGCGCCTCTGCTCTTTGACGAATATGACGGTCACTTCCGGACACAGGGTTTAGGTAGGCCCGAATCCGAAGTGAAGCAAATGGCTTCGGGGATCCGCGCGGAGGTGAGACTCGACGACCCGGTCGACTGCGTCGTCACACAGGCGTCGAAAGTGGCGGGCGGGAACGTCCAATCAGTCTCGAAGAGTACCAACCCGGACGCGCCCGAGCGTGTTGCCGAGGAATTCATGCTCGAAGCCGACAAATATCCTGACGAGTTCGATACTGACGTCGAACCGTCGCCGATCTTTTCGTACGGCTCGAGCGAAGTGTACCGGTTCGAACGCGACCTCGGACGCGGGTGTCCGTGCGAGTGTATCGAAACGCACGATTCACCCGTTATCGACGTTCGAACGCAGGAGTCGTCGCTGTTTTTGACCTTCCACGCACCGGACATGGAAGGATTACAGGCGATTATCGGTGATCTACAGAACCGCTACTCAAACCTCGACGTCCAGCGACTGCTCCAGTCACAACAGGATCGCACCGAGCAGAATCTCGTCTTCGTTGACCGAAGCACGCTCACTACTAGACAACTGGAGGTCCTCGAGACGGCCCACCGAATGGGCTATTTCGAACATCCGAAACGGGCAAACGCCGGCGAGGTCGCCGACGAACTCGAGATTACCGGGACAACCTTCACCGAACATCTCGCGGCCGCACAGACGAAACTGCTCGATGCGATCCTCAAGTACGAGGACGGGTGATTCCGCCTAACGGTGAGTCATGAATAAAGAACGTTGTGGCAACTACAGGCGATCGGCAGTAAACCGGAACCCTATATGTAATGGACGCGGAGCTATAAATGTAGACGACCGAGAATACAGACGAGTACACCCTCTCCCATGAGCAGATACGAATTTACCTGTCCGGAGTGTGAACAAACGATCGAGGTCAACGAGTCGATGCGAGATGCGACGCTGACACACGGGTGTCCGGTTTGCAGTGCCGACGTAACGGCCGCGGATTTTGCCGCCGAGCAACGGACGAATTGAGCGATTTCGACAGCACAGCTGTCCGCCCTACTCCGCTCGATCGATTTCCGTCTGTCTCCCGTTCAGCGACTCCGGCTCGAGGCGATAGAGGTCGATATCGAGGTCCTGTTTTCCCTGCGCCCAGATTTCGAACAGTGGTCGTTTCGCGTCGCCGTACTGTGCGATCTGTTCGGGCGACAGCTCCGACGGCGGAATGCTCTCGAGTGCGCCCGTCGCGATGATGCTCCGGTACGTCGAGTCCCGCTCGGCGTAGACGACGAGCCGCGCCGACGGCGAGGACTCGAGGAAGGCCCGTTTCTCGCTTTCTGGCGTCGATACCAACCGCATGTAGAATACCCGCTCCTCGTCGTCGTACCCGTACGAAATCGGGATCGCGTAGGGATCATCGGTTCGAGCGAGCGATAACACCCCCGTCTCGTGGTGACCGAGAAAGCCGTCGATTTCCGCCTCGGTCATTTCGGTCTCCTGGTCGATTACCATCGTTTCAGTGGATTGAGCAAGGGCGAACACGCTCTTTATAGTTGTCATCGCGCGCTCGGAACGGACGCATGGTACGAGAGCCGCGTGGTGTCGGTTCGGAAACGACGGTACCGCGACCAGTACGCTCATAGTGGACGGGACCCTTCTCGTCGAACGGTACGAACACTATGGCACTCGACAGCTACGCGGACGCGACAGCAGCGCTCGAACCGGAGGAGGAAGCGATCGAAACCGCAGAACTGGTCGTGACCGACGACGTGCTCGTAAAAGCGTTCGCGCTCGGTCCCGGCGCGACACTCGAGCCACACGAACACCCCGACAGCACGAACGTCTTTCACGTGCTCGAGGGGACCGTAACCGTTATCCGGGACGGAGAGACCGAGGAAATTGCGGCACCGGGCGTCGTCAAGCACGCGCGCGGCGCAGAACACGGCGCGCGAAACGAAACCGACGAGACGGTAATCTTCACGGCGAGTCTGTGTCCGTTGCCGTCCTGAGTATTGGACCGTTCGCCGGACTTGAACTGAGACGCAATCGGCACGCAAGTCGGTCTCCGAAGTGGTTCTCGTACTCAGCGTAATCCGACGTTTTGTGGATTCTCGAGGAGGAGGTTCGGGTCGGGTTCTCGTTGCACTTCCTCCGCTTTCGTCGCCACCGGCTACTTCTCGAGCAAATTATCTCCCGAAGCGTTCAGACGGCTACTCGTACGACAGAATAGAGATTGACGTTCCGTCGTAGACGGTCATACGTTGGGTAATAATTACTGCGATAATGACTGGTGCGTCGTTACTGAAAGAGGGAATAACCGAGAGCCGTATCGAACGGGTACGACAACCAGATCTCTACCGAACGGCGCTCATTGACGGCTGTGAATTGCCCCAACAATCTGTAAAACGGTTCACCGACACATCAGTACGGGCCCGTCCGATCGCCTCGCGGCGGCTGCGGCTCCGGGTGCTGTTGGCCGGGCTCCGCATGTCCTTGACCGGCCTCCGTGTCTGTCGCCGGCGACGGCGTCGAACCGCAGGTCCCACAGCGGAAATCGGTCCCGTCCTCGTCGGTGAAATCCTCGAGCGGCGACGGCGGGGTTTCAGCGAAGACGTCCGGCTCGACGTCGAACCGCTCGGTGTCGAGTTCCACGAGTCGTTCGATCAGTTCGGCGAGGGTTCGATAGAACTCGACCCCGCTGTCTTCTCGCATCGTTTCGCTAAACCGAGAAATCCAGCGACCGAGGTGATCCTCGAGAAACGCACCTTGGGCGTCTGCAACGATTTCGAGGCCGGTTTCATCTCCATCGAGCTCGAGAGCGGCCGTTTGCAGAGACAGGTGCGAGAGGAACTCGAGTTGGAGACAGAGGTGATCCGACCGCTCGCGCTTGTCCGGCTCGAGCGAAAGTCCGAACGCCTTGTAAAATCCCGAAATATCCGCCAGCGTGTCGGTGCTGGTCACGAGGGTTCCGGGGGCGTACTCGATCTGATACTGCTGTATTTCGCCGCCCTTTTCGAAGCCGAACAGTGTCGCCCAGTCGGAGTAGCGCTCGTCGACGCGATCTGGATCGGTCGGTGCTGCCTCGACGACCGCCTCCGCGTGATCGCAAAGTTGGTCGTCCGCAAGCGCCGCGGCCGATTCGACTAGCTGATTGGCGAACTCGCCGGAAACCAGCGCATCCTCGAGGTCATCGTCCGGCCGGTCGAACGCCAACGAGGCGAGCTTGTACAATCGTGCGCGGTGGACGTGTGTATTTGGAGTCATCGTGATCAATATTACAAGACGGTTACGTGACGTCGAGGCGGTAGACGTCGTTATCTTCGTCGTATCGGTCGCGCTCGTAGGTCGGTTCCTCCATCGGGACGCGAGCGACGGTCGAGCCGCTCTCGTCGTAGCCGATCGCCTCGTCGCCGGTGACCTCGAACTGCTCGATGCGCCACTCGGTCGATCCCATCAGGTGAAGGAGGCCGCGTAGCTTGCGGTGTTCCTCGTCGCCCCGGCGGGCCGCCCTGTAGGTCTCTTTGGCTTCCTCGACGCCCGGCCCGAACATCTGAAAGAGGTAGTCGGTGGGGACGTTGGTTGGCGGAACGTAGTAGACGTTCGGCTCGAGACCTAACTGCGGATACAACGGCAGGGCGACCTCAGCCTCGTGGACCATGAAGTCGACCGGATTATCCGGATCGGCTTCCTCTGGCGGGTTGACCCAGCCGTGTTGTCGGATCTTTCCGAGGCAGTTTTCGAAACACTGCGGAACCATCCCCTGTTCGATTTTCGGGTAGCAACCGACGCACTTCTGGGATCTGCTTTCGGCGGGATTGAACACGGACTTGCCGTAGGGACAGGCACGGACGCACTCCTGGACCGCCTGACAACTATCTTCGTCGATGAGAACGATCCCGTCCTCGGTTCGCTTGTAGACGGCCTGAACCGGACACCCGCCGGCACACGCCGCGAACGAACAGTGGTTACACACTCGAGGCAGGTAGAAGAACCACATCGGGTGGGTCTGCTCGTCTTCGGGGATGTGCGTGTCCGACTCGAACGATTCACCGGCGGGTTCGTCCTCGCCAAGATTCGGGTGAGCCCAGTCTTCGTCGTCGGGACGGTAGCCGACGATGTCTTCGCCGTGTCGGTTGGCGATCTCGTCGTCGATCAGCATGTCGTCCCAGTCGACGTCGTTGGCCTCGAAGATCGTATCACCCTCGTAGACGCCGTCAGAACCCCAGTTCTGGGTTCCGAGCTGATCCAAAATCTCCTTGTCCCAGCCGATAGGGTGACCGCCGTAGGGCTTCGTCTCGACGTTGTTCCAGAACATGTGCTCCTGGCCCTCGCCGTGGGTCCAGGTCGTCTTACACGACATCGTACACGTCTGGCACGCGATGCACTTGTTGATATCGAACACCGCGCCCCACTGTCGATCCGGTCGGGACTCGGCGTACGGGAATTCCATTTCTCGTCCGATCTGCCAATTGTAGACTTGCGCCATTTGTATTCACCTCGATGTTAGTCGTCGGACTCGCTCGCAAAGCCGCCGCTCAGGTAGTCTTCCATCGTATCGTCTTCCTGGGTCGGTCGGATCCCGCGGTCGACGGGTTCCCACGCGCCTTCGGGCTCGCCGTTGTCGTTCACGCCGCCGTCTTCGGCCTTGTCGATCTTGACGAAGGCTTCCTTCGGCGCGCCGTTTGCCGCGTGGACGTCGGGCTCGAAGCCGACGTTCAGATTCATCCCGCCGAGATCCTTCCGCGGCATCGAATCCGTCAACCACGTCCGGCGGAGCCAGGTCGTCGTCGCGGACTGGTGGCCACCGCTCCGATAGAGCGAAACGTAGCTCGTGTCCTCGGCTTTGGCCATTCCGTCCTCGCGCTCTTGCTGTGCCTCGTAGGTCTTGTGCGACGTCTGGTTGACGTTCATCCAGCTCCTGGTCACACCCTGGGGGAGGCTCGGCTGGTACCGAATCCGCATCATCGCACGGGCGTACTCGCCGTCTTCGTCTCCCTCCTTCCAGCCCTCGTACGGGCGGTCGGAGGGGTCGGCGTCGACCCAGACGTAGTCGCCGTCCTGAAGGTCTTCCGAACGGGCGTCCTCAGGGTTCATCTCGATGTAGCCCTCACCGATGTAGGGCTTTCGCTCGTCGAAGCTATCTCGCTCCGTTCTTCGACCCATGTCACCGTAGTTGCCCCACCAGACCGCAATATTCGGGAGCGCGTTCGCGAAGGTGTGGGTCCCGTGGCGGTACTTCGGCGTCATGTAGACGTAATCATAGCCCTCGTCGAGGTCGGTCAGCGGGTGCGTGCTGTCGACCAGTTCGCTCGGGGACTTGATCACGTTGCGAACCTGTCGGTCGTTCGTGCTCTGGACTTTCGCCTCGCTATCCCAGCCCCGGTCTTCGGGCGTCTCCGGGTCAATCACGGGGCTGTCGCTGTCGTCGACGATGACGTTCGGCTCGTACGGCGTCGCGTCCATCGGTTCTCGATGAAGCGGGATGTTCTCGCCCGCTTCGGCGAACTCCTCCTCCTCGCGGAAGAACTCGAGGCGACCCGATTTCGTGTACCACGGGTCGTCATCCTGTATCTGCTCGTTGCCGACTCGCTTGGGATAACTCCGTGTCATGATGATTGCCGGCGTCCCTTCTTCAGCGTCCTCGAGTAGCTCATCGACATCGTAGCCGGAGACGGTGTTCGAGTTGTCGATGATCCGCTGGAGGTACGGTTTCGCCTGGTAGTCGTCTTCGTCGATGAACTCCCAGTAGTCGTTGAATCGGTCGTCGTCAGTTATTTCCGCAAGCTCCGCGGCGACGCCCTTGTAATGTTGGGCGTCGTTTCGGGTGTTGTAGATCCGATCGATCCCAGTTTCGGGCATCGTCGTAATAAACGGGTTGGTGACCGAGGCGGTGATGTCGTTGACGTGGTGTTCGGCCCACGAATCGACCGGGAAGACGATATCGGAGTACTCGCAGGTCATCGTCCACCACCATTCGTTGGTGAAGAAGGCCTCGATCTTCCCGGTGCGAAGCATCTTCTCGATAATTTTGTACGCACCCTTCGCATTGCCGAGGATCGAATTCGACCCTGACACCCACAGCGACTTCGTCGGCGTGTGCATGTGCGAGTCGCCCTGGAAGTACTCGCCGTCGACCTCGAGGGGCTCGTCTAAGTTCGTATAGAAGTGCGCCGACTGTTCGTCGTAACGCTGGTCGACACTTGCTGGCTCGTCCGGATCGAGTTCGATGTCGAACGGGTCTTCGTCGGAATAGTTCGGAAGCCCGTTGAAGTACGCCGAGCGGTAGTTGCCAGAGTAGCTTCCGACGTTGCCGGTCTGATAGCCGACGTTTCGCGTCAGCGACGCCAGCAGGAAGACCGCGCGGTCCTTCTGGTCCGCGTTGGTGTAGTGGTTCGGCCCCATACCGGTCAGCACGAGGGTCTCTTCCCGGTTATCCGCGAAGTCGTGGGCCAAGTTTTCGACGGCCTGGGGGTCCGTCCCGACGACATCGGCGGCCGACTCGAGGTCGTAGGTCTCGAGCAAGTGCTCGCTGATCAGGTCGAACACCGGCCGGACTTCGACGGTCTCTCCATCGCCGGCTTCGCCGGCCGTTTGCGAATCCGACGAATTCGCGCCGTCCGCGAGCTCGACCTCGAAACTACCCTCGAGCGACGCCTGCGTGTCGAAGTCGTCGCCGATGTCATCTCGAGTAACCGCTTCGAACTCGCCGCTTTCCTCGTCGCGGACGACGAAGTCGCCCCACTCGCCGCGCAAGTCCTTGGTAATGATCTGTTCGTCGAGGTTGAGCGAGCCGGCATCCGGCCGGCCAGCGTCACCGTTGACGGTTCGGGTCTTCTCCAACTCCCCGGGCTCGTAGCCCTCGAAGACGTCGCTCGCGCGAAGCATCTCGTTGGTGTCCATGCGGACCAGCAGGGGGAGGTCGGTGTACCGACGGACGAAGTCCTCGTCGTACAGTTCCTCCTCGATGAGCACGCGTGCCGCGCCGAGGAACAGCGCCGAGTCGGTGGCGGGTCTGACGGTAATCAGTTCGTCGCACTTCGAGGCGGTCGCGTTGTAGTCGGTGAAGATTCCCGTAACCTTCGTCCCTTTCAGTCGGGCCTCGGTCAACCAGTGACAGTCGGCCATCTTCGTCGTCAAAAAGTTGAGCCCGGCGACGACGACGTGGTCGGCCTGCTCGACGCTCGAGAGGTCGAAGTCGACCGTCTGCTGGCCGGTGACCATCGTGTGGCCCGGCGGCAGGTCGGTGTGAAACGAGTAGTTGTCGAGCCCGACCGCGCCGAGTGCCTCGTCTTCGTCGACGTCACGGACGTAGTTGTCCAACAGTGACATCGAGTTCGCGTTGCGGTACTGCCCCCAGAGCTTGATGACCCCGAGTAGGGGCATCCCGCCCCGGAACTTCATCGAACGAACACCCGCGCCCTGAGTCTGTTCGACGACGCGCTCGTCGTACTCTTGCTCGAGGAGGGACTGCATCCCCGACTCGCCGCTGTAGAACTCGGTGAGTTCGAGGAACGTCCGCGCAGCGAGGTCGTAGGCCGCCTCGTGGTCGACGCGGATGAAGTCGTCCTCGCCGCGGTTGGCGTACGCTTCGGGCATGGAGCCGTCGTCGTCCCGCGGGAAGCCGTCTTCGACCCACTCCATGAACCCTTCCCGGACCATCGGGTCTTTCACTCGGCGTTCGCTGTAGAAGCGCTCGATCATCGCCAGCCCCTTGTTACAGACCCGCGGATCCCAGCGCTGGGTCGCCTCGTTCCCCTCGAGATCGGTCGCCTCGCCGTAGTTCATCGAGGGACCGAGGCGAGTGATCTCGCCGTTCTTGATCGACGCCTCGAGGTAACAGTTGTGGGTGTCGTTGGGCGTACACGTGAGCATGTAGGAGTCGTCGGGTTCCCACACGTCGCGGTAGTGCTCTTCCCACCCCTGGTTAGGGTACTCTTCGAATGGATTCATGGGACCGTCGTCCTCTTCGTCGGTGTCGCTCGTGAGTCGACGAAGGCCGAGCAGTCCTAACCCGGACGCCCCGGCGACGCCCACGGCGGCCGCACCGAGTTCTCGCCGCGTCAGATCGAAGCCGTCCGCATCCGATCCGCTCGTTCGGCCATCGTCCGACTCGCTCATCGTCCCACCCCATATCCAGAGCGCGGGGAGTCGGATGGCGATTCCCTCGTCCGCCGTTTCGGGCGGTGCCGGTCGGTCGTGGATTGTCCGTATGCCATCACAGGCAAAACTCCGCGGCCTATTGGTTAACTAAAATCGGCTCTTCCCACGTTCTGGGGGTTGCTCGGCCAAAACCCACCGAATAACGGTGCTTTATACGAGGGAGAAATCCACCGAAGCGTTGTCGCAAGTACCGCTCGCCTCGGACGACTACGCCGCCGGCTCCGACGTCGATGGAGTCGATGCGTCGGCTTCGGCCTTGAGTTCAAGTAGCCACCCGTCGCGGCCGAGGTCGTCGATCGTCGTTCGCGCGAGTGAGCGCCCGTCGTACTCGAGGCGCTGTTCGACCACCTCGGAGAGTTCTTCCGCATCTCCGCGCATCACGATCGAGACCGGCGAGTCGTCGGCGACGCCGAATTCGGCGATCGCCTGCCGGCGGACGCTCGTCGGTGGAAGTCCGCGAAGATCGACGGCCTCCTCGGGCACCTCGGGTCCGGTCGACCCCGAGAGAAACTCCTGTACGCACGTTGCGAGTGAGACGATCGCCTCCTCCCCCGGCGTCGACGGCTCGACGACGTCCATCGTCAGCGGATCGCGAAGTGCCGGATCGAACGGAATTGGCTCGAGTGATTCGTTTACCGGATCGACGGAGTCGATCTCGTTCGTGAGAGATCGACTATCGCACGCATACGGAGACTCGAGATCCTCGCCCTCGGTCGCAACCATATTCGGGGCGACGCCGATCGTCGGAACGCCGTAGGCCTCGAACAGAGCACCGGTTCGTTCCGTCGACCGAGCGCCCGCGCTGGTGGGCGTACTGACGAGCAATCCGCCGTCAAGCGGGGCCTGCTGGACGAGGGTCGTCACGGCCTCGCCGATTCCGGGTGGAAGATCGACGAGCAACACGTCTCGGCCCTCCCAAACGGCGTTGCCGAGCAGATCGGTTACGACGTCGTGGACCATGGCTCCGCGCCAGGCGACCGGTCCGTCCTCGGCGATCAGTTCGACGCTCATAACTTCGATCCCGTCGGCCAGTACGGGCATCGGACTTCCCGAAGGCGTCGACTGGACGGGCCCTTCCGTATCCAGCAGATCCGGCGCATCGGGTGCGTGGACGTTGGCGTCGAACACGGCGACGTCTAGCCCTGCCGCATCGAGCGCTCGCGCGAGCGAGACCGCAATCGTCGTCTTCCCGACGCCGCCTTTCGCGCTTCCGACAGCGATCAGCGACTCGACTCCCGTGACCGGCAACCCGGTTTCGGGTGCCTCCGCCTCGACCGCCTCGACTCGAGTGTGTTCGACATCCGGCGTCGCGAGGGCAACACCCCGTAACTGATCGGTAAGCCGATTCGCCATGGGTTGGTCGAGTCGGCCGAAGTTCACCACGAACGTGACGATTCCGTCCTCGACGATAACTTCCTCGAGGAGTTGCTCGCTGATCGGATCGCCGCCAGGGATTCGGACGGTTCGAACGCCGTCGACAACCGCCCGCCTGACTTCGTCGTCCGGTCGGGGAGGGGTTGCTTCCATGGTCGATACGTCGTCCCGCACGGATATTTCACGCGTCGAGAGTTCCCACGCCGTGGGAAGACGAAGCCCGACTGTTCGGTCCGTCGGACGGGTGCTAGTCTCGAGATAAGTTATTTCTAACGTAATCTAATTGTTTATATTAAACAACACTATATCGACCTCTCAAAATTCCACAACTACGAGCTAAGTAGAATTAGATCCCGAAGATAACGCATCTAATATTAGAAGGAGACATTAGAAGATTTGAATTAATTAACAAATATGCTAATTTTGTGTTTGACATAGATATATTACATACATAGTTAGAAGGACTTCAATCGGCTAGAGTTAAGACATTCGTTCGATCCCAACCCCGTTCATATTTTATAATGACTGCAAAATATATAGATTCACACTATGAACACAAAATACATCTCAGAAACAGACGAGAAAGAGAGGCATCATCGAACAAGCAACTAGATCGTACGACTCGGACGGTAAAATGAATACGGATCCCGCCAAAATTCGAACACCATCCATCGTTCGGTCCTTGCTTCGCGGCGCCTAGTCGCTTCTCAATATTTCTCTTTTGCTCACAGTATCACTACTATAAACCGTTATTTTACCGCTGAGCAACGACTATAATGATGAGCGCTAAAACGATCACATACGAGACACCCTCGGGGTCCGAGACGACAATGGTCGAGAAGTTAGAATACGAATCGACATCCGGAGTCTGGCGGTTCAAGAGCGAGTCCACTCGCGGCGGTGAAATCATGCGAATTCCGCGTGAGCGAGTGTACGAAATCCGCCAACAGGGGCCAGAACAAGAAGAGTCTGGGCGGGACCAATATGGACACCCGTGAGAAATCGCGCCGATACGCGATGAGTTGACATCAGGTTGGACGGGCCAATCGTACTCCGTGCGAGAATAGATGGGGCGCCTTATTTCTGCTATCGTTGAAGGTTGTGTTGAATCACTATAATAGCCGTTAGAACTTTTTACTCAGTCATTGTTGTTGAATGCAGTGGAGCATCTCGACGAAATCTCTGTCGAGGAATTACAAACAGCCCTCGACAAGGTGGAAGGAAAAAAGCCAACACAACGGCTATTGGCAGCAATAGCATACAAAAACGGTCTTACGAAGACTGAACTAGCCGAGTGGTACGACGTACAAAGACGGACAATCTATAGCTGGCTCAAGGACTCGACACTGACGAGTCGCTTGAGCAGGCTGTTGCTTATGTGCATCAACCTGGGAGAAAACGAAAGATATCAGAACAAAAGTGAAAAGAGTTCGAAGAAATGGTCCACAAATCTCCCGAAGAAGTTGGCGTTGACGCGCCGGCGCTCGTCCAGCAGTATCTCGACGAGATGTACAATGTCGAGTACTCAATCCCGGGTTGTCGGCGGTTGCTTAAAAAAGCGGCGGGAAATGGACGCCACAGTAGTCTGTACCGATCAAACCAAGAAATCCGTGCAAGCTGAGTCGCGTGCCATGTGGTTTCCTCGCGGAACGCGGCCGTCTGTCGAATTATCCGGACACGTGACTGGACGTGTCTGCTAGGCGCGATCTCCGAGGACGGTGATCACTTTTTCTCTCGATTTGAAGAGTACGTTACCGCCGATCACGCGGAACATTCCCTTCTCAGAATATTTGGGGAATTCAAAGATGACTTGATCGTTGTGTTAGATTGAGCGCCGTACTTTCAGGCGTCGGCCGTAACGGATCTAGCGGCCCGTGACGACCTCGCCTTCGTGAGGTTGCCAGCATATCCCCCTGAACTAAACCCGGTCGGGGAGTGCTGGAGACAGTTCTGATCAGCGCTTAGCAACCAGTATTTGACTCACATTCTGAACTCACAACAGCGATTGATACCGCTCTTGATCAACTCCCTATACCTAAAATGGGTAATTAATTCTAATGTATTCTACATCATTCAATCAGCAGTTTCGACAGTCTTCTGCTTTGAGAGCACCTTCTCCTGAAGATAGTGAGTTGGGTTAGATCGAAGTGATCCACCAAAGCTACTGATCTCCCACCAAATGGCTTGTCCAAATCCATAGAGACGTACAAACCCATGCAGAGGTCGGTAGATTAAGAGATATGCAATAACCCATCCACCGTAATCAATCGGTTGATCATTGACTATGAGGACAGAGAGGATACCAACAACGATAGCACAGAAGCCAGTCATACTGAACATTCCAACTGCCAATACCCACCCTACTGATTGGAAGAATGGTTCTGGACCAATAGCTATTGTAAGTAGGAAAAGTATCACTTCAATAATAATCAAAGATGTAAGCAATGCTCTAAGAGGTAATCCAATGATTCCAATCATCCCTTCTTTAAAGTTCAGTTGTTTTTTATGATGCAGAAGCATGACTGAAATCCCTCTCTGTGCCCATGTTTTTCGTTGATCAAACCAACCTTTGAATGTTGTTGGAACGATGGTATCTGCTTGAGCAGATGGAGTATATCGAATCTTTCCATATTCATGCATACGCACAGAGACTTCAAAGTCGTCTGAATAGAGCCAATGATCTGTCCACCCACCTGCTTCTATCAACGTTTCTCTTCGAAATGCACCGAATGCTCCACTAAGACAAAGGACATATCCTAATCGACTTTGGAACATTCGTCCAATCTCCATTGCTAGTGCATAGTCGAAGATTTGTGCCTTTGCCCACCAGTGATCTCTATTTTCTACAGAGACATTTCCTCCAACAGCAACAATCTCATCTGATGTGAAGTGTCGAGCAATTTCCTTCAGTGAATTACTGTGTAATACTGTATCTGCGTCTAGGCTAATGACAATTTCATTCGTTGCTTTTGTGAGAGCGGTATTCCTTGCTGAAGCAGATCCTCCATTCTCTTGTGTGAATACCCTTAGATTAGGATACACCTCTTCTAGCGCCTTTAGAACATACCATGTTCCATCTTCAGAACCATCATCAACTACTACTGTCTCAATATCTCCATCGTAGTCTAAGTTGCTGATAGCTTCAACGACACTACCAATGTCTTTCGCCTCATTGTATGCTGGTGTGAGAAATGATACTGACGGTGTAGCATCTCTATCACCTAAATCTCCATCAATAGAAATCTTACTTTTCTTCCGATGTTTGTAATGAGCTAATGTTGCCAATCCTGTTCGTCCAAAATACCATCCTAATAGCAATAGGAGGAATAGCGGAGAGGAATATAATATATAAATTGGTTGTCCAATATGCGGTATTGGAGCGAATAGTATCGCCAACCCTATACCAATTAATGTAATAGCCATCACATACCGTTTGAGGGTAAACGGCCATTGGTTATTTATATTCGATTCGGCTGGCCGTATAACTCCAGACTCATTGCCCATATTGGTTCTTCTTCACTCATGTTCGAGTTTTAAACTAAATAAGTCTTTGGATCCAACAGTATATGGGAGAAAGAAATATTATTGGTAATTATTCCACCTAATAATTTCTCAATAACTAACAGTGATTCAAATTCACGACTTGATAAAACCACATGGGCAGTTCAATACGGATCATTTGAACACGTTCTGCGTCAATCTTAGCGTGAGAGTCTACCAAATCAAGCACTTCATAGCATCCACGCTATTCATTCAATGAAATATATTTCTTGAGACCGTGACTCAGATTTGTACATGACCCTCGGCTGTTAAGGGAACAAAGAGGTGGTCGATTTCGTTCATGAGGTCATTAACGACTCAATCAATATTGTCCCGAACCCACGAAAAAAGGTTGTACACGGCTTCTTTCAGGGAGATCTCAAAGCATTCGAATCAGGATCTATCATTCTTGGTACTCGTAATCGATCTCTTGACCGGGCTCGAACTCGAGGCCGAGTACGTCTGCGATCCCGACTGAAACCTCCGTGTTGTCGAAGTATCGACCGAAGAATTCGGCGTTCGGTCCGTGGGCGTAGGCCGGAACTTCCTCCGCCGTATGCGAGTCGGAAGACCATCCCATTTGCGTGCGAGCATTGAGCACGTCGGTGAGCTGACCGCCTGTTGCATCCATCAACTCGCCGTAACTGAGCTCGAGGCCGGTGCGTTTCTCGATGAGTTCGGCGACTTCGTCAGTACCCTGATAGTCGTCCATCGCGTCGTCGAGATACTCGAGGCTCGCGCGAATATTGTCGATCGCCTCCCAATCCATGTCGTACGCGTCCGCACCGAGTGACATTCCGCCGGTCTCGTGGTCGGCGACCTGCATTGCAAACGTCTCCGGCGTCGAAGGATCCTCGACGTAGTCCAGAACAGTCCCGAACACCTCGTCGCACTCGAGTTGTTCGTGAGTGATCGCGTTGTCGTGGGCGTGACCCTGGTGATCAACCCGGCCGGATTCGATCATCAAAAAGAATCCGTTGTCGCACTTCGAAAGCGTCTCGATCGCCATCTCGGTCATATCGACGAGATCAGGTTCGTCCGTATCCCCGACATACTCGCGGTCAACGTAGTAGCTCATGTGAGTCGACCGGTCAGTTTCGCTCCCGAACAACCCGAGGACTTTTCTCGAGTCGACGCTGTCGAGTTCGTCGTCAGTCTCGACGTACTGGTAGCCTTGCTCTTGAGCGCAGGCGATCAGGTCCTCGCCGTCTTCTCGCTCTTCCGGATCGAAGTGGTGCTTTCCGCCACCCAGTAATACGTCAACGGTCGCGTTCTCGACGTACTGCCGAGCGATCTCTTCGCCCATCCCCCGATCGGGGACGTGGGAGGCAAACTTTGCAGGCGTCGCATGGGTGATCTCAGTGGTCGTCACCAAGCCGGTGGCCATCCCTGCGTCGTGAGCTGCTTCCAGGATCGTACGCACCGGTGTGAAGTTTTCTTCCGTTCCGATTCCGCTGATTGCACCGGAATAGATCTTCGTCCCCGTCGCCATCGCCGTCCCCGCCGCCGCGGAGTCAGTTATCAATTGATCCGGATCGTCGGGTTGGGTGCTCATTCCTCCGATCTGCTCGGCGCGGTCGACGTTGAGGGACGTTCCGTCAGGCGTAATGTTCAGTGGGAACTCCTCCGGATCTTCCCGCCACGCCTTCAGGTATCGAGCACCGCTGATGTGGGCCTGGCCTGCCCCGTCAGGGATAACGACGATCGCGTTATGTGCGTCCCCCGACCGACTGTCGCCGCCGCTGAGTTCCGTCTCGCTACCGTCATCGTTCGCCAGCGCAGATCCGCCGAGTGCACTCGCGCCCGTGATCGCCCCCACTGCGCCCATGAAGGTCCGCCGGTTAGCCGAAACGATCGATCGATCATCCGTTTTGTCACTGCTGTCTGAAGTATCGGACATGCGAGTGAACGATTCCATCGCGACATATAGTGCTTTTATAATATCCGAATATACTGAAACTTTTCGTGTAGTGGGTTACATAGGAATGAGTAGCTGTACGGAGTCATCAACAAACGTTGGGCGCGTTTGAGGGGATCTCCGACCTTCCTGCCAGTAATTTCCGCTAGCGGTGAATAGGGGATCTCGAGAAACGACTTAGTACGTGAGCCCCTCGTAGACGATGCCGTCCCGTCGCTCGACGATCCGACGGCCGTCGACGACGACCGGTTCGTCCATCGCGTCGAACTCCCTATCTAACACCGCGAACTCGTCCCAGTCGGTAACGACCGCAACGCCGTCCGCGCCGTCTAACGCCTCGGCCGCCGAGTTCGCGTACTCGGCGTCGGGAAATCGCTCGCGCATCGGGTCGACCGCGACGGGATCGTACGCAACGACCTCGGCACCGCGATCCTGTAGTTTTTCAATGACCGGAATCGCTCGAGAGTTTCGGATATCGTCCGTCCGCGGTTTGAACGACAGGCCAAGAACCGCAATGTGGCTCCCCTCGAGAGCCACGTGATGTTCCAACAGCTCGAGCATCCGTTCCGGCTGTCGGTCGTTGATCTCGACGCTCGCCTCGAGGAGCGCCGGGTCATAGCCCTCCTCGCGTGCGGCCGCGATGATCGCGTTGACATCCTTCGGGAAACACGACCCGCCCCACCCGACGCCGCTTCGGAGGAACCGCTCGGAGATACGGTCGTCGAGGCCGACCGCTTCCATCACTTCGTAGGCGTCGAGACCAAATTCCTTACAGATGTTTCCGAGGTCGTTGACCAGGCTGATTTTCGAGGCGAGGAAGGCGTTGTTCGCGTACTTGATCATCGAAGCGGTCGCCGGATCTGTTTCGACGATATGGGCGTCGTGATCCGCAAGCAACGGCTCGTAGATCGCGTGTAATCGTTCCGTCGCCCACTCCGAATCCGTTCCGTAGACGAGCTTGTCCGGCTGCATGAAATCCGAAACGGCGCTTCCTTCCCGGAGAAACTCGGGGTTCATCCCCACCTCGATGTTCTCGTTCCCTCCTGACCCTCGAGTGACTGCAGGCTCGAGCACGGTTTCGATGCTCGTCGGCGTGACCGTACTCTTGATGACGACCAGGTGGCGGTTTTCCTTGTCGGCGAGGGTTTCGCCGGTCGCTTCAGCGGCGGCTTCGAGCGCCGTGAGGTCGATGCTCCCGTCGTCGTTGGAAGGGGTACCGATCGCCAGGAAGGTCACATCCGATTCGACGACGGCATCGTAGGAGGTCGTGGCCTCGAGACTGTCACCTGCGTGGCTCTCAAGAAGGTCCTCGAGACCCGGCTCGTCTATCGGTGCGTGCCCTGCAGAAAGCGCCGCAACGATCTCTTCGTCGATATCGATTGTCGTAACAGTGTGACCGAGTTCTGCGAAACAGGCCGCAATCGTCGTTCCGACGTATCCGCTGCCGATGACGGAGATATGCATTGAATAGGGAGATTAGAGCTATATGCAAGAACGTTGTGATACCGGGAACGAACAGTACCGAAATCAGAACGTTATTGTAACCTGGGAAGAGTCAATTACTATCAATGCAAGCAGTTGTCCTCGCCGCTGGCGAAGGGACGCGGCTCCGCCCGCTAACCGAAGACAAGCCGAAAGGCCTCGTCGAGGTGGACGACGAACCGATTATCACCCACTGTCTCGACCAGTTGGTCGAACTCGGTGCGGACGAATTCGTCGTCGTCGTCGGCTACCTCAAGGAGAAGATTATCGACCACTACGGCGACGAGTACCGCGGCGTACCGATTACGTACGCCCACCAGCGCGAACAACAGGGGCTGGCCCACGCGCTGTTGACCGTCGAAGAACACATCGACGACGACTTCATGCTGATTCTCGGCGACAATATCTTTCAGGCGAATCTCGAGGACGTCGTTCGTCGCCAGCGCGAAGAGCGCGCAGATGCGGCGTTCCTCGTGGAGGAAGTACCCTGGGACGAAGCCTCCCGATATGGAGTCTGTGATACCAACCAGTACGGCGAAATTACCGACGTCGTCGAAAAGCCCGACGAACCGCCGTCAAACCTCGTGATGACCGGGTTTTATACGTTCACGCCGGCGATTTTCAACGCCTGCCACCTCGTTCAACCCTCCGACCGCGGGGAGTACGAAATCAGCGAGGCGATCGACCTCCTGATTCAGTCCGGCCGAACGATCGATGCAATCGGCCTCGAGGGCTGGCGAATAGACGTCGGCTATCCCGAGGACCGCGACGAGGCGGAGGACCGGCTTCAAGATCCGAAAGCGGTGGCGGCGATGGATTGAGAAGAACTGGAACGGAGTCCAGCCATTCGGTGACGAAACGAAAACCTTCCTCGACGACCACTGATCGTTGAGCGGGGGGATGACGATCTCTGAAAGCCGGACAACCGATCAAAGATATAGTCAAGACGATACGTTTTTGGGAATCAGCGTGTTGTGATTGGATAATGAAATTTTGCGCTCCTGATGACGACTGTGGCCCTGGAGATGGCTTTAACTCCGGGCCGCCGGCAGCTGTCTTCGAAAATACCGCCAGTGAGGGTCCCAAGAATCGTACACTGCTGGGCGACAAATCGATGCCCAGCCGGGGCTGGTTCAGCCAACACGTTAGCAAACACGGCTCGCTGATGGTACACACGCTCGGCCATCGAACGGAATCGAAATTCACACACCGATTGACTGTTACATCACGTCCATGAGCCGCGGAATAGGAGTAACGGAGGGACTCCGCGAGACTGTCCCCGAATGGGCGCTCGAGGGGTTCGTCGGACTCTCGTTACTTGGCGACCTGGCGTTCATTGTCCCCGTGCTGGGGCTACTGTACCTCACAGACGTCGGGTGGACGATTGCTCGGGATACCGAGGAGAAACCGCTCTGTTCGAACCGTACGGTCTCGTTCATCGCGGCCGTATTCGGCGGGCTCGCACTGGTCGTTTTCCTCAAAGGAGTGTTTGCGTTTCCGAGGCCGCCGGCGGAATTGCACGTAATCTCACCCAGCGAACACGGATTCCCAAGCGGTCATGCAATGTCGGCGACGATATTCTGGGGTGGGTTCGCACTGTGGTCGTCGGTCAGGACCCGGCCATCGAGATTCGCACTCGCCGGAACGGTCGTCATGCTTGTCAGCCTCTCACGACTCGTCCTCGGCGTCCACTTCCTCGTCGACGTGGTCGCATCGGTTCTCTTCGGCGTAGTATACCTGCTGGTGATCCACCGGGTCGCTCGAGGACGGCCGACGAGGGCGTTCGCCGTCGCAATTGCGATTGCAACGCTGGCCGTGCTAGCGACCGAGGCCAGTTCTCGAGCCGTTGTAGCGCTCACTGGGAGCGTCGTTGCGGCGATCGGGTGGTATTTTGTCGAATTGCCGGCCGTTCGGCGGCAACTGATCGAAGTTGCGAGAAGAGCGGAGACGAAATGAGCACAGGTCTCGTTTCTGTGCTCGTCGATCGGCCCGAGTTGTCGAAGTCACCGTAAAGAGGGGATGAACGTTGTCCGATCAGTAATACGGTAGTCAGATGGGTGACGCATTCTTCACGTCTCTCGCTATCCGCGATGCGGTCTCGCGAACCCCACGATCCTTCAGAGACGCGTACACTCTGCCTCGGAACGTGTAGGGCTTTGTCTCTTCGATGAGAAGACTCCGGATGTAATAGCGATACGAAGGGTGTTTTGTGGTGATCTCGAGGGGCCACTTCCGAAGCGAAAATACACGCATATCGGTATGTTCGTTGAGGCGTTTGGATACTTTTGGGAGCCCGGCAGGGTGTCTCCCGTGTACAATCTTCACCGAGTCGGTCATAAAGCCGACACTGCCGTCGTAATGAACGCGTAGATTGTACTCCGACGGAAGCGTCGCTATCTGTAGATCGCTGTGATACAACGCTTCTCGAAAGGCCGGTTGGTTCAGTCCGGATCCGGTCTCGCGTTTTGCTCTCTCGTAGATATCCGACCAGGTAGAAAAGAAGTCTCTGACATCTGAATTATCGGCAAACAATAGGACGCCGGTATTGTATAGTGGAAACGCATCCGGGACGTTATAGGCCGTGTATCCGCCCGGAACGGAGTCTTTTCGACTCCCAGGATTGTGCGATGCGGCGATATCGAACCGATCGAGTATATCGAACATCCCGGTGATGTCGTCACAGATGTACGTATCCGTATCCAAAAAGAGTGTTCGATCATACGGGGTCATCTCGGGATCGATAACTGAATCACCGAAATCATAATCGGGATCCTCAATCTTTCGTACTCGGTCGAAATACGGGGAGTCGAACGTTCGATCCGAAAAGATAGTGACGTGGAGATCTTCGTTATGCTCTTTCAGACTTTTTGCGGAGAGGCAAGCTTCCTCGATGTAATTCCTGCCGGTTGCGATATACACGATACCCTCTTCTGGCGAACTCATGGTGATTCCTACCTCGGAATGGCATATGATCGTTATGCTTTGGATGCGGTCCAATCAGGTTATGAACAGATACGTTCGGCACGAAGAGAGGGAAGAAACCCAGCGACTGGCCTGATCAATCTTCTGAAAGACCGGTTCCAGATCGTTTCCCTGACCAAATACGGCACACTATCGAACGGGAACCCAATCACTCAGGATAGGGGGGTCTTCCGGGATGAACTCAACGATGGCCGTATCTCCACTGTCCGCGAGACACCAGCGAACAGGTACCCAAACGAGAGCGCCAGTAGAACTGCACCGAGACGCGCGTCGAAAACGTTGACCGCTTCGAAGATCATCAAGACGCCGAAGCCGCTCGAGAGCGCGAGAGCGAAGTCGTTCGTCTTCTCGTCTATCACCGCGAACAGAATCGAACCCCAAACGGTGAACAGCCAGAGCCCTGCTCCAACGATTCCAAATCGGAGAAAGTGGAAATAGGCACCGTGGACTGGTGTCCCCGAGACCTGCTCGAAAATTTAGGGTAGCAGTACACGTTCTAAGAGGATAGCTTGACGAAGTTACTGTAAGATAGACGCAGATCTTCGCCCTTCAGTCAGGGGAGATCTAAACGAGTACGCCATAACTCCGAGAATAGCGAATAGATAGCGATTCTCGTTCAAGTCGCCGGATATCATTGCATTGCCCAGCATGTAAATGAGCAAAACGACAAGCACAATCTGTGTTGGATGGTTATATGTAACCCATTCTTGGATAGTATGGGCAACCGCATACAGGACAAGCGCTACAAAGATAACGAATCCAATCGTACCAAGCTCGAAGATTACCTCGAGTAGGATATTGTGAGGATAGTATTGGTCATCAGCGTAATAGTACACATGTACCGGCCACGAACCCAATCCTTCGCCGAAAAACCACATATCCCTTCCAAATGCCTCGATCGTTGCAGTCCAGTAATCAAACCGTGTCCCGAGCGAACTCCCTGGCCCTTCAACAAGTTGAAGAATTCGTCTCATGCCACGTAATTCTTGTGCGATTGTTGTCAACGCGGCACCAATTAAGGACACGGCAATCGCATACCCAACTAAGGCAGGTCGATTATTCGGAAGTGAACCAGTTACAACACCGGTGACGACGAGCAAAACGACTGCGCCAAATACCAGTACCATTGGTCCGCGAGCGCCACTTACAAGGAGTGCGTAACCTGTCACAACCGACACAAAGAGGGATGCTACGGAAATCGATGGATTTTCTCGAGAAAAGATGAGATAACTCACTGTCAGAATAAGACCCAACCCAATAACGCGACCTGTTATAAGGTAGTTTGTCCCGAAAGGATAGAGTTCGACGTTTCCGGTGACCATTCTATACTGATTGAGTGTTTCGAGTGCGGTGACTGTTGAGAGTCCTGTCGTGGAGAAGGCTACATATATGAGGCGACGATATGATGTCGCGATCACTATTGAGCCGATTCCAAAAGCAAGTCCGGTTACTGCGATCAATCGGAAAGATTTGGACCAATAGTATTCGGAACTTGAAGTCCAGAACCCAGTAAAAACGGCATACGTAGCGAACACGCTAAACAGCAACGTTATAACAACGGCAGAGAATGTAACTTTAAACTGATTGACTACAGCGATCATAACCGTGAACGCGACAGTTATGATTCCCAAGAGAAGGGTAAGATCGACAGGTACCCACTCGAGAAATCCAGCACTCTTGTAGACGCCAGAAAACACAAATGCAACATAAGAGACAGCAAACGTACTATCGAGACTTCTATTTAGGCTATCCGTCATTCCACACCACGATAATCCAGATAGGCAGATGTCCTACCTATTGAAATAATAACACCAATGGCTGGCTCATTGGATTGGCTAGCCACTCGAACAACACCCCCTCATACTGTCAGATTTATCCGATGTTTCCACCATATTGGTTTTTGACTTGTGTTCAAGAGCGTGGGGTAGTTTGGAATCTGCGACGACAAGACTGCGAACGGAGCGTCGCCCCTTGAAGTCCCTTCCCAATTTCCGACTCCAACGTGAATTCGCTACTGCTCTTTCCCTGTTCGTTCATGAGGTCAGTCTACATTGCACCCGCTTTACTTTCTGTCGATATCAATTTTGGTCTTCAATATATCTATACAGTTTGTAAATTATAATACACCATTCAATTTCGAAACGATGAGCGTCTATCGTTGCCATAATGGGGAGCTAATTCAAGCAGCCACTGGAAAGCTAATTTTCGAACAGAGTCCATCGAGTGTTATAAAATATCCTGGAGATCAGGATGTGACACTATCGAATCAGCTACCTCCGTCGGATTCTCTCGGACGAAATTACGCTTTCGCTGCCAGTTTCGATGCCGGGCGAGTACCAACACCGGAATTCGATCAAGGTTGAGAATCTTCGCGATCGAAAGCCGATGCAAACCGCGATGACGCCACAGCAACTCTCCATTGCGTCCGATATTTAGTCCGATCTCGTTGAGAATTGGATGGCACTCTTCGTTGTTTAACGAGTTCGTATTCGCCGAATCACGCTCGAGTAATTCACACTGAGTAAGATAACCTTCCGACGAAATCGCCTCAAATAGCGCGTCGATCGCTTCTAAACGTGACGAGCGTTCCCGTTCGGAGTCACAGACGCGATCCCACAACCGTTCGTCTGACTCTTCGACAAGCATCTCGTAGAGCTCCGTGTTCTCCCAGGGCTCTTCATGTCGAAACCGCTCGACCAGTGATCGATAGAGGGAAACATCAGAGATGGGTTCACGTCGCCGGTCCCAGTCGCCGTCAGCAACCGTCCCAAAGACGCGTGGCGTGGTATCCCAGTTGACGTGGTACTCGACATTGCTCGGATCAACGTACAACAATTTGTACGGGTCCGCGTCAACGTAGCGTTCGGGTTGAATAACCCGCTGAGTTCGATGAATACCAGTAAGAAGACGTTTCTGAACGGGCCACGGGATACTGAGACCCCCTGTTTTGAGTTTCTTCTCGAGTGCGCTATAGAGCGCTCGTTGTTCCGAAACCCGACTACGTGAAAGTTGAGAGCGAATCATGGCTCGGTGTTGAAACTAATACTGTCGGCTGTACCTCTGTGAAGATTCTCGCACCCCCGGGGGGACGAGAATCGAGAACGCCTGACAGCCGACAGTATGAGAGGTCGCGTTTGATTGGGCTCGGGACGCGGTACAACAGCTATCTTCCTACTCGAGCGTATCAGGGGCGGGGAGGGAAGGAATCGGATCACAAGTTTAGACCCCCATATGTGCTCTGATTTCCTGGGGTTCGACTACGCCGGTTGCGATGCTGAGAGTAGCCCAAATAGCGATTCCGGTTCCGATGACGGCTATCAGCGAGAGATATCCAGTAATATACGCCGAAAGTGCGAACACGATAGCCCCCATTACCGATGCGATCAGGAGCGCTTTGATCGTATTTGCCGCTATCTTCGCCCAATCGAGTGGCAGTTCACAATGCATCAAATAGACGTTTCCGGTCACGTAGAACCCGTACGTTAGCACTGTGGCCAGGGCAGCACCGGTTATGCCGATCGTCGGGATAAGGATAATGTTGAGGACAACGTTTCCGACTGCAATCGTCCCCTTCAGGATCGCACGAAACTTTGCCTTCCCGAGATAATCCAACCCGCTACCGGTCACGTAACTGATTGCCTGAATAAGAACGTAGATCGAGAACATCTGAACGACCGGAATCGCGCCGTGATACTCTTGACCAAATATCAGCGTAACAGCCGGGTCCGCGACGAGAAACAGGCCAATCGCCGCCGGTGCGTAAAGAAGCACCATACTGTGTAACGCGTCTTGATAGAGCGTCGCCGCTCGACTGTAATTCCCTTTCGAAACCTGCTCCGAGTATCGGGGAGATATCGAAAACCCAAGAGAGTTTGCCGGTTTGACGACGAAGTCGATTATCTGCTTGCTGACCGTGTAGTATCCGACCGCAACCGGATTGAGAAAGAATCCGATCAGGATCACGTCGACTCGTTTTATCAGAACCGTTCCGCTCGAGGTCAGCGTGATCGGAAGACTGTATTCGAACAGTTTGCGGCGCAACCCGGGTTCAACCTTCGCAGAGCTCTCGTAGGCTTTGACCGTTCGGTAAAGCAATACCGCACCGAACAGCGACGTGACGACCAAACCGACCACGTACCCGACCAGCGCGCCGACCGCATCGAATCCGATCACCACCAGTAAAACGACAAACACAAACTTGAACGACGTGTTCACGACGTGAAGAGTCGCACTCTTTTTGATACTCTTGAATCCCTGGAAAATCCGACGACAGTACTCGACGAAACTGTAGAAGATAATGTACAGGATTCCAACAAGCAAAAGTGGTTGTAAATCAGGTTCACCGAGCCAGTGAGAAATCTGTTCTTGAAACACCGTAAACGAGAAACCGACCACCAACAACGCCACTGCACAGTATAGCAACGACGCCCGTATGATATACGGGATTTGCCCGGGGTCGTTCTCCTCGTAATCCGTGATATATCTCGCCGCCGACCGCGAGAAACCAAAGCTCGTAATCAGTATAATAACCGAGAAGATAGAGATTGACAAATACAACAACCCGTATTGTTCCGCTGTGAGCAATCGAGCGAGAATAACCAGTAAAAGCCCGCTGAATATAACACCGAATAATTGGGCCACTAGTTCGGCTGAAAATCCGGATACGACTTTTTTCCGAAGACTCATAGATACGACGTAGACGCGATTCGGTAGACCGACACTGTGCATAGAGCTAGTTCGTCTTAACATGATAAACATGCTGATCGAAGACGATAAGAGCGACCGTTCCCTCCCTTGCACCACAGTGTGCGATCATAGCGAGATTCTACAACCGGAGGAATTCTCGTTTGTTTTGAAAAACCGTCACACGGAGATAGTGTCTCACACCCGCTTCAACCGTCCAAGTAGACGGTTAGGAAAGGGATAGACGACTACCCAGAGGACAACGGTGGTATCGGAACCAAACCCATTAAGATCGACAATCACGTCGAATAGCGAGTGGGTTATTGATATGAATATTCGACTTCATCGAGACGGGGGAACCCGTACCCCGGGACCGTCCACGCTCGAGGCCACGCCTTTCAAAACGAGGAGTACCTCGAGACGGCTGATCTCGAAGCGCGACTCCGAAGTATCCCGTCGGAAGATGCGTTCCACGAGTTCGTCTCCTCGCTCAGTGGCTTCTTTTCGCTGATCGTGGATCTGGGAGAGAAACTCTGTGCGGCGGTCGATCACTGTGGGAGCCACCCGCTTTTCTACACGACGGACCCGGTCTGTATCGGCGATACGTCTCGAGCGGTCGTCGGCGATGTCGACTCAGCGGAGTACAGCCCCGTTTCGGAACGGGAGTTTCTGACCGCGAGTTACGTAACCGGATCCGATACGCTTCATACCGAGCTGAAACAGCTCGAGGCGGGGACGAGTATTACCCTCTCGAGTTCGGGAGCAACAGTTCACTCGTATTCGGACTATTATCCGGTGCCACAGGAGTACACCAAGCGGGACGCGATAGCGGAATTAGACAGCGTGATGGACGGGATATCCCAACGCGTTATCGCCGCTGCCGATGGGCGACAAATATGCGTTTCGCTCAGCGGCGGTCACGATTCCAGGGTGATGCTCTGTTCGCTCCTCAAGCAGGGTACGATAACATCATCGCGTTCACCTTCGGAAAACCGGATGGCGTCGACCCAGTGATGGCACAGGAAATCGCGACAAAACTCGATATCAACTGTGTGTTCGTCGAATACACCCCCCGAATGTGGAACGCACTGTACGACTCGGACGTCTGGGAGGACTATTACGATCGTGCGTTCAACCTCGATTCCATTCCAGGCATTCAGGTACTTCCCGCCTTGGTAGAACTCGAAACCGACTCCCGAATCGACGACGACGCGTTCATCGTTTCGGGACAGACAATTGGAGGCGTCGGGAGTCACCTTCCCCCGTCTCCGTCATCTCGAGCCCAGCTCATTGAGTACATCTTCGACGAGCATTATTCGGTCTGGCCGTCCAGCGAAACGCTCGAATCAGTTCTCAAGGAGCGGATCTCCGACAGGCTACCGAACCGAAGTACGGATTGGCTGGCGGAGTACGCCCACTGGGAGCAACGAGAGCGCCAATCGAAATACCTGTATCAAGATTGGATCGCGTACGATTACTTCGGGTACGACTACTGGTATCCGATGGCCGATCGACAGCTGATGGAACTCTTCGAAACCCTTCCCGAAGACTGTCGGCGCGACAAGTCGCTGATCGAAGCGTACAGCGCGGCGCTGTACAGTTCACTCGCCGATATCGATCCGAAGGAGGCAGGCAAATCGGAGTCAGAAACGGCAATATCAATGCGAGTAAAAGAGCGAGTAAAGAACTCGTCGCTTCGACCCTACGCGCAGGTCCTCTACCGAAAATATCTCCAGAATCCCGATCGAGGGGACACCGGGCCGCTTGCGATCTATGCTCTCCTCGCTGACGGACAATACAGTACGCACACGACCGGAAACGAGACGAACCACTCCTTCCGAGCCGCCGAGGCCGTCGATAGACTCGATTTTAGTGACCCCGATTCGCATCGAATGCCGGCGGACTCGGTTATTCGTGCGCCGTTCGAGGAACCGTCACGGCCCAGTTCGTAGCGTACGAGTCGACCACATTCGCTTCGTAAATTCGAAAGCTTACGAGTCGAGCAAGTACTGATACGCATCTAACAGTCGATCCTCTTCGACTTCCCAACTGAATTCTGACGTGACTTTCTCTCGCGCGGCATCGCCCATTCGTTGCCGTCGTTGATCATCCTCGAGAAGTCTGGATATCTCACTAACGCTTTCCTCGAGTCGGTCTTCGGACACTGTCAGACAGTACTCGTCGTCGAAAAATCGCTCGAGCGACGGTACCTCGGTCGAGACGACCGGCAACTCACAGTACATATACTCGAAGAACTTCGTCGGGACGTTCCGTTCGAAACGTTCCTCATCGACAAGGAGGAGTCCGAGGTCGGCGAGCGAGAGGTACGAGAAGATGTCGTCGTAATCGACGTAGCCGAAGAGACGGACATGTTCGGTGATTCCCTCTCGGTCCATGAACGACCGTACTTCGCGTTCGATCTCGTCGTCCTGGAACGGTCCGATCAGCCACAATCCGACATCCAGACCGGCCTCTCGCAATCGCGCCGTCGTTCGCAACATGTTCAACAATCCGCGCTCGCGATCCAGTCCGCCGACGTACGTCAGAACGTACTCGGTCGAACGCTCGACATCGACATCGCGAATTTCGATGTCCTCCGTTCGAGGAAAGTTACGAACCGTGGTGACCGGGACGGTACTTTTCGCCTCGAGCTTTCGAGCAGTCGATTCGTCCGCCGTCACGACCATATCCAGGAGCCGGACGGCGTTCGACTGGAGCTTCGGAAAGAGCGTTGTGAGAGCCGGTTTGATTGTCTCCGGAATCCACTCTCGAACGCGAATAGCGTCCGTGTAGTCTTCGTGGACATCGTAGACGACTTCGGCGTCCGTAGTTCGTGAGAGGAGCATGCCGATCGGGAGGAGTTCGGGATCGTGAAAATGATAAACATCAGCGTCCGCGCATTTCGCTCGCCGATAGAGGGTCGGTAGGTTACGCCACCGCTCGCGGCGCGAGTCGACGTCGCCGACCGATCGAACGCGAATCCCGTTCCGGGTCGTCGATTCCTCGTGATGAACGAGGAGCGTCGTTCGATACCCCTCTGCGGAGAGCGACCGCAGTTGCTTGTGAAAGATACGAGGGTCGAACGGGTAGTGGACCGACGATAGGTGAACAACGTGTGTCATGTGTGCAAGTGAGCGACCATTAGTTCGTTTTCCGAGTGGCGGTATCCCAAGTTACGATATTCTGTCCGACGACGAAGTTCCAGAGGCCGATCAACATCCCGTAATTCGACGTGAGGAAATAGTACGGAACGTAGGTGACGATCGGATTCAACAGACCCATTCGATCGTGAACTGCCCCGATCGCTGCGAGCGAGTAAAACAGGATCTGTGCCCCCAGGAGAACGACGTAGACGGGACTCGGCGAAACGAGGACGAGCCCCAGGTTAGCGATGATGGTTCCCGCGAGGAGAATCGGAGAGAGCCACCGAAGAATCTTGTGGGAAAACAGCTGAAGTGAAAACAGCGGATACGAAACCGGATTGAGCAGGTGGCTAAATTTTGCGATAGTATGCCACGACCGGGTCGCGATCCGACTGCGACGGCTGAGTTCTTCTTCTACCTGTTCGGCCGTACTCTCCCAAGCCGTCGCATCTTTCGCGTACACGGCTTTTTCCCCGTTGCTAACGATAGCTAACGGCTCAGCGAAGTCGCTAATTGTATCCCTCGAGAGTGGGACATATGAGCTGTTTCGAACGGCGTAAATTGCACCGTTTCCGGCGACGGTCGAGTGAAACGTCGACTCGAGTTGTTTGATCGCGGATTCGTACTTCCAGTAAAGCGATTCCCCCTCGACATCGCTCGAATCTCGGTACTTGAGTTCGCCGACGACGCATCCGACCTCCGAATCGAAGCCTCGAACCAGTTCCATAATCGCGTCGGGTTCGTACATACTGTTCGCATCCGAAAAGGCGATAATCTCTTCGTCCAGCCGTTCAGCCACTCTGTTCTGACATTCGGTTTTTCCAACGCGCCCCTCGATTCGGATCAATTTTACCCCCTCGCTTTCGTATGAGCGGACGATTTCGTCCGTTCGGTCGGACGACGCATCCGAGAAGACGACGATAGAGAATCGATCGTCTGGATAGGCAAGATCGAGACTGTTTTCGATTTTCTCGGCAATCACCTCTTCTTCGTTGTACGCGGCGATAACGAGCGCAACTGACGGAAGTTCGTCCGGCTCGGAGCGATCGGTATCCGATGTGAGAGAAACCCAGACGAATAGGAACGCGGGGTAGAGGAAGTACGTCCACACCAAAAGCGCCACCGAGGCGACGAGCGCTACTAATAGTGTGCTCTCAATCATCGTTCACTCGTTGTTCTCGTTGCTTCCGAATCGATTTCCGTGTCCTGGAGAGGGCCCCTGGACAATGTTTCGTTTGTCATATATTCAATCAACTACATCGGTAGATCCGTTGCTAGCGGCGGCGTCATTTCGGACTCGAGTCCTCGTCGAGACCGTCACCCATCCGATTCGATAGCAGTCCGATCACATCCTCGAGGACGGACGTTACTTGCAGGGTGACGAGTTTGACGTCGAGCCGAACCGATTGGTGCCGGGCGTACTCGAGATCATACTCGAGCTTTTGTTCGGGTTGAAAGCCGGTAACATCGTTGACCTGCGCGATGCCGGTCAGGCCTGGCTTTACGAACCACCGTTTGGACCAATCGATGCCGTCAGCCGCTATCTCACGGTCGATTTCCGGCCGTTCCGGTCGTGGGCCGACGACGCTCATATCGCCGCGAAGGATCGAGAACAGCTGCGGAATCTCATCCATGTGGGTCTTCCGGAGGATTCGCCCCACCCGTGTCACCCGCGGATCGACGCCGCCAGCGTCCTCCTCGCTCAACTGAGCCCCGTCAGTCTCGGCGTTCGTAACCATACTTCGGAACTTCGCGAGCGTAAACGTTTCTCCCAATTCAGCGGACCTGGTCTGATTGTACAACACCGGCCCGGGTGAGTCCACCTTGATTGCGACTGCGATAAGCAAGATCAACGGCGCCAACACGATCACTCCGACCATCGCGAACGCCAGATCGAAGGCCCGTTTGGCCGCCCGACTGTACCACGGCCAGGGGTCGAGGTCGGCCCGAACCAGTTCGGCACCGACTTCCTCCCCGTCGAGAACCTGATCCGCGAGCGACTCGTGAACGAGCGCGTCGACGCCCTGATCACGGCAGGTACGCAACACGCCAAAACACTCCTCGCGGTCGGCGTGAGAGAACGCGAGTGTGACGGTATCGATATCGCGCTGTTTGAGCACGTGCTCGAGCCTCGAAAGCCCGCTCAGTCGATCAACGCCGGAAATCGAGTCGATTCGATTGGCGGCCGACAGTCCGCCGTCGGTTGCAACGACGGTTTCCGGGGCATTCTCGATCGACGGCTTCGAATGCGTTATCTCGATAGCCCGGTCTGTCTGTAGCGGGGAAAGAAACCCGATCGGCGCGACCGGAAGCGACCGAATCACCGACTCGATCAAGGAGGGGTCGTCGCCAACGACCAGCACTCGTTGCGGACTCGAGCGGCGTTGGCGCACTCCATACCAAAATGGCAAGGTCAGTAAAAGAAAGACGCCGACCACAATCGTCGTCGGTAGCGCAGGTGCTGCGGTGATCCCGACAGATCCCAGGCTTGCGAGAACGAGACAGGCGACGACGATCTGCTGTCCGGTTCGTCTGATCATCGTCCTCATCGATCGCGGCCGCGGAACGTACAACGGTGCAAGCGCTACACCGACGACGCTACCGATAAGCACGACCGCAGTCGCCTGATCGGTTATGAGCGTCATCGGCGTCCCAGTTAGGTAGCTTCCAACGAGCCCGGCCACGAGTGCGAGCAGTACCGTTCCACCAGCGGTTACTCCACCGTGCTTCCAACGAGATACCATTCAACAAATTTAATTTGTGTTTGATTATATTAAAGCTTGTGAGATACTCCAGTTCAATTGTAAAGTGGACAAATATCTACTCACAAACCCCTCATCGAAGGGGGTGAAAATCGTTTTTTGCCGTCCTTAATAGACGATTTAGAGCTGTCGTTTGCACTAGCTTCTAGGCCGAAGGAGATTCGACGCAAACGCCGTATTCTCGGGTCTGAGGTCCGTTGATCCGGATCAACTGAAGAGCGCCGTCGGATTTTATCGCGAGCAGGAAGTTGTCTGGAACGGTGGACGATTTCAGTAGTGCAACAGAGGCCTGAACCGTTCCCCTGTGTCCACCGCCGGCAAGGTGTCGATCCGAAGCCAGATGGACGCATCCATAGCAGTCTCGCGCCCCGAACCGATCCCTGAAAACGCGGTGTCCCGAAGGCGGGCCAGCGGGTCAATTCGATCGCACCCCCTGAAGGAGATATCCGATCGTCATGGTGGCGATCACTGCACCGAGTGACCACCGAAATAGCGTGTACGATTCGAACATCTGGTGGACGGCCCAGCCGATCGCAAGCGCGAGCATCGCGACGTTGACGTCGCGGAAGTTGATAAGTCCGGCAACGATGCTCCCGGCGACGATACCGAAATACGCGAGCCCTCCGACGATTCCAGTCTGGACGAGTATCGAGAGATACGAGTTGTGCGGCGACGTCGAGAGATCGCCTGCAAGGTACGGTTCGATAGCGTTATTCGGTGAGAGGTTCCCGTGCCCGAAAAGCAGGGGACCATCGCGAAACGCGGCCAAACTCCCGCGCCAGAGTTCGAATCGATTCGTTGCAGAGATATCGATAACGTTGGTGTACATCCCGACGAGCAATCCACACACCCCAAGGGAGCCCGCAATAACCGTTATCGGAACGGTAATTCGGCCACCAACGGCGTACACCGCGTAGATCGCCGCGGCGACCGCTGCGCCGAGCATCGCCGCTCGAGCGTTCGACAGGAACAGCCCAAGACCGCAAATCCCCGTAAGAACGAGGGTGGTGAGCGCTCCGAGTGGGCGACGAGCGACTACGGAGCGATGGAACTCGACGAAGGCAGCGATAAATCCGGCGAACGAAAGCAAACCGAAGGAGTTCGGGTTCGGGAAGATCGAGCGGAGCGTCGAGGCGTCGGTGTCGATTCCCGGAACCGACGGAGAGTCCGGCCACTGTTGAATCTCGAAGATCCACACCGTGTAGTCGCCGACGACGTAGGTAACCAGCCCAAGCAGTACGACGACCGCCGCCAGACGAGAAAGAAACCAGAGAAAAATTCGTTCGGGAACGAGGTTCGGGATCACGAATAGGCTACTCCCCATCACAATCATCGACCACAGCGGCCATCGGGCCTGCGCACTCGTCGGGTGAAACGCGAGGGTACGCATGACGTAGATACCGGCGAGCACCACGAAACAGCCGAAGACGGCCCATTCGGCGATCGAAAACTGTCTTGGATCACTGACGATAAGCATGAAGGCAACAATAAGCAAAAACGCCCCGATGACAGCAGGCGTTCGGTATCGGCCGAAACCGAAACCCGTCGAAGTGGCCTGGTAGATAACGGCCAAGATGACGAGGGTGAAACCGAGAGCCGTAAGAATTCCCGATTGGATCGTCTCGGGGTCCTGGTAGGATTCTACGGCGTAGCGACAGCCGAGGATACCACCGAGGAAGACACAAGACGCCCCAAGGTACCACGCTGGCACCGAGCTAGTCGCGTGCGCAAGAATAACCAAAACTAGGTGGACCCCGAACAATCCGTAAATAACTCCGTTCATGATCCGATCGATGCTCCAATCGGAAGCAAGGAGCACCGTCGGTTTTCGTTCGGTTGTACTCACAGGTCTACTTACCAGAGGTGTCAATAAATATCTAACCCAATAGTGACGCGCGTGAATACAGTGAACGACGCGAGTAGCAAGCGATGTCGGTCGTCGGATTTTACCGGTCCGCCGATGAACGGTTGCAGCCGATTTCGACGAACAAGGGGTTCTACCACCCGTTCCCGAGACCGTCGAAATTGAAGCTGAACGAGTTCTTAATGCAGTTGTGCTAATTACAACGGTACTTCCGTAAACATCGAACGGGCGTTTGAGTTGTAGCCACAGCAACGTTTCCGCCAACAGTGGCGAAGTGTGATTTCCGACGGTCACTCTCTCGACGGGTTTTCCGCCGCAAAACGCTCATTGTTGAACACGCGCCCCATCGACAAACCTCAACTGTCCGTTAGTACTTATATAATGGCGAAGTCGACCTCGTACTGACTGCTGTCAGTCGTTTCCAGTGCAACCGCGACCGTTCTGCGACAGTACCGGTAAATCGTTACAAGGGCCGTAGCAATCACAGAGAGGTGGGATCCCCAAACCGACGTCAGCAGCTGGAACTGTGGAACAATCGGAACGACGTCAGCAGCCGAAACTGTGAGACAATCGGAGCCGTCGTGCGTACGTGTTCTCTCGACCGTCCGGTCAAGACGATTCGGCGTTCCTCGGACCGTCCAGCACAAACCGAAATCCAACGCGAACCAGAAAACTCACGTACGGTGCTTTGATACTGATGTGTATGCAACCCGAAGCGGTTACTGACAAGACGATTCTCATCACGGGCGGAGCTGGATTTATCGGAAGTCATCTCGCGAGTACGCTCGTTTCGGACAACGACGTTCGGGTGCTCGACAACCTATCGACGGGCCACCGATCGAACGTACCCGACGGCGCAACGTTTTTCGAGGGGACCCTTCTCGACGAAGACACGCTTGCCATTGCATCCGACGGCGTCGACCTGATATTTCACGAAGCCGCCCTCGTGAGCGTCCAACGCTCGGTCGAGGATCCGTTGACGAGCCACGAGATCAACACCAGGGGAACGCTGAATCTGCTCGAGGCCGCTCGAAAAGCGGACGCGAGGGTCGTACTCGCCTCGAGTGCCGCGATCTACGGCCAGCCGGAGCATGTCCCCATCTCGGAGGGCGACCCCAAATCGCCGACCTCCCCGTACGGACTCGATAAACTAACGATCGATCACTACGCTCGTCAGTACCACGATTTGTACGGCCTCGAAACCGTTGCACTACGGTATTTCAACGCCTACGGACCGGGCCAGACGGCCGGCGACTACAGCGGCGTAATCAGCATTTTCTGCGACCAGGCCGAACGGAACGAACCGGTCACGGTCCATGGCGACGGCAAACAGACGCGCGACTTCGTCTATATCGACGATCTGGTTCAGGCGAATCTGCGCGCGGCCACGACGGACGCTGTCGGAACGGCCTACAATATCGGTACCGGGACCAGCGTCACCGTTCGAGAACTCGCTGAGGTGATCATTGAGGTAACCGACTCACACTCCGAGGTCACCCACACTGATGGCCGAAACGGTGATATTCGTCACAGCGAAGCAGATATTACCGCGGCTCGAACCGATCTCGAATACGAGCCGAGCGTCTCGCTTCGCGAGGGCCTAAAGCGAACTGCCGAGTGGATTCGAAAGGAGTAGCAGTCGGGCGACGATACGCCCTCCGAACGCGTTATCAGCACGACGATCGTTAACGCACGGCCGCGATTATTGCATTACTCGGTCAACTTCGAGCCGGCACCATTGAGCATGTCGGTCTGATTTTGGCAGTTCGAACACCCCTGTAACGACCCGTCGTTTGCCGAAAAGACGCGCCGATATCGATCTGTTACGTGTGCACCACAGTTGTCACAGTAAGCCATGTTCAGTAATTTTTACTAGTGAACTCCATTCATATACAGTTGTCGGTATCTGAATTGCGGGTAGCTGTGAGTCACCCTGGTCGCAACCTCGTGATGAGTATAAATCGAGGAACCAGCCATTCGGGACGAACGACCGGAAACGATCTCACCGCCACATCGCTACCAGTTTCGATGCTCCTACCCACAAAGATAGTTACAAGAACGATAAGTCAGTGTTTAAGACGGTGCTAAACTCCTATACAAGCGTTTCCTGCCCGGTAATGGCTCTACGCACATTATGGGAATGAGGCAACTGAACGTTTCAATAAGAGGCAATTTTTTATATATACATTATCGAACGGAGGACGTGATACCGACTCGTAGACAGATTACACACGTATGGATGTAACAAGATTAGTTACACCTGTGACAATGAAAACTGATAACGGAGTTCAAACGCTCGGGTCAGCGGAAATCCATCACAACGTCGGGATCTCACAGATGAGGAATACAGCACAGGAAGAGCGGGTACGTACTCAATTCAAACGGTTTGCAAAGGAGTCATCAATGGGTTCGAAAGCTAGTACCACCAACCGATAACGATGTCCCCAGGCCGGTAACCCGTAAAATATATTTCCCATTCAACATGCAGTGAATGAGAGATCGGGTAACAACTCATCGAGAGATGGAATTACTCGAGACCAGGAAGTAAAAAACCTTACTGAGCGGCCACAGGGTATTCAAAGGACGATTTGGCAGAGCTGAGCTGGTCGACAACTCGAGTTTGATCAACAACACGAGTACGAGGGGGAATGAGTCCGTTCAACTGTCAATACGAGCAATATTGACTAGTTAGCGTTGGCAGACAGTACTGGATAAGACAATATCGATAGCTCGTATGATGAAAAGCAACGGCCTCTGCTAATTTAGGTATAAATCGTGTGATCGGAGAACTTAGACACTGTAACAGTCCAAACCGATAGAAATAGTAAACAGCGAATGATCAATCGAACAGACGAACGTGATCCAAATCGAGTTTGGGAAAACATATTTGATGGGCAATTTCCGGATCAGTCTTTGTGTTGCTCGGCGATGACCTGAGCCGATACTCACTCCCAAAGGCCGAGCGCTGTTCAGTGAACACGGATCGGGAAGACGAACGGAACTGATCGCCGCGAAACCGAATCCGATACCGAGCAGAATTATCGAATCGAACTCGTCCGTCAACTATCGAAAGTCGTTCATCAATTATCGAGGATCGTTTTCGGTATCGGTCGCTTCGCCGATCAGTTCCGAGAGCTTCTCCTGGACGATCGATTCGAACATCTGCTCTGTTAACCCGTGCTGAACGTCGACGGTTAGCATCGCGTCACAGTCGTCGACGATTTCTGGGGCCCACTTGCCCGCCGCGAGCTTCGATTCTTCCGTCACGACTGCTTGGCCGTTTTCGATATCGATGAATGCGGTAACAGTATTCCAGAGATCGACTCGAGCGGTGCTCGCTTCCTCGTAGAGTCCCGATAGTCGCGTTTGTTCGATTGGATCCGATTGGACTTCCTCACGCAGGTCCTCGAGGGCTTCGACGTACTGTGGAGAGTCAATTGGCTCGTCGTTTTTCATCGTCCACACCTCCTCGCTGACGATTTGGTACTCATGCGATCGGTTGATTTTATCAATCCAAACATAAGTGCCTCACCCTTTGATGCTCAGCGAAACCCGGCTCGTTCCCACGCCCGTCATCCCACCATCGTGTGAGAACGGCGACCTGTGCGGACGTGGGATGGTTCGGTTGTGAGAATCTGTGGAGGCGAGTCGGACAGGCAAACAGCGAGGTGTACCAACCCTCGAGTGGACAACCCCGAAGCTCGCCCGGGACAGTCGGCGGAGGGGGAGACCCATGATACTCGAGAAGGAATTCGGGTTCGTCGACCTCGATTACGTCACGAAAAACCGCAAGAGAACATCGGATTTCTCGAGCAAATCACTGCCGACGTTCCGCCCCCCATCGGTAAGGGGTACGCCGTAATAGGGTTCGTACGTAAGCAAGCCCTCGGCCTCGAGTCGCTGTAACATTTCAGTTGCCGCCGCCGGCAACCGATCCAGTTTCCTGGCCACGGTACCCGGTGAAATCGGCTCCCGTTCGTCCCGGGCTATCATGTAGGAGACGAGTACATAGCGAGAGCGCTGGCTCATACTCGTCGAGTGGGAGAGATTACACCCCTGGTCCCCGCATATCGTTCTATGAAGCGACTCCTGCCGTTCGCGAACGATCGTCTCGCAATGGGAACGGTGAGTAGAAAGGGTGTCGTGTCGAGCGCACGGTACATCGTTTCGAGTTCGGTCCTTCGACGGTCGACAACTGAACGGATCGCAGCTTTCATTTCGGGGGAAAACCGGCCGGATGCCGACGACGACAGTGCGAGGGCGATTTCTGCCCGCAGCTCTTCCTCGATCGTCTCGACGAGCGGTTCCGTTTCATCGATAGCATCGACACTGTGGGGTCGAACGGTCCGTGCGAAGAGCTCCCGAACGCGATCGATTTCGGCGGCCTGGTTTGCATTTCGTTTCAGCAACCGCGTGTCGAATATCCGACCACAATCCGAGCGGGGAACTGCTTCGGCCGTGTCGACTGATGCGACGGCATCGAGGTCGCGAACACGCGCGTCGAATCTGGCGAACGCACTCACCTTACTGCCGATTTTCGTTCGTTCATCGGTTGTTCGATCGAGCGCGTGGTAGATCGCAGGAGAGATCGTCACGAACGACCAACTCGGAGGGGAACAACCCGCCGTGAATACGCCGTAGTGTTCGGCGAAATACGTCGGAAGCGTGCCGAGAGACGCTTGAATCGATTTTCTGGGATCATACGTTTCCGGTAACGATATCTGCGACTCGCTGACGATCGAACAACTGGGAACCTCCCGTTGGGTCGCCGAAAATATCCGGATATAGTTGCTTTGCTGCGCGCTCGGTGAGGAAGAGATTGTGGATGGGTCCCTGATGGAGGTATCCGCCGCGGTAGACTGCGTCGTTTGTAACTGCCGTCAACTCGCTTCCGACAGGATGGTCTCGCATGTACTCGAGAACGATTTCTCGAAACTCCGAACGAGACCGGCGCTCGTGGCCGCGAAGAAGAATAACGTCCGGGTCGATGTCGAGGAGAGCTTCATAATCGAGAGTGCCTCGCTCCGTCGAGCTGAGGTGATCGATATCGCTCGTTGCGAGCGCGTCTGTGGGGCCGAGATCACGCCACTGTTTCGTACTCGTACCGTTATCATCGAGTCGATAGGGCGAAAACGAATCCGGTTCTGTGGTCTCGTCGTACGCAACGAGAACGCTCGGGCGCTCATTTACCGGCGGGAGTTTGGCATGTATCTTCGCAATGTATTCATCGTGTAATTGCTCGAAGGCCTCGTAGCGTTCCTCCTGTTGAAACACAGCCGCAACCGTTTTGAACGCCTCGTACAGCGTATAATATCGATACTCGTGCCACTCGTCGGACCGGCGAAATATCAAGTTCCCAATAAACGGTCCGACGTTTGTGGTGATTTCCTCGAGGTCATCTTCGTCCCAGTCGAACCACTGTTTCATCATTTGCGGGTCGTACAGATGAACGTCGTTCTCGAGTTCGTAGAACTGCTCTTTCGTTCGGACTTCCGGATTGGCTTCGATCGTCTCTCGGTCGACCGTCACGCCAGGTAGCTCATCGTAGACGTGCGTATGGAAGCGATGTGCACCACCGCTACCGGTCATCCCGTCGGCTTGCCCCAGTGCAATTCCCATGTCGGCATAGCTTCCGTTGTAGGCAATCCACTGCTCGGGAACGGATTCGAATGTGACCGCGCCGGCTGGTTCCATCGAAACGGTATATGAACCGTCTCCTACGGACGGGTCCGGTTCTGCGTCCTCGACACAGCCAGCAAGCAAACCACCGCCGACGACTGCTGTGCCGCGTTTGATGGTCTCTCGACGCGTCGTTTCGTCGCGAACGGGTGAACTGGAACCAGCGCCCATGTTTTTAGGCTAGCCTAAAAGGTAATAGTATTTTCGATTTTTTGGGCAACCTAAAAATTAAGCCTCCAACACGACCCAGCGAGCCTGGAACGCGTTAGGTGTCCCCACGTCCGAATATTATGTCGAGTCGAGGTTACTGGATTCTTCGCCCTCGACGTACTCTACGATTTTACGAGTATCCAACGCGTCCAGGACTCGATCGGTTCCGAGTGTCTCGACGAGTCGACGGAGACCACGTTCGGATCTCTCCTCGACGGCCGTATCGGATACGCGTGCCTCGAACACCCGATCGATATACTGTTCGCGCAGTTCGACGAAGCGTTCTTCATCGACGTCGTGGTCGTCCTCGGCCTCGTTTTCGAACCATTCCCGCCAGCGGTCACGACCGCCCCATTCGCCGGAGAATTCGGCATCCGGGCGGAGCCAATCGTAGTGTTCGGCAACGCCGCCGGGGTACCCTTGCTCGTGCCGGTGATCCTCGAGAACGCACCGTCCGACGTGTGCGCCCTGTCCAGCGGCGACGATGGCCTGTACGCTTCGCTGACCGGACGGCGACGCGACGTACAGTCCATCTATCGGCGTTCGTCCGTCTTCATCGGAATACTCGGGATCGAAGTGCTCGTGTTCCTCTCCGTGGTGGTCGTGGTGTTCGAACATCGCATCACGGCCGAGCGGTCGGAGGTACTCGCCGTCGTACCACGCGGCCGCAACGACCTTTTTAGCGCTGACGCGCCGACCGTCCTGTGTCTCGACGACGAACGCCGAATCATCTTCGGTTCGATCGACGGATTCGACCATATCCGAGACGATATCGCAACCAGCCTCCTCCGCATGCGCGTGCATCAAATCGTAGAAGGCCTTGATATCGATTCCCGCGGGAAATCCGAGGTAGTTCTCGAGGTGGGCACACCGGCGGAGCGCCGCGTTGCCTCGATCGAAAATACCAGTCTCGAGACCGTACATAGCAGTGAATACCCCTGCCGAACACCCCGAAGGTCCTCCGCCGACGACGACGACGTCGAAGTCGGTCGAACCGAAAGCATCGTCGACCATACTCAGACCTCCCCGTTGATGATGTCCGCTACTCGCTGTCTATCGAACAGTCGTTCGTCGCCGAATTCGTCAGGGTAGAGCCCCTGGGAAGCTCGCTCGAGCTGGAACAGGTGAATAATCGGCCCCTGATACGTTACCCCACCGTAGAAAACACACTCGTCCTGAACAGCCGTGAGCTCGCTTGCAATGGTGTGGTTTTGCAGGTGCGAGCCGATTTCTTGATCGAAGTACTCTTGTGTGATCTCACCCTGGAGCCGTATCGCGATGGCGTCCGGATCTATCTCGAGCAGGGTTTCGTAGTCGATTGTACCGCCGCCCGCCTGTGTGTCCACAACGTCGTTCCGTGCGAGAGCATCCTCGACGTGCAGGTCGTTCCAGTGTTTGGACTGCGTTCCGGAGCCGACGAGATACGGGTAGAACGACTCGGGAGGGACGTTCTCGGGGTAGAGAATCGCGAGAGTGGGCGACTCGTCCGGAAGCCGCGCTTGGACATCCTCGAGAATCTCGTCGTGGTACTGTTCGAACGCCTCGAACCGTTCGTGTTCCTGAAAGAGCTGTGCGATTTTCTCGAAGGCCTCGTACATCGTGTACTCAGCGTAATCGTGCCAATCATAGGCATCCGTGTAGGTCGTGTTTCCGACAAACGGACCGACGTACTCATCGATCTCGTCGACATCGTCCTGACTCCACTGTAATCGGTTGACCATGAAGTTGGGATCGATGATGTGAACGTCTGCATCGAGTTCGTAGAAGACCTCCTTACCGGTACCGTCCTGCCAAAGTTCCGTGAGGTCGTCCTTGTCGACGAAAACGCCGGGTAACTCTTCGTATAGATGTGAGCCGAAACGGGCACGAACACCGATCGCGGAAAGTCCGCCCCCCTGCCCGAGTGCGACACCCATGTCGGCGTAATCCCCCGTATACGGGAACCAGGTTTCGGGAACCGCATCGAACTCGACCGGCCCGACCGGTTCCATATCGACCGAATACGTCTCCTCTACTGGCGTCGTCGGTTCGGCCCCGGTATCGCTCGTACAACCGGCGAGCAAGCCGCCTCCAATAACCGCACTGCTGTACTTTACGTACGACCGTCGAGTCGGTGCCTCGAGTCGATCCGTATTAGTGTTCGTCATTCTCAGAAGTCCCCCTGGATAACAGCTGCGACGTAGTCGCGATCGAACAGCTGTTCGTCCTCGGGGATCTCGGGATACGTGTCCCCACCATACCCCGGCCACTCGCCGAACTGGTCCGGGTACAGCTGTTTTGCCGCCATCTCGAGTTGAAAGAGATTCATGATCGGGCCCTGTATCGGATTCCCCGACGCGTAGACGCGATCGTTCTCGACGGCCGTTAGCTGACTAGCGACCGGATGATCCTCCAGCGTTCCACGAATATGGTCCACGTCGTAGGATGCGATTCCGAACCGGTGAAGGAGAATATCGGGATCGATTTCGAGCATGGTCTCGTAATCGTAGGCGGTCTCGTACGTGATGTCCTCGGCCGCAAACGCATCAGGTACTTCGAACGGACGGAGATCGGCAGTTGCGAATCCCGAAGCGTTCGTTTCCGATGGATAAAACGTCTCATCCATAACAATGACCGATCCGACCGTCGGTCGCTCGTCTTCGGGCGGGAGATTCAACTGAATCGACCGAATCAGCTCCTCGTGTACCTCAGTGAGAGCCTCGAATCGGTCTCGTGCCTGGAAGACTGCAGCGACGTTCTCTGCGATTTCCCAGAGCGTATAGTATTGATAGTCATCTCGACACTCCTCGGGTGGTTCAGCGTGTTCGCGACTATACGTATTCCCGAACCACGGGCCGACAGTCGACTTGATCTCTTCGACATCGGAACGGTCCCACCCGTCCATCGACGAGACGAGACACGGATCGAGGAGATGCAGATCCGAATCGAGTTCGTAAAACAATTCTTTATCGATCGTCACGCTTCCCGAGCCCGTGTTGAGCTGGGTTAGGTCGCTTCCGTCGAACGAAACACCCTCGAGAACGTCGTAGAAGGAATTCAGTGCCTGTCCTTCCGCCTCGGCGTCGAAACCGAGCGAATTGATCGAATCACCGTGCCCGTACGCGACGGCCATATCGGCGTACAACAGACTGTAAACCAGCACATTTTCCGGAACATCGGAGAAAGTGACCGCACCTGTCGGTGCCATCGTGACGGAGTACGTCCCGTCTGGATCTGCCTCCATTGAATCCGCGCGATCATCGTTCAGGCATCCGGCGAACAGCCCGCCGCCGACGACGGAGCCACCGAGTTTGAGGTACTGCCGTCGCGTGGGTGTTTCGGCGCGGACGGTATTTTCGGAACTCATGCCGCGAGGTCACCAGTACGACGGGGAACCACACGACGAGAATTACCGACCGCCCCAGTGTACCCTGCGTCTGTTCTCCTCCGAGTTGTCTCACGTTGAGCGAAGATACGCACCATATGATTTAGGCCAACCTAAAACACAATAGTGCTTTCGATTTTGGCCAGCCTAAACCAGGAGAGAATTAGTATGGCACGCCACAACGCGGACACATCAGCGGTCCACCCTCCGAAAGAGCAAGCCCGCAGTGTGGACACTCCCCAGCAGGTGACGTAATTTCGTCAACTATCTCGTCCGTTTGTTCGCGGATCCCATCGAGAGATCCGATCCCGTCCGCACCGTCGGCCGGTGGAATCGACTCCTCACCTCGAGCGAGCGCAAAACGACCGCGTTCAATTGCAAACAGCTCCTCGCTACGTTCGACCATAGTTTCGAGTTGTTTGTCCGGAAATGAGGGGGTGTCCGGAGCAACGCGAACAAACAATCCGAGAGCCTCGGCAGCACGTCCGCGAACATGAGGGGATTCATCATCAAGGCGAGCCGAAAGCGGGGCAATCACTTCGGACAAAACCTCCGGATACTCACATCCGACAGAGACGATCGCCGTACCAAGGTGATACCGAACGAGTTCGTTCTCGTCGTCGAGGTGCTCTCCGAGAGTGGAGACGTGATGGCGTAATCGACGCGGATTTCCTAACGCAATGTATGCGAGTGCTTTGGACAGTTTTTCTGTGACCTCCGGTTCGTCGAACGACAATCCGATTCGAAGCTCCGCAAGGACGGTGGGGGTTATGACTCCCGCTGGGTGCTCGACGGCAACGTATCCGACCGCCTCAGCTGACCGTGCTCGCACGTAATAGAACTCCGCCTCGTCTCCGAGACGGTCGGCCAGCTCGTCAACGACGCTGACGACCGAGTCCGGATCCGCCTTGGCCAGCGTAACGAATAGCTTCGCGGTCGTCAACCGAACAGCCCGTTGCTCGTCCGTCAAAAAGCGGGATAGCTCAGCTACAACAGGGGAGACAGCAGCCGGCTGTTCCATCGCAAGCGACCGAACGTTTCGAACCAAGCCCTTTCTGCGCTCGGCGTCGGCGTGATGATACGCACGGAGGAGTTTGTAAACGCCGTCGTGTGGGCCGTCTCGAAGTCGCCGCGTTAGTTCATCAATCGGTGGCGGATCCGAAATTTCGTCCATTGGACTCGTTTGGGCAATCATACCGGGTGAGCAAAAACACCGTGGGACAAACGACTTTCCGTCAGTCGGTGCGGTTACTTCGAACTCACAACGTCGCCACTCACACGATTGACCGGCCGTTTACAGATTCATCAGACACTCGTGAGTGCCAATGGCGAAGCCCGAAACGCCCTGATCCGATCACTGAACTGATCATTGATCTGATCACTGAACTGATTCCGGAGTTCTCCAACGATCGGGCGATTGTCGAGGGAGTCTCCGATCACGTCGGACGGTACGGAGCGGTCTGACCGATCACGAACGAAAGGTGCTCACCTCGACAGAATTTCGGTTGAGTCCCCGACTCTCCGCTGTACTGCTCTATCTGGCAATTGACCACCGTAGATGCGGGGAGTTACCGCAGAGGCGTAACTCACAACCGCTCACCGACACTCTTCGATCGACCGAAAGCTATCGCCAGTCGCACGGATCCACGCGTCGGTTCGGTGTGGGGCGATGACAGTGGGTGGATACAGCGTACAGACTTCGACGCTACTGCAACTACGAACGAACGCGTAGAGCGTGGATCTCGGCGCTGTCCGCGGATCAGTTGACGTCTCCCTCGAAGGCCTGGGTTCATTCATGGCTGACTGGTAGTTTTATGGTTCTGATTGGAGGGGGTGGTCGTCTCGTCGCCTATCCCGTACATAGAAGTTATTAAAGTATAGTAGTAGAATAACAATTTTGATTATCGAAGGAGACCCAGATACCAATAACAGTGTTGACGAAGCTAACAGAGATCGGAACGCTCGAGAACGAGCGCGAGTCTGAGACGCTCCGTATCGCGTTTATCGGTTATCCAGGCGTCGGCAAGGCAAATGACGATGGAGATACTTCGACGGCCGTCGACGACGGACGTCTGCCGGTGTTCCAAAGTGGACCGCCGAAACGATACCCATGGAGAGACCCCCACCTGAACGACAGAGCCCCGAACGAGTATACGAGGTGCTCGAACGCCGCAAACGGTCGGTCGCTACCCTCGAAGTCAGTGAGCAATCCGACGCCGATTCGCTCATCGACTTGGCCGAAACAGCGGGATATAGCGCGGCCCATTTCGAATGTAACTGCCAGTGCCACGATGCTCGCGTGCTGGCACGGCAACGAGCGAACTGAATGGAAGATGACCCTCGAGTCACCGCAAGTCGGGGACAGTTCTATCGGCGGTGGACCTGCGGATGGCCATGACGGAGATGAATCCTGACGCCCTCGTCACAATCGTCGGAGGTGGCGTCCACGGCGTTCATCTGGCCGTTCGGCTCCTGCAGGCGGACCTAATAGCCCCGAGCGAGTTGCGTATCGTCGACCCGTCTGGGCTCCTCAAGTCGTTTCGCCAGAAGTGTCGCCAATGTGGGATGGTCGAGTTCAGATCTCCGTTCGTCCATCACGTCGCTACCGATCCGTTCTCCCTCAGGGATTTCGCTCGAGCACGGGGGCGAGAAGACGAACTCCGTTCAACGACGGTCGGCGCAGAGCGACCGACGGCGTCGTTGTTCTTTGACCACGCAGAGTGGGTTTGCGATCGACACAACCTCGAATCGATCCACATAGACGCTCGAGCCACTGCTATCCGAGATAATCGGGGTGCTGTCGAGATCGAAACTACGCAGGGTCGCATCTCCACTCGGTGGTGTCTCCTCGCCATCGGACACGGTCGCTCCTTTACCGATCCGGAGTGGGCGACCGAACTGGTCTCGACACAGCCGGTGACTCACGTCTGGGATCCGACGTTCGACCCTGATTCGATCGGCGAGACATCGTCCGTCGGCATCGTTGGTGGTGGCATCACCGCCACACAACTTGCGACGACGCTCGCTCAGATGCCGGGGCGTGACGTGGTTCTGTTCGCCCGAAGCCCGTTTCGGGTGGAGACACTCGAAGCGAGCACCGACTGGATGCACTTTTCGGGCGTCACCGAGAAACTCCACGCACACCCACCGGCGTCGCGTGCTCGCGAGGAACTAGTAGCTGAGGCTCGAAACGATGGAGCGATGCCACCATACGTGTTTCGCCGACTACGGCGGTCACTCGAGCAGGGGCAGATCAAACTCGAGCGATCGGAAATCGCGGTTGCAACCGAAGCTGGCGGGACAGTCGTCATCACCTGTCGCGACGGCAGCGCGTATTGTCTCGACAAACTGGTCTGTGCGACGGGGTTCGGATCGCCGTACGACGGTGAGCTGTTTCGTCACCTGCGCCGAGACTCTGGGCTGCAGACGGGCTATCACGGGGCGCCTGTTTTGGACGACGACACGCTCCGATGGATGCGTCAGGACGGGACGCCCTCACAGATCGTAGTTTCAGGCGTCGCGGCACAACAGGTCCTCGGCCCGTTCGCCCGAAACGTGATCGGTGCCAGACGAGCGGGAGAGCTCGTTGTCGGATTCCTCGAGTCCGAATTCGACGTCGAGAAACGAGGCGCCCGCCTGTGAACGGAATCAATCCTCTTCCTCGCCGCCACAATGTGTGCTGGATCAATCGGAAATGTCCGTTCCCGCACACTGATTCACTCGTTTCGTCCGCCCCGGAACGGCGACGACAGCATGTGCTAGGGGCCTTTCGAGGTGTTTAGCCCCACTCGGTGTAACAAAGCATGCTTAGCAGAGATGGTTCTCGATTTCACATTCTTCGCGTGCTTATAAACTTACAAATGAAACTAGAAAATTCGCGAGCTGGCGACTCTAAATCCGGGGCGAAAATCGGACGAGATCGAATTAGCAGCTATAGGTTGGTCACCCATGTGACAGGAGGTCCAAAAATACGAAAAATCGACAGCGCGGCCGCTACCGAATCAATGAACTCGGAGTGGGGAAAGCGTTACCCGAACTCACGCAGGAAGTCGCCCAACGCTCGCACGAACGTCTTCGCCGTAATTACTGGCGGCGACCGGATCGGCTCGTCGAGCGCGACCTTGATCAAATAGTCTGTGAGCCGCCACAGGTTATAGATCAGCGTCGATAGCGCGAAGTTACACAGTCGAAGCCGATAGTCCGTCGACGACGTCTTCGGCATGAAATCCTTGATCGACTTGTACTGGTTCTCGATATCCCACCGCCGACTGTACCCGTTCACGACACTCGAGATCTCTTCGGGCTCGACGCGGTCCTGGTTTGTCACAAATACTGCATACTTTCCGTCGGCATCGTCGCTCGTACTCGGGGCATAGAGGAACTCTGCCTCGTGATGGATCTCACCATCGATTCCGAACGGGACGTCGTGCTTGACAGCTTCATCCGCTGTTGGATGCTCCTGAATATTCTGGATCGCCGCTAAATCATCCTCGTACGTCGGCACTGGAGAGAGATACGTGAGCCCGCGCTCGTGAACATCTGCGTACACGCGATTGACGTAGAACCCTCGGTCGAACATCACCAGATCCAGATCGACGAACTGTTCCGCGCGGTCGAGCAATCGGCTCACTAAATCGGCTTTCGAGTACGATGGAGAGTCGTTTGGCTCCCATGTAGAATCCTCCTTGACCGGCTCAATGCCGAGGACGATCGGTGCGTGGTCACCGACCAGCGTGATGGTGGCGTACTTGTACCCACGTTTGTACTCGCCGTCTTTCTTGTACCCGCTCACCATCTTCGGGTAGTCTGGCTTCGCGATACCTGCTTCCTTGTCCTCCCACGGCCAGACGTGGAATTGCTCGTGGGTGATGTCGATCGCTGCAACGGTCTCACGCGAGTCGAATGGATCGTCCCCCCGGATCGAGTTGATAATGTTCTCCGTGGCGGCGTTGAACGCTGTCATAATCGCGTCCCGAATTTGGTCGATCTCGGGCATCGAATCATCGTCCCCGAAATCCTCGAACGTGAGCTGGCCGTCCGAATCCTCTGGCGTAGCGATCTTTTTGATTGCCCGTAGGAACGTTGAGTCATCGCAGATGAGGTCGTCATCAGTGAGCCAGCCGTACTCGGCTTCTGAGTGGGCACTGCCGTTGTTCGCACAGATACTCGCGAACATATCCAGCATCACCTCGTCGGAGTACTTCTTGTGGGCTGCTCGATGGGTGTCGAATTCGGGAATGACGTGTTTGCGAGCGAGCGTCAGCGTCTTCTGAGCTTTCTCTTTCTTGTACTCGTTCTTGCTCGGCGATTCATCCTCGTCATCCGTTGGAACTGACGGAACGAGGCCTTCCGTGAGGACGTCGTTGTCGAGAGCCACCTGCCGGATGCCAGCAACCGTCTGATTGAGGACTTCCTGAGTGTCCTCGCTGAACTGCGCGTGTGCGTACGAAAGCTCTTGTTGGGTGGGCGTATTCGAGAGATCGGTAATATCGAGGTGGAAGCTCTTGACTAAGCTCGGCTCCCGGCCAAGTCGTTGCGCTAATTCGTTCTGGGAGATGCCGCGAATTCCCTTGAACAAGAGCGTGCGGAACATTTCGTCGGTCCCGAAGTTAACGCGGTTCTGATCGCGGGCATCCTCCAGTTCGGCGACGGGGATTGAGAGTTTCCGGATGACATCCCAGAGATGGTCTTCTCGTTCACAGAGCGTCTCCGCGTGAACAATGATTGACTCAGCGACAGCCGACGGGTCAGTCGACATTGTACCACCTCTGGGGCGAGCTACTCCGCTGCTGGGCTCTGCTCGAGCAGAGACTGGAGTGATACTGTGTAGACGTGGCTACTGCGTAGGAACGAATATCAATATAGAGTGGAGTGAAAATATAGTCTGACATCAGCGTCGATTGTCTGCTCTAAACTTGTGGTCGGAGATATATGAAGGGGTATGCGTGCTGTACTTGGAGAATTGATTGTGACTACAATTCGGTGTGGTTCAAGAATCAGTTTGAATCAAATATCGATTGGATTTATAGTGATGGGTGGAGAACAGGGAGATACGATGGGCTTGGACGAACTCGAGGCGTTTCTTCGGAAGAAGGGGGCGGCGGAACTCATCACGGAGATCGGGACGGGAACAGCGACGTTCAACGCGCTCGTCGACGCGGTTTCAATAAGTGGATCGACGGTTTCCACACGACTTTCAGAAGGCGTTGGGAACGACGTGTTCACAGTGAGTCACAGACCAACCGAGCATGGGACAGAGAAGCGGTATGCGCTCACAATCCTTGGACGTCGGATCTATGATTGGGCAGTACAGACGGAGTTCGAGCGAAAGGTCCGAGAGCTCCGACGGATTCGGCAGGAACGTGAGACGGCATTCGAGCAGCTGGTTGGGAAAATTAACCGGGATATGGAGATTCGTAAAATGGTCTCCGATTCAGACCTGATCCAAGATCAAGATATTGACCTCCCTGAAGGCACGTCATTCGTGCCGAAGACACCGTCAGGGGAGGAGCTTCGAAAAGCCAAATACGAGCGTATGGAAGCGAACCTCAAGCCAGTCGAAGAAATTGAGCAGAACGATAAGGAAAGAAGAAGCAGCAAGTGAGATGGCTCTGGAGAAGCCCTAGCTATAGTAGCCACTGAAACGATTTACACACTGATCGCGAAGCCGTCTTTCGATTGGGTGTGCAATGACTTTCAGTGGCTACTATAGCAGTGATTTCGAATTTTGGGCCTCTATTTCATTTCCTTTGAAGCTGTACACTCAGAGTATCATAGAATACGCCTCACACCCTGTACCTAACGATTATACAATTTCAAATTCGCGTATAAGTCAGTAACCTCGTCAGTCAGTGGTTGTGCTCAAGATCAAGACCGTGAATACTGCCTATTGAGAACCATTGTATGACACGCTCTCAAAGCATATGGCGATTCCGGGGATGAACATTGTTGGATTCTCGGTATCCACAATTGGGGCAATACAGATGATGATGATAAAGGACCAGCAGGGAATATGATGATCGGGATTGAAGACTTCTTCGGCGTGAACGTGAACTACTAGTCGCAAATCGTATTGACAACATTAATTACCTTATCTGTTCTGACACCCATACAACAAGGCATATATTCAAGGCCGGACGAGAAAATATATGGCAAATAGACGTAATATCCTCCTCACCGGTGGAACCGTATTAGCAGGCGTTGCAGGAACATTCATGCTACTCAACCGAGATGAAAATATCGAACATGTGCTCTTAGTTCAAAACAACCGTGATACGGAATATGAAGTTATGGTTGAAGGAGAACTTAACGATGAGCCATTCACATTTGGCCCTGAAACAGTCAAAGGGGGCCAAACTTGGACAGTAGACCGGATTGATCAGGGAGGAACACTCTCAGCGAGTTTTACCGTTGATGGTGGAGAGGTTTGGCAAACTACCCACGAAATACCTACTCCTGAGGGTGATCGACGATCCTTTGCACATCTAATCCTCGAGCCAGATGGTGAAGTCTTCCATACTGTGAAGCAAGAAGACTAACCATCACGGTTAGCAGTAGTTTCGAATTTGGCGCTATATTTCAGGTAGCTTCCTTGCTTTTGCCGCTTCGAAATTGGCTTCGCGAATCCCGAGGAGGAACTCGAGTCCGGTCACTCGAACCCCTGTGTGATCTAGGTTAGGGGAGTTCGTGGTTGAGTGCAACCCAGAAATTGAACAGCAGCTGCCCCGTTCCGAGGTAGAAGGCACGGACTTGAGGACTATCAGAGCCACACCATCCGATGAAGTCCCGTTTTAGCTGCCGTATTGCTGTTTCGACCCGCTATCGGTACCGGTACTGATAGGCGAGGCCCCGGAGATCGCGTTCTTCGACGTCCATGTTGGTGTTCCAGACTGACCACATCCCATTGCTCTCGATCGCGAGTTCGTCGCAAACTTTAACCCCTCCACCCCCGCGTATTCCATATCATCAAAGGTGTCTGATCCGTTCATCTCGGTGCCCTCTGAGGCGCTCTCATTGTCATTTTCTGGGGTGAACTCGCCGAGAGTCGACGTCTTCGATTTGCCGTCAGCATTTTCACCCGTCGATTTGATCGTCTCCTTGTAATCGGGACAGGCGAAGATATTGATCACCTTCTTGTCCTCTCCGAATTCGACTCTTTTCTGTCCGCCAGGGGTGTTTGCCGTAGTTTCTTCACAAGGGTTTTCGCGTTTTTCCCGTTCGTCTCCCTCCGAATTAACAAGTTCATATGCCTTGTTTTGCTTCCGAATGACGACAGTCTCAGACGCTCTCACGGATATATTCCGTCAGATTGACCGGGAAATGGACGCCGTCTGGCGATATGGCATCGTTCAGACGGCTAGCGCGAATGTATCAAGACCTTGCCAAACAGCACGTTGACGATCCGGACGTACCCGCCGCGCCGGACGGCGCGGCCGGGTACGCCAAGTGGACACAGATCGCGTTAATTCTGTTCCGCGTCGAACTGGAGAAGAGCCTCCGTGAAACTGAAGACTACCTCAACGAGATGCCAGGTGTTCTTGCTGTATTCGATCTCGACGAGGCACCGCACTACAGTTCGTTCTGCCGGTGGGAAGACGAGTATCGGATGCGTGAACTCCGCCGCCTGCTCCGCGCTTCGGCGGAGCAGGCGGGCTGGAGTGGTGAAGCTGCGATTGATGCAAGTGGCTTCCAGCGCGATCAAACCAGTTACCACTACCGCGACCGAGCGAACTACTCATTCCAGTCGATGAAGACAACGATCTTGATCGACGTGAACTCACTAGCGATCAAGGACGTTCACTTTACGACGCAGAAGGCCTGGGACGGCCACATCGGGATGCAGGTCTTCCGCCGGAACGCGGAAGACCTGCGTGTGTTGTCTGCTGACGCGAACTACTCGTGGAGCGACCTCCGTGAGGAGTGTCGCTCCGAGTCAACACGACCGTTGATCAATCACAGGGAACAGACACCGTTGCAGAAGGCCCACAACGCACGAATGAACGATGACTACAACCAGCGCTGGATGAGTGAAACCGGCTTCGCGCAGTTGAAGCAAGACGACGGCGAGAAGCTCCGCTCCCGGAGCTGGCACGGCCAGTTCCGGGAGCTAACTCGCAAGTGCATCGTGCATAACCTAACGCAGGCGGCGAGTTAGGGCTCGCCGCCTGCTCCCCTTTTCCGGACGTATCCGGGAGAGGCATCACCGTCGTCACCGGAACAACGGAGCAAGGTACCATAGTTTTGACTCATCAGCAATCACTGTGACTGACAGCTACTGCATCTTCTGAGTTTGAAAAGTCGTCTCTACCGCCGTGAAATTGTAGATCAGCAACCCCACCCCGATGCCGTCTTGCGTTCAACAAGGCAAGTTCAGATCATATTCTTCGCAGACGTCCATGATCTTGGTGTTCCGCAGTCCGCTATCGAGGTAGATCCGGCCAAACTCGAGATTGAACTGGTCTTAGGTGCGTTCGAGCATTGTATCCAGGACGTGATCGTATTCGTCAGCTGCACCGGCGGGTTCGAAGCCGAGGACATAGTTGCAATCGGGGGTAACGATCGAAAGGACAGCGACAACCCAGAACCAGGTGGTATTGGTTTTTACCACTGTAATCATCCCCGCCTGCGGTTTGGTGCGTGGGCGACTGACGAAATAGTGAGAGTCGATCTTAGTTCAGAATCAGATTCCACCACAAAAGACAGGAGAGGGTTGATATTCACTTGATTCACTCCTGAGTGTAGGGTACCGGCTACCTCTTCTGAATCGCTGAATTAGCTCGACATCGATAATAAGTGTTTATTAGTTGGTGGTTTGTAGAAATCCAAATTCAGAATCTGTGCGATTTGTTGGCACCCACAATAGATATCGCGTTGTGTGATTTATGAGATGGCCGTTACTCGTTTTCCGAGTATCCCATCTGCACCAGTTCCTCGAGAACGTCATCCTGGTTCCGTAATGCGGCACGATACACTGCCTCACGGATGTCAAACTTTGGAACGTCGCGGCCGAGCGTAGACTCGAGATCAGTTATGAGATCTCGTTCGCCCTCGATGACATCGTCGTGAACGAAAAACGTGAGTCGTTCGTCGCGTTCGAACTGAACGGATTTGTCCTGAATAGCACGGCGAACGATGTAGGAATGTGACTGGTCCGACTGGGTCGACGAACGCCGGGGAGATTCCGGCTGCCGCTCGGTCGACGATTCGGACCCGCCCCCTGGGGAACTGGCAGATTCGGAAGCACTTCCGGGGCTAGGGCTCGTTTGGTCCTGGTTCCGCGTGCTTTCAGCAGATTCCGACTGAACCGACCGCTCTTCGGCAGTCTCGGTCTCCGCTTTCTCGTCCGATCTCCCATCGGCAGGTTCCTCGTCGGTTGTCTCTTCGTCATCTCCCCACAGATCGTCGCCGGACCCCGACTTGAGCCCGGTCATGCGCGGACCTCCACGTCCTCACGCTCGAGAGAGCCCGCTTCCGGAGGGGCCGGTGCCTCGATATCGCCCTGCGCTTCGAGATGGCGGGCCAGTCGATCGAATTTCTCGAGGGTCTCGAGTTCGTACTCTCGTCGCCGATCGCGGTGTTCGCGCACGTACGTAAACGCACTACACTTCTTGCGCCAACAGCCCTCGAGCAGGGACGTCCGGTCTCGGAGAATAGCCGGGACGTCGAACCCCTGCGTTTCGATCTCCTCGATGATACTATCTTGATCACGGGTGCCCTTGAATCGGTTCGGCACTGCCGCGAGAACGCCGATATTGATCTCGAGTTGTTCCTCGAGGTTCGTTACGAGGTCATCGAGCCCGCTCACGGATGCCTGTCCCTTGCCCGATGGTTCGAGCGGCAAGACGAGATTCCGTGTCGCGTCGAGGGCGTTGTACAGATGCGGACCCGAACTCGCAGGCGGGTCAACGATCAGCACATCGTAGTGTTTGTTGACGTTCGCCTCTCGGAGGACACGCTGTAACTGTGTCCACATAGGGAACGATTCGCCGAAGTCACTGCGGGCCTCCTGTTCCTTGCGCAGCGCTTCACCCAGATCCTCAAGGCGGTTGTGTTCCGGAATAATATCGACACCGTGTTCGACGGTTCGAACGAGCTCGGTGAAGTCATCGGTTGCGCGCCCGACGAGGTGATGAACCAGCGTATCCGTATCGGTATTCGCCCGATCGTCGTCGACATCGAAGAGATAACTCAGGTCACCGTCCTGTGGATCGAGTGGAACGACGAGGACGTCAAGCCCGGCTCGAGCGTGTGCAACCGCTAGATTCGCACTAAGCGTCGTTTTCCCGACGCCGCCCGCTTCGCTGTATACCGCGTATGAAAGCATGTATGAGTTTCATTGAAGGCATCAACTATAAGTTTTCGTCAGACTACGCAAACAGATCATATATACCCCACCAACAAACAGAAGTATTATTTATATGTTTCGAGTGTGACTACCACCTGAAATAATTGTTTGAAACCTGCGTTTGAAACACACATTTGCAACCATTGTTTGGATCATACAAACGCTACAAACAACCGAGTTTCACACTACCAACATCCAATTGTTCGAATGGTATACAATGAGTGGAAGTAACGAGCAGTAGTGACAAATGTACGTTTTGTACAGAGCATTTTAATATTTGTGTCAAGGAGTTGATTTCAGCATACAACAACAGCATCTCAAACACTTGTTTGGATCGAATATACCGTTCAAACGCTAGAGACAATCGGTTGAGTAGCCGTGATCCAACCTGCAGTTCGCGTCCGAGCTTCGGAATAATCACTTCACGGGCGTCGAAGCCCATATATGATTTGTAGAGAATGAGATCTTCGACCCATTGTTCAATCATCTCTCAAACTGGCCTAACTAGACACTGCCAAAACGAGCGGTCTGTCGAAATGGATTGATGTGACGGGCACGACGACATGGCTGAACAGTCATCGGTGAAAATATAGTTCCGTTCCAAGCGTCGACTGGTGAGCGAGCACAGTTGACGCCATCAATTTTACCCATCAGCTCAGGCTTGGAACGCCACTCGGTACTCAATCGATCAAGAGATTCTCAAACTGCTTTCAACGACAAGGAACACTGCAGTGAACGAGATGCAATAACGCTCAACGAACACAAGCGATTCGAAATTTCGGACCAATACAATGAGTAGACAGAGAGTTCGAATGCGAAACGAGTAGAGTGGTTTGCATAAACCACATACTGCGATACCCAAATATTGGTCGTGAGCAGTACGCAGTGCTGGCACCGGCGCTCGGATTCGAATGCGACAACAGGATCACCAGTCAAATATGGGCTCGGATTCGGTGCTGTCGGTGTCGCCCTTGGAACTGCAAGCTTTCTGTACCAGTACTATTCCGGTGGTGGCTGGGATGAACCAGCCGATTCGACGCCCCTCGAGCGAATCGACGGAGTGACCTCGAGGAGGACGTACTGGTTAGGGCTCGTACACCGCAGCGTCGTCCACGGAGGGCGCCCCGAGGGCGAGTACCTCGACGGAGTCGGACGCATCATCCGGATTGTACGCCCTGTGTGGACTCCCGGGTTCCGCGACGAATACGTTTCCAGCTTTCGTAACGAACTCTCCCTCCGGGGTTTCGATATGGAGTTCTCCATCGATAACGAAAAAGGCCTCCTCCTGTTCCTCGTGGTAATGATACGCAAGCGGAAGTTTCTCGCCCGGAGCAGCCTCGTACGTTCGAATACCGATGTTATTCAGATCGGCAAAATCCGTAATCGAACGAGCCGTCGCCGATCGATCCTCCATCGCTGGAAGCTCATTCGGATCGATATTGTGATATCCCATAGTGAAGCGTACGCATGTATCATGTTAACAGTTTCTCAAAGAAGAGCAACAGGCCCAAAGACGAGACGAGGACTTACCAACGGAGACGTATCCAGAGCCGCTTGTCGGTTAGCGAGTCGCGGCGTACGCTAACAGTTCGATCGGCGTCGGCGGGGAATCTCCATCGAGTTTCGATCCAGAAAGCGAACTACCAACCGGAACGGGGTCGACTTCCCGTCCCTCGAGTTGAGTGCGGCACGAATTACCCGGTGCCGTTACGACGGGGGCGTCACTTGCATCGATCTGGTCGACGAGGATGTCAGCAATGGACTGACTCATCGAATAGTGCTCGGCTTCGTAGCCGAACGTGCCTGCCATCCCACAACAGCCCGAATCGAGGGGATCGACCTCGTAACCGGCACGGCGAAGGACGCCGACTGCGTGATGCTCCTTTTTCGACGCTTTCTGGTGGCAATGGCCGTGGTAGGCGACGTAATCGCCCGGCGCGTTCCAGTCGATATTCTGATCGAGGCGGAACTGGTCGAGATATTCACAGATACCGTAGGAGTTCGCGCCAACAGCTTCGACACGCTCGCCCGAAAGGAGATCCAACGCATCCGACTGAAACATGACGGCATCCGATGGCTCTACGAGAACGATGTCCCACCCGTCGTTCACGCGTGGCTCGAGTTCCGCAACGTTTCCATCCATCCGTTCGCGAGCGAGATCGATGAATCCTTTCGAAAGCGGGGGCCGACCGCTCCCGGTTCTAGTGGCGATATCGACGTGCACGCCAGCAGCCTCGAGAACGTGGATAGCCGCTTTCCCAACCTCGGGATGGCTATAATTGGTGTACGTATCGGCAAAAAGGACGGCTTTTCGATTCGCTTGCTCGGCAGAGACTTTCGAGCCTCCGCGTGCTTCAAACCAGTCCTGAACGGTCTCACGGTGGAACGTCGGAAGGGAACGTTCCCGTGCAATACCGACCGTTTTCTCGGCGAGAAGCTTCGATCCTGGAATCGACTGCGCGAGGTTCGAAACCGGCGCGAGCGTGCTTGCAAGAGAGGCGAGTGTGTCGAAATTAGCGAACAGTTTGTCACGCAGACTCGCTCCCTGTTTCTGGTGTCGCGCGTGCATAACCTCGGTTTTGAGCTTGGCCATATCGACCTCGCTCGGGCAGTCTCGAGCGCACCCTTTACAGCCGATACAGAGATCGAGCACCTCCTCGGCGAACTCGTCGTCGGTGGGGTCGTCCGGAAGATCGCCGCTCATCGCCTGGCGTAACAGATTCGCCCGGCCTCGAGTCGCCGTAATCTCCTCGTCTGCGGCGCGGTAGGTTGGACACATGACGCCGCCGGTCGTGTCCTGACTGCCTCGACAACCGCCACAGCCGTGACAGAGTTCAACCATTCCCTGCATTCCGTTCTCGTTGTCCCAGTTTAGGGCGGGATCGAGGCCGGCGTCATAGGCGTATTCGTCGTCGTAGCGCAGGTGCTCGGTCATGTCGTGATCGCCGCAGACGTTTCCGGGGTTGAGCAACCAGTCGGGATCGAAGGCGGTCTTTAATTCGCGGAACGAGTGCCAGAGTTCGTCCCCGTAGAGTTTGCGGTTCCACTGGGTTCTCGCGCGACCGTCGCCGTGTTCGCCCGAGACGCTCCCACCGAACTCGACGACCATGTCGGTCACCTCGTCGGCGATATCGACCATGTCCAAGCGGTCGCGATCCGCTTTCGTGTTCACGAGCGGGCGAACGTGTAGCACGCCTGGTCCGGCGTGGGCGTAAAAGGCAGCGTCGTTGTCGCGATCCTTTTCGGCGAGTAGTTCCTGAAATCGCTCGACGAACTCGGGGAGGTGTTCCGGCGGCACGGCACAGTCTTCAATGAAGCTGATGTGCTTTTCGTCGGACGTCCGCGAGAGTAAGATCGGAAGTCCAGCCTTTCGAAGGGTCCAGAACATCGTTCGCTCTCCGCTCTCGTGGGCCTCGAGACCGGCGAATGCCAAGCTGTCGTCGGACCGTGGATGATCGGCCGGTGGCGGGTTCTCGGTGTCGTCGCCGCCGTCCGGCACTCGATCGGCGAGAACGCCGGCCGTTTGATCTCGTCCGTCATCGTCGTCTTCGGCGTAGAATTCGACGAGCAACGCGGCGTTTGCCGCCGGCGGAACGAGCGAAGCGGCCTCCTCGAACTCCGCCGTATTTCGAGCTAACCCGAGTAACACGTCGTCGATAAGTTCGACGGCCGCCGGATCGTGTTCGAGAACGTACTGAACGTCGGTGACCGCCTCGAGGACGCTCTCGTAGAACAACAGCGAGACGGCCTTGGTTTCCGGAAGGGGCTCGAGAGAGACCGTCGCCTCCGTGACGATAGCGAGCGTTCCTTCGCTCCCGGCGAGTAATCGGGCGAGGTTGACAGTACCCGTTTCGGCTTCCTCGACCAGGACATCGTAATTGTATCCGGAAACGTTGCGTTTCAGATCGGGGAATCGATCCCGGACGGCGTCCGCCTGTTCGTCGAGAACCGTGGTGATCTGGGCGTAGACGCGCTCGAGAAGGTCGCCGTTGGGATCCGCTTTCGCACGGATCTCGTCGACGGAAATCTCGCCTAGCGTCGTCACGGTCCCGTCGGCGAGGACGGCTTCACACTCCTCGATGTACGCGTCGGTCTTTCCGTACACGAGCGAGTGCGCTCCGGTCGAGTTGTTGCCGATCGCTCCGCCGATGGCGCTGCGGTTTCCTGCCGCCGGATCGGGAGCGAACTTCAGGTCGTGCGGTGCGAGCGCTTCGTTGAGCGTTTCGAGGACGGTTCCGGACTGGACGTGAGCGCGTTCGTCCTCGGGAGAGATCGAAACGATCCCGTCCATGTAGCGGGTGAAATCGAGGACGACCGCCTCGTTTACGGCCTGTCCGGCGAGGCTCGTTCCGCCACCCCGCGGGAGGACTGGGATCTCGCGTTTTGCACAATAGGAAACGACGCTGGCGACGTCCGGGGTTCCGTCCGGAAAGACGACGCCGATCGGGGTCTGTTCGTACGCACTCGCATCAGTCGCGTACAACTGCCGCGTGTAGGTATCGAAGCGAACGTCGCCGTCGAGACGCTCCCTGAGATCGTCGACGAGACCCGGACGGTCGACGTCCGTAGAGACGTACTCGTATTCCGCTCTGGAATCCGTTGTCGGGGTGGCTATACTACCGTCGGGTGGATTATTGGAACTCGTAGTCATCGCTTGTAATTGGACGATTCGAACAGGGGTTCACGGCTGTGGAAAGATAGTTCGGACCACGGTAGAGACATCATTGTCTGGCAGCAGTACCGTCGCCCCGAGGTCGGGGATGGATGCCAGCGTAGAGTCGATACTCGTGATACCGAGAACGGACAGATTCGCTTCAGGAAGTTCATCAGGATTCGTTATGCTCCCGATGAGACGGTTTCGCATTCACTGAGTACCAGACACCAGCGCTATTTAAATATTTTTTCTCGCACTGTCCTCCTGACAGGCATATTACTTCAACAGTCGTGGGCGAACAAATCAGGCGCGAGTATGCCGAAATACCGACGCTAGGAGAGATCAGACTCGAGGTCTCGAACGTCGTCCCGAACCTCTCTGACCTTTTCGGCCTGCTTATCGTTGGTTTCCGCGAGGGTCTCGATTTCATCCGAAACGTCCTCGATCTGGTCGACGGATCTGCCGAGCATCGTGGCAACCTCTTCTGCAGTTGCCGCCTGATCGTCGGTTGCCCCGGCTATTTGTTCGATCCCGGTATTTGCTTCCTCGACTGCGGACTTGATTTCGGATTGCTTGTCGTCGACCATACGGGCCCGTTCGATTGCATCGTCGACCCGGCTGATCGTCGTTTCGACGCTTTCGATGGTTTCGGTCGTGTTCTCGCTGACATCGTCAACAATGTCTTCGATCGTTTCGACCTCTTCTTTCGATTGGTCGGCGAGTTCTTTGACTTCGTCCGCGACGACGCCGAACCCTTCCGCCCCTGCATCGACCTGTGCTGCCTGAATGTTCGCGTTGACCGCGAGGAGGTTCGTTTCATCGGCGATTTGATCGATCACGTCGACGACTTTGTCGATTTCTTCCATCCGCTGTTCGAGGTTGCGGCTGCTTTCCGAAAGGGTGTCGGTCGCCCCTCGAACGTCGTCGATCATCGTGACGATTTCGCCGGTGGCGTCCTTCGATTCCTCTGCCAGTTCGGCTGCGGCTTCGCTCTGACTACTGACCTCCTCGGCGCTGGCGGAAATTTCCTCGACGGTCGCCGAGAGCGATTCCATCTCGTTGCGCACCTCAACGAGGTTTTCGACTTGCTCTTCGGCGAGGTTGTCGACCTCTTCGGTGGTTTCTGCATTTGTTTCGGCGGCCGCCAATAGATCTCCAACTGCTCCCTCAACAGTCTCGCTAATAGCCGTCTGAATTCGCTCCAGTTCTTTGCGCTGCTCGACCAGATCGGTGACGATCGAAACGTATTCGAACGCACCGATAGATTCGCCGTCGGGAGATCGCAACGGAGTACCCGCCGCGCGAATGTGCCAGCTATCGCCGTCGCTTTCGCCGGAGCGGATCTTGTCTTCTCGGACCGGTTCTCCCTTGCGAGCGATCTCCTCAGCCAACGTTTCGTCGACGCCGTCGGTCCCGATAACGTTCATCGCCTTGTTCCCGACGGCATCATTTTTGGTGATGCCAGTCATCTCGACGTGGGCATCATTCCAGTGGGTGATCGTTCCGTCGTCGTCAACGACGACCACAGGCTCCGGAAATTCGTCGACGAGATCTCCGAAAAGACTTCGCCAGAAGTCCCGCTGTTCACGAAGTTGCTCCAACTCGGTTTCGTCCCCGTTAGTTTCGGCACTGTCCGAAGGTTGAAGCAATAAATTCCCATCAGCCATTTACAAGGTTATAACCAGACGAGTATAATATAACTATTGGCCGCGAATAGGCGGAGAAAGCATGCTACCCGGAAATTCTGCTAACAGTCCTTCAATACTTCGATCCGATCCCGTAGTGAATGCCGTTTCTCCCCAAAGCAGATTACTGGGGCTTGCCGTCGAAATTAACGAAGTCATCGAGTGTAGCCACCGCATCGGTTTTCACAGACGAACCGTGATAAACGAGGCCGACATCGAACTCGAACTCGAGGAGTCGCTCGAGGTGTTCGTCGGCTTCGAGCAGGTTTGCCGAGTAAAATCCGGTGGGCAAAACGAAGTATCCCGACGGCAGGCCTCGAGCGTCCGAGCCGAACACTGCATCACCGAGAACGGCGATACCGTTCGCTTCGTCGACCAGTGCGTGGTGATCGGGAGTGTGACCGGGAACGTGTACGGCCTCGAACGGCCCGATGGTATCGCCGGTTGAAAAACGCCGGTCGACGAGCGAGTCGTCGACGTTCGTCTGCGCTGGAACCCACGTTTCGACATCGTACCGTTCGTTTACCGACTCAAGACCGCCGATATGGTCTCCATCTCCGTGGGTGATGATCACGCGTTCGGGTTCGGTACCGATTTCCTCGATTCCTTCGAAGAGCGCGTCAGTAGTGCTTTCAAGGCCCGTGTCGACGAGGGTCGGCACAGGCAAATCGAAGAAGTGTGCTCGGTAGCGTCCGTTGCCATCGTCCCGTACCGTGATATCGTACACTCCCGAAACGAACTCGGTGACCATACCTCGGCTTCGCTCCCATTTTTATTAAAATTACTGTCTAAAACAGGTCAGGAGCCCGAATGCGACTACGGTGACTCGTCTCGAACGAACAGGGAACGGTGTCATCAAAAAACGCCAATCGGCTCGATTATTCGGTATCGAAGAATTCGCGCGATACCGTCTCTCGTTCGATCGTTCCGGTATCAGTCCGGGGAAGTTGTTCCTCCGTGAGGATGTACTCTCGCGGTCGCTTGAAATTCGCCAGCCGATCGTGATCCTGACAGAACTCGTCGAGTTCGGTTTCAGCGGCCTTCGCCTCGTCCTCGAGACAGGCGACACAGACGACTCGTTCTCCCCAGTGATCGTCCTCCAACCCGATTACGACCGCCTCGTCGATGGCATCGTACCCCTCGAGGATTTCCTCTACTTCCTCGGGATAGATGTTTTCGCCCCCGCTAACGATCATGTTGTCCGCACGACCGATTATATGGAGGGTCCCGTCGGAATCGATCTCGGCGATGTCGCCGGTTCGAAGCCACTCCCCGGCGAAAAGTTGCTCGGTTTCCTCCGGACGGTCGAGGTAGCCGTCCGTCATTCCATCACCGCGGGCGATCACTTCTCCGGTTTCGCCCGCACCGACCGTCGCGTCGGGGTCGACGGCATCGGATGCTCCCGCGGGTTCCACGACTCGGATCTCCCACATGAACGATTCGTTGCCGATCGTCCCGGGATGTTCTGACTGGAGCGATGGATGCGCGTATGTGAGGTTCGGACCACCCTCCGTCAATCCGTACGTATTGTAGAGGTTATCGGTGAGGTGATCGGAAACGTCCTTGACGAGCGCCTCTGTAACGATCGATCCCCCGGTTCGAATGTACGAAAGATCGGCGATCGCATAGTTTTCCTCCCGCTGGGCGTCGAGAAGCGCGTGGAGTTGCGTCGGGACCGCGAGTAGTCCAGTAATATCGTACTCGTCGATGAGTTCGAGCGCTTCGTGCGGATCGAAATGGGTCTGGATTACCATCGTCGCACCGACCTGGATGTGCGGAAGGATCCACGCGTCACACGTCACCATGTGATACCACGGGGACGTGACGAGTGCGATATCGGTCTGTTCGATACCCATCTCCATGATTACCTGGGTGCTTCCGAGCCACATCGACTCCTGGTCGTGTAAAACGGCCTTCGGCGTGCTCGTCGTTCCGCTGGTGTAGAAGATCCCGTGCTCGTAAGAAGAGTCCGTCTCGAGCGCTTGGCTCGAGGCCTCCTCGAGAATCGCGTCGTACGATTCGACGGCGTCGTGATCCACGGACGCGTCACCGCGGTGAATACCCGTCTGGATAGCCGACCGGTCGATAACTTCCAGTGCTTTCTCGACGTTGTTGTCGTCGAAGAGCAACGCCGTCGCTTCAGTCGGCTCCAGCATCGAGACGATGCTCCCCGGGCTCTCCCGAAACGGCAGTTGGACGTTTCCGATACCGCGCTTGTGACTCGCTACTATCGATTCGATAGCTAACACGCCGTTGCACGCCAGCGTCGCGATACGGTCCCCCCCGCATCGCTCCGTCAACGCGTTCGCCAACCGAGACGACCTGTTATCGAGTTCCCCGTATGTTTCGCTCCATCCGTCGTCAGTAATAATCGCTGTTTCTTCCGAATTACACCGTACTGACCTGTTAAAAGACTCAATAAAGTTCATCGTTTCTCCAAGGTACGTCATACCACTTCCCATCTACATTAATAATTTTCGTCTGACGCCACGGATACGAGAGTACCCGAATTGGGACTGCTGGCGGCGTTTGATCGCGGGTGGCGACGACTGCTGACCGGCGTGGGTCGGTTCGTCAGAGACTCGAATGCAAGAATGAGTCCGAAGAAACTCGAACGCAGGAACGGGTTCGAAAAGACTCGAGCGCAGGAATAGGCCGAGCGATGTTCGACGAAGCGAGGTTCCAAAAAGTGCTCAGCTAGCAACGGATCGGGGGCTATCACGCTCGACGATCAGTCGTACGCCAGACGGAGTTCGACGTCGTTGACCGCTTCCAGCAGTGGATCCCGGAGCTGTGTCTCACAGTACTCCTCGGTGAGTCGACTCGCGGCACCCGCAATCGTGATCGCAGCGATCGGTTCGCCATCGAGAATAATCGGTGCCGCAATCGCGTGCACGCCCGTGAAGTCCTCTTTCCGGTTCCACGCGACGCCGGTGGCACGAACTTCCTCGAGTTGCTCCTCAAGTTCCGCTCGGTCCGTGATCGTGTTCTCGGTATGGCTCGGGAGGTCGTCTCGAGCGGTCAGTTCGTGCACTGTTTGCTCCGGTAAGTGCGCGAGAATCGCTTTCCCGCCCGAAGTCGAATGTAAGTGTTTCCATTGTCCCACCACGGAATGACTGTTAAAGGTGTTATTTTTCACGGAGCCGTACAGAAACATGACTCGACCGTTTTCGTGGACGACCAACCACACCGCTTCGTCCGTTTCGGCGGCGAGCATGTCTACCCTGTCTTTGGCGGCGTGGAAGACATCGTACTGGTTTCGAACGTCTATTCCATCGCCGAAAAACTGCAATCCGGGCCGGTAGGTCCCCCCTTCGTTGACGACATACCCGTGTTGTTCGAGGGTGGCGAGGTGTTTGTGGACGGTACTTTTCGCAAGCTCAAGCGTCTGGGCAATCTCCGTGACGCCCGCGCGCTCTGAGTCCTGAACGCATTCGACGATGGCGAACAGGGTTTCGTCGGATTTGACCGATTGGCTTTTCGATTCCGGACCACTCATTGAGAGACGTTACTCGTCGGTTCTATTGAAACTTGTTCACGTATTCTCGGAACCGACGGTTCGGTAAGAGTCGTCTATGAGACACGAATCCGTCGGCGAACTCGCAGCCGTTCGAGGTCTGAGAGCGATGCGCTTGACAATACCAACCAGAATTTATAATAGTCTGCTGGCAAGCTATACGATAGAGCATGGTTAGAAGTTCACATGAAAACGGGGGACACACGAGACGAGGGCCCGTGATTGTCTACCACAACCACACTCGAGAAGGAAAACGGTCATGTCCAGCGGTGGGGAGGACCACGAGATTCCGCTGTTTCTACACGCGGCGGGAGACATCAAGATTGTCAGTCACGATTCGAACTACACTTTCAGGACGGGACTGCCGCCGTCACCGGCGTTCATCAGGGGCCAGGAAGGACTCGTCGAAGATCGCGGATTCGACACGCTCGGTGCGATTACCGCCGACTACGCGTGGGGTGTCGCTTCGAACGACGCGATACAAGATACCTTCCCCGATGCAGAAATCGAGGTCGATACCATCTTCGCCGAACCGATCCAGTACACCGACTGGGGCGAACTCGACCAGTTCTCGCTCATCTGGAGCGGGTTCGAACTCGAGGCCCCGGATTACTACCCGGACGGGGACTTCGACCTGCACGAGGAACACCGAACAGAACCGATGGATGCAGTGGATCCGGACGACTGGACCTAACGGATCCGTAGACGATATCGCGGTTATCGACAGCGAACCGATTATCGGTACACTGAGCGGTGCATTCACATCGCTTCGACCGTCGATCGGCGGATAGCTTATCTGCACCGACGGACATGACTTGCGACGAAAACAATCGGATGGGAAAACACTATGCTCCGTAATACACAAATCCACTTATGGCCTTAGATAGCTTATTTGACCCCGATGGCGTTGCCGTAGTCGGTGCCTCGGCAACGGAAGGAAAGATCGGGTACGAAGCGATGCAAAACGCGATTGCGTACGATGCGCCGATCTATCCGGTCAACCCATCCGGATCAGGAACCGTGTTCGGTCGAGAGTTCGTCTCCTCGGTAACGGAGATAGACGGTCCCGTCGACCTCGCGCTTTCCTGTGTCCCCGGGCCGGTCGTTCCGGACGTAATCGAAGACTGCGGTCGGGCGGGTATCGGAGCCGCCGTTATTTTTTCGGGCGGCTTCGCCGAAGCTGGCGAAGAGGGCGAACAGTTACAGCGACGACTCGTCGAGGCCGCAGACGACGGAAATGTCCATCTGCTTGGACCGAACACGAGCGGGTTCTTGCGTCCTGCAGAGGATCTACACGCCACCTTCGCAACCGGGACTGAAGATATCCGCTCCGGAAACGTCGCAATTATCGCCCAGAGCGGCGGAATTGCGTTTGCGACCGCGTTCAGAGCGGAAAACGAAGGGCGTGGTGTGTCCGCAATGGTCGGACTCGGCAACAGTGCAAACGTCGGTTTTCAGGAAGCTATCGACTTCTTCGACACCGATGATCAAACCGACTCCATCGTCCTGCACGTCGAAGGGACCAACGATGCTCGAGGTCTCCTCGAAACGTGTCAGTCGGCATCGACACCCGTCGTCGCGTACAACGTCGGCGAACAAGACGTCGGCGACTTCGCCGAATCACACACCGGATCGCTCACCGGAGACCACGAGTTGTACGAAGCGGGCTTCGCACAGTACGGCGTCCCGACGGTACGTTCGGTCGCCGAACTGTACGACGCCGGAACGGCGCTGGCGGACTGTCCGCGCCCGTCGGGACCGAACGTCGGCGTCGTGACCGCACAAGCCGGTCCGGGGATCGCGATCACGGACCGGCTGAAAGCCGACGGAGCGACCCTCCCCTCGCTGAGCGACGAGACACAGGCCGTCGTCGAGGAGATCCTGCCGGGAATCACCTTCTCGGCCAACCCCGTCGACACGGGTCGTCCGATGCCCGAATTCGGGGACGTCGTCGAAGCCGTCGCTCGCGACGAGAACGTCGATATCGTCCTCGTCTACGAACTGTTCGAGGAGGGACTCGGATTCCCGACGGAGACACTCGAGGGCCTCCCGGAGGCAACCGGAAAACCGATTGTCTTCGCAACGGGCGGTGCACGAGCGGCGCTCGAGCCCGAACTCGAGAAGATGACCGAGTGTGACATTCCGACGTACACGACTCCCGAACGAGGAGCCGACGCTGTCGGGGCGCTCGTCAACTACGCGAAGCGGAATCCACTTGCTGACGCCGTCGAAAGCGAGGTGAACACGGATGACTGATCACATCGAAACGGCGACGTCAACGGGACGAACCACGCTAACCGAATCCGAAGCCAAAGAAGTACTTGCGACACACGGCATCGATGTCCCCGACGGTGAAACCGTTCGTTCGCCGGAAGCAGCGACCGACGCAGCGCGGCGATTGGGCTATCCGGTCGTCGTAAAGATCGAATCGCCAAGCGTTCAGCACAAAAGCGACTGGGGCGACGGCGCGGGTGTCGTCCTCGGCGTGGCGGACGACGATGCGGTCGCCGACGCCGCCCGTGAAATCTTCGAAACGGCCGACCGTCAGGGGATAGACGCGGCGGTACGCGTCGAATCCGCACTCGAGGTCGACGCCGGCATCGAAGTCATCGTCGGCGGAACGCGAGATCCGTCGTTCGGTCCGACCGTGCTTGTCGGTCTCGGCGGCGTCGCAGTCGAAGTCCTCCAAGATACGAGCCACCGGCTCGCACCGGTAACCGAAGAACAAGCCCTCGAGATGACCCACGAACTCGAGGCGTCGGAACTTCTCGACGGATATCGTGGCGAACCGGCCGTCGACCGGGAAGCGATCGCCGCCGCGATACAGACGGTCAGTGAGTTCCTGGTCGAGGAGTCCGAAGTGTCGGAGGTCGAGATCAATCCGCTCTTGGCGCGGTCCGAGGATGTGCTTGCACTCGATGCGCTGATCGCGTTAGCTCCCGACGACGAGAGCGACTGAGCGAACCGTTGCGCCTCGTCCAATCGGCCGCGGCTCGGACGACGGTATCGGTTCAGTTCCGGTGAAAGTTGACCGTCGCTATCAGTTTCGGTCGGTCTCGACAGAACACGAAAACAGCGGGGGCGCGCCTCAGCGTAGATGCACAGCGAAGAGACGGAGAAACGGCCGCCGGGAATTCTCAGGCCTCTGCTTCGGTGTAGAAATTAAACGCCTCGAACACCGGTCGGTCCGTCATCCCGAGGAGGATCGCTTCGTCGTCCGGCTCGTGATGGTGGGCTTTGCCGGGTGGGACACAGAAAATATCCCACTTGCCCCACTCGAGGGCTTCGTCCTCGACGTGGGTGACGCCCTCGCCTTCGATGACGAAGTAGACCTCAGTCGCGTTGTGGAAGTGAGCGTCCGTCGGCTCGTTGAGTAACTGCGCCCGAAACGACATCGTCGGGAACAACGGCGGTGCCCCCGACGTCGGATTAACGTAGGACATACTGTAGCCGTCGTACGGGTCCGGCTGATCGTTATCCGCGCGCTGTCGAAGCGTCTGAACCGTATCCTCCCATCGGAACCGATACGGCGGTGTCGGATCCCGGATTCCTTCGAACGGTCCGGGGATGGAGCCGTCTTTCGATTGGTCGTACGAACGCGCTCGACCGTACTGCGAGTCCCAGTACCCTTCCGTTTTGGTGACGGGTTGGCGCTCGAGTTCGTGATTTTCGAAGACGTTTGTGGCGTTCAGCGAATCCAGAACGAGCGGCAGGTCGAGTACGTCCAGCCACATGGCCGTCTCGTCGGAGTCGTTGACGTGGTCGTGCCACTCCCACTGTGGCGTCGTGATGAGGTCGTTGTTCTCCATCGGGAACTCTTCGCCGGCAACGACGGTCTTCATGTCCTCGTGGCCGTCGATGGTAAACCGCAACGCGTTCGCACCGTGGCGGTGCGACGGCGCGGTTTCACCCGGCGAAACGGTCTGGACGCCGACGTAGATCGTATTCGTGATTGAATTCCCGAGCGAAGCGTTGATCGGTACTGCAACTCGACGCTGGAATCCCGGTGGGAGTTCCTCGATCGGCATATCCTCTTCGACGTGGTCGATAGCATTTTTAATGTCGTCCCACTTCCAGATTTCGGCCTGGAGGTCGTCATAGACATCACCGAAGGTCTCTTCAACCTCCCAGAGCGGTCTGAGGTTCTGCTCCTCTAAGATGCTCCGAGTCTCGGAACTCAACTCTATCGGGTCTTCTGACTCTTGCTGTGCCATATCGTATGGTTACGCAAGTATCACCATAAGTGTTTGGAGCACATCTACACCGGTTCAACGGGCGGATGAGTTGTCACACGCCACCGGCCTTGCGGGACGAGTAAAGCGGCGAGAGAGATTCCGTGATGGGGTCGGTTGTCAGTCATTTCCGGAGCAGCCGCGAGTCGTCCTGCGGTTGCTCCGGTAAATCGTTACAACCGACCCTATGAATGGACCGACTGGACCGACGACACTCACTCGGCGATCAACGCTGGGAATCGGATCAGCGGTCCTGGTCGTCGATCTGATCGTCGAAGACGCGATCCGAGCGAAAGACTTCTCGACAATCCTCACAGACCATCTGTTGCTGGATCGCATACTCCCAGAGTTTTCCACCACACTCGAGACAGTCGAAATGCGCCTGAACGAACGGATCTTCCTTTGCGTACGGATTCTCGAATTCGGCCATAGACGGCTATTGTAGCGGATCGGTCATAAGAATACTGCCTCCACACCGAATCGCCGTTCGGACGCATAGAGAATTCGAGCGCGTAGAGAATTTGAACACGTAGAGAAAGACGTTATACGGGCCCGTTCAGCGTGATCTCCACGGGTAGTTTGGCTGAAGCTCTTCGGGCCTGTTTCGGGTAAAAAACGTCGCCACAAAAATCGAGGTCTTCGCCGCTGAAGCTACTGTCCGCCCTTCTCGACGTTGACGTCAGCGAATCGGGCATCGCGTTCGGTAACGTCGACGGTCATCGAGCCGACATCCTCGATTTCGGCGTCGATCGTATCGCCGTCGTTGAGTTCGCTCACGCCTTCCGGCGTCCCGGTCGTGATGACGTCACCGGCCGAAATCGTCGCGCCGAGAGACGCGTATTCGACGACGTCAGCACAGGTATAAACCATGTCGTTGGTGTTGTCGTCCTGTTGCGTTTCGCCGTTGAGCTGGAGTTCCATGTCCAGATCCTGGGGGTCGTCGACTTCGTCCGGCGTCGCGACGCACGGCCCGATGATGGTGAACGTGTCGTAGGACTTCCGGTTCGAACGGTCCTGATCCCCGCGGACGGAGATGTCAAGCAGGATCGTGTAGCCGAAGATGTTGTCCCACGCTTCGTCCGCGTCGACATCCTTGACGTCCGAACCCATGATGAACGCCAGCTCGATTTCGTGGTCGACACGGCGATCCGAGAACGGCAGTTCGATGCCGTCGTCCGGTCCGGCGATGCTCGAAGGCGCTTTCAGGAAGTATCCTTTGTCTTCGATCGAGAACCACTCGTCAGTGGTGATATCCTTGTCGCTGATTGCTTCTTCGATGTGGTTTTCGTAGTTCAGTGGAGCGGCGATGACTTTCTTCGGATGCTCGACGGGGGATTCGACGTGAACGTCCTCGACGTCGTGGTCGGCGTCTTCGTCGGCATACTGAGTTGCGTCGTAGTCGCCCTGAATGTATTCGATTAGTGGGTCGTCGCTCTCGAGGCCGAGGCGATCGGTCAGGTCGACGATTCCGGTCTGGTCATCGGTGAGTACTCCGAGTCGGTCGCCGTCGTATCGGACGAAATGCATACCTGATTCATTCGGACATGGCGTTATAAAACATCCCTTTCGAGTACGCGTTACGAAGCGAAGAGCAGGCGAAGGCCTCGTGCAGTAACAGAAAGCGAGCGCTCGGATACGCAAAATCAGACTCCGCGACGAAACCGAACCGTAGAATCAACCGAATACGAATCGGGGCGTGATGCCAGTACTGGGAGCGGTAACTCCGGAATCGACGGCAAGGTGTTCATGAAACGCGGGTTATCTTCGTTCGACAGCAAGAAACGCAGTTCGTCGGCAATCTCACCATACATTACATTCCTAAGTCTGTAATATATATCGTTGTTAAGCCACAGCATGCCACCTGGGCGGATATAGCGGTGATACCCACCTCGTTCTCTGATAGCGAACGCTTGGGAATGCGCAAAAGAGATGGATTTGTCAGAGATACCGACCAATAGTTTACCAAATACCGACGAACAGAGGAGAACGCAGTCAATTATAATATCCAGCCCGGGCCGAGAGCGACCAGCAAACTCGAAGTGTCTACCCAATGAACGTAGATTACAACCAGTTAAAACAAATGTTACAAACGAATAGTTGTAATCGGTACTGACGACCGTATCCGAGTGGAATCATCCCATCCAAGGGAACGGGGCAGGTGAAAGTGCAGGAAGGCAAGAGTAAGGGACTAATGGCAGTATTTAGTTGAGCCAGTTTGAGAAGTGAGCAGGTCGTTGAGTGAATTGGTTAGAATGCTCGCAGACCTGCTCAGTGAGAGGTATGAGGTGGATTTAGAAGAATCTTGGGAGAACGACCGGACGGCGACGCCCGTCAGGGCGTTTGCCGTCCGCCTCCATCAGACCGGCTGTTCGCTTCGAGAGACAACAACGATTCTCGCTGAATTAGGCGTCAAGCGCTCTCATGGAGCGGTTTGGAACTGGGTACATCGGCTGTCTGACAGCGGACGCGACCCGCTTGAGGCGAAGCCGAAGCGGGTCGCTGTTGACGAAACCGCTGTCAAGATCAACGGAGAATGGTCTTGGTTGTATGCCGCAATAGACATCGAGTCAAAGCTAATCCTCGATGTCGCGTTGTTCGGTCGGCACGGTACCGATCCGGCGGCTGCATTTCTGCATGGACTTCGCGAGAAACACGATCTCTCGGACGCTGAGTTTCTCGTTTATCAATTCGTCTATCGGACTGCACTTGTTCGATTAGGATTGAACGGTCGAGGGAACTACACCGACCGAAACCTCATCGAAAAGTGGTTTCATTCCCTCAAAATTCGAGTCGACCGTTTTCATAACTCATGGGTGGTCAGTCGGGCGAGCGCACGCAAATGGATTGAACAGTTCGTGCATTACTACAACTATCAGAGACCGCACCAATCGCTCAATGGACGAACGCCAGCCGACGAGGTGCTGAACTAGACAGTGCCGAACTAATGAGAAAGCAGTGAGGGTGGGAGTCAGTATCTAGATTTATCACGACAGGAAACGCAGGGTGAAACAGAATGGACACGGAAAGATCACACGAACTGAAACGATTGTCCGAGCAATTGCTCGTACGCGACGCGGACGCCCACGCGGAAGCAATCGAAAAGCTGAGCCAACAGGGTGACGAGCGAGTGGTCCCCCATCTGGTGGAGATCGTGATGATCGACTCCATCGCAAATCAGTGGGAGGCGTTTGGCTTCCCTGAAGTGATGCGAGATCGGTCACCACCCAGGTACCTCGAGCTTCCGGAGGCAGAGTGGCCCGGTGTCGTCGACGCCCTGTGTGAACTCGCCGAACCGAACTTCGATTCCGACCACGCGTGGGTCGAGTGGGAAACCTGGTATTCCCAGCAGGACATCGAACCACTCGAGGGATTCGACGAGTGGAAACTCCGGTTGTACCGATCCTATCTGCCCCCGGTCGGCGGGCTCCTCGAGGCAACGCCTCGGACGTTCGATCTACAGGACATCCGCTGGGGAAACTGCGACAGATCGTTTCTGGCCGCCCTCAACGAACCCGACTTCGTCCCCGCGACAGAAGTCGATGCGGGAACGGACACACGTGACGACCGGCGCTATCTGACGGATGACGACCTCGTATTCGGATTCGAAATCGAGGGAACGGCATACGCCGTCCCGCGCTGGATACTGTTTCCACACGAGCTTTTGAACGCGACTATCGACGGCCACTCAGTCAGTCTAACGTACTGTACGCTCTGTAATGCACCGATCCTCTACGAGCGAACGGTCGGTGATCGAACGCTGACGTTCGGGAGTTCGGGAATGCTACTCGAGGGAAACAAAGTGATGTTCGACGAAGAGACCGAAAGCCTCTGGAGTCAACATCGTGGGGTTCCGATCGCAGGGGAGTATTTGAGTCGGGAGGAACGGCTGGACATCCGTTCAATAACACAGACGAACTGGGGCGAATGGAAGCGGGAAAATCCGGACAGCCGAACCCTTGATATCGAAACCGGATACGATTACGACTACAGCTACTACACCGACGAAATCGGGATCTTCCGTCATTACTGGGAAAACGAAAGCGTGGTTCAACCGGGTGTCGAAGCCGCCGAAAGCGAACTCCCCGAAAAAGAACGCGTCTACGGCGCCACAACCGAATCCGATGGGACGAGAATTTACCCGACCGAGGCAGTCCGCCGGGAAGGGATCATCGTCGACGACGACTCGAGCGATCCACGAGTCGTTCTCGAAGACCCCACTGGAGACGTGGCAGTCTACCGAGCACCCCCACTCCCGGTCGAACGAAACGGAAACGCGCTCGTCGACGACGATCAGCGAGAGTGGACGATCGCTCGAGAGGAACTCGCGTCTCGGGGCGAAACCCTTGATCGGGTTTCGGGCCGACACGGCCTCTGGTTCGCGTTTCGCAGTCAGTACGAAGACCTCACCGTAATTGCGGGCTCGAAATAGCCACACCTAGCAGATGGAACATGATTGAGGTAATTTATCAGTAATTTTATTATACAAATTTGTTTTAACTCCGATACAGTTTACAACACAATCGGTTTCAATCGCTCTCAAACCAACCATCGAATTAGTATTACAACAAGGGCAGAACACCCCACTAACCGGATAGTCGGCGATAAAGCAGTCAGAGCGAAGGCGGTTACATTCACGATACCGGGATGTCGCGAGGTCCATCGCATCGAGTAACTAAACGCAACGAAGGATGCTACTCGCCGAGCCATAGCCTGCTTGCGATTTGGCGTACGCTCGAGAAGAACTGCCCAAAGGTTGATTACGGACTCGGCCTAAGGTTCGGTATGGCTCAACAGAGTCAGTCACCATATAGTATCGAGGGGGAGTGGGACGAACTGTACATCGGCGGCGAGTGGACCGAATCCGCGAGCGGTGAAACGATCGCAGTGGAGGATCCATCGACGCGTGAGACGATTACGCACGTTCCGCGCGGATCACCGGCGGACGTCGATGACGCGTACGAAGCAGCCGCAGACGCACAGGACGAGTGGGCGGCGACGCCGCCAGCGCGGCGCGAAGAACTCGTACAGGAACTCCTCGAAACCCTCGAAGAACGGAGCGAGGAGATCATGGGCTTGCTGACCAACGAAGCTGGGGGATCGGCCGTCATGGGGGGAACATCGGTCCACCTCGCCGAGGATCAACTCGCCGAAGCGGCGACGCTTCCGCGGCGGATGAAAGGCGAACACGCACACTCGAACATTCCGGGGAAAGAAAATATCGTCGAGCGCGAACCGAAGGGAGTTGTGACGGTGATTTCACCGTGGAACTTCCCGCTGAACCTCTCGATGCGAGCGGTCGCACCGGCGGTTGCCGCGGGGAACACGGTCGTCCTCAAACCATCGACAAACACGCCCGTCGTCGGCGGGCTCCTCTTCGGTCGACTGTTCGATGAGGTTGGCTTCCCCGACGGTGTCCTTAACGTCGTTACCGGTCGCGGGTCCGAAATCGGCGACGAAATCGCAAGCCACCCGGAGAGCGACGTCGTCGCGTTCACCGGCTCGACGCCGGTTGGCCGTCAAGTCGCAGCCTCAGCCGGCGAGAACCTGGCCGTTGCGGCGATGGAGCTCGGCGGAAACAACGCACACATCGTGACTTCGGAAGCGGACATCGAGACGGCCGTCGACGCGGCGACGTTCGGTAGCTTCGTCCACCAGGGACAGGTCTGTATCTCGATCAACAGACACCTCGTTCACGAGGATATCTACGACGAGTACGTCGAGCGACTCACCGAACGTGCCGAGTCGCTTCCGGTCGGGTCGGCCCACAATCCGGATACGATTGTCGGTCCGATCATCGACGAGTCCCAGCGGGAGGAAATGCTCGAGTACGTCGACGAAACGCTCGAGGCCGGTGCGACGCTCGAAACCGGCGGCGACACCGTCGACATCGACGGCGTCGAGGACAGTCTCGTCGTTGCGCCGACAGTGCTTTCGGACGTGACCAACGACATGTCCGCCGCCTGTTTCGAACACTTCGGACCGATCGCTCCCGTCATCCCGTTCTCTGATGTCGACGAAGCGATCGAAATGGCAAACAGTACGGAGTACGGACTGTCAGGATCGGTTCACGCAGGTGACGTCGGTACCGGAAAGGAAATCGCTGGACGGATGGAGACCGGAATGGTCCACGTCAACGACCAGCCGATTAACGACGAAGCGCACGTTCCGTTCAGCGGAACCGGAGCGTCGGGTGTCGGCGGCTACAACAGCGAGGACTTCCTCGACGAAGTCACCGAGAAAAAGTGGATCTCGCTTCAGCACGAACCGCGCGAGTATCCCTTCTAAGTAGTCGAATCGGAAACTGTTTCTTTTCATCATAGTATCATGTCAATGTTCCTTTGGCATGGATTTATTTGTGTAACACGATTAGATTCGAGATATGTACAAGATATTAGTCTGTCTCGATAAATCAGACGAACAGGCGCGCAAGCAGGCCGAAGAAATCACCGCGATGCCGATGGATCCCGACGCCCATCAGATCCAGATACTTCACGTCTTCACCGACAATCCGGACGGTATTGCGGTTCCACAGGTCAGTTCCGTCCGAACGGCGATGGATATATTCGACGAGCACGGAATAGAACCTGAAATCATCGGCACCAGCGGAGAACCTGAACGCGAGATTAGACGAGTCGCAAACGATAACGATGTTGACTTAATTAGTCTCGGAGGTCGTAAACGATCACCCACGGGAAAGGCGATATTCGGAAGTGTGACACAAGAAGTGATCCTGGAAGCCGATCAACCGGTCGTCTGTCAGCCGCTTTGAGGCCAGGCGGGTTCACGGTCGAACGGAAGGAGTCGGCTGAGCGAACTCAGATCGGGGTTTCTACTGCACGCTTTTCAGGTTCGGATCCGTTCAAACTCGAGCCGACGATCGCCCTGACAGCATTTGCACCGCGTCCGGGCGACTGAAACGTCGGAACGCCGATCTCCTCCATCGCTTCGCGTTCGTCCGCGAGGGCCTCGTTCGGACCAGCGATCGTAAAGAGCACTGGTTTATCCACTTCGTCGGTGAGTCGCTCGAGTTCGTCGACGGGATAGCCGAGTGAATCCTCGTAAATCTCGTACACGAGGACGATATCGACGTTCTCGTCTCGAGCGACGGCCTCGACGACGGCACCGAATTCGGGCATCGGGCGACCGGTGTCGACGGGGTTTTCGGTGTAGGTGATACCCTGTAGCAGATCATCGACGGTTTCCTGCGTTTCCTCCGAGAGGTCCGGAAAGTTGATTCCGGCCCCCTTGAGTGCATCGGCGACGATAATACCGGGCCCCGCCTGGGCCGTCACGACGCCGACGTTTTGTCCGTCAGGAACGGGTGTATCGGCCAGTGCGCGACTCGCGTCAATAAGTTCCGTCAGCGAAGAGACCATCGTCACGCCGTGGCCGACGAGTTCGTCCTCGTAACGAGCGGTATCTTGAGTCGGGGCGGCGGTATGGGATTGCACGAACTCGCCGACAGCCGCGTTGCCGACCTTGAGCGCGACGATGGGCGTCTCCGCCGCTTTGCACGCCTCGAGGAAACCGTCGATATCTTCGGTCCCTTCGATGTGAAGCGCGATCGCGTCCGTGTTCGGATCCTCATCGAGGGCCGGGATGAGTTCCGCGAAACCGGTGTTCGCACGATTGCCGAGGCCGAACATCGCAGAGACACCATAGCCTTCACGCTCGAGTTGGAAGGAAGCCGTCACGCCGACGCCACCGCTCTGTGCGAGGATACCGACGTTACCGGTCTCTACTTCGTTGATTCGTGGAACGAACGAACCGTAGAGATCGAGGTGAGGCAAGATGTACCCCGCCGTGTTCGGTCCGAGAAGCGTAATATCGTACTCGTCTGCCGTTTCGGTGATCGTCGCCTCCAACTGTTCGCCCTCCTCATCGACCTCTGCAAACCCGCCCGCGAAGATAACCGCCGCCTCGATGCCGGCCTCACCGCACTCCTCGATAATTTCCGGCAAAACGGGACCCGGAACGCAACACAACGCCAGATCTGCGTCCGTGTCGTGAACCGAGTCCACGAACTCGTAGCCGTAGACGGTACCGGAACTCGACGGATTGACCGGGTACACCGTTCCGTCGTACGATTCGATATTCGTCATCGCGTCGTTGCCGAGTTTTCCGGGCGTCTTCGATGCGCCAATGACAGCGATTCCGTCAGGGTCAAAGAAATCGGAGAGCGTCATACGAAGTAATTATCGAAGTTTGTAATATATATTTGGATACGACATACCAAAATGAGGTTCTCAATGTCATAAGATACCAGAGACCACCCGGAGGTTGGCAGGCGGAAATTACCCATCAAAATAACCATTATTTAAATACGGAGAGAGGAGAGGGTTAGCAAAAGACTATGCGAGTGTCCTATCAACACGCCAACATCAGGGGCGGTAACGAATCGTCATTGGTCCGATTCACTGCGGACGACGGGACTCGAGCATGCGTCCTTATCGATTCTGGAGCCGGGGTCGATGTCGACTCGCTACTCGGCGAAGACGAGTATCTGAATGCCATCCTCCTCACTCACGCCCATATCGATCATTATCGGACCCTCGCAAAGAACACCATACACAGCGCACCGATCTATACCGCTCCGAGCACGGCGACGGTTCTCGAACACGCGCTTCCGGAAGCGCAAAAAGATAACGACCTGGGAAACGTTCGCGACGCACTCGAGGCGGTCGAACCGATAACGGCGTGGACCTCGATTCTCAACGCGCTGGAGGTCCGCCCGGTGCCGGCCGGACACACACCCGGTGGCGCGGGATTCGTGCTCCGATTTCGTGATGAAAGCGACCCGGCCCAACAGCTGGACAACGAACATCACATCCTCGCGACAGGAGATTTTACGACGCGACCCTGTGCCGGCTACGCTGGACTGCCAACTGAGTATCCGTTCGAAATCGACGCCGTACTGCTAAACGTCGCAACCAGCGATTCGCCGACAACAGTTTGTAACGAATCGATTCGGACGATCCTCGAGCGAGCGTCGGCCGGGTCGCGGATAGTCGTGGCCTGTAGTTCACTCACTGGCGTTCGATACGCGGCGCTTTTGGGAACCACCATCGAAACCCTCGGACGACGTATACCGGTTTCCATCGTCGGTCAAGCGGCGAAATTGTACCAGTCACTCGAGATAGACGTGCCCGGGGTCGACGCGTACGACGTGTTCGAATCGCCAACGGAGGTACTTGATCACGGAGGAATAACTATCGCGGGACCGAATACGCCCACGAGGGGAAGCACGAGACGACTCTTTCGAGCGATTAAAACGGATCCGGACGGCGTTTTCGTTCAGCTCTCGGCGACCGACCAAAGGGGGATATCTAACGAGCAGTGTACGACGTATAGGTACGAGTGCGGCAATCACCCGGATACCGCCACGATCGACGATGTCGTGAAACGACTCGCGCCCAAAGAAGTCGTCCTCAAACACGCCTCAGGGTACAAATTAAAGGAGTTACAACGCCGATTCGACCGGTGCTTTACGTGGGGAACCGACGATTCCGAGCAGTATCGACTCTACGACAACGGGGAGTGGCAAGCACCCGGGTGGATTAGCGAGAAAGCCGAAAAACAGATACGACGGAACCAGTGGCACGCAAACCGAGAACTCCCTATCCGTACCGATAGTGAACTAATCGCCGTTCGTCGAGGGGAGATCGACCTCGAAGCGGAAGGTGTGGATATCGTCGGACTCGAGGAAATCTTTTCCCGAAATTCGCCACAAACACACCACGCGGCCGTCGTGGACGAGAAAACCGCGTGTCATTCCACGGAACGACTCGAGAATGAGGAAAACTCGCAGGAAGCCGATCAGGCGAGACAAGAGACGACGACAGACACTACCGAGTCCGCTCACTCCGTTCGGGAAGAAATCAGAGACCGACTCACCGAAATAGAGGCGACGCTCGACCGGACCGAACGAACGGTCCCTGCGCGCGTCCTCGACGGCGGCGACGAAACGCAGTTTCTCCAACTGCTCGAAACGACCGACATCGAACCCGGAAATGTCGTCGAAGTAGATATTCTGGTCCACGAGTAATTTAGCAGACCGAAGCGTTGATCGTGTCATGTTAGCTACCATCGAAATTTGGCCGATGGATCATTTCCTATCGAGAGGAAGGAAGTGCCATATTGTACCTTACAGACAAAAATTGTCCAATGATTTCGGAAAGGATAGGGGAGAATAGAACAATGCGACCGGAACAGATGGCGCTGTTTTCATACCGGACGTGGTCCAAAATCGTTTCATCGGAGTGGAAATTCGGGCACGTTAGATCCATTGTAATCAAC
>NZ_JASJOC010000004.1 GCF_030068615.1 Halostagnicola sp. A-GB9-2 | reverse complement strand
AAGCGAAGAGGTGTTCGACGCGATGACTGCGTCCTCGCTTGCGACGTCCTCGACGTCCGAGAAGACGTTCTTCTTCAAGTCCATCTCTTCGGGAACGGCTTCGACGACGAGGTCGGCGTCTGCGATTGCCGCCTCGAGGTCGGTCGTTCCGTCGATCCGCTCGAGGGTCGCTTCCATCTCCTCGGCCGACACCTTCCCGCGGTCGACACCACCCTGAAGATTGTCGCGGATTCCCTCGAGGCCGTCCTCGACGAACTCCGGTTTAATGTCCCGGAGAACGACCTCGTGGCCCGCCATCGCCGAGACCTGTGCGATTCCGTGGCCCATACTCCCGGCTCCGAGCACAGCGATTTTCATGTGGACGTGGACTCGGAGCACGATCAAAAACGTTCTCCTTCTCGAGTTGAGAGGTCAGTGGTCTCGGCCTGTTCTTACCCAGTAATCGCTACATTCACTCGGCCATCCACTCGCTCGCCTGCGGTTCCCGCGGGTTGGTCGGAATCTCAACGAGCGTCGGTTCGTCCGCGTTGACGGACTCGCCGACCGCCGTTCGAATCTCTGCCGGCGTTTCTGCGCGGCGAGCGGTCATGCCGAAACTGTTTGCCAGCGAAACGAAATCGATCGGCGCGTCGGGCCAGGCGTACGCGTCGTCCTCGAGTTCGTACGACCGACCGGCTTCCTCGCTGATTATCGCGTAATCCTCGTTTCTGAACACGACCACAGTGATCGGGAGGTCCTCGGCGACGGCAGTGTGGAGTTCGTGAACGCACATCATGAGACCGCCGTCGCCGATCAACACCACGACATCCCCATCGGGGTTCGAGAGCTGTGCACCGATCCCCGACGGGAGGGCAACTCCCATCGACGCCCACGAGCCGGGGTTGACGTACGATCGAGGGCCGTACGCCTCGAACACGGTAAGAGCCCAGACGCGAGAACCGCCGGCGTCGGCCGTCACGACGGCCTCCCGCGGAACGGCGCTCCTGACTGCCTCGAGTGCGCTCACCGACGTCAGCGGCGGCGTCGATCCGCGAAGGTCGTCGATCCGATCGCTCGTTGCCTCTCGAACCGCGGTTGCGCGTTCCGCGCCGCTTTGGCTCGTCTCGGTCGTCGCCACACGCGTTCCGACGAACTCGCTCCCCTCGAGAGCCCCGGCGAGTTCCGAGAGCGCGGCGGTCGCGTCGGCGACGATCCCCACCGTCAGTTCGTACCCGTTGCCCAGATCGGCGGGATCGAGCGTGACGTGGACGATCGTGTCAGGGAGTTCAACGCTCCATCCGCGAGTCGCGTGCGCGTCGAGGTCCGTTCCGACCGCGAGCGCCGCGTCGGCCGTCGCGAGACACTCGAGCAGTTCCGGGGACGCGCTCCCGGAAAGCGTTCCCGCGGAAAATTCCCAGTCCTCCGGGACGACGCCCTTTCCTTTGTAGGTGGTGACGACCGGTGCATCGAGGATCTCCGCGACGCGCTCGAGTTCCTGACTCGCGTTCGCCGTCCGAACGCCGCCGCCTGCGAGGATCACCGGCGACTGGCTCTCCGCGAGTGCGTTCCGTGCGGCCTCGATATCGGATTCGGAAACGCCCTCGAGATGCTCGCGACAGTACTCGCCGGGCGTTGCGACCGGAACGTCCTTCGGAAGAAACGGTTTCGGGATACCGACCCGAACGGGGCCGTACGGCGGTGTTAACGCGGTCGCGATGGCTTCCTCGACAACGACCGCCGTACTCTCCGGCTGGCCGAGTAAGACGTTTGCTTTGACAACGTTGTCGTAGGTGTCCGGCGGCGTCTCGTGGATTCCGTCGCCCCCTCGCAGTTCGGGACCCGTCTCGACGGCGAAGTGGATCAGGGGCGTACAGTCGTTGAACGCGTTTTTCAGCCCGTTCATGGCGTTCATATCGCCCGGGCCGGGGACGACGACGGTCGCGGCGAGGTCGCCGCCCGCCTCCGCGTACCCCCACGCCTGGTGGGTAACCGCGGTCTCGTGTCGGGCCATCACGAAACGAATATCGTCCCGGTCGTCGATCGTCTCGTTCAGGGGGAGCGTCTGCTTGCCCGGGATACCGAAGACGGTATCGACCCCGTTTGCGACCAGGCGATCGACGACGGCTCGACTGACGTTCATACGTCTACTCTTGTGAACGAACCACTTAGCGTCTCTGCCGAGCGCCGAATCGACCGTCCTCGCGGAGCCGAAAACCGAGGGTCGAATCAAATGGCAGAGAGAACTTCGAAAGCTAGCAGTGACCGCAACGCCTATCACCTTGTTTATCTGTTATCACATATGCTGGATTTCGTCAGCCTCGAGGAAGACCTCGATCAGGAAGAACGAATGATCCGGGATACGGCCCGGGAGTTCGTCGAGGAACACGTCAAGCCCGAAATCGGCGAGCACTTCGAAGCCGGCACGTTTCCGAAAGAGCTGATTCCGAAGATGGGAGAGATGGGCTTTTACGCCCCCAATCTCGAGGGGTACGGCTCGCCGAACGTTTCCGAAACGGCCTACGGGCTGTTGATGCAGGAACTCGAGGCCGGAGACTCAGGGCTTCGATCGATGGCCTCGGTTCAGGGGGCCTTGGTCATGTATCCCATCCACGCCTACGGGAGCGAGGCGCAGAAAGACGAGTGGCTCCCGAAACTCGGCAGGGGCGAGGCGGTCGGCTGTTTCGGGCTCACCGAACCCGAACACGGCTCGAATCCGACGGCGATGGAAACGTTCGCCGATCGGACGGACGATGGCTTCCGACTCACCGGTTCGAAAACGTGGATCACGAACTCCCCCATCGCCGACATCGCCGTCGTCTGGGCGCGGGACCGCTCGAGCGAGGGCGATCCGGTGCGCGGCTTCCTCGTCGAAACAAATTGGGACGGCGTCAGCACCAACAAGATCACCGAGAAGCTCTCGCTTCGGGCTTCGATCACCGGCGAAATCGGACTGAACGACGTCTTCGTTCCGGAAGCAAATGTTCTCCCCGGCGTCGAGGGGATGAAGGGGCCGCTCTCCTGTCTGACCCAGGCTCGCTACGGCATCGCCTGGGGAGCCGTCGGCGCGGCGCGGGACTGCTTCGAGGTCGCACGGCAGTACGCGACCGACCGCGAGCAGTTCGGCGGCCCGATCGCTCAGTTCCAGCTCCAGCAACGAAAGCTCGCGGAGATGGCGACACAGATCACGCTCGCGCAACTCCTTGCCCATCGACTCGCGGAGCTGAAAGAACGCGGCGAGATGCGTCCGGCCCACGTTTCGATGGCCAAGCGAAACAACGTCCGCGCGGCTCGCGATCAGTCCAGAGTCGCCCGCGAGATGCTCGGCGGGAACGGCATCACCACCGATTACTCCCCGATGCGTCACATGGCTAACCTCGAGACGGTCTACACCTACGAAGGAACCCACGACATTCACACGCTCGTCCTCGGCGAAGAGTTGACCGGGATTCCGGCCTACCAGTGAGCGACGGGGGTCGCGGAATCGTTCGTCGTTCGTCTCCTCTCAGCGTTTCACTCTCCGGAACGGTGATTGACAGTGCGACGAACCAATGGAGACGAACGGGAGTTCTGTCGAGTGAAACGCGGTCGTTCCGTGGACGGCGTAATAGTTCCGTCAACGGCGGAGGTGTCTTGGGGAAGACGCGGCTGTTTTGAGAACACTCGCATAATCACACGCGCGATTCCGAGGACGACGAGCGCGATATTGGCGCTTCGGCGAGGACGGTATTGGTGGGTTGCCGAGGGCGGAATTAGCGATTCGGTGGAACGATAGATCCTCAAGTTCCGAGCAGAAACGCCGTCGAAAAATTGATCCATCCGGTTCGTTTCGCCCAGTGGAACGAATCAGTCGCGAGCGGATTCGAACTCGTCCACGAGCGGAAACGTGCCGAGTTGGGCCGCCGAAAGCAACACGCGATCCTTTTCGTACCCGTGGGCAATCGACTCGACCATGCCGTCGGCGTCGGTCAACGGAACGGATCGGACGGTCGTCCCGCGCTCGTCGATCTCGAGGAGTAACAACGCGTGCGGAAACGACGATACCGCTGGGACCGTGAGTTCGCGAACGCCGTCCGTTTCTTCGATTGCGGGGAAATGGAGGTGGCCGGTTACCACGAGTCCCACGTCGCGGGACGCGAGCAGTTCGACCAGCGGTTCCGGGTTCGAAAAACCGGGAACTGATCCACCGACCGGCAGTTCGGCTCGGTAGCGCTCGTACAGGTCACCCGTTGCAGGCAGATTGTGATGAACCGTGACGAGCGTCGAATCGATGTCGACGTCGGAAAGCGTCTCGTCGAGCCACATCAACTGCTCGGCACTGATGCGTCCGTCCCACGTCTCTGCGGGAGCGGCCGGTCTGGCGGCGTGGCTGTTGAGGCCGATTACCTCGAGATCGCCGAATCGGGTTCGAAACGGCAATTCACCCGGCGTGTATCGGCGTTCGAACGCTTCGATCGACGCCGATTCGTGGTCGTCGAACGTCGTCGGTAAATCGTGATTGCCGGGGACCGCAACCATCGGCGGCTCGAAATCTGCGAGTTCGTCGAACCGGTCGAACTGTGCAGGCGTTCCGTCGCGCGAGAGATCCCCCGCGACGACGACGCCGTCGATCGCCCGGTCGTTTACGCACTCGACGGCGGCCCGAAGGTGGCGCTCCGTTCGATGAAGCACTTTCCACGTTCCGGAGGCGTCCGTCGCGAGGTGAACGTCCGAAAGAACCGCGAGCGTCGTGGACTCGGTCGTCGTCGGTCGCTCGAGGCGTGCGAGCAGTTGGCCGGCGTGCGGTCGATGCATCTTCGAGCCGATTGACGGTCTCGAGCGGTGTAAAGTTCCCCCGCCCGCCCAGCAACACGATATAGCGGTCGCTCCGAACCGGAAACTCGTCGGGTACAGAACCGATCAATTCTGTAGAGCGGCGTTTTAAACGGTTTGTCGTGGACAACCGACTATGAAACAGCCACGAGCGACACGGCGAACGGTTATGGAACTGGTCGGTGGAACGATCGCCGCCGGGAGTTTCGCTAGCCTGAGCGGTGCCGCTCAAGACGACAGCGGCGACGATGACTCGACTGAGGGAGATGAACTCGAGGAGAGCGAGTACGCGACGCTCTACGAGGAGGCGATCGACGGCGTGGTCCTCGTTCAGACCTCGGGAACCGATCACGAGGAGGGCATCGGATCGGGGTTCGTCTACGAGGACGAGTACATCATTACGAACGAGCACGTCGTCAGCACTGTCGACGAGCTCGATATCCAGTTCGTCGAGGAAGACTGGCAGTCGGCAACGGTCGTCGGAACCGATCCCTACAGTGACCTCGCGGTTCTCGAGGCGGACGAGTTGCCCGACTACGTCGAATCGTTGCCCGTCGCCGAATCGACACCGGATATCGGACAAGAAGTCGTCGCACTGGGCAATCCGCTCGGGCTCGATGCGTCGGCGTCGCAGGGGATCGTGAGCGGCATCAACCGCTCGCTGCCCAGTCCGACCGGATTCAATATTCCGGCGGCGATTCAGACCGACGCCCCGGTGAATCCGGGAAACAGCGGCGGCCCGCTCGTCACGCTCGAGGGAGACGTCGTCGGGGTCGTCTTCGCGGGTGCCGGACCGGGGCTAAATATCGGTTTTGCGATCTCGACACCGCTCGCCGAGCGGGTCGTTCCGTCACTGATCGAGGACGGCACCTACGACCATCCGTATCTGGGCGTCAGCGTCGTCCCGCTAACGCCGCGTATCGCACAAGCGAATTCCATCGACGAACCGGGCGGCGTTCTGGTCGCCGAAATCGCCCCCGGCTCTCCCGCCGACGGCGTGTTCGAAGCGGCCGACCAAACGGCGCTCGTCGAAGACGAACTCGTTCCCGTCGGTGGCGACGTGATCGTCGAACTCGCCGACGGGGAGATACCGAACCAGGACTTTCTGTCCACACAGCTCGCACTCGAGACGTCGCCCGACGAAACGATCAGCGTCGAAGTTATTCGTGACGGCGAACGAACGGAACTCGAGGTGACGCTCGGCGCTCGAGACGAACTGTGAAATCGACCTTGTATATGTACGGTCAGAAGCGATAACTGTTACGAATATATGAGTGTAATGGACACGAGTGCGAACGGGAACGAGATGAGCGTACACGGTGGTCGCCCGAAATGTATCAGTCAGGGACTTCGAAACGGACGATATGACGATTCTGACGCTCGATACGTCTCCGCAGCATGACGATACTTACAATCGTGTACCGCATCCGTTCGAATATGACACGGCCCAGCTCGCTTCCGTCCGGCACGCAGATCGGACGAGTCTCGCTTCTCGCGTCCGACCGTTCGGAACTGGTCGAGTTCTATCGAGACGTCGTCGGACTCGAGATGTGCTCCCGGAGTTCCGGAGAAACGACACTCGGTGCCGGTGGACGGGCGTTGCTCGTGATAGGCGAAGATCAGAACGCCGCTCCGCGCGACCGGACGAAAGCGGGGCTCTATCACACGGCGTTCAGAGTCCCCTCCCGAACCGCACTAAGCGATGCGCTAAGGCGGATCCGAACACAGTGGGAACTCGAGGGTGCGTCGGACCACGACGTCAGCGAAGCGATCTATCTCACCGATCCAGCGGGCAACGGAGTGGAGATCTATCGCGACCGACCGCGCGACCGGTGGTCGACGAGCGGCGGACATGTCGAAATGGGATCGAAGCCCCTCGATCTCGAGTCGCTACTGGCCGCCTCGAGCGGTCAGCCAGAAGGGGAACGTATCGTGATCGAGGACGTAATCGATCCGGAAACGACGGTGGGTCACGTACACCTCGAGGTGAGCGCTATCGACGACGCTCGCGCGTTCTACGAGGATGGAATCGGCTTCGATATCGCAGTCGAGCCAGCTCCCTCAGTGCTATTTTTCGCCGCGGGCGGCTATCACCACCACGTCGCCGTAAACACCTGGAACCGACGGTCAGCTCCCGCCTCGGGGCAAGGGGTCGCCTGGTTCGAAATCACCGTTCCAGACGAATCGGCGTTGACAGCGGTTCGTGACCGCGTGCGAGCTACCGGCGGCACCCTCTCCGAGCACGACGACGGGTTCGACGTCACCGATCCCGACGGAATCGAGGTTCGGGTTCGGCTCGAGAACGGGACCTGATCGTCGGAGACGAGAATTCTCGCGATCGATCCGCGATCAATCCAGACAGACGTACGTTCTCGTCGTCCCGACTCCCTCACGAGGGCGGATTTCCACACTAACGAGGCGGAGCAACGATTGGACGTCGGGCCCCTCGAGTTCGAGGATCACGTCGAATTCGCCGACAACGACGTGCGCTCCGTCGACACCGTCGACCGCCGAGAGCTCCCGACAAACCCGTTCAGAGGTTCCAGCAGCGCACGTGAGGAGTGTGTATGTCCGTACCATTATCTCCCGGAACGTGCTCGACTCCATTAATCTCGAGGGGTCGTCCATCCACGCGGTTGACCCGTCTACGCAGTTGGCCAGTCCCATCTACCCACTCAGCCCGCCGGTAGACTAATTTGACCGTCGCACCGGCGCAGTCCTCGATGCAGACGGTGGTTCCTACTACGACGGTGTCAGGAACTGTCTCAGTTGCCTGAGAACTGGTTCACCGACCACGTCGCCGGCGCGAGCAAGGATCACCGTCTGGTCGGTCCGCCGGACGACCGCCCGCGGGATCGAACCCACGAACCGACGGTGAAGCGCGCTTTGGCGAGTCGCACCGAACACGAGAATGTCGTGCTCGGGAACGTTCTCGACGATCGCATCAGCGACATTCGCTCCCCGTTCGATCCTGGCATCGATTCGAACCGTCGGATCGGCCGCCGTCTCGAGGGCGATTTCTGCGTCGGTGACGTATCCGTGTGCGGCCTCCGAATTGCCATCGGGAGGGGCGATCGAGAGAACGGAGACGGTGGCGTCATTGCTGGCGGCGATCGCCGTTGCCACTCTCGCCGCCGGGCCGACGTGGGGTCCGCCGGCGACCGGCAGGAGGATCGAATCGACGCCGTTGGCCTCGTGGCCGATCCGCTCGACGTAGAGGTCACACGGAACGCGCTCGATCAACTGGTCGACGGTCGTTCCCAGGACGGCGTTCGTCCGACCCTGGCGCTCCCGCCATCCGACGACGAGTGCGCGCGCCTGTGAGTCCGTCACCGCCGTCATGATTCCGTCGACGACCGATCGGGCGACGATCACCTCGCTTTCGACCGTCACGTCTTCGGGTGCCACTTCGATCGCTCGCTCGAGGATCTCGCGGCTGTTTCCGGGGTACTCCTCGATGATCGTCTCGTCCGTGTATAGCGAAAACGGAGAACTATGTGGCTTGACGGCGATCGAAACGATTCGGACGACGCCGTCCTCGAGTCTGGCGAGGTCGCCAGCCGTTCGGACCAGTTGTTCGACGTGAGACGGAGAACCAACCGCGACGAGGACCGGCTGGTTCGCTGATGGCTGAGACATACTCGAGACCACAATGTGTAGTACTGAATAGGTTTGGTTCGTGTTACCGTTCATGGTACCCGATGCGAAGATGGAATGCGAAGCTATATTGAAACGTTATAGAAATTTATTTGGATTGAAAATAGCGCTCGGTCGGATCTGATCGAGAGAAACATCGAAGACGTGGTCTCGTAAGTGATTCCTCTTCACCGAGTTCGACACAGGATCTGTCCAACGGGGAAATCACCGCAATAGCCGGTCTAAACTCCCCTTCAACACAATCAAAGCGGGTAGAGGGTGACGGTGAGACAACCGAAATAAGTACTGACGAAGAATCTATTTTCACCCAATATAAACATTATACATGGACATATAGTCGAATGTAGTTCATATTCCTTTGGTAAATTTGGATATAGTATTTGTATCCAAATAATGTCTGTTCAAATAGAGTAAGAAAATAGGTGTGATCGTTTCTCGGTGATTCTGCGATCACGAAACTGGTGAATGTACCGATACCGAAATAAATTATTTGACTGTTCTATCATTTAGATTGTGAATAGTCGCTGACTGACTTCACCCTGATCACTGGACGGACGTGGCTGGTACATAAACGATGAACAATGGAACCTACACTTCTCGAGGCGGTGCTCGTTCGGTTGCCGGCAGAGTCAGGGGCAGCTGTGAGTTCGATTCCTACCAGAAAACCCATCAGCAATTGGTCTCGACGACCGTCACAATGCACGACAGAAGATGCGATCGCCGTCGCTCGTCGAAAGGGACGATCACGGTGAAGCACCGATGTGAACGTCCTCGACAGGGTGCGGTGCTCGATCCGACGGATAGTTCGATACTTCGGCGGTGTTTTCTCCGCCGCGTTTTGCGAAGATCCGTGTATAGAAGTCGCCGTCGGCCCCCCTTGTTTCGCGTCGGACTCTCAAATCGTGAGAGATCTCGAAACATAACCGTGGCTATTAATCGAACAACCAATTCCGTATACAGCCCTACCGGTATGGAGGGATACTACCGCCTCATAGAAGAGCGAAAGTATGACCGCACCCCCGGAAGAATCGTCCGGAAATGAGCGATCCAACCGATTCGGGAGATTCCCGGTAAACACTAAATGAGCTTATTAATTGTGATCGCAACGTGGTTGCTCCTCACCCTTTTTTATCTCTGCTTTTTATTCGGGGCCGGAGACACAGACTGCTGACCGGACGTGGTTGGGACTTCGATTCCAGTCGTTCACTACCCCGTCGGTAATCGTCCCCCGTTCTCGGCTCTCGCCGATTGCGACCGTCGCAAGCGGTAGACCAGTCTCTGAACGCCTTTACCTCGCCGTCTTCGGGAGATTTCTGTTCTGGTAACATGCCTTCTCAACCCATCCCGGATGCGGGTAGAGATATGATAATGCGCTCGACAGCGCGCCCGAAACGGACAGACATGGGGTCCGCGAATAATATTATCCGAAAAAGGGGGTAAAACGAGGGGTATAGCCCCCCGTGACCACTCCTCATCAACGCGGGGGAGGGTACTACAACGCTACTATGGCAATTCGAAAACTCAGAAATATCGACGGGTCAGGTGAGGTCGTGCTGCCGAAAGGAGACCTCCAGAGGGATGGAGTGGTCAACGCCGACGACGAAATCAAAGATGCTCACATTACAGTCGATCGCGTCGACGATGGGGAGTACCGAATCAAAGCGGTCGATCCGGACAATTTCTAACTGCCGTCGGTTCGGATTCGCATATTCGTACACATGGCCCCCGGATTCCTAGTTTTTTCGATTCACTCCACCTGGCCCAGCTCCCATAATCGGCGAGTTTCTATCAGTTCGTTAGAGTGGTTTCGTCTTCGTCGCGGCGATCGGCGCCCAATGTGCACCCAGCGTTCTCGATCTCGTGTGCATATTCGGAAAACCGTTTTTCGAGACGTACTCTTTTTCAGGATGGTTCTTGCCCTCGAGCACATCGCCTGCGATTCCTGACCTTCGCGCGTGTTCGTTCGGGTCCCGCTTCGTTCCGATAGTCGTCGCTCAAACGTTCACTCGCGACAGAAGCGGATGGGATTACCGAATGAGAGCTTCATTGCTCTTTGCCCTACACAAGCATGGGGGGTGCTCTATCCAGTCAAAATACTGTGTGTCCGTGTCGGTCATTCCTTGCGACCATCGCCTCACGATCGTTTCTGTTCGAATATCACAACAAAACCACCAGAGGAAACGGCTTCGGTTGAGACTTCAGCCGTGCACCTATGTGACCGGGCTTATATCATGGTAGCAGATATTTCCACATATGAGACGACGAGACTGCCTCGCTACGTTCGGTATAGGGACGGTAGCGGCCCTTGCTGGATGTACGTCAGATGCTGATAACGACGACGAGAATGGGGACAACGACTCACCAAACAACTCGAGCAATGAAAGCAGTGAGGAAGGTGCGAGCCTCCCAGAACAGCCGACCATCACAACTGAAGATACCAACCCAGACCGTGCAACAACCACGCTCGAGATAGAATGGAACGCTACCGTGTTCGACACCTACCAAAGTGATCCTGAGACAGACCAGTTCCACAGACCTCCAGAGGGAGAACAACACCTGGTTATTCAAAAAGAGATAACGAACACAGGCGAGGAAACAGCCAACTTCGTCCCCCGTCAAATGAACGTTGCTGTCGGTGGGACCGAAGCGGATTGGACTGTTATTGACGATGTAAGTAAGTTAGATGTCGATCTCGAACCAGAGGAGAGCGTGAACGAGTGGACAGCATTTGCGGTTCCAGAGAATCCAAGCGAGGTAGCGATAACGATCCAAGAAGTAGTGAGTGTCGACTATGCAGCTACGTTCACCCACGACGAGAATCTCGAGGTCGAAGTAGTTCCTGCGGAATAAGCCCGGCTCGCGTAACGTTACAGCCACCTACTTCCTCCGTTTTCAGTGTGATTGCCGTTCGTATCTCTCGAGCCAATTCGGCCCGCTGTAGGCGTCGACGCAGAACCTCGGACTACTGCAAATCCGGTAATCATTACGCATTCGTCGCTCGCGGATTTGCTCGCGACAGGAGTGAGTAGGATCGCCCGGCATTGATCTAGACCCATAATCGACAGACTGCGCTACGATCAAAATTATTAATTCCGTGGACATGTCTCTCATTGGATTTCGAGTTTTTCGAGGTGCGGACGGCGTCGAAGCTCCATCCGCTCGCGCTTAGTTGCCTTGTCGTAGTACCGATCGATGACCTCCTGCGAAGCGTTCACCCGCTCCGAAGTGACCTCTCGAGGAACACCGCGATCTTGGTGCCAGGTGATCGACCCGGTTCGGACGTGATGGGGAGCTCGTGATGACGGACACTTGCTCGCGTGCGTATGGCTACGAAACTCGCAGGTTTCGGAATCATGCCCATGCGGGCACGGCCCGTGAACGCACGGAAAAGTCGCCGTGTACATCCAGGCACGCATCGTATTCGTCGACGGTCGGTCCTGAAGCGACGAGAAAAGCGGCTGTCTACCGTGGTCGTCGTGCTTATCGCTTCGCTCAGACTGAATGTACTGTCGAAGTGCTTTCGCAACTCCGTTACGGATAGCTACGACTCGCTCTCCATGCCGTTTGTTCTTCAACGGGGTATCCGTACTCGGTCGGTGAACGAACTCGAGCAGCTGCTCACCTACGTCGAAGTCCCTCAGATCCAACGCTCGAATCCCACCCAATCGCGCGCCCGTATGCCAAGCGACCTCGAGCAGTGCGTGGTTTCGCGATCCTGCCAGCTCACTCGAGCGGTAATAGCGAATCAACGACAACGCTCGGCCGGTCTCGAGTTTAGTTTCACGAGATTTCTCGTCGTCGGGGATATCAGGAATGTTTACCCGATCCGAGAGCCCGTCATCAACCGCTTCAATCCGTTCCAGGTATTCAATGAACTGTGCAAGCGTCTCCATCTCGTTGTGAAGGGTTGTCGCGGCGACGCCTTCGCCAGAGCGGGAGCTTTCAAACTGATCGAGAACCCAGCCGTTGAGCTCCGAGACAGTTTCTATATCGCTTTCTTCGCACCACTCTGTGAACAGCTTCAATCGGTAGTGGTAGGTCGCGACGGATTCGTCTGTCAACTCCGTGCGCCGCCCATCGAGATATCGGTGCCATGCCTCGCGTGGCGTCATTTCCTTCGGTGTGATCACTCGAGATCACCGTCGTCGACGTAGAGATCTTCGAGATCGCCTTGGTCCGCGCTACTTTCCTCGTCGGCGAGTCCTTCCGTGAACGTCCCTACTTCACCACGAAACAGCCGGAAGAACTCTCGAGTGCTGTCCTCCGACCGAACCTGCGAATGCTGTTTCGTGATCGACGAGACCATCGACTCGAAAATCTGGTCTTCGTCCTCGAGTACTTCGATCCCGTCGGAGAGCCGACGGTAGGCGAGCATCTTCTGGAACCCGCGCGTGTGGACCACAGCTTCGATCTCGTCGTCGGAGAGTTCGCCGACATCGATCATTCGCGATCACCCGCGTTGGAATCGTCAGCAACAGCGGTCGTCATACCGCACGCGGCCGCCATGCGCTCGACGCGCTGGATTAAGAGCCCGCGCCCGTCACGCGTCAGCGCGTACTCGTTCGTGCGTTTGTCGAGTTCGGACTTCTCGACGAGTTCGAGCTGCACGAGTTCATCGAGGTTCGGGTACAGCCGACCGTGATTCACCTCGCCGTGCTGGGGCTCGAGCTGTCGTTTGATCTCGAGTCCGTACGGAGTCTCGTCGTTGCGCTCGAGCCGAGCGATCGTCTCGAGGCAATCGCGCTGGAATCCGGAAAGGTTCCCCCACGTGGTGCCACCGTCGGCGAGAAGTCGCTGGTTGGTTGTGGTCGATTCCGCTGGTCGTTCGGGGCCTTCAAGACCCCGCGTGTTGTCGTCGTACATGGCTTGCGTACCACAGATACGCGAGCCGCGCGGACCCGGTGTCCCTAGCACCGGACCGCATTTTCCAAATGGGTCCGACGGACAGTCAGACCCGCGTGAAACTCGCGTTACCTGATCACTCTCGAGTCCACCATAATAGAATATTCTACAATATAGTGCAATCAGATGTTCTACATCGTACAACAGATGCGTCGTTTCGAACCACGTAAGAAGGTGGTATGGAATTGGTATATAATGAGAAAACCCGGTCCATGGATGCAGAATCCGACTGACGAGAGGATTCTGGAAGTCCTCAATACTGGGTTGGAGTTGGGTCCTACTACGATTGCGAGGAACATCGATCGCCATAGAACTGGTGTCAACCGGCGTTTGTCGACATTGGTCGAATACGGTCTTGTTAGCCGAGTCGATGAGGGATATTACGAGATCTCCGACTTGGGAGAACAGTACCTTGCTGGAGACCTCGATGCCGCTGATCTCGAGCCCACAGAGTAACTCTCTCGTCTGTTCGCTCGAGTCGGAACGAACGCTTATCAGGCTCTTTCTCCTACGTGGGAGTATATGGCGAGTGCTACGCGGAATGACCGATCCGAGGGCGTCGAATTCATCCACGAGGACGACGGCCGCATTACCGCAAAGGATCTCGAGACCGGGGTCGCTTCGTTCGGCGATTCCAAGTCCGAAGCATTGGCGATGCTCGCGGAAGCACTGAAGCTGCACGAGGGTGGCGGTGAACCAGTCACCGACGACGATCTCGAAGAATGGGGGCTCGACCCCGACGCGGCGGGCGAAAAGGAACTTCCGGACTTCATGCAGTAAATGGTTCGGACAACGTTTTCTGGCAGAGAAATTGCGAAGGTTCTCAAGGACCATGGCTACGTTCCTGTCGACCGGACGGGAAGCCACCTTAAGCTCCGATACGAGCACCCTGAAACTGGTGAAGTAAGGGTCGTCAGCGTCCCGATGCACTCCGAAGATAAGATTCCGACCGGAACGATGCATTCGATCGCCAGCCAATGCGGTGCAAACGACTTTCACGCCTGGTGCGAGTGGATCGATACGAATCGGTGATATCACGACTTCTCGACCTCCTCGATCCCGGTCCGCTGGACAACGGGTTCGATCCAGCTCGGTAGATCGGCGTCGACGCGCTTCCCAATCTCATTGCACACCATCACGAGAACTGCGGTACCGTCGTTCACCCCAAACACCCAGTGTCGGCCATTTTCCACTCGAACATCAATACGCGCGCAATTGACCGGCGTTCCTGTGACCTCAACTGACGCGGGTTTGCCAGCAGGAGTTTCGACTTCAAAACCACCTAACGACTCCCCCGAGTCCGGTACCGATTCGGTTGTAAGTTCGGACATACACCGAACGAGGAACGTCCATTTAATAGGACTACACCGGCAGTGGCCGGAAAACACCGATATCGGCTGACGATACCAAATTTCAGAAGAAGGGGGGCTGTATCCCGTGGCCGGAAAATGGCCGGAAAGTGGCCGGAAAAACGAAAACCGCCCTACGGCTCGGCTATCGTGTATGATTTCCCACGACCGGTGCCAGACGACTCGAGCAATTCGTACTTATCGACTAACGAGGAAAGGTATCGCCGCCGAGTCCGGTTCGGTTTTGGATTCCTGATTCGTCTCTCGTAGGTGTCGTGCAGTTCTCCAACCCCAATTTCACCAGCGTCGGCAATGATGTCGTGCAGTAGTCGTTTGTGCGTTCCCAGCGAATTGATGTGGTCCTGTCGGAGATCCTGGCGTGCCTCGTGATGAACCGATTCAACGTCGTCGATCGTAATCTGCGATCGATCCGAACGAGCGACGCGAACGGTGGCCTTCTCGAGATGCTTGATCGCTTCGCGTGCGTCACCGGCCGCAATATCTGAGATGTATTCAACAACCCCGATCGTAATCACTCCTGGTCGCAATCCTGCAGAGATTCGAGCTAAGAGAATATCCACTAATTCGCTGTGAGAATACCGTCGTAGTCGGACCGTCTCTGCACTCGAAAACCGGGATTTGACTCGCCCGTTCAGCTGGTGATTCGCAAAAAAGTCGTCTTCGTCGATCGTGATCGCGACGATCGTCACGTTCGGGAGATCTCCCAACCCGAGCAACAGCGTTTCGTCCTCAAGCACGTCGACCTCATCAATGATCGCGACAATATGATCGTCTGTTTCGCGAAAGGCTTCAATGAACGCACCGGATGCGGTGCCGTCTCTTGACAGATGGTTTCCTATCTTCGAATCCTGCGCGAGCCCGTGCAAGACCTCGGTTTTCGACGAGCCCGACATGCAATTCCAGTATGCTCGTTTGACGCCCAAGGATTCCTGTCGCAGCTTCCGAACGACGTACTTCGCGAGCGTGGTTTTCCCCGATCCCGATGGTCCGAAAATCAGGCTATGATCCCCACCAACGCCGTGAGTTAGTGGTTCCAGCGCTGTCGCGAGCTGACTTATCTGTCCTTCCCTGTGCTCGAGATCTTGGGGAACGTAGGTTGTCTCGAGTGCTCGAGCATTGACAATCATAGTGAGTGATCAGTTAACTCAGATAAGAATACCCGACTTTCATAAAAAGACCACATTCCAAATAGACTGTTCAAAGAAAGATTAATTATGGATTGTTGCTAGGTTCCGGGTTGTATGGGAAAAGGTGTAGCGCAGGGGGAGACTGGCATACGGGTGGATAGTGGCTGTAAACCAGATGAATTCTGTATAGGGTTTTAGGATGGGTGACAAGTACGGCGATCTAACCGATAAGCAACAAGAGATTATTGATACAGCATCAAAGAACTCAGATCTTACAAATGAGGAAATCGCGGACAGAACGAATTCATCGTCCTCATATGTTTCACAGGTTAAAAATGACCATAAGCGGGTTCTCAAAAGCCAGAAGAGTAAGAGATATGACCCTCTCATAATCCTATTAATTATTCTTGCAGTGGGTCTCACTTTTGCTTATAATAATGGGATGCTGGATGGGATGATCTAACCGGTTCAAAATCGGTGTTTTCCTACGGCTATACGTAATTCAAATCTTGGAAAGTTCTACCTCAACACCACCGACAGTGCCACTGATAAAGTTGTAAATTAACGGCGCAATAGCACCCGATACCACGCCAAAGACGGCGGCACCAATTAACAGGGTGATATACATGCCAATTCCAATACCACTTTCAATCACCAAGTCTAAGAGTACCAAGGGGAATCCCATTACACCGGCAGTTACCACCGAAATGACTGTGTATATTTTCACCACTGAGAGTACCCCAATGCGGTTGATTTCTGTTACCATGAGGAAATCCTCACACCTCTGAATCTTAAGTCCACTGGCAAATCAATCAATACTGGTCTGAGCTGCTTTTTAGTAAGTGTACGATTTGACAACTTCTTGTTATCGGCCGCCAATCCAGTACCAGTATAGAGTTATTGCCAATACATGTTTGGTGCTGTGATTCTGTTAGTGGAATATGTCCGACGAGAGCGGTGAAAAACGGATGGCAAAGATGTATGAACGTCAGCAATGGATGGAATCAATCAATGAGATGAGGGAGGGGTCGATTGGTGCTGGGTCAGAAGTTCACTATCATATTGTAGACTGAGAACGGTTACAACGATTTGTCACCTTTATTGGCGTTTTTGTTGCAGTATTACACACAGCCGGAGCGGACGTTGTTACCTCAGTTAGCCTTGGAGTTAGTATGGCTGGGGCGATCGATCACCTAGTGAATCGTATGTTGAATGGTTGATGTCGAGATTATATAATATCTTATGAATGTTGTCACAACCGACTCGAGTTAGAATTGCTTAAAGAATCTCTTATATCCTGTTCCATGCCCCGGGCCTCTTTGATTGCTTCACGAGCAGCATCTGAATTTTTGACTCACCTGATAACCAGGAATTGTAAGAACCCTATTCTTTCACCCGTTCATCTTGCCTGAGCCCGTTCGAACCGGGTTTCCGTGTGAGTGCACGGGGTCGCACGTCTCGAGAATCGTTTTCCCGAATATGAACACGAGCGCGAGCACCGCGTGTTCATATCGCGCCCATCGCGAGCGCGATCGCGTCGCCGACCGCGCCGATCACCACCCAGCCGACACCCCATTTATATACAAAACTCGATCCAGCTACCCGAAAAAACTAGGATATCCGACTCGTGTTCACGAACATGGCCCGAAACAAGAACGACATTCCCGGCTCTGTCCGAATCCGAACCGACGACGGCAACGAATGGCGATTCGACGAAATCGAGAAAGCCGCCGACTATTACGACTGTAATCGATCCAACGCGGCCGCGTTCGCCTGTCACGACGTTACCCGCATCGTCGCCAGTGCTCGCCGAGTCCTTGAGCGCCCGGATCTCACCCTCGAGCAACGGAAAGAGATCGCCGACCAGCTGTCGACCGGCAACGTGACTTTCACTGTCGAGACCGGCGTCGAAGTCGAAACCGGCCGCGACTATAGGGATTAGCAAAATAACCCATACGCTCAATCCTCGTACTCTCCAATAATTGTCAGTACCGTTGTGCAAGATACAGGGCGCGAATGTGGCACAGTCTGAGGGGTAATCTGCGAAGGTCAATGATCGCTCAGTACAGAACGTACACTTTTCACATCAGTCAGATAATACACGCGACAAGTATGACTTCCAAATATCAAGATCAGTCCTGGTGAGACTCCTCATATAGAGATCAGAGTTGCCTGGTCGTGAATACAACCGTGTGTAAGCATCTCTAGTGGAATCAGAAGCTATTTTTTGATAGGAAACTAACTATAATCGATGGATGCCATTCAGACGAATTCTCTCACGCGCCGGTTCGGGGATATAACAGCCGTTGAATCTCTGGATCTAACGGTTCGGGAGGGAGAAATATACGGATTTCTCGGACCGAACGGGGCAGGGAAGTCGACGACGATCAACATGCTCCTCGGGTTCACGCCACCTTCGACGGGTTCGGGAACAGTGCTCGGTTACGACATCGAATCCGAGTCGCTCGCTGTCCGCCAATCAATCGGCGTTCTCCCCGAGGACTTTGGAATGTACAATCGGTTGACTGCTCGGAAACACGTTCAGTTCGCCATCGACGCAAAAGGTGCGTCTAACGACCCTGACGAGCTCTTAGCGCGCGTCGGACTCACCGAGGCAGCCGATCGAAAAGCTGGCGGGTTCTCGACCGGGATGAAACAACGCGTTGCTCTCGCGATGGCGCTCGTTGGCGAGCCCGATCTGATCGTCCTGGACGAGCCCACCTCCGGGATTGATCCGAACGGCGCCCGGGAGATGCGCGAGATCATCCGCGAGGAGAACGCTCGCGGCGCGACCGTCTTCTTCTCGAGTCACATCATGGAACAGGTCGAGGCCGTCTGCGACCGCGTCGGGATCATGCGCGGCGGCGAGCTCGTCGCCGAGGATAGCATCGACGCGCTCAAGTCGCAGTTCGACGCCGACTCCCGGCTCGTGCTGACCGTCGACGCGGTGCCCGACGGCGTTCGCGAGGCCGTCGCCGCACTTTCCGGTGTCACCGACGTGCGCGTCGAGGGCGTCGAGATCGTCGCGTCTCTCTCCGAGTCGAGCCGGAAGGCGACCGTCATCAATGCCGTCGAGGACGCCGGCTGCACGGTCGAGGACATCTCCAGCGAGGAACCGTCGCTCGAGGATCTGTTCGCCGCGTTCACCACTGGCGACCGGCCGACGCGCGGCAGGCGCGACGGCAGCACGGAGGTAGTGGACGCATGAGCGGCGCCCACGACACCTCCCGGGCGGAGAGCGGTAGGAGGTACACCAACTGGATCGCGATCGCGCGAAAGGACTTCGCGGATGCCGCACGCGCGAAGATGCTTTGGGCGCTGACCGCGCTGTTAATCCTACTCGTCGCGGGCGTCTCAGCGATCCCGTACCTGCTCCACAGCGACGGCCCCGCCCCCGAATTCGCCGACGCCGTCGGCTTTCTCTTCCAGCCAATCGGGATGCTGGTTCCGATCATCGGCCTGATCGTCGGCTATCAGGCGATCGTCAAGGAGCGCGAGTCCGGGAGCATCCGCTTCCTGCTCGGTCTCCCGTTCACGCGCCTCGACGTGGTCCTCGGGAAAGTCGCCGGACGAGCCGGCGTCGTCGCCCTTCCGACGGTGATCGGCTTCCTGGTCGGCAGCGTCGTGATCGCCGCCCTCTATGACGGCTTCGTCGTCTCCGACTACCTCGGCCTGCTGGCGTTTTCGCTCATCATGGGGCTCGTCTACGTCGCGATCGCCGTCGGCGTCTCGGCGAGCGTGAACAGCCGGGCGAAGGCCGTCGCGGGCGTGCTCGGCATCTTCGTCGTCTTCGACTTCCTCTGGAGTTTCGTCCCGTCAGTGATCTACTGGGTCTTTGAGCGCGAAGTGCCCCTGTTCACGGGCGAACCCGTCCCCGCCTGGTACCTCCTCGTCGAGCGGCTCAGCCCCGGCCAGGCGCTGTCCGTGATCGCGCTCGACCTCATCGACTTCGTCGGCTCGGAGGACGTCGACATGACGACGGCCGGTCGGATCGCCGGCGACGTCCCGTTCTACCTCGAGACCTGGGGCGCCTGGGTGATCGTCCTCGCGTGGATCGTCGTCCCGCTCGTGATCGGCTACTACCGGTTCGAGCGCGCGATCATCAGCTAAGAGATAAAATTTGCATACCTCTTTGGCCTGACTGACAACTGTTGCTCAGTAAGCATCTCTATAGCACGGCTGATTCGTTACATCGAGAGCGGAAGAAACGCAACTGCATCCTCTCTATGTTGCACACCACTTTTGGCAGTTGATCGATAGTTCTGACAGGGTCTGCTGAATTGAGAGTGCGAATGCATCACACCGTATCAAGAATCAGTGGTCGGCTAATTTGATTAGTGCAAGGGATTACAATCTTACTATACGTTGGTTCTGTTACAAATGAGCGAACAAGAAATCGATCAAGTCGAACAACTACAACGGGTAGGGATTGGACTGGTACTGGGCGGGCTCACCTTTGGTGGACTATCGTTCGGTGTCGATGTATTTGTGGGTGGTATCATGCTTCTGGTCGCTGGCATCGCCGTCTGGTGGGGTGAGCATCGACTTGAACTGACCATCGGAATTGGTCTCGGAATCGGCTTGGCCGGAGTAGTTGTTCTAATCGAGACGAGAGCCGACACCGGTTTCAGCGACCTCTTCTTGGCTGCAGCGTTGGTTGTGGGTGGCATTGCGGATTATCTGCTCGCGCCCGCCTACGGCAGACTGCAAGACGCAGGCGAACGAACTGCAAGAAGGTAATCGTATGACCCCGATTATACCCGGCGAGACGAGCGAGCGTTCACACGCGGAGAGAGCCGGACTCGCCATCTTGGGCATCGCATTCGTACTCGCCGGTCTGGGGTTGTTCTACGGGCTTGCGGTTGACTCGATGCAGATATTCAACGCTGCACTGATCGCTATCTTCGTGCTGCTCGCCGTGTCGATGGGTATCCTCGTCCGAAGCGAGCCGATCAGATCCCAAGAGAACGCCGTCATTTCGATTTGCGTGTTCGTAGCGATGGCACTCTATCTTGGATTGAGCATCGTCACTGCCCTTCCTTTCGCCGTGCTATTCGGCGTCCTCGTTATTGTCGGTGTGATCGTCCCGGGGTTAGTGCTTCAGTATGGGTTGACGAATGCTAAGTAGTTCGAATAACCTGTGCTGAATTCACAGCACGAGTGCGGTACGGGATAGAATTTGATTTGTGAGGGACAGTAATTCAGAAAAGGGTGTAGAGGTTGAATGGAGCATCCGAGGAGGATCTGTCGCGTCTATAGTAACGGTGGACCAAAGGCGGCTGCGGTGAACGAATCTGCGAGGAAAAGGAAAAACGCAAAGCCACCGTTGAAATCATGGTCGTCTGTTCGAATCGAGGCGTAAACGTATGCAGCCAAGCTTAGTACCATATCTTCCCCTGAGTGAGTTCCCATTTATGTGGCTCTGTTGAAATCCTTGAAGAGTTACAGATTCAGTCGATAGTTTGAATGGATGCAGACCCTCCCAAAATCTCGGTTGCTCCGATTTGTCGAGGAAGCATTTCATCTTGCCCAGCGAGCAGTCTCACCATATTCTTCAAAGTACTCGAAACAGCGCTACACGCTTCATCAGCACGTTGTTCTGCTATGTCTCAAAGTTCGGAAGAACACGACCTATCGAACACTCCTCGACGAACTCATCGAAATGCCTCGTATTCGGAACGCGATCAATCTCACCGAACTTCCTGCCCCGTCAACGCTATGCAAAGCATTCGATAGACTCGATATGGCAGTCTGGCGGGTGCTTCTCAATCTCTCTGTTTCACTGCTCCCAACTAACGGTGTTGCGGGAATCGACGCCTCGGGCTTCGACCGAAGCCACGCCTCGAAACACTATACGAAGCGAACGAAGTTGACGATTCAGCAGCTGAAAGTCACGCTATTAGTCGAACGAGAGTAAACGCGATCCTCGATCTCCATGTCACAACAACTCGAAGACACGATACGAAGATCGCACCATCGCTCATCAACCGCAATGCAACTGAAGTCGAAGTTTTGCTTGGAGACAAGGGATACGACGACCAGCAGGTTCGAGCAATAGCACGCGAGAGCGAGATTCGCCCACTCATCAAACACCGTGAGTTCTCCTCACTGCAGAAAGCGTGGAACGCTCGGTTGGATACCGCCCTCTATGGCCAACGGAGCCAGAGCGAAACGGTGAACTCTCGACTCAAGCGAAAATACGGTGCATTCGTCCGTTCACGACGCTGGTGGAAGCAGTTTCGTGAACTCGCCCTTGCGTGTATCGTCCATAATCTCGACCGAGCTATCTGACGGTTAATACAGAGGATTCACTTACCGACTAATTCTCGGAGAACACTCGCTCCCAAAGACGGTCTGAAATCACGATACCAAGATACCCCCCGATAACCATCACCAGAAACGGGGTGATTGCATCGGTGAATTTCTCAACCTCGAACAGGTTCAGTAGACCCACAAGGTCTACCGAGATGCAAGCGTGGCAATCACGACTAATGCTACGAGTAGTCGGGGTTGAATCAGGGAGGAACTATCAGATTCGGGGCTTTCGGTAGCCATTGATTCTGCTTATAGGCTTGTTCAGATATATGTTTGACTGACCGGGAGAGACATACGAAAGCACGTGTAGTGAGCAGTAGTTTCATAGGATTAAGTGTCTATAGAAGAGGATTTCAACAGAGCCGGTTTACCCTATTTGGGAACCCGTTAGGACCCCATTCAATCTATGATGCGAGAGATGTTCGGACATGGTCGAAGAAACTGTCTAGGAACCCTTCACGGTGGTTCCAAGCGAACCTAATCCTATTCCGTGGAAACACTCAGCTAATGATAGCTTTCAGGAGTCAGCAGAGGACTCTTATCACCAATTGAGAATCTCAACAGAGCGTTAGAAGGAAACATGTGAACTTAGATATTAACTTTCAGGTTAACATGCGAATGAGAACGCGAATATCCTACCGTGAACGCTTGTAAACAGCTGATTTGACGAACTAACTAACTTGAATCTGTTGTCCTATGGCCATTAATTTCCCACCACTGAAGTGCGCGAACGAGGGTTACCAACGTGCCGCGCAGCGAGTGCGGCTGGTCATGGAATTGACCTGAGAGAGGAATCCCGACCTGGGCGATCGTGGTGGGTCACCCGGATCTAATCAAAACAGCGAGAGAAATATCTGTTAACACTTGAAACGCAGACAAGCAGTCTGCAACCCCAGCCTGCGACGCGAGCGAACTTGTCAATCCTTACAGCAAAACGTAACCGGTTTGAACCCCTTGAGACGAAGACCTCTGTCACAGTGACGCGAGTGTGTTTCGAATCCCCGGTAATCGCATGAAGGCCTGAACCCCCAACCGGGGTACGGTCCGAATCCGATTAGGAATAGGCGCGAGAGACGCCGGAACCCTTAGCCTTACAATGAGTCTACTCGGACTCAAAGAAAGCGCGAAAGAGATGGGATCGCCCGGATTTGAACCGGGGTCACGGGCACCCAAGGCCCGAAGTATACCAAGCTAACCCACGATCCCGTACCTACATCTTAGGGTAGATGGGTTAAAGGGTTTCGTTATGCGATCGAACGATTTACCCTTCTCGTGACGAACCATCTACTATGGTAACTGGACTCGAGATTCTCCTTCTCGTACTGGTACTCGCGGTGATCGTCGGCGCATCGCAGGTCATCCAGGCCGTCAAACCGTTTATCCTCAACGCAGTCGTCGGCTTGCTCGTCCTCTTTCTCGCACAGGCTCTGTTCAACTTGTCCGTGGCCATCACGCCGATTGCGCTCCTGATCGTGGCCATCGGCGGCGTCCCGGGCTCGATTCTCGTGATCTTGCTTTCGGTGCTCGAGATCGCGTTCGTCTGAGCGTCGAACCAAACGTATCCTCAGCACGTAGAAAATCCGCTCCTCACAGCTCCGTATCGCGAAGTTCGATCTCCGCAACCAGTTCGTACGGATGGGCCTCTTTTCTGATCCCGTCGAGCATCGAGAACGCCTGCCCGGGATCGAGGAAGTGCTCGGTGACGACCCGACCCAACGGCGTCGGCTCGAAGCCGTCGATGAAGTCGAACTCGAGGAGCTTTCCGAGTGCATGTTTGGTCGGCACCTCGCCGAGCATCCGATCATTGAGTCGCTTGGCCGCACGCCCGCCGACCGTGACGTTCGCCAGCGTCTCCTCGATGGCCGCCGCCTCGTCGTAGTGGGTCATCACTGACTCCATTTCGCCCTTGAGGAGTTTGAACGCGACCTCGTCTTCGGTCATCTCCATCGAGTTGTGGTAGGCACAGTCGGGTTCGACGAGAACGTACACCTTCCCCGTATCGTGATAGTCCGGCCGTCCCGCTCGGCCGAGCATCTGGTGGAACTCCTGAACCGAGAGCCACTCGATCCCCATCGCCAACGAGTCGAAGACGACCTGCGAGGCCGGGAAGTCGACGCCGGCGGCGAGCGCGGCCGTCGTCACGACCGCCGAGAGATCCTGATCGGCGAACTGGCGTTCGACGCTCTTCCGTCGGCCGTAATCCAGTCCCGCGTGGTACGGCGCCGCCGAATACTCGAGTTTCCGCGAAATCTCGTGACACCGTCGCCGGGAGTTTGTAAAGATGATCGTCTGGCCGCGATACCCCTTCGAGGATTCCGTGTCGAACTCGCGTTTGACCAGTTTGTTCTCGACGTTTACCTTCTCCTGGCCGTCGGCGAAGGTGACGTGACGTTCGATGGGAATCGGGCGCTCCTCGAACTCGATGAGTTTCGCCTCGAGCGCGCGGCCGAGTTCCTTGGGATTGCCGACCGTGGCGGAAAGGTACACCCACTGGGTACCGTCGTACGACTCGCGCTTTTTCGCACGTTGTTCGCACGTATATTTCAGCCGCGAGATGAGCCCGTCGAGTCGGTGGCCGCGACCTTCCTCTTTGAGCGTGTGGACCTCGTCGATGACGACGGTCCCGATGTCCCCCATGTTCTTCCCGGTCCGCAGGGCGTGGTCGATCCCCTCGTAGGTACCGACGATGACGTCCGCGTTCGGATCGAACTGGTTGCCCGAGTCGGCGACGCGACTCGCACCGACGCGGATACTCACGTCGACGAGGTCGCCATACTCGTCTTTGAAGTCCTCGTACTTCTGGTTCGCGAGGGCGACGAGGGGAACCAGAAACAGCATCTTCCCCTTGCCGTTGAGCACGCGGTCGATTCCCGTCATCTCGCCGACGAGCGTCTTCCCGGTCGCCGTTGCCGAAACCACGAGCTGGTCGTCGCCCTCGAGCAATCCGTGGTCGGTCGACAGGCTCTGAACCGGCAGCAACGTCTCGAACCGATCCTCGAGCAAGCCCTGAAGGTCTGGATGGAGGTCGAGCGTCTCGACGCGGGCGAGATCGACCTCGTCGGTGGTCGAGGAAATCGTATCAAACTGCGTCAGATCGGGATCGAGCTGTCCCTTGAGCAGGTTAACGATCCGCTCTAAATCCTGTACGTCGTGCATGAGTTCCTCGAGGCGCTCTTTGGCCGCGCCCGTCACGTTCCCGACGTGAGAAAGCTGGCGCTCGAGTTCCTGGCTGGCACAGTCGGTACAGATCCAGTCTCGATCGTCCTTGATCGCCGTATCTGTCGTGATCGGGGAGTAGCGGCCGGCCGAGGCGCAGTACCGACAGGTTCGGACCGTTTTCGCGTCTAACTGATAGCCCTCGAGCATCTCCCGAAGTTCCTTTCGGCCCTGCGGAGAGGTTTGCTCGGAGATGCGGATCCGTTTGGCTCGCCGAGCGAGTTCGACGAACTCGTCGGGTTGGCGAGGCTCTTCGGTCGAGCCCTGTTTGAGCCTGAATTTGGCGGGTCGCGGCCCCGCATCCGTCTCCGAGAGCCCCAACTTTGCACGAAACAACCGCTTTCCGTCTCGGCTGACCACGACGAGATACTCCGATCCCACCTCGTGGCAAAATATCGTTTCGACGTCCTGAACCTGCTTCGACACGACCGCTGATAGGACCGTGGCCTACTTGAGCGATTCGGACTCAATACTCGGTTCGTTGCGCTGGGTTTCGTATTAGCACGTCGCCAAACCCACTGAACGGCTCGCTACAGGAGTTCGACTAACGGGACGATGCCGAACCAGATGATGTAAGCGAGCGACGTCGCCATCAACACGTTGATCTGACCGGGTATCGACCGGTTTTTCCCCCACAACCGGTCACGAAGCAACCAGAAGAGGAGCAAGGCGTGCGGAATGCTCAGATAGATAGCCGGTCCGTACGCGCCGGGAACCGCGTCCAGAACCCCCAAAAGTACGGCCGTTATCGTAGCCGCCAGCGTTGCAGCCGCCGCGACGAGTGCGGCACCGTCGATTCCGAACCGGACGGCGACCGTCTGTTTACCGACGGCGCGGTCGGCGTCGTAGTCGGGGACCCCAGCCAGCGTGATCGACGGGATGACGGCTAGGAAAAACGGCAGACCGAGAAGCCACGGGAGCGGATCGCGCCACGAGCCGCCCAGGACGAGAAATCCCAACAACAGAACGCCGATGCTGTGGGTTGTGGCTACGTCCAGCTCTCCGAGCGTTCGATACGCCAACTTCAGTGGCGGTATCGTGTATCCGATCGCCAGCGTCACCAACACCGCCGCTACGGCTATTTTCGCGAGAACCGAACCGGCTCCGAGAGTCACCACTGCCAGTCCGAATACCGCCGTGAACACTCCCGTGATGCCGATACCCCGCCGGAGCTCGTCGAACGACAGTTCGCCGTCGACCAAAACGCGAGATCCACCGGTGAACGGCCCGGCGAACGTATTCTTTCGGTCAGTGTCGTAATCGACGTATTCGTTGCTCAACACCGTAGTCGCTTCCAGAAAAAACAGGAACCCGAAGCCAGCCCAGTAAGCCGTAGTCGAGAAGACACTACTCGAGCCAGCCGCGGCCAGCGCGCCGATCGAGTACGCTACCCACGCCATCGGATAGAACTGCAACCGAAGGGCTTTCAGCCACGTCGTCAGCGTCCGTTTCGCTCGCGTCGACCGCGACTCCGGGCCGGTAGCCAGACTCCGGCCTAATTCCGTCACTTCCTCTAGCCACGCCTCTCGTTGCTCGAGTGTCGAGTCTTCGACCGAGCCGAGGTTCGTCACCCGCGTGGTTCGAATCCCGGCGAATCCGAGCGTGGAGCGCTTAACTGCGTTGTTTCCGGGTTGGCGATAGATCCACCGATACACCCATGCGGGCATGTCCATCGTGACGATCAGCTCGGCCGTCTTCCCGCTCAACAACGCTTCGTGACCCGCCCCTTCGTCCTCGTCGTAAAACGAGAACGCGAACCCGGACGTGAACACCCGATCGAAGAATCCCTTGAGCCGTGCGGGCATGGTCCCCCACCAGTTCGGGTAAAAGAGGACGAGATGGTCCGCCCACTCAATCTGACGCTGGGTGTCGATTAGATCTTCCTCGAGCGGCTGTTCGCTCGGCTCTTCGGTGTGAACGTCGGGATCGAACTCGAGGTCGGCGACGGAAATCTCTCGTATGTCGACGCCTGCGTCGCTCGCACCCGATCGATACGCTCGAGCGAGAGCGCCGCAAAAACTGTCGGTCCGTGGGTGTCCCAGGATGAGCAAGACGTTCACGTTTCGGTGTCGGTATTGTACGGACCGAACCAAATAGCTGTTTGATACCCGTTACGTTCAACGACTCTCGGATCGCCGTTACGAGTGTCGTCTTCGCGATGTTCGACCTCGTTCGTGTGCTTGGGAACCCCGGTCCCGGCCTCGAGAGTGAACCGGCGCATTGCGAAGTTCGGTGCGCCGTGTTCCTCGCCGATCAGGACGCCCGTCTCGAAGCCGTTCGCGGCATCGACCGCCTCGTAGTCGACATCGTCACTGCGGCGGAAAACGGGTTCGGATTCAGAGCTTTCGCTAGATTCGGATTCCGCGGTAGAGTCGCCCATACTAGCAGATGGGAGCCGTCGCTACGTAACGCTGGGCCCGATGCAACGCGCCCTCAGTTTCGGTTTGTCGACCGCGATACCGACTGCCGGCGCTCGTCAGTGTGTAAAATACGATTTTGAAATGCCGATACCTCAGCGAATTCGCCTTACAGGCGCTCGACGTTCGTCGCGCGCGGGCCTTTTGGGGCCTGCTCGATGTCGAACTCGAGGTCCTGTCCTTCTTCGAGATCTGGGCCGCCGATGTCTTCCATGTGGAAGAACACGTCGTCGTCCGCGTCCTCAGTTTCGATGAATCCGTAACCGCCTGTGTCGTTGAAGAAATCAACCGTTCCTTTCGCCATTGCCTTTGAACGTAGGTGGTAAAGACTCATAACCTTTCCGGAAATCCGCTTTCTGCGGAGAACATCGTCGTAAAGGGGCCATACCGAATAATTAGCCGTTTCAGTACTAGACATCCTCGAGATCCTCGAGTCGGTGAATCGCGATCGAGACGAAAAAGACGAGCATGAAAAAACCGAATCCGACGAGGAGTCCGAACAGTCCCTGACTACCGAGACGGATCGAGTTCAGCGTGGTAACTGCGGCGACCGAGAGGATGAAGACGGCGATAGTCAACACTCCGACCGCGTAGTAGAACTTCGTGTCGGACTCGAGGACGCTCCGCATACGCTCGTTTTTCGGTTCGAATCGCAAAACTGTATCGACGGGTGCACGCGAACCGGGGTTCACCTCGACAAACGTTCGGGGTGCGATAGCTGATCGGACGTTCGAGAGGCAGAAAGCGCACTCAACAGCAGCGATCGTCGTCGTCAGTAGAGGAGGCTTCGCGTCGCTGACTCGAACTCGTCCGGAATCGACGCGGCGATCCGGTCTGGCTCCGTCTCGCCGTCGAGGTTGACGAGGTAGGCCCGTCCTTTTTCGTTGCCGTAGACCGCCTGAAAGTCGTAGACGAAACCGTAGACGGTGACGGAATCGGGGATCTCTGCGGATTCTCGAAGGAACTGCGTCTGGTAGTCGACGTTGTACTCGACGAGTTGATTGATGACGCGTTCGTCCGGCCCGTCGGCATCGATGAGATCGCTCTCGAGGCCTTCTTCAACGACGGGGACAAGCTGGGAAACCCACTTATCGACGCCGAGCGGTCCCGGCGGCTCGGCTCCCATCGCGACCTCGTATGCGGCCGTGACTGCGCCACAACCCGTGTGACCGACGACGGCGACCGCCTCGGTTCCGGCGTGGTGGATCGGGTACAACACGCCGCCGTCGACGATCCGCTCGCCCTCGTGGTCATCCCAGGTCTGATTGCCGATATTGCTCGGCGTAAAGACCGTACCGGGATCATCGACGTTCCACATGCGCTCTTGGGGAACTCGAGAGTCCGAACAGCAGATCGATACCACCTTCGGTTCCTGGCCGTTTTGCACGTCGGAGAAGTAACCGCCTGGGAGTCCTTCCGTGTGGACGGCGTTTCCAGTGAGTAGTTCGACCAGTAGCTCGTCGTCGGCATCGCTCATACTGGTACGTGCACAGATCAGCCCCAAAACGGTTTCTTCTTTTCTCGGATACGTGTCGAATCCCGCGCCGTGCTCACAATCGATCGGTATCGGGGTTCTCAGTTGATCTCGAGCGTCCAGTCCCCGTCGGCTTCGACGTTGAACCACGTCGCGTTACCGACGCTGTAGGATCTCGAGCCGTTGAACTCGCCGACGACGTTGACGATCTGTTCTCTGCTTCCGCTCGAGTCGAACCCGTCGACGAGGAACTCGCGGTTTCCGTCGTGAGTGACGTCGAGGCTGATATCGTCCTCGCTCGCGAGCGGCCCGACGAACGACGAGCCAGTTCCCGATTCCTCGACCGGCAGTTCCGTGAGATCCGCCTCGGTGACTTCGGGCTGGTCGATTTCGATCGACCATTCCCCGTCGGCTTCGACCTCGAGCTGGTACGTTCCCTCCTCCACGAACGTGATCGACCCGCCCGGTCCGGACCCGGCTGTGCTCACGAGCAGGTCGTTCGCGAGGTCGCCGTCGGCGGTCGACGCTTCGACGACGAACTCGCCGTTGCCTTCGTGGACGAAACTACACTCGAGACCGCCCTCAGCGAGTTCGAACTCATCGGTCCGGTGGTTCCCGTCGCCGCCGAACGTGTGTGCGTTCCCTGCCTCGAGAATCGGGCCATCGTCGGTCTCTTCGGGTGCGTCGTCACCGTCGCGTTCCATCGTCCCGTCGACCAGATCCGAAGGCGTGACCACGTCGACGCCACGGTGTTCAAGATGGTTGAGCAGGTGTTCGAAGTCCTCGAGCGACATGTTGTTCGCCGTCACGTCGGCCTCGTCCTCGACAATCCCCGGAATTCGGAGAACGGTGAGCTGATTGTACTGATCCGAGAGGTTGATCGCGCGGCGAACGCCGCCGTGGAGGTCCGGCCCCCAGATGAGCGAGTTCATGTGAATCCCAGTCGGCGCAGAAGAATTCGGGCTGGCACCGAACAGGAAGCCGGATTCGTGAAGGTCGCGAACGATTTCGTGGGTCGTCTCGTCCATCCGGTCTTCCGGCGCGAAGAAGTGACGCGAGCCGTCCTCGAACCCGTGCTCGTGGAGCGAATCTCGCGCGTGCTCGAGGACGTCTCGCTGGCGATCCTCCGGCATTTCCGGAAGCCCGCCTTCACCTTCCGGATACGAACAGACATCCCAGCCCCCATCCCGAAGTTCCTGAAGCTGATTGCGATCCATTCGCCCCCCTTCTCCGATCCGGTCGGGATCGATCGGAATCGCTCCCGCCCAGTCTCGTTCCTCGAGTTGCTCGGCCGCAATATCGTAGTGTGAATCGAGGCCGCCGTAGAAGGCGAGGATCGCCTTCCCGTGATCGACGACCGATTCCGTCTTCCGGAGGTCGTCGACGACGACTCGAGTCGGTCCGCCCTCCGGTCCGGTCGCGACGATGTTGAACTGTGTTACGTTTGAGAGATCCGGATCGCCGCGTTTCATGATGTAGCCGAAGTCGACGCGAAGCCACCCTTCGTACTCGTCGGGGAAATGCCGGATGCTCGTCAGGTGATGGTCGCGGTTCGGGGCGAGAACCTCGAGTGCGATCTGGGTGGCAGAATCCACCTTGACCGCCAGCGACGCGTCCTGGTTCTCGAGGTCGACCCCGCCGACGACCTCCAGTCCGGAAGCGGCGGTGGCTTCGTCGCTTTCGATGACCATCGCCTGATCGCCAGTCACCGCTTCGTCGGGTGCTGGCTCGATATCACCGGTTCGGGCCACCCAGTGGTCGTCCTCTCCGAAGTCGGAGATCAGTTCACCCGAGTCAGAGCCAGGCCAGGATGCACCGCCGCTTCCGCCGCCGCCGTCACCGTTCCCGCCATCGCCGTCCCCACCGTCGCCGTCGTCGCCAGAAAAGAAGTCGAGACATCCTGCGAGTGAAGCCGAACCCACACCGACTGCAGCTAACATTCGACGCCGCGAGGAATCGAAATCCATACCGGAAAGCTCCCATCCGGAGTACTTTCTAATGGAGCTGTTAACGCGAATTGCGCTGAGCCAACTAACCGACAGGGTCCGAAGAGAAACACACTGGAGCCGATTCTCGTCAGAGTCGCCGCTCGAGCCGATTTATACAGTCGATAACCGCCTTTGGAGAGAGACGAGAACGGCAGGTGATCGATCGATCGGTTCCGGGAGGCGAATATTGATCTTCTGTCAGCGAGATGTGCGTACATGGCAACCACCAGACAATGGCATCTCGCGAGCCGTCCAGTTGGCGAACCGACCGCCGAGAACTTCGAGTTGGTCACCGTCGACCGTCCGGAACCCGACGACGGCGAAGTGCTCGTCGAGACGCGTTACCAGTCGGTAGATCCGTACATGCGCGGGCGGATGCGCGACGCCGAATCATACGCCGAACCGTGGGACGTCGGGGAGCCGATGAAAGCCAGTGTCGTCGGCGAGGTTCTCGAGTCCAACGATGAGGGACTCGAGGCGGGCGATATCGTCACGGGCGACCTGCTCTGGGCCGAACATGCGGTCGCTTCCGCTGACGAACTCCGGCGAGTGAATCCGAATCTGGCACCCGTTTCGACGGCACTCGGTGTCCTCGGGATGCCGGGCGTGACGGCCTACTTCGGCCTGCTCGACGTCGGTGAGCCGAAACCCGGCGACACCGTCGTCGTCTCCGCGGGTGCCGGCGCGGTCGGGTCGATAGTCGGGCAACTCGCACGAATCGCCGGCGCACACGTCGTCGGCACCGCGGGAAGCGACGAGAAAGTAAACTGGCTCACCGACGATCTCGGGTTCGACGCGGCGATCAACTACAAGGAAACGGACGATCTCGGCGGCGCGCTCGAGGACGCCTGTCCTGACGGAATCGACGTCTACTTCGACAACGTCGGCGGCCCGATTACCGACGCCGTCTGGCCACGGCTGAACGTCCGCGCCCGAGTGGCCGTCTGCGGACAGATTTCGCAGTACAACGCGACCGAAGTACCCACCGGACCGCGGAAACTCGCGACGCTCATCGAAAAACGCGCCCGCGTCGAGGGTCTCCTCGTTAGTGATTACGAGGGCCGCTGGGGCGAAGCACTCGAGCGTCTCGCCGGGTTCATCGACTCGGACGAACTCGAATATCGCGAGGAAGTCGTCGATGGCTTCGAGAATGCGCCCGACGCGTTCCTCGGGCTCTTCGAGGGCGAGAATATCGGAAAGCAGTTGGTCAAGGTTGCGGACGGATCGGCGTGAGAAATCGGTTCGATCGGCGTAAGAAATCAGTTCGAAATCGGTTCGATCGTCGAGATTAGTCGGTCAGTCCATATCCGATTTTAAAGAGGTAGATATCGAGCAGGACCACGAGCGTCGTCACACCAATCAGTGCGGCCAGGGAGGCCAGCGGAACGTAGTCGGCGTAGGCGGATGGTCCGATCGCGGCGAGATCCGAGTAGCCGAGCAGTCCGTACCTGACGCCGTCAACCATCAACACCATCGGGTTCAGCAGGGAGACCTGCTGCCAGATCGGGTCGAGCATCTCGAGGGAGTAAAACACCGCCCCGAAAAAGACCAGCGGGCGCAGGATGAACTGGTTCATGACGGTGAGGTCGTCGAAGTCTCGAGCGACGAGGCCGCCGATGATTCCGAATCCGGCGAACAACACGGAGATCGTCGCCATGATCGTGACGAGGTAGAGCCCGTTCTCGAGGCTGATCGGAACGAACAGTCGTCCGACGATGGCGATGATGACGCCGACGATGATCCCGCGAACCGCGCTGGCCGCGACGTAGGCGACGACCATCTCCGCGTAGGAAAGCGGCGACGTCAGCGTCTCGTGGATATATTCGTTCCAGCGGCCGTGGAAGATCGAGAACGAGGCGTTCTCGAAGGCGTTCGAGATGGTTCCGAGAACGACCAGTCCCGGGAGGATAAAGAGGATGTAATCGAAGCCGGCGATCTGGTCGATCCGACCGCCCAGAATAACGCCGAAGACGGCGAAGTAGAGCACGTTCGTGATCGCCGGCGGCATAAACGTGTTCTTCGGCCGCCGAACAAATCGCAGGATCTCGCGCTGAAAGAGCGCTCGAGAGCCAACCGACCACATCAGACGACACCTCCTTGATCCTGCTCGAGGAAGTCCTTCTCCCGTTCGGGGCCCGGCTCTTCGTCGTCACCGCCTTCGCCGTGCGGTGAGTCGCCCTCGCCATCCGATCCGTCTCCTCCCGCGTCACCTTCTCCGGAGCGCGTCACGGATTTGTCCTCACGCTCGGTGAGGTCGACGAACACCTCCTCGAGCGACGTGCGGGTGATCTCGAGGTCGACGATGTCGTACCCCTCGGCTTCGAGGTCGTGAAGCAACTGCGGCGCGGTCGAGCCGCCGTCGTCGACGCGGACCTCGAGCGCGTCGCCGGTGAGCCACGCGTCCTGTGCGTAGTCGCCGAGCGACGGTGGGGTAGCCGGCGGCGATTCGAGCGTGACCGAAATCGTGTCGGACCCCTCCTTTTTGAGGTCGTCCGGCGTCGCGACGGTTACCTTCCGTCCCTCGTTCAAGATTGCGACGCGATCGCAGAGGCGTTCGGCCTCCTCGATGTAGTGGGTCGTCAAGAGCACCGTCGTCCCCTCCTCGTTGAGTTCGGTGACGAGGTCCCAGAGATCGTGGCGCAGTTGGACGTCGACCCCCGCGGTCGGCTCGTCGAGGATTAACAGATCGGGATCAGTAACGAGCGCTCGAGCGAGCAACAGTCTGCGTTTCATCCCGCCGGAGAGCCAGTCGAAACGCTCGTCGCGCTTGTCGTAGATTCCGACGCGTTTGAGCACCTCGTCGGCTCGCTTCCCGGCTTCGTCCTCCGAAATTCCGTGGTAGCCGGCCTTGTGCATCAACACCTCTCGAATGGGGAAGAACCGATCTACGTTGAACTCCTGGGGAGCGAGCCCGATCGCGTCTCGAGCCTGCTGGTACTCCGCTTCGACGTCGTGGCCGAAGACGCGCACGTCCCCGCCGCTCTTACGAACGAGGCCGACGAGCGTGTTGATGAACGTCGTCTTCCCCGCGCCGTTCGGGCCGAGCAGTCCGAAGAACTCACCCTCCTCGACGGTCAGCGACAGGCCCTGTAACGCCCGTAGCTCGCCGTACTCTTTGATAAGGTCCTGCGTCTCAATCGCCGGTGGCATCACTCGAGCGGTGGCCACGACGGCGGTTAAGGGTGTTGTCCCCGGCATCCCAGGGGGCCATCCATTCCTGTCACTCACAATCATTCGTTTCTGTCATTCACAACCAACCGATCCTGTTCACTCACAAACACCATCATCTATTATTATGGGCGTGTCGTTACTCCGACTATGGCCTCGGAGTACACCCCCACGGCGATGATGGATCGCGATTCGCGGTCGAACCGGTACTACAGAAACGCGGTTGAACGACACTGGGACCCCAGCGAGATCGACCTCTCGAGGGATCGAAAAAACCTCCTCGAGGTCGCCGAGACGACCGACGGATTCGATCGGCTGGCCCTCGACGGAATGGTAAACGGGATCGCAAAGTTCGGCGCAGGTGAGGACGCCGTCACCGAAGACCTCGCACCGCTGGCGACGGTCCTCGAGGATATCGACGACCAGCTGTTTCTGACGACACAGCTCTACGAGGAAGCCAAACACGCCGATTTCTTCGATCGGTACTGGCGCGAGGTGGTCTGGGCCGTCGAGGACGAACTCGGCTGGGACCGGTCGAACCCCCGCGACGAAAAGTGGTTCAACGACCCCTATATCGAACTGTTCGACCGAAACAGGCAGGCGCAGTACCGCCTCCTCGAGGAGGACACCCTCGAGAACCGCGCCGGCGCGTACTGTCACTATCACCTCGTAGTCGAAGGAATTCTGGCACAGACGGGCTACTACGGGATGCAACGCTCCTTCGGCGGCGAGTTCGAGACCCTCCCGCATCTTCCCGGCCTCGTCGAGGGATTTACGAGCATCCGCAGCGACGAAGGCCGCCACGTCGGGTTCGGGATGAATCAGCTCAAGAAACTCATCGCCGAGGGTGTCGAACCCGCACTGATCGAAGACACCGTGAACGAACTCCTCCCGCTCGTCCAGGGGATCACCGAAGACGACCGGTTCCAGCCCGAGGACGGCGAACCCGCAGGTCTCGAGGAAGGGGTGCTCGCGAGCTACGCGGTCGAAAAACACACCGACCGCATGCAACAGATTACCAACGCCGCCGCGGACATCCCCGACGTCGACGAACTCGTACAACTCGAGGGTGACGACTGAGTTCCGCGGTCGGTCGAAGGGGTCGGGTAAGTTTGGCCGTCGAGTGGGTAGGGCCGTCGAGTAGGTTGTGCGGCTCGTCGAATAGGCAGGGCCGTCGGTCGAATCCGTCGAATTACGCCTCGCCGTTGCTTCGCTACAGCGGCGCGCCGACAAGAACGAGCTTCGTGGCTTCGTCACTCTCGTTGTGGATCTGTCGCTCCACTTCGGTCTCGATCCGGAGCGCCTCGTCGGCCTCGAGCGTCACCGACTCGTCGTCGAGATCGACCGTTACCGTCCCCTCGACGACGTAGTACACCTCCTCCTGACCGGTGTGGGTTTCGTCGTGGGCCTTCCCGCTAACGCCGGGCTCGAGCTCGAGCACTGAAAGTCCGATCTCGTCGGTCTCGAGTTCCTCCTTAAGAAACCACAGACCGCCGCTTTCTTCGGGAATGATCGATTCAGGATCAGTCTTGTGAGCCTTCTCGTAGGACATGTTCAAGGATTGTGTCGTACGCCATATAGGTTGGACGAAAGCGGAAGGCTTCGAACGAGTTCCGTCGCAGGCGGCTCCGCTCCCTCGAGCAGGAGTCCCAAGAGCCCGGGACAGGCGCTCGGTGAGGTCAACTCGAACTGCGGCGCTCGAGAAACCAACAGGTTACGCGTGAGTTCCGGACGACATCCGCGCCCGAACTGGCGTTGTGGCGGCGGACCGTCTTGTAGCGGCAAAAGACCGTCTCGTAGCGGCAAAAGACCGTCTCGTAGCGGCAACACTGTCGTTCGTGCGCACAAGAGACACTTCGAGAAGTTCCGGGTCGCCGTTCGTATCTTCACCTTGTGACGAGAAGCACTTAAAGGAACGCGCGGAGCGACCCACTTCGAGTGGCGATACTCCCTCAAGCCGAACCGTCACGTCCGGCCAACGATGTCCCTTCCGAAAGGTTGAATCGCACGCTGTCCTGAATACAGGCAATGAGTCAACAGCTTCCCGACGTGCAGGCGACGGCCCCCGACGTCACCGTCGGCCTGAACCAGGTCGGCGTCACCGGCGTCGAGAAACTCGTCAAGATCGCCCGCAACGGCAAACGACCGCTCGTCCTCACCGCCGAGTTCGAGGTCTTCGTCGACCTCCCCTCCTGGCGCAAAGGAGCGGACATGAGCCGCAACATGGAGGTCATCGACGAAATTCTCGAGGAGGCAACCCGCGAAGAGGCCTACCGCGTCGAGGACGTCTGTGGCGACGCCGCCGAACGGCTCCTCGAGCGACACGACTACACGTCCAAAGCCGAGGTTTCGATGGAAGCGGAGTTCATGCGCCGCGAGCAGACGCCCGCCTCGGATCGGGAAACCCAACACACCGTCGACATCATCGCCTCCGCGACCGCCACCGAGGACGGCACCCGCGAGGAAATCGGCGCACACGTCGTCGGGATGACCGTCTGCCCGTGCTCGCAAGGAATGTCAGTGGCGCGTGCGAAACAGAAACTCGAGGACCTCGAGATTCCCGAGGAGAAGATCACCGAATTCCTCGACGACGTTCCACAGCCGGGCCACTCCCAGCGGGGTCACGCGACGGTCACGGTCGAAGCCGACGGCGATCCGGAGGTCGACTTAAACGAGATCATCGACATCGCTCGAGAGTCCATGAGCGCCAAGATCTACAACCTCGCGAAACGACCCGACGAGGATCACATGACGTTCGAGGCCCACTCCGACGCCAAATTCGTCGAGGACTGCGTTCGGGCGATGGCAGAAGGCGTCGTCGCCGAGTTCGACCATCTCGAGGACGACGCGGTGATCACGATGTCCCAATCGAACGACGAATCGATCCATCAGCACAACGCCCACGCCGAACGCGTCGTCGAGATGGAAACCCTTCGCGAAGAAGTCAACGGCGATCTCGAGCGATAGCCCGCCACCCGAAAACGAACCCTCTCGTCTCGATCGGTTTTCTTTTCGGATCGGTCGCCACGGAGCTTGCGGTGTGAGACGCTTAGTGTGAGAGACCCTTTACGGGTCGTCCTTGAGAAATCAGACCGTCAGAACTCGAGGGGCTCTGCCTGTTCCCAGCTCGGGTAGAACTCCTCGTGTACCTCGGCGGCGAACTCGGGGTCTTTCAGGTCGATCATGCCGAAGACCTCCTTGGAGTTGAGCGGGTTCGGCACCTGAATACAGACTTCGACATCGTCGATGAGGTTGAACGAGCCCGTAACGTCGTCGTTGATCCGCACCGAGAAATCATCGCGCTCCTGAAGCGTCGCCTGATATCGTCTCCCGACGTTTTCGGAAAGCGACGCGACGAGATCCCGAGTCATGAGGACGTCGACGGAGACGCCTCGATCCAGTGCGTCCTCGAGATGTGCGAGAACCTCATCGCCAACGGTCCGGATATCCATCTGTGGTGCGGGATCCGCAGAAACCATCACGATATCGTCGTCAGCCGCGGTGAGTCGTTCTAAGAGGAGATCGATGGTCTCCTCGGGGCCGACGGAAGCCGTCCAGAACTGCTCTTCGACGGGTTCGGCCGCATCGAGCTCGTCGGAAAGGTCGTCGACGATCGACTCGTACTGTTCGGCTTTCTCGTCGAGTTCGCGTTTTTTATCGTCCAGCAGTCGATCGAGCGCGGTTGCAGGTTCGACGGCGACGTACTTCTTGGGACGACTCGCGGTCTGACTACGAACGAGATTGTACTGTTCGATACTGTTGAGAACATCGTAAATCCGGCCCATCGGCACGTCACTGGCCCGGGAGAGTTCTTTGGCCGTCGTCGGACCGGTGCTCAACAGCGATCGGTACGCTCGAGCCTCGTACTCCGAAAGCCCGAGATCCCTGAGACTGGCCATATGGATACGCAACCAACTCGAAGGTCATAAACGCTACGATAGTTTGATCAGATATCGATTCAGCGGCGTTCGTTCGCTGTATCACTCGAGTAGGCTTCGAACCTGCTCGCTCAACTTCTCTGGAGTTTCAGCGGGTTCCGAGACCCGTTCGCCCCGTTCGACTCGAGCCGTTCCCCGATCGACCCCGTCCGCGGCGTTCGGAACAACGACTTTTTCGTGATCCGCAACGCGGAACGCGGCTCGGTGGAGATCGGAGCCCGCTTGCGTTCCGACGCGAACGACGAGCGGATCGTCGAGCATTCGTGCGGCGGCGGAGCCGTACTTCGCGATCTGGACGCCGAACCGATCGCTCGCGCCGGCAAAGTCCTCGAGGGTCTCTCGTGCGACGGTTCGATACCGCTCCTCGCCGGTCAGTACTGCGAGATCGACGAGCGCGTCCGCGAACGCGACGTTCGCGTCGAGCGGCCGAAGTGACCGGTCGAGCAGACCCGTTCCTCGGGCTGGCGCATCGATGAACGAGTCGCCGTCCCGAAGCCGATCGATCGTGACGTCGGCGACGGCGCGCGCATCATCGAGCGTTTCCGCGCCGAGAACGCTCGCACCCGCGAGCGCGGCCCGGAGCGTTCGAGCCTGCGTCAACAACAGCGGTGTCCGCTCGAGTGATTCCGCGCTTTCGTCGGCTTCGGGGAGTCTGTGCGTCGCGACGCCGTCCTCGAGGAGGTCGGTCCGGAGCGTCTCGAGTGCGCGTTCGGCGTATCGACGGGCGCGCTCGTCGTCCGTATACGAATAGTAGGTGAGCAGGGCCTCGACCGCCAACCCGTTCGGACCGGCGAAGACGCCTGGATCGACCGGCGGAGCGTCGGCTCCCTCCCGGTCGCTCGCCTCGAGCGTGTAGGAGCCGCCCTCGCCGGGGGCCTGACTATTCGCGAAGGCGTCGGCGTCGGCGTTCCAGAGCGTCGTCGTGAGGTACTCGATCGTTCGGGATGCCGGTTTCTGATACTCCTCGCGACCCGTCGAGAGGTAGGCGTTCGAAAACGCGCGAACGAGCGCGGCGTTCGAGTCGAGTAGCTTCTCGTGTTGAATCCCGCCCCAGTCTGCTTCGGCCCCGAATCGGTAGAATCCGCCCTCGTACTCGTCGAGCAAGTTCGCGCTGACCGCGTCGAACGAGCGAAGCGCCATCTCGCGGTCGCGTTTGAGCGCGAACTCGAGAGCGTCCGGGAGCGGGAACTTCGGCTCGGTTCCCCAGCCGCCGGCGACCTCGTCGTAGTTCTCCGTAAGCTGTCCGAGCATCGACTCTTCGATACCACTCGAGAGCGTTCCGGCTGGCGGCTCGTCCTCCCGAAGCGGTCGGGGGATTCGGCTCGCTCCCTCGCCTTTGGCCTCCCACATCGTCCCGACGCTATCGAGAACCTGGCGCATGCCGTCGGGTCCGAGATAGCCCGCTCCCGTCAACAGCGCGCCGTCGGGGGCGAGAAAGACCGTCGAGGGAAAGCCGCCCATATTGTATCGGTCGCGTACTCGAGGTCGCCGGTCCGCGTCGACCCGAATCGGTACGAATCGATCGTTGATGTTCGCGGCGATCCGCGGCTCCGCGTACGTTTGCTCGTCCATCTCGTGGCAGTGATCGCACCACGTCGCGGTGAGCGAAAGCAGTACGGGGATATCTGACTCCGCCGCCTCGTCGAAGGCCGCTTGTCCCCATTCGCGCCACTCGACTCGCGTAACGTCGTCCATACCCGCTTGGACGTGAGTCCCGTGCGTAAGGCCTTCGTTCGAACCCGGTCCCGAATTCGATGCGAGCGTATCTCCAACGCTGAGAGTAAAGGGTTTTGACCCTCCACACCCTAGAACGAGGCATGCTCCGGTGGCTCTCTGCGCTGTTGCTCATCCCGTTTCTGGACGCGGTCCTCCTCGCGTTCGTCTTCAGTCGAACCGACTTCGGTTGGGCCGCGATGGTGTTGCTGGTCGTTCTGACCGGACTGATCGGGATGTTACTCGTCCGAGCAGAAGGGCGGCGCACACTCGGGAAGATGCAACAATCGCTGGCTGAAGGGAAGCCACCGACGAATCAGTTACTCGACGGCGGCCTGTTAATTGCCGCCGGTGCCTTCCTGCTCACGCCGGGACTGGTTACGGACCTGATCGGCTTTCTCCTCGTCGTTCCGATCACGCGAATTCCGATTCGAGCGGGACTCAAACGGTTCGTGATCGTCCCCTACGCGGACAAAAAGACGGGCGGCTTCGCCAGCGGTGGCGTCTACACGTTCGGATTCCCCAACGGCGAAAACGCAGGAGGCCAGCAGGCAAAAACAGCGAACACGAACGGTACGGCGGGTGCGACCGACGCGACGGGCGGCACCTACGACCTCGACGAAGACGCCTACACTGTCGAATCGGATGTCGGGGACGAGGAGTACACCATCGAGTTTGGTGACGAGGAGTCTCGAGACGACGAAACAGACAGCGATCCTTTCGCTCGGTAGCGGTTCGCACGGGTACTGAAGAAAGAAACGCTTAAACGTACCAGTCCGCAACTCATTGATGCGAAGCGGGCCAATAGCTCAATTAGGTCGAGCGCCACTCTGATAAGGTGGAGGTTCTCGGTTCAAATCCGAGTTGGCCCATACTTTTGCGGCGAGCAAACCCGCGAGCCGTGAGTATGAAATCCAACTCGGATTTGAATTAGACCGAGGTTCTGCACAACGCGCAGGTTCTCGGGCGTGGTTAAAATTCGAGCTGGCTCACTTCTTGCGATGAGCAATTCCTCGAGCTCCGATCATAGTATCTAACTCGAATGTGGGGAGGTCGGGTGTCTGTCCAAGAGATGGTCGTTTTACAAAAATCGAGACCAACGTAATTGGGGACGGAGGATACTGGCGCGGCTGGCCGAGACGAACGCTGTCCAGAGTGGATCACTCGAGCACCGCGCTACTTGGATTCGAACGAACCCGTATCGCCGCGGCGATATCGATCGATCCGTTGGTATCCCAGCACGACGGCGTCCTCGTCGAGTTCGATCTCGTATCGACCGAGGACGTCCTGCGTATCGGGAACCGACGCCCGTTCGACGACTTCGGCGACCGCACGCCAGCCCTCGTCGGTCGGCGTGATCTCGCTCACGCCGTCGAACCGGTAGCCGATCAGTTCACCCGCCGTCGACTGAACGGTCCGACGGACCGCGAGCACGCCTTCGATCTTGCTCTCATCGACGTCATCCATCTCGAGGTCCGAATCCTCGAGCGAACTCGTATCAACGTCTTCCGGGTCGGTCGTTTCCTCTCCGGCCATCGAGGCCGTTTGCGAACTGTCAGAGTCCGCCGATTCTTGGTCTTGTTCTTGGGCCTGTTCTTGCTGTTCTGTTGTTTGACTGTCGCTCACGGTTGAATCACTCTCATCGTGTTGGTAGCAAAACCCGTCGTCCTGGGCCGGCCGTGAACACCGCTCACCGTCGTCGGTGACTGCCTGACATCGTTCGGTCGTGTCCGTGCCGGCTTCGGCCATAGGGGATTACGTTCGTCTCGGAAGTGTTGGTTTCGGGTGGGCTCTACACTGTGTCTGCGATTCGGTCGCTGAGTTCGGCTACGTTGCTTTCGTCGCGTCCGCCGGCGACTTTCGGCGCGAGCACGTCGGTGAAAACGTCGGCGAGCAGGTCGTCGTCGATGGTTTCGTTACCGTTGAACACCGACAGTCCTTTGGCCGTCGTGATCGCGGCTCGAGTGCCGACGACGATATCGAGTTCGTCACGGAGTTGCTGGGTCGTCTCGACGACCAGTTCGATCTGATCGGACGGCAACTCGACGTGGGCGGCGACGATCTCGCACTCGGTTTCGGCGTCGTAGTAGTCGATGTGGACGCCGACGACGCGATCGAGAAGGGCATCCTGTTGCTGGTGGACGCCCGCGTACTCGACGTCGTTCGAGGTGAGCACCGCACGAAATTCAGGGTGAACATCGATCGTTCGATCCTCGCCGCGCTTGCCCGGGCGCTCCAAGACGCCCTCCTCGAACACCGACAACAGGACGTTGTGCGCGACCGGATCGCTCCTGGAGAACTCGTTGTACACCAGCGTCGCTCCCTCCTGAACGGCGACCGAGAGAGGGTTGTCGACCCATCGCTCGCGGACGATCTGGGTCCGTTTGTCGACGCCGCTGACAAACTGATCACGTTCCTCGTAGCGTTCGCCGCCCGCGTGGTCGCCGACGAGGGCTGCCGTATCGACCGCCTCGTCTCCGTTGAGCCAGACGACTGGCCGTCCGCGTTCCGCGGCGGCCGAAAGCGCCAGCGACGTTTTTCCGCAACCGGTCGGACCGATCAGGTGGACCGGCTGTTCGGCCTCGAGCCAGCCCTGAATCCGCCCGCGAATCGAATCGATTTCGTCGGTTTCGACGAACGGCTCTGGAGCAACGTCTTCGGGGGATGAAAGCGGTGTATCACCGTTTTGTTCGTCGGCGGCCGCCGCCTTTCGGCGGAGCTCTTTTTTCGCTCTCCGGCCTTTCTTCTGTTCGCGATCGGTCCGAATTTTCTTCCCGCGGACCTTCCGCTTTCGCGAGGACGAATCGTCCGCCATCGAGGTTATTGTGAGGCCGACTGTGGTGACGACTCGGGGCGTTGTTCGACCTCGAGTTCCTCGAGGTCTTCCAGATCGCCGTCGGCCGTCGCTTTCTCAAGTTTTGCGATCTCCTCCGCGTAGTGCAGGAAGGTGTCCACCGACGCGACGACGACTCGCGCTTCGATGGTGAGCAGTTCGATGCCGACAACCGAAATTCGTGCCCAGATGTCGATGACGATGCCCTTATCGAGGACGCGGTCGAGTACCTCTGCGAGACTCGAGGAATCTGGTCTTCGTTGTGGTGATGCCATTACATTCGGTTTTCCTACCCGAATGGGTTTGACGACTGGCACTGCGATTGCAAGCCAAGAGAACACCCCTTGGTCCGGTGACAAGAACAGCACTTATGACGTGTCGTCAGGGTTATAGCTACAGACGAAGTGGCGGTCTCGGTTATCCGCAATGTATTCGTAGATGCGTTCGCCGACCATTCTGACCGGCGGGAGGACCATCAACAGGGTAATCGGGAAGAAGATCCGGAACTGCTTGAACAGGTGACGAAAGGCGTCGTAGCCCCCGTAGGCTTCGCCGTCACGAAAGAGGTACATTTCCTTCTCGAGGTCTACACCGTCGCGGTCGACCAATTCGGACGGAGCGTCCGACTGCGTGTAGAACTGGACCGAATCGTTGATGTCGAGGTGTTTGAAGAGATAGAGGGCTCTCGCGCAGAAATAACAGCGTTCGTCGTACACCAACTGAACAGCGTTCATCTGATCCGCAGCGATTTTTCGGTAGCCGACATCCCAGGCGGCGTACAGTGAGAGAACGACGATCATATCGACGAAGTAGATCCCGAGCGTCAGGATCACGCCGACGTGGAAGCCGATCAGACCGAGAATAAACGGCGTAACCGTCACGCCGAGAACGATTGCAACGATGAACAGCGACTGAACGAGGGCAGTTCCGACGAAGCCGAGCCAGGCCAGTATCTCGTGTTGGACGACGAAGTCACCGATCGGACGGTACATTCCCGTCGCGACCTGGTTGTAGACGATGTCGCGCTGAAGATCGGCACCGGAGAGGTAGATTTCGAACCCGCCGTTGAGCAACTTGCCCCACGCGGCACCGAGATACATCAGTCCGAGAATAACGAGTCCCCACTTGAACGGCCGCATCCGATAGGTCTGATTCGATCCCTCCTTCAGGAACCAATTCAGCTGATCGATGGATTTCTCTTTTGTTCGAATCACCGCGTCCGCCGACAGCGCGTCGTCGTCGTGGAAAAACGCGAACAGGAGGATGAAATACGCGCACACGAACATCGACTCGACGGTCCCCGACATGTAGATCGTCGACTTGACCGACAGCATCTGCATTAACAGCAGACTCGCGAGTCCGCCGGTCCACTTTATTTTGTACCCGACGATGAACAACGCGAGCAGTCCGGCGACGAGCCACTGCTGATAGGGCAATAGCGAGAACAACAGGTCGTTGTACAGGAAGTTGATTCCGGGATTGAAATCCCGAGGCCACTCCTGGTAGAACCCCCAATCGAGGAAGACAACGCGCCAGAGAACGTACGCGCCGAGCACGACTCGAGCGGCCGCGAGGTTGATCGGTGACGAACGGGAGTCGTCGGCAAAGTAGTTGATAAACGCACTCATGTGTGTTCGTGTTCGGTGATTGTTTGGTTGCCCACGTTGACCGTGAGACGACGGTCGCGCTCGTGGGATTCGATTTCGGTGTTATCGTCGGTAACCGTAAGCGTCCGTTCGTAGATCCGGATGGCTTCGAACGTTTCGAACTCCTCGAGTTCCTCGGCGGACCACTGCTTATCATCGGTGTAGCGCGGTGGCGCTAGTGGCTCCGTGGGAGGCGGATAGTCACCCGATTCGACGTCCGAACGGTACTCTTGAGCGTTAGAGAGATAGAACTCAGCGATCTCTATCCGGTCTTCATCCGGATACTCCTCGACCATGTGCCCAGCGATCGTCGACGACCGACTGCCGGTCGTTGGGGGTGCCGCACGGTAATCGTAGTACAGTTCGTTTCCGTCAGCATCGACGACCACGAACTCGTGAGCCGTGTTCTGTTCGTCGTTCGGCTGTGAAAACTTGTGCATCTCGACGACGGGCATAAGCGGCGTCCCGACGACGGTGACAGCGAGGAGGACGAGTATAAATCCGCCGACCCAGACCGATCTCGCGACCTCGCGGTCCGAAAGCGCAAGCAGGACGAGCGTTCCGAGGAAAAACCCGACGTAAAATACGGGGAAGATTATCCCCCGAAATTCGGAAAGAAGCTCTAGCATTCTATCATCTCCATCCATATCCAATCCGAAATGTCACTATAGTAGTTCCGTACGTTCATTGCGTTCATTACCAATGGATATCTATCTAACAGGTCACTAAATGATTTCCCAAAACGGTGCGATAGCGGCTACCGGACGCGATTACGCTTCTAACAGGTTGTTAAACGAGTATCGGAAACACCCACCAGAGAGTATCCACGCTACCGCTAGCTGTGAACTCGCTGGATTGCCGACCGAAGATCCCAGAGAACGCAAAATAGTGCGAACTCGACAAGACGACCACCCCATCGACCAAAAGAAATTGGCCCGAGATACATAACGGACGACGTAGTACCAGAAAACGGCTACCGACGAGTGGCCACGGGAAGACAGGGAGTCGGCGTGTCAAATATTCTATCGACCGCTCGAGGATCACCCGGAACCCAAATCCGTTCTTGTAAGTGATAACCCAAATACGAGGGAGTCGGCGAGCGACGGTACGGATCACCCATCCGAATATTCACGAGGACTAGTTTCACTCGAGTTTGCGACCATTTATACGCAATGGCGACCCAACAACAGGTCAATGGCGCAAGCGGGAAACTCCGAACTCGTCGACGCATTCGAGCAGTTCTTCCGGAACTACTACGACAACGAGGTGAAACAGCTTGCCCAGCAGTATCCGAACGAACAGCGCTCGCTGTTTATCGACTGGCAAGACCTCTACCGGTACGATCCCGACCTCGCGGACGACTATCTGAACCAGCCCGAACAACTCCAACGCTACGCGGAGGAGGCGCTTCGACTGTACGACCTCCCGATCGACGTCAGTCTCGGGCAGGCACACGTCCGAATCCGGAACCTTCCCGACACCGAGTCCCCCGAAATTCGGGACATCCGTGCCCAGAACATGAACAAGCTCGTGCAAGTTCGGGGAATCGTCCGCAAGGCGACGGACGTCCGCCCGAAGATCGAAGAAGCCGCCTTCGAGTGCCAACTCTGTGGCACGCTCAATCGAATTCCACAGTCCACCGGCGACTTTCAGGAACCCCACGAGTGCCAGGGCTGTGAACGACAGGGGCCGTTCCAGGTTAATTTCGACCAGTCGGAGTTCATCGACGCCCAGAAACTCCGGATTCAGGAAAGCCCGGAGGGACTACGTGGCGGCGAAACGCCGCAGGCGCTCGACGTTCACGTCGAAGACGATATCACGGGACAGGTGACGCCCGGCGACCACGTTTCGGCCGTCGGCGTCCTCCGGCTCGAGCAACAGGGCAACCAGCAGGAGAAATCCCCCATCTTCGATTTCTACATGGAGGGGATATCAGTCGATATCGACGAAGAGCAGTTCGAGGACATGGACATCACCGAGGAGGACAAAAAGGAAATCGTCCGCCTCTCGACGGAAGACGACATCTACGAGAAGATGGTCGCCTCCATCGCGCCGTCGATCTACGGCTACGACCAGGAGAAACTCGCGATGATGCTCCAACTGTTCTCGGGCGTTACCAAGCAATTACCCGACGGCTCGAGGATTCGCGGAGACCTGCACATGCTGCTGATCGGAGATCCTGGTACAGGTAAATCTCAAATGCTAGGATATATAAGAAATATTGCACCCAGGTCCGTCTACACCTCCGGCAAAGGTTCGTCTTCAGCGGGTCTCACGGCCGCGGCTGTACGCGACGACTTCGGAGATGGACAGCAGTGGACACTCGAGGCCGGCGCGTTAGTGCTCGCGGATCAGGGAATCGCGGCAGTGGACGAACTCGACAAGATGCGATCGGAAGATCGCAGTGCCATGCACGAGGCCCTCGAGCAGCAGCAAATTTCGGTTTCCAAGGCGGGGATCAACGCAACGCTCAAGTCACGGTGTTCCTTACTCGGCGCGGCTAACCCGAAGTACGGACGCTTCGACCAATACGAACCGATCGCCGAACAGATCGACCTCGAGCCGGCGCTCATCTCGCGGTTCGATCTAATTTTCACGGTCACCGACAACCCCAACGAGGAGAAAGACCGAAATCTCGCCGAGCACATCCTAACGACGAACTACGCAGGGGAGCTGACGACCCAGCAAGAGGAGATGACCTCCCTCGAGGTGAGCACCGACGAAATTGAGGAGATGACCGAGCAGGTCGATCCCGAGATCGACGCGGAGCTCCTTCGCAAGTACGTTGCCTACGCAAAACAGAACTGTCATCCGCGGATGACAGAAGAGGCGAGGAACACGATTCGAGATTTCTACGTCGATCTCCGATTGAAGGGGACCGACGACGACGCACCGATCCCCGTCACCGCACGAAAACTCGAGGCACTGGTGCGACTCGCCGAAGCGAGTGCGCGGATTCGCCTCTCCGATACGGTCGAAGTCGGCGACGCAGAACGGGTCGTCGAGATCGTCCGTTCGACGCTCCAAGACATCGGCGTCGACCCCGAGACGGGCGAATTCGACGCGGATATCGTCGAGGCCGGAACCACGAAGTCTCAGCGCGACCGGATCAAGAACATCAAACAGTTGATCAGCGATATCGAAGCGGAGTACGACGACGGCGCACCGATGGATATCGTCCTCGAGCGAGCCGACGAGATCGGAATGGATCAGTCGAAAGCCGAACACGAGATCGACAAACTCAAACAGAAAGGCGAGGTCTACGAGCCGAGTACGGATAACCTCCGAACGACGTAATCCGAAAACGGCAACCGTCGCACGAGAGACAGTGAACGGCGTGTTTTCCGGACAGAAATCATCGTATCGGCGGGACACGGTCACGACCGCCGACCGGGTACTCGAGTTTATATGTAGAAACGAGACCAATAGCGGCATGGTCGACATCTCGACGCGTATCGATCGCCGCGACGGCGTGACGTTCGTCAGCGCCACGGTAACGAACGATCGAACGACACCGCAGTTGGTCCGGTTCCAGAGCACAATCGAGCCAGTCTGGCCGCCGCGACGAAACGGCGTCGTCGCTCCGGAGTGGGACGGGCCGCGCTGGGAGGGGCGACTCGAGCCGGAAAGCAAACGGGGTGTGGGCTTTGCGAGTCCGGAGACAGTGATCGACGAGCCGCTCGAATCCGTCGAATCGAGGCGTGCTGACGGTCGGACGGAACTGAAGACACGAGAAGTTCTCTCGAGTCTCAGTCGATCGAAGCCACCGAAAGGGGTCCTCAGCCGACGATGATCGTCGCCGTCAGCGGGGGAAAAGGGGGTGTCGGAAAGTCGACGATGGCGTTGAATCTCGGGGCCGAACTCGATGCGGTCGTCGTTGACGGGGATCTCGCGATGGCGGACCTCCCTCGCGGACGGGGACCGGATCTTCACGATGTCCTCGCAGAACGGGCGGACCCGATCGAAGCAGTGACGGCCGTGGGAACGGTTCAGGTGCTTCCCTGTGGCAGGTCGTTAGCCGGCGCTCGAGCAGCCGATCTGACCAGGTTCGAAGACGTACTCGACGCCGTCGAACGAGAGTTCGGTCGTGTCGTTATCGATTGTCCGGCAGGGCTCGCAAGTGATGTCGGCGTACAGTTACACGCCTCGGATCTGGTCGTTCTCGTGACGGCCGATACGGACGAAGCGATAGCCGATGCACTTCGGACGAAACAGCTCGCGCTCGAGGTGGGTACGCCGGTCGGTGCGATCATCCTCAATCGTTCGGACGCCAGAACCGAGCGAAAGACCGCGATCGAACGCGCGCTCGGCGCAACCGTAACGGCCGTTCCCAGCTCGGAAGTCGTCCACGAAACACGGGCACAAGGAGTACCGGTTCGAGAAGCTGAACCCGATTGTCTTCCAGCGACGCGTATTGAGAGGGTTGCAAAAACGGTCTCACGCTGTAAAGAGGATCAACACTCTTCGAGTTGGTGAACCGTCGAACGGATCGTTACGGGATTGACGTCGGCGACGTCGCCCGCGGATGCTTGCGTAATACTATCGCAATCGGGACAATCGTTCGCTGCGACGTACAAACACGCCGCCGCGACCCCGCTAGGGTTTCTGCCCCCGATTGCACAGTTATCGAGAAGCGTTTCGACGTGCTCTCGAGCGCACTGTTCGATGTCGGTGTCGAGATCCAGTTTCGATGCGTATCGGGGGAGATACTGCGTCGGATCGATCGGACCCGTTGGAAGACCGAGCTCTCGATTCAGCGCATCGTATGCCGCTTTGAGTTCGGATTCGTCGGCTCGAGAGACGGCGACGATTTCCGAGAGCGTTCGAGCCATCGACAGGGTTCGACAGATCGCATACACCGTCGCGGCCGCAAAGCCCTCGAGCGATCGGCCGCGAAGGAGATCCTCGGATTGTGCGGATTTAAAGAGCGTACACGCCTGGTCGCGAGCAGAGTCGGGAAGGGAGAGCTCGGTTATCAGTCGTTTGATCTCCGTGAATCCGTACACTTGATTTCGCTCGACTTTCGACGAGATACGCGCTCGATTGTGTTCCCGACGCATTCTGGCGAGCTGTCGACGCTTTCGACCCGTCAGCCGGGAGCCGGAACCGTATCCGATTTCCGTCGAGAGACCCCTGTCGTGACGAGAGCGGGTCAGCGGCGCACCCGTTCGCCGTCGGTCGGTCTCGTCGTCCTCGAACGACCGCCACTCCGGTCCGTGATCGATCGCGTTCTCGTCTGAAACGAGGCCACACTCCTCACAGACCGTCTCGGTGCCGTTACTTCGAAGTTGTCCATCGCATTCTGTACAAGTCGAGTTCGTATTGCCGTCATCCATTCGCAATGTCCTCTAGTGATAATATACTAATACCAATGGTATTTAAAATATGCTAATTAGTTAGAGTTCCAACATTGTAGAGAGAGACATCTTAGTTCAAACAGGGAGATCAAAAAACGACACGTATCGCCCGGGTCACTCGAAAAGACGCCGAATACGACGGACGAGTCCGTCGTCATCCGTCGTCGATTCGACAGAATCGGATTCGCGGTTCTGAAGCACGAACTCGTACCGGTCAATGATCTCCTGTCGTTCGGTTTCGCTCGCCTCGAGTTCGCGCTCGAGTGCGGTGACTCGAAGCCGTAGTTGGGTTCGTTCGATTCTCGCCGGGAGGGGGTCACGAACTCGAGTGGTGCGGTTGGAACGTTCGGGCGATCTCGGCTCGTCCCGAGTGGTTCCATCTGCGTTCGTTTGCTGCACGCACACTCGGGTGGGGGTGTCGGTGTGTCGGTGCTCGACGGACATGGAATAGCATATAGCTTTTCTGGCCGCAAAAGCTTCAGTCAGTCGACCGTCTGACGCGTCAGACAGAGCGCATGCGGATGAAAGACGGGAGGAAGTATCTCGATCGACCGAATCCGGTCACGTAACCTGTAAACGACCACGGGTCAGGTGACCCGTGGAACTCGCACTGTACCCTTTAGAGCGTTACTCGTGAAGTCGCTCGAGCACGCCTTCAGTATCGTTCGGTACCGGTTGTGGATCGCTTCCGGCGGCGGCCGCCGCGTCGGGGTCCTTGAGCAAATGGCCCGTCGTGAGGCAGGCGACGCGTTCGTCGTCGGAAACGGTGCCGTCGGCGCGAAGTTTTCGAAGCCCCGCGATCGAGGCGGCGGAGGCGGGTTCGACGCCGATCCCTTCCTCCGCGAGGTCGCGCTGTGCGTCCGTAATTTCTTCGTCGGAGACGGCAACGGCGGTGCCGTCAGTCTCGCGGATTCCCGGGAGCGCTTTCGGGGCGTTGACAGGGTTCCCGATACGGATCGCCGTCGCGCGCGTCTCGACGTCGTCCCAACGCCGGACTTCGTCGGCATCGTTCTCGATCGCTTCGACCATCGGCGCGGCACCCTCCGCCTGGACGCCGGTGAGTTTTGGCACCTCCTCGAGTGGTAGGTCCCCAACCTGAACCAGTTCTCTGAATGCCTTGTACAGCGCCGAGGTGTTGCCGGCGTTTCCGACCGGGAGGACGATACGATCGGGGAACGCACCGTAGTCGTCGCGGAACGCCTCGAGGATTTCGAGGCCGATCGTCTTCTGGCCCTCGAGGCGGAACGGGTTCAGCGAGTTCAGGAGATAGGCCTCGCCGCGGGCGGCTAGCTCTTGAACGATGTCGAGACAGGAATCGAAGTTGCCGTCGACCTCGAGAATTCTCGCGCCGTGGAGGCTCGCCTGCGCGATCTTTCCGGCGGCGACCTTTCCGGCCGGGAGGAGCACGAGCGTCTCCATCCCGCCACGGGAGCCGTAGGCTGCGAGTGCCGCACTCGTGTTTCCGGTCGACGCGCAGGCGAGCCGATCGACGCCGAGTTCTTTGGCGACGGCGACGCCGACCGTCATCCCGCGATCCTTGAACGAACCCGTCGGGTTCATCCCCTCGTGTTTGATTCGCAGCGCCTCGACGCCGATGTCGTCTTCGAGCCGTGGCACCTCGTACAGCGGCGTCGCACCCTCCTGAGTCGTGACGCCCGAATCGAGCGGGAGCGCGTCGGCGTAGCGCCAAACGCCTCGTCCTTCGAACTCGTCGAGGCTCGGAAGGTCAGTGTAGCGGACTTCGAGCAATCCATCGCACTCGTCGCAGGTGTAGCGGATATCCTCGAGCGGCGCGAACGTTTCGCCACACTCGATACACTCGAGCCAGGCACCGTCGTCGGCTTCGGGCGGGTGTTCTGGCTGATCCGCTGAAAGACTCAGACTCATTATCGGCGAGAAGAGCGGGACGGGCAAAAAGTGAGTGGATTCGGCTGTCGGTTGTGGCCTCCGTTGCCTGCTAGAGGGCTACTCGAGGAGCCAACTCAACAACGCCTTCTGTGCGTGTAATCGGTTCTCCGCCTGATCGAACACGATCGACCGATCGCTTTCGATAATGTCGTCGCTTATCTCCTCGCCGCGGTGGGCCGGCAAACAGTGCATCACCGAAGCGCCGGGGGCGTGCTCGATCAGGTCGTTGTTGACCTGAAAGCCCTCGAAATTGTCCATCCGGACGTCGCGCTCGTCTTCTTGTCCCATGCTCGTCCAAACGTCGGTGTAGACGACGTCCGTGTCAGCAACGGCCTCGACGGGATCCGTCGTGGTGGTGAGGTTGCCACCGAGGTCGTCGACGCGGTTTATGACCTCCTCGTCGATCTCGTACCCTTCCGGCGTCGAGACGGTCAGGTCGATTCCCGCCAGTGCGGCACCGATCGCGAACGATTGGGCGACGTTGTTGCCGTCGCCGACCCAGGCCGCTGATACCCCCTCGAATCCGCCCTGTTGTTCACGAATCGTCAACAGATCGGCGAGCGTCTGGCACGGATGAGCGTCGTCGGTGAGCCCGTTGACGATCGGAACCGAGGAGTACTCGGCGAGCACCTCGATGTTCTCGTGTTTGAAGACCCGAGCCATCACCGCATCGACGTACCGCGAGAGCGTTCTGGCAGTATCCTTGAGCGGTTCGCCGCGGCCGAGTTGAATGTCGTCTGCGCCGAGGAAGACCGCGTGGCCGCCGAGTTGGGTCATCCCCGTCTCGAAGGAAACCCGCGTTCGCGTGCTCGGCTTCTGGAAGATCATTCCCAGCGTTTGGCCAGAGAGGTCTTCGTGATCCTCGCCCTGTTGCTGTGCCCGCTTGTATCGCTCCGCGCGCTCGAGGATCGTCTCGAGTTCCGACGGAGCGAGATCGTCGATGTCGAGTAAGTGTCGTGTCGTCATTGCGTATCACCGCTGAGATCGGCTGCGACGGTCTCGAGGACGGAAACGGCACAATCGAACTCGGCCAGCGAGAGCCGTTCGTTCGGCGCGTGATCGAGATCCGAGTTCCCGGGACCGTAGGTCACCATCGGACAGTCCCAGCTGCCGGCGTAGATGTTCATGTCGCTGGTCCCGGTCTTGCGAAGCAATCGGGGATCTGCATCCTGCTGGCGGATCGCCGCGCGGAACGCCCGCGCGACCTCGGTTCTCGGACTTTCCATAACCGGCGGGATCGGCTCCGCCCAGGAGACGGTGCCGATCTCGAGTTCGGCTTCTGCTGTCTCACGAACTGCCTCGGCGGTCAACGAGGGCGGAACGCGAAGTTGCACGTCGAGGGTCGTCTCGACGGAGAGCCCGTCCTCGCTCGAGCCGCCGTCGACGTCGACGGGTTTGGCCGTCACGCGTTCGAAGACCGGATGGTACTCGTCGTCCGCGAACGCGTCTTCGACGGCCGTCCACCAGTCGACCGCGTGCTGGATCGCGTTCGGTTCGGGTCGGGAGGTGTGACCGGACTCGCTCGTCGCGACGTAGGTACCCGCGAGAAACCCTCGATACCCGAGCGTAATGCCCGTCGCGCCGCTCGGTTCGCCGTTGACGACGGCGTCGGGTTCCTCGCGGTCGACGGCCAGGTGGCGCGCGCCGCGGGAGTTGGTCTCCTCGCCGACGACGCCGACGAAAGACACACCGGTACGAACGGCGGCGACGGCCATCGCGGCGAGCGGGCCGGTGGCGTCGACGCTGCCCCGACCCCAGAGGACATCCTCACCCTCCTCGCGAGCGACTTCGGCCTCGAGGTCGTCCGCGTCGGCCGCCCGAACTTCGACGGGAATCTCACCGGGGACTGTATCGACGTGAGAAGTCAGCAAGACCGCGTCGTCGGCCGGCGCACGGACGTTGCCGACCTCGTCGATCCAGGCCTCGCGGCCGTTGGCCGTGAAGAACTCAACGAGGCGTTCGGCTGCCTGACGTTCCTCGCCACTGGGAGAGGGTATCGAAACGAGATCGACCAGCAGGTTCCGCGCGTTCTCGGGCGAGACGTCGGTCGGTTCGGGTTTGCTCGCGTTCATAGTTAGGACTCGGAGGCGACGACTTCGGTCAGCGCGTCGACGAGTTGGTCCGCTTCCTCCTCGTCGATGACGAGCGGCGGCAGCAGGCGCAGGACGGTTCGTCCCGCCGGCAGTGCCAACACCTGCTGGTTCATCGCCAGATCGCGAGCGACGCGGTTCGCGCCGCGTTTCAACTCGATTCCGATGAGTAGCCCCTCGCCGCGAATTTCGCGTACGTCGTCGTCAAGGGCTGTATCAAGTTCGGAGACGAGATAGTCGCCCATCTTGGCGGCGTGGGCAGGCCACTCTTTTTCGACCAACGTCGAGATCGTCGCGTGGACCGCCGCAGAGACGACGGGTCCGCCGCTGAAGGTGGCGTTGTGCGAGGCCGCGCCGTCGGCGATCCAGTCCCGAACCGCAATCGCGCCGACGGGCAGGCCGTTGCCGAGCCCCTTGGCCGTCGTCAGTACGTCGGGCGTGACGCCCGCGTTCTGGCAGGCCCACATCGATCCCGTCCGACCCATGCCGGTCTGGACCTCGTCGAAGACGAGCGCCGCGCCGGCCGAGTCGGTGAGTTCTCGGGCTGTCTCGAGGTAACCCGCGGGCGGGACGTTAATTCCGCCCTCACCCTGGATCGGCTCGAGGATGACCGCCGCGGTCTCGTCGTCGACGGCGGCTGCGAGTTCCTCGCTATCGCCGTAGGGGACGAACTCTACGTCGCCGGCCAGGGGCTCGTAGGGCTCCTTGTACTTGTCCTTCCAGGTGGCCGCGAGCGCTCCCATTGTCCGGCCGTGGAACGAACGGGTCGCGGCGACGATTTTCGAGTCGCCGGTCGCCGAACGGGCGAATTTCAGCGCGGCCTCGTTGGCCTCGGTCCCGGAGTTACAAAACCAGGCCTGCTCAAGTCCGTCGGGAGTCGACGCGACGAATGCGGCGTAGGCGTCCTCGCGCGACTGAACGGGGTAAGAGGAGTCGACGAACGTCAGTTCGCCGACCTGTTCTTGTACCGCGTCGACGACCGCCGGGTGACTGTGTCCGAGCGGCGTGCAGGCGAAACTCGCACCCGCGTCGATATACTCCGTGCCGTCCGTGCTGTAGAGAAACGGTCCCTCGCCGCTGTCGATCCCGATGGGTTTGCCACCGGAGACGAAATCGTGGTCGCTCATTCTGTGGCCTCCGTTCGTGCTTTCTCATCGTCTGCGAGCGCGCCGGGCGTCAGGGTCGTTCCCTCACCCTCGAGTGCGTTCGTGATCGGCTCGTTCGCGTTCGCGTCCGCGACGACGACCGAGGCCGCACCGCCGTCGAGAGCCTCCTCGGCCGCCATCACCTTCTTCGTCATGAATCCTTCCGCGGCAGATTTGACCGACTCGAATGCTTCGGGCGTCGCCGCCTCGTCGATCTTCGACGACTCGTCGTCGGGGTCCTCGTAGATCCCCGAGACATCGGTTAGGAGCACGAGGTCGGCATCGAGCGCGCCCGCAACTGCGGCGGCCGCACGATCCGCGTCGGCGTTAACAGCGGTGTAACCACCGTCTTTCTCCCTCCCGAGTACCGGGACGGAGACGACGGGCGTGTACGAACTTGAGAGCAACGTCTCGAGCAACTCCGCGTTGACCGACTCGATCGTGCCCGAGTGGTCGCCACGCTTGATTTTCTTCTTGCCGTCTTCTTTGACCCGGACCGCGGACTTGCGTTTCCCTTCGAGCAACTTTCCGTCGGTGCCGGTGAGCCCGACCGCGTCGACGCCTTCGTTTTGCAGGGCCTCAACGAGGTCCGTGTTGAGCTTGCCGGGCATCACCATCTTGAAGACGTCCATCGTGCGTTCGTCGGTGAATCGGCCGACGACGCCACCGGGCGTCTCGACGTAGGTCGGCTCCTCGCCGAGCTCCTCGAGCGTCTCGTCGACGGCTGTCGAGCCACCGTGGACGACGACCACGTCTTCGCCGGCTTCGGCGAGCTGTGCAACGTCGCCGAGTGCCCCTTCGGGGTCGACGGCGCGTGCGCCGCCGATTTTGACGACGGTAGTCATTCTAGGGTGCCCCCACGGGGTGGAGTCCCGCGAACTCGAGGCCGGCTGTCTCCTCTAAGCCGAGCGCGATGTTCGCCGCGTGGACGGCCTGGCCGGCCGACCCCTTCATCATGTTGTCGATGGCCGAAAAGACCACGATGCGTTTGTTCGATGGGTCGAGTTCGAAGCCGACCTCCGCGAGGTTCGTCCCGGCGATTGCCTTCGGTTCGGGGTAACGATAGACGCCCGAGCCGCCGGCGGCCATGCGAACGAACGGTTCATCTTCGTACTCGCCGCGGTAGGCCTGCCAGAGGTCTCCCTTCGAGACGGGACCCGACGGGAAAACGTGACTCGTCGCGCTCGCGCCGCGAATCATGTCCACGGCGTGGCAGGTAAACGAGACCGACGTGCCGAGGAACTGCTCGATCTCGGCCTCGTGTCGGTGGCCAGTCGGCGCGTACGGGCGCACGACGCCCGAGCGTTCGGGGTGGCTCGAGGCCTCGCCGCCGCCGGCTCCGCCTTCGGAGGAGCCGACCTTGACGTCGACGACGATCTGTTCTCCTCCCTCGAGGATATCGTGTTCGAACAGCGGATACAGGCCGAGGATCGTCGCCGTGGCGTTACAGCCGCCGCCGGCGATGAGCTCCGCACCCTCGAGGTTCTCGCGGTTGATTTCGGGGAGCGCGTACTCCGATTTCTCGAGGTACTCCGGCGCGTCGTGGCCGTCGTACCACTCGTCGTACTGGGACTCGCTCTCGAGACGGAAGTCCGCCGAGAGGTCGACGACAGTGTCCGCAACGTCGAAAAAGTCGTCAATCTGGCCCATCGAGACGCCGTGAGGCGTTGCGGTAAAGAGGACGTCGACCGACTCGAGGTCCTCGGGTTCGGTAAAGCGCAGATCAGTTCCGCGAAGCGGCGGATGGACCGAGCCGACACTCTTGCCCGCTTTCGAGCGACTGGTAACTTCGGCGAGTTCGATGGAGGGGTGGCCCGCGAGCAGACGCAGGAGTTCCCCGCCCGTAAAGCCGCTGCCGCCGATGATGCTGGCCGTGACGGACGCGGCGTCCGAACTATTGCCCGCAGACATCAGGCGGTCACCTCGAGCGAGGAATCGGCTTCCTCGGCTTTCCGTTCGATCCAGTCGACGACGGTGCCAGCGATGTCGGTCTCGACGGCCGAATCGAGCGCCTTGAACTCGACGGTGTGGTTGACCTCGTGGACCGTATAGCTGTCGCCAGTTTCCATGAGATCGACGCCGAGCAGTCCGCCGCCGACGGCGTCGCTCGCGTCCTGGACGAGGGCTTTCGCCTCGTCATCGAGTTCGAAGACATCGGTCTCGGCACCTTTGGCGGCGTTCGTGAGCCAGTGGTCCGAGGAGCGAGCCATCGCCGCGACGGGTTCGCCGTCGATGGCCAGCACGCGGATGTCGCGTCCCGGTTTCTCGACGAACTCCTGAACGTAGAACACCTTGTGCTCGTAGTGGCCGAGCGTGGCCTTGTGCTCGAGAATCGCCTCCGCGGCGTCTCGAGTGTCAATTTTGGCCATCAGGCGACCCCACGAACCGACGACCGGCTTGAGGACGCAGGGGTAGCCAAAGTTCTCGATTGCCTCGAGCGCGCTGTCTTTCGTAAATGCGACGGTCGTCTCGGGCGTCGGTACGCCCGCAGCCTCGAGCGCGAGGCTGTTTTTGACCTTGTCAGCGCAGATATCCGCGGTCGTGTTCGAGTTGATGATCGGGATATCGTACGCCTCGAAGAACTTCGTCGCGTACAGGCTGCGACTCGTCGCGAGACAGCGATCGATCACGATGTCGAGATCGGCGAACGAATCCGGCGCGCCCGAGATATCGAACGTCTGCTTGCGCACGTCGATCTTTTCGACCTCGTGGTCGCGGTCGCGAAGCTCCGAGAGGAGCAGCTTCTCGTCCTTGCGGATTCGTGAGTAGAGTAATCCTATTTGCAAGGTTACTCACCCCAGTCCTCTTCGAGCTCCGGGGCCCGTTCGAGGACTGGCGGCGCGGTGTCGACGACTTCCAGCTCTGCTCCACAGGTTGTACAGTCAACGATCTCTCCAACTTCCAGATCGTCGTGAAGGGCGACGTCCGCCCCGCACTCGACGCATTCGGTCATTGTATTCCCAACTGGGAGGTGATTACCCTTAAACCTGTCGAACCTAACAGCACAATTACAATACTGCACACCACACTAACGGTGTGTACGTGTCTTTTTCAGGAATATCCAGACCGATATATCACTATTTAGATATAGTTCGCCCCCGCGGGGGCGGCCGGAGTGAGGGGGCCATAAAGCCGGTTGCGGAGGAATGATCCGGACGGCGTGTCGAAATCGCGTCACACATACCCACTCACCTCTTCGCGGAGCGATGCATGTGCGCTCGCGAGGTGGTCTTCGAGCCCGTCTAACTCCTCCCGGTCCGCCTCAAGCGTGCCCCGACCGGACTCGAGCTGGGCTCGGACCGCCGTCGGTGCGGGGCCGCCCTGGGAATCTCGGCTGGCCACGCTCTCGGTCGGATCGAGCGCCGCTTCGACGGCCTCGAGAGCGACGTAGCTCTCGAGCGGTTCGCCCAAGACGTCCGCCGCGGCGGTTTCGACCGCCTCGAGTTCGTCCGACGCATCCGATTCGGCCGCGTGTGCGACGACTTCGTGGGCGGTTCTGAACGGCAGCCCGTTCGCCGCCAACAGATCCGCGACGCCGGTCGCCGTCGAAAAGCCGGCACCCGCCTCCTCGGCGAGTGCGTCGTCGTTCCAGTCGGCCGTTGCAACCGCGCCAGCCGCAACTTCCGCTGCCTCGGTGACGGCGTCGACCGTCTCCCAGGCGTGGGGCGTGGCGCGTTGTAAGTCGCGGTTGTACGCACGCGGCAGTCCTTTCAGCGTCGTCGTTAACCCCTGTACTTCGCCGGCGGCGTCTCCCGCGACCGCGCGAACCAACTCGAGCGTGTCCGGGTTTTTTTTCTGGGGCATGATCGACGACGTCGAGGAGTAGTCGTCGGAAAGGGAAACGAAGCCGCGGTTCGCGAAGATGATCACGTCTTCGGCGAGTCCCGACAGCGTCGTCGCGAGCGTCGACAGCGCCTGGGTGGTCTCGAGCAGGAAATCCCGGCTCGAGGAGGCGTCCATCGAGTTCTCGAGGACGGCCTCGAACCCGAGCAGGTCGGCCGTCCGTTCGCGGTCGATGTCGAACGTGGTTCCTGCAAAGGCCGCGCCGCCGAGGGGAGACTGGTTGATTCGACCGTACGCATCCACCAGCCGAGCAGTATCGCGGCGGATCGCGTTCTCATAAGAGAGCGCCCAGTGGCCCACCGTGATCGGCTGGGCCGGCTGAAGGTGCGTATAGCCCGGCATCGTGGTCTCCGCGTGCTCGTCGGCCACCTCGAGGAGCGCCTCACGGAGTCCGAGCGTCGTCTCGAGCGCCGAAAGTACATCCTCGCGGAGGCGGTATCTGATGCAGGTCGCCACTTCGTCGTTGCGCGAGCGGGCGGTGTGCATCTTGCCGCCATCGGAGCCAATCTGTTCGATGACGGCGGTTTCGATCGCCTCGTGGACGTCCTCGCCGTCGGGAAGGCTCTCGTGGCCTTCGACTTCGATCGCGTCGAGTGCGGTGAGGATTTCGCCCGCAATATCCGTCTCGATGACGCCGCACTCGGCGAGCATCACGACGTGTGCGCGATCGACCTCGAGGTCAGCTTCGAAGATGCGTTCGTCCGCCTCGAGCGAGGAGAGAAAGCTCCGTGCGGGGCCGCCGCTGAATCGGTCCCGGCGGACGACGCTGTCGTCCCCGGCTGATTCGTCTGCGGTGGCCGTCTCGGTCGCCTCGACCGTGTCGGCTATCTCGTCCGTAGCACTCCCGTTACCGCCATTGGGTGCCCCGTCGTCAGCGTTCTCTCCTGTCATAGTTACTCCTCGGTCGAATCGTCGTCTTCGCCGCCGTCGGTCGTGAGGGAGACGGCGTCGCCGCCGATGTCTTCAATTGCAGCGTTGGCGAGACGGCGCTGGAAGCCGTGGTACTTGGCGACGCCCGTCGCGTCTTCCTGCTTGATCTTGCCGACCGTTTCGGTGTCGAAAGAGGCGTGGGCCGCCGAGTACGCGGCGTACTCGCTGTCACGGGCGACCGGGCGAGCCTTCCCACCTTCGAATCTGATAGTTACCGTTCCGGTAACGCGTTTTTGGGTTTCGGCGATGAACGCCTCGAGCGCGTCGACGAGGGGCGCGTCGATCAGCCCCTCGTAGCCCTTCTGGGACCACTGCTGGTCGATCTGCTGTTTGAACTGACGCTCTTCCTGGGTGAGAACGAGCCCCTCGAGCGCCTCGTGAGCGTTGAGAAGCGTCGTCGCGGCGGGGTGCTCGTAGTTCTCGCGAACCTTGAGTCCGAGCATGCGGTCTTCCATCGAATCCGTGCGACCGACGCCGTAGGAGCCGGCGAGTTCGTTGAGCGTCTCGATCAGGTCGATGGCGTCGTACTCCTCGCCATCGATCCCGACGGGGTACCCCTGTTCGAAGGAGATTTCGATCTCCTCGGTCTCCCCGGTCGGATTCTCGGTCCACTCGTAGATTTCCGTCGGCGGAACGTAGCTCGGGTCCTCGAGTTCGTCGCCTTCGACCGAGCGACTCCAGAGGTTGGTATCGATCGACCAGTCGCCGCCGCTACCGCCCTCGACGGGCAGGTCCTTCTCGTCGGCGTACTCCTGTTCCCACTCGCGGGTGAGGCCGAGTTCACGCACGGGCGCGATGACTTCGAGATCCGAGTCGCGCCAGATCGCTTCGAAGCGGAGCTGATCGTTTCCTTTGCCCGTACAGCCGTGGGCGATGCCGGTACAGTCGTTTTCCTCTGCGACCTCGAGAATCGCCTCGGCGATCACCGGGCGCGCGAGAGCGGTTCCGAGCGGGTATCCCTGATAGGTCGCGTTCGCGCGAACGCTATCGAGACAGAGGTCGGCGAATTCTTCCTTCGCGTCGACAACGTAGTGCTCGAGGCCGAGCGCTTCGGCCGTCTCTTCGGCCTCGTCGAACTCGGAGGCCGGCTGACCGACGTCGACGGTGACGCCGATAACATCATCGTATCCGTACTCTTCCTCGAGCAGCGGGACACAGACAGTCGTGTCCAGTCCGCCCGAAAACGCAAGTGCCACACGTGTCATATCGTACTCGAGTGAAACGGAAGGGGAGACTTAAGTTCGTTGGTTTAGTCTCCGTAAAATTACGTTAGAGCGTCTGCTAACTATGAAATCGAGAGTTCGAAGGTGTGGAAAGCATCGGGACTTGGGGAAGGAAATAGTACGGGCTCAAAGGGCCCGCCGCGGCCGCCGCCGAGGGACGAACCTGTCGGTCTCAGAAACGATGCCCTGAATACCGACGAGGTTTCTCATTGTTCGAGCTAACACACTCGAGTCCCTTAAATCCTCCTGGCCGGGCAAATGTTACACATCCGAGTCACAGACGCGACAGCGGCAACGAAAAAACGAGGTCACTCTTGTGACCGAACGCACGTGTGGACTATTCAGTTGCTTCGGTTGCGGAGTCGTTGTCTTCTCCCGCTTCGGGCAACGTTAGCACGTTCTCGCGGCCGATTCTGAAGACGTCGACTTCGCCGTCTTCTCGGAGTCCGCTGACGACCTGGCTGGTCTTGGCCTCCGTCCACTCGAGTTCCGAAACCACCTGTTGCTGTTTGAGTCGGCCGCCGCGTTCCTCAAGCAAGCGCAGAACGCGCTCTTCGTTGCTCAACAGCTCCGGTGGCGGCATCGTCACCTGTCCGGAGCCCGCAGCGGCCGAATCCGTCGGCTCCGGCGACTCGTCCGGATCCACTGCCGGAGCATCATCGTCGCGTCTGAACAGCCACCCTGCAACGGCGGCGACCGCTGCGACGGTAACAAGGACGAGTGCGGCGACGAGACCATCGACCGGAAGGACACCCGTCGTGCCGTCGTCCGGTGTGGGCTCGTTCGTCGCGGCCCCCTCTTCGATCAATTCGACCTGTGGCGGATGGCTGTCCGATCCCGCACTGTCGCCGTCCCACAGCACCCAGTTATCGTTGAGTGTATCCGGTTCCGGGTCAACTGCAGTTGCGTTGTGCGTCTCGGGCCAGGACATCTGCAGTTCGGTATCGTCGTCGAACATGAACCCAGCCAGGGCGTCACCCGCCTCGATGCGGTTTAGCTCGACGTAGGCGAACGATTCCCACTCGAAGGTGAACTCAACGTGCCCGTACTCCCGCGGAGTCGTACTTTCATCCGTTTCGACGGCGAACGACGAGAGATTCATCTCTCGATTCGTTTCGTTCTCCCCCTCCTCGAGCGTGTCCTGCCAGCGGTCGGATTCCTCCCCGATGTACGTCTCAGCGTTCTCGTCGACATCAGCTGACAACGTGTCCCACTGCTGTTCGGTCTCGGTATTGTTCCCGATCAGATACCGGTAATCGACGAACACGGTGGCGTTACCGTTCGGCTGAAGTTGCATTTCGATATTGATCGTATCAGCATCATCAAGTGTCAGTTCTTCGTTGCCCTCTTCCTGTATCGTCGGTGACGGGGCCGTTCCCGCATCCGGCGTCGCAACTGCTGACGGGCCCACCACGAGCAACAAACCTGTTACCACGAGCACACAAGCCAGGGCTCGAAGCCCCTTCCCGACCATTGTACGGTGATGGTATGGCCGCCTAAATAGGTCTTTCCGACTCAGACGACACAGTGCTTATGAGACAGTCATCCCAAAGTGAACGTATGATCGATACCAGAGGGAACATCGAAGTCGAAACCTTGCTGAAGATCGTCCTCGGATTGCTCGCCATCTGGCTCGCTCTCTCTATCGTTGGCACCATTATCAGCGGCTTGATACCGTTCCTGCGGCTTCTGATAATAGCTGCAATCGTACTAATCGTTCTCTGGCTACTTGACCTCATCTGATACACCGCCCCACCAAAACAAACTCGAACCGAACACTAATACGGCACCAAATCGAACCGCAGGCAAGTGTACAGCGTCAACGTCCCGGTTCCCGGTCAGGTTCGAAAGCTCGCATCCGATCTCTATCCTTCGTTGCAGGCCTTCGAGACGACTCGCGAGGACCACTCGATGGTACTCAAGCGACTCGGCGACGCCGACCACATCTCGCAGTTGCAACACCGCTTCAACCGCGCACTCGAGGGCACACCAGCCGTCGAGGCCCGGATTACCGGGATCAACTACTTCGCAGACCCGCCGCTGGGAACCGCCCCGGTCGTCTACCTGGCCGTCGAGAGTTCCGGTCTCGAGTCGATACACCACGAGTTGACCAGCGCTTTCGAACCCGTCGACGACCTCGAGGGAGCGGACTATGTCCCCCATATCACGCTCGCCCGCGGCGGCGACCTCGAGGACGCAAAGCGCCTCGCCTCGCGAGAACTCGAGCCGATCACGTGGACGGTCGACGGCCTCGAATTCTGGGACGGGACGTACAAGTTACCGGTGAGTCGCGTCTCGTTACCGGCCTGAACGGATTCCTGATTGGTCTGGTCGAGTCAGAAAACAGCCAGAAAGTATTACACGCCGGTGTTAAAATCACATCACATGAACAGACGAGCGTTTCTGGCGATCGCAGCGGTCACTCCATTAGCCGGCTGTGGCGGCGTGTTAGGCGGCGGTGGCGTCGATACCACTCTGGATGACGAAGAACGAGCGGAGTTCGAAGCGGACGAAGGAGCCGAACTAACCGTCACCGTCGAGGTCGAAGAGATCGAAGAACCAGGAGAGGACGGGAACATCGAGGCAGAACGGGACTCACTTGGATTCCAGATCCAACACGAGGACAACGGCCCCATCGACACGTGGAGTATCGAAGACGAGGAGACGTTCGAGGTGACCATCGAGAACGGCGGCACGCATTATGCGGTCGTCACCAGCGGAACTGCAGACGTCACTATCGAATAAGGAGACGACAAACGGCGCAAACCGCGTTTCTCACGGTGCAGGCGCCTCGTCGTCGTACCGATCGTGGTCCGCGTAGAAGTTCAACATCGCGAACTTGAGTTTCTCCGGATCGATATCGATCAGCTCGTCGCGCTCCTCGAGCGGGAACGTGCTGTTGACACTGTACTTGCCGAGATCCGACTTCGATCGAGAGGAGTAGCGCCGATCGAGGAGGGCTCGCACGCCGACGTCTTCGGGCGAACGAATTACCCGGCCGAGCGCCTGTCTGGTCTTTCGTACGGTCGGAATCTCGACGGCGTATCGCCAGCCAGTGTTCGTGCCATCGAACGCCGCGTCGTAGGCATCTTGAACCGCTTCGGCTCGGTCATCGAGGTGCGGGTAGGGGACGCCGACGACGAGCACCGTCGTGGCGTCGTCGCCGTCGAAACTCACTCCCTCCGCGAGGGTCCCCCACAGCGACGTGCACAGGACGGCGTCGTCGTCCGCGATGAATTTCTGGCGCAGTTCTTCGACAGACACGCCCGGTTCGTCCTTGTAGATGGATGCGGCGGGGGCCCGCTGCTCGAGTCGGTCCGCGTACCGCGTCGCCTCGTTGTAGTTCGGGAAAAAGACGAGCGTGTTGCCGGGAGTGAGTCGAACCGCGTTGTGGATCGTCTCCGTAACGGTTTCCTGAACCCCGGGATCGTCCCGATCCGAAGAGAAGAGCGGCGGCGTCTCGACGGCGTACGTTCGTCGGTTCTCCTCGGGGAACTGCAGACCGTAGGCCATCGTCACCGGTTCGGAGAGCCCAAGCACGTCCTTGGTCACATCGAAGGGCTGGAGCGTCGCGCTCATCAACACCGTCGAGTGCACTTCCTCGAACAGTTCGCCCGTCACCTGTCGCGGGAGACAGCTGTACAGTTCGGCGCGGCCGTAGACCTCGCCGGTTCCCGCGTCTCGGCGAACCGAAACGACCGGATACAGACCCTGGTCCGTCCCCTCGTCCATCCACGCGCTGACGAACGCCGCGGCCAGTAACGTCTGACACTCCGTTCGCGTCGCGGTCTCTCCCTCGCGGTACTGCTCCTCGTACTTCTCATCGAGTCGTTTTCCGAGTTTCAGCGCCGCCTCGAGGTCCGAACCGATGCCCTGCCCGGAGTATCGCTGCAGGAAGGCGATCGTCAGGTCGTCTCGACCGTCCTCGTTGCTGATAGGGACGTCCTCCCAGTTCTCGTCGATCTGTTCTCGCTTTCCAAAGCCGAACGACTCCTCGTAGGTGTCGACGAGAGCGGTTCCAAACGCGCTGATAACGTTGGCCGCGTCTTCGGCGAGCGGGTCGTCGGTATCCGCGAGTTCGTCCAGCGCGGACTCGAAGGTTCGTTCCGTACAGGTTCGGGTCGCGTGTTCGCGGGCGGCGTCCTCGACGTTGTGGGCCTCGTCGAAGACGGCGATCACGTCCGAAGGATCCCGCCCGAGCCACCGGAAGAACTGCTCGCGAATGCCCGAATCGAGGAGGTGATGATAGTTACAGACGACGAGATCGACGCCCTCGATCCCCTCCTTGAGGAGTTCGTAGCCACAGAGTTTGCGCTCGTCGGCGTACTCGTAGATCTGGTCGGGCGTTCGGACGTCCTCGAAGAGCCAGCCGAAAAAGTCCTCAGTGTTCTCGGTGAGGTTGTTGTGGTAGTACTCGCAAACGTTCTGGTCGTCGATGTCGTCGATATCGTCCTCGAGTTCCTCGAGTTCGTCCATCACCGCGCTTCGGGCTTCAGCCGCGCTCGAATCGCCCTCCCGGCTCTCAGACAGGAGTTCTTGCTGGCGTTGCTCGAGCTGTTCGCGATCCCGTTCGGTCTCGACGAGCGATCGGGTGTTGTCACGGAGCGCCTGACACTCCTCGTACTCGACGTCGATGTGACACATCGAGGATTTTCCTTTAAATACGATTGTCCGGATCGACTCTTCGTCGGAAATCGCTCGAGCCTCGGCGACGAACTGGCGCATCTGCTGGTGAACGTTCGTCGTGATGACGACCGTCTTGTCCTGCTCGCGGGCGACCTCGAGCGCCGGCGCGAGCGAAGACAGCGTCTTGCCCGTTCCGCAGGCACCCTCGAAGAGGACGTTTTGCCCGCGCACGAGCGAGTTGTACATCCGCTCCATCGCCTCCCGCTGGTTTTCGTACGGCTCTTCGTAGGGGAAAAAGCGCATGTACCCGTCAGTCTCGGCCACGATGAGTGATACGTCCCTACTCCGATAAAAGGATTCGTCTCGGTTCGATACCCGTTCGGCCAACGAAGGCCGCTGTGTGACGGAGAAATGACTTCTTCCGGGTGATTCAGAACGAAACGTCTCGCTGGGAGGACATCGAAACCCGGCGTACGCACGCATCAATCATACTACCCCGCCACGCTGACGGCAAACCATGGCAATTCCCGGATACGATTCGACCGACGTGCACGAGATCGCCCTCGAGTATCAGGCTGACGGCCCGACGGCTCTCGATTCGATAGAGCGCGAGGATAACACTGCTGAAAGGGGAGCCGGCAAGGGGGAGGACGCCGCCGTTCGCGAACGTGCACGCGCCGCAATCGTCGCCGACGCGGTTCCCGATTCGATTCGTATTCGCGAGAGCGATCGCGAAGCACCCGACGGTGCGCTTACTGAACCGGTCGAGATCGTCGGCCTCGGGGGAGTCGACGGACTCGAGGCGATTCAACTGACGCTCGAGTACGATCCAGCGGGGCTCCCTCCCGGAGCGAGTCCGACGGACGTCGCAGTCGGCCTCGAGACGCCGACAGGGTACGACCAACTTCCCTCCGAGGTGGACCTCGAGAAGACGACCGTCACCGCTATTCTTCCGGAACCACCGTCGGGTGAAACGGTCGTCGCAATGTACGAGAAGAACGACGAGAAGCTGGTAAGCCGGGTCGAGTAATTGGGTTCGAAAGCGAACGGCCTCCCGAGCGAACGAAACATTCGTCGTCCCTGACACAGTAGCACCCCTATGATCGCGATTTTCTCCGACACGCACAGCACCGGTGGCCACCAACTCGAGGGAGCACCCCTCGAGGCGACTCGCGATGCCGACCTCGTCCTCCACGCGGGCGATTTCACGAGCGCAACGGCTCTCGAGGCGTTCCAGTCCGAATGCGACCTGTTGTACGCGGTTCACGGAAACGCCGACTCGGTCGCGGTCCGGGATCGACTGCCGACCGCACGAACCGTCGAATACGATGGACTCCGAATCGCCATGACGCATCGCCGAGACGGCGGCGAAACGGGTCTCGCGATGTTCGGCCGGTCGCGGGACGCCGACATCGTCATCTCCGGACACACCCATCGCCCCGTCGTCGTCGAAACGGCGGACAGTATCCTTCTGAATCCGGGTAGTCACGCCGATCCCCGCGGGAACAGAGCCGGATTCGCCACGATCGAATCCGGACCGGACGGGTTCGAAGGGCGCTTGCTCGAGACCGACGGAAGGGTGCTCGAGACCTTCGGCGGCGAAAAAACGACTGACTGATCGACCGGATCCTCTGTCCGGTTTGGACAAAGTGAGACAGCAGGACAGCAATTCGGAAGCGTCAGCGGGGACCAGCAGAACGGGGGAACTCAGCTCGGTTGTCCGAGGCAAAGAGAGTCCAGGTGGACTCCGAGTAGGGGGTGGTCGAATGGGTCGGACCGGCTGTGGTCGGTCCGACGGAGGCAGGGACCGCGGACAGGAGCCCCGGTCATGGGGGAACAGCCAAAGGCTGTAGAGGGGTTCGACCGGGACAGATACGACTACGTTCTCGACTGAAAAATACCCGCGGTAAGCTGAAATCCCAGTTTTAGCTAGCGGAATCGTCGTCGAGAACACCAGATTTTCTGATCGGGAGCACGAAATACGTCACACGACTGACCTTCGAACGAGGTCGAAACGATTTTGCGCCGCCGCGCTGTAGACCCGGCTATGCTGGGATTCCTCCCCGACGACCCGGTCATCATCGTGGTGGTCCTGATACTGCTGTCGCTGATCTTCTTTTCGTATCTGCTGGTCCGTCGAACCATCCTCGAGTTTCGAGACGGAATGGACGGCGGCCGTTGAGAGGAATCTCTCGGACGATACACCACATGCGGGTCCGTGTGGCCGTAGACGACCGCTCGTCTCTCGATGATCGGTCGTCTCTCAGGCGAGCGCTTGCGTTACACGTCCGACCGCACGCTCGATATCATCGCGGGTGACGGACCGATGCGTACAAAACCGGATCGTCGTCGGACCGAAGGGCGTCGCACCGACCTCGTTTTCGCGTAATCGGTCGATAACCGACTCGACATCGCTAGCCAACTCCGAGACATCGGCGATAACGATGTTCGTCTCGGGTTCGGCGACCTCGAGACCCCCAATACCGTCGAGTCCGTCGGCCAGCACGCGTGCGTTCTCGTGATCCGCCTCGAGATCGGACACGTTCTCGAGGGCACAGAGTCCGGGGTTCGCGATGATCCCGGCCTGGCGCATACCGCCGCCGAAGAGCTTGCGAACCCGCCTCGCCCGCTCAACGAACTCCGCACTGCCGGCCAGCATCGATCCGACCGGCGCACCGAGGCCCTTCGAGAGACAGAACATGACGGAGTCGGCGTGATCGGTGATCGCTGTTGTGGGAACCTCGAGCGCCGTCACCGCGTTGAACACTCGCGCCCCGTCGAGATGGACGGCTACGTCGCGTTCGCGAGCGGCTTCCGCGGCCCGTTCAATGCGTTCGGGCGAAATTGCAAGGCCGCCCCGGGCGTTGTGGGTGTTTTCGAGACAGAGCAGGCCGGTTCCCGGCCGGTGGAGATCCTCCTCGACGCATGCCGACGCGACCCGCTCTGCGGTCGGGACGCCACGCGGCCCCGCGTCGAGCATTCGAACCTGCAGATCCGCGTGCTGGGCGAATCCGCCGAGTTCGTACTTGACGACGTGGCTCTTACGATCAGCCAGCACCTCCTGACCGCGATCCGTGTGGACGCGAGCGGCGATCTGGTTCCCCATCGTCCCTGATGGAACGTACAGGGCGGCCTCCTTGTTCACCAACTCCGCAGCGCGGTCCTCGAGTTCGTTGACCGTCGGATCCTCGCCGTACACGTCGTCGCCGATATCGGCGTTCCGGGCGGCTTCGCGCATCTCCTCGTCGGGGGTCGTTACGGTATCCGAGCGGAGGTCGATCATACCGGATACTGTATCGGCTCCTCCCTAACCGTATCGGAGACCAGACGACGAGCCGGGACGAGAAAAGTGAGCCGAGAATGCTCCGATTTGGGGAGGAGACACCGATGGTTTCAATTCGGTATCACGTCTGGACTCGAGACGAATGGTTCCCGGTCCAGACGACGACAGTGGTGATGGCGACGGTTGGAACGGCGATACTGACAAATGGGATACGCACAATGACGGAACGGGCAGCGGCGAAGACGGTGGCGACGAACGCAGTAGCGATCCCGACGACAGCGATACGAACCGTGACAGGGACGACACGAACCACGACGACCGCGACACTGGCAGCGGTGACGAGCCGAATTCGTTCGAATGGCACGTCAGTCGGATTACCAATCGGTTCGGTGAGCTTCTGGTATTCGCGCTTATACCGCTCCTGACGACGCTTCTCGACACACAGAGCGTCCGTCAGGCCCTCCGCCAGAATCGCGGCGACTTCTCGATCACGTTCGAGTTCGTGCTGCCGTCGCCGCTTCTCGATCTCTGGGCGTTCGCCGACCCACCGGAGCCGGCTGACCCCCAGTTTCCGGACGGTGGCCACGGAGGGTCGGCGATCGAACCGTCGGGCGGGACGGCAGGCGGAGACTCAGGCGTGGGGTCCACCGGTCGGACCACCTCGAGCGGCACCGATCTGACGGTCGAGAGCCACCTCGATATCATGACGGCTCCGTTCGAGGTGCTGGGGCTCACGCTCGTTCCGATTCTCGTTCTCAGCGTGCTCGCGTCCGCCGCTGTGTTCGCCGTGCTCGAGGCAGTCTACGTCGGCGGAATCGATCGGCGGCTGGAAAATCGACGGAGCGAGCCGATCGAGTGTATCCGACGCTATACCCCAAAATACTTCGCGTACACCCTGCTCGTACTCGGATCGACCCTGCTGTTGATCCCCGTTCTGCTCGTCGCGCCCCTCCTGTTCCTCCTTGCGCTTCCGGCCACGCTCGTGCTCGGCTATCTTTTCTACGCCGTCCCGTTCCTGTTCGTCGTCGACGACGCCGCATTCTTCGAGGCGTTCGAACGATCCCTCGAGTTCGCCCTCGAGGGCGGGGTATACTTCTGGTTTGCTGTCAAACACGTCGTGATTACGGTCGGAGCGTCGGTCGTACTCTCGATACTGGTGAGCGTCGGTGGTCCGATCGGGTTCGTGCTCGCGGTCGCGCTCACAATCCCGCTCGCGCTCGTCCTGACCGCGGCGACGACGTCGTTCCTCCGAGAGCTGGTCGAACTCGCAGATCGGGATACGACAGACTGGGGGGTCTCATAACGGTTTCCGGGACACTGAGACAGGTCGATACTTCCAGAAGGAATCGATACCCGGATCACAAACCGTTTTTCACGGCCGGGTCCGATATCCGGGTATGGACCCACGCATCCGCGAACACGCCGAAATCATCGCGAACCACTCTGTCGACATGGCGGAAGGCGACAACGTCGTTATCGACGCTCACCCCGTCGCCGAAGACCTCGTCGTTGCCCTCCACGAAGTGATCGGCGACAAGGGAGCCAACCCCCTCACGACGAGCCAGCGAACCGGAACCCGAAACCGACGCGCCTACCTGAAAGCCGCGGGAGCCGACCTCGAGGACGACGAGTTCGAAACCCCCGAACACGAGCAGGCGTTAATCGAGAACACGGACGTCTACATCGCGATCCGTGCGAGCGACAACGTTACCCAGACGAGCGACGTCGATCCTGAGGTCAGCGCCGCGTACCGACAGGCCCAACGCCCGATCCTCGAGGAGCGACTCTCGAAGCGGTGGTGTCTCACGCAGTATCCAGCTCCGGCGAACGCACAACTCGCCGAAATGAGCACCGATGCCTACGAGAACTACGTCTGGGACGCCGTCAACAAGGACTGGGAGGAGGTCCGGGAACACCAACAACAGATGGTCGAGATTCTCGACCCCGCCGACGAGGTTCGGATCGTCAGCGGCGAGACGACCGACGTGACACTGTCGGTTGCGGGCAACCCGACGATCAACGACTACGGCGAGAACAACCTTCCCGGCGGCGAAGTATTTACTGCCCCCGTCCCCGACAGCGTCGAAGGCGAGGTACTCTTCGACATGCCGCTGTACCACCAGGGTCGGGAAATCACGGACGCGTATCTCGAGTTCGAGGGCGGCGAAGTCGTCTCCCACTCCGCGGAGAAAAACGAGGAGACGCTCACCGAGGTGCTCGAGACCGACGACGGGGCCCGGCGCCTCGGCGAACTGGGTATCGGAATGAACCGGGATATCGACCAGTTTACCTACAACATGCTATTCGACGAGAAGATGGGCGACACCGTCCACATGGCCGTCGGGCGAGCCTACGACGACACAGTCGCCGAGGAAAACGAAGCCAACGAGTCGGCCGTCCACGTCGATATGATCGTGGATATGAGCGAAAATTCGTTCATCGAGGTCGACGGGGAAGTGGTACAGCGGAACGGTACCTTCCAGTTTGAGGAAAGCGAGGTCTGAGTCTACGAAGACCTCGAATCGGAACGGCGAGCACGCGAGCCGTGGAGACAGGTTCTAACGTGCTCGAGGAGGAGGAGTACCGCGACGAACGACAGTGAGTCGCGCTTTTTCGCCCGACTACTGCGTGTTCGTCATCCCGCCGTCTACCACGAGCGACTCGCCGTTGACGTACCCCGAGAGGTCGCTCGCGAGGTACAACGCGGCGTCGGCGACATCCTCGGGTTGGCCGGCGCGGCGCGAGGGGATCCCCTGAACGAACCCCTCTTCGGCTTCGGTTCCCATGATCTCGACGTCCTCGGTCGTCATCATCGTCTCGATTAATCCGGGGTGGATGACGTTCACGCGGATCCCCTCCGGACCGAGGTTCGCGGCCATCGCGTAGGTCAAGAGCCGAACCGCCCCCTTCGTGCCGCAGTAGGTGACGAAGTCGGCCGATCCCTCGAGTCCCGCCACCGACGAGAGGTTGATGATCGAGCCGCCGTCCGATTCGACCATCCGTTTGGCCGCGGCTTGCGCGCCAAAGTAGGTCCCCTTGACGTTAATGTCCATCATCCGATCGTACGTCTCCTTGTCAACCTCGAGAAACTCGTCCCCGTGGAAGATCCCCGCGTTGTTGACCATCACGTCCACGCCGCCGAACTCCTCGGCCGCGTCGACGGCCTCCTCGAGATCCGACTGACTCGAGACGTCACAGTCGACGTACGTCGCGTTGGCGTCCGTCTCCGAGTCGATCAGTTCGTGGGTCGGTTCGCCGCCCTCTCGAGGTTCCTCCTGGATATCCGCGATCACGATGTCGGCACCTTCCTTGGCGAATCGCCGAGCGATCGCTCGGCCGTTCCCGCTCGATGCACCGGTGATCACTGCAACGCGATCTGAGAGCATTGGTGACATTGCAATGGGACGAATCACGAGCGAGCTAATAAACTCGAGAGGGGTATTCAGTAGCTGATCGTATCAACACTCGAACTAGGCGCCACCGTCGTACTCGAACCGATCCATAGGTGTGCTTCCGTCGCCAGCGTCCCAGACGACCTGAACCGTTCCGCCGCCGTCGTCGAGACCGGCATCTGAATCCTCGGCGAGCGTGAACGAATCGCCGGTCGACGTCGAATTGCCCCAGGTCGTCGCATCGACGCCCCCGCTGGAACTATTCGCCGTCGCACGCAGTTCACCAGTCATCCCGTCTCCGGTTATCCGCACGCCCGCCGCGTCGAAGTCGTCGCCGCCAGCGTGGGCGATCGTCACGGTCTCGTCCTGCTGGTGAAACTCGAGATTGACGGTCGGCTGTGACGGTTCGTCGGGAATCATTCCCATCACGAACCCCGCGATAATGGCGGCCATTATCACCGTAATTCCGACCATCAGAACGATTCCGATGACGGGACTCACTGCGTGTTCGTCCGACGGTGCCGCTCGCTCGAGTGAAGGGGCGTTCATATCCATTGGTGAAACACCTGCGGACGGGTGGAATTGGACACGGAACGATCGCCGAGACGCGTGCGGTCTCGAGAGTCGTGTCGGGGAAGCTGTCACGTGGTCCGTCCGACCCGCAGTGCTGGGCAAGCCTCCCTCGTCATCCACTAAAAACGCTCGTCCGGTCGGGGCGCATGCGACGATTCGCGGACGAGGTACCCTCGGACTACTGTCGGCGATAGATATCGACGCCGAGCACCATCGCCCACAGGTACAACACCGGCAGCATGAGCGTCGCCGCGTCGAAGAGGAAATGTCCCTCCGACCCACCGCCGTAAGCGGCGACGAGCGAGTACGTTGCCAACGCCACGGTAAGCACGCCGAGAACGACGCCGGCCGCTCCGACGTATCGGTGCGTGATCCGGGTCCGACGGAGCGCCCACCCCAGCAACGCCATCGCGCTCCCCAAGAGGACGCAGTACATGAGGAGGTGACCGGCACCGAACGGAACGATAATCGCATCGACCACCAGCTCGTGTTCGCCCTCTCGAGCGGCCCGAACGTCTACGTAGGCCCAGGTGACCCACTGCAGGCCGTGAAGCACACCCAGACCGAGGATTCCGACGGAGAGAAAGCCCGTGAGACCTCATCTGAGTGGCTCGATCCACCGTAACAGGATAGCGACACCCAGCGCCAGAATCGCGACTGCGAGCGCCCACAGCGCGTGACTGAGTATTCCCAGCGTCGGCGACAACGACGGCGGCGTATCGGTCTGGATGACCAGCAGTCCGCCGATATAAAACGGGATTCCGGCGACCATCAAAGCAATGCTCGCTCGAGTAAGTTCGCGTGGATGGTTGCTCGCTCTCGAGTCGGCGGACGCGGCGGTTTCCCCGGACATGATGGGTTCTACGACCACGAGAGGAAGGGAAAAGGTTCGTGGGAGAGACACGGTTCTCGAGGCGTAGTGCTCGAGCAAACTGTGTCTCGGGGTGAACCAAAGCGGAACGTGAATAGAGAGCGCTCGAGGGGGTTATAGGAGGGAGAGACAAGGGATTCAAACCACGGCTGAGAACCTGCGCGAAGCGCAGAACCTCAGCCTGATTCGAATCCCATCTCGGTGAGTGATTCGCTCCTCACGTCCGTTCGTCGCAGAATCACGGGCACGATGGGATTCGAACCCACGACCGTCGGATTAGAAGTCCGACGCTCTATCCAGACTGAGCTACGTGCCCTCGAATACGTTTCGCCCCCCAAAGGCCATAAGCAGTTGGGATTTCCCTCAGCCGTGGAACCGATAGAGCGACGTGACGAACGGCAGGCGGTTAGCCAACCAAATCGCAACCGGTAGTCCGATGATCGTGATCGCGAAGATGACAGCGACGTTTGCCCAGAGGAAGCTCAACCACCAGCCTACGAAGACGAAATATAGCGCCCGGACGAGCAGGGAGTGCTGACCGCGAGCGAGATCCGGTTCGGTGAACGAACGGGATTCCTGGAGGGTCAACACGGTTGGAACGAGATTGATGAGTTTGATCCCGATCGGTGCGAGGACAACGGTAACGTTCAGGAACCAGGCCAGATTGACCACGATCGGCGTGAGCCACCAGCCAATGAAGACGAACCAGAGCGCCCGGACGAAAAACGAATGCTGGGACATGGGATAACAGAAGCTCTTCCTTCGAAATAACTTCGTTGGTCGATCCGTTCTCTGTGGGGCACTCTCGAGTGACTCGAAACGGACAATGGGCGACTACTCGAGACAGGAGAGACGACCGCTCGATGCAGATCTCGAGTCTAGCCGCCCCCGAATCGCGGGCGAGACACAGCCCTTATGCAGTCCTCGCCTGTACTCTTTCCCGATGCACGTCATCGGAACGGTGGGATTGCCCGGCAGCGGCAAGGGCGAGGCCGCCACCGTCGCACGCGAAGCGGGGATTCCGGTTGTAACGATGGGCGACGTCGTCCGTCAGGAGACCGCCGATCGCGGGCTCGATCCCGCGAAAGATCACGGAACAGTCGCACAGGCACTTCGCGAGGAGAACGGCCCGGCGGCGATCGCCGAACGGTCGCTGCCGATGATCGAGGATCGCCTCGAGGATCACGACTCCGTCCTCGTCGACGGCCTTCGCTCTGGGGTTGAGGTCGACGCCTTCGAGGAGCGCTTCGGCGCGGACTTTACGCTCGTGAGCATCGAAGCGCCGTTCGATCTTCGCGCTGAACGGATCGATGCGCGCGGGCGAGACGCGAGCGAGGACGACGGGGGCGAAGGCCTCGAGTCACGCGACGAACGCGAGCGCGGCTTCGGGATGGACGACGCGATGGCGCGAGCGGATGTCGTCGTCGAAAATACCGAGACACTCGAGGCGTTTCACGATCGGATCCGAACCATCATTCGAGACGGCGAGCAACAGATGCAAAATTCATGAGTCAGAGTCAAACCGAAATCTACCGCGTCGACGTCGAAATTACGGCACCGGTGTACGACACGGAGGTAACCTCCCGTGTCGCCGACGCCGCGACGAACATCTTTCCGAACGCCGAACTCGAGGAGAGCCTCGGAGAGATCAGAGGAGAGACACACTCACTCGAGCAATTCTCGGATCTCCTGCACCGACAGGAAATCCTCGACACCGCCCGCGGCGAGTTCTTCTCGAATCGAGAGGGACAGACATTCAGCTTCGCGCTGAAAAAACAAGCGGCGTTCGAAAACCGGGTGAACTTCTCGGTCGGCGAGCCCGACGAACTCGGCGAAATCGCGGTCCAGGTCCGAGTCGAGGAACCGAGCCTGGAGGAGTACGTCGACCACGTCGCCCCGCCGACTGAGGACGGTCGACCGATCGATTCCTGAGTTAACAGTTTTCGGCCTTTTCGAGCGCATCCTCGCCGTTGCTCTGATGTCGTTGGGTAGCGAGGACGTCACCGTCGTCAGCGGCGGACGCACCTTCTTCGAACTCCGTCGCGGCCATCTCGAGGTGGCCGCTCTGACAGGTGGCGGTGTCGAAGTACCCCTCGAGACTGTCCGGAGCATCCGATTCGCCATCAGAAAACGTCTCCGCCGCGTCAGCGAACGAACTCGCCGCGTTCTCGAACGCCGACTCCGCGCGTTCGTACTCGCCCGCGTCGAAGCGTTCCTCGCCTTCGTCGAGCCCTTCGTGTCCGGAGAGCATCGACTCGTATCCAGAAATCAGCGATTCGAAGGATCCGAGCACCTCTCCCAGCGTTTCGGCTCCCGACTCGACGCGATCGATCTCGACGATCGAGTGGTCCTCGAGAGAGTCTCGATCGAGCGCCCCGAGAATGTCCATCGCCTCGTCGTGGCTCGTTCGAGCGTCATCCGTCTCCTCACTGCGAATCTCGAGCGTTTCGGTTGCCGACGCCGTGTCACCGCTGTCCATTTCGGCGGAAACGGTCTCGATATCCTCCTCGAGCGTCTCGTCAGTGAGCGTCTCAAGAACGTCGACCATTCCTTCAAGAACGGTCGAATAATTCCGTAGCTCATCACCGATATCCGAGTTGTCGACAGCCTCGAGTTCGGTTCGTGCGGTGTCGATAAACGATCGCGGCTCCGACGGCGAAAAATCGACGTCGTCCGGGTTCTCGAGGCCGCTTTCGGCCCCGTCGATGGAGACAGCCGCTTTGTTCAAATTGCCGACGGCGCGGTTGATACTGCGCTCGTCGGCGCGGTGGTCGTCCGGAAGCGGCTCTCCCTCCTCGGAGTCCATGATTCCGCCCAGACAGCCGGCGAGAGATGAGACGACAGCTAAACTGCCCACAGTCGAGAGATACTGGCGACGATTCATACTGACGAACGCAGTTACGAGGGCAAGAAACTGATGGCCGAATCGGCTCGAGAAGGTGTTAGACGGCCATCATCAACAAACGACGAAAGGGTTTGGGTTATCCGAACGGACCCATGCCACCCATTCCGCCGCCGCCTCCGCCGCCACCGCCCTGTTGCATCTGTTGCATCATCCGTTGCATCTCCTTTTCGGAGCCCATACCCTGGAACTGCTTGATCGTTCGTTCCATCATCTTATACTGCTCGAGCAGTTCTCGGACCTTATCTTCGTCCGTGCCGGAGCCGCGAGCGATCCGCTCGACCTGGCTCGCACCGATCGCTTTCGGGTACTCCTTTTCGGCGTCGGTCATCGAGTCCATGATGACGCTGAAGGTGCGCATCCGGTCCTGGGTGACGTCCATCGCGTTGTCGGGGAGCTGGTCTTTGATCCCGCCGCCGAAGCCGGGGATCATATCCATAACCTGATCGAGCGGCCCCATGTTGTTCATCGCCTCCATCTGCTTTTGCATGTCGTTCAGGGTGAACGAGCCCTGCAACATGTCTTCGGGATCCCAGTCTTCCTCTTCGACATCGGTTTGTTGCATCGCTCGCTCGACTCGCTCTGCGAGCTGGCCGAGGTCGCCCATCCCGAGCAGTCGCGAGATGAAGCCGTCCGGCTCGAAGCGTTCGACGTCCTCGACCTCCTCGCCGGTCCCGAGGAACGCGATCGACGAATCCGTCTGGTCAACCGCCGTCAGCGCGCCACCACCCTTTGCGGTCCCGTCAAGTTTCGTGATGACGACGCCGTCGATGCCGATCGACTCGTCGAACTGCTGGGCCTGATCCTTTGCGCCCTGACCGATCGCCGCGTCGAGGACGAGCAGGGATCGATCCGGTTCGACGACGCCTTCGATCTGTTCGATTTCGGCGATCAGGTCGTCCTCGAGTGCATGGCGACCCGCCGTGTCCACGATGTGAACGTCGGCGTCACTGGTCGCCTCGAGGCCCTCGCGGGCGATCTGGACGGGGTCCTCGCCATCGGGGTCGCCGTAGAAGTCGACCTCCGCACGTTCGCTCATCTGCTCAGCCTGATCGTACGCGCCGGGTCGGAACGTGTCCGTCTGGATGACGGCCGGACGGAGTCCCTTCGTCGAGAACCACCACGCCATCTTGGCCGCGGAGGTCGTTTTACCGGATCCCTGCAGACCCGCAAGGAGGATCGTCTGCTCCTCGAGGGGCAGGTCCGTCGACTCGCCAATGAGTTCGACCAGTTCTTCGTAGACGATACGGAGGACGAAATCGCGTGCCGGAGTCCCGGCGGGGGGCTCTTCCTCGAGCGCCCGCCGTTCGATGTTGTCCGACAGCTCCATGACGAGCGAGACGTCGACGTCGGCGGAGAGCAGCGATCGCTGGATCTCCTTGACGATCTCCTCGACGTCCTCTTCGCTGATCCGTGACTTCCCGCGGAGTTTATCGAGGGTGCCCCGAAGGGAACTCCCGAGATCGTCGAGTACCATTTGCTCGGTGTACGAGACGGCGGCGTTAAAGCCTTTTTCTGTGATGGCCGACAGCGACTCGAGCGATCACGACGCCAGCACGATCACAACCCCAGTAACGCGTCCAGTACCATCTGTCCGGGGATGGCGCCGACGAAGACACAGAGAACGAGCGCAGTAACAGTCTTTTGGACTCGTTTTTCGTACTCGTTGAGGTCGGTATTATCGGCGTTCGAAATCTGGAGGGCGCGAACAGGACGCTTGTAAAGCGGCGTCTCGCGATAGCTCGGCGACTGATTCTGCAAGTAGCGTTTTCGCAGTCGTCGCTGTTTCCAGAACGACCACACAGTGTACCCAACCATCGAAACCGCAGTTCCGGTGAGCGACAAGAGCCACGTCCACCCGCTGATCGGATCCTCGAGATGGGGTTGATCGACGAACGGTTCGTCGGACTCGATGAGCAAGACCGCGACCAGCGCGAGCATGGAGAGTATCGTCAGCAGAAAGAACGCGAACGCGAGCCGAGCGAACAGCCCGCCCAGATCGGGCGGGATCACGATCGCACGGATCCACGACTGGTCGTCGCCCTCGCCGTCTTCGTCCTCACCGGCTTCGTCCCACCTCGCGTTTTCGGCGTCGGTTTCCGACCACCCGCTTTCGTCGTCGTCATCGTCGCCCGACCCGATCCGAATTCGCATGACCATGCTGGTCAGTTACTCGGTCGCGACTACTGAAAGATTTCGACAGTGTGTGGTCAGTACAGGTTTGACCAGTGAAAATTTGATAGCGATCAGAAGACTAGAAAAGTTCGTCGAGAGGCCGGTCTGCTCCGTCTTTGGTCTCGACGTTCTCATCCGGCTCAATAGGAGGAGCATCGAAGAGCCGGCCACCATCACGTTCTCGGGCAGCGAGCGCGTTATCGATAATCGCCTCTGTTTCGTCGTCGATTTCTGGGATTTTGAGGGGGTCACTGACGGCTTCTGGCAGTTCTGGTCGCGGCGCATCCTGATGTCTCTCGATTTTCTCGGTAAGATAGAGATTTTCCTGTAGGGCACGCAGAACCGGGACGTACCGGAGGTAGCTGTACTCATCTAAGAGGGATATTCCGTAGCTGGTGAACCCCCAAAACTCCTGTGGGTCGTTATGCTCGGCCTCATCTCCACGGTATTTGTACTTCGCCATCACCCGTTTCTCTGTAAGTCGGTCGAGATGCTCCCGGATGGTGGAGCGATTCTTGGGCACGAGGTATTCGAGTTCGTCGAGTGTCGCCAGGTACTTCGGATGCCCAAGCACGGCTTGGATGATGTGGTAGCGGGTTTCTTGAGTGAGGAATTGGTGTGCCCGTCGCTGTTTCTCGATCGGCATGACGTCGTCACCGCCAAATGGGTCTGCCTCGCCGCCGCCCGAACTTCGTGGACTCCCCGCACTGTTGCTCATACGTGTCTGTTTCGTCTCCACTCCTGTAACTGTTCGGGATAGGTAGGTTGGGATTATAGAGTATTTACAACCCGGATATGAACGTTTAAGTCGAACACATTTGTAGTCAATAATATGAACGGTCCACGGGTTCCGCGCAATTCGTACGCCATCTACCGGGCTGTCGACCGAATTTTCGAGGGGATTAGCTCCCCACCACAGGGAGACTACCACGAAGTCGTCCGGTATATGAACGAAGAACTCCCCCGGTTCGAGCAAGCCGATAGTAGCTACCTGGTTCTTGGTAGCTACCGCAGCGCATACGGACGACGCCTTCGAGAGTTCGCTAACTGCCTCAACATGCCAACGAACGCTGAATCAATCGTTCTCGGGGATACAATCGACTTGGATACCGAGGTTGTCCCCGAATTCGACATCAAAATCAACCTCCTCGGTGAGGCAGCAGATTACATCGCTGGCGTCTATGAGAAGGAAAACGGTGGGGAGAGTCCGGAACTCGGGGTTGTCAGAGCACTCTTCGTGAACAAGACATTCGTGTTGCCGCGCGACTATACTGGTCTCACCCGCGATAGCCTGGAGACGCGAGAAAACGTCATCCAAGCTGCTCTGGCGGTCTACTACGCTGACTTCGATCATATCGATAGTAAGCAAAGAGTCGCCGAAAAAAAGAAAGCGGAAATCGCATCACTGCTGACAGCAGCGCGAGAGGGAGGCGTCGACATCACCGAGCGAGAACTTACCGACATCATCAAAGAGCGTCAAAGCGACATTGATGAGGCGCCCGCCGAATATAGCTGGGTCCACCTGAGCTTCTTCAAACGGTTTGAGGCGATGGACCAGTGCCACCCCTGGACAACGTTGGCCGAGCTGCGAGATCTTGCCGATGAGATGCCGGGGCCAGAACGCCCGCGGTGGGAAACTGAATTTACCGTAGGGACGTTCCACGACGAATAGCTACACCGTACCGTTCACTAACTCCTATTCTCTCCGGCGTTGGGTATTCAGAGAACAAAACGACTCGAGAACCCACCTATTCGACATCCATCGTCGCGCCACAATCGGGACAGACGAGTTCCGACTCGGTTCCCGACGAGATTCCCATGTGCTCGAGTCCGCACTCGGGGCACCCAATAGTTCTATCGTCCAGCGTCGGAATTCGGGAAATTCGCACGTCGTCGCTGTTTTTCGGCGCACCCAGCGCGAACGCGACGACTGTCTCGTCAGCGTCGTTTTTCCCGGACTGAAACTCGCCGGGAGCGAACCGAATCGCTTCGCCGGCGTCGACGCTAATTTCGTTTCCGTTGCTCGAAGGGGCGTTCCCGTCACCCGAGCGGTCGTCCCCATCCTCTCCGTTCGAACTCGAGCGGTCTCGCCGGAGCTCGAACGTCACGGTCCCCTCGAGGACGAGAAACACTTCTTCTTGATCCATGTGCGTGTGGACCGAGCCGCTGAATCGTTCACCGGGCTCGAGGACGTACCGGGTGATCGCAACGTTGGACGTTCCCAACGGGTCGGCTAACGCGCGCCGATCCGAGTGACAGTCGTCGTCGGGAGTGGGCTCGACCTCGTCGATGGAAACGCGCTCCATGCTCGAGACAGTGACACGAATTGGCAAATACCTGTGGCACGAGCCGAAAGTGGTTTACACAACTCGAGGAGAGCCGAGCTCCGTCGGGAACCCGTTGTCAGCAGATATTTGATGCCGCCAGCGATAGTTTCGGGTATGACAGGCGACCCTCGAGACGCGAGCGAACTCGCGGATGACGAGTCGATCACCGTAACAGTCGAGAACGACCTCTTCATCGCAGAAGACGAAGAAACCGGCATCTCGAGCCAGGGGCAGACCGAGGAGGCGGCCCTCGAGAACCTCGCCGCGTCACTCGAGACGTACCGCGAGGGAGAGACGGACGACGATGGCGGCTGGCTGTAGTCGGGTCGACTCCTCGAGGCAGCTACAGCGGGGGAGCCTCGAGTTATTTGGCGGTCCTCGTAGTCGAGGACACGCATGGAAACGTACGATGTACTCGTCCTCGGCGGTGGCTCTGGCTCCCAAGTCGCGACGGCGGCGGCCGACGACGGCCTCGAGGCGGCCGTCCTCGAGCCCGGTCCGCTCGGCGGGGCTTGTATCACCAGAGGCTGCATTCCTTCGAAGGCGCTCATCCACCGAGCGGAGCTCCTCGAGGAGATCCGTCGCGCGGATCGGTTCGGAATCGACGCCGAAGTCACCGACGTCACCTACGGGGAGATCACCGATGCGATCCGCGAGACCGTTTTCGGGAAGGCAGATCGCCAACGCCAGAGCCTCGAGGCGAACGAACACGTTACCCTCTACGAGTCGGCGGGGCGGTTCGTCGACGATCGAACGGTCGAGCTCGTCGATCCCGAACGCGAGGAAAGCGGCGCTGATGCCGAAGGACGACGGATCCGCGGGGAAAACGTAATCATCGCCGTCGGCTCGAGACCGACAGAACCACCGATAGACGGCCTCGAGGACCTCGAGTACCTGACGAGCGACAACGCGCTCTACCTCGACGACCAACCCGAGCGCCTCGTCATCGTCGGCGGCGGCTACATCGCGGCCGAACTCGGTTACTTCTTCGCCGCGCTCGGCACCGAAGTCACGATTGTCGGGCGAAGCGATCGGCTCGTGCCTCGAGAAGACGAGGCGATCGGCGAGGTCGTGACCGAATCGCTCGAGCGCTACTGCGAACTCTACACCGGGTTCGAGGCGACGGCCGTCTCGAGTCGAAACGGTGGCGTCTCCGTCTCCGTCGAGTCGACCGACGGGGGGGACGGGGAGGGCCCAACGAAGGAACTCGAGGCCGACGAACTCCTCGTTGCCGCCGGCCGGCGTCCCAACACGGATACGCTCGATTTGGAAGAAACTGGCCTCGAGACGGCCGAGGACGGATCGATTCCGGTCAACAAGGGGCTCGAGACCGACGTGGACGGCATCTGGGCGCTCGGGGACGTGACCGGCGAGTTCCCGTTCAAGCACGTCGCGGACTACGAGAGCGAAATCGTCGCGGCGAACGTGCTTGGCGACGAGGCGCGTGCGGTCGATTACACGGGCGTTCCCCACGCCGTTTTCACGTCGCCGCAGGTCGCGAGTCTGGGGAAGACGGAGTCGGAACTCGAGGACGAGAATCGAGAGTACGACTCGGCGGCGACACCGTACGGTACCGCACCGATGGGCGTGGTCCTCAAGGCCGACGACGGGCTCGTAAAGGTACTCGCGGGTTCCGACGGAGAAATTTTAGGCTGTCACATCGTCGGTCCGCAGGCATCCACGCTGATCCACGAGGTCGCCGTCGTCGTCCAGCGCGGCGAGGGAACGGTGTCGGAAATCGCCGAGACGGTCCACGTCCACCCGGCGCTGAACGAGGTCGTCGTTTCGGCGTTCGACGAGGTTGCCTCGAAGCCGTACTCGACGACGCCGGACTGGCGAGACGTGAGCGAGATGTAGCGCAATCCCAGAGGTCACGTCGTTTCGGTTTCCCAGAGTTCACCGAGACAAGCGACGACATCCCTACAAATTCGCCCCACCACAACGAAGAAATCGGTAGGAAACGACGCGTCGACCGGATCCTCCATCCCGGCGAGTGGCGGCTGGTGGTGATAATCTCGAGCGTTGTGGGGGTTTTCGTGTCGGGGCCCCATCTTGTCATTTCGCTCGAGCGCGACGATGGGCAACGCCCTCGTGAGAAATTGGGAAGCTGTCCGAACGCGCTTAGCGGAATCGACGATACGCGCGGAGCATGATCGACGCCGCAGTTCCGATACCGGGAACGCGCGAAGAGAGGGCCGCAGCACCGAGTAATACGAGACCCTCGACTCGCCGGCCCTTCGCGAATTCGGCTATCGCATCGATCACGGTCGTGACGGTACTCGCTTTCTTGAGCGTGTCCGCTCGGTTACCAGTTGTGGACATCGGTTCGAGTAAACTAACGGGGTTTGCGAGAAAAACACAGTTGGCCTGCAGATGCAGGCTATGTGCCGTATGCAGACATCTACACCCGATATCCAAACCCAAATCAACGCGACTCGGTCTCGGTCTCGAGCGCACCGTCCGCCGCGATCCACTCCGTAAGACTCCCTTCGTAGAACGCGATGTCGTCGTAGCCCAGCGCCCGGAGGACGACGTAGGTGTGGCTGATCCGTCTGGCCGTGTTGCAGTAGAGGACGATCTCTCGGTCGGGCGTAATGCCGTGGTCGATCAGTAGCTCCTCGAGTTCGTCTTCGGGCTTTAGCCGCCGCGTCTCGTCGTCGACGACTTCCCGCCAGTCGAACCGAACCGCGCCGGGGAGGTGGGCCTCCGCAAACTCCTCGCGCTCGCGCGTATCGACGAATGCGGCGTCGCGCTCGAGCGCGGCTTCGACCCCCTCAAGGTCGATCAACGGGCTCTCCTCGGCGGTCAGCGGATCGGGCGCGTAGCTCGAGGACTCGATTTCGGGATCGTCGCTCGTCATCTCGTGTTCGCGACTCCAGGCGCTGAAGTCGCCGTCGAGGAGTCGAACGTCGTCGTGGCCGTAGACGCACGCGGTCAGGACGAAACGGGCGGCGAACACGCCGTGCATGTCGTCGTAGGCGACGAGCGTATCCCTGGGTTCGATTCCGGACTCCTCGAGCAGGTTGGCGAAGGCGTCCGCGCCGGGAAGCGTTCCGGGTTCGTCGTTCGACGCGTCGCGATAGGTGTCGAAGGGAACGTTCACTGCGCCCGGAACGTGGCCGATGCCGTCGAACTCCCAAGCGTCCCGCACGTCGACGGGACGGACCATCGGATCCTCGAGGTGTTCCGCGAGCCACTCCGGCGAAACGACGAGCGAATCATCCATTGGCGCTACCATGTCGTCGGAGCCTCGAGAGGGCACCGGTTCCGGCACCGCTCTCGTGGGTGCCGAGGTGGTGGCAAATGTTTCCGTCATCCGTTGCAAACGATCAGAGATTCCACGGAAAAAACAAACAAACCGACGGTAGCAACGCTATACGCACGGTTTACGCTCCGACGGATCCAACACTTTTGAGATTAAGAGGCAACGCTATCCGCCAAAATGAAGCTGTGACCGCATTGTCCGGTTAGAAGGGGTTCTTTGTGGTTCTCGATCCAAGTGGAATGTATGGCAACAGACTACGCCAACGACGTACTCGTAACGGCTGATTGGGTCGAAGAACGACTCGACGAGTTCGAGAGCGACGATCCGGAGCTTCGACTGGTCGAGGTCGACGTCGATACGGAAGCTTACGACGACGCACACGCACCCGGCGCGATCGGGTTTAACTGGGAGACCCAACTGCAGGACCAGACGCGACGGGATATCCTCGAGAAAGAGGACTTCGAGGACCTCCTCGGCAGCCACGGCATCACCGAGGATTCGACGGTCGTCCTCTACGGCGACAACTCGAACTGGTTCGCCGCCTACACCTACTGGCAGTTCAAGTACTACGGCCACGACGAGGTCTACCTGCTCGACGGCGGTCGAGAGTACTGGCTCGAGAACGACTATCCAACGACCGACGAGGAGCCCGACTTCTCCGGAGTCGAGTACGACGCCGCCGGGCCGCGCGAGAGCATCCGCGCCTACCGCGAAGACGTCGAAAACGCGATCGAACGCGGCGTTCCGCTCGTCGACGTTCGCTCGCCCGAGGAGTTCCGCGGCGAGATTCTCGCACCCCCAGGGCTCCAGGAGACGGCCCAGCGCGGCGGCCACGTCCCCGGTGCCCAGAACATCTCCTGGGCGGCGGTCACGGACGACGACGGCCTGTTCAAGAGTCCCGAGGAACTCGAGGAGCTCTACGCCGAGAAGGGAATCGACGGCGACGAAACGACCGTCGCCTACTGCCGAATCGGCGAGCGCTCCTCGGTTGCGTGGTTCGCACTGCACGAACTGCTCGGCTATGAGGACACCGTCAACTACGACGGATCCTGGACCGAGTGGGGCAATCTTGTGAACGCGCCGGTAGAGACGGGCGAGGCTGAGTAAGCGAAGCGAACGAAGCCTCGAGAAGTCGAACGGGGAACGAAGTGACCCGTAAGACGGGCGAGGCTGAGTAACCAACGGGAACGAAGCCTCGAGGCGGAGCGGTGACCGGTGGGAAACCGCGGAGCGGACGAAGCCGACGACTGACGCGAGAACGACCGATAGGGAGAGAAATTGGGCATCACTGCCGAACCAGCCCTCGAGGCGGAGCGTGACAAACAGGGAATCTCGAACGCTCGGTCGACAGCAAACCGCGCTGTGGTTCGGTCTCGATCGCCGTTTTCTCTCGAGACACGCCAGACGTCGACTTCCTCGCTTCCCGAATCTGCTACTTGATTTAGGTCTCTAGAGCACGTACTCTTCTTCGACGTCACCGGGGAGAACGACCTCGAGCTCCCCGTCGGCTTCCATCTCGCTCAGGTCGGCCATCGTCTCCTCGAACGAGTCGAGCAGATCGTCCTCGAGTTCGTGGTAGTAAAGCGTCGTGAGGCCGTTCATCTCCGCGGTCCACTCTAGGAGTTCTCGTGCATCCTCCGGATCCGGGTCACCGATGCGCGGGCAGAGTGTGGTGTTGGTGATCTGGCCGCCCGCACCGTAGCCGCTCGCGAAACAAAGGTCGTGGTGATCGCCGGCGGCTTCGACTGCGGCTTCGTCGAAGTTTCCGAGCGGGTACGCAAAGTAGCCCGCTCCGTCCTCGAAGCCGTTGTCCTCGAGCCACTCGACGGCCGATTCGATCTGTGCGGACGGATCGTCCGTGTCGGTCAGATCGCCGTTGTTCGCCGACTGACTGGCGATCGTCCACCCGGCGTCGTGCAGTTCCTCGAGTTCGCTCTGGCTCATTCGAGAGTCGCCACCGACGAAATCGGTGTTGACGAACGCCGTCGCGGGAATGTCGTACTCCTCGAGAACCGGGAACCCTTCGGAGTAAGTCGTCTCGTAGCCGTAATCGAACTGGACCATCACCGTGCCCGTCTCTGGACGCGGCGTGAAGTACAGATCGTCACACCAGAATTCCTTTTCCTTTTCGTCGCCGGTCCAGGACGCGATCTGGATCGAGGAAATCGCAGAGAGGTCCGGATCGCCGTCGATCGAACCGACGCCGAAGTTGTACCGCATGAGCGGCATATCCGCGGCAGACCGGCCGCGAAAATCGACCCGGTCGCCGTTTTTGTCGGTGAGCTGGATAATCGGATTCTGCAGGTCGTCGGAGGCGACTGCCAGCCCGGGCACCTCGTCGGAGAAATCCTGTGGCGAATCGAACTCGCGTCGGATCATGACGCCGCTGTCGGATTCCGATGCCTCGAGTCGCGCGGATTGAGAGCCGACGAGCGATCGATCTTCGTCGGCTGTGAGCGAGCCTTCGACCTCCGTCCACGCGTCGAGATCCTCGAAATCGTCGAACGTTCCGTCGTCGTCGGTTTCGACGTTATCTCCGTTCGGATCGCCGCCTTCGTTCGGGTCCTCGTCACCGTTTTCGTCATCTTCGGGATCGTCTCCCGAGCCCGCACAGCCAGCGAGTCCTACGACGCCTGCTGTCGTTACGAGGTACGTTCGTCGTTTCATTGTTCACTTGAAGACGTTCCACGTTCGGAGATTGTTATGACTTCATTACCGTCAGTTCAACCGGTAGAAGGGACCGAATACCGCCGAGTAACGACCGCCAAACCGCCGTTTTACCCGGCACAAAAAGGTCGGTTGAGGGTGAAATAGGATCCACTTCGACGCTATCACGACACAACTAACTCGATTCCGATCGTAGGCCGATCCATGACCAATGGCGAGACGTTTCTCGACCGCGTTCGTGAGACGAACCAGACACCGCTCTCCCGACTCGGGTCGTCAAAGTCGCTGTACGCCGCCACGGACGGCGATATCGACACCGAACCGGTCCTCGAGGCGACCGCCGACGCCGAGTACGCCGCATGGCATACGTTCGACGAGTGGGCCGAAGACGAATCGAACGACCGAGCGCGCGAAGCGTTCGAGACGACCGCCGAAGAAGAACGGGAGCACTACGAAACCGTCTCCGAGCAACTCGAGGCGTACGACCCCGAGACCGTTCCCGCGCTCCACGAGTATCTCCGCGGGCTCGAGTCGACCGTTCCTCGAGTCGGCGCGTTCGCCGGACGGATCCTCGCGAGCAAGCACTCGAAAGAGCAGGTCGTCGGCTACTTCGTCGGGAACGCAGATCCCCAGAGTGCACAGTTGTTCCGCGAGTTCGGCGGGGATTTAGACGAGCAACTCGAGCGGGTTACCGACCTCCTCGAGGCAGTCTGTAACGGGGAGGACGACTGGGATCGGGCCGAAGAGGCCGCAACAGGAGCCATCGAAGCCGCCTACGGCGAGTACGTCGAGAGTCTCGAGGCGATGGGGGCGAATCCGAAACCAGTCTGTTGATTCGACGCCCTAGTGGCCAGCGCCTCCGGGAGATCAGACGCCCTCGAGCGTTTCGCGGAACTCGTGAATCGAGTCAAGTGCGTCGTCGGCGTGATCGGCAACGTCACCGCCCTCCTCGTCGGCGATCTCGGTGATGATGTGTTCGTGACGGGCGAGTCGACCGTGATCGGGGCCGCGGTCGGCTGTCGCGAGCTGGTTGAGTTGGTTCGATTGTTTCTCCAGTCGTTCGCGCGCTTCGTCGTTGCCGGCCGCGTCGGCCGCATCTGTCAGCGATTCGGCCGCGTTCTCGAGTTCAGTTCGTGACATTGATGTCGGTTCAAGGTTCGGGCTCGAGTACAATAGCTGTTGGAGACGTCGATGTCGAGAAACTGCAAGCGATGATCGCAAGAGAGTGCAGATCGGTTACTCGAGCGGAGTTACTCGTCCCTCGGGATCCAGTTCGTCGACGACTTCCGCAGAGAGCTCGGCGACGGAATCGAGGAAGTTCGTCCGGTAGCTCGCGGGGCCGTTGTACTCGAGGTGCGTCGCCCGCTCGCCGGCGAGCCCGAACGCGAGCGTTCCCCGAACCGCCGCGGCTCGGTCGTCCTCGAGCGCGCCACAGAACGCGGCGACGGTGGCTCCGAGCATGCAACCGGTGCCGACGACCTCGCCCATCATCTCGTGGCCAGCCGAAACGGAGACCGCGTTCTCGGCGTCCGCGACGATATCCTCGACGCCGGAGGCGACGACGGTCGCACCGGTCGAATCCGCGAGCGATCGAGCCGTTTCGTCGATCTCGTCGTAGTCACCGATCGATTCGACGCCCTTGACGTCCGCTTCGACGCCCGAGAGGGCGCTTATCTCGCCGTAGTTGCCCTTGATAACGGCGAAATCAACTTCCGAAAGGAGGCTCTCGGCGACCGCCTCCCGCGACGGCGTCGAACCGACGCCGACGGGGTCGAGAACGACTGGAATTCCGCGATCGTTGGCCATCCGGCCGGCCTCGTGCATCGCTTCGACGTTGTCGTCCGCGATCTGGCCGGCGTTGATGAGGATCGCGCCCGCGATTTCGGCCATCTCGCCGGCGTCGCCGAACGAATCCGCCATCACCGGCAACGCCCCCCAGTGGAGGATGATGTTCGCCACGTCATTCATCGTCACCTGATTCGTCAGCGCCTGCACGAGCGGTTTCGACTCCTCGAGTGCGTCGAGTGTCGTCTCGAGTTCCTGCGCTGTTACCGCTTCGAAGTCGGTCATTGTACCACCCCTCCGTCGTCGACGGTCTTTCCGGTTTCCCCGGCCGCATCGGTGTCTTCGTTCGGCGCTGTCTCACCCGCACGTCCCGCCTCGACCGCGGAAGCGAGCGATTCGGTCGCCGCTTTCGGGTCGTCGGCGGCCGTAATCTCGCTGACGACCGCGACGCCGATTGCGCCCGCCTCGACGACGGGAGCCGCGTTTTCGGCAGTTATCCCCCCGATCCCGACGACCGGAATCGAGACGGTGTCGACGATTTCGCGGATCTGATCGTGGCCGATTCCGTCTTTGGATTCCTCAACGTTTTTTGAGGACGTGCCGTACACCGCGCCGACGCCGAGGTAATCCGCGCCGTCAGCTTCGGCCTTCGTAGCCTCCTCGAACGTCGAGGCCGAACAACCGATTATCGCGTCGGCTCCGAGCAGGTCTCGAGCGATCGCGACCGGGAGATCCGACTGCCCGAGGTGGACGCCGTCAGCGTCGATCGCCTGCGCGAGGTCGACCCGATCGTTGACGATCAGGTCGATATCCGCCGCCTCGGTGAGTTCCCTGCACTCGAGGCCGATCTCGTATCGCTCGCGCGTCTCGAGGCCCTTGTCCCGCAACTGGACGACGTCGATGCCGCCGTCGATCGCGGCACGGACAATATCCGGTGTCGATCGACCGGCTGAAATCGACGACTGAGTGACGAGATAGGTCTGCCACGTCGATGGATTCATGAGAGATACCATGTGGTGGTTCGATAAATCGCTTTGGACTGCGTCAGGTCGCAAAGACCGAAATCAGCCGACTACGTCCTGATCCCCGAACTCGAGGTGCGGTTCACCGGTGGCTACCAGTTCGTCCCAATCAGCTGACTCTCGAACCTCGGGAAACGGATCGGGACGCTCCGGATCCATTGGTTTCGTCGCGATTTCGCGCCGCCACCACCGCACGTCGTGCCAATCGCCCTGCGTGTAGCCGACCCGCGGAAAGTCGGCGAAGCGCTCGAAGCCGAGTCGTTCGTGAAATCGAACCGTTGCCGGGTTCGGGAGCGTCGTCACGGCGTAGGCGTCCCGGACGCCCTGGCGCTCGAGGACGGCAAACAGCGACTCGTACAGTGCTCGACCGACGCCCGATCGGCGAGCGTCCTCGGCAACGTAGACCGACAGTTCGACGACCCATTCGTAGGCCCGTCGTTTCCGAAGTTTGCTCGCGTACGCGTAGCCGACGACGTCGCCGTCGCGTTCGCAGACGAGCCACGGGTAGGTCTCGAGCGTCTCCTCGATTCGGTCGACCATTTCGGATTCGTCGGGAACGCTTTCTTCGAACGTCACCGCTGAGTCCTCGCAGAAGGGGGCATAGATACGTCGAACCTCGCCGGCGTCCGCTGGCGTCGCAACTCGAATACCGGATTCCATGGCCGCACTTCCGGCCGTTCGCCAATAAGTCCGCTGAACGAGGAAGGGAGAAGTTCCGACGCTGACGCTCGAGAGCCGATAAACGCAAAAAACGGAATGAAAACGAGATCAATCGAAACCGCAGCGGTGGCCGTTAGTGACCGTAGTCGTGCGGGTTCAGCTCAGTGCCGTAGTTCTCGGCGTGGTCCGTGTAGTCGATGAACCGGGGTGCGTCGGGATCGAACGGTCGCTCGAGGCTCTCGAAGGCCTTCTTCTTGTCCCAACCCTGGAGCTTGCCGACCGCGGACTTGTCCTCAAGGTCGTGGTAGTCCAGATCGGGTTCGGTGATCTCCCAGGCTTTCATGCCCTGTTCGGTTCGGACGATGACGCTCGAGTACTCGTCGGACGAGCCGACCGAGCCGACGGTGAGGTCGGCACAGAAGCCGGTGAAGTCGGCACATTCGTCGCAGCCTTTGAGCGCGGCGTCGTGGAAGTTCTCGATGTCTTCGTCGAGAATCATCTCGCCGTCGTGGTCGTAGACCATCAGCTTGCCGTGGAGAACGTCCATCTTGCCGATCTCATCGGGCGAAATGCCGCGCTGATCCTCGAGTTGCTCGCCCATGAGGCTGTAGTAGTTGAAGTTCTTCGTACACATCAACGCGATCGTGTAGTCGACCGCACGAATGCCCTCGTTCTGTTCCTGGTAGTCCCACTCGAAGTCCTGCAGGGCGCGGATCCCTTCGATCTCACACGGCGTGCCGACGAGCGCGAGGCTGAGTTCGTCGAACGGCTTGTCCGGGAGCTTGTGCTCCCATCGATCGAGGTTCAGGTTGCCAAGTGCCATCGTCTGATTGTAGATGGTCCCGGCGTTCTCGATCAGGTCCTCGTGACTGGTCGCGAGGTAGCTTTCGGCCTTCCAGGCTTCGTCCTCGCTTTCGGTCGCGATGAGTGCACCGTCGATTTCGCCCGCCTCGAGGAGGTGGGAGAGAACCGTCGTGACGACGCCGCCGTCCTGTGCGCCTTTCGTCCAGTCTTCGTCGACTCGCGCGGAGAACTCCGTAATCGGATCGCCGGCACCTTTGACGTTGTCGTCGCCGCCGGTGATCTTCCACTGGCGTTCATAGCGCAGGCCGCCGCGGGGACAGAAGTCCCAACAGAGCGAACAGCCGGTACACATCTTGACGAGTTCCGGCTTGCCATCGTCGCCGATTCCGATCGAATCGGACGGGCAGGCGGCGACACAGGTCCCACACTGGATACAGCGGCCGTCGTCGATGACGGCCTCGTCCAGTTCCATGAACCAGGTTTTCTCGTCGGGCGTCTCGATGTCGTTCATCTCCGAGCGAATCGAGTACGTCGGCGTCTCAAGGTCGACGCCGTCTGGAACGCCAACGCGCGTATCGGGAGCGTCGTCGTAGACGTCCTGGCTCGCGTTCTCAGCAGGCTCTGTGAACTCGAGGTCGCCGAGGTTGCCCTGTTCGTCGACATTTGCAACCCCTGCACCGTCGGTCGCAACGGCTTTCTCCTGAGTCTTCTCGCCGCAGGTGCAGGTGTTCGGCGAGCAACTCTCGCCGGCGTCGGCGTCGCCGCTTGCACCGCTTCCTGCGGGCTGAACGGGTCCTTCTCGAGCGTGGTCAGTGTCGGCCCGAGACCGCGGCGCTCGACCGCTGGTTTCGGGGACGATAACGTCTTCAGCGTTGTCGCCGCTGGATTCTGGAACGCCGGGGAACGGCTGCTCGTCTTCGCGGCTCGCGGTTTCACCGCTCGCTCGGTCCGAGGCCTCACTACGTTCGTCCTCGCGGCTCGCGTGTCGCTTCGCTCCCGCTCGCGTCTCCGAGGACTCGCTTCGCTCGTCCTCGCTATCAATCCCCATGGGCAACACCTCCTGCAACCGGCGCGTCGGCCTGTTGCATGATCGATCGAAGGCGCTCGTTGTCGACGCGGCGACACCAGGCGTAGAACTGCTCGTCGTCGTGTTTCTCCTCGGCGTAGGCGTCGAACAGTCGCTCGAGGGCCGGAATTACGGAGTCGGCCGGAACGGCGTGTTCGATCCAATCGAGGAACTCGTTGTCGGTGCCGAGCGAGCCGCCGAGGCCGAAGTCCATTCCTTCGACGAGGTTGTCACCTTCCTCGTTCGGACTGTCTTCGTCTTCCAGCTTCACCGTCTCGCCGCGGAAACCGATGTCCGCGATCTGTGGCTGTGCACAGGAGGCCGAGCAGCCGGACATATGCATCCGAACGACGTCGAGGTCGTCTGGCGTGTTGATGCGCTCGTCAAGCTCTCGAGCCCAGCGCTTGGTGCGCTTTTTGGTCTCGATGATGGCGTAATTACAGAACTCGTTGCCCGTACAGCCGACCGCACCGCGGGAGAACGGCCCCGGATCGGGCTGATAGTCCTCGGCGAACGGTTCGGCCAGAAGGTCCTCGACGTTCTCTTCGGGAATGTGCGTGATGAGGAAGTTCTGGTCGGTCGCGAGGCGCACGGAGGCGTCCTCGGTGCCGTACTTTTCGGCCGCTCGAGCGGCCTCGGCGAACTCGTCGCCGCCCATACGGCCGGCGATCACGTTGAAGCCGACGTACTGGAGTCCGTCCTGTTTCTGGTCGTGAACGCCGACGTGGTCGCCCTTGTAGCCGACGGTCAGGTTCTCGCCGCCGTCGGGCAGGTCGACGGTACAGCGGTCGCGGATGGCTTCCTCGAACTTCTCGGGACCGAGCTGTTCGACGAGATAGCGCATGCGGCAGACGCCGCGGTTGTTTCGGTCGCCGATCTCCTTGAACGTCTGGGCGACAGCACGACAGAACTCGACGGCGTCTTCGGGTCGGATGAACGCGTCCAGTTCGGAGCCCATCCGCGGCCCGTCCGAGAGGCCGCCGCCGACGCGGGCGTGAAAGCCGTAGAGATGTTCCCCGTCGATCTCCTTTTTCGCGGGAACGAGCCCGATATCGTTGATCTGGGATTGGCCGCAGTCGTGAGCGCAACCGGTGATTGTGAGTTTGAACTTGCGGGGCAAGTTAGCGTACTCGCGGTTGCCGGTGAAGAAGTCCGAGACGGCGTCAATAACCGGTTGTGCGTTGAAGCACTCGTGGTCATCGAGCCCGGCCGCGGGGCAGCCGAGGACGTTCCGGGCGGAATCACCACAGCCCTGGACCGTCGTCAGACCGACTTCGTCGTAGCGGTCCCACATTTCGGGGACATCCTCGACGCGGATCCAGTGTTTCTGGATATCCTGTCGGGTCGTGATGTCGAGGTAGGCGTCTCCCCAGAGTTCGTTTTGCTCTTCGCCGCCGTACTCCTCGGGGGCGACTGCGAGGTCGTCGGTAACTTCGCCGATGACCTCGGCCTGTTCAGGCGTGAGTTTTCCGCCGGGGACCTTCGTTCGGATCATGAAGTACCCCTCCTGTTTCTGGGCGTACATACCGGCCCACTTCAGGCGCTCCCACTCGCCGTCGCCAGCTCGCTCTTCGATCTCCTCGAAGGTGAGCCCGTCCTCGGCGTACTCGTAGACATCGTCAAGGACGTCAAGGGGATGCTTGTTCTGTTTGTACTGTTCGGTCGTGTTCACGCAGACCACCGCCGTGTCAAAAGGCGACCAGCTGGTAGCGTACTCGAGATAGCTGTCTCGCTCATCGGTTACCGGATCCTAGCACCCTACCACTATACCCTTCAGTAATCAGGCGAACCATGACGGGGCTAGGATAATCCGGTCAATATTACCACGACCCGAACTGGCCCGAGCGAGAAGAGACTTCGAAACGAACTGAACGGGTTCGGTCATCACTGGCACCGAAGCGGCCGTCGCGTATTCGCGGAAATTGTTTCCGGTAGGTGCTACGGGGCCGAATATCGATTCGAGAGAGAAATACCTTTACAATCATATTTCAGCCAATTGCGAGTCTCGTGCCGGCCCAATCGGCGTTCAAATCCGGACGGCTCGCCGGACCGAACGGCCAGCGATTGGAACGTCACCCGTCAGTCACGCCACTCCCGCTCGAGATACGTCTCGAGGCGGTTAAACGGGATCTCGTACTCGGCCCGAAGTTCGTCGATCGGTGATTCGTAGCCCGATTCGTTGAACCACTCGAACATCACGGCGTACTCCTCTCCCTGACTCTCTTCTACGTCCTCGATCGAGAGATGCTGAGCGCGAACCGGCGTCTCGAGCACGTCTGCAAAGCGAACGGCCATCGCGCGAAGGGAGAGTTCGTCGCTCGCGAATTCGCAAGATTCGCCCTCGTGAGCCTCGGGATCGGCAAACACGTCCGCAACGAACGCGCCGAGGTCCTCGACGTCGAGGACCTGCAACGGGTTCGACGGCTCGAGTCCCATCGCGAGCGTCCCGTCCTCGATCGATTCGCGAAAGCCCTCGAGATTCTGGGCGAAGAAGACCGGACGGACGACCGTCGCCGGGAGTTCGCGGTCGTCGATCATCGTTTCGATCTCCCACTTCGACTCGAAGTGGGGAATGCCGCTGTCGCGTTCGGCTCCGCCGACCGAGGAGAAAACGAAGTGATCAACTCCCACGTCATCGACCAGTTCGATCACGTTCCGTCCCTGTTCGACCTCGTCGTCGTAGCCGTGTTCCCAGTAGTTAGTCATCAAGAAGACGCCGTCGGCAGCTTCGACGAGCGGTTCGATGCTGTTTTTCTCTTCGAGACTCCCCTCGACGATCTCGGCCCCGCGCTCGGCGAGTTGGTGTGACTCGTGTTTGTCTTTGTCTCGAGTCAGCGCAAGCACCTCGAAATCCCGCTCGAGGAGATGCCGGGCGACGGCCCCGCCTTGCGTACCCGTCGAACCGACCACGAGAACTGTGTCGATAGCCATGGCAAGCCGGTTACAATAGCGGAGACTAAGAAATTGATCCGGGCGCTTGCAACCACGGAACATCGCACAAATACGAGAACCGTCGCATCGGACTCGAGCCGAACCTACCCTCGACAACGACTACTCGTCCTCGAGCAGTCGATCCGCCATCTCCTCGGGATCGAACCGCTCGAGATCGTCGTACTCCTGGCCAACACCGAGGAACAGGATCGGTTTCCCGGTAACGTGAGCCACCGAAATCGCCGCGCCGCCGTTCGAGTCGGCGTCCGCCTTCGTCAGAATCGCCCCGTCGATCTCGGCGGCTTCGTCGAACTCTCGAGCGCGGTTCACCGCGTCCTGTCCGGCGACGGCCTCGTCGACGAACAGGGTCATATCGGGGCCGACGACGCGACCGATCTTCTCGAGTTGATCCATCAACCCTTCGTCAGTGTGGAGCCGACCCGCCGTATCGCCGAGGACGACGTCGATATCGTTCGCTTCGGCGTACTCGACGGCGTCGTACAACACTGCGGCGGGGTCCCCGCCCTGATCGTGGGCGATGAGCTTGCTGTCCCGCGCCTCGGCGTGTTCGCGGATCTGCTCGTTGGCACCCGCACGATACGTGTCGCCGTTGGCCATCACGCTCGAGTAGCCGCGTTCCTCGAAGTACCGGTCGAGTTTCGCGATCGAGGTCGTCTTCCCGACGCCGTTGACGCCGGTGAAGATGATGACGATCGGCTTGTCTTCGGTCGCGATGCGCTCGTCGAAGTCGAACTGGCCGACGCTGATGACGTCGTAGATCGCATCTCGGAGCGCCTCCTCGACGACATCGCCCGTCGACGTCGTAAACGTCCGCGTCTCGCCGATCAGTTCGTCGCGGATGTTGTCGAGGATCTCCTCCGCGACGCCCATCTCGACATCGCTCGAGAGCAACGCGAACTCGAGTTCCTGAAGCGGAGCCTCAAGGTCTTCTTCCTCGATGACGAACTTCCCGCGAACAAGCGATTTGGCCTTCCGACCGAAGCCGGTCGAACCGTTATCGTCGCTTTCGCTGCCCTCGTCCGTCTCCGCAGTATCCGAGGCTTCCGCGTCGCCAGTCGCGTCCGAATCCGCCGTCACCGGTTCGTCAGTTTCAGTTCCCGCCGTTACGCCGGCGGTTCCCGACGGGGACGAACTACTGATTCCCGTCGACGAGTCGCTTGGCTCCTCGTCGATCGAAGCGGTATCAGTGGTGGACGTCGTCGCCGACCCACCCGATACCTCGGCCGTAGTTACGTCGCTCTCGAGTTCCGAATCGGCCGAAGAACCGTCCTGTGTCGCGTTGACGGTATCTGTTCGTGGTTCCTCGGACGCGTCCGGACTCGCCGCTGTGTCGGCGGTCTCGCTACCTGCATCCGCCTCGGCGACTGTCTCGCTTTCGCCTTCGGCGACTGCATCATCTGCGAGGTCCTCTGCAGGCTCTTCGACTTCCTCGACGTTCTCTTCGGCGGCCTCTTCGGCGTCTTTCCGGAAGCTCCCGAGTTTCTCCTTCAGGTTATCGAACATGGGTCGTAGACGGCTTATTCGTCAGGACCTTGACCCTGCTGGCCCTGCATCTGCTGCATCTGCTGTTGCATCGCTTGCTGTTGCATCTGCTGAGCCTGCTGCTCGAGTTGCGAACTCTCTGCTTCGAGTTCGGAGATCTGTGCGTTGACCTCGTCGATCTCGTCGTCGAGGTTCTCCTTTTTGTTCTCGAGCGTGTCGACTGCGCCCTCTCGCTCAAACTCTGCTGCGTAATCGGCACCGAGTTCGACGATCACTTCGTCGATATCTTCGACGGTTGCACGAACGTACGCGCCGCCACCGAGGGGAACCTGCACGACCGAGTCCGACTCGAGGGTTTCGACGGCTTCGATCGCCTCGTCGACTTCGGTCTGCTCTTGCTGGATCGCTTCGACGTTCCCTTCGAGCGCTTCGATCTGCTCGTCGAGCTCTTGAATCTGCTGGGAGAGCTGCTGGAGTTCCTGCTGACTACTCATTGCTGGGATACCTCCTCGAGTTCGATTCCGGTTCGTTTGACGCCGTGTCGACTCCCAATCTGGGAAAGCACGTGCTCGCGAGCGACGTTCTCGTTCTCGGCTTCGATCGTCGTCTCGAACGGTGCGTAACCATCTCGGTTTTTGAATCGACCGCTAACGTTGAATTCACTCATGCCCATTGCTCCGTCGGGGAGCCGGAAGAACCTTGCCTTCCCATCCGGTGTCGTGTCTGGATGACGACCCAATCCGCTCGGACAAGGATAACGAATTATGAACAGATTTGCGCCAAACCGAACGGTAAAAGACACCGCACGAACTGTGCGGGGGCATGGAGGTTGTCGGGCGTCTGCTAGCCCTGCTCGTGTTATTACTCGTCGGGACCGGATTACGAGCGAGCGAGATACTCGATACGAGCAGAACCGCGCGGCTAAACGATATCGCCTACTACGTCGCGCTTCCGGCACTCATCTTCATCTCGACGTACGATCAAGCGATAGGTGAACTCCTCACCCCGGCCCTGCTCGTCGGACTGCTCTTCGTCCTGTTCTCGACGGCGGGGCTCGCCTGGCTCGTCCACCGAAATCGGTCCTCGAGGCCGCGCCAGAGCGTCGCCATCGTCCAATCGTATCACTCGAATCTCGGCTATCTCGGGCTTCCGCTGGTCGCGGCGACGTTCGACGCCGAGGTAACCGCCATCGCGAGCGTGGTTCTCGGAATCCTTTCGCTGGTTCAGGTACCCCTCACTGTTCTGATTCTCGTCTTCGTCAACGAAGCGGAGACGAAAATCGGCCGAGAACTCGGAGGACTCCTCACGAATCCGGTTCTCCTCGCACTGATCACCGGGCTCGGCGTCGGGTCGTCGTCGGTCACCGTTCCCCCGCTTGCGGTGAGCGGACTCGACATCGTCGGCGCGTTCGCGCTTCCGCTCGCACTGCTCTGTGTCGGTGCATCTCTGCAGGTCGATCTTCCGTCGGTCGATTTCGGGGCTTCCGGCTCGGTCGTCGCGCTCAAAATCGTTTGTATGCCGCTGCTCGCCTGGATCGTCTTCTCGTTGCTGACCGTCGACGAGGCAACGTTCACCGCGAGCGTTGTCATGCTTGGAACGCCGACGGCCGTCTCGACGTTCGTGTTCGCGAACGAACTCGGCGGCGATGAAGAGTTCGCGTCGTTGAACGTCTTCGCGACGACGCTGGTTTCTATTGCGACGCTGTTCGTTCTCATCACGCTCGTGAGTTGACTCGAGAGGCGGAGCAAACGACTGGTACCGACTCGAGCAGCTGAACAGTTTTCCTCCTGGCGAGCGAACTCGAGCTATGAGCGAGATCGAACCAGGCGAACTCCTGCCGAGCGAACGAATGCGCGAACAGGCTCTCGAAGGCGAGATCACACAGATCCACCGCGGCCATCAGTACGCCGACCCGGGCGATACGTTCGCCATCGACGGGACGACGTTCGAAGTCACCGAGATCACGGAGCGCACGCTGGGAGACCTGACCGACGAAGACGCACGGGCCGAAGGCCTCGAGGATCTCGAGACGTACAGAGCCATGCTCGAACACGCTCACGACCACTTCGAGTGGGACGACGAGAGCGATATCGTTCGGCACAAGTTCGAGAAACAGTGATTATCGCCACTGAAACAATCCGGTGAGAGTACCCGCAAGACTCACTCCACCAGCGGCTCGGGTGAGGACTAATACGGGCCCAAAGTCGAATACAGGATTAAAGGACAAACCCGTAAGAAAACACGTTTGCTGAATCAATAAACCGGTCTCGGCAACTCAGTCGATCCAGTCGACGACTCAGTCGATGTAGCCGAGCGCGTCTTCGATCCGACCGAGTTCGGGCCCCGTCGTATTCTCTCCGACGGCGTAGCCCGACTCGTTTGCGAGCAACCCGGAGCCCACGAGCGGAGCGCCGTAGTTGATCGTTCCGACATCAGCCCGGACGTCGAGTGCCTCCTCGAGCAAGTCGAGTTCCGCGTCGGTCGCCTTTGGATGACAGAGGACGCCCGTGTTGTTCGCGACGGCGGCTGTCCCGACCGTCCGAACGCCCGCGAGGTCGCCGCGTTCGACCGGCACCTCGAGGGTGTCTTTCACGATTTTGATCGCTTCGCGCGGCAGATCGGGGTGGACGTACGCGCCGTAATCGTTGGCCAGCACGACGTTTCCGGCGGCGTTGATACTTCCCGGAAGCTCCGCGACGGGAACGCCGACGGCGTCTTCGATCTCCTCGCGTTCGATCTCGAGGACACGCGTGCTGACGAGCAAGCCGTTTTCGTTGCCCGTCGCGAGCGCGCCGACCGTCGAGGAGCCACCGACTGTCGTCCGTACCGGATCGACACTGAGTTCCTCGGCGAGCCCGTCGACGGTGTCGTCGTCGGCATCGGGCCGGACGAGCAGACACGAATCGGTCGCACGGGCGAAGACGCCGATATAGGACGATCCGGTGAAGGAGGCACGTAGCAAGTTAGTCGGCGACCTCGGCCTCGACGATGACCTCGCCGTCTTCGTCGAATCGCGCGGCGCGAACGCGAAGCTTTCGCGGCGGGTTCGATCGGCCTTCCGACCAGACGGTCTCGTTGATCGAGGGGTCGAGTCGGACGGCGTCTTCGTCGACCGCGAAGTGTTTTGCGAGGTGTTCGCGGATGATTGTCATTGCACGACCTGCGGCTTCGTGGTTTGCACCCTTCTTCACATCGCGCAGTGGGACGGTAACAACACGTTCTTCGAAATCAGTTGCACTCATAGATATCCTTACTCGTCGGTGTCGCTACGACGCCAGTTGCGTCGCTTCGGGTTTCGCTGGACGTTCATGTCGGTCTTGAGCATGACCCAGGACGGAACACGGCTGTTCTGGTTCTCGAGCTTAGCGAGACGTTTTTTCTTGCCCTTCGATTTTTTACCCATAGTGGGCTGGTCTAGCCCACGCTGGCTTAAAATCCTGTCCATCCGTCGCCAGTCGTCCGCCCGATTGAAATACCTCATCCGAAGCGACGAGATCCCGATATCCGGTCGTCAGAGTCCCTTCTCGTTAGGTTTAACAGGGTACTGTGTGAGTCACAGATATGAGTGTCCGCGGTGACGTCTGGTCGATCTACCGTGAAGCGATCCCCATCCTACTCATCGCGCTTGGCGGCGGCCTCTTCGCCGGATTAGTACTCGAGGGAATGGTCGAAAGCGTCGAACGATTTCCCGGCTTACTCGTGATGGTTCCCGTCTTTCTGGCCACGCGAGGAAACGTCTACGGCGCGCTCGGCGGACGCATCTCGAGCGGACTCCACCAGGGACTGATCGAACCGCGATTCGACTGGAACGAGCGACTCGTGAACGCGGTCGTGGCGTCGTTTATCAACGGTATCGGCATCTCGGTCGTGATCGGCGTCGTAACGTGGCTCGCACTCCAGATCATCGGCTGGGAGTCCGCCGCACTCTACGAGTTCATTGGGATCATGCTCATCGCGGGCGTACTAACCTCGTTCGTGTTGATATTCGGACTGCTGGCGTTGATCTTCGCCGGCTACAAGTACGGGTACGACCCGGACAACCTCGTCGGCCCGATCGTCACCACGCTCGGTGACATCTTCGGCATGCTGTTCTTGCTGTTCGCCATCGGCATCGTCGAGGTGATCGTCTGATGGTCGTTCCGCAGGGCTCGCTCGGGACGTGGGACGTCCGGAGCATCGTCGGCAACATGTTCCCGCTGTTGATCGTTCTCACCGTAATCGTGCTGATCGCGGGGATTACACTCGAGGACGCAGAGGAAATGCTCACCGAGTACGGGTTGCTCGCCGTCATGGTCCCGACAATGGTCGACATGGGCGGAAACCTCGGCGCGATATTGAGCTCGAGGCTCTCGACGCGGCTTCACCTGGGGACGACAGATTTCGATCCGCGCGATCGAGAGCTGTGGGCGAACGTCCTTGCCGTCCTCGCCCTCGGCGCGACGATATTCACCGCACTCGCGGTCGGCGCGTGGCTCATCGGGCAGGTCATCGGCGCCGCGCTCCCGCTGTCGGTGCTGCTGACGATTTCGCTGATCAGCGGGATGTCGGTCGTGGTGATTGCGGTCATCTCCAGCTTCGCCGCGACGTACGCCTCGTTCCAGCTCGGGATCGACCCCGACGACACGACGATCCCGATCGTCACGAACGTCGTCGATGTCTTCGGGATGGTTATTTTCATCGGCGTTTCGGCGCTCGTGCTCGGCTTCTGATCGGCACCGGGAAGGGACGAGCGTGGATTCAACGAACGATCTCGAGAAACGCTTATTCACAGTCGCCGACATGCATCAGTATGAACGATAACGGAACCCTCCAGACGACGCTCTCGATCGTGCTCGGAATCGTCCTCGTCGCTCTGGGCATCGGAGCCTACGTACTTTCTGACTTCGCGAGTGTCACGGCGCTAATCCCGGCCATCTTCGGCGTGGTGATCACCGCTCTGGGTGCCATCGGCCGGAAAACGAATCGAGAACGGCTGAGCATCTACGGGGTCGGAGTCCTGGCGCTCTTGGGAGTCATGGGATCCCTCCGGGGAATCCCGGACATCATCGCACTGGTCACCGGAGAAAGCGTCGACTCAAGCGTCGCCGCGATTTCCCAGGGGGCGATGATACTGATCAGTCTCGTCCTCGTCCTCGCCGTCGGAAAATACGTCCTCGACGAGCGGTAACGATTGCCGCGAACGGCCGATGCCCCGCGAGTCAGGCCCGCGCTAATTTTTCGAACTCGTCGGCCGCCGTTCGCGTCCCTTTCGAAATGAGAACATCCCCGCCGCGGAGTGTCGCGCCGGCTTCGCCGACGAGCAGCCATCCCTCCTCAGGGCGACGGATCGCGATAACGGACATCGTCGCATCGACGTCGGGAACGCCAGCGGTCACGGACGTGCCGTCGAGTTCGCTTCCCTCCTCGAGTTCGACGCGAGTGAGGATCTCGTCGCTCTCTTGGACCGCGAGGTGGACGACCGGGTGAACGTCGATATCCCTGAGAACGCCCTCACTGATGTCGACTGCGGCGTCGCTGATGACCTCCGTACTGCTGCCGAGGTGAATCAGTCCCCGAAGCGCGACCGGGTCTTCGGCGTCGGCGGCCGCTCGCAGCGTCCAGGCTTCGAAGCGCGACTCCATGGCGTCGACTTCGACCTCGAGGTTTCGAACTTCCTCGGCAAGTTCCTCGCTGTCGAAGAGAATAGAGCTATAAGCCAGATCGACAGCCAGCTCCGAGAGGTTCTTCATGTGCACAATCGTGTCGACGGCGCGCTCTAAGTCGTCGATCGCCGGCGCATCTGTCGCCGGCGGGTCGTAGGGCTTGCCGGTGAGTTGTTCGAACACGTCGCCGATCGACGACTCGGGGCCGCGAAGAAACGCGACGTCATCGGCCTCGATACGGGTCGTCGGACCAGGATTGAGCAACCACTCCTCACCCCGGCGAAGTGCGATAACCCGCACGCCGGTTTTAGATTCGAGGTCGATATCCTCGAGCGTCCGGCCCTTGTACTCGGAATCGCCGTCGACAACGCCGCGGACGAGCATCTCGACCGCCTCGGGGAGCGCCGCGCGCATCGCCTCGGGAAGTCTGATATCCTCGAGGACGATCTTCGCGATATCGCCGGCGGCGTCGCTGATCAGTCCCGCCGCGGCGACGATACCGAGCACTGGCGCGAGCTGTTCTGCTTCGTCCGGACTGCGAGCGGCCATCATCAAGCTCATTCGCGCGCGAAGCTCGAGGACGTCCATGCGCTCTTCCAACCGAAGGACCTCCGTCGCAAGCTCTTCGTTACGGTGTAAAACCGCGGAGTAGGACAGATCTATCAGCAGTTCCGCGGTGTCTTTCATCTCAACCAGGACGTCTTTGACGCTGACGGGCTCGTATTCGACGGGCCGCGACGACGCTTCGCCCTCGAACGGATCCATAGCGGAGAACTGCGCCCCCGGCAAAAAAGCGTTTCCCGCGAACTGCGGCTTCGAAGCAGACAGTGCCGATATGAGTCATCCCGAGACGGATTACGACCACTCGTTCCGGATCGGGCGGTCTCGTTGCGATTTGATTCACGGAAAACGTCGTCTTCCGACACGGTTTTGCCGAGTGACAAAGAATCACCGTTCAATGCTCGATCGGACTTATCTACGCGAGAACCCTGACGCGGTACGCGACGCTCTCGAGAATCGAGGGACCGACGTCGATTTCGACGAGATCCTCGACCTCGACGAACGCTGGCGCGAACTGAAAGCACGCGGCGACGAGCTTCGTCACGAGCGCAACGAGATTAGCTCTCAGATCGGCGAACTGAAACAGGAGGGCAAAGACGACGAGGCCGAGGAAGCCATCGAGCGATCGCAGTCGCTCAAAGCCGACATCGAGGACGTCGAATCCGAGGCTTCGGAACTCGAGGACGAACTCGAAGCGCAGATGCTCGAAATCCCACAGGTCCCCGACGAGAGCGTCCCCGTCGGCGAGGACGAGGCCGACAACGTCGAACACCGCCGCTGGGGCTTTGACGGCGAGCACGACCTGCCCGAGGAGGTCGTCCCCCACTACGATTTGGGCGAGGAACTCGATATCATCGACGAGGCTCGCGGCGCGAAGACGACCGGCTCCGGCTTCTACTTCCTGAAAGGCGACGGTGCCCGCCTCGAGCACGCGCTGATCCAGTTTATGCTCGACGTCCACCGTGAGCAGGACTACGTCGATATCTTCCCGCCGGTCCCGGTCAATAGCCAGTCGATGCGCGGAACCGGCCAGCTTCCGAAGTTCGCCGACGACGCCTACCGCCTCAGCGGGGATAACGAGGAAGCGTACGACGACGACGACCTCTGGCTCTGTCCGACCGCGGAGGTCTCGGTCACCAACATGTACGCCGACGAGATCCTGCTTTCCGATGACCTCCCGCTCAAGCATCAAGCCTACTCGCCGAACTTCCGACGCGAAGCCGGCGAGCACGGGACCGAGACGCGGGGCATCGTCCGCGTCCACCAGTTCAACAAAGTCGAACTGGTCAACTTCGTCGACCCCGAGGACAGCGAAGAGCGCCTCGAGTCGTTGCTCGGGGAAGCAGAAGAAGTCCTGCGCAAACTCGAGCTTCCCTACCGAATCCTCGAGCTCTGTACCGGCGACCTGACCTTCGCCTCGGCCAAGACCTACGACATCGAAGTCTGGTCGCCTGGCGACGACATGGAAGACGGCCCCGAGGAAGGCGGCCGGTGGCTCGAGGTCTCCTCGGCGTCGAACTTCAAGGAGTTCCAGGCTCGTCGCGCCGGGCTTCGATACCGACCCGAGCGACACGAATCAGCCGAGTACCTGCACACGCTGAACGCCTCCGGGCTCGCGCTTCCTCGAGTGATGGTGGCGGTCCTCGAGTATCATCAGAACGACGACGGAACCGTGACGATTCCCGAGGCGCTTCGGCCGTACATGGGCGGTCAGGAAGTTATCGAGGGCCACGAGAAAGTCGGTGAGAGTGCGCTCGGAGCGGGCGAGCGCGAATAACGAGACGCACGGCCAGTTGCTTACTCGAGACACTCGGCCTGTTCAGCCTGTAGACCGCCACGTTAACTGTTTCAACGAAACGACAACTACCGGCACAACTTGGTGCTCAGAATTTACGTTTCGCTGATAAGAATAACTAAGACCAGCAACTGCAGCCGATTCAATAATCGTATACGGAACGAAGAAGCGGCTCTCAACCGAAGGGACAATCGAAAAGGCGATATCCGCAAAACGCGATCCGCAGAACGGCCTTAGATATACTCGATAGCCGGCGGCAGCTCGAGTTTCATACCCTTGCGCTCTCGGATCTCCATAACCTTCTCACGCTGGAGCGAGTCGGACATGACCTCGAAGCCTGCGTTCTCCGTGTTCCAGGAGGCGCGACCCTCGGTCGCGGAGCGAATGTCGCTCGCGAATCCGATCATCTCGTCGACGGGCGCGATACCCTCGACGACCATGAGGTCTCCTTCCTGGTACATGTCGTCGACGCGGCCACGACGACCCTGGATCTCGCCGGAGGCGGCACCCATGTGGTCGTTCGGCACGTCGATACGGCAGTCCTGCATCGGCTCGAGCATCTTGATCTGGCCGTCGATCAGCGACTTGTGGACGGCGTTTCGCGTTGCCGGGATAACCTGTGCAGGGCCACGGTGGATGGTGTCCTCGTGGAGCCGTGCGTCGTGAAGTCGGATGAGCGTTCCCTGGACCGGCTCGTTCGCGAGCGGACCGTTGTCGAGGGCGTCCTCGAGTCCCTCGATGAACAGCTCCATCGTCTCGTTCAAGTGCTGGATACCTTTCGTCTGGTCCAGCAGGATGTTCGAGCCGTGAATGTGCTCGACGTCCTGGGAGTCATCTTTGTCCATGCCGGATTCCTGCAGGGCTTCGCGGCGTTCCTGCTCGGGCATGTCCATGGACGCCTCGCCCATCTTAATCGTGTCGACAAGTTCCTCCGAGAGCGGCTCGACGGAGATGTAGAAACGATTGTGGCGGTTCGGCGAGATCCCCTCGACCTGATCACTGGCCTGCTGGATCGCTTCGCGGTAGACAACGATCGGTTCACCGGTGTTGACCGGAATCCCCTGGTTCTTCTCGATACGCTGGGTGATAACCTCGAGGTGGAGCTCACCCTGACCGGAGATCAGGTGTTCGCCCGTATCCTCGTTGATCGTAATCTGGATCGTTGGATCCTCCTTGGAGACCTGTCGGAGCGTTTCGATCAGCTTCGGCAGGTCGTCCATGGTCTGTGCTTCGACGCTCTTGGTGATGACCGGCTCGGAGATGTGCTCGATCGATTCGAACGGCGTCATCTCGACGCTCGAGACGGTCGAACCGGCGATCGCATCCCGAAGACCGGTGACGGCGGCGATGTTCCCTGCCGGAACGTTGTCCACTTCCTCGCGTTCGCCACCCATGTAGATACCGACGGACTGAACGCGGTTCTTGCCCGCGGTCCCGGAAACGTAGAGTTCCTGGCCCTTCTCGAGTGTTCCCGAGAAGACACGACCGCTGGCGATCTCGCCGGCGTGTGGGTCCATCGAGATATCGGTGACCATCAGAACGACTTCGCCAGATTCGTCGACGAGGCGCATCTGCTCTGCGAGTTCGGATTCGGCGTCGCCACGCCAGACCCGCGGAATACGACGCGGCTGTGCGTTGACTGGGTTCGGGAAGTGCTCACAGACCATGTCGAGCACGACGTCCGACAGCGGCGTCTTCTCGTGGAGCTCCTGGCGACTGTCCGAGCGCTCGAGTTCCATGATCTCGGCGAAGTCCATGCCGGTCCGTTGCATCGACGGCATCGAGACGCCCCACTTGTAGAGTGCGGAACCGAAGCCGACGGTACCGTCTTCGACGGAGACCGTCCAGTCCTCGATGTCGTCCATATCCTGGGTCATTCCCCGGATCAGTTCGTTGACGTCGTTGATGACCGAGACGAGACGCTGTTGCATCTCCTCGGGACCCTCCTGCAGTTCGGAAATCAGGCGGTCGACCTTGTTGATGAACAGGGTCGGTTTGACGCCTTCGCGAAGCGCCTGCCGGAGGACCGTTTCGGTCTGTGGCATGGCACCCTCGACGGCGTCGACGACGACGAGCGCACCGTCAACGGCACGCATCGCACGGGTTACGTCGCCACCGAAGTCGACGTGGCCCGGCGTGTCGATGAGGTTGATGAGGTGGTTCGTGTCCTCGTACTCGTGGGTCATCGAAACGTTCGCCGCGTCGATGGTGATCCCACGTTCCTGCTCGTCTTCTTCCGTGTCCATCGCGAGCTGTTCACCGGCAGTGTCGTCGGAGATCATGCCGGCACCGGCCAGCAGATTGTCCGAAAGCGTCGTTTTACCGTGATCAACGTGAGCGGCGATAGCGATGTTCCGGATGTTCTCCGGTTCGTCCATCAACCGTTCACACTCCTGTACGATCTTCTTGCGTCGGCCCATATATCCACCTTTACCGGCAGTGGGGTCAAAAGGGTAGTGTTTCGCTGGCGTCGGAAATCGAGACAATAACCCGCTGGATGACGTGAATCTCCCGTTTCCGTGAGTGAATACCACGCAAGATCGAACCGGCAGAACGGAACCTTCAGCGGATCTCATCGCAATCAAAACCCCCACCGACTCGAGCAACAGTGCTCGACGCCGACGAACGGGCGAAAAAGACATACATGACCAGCCCTTGCTACTGATAACCATGGATATCCGCGTGCACGGATCGGGCCCCGCCGCCCCCTTTCTCAGCGCCCGTGACCGCTTCGAAACCGAACACGACCTCTCACTCCCCGTTACCGTTCGTCTCAGAGACGACCCCGACGAACGGACCTGGGCCGCCCACTACGATGACTACCACGTGCTGAACATCTCGAGACAGGTCGCCTCGAGCGCGATGGCCAGCGAACTCGCCCTCCACGAGTTCGCCCATATGGCCCGCCACGAGGAGGCCCACCCCTCTCACACCCAGTCCATCGACGAAGTACTCTACCTCTCGCTCGCGGGCAAGCGCGTCGAGCGCCGAAAACTCGCCCACTGCTACCAGATCGCCAATCACATGAAAGACATCTACGCCGACGACATCACCCTCTCGGTGGGCCCCGGCGAGAAACTACTTGCCTTCCTCGAGTCCTCGCTCGCGGCGGCGGTCGCGGATCGGCCGAACCCGCCTTCGAGACCCGGCCTCGAGCGAATCTCGCCGAGCGCCGACCCCGAAATCACCGCAGTCAACGCCGCGTTTGCGCTGGCGCTGGCCGAACGTCACGACCTCCTCGAGGACGACCACCGACTGTACGACCTCGCCCACGCGGCCGCGATGGACGCCCCCGGCATCGATTTCGAGGGATTCAGAGAACGGTTTCGAGAGTTGACCGAGGAACCGGACTCGAGTTCCTACAAGCAAGTGCTCGTGGACGCGACGCGATCCTACGTCAGCGACGACACCGTAGCGGCGGACTGAAGCCGAGGCGACCGCGTGCTCGAGAGAACGAACGACTCCGTCCCGGATGAGAGCTACGGCCCGGACAAGCGTGTGCGAGTTGGTTTCTGAACCATCACCGCGTGATCTCTGACGACATCTCCCGTCGATTGCTCGAGGGCCGTCACGAAGATGGTTGTGCTCTCGAGTGCTGTGGCGACAAATCGCCGTAGTAGAGATCCGAAACCACTCAAAACCGCCTACCGTGAAAACGAGAGCTATCGCTCCCGAGGGGCTGAAAACAAAAGTGAAAAACGCGTTAGCGTGCGGCGGCCGCAACGCGCTCTTTTTCTTCTTTCTGACTGATCGCGTACGTCTGGACGTCGTAGTCCGCGGCACCGATCAGCTGGCTCGCGATCGCCTCTTCAGCGGGCGTCGGCGTCTTGAAGGAGTTGCTCTGGACGCCGTCGGCGATGAACTTCAACGACTGGTCGACACGTCGCTGTGGGGCGACGTCGACCGCCTTCGGAACGGAGATGCCACCGTATTTCAGGCGGACGGTCTCCTCTCGAGGTGCGGCGTTTTCGACGGCCGAGACGAGCACCTGCACGGGGTTTTCCTCCGTGCGTTCGTGGATGATGTCGAAGGCCTCACGGACGAGGTTCAGCGTCTGCTGTTTCTTGCCCGTGTTCTCTTCGGTCTGCATCAGCCGGTTGATGAAGCGCTCGACGATCGAGATCTGGGACTTCTGGAACTGCTTGCTCGCGTGTCGGCCCGCGGTGTGAGCAACGGGCGTCGCGTTGATGTATCGCTCCGTCGACGGGTCGCCGTACTCGATCTCGCCGATGTCCCACTTGCCGAACAGCTGCGCTGAAACATCAGCATCGCCGGCGGGTGCATCTGGGTCTGGTTGGTCTTCTGCCGCCATGATTATCGCACCGGTTTTTCCGCGTTTCCGCGAACGAGTTCTTTGAGTGCGACACCGTTGACCTTGTCAACCTTGTAGTTAACACCGGAAAGGTCACCCATCGCACGACCCTTCGCTCCACCGATACCGGCGATGGTCACTTCGTCGTGCTCGTCGATGAACGAAATTGCACCGTCACCGGGACAGAACGCGGTGACCTGCTTTCCGTTCTTGATCAGCTGCACTCGGACGCACTTTCGAATCGCCGAGTTCGGCTGTTTTGCCTCGATACCAACCTTCTCGAGGACAATCCCGCGAGCCTGCGGGGCACCCTCGAGCGGGTCGGACTTCTCTCGAAGTCCACGTGCACGGCGCGCGTAGTCAGAGTCGGACCACCGCTGATTCTGGCGGTCCTTCTTGAGCTTGCGCGCGGCGTATTTGCCGTTTGCCATGCACGTCGGTATCCGACGGAGGCACTTAAGCATCCCTGTTTGGAGTCGGCGTTACGTCCCGAGAACGCTCGAGGTACCCCCCTCGAGGAATCTGAGCGCGTTTCATAACGACTCGAGTTACGGGCAGAACGCGGCGTAGCGCCCCTCGGCGGGCAGGAGGTGTCGGAATGGTCGCCGACAACTCGTCTTTCCCGTTTCGGAACGCATCTCGAACCCCCCATCGCGAAAGACGTCCCTCGAGTCAACTCGTTTCTCGCAAAAGGAAACTCGCGACCGCGTCAGATCAACTGCACGTCGTCGAATCCGAAGTGCCGGTCGCACAACGTGCGTGCCCGCTCGATCGTCTCGCCGTTCGAACCGATCGCGACGCCGCGGTCTTCGTCCGCGACCTCGACGTAAGCCACGAGGTCGTCGTTCTCGCTGACCGTTACGTTGTACACCGCAGCCGGCGCGAGCGTGTTCGCGACGAACGTCTCGGGGTCATCCGCGTCTTCGACGAGCCGAACCGACTTGTCGACGCGGTCCTCGAACTGCATCACGTTCTGTCCGCCGGGCCCGATCGCCTCGCCCATCTCGCCGCTTTCGACCACGATTAACAACTGGTCGTCGTCGACGAGACAGTCCTGGCCCGTCGTCTCGGTCGCGTCTTCGAAGGCCGCGAGGTACTGACGTGCCTCGTCCTCGAGGGTGACGCCCATCAGTCGGCTTGACTACTCGGCCCGGTCGATCCCATCCGCAGGTCGACGTCACCGGTTCCGAGCTTGATCGGTTTGCCGACGATGACGTTCTCCGTAACGCCGTCGAGTTCGTCGATCTCGCCGTGGATCGCCGCGTTCAGGAGGTGATTGACCGTGACCTCGAACGCCGCCCGTGCGAGGACGGAATCTTTCGATCCGGAGATGCCGTGGCGACCGATCGACTCGATCGTTCCTTCGTTGCTCATCATGTCGGCGACAAGCATCAGGTGCCGAACGTTCACGTCGTCGAGCCCCTGCTCGGCCAGCGTGTTGTTCGTCTCCTCGATGATCGTCTCTCGAGCGGCTTCGATCCCGAGATTGCGGTGGATCTCGTGGATGTTGTTACACTTCGTTCGCGAGGCGTCGACGCCCTCGATCGCGAGCGCGTCGCCGAAGGCCGACCCCTCGGTGTAGAGGACGAACTCCTCGTTGCCGTCGTCCAACTCTTCGCGCCGGATAACGACCCGAGAGACCTCTTCGATACCCTTGAACGTGATATCCCGAAGCTCTTCAACGAGCTGAAGGAGATCGCGGTAGGACGGCTCTTCGGGACCGAATTCGATCGTTGGCCCTTGCTGGACTGTCTTCACGCCGAGGTTGTCTTCGATGATCCCCGCGACCGCTTCGGCGGAGATCATTCGCTCCTCGAGCGTGTCCTGGTTCAGCGAGATCTGAACGCGCATGTCGGCGACGTTCGTCGACACGTCACCGAGTGCGAGGATCTGCGTCGCCTCGATCTTCCAGACGACCTCGTGGGCTTTCTCGCGTTCGGTCGCGTACTCGTCCTCGAGGAACACCGTCATCATCGGTGTATCCGGCGTCTTCCGTGCGTCGACAAGCTCGATGAGGCGTGGAAGCCCCTGGGTCACGTCGATCTCCGCGACGCCGGCGTAGTGGAACGTGTTCATCGTCAGCTGCGTCCCGGGTTCGCCGATCGACTGCGCGGAGACGGTGCCGACGGGGTCGAGCGGATCGACTCGCGTATCGACGTACTTGTTCTCGACGGCGGTGACGATTTCGTTGATCTGCTCGTTCGTGAGCGCGTCTCGAGCTTCGATCGTCTCGTAGACGTTGTCTTTGAGTCGTCGCGGCAGATCCGAATCTTCGACGAGAACGATCGTGTCCTCGCTGACGTCGTAGGCAATCTCAGTCATCGGAGCTCACCTCCGCGCCGTCGGGCAATCGACGACTGTCCGCGTGCTCGGAGAGGTTCGTCGTCTCCTGTTTCGGACCGATGAACGCCGCCTTCTCGGCGTCGTCCTCGAACTCGGCCTCGACGATGCGGTCGGCGATTCCGTCGACGTCGACGGCGTGTTCCTCGTCGGAGCCGACCTTGACTGGCGAGGTGCCGTCCTCGCCGAACTCGAACTGAACGATCGTGTCGCTCGTATCTCGAACGGTCCCGTCGTACTGGGTCTCGAGTTCCGAGAGCGCGTTGATCAGCCGGCGCTGGAGGTAGCCGGACTTCGACGTCCGGACTGCCGTGTCGACCAGCCCTTCGCGGCCACCCATCGCGTGGAAGAAGAACTCGCGCGGTGTGAGTCCACTCGTGTAGGAATTCTCGACGAACCCGTGTGCCTCAGCCGAGAGGTCGTTCGGTTCGTAGTGCGAGAGGGTCCGGTCCTCGTAGCCGCGGTTGATACGCTCTCCCCGAACTGCCTGCTGGCCGACACAGCCGGCCATCTGGGTCAGGTTGAGCATCGAGCCACGCGCTCCGGATTCGGCCATGACTACGGCCGGGTTATCCTCCGTGAAGTGCTCCTCCGCAATGTTACCCGCGTTGTCACGTGCCCGCGAGAGCGTCTGCATGATCTTCATCTCGAGGGTTTCGTCGATCGTTCGGCCGGGCAGGCTCTCGAGTTCGCCCGCATCGTAGGCGTCGATGAGTTCCTCGACGCGGTCGTTCGCATCGAGGATCGTCTCGTCGATGCGATCCTGAGCCTCTCCGGGGATCGTCTCGTCGTCGATCCCGATCGAGAACCCGAAGTGCATGATCGCACGCATCGCCAGCGTCGAGACTTCGTTGATGAAGACTCGAGCGCGGGTGTTCCCGTACTCCTTTGTGATTGTGTCGACGATCTCTCCACCGAACTCGCCAACCTCGTCCTCGGCGATGGTGCCCTCGAGGAGCTGTCCGTCCTCGATGGTCACGTCCTCGCCGACGGTGCCGGTAAAGTGGAGGTTGAGATCGTCCGGCAGGAGTTCGGAAAAGACATCGTGGCCAGTCCAGAACGGTTCGTCTTCGTCATCGATACCGCTCGGCTCCGGCAGCTCGTCGATCCGCGTCGCACGAAGCAAGTCGAGTGCCTGTGTCTCGTTGAACCGCGGATTGTCGTGTGTCAGCAGGTACGTCCCGGAGATGTGGTCCTGAATCGCGCCGATGATGTTCTCACCGAAGCGGGGGCTCAGGATCTGTTCTTGCACGCGCATGAGGACGCGCGCTTCGGCGCGTGCCTCCTCGTTTTGTAACGCGTGCATGTTCATCTCGTCACCGTCGAAGTCAGCGTTGTACGGCGGACAGACGACAGTGTTGAGACGGAACGTCTTGTACGGCATGACCACGACCTCGTGGGCCATAATCGACATCCGGTGCAAGGATGGCTGGCGGTTGAAGATCACGATGTCGCCGTCAATGAGGTGTCGGTTGACCTCCCAGCCGGGACCGATCGTTTGGATCCCTTCCGCGTCGGAATCTTCGGTCATTCCTGCGAGTGCCTCGCAGTTCTTCTCGGTGACCTTCAGCCGACGGCCGTCGGGTCGGCGAACGTAGTTCGCACCGGGGTGTGAGTTCGGTCCGTTCGCGACGTATCGTCGCGCATCCTCAACGTTTCGCTCTGTGACGAGCATCGTCTGGGTCATCTCCGATGCGACCCGGTCGGGGACACCAACCTCATTAAGCGAAAGGGTCGGGTCCGGCGAGATGACAGTCCGGGCGGAGAAGTTCACACGCTTCCCCGAAAGGGATCCGCGGAAACGCCCCTCCTTACCCTTGAGTCGCTGACTGAGGGTCTTGAGCGGTCGACCCGAGCGGTGTCGGGCTGGCGGCGTTCCGGAAATCTCGTTGTCCATGAACGTCGTGACGTGGTACTGCAGCAGTTCCCAGAGGTCCTCGATAATCAGCTGTGGCGCACCGGCTTCGCGGTTCTCCATGAACCGCTGGTTGATCCGGATGATGTCCACAAGCTTGTGCGTGAGGTCGTCTTCAGAACGCTGGCCGTTATCCAGCGTGATCGACGGTCGTGCCGTCACGGGCGGGACCGGAAGGACGGTGAGGATCATCCACTCCGGACGGGAACGGTCGGGATCGATTCCGAGCACTTCGATATCCTCGTCGGGAATGTTCTCAAACCAATCCCGGATATCGCTCGGCATTAGCTTGTTTGTGTCCTCCTCAGTCAGGTCGATGTCCAGTGCCTTCTCGATAGCCTTTCGCTGGCTCTCGCGCGGACGGAACGATCCCGAGAGAATCTCGTTGACTCGAGTGATCTCGATTTCGGTCTTTTCAGCGAGTTCGTCCGGCGTCGTTCGCTCGATGCCTTCCTCTTCATCGCCCTGCATGGCACCGGCGATACGCTGAGAGAACTCACTCGTGAGAACCTGCTGGACCTCGTAGTAGGTCGTCGGCTTCTCGTGATCGATGTCGTACTGAATTTCGCCGCAGTGTGGACACCGATCCTTCTTTCGAGCCTGCCGGATCGCCGCTTTGGTGACGTCGTTTAAGTCCCGCCCCAGTTTTCGAGATTCCGTGATGTCGTCGCGGAACTCGTCCCGCTCGTCTTCGGTCAACAGGAGCTTCGAACACTCTCGACAGGTTCCTCGAAGGAGCCGTCGAATGAGTTTCGTAAAGCCGACGTGGATAACCGGCGCGGCCAGTTCGATGTGGCCGAAGTGACCGTTACACGACCCGGAGTGTTTACCGCAGGTCTTACACTCGAGACCGGGGTCGATAACGCCCAATCGCGGGTCCATCAGCCCCATGTCGATGGGGAACCCGTCGTCGTCGTACGTGTCCGCGGTGATGATCTTCGTCGCGCTCATCTCCCGATACTCTTCGGGCTCCATGAGCCCGAAGTTTATCGATCCAATGTCTTTTGGTGTGCTGTTTTGCATGGGTTAGACGGCGTCTACTAGTTCCAGTCGTGGTGCGATACCCAGCGCCTTCATCTCGTCCAAGAGGAGCTTGAATGCGTAGCTCATCTCGATTTCGTGGATGTCGGTCTCCTCGTCACAGTTCGGGCAGTAGACCCGGCGCTGCTCGACGTTCTCGACTGCGCTCATCCCACACTGCCCGCAGATGTTGATGAACTCGCGGTCGGATTCGTCGAGGAGTCGCTCTTTGAGGGTCATCGCCGCACCGTGGCCAATGAAAACGTCCCGTTCCATCTCACCGATACGGAGTCCACCCTCACGGGCACGACCCTCTGTCGGCTGACGGGTAAGAACCTGCACGGGCCCGCGAGAGCGAGCGTGCAGTTTGTTCGAGACCATGTGGTAGAGCTTCTGGTAGAAAATGATCCCGACGAAGATCTCGGCCTCGATCTTCTCGCCCGTGATGCCAGAGTACATCGTCTCCTTCCCTGACGACTCGAAGCCGGACTCCTCGAGTCCGCCTCGAAGTTCGTCTTCGTCCTCGCCGAGGAACGGCGTTCCGTCGACGCGACGTCCTTCCATCGCACCGAGTTTCCCGCCGATCATCTCGAGGATGTGCCCGACGGTCATCCGCGACGGCAGTGCGTGCGGGTTAAGCACGAGGTCGGGGACGACACCCTCTTCGGTGAAGGGCATGTCTTCTTGCGGTGCGAGGTGGCCCACAACTCCCTTCTGGCCGTGCCGAGACGCGAACTTGTCCCCGAGTTCGGGGATCCGTTCGTCGCGCACGGAGACCTTCGAGAGCTTCGAGCCGTCCTCGCCTTCCATCAACGTAACCGTGTCGACGACGCCGCTCTCTCCCGAGCGCATCGTGACACTGGTCTCCCGTCGTTTCTGTGGCGAGAGGCCACCCATGTCGTCGGGCTCCTCGAGGAAGCGCGGTGGACTCGTCTTCCCGAGCAGCACGCTGTTTTCGTCGACCTTCGTTTCGGGATTGACCAGTCCGTCCTCATCCAGGTGCGTGTAGGCATCCTCGCCTCGAGCACCGCGGACGTCCTGTGACGGAATCTCGAAGCGGTCTTCCTGACCGCCCGGATAGCGTCGTTCCTCGCCCTCGTAGGTCCGGAAGAAGTGCGAGCGAGCGAGCGCGCGTTCGACCGAGGCCTTGTTCATGACGAGGGCGTCCTCGATGTTGAACCCCTCGTAGCTCATCACGGCGACGACGAAGTTCTGTGCGGCGGGTCGGTCGTCGAAGCCGATCTGTTCGGTCGTCTGCGTTTTGACCATCGAGAGCTGCGGGTAGTGTAGCAGATGCTGGCGCGTGTCCGGACGAATTCGGTAGTTCGCTGACGGCAGTCCTAGCGACTGCTTGATCATCCCCGCACCCATCGTAATGCGCGGCGAGGCGTTGTGTTCCGGATACGGAATCATCCCCGCACCGATCCCGAAGATGAGCTGCGGGTCGATCTCGAGGTGTGTGTGGCGTTCGTTGAGATCGTCCTCCTCGACGGCCACGTAGATGTCCTCTTCCTCCTCGGCGTCGATGAACTCGATGTAGCCGTGGGCGACGAGATCTTCGAACTCGAGTTCGTCGTTACGAAGCGCTTCGATCTCGTCGTCGGTAATTCGCGGTTCGCCGTCCTCGACGACCAGTAGGGGCCGTCGCGCTCGTCCGGCGTCGGCGTTGATGATTACTTCGCGCGTGCGATCTTTCACGGAGACGTTGACCATCTCCGAAACGTCGCCGATACGTCGCGCTTCGCGGATCTGTTCGGCAAGTTCGTGCGGATCCTCGTGTGTCCCCACCAGCGATCCGTTCACGTACACCTTGGCTTCTCGTTGTTGGCTACTCATTATTGGTTAGTCGTCTGCTGGCGATGTCGTACGCTCGATGCCTTCGAGGCCCGGAATTCCTTCGACCCCCATCGATGCCAGTTCGCGTTTGAGTCCCTGTTCGTCCTCGACGTTCTGGGAGAGTTCCATCGCCTGCGCGAAGTTCTTCACCAGTCCGCAGTTCGGTCCTTCCGGCGTCTCCGAGGGACAGATGCGACCCCACTGGGTCGCGTGTAAGTCCCGCGCCTCGAAGTGTGGCTGCGACCGCGAAAGTGGCGACCGCAGACGGCGAAGGTGAGAAAGAACTCCCATGAAGTCAGTTCGGTCGACCAGCTGAGAGACGCCCGAACGACCGCCAACCCAGTTCCCCGTCGCGATCGGGTGCTCGAGGCGTTCGGTGAGCACGTCCGATCGCACGACGGTGTTGACCGACAACTGACGATTTCGCATGTTTGCACGCTCGAGCTGGTACTTCACGTCCCGGGCCAGCTTGTTCAGCGCAGTTCGGAACAGATCCTTCATCAGGTCGCCGCTGACCTTCAGTCGCTTGTTCGCGTAGTGGTCCTTGTCGTCGGATTCTCGGCGGTCGAGTGCGAGCTCGAAACACGCCTCGGCCATCCGACAGAGGTAGTGGGCCTTGTTGATTCGGACGTCTTCTTCCTCGACACCGTCCTCGTGGAGGTGGGGAAGCAGGTACCGATCGATGACGTAGTTCGCCCGTTTGAGCTGGTAGTTCTTGCCCTGACCGGAGGCGACGCGTTTCCCGAGTTCCTCGATCGCTTGCTCTTCGCTCTGGACTTCCGCTTCCTCCAGGTTCTCGAGCATGTACTTGACGACCTCGGGGTCGTTCGACACCTTGTGGACGATCTCCTCGTCGGATTCGAGGCCGAGTGCGCGGACGAGCGTGACGAAGTTGATCGAGCCCGATACGGATGGGAACGAAACCTCGAGCAGTCCGTCTCGCGTCCGTTCACACAGCACGAGTGCGCGATAGCCACGGCGCTGGGAGAACGTCTTGGCGACCTGAATCTCGTCGCCGTATTTGGTGTCGTACTCCGCGAGGATCTTGTTCGGTGCGAGGTCCTCGCTGGTCATCAGCACGCGCTCGGAGCCGTTGACGATGAAGTAGCCACCGGGATCGGCGGGGTCTTCGCCGATGTCGATCAGTTCCTGATCGGAAAAGCCCGCGATGTTACACTTATCGGAGCCGACCATGACCGGCATCCGACCGATCTTCGTCTCCGTGGAGTCGACGACCCGCTGGTCGCCCTCCTCGCCCTTGACGATGGACATCTCCATGAAGACCGGCGCGGAGTAGGTGATGTTCCGGAGTCGAGCCTCCTGTGGGTAAAGTAGCTCTTCGGAGCCGTCGGCCTCCCGAACGCGGGGCGTGACGACACGGACGTCACCGAGTTCGACGTGGACTGGTTCCTCGCCTTCCTTGTCGCCGATGTCCGTGTCGATCGTCTCCTTCTCGTCGACCACCCGCTGCATCCCCCGGTTAAGGAAGGAGTTGAACGAACGGTAGTGGTGTTCTGCGAGTCGTTCCCTCGAGAAATATTCGCGCGAAATGTCCCGTCGTTTTTCTCTGTTAAGTTCTGTTGCCATTTATTCCACCACGAGTCGGTAAATTACCGCCTGATCAGTCGTTCGTGAATCCCGAACGATTTTGATTACGTCCCCGATCTCTGCGTCGTCGGGCAGTGCGGGGTCGTTGCGTTTGATTTTCGGCAGGTCTGTACGGTCGATGTCGTACTCGTCGAGTACTTCATCGAGGACATCGTCCTCGAGGATAGTGTGCTCTGGAACGAGTTCGTGTTGGCTTACGTCTACCATGGGTTGTGCTGGGCTATGGGGAGAGAAGCTGCTGTCACGAGATACTACAGTGACGTATCGGCGGCAGGCAGTTAAGAGTTTCTAAGTCGGACGCAAGCGTAGCGCTATCCGGCCGGCCAAACCTGACCGGAGTAGCCGTTCACACTCCAAAATACCCCGTTATCAGTTAAATCCCTTTTGGGAACTGTTGTTTCGTTGATTTTTCTTAGAGAAACGACCCTCCTCGAGATCGACTACCATACAGCAACCGAGTAAGAATCCTTAAGAGTGTCACCGGGAAAGGAATGGTTGTCAGGTGCCCGGGTGGTGTAGTGGCCCATCATACAACCCTGTCACGGTTGTGACGCGGGTTCAAATCCCGCCTCGGGCGTCTTTCTTCCGCGAACAATTTCGACGAGCACCGCGTAGCGTGTGCTCGTCTTCGTGAGCGGAAACGACGGCATAAGGGATTTGAACTAAAGAGCACGCAACCGAGCGAAGCGAGGTCGTTCGACCGTAGTTCAAATCCCGCCTCGGGCGCTTTTTCGAGAACTAATACGACGACCGAAGCGAGTCGCTTGTTCTCGAAAACCTAACAAGGGATTTGGATACAAGTAGTCGCACCGCCCGGAACGGCTCTACTGGGTCCAAATTCCACCTCGAGCCGTACCTGATTCTACTTCTCGAGCGAACAACAGCTGTGGCAAACGAGAACTGAGATCATCAACTATCCAGCTACAATGCAGTATGGCGAGTCCCATCGTTAGCAGAGCGGTGAGAAACTGTAGTTCATAACCCCGATCCAGGTAGTGATCCAAAGTTGCATTCCGACCGCAAACAACAATACAAGTCCGAACGCGCGGGTTCGATCCGCACCAACATCATCGACGGCCACCTCCAAAAGTAGCGATCCCGGTTACGCTCGTAGTGGAGGGGCACACCTCTTAAGGACTGGTAGCTACGACGTCAAACTTCTCCGGAATAGGAGAGCCAAAGCGGAGCAAACGGAAAGCCAAGTTCGAACGCTCGAGAATTGCCTCGACGTCCCCGTTTCGCACTACCACGCGGCCCTCGATTGGAAAGCCTTAATACCATCACCGGGAAAGGAATGATTGTCAGGTGCCCGGGTGGTGTAGTGGCCCATCATACAACCCTGTCACGGTTGTGACGCGGGTTCAAATCCCGCCTCGGGCGTCTTTCTTCCGCGAACAATTTCGACGAGCACCGCGTAGCGTGTGCTCGTCTTCGTGAGCGGAAACGACGGCATAAGGGATTTGAACTAAAGAGCACGCAACCGAGCGAAGCGAGGTCGTTCGACCGTAGTTCAAATCCCGCCTCGGGCGCTTTTTCGAGAACTAATACGACGACCGAAGCGAGTCGCTTGTTCTCGAAAACCTAACAAGGGATTTGGATACAAGTAGTCGCACCGCCCGGAACGGCTCTACTGGGTCCAAATTCCACCTCGAGCCGTACCTGATTCTACTTCTCGAGCGAACAACAGCTGTGGCAAACGAGAACTGAGATCATCAACTATCCAGCTACAATGCAGTATGGCGAGTCCCATCGTTAGCAGAGCGGTGAGAAACTGTAGTTCATAACCCCGATCCAGGTAGTGATCCAAAGTTGCATTCCGACCGCAAACAACAATACAAGTCCGAACGCGCGGGTTCGATCCGCACCAACATCATCGACGGCCACCTCCAAAAGTAGCGATCCCGGTTACGCTCGTAGTGGAGGGGCACACCTCTTAAGGACTGGTAGCTACGACGTCAAACTTCTCCGGAATAGGAGAGCCAAAGCGGAGCAAACGGAAAGCCAAGTTCGAACGCTCGAGAATTGCCTCGACGTCCCCGTTTCGCACTACCACGCGGCCCTCGATTGGAAAGCCTTAATACCATCACCGGGAAAGGAATGATTGTCAGGTGCCCGGGTGGTGTAGTGGCCCATCATACAACCCTGTCACGGTTGTGACGCGGGTTCAAATCCCGCCTCGGGCGTCTTTCTTCCGCGAACAATTTCGACGAGCACCGCGTAGCGTGTGCTCGTCTTCATGAGCGGACGGCATAAGGGAGTTGAACCCTGGAAGTCGCAGCCCCGCGCAGGCTCCTCGAGCCGAGCAGGATCGTCTTCCTTCGGTTCAAATCCCGCCTCGGGCGCTTTTTCGAATTTTAAACTCGTGAGCAACCAGCTTGTTGTCTCACGGGATTCTCGAGTTCTGAAGATGCTGATCTCGTTGGAGTAATCTCCTCATTTCAACGCCCACCCGGAGGGTTCGAGGCCGAGTTCATGGACAAGCCCCACCCTAAGCGCCAATGGCGCTTAGGGTGGGTAGTTGACCGCTCGAGCAGACGGAGACAACGGAACGCGAACAGACTATCCGCTCACGCTGAGCAAGACGTGAGTTTATATACCAATAGTCTGCCAAACGGCGTATGCGAACGCTCTCACGATTTCACGAGGACGATCGAGCGATCGAAGGACTCCCGATTCGGCTCGTCATCGCACTCGTTGTCGGCGTCGCCTGCCTCGGGATCATGATGAACATGCTCAGCGGCATCGGAACGCTCTCGGAGACCGAAGTCGACGTCGAAATCGATCCGACGACGATTCCCGCGGGTGCGGAAGAAGACGTCAATATAACCGTTATTGGCGAAGACGGAAACGATGTCGAAGGCGCGACCGTCATCGTCTCGAGCGGGAGCGCGTCGATCAATGAAACTGTAGATAACGAAACGGACAGCGACGGGACCACCATACTGAACCTCGAGCCCGAAATCAGACAGGGGCAGGGAACGGGAACGCTTGAGGTCGACGTCCATCCGCCGACGAGCACCGACTACGTCGACGAGCAGGCGAACAACGACATCATCGTGACCGAGGACTGATCCCGTCGTCCCACTCGATCCACTCCTGTTCCCAGCCCCGGCGAGACTGGGCGTGTCGAACGGCGTGTTCGCGATCCTCTCGAGCGGTTCGGTTTCGCTCGACGGCACCCGACTGTTCACCCTCGACCAATAGCGGATCGAACGAAACGGCACCACGTTCAACTTCCACCGGTGACCCGGCGGCCGAAACGGCTGTCAGCCGTTGGGTGTGGCTCCCCTGTGGATATACGAGACGGCCACTGTCAGCCAATTGCTGGAGAAGCGCTTGCGGCGGGGAAACCGCGGCCGCCTCGAGAAGAATTCGATCGAACGGTGCGTACTCCGGAAGTCCGTACGCGCCGTCCCGACAGTCGACGAGGATGCCTTCGTAATCCGCGTTCTCGAGGTTCGTTCGCGCCTCGTAGACGACGGGGCGAGCGATATCGATCGCGTGGACGTTCGTCTCGCCGACGAGTTCGGCGGTGACGGCCGCCGTGTAGCCGACCCCGGCACCGACGATCAAGACGTCGTCGTCCGCCTCCGGAGAAAGAACCTGTAGCAAGCGGGCAACAACGCTCGGGGCGAGGATTCGCGTTCCCAGACAGTCGGTATCCCGATCGGCGTACGCCAACTGCTCGTCGTCGAAGAACTCGTGACGAGGGACCTCACGCATCGCGACGCCGATGTCGTTGTCGATGAGGATCCCTTTGGCCGCGGATTCGAGCCCGTCGACCATATCTTCACGTAATACCGCCAAATCCATACGACGAGTAAACTGCCGGTGGTAATCAAAGACGCGCTTGCGTTACTGTGTGGCCTTCCGGTGGGGACGCGACCCCCCTACTTCCACCGAAATCGGCGAGCAACGAACTCGAGCACTCGAAAATCGGCTACTCCGACGAGATCAACTATCCAAGCGACAATCGCTCGACCGTCGAATAGCGCGGTCCGTCCCGCGAAAGCGTACTCTCGGTCAGCCGAACCGACGTAACACGGGTTTCGCCGATAGTTGGATCTCGATTTCGAACCGCCTCCTGCACCAAATCCTTCCCACCTGCGTGTTCCATTCGCGCGAGCGTAACATGTGGTGTGAAGTCGTGTTCCTCCGGTTCGAAGCCCATCGCCGTCGTTCGAGCTTCGATCGTTTCGTGTAACCGACGAAGCTGATCGCCGCCCGTTTCGACGCCCAGCCAGACAACACTGATGTACTCGAGGTCCGGAAAGACGCCGAGGCCGCCGAATCGAACGGTAAACGGGTCGATGTTGGCATCGGCGACGGCGGCCTCGAGTTCGGATTCGAGGTTCGGAACCTGGTCTTCGTCGACATCGCCGAGGAATTTGAGCGTGATATGCGCCTGGGTAGGATCGACGAAGTTCAACCCGCTGGCGTCCTCGAGTGCCGTCTGGAGATCGGCGACTGACTCCGTGAGTGTCTCGGGAAGGTCGATGCTGACGAACAGTCGCATGGGTAGCGATTCGGTGGGGAGGGTATTCAACGAACGGGGAGCCGCGACGCTCGAGAAGAAGCCGGCGGAATAGAGCGCGGACTGAGGAATTCTCGGTTGTCGAGGGTCGCAGGTCTTAACAGTCGTCGCCGCCAAAAAATTGCAATGACCGAACGAGAGAACGACCGAGATCCCGAACACCAGTTCTCCGAGGGAGAGGGACTCGACCAGTCGTATGACGAGTTCGATCTCGACCCGCCTGAGCTCGGCGTCGATCCGACGAAAGTCGACCCGGTCGACTCCCGGGCCGTCACGGACCTCCTAGACGAACGGAATATCGGGAGCGAAGACGTCGATGCCGAAGAACTGCTCGAGGTCGGCCTGAGCTACATGCGGATCAACCGCCACGAGCAGGCGACCGAAGCCTTCGAACGGGCGGCCAACTTCGCCGAAGACGACCTCGTCGAACAGGAGGCGTGGGTGAACAAGGGTGTCGCCCATTCGGAACTCGAGGAGTACGATCAGGCGATCGGTGCCCACCAGGAGGCGCTTCGAATCGACGACGAGAGCGAGCACGCGGCGAGTGCGGAGACGAACCTGGCCTACGCGCTCTGGGAGTTCGGCGAGACCGCACAGGCACTCGAGCACGCCGAGCGGGCCGTCGAAATCGACGAGCGGTTCGCACAGGCGTGGTTCAATCGTGCCTTTTTCCTCGCGGAACGGGGGCTCGCCGAGGAGGCCCACAACTGCATCGACAATGCGATTCGTCTCGGACTGCGAAACGCACAGGTTCTCGAGGAGAAGGCGCGAATCCTCGAGGAACTGGGCGAGTACGACGAAGCAGAAGAGATCGCCGAGGAGGCCAACGAGATGCGCGAGAGCGCAGAGGAGCGACTCGTTGAAGAGCGCCAGCAGCTACAGGAGTAGTCGTAACCACCGATGGAATCTGAGAGAGACATGCTCGTGACGGAACGCGAGACGCCGGAGGGGTTGCTCGTCGCCGTCTGTGACCGGGCGGTACTCGGAGAAACCTTCGAAAGCGACGATTTCTCCTTGACTGTCACCGAGGAGTTTTACGGTGGCGACGACGCCGACGAAGAGGCGGTCGCACACAGCCTCGCTCGAGCGACCGTCGCTAACATCGTTGGTCAGAAGTCGGTCGACCTCGCGATCGACGAAGGGATTGTCGACGAAGCGAACGTGCTCGAGGTCGGTGAGACGGTCCACGCGCAGTTGTTGCGGATGTGAGATGGCCGCGGTCGATGAGGAGATAGCTGCGGTCGAGAAGGCCGATCGCGCGACTTACAGCTCCGCTCTCTGGAATCGATAATACCCGATAGCCACGGGGACGACGAGCCAGAACAGGAGAACGACGATGCCGAACCACTCCTGTAAGAAGAATGGTGCGTCACCCGATCCGGCGTAGCGCTCGGCCGGCGTCAGCTGGTAGGCTTCGGTGGACTCGAGTCCGTACTGGAACTGGAAGGGGAAGATACCACCGTCGACGAGGGAATTCGCGAAGTTCGTGTATGCGAATATTGGATTGAACTGATCGATCAGTAGGTACCACGTTTCCACTTCGACGGGTGGCCCCTCGTCGTAGATGAGATAGTACGTACCGGCGGTGAGGAGTTCCCAGAGGGCGACGAACACCATGTAGATCCCAACGACGATAGCCATTGATCGACCGCGGGAGGAAACGCTCGCAGAGACCCCGACAGCCATCCCGACGAACGTGATTCCAAATAACACGGTTAGCGCGCCGAACGCGAGCCAGTCGGTGAACGGGACCGACCGAAACAGAACCAAGCTGAGAACGAACGCGACGATGAACGCGATGACAATAGCGACCACGACGACGCCGATTCGCCCGAGTAATTTGCCGAGCACGATGTCGGTCCGGTTCGGTGGAAGCCCGAGCAGGAGCTTAATGCTTCCCGATTGGCGCTCGCCGACGACGGCCATATAGCCGACGATAAGTGCGGCAACCGGCAGGACAACCTGTATCGGAAAGTTGAGGAAACCGAGCGCTTCGGAGGCGACCACGTCATCGAGAGTAGCCCAGATAGCAACGTACCCGATGACAACAATGCCGACGAACAATCCGACTATTCCCCAGAGCAATTTCGATCGTCCAGCATCGGCGAAATCCTTTCGAGCGACGGTGGCGATATGCGACGTCATCCGGCCACCTCGCTGTCCGGGTTCTGGGTCACAGGTTCGGTGGTATCCTCGGAAGCAATGTGCGAACGCTGGGCTCGCTCACTATCACCGTTCGTCAACGTCGTGAACAGCGACTCGAGGGACACCTCCTCGATTCGGATGTCGTGAATCGTCGCGCCCGTCCGCGTAAGTTCCGTGACGACTGTCGCCTTCGCCAGTGGATCGACGACGGAGCACTCGAGCGTTTGCCCGGAGACGGAGGCCGCGGTAACGCCCTCGATCGACGCGGCAGTCTCTCGAGCGTGTTCGTCGGCGTCCGCGAGGGTAAGCGTCATCGTCGCACCACCGCCGATAGATTCGCGCAGACCCTCGATCGTGTCGACCGCGACGAGGTGGCCGTCGTTCAACACGCCGATTCGGTCACAGACTGCGTCGACGTGCTCTAAGATGTGACTCGAGAAGAAGACGGTTGTCCCGGAGTCGGCCTCGCTCCGGACGAGTTCTTGCATTTCGCGGATTCCGTGTGGATCGAGACCCGAGGAGGGTTCGTCCATGATCAACAGATCGGGGTCGCCGACGAGCGCCATCGCCATCGCCAGTCGCTGGCGCATTCCCGTCGAGTATTCGCCCGCTCGGCGACGACGATCCTCGGGAGCTAATCCGACCCGCTCGAGAAGGTCGTCTGGGTCGTCGTCGGCGTCTTTGGTCTCGATCGCGAACTCGACGTGGCGGCGACCCGTCAATCGAGGGTAACAATCGAATCCTTCGGGAAGGACGCCGACGCGAGGACTGATCCGATCCGCTTCCTCCTGAGCGTCGTAGCCGAGTACCGTTGCCGACCCCTCGGTCGGGCGCGTAAAATCCAGCAGCGTGTTGATCGTTGTCGACTTGCCGGCCCCGTTTGGGCCGAGAAACCCGAACACTTCCCCCTCTCGAACCTCGAGATCGAGATCGGCGATTGCAGTCAAGTCGCCGTATCGTTTCGTCAAACCGGACGTGCGGATTGCAACCATCGTGCGGGCCCTACCACATTGTGCGTTATAATTCGACAGCCAGGGTTTCAGCTCGAGAAGGAGCGGGCCCTCATCGGAAAGTATCGGAGACAACGCGCCGACGCCATCAGATCCGCGTAGCTGGCCGGTCGAGCGTCGACTCCGTAAAGGCGGGGGTGGACCGAAGGAGTGTTTTGTCTCCAGTCCCTCTTATTTACCAATGAGTCAACGAAATGTCGGCACGCTCGATATCGAGCGTATCCGGTCGGACTTCCCGATTCTCGAGCGGGAGTTCGACGATCAGCAGGTGGTCTACCTCGACAACGCGGCGACGACCCAGACGCCGGATCCGGTTATCGACGCGATGAGCGACTACTACCGGTACACGAACTCGAACGTCCACCGAGGCATCCACCACCTCAGTCAGGAGGCCTCGGAGGCCTACGAGCGAGCCCACGACCGCGTCGCCGAGTTTATCGGCGCGAGCGGCGGCCGCGAAGAGGTCATCTTCACGAAGAACACGACCGAGAGCGAGAACCTCGTCGCCTACTCGTGGGGCCTGAACGAACTCGGCCCCGGCGACGAGGTCGTCCTCACGGAGATGGAACACCACGCCTCGCTGGTCACCTGGCAACAGATAGCCCACGAGACGGGTGCGGAGGTCAAATACATCCAGATCGACGAGGACGGCCGCCTCGACATGGATCACGCACGCGAGTGCATCACCGACGACACCGCGATCCTCTCGGCGGTCCACGTCTCGAACACGCTCGGCACCGTCAACCCGGTCGCCAAACTGACCGAAATTGCCCACAAACACGGCGCACTCTCCTTTATCGACGGCGCACAAGCCGTTCCAAATCGACCAGTCGACGTCGAGGAGATCGACGCCGACTTCTACGCCTTCTCCGGGCACAAGATGGCTGGTCCGACCGGAATCGGCGTTCTCTACGGAAAGAAACAGCTACTCGAGGAGATGGAGCCCTACCTCTACGGCGGTGGTATGATCCGGAAGGTCACCTTCGAGGACTCTACCTGGGCGGACCTCCCCTGGAAGTTCGAGCCCGGCACACCGCCAATTGCCGAGGCCGTCGGCCTCGAGGCTGCGATCGACTACCTCGAGGAGATCGGCATGGAACGGGTTCAGGCTCACGAAGAGGAGTTAGCCGAGTACGCCTACGAACAGCTCAAGGCCGAAGGCGACGTCGAAATTTACGGCCCCGAACCCGGCCCCGATCGCAGCGGTCTCGTCGGCTTCAATCTCGAGTCGGTCCACGCCCACGACCTCGCTTCAATCATGAACGACCACACGGTTGCGGTCCGTGCCGGCGATCACTGTACCCAGCCGCTGCACGATAAACTGGGCGTCGCAGCCTCGGCTCGAGCGTCCTTCTATGTCTACAACACGCGCGAGGAGATCGACAAGCTGATCGACGCGATCGACGACGCACGGCAGTTGTTCGCGTGAGCGGACGACTGCCGTGCGAGGAGATCCATCGATGACGGTTTCACGAGTGAGCGAAGTGAACGAGTGAAACTCAGCGAGACGCGGTGCGTCTCGCCAGACCGCCAGTTGTTCGCGTAGGCAAACACGGTCATCGTGAAGTGACACGACCGCGAGAGTTCCACAAACAGTATCGCCGGACAGCCTCTCTGTATGTGATTTGTTCCCACGCGGGATTTTTCACTTTCAGTCACGTATTCAGTAGTGCCGAGGTGAGAACCATGTACGAGACACCACAGGACGTTCCCAAACGGGATCCGTTCGAGACCCTGGTCGACGTTCTCACCGCGGCGACCCGATACGACCTCGCACTCGGGATCATCCCGATTGCGTTCGCGGTTGCGCTGGTCGCCGCGTTCGTACTGGCCGTTCCGGTACAGTACGCTCTGCTGCCCGCAGCGGTCGTCGGCGCGGTAGTCGTCGTCGACGCCTGCTACCTGAACCCGCCGGTCGATCCCGACCAGGGTTCGGACGCAGTATAGACTATCAACCGTTCTTTCTTTGAAGCGATCGAACGTCTCTTACGCAACAGTAGCCGTCCTCAAGTTGATCGACGCTCCGCAAACGAGACACGGTCGAGCACTTCTCGAGTAGTACGCGACCCCGGAATCCTTTTACAGCAGACAGCCGTATCCGTATCCAATCATGGGAATGGGCTCGGATATGTATCGACAGCAGATCCTCGACCACTACAAGAGTCCTCGAAACTACGGGGAACTCGAGGATCCGACCTTCACGCACGTCGGGGAGAATCCGATGTGCGGTGACGAGATCCAGATGGACGTCAAACTCGAGGACGACGAGGAGACGATCAAGCACGTCGCGTTCTCCGGCGACGGCTGTGCGATCAGTCAGGCCTCCGCGAGCATGCTCTCCGGAAAGCTCGCAGGGAAGACGATCGACGAACTGCTCGAGATGGATCGGGACGACATCGTCGACATGCTCGGCGTCGAAATTTCGCCGATGCGGATCAAGTGTGCCGTCCTCGCCGAGAAGGTCGCACAGGACGGGGCGAAGATCTATCGCGGCGAGTTGGATAAATCGAAGACATCGACCGAAGACTGAGCGGTTTTTCAACGAAAGCTTCTCGGACTCGACGTCGTTGCCGGCCCAATTTCGTTCTCGCTCGTTCGTCAACCAATAGTTTAGCCGTCATCGGACAGTGCTGTTGCAACCCGATAGCTTACCCTCGAGACGACCGTTCGTCCGATATGGTCGAAACGGCGGTCGGGTTCGTCCTCGGCGCGGTCATCGGAGCGATAGCGACGGCAGCCGGCTCGTACCTGCTGTACTGGAAACGCGAGCGCGACGCGACAAAGCGGCTCCGGCAGGCATTCAGCGAGGAACTTCGAGCGTACAAACACGTCGACGAGATTATCGACGACGGTGGCTACGAACGGGTGACGACCAGCGTCGAGAATCCGGTTATCTACGAGTCGGCCGCGGGCGATCTCGGTCTCCTAACCGAAGCCGAGATCGGGAAGCTGGTGGCCTTTTACAGTTCGTTGTACTGGTTGCAGGGACTCGAGGACCCCGAGGACAAGAAAGAACAAATCGAGGAGGTTACGGAGATGCGTCAGGCGGCGCTCGAGGCATTGGGTAATTCGAGCGAGTGAATAGCAATAATTGAGCGAACAGTTCCGAGTGTGTCGGGACGGTTCCAGCTTCCGACTACTCCGGCTTCAGTCCCTCGTCCTGTACGCGCATTACGCCCTCGCCATCGGCGAGGTTCGGCGCGTCGACCAGTCGGACGATCCGTTTGTCGGCTTTGGACTTTCGGAGGTAGATACGGAACGTGGACTTGTGGCCGAGGATGTTCCCACCGATCGGCTGCGTCGGGTCGCCGAAGAATGAGTCGGGATTCGAGGCGACCTGATTGGTGACGATGATGGCCGCGTTGTAGAGGTTTCCGACCTTGTCGATGTCGTGAAGGTGCTTGTTGAGTTTCTGCTGTCGGTCGGCGAGGTTACCACGGCCGACGTACTCCGCGCGGAAGTGGGCGGTCAGCGAGTCGATACAGAGCAGTCGAACCGGGTACTCCGAGTCTTCCCGTTCGCTCGCTAGTTCTTTGGCCTTCTCGGCGAGCAGCATCTGGTGGTTCGAGTTGAACGCCTTTGCGACGTGAATCTTCTCGAGGATGTCCTCGATGAGAGTGTCAAGCGTGGCTTCGTCGTCAGGTGATCCTTCGATTTCGCGGTCCTCGAGGGTCGCTTCGATCGCCTCGTCGGGGAGGCCACGAACCATGTCGTCGATACGTTCCGGTCGGAACGTGTCTTCGGAGTCCACGAAGATGGCGCTCCCGTGGAGTCCGCCGACTTCCTTCGGAAGCTGGACGTTGACGGCCATCTGGTGGGTGACCTGAGACTTCCCGGCACCGAACTCGCCGTACACTTCGGTGATCGACTGGGTCTCGATACCGCCGCCCAGCAATTCGTCGACCTCGTCGATGTGCCAGCTGAGTTTGCCGATCTCGTTTCGTCGCTCGAGAACCGTCGAACCGGTTTCGAAGCCACCGATATCGGCTTCGTCGCGGGCCGCGCGAACGATATCGCTCGCGGTAGACTCGCCCACATCGGCCGTATTCGAGAGTTCCGACGGAGCGGCGACGGCGAGACTCTGGAAAGAATCAAAGCCTGCATCGTAGAGTTTGTCTGCGGTTGCCGGTCCGACACCAGGGAGTGCTTCGAGGTCTGCGTCTGCCATACTCAGTCGTTGTGCCGGTATCCGTATAAAGCCTCGTTAACAGGGAAGTGAAAGTGAAAGTGCCGGACGTAGCGGGGTCGAACAGATTCGTACCCGAGAGTATATCCGTCGGGAGAAATTTTGGCGGCCAGCGTTCGACGGCGCTGAGGAGAACGGATCGAATTAGTCCCAGCCCGCAGTTTCGTCCCGCCACGAGAGACAGCAGAGTCGACCGTCGTCCGTGACCACGTACAGGGATCCGTCCGAGACCGCAGGGCCGCTCGAGACGCCCTCCTCGAGCGGGTAGTGCCAGCCAAAGTCCGGTTCGTCGACGTCGATTCCGTAGACCGAGCCGCTCGAGTCGCCGAGACAGAGGGTGTCACCGACGACGGCTGGCTCCGCATGGGCGACGCCGTCGAGGTTGATTCCCTTCTTCGCGAAGAGCCACCCGCGGAGTTTCCGCTTGCCGAACATCGTGTCGGTGATGTGGAGGTAGCCGTCCGACGCGCCGGCGAACACGCTGTCGTCGGTGACCGTCGGTGCGGTCGTAAACGAATCTCTGATCTCGTAAGTAAACCAGGACTGGCCCGTCTCGGCGTTCAACGCGACGAGGAGCCCGCCCTCGTCGGCAACGTACACGCGGTCACCGGAGCCCGCGTCGATGTCGCCATCGACGGCGAGGTGTTCCTGTCCGCTCTCAGCCGTGTCGACGGCCGTCTGGCTGGACTCGAGATCTGTTCCAGCTGCGGTGCTGGCGATACCTGTGTCATCCGCCGGGTCAACTTCTTGTGTGGTGTCGATATCACGACCGGAGTCGTCCCCGAGTGCGGACGAACTCCCGGATTCGGTATCGGCGTCGGACGCCTTCGAACTGAGCGCAGGAGAAAGTCGTTCGTCGGATCCGAGGGGGTCGGTTCCGTCCGCGCCGCCGTTGCCCGGAACGACGGTCGGGCCGCCGACGACCGCGCCGTTCGTTGGAGCCGTCCAGACTTCCTCGCCGGTCGCCGTCTCGAGCGCGAGGACTTCGTCCTGATAGGTTCCGACGTAGACGTGATCCGTTTCGAACCTGTCCGTTGTCGCAGGAGTTCCGACGACTCCGGCGTCAGTCTCGTGGAACCACAGCTCCTCACCGGTTTCGGCCGCGAGCGCCGAGACGCCGTCTACGTGGCCAATAAAGAGGACTCCACGCGAGAGCGTGGGTGCCGATTCGACGCCACCGGAGACTTCGGCCTCCCACCGGAGCTCGCCGGTTTCCGGATCGAGTGCGAACACCGTACCGTCGGATGCGACGACGAAAAGCGACTCACCGGTGACGACGAGCGCCGAGTCGATCGGCAGTTGCGTCTCGAAGACCCACCGGCGGCGGCCCTCGTACCTGTCGAACGCGTAGACGTTCCCTGCGCTCGAGCCGATGTAGACGGTGTCGCGATCGAGAACCGGCGAGGCCTCGACGGAACCGCTGATTTCGGTCTCCCAAGATGTGTCGGGACGATCCGGATCCTCGAGCGTCGGGGCTCGCCGATGGCCGGAGTTCTCGTGATCGCTCCTGAACTGGTTCCAATCGCTCACTGGCACACCGTTGCGACTCACAGGGCATAATAGATACGGCACGCACCGAACCCGTCGGCCGATTCGACGGATGTGGTTGGTCGAAACCGCTCACTCCCAGGGGTGCGTTCCGGACGAACTCGGCCACAGCGGGTACCAGTACTCCTTCTCGCGCTCGACCTCGAGTTCGCCGTCGAGTACCGATTCGAGTTTGAACTCAGCACTCGAGTCCCGCTCACGGCCGGGGCGGGGAGCGAACGGATAGAAGCGCCCGCGCCGGAAGGAGTAGATCCAGTAGGCGGGGCCGTCGCCGTTGGCGACCCCGGTCCCCTCGTAAGCGAAGACCGCCGCGAGCAGCCGCGAGCCGTAGCCGTGCTCGATGAACGTGTCCGCCGCAAAATGCATGCTCGTGATGAGATCCTCAGGATCGCTCTCCTCGAGGATTACCCACCTGTAGCCGTGGTCGTCTTCTGCGACCTCGAACTCGGTGCCCGTCTCCTCGCGGCCCGCCTCGAGGATCGCCTCGACCTCCGAGACGGCCTCGCGGAAGGTGCTCGAGTCGACGCCGGAGAAACAGAGCGCGCCGACGTCGGCCGATTCATAGCCCAGTTCGGCCTCCATGGTGAAGTAGGCCGTGCTCATCCCGAAGAGGTCGTCGGGGTCGGCGTCTCGCTTGGCGTCCGACTCGGCGCGCAAGCCGAGTACGGAACGAAGTCCGTCCAGCAGTCCCATATCCGTATTGTCGTGGGAACTACCTTAGAAGTCATCCATTTTCGCGCGCACTCGAGTGCACGTTCGGGTTCTGTCGATGGGAGAGGGGGAGACTACTCGAGAAAAGCCCTACTGAACAGCAGCCATGATCGCTTCTAACTCATCTTTCCGGAACGACGACGATGTATCCTCTGGATTGGGCTCTTGTGCAGCACCGATCTTCCTCAAGATTCCTGCCCTCAATTCTGCTTTCGGAGGCAGACGCCCGCTCGTGTCAATCTCGTACCCCACTACATCACAAACTGCGGCGAGGTCCTCTTTCGTGAACGCTGTCGTTCTCTCTCGTTCAAATCGACCGACCGCGATCCGAATTTCATTCCGAAGTTCATCGACGGTTTGTGCCATATCTATCACGACGCACACGTACACTGTCTTTGTTCCGGTCAGAATTCGTGTACGGACGGTGGCCTCGGAACCGGAGAGAACGTCCAGCTGTTAGTGAAATCGGAGTTTTGCTTGGAGACAAGGGGCACAACGATCAGCAGATTCGGGCGATGGCCCGCGAGAACGGGATTGGTCCGTTCACAACGATGGTGGAAGCAGTTTCGTGAATCGTCCTTGCGTGTATCGTCCACAATCTCGACCGAGCCCTCCAACGATCAGTACAGGCGGAGGTGTTACCGCTTGCACCCGCGACCGAACGCAGTGAGCGAGCGGGCCAAGGAGCCCTCGAAGCCGCGCCAACGGCGCGGCTGAGGGGGTGACGACGTGCTTTTCATCAACGTTTTGCCGAGTGCGGTCGCGAAGCGACCGCACGCAGAGCAAAAGGTTGGCATGTGTAGTGAACAGTAGTTTCATAGAATCAGGTGTCTAAAGAAGAGGATTTCGTCAGAGCCTACAGAGACAAGTTACCACGGACAGACATGACCGAGAGAGATCCGACGTGTCGGGGGAGCGGGGCCAGGGGACGAATCGTCATCGAAAAGCCCAGCTCCAACGAGTTCCGTGCCGACGGATATCGTTGGCGAGCCGAGCGGGCTCGAGAGTTGATCGGCGAAATGCGCGGAACCTCACGCGAGGCGAACGCACATCTCGATGACGCGCCGAAGTGGGAATAGTACGTTCTGGACACGATGCATACCGTTCAGGCCGTCGCCGTCTCGCGCTCGAGGTCCCGAAGCTGTTCGATCCGTCGTTCCGTCGAGGGGTGGGTGCTGAACAGTCGGCCGACGATGCCGGACTTGAGCGGGATGATGAAAAAGGCGTTCATCTCGGCTTCCTCGCGGAGATCCTCATCGGGTACCTTATCGACTTCACCGGAAATTTTCATCAGCGCGGACGCGAGCGCGCCCGGGTTGCCGGTGATGGCGGCCGCGCCGCGGTCGGCGGCGAACTCGCGGTAGCGCGAGAGCGCGCGGATGAGAACGTAGCTGATGATCCAGACGATTAGCGAGATCAGGATGGCGACGAGAATCCCCGCCGCGCCCTTTCCGCCGCCCTGACTTCGCCCACCGCCGGTGAAGATCATCGTCTGGCCGCCGAAGCGAACGATGAGGAAGGCGATGGTCGAGAGAAAGGAAGCGATGGTCATCACGGCCACGTCGCGGTTCTTCACGTGGGCGAGTTCGTGTGCGAGCACGCCGTCTAACTCCTCCTGATCCAGCGTTCGCATGAGTCCGGACGTTACCGCGACGACAGCATTGCTCGGCGAGCGCCCGGTTGCGAACGCGTTCGGTACCTTCGAATCGACGACGGCCACTTTCGGCTTCGGCAGATCGGCCTGCTGGGAGAGTCGATCCACCGAGGCGTGTAACTGCGGATACTCCTCGTATTCGACCTCCTCGGCACCCATACTCCACAGCGTGAGTTTGTCGCTGTAGAAAAATTGGATCAGTGAAAAGCTCCCGAACAGCAACGCGACGAGGAGGAGACTCGAGGCGGTTCCACCGAACGCGGTCGTGAGTGCAACGATAAAAAACAGGTACACTCCGAAGAGCAGGAACATCGTGAGGCCCATTCGCGCGCGAAGCCCCCAGTCCGGTTGCCAGTCCATATGGGGACTATAACTCGAGGGGAAATAAGTGTCGTCAAACCGACGAGCGAGCGCTCGAGCGAAACCCCCCTGTTTCCTATCGAGATCCAATGACGGAAGCACGTCTGACATGAACGAGACGCAACCATCTGACGTATGGCAGACGTTCGTCTTGCTCATCGTGTGATAGTTCCACATGTGATAGAGGTTTCCGACCGAGGGATCCCAACATTCACTCCGAATATCTCGAGGAAGGGCCGGAAATCACCCGACTACGCGAGGGACGAGCGCGTCCGATCGCGACCGGTAGCGTTGAAACGTTCCTCGAGCATGACCAGTTCACCCCCCTATTTCGCGTGGAAAGAAGTGACAGTCAGATCGACAGACGCAAACTGGACCCCCTCGTTTCGTGTGGAGCACTCACAAACGGAAAGGAGGAGGTATCGCTTTATGCGATCAAGATATCCTCGAGTAGGATCGAAAGCGAGAGAGCGCGCCGTTTAACTCGCTCAGCCTCAAAGTGGAGTCAATGGCTGATTCGCGTGCGTTCTGTCCCCGCTGCGGTGATCCGATTCCGGATCGATCCAGGAGCGACGCGACCGAAACCGGGGATGCAACCGAGACGACAGAGACGACGAACGAGGGAGACGGGACCGAGACGAGCGAGATCCCCGATCCGAGAACCGAGGGAAGCGACCTCTGCCGGGCGTGTTACTTCGAGGACTTCGAATTCGTCGATGCACCCCAGCAGGTCGACGTCCGGGTTTGTGCGCGGTGTGGAGCGGTCCACCGGGGACAGCGCTGGGTCGACGTGGGTGCAGACGACTACACCGACGTCGCAATCGAAGAGGTGAGCGAAGCACTCGGCGTTCACGTCGACGCCGAAGACGTGGCCTGGCAGGTCGAACCCGAACAGGTCGACGAGAACACGATCCGGATGCACTGTTATTTCACGGGTGTCGTGCGCGGCGAACCCGTCGAAGAGCAAGTAACAGTTCCCGTGAGAATCGCTCGACAGACCTGTACGCGCTGTGGCCGAATCGCTGGCGACTACTACGCGAGCATCGTCCAGATTCGCGCCGAAGACCGGACGCCGGTCGCCGAGGAGACCGAACGCGCGAAAGAAATCGCGAATAATATCGTCGCCGAAATGGAGGCGACCGGAGACCGCAACGCCTTCATCACCAAAATGAGCGAAACGCCCGACGGGCTGAACATGCGGGTCTCGACCAACAAAATCGGGAAGAAAATCTCGAACAAGATGGTCGAGGAGTTCGGCGGGGCCATCAACGACGCCGAGACGCTCGTGACGGAAGATTCCGACGGAAACGAGGTCTACCGCGTCACCTTCGCCGTTCGTCTGCCGCCGTACCGACCAGGCGACATTATCGAACTCGCCGACGAAGACGACGATGATGGCCCCGTCCTCGTCCGGAGCGCTCGAGGAAACCTCAAAGGAACGCGCGTAACGACGGGCGAGCACTACGAAGCGGACTACGAGGAAGGCAACTCCCCCGACGCCCGAAAGCTCGGCGAACTCGAGGCCGCCGAGGAGACGACCGTCGTCACCGTCGAGGACGAAAACGCCGTGCAGGTCCTCGATCCCGAAACCTATCAGGCGAAGACGGTATCCCGGCCCGACTACTTCGATCCCGACGCCGAGACGGTCCCCGTCCTGAAAAGCCGCGCCGGGTTGCACGTCCTTCCGGCAGAGAGCGATGACTGAGGAGCCAGAAGGGGCGAGTCCGATTCCCGAAGGGGAAAGCCCGACGCTCGAGGCGAGAACGGACACACCGCTTGCCGTCGTCGTCGAAAAGCCCCGCGCTGAAACCGCAACCGAATCCCTGCGAGCCGAATGTGTCTACGACGACGAGCGACGGGTCCGCGAGTACACCGCCGAAACGGTCGCACTGCCGGTTTCGTCCCAGCCGTCCGAGACGTCGGTGCTCGAGGTGATCCGCCAGATCGACCCCGACTACCGGAGTCCGGATCTCGAGACCAGACTCGCCGAACGGGGCTGGAGCGACGCTGAACTCGAGACGGTTCCAGGTTCGTGGGCCGTCGTCGGATCGGTAATCCTCGTGACGGTTCCCGAGGACTGCCCCGACGAGACAGCACTTGGCGAGGAACTACTCGGGATTCACGGCGAGGCCGAAAGCGTCCTCGCCGACGAGGGCGTCGCGAACGACGGTACTGCGGGGACCTATCGGGAGCCGCGAACGCGGTTGCTTGCAGGCCACCGCGACACCGAGACGATCCATGTAGAACACGGTACGAAGTACGGTCTCGATCCGACAGAAGTGATGTTCTCGCCCGGGAATCAGGCCGAACGAGCGCGAATGGGCGAGGTCGTTTCGGCGGGTGAACGAGTGTTCGACATGTTCGCCGGGATCGGCTACTTCACGCTCCCGATGGCGCGAGCCGGTGCGAAGGTGACTGCCGCCGAGGTCAATCCGACCGCGTTTCGGTATCTCCTCGAGAACGCGATGTTGAACGAGGTTCAGTCCGATCTCGAAGCCTACATGACCGACTGCCGGGAGCTGGCTGAGGGTCTCGAGGTCGACCGAGTGGTTATGGGCTACTACGGCGTCGGGAACGAGCCGAAACCGTCCAGTGACCCCGGTGACGAAACCGGCACCCGAACCGACGAAGCCCACGAGTTCCTCCCCGCGGCACTCGAGGCACTCGAGCCCGGTGGAACGGTCCACTACCACGAGGCGACCCCCGAGTCGCTCCTGTGGGAGCGGCCGGTCGAGCGGGTCGAAGGAGCCATCGAGACGGCGGGGCGGACGCTCGAGCGGGTCGACGACCGGCGTCGCGTCAAAAGTCACAGCGCCGGCGTCGAACACGTCGTTCTCGACGCCGTCATCGACTGAAACGATCCGGTTGTGAACGCTCGACGTTCAACGATTCGGGAGCCGACGGCATCGAGCGGCGAACACAGCCGTGACATTCATACAGGTTGAGACAGAACCAGTGAATAATGAACAGAGGACAGGTCATCGCGCTGGTGTTCGCAATACTGATGGCGACTTCGATGGTCGCGATGCCGGCGATCTATCTCTTTTAGCCCGACCTCGTTTCGCCACCGGATAGCCGGTCCTCGTCGCCCTCGAGTTCGGCGGCGAAGACGTACATCGAGACGGCCGTCGACGTTCCGAGCATGACGACGCTCACGAGAACGTCGCCTCGTCGACGGTCAGCAGCGAGAAGACGATCCACGCGAGCACCGGCATGCAGACGATTTTCAGCGCGACGACGGAGCCGGTCGCACCGAAATCGATCGCCGACAGGTCGACCTTGAGCGAGACACCGACACAGAGCAACGCGAGCGGGAGCGCGACGGAGTAAACGACGCCGTTCAGCCGGTCGGTCCGTCGCGCGTCGATGACACCGTCCGCTCGGAGCCGGTTCCGACGAAAAGGACGACGGGTAACGCCAGAAACCGGATAAGAGCGTCCACGTCCGTACCGAGTGGATCCATATCAATCTCGAGTGACTCGAGCGTTTCTACCACCGGTTAGCTATGACGGCGTGAGGGGTCACGTTAGCCGTCAGTGTCCCAGACGTCGGCCAACGGACTCGAGCGCGAAGAATTCCGCTTCCGGGATCGGTTGTTGTCTCGCGAGGATCGGTTACCGTCGTCAGCGGACCCGGACGCGCTGCCGGACCCGGAACTGCCGTTCGAACCGGCAGACGAAGAGAACCCGGAACGACTCGAAGACGACCGTCTACCACCCGCCTCAGCCACCGCAGTCCGAGGCTCGAACGCGGGCAGCGACGGCTGGTCCATCCGAACGACCTGCGCTTCGAACCAGTCGGGCATGTCTGTGCGTGCGCGATCAAACAGATCTAACAGGCTCGAGTCCGCCAGATACGTCGCGCCGTAGTCGTCGGGCGCGCGGACGACCCGACCACAGCCCTGGATAATCGTCCGGAGCGCGGTTCGGTAGTACCAGGCCCACTGGCCCTCCTCGAGGCGGTGGGCGACGCGCGAATCGCCGGTGTTGAGAAACGGCGCTTTACAGAGGACTTGCCAGCGACAGAGATCGCCCTTGAGATCGAGCGCTTCCTCCATCTTGACCGAGAGGAACACGTCCGGATCGTCGCTCGCCTTCCAGGCCTCGAGGTCGCCGTCGCGGCCATCTCTCGAGTGGGTACGAACTCGCTCGCCGACGCCGAAATCCCGGAGGAGATCGGCCAGTCGCTCCTGGATCGCGTAGGAGTGAGCGTGGACCAGCCCCTTCTCGTCGGGGTGTTCCTGCATGATCCGGACGATCGTTCGAGCGATCTTCGGCAGGGTTTCGTCGCGTTCGTCGTAGGTCATCTTCCCTTGTGTCACGTCGTACAGCGGTCGGTTTTCGACGGGGAACGTGTGTTCGACATCGACGAGGGCGACGTCCGCGGGATTGAGTCCGACCTGCCTGCAGAACGCTTCTTTGTTGAGAATCGTCGCCGAGAGGAGCGCGAATTTGTTTCCCCGATCCCAGACGGTGTGTCTGAGGTATCGCTCGGGGTTCATCGGCTTGATCGTCAGCGGGCCGCCGAGTTCGTCGTCTGTGCCGTCCGAATCGGTATCCTGTTCGTTTTCGTCGGCCGGCTCCTGATCGACGAGCCAGGTCGTCGGACTCTCCGGATCCCGATAGTCCGAGACGAACCACTCGAGTTCACCGATGAGTTCCTGAAAGCGATCCCGTTCGCGAACGTCCGCGGGTGTGAGCGTCTCCTGCTCGAGTAATTCATCTTTTCTGCGGGTACACGTCTGGGCGAGATTCTCGGCGTAGCGTGCGGCGCGGTCGACGCCGTCGATGTCGGGAACGCGAAGGTCCTCCCAGATGGGGATCGATCGAGGGCCGAGCCGGATCGTGGCGTACATCTCGGCCCACTCGGCGAGCCCGTGCGCTTCGTCGACGACGACGACGTCTCGAGTTCGAAAGACTTCGCTCCCCGCGGTCTGCATGAAGTACGCGAGCGTCATCGCCGCGATTTCGCGGTTCGAGGCGATCGCGCGGTCAGAAAAGTACGGACAGCGATGTTTGACCGAGCAGTCGTACCCGCGTTCGCGAACGCAGGGGGCCTGATTGACGGGCGTGTTCCGCTCGTTCGGGAGGATACAGTCGTAGTTCGATTTCCCGCGGATAACGTTCAGATCCGCGAGCAAGTCGTCGGCCGCGACATCGTCGAGTTGGGAAACTTGCGGTGTCGTGTAGTAGGCTCCGGAGGGATCGCTCGGATCCGCCTCCTCGACGGTCTGGGCACAGCCCGCGATCGCTCGAGCCAACAGGGACTTGCCGCTCCCCGTCGGCGCTCGAACGAGAACGACGTCGTTGCCGGCCTCGAAGGCGTCTTGTATGTCTCGGAGGGCCGTCTCCTGCGTTCCGCGGTAGCTCGGCGCGGGAAACTCCTCGAAGATCCGCTCGGTGTTCACCGTTCGGTTCACGGAGGGGCTCGATCCTAAAAGCACCGAACCGTCGCCGTCAGTGAGTCTTGGGACAGGGTATCGGTCGAACACCACTGCCCACAGAGATGCCGAAACCGCCGCCTACCGAACGGTAGGGACTCGATTACAAATACGAAATCTCCCTTCGAACCTGAACGTGGAAGGGTCGCTCAGCGGAAGAGCACCGTGGGCCATTGGCCCGCGGAGGCCCTCAGGCCTCGTGGCGTTCGAATCCCACCCCTTCCGTGTTCTCTGTCGTCTGCTGTCGAACGACAGTTAGCGGAGTAGCACTCTCAACGAAGCGATAGTGTGGATGTCTCCTCGTCGACCCGTTCTAACTTCTCGATATCCTTGGCAGTCGGTTCGTCGGGCAACGCCCCGAGACAGGGATAGCACAATAGATGGCTCGAGCCGTCCTCGAACTCGAGGGTCATCGCAGTACCGTCGCTGCCGTCGTCCTCGCCGAACGTCCAGATATTGGCGATGCCGCCCGCGACTGAGATCGGTCGGCCGCAGCCATCGCACGAGTCAGTTCCCATAGCTGACTATCGTGACGGAACGGTCAAAGTCGTTCCCCTGTCCTCGACTCGACGGACCTGCCAGTAGAGGTGGTAGATTCCAGCGGAAACGGAAGCGATCCGCCACTAGTTCGATTTGATCTCCTCGAACTTGCTCAAGAGCTCGTCCGCAGAATCGCCCGAATCGTATTCGACCGTTCCGTGGTGGATCGTCCGCTCATCGTCGAAATCCGTGTCCACCTTGGAAGCTTGCTTTTCACGCCGCTCGTGTTCGTCTTCGTCATAGGCACCCATTGACATGGTAACTATGAACATGTAAGTAGTTCTCTCTTATCAAGGTAACGGTTGCACCAGTCGTTAACATGTATGAAACGGAGAGTATCACCAGATGCACAATGAGCGAGAGAAGGGAAGACGTATGCGAGCTCAGCGCGTACTCGCCACTGTGGCACGGCCGCTTCGCTTCCGTTATTCGCCCGCCCACTGGAGCGAGCAACGGGTTCGACAGGAAATTTTGCAACCGCTTCGGAACAACATCGGCGCTCAAGCCGTCAGTCCGCGATATCGGATCAACGGCGGGTGGGACACCCACCGATTCGAGATGGCAAACGACGACGTCGCGCTGTTCGCCCGAAACGAGGAGGAGGCCTACTGGATGGGCAACACCGAGACGCCGTCGGCGCTGTGGCGAACCGATAAATTCGGCTGGCGCGACGTGCCGTATCACGTCTCCCGGTGGGCACAGCGGGAATTACTCTCGACGCTCCACGAGGAAGATCCGTGGCTCGCCGACTATCCGCACCTCTCGTGGTTTTTCCTTCCCGTGTTCATGTCCAAGGACGGGCGTGAATCCACGCGAGCCTTTTTCCGCGAGCACGCGGCCGGCTTCCCCGATGCCGGACGCAGGGAATCGACGCGCTTTTTCGAGGAGTTCTTCTCGAGCGGCACGCTTGATGAGTACCGACACGTCATGTCGGGAAAACTCGGCACCAGCGATCACGTCGACCGGGTTCGAATGAGCGCGGCGATGGGCGAGTTTATCGCCGCGAAAGTCCTCGTCGACGCGGGCTACGACGTGGTGCCCGAGATCGAGGTGACGACGGGACACTCGCTGGATTTCCGCGCGAAAGACGCGGAAACGAACGTGCTCGTCGAAGTAACTCGACCCCAGCCGCCCGCAAACCGGGCCGCCGCGGGGCCGGTCGCCGCGGTTCGGGATACCGCCGAAACGAAGACCAACGGCCAACTCGCCGAACACGGCGGCGGCGCAGTGTTGTTCGTCGACTGCTCGAGTTTCCGCGAGGACAACTGGAACGCAGTTCGGGGCGAGCAGCCCGACGTTCGCCACCGACCCGCCGTCGTCTATCGAGCCCGGCCGAACGGGCACATCGAGGGCTATCAGAAGGGATCGGTGCCACTCGAGTTAGACGACGCGCTCGAGTTCGAGAATTTCGGTCAGTTTTGAGACGGAGCAGTCGCACTATCCGCAGTAGTGAGACGAAGCTAAAGTGTTGTTCTGATCACTCGAGAGAAAGACGTTCACGAGAGTGAAAGGTCTCAGCCCGCTGGCGGTCCTACAGCGACAGATCGCCCGTACGAACGAAGGTATGGAGAAAAGACGCGGAATTTCGCACAGATCACTCGAGTGACCCAGTAACACGTCAACTAGCGAATTCCGGACGAAGTACGGACGGAAACCCCGAAACGGGGGACTCAATTTCGAGCGAGTGTCTCAGAACGACACCTGTTCGGGGGCGTAGGGGCTTCCCAGCGGCGTTGGGTCGCGGTCGCTGTAGCCGACGCGGCCGACCGCCTTCTTGCTCACGGCAGAGTAGACCGCAAACCGCACTTCTTCGGAGGACTCGAACGTCTCCGAATCGAGGCGAGCGAGTACCTCCTCGACGGATTCAGAGCCGTTCGGGAGCTCGAGCGTGCGTTCCCCGTAGGCCTCGATCATTTCCTCGGTTGTCGCGGGATACTCGTGTGCGTCGATCATCTCGCCGGTGCCATTGAGCAACATTACACGCTAACCGTTGTGAACGATAATTATAAACATTGTCCATAAACGTTCTTTAGGAGGTCGATAGACATTATATGCCTATATCGTCCTAGAATGTACTCCGACTCATCCCTCGAGGACGCCATCGGAGACCTCGATTTTGAAATACGTCGATCGATACGGAACCGACCAGCGGCTCGAAACTCCCGCGAGGAGCAGTGATACTGCCGGCTGTAACTATATGAAGATTTTCGCACCCCCCGAGCGACGAAAATCTTGAACGACTTACAGCCGGCAGTATGAGAAACGGCTTTAGGACCGGACTGACTCGATCACAGTATGCCCTACGCCGATCTCCACGTCCACACGACCCGCTCGGACGGGAGCTTAGAACTCGAGGAGGTTCCCGATGCCGCCCGCCGCCACGGCGTCGACATCGTCGCGATCACTGACCACGACCGACGCCAACCGTTCGAAGAGCCGGTCATCGAGCGCGGCGGCGTGACAATCCTCCACGGTATCGAACTGCGCGTCGAGACGGTCGACGGCCAGCGCGTCGACCTGCTGGGCTACGAACTCGAGCCGACGCCGGAACTCGAGGAAACCCTCGAGGGAATTCAGACGAACCGCCGCGAGCGCGGACAGGAAATCGTCGACTGTATCGAGGATCGCCTCGGCGTCGACCTCGGCGTCACCGTCGACGACGGCTTCGGCCGACCGCACGTCGCCCGCGCGGTCGGAGACCACCCCGACACCGAATACGACTACGAAGCGACGTTCGACGAACTAATCGGAAGCGGAAAACCCTGTTTCGTTTCGCGGGAGATCCCCTCGTTCGAGCGCGGCCAGCGGCTCCTCTCGGAAGCCGCGGCGGTCGTCTCCTTGGCTCATCCGCTTCGGTATCCGGAACCGGAGCGGGCGCTCGAGCTTACCGCCGACCTCGACGCCGTCGAATTACACTATCCCTACGGCGCTTCCGTCGATCTCGAGCCGGTCAAGCGAGCGATCGAGCGAAACGACCTGCTCGTCACCGGCGGAACGGACGCCCACGGCGAACAGCTCGGTCTCGAGGGACTCTCGAAGAAGGCGTATCACGAGCTCGAACTGTCAGGCTAGAAATGGGGGTTTTCGACCGATAACGGAGGCTTCAATGTGTCTCGGCCCAAATGGCCGTCCATGAATTGCCACTACTGCGACCGCGAGGCCGCTTTCGCCGCCGAGTCCGACGGACTCAGGGTCGGCCTCTGCGAGGAACACTTCCGCGAGCGGTTGCAGGAACTCGCCGAGGCCGACGGCCTCGAGACGTTGAAAGAGCAAGTCGATGTCGACCGCGCTGAGTAACGCAGACGGCAACTGACAGTCCGTAGTTAGGCCGTCCGGCCCGCATCCACGTCGATCGCATCAACTGGGCAGACATCGACACAGAGCATGCAATCGATGCACTGGGCCTCCTTGGTTGGCTCCGCTTTCTTGTCGCTCTCGGGGTGTCCCGGCGTGTCGACCCACGTGAAGACGTCGACGGGACAGTCCTCGAGGCAGGCCCCGTCGGCGATACAGAGGTCGTAATCGACGGCGACGTGCGTGCCCCGAATGCCGAGCTCTTCGGGTTCGTCGACCGGCCCCCAGACGGCAACCCCGTTCTCTTCGCCTTCTTTCTCGCGGTTTTCGTGGAACTGTGGATCTATGGCCATTGCTAACAGATGTAAATGGGAGGCGCGAACTTAAATTTATGTTCCTCCGTGCGTGCGTGCGACTTCGATGTCTGAGACAGTGCAGAGGTTGCTTTGGGACAGTGCGAGAACGTTGCTCCTCGAGAGACGGGACCGTCGTGACAGCCGTCACGAGGGAGCTTCCGCGGTGCTGAAGCTTTTGGTAGCCGGACCACAAGTACCAGCATGAGCGAGTCCGAATCGGCCACGCCGCGGCTGGTCTTCGACGACGACTGCGGATTCTGTACCTGGTGTGCCGAGTACGCCGCCGAGCGCGGCGAGTTCGAACTCGTCGGCTTTCGGGACCTCACGCCGGACCAACTGGCCCGGCTCCCCGACGAGTACGAAGATTGTGCCCATCTCCTCACCCAGGACGCCGTCTACTCCTGTGGCGAAGCGATCGAGGAGGTCGGCACGCGACTCGAGACATCCTCGAGACACCTCGCGGAGGCCTTTCGACGACTTCCCGGTACCGAAGAGGCGCGAGAGCCGCTCTACCGCCGGATTGCGGATAACAGGGACCTGTTCGGTCGAATTGTGAGACGAGACCCACCCGCCAGAGAGAACAGATAGCCACAGGGTATCAATAGACGGCGGACTTCCGAGGGAACGGCTGGGCGGGTTCTCGAGCGCGCGACGACCGCGGCGGAACGAACCAGACAACGAACGCATTGTTTTTGCGCGACCCGACGAAAGAAAGGACATGGACCTCACTCATCGCCCACGACGGCTTCGTCAAGATGGAATTCGCTCGCTGGTGAGCGAGACGAGTCTCGAGCCGTCGGATTTCATCGCACCAATTTTCGTCGACGCGACGACGGACGAACGCGTCCCGATCGAGTCGATGCCGGGCCACGAGCGCGTCCCGGTAGACGAGGCGATCGCCCGCGTCGAGGAAGTCAGAGAGACCGGCGTCGAGGCCGTCATGCTGTTCGGCATTCCGGAATCGAAAGATCCCGAGGGGACCCGTGCGTGGGCCGAAGACGGCGTCGTCCAGGAGGCGACTCGACGAATTACGAGCGAGACCGACGCGTACGTTATCACCGACGTCTGTCTCTGCGAGTACACCGACCACGGCCACTGCGGGCCGTTGGCCGAGGAACTCCGGGGTGAGAGTGGAGGCGGCGGCGTCCCCGAAGGAACCTGTGGACACGACGGCGCCGTGTCGACCGATACGATGACCGTCGACAACGACGCGACCCTCGAGTCCCTCGAGAAGATCGCGACCTCCCACGCCGAGTCCGGGGCGGATATGATCGCGCCGAGCGGGATGATGGACGGGATGGTCGGCGCGATTCGCGGGGCGCTCGACGAAGCCGGCTTCAAAGGCGTCCCGATCATGAGCTACGCGGCGAAGTACGAGAGCGCCTTCTACGGCCCGTTTCGGGATGCCGCGGACGGCGCACCCTCCTTCGGAAACCGACGACACTACCAGATGGATCCCGCGAACGCGCGCGAGGCGATCCGGGAGGTCGAACTCGACGTCGAGCAGGGAGCGGACGTCTTGATGGTCAAACCGGCGCTACCGTACCTCGACATCGTCTCCGATCTCCGGCGAGAGTTCGACCACCCAATCGCGGCCTACAACGTCTCCGGCGAGTACGCTATGCTTCACGCCGCCGCGGAAAAGGGGTGGCTCGAGTTGGACGAAGTGGCGCTCGAGTCCTTGCTGTCGATCAAACGTGCAGGTGCAGATCTAATTCTGACGTACTTCGCAGAAACTGTCGCCGAAGGGCTATCGGCAGGGTCCTAAACGAGAGCCAGTCTCTCATATGATCCGGCACTCGAGTATGTCGGTGGTGGTGAAACAAGAGGTCGCTTCTTCGAGAAATGCCATCTCACTCGAGATCGATAAATATGTTATCCACAGATGGCTGAAAACAGCCAGAAACCGCCAAACGTTCACATGCACTCGAGCCGGGACACTCGTGCGGCAACATCTGCCGCGCGCAAGCCCAAAGAGGCCAAAATCCGTTCAATCGTCGCAAAAATTTCCACGGTCGATCCGAATCCCGGTGGACGGACGGTCAGTGTATAAGCACGTGAGAAGACGAACGGTCCTAGTCAAGGCCCTAATACACATTATATTGCCTTTAGATTTGTCCGAGTTTCCCTATTACACCACCATTCCTACCTGATTGTCAACGCCAACCATTATATATGGGTGAGACCTCGGGAACGAACGTGATTTGGAGTACAATCATGACTCAAAACAAAGATAGTGTGGACATACGTAACGGTATTGGGGACAGTGCGTTCGGAACGGGTAGCGAGGTGATCCACGCATGATTGAGCCAACGGTTCTTCAGGCCGACACCGAGATGATGATCGAGGCGATCAATAGTACCTGGATTCTGGTCGTCACGTTCCTCATCTTCTTCATGCACGCGGGCTTCGCTATGCTCGAGGCGGGGCAGGTACGCTCGAAGAACGTAGCAAATCAGCTGACGAAGAACCTCCTGACCTGGAGCGTCGGAGTAACGGTGTTCTTCCTCATCGGCGTCGGCGTCGAAAGCGCCGTCGCCGGCGCTGGTTTCGAGCCTGCGTTCGTCGGTGACGCCGGTAGCTGGATCGACTGGTTGTACGGTGCCGTCTTCGCGATGACGGCGGCGACCATCGTTTCGGGTGCTGTAGCCGGTCGTGCGAAGCTTCGCGCGTACGTTGGATACACGTTCTTGCTGGCCGCGGTGATCTACCCGGTTGTCACCGGGATCACCTGGGCCGGTGGATACATCGAGACGATCACCGGCACGCCGTTCGCCGACTTCGCGGGTGGCATGATCGTCCACGGTATGGGCGGTCTCGCCGGCCTTACCGCAGCGTGGATGCTCGGCCCACGAATCGGCCGCTTCAACGATGACGGCTCGGCGAACGTTATTCCCGGCCACTCGTTGACCTTCGCCGTTCTGGGAACGCTCATCCTCGCTTTCGGCTGGTACGGTTTCAACGTCGGAACCTCGGCGATCTTCGGCGATGGCGTGTTCCTGGGCGACCAGCTCGGTCGCGTCGCCGCAACCACGACGATTTCGATGGCCTGCGGTGCGATGGCTGCTGGACTCGTCGCATGGTCGATGACCGGAAAAGTCGACACACTGTACGTTGCTAATGGATTGCTCGCCGGCCTCGTCGGAATCACGGCAATTCCAGACACCACCGCGTGGTGGGGCGCGTTCGTCGTCGGCGGAATCGCCGGTGCACAGCTTCCGCTCGTCTTCAAGGCCGTCGAGGACTACCTGAAAATCGACGATGTCTGTGCAGTCTTCCCCGTTCACGGCTCGGCCGGTATCCTGGGGACGCTCCTGTTCCCGTTCGTAGCCGCACCCGGTGTCGTCGATAACGTTGCAAACGCGTTCGTCGCACAGGTCACCGGTGTCGTCCTTATCAGCGCCTGGACGATCGCCGCGACTGCCGTGATCTGGGGTGCCTTCAAAGCGGTCGGGCAGGCACGTGTCACCCCCGAGCACGAACGCGATGGACTCGACGTCTCCGAGCACGGCGTCGACACGTATCCCGAATTCGGCGGCCCCGACGTCGCCACCGACGGCGGCACGGCCACCGGTACTGACAACGTAATTCGGACCGACGGCGGGAACCCGAACGATGGCGAAATCAAGATGATCACCGCCATCATCCGTCCGGACCGCCTCGGTGACGTGAAAAAAGCGCTCGCCGAAAGCGGTGCGCCGTCGCTCACCGTCACGAACGTCTCCGGGCGCGGGTCCCAGCCCGCCAAGAAGGGACAGTGGCGCGGCGAGGAGTACACCGTCGACCTTCACCAGAAGGTCAAAATCGAGTGCGTCGTCGCGGATGTCCCCGCAGAGGACGTCGTCGACGCGATCCGAGAGGGAGCTAACACCGGCGAACCCGGCGACGGCAAGATCTTCGTACTCCCCGTCGAAAGCGCGATGCAGGTTCGCACCGGCGACACCGGAACGGACGCAGTCTGATCGGATCGGTTCCGATTTGACTGTCGATTTTAAGACGTTGCTCCGCTCGATCATTGTGACTCGCCACGAGGTTCGTTCGGCTCACTTCTGTCGTTTCTTTTCGCTCCGACGAGCAGTCATCGGCTAACCTCGGTACTTCTTTGTCGTCCGATACGTAAGGCCCGCATATGAACGACGACAACTCGCGGGACCTGTACGACAGGGCACTGTCGGTGATGCCAGGCGGCGTGAATTCGGCAGTTCGTGCGGCGATCGAACCGTACCCCTTTTTCGTCCAGAAGGGGGACGGCGGCCACGTCATCGACGCCGACGGCAACCGCTACGTCGACTGGGTGATGGGACTCGGTCCGCTACTGCTCGGCCACGACCTCCCGGAGGAAGTTCGAGCCGGAATTCAACGAAACGCGAGCGAGGGGCCGATGTACGGCGCGCCGACCGAGATCGAAGTCGACCTCGCGGAGTTCGTCGTCCGACACGTCCCGAGCGTCGAGAAGATACGGTTCGTCAACTCCGGGACCGAAGCGACGACCTCCGCGGTTCGACTGGCTCGAGGACACACCGGCCGGAACAAGATCGTCGTCATGCAGGGTGGCTATCACGGCGCGCAGGAATCGACGCTCGTCGAGGGCGACGCCGACGAGCGCGGACCGAGTTCGGCGGGGATTCCCGTCTCCTTTTCTGACCACACGATTCCAGTGCCGTTCAACGACGAAGACGCCGTCCGCGAGGTCTTCGAGGAACACGGCGACGACATCGCCGCCGTGCTCACCGAGCCGATTCTCGGGAACAACGGCATCGTCCACCCCGTTCCGGGCTATCACGAGTTCCTTCGAGAGATCACCGACGAGTACGGCTCGCTGTTGATCTTCGACGAGGTAATTACCGGCTTCCGCGTTGGCGGACTCGGCTGCGCACAGAGCGAACTCGACGTGACCCCCGACCTCACGACATTTGGCAAGATCATCGGCGGCGGCTTTCCCGTCGGCGCGATCGGCGGTAAAGCGGAGATCATGGAAGGACTCACGCCTGCGGGCGACGTCTTTCAGGCAGGCACCTTCTCGGGCCACCCCGTGACGATGGCCGCCGGCCTCGAGACGCTGAAATTCGCCGCAGAGAACGATGTCTACGAGCACGTCGACGGGCTCGGAGACCGGCTCCGATCGGGACTCTCCGACATCGTCGCCGACCAGGCGCCGAGTTACACCGTCGCGGGAACGGCGAGCATGTTCAAGGTGATTTTCACCCGCGAAAATCCCGGAACGGGAGCGCTCGAGGGAGAATCGGAGTTCGGTTGCGTACAAGATCCCGACTCCCCTCGCTACGAGTACGCACCGAAAAACGCCGCGGATGTAAGCGCCGCCGAAACCGACCGCTGGCGGCGCGTGTTCTGGGGACAGATGAAAGAGCGGGGTATCTTCCTCAGCCAGAACCAGTTCGAGTGTCAGTTCGTCAGCTACGCACACACCGAAGCCGACGTCGAGGAGACGCTCGAGGCGTACAAAGAAGCGCTCTAAGAAATTCATCTCGAGCAGAGAATCTCAACACCTGCAACGAACCCACATCTACAAGTCGTGGGCTATCTCATAAAAGAGTGGAAGGGTTGCTAGCCGGGAAGAATACAGGGAATCCGGCGTTTTTTGGAGCGGTAACGCGGAGAGAGGCGACACTCGAAACAGTGTACGATCCCGTCTCTCGGGTGAGCGCGCTCGAAAGCACGGCCATTATGAGTCTCAAGCTGGTTACTCCGGCACCTGCATGCCCGAAATCTACGACCAGATCGACGAGTCGATCGAGCCAGTCGACCTTCGGTTCTCCGAAACCGAAATCGAAGAACAGACCGATCATCTTCTGGAATTCATTCGAGAACGAGTCGACGCATCCGACGCTGACGGCGTCGAAATCGCGCTCTCAGGCGGTATCGATAGCACGGTGACTGCGGCGCTCGCGGTCGAAGCCCTCGGTGCCGACGCGGTCCACGGAGTCACCCTCCCGAAGGAGGTAAACGAGGACGAAAACATGAGCGACGCCGAGCGCGTCGCGACCGACCTCGGGATTTCCTACGACGTCTTCGGTATCGACTCCATCATGAACGAGGTGCTCGAGACCGCAGACGCCGACAGCGGGAATATCGCCGAGGATCAGTGGGAGGGGCGATACGTGGGGAACACGAGCGCCCGAGTCCGGATGACCGTCACGTATCTCCTCGCCAACCGAGAGAACAGGATCGTCCTCGGAACCGGAAACCGCGCGGAGCTCGCGACGGGTTACGTGACGAAGTACGGAGACGGCGGGGTGGACTGTAACCCGCTCGCGAACCTCTACAAACAGCAGGTTCGACAGGTTGCCGCCTACCTCGGCGTCGACGAGTCGATCGTTCAGAAGACGCCGACCGGCGGGATGGTCGACTACGGTACCGACGAGGAGGAACTCGGACTCGACTACAACACGCTCGACGCCGTATTGGCGTTCTACATCGACGGAAACCTCTCCGCTTCGGTGACCGCGCGCCTCACCGACACGACCCCCGAGAAGGTAAATGAGGTCGAACGGCTCCACGAAGAGAGCGAACACAAACGAACGCCGCCGACGGAACCCGAGGCGCTGTTCTAGAGAGGTCGATTGTCAGAGGCGGTCGTTCACAACGTTCTCGATGCAGACAACGGCTCGGAATACCGTCAAAGCTCCCAGCGGCTCCAAATTCCCAGTCCAGACAAGGGATCCGAACACCGCTCAACGCCAGACGTTTCCGTTCTAGGGTGGAACGTCACGATACGTGATTACTCTCGAGCGGCCCTCGAGTGTTTCGGCTGTCGACTGGGGACGGGTTATCGAGCGGCTGTGCTTTCTCTTTCCGCCGGTGATCGGCGTCGGAGCGATCGGAGTCATTCAGGAGGCAGACCCCGGCGTCCCCGGCCTCGCGTGGGGACTCTTTTTGGTCGGGACCTTCGGCTACACCCTGTTGACGATTGGAATGATGCTTGCACTCTTCGTCGACGCGCGCGACGTTCGGTCTGACTCGATCGCCGCCGCAAGCTCCAAGGGGACTGCGAGTGCAGAAGAATCCTCGAGTTCGAACGGCGACTCGAGATCGAAGAACTCCACGAGCACGAACTGGACGCCGAGTCCCTGGCTCTACGCAGCGTTTGCACTGCTCTGGGCGCCGGCGGCGGGGGTCATCTATCTCGCGAGACGTCACAGGGCGGCCGGGACGAAAGCTGGATGGAACGGCTGGTGGCTCGTCGTCGCACTCTCGCTGATGACGACCGTACTCGGAGTGATTACCGCGGTAATCGCCGTCGTCTTCTCGATCCCGGGACTGCTCCTGGCCGCAGTCGCACTCACCGGTGCGGTGGCGTTCGGCACGTTTCCGATTGCGATCCACCAGGACGCCGCTTACGTCAGTGCACGGGACGGGTCGTGGCAACCGAATCCCGGGCTCTTCCTCGGTATCGCACTAGTGAGCCTGTTCGCCGCCCCGATTCAGCCCGTACTGGCCGGGTACTATCTGTTCCGTCGACGACGGTCGACGGGGACGCCCTGACACCCTCTCTAGTGGCGGACAGGGATACGCACTTGCCCACCCTCGACGGTGACAGTGAGAAACGCCGCTCCTCGAGGACACGTGCTTCTACGCTCTCAATCGGCGGTGACGATCGCGTCCTCGTACTGGCCGACCGCCTCGAGAACCGCCTTCCGGTCCGCTTCGTCGACATCGAACTCCGCCAGCGTCTCCCCGAGGTACTGTGCAATCACGTCGAAATCCTTCTGCGAGATCCCGAGATGGTCGTGGGCGGTTTCCATATCTTCGCCCGTGTACTCGACGGGGCCACCCGCGACCGAGCTCAGGAACTGGGTCTGGTGGGCGCGCTGGGCCTGCATATCTACATCCTCGAAGTACCCGACCAGATCGTCGTCGGCGAGAACGTATTCGTAAAACTGGTCGACGACGGCACCGATCGCTTCCTCGCCGCCGAGACGGTCGTACAGGGTTTGTTCTGCCATCGACAACAAGTTTCAGTTACGGTACCAAAAACGTCCTGACGAACATCTTCGACTAACGTTCTCACGAACAGCTTCGGCTTCAGTGGTCACGAATGCACCGTTCGATGACAGAACGGAGACAGAGCGTGCGCTTTTCATAGGTGAGGCCCGGATCTGTGTCTATGAGAACACGCGGGACATTGCGGCTGGCGACACGAGGGTCCACACTCGCCCGAAGACAGGCGGCCCTCGTTCAGGAGCAACTCGAGGAACGAGGGTATGAGGTCGAACTCGTCACCGTCGAGACCACGGGCGACCAAATTCGGGACGAATTGATCCACCGGCTGGGGAAGACGGGTGCGTTCGTCCGGGAACTCGACGAACGGGTCCTCGACGGCGACCTCGACGGCGCGATCCACTCGATGAAAGACATGCCGACCGAGCAACCGTCGGAACTCGTTACCGCGGCCATCCCCCAGCGCGGACGGCCGGGCGACGCCCTCGTCACACCCGACGGAACGTCGCTTGAGGAACTCCCCGAAGGAGCAACGGTCGGAACCTCGAGTCTCCGTCGCCGCGCCCAACTCCTCTCAGAACGCCCCGACCTCGAGGTCGAGCCCCTCCGCGGAAACGTCGACACGCGACTCGAGAAACTCCTCGCACCCGCGTTGCAAGAAGAACACGCAGAACGGAGCGACGCCGACAAGGAACGAAAGGGCGACACCGGCGGCTACAAGCCGGATTACGAGGACAAGAACACCGACGACGATGAAGACGACGAAACGAATAATCAAACCGTCGACGAGTGGTTCGACGGCCTCTCGGAGATCGAAAAGCAGGCCCTCGGGCGCGAAATCGAGACGGAGTACGACGCGATCGTCCTCGCGGAAGCCGGCCTCGAGCGAAGCGGGCTGGCCCACCACGTCGAGTACGAACAACTCTCGAAGAAGACGTTCGTTCCCGCACCAGGCCAGGGCGCGCTCGCGGTGACTGCAACCGACGGTGAAACGGCCCGAAATATCCAGTCGGCGATCGACCACCCGCGCAGTCGCGCCGAGACGACCGTCGAACGAACGTTACTTTCGGAACTCGGCGGCGGCTGTATCGCTCCGATCGGCATCTACGCGATCGTGCAGGGAGAATATGTCCAGGCTCGAGTCACAGTCTTCGACCGGGATGGCGAGGAATCCGTTCTCGCGAATCGAGATCTCCCCGTCGAAACGCACGCTGACGCGGCCATCGAGTTCGCACGAGACCTCGAAGACCGCGGTGCCGCGGAGCTGATCGCGGAGGCTCGAAAAGACGGTGAAACGGAAACCGACGAGAACGAAGCCGATACCGACCAAAATCTTCCGGATCGGGAGGACCAACCGGAGGGAAAGTAAGGTGACGGGAGACACGGTTCAGTTCAACGACGGCGACCCGGATTCCGACGCCGAGCAAGCGGCCGGAACCGTCTCGTTGGTCGGGAGCGGCCCCGGCGACCCCGAACTGCTGACGGTCAAAGCGAAACGGTTGCTCGACGATGCGGATGTCGTTCTCCACGACAAGCTTCCGGGCCCGAAGATCATCGAGACGCTTCCCGAGGATCGGCGCGAGGACGTCGGCAAACGCGCTGGCGGCGAACGCACCTCCCAGTCCGAGATCAACGAGCGGCTCGTCGAACTCGCCCGCGAGGGCAAGGACGTTGTTCGGCTCAAGGGCGGCGATTCGTTCGTGTTCGGCCGCGGCGGCGAAGAGGCCGAGTACCTCGCCGAGCGCGAGATTCCCTTCGAGGTCGTCCCCGGCGTCACCTCGGCGATCGCCGCGCCAGCCGTCGCCGGCGTCCCCGTTACCCACCGCGATCACGCCTCCTCCGTGAGCTTCGTTACGGGTCACGAGGATCCGACCAAAGAAGAGTCCGCAGTCGATTGGGACGCACTTGCCGCGACGGGCGGCACCATCGTCGTCCTGATGGGCGTCGGCCGACTTCCCGATTACACGAAGGCGCTTCTCGAGACCGGTATGGCTCCCGAAACGCCCGTCGCGCTGATCGAGCGCGGCACCTGGCCGGGCCAGCAAGTCGCGACGGGGACTCTCGAGACCATCGTCGGCGTTCGCGACGAGGAAGGCATCTCCCCGCCCGCCGTGGCGGTGATCGGCGACGTGGCCTCGACCCGGGAGGCCGTCGTCGAGTTCATCGAAAACGACTACGAGACGGGAGAAGACGGTTCCGCGGAGGGATAATTCATGCCGACAGACACCTCCTCGGTCGCCGTCTTCCGCCCCGACGACGATCGGATCGAAACCGCGACCGCCCTGCTCTCCGAACTCGGGGTCGACCCCGTTCCGGACCCGATGCTGGCCGTCGAACCGACCGACGCGGTTCCACGGACCGACGCCGAATACGTCGTGTTGACGAGCAAGACCGGTGCGGAACTCGTCGCCGACGCCGGCTGGGAACCCGGCGAGGCGACCGTCTGTGCGATCGGTCCCGCGACGGCCGACGCCCTTCGCCAGGTCGGCTACGATGTCGATATCGTCCCCGAGGAGTACACCTCGAGCGGACTCGTTTCGCGGCTCGCGAACGAGGTCGACGGCGCGCGCGTCGAGGTGGCTCGCAGCGATCACGGGAGCGACGTGTTGCTCGAGGGCCTCGAACGCGAGGGAGCGTACCTCCACGAAACGATCCTCTACCGGCTCGTTCGCCCCGACGCAAGCGGCGACTCGGTCGAACTCGCGGCAGAAAGGCGACTCGACGCGGCGTGTTTCACCTCGTCGCTGACCGTCGAACACTTCCTTGAGGCCGCGCGGGCGCGAGCGAACGGGGACACAACGAACGCCCTCGAGGGGCTTAACGACGCCGTCGTCGGCGTCATCGGCGAACCGACCGCGGCAACGGCGGCGGAGCTCGGCGTCGACGTCGACGTCGTCTCGAGCGAAGCGACCTTCGAGACGCTGGCTCGGGAAACGGTCGCCGAACTCGAGTAGGCGGTTTTCTCGGTTTACAAGCGGACCAAGAGAATGCCCCGGCCGTTCGGAAATCGAGGAGTTTCGTAATCAAGCAAAACCCTCAGTTTCGCAGACCTCGCGGAAACTGCGCTCAGCTTATCTTCGCTTAGTCACGAGAATCGAAGATTCTCCAACGGGTTGACCCCGAGCGATTCACGTCCCGTACCCGCACCCGACCGTGGCGAACAGCGCGTCGATTACGTCGGTCGGTTCGTCAGCCGGCGCCCGGTAGTTCAGCATCACGCGTGTCCCATCTCGGTCGAGTGAAACATGTCGCATTCCGTCGTGAGTGAAAATGTCATCCGCAGGGAGGTCGTCCCGACCGCCGAATCCGAGGGCGGACACCACGTCTTCCTCGACCGCCTCGGCGTCGTCGAACTCGTCGGTTCGAAACGTTACCGTCGAAACATGTACATCGTCCTCGGCGAACGCGTCCCCGGAAACGTATCCAATCCGGTTTGCCGTCTCCTCGCCGCCGACGGTATCTCGGCAGTTCCTAACGGGGCGCTCAACCGCGAACCGAACGGGCGCCTCTCGCGTCGCTGCGGTGAACGCATCAAGGAGGGGACCGGCCAACGGATCGGATTTGTCGTTCCAGACGGCCGCTACCGACGTCGCCGTCTCCCGCTCACCGAGGACAAAGAGGTTTTCCGTGATCGACGCGACAGCTGCCTCGCCAACAACGTGAATCGGAGAGTCGTCGTCGGTGATCATTTCAGCCGTCTCGTCGGCGGTCGACTCGAGTTCTGCCAGCAAGTCGGCTTCGTTCCAGGTTACCCACGCCAGCGCCGCCGCCCCGTCGTCGTCACCGACGAGGACCAGTTTCGCGAGACCGTCGACCTCGATGTCAGTAACCGTTTCACGGTCGATGAACGACGTGATCGCGTCGGGTACGTCTGCGAACGCGGGCGAATCAAGAAGCGTCAACGCACCCGCTCGAGCGATATCGTCCGTCTGGAGGTCGTCGACGCGAACGTGGACGAGCCGATCGATACTGCTCGGAACCGAGCCGGAGGTGAGAATCCAGGCGCCGGGGCGGTCATCCGATCCGTTGGTGAGGGCCCAGGTGCCGCCGAAAACGCCGAGCGCAGCGGCGAGTCCGCCCGCGCCAACGACGGCCCGCCGTGTTGGATTGGGGAGGGTCATCGATAGGAGATGATCGTATTCGGTATAGACATATTGTTCATTCGGATTCGCCATAGGAGTTAGGGCTGTGACATAAAACTGTGTACCCGGCGTGCCTATCGTCCTCGACGCCGAATATGAATACTCACTAGCACGGTAGTCCGGGGGGTAGCTCCCACACCAATATGCGACTCAGTGATTCATCGATACCAGCTGTTTCACAGAGAAGATCACTGGAAAAGCATCGCAGAAGCCATCCAACGGAGAACAGACACGCAGAATGTCGATCCGGTAGTAGCAGGCAGAACTGAACGCGTCACTCCACGCCGGACCGCAACTTTATCCCGGAAGCCGACCCACAACCGACCGAGACGTATGTCAGGCCCCGTCCCCGAACTCGACGATCGCGCCCGCGAGTGCGCCAAGCGGCTATGCGAGGCCGAGGAAGTGCTGCTTGCCTCCCACATCGACGCTGACGGACTCACCAGCGCGGCGATCGCCGCGAGCGCCCTCGAGCGTGCGAACATTCCCTTCGAAACCGTCTTCGAAAAACAACTCGACGAGGAGGCGATCGCCGGAATCGCCGCCAGGGAGTACGAGACGGTGCTGTTCACGGACTTCGGGAGCGGCCAGCTCGATGTGATCGGCGAGCACGAAGACGATGGCGCGTTCACGCCCGTCATCGCCGACCACCACCAGCCCGCGGACAGGGAGACAGAGTACCACCTCAATCCGCTGTTGTTCGGGATCAACGGCGCGTCGGAGCTATCCGGCGCAGGGGCAAGTTACGTCCTCGCTCGAGCGCTCGCGGAAACGTCCGGAGGTGGGAACGAACCTGACGGAAGCATCGCAACCGACGGCGGAGCCGAAGCCGAGAGCGGGGCAAACCCAGAGTGTGGAACCGGGACCGCCACAATCCCGCCCGCTGGCGGAACGGGACCACAAGCGGACAATCGTGACCTCGCCGCGCTCGCCGTCGTCGGAGCCGTCGGCGACATGCAAGCCTCCGGCGGCGAACTCCACGGCGCGAACGAAGGGATCGTCGAGGAAGGCGTTGAAGCAGGCGTCCTCGAGACCGCAACCGACCTGGCGATTTACGGTAAACAGACCCGTCCGTTGCCGAAACTGCTCGAGTACTCCACCGACGTTTACATTCCCGGCATCTCGAACGACTCGAACGGCGCGCTCCGATTTCTCGACGGGCTCGACCTCGAGTTGAAACGCGACGGCGAGTGGCGGCGCTGGTCCGGGCTGACCGGCGAGGAAAAACAAACCGTCGCGAGCGCGCTCGTCCAGCGAGCCGTCTCGAGCGGCGTGCCGGCATCCAAAATCGACGGTCTCGTGGGCACCTCATACGTGCTAAGCGCCGAACCGGTCGGAACGGAGCTCCGCGATGCGAGCGAGTTTTCCACGCTCTTAAACGCTACAGCGCGATACGAAAGAGCTGATGTCGGGCTGGGCGTCTGCCTCGGAAACCGCGAGGGGGCGCTCGAGAGAGCCCGAACGCTCCTTCGAAATCACCGGCAAAACCTCTCGAAGGGGATCGATCTGGTCACACAGGAGGGTGTAACGACCGAGGAGCACGTGCAGTGGTTCGACGCAGGCGACCGCATTCGAGAGACCATCGTGGGAATCGTCGCCGGCATGGCGATGGGCAACGACGGAATCACCACTGGAAAGCCGATCTTCGCGTTCGCCGAAAAGGAAGGGAACGACGGCGAGGATGTCGAAATCAAGGTCTCTGCAAGAGGGACCCACAGCCTCGTCAGGAACGGACTCGACCTCTCGGTCGTCATGAGCGATGCGTCACAGGCAGTGGGCGGTGACGGTGGCGGTCACGACGTCGCCGCCGGTGCAACGGTTCCCGCCGGGAAAGAGTCGGCGTTCATCGAGCGAGCCGACGAGATCGTGGGCGAACAGCTCGAATAGAGCGATATTAAAGCGGAAAACGTCGCGACTCGAGAAAGTCAGGGCCGGTCCATCGAAGCGGGAACGGTCGGAACTAGCGGCGCTCGCTTGGTGAGCATGTACGTCGACTTTCGGACGGCACCTTTGGCGTACTGGACCGTACTTTTGTGAATCGGCGTGCGCTTTCCGCGGATTTGTGTTCGGCCCTCGAGAATCGCGTCGACGAGTTCGTCGCCGTCGATATCGGCTTTCGTCGCCACCGGTCGCTCGGGTTCGATTAGAATCTCCGTGTAGGCCTTTCCGACGTTCGGGAGGTAATGAGCGTCGCTAGCACCGATTTGGGGATATTCTCGCTTTCTGGCGAACGTTCGCGCACGGCGGTTCCGATAGCCGGTAAAGACCATCGAGTTGTACACCTCGATTGCGTCGGCGTCTTTGATCCGGCGCTTGCGGACGCCGTGGCGCGAGCGCTGGAACGGATGGGGAACGATCGCAATCCCACCCAATTCGCGCACGTGTTCGACCGTCTCCATGAACGGCATGCCCGGACTCGGTCGTTCTTCGACGCCGATAGCCAGCAGGTGGCCGTGTCGGGTCGAGACTTCGACGCCTGGAATGCCGACCAGACCGTACTCCGGGGCGAGCTCGGCCGCGCGGAGCGACTCCCCGATTTCGTCGTGGTCCGTGATTACGACACCGTCGAGGTCGATATCCGCGGCGTGTTCCAAGATGAGCTCGATCGGTTCGTGCCCGTCGTAGGAGTCATCGGAGTGAACGTGAAAATCGATCGAAAATGGGAGGTATGAGTTCATATGACCGACTGTCGCTGTCAACGATAGGACTGACAAACCCATAAGCGCTCCGCTCGAAACGCCACCGCGAGGCGACAGTCATCAGACAAAGCAGACCCGCCTCGAGGCCAGCGACCGACGGTGAAATTCGTCGAGTAGCGACGCCGTCCGCGTACAGACAGACGACGGCGAGCTTTCGACTCGCCGCTTCCATCAATCGAGATCAGGATAGTATCGTACTCAGTTGAGCGACGAGACGTGATTGAATATAGCACTGTATAGTTTATCGGGGAGAAAACGACTTCGCGGCCGGGAGACGCGTCGCTTTTTGTAGGTTCCCAACAATGTGTGAACAAGCCATGACAACAACGTACACAGGTGCGGATCTGTTCATCGATACCCTCGAGTCCTACGGCGTTTCGCACGTATTCGGGAACCCCGGCACGACGGAACTGCCGGTGATGAACGCCCTTTCGGAAAGCGACCTCGAGTACGTCCTGGGTCTTCACGAGGATGTGGCGGTGGGAATGGCCTCCGGATACGCCAGTACGCGACGGTATCACGCCGACGACGACCCCTCGATCAACCCTGTGGGGGTCGTAAACCTCCACATCACCCCGGGGCTTGCCCACGGATTGGGGAACATCTACGCCGCGAAGATGGCCGGAACGCCACTCGTGGTTACGGCGGGAAACCACGAACGAGACTTTCGGCACGAAGAACCGCTGCTGTCGGGCGAACTCGTTGAGATGACCGAGCAGTTCTGCAAGTGGTCCGACGAAGTGCTCGACGTGACCGCCCTGCCGACAATGCTTCGCCGGGCGTTTCGGGTCGCACTGACGCCCCCGACCGGTCCCGTCTTCCTCGGGCTCCCGATGGACGTCATGCTCTCGGAGACCAGTCCGGACGAAATCGAACCGCTCGGCCCAGTTCCCACCGCCGGCGGCGGAGATACGGACCAGCTCGAGCACGCCGCGACCCTGCTGGCGGAGGCGAACGACCCCGTCATGATCGTCGGCGACCACGTAGCTCGAGCGGGTGAGAGCGCAGTCGACGCCGCGGTCGATCTCGCGGAGGCGTCGGGCGCACGCGTCCACGGCGAAATCCTTGCCTGCGAGATCAACTTCCCGACCGATCACGATCATTGGATCTCCTTCGTGCCGCCGGATGAGGACATCGCGTCGATGTTGATGAGTACGGATACGCTCGTCTTCGCCGGGATATCGACGAATACGACCCTCATGCGCCACGAAGAGCCGCTGGTCGATTCGGAGGCGACCTGCATCCACCTGAGCGACGCCCCCTGGGAAGTGGGGAAGAATCAACGCGCCGACGCGGCGATACTCGGCGATCCCGGCACCGTCATGGCTGATCTGGCGGACCGCGTCTCGGATCGGCTTTCCGAAGACGAACACGAGAACCGACTCGAGAACGTTCGTGCGGTAAAAGAATCGATGAAGGGGCTCATCAGGGAGATGGGAGTTGACGAGAACTCGGAGGACGAAACCCGGGCGGGGAAACACGAACTCGTAGACGCACTCGAGGCCGTTGTGCCGAACGCGTACATCGTCGACGAAGGAATAACGTCGAAGTACCCGCTGTTGGCCCGGTTCTCGCTTTCGCCACAACAGATGATTTCGAACAAGGGCGGCGGACTCGGCTACGGACTCCCCGCTTCCGTTGGTGCCTCCCTGGCCGAATCGATGCGCGAAGAGTCACGCGACGTGATCGGCTACATCGGCGACGGTTCGTACCTCTACTACCCGAACACCATCTACACGGCGGCCCGGTACGACCTCGATCTGACGGTCGTCGTCTCCGACAACCGCAACTACCGGATCCTGAAGGACAATATGCAAAATATCTACGGTGGAACCGACGAGGACTTCGAGTACGTCGGGATGGACTTCGAACCAGCCGTCGACCTCGTCGCCAACGCGGAGAGTTACGGGGCACGCGGGCACCTCGTGGAGACGCCCGACGAACTCGAGCCAACGCTGGAGGAGGCACTCGAGCACGACGGAACCGACGTGGTGGACGTGCTCGTCCACGATTAGTTATCGTGTATTGGTAGCATAGAACATATTTTGGGTCGCAATCGGTTCTGGGGATCAGTTTCGAGCGGTAGCGCTCCGATAACGATTGCTATCGAATACTGAGGAGGAGAGTCTTTTCCCGATATGAATCGTATTTCGATATATGAAACATCCTCACCCTCCGATCAGTTGTTACGAAAGCGCCGAGGAATCTTCCGGGATGAGCGCCGGCAGAGACACCGACTCGAGGGCAGTGCGGATATCGAGCGGGCTACCCGGTGAGTCGACGGAGTCGTAGACGTGGTGCATACACTCGAGAAGGGCGTCGAGTGCGGCGCTACGGGTCGTGACGCTCCCGAGTCGTTCGGTCGCCGAACACTCGCCGACCGAGTATCGGTACCGGATCTCCCAGCATCGACTTAGACCGAGCGACGGATGGGAGCTATGAGCGGAAACTCGAGCCGCAAATAACGTAGCCGAGGACCGACTGTGACGATACGAGATTCGATCGTCGCTGGTCTCGACCGGTCCCCAATTAGGCGGGAGTTCCTCCCTCGGAAGGGACCGTTGTGTTAGTGTCATATCAGATCGAACGCGACTGCTCGGGGTGCTCGTTTGGCCTGCGAGTTCATCCCACCTATGTAGGTACCCGATACTGTATCAGCCAGAGAGACAATATCAGCGAGTACGAACAAAAGCATCCGGCAATCGCAACCCCAGACTGGCAGTGCCAAAACAACTAATCGCCCCACTTTTGGTGACGCTGACCCTTTCACCCGACATGGCCGACTTCGACTCCGAGAAGTTCGAGGATAAGTACGCGAATTACTTCCCCGAACTCCAGCAGGCGTACAAGAACGCGTTCAACCGGATGAACGACAAGTACGACTCCGAACTCGTTCACGCGATCGACCAACAAGTGCTCAACGAGAGCGAGCCGTTTTACGAGGGAGACGGTGAATTCTACGTGGAACTGCCGGACGATCCCTACGACCGACTCGCGGGCGTCGTCGTCGAAGAAGAACGATTCGAGCAGGTGCTCGAGAAACACGTCGAAGAGATCGAAACCGAGCTCCAGCGAGTGTTTAATTTTTAAGTGACGCGTCTGCCGGTGTCACCTCCTAAAATGGGAATCTGAGCCAAGAAACCGAATACAAACTGCGGAAGGTCTAAGGACGTTCGCCACCAACACGAATTCATGAGCACGGAAACCCAGAACGACGGAGACGACCTCGAAGATAGCGTGACGAACTTCTTGCGCCGGAACTTCCCGCAGATTCAGATGCACGGCGGGAACGCAGCGATTCAGGACCTCGACCGTGAGACCGGAGAGGTTACCATCGCGCTCGGTGGTGCCTGCAGTGGCTGTGGTATTTCGCCGATGACGATTCAGGCGATCAAGAGCCGAATGGTCAAGGAAATTCCCGAAATCGAGAAGGTTAACGCACACACCGGCGCTGGCGGCGGTGGCGACATGGGCGGTGCAACGCCATCGTTCCCCGGCGAGACCGTCGATGACGACGAGGGCGAGTCCGACGAAGGACCAGCCGCACCGTTCTGAAAGAAAGTCGTCCACAGACGTGATTCGTGGTTGATTACGACGCTAGTTTTTGAATACCTGCGTTAGTTCCGCCGAAAGTAGATTCCGATCCGAGCAGTGCTCGCGACCGGTTGGCTACGTTCGGTTCGGCGTATGGCCCTGTTCCCACGTTCGAACCAGTTCGGTGAGCAGTCGATTCGTCGGAACGTCGATCCCCCGTTCCGCGGCCCGGTCGACCACGTAGCCGTTGATCGCGTCGATCTCGGTTCGGCGTCCAGCAAGTACGTCCTGGGCCATCGAAGAGGTGTTGTTCCGCGTCAACGTCGCTACCGTTCTCACTGCCTCGAGCGCCTCTCTATTCGATAACGAAACGCCGTTCTCGCGTGCGACTCGAGCCGTTTCGCGTGTTGCGGCCCGCGAGATCGCACTCGCCGGCGGCTCGAGAACCGTCCCGTTTTCGACCACCGTCAACGCCGTTATCGGGTTGATGCCGGTGTTAACGGCGAGTTTCTTCCAGCGACGAAACGGCATGTCACAGGCGACGGTCGTCTCGAGGCCCGCTCGGTCGAACGCGTCTCCCACCCGATCCGCGAGAGTGGATTGACCACCGCCGTTGGGGCCGAGAACGATATCGCCCAGGCCCGTACACTCGACGACGCCGGGGTCTCGCAACATTGCCCCGTACGTTGCGGTCCCCGACAGTATCGTCGTCTCCAGATGGGCCCCGAGCGTCTCCTCGTTTCCCATCCCGTTCTGGAGCGAGCAGACGGCATCGAACGTCCCCGTCGCAAGCGTTTTTGCCGCCGATTCGGTGTCGAACGATTTTACTGTCAAAAGCGCGATATCTGACTCGAGGTCCGTGCCGTCGGTCGTCACATTGGGATGAACGACAGTCTCGAGTTCGCCCTCGATTCGGAGTCCCTCCTCGCGGACGGCGGACGCGTGAGCGTCGCGAGCGACGAGCGTCACGTCGTGTTCGCGTGCGAGCGTTCCGCCGAGCAGGCTCCCGAGGCTTCCGGCTCCGAAGACGACGATTCGCATGGCTCGAGGTGGAACGAGCGGGGTGAAAACCGTTTTTGTCTCGAGTTACGGGAACGGGTCGAACACCGCCGTGACCGCGAGAAGAGCACATACCAGGACGGCGAGGGCGTAGTGAATACCGCGAAGCCGAACTCGAGTGACCGGAGAGTCGTCTCGAATGTCCCGAAAAGGACACGACGACCAGATAGTCGTTATCCTGTCATAGGGTCGGTTGTAACTGTTTACCGGTTTGTCGCCAGAGTGGGATGGCGAATAGCCGGAAATGACTGACAACCGACCCCATCAGGAGCGGCGACGAACCGAAGGTCAGGTGGAGTTCCTGCGTGCACTCACCCATCCGGTCCAGCGGGAAATTCGTCGGAAGCTGTTCTCCGACGACGGGTCACCGACACCAGTCAATCTTCAGTCCAATAATAGATATCCTCCCGGTCGGCACCACAGTTCGGGCAGTTGTCCGGAATATCGTGATCGAGTTTGCCCATCTCACCGCACTCCCAGCAACGCCACATGAGTTCAGCTTCGCCGAAGTTCTTTCCGGAGCGGACGTGTTCGACGCTCATTCCCTCGAGACCTTCCCGAAGCGTGACGTAGAACCCGTCCTCGTCGAATCCGCGAATCCGTCCGATTTTGGTCCCATCTTCGGCGTAGACTTCCGTTCCGAATCCGAGGCGTGTCGTATCGTCGGTCATAGACTACTCGTCTACACGAAACTGCATAAAGGGACGGCGGTGGTTTCCAGTTTCCAAACGGTGGAGTTACATGAAGTCTTCAATACCCGATTGCTTGTTCTTATCGTTCTCGAAAACGCTCTCGAGAGCCTTCTCGAGCACCTCGAGTCGCTGTTTCGTGTAGGGGCGACAGTCGTACTCCTCGGCGACCTCGATCGCAGTCTGCATGTACTTGTTCACCGACCCCTGATGGACGGTGAGGTTGACCCGGCCGCCACACTCCCGGCAGGTTTCGGTCAGGGGCATCCGGCGGAACTTCTCGCCGCAGTCGAGACAGCGCGTCTCCTGTCTGGAGAACGCCCGCAGGTTGCCGATCAGGTCCGGCAAGAAGTGGTACTCGATGACTCGCTCGGCGACGTCCGTCTCGTCGACGGCCTCGAGTTTCCGCGAGAGCGCGAGCTGGGCATCCATCTTGTCCATCATCGATCCCAGAGTCTTGTACGCCGAGAGGTCGGGCCCCATCGCGATGTCGGTGGTGTCGTGGGTGTGGGAAAAGCCGGTGTACTCCTGATCCGTCCCGAGGGTCTCTTCGGCGATTTGGACGTCCACTTCACCCGGATCAGCCATCTCGAGGGTCGCCTCGTAGAACTCCCGGGGATATTGTGAGACGATATCGATGTTGTGGGCTTCGTCGTCGATCTCGGAGGGGTCGATCCGCGAAGACATCACGAGGGGGGCATCCATCTTCCCCCCTCTCTGGTCTGGCAGAAAACTCATACTAAAGTTCAATAAGCCGTCCATGAGGAGCATCACGCAATCCTCGTCGCCATCACAATTTCGGCGTTTTGCGGCGTGGAAGTACGGATGAGCATATCCGACAGCTGCACTCGTGAAACCAATCACCCTCCCAACAGTTGCCGCACTCGTGTGGGGTGCCATCCCGAAGACGAGTTCGCCGACCAGTTCCTCGCGTTCCTCGAGTTCATAGAAGGGCTCGAGGCCGTAGTACTGCTCTAAGAGGTCGTCGATGAAGTCGGCCGTCTTGAGCATGTGTTCTGCCGCGCCGTCCGAGAGGACGACGTCCTGAACCTTGAGTTCGACAAGTTGATCCTCGTGAACGAGCGCTTCGCCGTGGATATCCTCCTCGTAGCCCAAGGCCTGTAGTTGGCCGACGTCGACGTCGAGTTCGCTCGCACGGACCGACGTGATCGGGAGGTCGGTCATGTCGTAGCGGACGGTCCCGTCTTTAAACGAGGAGACGTCGTGTTTCGCCCGCAGGATCCCCTTTTCCATGGGCTCGGGAATCTTGTTCGCGGAGGTCAGACCCTTGACGCCTTTGAGGATGTCGAAGGCGTTCTCGCGCTCGCCGACGGACTCGAGGGCGTTTCGGTACTCCTCGTGGAGGTTGACCTCACGGTTTTCGACGCAGGTGGCTTCGGTTTCGCAGTGATCGCATTCGACGCGGCCGGCTTCGTCGGGTTCGATCGCCGAGTCACAGGAGGGGCATCGATAGTCGGGCTCTGTCCGGGAGCCACACTCCGGACAGCGGTTTTTGAACGTCTCCGTGTCGCACGTCTCGCAGTAGTGTCGGCCGATCTGGACCTCGACGACGCCGGGCGTATCGGCCATCGTTTCGGCGTGTTTACCGGCTTTAGCGATGTCGCGCTGTGCGCCGCCGGCCTCGGCGATCGGAAACAGCGTGTGGACCGCGGGGCTGAGATCGCGACTTTCGGATTTCTCGGGTCGACCCATCCGGTTGCCGATTCGGGTCGGCGCGCGTTCCCGAACGCTAAATGGTGCGATCTCGTTGACCGCTTCGATCGCATTCTCGCCGGAGTACGTCCTGTCCTCCTCCGCTTTCTCCTCGTCAGCGGCTTCCGCCTCGTCGCCAGCCTCCGTATCGTCGCCAGCGGAGCGTCCCCAGGTACGTGCTCGTTCCGAGAGGTCGTCGTCGGCCCATGTCCGCTCGAAGTCTCCGTCGTCGTTCCGAGTAACACCGAGCGTCCTGGCTAACGGAACCCAGTCGTCGACCTCGAGTCGGCCCTCCCGCTGGCGGTGTTCGATAACGATGGTCTCGAGGGCATCTCGAACCGTCTCTGTTCGCTCGAGAACGAGCGTCTCGCCGGCGTTCTCGATTCGTCCGTTCGAGACGGCTTCCGCGAGCGAACAAAAGGCGTCGACGGACAGATCGTGCCAGAGGTAGGTGTAGTCGGGGTGAAGCGGCGCGTCGTACTCGAGGGCCCACTCGAGGGCCCGCTTGGCGGGCGGATGCTCCGCGTCGATCCGCGGATCGTCGAGCAGGGCCTGTGCGTCCGCGCCGGCTTGCTCCATATCCTGAATCCACCACTCGTAGACGTAGGAAGCGGGCGCAAGTGGGTGGTTGTTCTCGACGAACTCGCCGTAGTTGACGAGGTACTCGCCCGTGTCGAGGATCTCCTCGACGCCGTTTCTGATCTCGAGAGCCTCCTCAGGGTCGTTGATGCGGCGGACATCGCCGTTGGCGAGTTTGACCGTCGGTCCCTCGATGGAATCGACGGGGACGACGCCGTGGGCTTTCCCCGGTCGCTCGGTCTTGATCTGCGTTCCGGTGGCAAGGAAGTCGTCGACCAGGTGCATCGTCGCCGGGTGAACACCGCCGGTCGCGAACCCGTGATTTCGCGAGCGACCGTAGCGCAATCGAAAGCCGCCTTCGGCGCTAGGGTGTGAGAAAACGGGCCGTCCGGCGATCAAGTCCCGGAGGAACTTCTTCGAGGGGTCCGGCCGAACCGGTCCCGCGTCGTCGTCCGCCGCTTGGGCTTTCTCGACGCCGGCTTCGGAGTCGGTCTCGGCGTCGGATTCCCCATCGCCGTCGGCGTCGGACTCGTCGTCTCCCGCTTCGTCCGCGTCGTCGTAGTACGTTCCGTCGATCAAGTCCTGAAGCCACGGCCAGTCGACCTCCTCAAGCTGAGAAGTATACCGCTGAATCTTCGGTGCCTTCAGCGCGATCCCCTCGGCGAGAACGAGACACATGCCGCCGCGGGCGGAATTGGTGTCGACGCGCTCTAAGTCGCGAAAGCCGGAAACCTCCTCGTCGCCGGTCGCCTCGCCGTCTAACATGATCGGGAGGTGTTTCGCGATGAACTTCGTCTCCGGATCCTTCGGGGAGTACTGGAGGCCGGTTTCCTTATCGTAAAGAGAGATTTCCTCGGCGTACCGTTCGATCTCTTCGCTTCGTGCGTTGTACTGGTCGACGCCGACGAGCGCGCGCGTATAATCTCCTACGAGAACCGATAGCGCCTGTGCGGTCCCGCCGGCCGAGCGGATCGGGCCGGCGTAATAGACGTTGACGAACTCCGTGCCGTCGTCGTTCTCGAGGAGCTCGACCTTGTCGATGCCCTCGATGGGGGCGGCGACGACACCCTCGGTGAGCAACGCGACGGCGGTTCGAACCGCGCCTTCGATCTTGCCCGCTTTCGTCTCGTAATCGCCGACGGTCCCCTCGGCGAAGTCCTTCGCAAGCTCCAGAGCCGCCTCCTCGCGGCTCATCTGGCCCTCGAGTTCCCGAACTCGTTCGGCGACCCCGTCGATGCCGAGGATGTTTTCGACGCGGTCGGCCATATCCTTCGCGACCGGAATCTCGACTTCGGGCTCGGGGTCCCCGCCGCGTTCCTTGGCGGTCTCGGCGACGTCGAACGCCTCGTCGAGTTGGGCTTCTAGCCGCGAGAAATACTGCCGGTCTTCCTCGCGCATTTCAGAGCCAGAGATCGAGATCGGTCGTCTCGTCGTGTTCGCGCTCCAAATCGTTCTCGAAGACGCGCATGTACACTTCGCCGGCCCAGACGGTCGCCTCGTTGAGGTGACCGGAAATCGTCTCGCCGTCGGCGTCCGAGAGGACCACGTGCGTGTGCGCAAAACGGTCCCCGTTGAGCCAGGAGACGTTTCCGACGCAACTTGCAACCTCGAGTGGCTCGTCCGCGTCTATCGAGTAGTACTCGAGGTCGTCCTGATCGTAAAACGCGAGTTCGGCGTCCTGGACGGCGCCGAGTGCGGTAAACCAGGCCGCGCCCGCATCGACGTCGGCCGCGAGAGCTTCGATTTCGGCTCGCCAATCCGAGCCCGTCTCGAGGCGGGCGACGTACTCGTCCGTGGTTTCGACGGCTCGATAGTCCATACAGACGTACAGTGTTCGGAGGGTGAAAAAGGTCATCGGTTGCTCGCAGGTTCGATCTCGACCGGTCGAACGAACGTCGTGAAACGAACTACGGCCCCGGGGCTACTGACCGGAAAGTCACAATAGGTAACCAGATGTACACAGATATTCATCATCATAATCAACCACGTAAAATGGTGAAATTGGAACATTGATGCATGCATCACCTCGGTAGGATATCTGAACATCGCGTTGGATATCCGCGCTCTACCAAAACATATATAGTGAAATATTGCACCATCTATGCTAGAATGGCGAAAAAGCTATCAGACCTTTCGCGGCGGCGGGTGCTCGCCTCCGGTGTTGCAGCTTCTGCTGCGGCGTTTGCAGGGTGTATCGGTGGAAACGGTGACGACGACGGCGACGATGAAATTCTCGATCCCGAAGATTACGACTACGACCGAGAAGAGCCGGACGACCCGGACGCCGTACGAGACAGTTCGATGATCTACACGCAGGAACTCGAGCGGGCCGAGGACTTCGATCCAGTTGTCTCGAACGACGCCTACAGCATGCAGATCGCGATGTTGATCTACGACGGGCTCTACGAGTACGACTACGATCTGGAACTACAGCCAAAGGTGGCCGTCGATTATCCGGACGTCGAAAACGACGGAACGCGGTATCTCTACGAGATCCACGACGGGATCGAGTTCCACGACGGAACCGAACTGACGGCGTCGGACGTCGCCCACTCGTTCCGCGCTCCCGTCGAAGAGGAAACGCCGAACATCTCCTCCTACGACATGATCGACGATATCGAGGTAATCGACGACCTCCAACTGCAGGTCGATCTCCAGCATCCGTACGGTCCGTGGGAGACGATGAGTCAGGCCGTCGAGATCGTTCCCGAAGACACTCGAACCGACGACCGCGAGGAGTTCAACACGAACCCGGTCGGCTCCGGGCCGTTCATGTGGAGTGACTTCGAGTACAACGAGTACGTCGAACTCGAGCGCAACGACGATTACTGGGACGAGCCCGAACCGCTCATGGAAGAGATTCGGTTCGAAGACAACGTCGACGATCCGGGTCGGGTCAGCGACGTGCTGAGCGGCGGAACCGACGCGATCGGAGACATTCCGAACGACGACTGGGATAACCTCGAGGACGACGACGACATTCGCGTCCACGTTTCCGAAAGCCCGTCCGTCACGTACGTCTATTTCAACTGCAACGAGGGAGCAGGGACGGCGATCCCCGAAGTCCGACGGGCAATCGCACACTCGTTCTCGATGACGGACTACGTCGAGACGTACCTGAACAATTCGGCGATGCCGATCGTGACGCCGACATCGCCCATCTCGAACGAGCTGTGGGACTTCCCGCTCGACGAGTGGGAAGAGGCCTACCCCGAGTACGATCCGGATCTCGCCCAGGAATTACTCGACGAGCACGCGCCGGACGACTGGAACCCGACGTTCCTCGCGCCGGACGACGAGCGAGCGACGCTCGCAGAACGCGTCGCCTCGCGCCTCGACGAAATCGGCTACGACATGGAGGTCCAGACGCGACAGTTCAGCCAGATGCTCGATGAGACGATCTACAGCGACGGCGACCCGGACGATTACGAAGCGTACATCGTCGGCTGGACGGGGGGTCCGGATCCGGACTACTACCTGTACCCCAACTTCCACGAGAGCCAGGAGAGTACCAATCAGGGGCACTTCTACGGAGGACAGGGCGACTTCCACGACAAGATCCTCGAAGCGCGCGAATCCGCCGACCAAGAGGAGCGAGAACAGCTCTACATCGAACTCATCGACGAGGTTATTGAGCAGCTACCGGCTCTGCCAGCCTACACCGAACACAACTCGATGGCCACTGCGGAGTACGTCAAGGACATGCACGTGCACCCGCAGATGCAGTACAACCCGAACATCGTCTCGGACGGCAGTAACGTCTGGGTCGACGACGACTGATCGACGTACTGCAGTCCAACCGCAACTGATTTCGGGCAATATTTAGCTACCGTTCCATGAAAGACTTGCACACACACTTTCGATGAGACTACTTCGATACACGATCTACCGACTCGTTCAATCGATCCCTGTTCTGATCGGGATTACGCTTATTACGTTTATTCTTGCGAATCTCGCACCCGGAGACCCGGTGCAGTTGATGCTCCACGGACAGGAAGTCGACGAGGACCTCGTCAGGACGGTCGAAGAACGATACGGCCTCGATCAACCGCTCCACGAGCGGTATCTCAACTACATGGCCGGCTTGGTACAGGGCGATTTCGGACACAGCATTCACCGCGACCGACCAGTACGAGATCTGATGCTCGACCGAATCGGACCGACGCTCTTGCTCGTCCTTTCGGCGTACGTGTTCGCAATCGTGACGTCGATCCCGCTCGGCATTCTGGCCGCCAAGCGACGAAACGAGCCCGCGGACCACATTTCGCGAATCGTCGCGCTGTTCGGGGTCAGCACGCCGTCGTTCTGGATCGGCATCATGCTGATCGTGATCTTCTCGGTCACTCTCGGCGTACTTCCCTCGAGCGGGCTCGTCTATCCGTGGCGGACACCCGCCGATACGAGCTTTTTCGGGTATCTCGCCCACTTCTATGACGTGTTACGGCACCTCCTGTTGCCGATGATCGCGCTCGGAACACTCCAGATGGCGACGTTGATGCGCGTCGAACGAACGCAGATGATCAACTCGTTACAGGGAGAGTACGTCAAACTCGCACGCGCCTACGGCGTTCCGGAGCGGCGGGTTCTCCGAAAGCACGCCTTCAAGCCCGCGCAGTTGCCGATCATCACCATTATCGGCCTCAACCTCTCGACGGCCCTCGGCGGAGCCGTCCTCATCGAGTACGTGTTCAACATCAACGGCATGGGCCGGCTGTTGATCGAGGCGATCCAGGAGTTAGACTATCAACTCATCATGGGAATCACTATCGTAATCGGATTCATCTTCGTGATCGGCGTCATCATCACTGACATTTCCTACGCCTACATCGATCCGCGAGTGACCTACGGGGAGGAAGAATAATCATGTCCATCGAATCACAGAGCGAAGTCGGCGACGGTTCGGGCGGCGGCACTGAGAACCAGTACGGCTGGCGCTATACGATCTCGAAAGTCCTAGAAGACACGACTGCACGCTGGGGACTGTACGTCGTCTGTGTTGTCTTGTTCATCTCCGCGTACACGGCGATCGACAGCAACCTGTCGGTCATCACGTTCGGGCGAGTGTCCGACTTTACGTTCGCGGAAGCGCTCCCGCTTCTCGAGGATCCAGAGCGGATCCCGCCGCCGGGAGAGACGGACGGCAACCAGCCGCCGGTGTTCCACGCCGACGGCTCGATAACCCACCCGCTCGGAACCGACCCCGACGGACGGGATTATCTCAGCCGTATCGTCTACGGGGCGCAAGTGTCCGTCAGCGTCGGGATTTTCTCGACGCTCATCGGCCTGCTCGGCGGGACGATCATCGGCGCGGTCGCCGGTTACTACGGCGGTATCGTCGACGACATCCTGATGCGATCCGTCGAAATCGTCTACGCCATCCCACCGCTGGTCCTCATCATCGTCTTTACGGTGCTGATCAGCGGCGGAAGTCCGGACATTCAGTTCGCTATCGTCGGGGTAGGGATCGCGTTCATACCGGTGTTCGCCAGAATCATCCGAAGCGAAGTGTTGAGCGTCCGCGAGATGGATTACATCGAAGCGGCGCGCGCCTCAGGCGTGAAAGATTACAACATCATCCTGAGACACATCATCCCGAACAGTTTCGCGCCGGTGATGGTGTATGCAACCCTGCAGATCGGCGTGACGATCCTGATCGTCGCGGGGCTCTCCTTCCTCGGATACGGAGCCCAACCGCCAACGCCGGACTGGGGCGAGATGCTCCGAGTGTCTCACGGGCACATGCTCTCGAACATCTGGCTCTCGATCTGGCCCGGACTCGCAATCTTGATCACGATTATGGGGTTCAACCTCCTCGGCGACGGCATCCAGGACGCGCTCGATCCCCAAATTGACGACTAACAATGACTGAACCACTCCTACGCGTCGAGAATCTCAAGACGCAGTTCTTCACGGAAACAGGCACAGTGCGCGCGGTAGACGGAATATCGTTCGAAGTCAACGAGGGCGAAATCGTCGGGCTGGTCGGCGAAAGCGGGGCCGGCAAGAGCGTCGCCTCGATGAGTCTGATGCGACTCATCGATAGCCCGGGCGAAATCGTCGGCGGGGAAATCACCTACAACGGCGAGACGATCTTCGGCCTCGAGGAAGGCCCTGACGGAGAACTTCGCGAGCGAGAGGATATGCTCTCTCCCGAACGGATGCGCCGGGAGATCCGCGGCAACGAGATCGCGGTCATCTTTCAGGATCCGATGGAGTCGCTGAACCCGGTGTTTACCGTCGGCGGACAGCTTCGGGAGTTCATCGAACTCAACCGCGACCTCGAGGGGGCGGCGGCCAAGGAGGAAGCGATCGAGATGCTTCGCGAGGTCGGGATCCCCGACCCGGAAGAGCGCTACGAGGAGTATCCCCACCAGTTCTCCGGCGGGATGCGCCAACGGGTGCTCATCGCGATGGCGCTGGCTTGCGAACCGAACCTGATCATCGCCGACGAGCCGACGACGGCCCTCGACGTGACTGTCGAAGGCCAGATTCTGGATCTCGTCGATGATCTACAAGAGAAGTACGGCACGAGCTTCATCTGGGTCACCCACGATCTCGGCGTCGTTGCCGAGATTTGCGACCGAGTAAACGTCATGTATCTCGGGGAAATCGTCGAGCAAGCGCCCGTCGACGAGCTCTTTTACGAGACCAGCCATCCCTACACCAACGCGCTGTTGAACTCGATGCCCCGACCCGATCGAACGGTCGATGAACTCGAGCCGATCGAGGGCATGATGCCGGAGGCGATCAATCCGCCGTCGGGCTGTCGGTTCCATCCGCGCTGTCCCGACGCGAAGGAAGTCTGTACGCGCGTTCACCCGGACCCGAAGGTCGTCGACACCGTCGACGGTGACCCGCACCGGTCGGCCTGTCTCAAGCGCGACGCCTTCGACGTCGGCTACGACGAGAGCCCGCCGATCGACGCCGAACCGGACGTGGTTGCGGCCGCCGGAAGCGGTGCCGGAGGTGAGGACGATGAGTGATTCGGTCGGAAGTCAGGACGCACCACCCCAGGAGGAAGAACGCATCGAGATGGGCGATACGGTACTCGAGGTCGACAGCTTGAAAAAGCACTTCGGCTCGGATTCCGGACTGCTCGCGGGCCTCGAGTTCGACCCCGGGTCGTTCCCGCCGTTTAGTACCGGGACGGACCAGGTCAAGGCCGTCGACGACGTCTCGTTCGATATCGAGAAGGGGGAAACGCTCGGTCTCGTCGGCGAATCCGGCTGCGGGAAGAGTACGCTCGGACGGACCATACTCCGACTGCTCGAGCCGACGGACGGGAGCATCGAGTTCAAGGGAGAGGATCTCGCGGAACTGAGCGGGGAACGTCTCCGCCAGAAGCGCTCGGAGATCCAGATGATCTTTCAGGATCCCCAATCGTCGCTCGACCCCCGTATGAAAGTCGGGCAGATCGTCGAGGAGCCGATGAAGGCCCACGGCATGCCGGAGTCGGATCCGGAGGTCGAAACGACGGCCGAAGTCGAAGCAACCGAACTATCGGAACCGATCGAGGTCGAGGTTGCCGACGATATCGACATGGTGGTCGATCCGGAGAACGAGGTTGCGACCGTTCCGGTCCGGGTGACTCGAGACGCGGACGGCGAGATTACCGCGAGCGTCCCGGATCAGCTGGAGGCAGACGTTGCGGTGTCGGGAGAGGGGGCGATTCACGTCGACATCTCCGTCGCGGCGTCGAAGGATACGCTCCGACGGGATCGCGCCGAGTTCCTGCTCGACAAAGTCGGGCTCGACTCCAATCACTATAACCGGTATCCACACGAGTTCTCCGGTGGCCAGCGCCAGCGGGTCAATCTGGCTCGAGCGCTGTCGGTCGATCCCGACTTCATCGTCTGTGACGAACCTGTTTCGGCGCTGGACGTCTCGATTCAGGCCCAGGTGCTGAACACGATGGAGGAGCTTCAGGAGGAGTTCGGCCTGACCTACCTCTTTATCGCCCACGACCTCTCGGTGATTCGCCACATTTCCGACCGCGTGGCGGTGATGTACCTCGGACACATCGTCGAACTCGCCGACAAGACGGAACTGTTCGAGAATCCACAGCATCCCTACACGGAGGCGTTGCTCGAGTCGATCCCCGTCCCCGATCCGCGGGACGAGGGGGCTCGAGGCGTACTCGAGGGCGAAGTGCCGAGCCCGATCGACCCGCCCTCGGGCTGTCGGTTCCGGACACGGTGTCCGAAGCTGATCGCGCCCGACGCCTACGAGTTCGCCGAGCGAGAGTGGGAGGCGACGCGGGCGTTTATGCGCGCGGTCAAGCGCCGGACGTTCGAACCGGCACACGAGTCGGAGATCCGCGAGCGGTTCTTCGGGGATGTCTCTCCGAGAGGCGAAGCGGGAGAAATCGTCGACGAAGCGATCCGACTCGTCGCGGCGGGACGAGAAGATCAGGACGAACTCGAACCGGATGAGACTCGAGAAGCGTGGACCGAGGCGACCGAACTGCTACTCGAGAGCTTCGCCGAGGAGAGCATCTGTGCACAGGAGCGTCCGAGCTACGAGTTCGAGTCAGAACACAGCGACGAGACGCACTTCGCCGCCTGTCACCTCCACCGGTAATGGCTCCACCGGTACGCCTTGAGGTACAATCACGACCGCCTCTTCGAGGAGTTTCGTGGATAGCCGACTTCTAGTTGAAGCGATACCGACGAGACACGACTCGAGAAGAGTAGTGAGATCGTGGAAAACGCACGATCTGCCGCGAGTTCTACAGCGATCGACGATAGCCACACATGGGACAGTGTAGCGTTCCGTCCGTGACGAGGAGGTTGACTCGACCACAGCGCCCGCAGGGTCCGCTCACCGTAACGTCCGCTTCGCGGGCGACAGCTCGAACCGTGTTTTGGAGCTGTGTGAGCCGTCTTTCCGTCGCCTCGAGGCGTTCCGTGACCTGCTCGAGTTGGGCGCGACGAGCGCGGTCACCCGTTCGCTCGCGTTGTCGCTCTTGGGGGTAGGTTTCTCGAGGTGTCATCGGGTCATCGGACACAGTACGTCGCCAGAGAATAAAACCATGCTGTGAGGTGCTCTCGGTTGAGAAAATCGGCGGCTACTGACAGTCACGAGGCCTCACTCGAGCGTGATCGTCGTCGTATCGCTCGGATCGCGTTCTCCCTGTGTCGCGACGAACACGCGAATGTCGTGTTTGCCCGGCTCGGGACGGACCGATTCGTGTCGGCCGCGAGTGTACTCGAGTCGACCGTTCCAGACGAACGAAACGCGTTTTCGTTCGCCGCCCCGGAACCGGAACGTCGAGGGGGACGATCGAGTGTAGAGCCGCTCGTCGCTCGCCTCAAGGAAGCCGTCGACGCTCCATCCCCAACGGCGTTGGCTCGGCGTCGAGAGTTCGATCGGAACCGGAAGCCGGTTCTTGAACTCGGCGGTTACCTCGACGGGGTCGCCGCGTTCGTACACGTCCCGGTCAGTCGAGACGGAGACGACGACCGCCCGTTTGGCGAGCGCTGCGGGAACGAACGGGGAAAGGTATCTCGAGAGCGTATACCGCGAGGAGTCGACACCGTACTCGTCGGCGTCGTTTCCCCGGCCTTGAGGGCGACGGCCCACCATCGACTGTGGGTCAGCAGTCGACAGATAAAGGATTGGTCATTATCTCGCTCCTCGAGCGGGCGAGGGCAACACAAAAAACGGGTGCGAGGGAAACATCAGAAAGCGCGTGCGAGGGCAACATCCAAAAGCGTGGGCGGGGCCAACAGCCGGGAACGGGCGCGGGAACCAGCGTCCGGAAGGGGAACACTAATTCGACTCGTCTCCCCACCCTCCGACGATGAACTCGACTCGAGCGACGGTCGGTGCGGCGGAGCGTGGTCTGCCGTGACGGGGGCCGCTCCCGAGGCCGTCGCTCTCGCGATGCTCACGGCGCTTTTCTGGGGGTTCTCCCCGATCTTCGACAAACGCGGCATGGCCGCGGGCGGGGATTCGGTTCAGGCGTCGCTGGTCGTCGTGCTCGTCGACTCGACCGTTTACTGGCTCCTCATCGTCGTTCTTTACGGCCGGAGCGCGTTCTCGGGGCTAACGCTCGAGGTCGCCGCCGTCTTCGTTTTCGCGGGCGTCATCGGAACGGGCATCGGTCGAATCGCGATTTTCGTCGGCGTCGACAAGGTCGGCGCGAGTCTCAACAGCGCGATCTTGAGCACGCGGCCGCTGTTCGCGGCGCTGATCGCGCTGGTCGTCCTCGAGGAGCCGTTCGGGCCGATAACCGGCCTCGGGATCGTCGTGATCGTGATCGGCCTCTCGGTGCTTACGACTTCGAGGGGCGGCGATCTGGCGGGCTGGGAACCACGAGACCTCCTCTGGCCCCTCGCCGCCGCGGTGACGTTCGCCGTCGCCAACGTCGCCCGCCGGTACGGGATGCTCGAGAGCCCGATTTCGGCGCTTGAGGCGGTGGCGATAAACGAGACGGCAGGGCTGGTCGCACTCGTCGCGTTCGCGCTCGCCACGAATCGGCGAAAAATCCTCTCGCGACCGCGAGAGAGCTACACCTATTTCGTCGGTGCCGGGCTCCTAACGAGCGTCGCGATGTTGTCGCTGATGGCCGCACTGGGACTCGAGGCGGGCCGAATCGCCATCGTGGATCCGCTGGTCGCGACCGCACCGTTTTTCACCCTCGTGTTCGCGGCCGTGTTGCTCCGGGATCTCGAGCGGGTGACGAGAGGCGTCGTCGTCGGTGCCGGACTGATCGTCATCGGCGCGGTGATGGTGACGGTCTGAGCGGGAATAGGCCTCCGAAAGCGAAAATCGAGGACTCCCAGCGATGCCGAACCCAATCACGAGCAGGGTAGGACGTGAGAACGGTAGTAGTCAGCCGTCAGGACGTGAGAACGGTGACCGGGCCGTCGAACTCGAGGATCACCGATTGTGCAACGTCACCGAAAATAGCCTTTCCAGCGGGCGAGCGGCCTTTTCCGCTCACGAAGACGTGATCACACTCTCGTTCCGCCGCGATTTCCAGAATGTCGTCTGGAATCCGTCCGACGACTTCGCGAACCGTATACGGAATGTTCGAACCGAAGACCTCGTCCGCGAGGTCCGCCGCGTTCGCCTGTCTGGTTCGCTTTATTTCCTCGAGGGTTCGATCCGGTCTGGCCTGACGTTGTAGTTCGTTCTGGATTCGGTCGGCATCTATTGAAACACAGACGAGCACCTCCTTTTCGGTTCCCGTGACGTGTTCTGCTGCCGTCTTGAAAAGTGTCTCATCGATCGCGTCTCCAGTCTGCACGATCAGTACGTTCTCCATAGCACACAATTATCAGTGCATTAGGAAAACTATCTTTTGAGAAGAAGAAGTCGAAACTGCGGAGAAACTGATTTTGGGACCATCTATACCCGATTCTCAGTCTTTTTATTCAGCCTCACATGGTAAATAATCATGTTCTATTCAATCAGAATATCTTAATGCTACGGGTTGACAGTGCTAATGTGAATGTATAATACAATTAATCAATATTGGAACAATTCAGAATCATCTCTCCTCCGAGCGGAGATTGCCTACGGCGTCCCGCTGTATATTTACCTTCCACTGCTTCTCACCGTACTCACCGCCGTCTTCACCGGCGACCTTCCGGACGACATGGTCGGCGCGACAGCCTTCTTGCTCGTCATATCAGGGATCACCGTCTTTATCGGCGATCGAGTTCCAGTCTGGCGCACGTGGTTCGGCGGCGGACTCGTTCTCTGTCTCGTGTTGGGACTGCTGATAAACTACTTCTCGCTGATCCCCGCGGAGTCGTACCAGACCATCGAGGGCTTCCTGCAGGATAGCTCGAACATGCTCGACTGGTTCATCGCCGCGTTGATCACGGGAAGCATCCTCTCGATGCCGCGGTCGTATCTGGTCAAGGCGCTTCCGATATACGCTCCAGCCGTCGTTGGTGGGCTGGTCGTCGCCGCGTTGACGGCCTACGTTTCGGGGGCGATTCTGGGCTACGGCGGACTGGATGCACTGCTAACAATACTGATCCCGGTCTTCGGGGGTGGGATGGGTGCAGGCGGGATCCCGCTGAGCGAAATCTACGCGAGCGAGACGGGGACGAGTTTCGAACAGATGTTCTCGATCATCGCTCCCGTGATCATCCTCGGCAATATGGCCGGAATCCTCTTCGCCGCGATCGCGAACCGAATCGGGAAGGTTCGCCCGTCGCTGAGCGGCGACGGCGTCGTCATGCCCGAAGAAAAGTGGATGCCAGAATCCGGTTCCGAGACCGAAGATTCCGGCGTCGAGCTCACCGAGGACACGATCGTCACGGGGTGGATGATCGCGATGGGACTGTTGATACTCGGCTATCTGTTCGCGAACATCATCCCGATTCATCCGTTCGCGATCATGATCCTGCTCGCGGTCGGAATCAAGGTTTCACAGGTGTTTCCGGATCGGTTAGAAGACGGTGCGGGCCACTTCTATGACTTCATGGTCGCCGGATTCGTCGGCCCGCTTTTGCTCGCGATCGGAATGGCGCTCATCGATATCGACGTCCTCATCGAGATGATCACGCCGACGTACTTCGCCATCGTGATCCTCGTCGTCATCGGCGGCGCGGTCGGTGCCGCACTCGTCGGCTACCTCTTCGGCATGTTCCCGATCGAGGCGGCCCTCTGTGGCGGCCTCTGTATGGTCAACATGGGCGGGTCGGGTGATGTCGCGACCCTCGCGGCCGCCGAGCGAATGGAGTTGATGGCGTTCGCGCAGATGTCCTCGAGACTCGGCGGAGCGCTGATGCTCCTGATCGGGCAGGTCGCGGTTACGATGTGGGGGTCGATTCTGCTATAGGAACATTCAGGATTCACTTCTCGAGAACATCGTTCTGTATCCAGGACAGTCACAATTTCCGGCATTCGTTTGGCCCTCGCACCCCTTTTTCGAGCGGTCGAACGACCGATTTTGAGCTACGACGCAGTGGAACACGGCCTGCAGTTCGCTAGTACGGATCTCGTTCTCGACAGAAACGACTCGACGAACATCGGTTAGTACGTTCGCCGATAGTAGCCGGGAGCGTTCTTCGTGGATCCGTCGTTCACCTGTGAATTCTTCCGCCGTTCGGACATCGTGAGCGGTGATCGATCGGTAGCTTTACAATCTAACTTTCACTACTGAAAACTGATTTTCATGGTTGCCGCTATCGACGGTCAATCGCTTCGTCTCGTTGAGCCCACCCGCAGTGCATTCACACCAAACGGCCTTGGTTATAATTATACCACTAATCAAATTAGCAAATCTTATTAATGTATTCCCATATCTTATTAAAACGATGAACTCGACAGTATCACGTCGTCAGTTGCTTGGTGGAATCGGTGCCGCCGCAGTTTCAGGACTCGCGGGTTGTGCGGAAGGGAGTACGGACGAGCCGGGAACGTTTACGATCGTTCCGCACATGGACCCGACCGGAGCCGGCGATTCGTGGGACAACTGGGGCGGTATGAGCCCCTACTGGACGCGAGTCGTCGAACCGCTCGTCTGGGGAACCGAAGACATGCAGCCCGAGCCGTGGCTGGCGACCGACTGGGAAGCGACCGGCGACACCACCTGGGTGTTCGAGCTGCGCGAGGGAGTCAGCTTCCACAATGGTGAGGAGATGACCGCCGACGACGTGGTCACGACGTTCGAGGACGACATCCTGACCGAGCGTGGCGACTTCGTTTACGGCTGGCTCCACCTCGAGCCAAACAGCGTCGAAAAGATCGACGACTACACCGTCGAGTTCGAAAACACCGAACCGTTCCCCGGGTTTCCCGGAACGATCGCTCACAACATGATCGACATCCATCCGCCCGAAGCCGAACCCAGGGAGGGTAACGTCATCGGAACCGGCCCGTTCACTTTAGAGGAGATCGACAACGGCCAACAACTCGAGGTCGCGGCGTTCGAGGACTACTGGGGTGGCGAACCAGGTCCGGACAGCCTCACGTTCCGAGCGGCCGAAGACGCGACGACGCGGACGAACCTCCTCGAGTCGGGGGATGTCGATATCATCTACGACCCTGCCAAGAGTCGCGTCTCCTCGTTCCGAGCGGACGACGACATCGCCCTCGAGACCGAACAGTCGCCGGGCTCGACGTACGTCTCGGTCAACCTCTACAACGAGCCGACCGACGACGCGGCGCTCCGGCAGGCGCTCAATCACGCGATTTCGCAGGAGGAGATCGTCGATTCGTTGCTCGAGGGAATCGGAATCGCGGCTCGCGGGCCGATTTCGACGGTAATCGACTGGGCCGCAGACAAGGAACTGCCGAACTACGAACGGGATCACGACGCCGCGCGAGAGCTCGTCGACGAGTCGAGCTACGACGGGGAAGCGCTGTCCTGTCTCGTCGAAAACGACATGGACGACGGCGGTCTCATCGCCCAGCGACTCGACTCAGAGTTCGACGACATCGGCGTCGATATCGACGTCGAAGTGCTCGAGCAGGCCTCCCTCGACGACCGCGTCGACAGCGGCGAGTTCCACCTCAGGATCAGAGGATCGCAGTCGAACAGTCCGGCGGCCGACTACCTCATGTGGGAAAATTTCCACTCGCTGGGCATCAGCAACATAGATCGATACGAGAACGAGGGAACTGGCCTCCACAACCTCGGTGGAGAGGTCGACGAACTGATCGAGACGGGATTCCAGTCTCGAGAGCCCGACGAGAAAGAGACGGCGTATGTCGAGGCTCAACGACAGATCATGGAGGGAGCAGTCGTCATCCCGCTTTACTTTCAGGAGTACGTCGTCGCCGCCGACGCCGCCATCGAAGGAATCGGCCACCACCCCATCGATCGACTCACCGAGTGGACCGATCTTCGGAGAGAGTCGTAAGGAGCGAACCCACCGATGTACAACTACCTCGCATATCGCTTCGGAACGTCGCTCGCGGTCATGTTCGGCGTCTCGATCGTTACCTTCGGATTGGTCTTTTTGACACCCGGCGATCCGGCTGAGGTGATCCTCCGCCAGCAACTCGAGCGCCAGCCCTCCCAACAGGAGATCGACGCTTTCCGTGCCGAACGGGGCTTGGACGAACCGGTTCCAATCCAGTACCTCGACTGGTTGAGCGGCGTGCTCCGGGGCGACCTCGGCTCGTCGTATTACACAGACACCGCCGTGTCGACGCTGCTCGTCGACGCGCTTCCGCTAACCCTCGAGTTGGCCGTCGTGTCGATGGCGGTCGCGCTCGTGATTGCGATCCCGACGGGCGTCCTGAGTGCCGTCCATCGAGGCTCCGCCGTCGACCACGCCAGCCAATTCGGCGCGTTGATCGGCGTCTCGATGCCGAACTTCTGGCTCGGCTACCTCCTCATCCTGGTCTTCTCGCTGACGCTCGGCGTTCTCCCGGTCGCCGGTGCGGGCAGTTACAGCCAACTCGTCTTGCCGGCGCTCACGCTCGGGACCGGAATGGCCGCCATCGTAACGCGACTCGTCAGAACCTCGATGCTCGAGGTTCTCGAGGATCCGTACATCGATACGGCTCGGACGAAAGGGCTCCGAGAGCGGATCGTCGTCTACAAACACGCGTTCAGAAACGGGATCATTCCCGTCGTGACGATCGTCGGCCTCCAGTTCGGTTCGCTCCTCAACGGCGCGGTCGTCGTCGAAATCGTCTTCCAACGACCCGGGCTCGGCATGTTACTCGTCGATGCAGTCTTCGAGCGTAATTACCCCGTCGTCCAGGGGATCGCCCTGTTCACCGCCCTGATATTCGTCGCGACGAACCTGTTGGTCGACGCGAGCTATCGGTACCTCGATCCGCGCGTCTCCCTGGGTGGTGAAACGGCGTGAACGACCTGGTGGGTTCCCTCCGGACACGGTATCGAGACGTACGAACCTCTCGAGAACTCCGTGCGTTCCTCGCGGATCCGCTCAACATCGCGGGACTGGCTATCGTCGGAACGCTCGTCATCGCGGCCGTATTCGGCCCGCTGGTCGCCCCCTACGATCCGGCCGCTCAGGACGTTCCCAACCGGCTCCAGGGGCCCTCGCTCGCCCACCCGTTCGGGACCGACCAGCTCGGGCGAGACATCTTCTCGAGACTATTATACGGGGCGCGGCTTTCGCTCGGGATCGCCGTTTTGGTTACCGCGATCAGGCTCGTCCTCGGGACGACGATCGGGGTACTCGCGGGGTACGCGGGCGGCTGGATCGACGAACTGCTGATGCGACTCGTCGACGTTCAGCTCGCGTTTCCCGGGCTCGTCCTCGCGCTCGTGATAGCCGGCATCCTCGGCCCGAGCCTGCGAAACGTCATGATCGCACTCGCCGTCGTCGGCTGGGCGTCCTACGCCCGGGTCGTCCGAGCCAGCGTACTCTCGACGAAAGAACGCGAGTTCGTACAGGCGGCACAGCTGATGGGCGTCTCTCGGTTCCGAATCACGATCCGACACCTCCTGCCGAACGTCGCCAGCCCGGTCATCGTTTTGGCGACGTTGAACCTGGGAACTGTCATCCTCGGAACGGCCGGACTCTCGTTTATCGGCCTCGGCGCACAGCCGCCGACGCCCGAATGGGGGACGATGCTCTCGGCCGGCCGGCACTACCTCCGGGACGCCTGGTGGATCGCAAACATCCCTGGCGTCGCGATCATGCTCACCGTCCTCGGGTTCAACCTTCTCGGTGACGGACTCCGGGACATCCTCGATCCGAAACACGACGCGACGAGCGAGAAAATCACGTAACTATGACCGAACTACTCACCGTCGAAAACCTCCACACGCAGTTTCAGACGCACGACGGAATCGTTCGCGCGGTCGACGGCGTCTCCTTTACCGTCGACCACGGCGAAATCGTTGGCGTCGTCGGCGAGAGCGGCTGTGGCAAGTCCGTCACCGCCCGCTCTATCGTCGGCCTCGAGGACCCCGGCGAGATCGTCCGGGGATCTGTCCGGATCGACGGGACCGAAGTCACCGACGCGTCGCCCCGGGAGCTTCGACGGCTTCGCGGCGACGCCGTCTCGATGGTGTTTCAGGACCCAACAGAGACGTTAAACCCCGTCTTCGATATCGGCGAACAGATCGCCGAATCGCTCAAGGTCCACGACGAACCGGACTCCCAGCGGCTCCTCGACTACCTCCACGCTCCCCTGTTCAGCCGCCGGTCCGACTGGCGAGAAAAGCGCGACCGGGCGGTCGAACTCATGGAAGCGGTTGGGATCGCAAGTCCCGACGACCGCGTCGATGCGTATCCGCACGAACTCTCGGGTGGAATGCGCCAACGGGCCGGCCTCGCGATCGCACTCGCCTCGGAACCCGACCTCCTGATCGCCGACGAACCGACGACGGCGCTGGATACGACGACGCAGGCACAGATCCTCGAGCGACTTCGACGGCTCAACGACGAGCGCGGCCTCGCGATGGTCCTGATCAGCCACGACATCGGCGTCGTCGCCGACATCTGCGATCGAATCGTCGTGATGTACGCGGGCGAAGTGATGGAAACCGGCCCGACCGAACGCATCCTCGAGGACCCGCGCCATCCGTACACGCGAGCGTTACTCGAGTGTTTGACCCAGGAGTCAGAACGAAAGTCGTCCTTACCCACGATCGACGGATCGGTCCCCGACCTGCTCGAGGAGCGACCCGGCTGTTCGTTCGCGCCGCGTTGTCCCCATGCGACCGACTCGTGTCGAACCCGCGAGATACCACACGTGGAGATCGACGGAGCCACCGGCGGGACCGCGGCGTGTACCGAACCGGTCGTGTTCGACTCGAGTCGAGCGGACGGAACTCGGGGCGGCAACTCGAATCCCTCAATGGGGAAACTCTTCCCCTCGATGGGGGAAACCGCCTCGAGTCGCGAGCGGTCGCGGACCGAACGGGCCGAGGAACGCTCCGGCGCGGAGCCCCTCGTCGAGTGCGACGGCGTCTCCAAGCGGTTCGATCTCGACGGCACGATCCTCGATCGGATCCTCGGGAACGAGCGAACCCTCACGGCGGTCTCCGACATCGATCTCGAGGTTCGCTCGGGAGAAACGCTCGGCCTCGTCGGCGAAAGCGGGAGCGGGAAGTCGACGGTGGCTGGCCTCGTCGCCGGCCTCGAGACGCCGACGACGGGAGAGATCCGCATCGACGGCGCGGAGATGGGGGCGGTCGGCGAACGGTCGGCGGAGACCCTCGCAACCGTCGGATACGTGTTCCAGAATCCGCGGTCGAGTATCAACCCGCGGATGACGGTTGAAGCGGCGATCGCCGAACCCATGCGCGCTCGGGGGTGGAGCGAACGCCGTCGGGAGGAACGCGTTGTAAAGCTGCTCGATCGCGTCGGATTGGCGTCCGGCTACGCAAAGAGCTATCCTCACGAGCTTTCCGGGGGCCAGATTCAACGCGTCGCGATCGCCCGTGCGATCGCGCTCGATCCGGACCTTCTCGTCCTCGACGAACCCGTCTCGGCGCTCGACATATCCGTGCAAGCGCGGATCCTTAACCTCCTGTTGGATCTCCAAGAAGAGCTTGGTCTCACGTACCTGCTCATCTCCCACGACCTCGATGTCGTCGAACACGTCGCGGACCGCATTGCCGTGATGTACCTCGGTGAGTTGATGGAAGTCGGCCCCGCCGCGCAGGTGTTCGGTCGGCCGACGCACCCGTACACGGAGGCGTTACTCGAGGCGATTCCGTCGCTCGGAGAGGCGTCGAACAGAACCAGCCTCGAGGGCGAGATCCCCAGTTCCGTCTCGCCGCCCAACGGCTGTGCGTTCCACACGCGGTGTCCGAGAGCGCAACCGGAGTGTGCGTCAGTAGAACCCGACCATCGTCAGATCGGAGCGACGCGGTCGGCGTGTCACGTTCCGCTAACGGAGACCGGTTCCGCGGGAAGAACGGATTCCGAAGGGAAAACCGAGTCTACAGCAGGGACGGATTCGCAGTCGGACGACGGATCGTACGAAGAGCGCGACGCTACGGAATCAGAACCCGATGTCACATCGACCTGACGATCGGATATGGTCCGAGGCCGATGGTCACACGAACGGGAACGATTCGCGACGGCGGCGTCAACGGCTATCGAACGGCTGATCGGCCACGGCGGCAACTTTCGCCAGCTTCGGACACAACGGAAGGGTTTACCCTATCGACGCAATTGACTCGCGCATGAAGGTTCTGGTCACGGACCCTATCGCTGACGCGGGCTTGGCGGTACTCAGGGACGCCGGCTACGAAGTCGAAACGGCATACGAACTCGAGGGCGAGGCGCTCCTCGAGGAGATTTCGGACGCCAACGGACTGATCGTTCGTTCGGGAACCGAAGTCACAGAGGACGTCCTCGCGGCCGCCGAAGAACTGGCTATCGTCGGTCGCGCGGGAATCGGTGTCGACAATATCGACATCGACGCTGCGACCGACGAGGGCGTTATCGTCGCGAACGCGCCGGAAGGGAACGTTCGAGCCGCCGCCGAGCACACCGTCGCGATGACGTTCGCGGCCGCGCGCTCGATTCCGCAAGCACACGTCCGCCTCAAAGGCGGCGAGTGGGCCAAAAGCGACTACCTCGGAACCGAACTCGACGACAAGACCCTCGGCGTCGTCGGCCTCGGCCGCGTCGGTCAGGAGGTCGCCAAAAAGCTCGACTCGATGGGTATGGACATCGTCGCGTACGACCCCTACATCTCCGAGGACCGCGCAGACCGCATCGGCGCGGAGCTCGTCGAGTTCGAGGAGTGTCTCGAGGCCGCGGACTTCGTCACGGTTCACACGCCGCTGACCCCCGAAACGGAAGGGCTGATCAGCGACGAGGAGCTCGAACTGCTCGAGGGCGGCTACCTGATCAACTGCGCCCGCGGGGGCGTCGTCGACGAGGACGCGCTCGCGGCGAAAGTCGAAGACGGCACCCTCGAGGGGGCCGCACTCGACGTCTTCGCCGAGGAACCGCTCTCCGAGGACTCGCCGCTTTTGTACGTCGACGACGTGATCGTCACGCCACACCTCGGTGCCTCGACGGAAGCCGCCCAGGAGAACGTCGCTACTCAGACCGCAGAGCAGGTCGTCGCCGCCATCGAAGGCGAGCCGGTCGCGAACGCGCTCAACGCGCCCTCGATCGACGAGAGCGCGTTCCCGCGCGTCGAACCCTACATCGACCTGGCCGAAACCGCGGGCAAAGTTTCCGCACAACTACTCGACGGCCGCATCGAGAGCGTCGAGGTCACCTACGAAGGCGACATCGCCGACGAAGACATCGAGTTCGTCACCGCGAGCGCGCTCAAGGGCGTCTTCGAACCCCTCGAGTGGCAGGTCAACGCCGTCAACGCGCCCCAGATCGCGGAGGACCGCGGCGTCGACGTCACCGAATCGAAGACCCGACAGGCCGAGGACTTCCAGGGCCTGATCTCGGTCACCGTCGGCAACGGCGATTCGGAAGTCTCCGTCGACGGAACGCTCTTTGCGGGGAACGACCCCCGAATCGTCCGCATCGACGGCTACCGCGTCGACGCGATCCCCCACGGCCGAATGGTCATCACGCGAAACACCGACGAGCCCGGCGTCATCGGTCTCATCGGCTCGGTGATGGGCAAACACGGCGTCAACATCGCCGGCATGTTCAACGCCCGCGAAACGATCGGCGGCGAAGCGCTCACCGTCTACAACGTCGACAGCGCCGTGCCCGACGAAGCGCGGGAGGAACTCGAGGCCGACGAACGGATCATCGGCGTTGCAGATATCACCCTGAACGGCCAGGACTGACCGGAGCTCGTATTTCTCGAGAAGCGGTTTTTTGTTGGTTCTCAAGACGAAGTTGCGATTGAAACAATCACCGTCGAGATGGATCGCAGTCGCCGAATCGTCCGACTACGACGCTTTCCCGCGACCGCCGGTCGGCGCGGCGCGGGTGCGTCCCAACGCATCACGGTTCCGTACTGATGTCTCACGGCATCGTAGACAGCTCGCGATCCGTCTTGACGCGTCACGACTCCGCATCGGTGAACGATCCGGGCGCGTGGACGTACACGGCGTACAGAATAATCGCCGCGATGAGGAAATCGAGACTGTGTTCGAGGAAATGGTGGACCGTCATCGGGACGTAGCCGAGTACGGTTCCCCCGCCGACGATCGAACGGGTGAACAGCGCCCCGACGGCGACGCTAACGAAGAGGTACTGCGTCGTGCCCCGTCGACGGTACGCGGCGAGGCTCACGACGAAAAGGATCCCCGTTCCGGGCTCTCGTTCGCGCGGTCAGCGAACTTGACACCCCCGAGGACGCCATCGCGATCACACTCGTGCGGATTCGATCCACTCGAGCAACGTATCGGCCGATTTGGTCCCCGTGTCGGCGTTGACGATCCGATTTTGTTCATCGAAAACGAACGTGGCGGGGACGGCTCTTACGTCGAGTTCGGACGTCAAGACGAGATCCGCGTCGACTCCGACGGTCCAGGATCCGTCGTGTGCCCGCCACCACTCCACCACGTCCGTTCGATCGACGGTCGCTCCGAGCGGTTCGTTCGAGACGGAAAGAAAGTGAACGTCGTCGGTCCGTTCGTGGACCTCCTGTAACGTCGACATCATCCCGCGACAGGTCGAACACCACGTGGCGAACACCTCGAGAAACGTGACGCGACCGGCTTCCGGCACGGTTGTCTCGCCGGCTTCGCTACCGGGAGCCTCGAGCGTTTCGACCGTCACCGGATCGACGTCCCCGTCGGCTTGAAATCTCGAGTAGACGACCGCGCTGGTGCCGAGCACACCGACGCTTCCGAGACCCGCGAGTACGTCGCGTCTGTTCATGCGAACTGATCGCGCACGTCGGCGAGGTCACGAAGGACTTCGTCCGGCCGGGGCGGTTGGCGACCGTACGCTCGCTCGACGTAGCCGTCGCGGTTGACGAGCAACAGGAGGTTTCCGTGGACGAACGTCGTTTCGTCATCGTCGTCGTGGCCGCTATCGTGGTCGTCGCCCTCCTGCTCCTCTTGGTCATCGTGGTCGTGGTCGCTGTCCTGATCGTGATCGTCGTGGCTTTCTTGCTCGTCGTGGTCGCTGTCCTGATCGTGGTCATCGGCGCTCTCTTGGTCGTCGTGGTCATCGTGGTTGACCTCCCCCATCGGCACTTCCTCGAACCCGACGCCGAAGCCGTCGTTGATGACCGCCGCCGCCTCAGATGTCGATTCGGGCCGGAGGAACTGCCAGTTCTCGGCGTTCGGATCCGCACCGTTTGACTCGGAGAACGATCGAAGTTCTTCGGGGGTGTCGTGTTCGGGATCGAACGTCGTCGGGAGGAGCGCGACCTCGTCGGCGTAGCCGTTCTCGAGCGCGTCGGCCTGAACGTGTGCGAGACTCGAGGTGAGCGAGTGACACGGGCCGGGACAGCGGGTGAAGACGAAGGTGAGCAAGGTTTCTCGTTCCTCGAGGAACTCCGTCGTCGATATCGATCGATCGTGAAGCGGCGACGGCAGCGTCGCCGTCGGAAGTTCCTCGCCGTGTGTCGGATAGGGTAACGTTTCGGGGTCCGCGTCATGATCCGGCGGATCCAACGCGGTCGTGGAATCGTCTCCGAGACAACCGGCTACCGACACCGTAGAAGCCAGACAAATAGTTCCGAGAAGGTGGCGTCGCTGCATACCTCCGGTTTGGGAGTACCGGGACATAGCCTCGTTGGTGCGGTTTTCGAAAGAGTCGGGTCGTCGATTCGCACGAACGATGCCGGGGCGGCGAGTGCAACCCCACGTTGGCCGAGCACGGACCGACTCGCCCGCGGAGACACGCGTCGGCGAGGCGACGACTCGAAACGAGCTACGGGCCTTCGCCGCGGTTTTCGTCGGCGGCGTCCTCGAGTCGCTCGAGTTCGCGTTCGGCGTCCGGCGACCGCCTGTGCTGTGGCGACGTGATGGGGTCGCCCGAGCCCACGATACGTTCCTCGGGGTCTTCGACGGCGATCCACGCTCGGAGCCGCGCGAGTAGTCCTCGAGCCACGGCGGGAGAATCGTGAGCGACCATGAAAAGTTTGGGTTCCGTGCGGAATGCGAGCACGGACTGCAGGGATCGGCACATTCATCGGTTGGATTCCCTGATATTCAGGTATGGACAGCCCCCAATCGGATCCTCCGTCCGATCCCGAAGATTCCGGTTCCGATCCCGAAGATCCTGGCCCCGGTGTGTCAGGGCCCGAAGAACCCCCGTCGCGGTCGCGGTTGATCGCCATTGCCGGCTCGGTCGGCTACGTCATCGGCGCGTTCATCATCGCATTCGCCGGCAGTATCGCGCTGATGATGCCGCTCATGATCGGCCTGATGGTGACCGATAACCTCGAGCTCGTAGAGTACCTCTTCGAGGGAGACGGGTTCGTATTCCTGGCCGCCGCGGAGTCGGCGATGTTGGGACTGGGCGCGGTCGGCCTCGCGGCGCTTTCGGTCATGCGCGGCTGGATCCCGAAATCGGATTTCGGCCTGTCGATCCCGACGAACCGCCAGTTCGTCGTGAGCCTCATCGCGATCGCCGGACTCGTCGCGCTCGGCATGGCGCTCTCGATCATCAGCAACACGCTCGGGATCCCCGCTTCGGAGCACTCGCTGATCGACGAGAACGCCTCAGCGACGTACTTCCTCGCGCTGGCCGTGATTTCGATCCTCATCATCGGACCCGCCGAGGAGCTGTTGTTCAGGGGCGTCATCCAGAACTACATGCGCCCCGCGTTCGGCTCCGCAGGGGCGATCGTCCTGACCTCGGTGCTGTTCTCGAGCATCCACCTGCCCGCCTACTTTACGGCCACGTTCGCCGAAGCTGTCGTCTCGCTCGGCGTCGTCCTCGCGCTGTCGCTCGTGCTCGGCTGGCTCTACGAGAAGTACGAAAACCTCTATCTCGTGATGTGGATCCACGGCGGCTACAACGCCGTGTTGTTCCTGTTTCAGGCGTTTCTGTAACTCGTCTTTTCGAAATCGTTCTGGTTCGGTTTGGCCGCCCTCGAGCACTCTTCCTGATGAGAGACGGTAACGGCTCGAGTGAGAGTGATTGTAACCCCGAAGGCCCTCAGCACGCTGGCGGTCACACGGCGACATATCGCCTGCGACGATAGGGGTCGCTGTGATGACCACGCAAGCGCCAGCGCGCTTTGCCCCTTCACTCCGCCAGGTTACAGCGCGTTCCCCAGCGTGGGCTGAGAGAACGGATATCGAAAGGACAAATCACGGTTTGACCTTCGAAAGGGAACTTATATTGAGAGAGTGTACCGTGTAACATGAATCGCCGGCAGGCCCTCGCTTCGGGCTGTGCGGGGGTAGGTATCTGTCTCGGTGGCCTTCTCGTCCACAGCAACCCGACCGGAGAGTCGGATGCGGTACCGGTCGTCGCGGGCGAAGAGTTGGAACTCACACCGGGCGAGAAAACGACAGCGACGTTCCGAGTCGACGACGCGGGAAGCGTGCGCGTTTCCAGCCTTCCAGAATCGGAATCCGTCGTCTTCGACGTCAACGATGCGAGCTTCTCCGACTCGCCAGTCGGCCAAGACGACGCGGACCCGCCGTACTGGAACTGGTCGCCGCCCGAATTGAGCGTCGAAATTTCGGTCCCAGTACGCGTACCCGACCGCACAACGTCCGGGGAGTATCGGTACGCAGTCACGGCGTGGCACGCAGACGTCGAGCGCGGGCCCGATAGAACTCGAGACGATGCCAACGCCGAAACCGAATCGTTCCACATCACGGTCACCGACGACTAACCCGACCGCCTACGCTCTTCGAAATCTCTCTCGCAACCGCCTACGCTCGATCGGACCACAATTGCCAGACAGCGCGGTCTCGAGACGGAGAGTCGACGAATTAGGTAGTGCCTCGAGGACGGATTCGGTCACAGAAATGGCGATTTTCCCGAGCTGTGACGGATAGATATAAGTCTCATCAGGTCAACAAACAGAATGGAAGTCACCCTCAACGAGTGATGGGGCATGCGTTGAAATGCCCCGGGTGTCCTAGCACCCGAGGCGTGGCTTCCAAGCGGTCTGCTCGGAGCCATGATTACGTTCATTCTACCGGGATATAAACATCCCGCCCGACGGCTGAATAACGTACAGACACCAGTCACAATCACTGCAGGAGGGAAGCTATGACCGACGAGAGCGACGACCTCGAGATTGAATCGGACGACGCCACATCCGATTCGAGGTCTCTGGTCGAGTGTCCCACCTGCGGAACCCCGGTCGCACTCGTCACGATGAAAGAGCCCACGATCGGCATCGCCACGCCCTGTGGCTGTCACGTCGCCCCCGGCCTGCTCGAGTCCGACTAAGGCTCGAGTCGGGGCGGTAAGCCGAAATCTCGATCAGCGAGTTGCCGACAAAGAAACAACCACCATCACCACATCGTGGATCGGGGTTTCGGTCCGTAAACCGGACTCGAGGCATTTTCTCGAGACAGAAATCGAGGGAGTAGGTCAACATGAATCTGTGAAAGTAATCGCATCGGCAGTACGAATTTGGGATGTCCCTCAATCCCGTAGTGGGTTTTCTCCCTTCCGAGACCACTGAACCAAACTCTCCGTTACTGCAACGAGGAACCTGAGTCCGGTACACTTTTGCTAATAGTAGACGTACACCTACGTGTACACATGGGGACGAAAAGTCTGACTATCACGGAAGAGGCGTACAAAAACCTGAAAGCGCACAAGCGAGAGGATGAGAGCTTCACGGACACGATCAACCGGATAACGGGCGGTGAGCGCGACCACATGAAAGGATTCGGCGCGTTTGCCGACGCAGACGGGTTCCGCGAGGCCGTTGACGAGGCCCGCGAAGACGTTAACGAGGGCTTCGACGAGCGACAGGAGCGGCTTCAAAACCGCCGATGAAAGCGCTCGACGCGACGTTTCTCGTCGACTATCTCGAGGGGGTTGACGACGCTGCGGCGTTTCTCGAGAGCCACGACACGCCGATCTACTACGCGCCAGCGACCGTGATGTTCGAGGTGTACGAAGGTGCCGCCCGCTACCCCGGTAGCTCGATCGAAAAAGCACAACAGAGTCTCGACTGGGTCGACACACTCGAGTTCGACGATCGGGCGGCCGCCGAGGCGGCACTGGTTAAATCCGAACTGGTCGACCGCGGCCAGCCCATCAACAGCGGGGACGTTCTAATCGCCGGCCTCTGTCGGAGATACGGTGCATCGCTCGTCACCCGGGATTCCGACTTCGACGCCGTGGCTGGCCTCGAGACGGTGCACTACTGAACAGCAAAGTAAAGCCGCATGGTGCACTACGATGGTCCTTTAACCCAACAAAAGTTTGTCTGAAACTGTTTGCACTGAGCTAAATGTTACTGCAGTACTCAGACGTCGGCAGCATCTCGATTTGCGTTTGTGCCGTGTGCGAGTGGCAGATCTACCGCAATCGTGTCGTACCAGACCGTCGGCTTCTTGGCTCTGCCGTCTTTCTCGAACTCGATTAGACGCAACTCCTCGAGTTCTTCCAAGTTCGTGTGGACCTGCCGAACGTCCCGATCGACGAGACGAGCCGCATCACGGATGCTTTTGGGATCGTGTTGAGCGATGGTCCGAAGTAACTCGAGGTTCTTCGGCCGAACTACCCGTGCCAAGTCATCCGGATCGCTGTACACGATCTCAAAGAACGGCTCTGGCTCATCGCCTCGGTCGAGCGCTCGAAGCGTCTCGAGCGCTCGCTGTTCATCGCCAGTTCTGAAACGGATATGTAACGTCCGATCGTCGTTCGTGTTACCAGTTTTCTCCATTGTCGATTACCTCCTGTTTGAAGCGTTTGTAGAGTGATTCGAGGTCGGTGAAGTCGACGTTTTCAACGTCGTCAGGGTCATCTGAGTTGTGTTTGTGGTGACGGCCGACGCCCGGATGGTCCGGGAAGTTATCGTACCGAAAGATCGTTTCGCCATCAGTGGTTCCGTACTGGAACGAGTATTTGATGCCTTCCGGATACCGGTCGGAGTTCGGAACAACCCACGCCTCGGCTTCGACGTAGGTCCCGTCGAACTCGAACTCACGCCCCATGACGTGTTTCGCGTCGGTATCGTCACCATCGCCCATCAACTGTTGTTACATGTCACAACACAATAAAGGTGCCGAGAAAGAGGGACTGCGCTAATACGGTTTGTAGTTCAGTGGTCCAACAGGGAAAACCCAGAACGGGATCGAAATCTGGATCGCTCGAGCGGCTCGTCGCCGTTTACGAAAAAATAACAGCTGCCATCGAGATTTGCTCGAGAACCGCTACCGGTCCAACCGAAACCCGTCCGTTCCCACAATCTCGAGCCCAGCAAAAGACCTATCGCCCCCGGCGGACTTCCACTCGAGTATGGACGACGGCATCGAGGTCGATTTTGGCGAGGACGGGCTGGTTCCGGCCGTAGCCCAGGACGCCGAGACGGGCGAGGTGTTGATGCTCGCGTACGTGTCTCCGGAGGCGCTCGAGCGGACGCGAGAGACGGGGGTGGCCCACTACTACTCGAGAAGCCGCGACGAGTTGTGGCAGAAGGGCAAGACAAGCGGCCACACCCAGCAGGTCGACGCCGTGCGGGTCGATTGTGACGCCGACACGTTGCTCTATCTGGTCGACCAGGAGGGCGGCGCGTGTCACACGGGCCATCGATCGTGTTTCTACCGCACGATCGAGGGCGAGAACGTCGGCGAGAAGGTGTTCGATCCGGATACCGTCTACGAATAATTCGGCCAACTAACTGAACGACGCGAACTTACTGGACCCAGACCAATGAGCGAATCCGTTCATCGCACGGCATCCGACGCACTCGAGGAGCTCGAGGCGGCCCGAGACCGGCTCGAGCGGGCACAACAACAGATCGAAACGAAAGGGGGCGACGGCGGTGAGGCGGTCGTGGACGCTGCCGAGGCCTACCGGGACGCGGTGGATCTCCTGGAGTCGTACGTCGATCGGGCGACGGGAACTGGCAAGGAGAACTTCAAGGCCTACGTCGAACTCGAGGGAAAGTTCGATTCGCTCGTGGAGGGGCTCTCGGACGATCTCAAGGGAAGGGAGGCCTTCGAGGCGTCCCTGGACGCAATCGACAAACGCCGACTGAGCGAGTCCGATTTCGAGAGGGCCGAAGCCGAACTCGAGCCGGCCAAGCAGTACGCGGAGTTGATCGACGAACGCCAAGCCGCTCGCGAGGCGGTAAGAGCCGCGAGGACGAACGCGAGCAAACGACTGCGAGAGATCGACGACGAACTCGCGGAAAACGAGCGGTTGCTCGAGCTTTCGAACGCCGATCTCGACGCGCCGGTCGAGCGACTCCGAGAGCCCATCGAAGGCTACAACGACGCGTTCCGCGAGGCCTTCGAAGCGTACCGAAGCGAGGCCTCCGCGCGGGAGATTTTCGCCTTCCTCGATCGGACGCGCTGGTACCCATTCGTCGGGTACGAGCAACCGCCCGCGGATCTCGAGTCCTACGTCGCCACCAATTCTGCAGGCGAGTACACGATCGACGAACTCCTCGAGTACGCGAACTACTCCCGGTCGAAGCTCTCTCACTACGTCGACGACGCGGACGAACTCAAACGACAGGTGGCGACACAGCAGACGTTCCTCGACGGGATCGACGCCGAGCCGTTGACCCTCGAGTGGCCACCCGGACCCGCGGGGGTCCTCCAGCGGCGGACGCGGGAGTATCGACCGTTCGTCGACCGGATCGCCGACGAAGAGACGGTCGCGCTGTTGCGAGATGTCCGACTGTTCGCTCGCGATCCCGACTACGATCGCCTGCAGACGGCGGCCCAGGCGGTCGTTCAGCTCACCCCCGACGAACGCAGGCGACTGGCGGACGGACGGGTTGCGGACGAACTCGAGGCCCTTCGAGAAGAGCGCGAACAGTTGCGAAATGCCCTCGAGGTCGACGATCCGGTGTAGCTCACTACCGTTGTTCGGCTACTGCCGTATGACATTCCGTACGTGATGCTCGTGTTCAGGTGAAAGTTCAGTTTATTGGGCACTCTCGAGATGAGAGTTCACAACTGCGTTCTGCCGTGGCCCCATATTTCGGGAGGGGTATCGTGAATGTAGTCGGTCCACCGACGGACGGCCTCGAGTCGCTCTCGAGTAATTCGACCATGTTTCGCCGCCAGTTGCCCACATTTCTGTGAGTCGGTAATACGTATCGAGAACGTATAGTTCGGGAACCCAACGTTCGAGTTCCGACTCCTAAGCGTTTCTCCGAAAAGTGCGTCGGGATGTGCCACGTCTTCGAGGCGAAGCTGCAAACTCCGGAGAATTTTCCCGGGTCGGGCACGAACATCGTGGTATGACACATCATCTCTTGGCCCCCGTCGACGACTCCGATCCCGCACGCGCGGCCCTCGAGTACGCCCTCGAGCACTTTCCCGACGCGGAGATCACCGTCCTTCACGCGGTCGACGACCTCGCGGCCGGCTACGCCGGTCAACCGCCCGCGATCGCGGGAACCGATGCCGAACCAGAGGTGTTCGACGAAGCGAAGCGACTCGCCGCAGAGTACGACGCTGATCTCGAGACGGCGGTCGTCGATGGAACGGCCGGCGACGCCATCCTCGAGTACGCCGAGGAGGAAAGCGTCGACGGCATCATCATGGGAAGCAAGGGCCGGTCGGGCGTCTCGAGAGTGTTGCTCGGCAGCATCGCAGAACAGGTGACTCGACGGGCGACGGTTCCGGTGACGGTCGTTCCATGATCGCGGTCCGCACGATCGCCGATGACGGCGCGGGCCTTCCCTGAGGACGACGCTTCGCCTCACTCTCCGCCCCGATCGACACTCGCTCTCCGCTCCGATCGGCGCTCGAGACGGCCGAAACCGGTCACGTTTGTACCTCGAGTCCGAACGCTCGAGCAGGATGGACGACCAGCTCGGGAGCACGCTCCACACCGGACTCCTCATCATGACCACAGCGGGGATGGCGTGGCTGTCGGGGTTCCCGATGTTGTTTCCGAGTCTCGGTCCAACGGCGTTCGTGCTGGCACTGTTCCAGAAGAGCGACGCGACCTCGCCGCGGCGCGTGATCGGCGGCCACGTCATCGGCGTCGTTGCCGGGCTCCTCGCTTACCACCTGCTCGCCGGCGGAATCACGATGGCGGGGACGACGGAACCGGGGTCGATAGAAGGCCTCCGCCTCGCAGCAAGCGGCGTGTTCGCGACGACGCTCACCGCGGGCGGAATGCTGGCGACGGATACCCGTCATCCCCCGGCCTGTGCGACCACGTTGATCGTCTCACTCGGACTCCTTACGACGGTCCTCGAGGGCGCGTTAATCGTCCTCACCGTCATCGTTCTCGTGCTCGCCCATCAGCTGTTGCTCGCGACCGAACGGTGGGGCGCACGACACGTCTGAAAGAAAAAGCTGGTCGAAAGATAGCAGGTCCGCAGTCAGGCCTCGTCCTTCGCCTCGATTAACGCCCGATACATGTCGTCCACGAGTTCGTCGGCGCGACTCGAGTCGCGAGCTTCCGCGTAGATTCGAACGAGGGGTTCGGTTCCCGACGGTCGGGCGAGCACCCAGGCGTCGCCGTGATCGAGTCGGTAGCCGTCGCGCGTGTTGAGTTCCGCCTCGGAGGTTTTGGCCTGGTTCGCCGCAGCGTCGATCATCGCGTCGCGCTCGGCGGTCGAGTCGTACTCGACGTTCCGTCGAACGTTCGCGTAGCCGCCGTACGGTTCGACGAGGTCGCTCACCGACTGGTCGGCGACAAGCTCGAGGAACCGGGCGGCGGTAAAGGCCCCGTCTCGCGAGAGGCGGAATCCGGGGAAGAAGATGCCGCCGTTGCCCTCGCCGGCGACTGGGACGCGGCGGTCGTTGGCCTCGAGTTCCTCTATCCTCGTGATGATGTTCGTCGAGCCGATGGGTGTGAGTTCGATGGATGCACCGGCGTCGTTGACCACGTCGACCAGTCGCTGGGAGACGTTAACCGCGGAGACGGTCGTATCGCCGGGCTCGAGTTCGGCCGCGGCGAGTGCGGCCAGCGTCGCGTCGCCCTCGATGTACTCGCCGGTTTCGTCGAAGAAGATGGCGCGGTCGGCGTCGCCGTCGTGGGCGATTCCGATATCGGCGTCGGTCGCGCGAACGAGCCGGCCGAGATCCTCGAGGTTGTCGGGAACGGGCTCGGGGTCGCGACCGGGGAAGTGGCCGTCTGCCTGGCTGTTGACGGTGACGACTCGACAGCCGAGCTCGCGGAAGAACTCGGGGCTGACGAGCGCACCCGCACCGTGGCCTGGGTCGAGGGCGACGGTCAGGTCGGCGTCGGCGATCCGCTCTCGGTCGACGGTCGCAAGCAGTTCGTCGATATAGTCCCGCCGGACGCCGTCGACGTCACGGCTTCGTCCGGTTTCGTCCCACGCGGCGACCTCGAACGACTCTGCGAGCAGCGCTTCCTCGATTCGCTCTAAGTCGTCGATCGCCAGTTCGACGCCGTCGCTCCCGACGAGTTTGACGCCGTTGTACTGGGGCGGATTGTGCGAAGCCGTGATCACGATGGTCGGCACGCCCTCGCGTTCCGCGTAGAACTGCGCGCCCGGCGTCGGGAGGATGCCGAGTCGATCGACGTCCGTTCCCGTGCTCACGATTCCGCTGGCCGCCGCATCGGCGAGCATCCGGCCGGTGTGGCGCGTATCTCGAGCGATCGCGATGCGGTCGACGTCCCAGGCTGTCCCCGCAGCCTTTGCGACGCGCAGGACGAATTCCGGCGTCAGTTCCTCGTTGGCGACGCCGCGAGTTCCACTCGATCCGAACACTTTCATTGGGAACTAGTCTGGACGGACACCTCAAAGGGGTTCCGGAGAACGCACACGTCCAGCGCTCGCTCGAAGGAGTACAGTAGTCGCAACCAATGGCGTCGCCGACATCCGATATCGTCCGCGAACCCGACAGCGTCGCCGCCAAGCAGAATGCTTTCGACGCCCCCGGCCGATGGCACGAGTATGACCACGATCGACGAAAAACGCGTCTACGGCGAGAGTGAGGGTGCGCTCAGCGCCTACGTCGGCAGTTCCATGGGTGTCGTCCGTGTGAAAGTCTCCGGAAGCGCCGTCGGCGAGTTCTCGCTCTGTCACCGAAGCGAGACTCGAGATGTCGCCGCCGGGCCCGGTTCAGTCGCGATCGCGACCGAAGAAGACGTGCTGGTGGCCGATCCGACCGATCCCGACTCGTTCGCGGAAATGGACTTCGGCCCCGCAGTAGGCGTGAGCTACCACGACGAAGCGCTATTGGCCGCCGGACCCGATGGTCGCATCGGCCGCCGACTCGAGGGAGACTGGGAAACGCTCGCCGAAACGCTAGAAGCCGACGTTCGAGCGATGGACGGAGACCTGTTGGGAACCGAGAACGGCGTCTACCGCGTTCACGACGGCGAACTCGACCACGCCGGGCTCACAGACGTCCGCGACGTCTCCGCGGCCGGCGTTCCGCTCGCGGCGACCGAAGCGGGGCTGTACAAACTCGGCAACGGCTGGATGGAGGTTCGATCTGAATCCTTCGACACGGTCGCGGCCGACCCGGTTAGCCCGCCGGGCGAACTCGAGCGAGCGCACGCGGTTTCCGAGGGCGTCGTCTACGAGCACTCGAGCGACAGGAGCGAAACGGCCGAATGGATTCGGGACGGCGAGTTGGGGTCCGGCGAGCAAACGGACGAAGATCGGCGCGCGAGCGGTGCGAACTCGAGCGATTCCGTCGTCGGCTTCGGCTACGGGGAAACCGTCTATGCGATCACGTCGGAGGGAACGTTTCTTGCGGCCGATACGGACGGCTGGCGACCGCACGTTCTCGGCGTAGCGGGCGTTACAGGGCTTGCGATCCCTGAACCACCGGCGTAATCCGATCCGGCGAGCGACGAGAGTATGACGGACGTCTGACGGGGGATTAATGTGACGGGATTCTCAGAAGACTCCAATGGCAGAGATAACACGGCGGCGCGTGCTGGCCGTCGCGGGTGCAACCACGATGGGTGCGGTTGCTGGGTGTACGAGTTCCGGTGAAGAAGACGAAAACGGCGGCGACGACGAAAGCGGTGGCAGTGAGGGCGACGGGACCGAAACCGAGAGCTCCGAAACCGGTGACCAGACCGGGACCGTCCTCGGCAATATTACGGTCGAAAACATGGACGACTCGAGTCACACCGTCGACGTCCTCGTCGAATTCGACGGCGAAATCGAAGACTGGACGAGCGAGAGCCTCGGATCGAGCGGCGATACCACGACGCTCGAACGAAACTGGCCGAGCGAGCCGGGACCGATCAGGATCGTCGCTCGAGTCGACGGCGACGAGTTCACCGAAGTGACGCCGGCAGACTGGAACGATCCGGACTGTTTCAACCTATACGTTAGCGTCAGAGACAGCGACGGCGTAACGATCGCGGCCGAAACGGACAGCGGCCCGTGTGGACCAGGCGATGGTGATATTGACGACGCGGAAGAAGCCGACGACTGATAGGGTCGTTGTAACTATTTACCGGTCATTCGCCATATCAGGGGTGACGAATGGCCGGAAATGACTGGCAACCCGACTCTATGAGGGCGCGTGGAAGAACGAAAACTGGTTTAGCCCGGGGGCAGTCTCACCGAGTATGATCGTCAGCGGATCCGCCTCACAGTCGCTCGGTGCCTCGCTCGCGAGAGTTCTCGAGGAGCCGCTCACGGCCGCCACCTACGACCGGTTTCCCGACGGCGAAACGCTCGCCGCGGTTCCGGATTTTGCCGGTGAGCGCGCTATCGTCGTCGCATCGACTATTTCGAACGACGCCCACATCGAACTCCTCCAGCTACAGGACGCCGTTCGCCAGGCGGGTGCCGAAGAAGTCGTCACGGTGCTCCCGTACATGGGCTACGGCCGCCAAGACGACGCCTTCGAGGAGGGACATCCGATCTCCGCTCGCGCGGTCGCCCGCGCCATCTCGACGGGTGCGGATCGCGTCCTGACCGTCAACCCCCACGAACGAGGCGTCTGCGAGTTTTTCGAACCGTCGGCGACGGCCGTCGACGCGGCCGGACGGCTCTCGGAACCGCTTCCGGACGCGCTCGAGGACCCCGTCTTTCTCTCGCCCGACGCCGGCGCGATCGACCTCGCCGAAACGGTCCGTGACGGCTACGGCGGCGGCGAAACCGATTACTTCGAAAAGACGCGCCACTCTGGAACTGACGTCGAAATCTCTCCGAGCGACGTCGACGTCGCCGGACGCGACGTCGTGGTGGCCGACGACATCATCGCGACGGGGTCGACGATGAGCGAGGCCGTCGCCGTCCTCGAGGAACGAGGCGTCGAGCGGGTGTTCATCACCTGCGTCCACCCGTTGTTAGCTCGCAACGCCTACACGAAGCTCTCTCGAGCGGGCGTCGAAGCGATTTACGGAACCGACACGGTCGAACGAACGGTCAGTTCGGTGTCGGTTGCGCCCGCGATTGCGAACGAACTATAGACCAGTCCGGTACTCAGCGTGGCGCCCCGCGCAGAATCGAGACGACGAACGGAGCGGAGTTTCTCGACGAGAAAACGCGATAGTAGGCTTATATGATAATCACGTCTCTTGTCAATCGATGTTATCGAAACGGTCGCTGCTTCGTCGCGCCATCGCGGTCGCGGGCGGCGGACTCATCGCCAGCGGGACGGCCGGTGCCGCGCCGATCGGCGGGTCGTCGTCGACGGCTCAGCGACACCGGCAGAACGGATACGATGCCAGCGCAGTCGTCGACGCCGAAACGACGGTAACTGCCAGCGTCGAACGTCCGGTATTGAACGTCGTCGGACTCCCCGGTCCGGTCGGGAACGCGCTCACCGATATCCGACAGCAGTACTCGTCAGTCTCGCTCGAGGATATCCAGCGCGTGAGCGCGAGCGCCGCAATCGACGGCGAAACGATAACCGGCGGCTGTGCCATCGCAACCGGTTCGTTCGACAGCCAAGCGATCGGGGCACAAGCGCGAGAGCACGGGCTAACCGACGTCGAGTCGACCGATGACGAACATCGAATGGAGGCGGGTCCCCATCAGCAGAGAGCGACGGGAACCGGCTCGAGTCGCTCCATCACGCCCACAACTCGAGAACCCGAAACGGTCGATCGGTTCGCCGCCGCGGACTCGCCGTACGCCATCGGCGTCGACGACTCCACGCTCTACGTCGGCTACGATCACGGAGAGACCGACGCGCGGACACACGTTGATACGGCCCTCGAGATGAACGCCGACCGTCAGTCACGACCGACTCAGAGCGGGACGGTCGCGGGTGCGAACTACGGTTCGCTCCCGTCGCTGCTCTCCGGTCACGCGGTCGCATACGCGTCGCTGGGCTCGGATACGCGTCGCTCGCTCTGCAGTCGGCTGACCGACGCGCCGGATGCGTTCAAATCCGCAATTCGGGCTGCCAGCGCCGCCGGTGTTGCCCTCCAAGCAGGATCCGACCGAAGCCGTCTCCGATACGGCATCGTCGCCGATCCGAATCGAGTCAGCGCAGAGACCGTTCGTAACATCGTTACCGAGGCGACAACCGGTTCACAGTCGCTCGAGAGCGACGGAATCTACCGCAGCGGCAACACCATCGTCTTCGACGCGACTGTCGAGACGGACGCGCTGTGGGCGTCTCACGGACAGTTCCTCGGAATCGAGGACACAGACAATCGACAAGAATCGACACACGTGCTGTAACTACGTCGAGTAGACAGCCGTCGAACCAACCTCCTTGCATCTTCTAACTCCCACTGAGCGACGGGTTCTCGAGAAGACGACACTCGAAAAGGCTCGATCGACCGCACCGTCCTCGAGTGGGAGCCGAAAACGATCGCCTCAGTCGGACGCCTCAGCGGCCGCCAGCGGATCGATCGCGATTTCGACCGCCACGCCTTCGACCTCCCACTCCTTTCGGTGACCGTCCTCGAGCGAGCCGAGTTCGTCGGCGCGAACCTCCTCGCGGATCAGGTCCTCGTGGTCTGCGACGAGATCGGCGACGCGGTCGTCTTCGACCTCGAACTCGAGTGCGATCCGCTCCTCGACGTCGAGGTCGAGTTCCTTTCGCATCTCCTGGACTCGGCGGATGACCTCTCGAGCGTAACCCTCGCTCTCGATGTCCTCGGTGAGCGAGGCGTCGACGTAGACGACACCGCGGTCGTCGCCGTCGGTTCCGAAGGCCGTTCCGGCGACATCCTCGGGCGTTTCGGTGACGAACGAGACCATCGACGCTTCGAGACCTTCGTCGTCTTCAAGCACGTCGTCGACCGCTGCTTCGAGCGCCTCGAGATCGGGCTCCTCGATGTTGGCCTCGTTGAGGGCGTTCATGACTTCGCCGGCCCGACCACCGAAGGCGGGGCCGAGTTCGCTCATGTCCGCCTCGGCGCTGTAGGCGAGTTCGCCCCACTGTTCGCCGGGGGAAACGACCTGCACCTCGCGGGCATTGAGTCGATCCGCGAGCAGGTCGGTGTGACGGGTTACGGCTTCGACAACGCGGTCGTCGTCGGCCGCGACCACGACTCGCGCGATCGGCCAGCGGAGCTTGCGGCCGGCCTGCTGGCGGGCGTTCGCGCCCGCCTCCTCGATGCCACGGAGGAGCGCCACGTCGGTCTCGAGTTCTGGATCTTCCCAGGTTTCCTCGACCGCGGGCCAGTCGCACATGTGGACGGTGTCATGTTCGTCCTCGCCGGTGAGCGTGCCGTAAATCTCCTCGGAGATGAACGGTGCGTAGGGTGCGAGCAAGGCGACCGTTTCCCGAAGGACCCGGTAAATTGTCGCGTAGGCGGCTTCCTTGGAGGCGCTGTCGTCTTCCTCCCACATTCGTTCGCGGACGGCCTGAATGTAGAATCGAGAGACATCGTCGACGACGAACTCCAGCAGCGCATCGAGTGCGCGGTCCTGACGGACGTCTTCGAACGCCTCGGTCATCTCGGCCTTGGTCGACTGAAGACGGGCGAGGATCCACTCGTCGACTAACTCGAGGTCGTCCTCGAGGGCCTCGAGGCTGGACTCGTTCGGATCGAAGCCGTCCAGACGCATGTACGGAAGCGGGAATCGGAACACGTTCCAGAGGGTCCGGAGCTGGTTTTCCAGCGTCGCCATCTCGTCCCACGAAAAGCGCATGTCCTCGCCCTGCGGGTTCGCCGAGAGCAAGAACAGCCGCATTGCGTCCGAACCGTGGCGCTCGATCGCTTCGTCGGGTTCGACGACGTTGCCGACCGATTTGGACATCTTGCGGCCGTCCTCGTCCAACGCGTGGCCGTGCATGAGAACCTCGTCGTACGGCACCTCACCCATCGCGGCCGTCCCCATCCCGAGCTGGGACCAGAACCAGCCGCGGGTCTGGTCGTGGGCTTCGAGGATGAAGTCAGCTGGCCAGAGCTCGTCGAAGCGCTCCTCCTCGGAGGGGTAGTTCAGCGTGCCCCACGAGGCGACCGAAGAGTCGAGCCAGACGTCGAAGACGTCGGGAACGCGGGTGTAGGTCGTCCCGTCCTCGGTGATCGTCAGATCGTCGACGGTGTCTTTGTGCAGATCGACGGAATCGGCGTCGATGTCCTGATCGACGCGTTCTGCGAGTTCCGCTCGGTCGCTAACGACGATCATATCCTCGTCGTCATCGCGTCCTTCGGGCGTCCAAACAGGGAGCGGAATCCCCCAGTAGCGCTGGCGGGAGACGTTCCAGTCCGGTGCGTCCTCGACGAAGTCCCGGAACCGATTGTCTCGAGCCCAGTCTGGGTGCCACTCGCTGTCCTCGACGTTCTCGAGAAGCTCGTCCTTGACGTCGGTGATCGTGATGAACCACTGGTCGGTGACGATCTGGAGGATCCCCGTGTCGCAGCGCCAACAGTGGCCGTAGCTGTGGTGAACGTGTCCTGACGATAGCATCGCGTCGTTGTCCTCGAGGTCGGCGATGATCTCCTCGTCGGCGTCCTTGACGAACTGACCTTCGTACGTACCAGCTTCCTCGGTGTAAACGCCGTCGCCCCCGACGGGACAGAAGATCGGGAAGCCCAGCTCGGTTCCGCGGTCGAAGTCCTCCTCACCGTGGCCGGGTGCAGAGTGGACGAGCCCGGTGCCGTCGCCATGGGTATCGACGTAGTCGCCGGCGTAGACCTCGAGGGTTCCCTCGGCGTCGACGTGGTCGGGCACTTCCTCCTCGAGCGGGTGCTCGTAGGACCAGCCGATTAGCTCCTCGCCGGTCAGTTCCTCGACGACTTCGTAGTCCTCGTAGCGGCCCTCCTTGAGGACCTCCTCGTGTTTGGCTTCGGCGAGGTAGAGAAGTTCCCCGTCTTGCGGCGTATCGCCGCTCGACTCATCCGAGGCGCTTTGCGCCTCGCGCTCACCGTCTTTCCAGGCCCGAACACCGACGTAGTCGCCCTCCTCGTCGACGGCGACGAAGGTGTTCGCCGGGATGGTCCACGGCGTCGTCGTCCAGATGACGATCGACCCATCTCGATTCTGAAGGTCGAACTTCACGTAGATCGAGGGATCTTCGACGTCCTCGTACTCGACTTCGTTGTTCGCGATGGCGGTTTCACAGCGTGGACACTGCGAGATCGATCGGTGGCCCTTCTCGACGAGGCCACGATCTGCGGCCTTCGAGAAGCCCCACCAGGCGGCCTCCATGTACTCCGGCGAGAGTGTCTTGTAGGGGTCGTCCCAGTCCATCCAAACGCCGAAGGACTTGAAGTCGCTCTGGAGTCCCTCGAGTTGCTCCTCGGCGTACTCCTTGCAGGCGTCGATGAAGTTCTCCTCGCCGAACTCCTCGATGTCTTTTTTGTTCTCGAACCCGAGGTTTTCCTCGACCTGGGTTTCGATCGGGAGTCCGTGCATGTCATAGCCCGGCCGGTCCGTCACGTCGTAGCCGCACATTCGAAGGTAGCGGATGTAGACGTCCTTCAGGGACTTGTTCCAGGTCGTTCCCATGTGGGCCGATCCGGAGGTGTACGGTGGGCCGTCGACGAAGAAGAACGATTCGCCGTCCGCGCGGTGCTCGACCGTCTGCTCGTAAGCGTCGACGTCGTTCCAGTACTCGAAGACCCGTTGCTCTACCGCCTCGGGGTCGTACTGGTCGTCGACCTCGCCGAACCTGCTCATGTGTGACGTAATTCGCTGGGGAAGTAAAGAGGAATCGATATTGCAAGTCGGGGACGGACGACCGCGAAGTGGATCGGCGGCACGAATCCTGCGAGGAAAGCCGGGTTAGTATTGCATCAGACGCGCGAGCAGTTTCTGGTATCCGAGCCCGTAGACGCCCGCGTATAACATGACGCCGCCGAGCGCGGCCAGCCACACGGCGACCATCGTTTCACCGGACCCGAGGTGCTGGATACTCGCGTACTCGGTCACGATTCCCGCCGCGGTAAGGGCGATCGCGGCGACCGTGTAGACTAGTAGCGAAAGGATCTCGATCAGCAGTTCCGCTCTCATAGCTTCCGTAAGTCACTCGGCGATTGTAAACTTGTCCCCTCGAGCACTCGAGTAACGGACCGAGAGGGGCGAATCCGACAACGCTGAGTCGCTGGATAACGAACCGTCGACTGTGCCCGAACCCGACGCCGACTCGAGTGAGAAATCCGGCGCGAGCGCGGAGGACGCCGCGGATCCGCAGTTCCCGGACACGAAAAACGTCCTCGAGCGCGACTGTACTCGCTGTCCCGCACTCGTCGACTCCCGAGAGTGCATCTCGTGGGGAACTGGCGACCTCGAGGCGGATATCGTCGTCAGCGGCGAAGCCCCCGGCCGCGGAACGCCGTCGGCGGACCGCTGGCGAGGCGGCAACTGGACGGGGAAGGCCTACACCTCGAGACACTCGGGCCGGCGCATTCGCTCGATGCTCGAGCGGATCGGCTACGGCGGGGAATCCTATTACACGAACGCCGTCAAGTGCTTTCCCGCGGATTCGGACGATCCGACGACCAACCGGGAGCCGAGCGACGAGGAACGGGAGAACTGCCGCACCCACCTGCTGACCGAACTCGAGACGATCGGCCCCGAAGTCGTCCTCGCGACCGGAAAACACGCGACGACGACGGTCCTCGAGGCGGAGGGCAAGTCCATCGACGGCTTCCTCGAGACCGTCCTCGAGCCGGTTCACTGTGAGAGCCTTGGGGTCTGGCTCATTCCGATTCTGCACCCCTCGTATCAAGACGTTTGGATCGGGCGGCTGGGTTACGAACCAGAAGAGTATCTCGAGGCGATTCGAGAGACGCTCGAGGGAGTGCTCGAGTAACCAAAACAGGCTGGCTGTTAATTAGGCGAGTAACCTTCTTGGGTCGAGGCGACACACACTCGCGTATGGGTACGATCTTCAGCCAGATCATCGACGGCGACATTCCGGCACGAATCGTTTACGAAAACGAGACTACGATCGCCTTCCTCGACGCGAATCCCCTCGCGCCGGGACACACGCTCGTGATTCCCAAAGAGGAGTACGAACGACTCAACGACGTTCCCGACGATGTCGCGACCGACCTCTACGCGACGGTCCACCGGCTGGTTCCGGAGGTCGAAGCGAGCGTCGACGCCGACGCGAGCACCGTCGCGTTCAACAACGGGGAGGCGGCCGGTCAGGAAGTCCCCCACGTTCACTGCCACATCGTGCCGCGGTTCGAGGGCGACGGCGGCGGCCCGATCCACGCCGTCGCTGGCGATGCGCCCGATCTGTCGGACGACGAACTCGACGATATCGCCGAGGAGATCGACTCTCGAGTCTGAACTGTCGTCACCAACTCAGCTCGACTCGAGCGGAGAGATCCGTTTTCCCGCCAATTCCCGGATCGAGTCCGCCAACTAATTCCCGTATCGAGTTCGCCAACCAGTTCCCGGATCAGATAACGGCCAGCCGAATTTATCACCTGTGAGATGGAAACAGCCCACATGGGCACCATCGACGTCGACGGCCTGACGAAAGATTACGGCGAAGTACTCGGGGCCGACGACCTCACCTTCACCGTCGAGGAGGGCGAGATATTCGGGTTTTTGGGCCCGAACGGTGCTGGCAAGACCACGACGATCAGGCTCCTTCTCGGCCTGCTCGAGCCGACCGACGGGACCGCTCGGGTACTCGGTGCGGATGTTCGCGACGAGAGTGAGCTCATCGAGGCCAAACGTCGACTCGGTTACCTGCCGGCGGATCTCGGGTTCGACGAGAAGGCGACCGGAGAACGGGTTCTCGAGTACTTCGGCTCGGTTCAGGGCGACGGTCGGCGCGAGGAACTCCTCGAATTGTTCACGCCGCCGCTCGAGCGGGAGATTCGGGAGTACTCGAGCGGCAACAAGCAGATGCTCGGGCTCGTCCAGACGTTCATGCACGATCCTGACCTCGTCATCATGGACGAGCCGACGTCAGGACTCGATCCGCTGAAACAGGAGCGGCTGCTCGAGTTTCTTCGAGCCGAACGCGACCGCGGAACGACGATTTTCTTCTCCTCGCACGTCCTGAGCGAGGTTCGGCGCGTCTGCGATCGTGTCGGAATTCTCCGCGAGGGCAGACTCGTCGCCCTCGAGGACGTCGAGAGCCTGCTCGACCGCGGCGGGAAGCAGGTTCGACTTCGACTCGCCGAGCCCGAAAAGGAGTTCGGGCCGATCGACGGCGTGGCCGAACTCGAGACGACCGGCCGGTCGATCACCTTCACCTATACGGGCGAGTACAACGCCTTGCTCTCGCATCTGGCGAGCTACGACGTGGTCGACGTCGAAATCGACGAGCCGGCGCTCGAGACGATCTTCATGCACTACTACGGAGACGCGAACGAGGAAGTCGAGGCTCGAGCGGACGCCGAGACGGTCGACGACGAAACGAGGGAGCCGAGTGCGGAGCCGACGACGGAGGAGACGGATGCTTGAGATCGCCCGGTACGAAGCCGAGCGCCGGCTTCGAGGAACGGTCGCGCTCGCGGTCGGAATCGGCGTGCTCTCGTTGGCGTTCATCGGCTTTTTTCCCTCGTTCGCGGACGCCGACATCGACGAGCTCGTCGAGGCCTACCCGCCGGCAATGCAGGAGGCCTTCGGGATTCAAACCCTCGGGACGATCGAGGGCTTTCTCGCCGTCGAAATCTACCAGTTCATGTGGTTGCTCCTGCTCGGCCTCTACGTGGCTTACGCCGCGGCGAACTCGGTCGCCGAGGACGTCGAACGCGACCGGATGGACCTCGTCCTGTCGCTTCCGGTCTCTCGAGGCCGCGTCGTCCTCGAGACGTTCGCCGCCCTTGCTGTACCTGTTCTCGTGCTCAACGCCATCGTTCCGGTGGCCGTCTACGGCGGCGTCGTCGCCGTCGGCGAGTCGATTTCCGTCCAGGATCTGGCGATGGTCCACCTCCTCTCGATTCCCTATCTGCTCGCGTGTACTGCGATCGGACTCGTGCTCTCGGTGACGGTTTCTCGAGCGACCGTCGCGAATCGACTCGCCATCGCCGTCGTCTTCGTGCTCTTCCTGATCGAATCGATCACCGTGGGGACAGACGACTACGGGTGGATCGGGAACGGGAGCCCGACGCACTACTACGATCCGACCGAAATCCTCGTCGAGAGCACCTACGACCTGACCGGCGCGGCGATCCTGCTGATCGCGACCGCAGTACTCGTCCTCATCGCTCGAGCGCTGTTTTCGCGCGGGGATATCGGGGCGTGAATCCGTAGCGGGAACCCCGACCCGATCCAGCCCGGAGGTACTCGACCGAATCGAACTGCCGTGAGTGTTTTTACACTCGAGCGTGAGCCTCGAGTATGAGTCCGGCAAGCGGATTGAGCAGGTTGGCCGCGCTGGCGCGGGAACACCCCGTCGCGGCGGCACTCGAGGTGGCGACGCTGCTGGGGTGCGTGCTGTTGGTCGTCGGAACCTACGTCGCGATAGCGAGCGGGCCGCCGACCGGCACGGGAGAGTTGTGGCTCGGAATTATCATCGGCGGCGGGGCGATCGTTGTGCTCTGGACGGTTCTCGTGCCGCTGTACGAACGACTGCTCGCGTGAGCGGTGAGTAGCCTCTCCCCCAACACCTTCTCCGAAAATAGCGAATCGCATTACCAGTCCTCGGACCGGCTCTCAGACGAACAGACCGAACAGAAGATCGCCGTAAACCAGCGCGATTACCAGTCCGAGGAAGACCGGTACCAGAAACGGCGTTCCCGGCGAAATCCAGACCGTCCGTTCGTCCGTCAGGCTCTCGAGTCCCGACCGGAGCGACTCGGCAGACGTGCCGTAAGCCGCGTGATCGATGTCCTCGAGGAACGCCTCGGCACCCCACGGATCGTCGATCGTGGGCTCGGTTTCGGGGGCGGCCACCGACGTCCCGTCGATAGTTGACTGGTCCGACTCCTCGTCGAGATCTGCCTCTCCTGACTCCTCGTCGAGGCCCGCTCGTTCCGTCTCTTCATCGGCAACCGACGACTCGAGGGGCTCCCCGCCGTCGGTTCGAACCGCCGCGTCGACGGCACCGTCGGTTGGCTGGTTCGGTTCCTCGGGGAGCGAGTCGGGATCCCGATAGCGCTCGGGATCCGAGCGAAGCTCCTCGAGAGAGACGTTGCGCCAGCGGAGGTACATCCGAAGGGCATCTAGATCGAGTCCGCCGCGGTTGAGCACGCTCGGCGACTCGAGAAGCGTTCCGTGGGTTTCGGTCGCCCGATCCCACGAGATGGGCCATCCGAGGAACATCACCGGTGCGATTCGCCCGGCGAGGGCGTTTCGGGCGGCGAGTGCGAGCGGAATGGCGATGCCGATCAGCACGGCATTTGTGAGGATCGTAAAGGAGAACGTGCCGACTGGCGTCGTCGCCGTCGGAAACCCGACGGAACCGACGACGTACTGCGGGAAGGTCGGAAAGAGCAACGCAAGCGCCATCAGCGCCTTGGCGTCCGCCCCGCCGAAGCCGCCGAACCACCAGAACAGATACGCGAGTGGGACGACGAAGCCCAGACTCACAGTTACCGGTAGCAAGAATTCTTCGAACCAGACGGTCGAATCGGACGCGTTCCAGGCGAGCCACCCGTCCCAGACGAGCAAGAGCGCACCGAGCGTCGACAGCGGAATCCAGACGCCGCTCGAGACGCGCCGAGTTTTGATATCGCGATACGCGACCCACGCGAATACCGGAACGGCGATCAATCGAAGGAGATCGGGAACCGCCGTCAACGAAGCCGAACCTATCACACGACTCCCTCTCGAGCGAGGGAGCGTTATAGTTTCGGCCCAACAGAGATGTGGCCGAGTCAACCGGTGAGAACAGCAGACGATAGACGAGCGATCAGAGATGCTCCTGATCGAATTACCGGCTACAGATACCACCATTTATATTGTATACTAGAATACTTGTTATGACTGTAGTATGAAATATAAAAACGATTTGAAGGAAAGTAGCGTAATAACCGAGAGTAAACGGGGTATACAGTGATTTCATCGCTGTACTGGTTTCTCTTCTATGACAAACGGGCGGAGTCGAATGCTTACAGGGGCGGTGTGATCTAAGTGCGTAATAAGGTATTACGGACACAGTTTCGGACGTATTAGATTTTTATAAATATATTGAAGAGTTATCGAGTATCGGTTATTGGCGGGGGAATATTATATAAAATACATGCCCTATTTATACAGTTGTTTGTTGGTTGTTATATTGTCCACGCCACTCCCTCGGATTACTGCATGCGACTCACTCCATCGTTTCGCCTACTGACCGTACCGATACTTGATCCTGATCGTATCCGCCGACTCCTCCGCCTCCTGAAGGAGCGTCCGCTGGTAAGACTCGTTTTTCATTCGCCCGGTCGGCACTGCGATACCGATGCAGGCCTCTAACTCCCCCTCAACGATAATTGGGACGGCGAGCAACCCCATTCCGTTAACTTGCTGGTCCCAATCGACCGCGTATCCCTGCTCGCGGATGGTCTCGAGTTCGTCTAAAAGTGTCTCCCGATCCGTAATCGTGCGATCGGTCACCTGCGGGAGCCCACGCGTCTCGAGAAACTCCTCGAGGCGCTCGTCCGACATGTGTGCCAGGATGGTTTTTCCGGGCGCGTGGGAGTGTGTCGGAAGGGTCATGCCGGGATAGATTCCCAACTCGAGGGATTGATCCTCGAACTCCTCGTGGAGGATTACGGACCGACCCGCCTCTTCGATCACGAGCGTCACCAGTTCGCCAGTCGCCTCGGTGAGTCGCTTGAGCTCTAGCTTCGAAACCTGATAGATCCTACTTCGGTACTTGATCCGCGACCCCGTCGAGAGGAACTTGTAACTGAGAGAGTACTCGCCGTTCTGGTTGACGACGTAGCCGGTCGTCTCGAGCGTCCGGAGGTACACGTGCGCGGTGCTTTTTGGAATCTCCATTCGTGTCGCTATTTCGGACGGGCCTGCACCGTTGGTTTCCCAGAGGAGGTGGATGACCTCGAACACCCGTTGGACCGACGTGAGTGATGGAGTGGATTTAGTCACGGTATCAATTGGCACGTTGAGTCTGTTAAGTGGTTCGATTATATTAGACGAGGTGGATGAAAACGCACCATAAAGAGCCGTACAAACTGAGTAGTAAAGAAGTGTTGGCTCAACAACCACATAGCGTCCAAGCAAAGTAGACAGTGTGAAGATCGTCCGCCAACATCAATTACACACATAAGATTGTAATGGGATCGTACTCCGTCGTTTATTACATGATTTTTCCTGGATAACAACCATCGTCACGGGCTAAGCCAATGTATCCAACTATATTGGACAGTAGGGATCCCGGGTGACGGGCGTTCTCCTGACCGGCTGTCCGGACCGATACCGACAACGCTCGATAGCGGCAACTGACTGGCCGTTACCCGCCGGTAAACGACGGTAGCGGCGAATCACCGGCTATCGCTTCCAAAGATATATGAGAACCAAACACGCAGTTACCATTGATGACGATTGACACAGTGAGACGAGTCGCGGTTCTCGGCGCAGGAAGCATGGGTCACGGGATCGCAGAGGTCGCTGCGATCGGTGGCTACGACGTAACGATGCGCGATCTCGAGGAAGACCTCGTCGACGAGGGCTACGAAAATATCGAGTGGAGCGTCGAAAAGCTCGCGGAAAAGGGACGAATCGACGAATCCAGCGAAGACGTTCTCGAGCGAATCGAGACGACCACTGACCTTCCCGAGGCTGTCTCGGATGCGGACCTCGTAATCGAGGCCGTTCCCGAGCAGATGGAGATCAAGAGGGATACCTTCTCGACGGTCGATGAACACGCGCCCGATCACGCGATTCTAGCGTCGAACACCTCGAGTCTCTCGATTTCGGAGATCGCAATGGCGACCGACAGGCCGGAACAGGTCATCGGGCTTCACTTTTTCAACCCGCCGGTGAAGATGGATCTCGTCGAGGTAATCCGCGGCGAAGCAACGAGCGAGGAGTACGCCCAGGCCGGCTACGAGTGGGTCGAGTCGGTCGACAAGACCCCGATCCACGTTCGCAAGGACGTCCACGGCTTCGTCGTTAACACCGTCCTCGTCCCGTTCATGGAAGAGGCGGCCTGGATGCTCTCGAACGACGAGACGGACATTCAGACGGCCGACGCGACGATGGTCTACGAACGGGGCTATCCGATGGGGCCGTTCGAACTCAACGACTTCGGCGGCATCGACATCGGTTATCACTTCCGCGACGCTTCCGACCAGCCCGTTCCACCCGCAGTCGCGGAGAAAGTCGAGAACGAAAACCTCGGGAAAAAGACTGGCAAAGGGTTCTACGACTACGGCGACGGGGAGGCGTCGGACGCCGACGGCGTCGATTACGGCCCGAGCGACGCCGGCGACTTCGACGCGCTTCGAACCGAGGCAGTCATGATCAACAACGCGGCGTGGCTCATCGGAAACGACGTCGCGACGCCCGAGGAGATCGACACCGGGCTCCGCCTTGGCGGCAGTTTCCCCGAAGGGATGTGCCGCCGCGGCGACCGCGTCGGCCTTGACGCCGTCCTCGAGAAACTCGAGTCGCTCCACGAGGAATACGGCGCGGACCGTTACGAGCCGTCCGACTACCTCGTCGAACTCGTCGAGGAAGGCCACACCGGCGAAGACGCCGGCAAAGGGTTCTACGACTACCGAACGGACCCGCCATACCACTACCTCGACTGGGAACTCACCGACGACGGCGTCCTTGACGTGGCGCTCGACCGCCAGGAACGGCTGAACTCGATGTCCGAGGACATGTTCGCAGAGATCGACCGATTGCTGACCGACGTCGACGTCGACGAAGTCAGCTGCGTCGTCTTCTCCGGTGCCGGCGACCGGGCGTTCAGCTCCGGCGCGGATATCACCGGCTTCACCGCCGGCGAACCGGTCGACATCATGGACCCGGACGACGTGTTTACGACCGTCTACGAGTTCGACCGACCGACGGTCGCGAAGATCGACGGCTTCTGTCTCGGCGCGGGTATCGAACTCGCGCTCGCCTGTGACATCCGGATCGGAAAGGAAGGATCGACGATCGGTACGCCCGAGACGGATCTCGGCCTGATCCCCGGCGGCGGCGCGACTCAGCGCCTCGTTCGACTCGTCGGCGAGAACCGAGCGAAGGAGATGGTCTTCCGCGGCCTCAAGATCGGTGCGGAGGAGGCCGAAGAGTGGGGGATCTTGAACCACGCCGTCGCCGAGGACGAGTTCGAAGACGTTGTCGACGACGTCGTCTCGGATCTGGTCTCGGGGCCGCCGGTCGCGCTCAAGGCCGCGAAGCAGGTCATCAACGAAGGCCAGGAGACGAGCCTCGACGCGGGCCTGTCGATGGAAAAGCAGTCGTTCGCCCTGCTGACGACCACCGACGACATGCTCGAGGGCGTCACGGCGTTCAGGGAGAACCGCGATCCGGAGTTTACGGGTGAGTGATCGATGACACGCAACGTCGCGATCGTCGGCGGCGGGCAAACGTCGTGGGGTGACCGCGACGCTAGCTGGAAGGACCTCGCACAGGAGGGCGGCAAGGCGACGTTCGACGCCGTCCCAGATATCGGCCCCGAGGACATCGAGGGGCTGTTCGTCGGCGCGGTCCAGCCCGAACGGTTCGCGTTCCAGTCCCACGTCGCGCCGATGGTTGCGGAACTGCTCGGTATCGACGTGACGAAGATGATCGCACGCACGGAACTGGCCTGTGCGAGCGGCCAGGCCGCCCTGCGATACGCCTGGCTCGCCATCGCGGCCGGCCAGTTAGACGTCGCGCTCGTCCTCGGCGTCGAGAAGATGAACCTCGGCAAAGAGCAGATGCCCGAGATGCAGGCGTCGATGTCGAACGTCCTCGACAGGGAGTTCGACGGCGTCAACGGCCTCTCCGCACCGCCGTTTTTCGCCTGGTACGCCCAGCGACACATGCACGAGTACGGCACAACCCGCGAACAGCTCTCGCAGGTCGCCGCCAAGAACAAGTCCAACGCGGCGAAGACGGACTTCGCACAGTTCCAGCGGGAAATCGAACCCGAAGACGTCACCGAATCGCCCGAAATCGCACCGCCGCTTCACCTCTACGACTGCAGCGGCATTACGGACGGTGCCTCGGGCGTGATCGTGATGAGCGAGGAGAAGGCTCGAGAGGTAACCGATACACCGGCCTGGATCACCGGCAGCGGCCAGTCCTCGATGGCGGGCAACTCGATCAACAACCTACCATCCTACGACGGCTGGCCGCAGGCTCGAGAAGCCTCGCAGGAAGCCTACGATCAGGCCGGCATCGAGGACCCGCTGAAAGAAATCGATGTCGCGGAGGTCCACGATTGTTTCTCGATCAGCGAGATCATCGAGTACGAGGAACTCGGCTGGGTCGAACGCGGCGAAGGCGGCCAGTTCATCGAGGACGGTCGAAGCCATCTCGACGGCGATATCGCGGTCAACCCGCGCGGCGGCCTTCTGGGCTGTGGCCACCCGCTCGGGGCGACCGGCGTCTCGCAGGCCCTCGAGATCACGAATCAGTTCCAGGGCACCGTCTCGAGTGACCGACAGGTCGAGGACGCGACGACCGGACTCATCCACAACTTGAGCGGCAGTGCATCGGTTCACAGCGTCATGACGCTGGGGCGTGATCCACAATGACGGAGCAACCAGATTCCACCGATTCGACCGATCAGTCCGGCTCGAACGACGCGAACGGATCGGTCCCGAGAACAACCGTCTCGATCCCCTCGGAGATCGAGCTCCCCGACCTGCTCGATTTCTACGAACGACAGACGGCAGAACACACCCAGATCCACGAGTTCTACGAGAACCTCGACGAGGGCAGGCTGACGACCACGCGCTGTCTCGAGTGCGGGGAGACCCACTACCCGCCCCGGATCGTCTGTCCCGAGTGTATGAGCGACGACCTCGAGTACGTCGACCTGCCACACGAGGGCGAGCTATTCGCGTTCAGCGAGTCTCGCGGCGGCACGCCGCTTGGCTACCACGACACGTCGCCGTTCGTCGTCGCCATCGTCGATCTCGGCGAGGTCAAGCTCTCGGCGCGGATCGACGACGCTCGGTACGACGACCTCGAGATCGGCGATCCGGTCTCGCTGAAGATCGTCGACATCGACGACGGGACTGAACGGGAGCGGGTCTTTTATCGGTTCGAACCACGAGGTGAAGAACAATGAAAGATTACGAACTCACCCTGCAGGTCATGCTCGATCGGGCGGTCTCCCAGTTCGGCCACAAGGAGATCGTCTCTGAAGAAGCGGACGGCACGACACATCGCTACACCTACAGCGAGGCCGAAGAGCGGATCTGCCAGCTCGCGAACGGGCTCGACGAACTCGGCCTCGAGCTGGGGAGTCGAGCGTCGGTGATGGCGATCAATCACCACCGCCACTACGAACTCTACTTCGGGCTCTCCTGTAGCGGTCGGAGCATCCACATGACGAACCACATGCTCCCCGAAGAGCACATCGTGGAGATCATCAACGAGGCCGAAGACGAGGTCGTCTTCGTCGATCCCGAGTTCGTCGACACCGTCGAAGCCGTCGCGAATAAGTTAGAAACGGTCGAGGAGTACGTGATCCTCGACGACGAGGTTCCCGAAACCGACCTCGAGCCGGTCCGGTCCTACGAGGATCTGCTCGAGGGCCAAGACGCCGCCTACGAGTGGCCCGAAATCGACGAGGAACGCGAGGCCGGGATCTGCTACACGTCGGGAACGACGGGGCTCCCGAAGGGCGCGGCCTACACGCACCGCGGGCTCTACCTGCACACGCTCACCCACAGCCACGTGGACGTGTTCAAAATCAGCGAAAACGACGTCGTCATGCCCGTCGTCCCGATGTACCACGTCAACGGTTGGGGGCTCCCCTACACCGCGACGTTCTGTGGCTCGAAGCTCGTACTGCCGGGACCGAAGACCAGTTCCGAAGAGACGGCGGCGCTTATCGACCGCGAGAGCGTCACGGTCACCGCGGCGGTGCCGACCGTCTGGCGCGAGATGGCGAGTTTCTACGACGAGCGCGACGACGTAGAACTCGAGAGCCTCGACCGCGTTCTGACCGGCGGCAGTTCGCCGCCCGAGTGGCTCATGGAGAAGTTCGACAAGGAGATCGAAGCACCGATCCACCAGGGTTACGGGATGACGGAGGCGGCTCCCCACCTCGTGAACACGATGACGACCACCGAAGTCAGGGAGGAACTCGACGAAAGCGGGCAGTACCACCAGCAGATGAAACCTGGCATTCCCGCACCCGGCGTGCAGATCCGGCTTCGGGACCAGAACGGTGATCCCGTCCCTCACGACGGCGAGTCCTCCGGCGAGATTCAGGCCCGATCACCCTGGCTCATCGACGAGTACTTCAATCGGCCGGAGCAGACCGAGCAGTCGTTCACCGACGACGTCCCCGAGAGCGAAGCGACCGGGGAGTCGGACGGCGTGTCTTCCAGACGCTGGTTCAAGAGCGGCGACGTCGGCACCATCGACGAGTACGGCTACCTCGAGGTCGTCGACCGACTCGACGACATCATCAAGAGCGGCGGCGAGTGGATCTCCTCGATCGAACTCGAGAACGAACTGATGGCCCACGACGCGGTCGAGGAGGCGACCGTCATCAGCGTCGAACACGAGAAGTGGGACGAGCGACCGGTCGCCTACGTGGTTTCGAACACGGAAGACGTGACCGCCGGCGAACTCGAGGAGCACCTCCTCGAGCGGTATCCCAAGTGGTGGATGCCCGACAAGATCGTCTTCCGGGAGCAGATTCCGAAGACGACGACCGGGAAGTTCAACAAGAAGGTACTCCGTGATGACTTCGACGAGGAGTACGACGGGCTTCCGCTCGAGGAGTAGGAGCGCGTTTTTCCGTTTATCGACTCGAAGGGGCAGTTCTGATTCGGGGTTACAGCTCCGACTCGAGGTCCCGAACTTCGTCCCGGACTTCTCGGACTTTGTCGGCCTGCCGGTCGTTCGTTTCGGCCAGCGTTTCGATTTCCGAGGCGACTTCTTCAATCTGCCTGACCGACGTGCCGAGCATCGTCGTGACCTCCTGGGCGGTCGCCGCCTGGTCGTCCGTCGCCCCGGCGATCTGGTCGATACCCGTATTGGCTTCCTCGACGGCGGCCCGGATTTCGGATTGTTTGTCGTCGATCGTACGAGCGCGCTCGACGGCTTCATCGACGCGGCTGATCGTCGTCTCGACGCTATCGATCGTTTCGGTCGTGTTCTGGCTGACATCCTTTACGATGTCCTCGATCGTCCCGACTTCCGCTTTCGATTGGTCAGCAAGCTCTTTGACCTCGTCAGCGACGACGCCGAATCCTTCGGCCCCAGCATCTACCTGCGCGGCCTGAATATTCGCGTTGACGGCCAGCAGGTTCGTTTCGTCGGCGATCTTGTCGATCACGTCGACGACCTTGTCGATCTCTTCGATCCGCTGCTCGAGGGTTCGCGTACTCTCCGAAAGGGTATCGGTCGCGCCGCGAACCTCGTCGATCATCGAGACGATGTCAGCGGTCGCTTCCTTGGAATCGGCGGCCAGTTCTGCGGCCGTCTGGCTCTGGTTGCTGACCGCTTCGGCGCTCGCGGAGATTTCTTCGACGGTCGCCGACAGCGACTCCATCTCGTTGCGAACTTCGGCGAGGTTCTCGACCTGTTGTGCGGTCAGGTCGTCAACGTCGTCGGTGATCTCCGCGTTCGTCTCGGCCGCCGTAAGCAACTCCTCAACCGCGCCGTCGACGGTTTCGCTGATCGCCGCCTGTATCTCCTCGAGTTCGTTGCGCTGGTCGACCAGATCCGTCACGATGGTGATGTACTCGAACGCGCCAATCGACTCGCCGTCGGGCGAACGAAGCGGGACACCGGCCGTGCGGATGTGCCACTGATCGTCGGGTGGACCGCCGGAGCGAATCTGTTCTTCCTGAATGGGGGTTCCTTTTCTGGCGATCTCCTCCGCCAGGGTTTCCTCGACGCCTTCGGTGCCGATCACATCCAGCGCCTGCTCTCCGACCGCGTCCGCTTCGGAGACGCCGGTCAGTTCCATACTCGCGTCGTTCCAGTGTGTGATAGCACCGCCATCGTTGACGACGAGGATCGGTTCCGGGAACTCGTCGACGATCCCTTCGAAGAGGTTTCGCCAGAAATCGCGTTCCGCTCGCAACCGACCGTTCTCGTCTTCGCTGTCCATGTCATCGCGAGCGATCCGATCCGGAAGCAACAGCTCACTGCTAGTCATTAGCGCACCTGTTGGAAGACTGTCCGAATATATCTACCGGCCGAAAACTTTTGCCGAGGGTGGTCGGGTAGTGTTCTCTCGAGAGCGAGGCGGCGCACTCAAGAGCGAGACAATCTCCTCGAAGAAAGAGACGGTGCGGCTCGAGGGGTCCACGACGAAGCTTCGAGAGAAGAGGTGAAAACCGGCTTAGTGCGGCAGTTCCCGCCCGTAGAGGCCGGTCGGTTTGTAGAGCAACACGAGGATAATCACGATCAGCGCCGTCATACCGCTTAATCGCGGCGAAATGGCGGTCGTCGTGAACACCTCGAGAAAGCCGATGACGTACGCGGCGATGAGGCTCCCCCGAATCGAGCCGATGCCACCGAGGATGACGATCGCGAACGCCAGAACCAGCGGCATCATACCCATATCGTAGGACGCGGCCCGGAAGGTCCCGTACATAACGCCTGCAGAGCCAGCGAGGAGACCCGCCACCGCCCAGACGAGGAGCGTGATCTGGTTCGTGTTGATGCCGACCAGCGCCGCGCCCTTTTCGTTCTGTCCCGTCGCGATAATCGCCTGTCCGACTTTCGTGTAGTTGATGAACACGAACAACCCGATGATGAACAGCCAGGAGATGACGAATATCAGCAGGTTGTTGTAGAGAAACGAGACGCCGCCGATCGATGTACTGCCGGCGAGCATCGAGGGGACCGATCGAGGATCGGTCCCGACGGCCGCTCGAAACGAGTACTCGATGACCAGCCAGGCCAGGAGCGTGATAATGAGGACGTTAACCGGGTCGTCCGTGTGCTTGACGAAGACGGAATGCAAGACGACGTGGAAGAGCGCTCCCATCACCGTCGCGGCAACAAGCCCGATCCAGACGCCGTATCCCATGCCGGCGACGAACCATGCGGTAAACGCGCCGACCGTAATGGTTCCGCCGTGGGCGAGGTTCGCCTGCCCGGCGACGCCGAACACCAGCGTGAACCCGATCGCGATGAGCGCGTACAGCGAACCGAGGATGAGCGTGTTCGCGACGATACCGACGATATCAACCATTCGTCAGAACCACTCTGGTTCCTGATAGTCGGCCGTTGCCAGATCCTCCGGGTAAACCACTTCCTGGATGCCGTCTCCGTCGTCGTCAACTTGCCACTGGAAGTTGACTCGGCGAAGGCGGTCCTCCCCGAACTGGGCGTCGTGGGGGAATTCGTCTCCTTCGCCGTTGAACGCGACCGTTCCGCGGGTACCCTCGTACGTGTGCGACGCGAGCGCCGGAACGATCGCTTCGGAATCTGTCGTCTCCTCTTGCTCGACGACTTCGGCCCACATCTTGATGCCGTCGTAGGTGGCGTAGGAGAAGGCATCGTTCGGATAGACGCCGAACTCGTCGTAATAGTTTTCGGCGAACGGAATCGTTTGATCGGTGAGTTCCGCGGTGTGGACACCCGGCGTGTTGCTCATCGCGAACTCGGTCGCACCGTCGAACGCCTCGTGTGCGCCGGGGTCGTTAATCTGTGAGATCAACCCGGCGATCGCGAACTCCCGTTCCTCGTCTCGCCACTGAATCTGTGCGGGACCGGCGGTGTGAGCCATGCTCATCAGAACGGCGTCGGCGTCTTCTCCCTCGATACTGTCGAACATCGGCGTGAAGTTATCCGTGTCGCCAGGATAGCGCTCGTTGTACGGCACTTCGATCCCCTGGTCCTCGAGCAAGTCCGGGAGATCCTCCGAGAACGGCTGGGTCCACTCGAACTCCTCGTTGAGCACGGCGACTCGATCCCACCCCTCTTCCTCGTGCATGTACCCGGCGAACTCCGCGACCGACTCCGCCCAGAGGACTCCGTTTCCGTAGGGTCTGAAATGGTACTTGTATCGATCGTAATCGTCCGCGAGGTACCGCGAAACCTCCGGCGACGTGTTTCCGCCGCTGATGTGAACGACCTGGTGTTCTGCGATGTTCTCCATGAGGTCGAGCATGACCTCCGTCTGGAACACGCCGGCGGTCATATCGACGTTATCGTCGACGACGAACTCGAGATACCGATCCTCGGCGGTCGTCGGCGAACCTTGATAGTTTGCAACGTGAAGTTCGACCTCCTCTCCGAGCACTCCACCGTCGTCGTTGATTTCGTCGACGGCTAGTTCCGCGGCGTATTCCTGTGCCGTTCCTTGCGGTGCACTTCCCGGTTCGAAGGCGAGGAGCCCGATCTGGACCCCATCATCGCCGTTCCCGCCGTTTGAACCACCGAGACACCCCGCAACGGACATCGTTGCACCTGCACCAATCATTCCGACAAACCGTCGTCTGTCGATACCCTGGGTTGCGTTATCACGCATAATAGTTGGGATGACCACCCTCCTAAATAAGTGTGTTGGTAACATGCCATAACCCACGAGTCAACACTGGACAACAAGTTATAAATACAATGTTGCGTCATCTCTAACGAGAGGGTAAGTGATGACATGACACGTCTGGATCTCGAGCCGCGACAAGCAGTGGGTATCGTCTGTCTGATAGGGTTAGCATCTGCGCCGTTTTTGCTCCCCGTTCTTACGTTACGACAGCTTACGGGCGCGCTGTTTCTCGGGATGTTCGCGATGAGTTGGGACTACGTCTCGGGGTACACCGGTCAGCTCAGCTTCGGACACAGTATGTTCTTCGCCACGGGCGGCTATACGGCGGCGCTTTTTAATCTCCACCTGGACGTTACACCCCTGCTCGCAATCATCATCGGAACGATTGCGGCGGGAATTCTCGGCGTCGTTATCGGCGTTCCCGCACTTCGGCTTCGAGGACCGTATCTCGCGCTCATCACGCTCATCGTTCCGCTCATACTCGTTCAGATCGTCAACATCTTCCCCGGAACGCTCGGTGGAGAAGCGGGGTTGCGCAGTCCCGATAATCTGATTTCCGTCGGTGACACGATAGCACCGATCCTTTCGACGATCGGTTTCGAAACGCCGTTCGATCAGGAGGTGTTCGTCTACTACTATCTCAGTCTCCTGTTGTTCCTGGCGATCTTCGCCCTGTTTTACGTCTTCACTCGCTCGTACGTCGGCGACATATTCACGGCGATTCGAGAGGACGAGGACGCGGTACTCGCCTCGGGTATCAACCCGGCGAAGTTCAAGGTCTTCGCCTTCACGATGAGCGGTGCGGTCGGCGGCCTCGCCGGGGCGGCGTTCGTCCACACTCCGGTCGGGAATCCGAATCCGGGGCTTCTGTTGGCGGTCGTCGTCAGCATCGAAGTCGTACTGATCGCCATTCTCGGCGGGATGGGGACGATCACGGGCCCCGCAGCCGCTGGGATCGGCTACTACTTCGTTCGAGATTTCCTCCAGTCGACCGTCAGTCACGTCTCAATGGTGATCTTCTTCTCGGTCGCGCTTTTGGTCCTGTTTTTCCTTCCGAAAGGAGTCGTTCCGTGGCTGGCCGACCGGGGACGTACGTTGCTAGCGTGGCGAGACCAACGCGGAAAGCCGACCACTTAATACGGAGACATCAATGAGCTCACAATCTACGCAATCGACGGATGGGACAGCGAACACGGACGACGTGCTCAGACTCGAGAACGTGACCAAGCGCTTCGGCGGCGTCGTCGCCGTCGACGATCTTTCGTTTTCGGTTCACGACCGGGAAATTCTCGGGTTCATCGGGCCGAACGGAGCCGGCAAGTCGACGACGTTCAACTGCGTCTCGGGAGCGTTTCCGCCGACCGACGGCAAGGTGTACTATCGGGACGAAGACATCACGGGCGTTCCACAGTATGCGCTCGTCGAGAAGGGACTGGCACGGACCTATCAGACGTTTCGACCGCTAGACGATCGAACCGTCCTCGAGAACGTTTCGCTCTCGATGGTGCCCAACAAGTTGTTCTCGATCGAAGAGTTTCGAACCGACGTCGAGGATCGGGCCAAAGATATCTGTCAGCAGGTCGGGTTGACCGAATACATGCACCAGACGCCGGACGAACTGCCACACGCTGGGCTGTTACGCCTCGAGGTCGGTCGCGCCCTCGGGACGGATCCCAACCTCCTGTTAGTCGACGAACCGTTCGCCGGACTCACGCCCGAAGAGGTCGAACGAACGGCGACGCTGTTCCGATCGCTTCGCGAAAACGGCATGACGTTGATCGTTATCGATCACAACATGCACGGACTCCTCGACCTCGTCGACAGGGTCGTCGTGATCTCGTTCGGCGAAAAGATCGCCGAAGGCAGTCCGGAAGAGATTCGAAACGATCCGACGGTTCAGGAGGCCTATCTCGGAGGTGAACTATGAGTACAACGACGCCGGACGCCGACGACGCCGTGCTCTCGGTCGAGAACCTGTCGGTATCCTACGGGAAAGTACAGGCGCTCAAGGACGTCGACATCGCCGTTCGAAGCGGCGAAACCGTCGCGGTTATCGGCCCCAATGGAGCGGGGAAATCGACGCTCGTCGATACGATTGGCGGGTTCCACGACTACGAGGGAACCATCCGGTACAACGGGACGGAGATCGCCGACTCGTCGACGCCGGCACTGATCGACGACGGCTTGTTCTACTGCACGGAGCGGCGGGACCTGTTCGACTACATGAGCGTCGAACAGAACCTTCGACTCGGCTCGTACCTAAACAACGAGGGCGAGGAAGAACGACTCGCTGACGTGTTCGACCTCTTTCCACGACTCGAGGAGCGACGATCACAGGAGACCCAGTCATTGAGCGGGGGCGAAAAGCAAATGCTCTCGCTCGGGCGGGGGCTGATGAGCGATCCCGAATTCCTCATCCTCGACGAGCCCTCGATCGGGCTCGCGCCGGTTATCCTGCAGGATATCAGCGAAGCCCTCGAATCGATTCAAGAACTGTCCGTCGAGGTCCTCATCTGCGAACAGAACATCACCTTCGCGCTCGAACACGCAGACCGTCTCTACTTGCTCGAGAACGGGGCCGTTCGACGCTCGGGAACGCCGGACAGTCTCGAGTCGGACAAGTTCGTCGAGACGTACATCGGCGGCTAGGACGGTTTCGGATTTCGCCGTCCGAACGACGCGGAGTCGGTTTCGACGAACGACGATTTCTCGAGGATCGATCCTGTCATGCGGTATCTAGAGATGCACATATAGGATCGAACCCAGTGAAATCACCGAGACGCGGTTGGGGCTTCCGAGCGGGCCATGCGACAAAAAGCGGGAAACGAATCTGCGAGAATGATTCGAATCGACCGGCCTGAACCGTTCCTATGATGCCATAAGTAACACTTTACAGTTCATATTACTTAAATGGTAATTACTGAGTGAGGAGATGCTTGAGATAACCAGCTCACAGAAGGAAGTGCTGTCTCAGTTATCTAGAGAGCGGATTTCCAGGGATAAGGAGGAGAATAGGAAAGCGTTCGTATAGCGGTTCAATCGGTCAGACAGTCAGCTATATTTTCCAGTTATACACCCCATTATTCGAGATTCTATCTATAGATATTACAATCGGCGGAGTATTCATCGAAGAGAAACCGATAACCGATCATCCCACAATATGAAAGATATAAAGAGAGGACCAATAATAGACAGAGACATGATAGAAGGTGCCTCTCAAGATATTGTAGTTCGAGAGCCGAGCAAGGCGGTGGGGCGTTTCTGACTCCGAGTAAGGCGGCGCGACGGTTTCATCGGCTTCGCGTCGCTATCGCGAAACTACGGCGATTGCTCGCGAGAAACCGGAAGCGTAATCGTAAACGTCGAGCCCTCGCCGGGAACCGAATCGACGTCGATCCGTCCGTCGTGTCGCTCGACGATCCGCTTGCAGAGTGCGAGCCCAATGCCGCTCCCTTGCTGATCGTCGGCGCTTGGGAACCGTTGAAAGACCTGAAAGATACGGCCTTCGTTACTGGGATCGATCCCAACACCATTGTCCTGAACGGTTATTTTCCACTCGTCTCCATCTCGCCTGGCCGAGACATCGATCTGCGGAGGATCCGCTCCCGAATACTCCATTGCGTTGCTCAAGAGGTTCTGAAACACCTGGCGAAGTTGATTACCGTCCCCCTCGACGCACGGAAGCGAACCCCCCGTGATTCGAGCGTCGGTCTCCTCGATATGAACTTTCAAGTCCTTTCGGGCGTCCGCGAAAACGTCGTTCAAATCGATCATATCGAACGAATCCCCTCGCGTCTCGACTCGTGAATACTCGAGGAGTCCGTCGATCATCTCGTGCATCCGCTCGGCACCGTCGACCGCGAACTCGAGAAACTCTCGCCCCTCCTCGTCGAGGGCCGCGCCGTGTCGACGTTCGATCAGGTTCAGATAGCTCGTGACCATTCGAAGCGGCTCCTGCAAGTCGTGACTTGCCGCATACGCGAACTGCTCCAGCCGTTCGTTCGAGCGCTCGAGTTTCCGTTCGTACTCCTTGCGCTCGGTGATGTCGCGAAAATACAACGAGACGCCCGTTTCTGACGGATAGATGTTCCCCTCGATCCAGTTCCCGAGCGGTTCGTAGTAGTGCTGGTAACTCGTCGGTTCCTGGGTTTCTATCGCCCTCTCGAAGCTCTCTCGAACGTCCTGATCGTCGCTCGCCTCGGGAAACATCTCCCAGAGCGTGTTCCCGAGGAGTTCTTCCTCAGAATGCTGGAGGAGCACTTCCGCGCGATCGTTGACGAGCGTATATCGAAGCTCGTCGTCGAACGCACAGAACGCGTCGTCGATCCGGCCCAGTATCCGCTCGAGCTTTCCTTCGAGTTCTTTCCGATCGGTGACGTCCGTTTGCGTACAGACTGCGCCATCGAAGGAGCCGTCGCCGTCGAACGAGGGAGCACAACGGACGGACAGCCAGACGCGCGTCCCGTTCGCCTGAGTGATACCGATACCGTCTTCGGTCACCGGTTCTTTCGCCCGCTTCGCACGTGAAAACGGAGTGTTATCCGGCGAGATCACGTTACCGTCTCGATCGGCGAACTCCCACGATTCGTCGAGAACGCTGGTCGGAAGTTGATCGGTCGAGCCACCGAGGAGGTCCTCGGCGTGGTCGTTCGCGAAGGTAATCGTCCCGTCAGCGTCGATGGCGGTAATGCCGACCGGACTCGTCTCGAGGATTCGGTCCGTGCGTCGGTCGTCATTCCGACGGTCGGTCCGCCGCGGTCCGTCGAGAGCCGACGTGAGAATACTGGCGACGTTTTCGACGAAACGGGCATCGTCTTCGGTGAAATCGCGGGGGTTCGTCGAGTACGTGCCGAGAATACCCCACGGATCATCATCCGGTCCGAGCGAAACGGTAATCCCGCTTGTGATATCGTGTTCGACGAGGACTGAAGCGACCGAAAAGCGATTCCCGGGTTCGAGCTCAGAAACGATAACCGGCTCGTCCGAACGGAGGGTGTGTCCAAACAGCGACTTCGACATCGTCGACAGATTCGAGGAGTCGACTCCCGTCTCGTCCCACCCGACACCCTCGCGAAAAGACAGCTGCTCGTCGCTCGAGTCCGTTTCGAGAACATGACAGAATTCCGTGTTCAACGACGTCGTGATCGCATCTATAGCATCCTCGAGCAACTTATCCGAATCGTCGTCGTCGAGCGCTTGCGTTCCGAGGTCGGTAACGAGTTCGCGTTGGTGAACCCTGATCTCGAGTTCCGTTCTGGGCTTCGATGACGAACCCATTTTGGGACCAGTACTGGCTGGTTACGGTAAAGTCTTGCCGCGCATACATCGACGGTTTGAAATCTACGCCGAGGGACCAAAGCTTCCGTGACGAAATCGCCCGCTGTGTCGAAATGCGTTCGGAACAAGCGAGGGGGCGACCGAAGAGAGCCACTCCGGGCTGGACAATCAAGGCTATGGACGAATAGTAAAGCGGGATCACGAGGGATCCCACAATCCGTGTAAATACGACGGGTACGAGTACGGTCGTTAAATGACGCGGTTCTGCAGGTAGTCGAGGTGTTTCGCGTTGTAGACGATTTTGACTTCCTCGGTTTCAGCCGAACCGATACAGGTCAGGACGACGTCTTTCTCCTCGACTTCTTCGTCGGAGAGAATCTGTTGCATGTCCATCTGGATTTCGCCTTCCTTGATGATGGCTGCACAGTTTGCACACGCGCCAGCTCGACAGGAGAACGGCCAGTCGTAGCCCTGCGCCTCTGCGGCCTCGAGGATGTACTCGCCTTCGGCGACGTCGAGGGAGCCGTAATCCTCATCGTCGAGACCGGCGTCAGCCGCGTTCTCGAAGAGGTCGTCGTCGTCCATCTCCCATCCCTGGTCATCTAACACTTCGTAGTTGAGGTATTCTACGGTGGGCATCAGGCGGTGATTCGAGTCCCGCACTGGTATAGCTTGCTGTTCAGTCCTAAATTGTCTTTCACATAGAATTGGTAAGTATCCATGGATTGGTTCGGTGATCGTATAGTTTCACGGCAGATATCGGCCTAGAATCAAAAATACGGGCAGAAATAGCTCGAACGGTTAGAATCCGAAGATCGGAACGTATCGGAACGTAAGAAATGCTCCCGTCGTCGAAATAATCGGAACGACGTTTTGCATGAGGATCACCCGAGCCGTCGTCGAGGGATTGAACAGATCGGACGCTTTCGGAATGTCGCTGACTTCCTCCTCGCCGATTTCCGGGGACGGTTCGCCTTCCTCGTCGGCCGTGAGCGCACCGACCGAAACCGCCGTCTCTTCGCCTCGAGCCGCCTCCGAGAGTCGAGTCGTCCGGGTTGCACGACCCCAACCCAGCCCAACGATGGACATGGTCGCGATGACGACGAAACTCGCCGGGATCCCGATCCAGGAGAGTCCGACGACGATCGTCGAGCTGATGACGGCGACGACGACCGCCGCGGTCAGAGGGAGATTGGTGATATCGTTGCCGAGCGTGTCGAGCGTTCGGCGGGCGATGGTAAACGCGCCGATGGCGACCGCGATCGAACCGATGATGATGGCGGGATCCTCTGCGAGTTGGCCGCTCCCGACGAGGGGTGCAACGGCGTTGGCGATGTTGCTCGTTCCCGAACTGAAGCCCATGAGACAGCCGATAACGATAACGACTACCGAACCGGTCCACTCCCGTCTCGAGACCCCGGTTTCGATGTGCAATCGGGGAATATACCCCGAAGTATCGATTCCGAGCAGGGCGTCCTCGGCGGCGTTGCCTTCGATGGCCACCCACTCGTTGATCCGCGTGTAGAAATACCGGCCGACGACGCCGCCGATCCAGAAGCCGATGATCGGGGCGACAATCCACCAGATGGCGATTTCTCCGAGAACGGCCCAGTTGAGTTCGCCCGTTGCTAGGCCGAGCGCGGCGATCGCGCCGACTGCCGTCATCGACGTGGAAGCCGGAACACCGGCGTAGTTTCCGATGAAGAGGGCACCGCCGATAAAAAAGAGGACGGCGACATTGGCCTCGAGGGTGAAGATGGCCGTGCTCGTCACCAATTCGTTTCCGAGCGTATCGACGACCTCCCGTCCGATCGTAAATGCGCCGATCGCGAAGAAGATAGACATTAGCGCCGCTGCAATTCCTTTCGAAAGGATATTTGCACCGACGGCAGGCCCGAATGCCGGGCCGGTCGTTGCACCACCGATATTGTATCCGACGAAGGCTGCAACGAGAATTCCGACGAGTAGCAGTACTTCTGTCACGTCTGTAAAATAGAGTGTGAAGACCTAAAAGCACGCGTATTTTTGTTCGCCGCTGACCGGTCGAGATTGAAGGGTGTTGGTACAAACGAACCGTCGAGAGCGGTGCCGAATCGTCGCGCCGGACCAACGAGATTATCCCGACCGGCACCGCGCGTTCGGGTATGAGCCAGTTCCCAGCGTTCGAGGTGATACCGGCCGTCGACGTGCAGGATGGAGAAGTCGTCCAACTCGTACAGGGCGAACGCGGTACCGAAACGCGCTACGGCGACCCCGTCGATGCCGCACAACGGTGGATCGACGCGGGGGCGAAAACGCTCCATCTCGTCGACCTCGACGGAGCCTTCGAAGGGGAGCGAGCGAACGCCGACGCGATCGACGCAGTCGTCGATTCGGTAGCCGTTCCGACGCAACTCGGCGGCGGCATCCGAACCGCCGAGGGCGCGACCGATCTGCTCGAGCGCGGCGTCAACCGAGTCATCCTGGGGACGGCGGCCGTCGAGAATCCGGAAATCGTCGCCGAAATCAGCGAGACCCACCCTGATTCGGTGGTCGTGAGCCTCGACGCGAAAGACGGCGAAGTCGTCATCGAAGGGTGGACCGAAGGGGCGGGAATTACGCCCGTCGAAGCCGCTGAACGCTACGAGGACCTCGGTGCCGCCGGAATCCTCTTTACGAACGTCGACGTCGAAGGGCAACTCGAGGGGGTCGCCACCGAACCCGTCCGGGAACTCGTCGAGGCGACCGATATTCCCATCGTGGCCAGCGGCGGCGTTGCCACGCTAGAAGACGTGCGGGCGCTCGAGGAAGCCGGCGCGGCCGCCGTCGTCGTCGGGAGCGCGCTGTACGAGGGCGAGTTTTCGCTCGAGGAAGCACAGGCCGTCGTCGAGAACCAATAACCCGAAAGGAGAGAACAGAGCGGTGGCCGGGAGCGGGCGTCGAGCCACTGCGAGACGCCCGCGACTCGGGGGAGGGCAGGCGGTTCACGAATTTGTACCGCGAGGTCACGAGAGCGCGGCGCGACGCGCAACGACGAACGGGCGACGCCCGTGAGTCAGTGACCGAGCGGGCCGACGACTGACTCGGAGTGAGCAATGCGAACGAAGAGGAAGGAGGAGCGCTTTTAATCGAAGCTAAGCGGGAGCGAAGCTCCCGCGAGGTCGTCGGGCGGCGCTGCCGCCCGACTGCAAGCGATTCCGAAGGAATCGCCCAGTCCAAAAGAGCGCAAGCGCTCTTTTGAGGATTTTGCCGAGTGCGATCGCTCCGCGACCGCACGCAGCGCAAAACTTCGGTGTCAGAACTTCGTTCATTAGGACTTCCAGAACGCCGGCGTCAACAGTACCAGTACGGGGATGATCTCGATGCGCCCGATCCACATCATGATGATCATAACGGACTTCGAGAGCGTCGAGAAGCCTTCGTAGTTGCCCATCGGTCCGGCCATCCCGAAAGCGGGTCCGATATTCAGGAAGATCGACGCGGCCGCCCCGAGCGCGTCGAACTCCGAAACAACGGTGGACGGGTCTCGAGCGGCGTCGACGACGATGAAGATCGTCAGCAAAAAGAAGATGATGATGGCGAGCAGGACGTACGAGAAGATGTCGGTGATCGTATCCTCGTCGACGACGCTGTCGCCGAGTCGCACGGGACGAACTGCTTGCGGGTGAATCGAGGTGAAGAGGTTCCGGTAGAGGCTCTTGAGAATTACGAGCCAGCGCAGGGACTTGATCGAACAGGTCGTACTCCCCGCCATGCCGCCGATGAACATGCACAAAAAGAGCATGTGCTTCGCGCCGGGCGACCAGAGGTCGAAGTCCACCGAGGCGTAGCCCGTCGTCGAGACGAGCGAGACGACGTTGAACACGCCGTGTCGAATCGTCGGTTCGAGGCCGCGGCCGAACGTCGAGTCGACGTACAGAATGCCGACGACGAGCAGGCTAAAGGTTCCGAGGATGCTCAAGTAGAAACGGAACTCCTCGCTTTTGAACGGCTGGAGGTAGTTACCCTGGACGACATAGTAGATCAGCACGAAGTTCGTCGCCCCGAGAATCATGAAGGGGACGATCGCCCACTGAGCGATCGGCGAGAACGCGCCGGCGCTCTGGGCCTCCGGCGAAAAGCCGGCCGTCGCGACGCTCGTAAAGGCGTGTGACACGGCGTTGAACAGATCCATTTCCGGCGCCAGGCCGAGGAGATAGAGCGCGTAAAAGGTCGTCGCCGCTGCGACCGTTAATCCGACGTACAGTCCCCAGATGAGCCGAGCGGTGTCGCCGATGTGCGGTCGTAACTTGGTGACGTTTCGCGTCTGCGTTTCGGTCTCCATCAGTTGTGCACCACCGACCATCAGGTTCGAGAGCAGGCCGATGGCGACGACCAGGATACCCAGTCCACCGAGCCACTGGATGAGCTGTCGCCAGAGCATGATCGCCCGCGAGTGCTCGTCGAAGTCGTCGATGACGGTCGCTCCCGTGGTCGTGAGCCCGCTCGTACTCTCAAAGAGCGCGTTGATCGGATGGGCGAGCGTGCCCACGCCGGCGACGAAGAACGGAATCGCGCCGACGGCGGCGACGCAGAGCCACGTCAGCGCGACCATCAAAAACGCTTCGCGCTGGCCGAGGTCGCGCTCCATGCTGAGTCGCTCGAGACCCAGTCCGGCGAGCGCAGTGACAATAATCGCCACCACGAACGGCGTCGGGTCGGAGCCGTCGATCATCGCCAAAACGAGCGGCGCAGCAAGCGGAACGGCGAGCCACTTTAATACCGTTCCGGTGAGGCTGCAACTCGAGCGCCAGTCGACGCGAATCTTCATCGAGTCAGACCGTGAGTCGGGGAGGAAATAATCGGTTCGGTCGGCGATTCACCGGCGAGGGTGGGGAGTGGTGGAGAACGGAGGCAGTTCGCGTTCAGGACGATCGGTTGTATCCGTGGCCGAAGTAGAGGGCGAGAACGTTGATGGCTAACAGAGCGAGAAACGCCATCGTAACGGTCGGGTCGCCGAGACCCTGGGAGAGCAACGGGACGTGAACGAACGGCAAGGCGATCGCAACCCAGAACGAGAGGAACTGGGCTGGTCGCTTGATCGTCCGGAGCAGGCGGCGATGGGTGTCAATATCTCGATCCGTCTCAGCAGGCGACTGAGCGATCGATTCGTTCGGGAGCGGGGAGGAGTTGGACATCTCGGGACATTCACCTCAGTTACTCACGACTTTCATCGGCAATAACATATAATAGGGAGAAGGTTGGCGTAATTTCGGTCCGTTTTACGCGAGTAGGCGATGTAATCGGATGTTTCGATACGAACTTAAAAACCTTTAGACGTTTTATAGAGCATTCTAAATAGGTTTTACCGGATTGGCGTGAGTTTTCAAAACCGGGATTCAGAGAGGGAGTCAGCGAGCAGTTCGAGCGCAATCGCCTTGTACCGCCGGCCCCCTCGTTTGCCCATGAGCGAGCGAACGGCGACCGTCACCCGCGAGACGGCCGAAACGACGATCGAGTGTACACTCACCGTCGACGGTAGCGGGACCGCCGACGTCGAGACCGGAATTGGGTTCTTCGATCACATGCTGAGCGCACTGGCCAAACACGGATTGTTCGACCTCGAGGTCGACTGCGACGGCGACCTCGAGATCGACGACCACCACACGGTCGAGGACGTCGCGATCGTCGTCGGAACGGCCCTCTCGGAGGCGCTGGGCGATCGAGCGGGGATCGTCCGATACGCCGACCGACGGGTTCCGCTGGACGAAGCCGTCGCCTCGGCGATCGTCGACGTGAGCGGTCGCCCTCGGTTTTACTTCGACGGCGAATTCTCTCAGGATCAGATCGGCGACTTTACGAGCGACATGGCCCGGCACTTCGGCGAGTCGCTGGCGATGAACGCCGGGCTAACGCTCCACCTCGCGGTCGAGGGCGAGAACGCCCACCACGAGGTCGAGGCGCTGTTCAAGGCGCTCGCTCGAGCGCTCGACGACGCGACGCGGTTCGACGAGCGACGCGAGGGCGCGCCGAGTACGAAAGGGACCCTTTCGGAGTGATGGGGGCGCAGTCGTTCGGCCGCAGTATAATCGCGGCGCGGTAACGATGTTAATCCGTTTTTACCGCCTCGAGACGCCGCTCGACCGGCGGCGTGAGCGAGAAGAGTGAACGGATCCGACCAGAATCTTCGGAGGGCGGATTTTCGGCGGTCTCGTACGTCTCGAGGAGCGGTTCCGTGGCCGTCCGTCTGGAAGCCTCGCGGTCCGCAACGAGCGTACGACGGCGGAGCCACCAACTGAACGCGAGCCAACAAGCCAGTGCTCCCAGCAGTCCGAGAAGACCGAAGACGGAGAGTCCGACGATGGTCGATGCGAGCAAAATACCCGCGGTGATCGCTCGTAACTCTCGGATACGCAGCTTGTGAGACCCCGCTTCGCGAGCGCATCGGGCCTCGAGTTCCGCGTCCGAACATGTCTGGAGGGCGTAGTCGGTGGCGTACAGTTGACGATTCCAGAACGGGCCTTGCAGATAGAGAGCCGCGGTTTGACTCTCGAGGCCGGGCAGAATCCCTCCGATGGACGCCTCGAGGTCGGTCGCTTCGAGCGCCCCCTCAAGCCGGTGGCGCTGTCGGTCCGTCGGCACGGTGACATCGTGACGAGGCGCGTCGAGAACTGCCCCCAGACGTAGAACAGGGCGACAAACAGCGTTCCGGCGACCGGGCCAGCGACCCAGAACGGCGTCTCGAAGAGGAGACCCGTAACCGCGGTCACAACGACGGCGATTGCGAAGAGACCGAGCAAAAACCTGGTCAGTCCCCATGTCGCACGAGTGGTGGAAATTTCGGTGTCGGCTCGCTGGCGAGCGTAGGGGAAGACGCCAAGGGAGGAAACGATCACCACCGCGAAGACGATACCGAGAGCGGGAATCCAGGCCAGCGCCATCGCGACACCACCGACAAGCGCCGGGTCGACCGACTCGAGAACCGCCTCGGTCCGTGCGGGAAAATCACCGACGAAGACGGTTCCGGCGAGCGTCAGGAACCCGACGGCGATGAGCTGTCGATACGTCCCCGCGCTCCACGCTCAGGGTCGACATCGTCTCGAGCGGTGTACCAGCCGTACAATCGAAGCCAACAGAAGCCGATGACGAGGACGAGACCGATTCCGAGGAGCGACCGGGAGACCATACGGCGATCATGATACGTTCGTCAATTGAGCGTTTCGGTGTCAACGGGCGGTCAACAAAACCGGTACAGACCGAGGAAAGAGCGGAGACTACCGGTTCACGAACGAACGAGTTGGTCGCCATTTTCGGCGAACTCGCCGTCCTCGAGCGCGTGCTCGATGATCGCCTCGACTTCTCGCGTCTCGAGGTCGTAGGCCCCTGCGGCGAGCGTTTCGACGGCGCTGCGGTCCATCGGGAACTCGCGGTTTCGGAGCAGACGGATGACCTTACCGTAGCCCTGTGGCGGGCTCGCCTTCGAGTTCGCGTTCGAATTACTGGAGTTCGAGGAGCTGCTGTCTTCCCCAGTATCGGAAGAGTCTCTCTGTTCGTCTGTACTCGAGGGAGCATCAGTAGTTGAAGACTCGTCGATATTCGAGGACTCCGTGGATATGTCTTCGGTGTCCTCGGATTCGGAATCGGGGCTTCGCTCAAGCGTGATTCCGCGGTCCCGGTCGTCAGCCCCGGAATCCCCACGATCCGAGTCGTCCGCAACGGCGTCCGCTTTGGCTTCGCTCACGTCGATTACGGATGGCCGGCCAGTTCGATCCGGATCCTCTGCTGTCGGTTCCACGCCGCTCGCATCGCCACAAGAGGATGAATCGTCGGCTTCGGTCACCGCATCGGAATCGCTCCCGGAAGTCGGTTCCTCGGACGACTCGACGCCGGCGCGAGCGAGCAGGGGTTCGAGCAGGTCTTCAAGTCGATCGCCACACGTACGACAGAGGACGACGCGGCGCTGTTCGGCTTCGGTCGGTTCGAGTTCGGGTGGTAGCAGTTCGAAGGTCCCCGCGGCGTCGGCTCCGCAGAAGTCACAGTGGCTGAGTGCGCGCATGAGAACTCGTTTCGACTACGCCCTCAAAAACGTCCGTCAGACGCGAGGTGAGCCGTTCGCGTCTCGTGGCGTTTCAACGGCGACGAGCGACCACCGGACATTATACCACGGCCCGCGAATATACGAGAACGAATGTTCGACGAGATCATGGAGAAGTTCGAGGGATCGCCGAGCCAGCAGGCGGTTATCCGCCTGCTGCTCGAGCGGGGGTTCTCGGTCAACGACGAAGGCCGCGTCGTCTCCGGTGGGATCGAGATTCCGAACACGGGTATCGCCCGCGAAATCGACGTCGACCGACGCGTCGTCGACTCGACGACCGACGCGATCCTCGAGGATCCCGAACTGCGACGGATCTTCCAGAACATCTCGCAGGTGCCGAGCCTGATGGATCTCGCGCCGGTGCTCGATCTGACCGTCCTGTCGATCGAGGTCGACGATGCGGACAAGAAAGGTATCGTCGCGACGATCACCGGACTGCTGGCCGATCACGACATCTCGATTCGCCAGACGATCAGCGAGGATCCCGAGTTCACCGACGATCCGCGCCTGTACCTGGTCACCGACGAGGATCTGCCGGGAGAGCTGTTTACGGACTTACGGGAGATTACGTTCGTCCGCAAGATCGAACTGCAGTGAGAAGCAAGGAGAGAAGACAGTGACCGGAACGTACCGCACCCTTGCCGAGCCCGCCACCGCCGAATTCGTCGTCCAGGGATCGGAGTTCCTCGGACACGCCCGTCCCGCCGAGTCCGTCGACGCGGCGGAGGAGTTCATCGAAACGGTCGAACGGGAATACGACGACGCGACCCACAACGTCCCGGCATACCGCGTGCGAGCGGACGCCGAGGGCAACTTTTTGCGGGAGTACTCGAGCGACGACGGCGAGCCGTCGGGTTCGGCCGGAAAGCCGGCGTTGAACGTCCTCGCACAGGAGGAACTCGAGAACTGCGCGGTTGTCGTAACGCGGTACTACGGCGGGACGAACCTCGGCGTCGGCGGCCTCGTCCGGGCCTATTCGAAGGCGGTCAAAGACGCCGTCGAGGAGGCAGGCGTCATCGAGGAACGGCCCCACGAGCGGGTTGCGATCACCGTCGAGTACGACGATTCCGGAACCGTCAGAGGAATTATAGAGAGCGAGAGCTACGAGTTCGACGCGAGCTACGAGACCGACGTGAGCTTCGGCGTTCGGGTTCCAGTTGCGGAGAGCGAGGCGTTCAAAGATCGACTGCGGAGCGCGACGAGCGGGCGAGCGGATCTCGAGTGAGTGCGACCCCGTTCGATGACACCAGCCGTTGTTTCGAATCGAAACTGCTAATTCTCGCGACGAGGTGTCACGTAGCATGAAAACGATCGCCGCCGACGGTTACTACGACCTGACGCGGGTCGAGAGCCCCCAGATTTCGCCCGATAGCGAACGCGTTGCCTACGTCGAAAAAGTTCCAGCCAACGAGGAGAACTACGAGGCGACGATTCACGTCGTCCCCCTCGGCGGGGACGGCTCGAGGCAGTTCACCGTCGCCGAAGGCGTCGATAGCCAGCCGCGCTGGAGCCCCGACGGCGAATATATCGCGTTCGTCAGCACTCGAGGCGCGGACGACGACCGGCCGCAGTTGTGGGTCCTTCCAACCGACGGCGGCGAGGCGAGACAGGTGACGGACGTCGTCGGCGGCGTTTCGAACGTCGAGTGGAGTCCAGACGGGACGAAAATCCTGTTCGCCCAGCAGGTCACGGACGAAGACCGCGAGGAAGGTCGCGATCTCGAGGCCGAACCCGACTATGAACCGGAGTCGCCCGATCCGCGCGTGATCGACCGGATGATCTACCGGGCCGGAACGCAGTACCTCGACGGCAAGCGGGCGCACGTGTACGTACTCGATGTCGCCGCGGCGCTCGAGGACGGAGTGGGAACTGCAAACGAGAACCAGGTCGGTGGCCCAGGCCGAGGTGAGGACGACGGTACCGACTCGGAGCCAATCGAACGGATCACCGACGGGGACGACGATTTCGTCGGGCCGACGTGGGGAGACAGCGGGACGATCTACTACGCGAGAAAGGTGACCGAGGACGACCGAGCGCCGGACGACTCGGTCACCTTCGAACTGCTCGAGTGCGACCTCGAGTCGGGCGAATCGGCGGCGTTCACGGAGACGACCGGCTGGGTCGGCTCGCTGTGGGCGACCGAAGATGGACGGATCGCCTACCCCTCCACCCCCGAAGAACGACTCACGCTGGCCCAGACCCAAATTCGGGTCCACGATCGGGAGACGGGAACAGAGACGACGCCGACGGAATCGCTCGATCGAGATCTCGCTCACGACGGCCACGTTGAGTGGGGGCCCGACGGTGAGTTGCTGTACTTTACCGTCCCCGACGAGGGGTCCGTCGTCTGCTATTCGGCACCCGGAGACGCGAGCGAGCCGCCAGAGCCGGTCTACGGCGAGGGCGTTACCGTTGAAGACTTTTCTGTCGGCCCGGACGCCATCGCGTTCGTCCAGAGCGAGTGGGACCACCCCGGAGATGTCTTCGTGACGACTCGAGGTGGCAACGAGACTACGCGGCTGACTCGCGCCAACGACGAGTATCTCACCGACCGCGCCGTCTCTCAGCCCGAAGAATTGTGGATCGACAGCGACGCGGGGACGATCCAGGGGTGGGTGCTCACCCCGCCCAAGTTCGACGAGGACGAAACCTACCCGCTCGCCGTCGAAATCCACGGCGGCCCGCACGTCCAGTGGACCACCTCGGGGACGATGTGGTACGAGTTTCAGGCGCTTGCCGCCAGCGGCTACGTCGTCTTCTGGTGTAACCCTCGAGGGTCGACCGGCTACGGGCAAGAGCATGCGGCAGCGATCGAACGCGACTGGGGCGACGTGACGCTGGCCGATATTCTCGCCGGCGTCGACGAAGTCTGTGAACGCGGGTACGTCGACGAGAACGACACCCACATCACCGGCGGAAGCTTCGGCGGCTTCATGACCGCCTGGTCCGTAACCCAGACGGATCGATTCCGGGCCGCCGTCTCGCAACGCGGCGTTTACGATCTGACGGGATTTTACGGCTCGACGGACGCGTTCAAACTCGTCGAAGGCGACTTCGGAACGACCCCGTGGGAGGACCCCGAATTGCTCCGGGCGCAATCGCCCGCCGCACACGTCGAAGGTGTCGAGACCCCGACGCTCCTGATTCACTCCGATCGGGACTATCGAACGCCCGCCAACACCGCCGAACTGTTCTACCTCGGACTGCAAAAATACGGCGTCGATACCCGCCTCGTTCGCTACCCTCGAGAGGGCCACGAACTCTCCCGAAGCGGCGAGCCTGCCCACGTCGTCGACCGCCTCGAACGCATCGTTCGCTGGTTCGACGGCTACTCGAACTATCACGACTCGCCACCCGCGCTCGAGTGCGGTCCGGGCGAGGGATTGAGCGGAGGCGAGAGCGAGGGGACGGGAGACGAAAGCAAGAACGAGGGCGAAACGGACTAGGTCCAATTCGACTGCAACTATTGACTAGGGAACCGCCAGCGGGCTCGAGGGTTCGAGGTGAAACGAGAGGGTTCAAACGGCGGGGATAGGTGCGCGCTCTCGAGTCGAAACGGGGGTGTGTGCCTGAGGCACAAAGCAGGGAGTGACGTGCCGACAGCTGACGGGAATACCGTTAGGAGTCTCGAGTCCAAAACTCAGCTATGGACCGAAACGTCGGCGGGATCGATCGGCTGCTTCGGTTCGGCGCTGGATTCACACTGCTGATCTACGGGTACCGGAATCGAGAAACGACGATCGGCACGCTCGCGTTTATCGCCGGGAGCGATATCCTCGCGACCGCGATCATCCAGCGGTGTCCGATAAACGCCATGTTCGGAATCGACACCTGCGGCGAGGAGAACTGGTAGAGCAAGGGCGACTCGAGACACAGCCCAAGAAGTCACTGGAGAAAACGCAAAGCAGCGCTCAGGTCGTTCGGAACGCGCGGTCACCCGCATCGCCCAGTCCGGGGACGATGAAGCCGTCGTCGTCCAAACGGTCGTCAATCGAGACGGTGAGCAGATCGACCTGCTCGAACTCCTCGTCGACGCGCAAGAGCCCGTCGGGTGCAGAAACCGCAGAGAGAACGATGAGATGCTCCGGATCGACGGAGTTCTCGACGACGTGGTCCAGGACGGCACACATCGTACTCCCCGTCGCGAGCATCGGGTCGGCGACGATGACGGTATCTTCCTCGTGGATCTCCGGCAGTTTCACGTAGTCGATCGTGATCGGGAACGAGCCGTCCTCGCCCCGGCCGGCTTCTTCGTCTCTGCTTGCGCTGATGACGCCCTGTCGCGCGCGAGGGAAGGCTTTCAGCAAGCCTTCGACGAACGGAGTCGCCGCGCGCAACACGTTGATGATGACGACGTTGTCGAGTCCCTTGACGCGCTCGCCCATCGTCGGCTCGAGGGGCGTTTCGATCTCGGCGTACTCGGTTTCCATCCGGCCGTCGATGATCTCGTAGCCGCAGATACGGCCCAGTTTGACCAGGCCTTTCCGAAAGCCGACCTGTTCGGTTTCGACGTCTCGAAGGCGTGAAAGCGTATCTTTCGCCAGTGCGTGAGTGACGACGTAGGCGTTGTCCCGCTTGTCTATCGGCATAGTAGTACAGCCATCCGCCGGATAGTTCATGGTATCGATCCGGTTCGAGCGGGTGACGACGAACGAACCCGCAGATTTCCCCCCGGCGGAGAAGTTTATACCGCTTCGCGCCATACGACTCCCTTAACCGAATGGAAGAGAGCATCTCGGGTTTCAAAGTCCGCGGTGATTGGTCGACCGTCGTCGAGCACGGGGAGCGAGTCACACGCGCGCTCAGAGACGCCGGTGTCCACGACCCCGATCACGACTACGGCGCGCGCTTCGCTCGAGCCTTCGAAGAGTGGGAGGAGTGGCGGCCGAAAGCCCACGAAACGCTCGAGCGAGACGTCAGCGAGAAAACCGCTGATCAAGCGAGCGTCGAAGAAGGAAAAGGCGAAAAGGCCGGTAAAGATCCCGACGAGGACATCAAAACCGCTGGCGAGAAACTCTCGGAATCCTACGAGCAGTTAGAAGAAGACGACGCCGAAGCCGCCGTCGACAACTGGAAGGAATCCATCGATTACGTCGCGCGGGCGGCGGATTCTGCGAGTCGAAAAGCGCTTCGCCGCGTCGAGGACACGGTCTACCAGAACGTGATGACACAACTCGCACCCTACTACTTCGACAACGAACTCGTCAGCGCGAACATCCAACAGTCTGCCCGTGGAAACGACAACGGCGAGTCGTTCGTCTTCGAGGTCAACGTCAACGACGACGTGCTCAAAGACGACGTTTCGGAATCACTTGCGTCCTACGAGGACGAGGTCGACCGATGGCACGTCGTTACCGAGAAAGATACGGAGGCCGCCGAAGCGATCGAAGGTGCCGAGCCGCCGCCGGAGCCCGAAGACAACTCGAAATCGACGACGAACTAACAGTCTTACGGACTTTTCATCGGTGCCAACGCTCGAGAACGCTAACGTCGCCAATAGGTCGGCACACACTTGTAGGACCCGCTGGTAACCCCGTGTAAATGGTCGATATCGCGACGATCGCGACGTTTCTCGTGGCTGCACTCGCGGCACTCTTTATGGCCTGGTCGATCGGCGCGGGCTCGAGCGGGTCGACGCCGTTCGCCCCAGCCGTCGGTGCGAACGCAATTTCAGTCATGCGAGCGGGATTCTTCGTCGGGATTCTCGGGTTTGCGGGTGCGGTGTTACAGGGTGCGAACGTCTCCGAAGCCGTCGGAACCGAACTGATCGATGGGGTCACGTTGTCGCCGATCGCCGCTGCAGTGGCACTCACCATCGCGGCATCGCTGGTCGCGATCGGCGTCTTCGCCGGCTACCCGATAGCGACGGCGTTTACCTCTACTGGAGCCGTGATAGGGGTCGGGCTAGCGATGGGGGGCGACCCCGCCTGGGCGAAGTACACGGAGATCGGCGCGATGTGGATTCTGACACCGTTCGTCGGTGGTGGAATTGCGTACGCGATCGCACGAATTTTGCGAGACGAGCCGATCGGCGAAGAGCGCTTGATTGTCGGGCTGGCCGCCATCGTGGGTGCGGTCGTCGCGAACATCGAGTTCGCCGTCCTCGGTCCACCCGACGGCGGAGAATCGATCGCACAAACGGTCGGCGGCTGGCTTCCGTTGTCGCCGACCCTTTCGGTCGCCAGCGTAACCCTGGTAATAGCGATACTCTGGGGGGTCGCTGTCGGGGCCGACCTCAACAAGGGAACCGAACGCGGCGAGCGACACTTTTTGCTCGTTCTCGGCGGCCTCGTCGCCTTCTCGGCGGGCGGCAGTCAGGTCGGGCTCGCAATCGGGCCGCTGGTACCCATCTCCGGCGACCTCGAACTTCCGCTGATCGCATTATTGCTCGGGGGTGGCGTCGGACTTCTGATCGGCTCGTGGACGGGTGCGCCACGGATGATCAAAGCGATCTCGCAGGACTACTCCTCGCTTGGCCCGCGTCGGTCCATCGCAGCGCTGATCCCGTCGTTCGCGATCGCACAGGTCGCCGTTTTGTACGGCATCCCCGTCTCGTTTAACGAAATTATCGTAAGTGCGATCATCGGAAGCGGCTACGCTGCATCGACGGCGGGAGGAGGAGTGAGCGGGAGGAAAATGGGGTACACGGTCCTCGCGTGGGTTCTTTCGCTCGTCGGCTCGATCCTCATCGCGTTCTTCGGCTACTGGGTTATCGATATCCTGTTGCTCTGATAGGGTCGTTCGTAATTCTCTCCCGGCATAGATACTCAGTCGTCGGTTTCGCTCGGCAAAACTCGTTCTCCGCTCAGGCTGGCTGAAAATAGGTACGAACGACCCTATGAGAGGAAGGCGACGAGCGCGATACCGAACGGCATTTACACGAACGGCCGTGAATTCCAGTATGGCAGTAGACGATTCCGAACCGATTCAGTGGCGGCGGGACGCCGCAACGTCGCGAACCGTTCGTATCCTGTGGTCACTCGGCGTCGGGACGTTCTTCGCCGCGGCGCTCATCATCGTCTTCTGGCGACTGTTCGATATGACCGGTCAGACTGGCGGCCAATCGATCATCGTCGCCGGCCTCGCCGCACTCGTCGTTACAATCCTCGCGTTCGCGTTCGGTAGTAATACCGAACAGCGAGTCGCGCGAGTGAGCGAACGGCTCCCGGTCAGTGCACCGACCGGAACGAGCCTCGAGCGAGCACTCGACGCGGCGCTCGGAATGCTCGTGATGGCCGGCGCGATTGCGGCCCTGATGGCGACCGGTCGGTACGTCTCGCAGAACGAACTGCTGGAACTCGGTGCCGGTCCGTTTACGTTGCTCGCGGCACTGACGATTCCGCTCGCACTCGTCGCGATTGCACTCTCGTCGTTTCTCCGGTCGGTCGGCACGCTCGATCACGAAGAGCGAGTGATCTACCTCCACGACCCCGATCAGGCGATCGAACTCGAACTGATCGAGGACACCTCGATCCGCAGACTCGGAGACGCGGCGATCTTGAGCCTCGAGTACGCGCAACCGGACGGTCAGTACGTGCAGGGACCGCGGCGGATCGTCGTTCCGCCAGCGGTCGCACGAGAAGTACAGGAGTTAGTCAACGCCGACAACTGATAGGATCGGTTGTCAGTCATTTCTGGCCATTCGCCGCCCCGCCCTGGCGACAAACCGATAAACAGGGACAACCAACCCTATGAGCGCTCCTCGGAATGTCGTCCGCCTCGTCTGCTCCTCCGTCTCGTCTTCAGCCGCTTGTGCCCCGCCTACTCCTCCGTCTCGTCTTCAGCCGCTTGCGTCTCCCCGTCTTTGTCCAGTTCCTCGAGTTTCCGGAGTCGAGCCTTCATGATCCGGGTGTTTTCGACATCTTCGACGGTGATCCGGACGCCTTCGTAGGTGAGTTCCTCGCCTTCCTCGACGAGTCGGCCCGCTCGGTTGAAGATGAAACCGGCGATGGTCTCGAACTCCTCGCCTTCGGGGAGTTCGATCTCGAGGGCCTCGTTAACGTCCTCAATGTTGACCTCGCCGCGGACGAGGACGGTCCGTTCGTCGATTTCTTCGACGGGGAGATCTTCGCCGCCCTCGAGAATCTCGCCGATGATCTCCTCGATCATGTCCTCCATCGTCACCAGCCCCTCGGTGGTGCCGAACTCGTCGATGACGATCGCCATGTGCATCCGGTTTTCGCGCATCTCGGTGAGCAACTCGTCGACGTTTTTCGACTCGGGAACGTGAAGCGTCGGCTGGATGAGGTCGTCGATCTCCAGGTCGTTAGCCTTGGTTTCGCCGTAGTTGAGGTCGCGAACGAGGTCACGAATGTGGACGATACCCAACACGTTATCGAGGCTATTTTCGTAGACCGGCACTCGAGCGTGACCACTTTGGATGCAGGTTTCGATTGCCTCGTCGATGTCGGCGTCCTTTGGAACCGCCGTCATATCGAGCCGAGGGGTCATCACTTCCTTGACGATCGTGTTATTGAATCGGAAGATCCGCGTGAGCATCTCGTGTTCTTCCTCCTCCAGGACGCCCTCGCGCTCACCGGACTCGATCATCTCCTGGATTTCGTCGCGAGTCACGTAGGGGGACTCAATCGCCCCCGTAGATCCGGTAATGCGGTTGACCTGACGGGTGAGATAATCGAACAGGACGATGAGCGGGTAGAGGAGGTACTCGGTTGCCTTGAGCGGTTTCGAGATCCGAACCGACCAGGTTTCGGTGTTCTCGACGGCGTAGGACTTGGGAACGCTCTCGCCGAACAGCAAGACGATCGCAGTAATGCCAAACGTCGCCAGCAAGACAGCAGCCAATCCGCCGAAATAGAAGCCAAGCAGCGCAGTCGCGATCGAGGACATCGCGATGTTGACGATGTTGTTCCCGACGAGGATCGTTACGAGCAGGCGGTGTGGATCCTCCTTCAACGACTTCACCAGCTCTGCGCCCGGGACCCCTTCTTCGACCATCCCCTCGACGCGGTGTTTCGGGAGCGAGAACATCGCGATCTCCGAGGATGAGAAAAAGCCCGATAATGCGATGAGGACGACGACCGCGAGCGCCCCGAGAATCGTTACTGTCGACCGGTCGAACTCGAGTCCAGCAACTGGAACTTCGTATGTGGCAAGCAAGATGTCGAGGAACGAAGACAACGCCATTGATTATCGGGAAATTATCACCCTGCCGACTAACCCTTTATCCTTTTGTGAGGGATTTCCGGCGACGATACGTTTACCCGCCCGTTCCACCAACGGAGACACATGAGCGCACCGAGTGAATCACCGATCACCCTGTACCGACTGCAGGCCTGTCCCTACTGCGAGCGCGTGGTTGCCCTCCTCGAGGAGTACGACCTCGAGTACGCCTCGCGGTACGTCGAACCGATGCACTCCGAGCGGGACGTCGTCAAACGCGTCGCCGGCGTCCGGTCGGTCCCCGTTATCGTCGACGAGGAAACGGGCGTCACGATGGCCGAAAGCGGGAACATCGTCGAGTACCTCGAGCGGACCTACGGTGAGCACGGAAAAGCACAAGGCGCGGCCGCAGGGGGTGACGACTGAATGCCGGACTTCGACGTCGTCGAACTCGGTCCGACGGATCATCCCGAAGCCGGCGACGAGGCACCCGATTTCACTCGCCCGCTCGTCAACGACGAGTTCTGGGAGGACCGCTCGCTGTCGGAACTAACCGACGAGGGGCGAGTGATTCTCATCTTCACGCCGATGATCGCCTCCTACGCCGCGAAGTACGTCTGGGACGAACTCACGGAGCGCGGCTGGAATGAGGGCGACGCGCGCATCGTCGGCGTCAGCGCCTCGACGCCCTACGCACACTCGAGCGTGATCGCGGACAACGACTATCCGTTCGAGCTGTTCGCGGATCCGGCAAACGGCGTCGCGGAACGGTACGGCATCGCCCACGACCTCGACGGAATGGCTGGCGTTTCGGAGCCCCGAACCGCGTTCTTCGCGATCGATTCGGACGGCGTCGTCGAGGCCAGCTGGGTCGCCACCGAGTGGCCCGAGTTCCCCGAGTATGACGACCTCGAGGAACAGCTGGATCTCGTCTGAAGCGTTCGAACAACGCTACGTTTTCCGAGATCGATCTTCGGAAGCGACTCGAAGAGCGCCTATCGGCGAACCAACTCGAACGCGTTCATGGCGGCGCGTTCGCCACGGAAGAATCGGTTTTCCCCGCGAAAAGGCGACAGAACGCGACCCGAAGCAAGACGAGGATACTGAGAACGGTTCCGAACGCCATCACGACGAACGGCTGAAGCAACACGCCCCCGGATCGCCGAAGTAGATCAGGGAAGCGTCGGCCACGACGCGGTACGTTTTTGGCCGCGACGAGCGGAGTTCGAATCGAAACCGTGTCATCGTCATCTCTCGAGCGAGCCGCGACGGCGATTCGGAGCGGCGAGCTCGTCGTATACCCGACCGAAACCGTCTACGGCCTCGCCGCCGACGCGCTCGACGCCGCGGCAGTCGAACGCGTTTACGACGCGAAAGAGCGGAATCGATCGAACCCCGTCTCCCTCGCGGTACCGTCGGTTCCCGCAGCGCTTGAGCACGTCCGAACGACCACCCGCGAACGGGAGTTCATGGCGACGTTCCTCCCCGGCCCCGTCACCGTCCTCTGTCAGCGGCGAGAGAGCGTCCCGGACGAACTCACTGCCGGTGCTGATCGCGTCGGCGTTCGCGTTCCGGATCACCGACTCGCGCTGGCGCTCTGTGAGAAGGCCGAGACGCCGATCACGTCCACGAGCGCGAACGTTAGCGGCCGCTCGAGCGCCAGGCGAGTTGCGGATCTCGACCCGGAGATCCGCGACCGAGCGGCCGTAGTGCTCGACGGCGGCGAAACCGCGGGCACAGAAAGTACCGTCGTAAACGTCTCGACGGGGGAGATCCACCGCCGCGGCGCGATGGCCGGCGAGATCGAGCAGTGGCTCGAGACGCGGTGAGTCGGCCGAGCGTTACGGACCCGTACGACCGCACGAGACTCTCATCCCAGCCCGAGCAACGAACGGAGCGTTCGCGTTCTAACGCCACACTCGCCCGCGTACTCGCATGCTTCGCACTTCGAATCGTTTTGAATGCGCGCGGGAGGGCCGTCGAGTTCGCGAACCGTCCGAAGCACCCGACGGTACCGGGCCTTCCGGCGAGTCGTCATCTCGAGCCGTCGAACGACGCCGTATGAGGGGTACTCGAGCCAGACGCCCTCGACCGGCGTTTCGTGCTCCCAGGCGATCGCCTTCGCGGCCGCGACGGCGTGGACCGACTGGGACTCCCAGACGCCGGTTTCCGGCGGCTTTCCCGTTGAGACGAGCGTCGGCTCGAGTGGATCCGACAGAACCTTGTGAACGATTCCGCGCACGTCGCGTCCAGTGGCGAGGACGGATTCGGCAGCGGGGTTACAGATAGGGTCCCACCGGTCCGCCCGCTCGAGTTTGGACCGGGTGTGCTCGAGCGCACGTCGGAAGGAGTCTGGATCAGTTTTGATCGGCTCGCCCGCGAGGGCGTTCGCGTCGGCCTCGAGCAGGGCTTCGTACCGAAAAGCGAGCGACCGGATGTGTTCGACGGTCGCGGGCGGGTCGCGTTCGTCGCGGCGACGGTCGTAATAGCATTTGCGCGGACAGTAAGCGGCCGATCGGAGATCGCTGAAAGCGACGCGGGACACGGCCGTGTTGGCCGCCCGATCCGATAAAAAGGGTAGCAGGTCCTAGAGCGAGACGTCGGTTTCCATTCCCTCGGTTGCGTCCTCGAGGCCGTCCTCTCGAACGTCGCTGGCCATTCGATCCGTCAGATCCGAATCCGCCAGAACGCTATCGAACTCGTCCCGGTACCGATCGTTGGCCGCCCGGGATTCGTCTCGAGCCGACGCGATTCGACGGTATCGTCGGATCTGCTCCTCGCTGGCGTCGTACTCCGAAGCGATCGTGGCTGGGTCCTCATCACGTTCTCGGATCGCAACGAGGTCAACCTCGTCCGCGTCGACGTCGTCCACCAGATGAAGCGAGAGCCTCGCTTCGAAGATGCTCTCTTCCGTGGCATCAAGCTCCGAAGCGATCTCTTCGTCACTCGTCCCCTCGTAGAACTCCTTGGCCACGTCGATCAACTCCTCGTCCGTGAGCGGGGTATCGAACTCGTATCGCTCGCGCATCTGGGTGACAACGTTCTCGAGGCGCTCGTCGATCGTTCGCTCGTCTTTCTCGAGCGAGCCCCGACTCGCCGTCTGGGACTCAGTGACGGTCTCCTCACCGTCGGTAACGCTCGTAAAGAGATCGCGAAGTTCCTCGGTTTTTTCGTTCATGAGTGGACACTGGAGATAGGACGCTATATAAGCCTGTTGCCAGATATCGTCGCAAGGAGGAAGAAACGTCCCACAGTTGTAAACTCAAAACATAAATAACATTTTACGAAGAGGGCATCGGGTAGGGGTACCGAACGTGGTGATAAGAGTTAAGTCGAATCCCCGCACGTGATAGAACATGAACATTGTCGCACAGGCGGGCGCGTCGAGGGACATGTATCTTGGGCTTCACGGCGTCGAGATACTCCTGTTTTACTTCCTCGTCGCGGTCACGCTCTTCGTCTTCGCCTACGGAGTGTACCGCCGATTCGCGCGCTACACCCGCGGGAACGAAGATCCGTTCGCTCGACTCGACGACCTGCCGAACCGAATCGTGAGCGCAGCGAAGATCGTCCTCTCGAACGAGAAGCAGTTCAACAGAGATCTCTACGGCGGACTGATGCACTCCTTTATTATGTGGGGTTTCCTGACCCTCCTCATCGCGACGCTCATCATCGGCTTCGAAGCCTACGCGACCGACATGCTGTTTGGCATCCTCTTCTGGGAAGGCGACTTCTACCTAGCCTACCAGTTCATGGTCGACGCGATGGGGCTGCTGTTCGTCGTCGGTATCGGCATGGCGATGTATCGCCGGTACTGGGTCCGAAATCACCGCCTCTGGGATCGCCATACCTCGAGCGAGGACGACATCTTCATCTGGACGCTGTTCGGTCTCGGCGTCGGCGGCTTCCTCCTCGAGGGGTTCCGTATCTATATCACCGGGATGCCCGAACACGAGATCGTCAGCTTTGTCGGCTACGGCCTCGCAATGCTATTTGGTGCGATCGGGATCCCGACGGTCGGCGGCGCGGACGTCGCTCAGGAATACGTCGCAATGGGCGCGTTCGGCGCGAACGCCGAAACCCTCCACTGGCTCTCATGGTGGTCTCACTCCTTGCTGGCGCTCTTTTTCATCGCCTGGATCCCCTACGCCAAGCCGTTCCACATGATCTCCTCGTTCGCGAACGTCGTCACGCGCGACGAGAAAGCGGGCGCACGGCTCCCCGGCGTCCCCTCGGATCTCGACGCGACCAACGCCGAGGATATTGACGACTTTACCTGGAAAGATATCCTCGACCAGGACGCCTGCACCAAGTGCGGCCGCTGTTCGTCGGTCTGTCCCGCGAAAGCCTCCGACCGCCCGCTCGACCCGCGAAACGTCATCCTCGATCTGAAACAGTACCGCGAGGAGCTCGACGCTGGCGGCGAAGAGCAGCCGATAATCGCCGATGGTGGCACCTCGGTGATCAACACCGAGACGATGGAGTCCTGCATGGCATGCATGGCCTGTATGGACGCTTGCCCGGTCGAAATCGAGCACCTGAACTCCTTCACCAAGCTCAACCGTCAGATGACCGATCAGGGCGACATCGCCTCCTCGATGCAGGACGTCTTCCAGAACGTTATGCAGGACGGCAACACCTTCGGCAACAGTCCCCGAAACCGGGGCGACTGGGCCGATGAACTCGAGTTCGATGTGACCGACGCTCGCGAGGAGGAAGTCGACTACCTCTGGTACGTCGGGGACTTCCCCAGCTACGACGAGCGCAACAAGCAGGTCGCGCGCTCGCTCGCGACCATCCTCGAGGAAGCCGACGTGAGCTTCGGGATCCTCTTCGAGGACGAGAAGTACGACGGCAACGACATCCGGCGAGTCGGCGAGGAGTTCCTCTACATCGAACTCGCCGGCCACCACGTCGAATCCTTCGAAGCGTGCGAGTTCGATAAAATCGTCTGTACGGACCCCCACTCCTACAACACGTTCGAGAACGAATATCCGGAGGTCGACTTCGAGGAGTTCGCCGACGATCCGATCATGCCCTTCGAGTACGACGAGTTCTGGAACGACGACGGCGAGATCGACGTGCTCCACTGGACCCAGGCCGTCGAGGAGCTGGTCAACGACGGCAACCTCGAGCTATCCGGAACCGAGCTCGACTACACCGTCACCTACCACGATCCGTGCCACCTCGGGCGGTACAACGACGAGTACGAAGCGCCTCGAGAACTCATCAAAGCGACGGGCTGTGAACTCGACGAGATGCCGCGCAACCGTTCGAACTCGTTCTGTTGTGGCGGTGGCGGGGGCGGGCTCTGGATGGACTTCGAAGAAGAACCCAAACCGAGCGAAGAGCGCATTCGGGAAGCGCTCGAGGACACCGACGCGGGAAGCGGCGTCGAGAAGTTCGTCGTCGCCTGTCCGATGTGCATGACGATGTACGAGGACGGGCGCAAAACGGGCGGCTTCGAGGACGACATCGAGGTCGTCGACGTCGCCGAACTGATCGTCGAAGCGATCGGGAAAGAAGACGAAGCGAGTCTCGAGGTCGCGGCCGACTGATCGGGTCGGCTCAAGTCGGGCTCAGCTACGAATCGGGCTCGGCTACGAATCAGAGTCGTCCCGAAAGAGTTCGATCGTGGCCTCGTTCGATTCGTGTACGGTTCGAACGATTCGCTCGAAGAGTATTCGTTTCGGTATCGTGCGTCCCGTCTCGAATGTCTTCCTGTAGCTCCTCGAGAACGTCGGTAGTCTGTTCGCTGATTTCGATGGATGGACACATGGACTGTTGGGAGAGAGCCTCGCAAATCGATCAGCGACCTATCGAAGGGAGAGTTACCACCGACATTCGGTGTTGGCACTGCCGGTATCAACGATGTCGCCGTCTTCGTCGCGCAGGAGGATGTCTCGCTCCTGGCTATCGGTGTCATCGCCCGCTGACAGTTCGAAGTCCGTAACCTCGCGCTCGTCTACGTCGTGGGTCCGGACAACCTCGCCGTCGGGCGTTTGTACCTCGATCACATCGACTACGTCCGGATCGACCTCGAGGTGGCAATCTCGGCGTCTGGTTCCGACAAGATGAGAGAGAAAACAGGCTGTGTATCCGCCGGTAATCAAGGGACGGCCGTACTCATGCCGAGGCGTCGCGAGACGCCCTCCCGCCACCCTCCTCGAGTCGCACGTCGCGAACGTACTCGAGGAAGTTCTCGAAGACCAGCTTCGCCTGACAGGCTCGCTGGTAGTTCTCGTCGGTGATCTCACAGAGGACGGATTCGCGACGTTCGTCGGAGAGTTTCTTTCGGTGGACGAGTTCGCGTGCGGTTTTCGTATCGTACTCTGGATGGAACTGAACGCCGAAGACGCGGCCTTTGTTGAAACCGTGGTTCGAGTACTCGTTTTCGGCGAGGGGCTCTGCACCCGCCGGAAGCTCGGCGACTTCGTCGGAGTGACTCGTGAAGGCGGTGAACTTGCCGTCGATGCCGTCGAAGAGCCTCGAGGATCCGGTGTGTTCGATCTCGCTGTAACCGATCTCGTAGGCACCCATGTCGGCGACGGTTCCCCCGAGGACGTCCGCGAGGAGTTGGTGTCCCCAACAGATACCCAAAAACGGTACGTCGGCGTCGATTGCTTCACTAACCCACTCTTTGACCGGAAGGATCCACTCGTCGTCCCAGTAGACCGACGAGCGAGAACCGGTCACGATCGCGCCGTCGAAGTCGACCGTGTCGGGGAGCTCGCCGCCGTTAACGTCGAACTCCACCAGGGAGGCGTCGAGTTCGCGTCGAAAATTTCGCGTCGTGTTCGCGTCCTCGTGTGCGGCGTTGAGAACGGCGATACGAAGTTGACTCATTACCAGTTGTAGACACCTCGGTGGAAAAAGGCCTTGCGCCCACCACGGGCGTTGCCGTGACCTACGTCGAGGCAGAGTCGGAGCGACATTGTCCGAAACGTAGTCAAAACCACGGCCGTCGAAATCGTGGTTACACCCCTCGAGAGGGGTCATCGCTATCAGGACCTCGAGAGGAGCCACAGCTGTTACGAATCAGTGTCGCGTTTCCGGAAACGGCTATCTTCTCGAGGGGACTTAACTGATCGAACTGTGCAGTACGAGTTCCCATCACGGTTCGGATGATACGTTTCCGTAGAAACATGGATACAGGCTGGCTCTCCGGTGTGAATAGAAGGGATACTGTAAAGACAAACATCGCCGACCGGCTCTGGCTCACGCTCGGCGCTGCGACGCTCGCAATCGTAGTGATAATTGTCGCCATCTCCGGATACATTTTCACGGTCGGTGACCCGACCGTCGAGCCGCCGACCGGCGTCGTGTATGGCTCGAGCGCTATCGCGCTCGCGTTGGCGGCGTCCCTACTGTGGTGGCAGTTCGACGAAGCCGAACGGCGATCGGCGTTTCCGCTCCGTCGACCGACTCGAGCCGAACTCGCCTTGACGCTCGTTTTCTTTCCTCTCGGGTTGGGTGCGTTTCTCGGCGGCGAGTGGGTTGCAGGATTGCTCGGATTCGAAATGGAGCCGTTCTACGCCTACGATCTAACCGATCCGGCGACGTTCGTCGGAGTGGTGGTGGGTGCAGTGATCGTCTCGCCGGTCGCCGAAGAACTGCTCTACAGAGGTGCACTGATTAGTTCGCTCGGCGACCGCGGGTGGTCTCCGGTCGCCGCGGGCTTCGGTTCGATCGCCGTCTTCGCCGGGTATCACGTCTTCGCGCTCGGCGTCGCGGGGGTGTTTGCGATCGCCGCGTGGGCGGTCTTCCCGACGATACTCCGGATCCGTTTCGACAATCTCACGGGTGCGTGGTTACTGCACCTGTTAAACAACGTGTACGCGTACGTGATCGTGGCCCTATTCGTCGTCTAAGTGAGAAAACTGACAAGAGGCATCCCAGGAGACGGCGAGAGCATCTACCGGTTCTGCGACGGAACGAGCGCGTGAACGATCTCCCGCTCCGCTCGCCTGAGTAGATCCGAGGCGGTGCTCTCGGAGCAGTTCAATTCCGTTGCGATTTCGGCGAGCGACCCCTCTCGAGGGACTTCGTAGTATCCGACGTTCTCGGCGGTCCGTAAGGCGCGATACTGTCTCGCGGTTAGGCGATCGGTGATCCGTCGATCACGACCGTGGTATTCGCCGACCGACTCGATTTCGATCGACACCGCTTCGGAGAGATCGGCCACCACCTCGCGGAGTTCCTGAAAGTCCCCGAGAATCGTGACCGTGACCGTTCCGTCCTCGATGACGACCGGCGGAACGTGGATGAAATCGTGGCCCAAAAATACCGACCACCACGAGGTCCGCTCGTGGGCGTCTTCCTCCTGCGTGTAGACGTAGAACCTGCCGTCACTGACCGTCCTGATCTCGTGTTTGCGTATTTCGGGAGCGTCCGCCAGCGAATTGGCATAGACATCTGGATCCCCGTGAACGAAACACAGCTGATTGAGAATCAGTTGACGACTCATTCGCCACATGAGCAGTTCTTCCCTGATGATCGTATCACTGGCGGCCAGCCGGCGACTCAAATCGGACTGAATCGACGGGTCAGGAACGACGGTGAGATCGATAAACTGCATTCGACAAACCGTTCAGGTGAGTAATACAAAAATTTGGCTGGTGGGAGCCTGTCTCGAGTCCAAAACGGTGACTATCGGAATCAGCGCTCGTCTTCCTGTGACTCAAGAAAGCCCAGGAGCCAATCATTCACGGTCCGAGAGCGTTCGATAAACGCGAGGTGGCCCGCGTCATCGACCGCTTCGAACTCGCCCCGTGGGAGCCCTCGAGCGAGTCGCTCGCCGCCCTCAGGATCGACGAGTTCGTCTTCGGATCCGTGGACGACGAGCGCGGGCTGGGTGACCTCGACCAGCCAATCGGTCGCATCGAATCCGGAGAGTGCACCGAGTTGGGCCTCCCATCCCGTTCGGGAGGCGTCGCCGTCGGCTCGCCAGTCGACGATTCCCTCGAGAACCTCGGGCTGGCGTTCGCGAAAATCGGCCGACAGGACGGTCTCGAGCGACGAGCGGATCGCCTCACGGTCCTCTGGTGGGGCGAACAGGGGCTCGAGGTCGAACGCTGATTCCGTCGGTGCGGTTCCGAGCAACGTGAGCGTCTCTACTCGGTTTGTCGTACGTGCGGCCGCGAGCGCGACGGCACCGCCGAGTCCGGCACCGACGACGTGGGCCGATCGGGTTCCGGAGTCAGCGATAACGGCCTCGAGGTCCGCCGCGAGCGTCTCGAGGTCGTAGGGTCCAGACGGGGAGTCCGATCGCCCCGTTCCGCGAAGATCCCAAACGATGGTCTCGAACGGGCCGGCGAGAGCCGCGTGTTGCCAGCCCCACGACCAGCCGCCGAGGCCGGCTTCGGGGACGAACACGACGGTATCGGAACTACCGGCGGGACTGTCCCGATAGCCGTCGCCGTCGACCTCGTAGTGAAGCGAGACGTCTCTGTTCGACGCAGTTGGCATGTTCGACTCAAGGTGTTGGAGACGGGCACCGGTTTCGGTTTCGGCTTAACTTCGAAAAACGATATCAATCACACGACGCGTTAGCGCCACGCCGGAAGCTCCGGTGCGTCGTCGGCCTGCATCGAAAGCCACGCACCGTCGGCTGAAATGTCCGCGATGACGTACTCGCTGCTCGATCCTCCCGAATCGATGGAGCCAACGACGGTGTCGTCGGACCCAACCGAGTGTGCGTGACTGTTGGGCATGGGAGAAGTTCCCACCCACACACGTATAAACGCATCGAAATTGACTGTCCAATGGAAATGACTGTCACCACAATTGGCTCGATAGGGGAGATCGTAACGACCCCGAACAGACGAGGAGGGCTCCCGTCAGATCCGACCAGTGAAACACTGGGTTTATACTCATTTTAGCCGTACAAGCGGGACATGAACGTAGCCGACGCGATGACGCCGCGCGAGGAGGTCGTGACCGTCGAACTGCCGGGAACCAGAACCGACGTGCTCGAGTACTTGCAAGAACAGTCGTTCTCGTCGGTCCCCGTCGTCAAATCCACCGACGAGGAGACCGAATACCGCGGGCTCGTCTCCCGAGACGCCCTGATCGAACAGCCGGACGAAGACCAGCTCGTCATGCTGATGGACGACGTGCCGACGACGACCGCGGAGACGTCGCTCGAGGATGTCGCGCGCGAGATGGTCGAAACTGGCGCGCGGCGCGTGCCAGTGGTCGACGGGGAGTTTGAAGGAATCCTCACGGTAACCGACGTTATCCACGCCATCGCGACGGGCGATCAGGAGACCGACGACGTCGTCGGCTCCTACGCGAGCGAGAACGTGAACACGACCTACGAGGGCGCTCCCCTGGCTGTCGCAGAGCGCGAGTTGTACTACGCGAACGTTCCGTACACGGTTGCACTCGATGAGGACGGGAGTATGAGCGGCGTCCTCACCGAAGTCGACATCATCGACGTGGCTCGCATCGTCGAAGGCGAAGAGGAGACGGGGAACAACTTCCCGGATCAGGACGCCGACTACTCCTGGGAGGGAATCAAAGGCGTCGGGAGCCGCTACCTACCGACTCGAGACATCGAGATTCCGAACGGCCCGGTCGAGGACTTCATGACCGACGACGTCGTCACCGTGACGGCCAATCGGTCGGTACAGGAGGCCGCACAGGAGATGATTAGCAACGACGTCGAGCAGATTCCGATGGTAACCGGCGAACAGCTCGCTGGTATCGTCTGTGACATCGACTTGCTGGAGGCTCTGTATGAGTAACGAGAGCACAACCCAAGAGCAAGAACAGAACGGCGACGCCGAGCGGACGAGCGAACAGCTCGTCGAACTCGCCAAGCGTCGGGGCTACTTCTTCCAGTCTTCCGGAGCCTACGGCGGCGTCGGCGGCTTCTACACCTTCGGTCCGCAGGGAGCGTCGCTGAAGAGCAACGTCGAAGACGCCTGGCGCGATCGGTTCGCCCTCGAGGAGGGCAACATGGAAATCGACGCGCCGACGATCATGCCCGAACCCGTCTTCGAGGCCTCGGGTCACCTCGAGGGCTTCGACGACATGCTCGTCGAGTGCTCGGAGTGTGGCGAAAGTCACCGCGCGGACCACATCGTCGAGGACAACACGGACTTCGAGGACGCCGAAAGCCTCCCCATTCCGGAGGTCGAGGAGGTCATCGCCGAGCACGAACTCGTCTGTCCCTCCTGCGGTGCCGGACTCGCGGGCGAGGCCGTCGAAGCGTTCAATCTCATGTTCGCGACGAACATCGGCCCCGGCGACTCCCAGCCGGGCTACCTGCGACCCGAGACCGCACAGGGCATCTTCGTCGAGTTCCCGCGGCTCAAGGAGTACGCCCGGAACACGCTCCCCTTCGGCGTCACCCAGATCGGCCGGGCCTACCGCAACGAGATCAGTCCACGACGGTCGATCATCCGGACCCGCGAGTTCACCCAGGCCGAACTCGAGTACTTCATCGACCCCGAAGAGGACGAACCGGACCTCTCTGCGGTCGAAGACGTGGGTGTGCGGCTGTACCCCGTCACCGAACAGAACGCGGAAGACGGCAACGAGATCGAGACGACCATCGGCGACGCCGTCGCGAAGGGCGTCATCACCGACCCGTGGGTCGCCTACTTCCTCGGTATCGCCCAGGAATGGTACGACTCGATCGGCGTCGATATGGACCGATTTCGGTTCCGCCAGCACCTCTCGGGCGAGCGCGCCCACTACGCGAGCGACTGCTGGGACGCCGAGAGCGAGATAGATCGAAATTGGATCGAAATCGCCGGCTTCGCCCATCGGGGCGACTACGACCTCTCGAAACACGCCGAGCACTCCGGCGACCGGTTTACGATCTTCAAGCAGTACGACGAGCCCAAAACCGTCGAACGCGCCACCGTCGACCCCGATATGAGCTACCTCGGGCCGGAGTTCGGCGGCGACGCACAGGCCGTCGTCGAGGAACTCGAGGCCCTCGCGGGACGCGATCGGTCCGCATTTGACGACGAACCGGTCGAGATCGAACTCGAGGGCGAGAGCCACGAGATTCCCGTCGAGAAGACCGGTTTCGCCGTCGAGGAGCAGACCGAAGCCGGCGAGCACGTCGTTCCGAACGTCATCGAACCCTCCTTCGGCGTCGACCGTGTCGTCTACACCGTCCTCCACCACGCCTACCGGGAGGACGAAGTCGCGGGCGAGGAACGCACCTACCTCGAGCTCGAGCCCGAAGTCGCGCCGACGTTCGCGGGCGTGTTCCCGCTTCAGAACGACGACGAACTCGAGGCCCAGGCAGACGATATCGCGTCGGAACTGCGCGAAGCCGGGCTGTCGGCCACCTACGACGACTCGGGGAACATCGGTCGCCGATACCGTCGCCAGGACGAGGTCGGCACGCCGTTTTGCGTAACTGTCGACTACGAGACCATAGAAAATGAGGAGACGACGGTGACGGTTCGCGAGCGCGACTCGACCGACCAGAAGCGCCTGCCGGTGGACGGACTCGCCGAGACCCTCGTCGCGCTTCGGGAGGGCAACGTGGCGTTTTCGGAACTCGAGGGCGAGTAACCGTCGCGCCTGCGGCTGTCTCTGAACCGCTTTTTTGAACACCGTACGGGCTCACAGGCGGATCCGTTCCCAGAATAGGGTACGTTCGAAAAAAACGATCGAAAAGGGGGGAACGATCCGATCAGGTCAGGAAAGCGGCAGAACCGACGCGACGGTGACGATGATGAGGAACCCCGTAACCGAAATGATCGTCGTGAGCGCCGTCCAGATCTTGAGCGTCTCGGCCTGCGTGAGTCCGCCGATCTCCTTGACCATCCAGAATCCGCTGTCGTTGAACCACGAGAAGATGTTGCCGCCGGCCCCGATTATCAGCGCGAGGTAGACCGGGTGGACCGCGAGGTCGGGAACCTGCGGCGCCATGATCCCTGCGGTCGTGATCATCGCAACGGTCGCAGAGCCCTGCGCGATGCGGATCGCGGCGGCGATGAGCCACGCCGAGACAAGGACCATCACGCCGCCACCCGATCCGACGGTGACCAGATCCGTGATGTACTCGCCGATACCCGAGGCCGCGAGCAACCCGCCGAACGCCCCGCCGGAGGCGGTGATCGCGGCGATGTGCGCGCCGCTTTTGAGCGATTCGACCAGTTCGTCGGTCCAGATTTCCTGACTGATCTCGCGAACGCGAAGGTACGTCACGGCGGCGGCCAGCGCCGCGACGGTCAGCGCGAAGTTGGGGTCGCCGATAAAACTCGCGACGGGGGCGAACGACTCGAGCGGCCCCTGAATGCCGGCGAAGGGAGAGACCCCGTCGGCGGCCAGGTCGACCATGAAGTCCACCGTGGTGTTCGTGGCGACCAGAACGACGGTGAGCAGAATCGGGAGCAACGCTTCGAACATTCCGGGAAGGGTGCTGGCTGGACGGTCCGCCATCTCGTGAACTTCCTCGGCGGTCGATCCCATCGTCTCGCGTAGCGGGATGTCGTCGAGTTGGCTGTTGATCCACTTGCCGTAGAGGATTCCGGACACGGCGGCGGTCGGTACCGCGACGAGGACGCCCCCGAGCATCATCGCGCCGAGGTCGACCGCGTCGCCGAGTTCTCCCGCAACCGCCAGCGGGCCCGGCGTCGGCGGGACGAACACGTGAGTCGTCGCCGCACCGGCACCGACCACACAGAGGAACAGCGCGTAGTCGCGCCCGGTTCGGGCTCGCATCGAGCGAGCCAACGGCGCCATCAGGTAGAAGACGTTCTCGAAGAAGACGGGGATCGACAGCGCGCTACTGCTCCCCCACAGGGCGAGGTAGGACCGATCTTCGCCTGTCACCGACTGAAACGACCGAACGATGCGTTCTGCCGCACCACTTTCCATCATTCCCTTTCCGATAACCGCTGCCATCAAGATGGGAATACCGATCCCGACCATCGTGTCACCGAATCCGGCGGCAATCTCTTCGGGAACGTCACCGATCGGTACCGATGCCGTCGCAGCGCCGACGATAAAGGAGGCGACAACGAGCCCGATAACCGCGGGTAATTTCAACCAGACGAGTAGCGCGATAACCGCGACTAATCCGATTGCGAATACTATCAGTGGGTTAGCAATTGCCATATATGCTACAGATTATCTACCCTGACAGAGCGTATTATATTAATCGATAAGTAAACAACAGCAAATTTTCAAATATTAAATTTATAGGCGATCAAGTGCCAAGTGTTGTTTCAAACCAGTCTACTATAGGAATAGTAATTACTACAACCGTAGTAACAAGACGGGCGTCGAAAACTGTCTCGTATTGGTCAGCTAGCTCGGAATCAAACCGGTTTACTACGCCGGTTTCGCTCGAGACGCCCCAGTTCGAGTGCTCGATTCGTTCTCACAGTTCGTCGATCGCCGCGAGGATATCGACCGGCAACGGACGGTCCAAGGACGTCTGGCCCTCGTAGCTGTAGACGACCGACGGGTCTCCGTCGCGACAGTCCAGAACGAGCGTCACGGGAACGCGTCCGATCGACGCGACGAACCGACCGATCGTTCCGTACTGCGTCGGTTGGTGAAACTCCTCTCGGACGACACCGTCGTCGTCCGCCAAAATCGGAAACGGCGGGTCCACGAGTCGTCGCCAGGACCGGACTTTCGGGTGCGTTCCCGGAACCACAGCCGCAACCGTAGCGTCTCGCCGCCGAAACTCGTCGTACTCGGCCGCGATCTTGCGAACCTGCTGGCGACAGGTTCCGCTCCGATGACTCTGCATCAACAGGAGGACGAGAAACGCCGTGTCCGAGGCGAGTTCGGCCACCGACACCGGATCCGGCCCCTCCCCGACGTTCGAGTGCTCGAGTGCGAGAGAGCGTGATCCCATACCATACGTACGATCCGGCAAGCAAAGATGATAGCCCGGCAGTCGCAACGTGTCGAACGAGACGGTTCTGCGTCCGCCTCGGCGTCTCCGGGCCGTAAGTTACCGACGAGCGCCCGCGCGGAGAGTAATCCGACGAACTGAAGGTCACGTACTTCGAGGACTCACGGGATGGCCGACGAACTCAAGCGACGACTGGTCCACTCGAGCGGTGCCGGACTGGTCGCTCTCTACCTGCTCGCATCCTATCTCGATCTCGGATTGACGTGGGACCGTTTTCAAATCTTGATGGTCGTCCTCGCGGTCGGGACCATCGGCCTCGAGTTCCTCCGACTCAGGGCCGGCCTCGAGTTGTCGCTCTACGATAAACTCACTCGAGAGTACGAACAGGACCAGTTCGCCGGCTACGGCTACTACATGGTCTCGATGACCGTCGCCGTGCTCGCGTTCCCGTCCGAAATCGCCCTCCCGGCGATGTTGATGCTCGCGATCGGCGATCCGGTAAGCGGCGCGGTTTCGGACAACTCCCTCCGGCGATACAAGAGTCCGAAAGTGTTCGCGACGATGTTCGTCGTGAGCTTTCTGCTCGCCTTGCCGTTCCTGCGCGAACACCCCGAGGTCGCGGTTGCGGCGGCGATCGGTGCAATGGTCGCCGACTGTATTACGGTGAAAATCGGCGATTTCGTCGTCGACGACAACCTCACGATCCCGATCTACGCCGGGTTGTTGGGGTATCTGGTTCTCGAGTTCACACCGTTCTGATCGGTGTTGCTTTCGTCGGGGGTTTCAGCGAGGTGCCAGCTACAAGTCAGTCGCCCGGAACCGCCGATAGCCAAACCACGTCGCAAAGACGATCCAACCGAGGAGCACGGCGACTCGAGCATCGAACTCGAAACGTCTCGTCTGCCGACGACGCATCGCCGAACCGTCGTTTCAGTAGAAAAACCTATACCGTTACTGTAGAATCACGACGACAGATGGGTCCCACGACAATCACCTCCCTCCGCGAGTCGGGTAGCCGGCTTCGAAGTCGCCTCCGTGACGGCGTTCGAATCGACGCGCGAACGCTCGCGGTCTTTCGCGTGAGTATCGGCCTCCTCGTCCTCGCCGATCTGTTCCTCCGGGCGCGAAACTTCGGGTACTTCTACACCGACGGCCGCGTCGTCCCGCAATCGCTCGTCCTCGAGACAGCCACAACGTACCCGTTCTCGATCTACCACCTGACGACGGATCCGACCCTGATCGCGGGGCTGTTCGTCCTGCAGGGGCTGATCGCGATCCTGTTGATCGTCGGCTACAAAACGCGCCTTGCGGCGGTGCTAACATTTCTGTTCATCATCTCGCTGGACAACCACAACCCGTTCGTGTTGAGTTACGCGGACACGCTGTTTCGACTTCTGGCGTTTTGGGCCATCTTCCTCCCGCTGGGCGAGCGGTGGTCGATCGACGCCGTCCACGCCGACCGGGAACCCAGAACCGCCGTCGCGAGCGTCGCCTCGGCGTTGATACTGGGCCAGATGGTCTACATGTACTTCACGAACGGGCTGATCAAATCCCGATCCGACGTCTGGACGAGCGGGGACGCCGCGCCGCTTGTGCTCGGCCTCGACGAGATGACGTTCCTGCTGGGCGACACCGTTCGCCAGTTCCCAGTCCTGCTCGAGTACGGCGGCTTGCTCTGGTTCCTCATGCTCGTCTGCTCGCCGCTCCTGTTGGTACTACGAGGTCGTCCACGGATGCTGCTGGCCGGGATGTTCGTCGCGGGCCACCTTTCGTTCGCGCTGACGGTTCGTATCGGCGCGTTCTCCTACGTCTCGATCGCCGGCGTCCTCCTCTTCTTGCAAGCGCAGTTCTGGGACGATCTGGGCGCGGTAGCGACCCGGTTGGGAACCGGCGTTCCCGATATCGCCGCTCGAGCGACCCGGCGTCTCGAGGGGATCGCAGGGCGAGTTCCCAATTCCGGATTCGCCGACGAGCGGAAACGACTCAGCCTCGCCAGCGGGCGCGCGTACAGCCTTTCGCTGGGGGTCGTCGTCGTCACCGTCCTGTTCGTCGCTACCGTACTGGCGGTCAACGTCGGCGGGGCCGCACTCGACGTCGAGAGCGATCAGGAGTTCGAGGAACGAATCGAAGGATCGGTTCACGAGACCCTCGAGGAGCACCGAGGCGTCGCGCAGGTCGAGACGGTCGCCTCGAGTTTGGGAATTGACCAACCGGTGGGTTGGGGTGTCTTCGCCGGCCCGGATCCGCGGACGACCGACCGGTACTACGTCTTCCCCGCCGAAACCGAGAGCGGCGAGCTGGTCGACGTCTACAACGAACGGCCGCTGGCCTACGATCGTCCCCACGACGAGTTACAACTGCAGTACGACACCTACCGCGAGCGCTTCTACATGAACAGCGTCCGCCGCGGCGGCTACGGCGGCAACGACGTTCCCGGAACGTTGGCCGACAGTATCTGCGAGCAGTGGGCCGGAGAACACGACGAGGAGCTCGTTCGCCTGAACATGTACGTCGTCGAAGAGGACATCACCCACGAGACGATCGATACGCCCGGCGATCGCGACCGGGAATACACGGAGTTCTACCGCCACGGGTGTGGCGACAACGAACCGGCGACTGTCCAACCGCCGGAGTGACGGGTGTCCAACCGCTGAAATGACGGGCGTCAAACCGCTGGAGTGAGCGACGATCGAAGGAACTGAATATCGTCACGGTGCCCGAACTTGAGCGTCGACCAACCGCTTTTGCTGCGTTTCCGCCTATTGTGACTACTTCCACCGCGCTTTCTCAAACCTTAACCGCGGCCGCGTCGAACCGCCGGCAATGGCAGCGACGGACGAGGATATCCCCTCTATCGACCACCCCCTACTTGCGCCCGACTTTCTCGAGCGACGACTTTACCAGCTGAAACTCGCGGGAACGGCGGCGAACGACCACACGCTCGTCTGCCTCCCGACCGGGCTGGGAAAGACGACGGTGAGCCTGCTCGTGACCGCCCGGCGACTCGAGGAGGCCGGCGGCAAGTCGCTCATGCTCGCGCCGACGAAACCCCTCGTCCAGCAACACGCGGAGTTCTACCGCGAGGCGTTGCAGATTCCCGACGAGGAAATCGTCGTCTTCACGGGTGACGTGAGCCCGGAGGACCGCGCCGAACTCTGGAACGAGTCGACGATTATTATGGCGACGCCGCAGGTCATCGAGAACGACCTCGTCGGGAGCCGCGTCTCGCTTTCCGAGGTTACCCACATCACCTTCGACGAGTGCCACCGGGCGACCGGCGATTACGCCTACAACTACATTGCAGAGCGCTATCACGCGGACGCCGACCAGCCGCTCGTGACGGGAATGAGTGCTTCTCCGGGAGGCGACGAGGAGGCCATCCTCGAGGTCTGTGAAAACCTCGGGCTCCACGAGGTCGAGGTGATGACCGAGGAGGACGCCGACGTCTCGGAGTTCACCCACGACACCGACGTCGAGTGGGAGCGGATCGACCTCCCGGAAGACGTCATCGAAATTCGAGACGCGTTGAACGAGGTGATCACAGAGCGCCTCGAGAAGTTGAAGGAACTCGGCGTGGCAAAATCGACCCAGCCAGATCAGTCTCAAAAGGACCTCAATCGGATGCGTGCCGAGTTACAGGAGCTGATCAACAACGACCAGTCTGAAGGGTTCAAAGGGATGTCAGTCCACGCCGAGGTGATGAAACTTCGACAGGCGGTGACGCTGGTCGAGACCCAGAGTGTGGAGGCGCTCCGTCGGTATTTCGACCGACAGAAAAACCAGGCTCGCTCCTCCGGTGCCTCGAAGGCGAGCCAGCGACTTGTCTCGGATCCGCGGGTCAGGGAGTCGATGCGAAAGGCCGAAAAGTACGACGAACTCCACCCCAAGTATCGCAAGACGCGGATGCTGCTGGCCGAAACGCTGGGGCTCGACGGCGGCGAGCGCGTGATCGTCTTTACCGAATCGAGAGATACCGCGGAGGCGTTGACGGACTTTTTGAACGACAGCTTCGACGCCAAGCGCTTCGTCGGGCAGGGCGACCGCGAAGGGTCGGACGGGATGACCCAAAACCAACAGCAGGACGTGCTCAACGACTTCCGCGCCGGGGAGTTCGAAGTGCTGGTTTCGACCTCTGTCGCTGAGGAGGGCCTGGACGTGCCCGAAGTCGACCTCGTGCTCTTTTATGAGCCCGTCCCGACGGCGATTCGGTCTATCCAGCGGAAGGGTCGAACCGGCCGCCAGTCCGAAGGTCGCGTCGTCGTCCTGATGGCCGAAGACACCCGAGACGAGGCGTACTTCTGGATCTCGAGGCGGCGAGAGAAGGAGATGGAGAACGAATTACGGGAACTGAAAGGGATGGCCGACAACCTGGAGGAGGAACTCGACGACGCCCAACAATCGCTCGCCGCGTTCGAGAGCGGCGGCGAACGCACGGGGAGTGAGGCCAGCGATAGTGGTAGAATCGAAAGCGAAGCGGAAGTGAACACTGGTGCGACAAAATCGCCCGATGAAGCCGCATCTTCCAGTGGAAGTGGGGGGGTTTCCGGTCAGCCCGGATTGCAGGAGTTCGACGCCGAATCGGCCGACGACAGCGACGGAAACGAGGCGGACGGATCGACCGAAGACGAGGTCGAAACCCACGAGCCACACGCGGAGGGAGACGCGATCGAAATCGTCGCCGACCAACGCGAGATGGACGCTAACATCGCTCGAGAGCTTTCCAAACGCGAGGAGATCGACATCCGCCTCGAGACCCTCGAGGTAGGCGACTACGTCCTCTCGGATCGGGCCGTCGTCGAGCGAAAGTCGGTCGCCGACTTCGTGGACTCGCTGGTCGGCGGCGATCGGTCGGTCTTCGAGCAGGTCGGCGCGATGGCCAGACACTACTCCCGACCGATCGTGATCGTCGAGGGCGACGGGCTGTACGAACAGCGCGACATCCATCCGAACGCCATCAGGGGCGCGCTCTCGAGTCTCGCCGTCGATTTTGGCGTGAGCATTCTCAGAACGGAAGACGAAACCGACACGGAGGAGCTACTCGGCGTCATCGCCGGACGCGAACAGGAGACCTCGAGTCGCGAAATCTCGGTCCACGGCGAGAAACAGAGCAAGACCCTGGCCGAGCAACAGGAGTACGTCGTCGGTTCGATCGCCGAAATCGGGCCGGTGACCGCGCGATCCTTACTCGAGGAGTTCGGTACCGTCGAGGCGGTGATGATCGCGAGCGAGGACGAACTTCAGGCGGCCGACGGCGTCGGCTCGGTCACCGCAGAACGGATTCGGGAAGTTATCGGGAGCGACTACACCGGTTCCGGGAAGTAGCCGGGACCGAAGGGGTCGAACGGTCCTTACCGCAACGCCGACAACGCCTCGCTCGCCTCGCGGGCGGCCTCGAGGCACTCTTTGGCGTACCGCGGGTCGTCAGTTTCGGCGGCTTTCCGTGCGAATCGCTCGAGGGACTCGACCAGTGCGTCCTGTGCGACCTCGAGGTCGCCGTCGACGGGGGCGGGAGACGAACGGCTGTTGCCGGCAGGGTCTCGACTCGACCGGTCCCCAGAGGGGGTTCGAGACCGATCGAATGGTTCATCTCGAGCGTCGGACGGCTGAGCGGCCGTTTCGTTCGCGTTCGACGGCTCCGGTTCGTTCCGCGGTTGAGCGGGCGTGGCTCGAGACCCTGTCGATCGGTCGTTCGAAACCGATTCGGTCGGTTCGGGCCCGGATTCGGGAGCGTCGACGGTTCCGGATGCGCCTTCGGCGGTAGCGGGGTCAGCGCTATTCGATTCTGGTGATGCCGTCTGACCATCCGAAGCGTCAGTTCCTCGAGCGTCCTCTTCGGCCGACTGGTCGGCCACGGACGCCTCGACGCCCTCGGCGGTGCCGTGACAGGACGGACAGAACGTCGTTCCGTTCTGCTGGAAGAGCGGATCGCCGCAGGTGTTACAGTGGGTGTTGGTCATCCGCGCCCCCTTGAGCAGGAGGTCGCTCATCCGCTGGGTCGCCTCCCGCTCCTGTTTGTCGCGCTCGTACTTCTCTCGAAGCTTCTCGCGCTCGGCTTCCTTGTCGAAGTCGCTCATACTCGTCTCAACGGGCTGGAACGTCGAAAAGGCTACGAAGAGGGTTGAAGGGTTTGAGAAATCGGATACGAGCGACCGCGTCGCTATCGCTCCTCGCCCGTTCGGCGGTACATTCCCTTCGATTCGGGTCGCGTCTCCTTGAACCCGAACCGGTCGTAAAAGCCGTCGGTGTCCGCCATCAAGTTGACGTACGCCCGAGGAGGGGCGTTCTCCTCGAGGTGCGAAACGAGCGCGGCCATCATCGCCGTTCCGAGGCCGTTTCCCTGGTGTTCGGGACGGACCGCCAGGTCGCCAATCTGGAAGACCGTCCTGCCGTCGCCGATGATTCGCCCCATCCCCACGACCTCGTCATTGGGCCCGTACGCGACGGTCACGCCGTAAAGAGAGTTTGGAAGGCCGCGTTCGATTCCCTCGCGCGAGCGAGCCGGAAGTCCGGCGGCGTCGCGAAGCTCGGCGAACTGCTCGAGCGTCGGGAGGTCTTCGCGAAGGTCGTAAGATTCGGGAATGGTGGCGAAACCGCTCTCGGCATCACTAGTCATACCGGAAACGAGGGGTCCAGCAACCGAAGGAGCGCCGGCTTCGACGCAGCGACGACCGGCGACGGCGGCCGCCGGTAACGTCGACCGGTAAGTCCCTCGAGCCAGACATTATCTCTCCGCGACAGCTCGCTCGAGCGTCGCGACCGCCTCCTCGGGCGTCTCGACGGCATCGACGCCGGGAATCTCGTGGGTGTCGATTCCGACGACCGGGCGGTCGTACACCTGTGCGAAGCCGATTTCCGAGAGGGTCCCCGCACTGCCTGCCAGCGCGACGACCCCTTCACCATTCATCGGAACGAGGACGTTTCGGGCGTGACCCAGTCCCGTCGCAATCGCCGTGTCGACGTACTCGTTCGCATCGGTCCGACGATCCGTCGGGAGGATCCCGATGGTCGCTCCGCCTTCGGATTTCGCCCCGCGACAGACCGCTTCCATCGTCCCGCCGAGACCGCCACAGACGACGGTGTGGCCGTTTCGCGCCAGTGCCTTCCCGACCGCCACGGCAGTTCCCTCCTGTTCGTCGGTAATCGTTCCGCCGCCGACCACGCTGACTCGCATACTCGAGTCTCAAGGGCCGGCTGTATGATCGGTTCGGTCTCAGTCAGGAAGTCGACGAACACCAGTTCGATGATCAGTAAATCGTACAAATCGACGGGTTTCGACGGATTTAACGCGAGGGACGGTGCACCATTACGTGGTATGACGAAAGTTAGCGTAGTCGGCGCGGCCGGGACGGTCGGGGCCGCCGCAGGCTACAACATCGCGCTTCGGGACGTTGCAGACGAGCTCGTCTTCGTCGACATTCCGGACAAGGAAGACGACACGGTCGGACAGGCCGCCGACGCGAACCACGGCGCGGCCTACGACTCCAATACCGTCATCCGACAGGGCGGGTACGAGGACACCGAAGGATCAGATGTCGTCGTTATCACGGCGGGTATTCCACGGCAGCCGGGACAGACCCGTATCGACCTCGCGGGCGATAACGCGCCGATCATGGAGGATATCGGTTCCTCACTCGCCGAGCACAACGACGATTTCGTCACGATCACGACCTCGAACCCCGTCGACCTGCTCAACCGCCACCTCTACGAAACCGGCGACCGGGCGCGCGAGCAAGTGATCGGCTTCGGCGGCCGACTCGACTCCGCGCGATTCCGGTACGTCATCGCCCAGCGCTTCGACGTTCCCGTTCAAAACGTCGAGGCGACGATCCTCGGCGAGCACGGCGACGCGCAGGTTCCCGTCTTCTCGAAGGTTCGGGTCAACGGCCGGGATCCCGAGTTCACCGCCGACGAAAAGGAAGAACTCCTCGAGGAGCTTCAGACCTCCGCGATGAACGTCATCGAGAAGAAAGGCGCGACCGAGTGGGGTCCAGCTACCGGCGTCGGCCACATGGTCGAGGCCGTCATCCGCGACACGGGCGAAGTGCTCCCCGCGAGTGTCACGCTCGAGGGCGAGTTCGGCCATGAGGACACCGCCTTCGGCGTGCCCGCCAAACTCGGTTCGAACGGAATCGAAGAGATCGTCGAATGGGACCTCTCGGAGTTCGAACGCAACGAACTCGGCGAAGCCGCGGAGAAACTCTCCGAACAGTACGAGAAGATTTCCTAACTCGCGTCGATCGGCGCGACCATTTCTCGAGCCCGGCGTATCCGGGTCTCGAGCGACGTTTTCCAGAGAGGACAGTAGCAGGATTTCTCGACTATATCAATTGAGGAGACTGTCGGGTATCTCGACACCGGTGATTTCATACCCGTTCGCGAGAATAATACAATCATGGCTCCCGAAAACACAACGTACACACGGAGAAGATTCAGCGCTCTCGCGGGCGTCGGTATCATCGGACTGAGCGGCTGTCTCAGCGGAGACGATGACGACGAGCCGGAAGACGACGACGAGGAACCGAGCGAAGACGACAACGGCGAAGACGATAACGGCGAAATCGACGTCGGAGACCAGCCCGACGACGCAAGCGCGGTGTTTACGGCACCCGAGGACGGCGACACCGTCGAGTCGCCGGTCGAAATCGAGGCGGAAGCCGAGGGCATCGAACTCGCGCCAGCAGGAGAAGCCACTGAAGGTGAGGGACACCTGCACGTGCTGGTCGATCACGAGGGCTTCGAAGAAGGCGAAACCATCCCCGGACCAGGTGACGAAGCCGAAGCGGACGGTATCTATCACTGGGGTGACGGACAGTCCAACGGAGAGATCGAACTCGATCCCGGCGAATATGATCTAACCCTCCAGATCGCCGACGGACCGCACCGCGCCTTCGGTGAAACCGACGAAATAACGATCACCGTCGCGGAGGAGTGAGGAAGTCACTCCGTCGAAACGATTTCACCGCAAAACGACCCTACATCGAAACGATCCCGAAAAACGAGCCACTTCGTACTTGACGGCACTTTCGTAGACGACGTGCGGCCGAGATTTGAACGACGTTCGGGAGGTGATTCCGATTCAGCCGTTCCGACCGACCGTGTCCCTCGGCCGAGAGTCGGTGCCGACCTGGTTGAACGAGCGCCGCGTTATCGCTTCCGCACTCGCGCCTCGAGCGGGCCGGGATCGAGCGTCACACCGAGCGACGGCTCGAGGGTCTCCGTGAGGCGGCCGAACTCGACGCGGCTGACGATCGAGGCGAGGGCGAGTTGGAGTTCGACCATCGCAAAGCGCATTCCGAGGCAGTGGCGAGGCCCTCCCCCGAAGGGAAAGTACGCGTACTCGGGCCGATCGGTATCGGCGAGCCACCGCTCGGGGTGGAACGCCTCGGGGTCGTCCCACCAGCGTTCGTCGCGGTGGATACCGTACGCCGAGAGCTGGAGGGTCGTGTCGGCCGAAATTCGATACCCGGCGAGCACCGCGTCCGTGAGTGGTTCGCGATAGACGCCCGTTACCGGCGGGTAGAGACGCATCGCCTCCCTGAGAACGGCTTCGGTGTACTCGAGGCTGGCGAGGTCGCCGACTGCGGGGTCCCGATTGTCACAGACAGTCTCGAGTTCCGACTCGAGTTTTTCGCGAAGGTTTGGATTGCCTGCGAGGAGCCAGCACGCGACCGCGAGCGTGGTCGAAGTCGTCTCGTGACCGGCGAAGAGGAACGTGACGAGTTGATCTCGGATTTCGTCGGGCGAGAGTCGCGAGCCGTCCGGGTACTCCGCTCGAGCTAATACAGAGAGGAGGTCGTCACCCGTTGTGTCCGTCCGGCGTCGCTCCGTGACCAGTTCGGTGACGAGTTCCTCGAGGCCGGCCATCGCGGTCTCGTACTCGCGACCGACGCGGTCCGGAACCCACGACGGTATGAGCGAGCCGACAGCGAGGCGGCGGGGCGACGCATACTCGTTGACTGCGGTCGCCGCCCGCGTGACGGTTCGCGTGCGGTCGTCCTCGAGCGGGAGATCGAACAGCGTCCGGGCGAGAACGCGGACGCTGTAGGTCGCCAGACCGTCCCGAAGCGAGACGATGTCGCCGTCGTCCCACCCGTCGACGAGCGCGTCCGCCTCCGCGACCATCTCGTCGGCGACGGCGTGAATGCGATCGGGCGTAAACGACGACTGCAACAGGGTTCGCTGTCGACGCCACCGCTCGCCCTCCGTGAACGCGATTCCGTCGGGGGCGATGAGTTCGCCGAACTCGGTCTCGAACTCGCCTTTGTCGAACTCGTCCGATCGCGAGACGAGGACGGCCTCCACGACGTGGGGGTCGTAAACGAGGGCGAACTCGGTACCGTAGGCCCCGTAGGAGACGATATCACCGTACTTCCTGGCAGACTCGAGGAACGCGATCGGGTCGCGGGCGATCGAAAGCGTGCTCCCGATCAACGGAAGGCCGCGCGGTCCCGGCAGTCGGTCGGCGCTCGAGGGATCGGTGTTGGAGCCATCTACGCTCGAAGAAGTAGAAGTCGAGTGCTCATCGCTCGAGGAATCTGCCGCCAGCGACGCGGCATCGTCGGAGCGGAGCGAGTGCGGTTCGGTATCGGACATGTTCGTACGCAGGATGGGAAAGATGGTCGGCGTTTGCCCGAAGCACTGAACTTCTTTATTATAGAGCGTGACCAGCGAGTATGCAATCGACGGATCTAACGCTCCGACTGCCCGACCGAATGCAGCTGCCGGTTCCCAGGCCCGATTCCGAACTCGAGTTTCGCCGCGAGGAACTGCTTTCCTGGCACGTCGATCCCGAGACCGAGCGGGTGCGATTCCTCTCGCTGATCGTCGGCGACCGCGACAAAATCCGGGAGACGGCAACCGACCTGACCGTTGTCCACCGGTTCGAGATTACGCCCGTCGACGAGGACACGTTCTACGGCTACGCCGAGATGGACCTCCGGGGGGCCGACGAGGCGTTACTGGGAACGTTCGACGACTCCGGGCTCGTGATCGTGCCGCCGATCATCTACACCGGTCGCGAGAGCGTCCACGTTACCGTTCTCGGCGAGCCCGACGCGCTCGCGGGGCTGGTCGAACGCTTCCCCGATGACGTCGGCGTCGAGGTCGAGCGGGTGAGCGACCACCAGCGGAAAGCCGAGACCCTCGCCGGGCGACTGACCGCACGACAGTTCGAGGCGATGGAGACGGCTCGAGAACTTGGCTACTACGATATCCCCCGAACCGGATCGCTGGCCGAGGTTGCGGCGTCGCTCAAGTGTTCTGAAAGCGCGGCCTCGACGCTCCTGCGGACGGTCGAGTCGAAGCTTGTCGATGCAGCGTTACGACGGTGAGAAACGGAGCTACCTACGGAATCAACTGCTCGCCGTCGTCGTCGTAGATCGCGATCGCGTCGACGGGACAGGTCCGAGCGGCAAACTTCGCGTCGAGTTCCGCGTCGTCTGGCACCTCACGAACGAACATTCCCTCTTCTTTCTCTTCGCCCCCTTCGAGAACCGCCTTCCCGGCGGACTTGTCCTTCGAGAAGGCGTCCCATTCGGCGACACACTGGTACATGCCGATACACGTGTCTTCGTCGAATTCGACTTGCATACGCGACGGTTCGGGAGTCTTCGACATACCGCTTCCGGACCGAACCGGGTCCAAACCCGGCGAGAGACGATACTTTAAACCGCGGGACGGCACAAGAGCGAGTAATGAACGTCGAGGAGCTGTCGGGGCTCCCGCCGGGGGCGCTCGAGCACTTTCAGGACGAGGGGATCGAGGAGTTGTACCCACCGCAAGCCGAGTCCGTCGAAGCGGGGATCCTCGAGGGGGAGAGTCTCGTCGCCGCCGTGCCGACCGCGAGCGGGAAGACGATGATCGCCGCCCTCTCAATGCTTTCTGCGGTCCAGCGCGGGGGGAAGGCACTGTACATCGTTCCCCTCCGCGCCCTGGCAAGCGAGAAAAAGGCCGAGTTCGACGCCTACGAGGAGTTCGGCGTCACGACGGGCGTGACGACCGGAAACTACGAGTCGACCGACGAGTGGCTCGCCACGAAGGACCTGATCGTCGCGACCAGCGAGAAGGTTGACTCGCTCGTGCGAAACGGCGCGGACTGGCTCTCGGATCTCACCTGCGTCGTCAGCGACGAGGTTCACCTGATCGACGACCGGAACCGGGGACCCACCCTCGAGGTAACCCTCGCGAAGCTCCGGGAGCTAAACCCCGGATTGCAGACGGTCGCACTTTCGGCGACAGTCGGCAACGCAGACGAAATCGCGGACTGGCTCGAGGCTGACCTCGTCGACACGGATTGGCGACCGATCGACCTCCAGATGGGGGTCCACTACGGCAACGCCCTCGAGTTCGACGACGGCTCGACGAGAGAGGTTCCCGTCGAAGGATCCGAAAAGCAGGAGGCCGCTCTGGTCCGGGACATTCTACAGGAGGGGGGTTCGTCGCTCGTTTTCGTCAGTTCGCGTCGAAATGCAGAAGCCGCAGCGCGGCGACTTTCGCAGGTCTCGAAGCCGGAACTCACCGACGAGGAACGGAACGAACTGTCGGAACTCGCCGACGACATTCGGGACGTCAGCGATACCGAGACGAGCAAAGACCTCGCAGACTGCGTCGAACGCGGGGCCGCCTTTCACCACGCGGGACTCGCAAGCGAACACCGAACGATCGTCGAGGACGCCTTTCGCGACCGACTGCTCAAGATGATCTCCGCGACACCGACGCTCGCCGCCGGCGTCAACACGCCCGCCCGGCGCGTGATCGTCCGCGACTGGCGGCGGTTCGACCCCACTGCCGGCGGCATGTCGCCGCTGGACGTTCTCGAGGTCCACCAGATGATGGGTCGGGCCGGACGGCCCGGGCTCGATCCCTACGGCGAAGCCGTCCTGCTCGCGAACAGCCACGACGAGCGCCAGGAGCTGTTCGATCGGTACGTCTGGGGCGAACCGGAACCCGTTCGCTCCAAGCTCGCCGCCGAACCCGCGCTTCGCACCCACGTTCTCGCGACCATCGCCTCCGGATTCGCTCGGACACGCCGAGGATTGCTCGAGTTCATGCAGGCGACACTCTACGCGAGCCAGTCGACGGAGGGGAACCGACTCGAGACGGTCACCGACGACGTGCTCGAGTACCTCGAGTCGAACGACTTCATCGACCGCGAGGGCGGACCGACGACGACAGGAACAGGAGGGGCGACCGACGAGCAAGCAGAACCCGCGACCGACGCGTTTGTTTCCGCCGCGGAGCTTACGGATGACGAAACCGGCAGCGACAGGGATCATGATGCTGGCAGCGAGGTCGAACTCACCGCCACCAGCCTCGGACACACTGTCTCGAGGCTCTATCTCGATCCCATGACCGCCGCGGAAATCGTCTACGGGCTCGAGTCGGCGGACGATCGACCGACGGCCCTCGGGCTCTACCAGCTGATCTCGAGAACGCCGGACATGTACGAACTGTACCTCCGTTCCGGCGAGGACGAGACCTTCGGCGAACTCTTCTACAAGCGCGAGACCGAACTGCTCGGCGACGCGCCCAGCGAGTACGAGGACGGTCGGTTCGAAGATTGGCTCGCCTCGCTGAAGACCGGCAAACTGCTCGAGGACTGGGCCGAGGAACGCGACGAGGAGTGGCTCACCGACGAGTACAAGATCGGGCCGGGCGACCTCCGCGGGAAGGTCGACACCGCCGAATGGCTGCTCGGCGCGGCCGAATCACTCGCGAACGAAATCGGAAGCGAGTGGACCGTCGCGGTCCGAGAGGCCCGCGCCCGCGTCGAACACGGCGTGAGCGAGGACCTCCTCGAGTTGGTTTCGGTTCGGGGCGTCGGCCGCAAGCGCGCGCGCCAGCTCTACGACGTCAGCATCGAAGGTCCTGCGGACCTCCGAAACGCCGACAAGGGAGTCGTCCTCGCGGTGCTAAAAGGGGAGAAGACGGCCGAGAACATCCTCGAGAACGCCGGCCGTGAAGATTCGTCGATGGACGGTATCGAACCGCGAACGGACCTCGAGGGCGTCGAAGTGACGACGAGCGCGGGGAGCGACCGATCCGAAACGACAGCGGAGAACAGCGGAGCTGACGAAACCGATGACGACCAGGCCAGTCTGGGTGATTTCTGATGGAGTTACTCGAAGGCCGACTCGAACTCGAGGATTTGGACGCGTTCGTCGCCCGACTCGGCGAGTTGGGTGACCGCCACGGGGTCACGATTCAGGCCTTCGACGCGAGCTATATCGCCGGCGAACGCCACCTCGAGCGCTCTATCGAGCTGGCGGACCGAGCACGCGAGCGCGGCGAGAACGTCGCCCGCGATCGGGCCGTCGAAATCCTGCTGTACGCCGCCGGGCGCAGACAGATCGACCGAGCGCTCGAGATGGGCGTCAGCGAGGGAGGGAACCGCGTTGTCGTACTCTTCGATGCCGGTGGCAACGGCGAGGGCAGCGGAGATGATCGCGAAAACAGCGACAGTGGCGAAAGCGGCGAAACGCGGGCCCGCAAAGAGGTAATCGAAGCAGAACAGTTCGATCCCGAGCCGACGCTCGAGGGTCCGAACGAAGAGACGCTCCAGTCGTACTTCGACATTACGTCGGCCGAACGTGAGGCAACCGACGCGGGACTCGAGGATCTCGTCTGCGAGCGAGTTGCGTTGCTCGAGGTCGAAAAGTAGTCACCGGTGAGAGGGGTGACCGCACTCAGACTGCGACTCGACACTACGTTCTTGGTACTTCCGCCTGAATATACACCATGGCCAGTCTCGAGGATCCGATCGAAATTGGCGGAGTGCGGGTCCCGAATCGACTCTATCGAGCGCCGTTACTCGAGTGCGCCGGAAACGGCCCCGGCGCCATCGACGCGCTGATCGAGGATCTCGAGCCCGCGGCGGAATCGGGGGTCGGGCTCATCTGTCAGGGAGCGACCATCGTTCGCGGCGAGGGCGGGTGTGCCGCGCCGGGAATGACTCGCGTCCACGACCCCGAGTTTGTATCCCGATTGTCGCGGCTCACCGATCGAATTCACGAACACGGCAGTCGGATCTTCGTCCAGCTCGAACACGGCGGCCTCCGGAGTATGGAAACCTGGCACGCCGAGCACCGCGCCGAGAATCCGGATCTCGAGCAACTCGCCGTATCGAAGCCGCCGTGGCAGTTGCGAGTGCTCGATCGGCTCGGGTTTCTCTCCTGTGATCCTCACGTGCTGACGACCGAGGAGGTGTACGAACTGGCCGCGGACTTCGGCAGATCTGCAAACTACTGTATCGAAGCGGGCTACGACGGCATCCACCTCGCGGGGGCGAACATGGGGATTATCCAGCAGTTCCTCTCGCCGTTCTACAACCGCCGGGAGGACGAGTTCGGCGGGAGCCCCGAGGCTCGCCTCGAGTTTCTCACGCTGGTTCACGACGAAATTCGCGACCGGGCGGGGGACGTTCCGCTGTTGACGAAAGTGCCGGCCGAGACCGCCGCGCCGCCGTGGCCGGTCGTCCGGCGGACCCTCTCGCTCGAGGACAGTATCGAAATCTGCCGTCGACTCGAGAAAATCGGTTACAACGCCGTCGTTCCCGTCAACGCGTCGGTCGTCTGGGACATGAGCATCGTTCGCGGTGAATACCCCGACCGAGCCTGGGCGAACGAGGCGATGGTCGAGGGGTACGACGCGGCCTTCGGCGGTCCCAATCGCCGACGGCTCGTCGCCGCGGCGAACTGGGTACAATCGCTACAGTACGATTTCGAATCGGCCTGGAACGAAGGATTCTGTCGACGGGTTCGCGACGAAGTTTCGATTCCGGTACTCGCCGAAGGCGGAATACGGGAGCGGGACGAAATGGATCGGTTGCTCGGCGACTCGAGTCGTCAATCGGGTTCGAGCCGAAACGGCGGGTCGGCGGCCAGCGACATGGTCGGCATGGCTCGACCGTTCTACGCCGAGCCGAAACTGGGTGCGCGACTGCTCGAGCCCGAATCGGCCGAGACTCGCTTGCTGTGTGAAAGTTGCAACAACTGTACGGTGCCGCAAGTGACCGGCGCACCCGGTATCTGTCGAACGCCAGCCGTGCTCAGCGAACGCGGCGAACTCGAGCGCGCCGGCGTATACGAACGAGAAAGACGTGGGGGGTGAGACGGCTCAGCTATCGGCGGTAACGGGTTCGTCAGTCAACTCCTTGAGCGTGCCTTCGACGGTGTAATCGGGTGCCTCGACGATCAGTTCGGAGTCGTCAGTCAGATCGGGGAATCGGATTTCGGTTTCGTAGATTCCGTCGCCGTCGATTGGGGCGACCTCGTAGCTTCCGCCGTCGGCGGTAGAGATGTGGACGTACTCGTCCTCGTGGGACGGATCCGATTCGCCTTCGATCTCGTACGTTTCGACATCGGCATCGGCTTCGTTATACTCCGTCGGATAGCCAGCTTGTTCCCAGCCGTTGTAGCCTTCGTCGATCGCATAGACGTCTTCGAATCCGTCCGCCTTGAGATCGGCTCCGCGCCGGACGGCGAGCGAGTGCGGACAGTCACAGTAGGTTACGACCCGCGTGTCGGTCGACCAGTCGTCGGTCGGGTCGTCCCCTTCGTTATCGATTCCCGGACTCAGGACGGCACCGGGGATGTGTCCGGCGTCGTACTGACTGACGCCGCGGGTATCAACGAACTTCGCCTCGTCTTCCTCGAACCACTCGTGAACGTCCTCCGCGGGAGCGAGCGGGATCTCCGTTCCCTCGAAGGAGTCGGTTTCGTACTCCGACTCGTCCCCATCGCCGCTATCATCGTCACTCCCGAACTCGTCGAGACATCCGGCAGTGGTCGCGAGGGATCCACTCCCGGCGATAGCGAGAAACGATCGTCTATTCATACCATCGTGTACGAAATGTATTTAAATAGTTCTTCCGACAGATCGGACGCCGGTTGAGACCCCCTTGTTTCGACTGGAGAACAGGAGAGGGGAACGGTAAACTGCTCGAGTTGAAGTAAGAGGATAGTCCATCCTGGATTCGAACCAGGGTCTCGGCCCCCAGAAGGCAGAAGGATTGGCCACTACCCTAATGGACTTCGTGCGACCATAGATTGGGGAGGGTATAGTTTATCGCTTTCGGTTTGTAACCATTCAAATCCTGAGACGGGGCCGGGTTCAGTAGCGAATCAAAGCGAAAACGAACCGAGACGGATAATTCGTACTACGTTCCAGACGTGCGCGAGTGACCTTGTTCGATCCTGTGACAATTTGCACAAAGAACGATACAGTGGTCTATTTCAGTGCGTATGCGCTCCATCGATCGATTATCCGAAATTAGTTCGGACGAGGACGCAAATCAAATCAGAACCGATACCCCTTTTCCGCTCTCTGTCCATCCCCGAGTATGTACGTTGGACGCTTCGTCGTCGTCGGCCCCGATGTGGGAGCCTACCGCGTCTCCTCGCGGTCGTTCCCGAACCGAAAGATAACCGCTCGAGAGGACGCCTTGACCGTCGGCCCAACTGAAGACGCACCGGAGACCGACAATCCGTACGTCGGGTACAACTGCCTTCGCACGGTCGAGACCCCGAAAGGGGAGACGGCCGCCTTCGGAAACGGGTCACACGTCGATCCGATCGCGGAGAAACTCGAGCGGGGCTATCCCGCGCGGGACGCGCTCGCGACGAGTTTGCTCGCGCTCGACTACGAAAAAGACGATTACGATACGCCGCGGATCGCCGCGACGATCGGTGCGGACGGCGAGGCGCTGATCGCCACGGTTCGGAAGGACTCACTCATCGTCAAAACCGTCGAGGAGCCGACGCTCGTCGCGACCTACGAGACGGACACTCCCGGAGCGTTCGAGTTCGAAGCCACGAGTGCCAAAGAGGCCGCAGGCGAGGCCTACGACCTCGAGTTCGAACACGCCGTCTGTGCGGCGGGCGTCGTCCGAACCGAAGACGGGTTCGAGACGGCGATCGAAAACGGCGACTGATCGGCGGCGCTGCTTTTCCCAGCCGAGGTCACCGCCGAACCGCAGGAAGCTACAAACGCCTCGAGCGAGTTGTGTCTCCCATGAACGTCGGCCTCATTTCCGACATCCACGGCAACCGGATCGCCCTCAAGGCCGTCCTCGAGGACATGCCGCCGGTCGACGAGCTGGTGTGTGCCGGCGACGTGGTCGGCTACAATCCGTGGCCGGCCGAGTGCGTGGAAGCTCTCCGAGAAGGCGCGATGTTGAGCGCCGTCGGGACGCGGACGGGAGAGCCACGCGATCGCGACGTTCCGACGGTGATCGGAAACCACGACGCCGCCGTCGTCGAGGGAACGTCGTTCCGATTCAACGGAATGGCCCGCGCCGGCGTCGAACACGCGCAGGCGGAACTGACCGACGACCAGCGCGACTGGCTTAGATCTCTGCCCGAAGAACGCGTCGAATTCGACGGCCGAATGAAGCTGATCCACGGCCACCCCGACGATCCGGATCGGTACACCCGTCCGGAGGACTTCTCGCCGCGACTGCTCGAGGACGAGGATATCCTCATCCTTGGCCATACACACGTCCAGCACGTCGAGACGTACGCGGAGGGGATCGTCGTCAATCCGGGGAGCGTCGGACAGCCTCGAGACGGCGATCCGCGGGCGGGGTACGCCGTCGCGGATCTCGACGCCATGACCGTCGAAACCCATCGCGTCGAGTACGACATCGAGAGCGTTCAGGAGGCCGTCGACGCGGCCGGGCTTCCCGACCGTATCGGGACGCGACTCGCTCGAGGGAAGTGATCTAACGAACCTCGAAGCGCGAGAACGCTTGAAAGAGCGACCTCGAAGGGGTTTTCACAAAGCCGTTCGTGAGGTGGTGATATGGTAACCGCCTGCCACATCGGCCGAATCGACAGGAATCGACGGCGAACGACTGTGGCACGGTGTTGTAGCCGGCCCAGTATTGGGGATCGACTCGAACGGGCAAAACGGGTTGCTCACGAACAGCCGAGTTGGACGTCACACGAGAGCCGATGATCGGGCGAATACGCGAGGACGCGCTCACGATGTGCAATCGCGACCCCGCCGCAACCGGCTGTCTCGAGGTCGTGCTCTGTTACTCCGGATTGCACGCCGTCTGGGCGCACCGGATCAATCACCGGCTCTGGAATCTGGGTTTCAAGCTTCTCGCTCGAGTGTTCTCGCAGTTCGTCCGGTTCCTCACCGGCATCGAAATCCACCCCGGCGCGTCGATCGGACGGCGCGTAACGATCGATCACGGAATGGGCGTCGTAATCGGCGAGACGGCCGAAATCGGTGATGACGTGCACATGTATCACGGTGTCACCCTCGGCGGGGACACGAACAAACCCGTCAAACGACACCCGACGCTCGAGGACGGGGTCCAGATCGGGGCGAACGCGACGCTGTTGGGCGACATTACGATCGGGGAGAACGCGGCGGTCGGTGCTGGGTCGGTCGTGACGAGCGACGTGAGCCCGGAGACGACCGTCGTCGGCGTTCCCGCCGAGCCCGTCAACTAGAACGCAATTCCGGGGTCACAGCAGTTCAGGAATCGAACTGCTCCCAGATAGCGCCAATCCGGTCGTACACCTCGGGAGCGACCACCCGTGAGAGCAAATATAATTACTGGTCGCGTCTGTATCCCTGTTCGTTCCGCCTTATCCCTGCTCGTTACGACCTTATTCCTGCTCGTCGTCGACCGTCCCACCCGATCCCGGCGGCGTCCCTTCGCCAGTGACGCCGTCGTCCTCCTCGAGGCTCGCATCCATCTCATCACCGTTGGCGAAGCTATCATCGTCAGAGTGTGCTTCGCCACCGACATCGTCATCGGACGCCTCCACCGCAGGATCGGAGGTGTACGCAAGCTCTAGCGTGAGCTTCGCCGTACACTCCATGCGCCCCTCGTCGAGTTCCGTCTCACCTTCCTGCTGGTCGAGATACCCGTTACAGCGGTTGTGCTCGACGACGTTCATCAGCGTCGCCGCCGAGCCACATTCCGGGCAGTCGAGGTAGTAGTTTCCGTCGTCGTTCTGGTGCCAGGCGTCCGGCTCGAGTTCCATCCGGGCGACACCCGCCTGATCGCTCATGGAGACTGATAGGACGGTGAGACGGGTAAATTCGGACCCGGCAAACGCAACCAGGCGAAGTGTGATCGCCACCACGAATGGGGGAGAAACTGCCGAATGAGTCGTCCGCGGATTGTGGCGAGCGAGTCGTCTCAGACCAACGGCTCGAGCAGTTCCTCGCCAGCCGCGAGCAACTCCTCGATTCGTTCCTCGTCGGTCGCTTCGGCGTAGACTCGAAGCACGGGTTCGGTACCGCTCGGGCGAACCAAAAGCCACGAGCCGTCCTCGAGCAGGAGTTTGAAGCCGTCCGCGGTGTTTACGTCCCCGACCGCTGTTCCAGCGACCGTTTCGGGGATTTCCTCCTCGAGATCGAGGAGAACGCGCTCTTTTTCCGACTCCGGGCAGTCGACGCTGACCTTGTCCTGCGTGACGGTACCGTGTTCCTCGAGCAATCGATCGACGCGGTCGTCGAGCGGTTCCTCCGCGTGCATCGCCGCCGCGAGGAGGGCCATCAGGACGCCGTCTTTCTCGCGGACGTGGCCGCGAACCGTGAACCCGCCGGACTCCTCGCCGCCGACGACCGCGTCGTGGTCGGCCATCGCCTGGGCGACCCACTTGAAGCCGACGGGAACCTCGTGGACGGATTCGTCGTGTGCGTCGGCGACCCGATCGATCAGGTAAGTCGTCGACACGGTTCTGACCGCAGCGCCGTCGTTCGACTCGAGCAAGAAGTCATAGAGCGCGGCGAAAAACAGGTTCTCGTCGAGATAGCCCCGTTCGGGAGTGACGATTGCGAGACGATCCGCGTCGCCGTCGTTCGCGATGCCGAGGTCGACATCGGAGCGATCGTCCTCGGGTTCTCCCGAAACGATCTCGATCAACTCCTCGAGATTCTCGGGGGCGGGTTCGGGGCCGGTTCCGCCGAACTCGGGATCGAGGTCGCAGCGCAACCGGTTGACGGCGGCACCGGCATCCTCGAGGAGCCGATCTGTCGTCCCTCGACCGCTCCCGTGCATCGCGTCGTAGGCGACGGTGAGATCGGATATGGCGGCGCGAGTTCGAGTCGTCTCCTCGAGAACGTCCATCGCGGCCTCGGCGTGGGAGTCGACGAAATCGACCTCTCGGGCGGAGCCGTGTTCGGAGGCCGGAAGCGGATCGGGTTCAGCGAGCCGATCGGCGACGGCGTCCATCACGTCCGGGAGCGCAGGTGCGCCGTCTTCGGGGATGAACTTGACGCCGTTGTACTCTGGCGGGTTGTGCGAGGCGGTGACGACGAGCGCGCCGGCGAGATCCCTGTCGACGATAGCATGGGCGATCAGCGGCGTCGGGCGGTCGCGATCGCTGAGTAGAACATCGAACCCGTTCGCACAGAGGACACGCGTCAGTTCCTCCGCGAATCCGCGCGAGGTTTCCCGGGCGTCGTATCCGATCGCGACGGGTGCCTCGAGTCCCTCGTCCCGGAGATACGTTGCAACTGCCTGTCCGACTATCCGCACCCGAGGCGTGGTGAACTCCTCGAGTGTCGCCCGCCAGCCGTCGGTTCCGAACGAAATCGTCTCCATAGCGCGAGTATCAGCGGCCGGTGCGAAAAAAGCGACGACGTGCATCCGTTTCGAAGAATCGGCGGTTCCAGGCCGCTGTTCGAATCTCCGAACGACGATTGGGGACTCGAACGGCGATGACGTTTTCCCAACCGAGATGATAATCCACCTATGACACGTGGTCCCTCCGTCCTCGCCGTTTCCGGTAGCCTTCGGGACGAAAGCTACACCCGAACGGGGCTCAAATACGCCCTCCGGGCCGCTGAGCAAGCGGGTGCACAGACGCGTCTTCTCGATCTTCAGGAGTACGACCTCCCGCTCTACGACCCGGATATCGAAGGGCAGGGAGACGGCACGGAAGTCAAGCGGCTCGTCCGTGAAGCGGATGCCGTCGCGCTCGGAACACCGGTCTATCACGGCTCGTACTCCGGCGTTCTGAAGAACTTCCACGACTATTGTGGATTCGACGAATACGAGGACACGACCGTCGGGCTCCTTGCGACCGCCGGCGGCGGCAGTTACGGCTCGACGCTCGATCACCTGCGTATCACCGTTCGAGGGGTTCACGGCTGGGTGCTCCCACATCAGGTCGGTATCCGCGGCGCGTCGGGAGAGTTCGATGCCGACCCCGATGCGATCGACGGGCGGGCGTTCGTCGATCCGAGCCTCCAAAATCGCGTGGAGAAACTCGGACGGATGCTCACCGAGTACGCCTTCATCGAACCCGACGTGAGTTCGCCGCGGACGGCGAACACGGACGATTAGGGAGCCGGCGGCGGCAGGATCTGGGGTACTCGACGGGGCAGATCATCGACAGACCGGCTCAATCGAGGTCGACGAGCTGTTCCTTTTCGGTTCTCGAGCACTGCTTGATCTCGTACTCACGCGACATCGCAGCCGACTTCGAGTCGTATCGCTCGTGATAGACGAGCTCAACGGGCGTTCGCGGTTTCGTGTACTTCGCACCGTCACCAGCGTTGTGTTCGGCGACGCGACGCTCGAGGCCCGTCGTATAACCCGTGTAAAGGCTCCCGTCGGCACACTCGAGGACGTAAACGACGTGATCACTCATCGAGTATCGGTTCGCCGGCGGCGACAAAAAGTCCGACCTTTACCGTGTTCGGGGACGGTTCAGCGGTTGCGTGGTGATCGTCTCTGTTCGCGTTGGGATCAGACGCGTCGAGCGCGTTCTCGTGCAGCTTCTGCGATTCCTGCGTTCGCCGAGCAGCTGGTACACGCGTGGACGTCACCGTGTTCGTCTGCAAACACGCGAACGAAGCGCTCCGAGACGTGCGCACTGCAGTGGTTACACTCTGGCATAGTTCACCGGCGTTTGCCGGCACGTAGAAATAATCGGTAGTGTACTAAATAACCTTCCCCTATCGAAGACTCATATTTGGGCTATAGAAGAATATTTTTCCGGTATCAGTTATTCAGCGGGGTCGTCAAAAATCATTATCCCTCATTCGACTGTGTCACAGCTCGATCGACGGCCTGTGCGATAAGCGCCGCCTGGGCTCCAGCGACGAAGCCGGCATCGATGTTGACGACCGAAAGGACGGTACAGGACTGGAGCATGCCAGCGAGAGCGGCCTCACCATCGCCACCGTATCCGTAGCCACTCGAGACGGGCACGCCGATCACGGGTGCATCGATCAGTCCGGCGACGACAGTCGGCAACGCACCCTCGCGGCCGGCGACCACGATCACGACGTCCGCTGCCCGCAATCGATCGACTTGATCGAGTATGCGGTCGAGCGCGGCAACGCCGACGTCGTCGAGTCGGTCCACGGTCGCCCCCGCATCTTCACAGACGACCTGTGCCTCGTCGGCGACCGGGGCGTCGACGGTCCCTCCGGTCGCGATCGCGACCGTCGCTTCGAGCGACGGACGTTCGTACTCCGCTGTTCGGACGAGAGCCGATGTGCTCCAGTGATCGATGGTCGCGTCGGGTTCGGTGTCGTCGATAGCGGACTCGAGAACCCTGATTTGCTCATCCGAAAGTCGAGTTATGAGCGCTCGTCCCGTCGTTTCGAGTGCGGTCGTCGACAGCGACGCGACCGCTTCGGGTGATTTTCCCTGAGCGAAGATCGCTTCGGGAATCCCGCGTCGCTGTCGACGGGTCGCATCGAATCGACCGGCGTCGTCGGTGACGTACCCGGCGAGCTCGGCTTCGGCCTGGGCCGGGGAGAGAGATCCCTCCGCGACGGCCTCGAGAAGTTCGCGCATATTCGTTCTCGTCGGCGCACCTACTCGAATCCGTCGGCACTCGTTGCAAACCCACTCGAGGACCGCGCGCGAGCAGGTCTTCGGGGTATTTAGCCGGTCAGAGACCGATCGAAAACTCATAGGACATATATTTTCCGGTGAAATCAGGCGTCGGAACCGACGAATTGGCCCCTGCAGACCCGGTATTGGCGGTAGTAACCGAAACAATTATAAGAGGGAAACGGAAACGAACATTTCGTATGGCAGATCTGATCGTCAAAGCCGCCGTAAAAGAAGCGCTCGATGATAAGAACGTCGCCTCGGACTTCTACGAAGCACTCGACGAGGAAGTCGACGAGCTTCTCGAAGACGCAGCACGACGTGCCGAAGCAAACGACCGGAAGACGGTCCAGCCCCGCGACCTGTAAGGATCGCCCGCTAAAAATTTTTATTGGCGCTACAGTGCAGAGCGACGGCACCAGTCAGTGCCAGACCAACGACACCGTTCAGCGCAGAGCAATAGCACTGTCCACTCGAGACCACTAGCACTATCTAACGGAGAGCAACGGTCCCACGTTCGTCGCAGTTGTCTCGGTCCGGCGGAACTGTACTGGTCGCGTCGACAACGAACTCGGCCAGAAGCAACGGAACAGGAAAATCATCGTCGAACAGTTCAGTCTCTTATCGTCAGGGCGAAACCGGGCTCAGTGCTGGCGGCGTTGCTCGAGGTACTCCTTCGTCCGCCCGAGGACGACGTAATCGTTCCCCTGAAGCGCCGCGATCGATGCCGAGCCCGTAACGAACATCGCCGTCCGAAGCTCGAGCGAGAGCGTCTCGATCAGATCGACGACTGCATCGGTTCCCTGCCCGGCGGGGGCGAGAAACGGCTTCGCCAGGCCGCCGGCTCGAGCACCTAGTGCGATCGCTTTCGCGATGTCGAGTCCGGACCGAACGCCGCCGCTCGCGATCACGCAGTCGTGGGATTCGGCGGCCTCTAGCGTGCTGACCGCGGTCGGGACGCCCCAGGCGCGAAACAGCTGGCCGATCTCCTCCTGTCGGTCGGCACCGACCGCGGCGGCCCGGTACGATTCGATCCCGGACCACGTCGTTCCACCTTTTCCCGCAACGTCGATGGCGTCGACGCCTGCCTCGGTGAGCCGTCGAGCCGCATCCCTCGAGATGCCGTTGCCCGTCTCCTTGACGACCACGGGGACGCTTAGTTCGTCGGCCACGTGTTCGATCTCTGCGAGACAGCCGCGGGCGTCGATATCGCCCTCGGGCTGGACGGCTTCCTGCAGGAAGTTGAGGTGGATTGCCATCGCGTCCGCTTCAATCATCTCGACGGCGCGTTCGACGTCTTCGATATCGTACTCAAGCAACTGGGCGGCGCCAACGTTGCCGTAGAGGAAGGCGTCGGGTGCGACGTCTCGAACGACTGTGTAGGACTCGAGCAGATCCTCGTCGGTGAGCTCGAGGCCGGCACGTTGGCTGCCGACGCCCATGGCGATCCCCGTCTCCTGGGCGGCCTCAGCGAGCGCTCGGTTGAGCTTCGTCGTGTTTGGGTGGCCGCCGGTCATGCTCTCGATGACGATCGGAGCGGCCAGTTCGTGCCCGAACAGCGTCGTCGACGTGTCGATTTCGTCGCGATGAATCTCGGGAAGCGCGTCGTGGACCAGGTCGATATCTGCGAATCCCGTTCCCGACGTCTCGACGTCTTCTTCCTGAATGATACGAATGTGGTCGTCTTTCCGGTCGGAAGTCTCGGGCATCGGTTCGTCTCTACTACGCCAGTAGCCGACGAGAACTGAAAAGGTGTCTATTCGGGCCGGCGGTTCCGTGGGGCGGGAGAATCCACGGTAATAGGCCAAGAACGCTCTGTTACCGGGAATATTTTTGTTGGTTACTAGCAAACATCAGTCTATGAAACGACTTCTGCTCGTGGCGGTTGGCCTCCTCGAGATAGCGTTCCCAGACCGAATCGTCGCCTCGGCGGAACGGGTGGCGTTCGACAACCCCGGCGAGGGTCAGCTGCAGCCGTGGACCATTCCGATGGCTCGCCTCGAGGGACTGTTCTTTTGCTGGCTCGTCCTCACGGGGAGGGCAAAGGCACCCGCGGTCAGTCGGACTCTCGGAATCCTCGGCGTGCCGGCGTTTCTCTTTCCGCGACGGTTCGTCACGCTCGCGCTCGGAATGGCCTACGAGAATCCCGACGAACTCGAGTTGAAGCCGTGGGTGGTTCCCGTAACGCGATTTCTCGGCGTCTGTTACGTCGCCGTCGCGTTGTTTGCGGGCAAAGCGAGAACCGACACAGCCGGAGAGTGAAGAGGAGCCGAGATCGACGAGCGAACGACGAAATCGATGAGCGGACCACGAATGGCGGACTCGAGCGGAGTTCTCGAGTGGAAACGAAGGGGGTTCGGTGCGGGCTCGAGGGGAAACAAAGGGGGTCCGACAGGGGAAATTCCCCGAACCGAGAGGCGGACTTCGACCGGAGCCGCCGCCGACTCGCGGAGGTCCTCATCGGTGAGGGAAACCACCCGAACGGCGACGTCGACGCCGCCCGTTCCGATCTGGCATGGGACGACGTCCATCCCGTCGATGAGCGGACGGCCGTCACGGCAGGAGTGATCGCGAACGAGATCGACACCCGGCCGTCGCTACGGTACGCGGGTTTCCGTCGGGAGAGTACACGGAAATCGTGGCAGACATTGCGACAAACCGCGTCGAACTCGGCGCGGATTCGGCCACCTCACCGTCCGCTGGTTCGCCGGCGAGACCGACTCCGACCGGCCGGAGCTCTCCTTTCATCGGCGGTCGAGGCAGATACCCCGATCCTTGAGGTCGGGGTTGTTGACTATAGCGACGGCACTGGTGGCTTCGGTTGGCACCACCATCCACAAGAACACGTCGAAGGGTGGGGACAGTTCCAGGAGCGGAGTGACTCCGAAACGGCCTACACGTACGAGTCCTACGCGTTCTCCTCGAAAAATCCGACGCGAGTCGTTTGGGAAGCAATGTCTCGACTCACGTCCAAACTCGAGGCCGAGTGAAACGAATGGGAACCAGACGAATCAGGCGAAAAGAACGATGAGAATCGCAACGATAAGGAGTTCGCCGCCGACGAGAATCAAAAGAACGAGCCACTCCATGTTTCGCTTCATCCAGCCGTCAAACCGTCCTCGAGCGGAGACACCCACGTCCTGCGAAGCGTCGGTCTCCTCGTGCCGTTCGGGCGCGTACTCGCTCGCGACGATCCACCCCGATTCGGGGTCGAACGACGCCGGAATCCGCGAGCCGATCAGCTCCTCGAGTTCGAGCGGCGAAACGCCAGCCACCTCGAGAAACCGGAGGAATTCCTCGCACTCCTCGAGCGAGCCGTGTTTCGGGCCGTCGAAATACTTTGTGAAGTCGGTGTCGCCGTGGGGCGTCTCCATCTCGACGGCGATCGAGGAACCGCCCTCGGGCGAGGAGACGTCGACGACGATTAGCTCGTCTTCCATGTCGTTGCGATAGGCCTCCTCGAGCCGGCGTTTGACCGACTCGTCGACGATTCCCATCGGCGACGCTCGAGGCGCGTCGGCGGCGCTATCGGACGCTTCGATCTCGGCGTCTCGCTCGTCCTCGATCGTTCGACGCGCCATTCGCCCGCTAGTACGATGGAGGGAAAAATAAGCGTACAGGTCGGCGACACGTACGCCCTGGAGGCGACGGTCGGGTTGGCCGGGTACCAACGGACACACCAATCGCTCAGTACTCCCGAACCTCGACGCCGGTCTCGGTCCCGATGTAGGTCGCGTCCGTCCGCCCGACGAACAGCCCGTGCTCGAGAACCCCCGGAATCGACGCGAGTCGGCTCGCGAGTCGTTCGGGGTCCTCGATCGGGCCGAACGAACAGTCGAGCACGAGGTTGCCATTGTCCGTGACGACGGGGCCGTCCTTGTGTTCAGCCTCGCGAAGCGTCGGCTCGCCCTCGAGCTCTTGAACTGTGTCGGCGACGGCCGAATGGGCGTCGGGCACCACCTCGAGCGGAATCGGCCCCCCGAGCCGGTCGGCGAGCTTCGAGGGGTCGGCGACGACGACGAACCGGTCGGCCGCGGTGTCGACGAGTTTTTCCCGCATGTGGGCCGCCCCGCCGCCCTTGATCAGGTCGCCGTCGCCCGCGTCGGATCTGTCGAGGACCTGTTCGTCGCCGTCCCCGGTATCGACGACCCGATCGGCTCCGTCGATGGCCAGATCGACGCTCGAGATGGCGTCAAGCGAGGTGAGGGGAATGCCAACCTCGAGCGCGAGTTGGCGTGATTGAAAGGACGTGGGGATGCCTTGTATCTCGAGTCCGCCCTCGACCATCTCGCCGATCGCCCTGATCGCGTGGGCCGTCGTAGAGCCGGTTCCCAGTCCGACAACGAACCCGTCTTCGACCTCCTCGGCGGCGCGTTCGCCCGCCCGGCGTTTCGCCTCGTCGGAACCGCCCGTGCGTTTCATGTCTCGAGCACTGTGGGGAATCGGCAAAAACGTTGCACCTCCGGTCGAACGGGGCCAAACGACGAGCGCGAAACAGTTCGCGGCTCTCGGAAACCCCGCGAAGATTTTTCGCCGGGGATGTAGAGGGGACCACCATGTCGAATACGGGGACAGACTCGAACCCGGAGGCCGACCCGAGCCCGGGCACACACTCGAACGCAGGTACTGCGGTCTCTCTCGAGAACGTCCGCAAAACCTACCAGCTCGGGGAGCCGGTACACGCGCTCGACGGCGTCTCCCTCGACGTTCCCCGAGGATCCTACACCGCGATCATGGGACCGAGCGGCTCCGGGAAGTCCACGTTGATGAACCTCGTCGGCTGTCTCGACACGCCGACCGAGGGAACGGTCGTTGTCGACGGGCAAGATGTGAGCGCCCTTTCAGGACGCGAACGAACCAGCCTCCGCGGGACCGAGGTCGGGTTCGTCTTTCAGACGTTCAACCTCATGCCGCGGCTAAACGCTCTCGAGAACGTCGCACTCCCCCAGTTGTTTCAGGGGATTTCCCGCAGCGATCGACGCGACCGAGCGCGCGAACTCTTAGAGCGCGTTGGACTCGGCGACCGGACGGATCACCTCCCGAACGAGCTTTCGGGCGGACAGCGCCAGCGGGTTGCACTCGCTCGAGCGCTGGTGAACGACCCGGCGATCGTGCTCGCGGACGAGCCCTCGGGAAACCTCGACACGGAAACCGAGGCACAAGTGCTCGACCTCTTCGCGGAGTTCCACGGCGGCGGGACCACGATGATCGTCGTGACCCACGAGCGCCACGTCGCCGAGCGCGCCGAGCGGATCGTGCACCTGCTCGACGGTGAGATCGAGCGGATCGAAGAACTCGAAGGGGGCCCGGAGGGAGACGAGTAATGGGACCGCTCGAGAGTCTGCGTCTCTCCTGGCGCTCGATCGCGGGCCACAAGCTCCGGTCGGGGCTGACGATGCTGGGCGTCATCATCGGCATCGCGGCGGTGATCGCGTTCGTCACGCTCGGTGCAAGCCTGCAGGCTGGCGTTATCGGCGACATTAGTCCCGACGACCAGCGCAACCTCTACGGCTGGGCGGCAGATCCCGACGTCGAGGCTGGACCGGGTGCCGGCGCACAGCCCGTCTTCAGCCAGAACGACCTCGACGCCGTCGGCGATCTCGAGGACGTCGAGGCGGCCTACGGCTACGCCCCCTTACAGACCCAGACGATCAGCGACGGCAACGAGACGGTGCCACAGGGCGACGGCGTCGTCGCGTCGGGCTCGTCGTACATCCGGGCGGACACGCTCGAGGCGGGCGAGCAGTTCGAGTCGGGCGAGGAGCAGGCGGTGCTCAATCCCGCCGCTGCCGGCCAGTTCGAGGAGGACGTCGAGGTCGGCGACGAACTCACGATCACGCTGTTGACCGGCCAACAAGTCGAGACGGAGGTCGTCGGCATCACGGATACCTCCGAAGGGCTAAGCCCGTTCGAAGGGTTCGAGAACTCGCCAAGAGTCTACGTCCCGACCGAACCGTACTACACCGAGCAGGCGGCCGAGATGGGCGGCGGACAGCAGGAGGGGGACGGTGAGCAAACCGGAGACGGTCAGCAGGACGGAGAACAAACTGGAGACGAACAACAAGCAGACGGCGACCAACAGAACGGAGGTGAAGGAGACGACCCACAAACCGCCGCGCTGGCGATGCAGGACGAACCCGAAGCCGAAGGGGCCGACGACGCTTGGTTTACCGCGATCATCGTCGAGGCGGAATCGACCGACGAAGAGGCGATCGAGGACGCTCGAGACGCCGCGACGGCCTACCTCGAGAGCGACGAATCGGACGCGGGCGAGTTCCTCGGAGATGATCTCGTTGTATCGCTCGAGACCAGTACAGAACTGCTCCAGCAGTTACAGGACATCCTGAGTCTGCTCCAGAACTTCATCGTCGGCATCGCGGCCATTTCGTTGCTCGTCGGCTCGATCGGCATCGCGAACATCATGCTCGTATCGGTCACCGAACGAACGCGGGAGATCGGGATTATGAAAGCCGTCGGCGCGCAGAATCGGGACGTCCTCGGACTCTTCCTGATGGAATCGGTGATCCTCGGACTGGTCGGCGCGGTGCTGGGAACCGCACTCGGATTCGCCGCGGGCTATCTCGGGGCCTGGTATATCGGGCTCCCACTGGTCTACCCGCTCGAGTACGTCGTACTCGCCGTCGTCGTCGGGATCCTCGTCGGCGTCGTCTCGGGGCTGTACCCCGCCTGGCGGGCCGCGCGAACGGACCCGATCGACGCGTTGCGCTACGAGTGACGGTAACTGGGCGTCGGTCAGGTGTCGAATCGACCGTCGTCATCGTCTCGGGAATCGACTTCGTCGTTGGGCCTTCCGCTATCGCGGCGGTTCCCGACTCGATCATCGTCGGTATCCGTGTTGATCGGGGGCCGGTCTCGATCCCAGTAGGAGTCCGATTCGTGATCATCAACTCGGTCGCCGTCGGAGGGGCCGAATCCGTCGTCCTCGAGCGGGGCTTCGTCTGTCTCCGAACGGGTACTAGTCGTAGCGTACTCGCCCTCGGACGAACGACTCGAGTCGCGGGGCGCGTTTTCGTACCCTATCGTTTCTCGTGCGGAGGCGTGTTGTTCGGGATACTCGCGCGCCAAATACGCGCCAAGCAGGCCGCCGAACACGGAGAGTCCGACGACGTAGACGAAAAAGCCGCCGGCGACGATACCAAGAAACAACAATCCGACAGCGGCTCCGCTCGCGGGCATTCCGGCCACGCCGAAGCCGACGCCAAATATCACGGCGAAGAACATCGCGATACCGGCCATCGGCAGAAACATGATCAGTCCCGAGAGCGCGCCGGAAATCGCACCGTCGCGGCCGTCCGATCCCTCGAGAAATCCAGCGGCGGCACCGCCGAGAATCGTCGAAAACGGGATGAACGAGAAAACGACTGCGACGACCGCCCCGATAACCGCGTTCACGAGTGTCCGTCCGGAAACCATAGTCAGGTTCCTAGATGGCAGGTGCGGAGAAAAAGACATGGGATAGTGAAGACGACGGGAAGACTGGCGGACGAAAGCAACTGGGTCTCAACCGTTACCGGCAGGCCGAGACTCCGGATCGTCGGACGAGTCTTCAGATTGAGCGGGTTCTTTCGGTTCGAAGCCCGAGCCCTCGAGATCGGCGGTCTCCTCAACGATTTCGGTAAACGTTCGATCACCGTTGACTTCGTCTCCGAGCAGGTCGACGGCTTCGACGAAGACAGCGACGATCAGCGGGCCGACGACGATACCGATCGGACCGAGCGTGAACAGGCCGCCGGTAAACCCGACGAAGTAGAGACTTCCCGGCAGATTCGCGGATCGACGGGAGAAGTACGGCCGGACGCCCACGTCGGGGAACCACGCGATTAGCGCTACGCCGAGTACTCCCACGAGGATTCCGGCGACGAGTTCGCCGACCGCAACGTGGTAGATCGCGATTGGGGCGATGAGCAGACTCGGCCCGATTATCGGCACGAACTGGAGGATCGCGGCGATCATCGCCAGGGTAAAGGCCATGTCGTATCCGAGCGCCCAGAACAGCGGGTAGCCGATGAGCAACGTTGCGACGGAGGTCGCGAGTTGCAACACGTAGATAGCATACAGGGTTTCCCGCGCGCGCTGGGCGAGCGCGTAGACGATGTCGCGGTACCCGTGTGGAACCGGTGCGATGGCCGCTCTCCCAGCCGCATCACCCTTCCGAAGCAAGGCGAACAACAGGATGACAAACAGCGCGAACTTGATCGCGAGGACCGGCAAATCGGAAGCGAAGGCGATCGCGACGTCGCTCAGCCAGGAGAGAGCGAACGACTGCACTTCGCCCGCTTCGAGCGTGTACGTCTGGTCGTATACGTCGATCACGATTTCGGATGGAAGGCTTCGAACGAGCGCCTCGAGTTCCTCGAGACGGAGATAGAGCGTCAGGAAGATCGGCGAGAAGACGGCAAGAACGGTTACAAAGCCGAGCGTCGTCGCAGCGATGGCCGCCATGCGATCGGTGAGCCCTCGCCTGATGAGCCAGCCGTGGACCGGGATGAGAACGTATGCGACAGTCAGCGCGAACAAAATCGTCCCGAGCACGTCGAGTAAAATCGCTCCGGTGAGCACGCCGAGTATGGCAACGATTCCGGCGATAACGAGTCGGCGATTCGATGGCACAGATACACCTCACAGTCGATGCCTAAAGTCGTTCGGACCGCCGGAGCGCCGATCACGGCGTTTAAGACTACCCGGTGTCACAACCGAGTAATGCAACGACGTACGTTCGTTCGTGCCGTCGGCGGGGGCACAGCAACCGCGGGGCTTGCCGGCTGTCTCACCCGAGAAAACGGCGAAAACGGAGAAAACGGAGAGGAGGACGAAGGTGAACTCAAGATCGCGACGTACTCATCGTTCGTCGAGGGGGAACTCGAGGACGGAGACTCGCCGGCCGAGTGGCTCAAAGAAGCGTTCGAGGAAGAGTACCCGGATACGGAAATCGATTGGACGGTCCCCGAAGAGGGACTTAACGTCTACATCCAGCAGGCCCAACAGGAGAGCGGCGTCGATGCGGACCTCTTTCTCGGCCTCAACGTCGACGATCTGGTCCATGTCGACGACAACCTCGACGACCAGTTGTTCGAGTCGCTCGACCGAGACGAACTCGAGAACGCGAATCGAATTCGAGACGATATCGACTTCGGCGACCCGGACGACCGGGTGTTACCCTACGATACGGGATACATCAGTCTCGTCTACGACGAAAGCGCGGTCGAGACGCCCGAGACGTTCGACGATCTACTCGATTCGGAGTACGAAGACGAGTTCGTCGTCCAGAACGCACAGGACTCCGATCCGGGACAGGCGTTCTTGCTCTGGACGATCGACCAGTACGGCGAGGACGACTACCTCGACTACTGGCAGGATCTACAGGACAACGGCGTCATGGTCGGCGATAGCTGGACGGACACCTACTTCGGACCGTACGCGAACGAAGAGCGGTCGGTCATCGTCTCCTACTCGACCGATCAGGTCTTTCACGCGGGCGGCGACGATCCCGATCTCACCCGGAACCAGATCGCGTTTCTCGACGGCCAGGGCTACGAGAACCACGAGGGAATGGCCGTCTTCGCCGACAGTACCAAGACCGAACTCGCGCACAACTTCATGAACTTCGTCCTCACGAGCGAGGCCCAGGCCGCGATCGCCGAAAAGAACGTCCAGTTTCCCGCGGTCGCGGACGAGTTCGTCGACCTCGACGAGAGCTTCTATGACTACGCCCACGAGCCCGAGGAGTCGGTTACGTTCACCTACGACGAACTCGACGGCAATCTGAACGACTGGGTCGACGACTGGGAACAGACGATCGTCCAATAACGGATCGTGACACCGAGCGACGAACACGACAGCGGCCGGAGTTTGATCGGGAAACAGCCCGTTCGTCGCTTCCTCGAGGATAGTACCGTCGCCGACTGGCTCGAGCGCCACGCGCTGAAACTGACGGCGCTCCTGTCCGCCGGCGTGCTCGCCGTAATGCTGTATTTTCCCGTCGGAATCGTGTTCGCGAACGCGGTCTTCGTCGACGGCGTTCCGACGCTCGAGCACTTCCGGGCCGTGCTGGCCGATCCGTTCTACTTCGGGTCGCTGGCGGCAGTCTTCGAGAACCCGCTCGCGATCGGGGGTCACCTCGGCGCGCTCGTCGGCTGGCTCGGCGCGATTTCGATCTCGTTGTCCCTCGAGACGCCGCTTCCGAGCCTCGAGGTTCCGCTTCCCTGGGTTTCCGTTCAGACCCCCGGCGTTCGAGGCGGACTGTTCGGCTTTACCGCCTATCAGGCGGCGCTATCGACGATAGCGAGTTTGGTGCTCGGATTGCCGGCGGCGTACGTGCTCGCGAACTACGAGTTTCGGGGCCGACAAACGATTCGATCGCTGACGATCCTGCCGTTCGTCCTTCCCGGGATCATGGTCGCCGTCGGCTTTTACGCCATGTTCGGGCAGGCGGGAACGCTCAACTCGTTGCTCGGCGCGGTCGGGCTCGGACCGTACTCGTTCATGCAGTACAGTCCCCTCACGATCGTTATCGTCGCCCACGCGTTTTACAACGCGCCGCTAATCGCCAGAATCACCGTCGCCGCGTGGGAGTCCGTGGATACGCGAACCGTCGAAACGGCCCGCAGTCTGGGGGCGAGTCGCCGCCGTGCGTTCCTCGACGTGGTCGTTCCGCAGTTGCTTCCTGCGGTGTTCACCGGTGCGCTGTTGACGTTCATCTTCACCTTCATGACCTTCCCGATCGTGCTCGCGCTGGGCGGCCTCGAACTGGCGACCGTCGAGGTCTGGATCTACGATCGAATGCGCCGCCTGGACTACGCCGAAGCCGCGACGCTTGCGATCCTCGAGACGATCCTCTCGCTCGGACTCACTTACGCCTATCTCAGGTACGAGTCCGCCCAGTCCGGGCTTTCACGGGCCGCGTCGTCACCCGGCAGAGAAAAGCTCTTTCCGGACCTTCGAACCGCACTATCCCCCAAGCGGCTCGCCATCGTCGGCTACGGCGTCGTCGCGCTGGTCGTCTTCGTCGGGCCGATGGTGAGTCTCGTCATCGGAGGAGTTACCGATAGCAACGGTGTTACACTTCGGCACTACTCGTTCTTGCTCGAGCGTCAGGTCGAGGGCGCGGATTTCCAGACTCAGCCGTATCCGGCGATTCGAAACTCGCTGCTGTTTGGTCTGGGAACGCTCCTGATCGCCGTTCCGATGGGCGTCGTCGTAAGCGTGGTGACGGCTCGCGCCGGACAAAGCGGGACGATCATCGACACCCTCGCGATGGTGCCACTCGCCGTCAGCGGCGTCGTCTTCGGAATCGGGCTCCTCCAGGGACTCGTCTTCGGCATCTCGCTTCCGTTCGGCTGGCAGTTTCAGGTGACCGGGGCGGTCGCGATCGTCGTCGCACACGCCGTCGCCGCCTATCCGTTCGTGACGCGAAACGTTTCACCGCTTCTGTCAAATCTCGACCCGGCGATGATGGAATCCGCTCGTGCACTGGGCGCTTCGCGAACCCGCGCTCTGCTCGATATCGAACTGCCGTTAATCGCCAGCGGGATCGTCGCCGGCGCGGCGTTCGCCTTTGCAATCTCGATCGGCGAGTTCTCTTCGACGGTGATTTTGGCCGGCGGCAGCGAGACGTACACGATGCCAGTCGCACTCGAGCGGTATCTGGGCCGCCGATCCGGCCCTGCGATCGCCATGGGAACAATCTTACTCCTCGTCACCGCCTCGAGTTTCGTCGTCATCGACCGCGTCGGCGGGAGGTTCGAGCGGTGACCGAACTCAGCCTCGAGGCCGTCACCAAGCGGTACGGCTCGGGAGCCGGCGCGACAGAGGCCCTCGAGCGGGTCGATCTCGAGGTTCGAGACGGCGAGTTCTTCACGCTCGTCGGCCCCTCAGGCTGTGGCAAGACAACGACGCTCCGGACGATCGCCGGCTTCGAGGAGCCGACGACGGGAACAATCACATTCGACGGCGAACCGATGACCGGAACCGCTCCCGAGAACCGCGACGTCGGCGTCGTCTTCCAGAGTTACGCGCTCTTTCCGCACATGTCCGTCGCCGAAAACGTCGGTTACGGGCTGCGATTTCGAGATCCCCCTAACGGAACCTCGGGCGAGCAACGCATCGAACAACTGCTCGAGTTGGTCGACCTTGAGGGCATGGGTGAGCGAGACCCGACACAGCTCTCGGGCGGGCAACAACAGCGCGTCGCGCTCGCTCGAGCGCTCGCGCCCGAGCCGAGCGTTCTCCTGCTCGACGAACCGATGAGCGCCCTCGATGCGCAACTCAGAGAGTCGCTTCGCAGGCAACTGAGCCGGATCCAAGAGACGCTGGATATCACGACCGTCTACGTGACTCACGATCAGGAAGAGGCACTCGCCGTCTCGGATCGTCTCGCCGTAATGAACGAGGGGCGAGTCGAGCAGGTCGGAACGCCCGAAACGATCTACCGAACGCCGAAGAGTCGGTTCGTCGCGGAGTTCATCGGCGACAACAACGTTTTCGAGGGGGAAATCCTCGAGAAGGGGCCCGAGAAGGCACAAGTTACAGCCAACGGGCGAACGTTTCGACTCCCGCTCTTGGACGGGGCCGATGACGGCTCGACGCAAGACGGAAAAGCCGGGAACCGTGGCCGAGTAACGTTCTGCGTCCGTCCGGAGCACCTCTCGCAAAGCGCGGAAACCAACAGATTTCCCGTGGACATCGAAACGAGCGAATTCCTCGGAACCACCGTTCGCGTCCACGGAAAATGGAACGGGATGTCAGTCGTCTTGCTCCTCGAGGAGGTTCCGGACGGCGACCTCACAGTCGGCTTCTCTCCCCGCGATGCGACCATCGTCAGACGAACCACGCAAGGCTGAAAATCGAAGTTTCAGAGGGAGAACCGTTTGTTCGGTCGGAAGACGGTGGATCGTCGGTCACCGATCGTCGACCACCTCGATCGAACATATTCGGGACTGTTCTTCAGGGTTGAGAACCGGAACGGGACTGAAGGAACTGACCACTACAGTTCTTTTCAACGCTGGCTGGTATCACGACCGAGGCCACGAATACGCCGTGACACCGAACGTGTCCCGTTGAACCGGTTGCGAGCCCGTGGATGCGGTGGTCTTGCCAGAGCCACAAACGGGCCCGACGTTCCGATATTGCTGTCTCGGTCGTTCTACTGGTTGCCTCGTAGATCGTCTACTTTCGAATGTTCACTCAACACACACCGACAAACACGGCGACATCGTCGAACGCATCGAAATCGACGACCGCTCTCGGAACCCACGAATCAAGTACATGAACGGATACACGGCGGTCATTATGATCGCAAACACTGCGACCTTCCTCACCGGCGGTGCAGTCGCGCTGCTCGCGTTTCGGGCGTACAGACGAACGAACGCTCCAGCACTCCGAGCCGTCACGATCGGGTTTTGCTGTATCATCGTTGGATCGGTCCTCGGCGGACTCGCCCACTACCTCGAGGGGGACGTCGCGCTGGGCGTGGCCGTCCAGAGTTCGGCCACGGCGTTCGGTTTCGCGATCCTCCTGTACTCGTTGTACGCGGAGATGAGCGACTCGGCGTCCGGCTCGACGACGGTCATTCGATAAGCTGGACCCGGTGATCGAGCTGGTATCGGTGTCGGCCCTCAAGCTGGCTACGACTCGAGCTGGTTACGACTCGAGCTGGTTACGACTCGAGCCGGCTTCGGAACCGCTCGAGACCGAGTTCGAGCATGTCGGGACTCACCGGCTGGAACTCCTCGTCGGCGGCGAGATACGATCGAACCGAATCCCAACTGTCCCGAGCGTAGCGTTCGTCGAGCAGGACGCGAACGCCGACATCCTCGGGACTGCGGACCACCCGGCCGATCGCCTGTCGCGCTTTTCTGACTGCGGGAACGGTCAACGCGTACTCGAACCCGTCGCCGAACTCGTCGTCGTAGGCGCGGCGAACCGCTTTCGTTCGCGGGCTCGAGGTGTTGACGATGGGGACGCCACAGACGACCGCTGCCGAGAGCCGATCACCGCGATAATCGACCCCCTCGGTGAGCGTTCCCCGCAAACTCGTGACCAGTACCTTTCCCTCGCCCGAGAAGAATTCGTCTTTGAGCGACTGGGTCGTGTCGTCGCTGCTGGAGGCGTCCACAAGGACAGGTTTTGCGATTCGATCCTCGAGCGCTCCCGCCGCCCACTCCGCCTCGGCGTAACTGGGCATCCCGACGAGGACGTTACCGGGAAGGTCGGCGACCTGCTCGAGCGCGTCGACGTAGCTCCTGCGGGTCGGGTTTTCTTCGCCAGCGCGACCTCTGTTCTCGTAGGTGAATTTCGGCGCGGCGACCGCGAAGCTTTCGCGGTTTTCCGCCGGAAAATGTAACCCGTACTGTCGTTTGGCGACCGGCCGATCTTCCTCGCGTTCGAGGTACTCGAGGCCCGTCACCTCGGTGAACGCGTCCATCGGCTCGAGGGTCGCGCTCATGAGCACGCCGCCGCCGAACGTCGAGAGCTGCGAGCCGATCGCATCGCTCGGAACGCAGTTGTGCAAGGCGAGTTGAGCGGTGTAGGCCCGCCGCCACGAATCGTCGGGCTCCATCTCATTCCACGTTCGCTCGAGTTCGATCTCCCTGAAGTAGTCGGTGTGCCCGCGGCGGTACCACTCGCCGAGGAGACGACCGGCGGCGGGCATCGAGCGGGTTCGGTCCTCGTCCTCCGCGGAATTCAAGATGCGTTCGACGATCGCGCCGACCGCCTCCGCCCGAACCCAGACCGAATCGCTGTATCCCGCTCGAGACGCCCATTCGCTAATCTCGTCCTCTGCGGGTTCGGCGGGGTCTCGAAGCGGGATCTCGTCATCTTCGAGCTGCGTCAGATCCGCCTTCCAGTTTCCGTACTCCTTCTCGAGGTGGGCCTCCACGCGTCGCTCAAGTTCGCCCCGAAGATCCTGCACGAACTCAAGGGTCTTCTCGAGTTCCTCGTAGGAAACGTCGCTATCGGCGAGTTCCCCCCGAACGAGATCCGCGTCTGCGGTCTTGGACCCACCCTCGGTTTGTCTTCCCTGCCGTTCGTGTCGAACCGGCTGGATAACGCGCGAGAGTTCCGTCTCCGCATCTCGTAGCGTCCTGTCGGCCACCCCGTCGCTGACGAGGTTTCGAACGCGGGGCTCGAGCATGTGAGCTTCGTCGCAGACGACGAACGTCGAGTCGTCGAGCAATGCGCCGGTAAACGAAGACGTCGTCGTCGGATCGAACGCGTGGTAATAATTCCCGATCACGACCTCGACGTGGCCGAGTACGGCCCCCATCACCGAGTGTGGACAGGTTCCGTGGCTGGCGGAGAGGCCGACGAGGTCTTCGGGCGTGACGAGTCCCGTCTCGGCGAAATCGAACGGAACCGCTTCGGCGGCGTCGCCGTCGCTACCCTCGTCCGGAAGATCCTCGAGGTATTGGGCGTAGAACGGACAGTACTCGACTTCGCTTCCGGCCGGCCCGCCATCGTCGTACTCGGGCATGTCTGGTGGATAGGGCGTTGCTTCGCCTGCAGTCTCGAGGAAGTTGGCCGAGCCGCCTCGAGAGCCGCTGTCGGCGAGCCCGATCTGTTGACTTCGCGCGCGAGAGGCGAGATTACCCGCCGTCGTCGAACCGCCTTCGCCTGTGAGTGCTCGCGTACGATCGCGAAGCGACTCACACCGATCGTAGACATTGCTATCGTCGATCCCCGCCTTTCCCTCGCGGTTATACGGGCAGACATCCGCCTTTCCGACGAGCGTGAGCCCGGAGACGGGGTCCCAATCGGACGGGAGATTCGCGTTGATCGTCTCTAAATCCTCTTCGAACTGATGGAGTTGCTGTTTGACGCTCGTGAGGACAAACACGCGCTCGTACTCGCTGTCGGGATCGCGAACGAGGTCGATCCCTGCGGTGAGCGCGATCATCGTCTTGCCGGTGCCACAGGCCCCCTCGATCACGGTATAGCCGCCGTCGCGTGCGGTTTCGATGGCTGACTCGATACCGTCGACCTGCTCGTCGTAGGGAGTCGGATGGCCGAACACCGAGCGCCAATTCGTCATGCTGTGCGTATTCATCGTCGGTCAGCCATATCCTTGACGGACCTCGATTGGTCCGGCTTCCGGGATAAACCCTGGCCCGCTGATCGCTCAGTTGCGTGACTACAGTCTCGATCTACGTTCGACCGCGATTTTGCCACGGTTCGACCGCAAGCCGGCCGAAATTCGACTCGAGGAATGTTGAATATAGTCGGGCGTACACGATGAACTCTCGGGAAGAATTTTATATTGATACTGCCAGCGTGGGGCTTACACGTGTTGGTCACCTAAGGAAGGTATGAGAGTCCCGAAACAACTACGAGACGTCGACCGACACGGAGCCACCGTTCGGACCTACAACTACGACGACAGCGGTGTTATCGTGGTCGATTTCGGCGCTGCTGCCAGCGACATCACGGTCGACGTGATCGACGGCACGGCAATCGTCGTCACCGACGGCGAGCAGTTCGAATTCGAACTGCCGGCCGACGCGAGCGAGGTTTCCGTGAACAACGGGATCCTCACGATCACCGAATAGCGCTCCACCATACCATCGCATCACTGGCTACCCATTATTAGCCACCCCGTCACTGACCACCTCGATCAGTAGTCCTCGTGCAACCGAATTTCGGTGTCCGTGATCGAATCGATCGTGTAGATGCGCTCCGAAACCACAACCCACTCGAGTGCTCGGCCACTACGATCGCCATGAGCGATTCGTTCGACGTCGAGACCTGGCGCTCGGAGCTCGAGGAAAAACGCGCCGAAAAAGACGAGTTCTTCGCCGACCATCCGCAGTCGCCGATCCCCCCGGAAGAGCGCGAGGAGTTTTCCGGCCTCGAGTACTTCGAGCCGGACTCGGACTACCGCGTGGACGCGACCGTCACCGTCCACGACGATCCCGAACCCGTCACGATGGATACGACCACGGGTCGAGAGGTCAGATACCTCCGAGTCGTGACGCTCTCGTTCGACCTCGAGCGAGCGGATCCGGAGCTAGCCGATGGGACCTACGAACTGGCGGCGTATCAGATGGAGCGGCCCGAAGAGGAACCCCTATTTATTCCGTTTCGGGACAAAACAACCGGACAGCAGACCTACACGGGCGGTCGGTACATGGAACTCTCGCCGGAGAGAGATGTGGTGGATGGCGACGACATCGTCCTGGATCTGAATCTCGCGTATACGCCGTTCTGTGCCTACAGTGAGACCTTTGACTGCCCGCTACCGCCGGAAGAGAACTGGCTCGAAGTAACGGTTCCAGCGGGCGAACGGTTCGAGCAATAGCGCATCCGAAACGGGAGATTCAAGTTTCGAGAACGGTGTCCTCTCGAAAAGAGGACGGTTTCAACTCGAGCGCGATCGAAGTGAGAGGAAAGCAACGAGCCGTAACCGGGGGATGTGAGGGGTTTTCAATCGGTCTCGAGTGGAAATTAGGGGGTTCGGAACTGGTCGGCATTCTCGCCGCCCACGAGCTGAAAAACGACGGCACTGGGCCGATCAGGGCGAGACGCCGACAGTGAGGAGGGTTCCATACTCCCGATAGCGTTCGACCATCTCCTCGCGCGTCTCCCAGTCATCCGTCGGGAATTCGGCTTCGTGCGGGATCGTGGTCTCGCGGTCGGGTATGTTGTCCTGTTCGGCGACGTGAAGGCCCGCGTCTCGAAAGGCAGTTCGGTACTGCTCGCGGTCCCACCGTGTCATCTCGACGGAGATGAACTCCTGCCACTCGTGAGAGTGAACGTTCTCCTCGTAATAGTTGACCGCACAGTAGAAGGTCCCGCCGGGTGTGAGGACCCGGGCGATCTCCTCGAGGGTCTCGTGGGGGTCCGCCGCGTAATAAAATGCTTCCATCGACCAGACGTGATCGATCGAGTCGGTCGCGAACGGCAGCGAGCCGAAGTCGCCGACGACGTAGCCGACCTGTGAATCGTCCGTGTAGTCCGCGGCGTTGCGGGCCATCTCCGGCGAGCCGTCGAGTCCGTAGATGCGGCCCGCGTCGTTGGTGTCGCGGATCGCCCGACCCGCGTACCCGCTTCCGCAACCGAGGTCGAGGACGGTGTCGCCGGCTTCGACCGGCATTCTCGCAAGCGCGTGCTTTGCGGTGTGCCAGTGGCGATCCTCCATCCCTTTATCACGACCGTCCGTCGCCCACTCGTCGAACTCCTCGCGAACGCTCATGTGGGCGCTATTGTGCCGCGGGAGACAAAACGCGTTCGCATGACCGATACACTTTTTAGGATAGCCTAAATTAGTAGAGACAGAGAGGTTTAGGCTGGCCGAAACCCCTGGGCATCGGGTTGAGACCGGCTTATAGCGATAGCTGTCCCACCTCTCCCTCATTTCTCCGAAACACAATCGGAAGGTATTAGTGTTTTAGGTCAGCCTAAATCTAAATATGCAAGAACGCAACAGCAACCGATCGACTCGAACGCCGACTGGACGACGACGATTCCTCGCCATTACAGGCATCTCAGCAGCCGGCGTTGCAGGCCTCGCAGGATGTCTCGGAGACGATGACGACGCAACCCCGATCGCGGAATCCGAACCGCTATCGGAGTCCGTCGACTCAACTGCCATCGAATGGGACGACCTCGGCGACCTCGAGGGGGAAATCGACATCTACTCCGGCCGAACACGCGACCAGATCCATCCGGTGTTCGAGGCCCTCGAAGACGAATACGACGATCTCACTGTCAACGTCGATTACGACGATAACGACGTGCACGTGAATCAGCTCATTCAAGAAGGCGACGCTGCGGGAGCGGACCTGATGTATTCGCAGGATCCCGGCGCGCTCGGCGAACTCGAGCGAGAAGGCGCTGTACAAGAGCTTCCGGAGGACATCGTCGAGGCCGTTCCCGAAAGCTACCGCGACCCGAACGGGTACTGGACCGGCGTGACCGGTCGCGTGCGCTCGATTCAGTACAACAGCGAACGCTGGGACGGCGACGAAGACGACTTCCCGACCGACATTATGGAGTTCGCGACCGACGATCGGTTCGAAGGGATCATCTCGACACGGCCTAACTCGGGGACCTTCCGAGGCTTTATTCAGGCGATGGTCGAACGCAAAGGCGAAGATGAAACCCGTGAGTGGGTTCGGGCAATGGTCGAAGATCAGGACATCCAGCTCTTCTCGGGCGGATCCGATCAAGCCGAGGCTGTCAACACTGGCGGTGACGACGATCCGATCGTCGGCCTCGGAAACAGCTACTACGCCGCACGTATTCTCAACGAAGATCCCGACGCACCGATCAGAGCGACGTTTACCGAAGAAGACGCCGGCTGTCTGTTCAGCGTCGCAGGCGTCGCCGCGACGAACAACGTCGGCGACCCCGAACTCGTGGCAGAGTTCATCCGCCACCTCATCGCCGCCGAAGGACAGGAATTCATGATGGAAGCGAACGGAGAGTACCCCGTCGTCGAAGGGGTCGAGTACGTCGGCGACCTCCCAAACCTCGAGGAGATCAACCCGCCGGAGTTCGACCTCAGCGAGTTCGACATGGACCTCCAAGAAGCAGGCGACCTCCTCGAAGAAGAGGGAATGACGGTCTAAGACCACTCTCTACTGGAACCTCACCTACTGGAACCTTACTTTCCACCGGAACCCCATTCTTCCCCTTCCATCGGAACCCCATTCTTCCCCTTCGCCGAGACCTCATTATTTCTCTTCTACCGAAACCTCATTCCTCCTCTCCCACCGAAACCTCATTCTTTCTATGTTCTCACAGTTTGTTGATCCTCACGATTTATTGAATTTTGAATCCGTTTAGCTGTCCACCTCGGGACGCTTCGGGGCATTTAGGTAGACCTAGCTCAAACGAACGAGTGAGAGTCGCGGCCCCTCAGCGAACAGATCAGACGTCCATAATGAAATCACTCACGAACTATTTCGATTTTTCACGTCGACTCGAGCCGATTCTCGAGCGTCTCGGTGAGACCGACCGTTCGATGGTCGCGCTAGGAACGGCGAGTGCCATCGTTGCATTCCTCGTCGTCTCACCGATGTTCTGGCTGGTCTGGCAGGCGACGACGGTCGAGCCGTCACGAGCCTATGGGCTCATCGTCTCCTCGCAAACGGCGTGGGTGACGGCAAACAGCGTCGGACTGATGGCCCTGGTCACCCTGTTTTCGATTCTACTCGGCGTTCCGCTCGCCGTTCTGACGACTCGGACTGACCTTCCGTACCCCCACTTCTGGACCATCGTCGCCGCACTGCCACTCGTTATCCCGAGCTATATCGGCGCGATCGCGTTTACCGGCATGTTCGGCTCCGGCGGGGAAGTCGACTCAGTGTTCGGAATGACGCTTCCGCCCGTTGACGGACTTTCCGGAGCGGTATTTATTATCACGCTGTATACGTACCCCTACGTTTTCCTGACGACTCGAGCCGCGTTATTGTCGATGGATAGCTCGATCGTCGACGCCGCTCGGACGCTCAACGCTGGGCCGTTCGAAGCGTTCCGCCGCGTTACATTACCCCAGATACGACCGGGAATCGCCGCCGGCGCATTGCTCGCCGGTCTCTACGCGATATCCGACTTCGGGACGCCGGCGTTCATGCAAGCGAACGTCTTCACGAGTTCGATCTACTGGGAGTTCAGTAATTTTGCCGTCGAATACGCCGCGTTACTCGCGTTGCAACTGGTCGCGATCGTTGCCATCGTTCTGGTCATCGAGGCTGGCATCGGGCAAGACGAAGACGCCGCCGGGGGTCCGGGGCAGGGTAGCAAGATGCGACTCGGCCACTGGAAGTGGCCGGCGATGGGCTTCGTTTCGACGATCGGAATCGTCACCCTCGTCGTCCCCGTCGCCATTTTCACGAACTGGCTCATCCGCAGTCAGGGCGATCCGATCCCGTCACTCGAGTTCGAGTGGGGGTACGCGTTCAATTCGATCTATCTCGCCCTGTTGGCCGCACTGGTCGCCTGCTTGTTCGCACTCCCCGTAGCCTACTACTCCGGTCGGGCCAACTCGCTCGTCTCGCGGATTCTCGAGCGAGCAACCTACATCGGATTCGCCGTTCCTGGCGTCGTTATCGGACTCGCACTGGTGTTCTTGGGAACCAGAACATTACCCTCATTTTACAGGCAAGGAGTCTGGTTGCTCGTGTTCGCGTACGTCGTCCGCTTCCTGCCACAGGCGGTCGGGACCGTTCGATCGTCCGTCCTCCAGGTCGACGAAAAGACCATCGAGGCCGCTCGGACGCTCAACGCCGGCCCACTCGAGACCTTCCGGCGCGTCACATTGCCGTTCATTATGCCCGGCGTGATCGCCGGTGGAATCCTCGTCTTCCTGACGACAATGAAGGAGTTACCGGTAACGTTGATGCTCCAACCCGTCGGAATGGATACGCTGGTCTCTATCGTCTGGGATGCACAGGACGCGATCGCCTACCGATACGCGGCCGTTCCGGCCCTCCTTTTGATCCTCATCTCAGGACTCTCAATGGTGATCTTGCTCCGGCAGGAAGGCGGAGACATCAGTTGAAACGGTCAGGATAACGGTTGAATCAGATAGATCGAGAGTCGCCCCACAAACGATCTGAGCCAGAGTATGAAGCGAATCTGAGGAGAGATCATATCAAAGGTACATCATAACGGCAGAGATGGCAGATGACCCACCGTCGTAGGGGGCTCTATCTCGAGACATCCGCACGCTTAAGTCGATCCCGAAAGTTGATATCCTCAATATGGAGTACTCGCTCGAGATCGATGACACCCCGGAAACGGTACCAGGTGGAACTGGAATACTTCTTCTCCATCCAAGCACAGGCGAAACCGACCGCATCGATACGGAATTCTTCAAAACGGATACCGACCACTTCCTCGTCGTTTCAACTCGAACCACCGCTCGAGAGGTGAGACAAAAACTCGAGTACTACGACGTCGACGAGGAATCCGCCGAGATACTCGACACGCTGAGCATCGAACGCGGCTACTCACGCCGCTCGAGCGATACCGTCCATTACGTGAGCGCACCGGACAACATCGACGGAATCCTCGAGCACATTGACGGCTTTCTCGATGCACACGACGGCAAACTCCGGATCAGCTTCGATTCGGTCACGGAACTCGCTTACTACGCCGACGACGAATCCGCCCTCGAGGCCGTCAAAAAGATTCTCGGGATACTCGAAGAATACGATGCGATCGGGCTCTTTCACCTCTCCGAGGAAGTCCACGACGACGACATCGTCGACGAGTTCCGCGAACTCTTCGACGGCGTGATCGATCTTGACGAGGATGGAACCGTCGCGACGGAGTTCTAACTCGAGCGTAACGTATCGGTTCGTATACTCAGATTGATCGCGTCAGCTGCGGTTCGTTCTTGAGTGCTTTGTTACGGTTCGTCCTCAAGCGCTTTATTACGGTTCGTCCTCGAGTGCGTCGAACGTCTTTTTAACCCACTGAATCCCGTACTCGGGACCGTGATCTCGGTAGGCCTCCGTTTCGAGTGCACCGAACGGCGCTGGGAGTTCGATTGCGTGTTTGATGGCGGCACATGCGAGTTCCGTCGCATCGGCGAAGTCCGTTTCCCCGCGCGCAACCGCCCGTGGGAGTTCGCCCACTCGTTCCTCGAGACTCGAGCCAGCGTCTTGCCACGCCTCGGCGAGTTCAGGGTGGTCGCCGTGCCAGTCGGCGAACTCTTGGCGGGTTTGCAGTCCCGTCCAGCCGTCGAACAGCGCCGCTGCGATCTGGTATGTCGAGTTCGGGTCGAGCGGCGTCGCAGCTGCCAGTTCGGGATACCGCTCCTCAAAGAATCCCAGGAAGTGCTCCGGAATCCCCAGAGAGAGTTCGACGAGCGCCTCTGCGAGCAAGAAATCAATGAATTCGTCCGGAGAGCCCCCGACTCGAGGCTTGACGAGGACGACCGGCGGATCGGTCTGTCGAGTCCAGGCGATGCTTCCGTCTCCCGGCATTCCGATGGTGAACTCGCCGCCTGCATACCGACTCAATAGCGTCGGGGCATCATCGGGAAGCCACGACGCGGGATAAGTCGCCGGCTCGAGCGAATCGACGACGAGCCCGAGATCCTCAGCTTGCGCTGGTGGAAGCGTTTCGAAATCCTGGTTGCAATCGAAAACGAGGGTGTCTGGTGCATATTCATCTCGAACGTCTTCGACCGGTCTTGAGAGGGAACGATCCTCGAACATCAGACGAAGACGGTCTGAAAGACCAGCAGGATCGACAGCAGGGCCGACACGGTGACCGTGGTGAGAACGATCTTGGTTGCAGTACTCATACAGGAGTTGTCTCGGTCACGTTGCTTAAATCCATCTTTCTCCAGTGAATTCGCCAGAAACGTTCGACCACCGGAAAAACGTTCGACCACCGGAACTCAGACGAACACGCGAACTCTCGAGTTGAAATGTTCCCCAGTGGAGGAGACTGTGGATATAGATCCTATCGAACGGAAATGAGAGGAAAATCAGTCGAACGAACCCCCACCGTTTCGACTGGAACCGCGACCAAAGGCATTCCTACTCTTCGTTACCGTCTCGCCACGAATCCGGGACATCGATGACGTATCGGCCATCTTCCTGAAGTGAGATGATGTACTCTTCGCGGTTGTACAGTTCCATCAAATTCAGCTCGTACTGGCCCGGTTTGAGAATTTTGATACTCTCGAACTGCTCGTTGAGTTCCGCCCGGAGATCCTCGAGCGAGGGTTGTTCCCCCGTCGGTTCGCTCACAACGCGACCGTGATCCGGTGCGGTCGCATCCTCGATTGGCGATGTCGAATCAGGGAGTTCGTCCGATTGAACGACATCGCTTCTGGCGCTTGCCTGTGCGGTATCCTCGCTCTCGGTAAGTTCGGTTTCGGCTCGTTCGGTACCAGTTCGGTCGGGTTCGGCACGAACTGAATCGGTCCCTTCGGATTCGGGACGTTTGGGATCGGTTGGTTCGGAATCGATCGGTTCGGAATCGGTTGGTTCGGGATTTGCCGGTTCGGATTCGGCTTGTCTGGAACCGGTCCTATCGGTGGCCGAACCCGCAGTTTTGCGATTAGATTTTGAGGACGTGGACGAGGAGAGAGATTCTCCGGATGGGGTGTCGTTCGGTGCGGAGGATCGGCGCTCGTTCCGGCCTGTAGTAACAGTTGAATCGGTCGAATCGTTACCCTCGAGATCAGAATCCGCGGTGGATCGGTCCTCGGGCGGTCGAGCGGAGTCCGGCCACTCCGGAAACTCACCGCTCGAGGACGGAACGTTGTCGCTATCGCTCGCAGTCGTCCAGTCGGAAACTCTGTTCTGAACCGGCTCTTCGAAGCCATCACCGTGATCTGTTTCGTCGCGCGTAGCGGACGAACTTCCAGCGCCCTGAGTTGGCGAATTTTCAGCGTTCTGAGTTGGCGAACCTCCAGTGTCCTGGGTGGACGAGTTCTCGGCGGTGGTTGGCTGTGATTCGGTACTGGGCGTAGACTGTGGTTCAGTACCGTTTTGAGGGGTCTCCGGACCGGTCTCTGACTGTTCTGAGACGTCGCCGGCACTTTCAGATCTGTCAGCAGGATTCGTATCAGTGGACACGAAATCACGAACCGTTTCGGCCGCTCGAGCGGCGACGCTATCGGCCGACTCTTTCGACGGCGGATCAGGAGGTGTACTCGAGTCGTCCGGCTTGACACCAGATGCGTCTCCTCGAGCCGTCGACGAGGGGGCAAACTGGAACTTGTTGCCGCCACAGTTTGGACAGCCAGAGAGCATTTCTTTCGAGCCGTCGGGAAACGTGCGGCCGCAGTTCGTACACTGATGTGGCATTAGTTACGGCTGACGAGCGCGCTGATGAGCGTTTCGTCCTTGTGAAGTGTCTCGATCTGGTTTGCCGGACCGATAACGGTGAGTTTCTTCGTCGACTCGTTGTTACCCATAATACGACCGAGGATCGACGAGTTACCCGTACTCGACTTTGGATAGGTTTCAATCTCGATACCGTTGAACTCGTCGGGGCTGATTTCGGCCATCGTCACCTCGATGAGGCGACTCTCCTCGTCGGGCGAGAGACCTTCCTCGAGAATCACGATGTTGCCGTCGTGAACGCCGTCGAGAATCATTCGGATCTTCTCCATGCTCGCCATCCCCTCCATTCGTTCGCCGCTGATGAGATCGATCTGCACACCGTCGGGGCTCTCCGGTCCATCTCCATCGTCTGCGTTCGTTGCTTTCGGCATCTCAGGTCACCCGAAGTACTCCGCGATGTTTTCGTATACTTCGTCCATGTTGTCGCCTTCTTTCGCCGACAACGGGACGGTCTTGTGCTGTGGGAACGCATCCTCGATACGCTTGACACTCGCATCGTCCAGATCGATCTTGTTGGCGAAGATGAGGACGGGAAGGTCGCGCGATTCGATGATCCCGATTAACATCGTGTTGACCTGCGTGATCGGGTCTTCGGCACTGTCGAGCACGTAAATGACCCCGTCGACATCTTCGCGAAGCCAGTGCATGGCTTCGGCGACACCTTCCGTCGCTTCTCGCGAGCGACGGATCGCGTCGTCTTCTTCCATCTCGCCGGTGAACTCTTCGTAGTCCACTTTGGTCGTGACACCGGGAGTGTCAACGATATCGATGGTGACTGACTTTCCGTTGCGCTCGATTTCCACGCCTTCTTTTCTTCGCGCGCGCCGCGTTTCGTGTGGAATGTGACTTTCCGTCCCGATTGCGTCACCTGTCCAGTCTCGAGCGATGCGATTCGCTAACGTCGTTTTCCCGGCGTTCGGCGGCCCGTAGATTCCAATCCGCTTTGGCTCCTGTTCGGAAAACAGCCGATCCGTAGCGCGAGAGATACTATCTTTAAGTCCTTTTAACAGTCCCATCCTAGGGGGCCTCCAGCACCATATGGGTGCATCTGCGCGTACTACGGAACTGTACTCACTTAAGCCTACGTCAGACGTATTTACTATTCAACAAAAAAGAATGTCAATAGGGTGAATGGATAGGCGTTGTATGAATGGGTGAGACGACACTGACTGTGGAAGTGGAGTACAGATAATGAGTAGCAACTGAAGATAATGAGTAGCAACTGAAGATCGTGGATGGGAGCTACAGACAATGGGTAGAGAGTACAGATGAAGTGGCGGAAAGTACAGTTGACCCGGTAAGCAAGAGTACCCAGTCGAAAGAGAGGTAACTGAGATCAGGATCAATAGCCGTCGAGCAGAAGTTTTGGGAGAGTCACAATTGCGAAACCACGAAAACGGAGGATAGAGAGTGAACCGAGCATAATTGTTTCTCTCGAGTGTCAGGGTCAATTGTGCGTACTAGAACCATACTAGTATACACGGGCCATTCCCCCACCCCTTTGTTTCGAGTGGAGATGGCGAAAAGAGGGGGGTCGATGAATTTCGGTTTGGAGGGATTTTGCGGGAAAAGAGACGAGAGAAGTCAGAAAAGAGTGGTAGAAGACGTCTCGAGGGTATACAAGGGGTTTGAACGGCTCTAGTAAGTGAACGGCTATAGAGGGGCAATTCTAGTAATGACTAGGATTACTTAATCTAACTCTAGTAAAACAATGCTTTTGCTAGTTCTGCGGATACTGTTTCCTGACCATAGACATAAAACTTCCCGTTCTAGAATCCTCCCCTCCCCCACCCCTCTCGTAACGCTCTCCACTCGAAACAAAGGGGTGGGGGGTCAACGACAAATCCTGCTATCATCCCACACACTCCTTTCGTTCACACTCTCCGGCCTTCTGGTCCTTCCTGATCTTTCTCTCTGTAATTATTTCTCTCTGTGGAGTTACTACGGCGGATGAACTCGCTACAGGGATCGGACCACGGCCAATTGTAGTTACACCCAAATCACAAGTCGTTACATTCGTGCGGAACTTTCAGCTACTCCGCTCTGATCACCGATGTTGATTTGGTCCACCCATCCCCGATTCTGGCGACTTATTCCGCTCCATATCCTCACTCCATATCTATTATTCATGCATATACTATAGATATAATGACAGTTATAGGGATCCGAAGGGAAGAATTTAATATCTAGGTGTTCCTTTGGTTCGTTTGCATCAACTGGAATCCGATCGCGAACTCGTACGCTTGAATGGGTTCTTTCAGGGCTGTACGAGGCACAATAGATCGCGCTCGGGTTACTTTCCACTCGAAATGATGGGGTGTACGAACGACGAATGTCTGACGATGAATTGGATATGACGGATTCGGATCGGGACGTCGAACTGGGAGGCCCAGACGGGTTCTCCACGGAACTGAAAGGCTCCGATCTCGGCGACGAAGAGCCGAATCAAGGGCTGTTCGACGACCTGTTGAGCGGTGAACCGATCTTCGAAAACAAGGAGGTTCTTCGACCGTCGTACACCCCCCACGAGCTTCCCCATCGAAGCGACCAGATCAACAAAATGGCGACGATTCTCGTCGCCGCACTTCGTGGTGAAACGCCCTCGAACATTCTCATCTACGGGAAGACCGGTACCGGGAAAACTGCGAGTGCCAAGTTCGTTAGTAAGGAACTCGAGAGTACATCGACGAAATACAGCGTTCCGTGCGATGTTGAGTACATTAACTGCGAAGTAACCGACACGCAGTATCGAGTACTTGCACAGCTCGCGAACAAGTTTATCGAAGAGAACGAACGTCGAATCGACACCCGACTCGAGGAACTTCGATCACTCGTTGATTCGGTCGAGGAGTTCGACGCGACGAACGAGCGAACCTCGAGTCTCGATCGCGAGCAAGATTCCGCGACAGCCTCGAACTGGAAACAACTTACGGAGGGCCGGTCGAACGACGAGGAAAAGCCGACGACCAAGTCGGGGTCATCGGCGAACGGTGACTCGTCAGGAAATCGTTCTTCGAAGAATCCTGAGACCGACACCGCTGTCGACCAGACTAGTATTACCCCCGTAGAAAGCTCCGATTCGGATTCCGTTGGCTCTTCAGGGGACGAGACGAGCCCACACGCACAAGACACCCGTCCGGATTCTTCTGGCTCCCGTTCGGATTCTTCTGGCTCGCACTCAGACGCGACTGGTTCCAATCCTTCGACGACAGACTCACATTCTGAGACGCCTGGCGCTCCAAACTCGGACACCGCTGACTCAGATATCGATCTCACTTCGGGTGGTTCTCCAGTCGAAACGAAGGGGTCATCGGACGGCGACGATACGACGTCGTCCGCAGTCGAACCTTCTTCACACCCGCTCGAGTCGACCCCGTTCGATTCAATCAAGGCAATCGAGGATCGAATAGCGGAGCTCGAGGAGGACAAAGAGTCCTTCGAGGAGGTTCCGATGACAGGGTGGCCGACAGATCGCGTGTACAGCGTCTTCTTCGACGCGGTCGATTACTCCGAGCGGGTCGTCGTCATCATGCTCGACGAAATTGACAAACTCGTCGAGAAAAGCGGCGACGATACGCTCTATAATCTTTCGCGAATGAATTCCGAACTCGAGAACTCGCGCGTCTCGATCATCGGGATTTCGAACGACCTGAAGTTCACCGACTTTCTGGACCCGCGCGTGAAGTCGAGCCTTGGCGAAGAGGAGATCGTGTTTCCTCCCTACGACGCGAATCAGTTACGCGACATCCTTCAGCACCGATCGGAGGTCGCGTTCAAGGGCGGTGCGCTGTCGGGTGACGTGATCCCGCTCTGTGCGGCCTTCGCCGCGCAGGAACACGGGGACGCACGGCGCGCGCTCGATCTCCTTCGGACTGCTGGCGAGCTCGCCGAGCGCTCCCAGTCCGAAACCATCGTTGAGGAACACGTCCGGCAAGCACAGGACAAGATCGAACTCGATCGTGTCGTCGAAGTCGTCCGAACACTCCCGACCCAGAGCAAACTCGTCCTCTTCTCGATTATCTCCCTCGAAAAAAACGGCGTCCAAAGCATCAATACGGGGGAAGTGTTCAACATTTACAAGCGTCTCTGTGAGGAGATCGACGCCGACGTTCTCACCCAGCGGCGCGTCACCGATCTCATCAGCGAGCTCGATATGCTCGGAATCGTCAACGCCGTCGTCGTCTCAAAGGGGCGATACGGCCGGACGAAAGAGATCAGTCTCTCGGTTCCACTCGAAGAGACGGAGGCCGTCTTGCTCTCGGACTCAAGGCTAAGCGACATTGACGACATTCAACCGTTTGTACAGGCCAGATTCGAGAACTAAGCCGTTCGAACTGCCTAATCGGTGTGTTGTCTTTTTGTTCGAGCTGTTTATAGTGAGCAACAAGAGTTCCACGGGCCACCCGCCCCGCGGTTTCACGCCGTGGATTACCGACCACTATCTCGAGTTGTCGGCACTCGAACGGAGGTACGGTCCCCGACTCAAGACTGACTCGAGAAATATCAAGACCGACCCGAGAAATATCAAGCCCGATTCGAGAGATAATTCGTTCTGACGCGCGAACCGACTCGGAGACTGGACGGCGAGGGAAGGCGAGTTAGTAACGCTCGAACTGCCGTCTTCCGGCGATTGCAACGGCACCTCCTGCCCCGCTCGCGCCGATCGAAACTGCACCGACCGCTTCAGGTGTAATCGGTGACGACCCGCTCGCAATTCCCAGCAGGTAGTCGTCGAACAGCAGACGGATGTTGCCGAGCCACGGAATCCGGAAGGAGGCTTTTCCGGTGACCCATTCGGGGTGGACGATGCTGTCCGATCGCGTTCCGGCATTTGCCTGCTGATCGTAGCCGGCGTTGTTGTCACCTTTCGTGATGAACCCCTCGTGTTCTGCCGGACATGTTTGAACGTCATCGCAGGTTACGTCTTCGCCGATGATATCCGGATCCGCCTGTGCGACCCAGTCGTCGCCTTCGTCGACCCAGAAGTGCGCCCTGTGTATCACCGGTGTTTCGGTCGCGCTTCCACCCGGTTGGAACACGACGACGTCGCCGTGCATTCCGAACTTGTCGTGTCCGCTTTCCTGCCCGTTCTCGAGCGTGACGACGCCGGTTCCGTCGACCGGATTGTCACCCACGAATCGATCGTCGTCGACGACGAAGACAAGATCTCCTTCCTTCATGTTCGGATCCATGCTTCCGCTCTCGACGGCGACTAGCGGTGGCCAGATACCACTGATACCGAACAGAATGAGTCCGATGATGGCGACGATCGCGACACTCGTCAGAACGTCCCTGACGATCAGGACGGTTCCGTCGTCCGTCTTGAGAAACCAGCGGACGATCCCATCATTCTCGATCGTCACCTGGTTTTCAGACTCGTCTCGAGGATTCGATCCATCCCGACCGCTCGAGGACAGCGTCGAATCGCGCGCTGAACGGCGTTCGGAAGGCTCGGATTCGTACTGCGGTCCGGACGTTTTCCGGTCGGATGCAGAATCGTCCTCGTGATCGGTTCGAGCGTCTTCGGCGGTACCCGCTTCAATATTTTCACCCGGCTGTCGATCGGTCTCATCTGAGTCGGACGACGAACCGGTTTGGTCTCGGTCGTCGTACGCATCGCTGCCGTCACCATCGCCCATTGAATTTCACTTTGTGAGGACCGTGCATCAACTTTCCCCTCCACATCAACTCCGTTCAACGACCGATTCGTCATCCTTTTCTCACCGCTCGCGAATGCGAATTGTGTGCCACTCGAGGGCCCCGCTCGGATCGTCAGCGAGTTGACCACCCGCGGGTACAACGCAGAACGCGAAGCTGTGACGCTCATTGCGGCCGCAGAACGACCACAGCCAACGCTCGAGCGCGTCGTCGACGAGTTACCTGAGGGGACGCTGGTCGTCCGTTCGGATCACGTTCGATCGGTCCTCGAGGACTCGCAATCCTCTTCGGCCGGTTCGACGTCGGACCCCCCCTCGAATAACTCATCACCAGGAACCGCGTCGTCCGATTCCGCATCGGAATTCGCTACGTCCGATACCGTCGACACGGATCAGCCCGACCGGCAACACCCCTCAGCTTCAACTGGAAATTCGAATCCCGACTCCTCGCCTCGTGGCGGGAGGTCTCCAGTTGAAACGGAGGGGTCTCCCGACCGGATAGAACGGTCGGGCGACGTTTCCGAACGATCGCTCGAGATCGCAAACGACATGACCGGAGAGAGTACCGGTACGGGCGAGTATAAGGACTTCGTCGCCGTTTTTCGGGATCGCCTCGAGCGACTGGGATCGAAACTCCGGGGTCGGTTCAATCACCGGCCCGCCTCCGCGATTCAGAGTATGCCCGGCGGAAGCGAGGCGGCGATGGTCGGTCTCGTCAACGATATTCGTTCGACCGCGAGCGGCCACTGGTTGGTCGAACTCGAGGACGCGACCGGGACGTTTCCGTGGCTGGTGATGAAAGACAGGGAGTACGCCGATCTCGTCGAGGAACTCCTCTGTGACGAGGTGTTGGCGATGGAGGGGACGCTGGCGGACGATTCGGGGATCGCGTTCGTCGATTCGATGTCGTTTCCGGACGTTCCGCGCACGTACGAACCATCTACCGCGGATCGCCACGTTCAGGCGGCGCTCATCAGCGACGTTCACGTGGGGAGCCAGGAGTTCATGCACGATGCGTGGAATCGATTTGCCGACTGGCTTCACACGGAAGAGGCCCAACACGTCGAGTACCTCCTAATCGCCGGAGACATGGTCGAGGGCGTCGGCGTCTATCCCGATCAGGACGAGGAACTCGATGTCGTCGATATCTACGAGCAGTACGAAGTGTTCAACGAGTACCTCAAACAGGTTCCGGGCGACCTCGATATCGTCATGATTCCGGGGAACCACGACGCGGTTCGGCTCGCGGAACCGCAACCCGGTTTCGACGAGAACCTCCGGAATATCATGTCGGCACACGATCCCAGGATCGTGAGCAATCCCTCGACGGTCACGCTCGAGGGCGTTTCAGTCCTGATGTACCACGGTGTCAGCCTCGACGAAGTCATCGCCGAACTTCCCGAGGAGAAGGCGAACTACGACGAGCCGCACAAAGCGATGTATCACCTCCTCAAAAAGCGCCACGTCGCGCCGCAGTTCGGCGGCCATACGAGACTCGCCCCCGAAAAGGAGGATTATCTGATCATCGAAGACGTCCCGGATATTTTCCACACCGGTCACGTTCACAAACTCGGCTTCGGCAAGTATCACAACGTCCTCGCGATCAATTCGGGTTGCTGGCAGTCACAGACGGATTTTCAAAAGAGCGTCAACATTGATCCCGACGCCGGATACGCGCCGATCGTCGATCTCGATACGCTCGACGTGACCGTCCAGAAGTTCAGCTGAGACGCGCTTTGACATCCGCAACCAGCGGGTTTGGTCCAGTCTGTGGGTTTGGTCCAATCAGCGGGTTTGGCCCCCTTTGGCTACGGTTCGAGTTGAAACTTCTGAGTGCGGGAGTTCTCGAAACGAGGACCCGATCCACAGTTTTGAAAGCCGAGCTCGGCGGCGGCGTCTTTCACGCCGTCGGCATCGGGTGCGATGAGGAGCTCGACGGTCATCGATTCGCACTCGGCGAACCGAACCGGTTCGGCCAGCAGTTCGACGCAGGCGTCGTCCGTCCCTCCGATCTGGGTGACATGGACGGTGTCGTCTTTCGCATCGAAACTCACGAACCCGAGGAGATCCTCCGGATTCGATTCGTTGTACTGTGTCTCGCCGGTCGTAATGTCGGCGTTCGGGTCGTGCGTACTGTCTTCGGCGACGCGTACCGTCCGATCGTGTACGAGGTTTCGCATCACGTCAGTCGGTGAGTCCGCGATGGACGCAAGCGCGTCGGCATCGGCCTCGAGTGCGTCGCGTATGTTCATTGGTATGTGGTAATGATACGCAGTAACATAAATTTCGCCCGTTTGCTGACTGTCTCGAGTCGGTGTGAGTTACTTTCTGTATCAATAAACAGTTCATTATAAATTATACTCAGCCTAAAAAGATAGCTATTTTAGATGATATGTCTTCCCGCAGGAATCTTCGTCAAGGAAAAGTGTTTGTTCCACCGGAAGACTGCATGGCGGGCGAGAGATGATCCGGGCGAAACGGTTGCGAGGGGAGCGAATCTCTGTCTCCGTTTCCGAGCGGAGGTAAAAATGCGCTCGATGGGACACAGTTATTTGCCCGCTCTGGTAATGGACTCGCACATGAGCAGAACCACGGCCACTCACATCGATTGTGGGGTGTCTCTATGCGCGTTGTAGCCAAATTCGGGGGAACGAGTCTCGGTTCGGGAGACCGAATCAACCGGGCCGCCGATTCGGTCGCCGCTGCGGTCGAAGACGGCCACGAAATCGCCGTCGTCGCCAGCGCGATGGGCTCGACGACCGACGATTTACTGGACGACATCACATTCGAGACCGGTGACGAAGACAGAGCCCAGATCGTCAGCATGGGCGAGCGAACGTCCGTTCGAATGCTCAAGGCGGCGCTTTCGGCGCGCGGGATCGACGCCAGATTCCTCGAGCCGGGCGGCGAGGGCTGGCCGATTATCACCGACGAACACGGCGAAGTTGATGTCGAAGAAACACAGCGGCGCGCTTTCGAGGTTGCCGAGTCGCTCGAGGATGAGGTTCCGGTTATCACGGGATTCCTCGCGGAGGGAGCGGACGGTTCGATCACCACCCTCGGTCGGGGCGGAAGCGACACGACGGCCGTCATGCTCGGCAAGTACATGGACGCGGACGAGGTCGTCATCGTAACCGATGTCGAAGGCGTCATGACCGGCGACCCGCGCGTCGTCGAAGGTGCCAGAAACGTCGGCGAAATTTCCGTCGACGAACTCCGAAACCTTTCGTTCCGCGGCGCGGAGGTCGTCGCACCCTCTGCACTTTCTTATAAGGAGAACACTCTCGACGTTCGCGTCGTTCACTACCAGCACGGGGACCTCTTGAGCGGCGGGACGAGCATCGAAGGCGAGTTCCAGAACCTTGTCGACCTGCGAGAGCGCCCCATCGCTTGCCTGACCGTCGCCGGTCGCGCGATTCGGAACCAGTCCGGCGTCTTCCAGCACCTCTCCGAGGCGCTCGGCGAGAGCGATGTCAACATCGAAGCGGTCGCCAGCGGCGTCGACACGGTGACGTTCTACATCGACGAAGAAGAGGCCGAGCGAGCCGAGAACATCCTCCACCGCGAGGTCATCGCCCGCGAGGAGTTCTCGAGCGTGACCGTCGATTCGCCGATGGCCGTCGTTCGCGTTACCGGCGGCGAACTGCCGAACCAGCCAGGAATCATCAGCGATATCGTCAATCCCCTTTCGGAAGCCCGGATCAATCTTCAAGACATCATCACGAGCGCGACCAGCGTCGCGCTGATCGTCGACTGGGACGACCGCGAGGAGACGTTAGAACTGACTCAGGACCTGTTCTAGAGGGGTTGGTTCGGCCACTCGAGGCCTCGCTTCGCTACTATCCTCAACCGAGATTTCGCACGTTACATCGCGTGGACGGGTGCAGATGGACTTCGTACTTGATACGAGTGTCCTATTCTGATGCGATCGACGTGTCAACGGAGCCGACGAAAACGCCGACTATCGAGAGGAAGATACCGAAGTACGCCGCACCCCACGCACCATCCCCAAGCATAATCGCTAATAGTGTGAAATTGATGCCGAGCAGGACGAGCTTCAAGCCGATCATACGTTCTACAAATAAGTTACTATAAAAATAACTTCCGTATGACAGGTTGTGCTAGCTGAGAGCACCTCGTTCGATTTCGCATTGAAACGGCAGTCTTTCCTCGAGAACTCGTTCGCGTAAAACTCCAGCTGTGCGTCAGAAACCTACATCTAGTGACGCTGAACCAGAGGGTGAGTAACGGAGTCAAACGGAGCATCGACGAGCAACTATCATTTTAATTCTCCTACTGTGTTCGTCGATCCGACGAAGATCCCAGCGAACGAGATACCGACACCAAGCAGCACCAGCAGACCTGCGGAAGTGCCAAAAACAGTTGCCGCCAGAACGAGGGTCATTCCAAACAGGACTATTTTCAATCCTATCATGAAAGTCTACAAAATTTCAGATTAATATACCTTTGGATAGTGAACTATTTTCTCCTACTCGGTTGCTTTCACTAGCTCTTCGAAGATGGGTGCTAGTGCCCCCAAATTCAGCTAAAACGTCCCAAAGACCGATTTTCCCACCTTCCGTTCACTGGCATGCAGGCACAGTCAGGCACAACTGACTTTTACGTAGATCGCACTGTCTAAGTCATGCTAGAACTCGCACTCGTGTTCTTCGTCATCGCGATCGTTGCCGGCGTCCTCGGCTTAACGGGAATCGCAGGCGTCACGATGACGATCGCGAAGTGGCTCGTGCTTATTTTTCTGGTACTGGCGATCGTCTCGATGCTTCTCTAATCGCTCAGTTGCCAAAACTAGCTCCTGAGACCGGCGATTACTCGGCATCGATCAGTAGCGAATAGAGGAGACATCCGAGCCCGCTCACTTCGCTGAGTCGACTGAAAAGCGGCAGGTAGTACGATGTCACTCGAGGCTCGAGTGTCGCCACTTGCGCTAACGAGTCGACGACGACCGCGAGCGAAAACGGGACAATCGTCAGCAGGAACAGTCCTAGCGCGAGAAACAGCATTCGTCGGCTTTCGTGGTGGCGGTAGCCGCGGTACGCCTGAAACACAATGAACAGCGATAGTCCGATCGCGATGAGGGTCACCGAGAGGAGCGTGAGATAGTCGAACGAGAGCGTCGACGTTGCGTTACTGGCGGTCATTGGGGTCCTCCCACAGTTACTAGCGATCATCAGAGTCCCTCCCACATGTCGGTAAGCCGGTCGGAGAGGCTGTCCGTCGGTTTTTCTTCGATCGTTACGGAGAACCCGTCTTCGTCGAGATCGACCGTGAGACTGTCGAGTCGCGCCTCGTACACGCTGTAGTGATTACCCTCTTCCTCGACGATCGTTTGTTCCGCGAGGAGTCCACAGTCGATGAGCCGCTCCGCTCTGCGATAGATCGTCGACAACGAGGCGTTACACGCGTCGCTGAGTTCCTTTGCTGACCGCGTCCCTCCGGTCGTTTCGACGAGGATTCGGCGAGCGTACTCGTCGTCGAGCTGAGCGAACAGCTCGTCGGATCGGGGTCGTTCCTCGCCGTCGTCTCGGTTTGACTCGCTCACGTATCGTTGGTGTGTGGCGGCTTCGAGGCCTGCGTATCGATTCTTCGTGTGAACTCCGTTCGTTCTGCTCTGAAACTCAATTATCACTACTGTCACGAGGGGTACTCGATGTATGTTGTGTCTCCTGTCTCGAGGGTTTGCCCGGTTTTCGTGCGCGTTTCGACGACCGCCTGCGGAGCAGTTCGACTCCATCCGAGCGAACGCCTCGAGAATAACGTGCCATACCGGCCCTTCTCCTTAGCGGACCCGGGGAAAGATCATTGCGACGCCGTATTGAACGCAGACCGTCACGGAGAACGCAACGATTCCTGCGACGTCGTCCGGGAGCAGTTGCAAACTCACTCCGAACGCACCGATAAATAGACCCGCTGTTACGAGCCCTGCCGCGATCGTCCAGATGACCGCGTACACCGGCGAATACTCTACTGGCCAGTATTCGTCGTATGCGTACGGAATGAAGATCCCGAGCGTACAGAGGAGGAGGAAACGGTTTCCAACGCTCTCTCCGAGCGGTGCGAGGAGAAGTGCAATGAGAGCGATCCCAACGGCGACGATACTGACGGTGAGATTCGCCGTGAGATCGTCGGCGAGTCGATCGGTAAGGGATCGAGATTCGTTCATCGAGTGCTGGTAGGAGTTGGCGGTATAAATTACGCCGCGACCGTTCGCCGAGTCAGCAAAACAGCAGGTCTGGCCTCTCACTCCTCAGTAAGCAACGTTTCGGTCGCGTACTCCTCCCGTAGCACCTTCTTGTCGAACTTTCCGGTCGCAGTCTTTGGCACCTCGTCGATGAAGACGACGGCGTCGGGCGTCCACCAGTCGGGGTACTCCGCGCCGACGAATTCCTCGAGTTCGGTCTCGAACTCTTCTGCCTCGAGGTCGGCACCCTCTGTGGGAACCACGAACGCGGCGGGTCGTTCCTGCCAGCGTTCGTGTGGAACGCCGATGACGGTCGCCTCGCTGACCGCGTCGTGGGCCATGATGGCGTTCTCGAGTTCGACCGAGGAGATCCACTCGCCGCCGCTCTTGATCACGTCTTTGGCGCGGTCGACGATCTGAATGTAGCCCTCTTCATCGACGGTGACGATGTCGCCGGTCTTGAGCCACGAGCCCTCGAAGTCGGCTTCGTTCGCGTCGGGGCGTTCGAAGTACGAATCCGTCACCCACGGCCCGCGGACGTAGAGCTCGCCGAAATCGTCTCCGTTCCACGGGATCTCCTCGCCGTCGTCATCGACCACCTTGAACTCGAGACCGGGAACGACGAGCCCCTGTTTGCCGCGTTTGTCGTACTGCTCGTCGTCCGAGAGTCCGCCGAGCCCCTCTTTGATGTGGGCGACGGTTCCGATTGGGGACATCTCGGTCATCCCCCAGGCGTGGACGACATCGACGCCGAGGTCGTCGTACTGTTCGATCAGGCTCTTCGGAGCCGCGCTGCCGCCGATGACGATTCGCTCGAGCGAGGAGAGATCCGCGTCGTTTTCCTCGAGGTACTCGAGAATGCCGAGCCACACCGTCGGAACGCCGGCCGAGAGCGTGACGCCTTCGTCTTCGATGAGCGAGACGAGGTCGGCGGGATCGGGTGCGGGTCCCGGATAGACGTGCTTCGCGCCGGCCGCGGTGGCCGTAAACGGCAGTCCCCAGGCGTTGACGTGGAACATCGGGACCACGGGCATCACCACGTCTTCGTCGCGAACGCCCAACCCCTGCGGGGTGAGCGTCGCCATCGTGTGCGACCAGAGCATCCGCTGGGTGTACTCCACGCCCTTGGGTTTGCCCGTCGTTCCGGAGGTATAGCACATCCCCGCTGGCGTTTCTTCGTCGAGTTCGGGCCAGTCGTACTCGGGCGAGTGGCTCCCGATGAACGACTCGTAGTCGGTAACCGGCTCGAGACTCGTCTCGGGAACCTCTGAACCAATGACCACGTACTGTTCGACGCTCGAGAAGGCCGTTTCGTCGTAAGCCTCCTCGAGCGGCTCGAGCAACGACGGATCGACGAATAGGACTTCGTCTTCGGCGTTTTCGACGATGTGTTGGATGTGGTCGGGCGGTAACAGGGGATTGATAGTGTGGAGTTGTCCCCCGATATTGGGTGCGCCGAAGTAGATTTCGGCGTGTCTGCTGTGGTTCCAGCAGAAGGTGCCGACGCGCTCGCCGTTGTCGCTGTCGATTCCGACCTCCTCGAGTGCATTAGCCAACTGGCGGGTTCGGTCGGCGTACTCGCTGTAGGTATGGCGTTCGATTCCCTCGTGCGTTCGCGAGACGACCTCTCGGTCGGGATACAGTCGTTCCGCACGCCACAAGAACGGCTTCAACGTCTGGTCGTACCCTGCCATGTCTCTGCGTTCTGCCCTATCGTTCATAATAGTACGTGTTGGTCTCCACGCCGCGAATCAAACGGTGTGGGACGAACGTTTCCGTCCCGTCGTTTCCGTTCATCACTGTTCGAAGCCGTCGGTTGGGTGCCGACTCGGCACCTCGATGGGCATGTTATATCAGATAGGCTAAACAACCTCGGGGTCTTCATCCGCTTCATGGTTTCCTATAAGTCCAAAGCGGTCGAACGGATCCGGTTGCCCTCGGTCGAGGAACGCGAACGCGCGCTCGAGGAAGCTGGCTACAACGTCTTCAATCTCGCAGCCGACGACGTTTATATCGATCTTCTGACAGACAGCGGAACGGGAGCGATGAGCGACGACCAGTGGGCCGCGCTCCACCGCGGCGACGAATCCTACGCTGGCTCGCCGAGCTTCGAACGCCTCGAGTCGGCCGTCGAGGACGTGATGGGATTCCCGTACGTGATTCCGGCCCATCAGGGACGAGGCGCGGAGAACGTCCTCTACGGAACCTTGCTCTCGGAAGGCGATGTCGTTCCGAACAACACCCATTTCGATACGACTCGAGCCCACGTCGCGAATCAGGGTGCGGAAGCCGCTGATTGCCCGACAGAGGCGGCTCACGACCTCTCGAGAGAGGAGCCGTTCAAGGGTAACTTCTCCGTCGAACGCGCCCGCGAAGTCGTTTCGAAGGTCGGCGCGGAGAACGTCCCTGTCGTCATCTCGACGATCACGAACAACTCGACCGCCGGCCAGCCGGTCAGTATCGAGAACACGCGTCGGGTTCGAGCGTTCGCGGACGAAATCGACGCGACGTTCGTCGTCGACGCCTGTCGGTTCGCCGAGAACGCCTACTTCGTTCATGAACGGGAAAACGAGTACGCGGATGCGACGGTCGCCGAGATCGCCCGCGAACAACTCGAGTATGCCGACGCCGTCGTGATGAGCGGGAAGAAAGACGGCCTCGTGAACACGGGCGGGTTCGTCGCGACTCGAGACGAGAGCCTCTTCGAGCGCTGTAAGAGCCGAGCGATCCTCTATGAGGGGTTTCCGACCTACGGCGGGATGGCCGGGCGGGATCTCGAGGCGATGGCCGTCGGGCTCCGCGAAGCCGTCGAAGACGCTTATATCGAGGATCGAATCCGACAGGTCCGGTCGCTCGCCTCGATGCTCGAGGAGGCCGGGATTCCGATCTACGAGCCGGCGGGCGGCCACGCGGTGTATCTCGACGCGGGATCGTTCTATCCCCACCTCGACTCGAGCGAGTTTCCGGGGCAGGTGCTGGTCTGTGAACTCTATCGCGAAGGCGGTGTTCGGGGCGTCGAACTCGGGAGTTTCGCGTTTCCCGATTCCGATCGCCCGGAACTGGTCAGACTCGCGATTCCGCGCCGAACGTACCATCGAGAACACTTCGAACACGTCCTCGAGACGGCCGTCGATGTCTACGAGAATCGAGAAAACGTGAACGGGCTCCGACTTGCAACCGACCCCGAGATACCCGAATTACGGCATTTCACGGCCGAACTCGAGCCGGTCTCGAACTGATTCGGCTCACGATCTCACCGCTACGGAGCGAGGATTTTTGGCTTTACCGCGGTCAGCAGTAAGGAATAGTAGCTCCGGTGTGAGGCTATTAGCTCTGCAGAACGCTCCGCGCGCGATCGCCGAGCGTCGGTTCCGGTTCCGCGCTCGTCTCGCTCCCGAGTCGCCGTTTGGCCTTCGTCCGAAGGCCGCCCGAACCACTCGAGGATCCGGACGTGTCGACGATCCAGTTGGGAAGTTGTCCCTCCATCTCCGAGCGCTTTTTCGCTTTCATCTTCCCGTACCGCCGCAGGAGGAGGCCGATCCCGATGAACATCCCGGCGTCGAGCAGTTCCCGACGAAACCGCGTCGAGTCGTCTCTGACCGCGAGTGCCTTTAACAGCGAAATCACGCCGATCCCGAGATACAGCAACGAGTTCCGCGACGGGTCGCCACTGAGTATCCGTTGTAGGTTCATGCGCACCGACGTACCACGTTATTACTCATAAAACCGCCCCGCGCCTTCAACGAGGGCGTTCCAGCGATCCGCGATAGCGCTCGTCGTCTATCGGCTCGATCGAGAACTCGAGCGATTCGTAAAACGGGTACACGTCGGCATCGAAGCGCGCGGTTAGTCGTCGTTCGCGCTTTATGGCTCGTTCGACCAGGCTTCGTCCGATCCCCTTCCCGCGATGTCGTCGACGGACGCCGATCGCGCTGATGTGCGCCCCGTCCTTGCGGTCCTCGGCCTCTCCGACAGGCTCGAGGACGATCGTCCCGAGCACTCGTTCGGTTTGCGCGCTCGAGGGGTTCGAATCCCCACTCGCTTCCCACCGATCGCCGGCGACGAAGACATCGTCGGCCTCGATACGGGCTTCGACGTTACCGGGCTCGAGCATCGATGCGTCGAGGATTCGCCGGACATCGAGTGCATCCTCCGGGGTGGCGAGACGAGTGAACATTATCGTACGACGGCGTCGAGTCCGAACGGCGATCCTTCCGACAGCGATAGCTGGTTCGGCTCGCTCGAGCGAGCAGCGATCGGATCGGTCGTGCCCGCGGAGCGGCCGGTGATGTCTGCTTCGGTCATTAGCGAATAGTTCGGTCGAACGGAGAAAACTATCGGCCTTTCAGCGGTGCCCGGATCGCCTATCTGCCCCGGTTTCGTCTGCAAATGTACTAAACGATTAAGGGGAAATAGCCGATATACAGTAACACATGGGCCATGTGAATACACGACTCGAAATCTTCGTCAATTTCGGTCGGTCGCGGAGCGCCTCTCGTCGTCGACACCTCTCGAGACGCCACTCGAGACAGCGGTCAGTGCGAGGCGAACGATCGTGAGCCTCATTGCGATCATCGACATCGCCCATCCCGATCTCGCGCTGGCACCGACGGTTCGTGAGTGTCCGGAGACGTCCATCGAAGTCCTTTCGCACACGTCGACGGACCCCGAGACGGGAATGTTCTTCTTCCTCGTCGATGGCGCTGACGAAACGTTCGACGAAGCGCTCGAGCGAGACCATACGGTCGACACGTGGTCTCTCGTGGACGATCTCGAGCGGATGCGTATCTACCGGTTGCAACACACCGAGGGGACGAAACTCATCTCGCCGGCGACGATCGAACTCGGCGGGTTGTTGTTGCGGGCCAAGAGCAACGACCGAGGATGGACGGTGCGGCTCCACTTACCGGATCGAGAGGCGCTCTCGTCGGTGTGGGAGTACTGCGAACGCGAGGATATTTCCTTCGAACTGTACCGCATGTTCCGTCGAGACGAGTGGACGGACGGAACGTCTCCGAACGTCACCGACGAACAACGCGTCGCACTGGAAACCGCATACGAGGAAGGATACTTCGAAGAACCTCGCAAAACGTCGCTCGCCGAACTCGCCGACCTGCTCGAGATCTCACCGACGGCCGTCGGCGGCCGCATTTGTCGCGGAACGGGCCAGCTCGTGTCGAACACGCTCCTCGAGGAAGACGAGGAGAACTCCTAGGTCTCCTCAGCAGGCGTCATAGAACAGTTCGTGTCCTCTCTCCGACTACCCGGCGAACGGTCAGTACAGACGGAGGCGTTACCAGAGCAGCCAGCTACCTCTCGGATGGGCGTCAAAAACGACCTGCTGAATATAGAGGATGGATGCAGCATTTCATTGCGGTCGTACGTGATATGATTATCTACTTGTACAGCCTGTACTCACTGTTATGCCACTCGTCCGCTGCAACGGCGCAGAGATCTATTATGAGGACCACGGAACAGGAGAACCGATTCTCTTCCTCCATGGCGCGTGGGCGGGGTGCCGGTATTTCGAGGCCCAGCTAACCGGCCTTTCCACCGAGTACCGCACCATCGCGTTCGATTTTCGAGGCCACGGTCGGTCGGCGAAGACAGAAGTCGGTCATACCCTCGCACAATATGCCCAAGACGTCCACGCCATTCTCGATCACCTCGCTCTCGATGATGTCGTTATCGTCGGCTGGTCGCTGGGCGCAATCGTCTCGTGGGAATATATCGACCGGTTCGGTACCGAACGCGTGCGAGCACTCGTTGATGTGGACATGGAGCCGTCACCGATGCAGCACGACGACAACGAGTACGGGTCGTACAACGTCGATGGACTCACAGAGTTACACCGGCGTATTCAGTCGGAGCCGGCAGAAGTCATCGAACGGACGATTGATCTGTTGCTCAACGACGCGTCCTCCCGGGAGCTGCGAACGATGATGTTCGATGAAATGTCTCGAACGCCCCCATCGATCAAGAGTGCGATGCTTCTTGAGTTGCTCTGTGATTACCGCAATGTCTTGCCTGCCATCGACGTCCCGACACTCGTGTGTGCTGGAGCAGACGAGAAGTGGCGGAGCGTCCCGGCGGTCGAGCACGCGGCGGAACTTATCCCTGACGCCAGAGTCGAACTCTTCGAGGAGAGCGGGCATTGTCTGACTGTCGAGGAACCAGAGCGGTTCAATGATGTGGCAAGCGACTTCGTCGAATCGCTGTAGTAGTCCGCGACGAGCTGGAATCACCCCTTGTCGATCGGATCAATGAGATACGTCCCGTAGCCGTCGGCGGTGCCGTACATGTTGACCGTAAAGTTGGGCCAGAAGTACCAGAACTGGGCTTCGTGTTCGTCGTGAATGCGCAGCTCGTCGTCGGGGAGGGATTCTCGGGACACGGGTTCAAGTTCGCGTCCGTGATCGGCGAGATTCTGGCCGACCTCGCGGTCGACGGCGAAACGGATCACCGGATCGAGATGTTCGGACTCGAGCGGTTCGACGACGGGATGAAATAGTTGCGAGAACCCGTTGTTTAGGAATAGTAGTAACCACTCTCGGTCTGCTAGTCGTCTAAAACGCGCTCTTCGGGAGATGGCCGTCCCGGATAGATCCCGTACCGCGCGAACCAGTAGAGCACCGTAACCGCGACCGCACAGAGAACCGCGGTCCCGGCGAGCGCCTCGAGTGCTATGGTCACGACGGGTCCGGAGAACGCGTTCCCGACCGCTTCGGCCTGCTCGCTCGAGGGTGACGTTGCGAGACCGTATGGGACGAATGCGACGAACGCGAGTGCCCACCACCGTCCCGTCGTGAGTCGAAGGGCGTCGATCGGTCGGTCGTCGACGGCACTGGCGACACCGAAGAGACCGATACCGGTCAGGAAGAGTGCGGGAACCGTGCGGGCGGAGGGAGCAAATCCGTCGTTAATCGCGACGCCGAGCGCGACGATTCCGGCTGAAACTGCGAGGAGGAGCGAGGTTGGTCTGAGGAAGGGCTTGCGCATACTGAACAGCACTACCGGCTGGTCGCACAAATGTCTCGCGAACGTCGAAACTATCGTTTTTGGTGAAGAAACGATTCGCTGACTCCCATCGGCGCACAACAAAGAACGTATTACCGACGCGGACGAGACGAACGTGAGATCAATGCGACAGGACTCGAACGAAATCGCCGTCGAACGAGCGTGCGTCGAACGTCGCGCGAGTACGTAGAATAATGTCGATAGTCAAACAATTGTGGAAGCGATACGTCTCGAACCGCCCGGAGCAGTATCAGGCGTACGTCGCCTTCCCACCGAGAACGGACCAGCCGTCGATCGGCGACGTCCACGACCGGATCGAAGAATTAGAACGCTGTTTCGAAGGCCGACTCGACGTATACGCCAAATCCAACGGTATCGCAGTCGCCACTGACCGCGTCCCGGCCGAACGATTCGACGTGGACGCGTTCGAATCGGTCCTCAAGCGAATCGAGGATGTCTACGCCGCGACGCATCGACTCGCGCAGGTCGAGAAGTGTCGACCGATCGATGGTCGTCTCGTCACGTCCTATGTCGTCGTGCCCGTCAGACCACTCTTTCCGCGCGACGCGACGGCTCGATCGAACCGGCCAACGGAACGGGTTTCGACACCGCTCGAGTGAGGGGGTTTCAGTCGTCTTCAGCACCCGGTCCGGCGCTGGGTTCGGAGCCGGGGTCGCGGTCGCCGCCGCGTGGACCCTCTCCGGTTTGCGTGTTCTCGGTTGGCGTGACCGTACTCGTCCGTCCCATCCACCGGTCGATGTTTTCGGAGACGTAGTCCTTGCCGCCCCAGCCGAAGGCGACGCCGACGCCGATGGCGACTGCGGCCGCGAGTCCCCACGCGAGCGCTCGAGCGAAGACGTACAGGATGCCCACGTCAATCCCCATCGTATCGAGACCGATGACGATCGCCGTAAAGTAGAGGAACATCCGAGCGCCGTTCGCGAACCAGCTCGCGTAGGCAGTCTGGGCCGCAGCCTGCGTTCGTTCGATGACGTCGCCGATGAAGTCCGCGACGACGAATCCGAGGACGATGACGAGCAGGCCCGCGATGAACGCCGGCAAATAGGAGACGGCCGTTGAGATCCACTCCGAGAGTGTGGGGATCGCGAGGGCGTTCGCAGCCGCGAGGATCGCGAGCGCGTAGACGAACCACTTCGCCAGCTTCCCGAATGCACTGGAAACCGCCCGTTCTGTTCCGCCGAGTATCCGCCCGAGCGGCGTCTCGAGCACCATTCGATCGAGTTCGACGCCATCTGCGAGCCGTCGGACGACCCCGGCCGCGAGGCGACCGATGACCCAGCCGATGAGCAGGATGACTACTGCACCGACCAGTCGCGGAAGGAAGGTGATGAGTTCGGCTACCGGGTCCTGTAACCATTCTGGGACCTGTACCTGTTGTGCGGGTTGGATTTGAACCATGCCCTTTCTCGTTCGGGCTTCTAGTTCTTTGTAATTGTGTGGATATTTTCGAGTGTGTAAAAAACTCACTTGCTGGAACGATCGACACGACCGATGAATTGTCCGCTACGGCGAATCACACACCAAGAGGACTCGTTACAAATCAACACTGACTGGAACTTTCCGCCTACGTGTCAACGAACACGAACACTGTCAAGACCGTAAGAGGAGGCCACGATAACAGACGATTGAACGGAAACGATGAACACGGAGACAGAACGTAGCGCGAAGCGGACAATTCGAATCGGCGACGGTTGACCAGACGTCTCAGTTCCCGTATGTTACTTGATCGAAGACACGACCGGAAGCGTGGGGCGACGCCACTCATATGGTCTGGCCGCCCTCAAGCGGAACCGATCGCCGATCCGCGGTCGAACGTCGATCGAAACCGCTCTTCGCCGATCGGACTTCCAGCTATAACGCAGAGAGTTACCTCTCATACGAGACCTGTACGTCCGTTTCGTTCGCGAACGAAGCGTGAGACACTGGATCAAGTACACACTTCTTCGCCAACACGGGTGGTTCGGTAATACCGTATTACTCGGCCTGTCTCGAGAACGTCGAATTGATCCTCGAACCCGACGGCCTCGAGCGAACCGACGTGCTCAAAGTGACGATCTATCTCGAGGATATCGACGACTTCGAGGCGATGAACGAGGCCTACGCCGAGTTCTTCGAAACCGACCCGCCGGCCAGAAGCGCCGTCGAGGTCGGGAATGTGCCCAAGGGTGCGGCTCTGGAGATCGAGGTCGTCGCGGCGACGAACTGACGAGTCAGTCGCTCTATCTCGAGTCGACATGCCCGGATACGAATTGAAGTGTCGCGCTGACGCCGCTTACCCGCCCTTGATCAGTCGAAGCACTGTAACGTGCTCTGACTCGACCGGCTGATCTTCGGGGACGGGACGACCGTCGACGAGGACGGACACCTCGTGGGGGCTCAGGTCGATTTTGGACAGGAGATCGGCGTAGGTTGGTTGCTCGACCGCGGTTTCGGCCGATTCGGTGGGGACGTCCTCGAGGGCGAACTCGTGGGTTTCCTCGCCTTTGACGTCCACGGTGACGCGCATGGTCGTCGTTGTCGCCGTTCGAACTTGAGGGCGTCGTTGCGCGGTTTGGAAACGTACTCGGACCCGGTGTTCGGTTCGCGAGACCTTCGGACGGCTGCGAGAGACGGAACGCTCACCCGGATGAACGATCGTTCCTGATGAACAACACGGCCGCACACACGAAGAGATAAACCCCTAACAGGAGGTGAAACCAGCCGTCGGGAAGAATTTCCGAAATCCCCACGAAATAGTCCAGCAAAAGCAACGTGCTCACCCAGATGAGTATGGTCACTTCGAGATCGTTCGGAACGTACTGGCCGATATTCGTCATTCGAATGTAGGCTTGTTTACTATCGGTTGATAACTCTAGCTACTTTACCATCTTCAGGTCCATCGATCAACTAAGGGAACACGACGAGGTCGGTCGGTCAATCGACCGAATCAGTCGGCGGCCGGTCCCTCGCGACTCGTCGGCGTCGGCGACTCGTCACTCTGCCGTCGCTGCCCGTACAACGCCATCGAGAGCGCGCCGAGACCGAGCAGAAATATCAGGAAGTTAGCCAGCCCGCCGACGATGGGGACCTGCGTGAGTATCGCGCCGCCGACCATGCCCACGACGAGCGCGAGCCAGCGATTGCCGACGCCCAGAAGCGACAGGAACCAGGCGGCCACGGCGAACCGCCCGTAGACGACCCCGACCCAGACGAACAATGCGAAGAGGAACCCGCCGACGATCGAGAGCGGAATTCCGATTATCGTGATCGCGATCGCAACCAGAGCGATCGGGATTCCGACGAGGAGCAAGAGCCCGACCAGCCCGGCCCGGACGGGAGCGGTTGCAACCCGTTCGGCGACGTCGTCCGAAAACCGAGGGAAGAGTGCGAGCAGTGCCGCTCCCAACAACAGGTTCAACGTGAGCGTGTACAGCGCGAACAGCCACGAGACGATCGGCTCGAGCGCCGGTTCGAATCCGACACCGAGCGACGAATCCTGACTGATTTCACCCGCGACGATGCCGGTGTCACCCTCTAAACTACCGTTGTACTCGAGGTCGCCTGCGATGGCGGCCGTCTCGCCGAGTTCGATCGTGTCGGCGGCGATCGCCGCGTCGCCGTTTACCGTTCCGTCGACAACGACGGTTCCGGCTCCGACCTGAAACTCGCCTTCGACCGTTCCGTCCTCCCCGAGGATGACGTTTCCGCCGGCCGCGTTCACGTCGCCAGCGACGGTGCCGTCGATCTCGAGGTTACCCGAGACGCTCGAGACGTCGCCGCCGACTTCGCCGTTGACGTAGACGTTCCCGGCGACCGAACTCACGTCGCCCGTGACGGTGCCGTCGACGATGACGTTACCCGCGAACGCCTCGACGCTGTCGACGGTTTCGCCCTCCTCGACCGTGACGGTGCCGCCGATGCCGTCGGATCCGCCGATCGATTGTGCGGCGGCGAGCCCGGGTGCGGTCCCGAGGATGAGGGCAGCGATCAGGACGAAGACGGCGACTCGAGTGAGTGTGTCGCTCGTCCGTTTCTTCGAAGCGCCATCTGCGGGGCGCTCCGAACCGTCACCCGTTGATCGTTTCGAAGCGTCGCTCTCCGATGTCGTCGTGGTTGCTGTTGACATATCGTTAGTACGGCGTCATGGGCGATAAAATGATGTCTGTGGTGACACATTTCCGAATCGTTCGAACGAGTGATTCGTGGGGTCTGTCGATGCTCTCGCTTCGGTCGTTTTATCTTCGACCCTCCCCTTTCGGCCTGTATGAGCGAGGCCGACGCCGAGACCGCGGAGTCGACGCCGGGCCGGACCGAAGTCTGGATCGAGAAGTATCGCCCGGAGCGCCTTGACGAGATCAAGGGCCACGAGGACATCATCCCGCGGCTCTCCCAGTACGTCGAGCAAGACGACCTGCCGCACCTTATGCTGGGGGGTCCGGCTGGTACGGGAAAAACGACAGCTTCACAGGCCGTCGCGCGCGAAATCTACGGAAGCGACTGGCGAGATAATTTCCTCGAGTTGAACGCCTCCGACCAGCGCGGGATCGACGTCGTCCGAGACCGGATCAAGAACTTCGCCCGCTCGAGTTTCGGCGGCTACGACTATCGGATCATCTTCCTCGACGAGGCCGACGCGCTCACCTCCGACGCCCAGTCCGCGCTTCGCCGGACGATGGAGCAGTTTTCACACAACACGCGATTCATCCTCTCGTGTAACTACTCGAGTCAGATCATCGATCCCATCCAGTCTCGATGTGCGGTGTTTCGGTTCACCGAACTCTCCGAATCGGCGATCGAGGCCCAGATCCGCGAAATCGCCGAGAACGAGGACATCGAGGTGACCGACGACGGCGTCGACGCGCTGGTCTACGCCGCGGCCGGCGACATGCGCAGAGCGATCAACGGCCTGCAAGCCGCGGCAGTGATGGGCGAAACCGTCGACGAGGAGGGGGTCTTCGCGATCACGGCCACCGCCCGCCCCGAGGAGGTCGAGGAGATGGTCAAACAGGCCATCGACGGCGACTTCACGGCCGCTCGCTCGACCCTCGAGACCCTCCTGATGGACCGAGGGCTCGCCGGTGGCGACGTTATCGACCAGCTTCACCGCTCCGCCTGGGAGTTCGACCTCTCGGAGAAAGCGACCGTTCGACTGCTCGAGCGACTCGGTGAGGTCGATTACCGCATTACGGAGGGCGCGAACGAACGACTACAACTCGAGGCGATGCTGGCGGCGCTGGCGCTCGAGGGCGAATCCTGATCCGAAGGCGGTTGCGACGGTTGTTTCTGTGTTTGTCGTTGCTATCCGGTGAGCTTCGACGCCGTTGCCGACCACTCCTTGCGGCTTGGGGTGACCCACGGAACGAGGACGACTGCCGCGAGAAAGAGCCCAGACCAGGCCACGATGAAGGCGTCGTTGCCGATTCCCAGGTCGGTCACGAACCAGGTTCCGAGGACGACCAGAACCCCTGCGACCGGAAGGATGTACTTCAGGACGGTGTCCCGAATCAGGTCGGCGATGGTCGGCGCGAACTGCCACGCGAGCAACGCACCGACGCCGCCGCCGAAGACGATATGCGAGTTTCGGCTCCCGACCAGTACGACAGCGGCTATCCCGAACGCCGTGCCGACTGCGAGGGCGGCTCTCGTCTCATTGGTCGAGTAGTGTCGAACCAGATAGTATATTGCCAGGAAGGCGAGCCCGTAGGCGATGCCGCCGGCGACGTCACCCGGGTAATGAACCGCGAGGCCGACTCGAGTCAGCCCGACCCACAGCATGACTGCGGTTCCGACGACCGCTCGCTTCGCGAGCGTGCTGACGGGGAGGTCGACCACGAGCATGCCGACGATGACCGTCGCCGCCATTGCGTGTCCGCTCGGGAAACTCGCCGTGGAAATGTGTGCGGCGTGTTCGTACCACGGGACGAACCAGTCGGGGAACGATTCGGCACCCACCGGCGGGCCGACGGTCGGTCGGGTCGCCGTGTGATAGGACTTGGTCAGTGACATCAGGCCGTAGTAGCCGATGACGCCGCCGAGCCACGGCGCGACGAGGTCGCGCTTTCGCCAGTAAGCGGCGATCATCGCGGGAGCGATTAGGTAGACGCTTCCCAGATACGAGAGGACGACCATGAGGACGCCGAGCCAGGTGGGGATCGCATCGCGGACGGCTTCGACAACTGCTGGATCGAACCACATCGCAGAGTGATCGGAGACGACAATTTGTATTACTTTCGTTTTGTATAACACTTCCTCGATTCCTCCACTACGCTACTTATATACTGGTTCGATTGTCGTTGGTGTAATTTCTGGTATAGTGATAGCTTATTCGATATGCGAACCTCGACAAAATCAAAACCAACGGTATATATGGCTGTATCCTCTTACAAATCTATTTCAATCCTCGGATAATTGATGATGATTTCCACTCAATATTCTGATGGGTGTTGTCGTCTTGCGATTATTTCTCCGATACACGTTGCGGAACTGTTTTAGGGTTTCCAGAGCCAAACACACGTAGAATGAGCGAACTGGAGGAAGAATACCGCCTCGAGTACTTCGAGGAGGAAGGCTTCGAGCGGAAGGCGTGCTCGGAGTGTGGCGCGCACTTCTGGACGCGCGATCACGACCGGGAGACCTGCGGGGAGCCCCCGTGTGCCGAGTACGACTTCATCGAGAACCCCGGCTTCGACCGGGAGTACACCCTCGAGGAGATGCGCGAGGCGTTTCTGTCCTTTTTCGAGGAGAACGATCACGAACGCATCGAGCCGTACCCGGTCGCGGCGAACCGCTGGCGCGACGACGTGTTGTTGACCCAGGCATCGATCTACGACTTCCAGCCGCTGGTCACCAGCGGCCAGACGCCGCCGCCGGCGAACCCGCTGACGATTTCCCAGCCCTGTATTCGGATGCAGGATATCGACAACGTCGGGAAGACCGGTCGTCACACGATGGCCTTCGAGATGATGGCCCACCACGCGTTCAACGCGCGCGAAGATATCGACGACCCGGGTCAGTACGCCTATCAGGGCGAAGTCTACTGGAAGGACCAGACGGTCCAGTACTGCGACGAACTGCTCGAGTCGATGGGCGCGGACATCGAGGACGTCACCTACATCGAGGATCCCTGGGTCGGCGGCGGCAACGCCGGGCCCGCAATCGAGGTCATCTACCGCGGCCTCGAACTGGCGACGCTGGTCTTCATGTGCATGGAGCAAGACCCCGACGGCGAGTACGAACTCAAAGACGGGAACCGCTACTCCTACATGGACACCTACGTGGTTGACACGGGCTACGGGCTCGAGCGCTGGACCTGGATGAGCCAGGGGACCCCGACCGTCTACCAGTCGATCTACCCCGAAATGATCGACTTCCTGAAGGAGAATGCAGGGCTCGAACACTCCGAGCGCGAGGAGGAGATTATCTCCCGCGCCTCGCGGCTCTCGGGCCAACTCGACATCGACGATGTCGACGATGTCGAAGCGGCCAGAGACGACATCGCCGAGGCACTCGAGATCCCGACCGAGGAGCTTCGAGAGCTCCTAGAGCCCCTCGAGTCGATCTACGCCATCGCCGACCACTGTCGAACACTCGCGTACATGCTCGGCGACGGCATCGTCCCCTCGAACGTCGGCACGGGCTATCTCACGCGGATGGTACTTCGCCGAACGAAGCGGCTCTGTGACACCGTCGGCGTCGACGCGCCGCTGGACGAACTCGTCGACATGCAGGCAGAACGCCTCGAGTACGAGAACCGCGATACGATCCGGGATATCGTTCGCACGGAAGTCGAAAAGTACCGCGAAACCTTAGAGCGCGGCGGCCGTCGCGTCGAAACGCTTGCAGAGGAGTACGCGAAGAAAGGCGAGCCGATCCCGACAGAGGAACTCATCGAACTCTACGATTCCCACGGCATCCAGCCCGACATGGTCGAGGAGATCGCCGAGGAAGCCGGAGCCGAGATCGACGTGCCGGACGACTTCTACAGCCTCGTCGCGGACCGCCACGACACCGCCGAGGCGCTCGAGGAGGGTGGCGACGACGAGGATGCCCGCTCCGGGGATCTCCCGGAGACGGAGAAACTTTACTACGACGACCAACAGCGGACCCAGTTCGAGGCCGTCGTACTGGACGTCTTCGAGCGCGAGGAGGGCTACGACGTCGTGCTCGACCAAACGATGTTTTACCCCGAGGGCGGCGGACAGCCGGCCGATACGGGGACGATTTCGACCGAGGACGCCACCGTCGAGGTGCGAGACGTGCAGGTCGAAGACGGCGTCATCTTCCACCGGACCGACGAGCGGCCCGGCAAAGGCGAGTTCGTCAACGGCCAGGTAGACGGTCCCCGTCGGCGACAGCTCATGCGCCAGCACACGGCGACCCACATCGTCGTCCACGCCGCCAGACGGGTACTCGGCGAGCACATCCGCCAGGCGGGTGCCCAGAAGGGCGTCGACTCCTCCCGGATCGACGTTCGTCACTACGACCGAATCGGCCGCGAGGAGGTCAAACGGATCGAACACCTCGCGAACGAGATGGTGATGGACAATCTTCCGGTCACTCAGGAGTGGCCCCACCGAAACGAGGCCGAGGCCGAACACGGCTTCGACCTCTATCAGGGCGGCATTCCGCCGGGAACGAATATCCGCCTGATTCAGGTCGGCGAAGACATTCAGGCCTGCGGCGGAACCCACGTCGCCAGAACCGGTGATATCGGGACGATCAAAGTTCTCAACACCGAGCGAGTTCAGGACGGCGTCGAACGACTCGTCTTCGCCGCTGGCGAGGCGGCGATCGACTCGACCCAACGGAAAGAGGACGCGCTCTACGAAGCGGCCGAAACGCTCGACGTGACTCCACAGAACGTACCCGAGACCGCAGCGCGGTTCTTCACGGAGTGGAAGGATCGCGGAAAACAGATCGAGGACCTCACGGAGCAGTTAGCCGCGGCCCGCGCTGGCGGCGGTGGCGGCGGCGAGGAAGTCGAAATCGGCGAGACGACGGCGGTCGTCCAGCGCATCGACGCGGACATGGACGAACTCCGAGCGACCGCGAACGCGCTCGTCGAGGACGGGGCGGTTGCGGTCCTCGGATCGGGCCAAAGCGGGGCGCAGTTCGTTGTCGCCGTTCCCGACGACACCGAGGTCAACGCCGGCGAAGTCGTCGGCGAGCTCGCAAGCAAAGTCGGCGGTGGCGGCGGCGGTCCGCCCGACTTCGCACAGGGAGGGGGACCAAACGAAGACGATCTCGACGACGCGCTCGAGGACGCGCCGGACGTCCTGCGGCAAGTGCTGAACGCCTGAGGTCCGATTCTTCTTGTCGCTGTGTTATTCTGTCAACTCGAGCAGGTCCGTCGCCGCGTCCTGAACCGTATCAGCGTGCGGTTCGGGCGTATAGACGCCGAGTCGCCACTGGGCGCGCTGGGCCGCCTGCAGTCCCTGCACCAGCGGCGACTGCTCGTGGAGGCGTCGAACGTCGCCGTTGACGACCACTCGCGAGTGCGTTTCGGGCATGCTCGGCCGGCCGGGGCAGTCGATGATGACGTCACCTTCTTCGAGACCGAGGGCATCTTCGAGATCGGCCTCGAGCTCCCTGCGCTCTTCGTGGTCGGCCCCGAGCACCCATTCGGGCACCTCCTCGAGTTCCGTCCAGACGGCTCGTTTGTACAGTCTGCGTTCGGCGAGCCGAGCCGCCACTGGCGCGGTCGTCTCGAACTCCCGGAGCGCCGCCAGCAGTTGGGCGTCGGTCATCCGGGCGAACTCCTCGACGCCGACGTCGGTGCCGTCGAGTAGCTGTTCGCTCGCGCGCTCGAGCATCGAGCCGGCGATGCGGGAGACGTGGTGGCGGTAGACGGTCGCGTTCATCAGCGCGCGGGCGACGAGCAGGCTCTCGGCGGTGGCGACGTTGCCCTCCGCCAGCGCCAGGTCGCCGTCGACGAACTGGAGGACGCGAACGAGGCGACCGGGATCGACGGTGCCGTAGGGAACGCCCGTGTGATGGGCATCGCGCACGAGGTAGTCCATCCGATCAACGTCGAGATCGCTCGAGACGAGTTGGCCGAGTTTCCCCTCTCCGGCGATCAGGTCGGCGACCGTTCCGGTGTCGAGGCCGTGGGACTCGAGTACGGTTGCGAGTTCACCGTCGGCCAGCAAGTGGTCGATGTCGTCGTGGTGGCGACCGAGTCGGCGCTCGATGATCCGCTCGGTCTGGTGGCCGTAGGGGCCGTGACCGACATCGTGGAGCAGGGCCGCCGCGCGGACGGCCTCCGCGCGAGCGCCGGTGATCTCGAGGTGCTCGAGGGCCTGTCGCGCGAGGTGGTAGACGCCGAGACTGTGCTCGAACCGGGTGTGGTTCGCGGAGGGGTAGACGAGCCTGACCGTCGAGAGCTGTTTGACGTGTCGGAGTCGCTGCATCGCCGTCGTATCCAGGAGGTCGCGGGCGACGCCGTCGACCTCGATGTAGTCGTGGACGGCGTCTTTGATCGCGTTCATACTCGTTCTTTCTGCGGGTGTGGCAAAACCGATACGGTGTCGCGTTCTCGTGTGAGACGGACTGTTGTCCGTCATTTCCGGAGCGGCCGCACCCGTCCGGTGGTCGATCCGGGAAATCGTTACAGTAGCCCGTCTGACAAGGTACCTGTCAGTCTCCGGTGAACGATACCCAGTACTTTACCCGCGTGGGCGACAATCACACAGTAGATGGAAACGGAGTACGGATTGGTAGACAGCGAGGCCGTCGAGACACCGGGTAACGAGTGGGAGGAGATCGACGTTTCGGAGACCGAAGCGGATCGGATCGCGCGCAAACGCGACCGCGAGTTCGAGCAGTTCGAAGAGCGGATCAAAGACGCCGATCAGTTCAAGGTCGAACAATCGGTGTTCGATGACGCGACGTTCGCGGCCCTATACAAACTCGTCCAGGATGGCCACGTCGAGGCATTCGGCGGCCCGCTCTCGACCGGTAAGGAGGCAAACGTCTACCACGCGCTGGGAGACGACCGCGAAGTTGCAGTGAAGATCTACCGCATCAACTCCTCGAACTTCCGCCAGATGCGGGACTACCTCGAGGGTGACCCGCGCTTTGAGGGTCTGGGCGGGAAGAAAAAGGACGTCGTGCTCGCGTGGGTCAAAAAGGAGTACGCGAACCTAATGCGGGCCCAGAAGGCGGGTGTCAGAGTCCCGGACCCGATCGCGACCGAACGGAACGTCCTCGTAATGGAGTACATCGGCGACGAGGACGGCCGTGCCAAGCGACTGGGAGAGGTCGAGATCGAGAACCCCCAGACGGCTTACGAAGTGGTTCGCGAGTACATGCGCCGGCTCTATTCGGCGGGGTTGATCCACGGCGACCTGAGCGAGTACAACATTATCTTTGATGAGGGTCAACTCGTACTCATCGATCTCGGACAGGCGGTCACCGTCCACCATCCGAACAGCGAGACCTTCCTGGAACGCGACTGCCGAAACATCGCGAACTACTTCTCTCGAGAAGGGTTCGAAGTCACCGAGGACGAGGTCCTCGAGTTCGTTACCGACCCCGACCCCGATCCCTCGCGGAACTAATTTCGCTTTCGCAGGAACCCACACAGATAGTCGAACGCACCGTTCTCACCCGGTACTTTGCCTACCCTTCGTTCGACCGTTCGTCCTGCCAGGCTTCGTAGCCGTAGCCGACGACGGTCGCGAGTCCGAAACTCCCCGCGAGGAACGGTGCCCAGTAGACCCAGAACTCGTAGCGCGGAGCGATGGCGTTGCCGATCACCGTTCCGATCACGAAGATTAGATATCCCGGAAGCGCGAGCGGCGACATCCATGACGAGCGAAGCCATCCCAGCGCGAACGGCACTACGAGAAACGCGTACGTTGCCAGCGTCACAGGACTGGCGAGGACACGGCGGATCGGCGGACGCGGAATGGTCATTCGTCACCCTCCGTCTCGAGCAGGCCGTGTAACTCGAGGACTTTTGCGGCCCCGAACCGAGTGTGGCGGTTCATCGCGTCCTCGTCGAGCACGAACGAGGTCGACTCGAGCAGGTAACTCGTCGCGCCGAGCTCGCGGTTGGCGGCCTGGAAGAGAAGCGGTCCGTTGATGTCGCTCGTACTGGACCGGAATCGGTGGAGCGGCATGTACCAGGGAATCACCTCATCGTTGAGCGCGTCTGCGAGGGCGGAGCCACGAGCGTCCGGCGAGTGAAAGACGATCTGCCCGACGTACTGGTGGTGGACGCCGTAGATGCCGAGCGACCGGTGGAGATCGAGGACGACATCCGGATCGTAGGTCTCGAGGGCGTTCCAGACGCCGCGCGCGAGTTCGCTTTGGGGTTCGCCTCCCGGCGGAAAGTGCCGATTCAGATCGCCGTCGATCCCCTCCCGCTCTCCGTTCTCGACCGCAATGCGGTCCGTTTCGGGGATGACGACGAGCGTGCCCGCGTCCGGTTGCCAGTCGGTCATCTCTTGAGCGACCTCGATCCCGTTTTGCTCGTCGCCGTGAATCCCGCCGAAAACCATCGCCGTGGGTCCGCTTTCGGGCGCGTCGATCTCGTACAACGTGGTCTCGTGGACCGTTTCCTCGAGGATCGGCTCCGACCGCCGATCGGTGTCACTCGAGTCGTCGGCTCGTCGTGCTGTCGCGACCGGGCCACCACCCGAACTCGGCCGGGTGAGGGCGCCGGTGGCGATCGAACCGACGGTGACACAGCCTGCGGCGAGGGCGCTTCGTCGCTTCATCGTTTGGGGTCTCCACGTTCCGCGTTATGCACCTTCCTATCGAGCGACAGAGTCTGAAATAATTGACACGATACGGCGGATGGCTGATCGAAGAGTGGCCGGAAACAGAACATCGTGCTCGACGATATATTCTGGATCCGTAACCAAGAACATTCCCCGAAAGTCTTTTTCTGGTGCTGCCGAAAGATTAGCCAATGAGAGTCGCTCTCGCTTGGCGCTGGGACGTGCCCTCGAGAGCGGACAGTTCTGTCGTCTCGGCCGACGCGGCCTAACCCGTCCTCGGGGCGACACTCGCTCCCTCCGTTCGTTCTGTTTTCACTTTGCCTCGAGCGACAGCCGAACCTACGCCGCAGCTACTCCAATAAACGAATGACGAATACGACCGACACGACCGACGAACGTACCGATTCACGATCAAACGGCGCACGAACTCGCTCACAATCGACCGAACGCGACGACCGAATCGACGCGGAATTCACTGAATCCGACGAACGCACTGACGCAGAATCGACCGAGCACGACGAGTTCACCGTCACCCCCTACGCCGTCGAGGGTGAGATCGACTACGAGAAGCTCCTCGAGCGCTTCGGAGCCGATCCGTTGACCGAAGATCAGGTCGCCCGATTCCCGGATCACCCAATGTTGCGACGCCGGACGTTCTACGCCGGCCGAGACGTCGATCGATATCTCGAGGCCGTCGAATCGGGTGGACCGCACTCGATCGTTACCGGAAGAGGGCCGTCGGGACCGATGCACCTCGGTCACGTTCTTCCCCTCTATCTCGCGAAGCGATTCCAGCAGGAAACGGGTGCGACGGTCTATATCCCGCTTTCGGACGACGAGAAGTTCCTCGCGAAGGAGCAGTCGTTCGAGCAAATCGGCGAGCACACGCGTGCGAACCTTCGAGATGTCCTCGCCGTCGGCTTCGATCCCGATCGGACAAGAATCATCGTGGACACCGCCGAAGCCGACGTGATCTACCCGATCGCGGTTCGACTCGCCAAACACCTTACGCCGGCGACCGTCGAAGCCGTCTACGGTGAACAAGAGACCGTCGGCCTGCAGTTTTACCCCGCCGTGCAGGCGACGCACCTCCTGTTACCCCAGCTCGTCGCGGGACGCCAGCCGACGCTCGTTCCGATCGCGATCGATCAGGATCCACACGTTCGGGTCTGTCGCGACGTGGCGGCGAAGGAAGCGTTACCCGTCGACAAACCGGGCGCGTTGCTCGGGCGCTTTCTCCCGAGCCTCGAGGGGCCGGGGAAGATGAGCTCTTCCGGCGACGCGCCGTCGATCGAGCTCACGGCCGACGCCGAAACCGTCGCCGAGACGATCCGTGAACACGCCTACACCGGCGGGCAGCCGACGCTCGAGGAACACCGCGAGCACGGGGGCGATCCGACCGTCGACGTGCCGTTCCAGTACCTCCGATTCTTCTTCGAAGAAGACGACGAGGAACTCGAGCGCATCGCCGCCGATTATCGCGCGGGCGACCTGCTGAGCGGCGAGTTGAAAGAGATCGCGATCGAGCGAATTACCGACTTTCTGGCCGCCCACCAGCGCCGACGCTCGGAACTGGGCACGGTTTCTACCGAACTCGAGCCGTATCGGCTCTCGGAGACGGAGCGAACGCGAGCGCTCGAGGCGGCCGGCATTCCGCACCTCGGCTGAGTTTCTGCGCTCGCTCGACTCTTCTTCCGAGCCGTCCCGAACCGATTTGTCCCTCGCTCTCCCGTGATCAGGTATGCACGTCGGGATCATCGCGGATACCCACGACAACGTTCCGGCAATCGAACGAGCGACCGACCTATTCGAGGAGGAAGGCGTCGACATCGTGGTCCACTGCGGCGATTTCGTCGCCCCGCTCGTTCCCCCGTATTTCTCGGAGTTCGAACTGCACGGCGTTCTCGGGAATAACGACGGCGACGCCGCCAACCTGCAATCGGCCTTCGACTCTCTGGGCGGCGAGAGCGAACTCCACGGCCGCTTTGCCTCCCTCGAGTTCGACGGGCTCTCGATGGCGGTGCTTCACGGAGAGTCGCTCGAGGAAGTTCGTGCCGTCGCCGAGGGCGAGACCTACGATTACGTTTGCTACGGCCACCACCACGCTCGAGAACACTCGGAAGAGGGTCGAACGACGGTGATAAACCCCGGCGCTCACTTCCCGCCGACGCCCGACGACGATCGGACGGTGGCGATTCTGGATACTCGCTCGGAATCGGTTCGGTTTCGGTCGGTGCTCGAGTAGCGTAATGGTGGGTCGTCTTTGAGGTGACCACTGTTGCGCACAGGCAAGTGAAACCGATAAGGATCGCATCGAGGTAGCCGCCGCCGATGACGGCGCTCTCATCGAAACGACTAGATCCGGTCGCGCTCGGATTCGCGGTTGCAACGCTCTGGTCGATCACCGTCGCCGCCCTCGGGCTCACGTCTCAGGTCGGCTACGGGCAACGCTGGCGCACGCTTCTGGCCGAAATCTACCCCGGCTTCGAGCCGGACGAAGGCGGCCTCGGCGCCGGAATCGTTTGGGGGAGCCTCGACGGGTTGTTCGTGGGAGTGGTGCTCGGTTGGCTTTCCAACCTATTTCGGCGCTGACTCGTCGAACGTGGCGGTAGTCGAAGAGACCGAAACCTCACTCGACCTGCTCGAGAACCGTCTCCCGAAGCCCCTCCGGCGTCTCGACGATCGCGTCGGCGGGCGAGAGATCGAGTCCTGTGTGGGCGTCGATTCGGTAGGCGATCGTGGTCGTTCCGGCTTGAGAAGCCGACCGAACGCCGTTTTCGGAGTCCTCGACGGCGACGCAGTGCTCGGGTTCGTGTCCGACTTCGTCCGCTGCTTGTTCGAAGATGTAGGGATGCGGTTTGCCCGGTCCCTCGATATCCTCGCCGCTGACAATTTTGTCGAACCGGCCCTCGAGGTCGAACCGTTCGAAGACGATTTCGATCCAGTCGTGGGGCGAAGAGGTGACCAGTGCGACGGTCGCGCCGCGGTCGTGAAGTTCGTCGAGGTGGTCGTGAAAACCCGGCAGAAGGGAGACGTGTTCGTTGTAGATCTCCCGGGCCGTCTCGGCGAAGATGTCGACGAACCGCTCGCGGGATATCGCGGTTTCGTAGTTCTCCTCGAGATATTCGTAGGTTTCCCGGTAGTTCATTCCCGAGACCTCGGCGACGGGAACATCCTCGTCGGGAACGGTGGTCGGAAGAATGTGTTCTCGCTGTCGTTCGACCCAGTAATCCTCCGAATCGATAATAACGCCGTCCATATCGAAGAGTACAGCAGCCATTTGGAGTCGTCTCGAGGTTCGCCCGCCGAACGGATAGCCGTTTTCTCTCTCGACTTCAACCTCTCGTGGGTCTCTTATGGAAAATAGTCGCGGATGGCTTCATCTCGAACTGTAGTTCACACCCAGAAAGCCCCCAGCCCGCTCGAGTCGGCTGGTGACGTGCGCGCCTCGGTTCGCTCCGCTCACCTGCGGTGCTACCAGCCACCAGCCTCCCCGACCGGGCCGGCCCCTTTCAGTCCCACCCACCGCATCCTCGCGGTGCTCACTGCGTTCGCATCTCCCCCCCAACCGACTCGTTCACTCCCAGCGGTCGTTCACTCGTCCACTGGAAGACGCGTCGCGACTTCCAAGCCGTTCGATCACTCCGTGATCGAAGACCTCGCACGACTTCGGTGACGCACCCTCACCCGCGTTCGGGCGCGTCGCCGGCGCGCGCCGTGGTTGGGTGCCACGAGGTTCGAAGGGCCTCGAGTCGAAGGTGGTGACGCTGTGTACGACTCGAACACTGCGAGAATCGCGTGACTGTACGGAAGATTTGCGCTTCTAGCGGCTATTCCGCCTCGCGATGCACCGTCCCTTGTCGCTCGTGTTCCAGTACCTCGGCGGCCGAGTCGGAGACGTCCTCTCCGAACTCCCGCTCGAGGAGCCACAGCGCCAGATCGATCCCCGACGTGACGCCGCCGGCCGTGAGGATGTCGCCGTCGTCGACGACCCGCGAATCGACTACGTCGGCGAACTCGGTGAGATCCTCGAGTGCGGTGTGATGGGTCGTGGCGGGTCGATCGTCGAGAACCCCCGCGTTGGCGAGGATCATCGCCCCCGTACAGACGGAGGCGATCGTTGTGCCGTTCCCGTGCAGATTCGCGACAGCGTTCGGAAGTCGCGTCTCGTCGACGACCCGTCGGACGCCCCCGTCGTCGCTGGCCCATCCGCCGCCGGGGACGACGAGCAAGTCGGGTTCGCCGAGCACTCCGTCGGGTTCGACGCGCATGCCGTGGCTCGCCCGAACGTGATCTGTTTGCTCGAGCGTGACGAGGCTCGTCTCGAGGGACGCACCTGCTTGCCGGCCGTAATCGAACACCTCGTAGGGGCCGACCGCGTCGAGTTCGTCGAACCCGTCGAAGAGGACGATCTCGATTGTCGCTGTGGTCATACGTCCCGTTCGCCCGCCCTCGCTGTCAGCGTTACCCTTCGGAACCCCCACAAACCGTTCGCTGAACGGTGTTCGGGCATAGGTATATACTGGTTCGTGTGGACGATCCTGATGGATTTTCAATGGTACAAGCTAGCAAGCTACAGACCATGTTCACCGACATGGTCACGGCTCGATACTACGAAGAGCGCCTTCAGGAGGAATACCTCGAGGGAAAACAGCCGGCCTTCGACATCTCGGCCGGACCGATCCCCGGCGAGTTACACCTCGCGGCGGGTCACGAGGCTTCGGCAACAGGGGTCTGTCAGCACCTGCGGGACGACGACACGGTCACGGCCCCACATCGGCCCCATCACATCGCCATCGCCAAGGGGGTCGATCTGAACCGGATGACGGCGGAGATTTTCGGCCGCGAAACAGGGCTCAGCAAGGGGAAAGGCGGCCACATGCACCTGTTCGACCCGGAGGTCAACTTCGCGTGTAGCGGCATTATCGCTGAAGGCTGTCCGCCGGCCGTCGGGGCCGGACTCGCCGCGAAGAAGCGAAACGAAGACAGCGTCGCCGTCGCGTTCATCGGCGAAGGGGCCGTCAGTCAGGGAGCCTTCCTCGAGTCGCTGAACCTCGCCTCGGTCCAGGACCTCCCCGTCGTTTTCGTCATCGAGGACAACGACTGGGCGATCAGCATGCCCAAAGACCGCGTGACAGACGTAGCGGACGCCTCCCAACGCGCGGGCGGTTTCGATATGCCGGGCGAGCGGGTCGACTCCGACGACGCGACTGCCGTCTACGACGCCGCCAAGGAAGCGGTCGGGCGGGCTCGAGACGGTAACGGCCCGACGCTGCTGGAGGTCCAGGTCCACCGGCGGATGGGTCACTTCATGGGCGACCCCGAGAGCTACCGGCCGGAGGAGGATTCGGCGGCCGCGAAAAATCGCGATTCGATCGAACGACTCGCCTCGGAGTTGCGTGCCGCGGGGATCGAGGACGAGGAAATCGACGAACTCCGCGAGAACGCCCACGACCGCGTCGACAGCGCGATCGAGTGGGCCAAAGACCAGCCACAACCCGATCCCGAGGACGCCTACGGGGACGTTTTCGTCGGCCCGGAATCCGGCGTGACGACGACTGAGACGACGCACGAGCTTGCAGGCGATACTCGAGCGGGAGGTGACGACTGATGGCACAGCAAGATTCCGCGCAGGCGATCGACCGCGAATTGACGATGAGCCGGGCGATGGTCGAGGCCATCGCCGACGAGATGCGCGCCGACGAGGAGGTCTTCTATATGGGCGAGGATGTCGCGGACTACGGCGGCATCTTCGACAGCACGCAGGGGCTTCTCGAGGAGTTCGGCCACGACCGCATCATGGACGTGCCGATCAGCGAGACGGCCTACATCGGTGCGGCCGTGGGGGCCGCACAGGCGGGCATGCGCCCGATCGCGGAGCTCATGTTCGTCGATTTCTTCGGCGTCGGAATGGACCAGATCTACAACCAGATGGCCAAGAACACGTACATGAGCGGGGCGAGCGTGAACGTCCCGATGGTGTTGACGACGGCCGTCGGCGGGACGTACAACGACGCCGCCCAGCACTCTCAAACCCTCTACGGCACCTTCGCACACCTCCCGGGGATGAAAGTCGTCGTTCCCTCGACGGCCTACGACGCGAAGGGGCTGATGCACAACGCGATCCGCGACGACGACCCGGTCGTCTACATGTTCCACAAGCGGCTCATGGGAATCGGCTGGATGCCCGCCCCCGACGGGCCGAAGACGCCCGTGCCCGAGGAGGAGTACACCATCCCCTTCGGGAGCGCGGACGTCAAACGCGAGGGCGAGGACGTCACCGTCGTCACGCTCGGCCTGCACGTCCACCGGGCGATAGAGGCCGCCGAAGACCTCGCGGAGGACGGTATCGACGCCGAAGTCGTCGACCTCCGGACGCTCGTCCCGCTGGACACCGAGACGATCCTCGAGTCGGTCGCAAAGACCGGCCGACTGGTCGTCGTCGACGAGGATTACCGCTCCTATGGTGTCACGAGCGAGATCGTCGCCCGCGTCGCCGAGGAGGATCTGGCGTCGCTCGAGGCCGTCTCCCGCCTCGCGGTTCCGGACGTCCCGATTCCCTACGCACGGCCGCTCGAGAACGAGGTAATTCCGGCGACGGAGGATATCAAAGACGCCGTGCGATCCATCGGCTCCTGACCATGTCGGGAACCGATCGCCTCGAGATCAACACCGCGGACGTCTGGCCCGAGGACGCAGACGAGGACGAAGGGGTCGTCACCAACTGGTTCACGAGCGAGGGGAGTCAGGTCGAGGAAGGCGACACGCTCTGTGAGATACAGGTCGAGAAGGTCAGCGTCGACGTTTCGGCACCCGCGGCGGGGACGCTCTCCGAAATCGTCCGCGACGAGGACGACGAGTTCGAGCGCGGCGATATCTTGGCGGTGCTCGAGGTAGCCTAAGAGTCTGTTATGTCATTCTCCATCTCACTCACACCATGACGCCACCCACCGAAAATGGCGACTCGAGCGAAACTGATAGCTCGAACAACGATTCCGCGGACGAAACGCGCACCGTCCTCGAGGAGCGCAAACTCACCGGCATGCGCCGAACGATCGCGAACCGACTCCAGGAGAGTTCGCAGAACGCGGCCCACGTGACGGCGAGTCGCGAGGTCGACGCCGAGGCGCTCTCAAGGGCCGAGACACAGGCGTCAGAGGCCGCCGATGTCGGCGTGTCAGTGATCGACGTCATCCTCCGCGCGCTTTCGGAGACGCTTGCGGAACATCCCGGATTCAACGCGACGCTCGAGGACGGCGTCCACCGGCTCTACGAGACTCAAAACGTCGGCATCGCGGTCGATATCGACGCCGGATTGGTCGCGCCGGTCCTCGCCAGTCTCGAGTCGAAATCCCTCGCGGAAATCGCTCTCGAGCGCCGCGAACTGACCGAATCGGTACAGACGGGCGACTACTCGATGTCGGATCTCCGGGGCGGGACCTTTACCGTGACCAACCTCGGCGTGCTTGGCGTCGATTCGTTCACGCCGATCATCAACCCGCCCGAGGTCGCGATTCTCGGTGTCAACCGTATCCGAGAACGTGCACGGCCGGACGAGGACGGCGGCGTGGAATTTCGCAAGCAGATTACGTTCGACCTGAGCTTCGACCATCGGGTCGTCGACGGTGCGGATGCGGCGCGATTTCTCGAGACGTTGTGTTCGCATCTCGAGGGAGCCGAAGCGTTTGCCTCCGACGACGAGAGACCGACCGAGTAGTCGATGAGTTGCCGATCGGGCGAACGGCCAGAAGTAGGATCTCGAGGGAACGAGAGTTTATATACGAATCCGCGGCCAGACCGCCCATGATCGACGACGCAATCCGCGTGCTCGCGGGCGACTGCACCGTGATTACCGACGGAACGGCTCGAGAGGAGTACCGCGGCCGCGTAACCACCCTCGTCAAACCCGACAACACCGTCCTCGTCCACGATGTCGACGGCTACCAGCCCGTCGCGTGGCTCACCCGCGCCGACAGCGTCTCGAGCGACCGCTCGGACGGCTTCACGCTCGTGGCGAAAAAGGACACCCAGACGCTCCGAATCGCGGCCCACGAACAGGACGGCTTCGCCCACTATCCCGCCTCTGCGGCCGGGACTCCCGTCGGAAGCTGTCCCGACTGCGGTGGCGCGCTCGTCCGCTCGAGCGGGGTCAACTGCGTCGACTGTGGCAATCGCTACGGCGTTCCCTCGGACGCGACCATCCGCGAGGACACCTGCGACTGCGGGCTCCCCAAAATGCGCGTCGAACGCGGGCTGGCGTTCAACGTTTGCATCGACCGCCAGTGTGAGTCTCTGGACGACGCAGTTAAGGAAGCCTTCGACCGCGAGTGGGACTGCCCCGAAGGGGGCTGTGACGGCGACCTGCGGATTTTGAGACGCGGCGGCCTGCTCGCGGGTTGCGAGCACTATCCCGACTGCGACACCGGCTTTCGTGTACCCTCGGGTGTAATCGACGGCGAGTGCCGGTGCGGTCTTCCGACCTTCGGCACCGCCAGCGGAACCCGGTGTCTCGACGCGACCTGTGAGGGGATGCCCGAGCACGCACCGAAGGCCACGAGCGGCGACTGAAATCGAACGGTGACTGAAACGGGTGCTAACGCGTTACACGGGACAAATAGGGATGCTTGCCCTATCCACGATCCATAGCCCCTTTGTGCTGGGCGGCAAAACCGCGACTATGACACTCGAGGGGAGATACGATGAGGATGCGGGCGTCGTCCGCGTCGGCGCGGACGCGCGCCAACGCTATCACGACGCTCGAGGCTACGGCTACCCACTCGAGGGCAACGAGATCGCACTTGCGCCCGTCGAGGCGGCCCACCTGCTCTACCGAGGCGACCTCGAGGCGGTCGTCGACGATGGAGAACGGCTCGAGTTTCGGGACGTGCTCGCTCGCGAACCCGGCACGGATTTCGGGGTCCGGTTTCTGGTCTACGCCGACCTGCGCTCGAGGGGATTTTACCTCTCACCCGCCGAGGAGCCGTGGGTGACCGATCCGCCGGAGAGCGATTTTGCGGTATTCCCTCGCGGCAAGGGACCGAACGACGGCGAGATCGCCTACGCGCTGCAGGTGATCGGCGAGCGGACCGACATCCCGGCGGGAGCGCTTGAGGAGAGCGTCCTCGCCGTGGTCGACGAGGAGAGTGAGATCACCTACTTCGACGTGAACCCGCGAAATCCGACGGGGAGTTCCGCGACAGCGGAGCCGGGCCGCGAGATCGCCGCCGACCTGCTGGCCGATCGAGTCGTCGTCTGGGAGCCCCCGGGAGACCTCTACGAACGGACGTTCTACGGCCAGCCCCTCGAGGGACGGGAGTACGACCGCCCGACGCTGCAGTGTTCCCTGCTCGAGGCCGCACACCTCGCGGATCGGGGGATTTTGGACCTCGAGCCGTCGGTCGTTCGCGAGCGGGGTCGTGAGGTCGAAGGCGAGCGCTTCGAGCGACGGCTCCGGGTGTACAAAACGCTCCGCGAGGACGGCGTGGTTCCGAAGACGGGCTACAAGTTCGGCGCGGACTTTCGGACCTACGCAGAGGTGGAGTCTGTCGACGATCTGGGCCACTCCGAACTACTGGTTCGCGTGCTTTCCGACGATCACGTCTTCGAGCCTCGAGACCTCGCATTGGACGTTCGGCTCGCCCACGGCGTCCGGAAGACGATGGTGTTCGCGCTTGTCAGCGATGATGGGAACGTAGAGTGGTGGTCGCTCGAGCGACTTACACCGTAACAATGTGCTGTAACGGACTGTCTACTGTACTGTAGTGAGAGTGACCCACTCAGGAACAGCCATCGTGCTGGCAACACTGATTTCCACATCCTCCCCAGCCGACTCGTTCGCTCGCTTGGCTCACGGCTTCGCCGTTCGCTGTTCCGCGACGCTTCGCGTCGCGCTCCGCTCATTCGTCCCTCGCACGGCTGTCGATCGCGGTTCGCAACGCGGCGAACCGCGATCGAGCGCGCGCCACTGCTAGTGTCTGGTCGATCACGCCGAATCCATCACGAAGCCGAAGCCTTTTGCGCGCTGGCGCGCCAACACGGTGATAATGACCGGAGACGAGTCACTCGAGGAGTCCGGGGAACCGAGAACAGACGGCGGTGAGCGATCCCGTGGATCGCGATCCTCGTCGAAGCTCCGCTCCGACGGTGGAGCCGCAGGTGCCGACGATGTTGCGCTGGACCCGTGGGGTTCCTCGAGCGTCTCCGACTACCGAAACCTCTTCGAGGAGTTCGGGATCGAGGAGTTCGACGAAATTCTACCCGAAGTACCGGATCCGCACTACCTGCTGCGTCGGGGCGTCATCTTCGGCCACCGAGATTATCGGCCCGTCGCCGAGGCGATGCAAAACGACGAGCCGTTTGCGGCGCTTTCGGGGTTCATGCCGACGGGAGACCCTCATATCGGACACAAGCTGGTGTTCGACGAGATCATCTGGCATCAACAGCAGGGAGCCGACGCGTACGGGCTCATCGCGGATCTAGAGGCCCACTCCGCGCGCGGGTTGACCTGGGACGAGATCGACGAGCACAGCCGGAACTACCTCCTCTCGCTGCTCGCGCTCGGCTTCGATCCCGAGGAGGGCAAACTCTACCGTCAGTCGACCAACCGCGAAGTACAGGATCTGGCGTTCGAACTCGGCGCGGAGGCCAACTTCTCCGAGTTCGAGGCCATCTACGGCTTCGACGGCGAAACCGACGTTTCCCACATGCAGAGCGTCGTCACCCAGATGGCCGATATCCTCTACCCGCAACTCGAGGAGCCAAAACCGACCGTCATCCCCGTCGGCCCGGACCAGGACCCACACGTCAGGCTCGCGCGGGATCTCGCCGAACGGATGCGCTTTTTCAAGGTCTCGAAGGCCTACGCGAGCTTCGAGCTCGACGACGAGGAACGCGAACTCGTCGCCGACTTCTACGACCGCCTCGAGCCCGAGGAGTTCGACGACGACACGCTTCGTTGTGTCCACGTGGCCGACGAACTCGAGCGGACGCCGCTCGAGGAACTCGACGTTCCGGCCGACACCCTCGGCTCGGTCGTCCAGAAGCTGACCGAGGCCGGAAAGGAACCGATCCGGCCGCGAACGCGGTTTTTCAACCGGCGAGCGACCGAGGACGCCTTCGAGGCGCTGATCGAGGCCATCGAGGGCGAAAAGCGGGTCTACGAGAGTCATATTGACGCCTTCGATCTCGACCTTGAGGAAGCGAAAGCCCTCGCCACGGAGGTCGAAGTCGACAACGGCGGCTACGGCTTTCTGCCGCCGTCGTCGATCTACCACCGATTCATGACTGGTCTGACTGGCGGGAAAATGTCCTCGTCGATCGAGGCCTCGCACATCTCCCTGCTCGACGACCCCGAGGAGGGCTACGACAAGGTTAAATCGGCGACGACGGGCGGGCGCGAGACGGCCGACAAACAGCGCGAACTCGGCGGGAAAGCCGACGAGTGTCCCGTTTACGAGCTGTACGCATACCTGCTCGCAGGCGACGACGACGAGTTCGCCAAGGAAGTTTACGACGAGTGTGTCGGCGGCGAGCGACTCTGTGGCGGCTGCAAGGAACAGGCCGCCGAACTGATGCGGGAGTTCCTCGCGGATCATCAGGAAAAACGCGAGGAAGTCGAAGACTTGCTCGAGGAGGCCGACATCGAACTCGATTCGCCGCGGCGCGGATAGATGCCGGATCGTCGGTGACGGGGGATCTCATCGATCGTCGGTCTCTTCGTTCTCGGTTGACCGCTCCCAGACTGTTTTCACTAGTTTCTGAGAATTATTTTGATGTCTGACGTAGATACAAACGGTTGGATACCGAACCGAGAAGACGATGGACCGTCGCCCGCCTCGAGACCCGAGCGAGGACGCACTCGTCTGTGCTGACGTGCTCGGCGCGTTCGGCATCTCTACAGGGGATATCGAGCGCCGAACGACGGGGGATGGTGATCGCCGATCGACTGACGAATCCGCCCTCGAGGAGACGCTAACCGATGCGCTGGAGGATGCGCGGGATCGAACAGCGTTTCTCCGCCGAACGATTTGTGGCGCGGATCGTGGAATCGACTGTTCGGCTCGCTACTCGAGTCGGGATCTCGAAGGCGAATTGGGCGGCGTCTTCGCGTCGCTGGGCTGGTCGGTCGACCTGTTTGCGGATCGGTCGGGACTCGAACTCTCCGTGAGCGGGTCGCAGGACCGAACGCGCGAACTTGCCGTCGACTATCCCGAGACACCACTGGGGTCAGACAACCTGCCGGCCGTCCTTTCGTCGCTCAACGAACGTCTTCTGTCGGGAGTCGGCGCTCGATTCGTCCTCCTCTCGGCGGGTGTCGACCGCTGGCGCGCCGCGCTGATCGAGAGCGACGAACTCGAGGGCCTCCGGGACCGCTACGGAGATCGGATCGAGGCGTTCGAGCGGCCGCTCCGGCCCGAACACGACTGTGAGTTCTACGGCTCCGACGATCCGTCCGAACCGTGGCCGGAGTGGGCGAGCGAGCGAACGCGAAAGCAAACCGGGCGCAGAGCGGGAGGTGAACCGAACTCGAGGAGCGGCGACGGATCCTCGTTTATCACGGAGGCTGAGCCAAGCCGTTCGGCGGACTCGGATCGTTCGGAGCACTTCGATCAGTCCGCGCCGTCTCCGAACGGTTCCGGCGACCCGGACGTTTCGTCGCCCTCGAGCGATTCGCAGGACAAAGCACGGACAGAACCGTCGCGAGACGAACGCACAGCGTCTCGAGAGGACCCGAGCGACTCGAACGGCGAGTACGCTGGTTTCGAACTTGCCGGCGGTTCGCCGACCGTCACTCGATCCGGCGGATCCGTCTCGAGCGAGTCAGTTGCGAGCGATCCAGACCCCGATTCCGGCGGCGTGTCCGACCGAGACGATCGAAACTCGGACGGACGACAACCCGAAACATCTTCGACCTCGGCCGCGAAGCCGATCTCGGCGAGGTCTTGTCGGGACCTCGAGACGGGTTCGGACGACGGCTCGGAATCGGGCTTCGGAACGCTATCTGGTTCGCCGACGACGACCCGCGTCTCGAGCGATTCCTTCGATACGGCCGATGAGACGCAGACGGACGAGGAACGATATCGTGCTCTCGGGGCGGCGCTCGGGACGGGCGAGGACGTTTCGGTGACGGGACTGCTCGAGGACGACGAGTTTCTTCCCGAACTCCCGGCCGTCGAACCGAACGAGACGCGTCTCACGTTCGATGATCCGTTCGAACCCGGCGCGATCGAAGCGGCCAGAGCCCGGTCCGAACAGTCCGGATTCGAGTGGGTCGACTCCGGGTCGCTCGAGACGACGCGGATCTCGAACGGATAGATTCGACTGCAGTCGGAGCTACCCTCATCGGGGAACACGGGACAGTCAGGCGTGCGACCGTCCCGCAAGATTTTTGCTCGAACCGGATCATTTTCCGGGTATGGCAACCGAATCCCACGTTCGTGCCAGCGTCACTCGCAAGCCACAGCGGTCGGTTTCGGGATTCGGCTTCGCTTTTTTCCGGTGAGCGTCGGTGGACGTCCGCGTGGCTCTACCGGGCCCCGCGGGTCGAAACCGACCGCACCGAGTCGGAACCGCTAACTGACCGACCCACAGCCATTGAAGTAAGCGAATGAAACTTCCACACGCACAGGCCGCGGTCGTCGAGACCGCGAGCGCAGACGAGGCACAGTCCGTCGACGCCCTCGCTGCGGCCACCGACCTCCCTACCGAGACCGTCACCGGCGCGGCCTTCGAACTCGAGGAGGAGGGGCTGGTCGCCGTCGAGGAACGGGTCGACGAAACGGTATCGATCACCGAAGAGGGCCGCGAGTACGTCAACCAGGGGCTTCCCGAGATTCGACTCTACGAGGCCGCACTCGAGGCCGGCGCGGCCGACGACCCTATTTCGATGGGGCAAGTCATCGGCGCGTCCGGGCTCGAGGGTCAGGCGGTCGACATCGCGCTATCGAACTACGCCCGGAAAGGGTATGGTTCGATCGACAGCGGCGAGATTACCGCCGATTCCGACGCTGATCCAGGCTCGGATTCGGAGGCTAACGCGCTCGAGGAGACCGCAAGCACGTCAGGGGTCGACGACGGAGCGACGGGAGCCACCGACGACGAGGGTGAAGCCGGATCGTCACCCGCCGACGCACTCGGTATCGACGAGGAAACGCTCGAATCGCTCGAGCGACGAGACCTGCTCGAGCGGAGCGAAACCACCGTTCGATCCGTCACGCTGACCGAACTCGGCGTCACGGAGCTAATGGGTGGAGTCGAGACCACAGAGACCGTCGGACAGGTTACGCCCGACCTGCTCACGAGTGGTGACTGGGAAGACGCCGAGTTCGCCGAGTACAACGTCGAAGCCGACGCGGAGCCGGTACAGGGCGGGAAGGTCCACATTCTGCGACAGACCGCAGATCGCGTGAAAGACGTTCTCGTCGGGATGGGCTTTCAGGAGATGGAAGGCCCGCACGTCGACGCAGACTTCTGGATCAACGACTGTCTGTTCATGCCACAGGACCACCCGGCGCGGACCCATTGGGATCGGTTTGCCCTCGAGCAACCGACTCATATCGAGGACTTACCGGCGGATCTCGTCGACCGCGTCGAACGCGCCCATCGCAAGGGCGTCGGCGACGACGGCGAGGGGTATCACTCGCCGTGGGACGAGGACTTCGCGCGGGCGCTCGCACTACGCGGACACACGACATCGCTCTCGGCGCGCTATCTCTCCGGCGAGGAGACCGGACGACTAGAGCCGCCACAGCGTTTCTTCAGCGTCGAGAAGGTGTACCGAAACGACACCCTCGATCCCACGCATCTCCTCGAGTTCTTCCAGATCGAGGGCTGGGTGATGGCCGAGGATCTTTCCGTGCGCGATCTGATGGGCACCTTCGAGGAGTTCTACGCCCAGTTCGGGATCACGGACATCGAGTTCAAGCCACACTATAATCCGTACACGGAACCGAGCTTCGAGCTGTTCGGAACCCATCCGACGACGGGCGAACTCGTCGAGATCGGCAACTCCGGGCTCTTCCGCGAGGAGATGCTCGAACCGCTCGGCGTCGAGTGTGACGTGATGGCGTGGGGGCTCGCCCTCGAACGCCTGCTCATGTTGATGTACGGTTTCGAGGATATCCGGGATATCCACGGCACGCTGTGCGATCTGGAACTGCTGCGAGAGACGGAGGTGACCTACTAATGCCCACGGTCGAAATCGATCCCAACGAACTGCGCGAGTTGACTAACGCCGACGAAAAGAGCGACGACGACTTAATCGACGATATGTTCGCGCTCGGTCTCGAATTCGAGGGTAGAACCGAGGACGACGAGTTCGAACTCGAGTTCGCGCCCGACCGGCTCGACCGGCTCTCGGTCGAGGGCGTCGCCCGCTCGCTTCGCTACCAGTACGGCGACGACAGGGGCGTCTACGTGCCGAATACGAACTCAGCCGAGTGGACGATCACCGTCGACGAAGCGGTGCCCGAGGAGCGGCCCTACGTTACGGGCGCGGTTGTCCGCGGCGTAAACTTGGACGAGGATGCGCTTGACTCGCTCATCCAGTTGCAGGAAAAGCTCCACGCGACGATGGGCCGAAAGCGCGCGAAAGGAGCGATCGGGATTCACGACCTCACCATGCTCAAGGGGAGTTCGGCCGGGGACGCTGACTCGAGCGTTCGCTACACCGGTGTCACTCCCGAGGAAGACAGTTTCGTTCCGCTGGATGCGGATCGGGAGATGACGCCCGCGGACGTTCTCGAGGATCACCCGACCGGGGAAACCTACGCCGATCTCGTTCGGGATACAGAGCGGTACCCGGCGATCTACGACGAACTCGGTCTGTTCTCGTTCCCGCCGGTGATCAACGGGCGGCGCACGGAGGTCACGACGGGCTCTCGGAACCTATTCGTCGAGTTGACCGGCACCGACCAGTGGACGATCGACAAGATGTGCGCCATCATCTGCTACGCGCTGAGCGCCCGTGGGGGCACCATCGAGGAGGTCACCGTCGAGTATCCGGACCACGACCTGATTCGTCCCGATCTCTCGACGGAGACCAAGACGGTCTCCCACGAACGTATCGAGACGATCCTCGGCATCGATCTCGATCCCGAGGAGGTCATCGATCTGGCCGAACGGGCGGGAATCGAGGCCGAGACGGCAGAAGCCGACGGAGGTCGGAGCGTCGAGCGAGCCGAACGCGACGACCACGACAGCGAGGATCTCGTCTACGAGATGACGATCCCGCCCTACCGCGTCGACGTGCTTCACCCGATGGACCTGATCGACGACCTCGGACGGGCCTACGGCTTCAACGAACTCGAGCCGCGCTACCCCGACGTGGGAACCGTCGGCGGTCGCCACGAGCGGAGTCGCCTCGAGGATGCGACACGCCGCAATCTGGTCGGATTAGGGTTCGAGGATCTCTTGAACTTCCACATGATCAACGAGAAGGAAAACTTCGATCGCATGGCGCTTCCCGCTGACGGCGGCGACGGCGAGCGTGCCGAAGGCGAGGCCGTCTACGGCGCCGGCGAGCCCGCGACGATCAAGGAACCCTACAGCGAGGATTACACCATGCTCCGGACGTGGGTGCTTCCCTCGCTCGTGATGGTCCTCGAGCGAAACACCCACCGCGCGTATCCGCAGGACCTCGCCGAGATCGGCTTCGCGGCCGAGGTCGACGAGTCCGAAAACACCGGCGTCACCGAACGTCGAAGCGTCGGTGCCGTGCTCGCTCGCCACGACGCAGCCTACGAGGACGCGAAGGGACGACTCCAGACGCTCGTGGGTGATTTCGGCGGCGAACTCGAGACGCCCCCGACCGAACACCCGTCGTTCATCGACGGGCGAACCGCCGCGGTCGTCATCGACGGCGAGGAAGTCGGCGTGATCGGCGAACTTCACCCGAAAGTGCTCGTCGAGCACGACCTCGAGGTTCCCGTTGCAGGGTTCGAGTTCGACCTCGAGGTGCTGAACTGAGTAGCGTCTCTGTTGATTGGATGCAGTACGGCTATGATATTTTACCGCGAGCGAACGAAGTGAGCGAGCGGGCCGACGACTGACTCGGAGTGAGCAACGCGAACGGAGAGGAAAGAGGAGTGTCTTCATGAGTGGAACGAACGAAGGCTCGGAAGTCGCAGCCCGCGAACGGAGTGAGCTGGAACGTCTTCTGGTGCTTTTAATCGACGCTAAGCGGGAACGAAACTCCCGCGAGGTTGTCGGCGCTCTGCGCCGACTGCAAGCGATTCCTTCGGAATCACCCAGTCCAAAAGAGTGCCGCGCTCTTTGAGGACTTTGCCGAGGGACACCGCGTTCACGCTAGCTGTGTCTGGCGTGAACTCGGTAGACCACAGCGCAAAACTTCGTCTCTAGAAATTGTGTTCGACTTCCTCCTCGTCGGCTTTCTGGATGATGATCTTTCCGTCTCGAACACGGACGAAGACCTCATCACCGATATCCATGCCCGCCACCTCGAGTTCGTCTTCGTGTAGATTGAGGTGGACGTTGTGGTAGTTTCCGTCCTCGTCTTTGGCGCCGCTTGGACTCAACTTCTTTTTCCGGACCATCGCGGGGTTCTAACTCGAACTTCACTGCAGGATATACTTAAGTGTTTTCTACGCAATATCGATGTACCCCGTCTCGTATGCTGTACGTATGTGAATATATGCGACGACTTTCACGCTCACAATCAATTGGTGGAAGGTGGTGGCGTGTCGAGTTCACTTAAAGATACCGGCGCAGTCGGTCGGTTTTGGGGGATATCTTTATGTCGGACCGTGTGCTGAATTGACATGGAGGGAAAAACCATGGTACGTGAAGATGGTAAGCGAAACTTTGCACTGCGCGCGACGAACGGCAATGAGGAGAGCGTCTTCTCTGGAAACACACCTCGGCAGGCTGCACTCAAGGCAGCACGGCGACTCGAGCCCGGCTCGAGTGAGGATGCCGCCGAGCGAGTCGAACTCCGACTTCGAGAGAAGGGAACGGACAAAGTCCACATCTACAACGGCTGGGCCTGGGAGGAAACTGCGCCAGACGACAAGCCGGACTGGATGCCGGACGAGATCACGGAAGCGAACGTGGCTAAGCAAGGAATCGAACACCTCGAAGAATAATCGGTTGCCGGAGATTCTCGATAGGCTACTTCTCGAGTGACAACTAGCAGAAGACGGGAGTACTCGCCCGAAATCGTCCGGTGTCTGGTCTCAATTAGTTTGGCAGTTGGTGTAAGATTCTGACCGCGTGTCCAGTTTTGTAACATCATAATACGGCCTAGTGCTATGGCTATCTCGTAGTATTGTTATGCCTGACTAAGAAGCACGTTTATGAGTGAGAGACTGGCCATTATTGAATAGAATATGGGCCCGATCGTTCACCAAACTTGCAGTAAAGAAGATGATTGTTCAGTATGGTGTTGGTCCGTCCGCTTATCGACTTCGTCGGACGGGTCACGTGAGGTGGGCGTATGATCGCTCCGAAGTGGAAGAACCTGCTACTCGCGACGGCGATGTTCAATCTCGGGTTCGTGATCTGGTTTTCGTTCGCGCCGTTCACTGGCGATATCGCCGACGAGTTCGGACTCTCGGTGGCCCAGATCGGCATCGTCTCGAGTGCGGCCGTCATCGCCGTTCCGCTCGGACGGATCCTCGTCGGTCCGTTCACCGATCGATTTGGTGCACCGATGATTGCCGGGATCACCCTCGTGGTCGTCGGCATCTTCTCGATTATTAGCGCGTTCTCACAGACCTACGAGGTGTTCGTCGGTTCGCGTATCATCGCCTCGCTGGCCGGGATTACGTTCGTCATCGGAATCCAACACGTTTCACAGTGGTTCGAGGAGGAGAACCTCGGACTGGCTGAAGGGATCTTCGCCGGCATCGGCAACGCCGGTGCGGGACTGGGCGCGTACTTTACCCTCCCACGAATCTTCGGCGAGAACTACGTTGGACCGCTTTTTTCTTCGAACTGGCGAGCAGCGTTTTTTTATACGGGTGTTATCGCGATCGTCCTCGGAATCGTTTACTTCATCTTTGGTGGCGCTGCCAAGACCGAGGAGCGACGCTTGGCGGCGAAAAACGGCGTCAACAGACAACAGTGGCTGTACATCGCGACTCGCCACGGTGCCGTCGTTCTCTCTGCGGCCTACGTGATGACCTTCGGCCTCGAGGTCGCGATGAACGGCTGGCTGGGGACCTACTACCGTGAAGGGTTCGGGCAGGGCGATATCGTGATCGCCGCGACGTTCGCCGCGACGTTCTCGATCGCGGCTGGACTCCTTCGTCCGATCGGCGGCTACACCAGCGACGTGGTCGCTCGCAAGGAGATATCGGTCCTCCCGTGGTTCGAGGGTCGATACCGGGAACAGTGGACCTTCCTAACGCTCGCCTTCGTCGTCCTGACGATGTTCGGGATGACCGCCGCCGGATTGAGCGGGAGCATCTATCTCGCGGTGACCGCCGGCTTCTTCGTCGGCGTCGGCTGTGCGTTCTCCGAAGGGGCGATTTTCGCGCAGGTACCGGCGATGTTCCCGAACAACTCCGGCACTGTCGCGGGGGTCGTCGGGGGTCTCGGAACTATTGGTGGTACGGTCTACCCGCTCGTGTTTTCCGCTCCGTTCCTTCCGAATCTCCACGTCGGCTACGCGATCGTCGGCGCAACGATGATTCCGATTTTGGTCCTCTGTGCGTGGGTGTTCCAGCCGGAGATCGCCGAGAACGCGACCGAGAACGGCTGGTTCGTCACCGGCGACGGATCTACCGGAACCGGTTCAGCCACCGCTATCGACGACTGATCGGACGAAATTCCCGATGGGCTTTTCCTTGCCACCCATAAACAACGGGTGATGACCGTAGTTACCCTCGGACCCGAAGGAACGTACTCACACCGGGCGGCCCAGGCGGTCGACGACGATATCGACTTTCGTCAGTCCGTGACGGCGATCGTCGACGCGGTCGCGAGCGGAGAGTACGATCGGGGTATCATCCCGATCGAAAACAGCATCGAAGGAAGCGTTACGGAGAGTCTCGACGCGATCGCGGAGTACGAAATCGCGATCGTCAGCGAGATCGTTACGCCCATCAATCACGCTCTGCTCGCCCAGTCCGACGATTTCGACACGATCGCGAGCCACTCGCAAGCGCTTGCCCAGTGTCGGTCCTACCTCGAGAGTACGTATCCGGACGCGACCCTCGAGGCCGTCGCGAGCACGGCCCAGAGCGTCGAGTACGCCCGTGAGGATCCCTCGGTGGCCGGTGTCGCCCACCCGGATAACGCGGGCGACGGCATCGAGGTCATCGCCGACGACATTCAGGAGCAGTCCTCGAACGCGACCCGATTCTTCGCGGTTGCCCCGGCGGCGGATCGCTCGCCGGGCGGCGGTAAGACCTCGATCGTTGCCTACCCCGATGTCGACTATCCTGGACTGTTGCTGGAGCTACTCGAGCCATTCGCCAACCGGAACATCAACTTGACGCGACTCGAGTCCCGCCCGAGCGGCGAGCGGCTGGGAGACTACGTGTTCCACATCGACATCGAAGCCGGGCTCTACGAGTCCCGAACCGAGGAGGCCCTCGCCGACCTCGAGGAGCTCGCGGAAAACGGGTGGGTCCGCCGGTTGGGATCGTACGACACCCAACACGTCGTCGAGTAACGCCGCCGTCGCGTTCGCATTTCGAACGGAGCAACCACAAACTGTTTTTCGCCTCACACAGAGCACACAGACGATGGCACTCGAGACTGGCGACGACGCGCCCGAGGTAACCGCACCGAACCAGGACGGAGAGGCGATCTCCCCCGCGTTCGACGAGCCCACCGTCGTCTACTTCTATCCGCGCGACGACACACCCGGCTGCACCGTCGAGGCCAACCAGTTCCAGCGCGAGCGTGACACCTATCGGGACGCCGGCGTCACCGTCTACGGCGTCTCGACCGACGGCGTCGACTCGCATCGAGATTTCTGCGAGCAGGAAGGACTCGAGTTCGATCTACTGGCAGACACCGAAGGCGACGTGGCGGACGCCTTCGACGTCGACCGAAGCGGCGGCGCGGCCGCACGGACGACGTTCTTCCTTGACGACGGCGAGGTGAAGTCGGTTTACGAGAACGTCGATCCCGACGGGCACGCTCGAGCGGTGTTAGGCGACGCACTCGAGGACGGACACGTGACGTTGCCCGAGTAAGACGATCGGCGATCGACTAGCGCTCGCGTTTACGACGAACGAGTGCGACACCGAGCAAGGTGACGCTCGCTCCGATGAACGCGATCGGAACGCCCTGCTCGAGGCTGGTGGTCGTCACACCGATGAAATCGACCGGGACGCCGCCGTTGAGCGGGCCGAGATACCACAGCAGCAGATAGGTGAGTTCGAACGCTCGAGGTGTCCGGCTCCAGATACCCGCCGCGATCGCCAGCGACGGGGCGAACAAGACGGCGCTCGCGAATCCGAGGGCCAATGCTGTCTCGCCCGCCGAGAGGAGTGTGACGAGCAATCCGCTCCCGATGCCGGCGGCCACGAGAACGCCGGCGAGCCACTCCGAGAGCAGTTGGCCGACCGGCCGTCGGGACGAGCGAACGAGCTCTGTCATCTGGTGTTGGTTCGGACGAACGCCCATCTCGGACCAGACGAATATCGGCCACACGTACGCGAGCGGGAAGACGACGGTTCGCAAGGCGTCGACGGGAACGTCCGACGTTCCGCCGGTCGCGAGACCGAAAAGCGGGACGACGACGAACGCGAGGGCACCAGCGTACCACCACCATCGCTGTCCCCGAAGCGCAAGCCGTAGTTCTGCGGCGACGAGGCGTCCGAACCCGCTCGAGTCGCGCGTAGCGACGCTCGTGAGTGACGCGAGATCGATGCCCGACGTCTCGACCGAGTCTAGCGCTGCGGCGGGCTCGGTCGCCGTCGCGTCGTTCTCGCCGCCGGTGGTTCTCTCGGGGCTTCGCGACGTCGTCGTGTCCACGGACGGGAGCTTCGCTGTCAGCCCGAACCGGGCTGTCGACGGCGGACTCTCACTCGAGTCCGCTCGATCGAACGTGATCGTCGCGGCGAGAACGAGCCCGATCGAGGCGACGAGCACCCCGAGTCGCTGGAAGTAAATCCAGAGCGGCCAGCTTTCGACGGCCATAGTGAACGCTTCATCCCCGCCGAACGTTCCCAGAGCTGGAACGCCGCCGCCGTATCCCGGTATTTCGTTCACCGCCGAGGTGGCGGTCACCTCGTAGACTGCGAGCAAGCCGACGATATCGAACGCCGTGATCCAGCGGGGTATCTCCTCTGGAAGCGACTCACCCGCCGGTAAGATGCTGACTAGCGCCATCACCGCAAGGCAAAAGTAGCCGATATTGCCGAGCGTGCCGTCGAGTCGGTCGACCGTTTCGAAAAACAGCGCGAGCGCGCCGACGAGCGCACCAACCGGAAGCGCAAGCACGAACAGCGGACCGAACAACGCGAGTGGATCCGTCGTTCCGACGCCGTTGACGAGATGATACGCGAGTGCGACGAATCCGAGCGTCCCGACGACGACGCCGGCGAGCGCGACGTTGCTCAGCCACTTCCCGAGGAGGTAGGTTCGATCGGACACTGGAACGCTCGCGTGCAATCGATCGAGAGAGTGCAATCGATCGCGCTCGAGCGTGTTTTTCAGCAAGAAGAACCCGCCGAACAGGAGCACGATCGAGCCGGTCAGACCGGCCTTGATCCCGACGACGTCCGCCGTCGACTCCCCGTAATAGTTGACGAACGTATCACCGTCTTCGAGTTGGTACGCGAACTCGATCTGCCCGCTGTTGACGACGTAGCCGACGTACGCGACCACGGCCAGCACGGCCACTAATCGTCGCGAGCGGATTCGTTGGAGGAAATCCGCGCGACCGACGGCGTAGAGTTTGCGTACGGTAGTTTGCATAGTGTTTCGTAATTAGATCGAGAGGCACGTCCTCGAGGGACGCCGTCGACGACTGCGCGAGGACGGCTACATGACGGGTTCCGAGTCGGGCTCGTGGTCAGCCCCGTTACCGAGTCCGGCAGCGTCGACAGGGGTTTCTCAGCCACCCAGGGTGACGCCACCGTTCGTCGTTTCGAACTCGATTCGATGTGATCCGCCGTCGACGATCGCTTCGAGCTCGTCGTCGGTGTCCGTCAGAACCACCGCGCGGTCGGTGTCGAGAGCGAGGTCTCCGTTGTCGTTTCGAACCTCGCGTCCCCCCTCGAGCGCGTTCGTATCGACGGCGACATCGCCGTTGTTCGTCTCGGTGGTCGCGTCGTCGTGTGACCTCGAGCCCCATGTGAAACGAACCGTTACAACTGAGTGCCACGTCGGCCACCAAAATTCCTTGGGTTTTTGAATTGTATTGTATTCTACTAGGTCGCGCCGGAACTAATAGGGGCGGGGCGTGTCGGAAGGCTTTCCAACGGAAGCGCGGAAACCGCGCGGAACGAGTCGGACGTCGATCACGTTCTGTCCTCGAGTCACGGGCAGAATTTATTCTACTCGAGCGCGTACGGTGACCTATGCGACAAAACCCGTTCGACGACCTCGAGGAAATGCTCGACCGAATCAGCAAGCAGGTCGAAGAGGGGATGATCAGCGGCGGCGGTGGCCTCCAGATCCCGGGATCGGTCGCCGTCGACGTCGCCGACCGAGGTGAGGAGTTCGTCGTTACCGCAGATCTGCCGGGCTACGAAACCGACGATATCGAGCTCACGCTCTCGGACGGTTCGCTTCGACTCGAGGCGGCCCGCGAGGACGAAACGGCGTTCGAAGAGGGCGAGTACGTCCGTCGCGAGCGGACGAGCCAGTCAGCGAGTCGGCGGATCCGTCTGCCGGAACCGGTCGACGAAGAGGCGGTTTCGGCGACCTTTACCAACGGCGTGTTGACCGTGACCCTGCCGAAGGTGAGCGGAGACGACGAGTCGAGACAGATCGATATCGAGTAACGAATCGCGCGCCAGCAGGCTCGAGGACGGCCGAGCCGACGAACCGTTCGGGGTTCTCTCGAACGAACCGATGAGTTTTGGTGCAGCGTTTTGCGTGAAGCGATCGACCAACGACAGGAGAGACCAACAGTGACAGCACACAGACAGCGACGAACGCGAACCGACGATTGGATGGAAAGGTATAGGGCGGCGTCCCGAACACACGTAAACAAGAGATGAGCGACGAGGGATACGACCACGTGGCGGTCGAACGGCGCTGGCAGGAGGCGTGGGACGAGGGTGACGCGTACCGGACGCCAGACGACGTCGAGGAGCCGACGTACGTCTTAGGGATGTACCCGTATCCGTCGGGCAAACTCCACATGGGCCACGTCCGAAATTACACGATTACGGACGCGTACGCCCGATACCGTCGGATGACCGGCGACGAAGTCCTCCACCCGATGGGATGGGACGCGTTCGGCTTGCCCGCGGAGAACGCGGCCAAAGAGCGCGATACGAACCCCAGAGACTGGACCATCGACTGCATCGACACGATGCGCGACCAGATGATGTCGATGGGCTTTGGCTACGACTGGTCTCGAGAGATCGCGACCTGTGAGCCGGAGTACTACCAGTGGAACCAGTGGCTCTTTTCTCGGTTTCACGACGAAGGGCTGGTCGAGCGACGCGACGCCGAGGTCAACTGGTGTCCCGAGTGCGAAACCGTCCTCGCCGACGAGCAGGTCGAAGGCGAGGCCGAACTCTGCTGGCGGTGTGACACCCCCGTCGAACAACGGGAACTCGAGCAGTGGTTCCTGAAGATCACCGAGTACGCCGACGAACTGCTCGAGGATATCGACGACCTCGAGGGCTGGCCCAACTCGGTGCGCCAGATGCAACGCAACTGGATCGGCAGGCAGTACGGCACCGAACTCGAGTTTACCGTTGAGAATCACGGCTCCGTTGAGGCCTTCACCACTCGCGTCGACACCATCCACGGGGCGACCTTCTTCGCGCTCGCGCCGGATCACCCGATCAGCGAGGACGTAGCCGCGGAGGACGAGAAAGTCCGTCACTTCATCGAGCACGAGGCCGACCCCGAGGGCGATGAGCCAAACGGCGTCGAAACCGGCCTGACCGCGACCAATCCCGTCACCGGCGACGAGATTCCGGTCTACGTCGCGGACTTCGTCCTCTCGGACGTCGGGACTGGTGCGCTGATGGCCGTTCCGGGTCACGACGAGCGCGACCACGCCTTCGCACAGAAGATGGACGAGGAGATCGTTCCCGTCATCGCTCCCGAACCCGACGATTGGGACGGCGAGACGGACCCCGATGCGCCCAATGTCAATGAGGAGGCGTTCACCGATGATGGCGTCCTCGTGAACTCGGGCGAGTACTCCGGTCTCGAGAGCGAGGCGGCCCGCGAGCGACTCACCGAGGATATCGACAGCGCCGAGGAGGCGACCCAGTACCAGCTTCGTGACTGGGGGATCTCCCGCCAGCGCTACTGGGGAACACCGATTCCCGTCGTCAAGTGCGATACCTGTGGACCCGTGGTCGTTCCCGACGAGGAACTGCCGGTCGAACTACCCGAATTCATCAACACCACCGGCAACCCGCTCGACGAAGCCGAGGAGTGGAAGCGGACGACCTGTCCGGAGTGTGGCGGTGAGGCCACTCGAGAGACGGACACGATGGACACCTTCGTCGACTCCTCGTGGTACTTCCTGCGGTACGTCTCGCCGAATCTCGAGGAGGCACCGTTCGATCTCGAGCGGGCCAACGACTGGATGCCCGTCGACCAGTACGTCGGCGGCATCGAACACGCCGTGATGCACCTGCTTTACTCGCGATTCTTCACGAAGGTGCTCGCCGACCACGAGGGTCTCGAGCACCGCGAGCCCTTTACGAACCTGCTCGCACAGGGTATGGTCCAGCTCGAGGGCGAGAAGATGTCCAAATCCGTCGGCAACGTCGTCTCGCCCCAGCGGATCGTCGAGGAGTACGGCGCGGACACGGCCCGGCTGTTCATGATGCAGGCCGCCCAGCCCGAGCGGGACTTCGACTGGAGCGAAGACGGCGTTAGGTCGACCTACGCCTTCCTGACACGACTGAAGGGGATGGTCCAAGAGTACGCCGAAAGTCCCCCCAACGGCGACGACGACGCTATCACGAGCTACGTCGACGCGGAGATCGACGCGGCGATCGCGATCGCCAGCGAGGAGTACGACGACATGACGTTCAACGCGGCGGTTCGCGAGAGTCAGGAACTGGTTCGGACACTTCGTCAGTACGCCGACTACGCCGAACCCCACGCGGAGACCTACGAGCGAGGGCTGTCGGCGGTCGTCCGATTGCTGGCTCCGGTCGCGCCCCATCTCACCGAGGAGCTGTACGACGCCCTCGGTCACGACGAGTTCGTCGTCGACGCCCCGTGGCCGACCGCGACGGTTGACCGCGAGCACGTTGACAAGCGGCGCAGTCTGGTCGAGAACACCCGCGAGGACATCCGTCAGATCATCGACGTCGCCGGCATCGAGGATCCGAAATCGATCGACGTCGTCGTCGCTCCGGAGTGGAAATACGACGCCTTGGAGATCGCGATCGAGAGCGACGCCGACAACCTGATCGGCGAACTCATGCAGAACCAGGAGATCCGAGAGCAGGGCGACGCGGCGGCCAGCTACGGACAGGATCTGCAGGTCGAGCGAGAGGCGCTCACCCGAACGCTCGAGGCCGAGGCCGAACACGCCGCCCTCGAGTCGGCCGCGTGGTTGATCGAGCGGGAGTTCGACGTGCCGGTTCACGTCGTTCGCGCAACTGAAGTCAGCGACGATGTGCTTCGAAACGCCGAACCCGGTCGACCCGCAATCGAGATCGAAGACTGACTTCGGCGCGATTGGGCGCGATTGATTGGAAGAGGCCACGCCCACCTGCTGTCTTGAGTACCCGGCAACGCACCCGCGTTCTTTTATCCGCTCGTTCCCCGTACAAACGTCCACTCCGTCGGATCGCGATGAACTCCGAACAGACTTCCACGAACGTCGATAGAACCGACCGATCACGTCGCGGTCGCCGCCGCAGGCGAGATCGGCCGCGGACGCCCCACGTCGCCTCGATGACCTGGCGGGACGGGCTGTTCGTCCACTGGCCGATAGATCACGATGCGCTTCGATCGCATGTCCCGGACTCGCTCCGTCTCGAGACCCGAGACGGTTCGGCCTGGATCAGCGTTCTTCCCTTCGTCCTGTCAAACGCCGGGATTCGCGGGTCGCCCGAACTCACCCGGTTCGCATTTCCCGAAATAAACGTGCGGACGTACGTTCAGTACCGCGGCGAACCGGGTCTGTTCTTTTTCAGTATCGACGTCGGGAACCCGATCGTCGCGACCGCTATCGGCAGAACAACCCGTCTGCCGGTCTACAACTCTCGAATGCACGTCGGCAGGGCCGACGATCGCGTCTCGTTCTCGAGCGAACGAACGACCGATCGCTGGCAGACCGATTTGTTCTCGGACGGCAGGCCGACGACCGACGGTCGAGGACGATTTTCGGCCAGCTACGAGCCGGACGGTGCCGTTTATACGGCCGAACCTGGATCGCTCGAGTACTGGCTCACAGCTCGAAAGCGGTTTTACGCGCCCGAGAGCCGCGGCGTTATGACCGGCGAGATCGCCCACGAACCGTGGCCGCTTCGGCCGGTGACGGCGACGATCCACGAAAACGACCTCTTTCGATCGAACGGCTTACCGGAGCCGAACGCGGACCCCATCGTTTCCTACTGTGAACGGCTCGAGATGACTGGATCGATACTCCGTCGAATCCGTCAGGATTGATCTCCGGATGGGTGTTTTTCTCATTCGCGACTACTGTTGACAACGGCACCTGATACCGATGAGTTTGTTAACTCCGGTCTGAAAGAATCTTTCACACACTACCAATGTCGTCTACTCAGACAGGCGCGGCAACCGGCGATCGGAACTCGTTCGTGTACGTCGTTGCGGGTCTGGCAGCCCTCAACGGCTTACTGTTCGGATTCGATACCGGTGTGATCTCCGGTGCGATGCTCTACATCCGACAGACGTTCGAGCTGACGACGCTTCTTGGGTTCTCGGTGAACCCCTCCTACGTCGAAGGGGTAATCGTCAGCGGCGCGATGATCGGCGCGATTTTCGGGGCTGCACTCGGCGGTCGACTCGCGGACCGGCTCGGCCGTCGCCGGCTCATTCTCGTCGGCGCAGTGGTCTTTTTCATCGGCTCGCTTATCATGGCGGTCGCACCGACGGTGGAGATACTTATCCTCGGCCGGATCATCGACGGTGTCGGCGTCGGCTTCGCGTCCGTCGTCGGGCCGCTGTACATCTCCGAAATCTCGCCGCCGAAGATCCGCGGTTCGCTGGTCTCGCTCAATCAACTGACGATCACGAGCGGCATCCTCATCGCGTACCTGGTGAATCTCGCCTTCTCGAGTGGCGGCGAGTGGCGCTGGATGCTCGGGCTCGGAATGGTCCCCGCGGCGATCCTCTTTGCTGGAATGCTCTTTATGCCCGAAAGTCCTCGATGGCTCTACGAGCAGGGCCGCGAGGCGGATGCGCGCGAGGTGCTTTCTCGAACCCGCACGGAGGGGCGAGTTAGCGACGAACTCGAGGAGATAAAAGAGACGATCCGGACCGAGTCCGGCACCCTTCGGGATCTGCTCGCGCAGTGGGTTCGTCCAATGCTGATCGTCGGCGTCGGTCTGGCGGCGTTCCAGCAGGTTACCGGAATCAACACGGTGATGTACTACGCCCCGACGATCCTCGAGTCGACCGGCTTCGAGGATACCGCGTCGATTCTCGCAACCGTCGGAATCGGTGCGATCAACGTCGTCATGACCGTGGTCGCCGTCTTGCTAATCGATCGAACCGGTCGTCGACCGCTGTTGCTGACGGGGCTCGCGGGGATGACCGGAATGCTCGCGGTCCTCGGTGCGGTGTTCTATCTGCCCGGTCTTTCGGGTGTTATCGGTTGGGTCGCGACGGGAAGCCTGATGCTGTACGTCGCCTTCTTCGCGATCGGCCTCGGACCGGTGTTCTGGTTGATGATCTCCGAAATATATCCGATGGAGGTTCGGGGAACCGCGATGGGCGTCGTTACGGTCGTCAACTGGGCCGGCAACCTAATCGTCTCGCTGACGTTTCTCCGACTCGTCGACGTCTTCGGCCAGTCCGGAACGTTCTGGCTCTACGGCGCGTTTTCGCTACTTGCGCTCGTCTTCTGTTACAAACTCGTTCCCGAAACGAAGGGCCGGTCGTTAGAGGAGATCGAAGAAGACCTGCGCGAGACGGCGGTCGGAAACGGTCTCGAGGACCGCTCCTCGAAAGCGACGAAAACCGACGACTGATCGCAGATCGGTGCGAGCTATATTCCGGTGTCGATCATTCCGAACTCGTCGCCGTCGCCCCGTTCTCGAGCGTTCTCGTAGACGACGTGAGCCGCCGCCACGTCCTGAATCGCGAGCCCGGTCGAGTCGAAGACCGTGACGCCCGTTTCGTCGGTTCGGCCCGCTTTCTGCCCGACGACGAGTTCGCCGATCTCGCCGTGGATATCCGAATCCGTCAGGGCACCGGTGCCATAGGGGACGTTGATCTCGCCCGAATGAGTACACTGCTCGTGGTCGTCGATGACGACCGTGGCCGATTGCAGGAGAGCGTCCGTCAGTTCGTGTTTGCCCGCCGCGTCGGCCCCGATCGCGTTAATGTGGGTGTGGTCGCCAACGTCTTCGGTGCTGACGACGGGATCTTCGACGGGTGTCACCGTCGAGAGCACGTCGCAGTGGCCCGCTTCCGAAATCGAGCCGCTCCGGATGTCGAACTCATCCTCGAACGTTTCGATGAACCGCTCGAGGCGCGCCTCGTCGAGGTCCGAGACGACGACCTCTTCGATCGACCGGACGGCCGCGATGGCCTCGAGTTGCGTGTACGATTGGACGCCAGCACCGACGATTCCCAGGCTCGAGGCGTCCTCGAGGGCCAGATAGTCCGTCGCGACGGCCGCGGCCGCGCCGGTCCGTTTCATCGTCAGCTCGGCTCCGTCCATGATCGCGAGCGGGAACGCCGTCTCGGGATCGGAGTAGATCATCGTCCCGAGGACGGTCGGCAGGTCGTGATCGGCCGGATTGTCGGGGTGGACGTTGACCCATTTCAGCCCGGCGGCGTCCCACCCGTCGGAAGCAGTAGAATCACTTTCTCGAACCTCGAGGTAGGCCGGCATCGAGCGGAAGTCGCCGTTGTACTGTGGCAGATCGATGTAGGATTTGGGCGGCATCTGCGCGTCGCCGCGTTCGTAGGCCCCAAAGGCGTCTTCGACCGCTCGAACCACGTCCGTCATTCGAGCGTTTTCGTCGACGGCTTCGCTATCCAGAAGGAGTGTATGCATGCGTGCAAATATTGCGCGATGCTATTTAGTTTGTGTCAAATGGATCGCGTTCGGTCGTCCGGACGATCAACTCTCGAGCGACCAGCGTTATTTCTGACATTGAACTCTGTGGAGTCAAGCATATATGCGCGGGAAGGGAACACACGGCTATGGTTGATGGTAATTCACTCGAACGAATCGGAACGCAGTGGAGTCCCGTAATTCTTCGACTGGCGCTCGGAATTGTCTTCGTCGTCGCGGGTGCCGGAAAGGTTCTCGAGGTCGGCCCGAAGGCGAGCGGAATCGCCGGCTTTACCGATATGCTCGCCGGACTCGGCGTTCCGCTCCCGGCGCTGTTCGCCTGGTCCGTGGGACTGTTTGAGCTGTTCGGCGGACTTCTCCTATTGCTCGGACTATTCACCAGATACACCGCGGCCATCCTCGCCGTCATCATGGCCATCGCAACCGTCCTCGTCCACCTCCCCGAGGGATTCGTCGCCGGCGAGGGCGGCATCGAGTACACGCTTGTCCTGACGCTTACCTCGATTTCCCTCGCGTTGAGCGGCCCGGGAGCGGCGTCGATCGAGCGACACCTCTTCGACGAAGAACTGTTCGTTCCGACGGACTCGAGTAGCGGTCAACAGGCCGGCTAACTGTCGGTTCGGTGTCGCTACTCGAGGTCGCTGAGAACGCAAAAGGAGGAACGAACCGGACGTGAAGTCCGTTTTTTGGTCGTTCCTCGAGTACGGGCCGGCGTTTTGGTTGATCGGTTAGGTAGGGGTAAGATCGCGGGTCGCATTCGCTCCCCGTCTGCTCACGGGCGCTGCGCGCCCGTTCGCACGGTACGCGGGGCCTGCGGTCCCGCGCTACTCGCTTTCAGCGATTCTCGCTCACTGCGTTCGCTCCGAATCGCTCCTTGCTCACGACTTCGTCGTTCGCTTTTCCGCGGAACCTTCGGTTCCGCGCTTACATCATGCCGCCCATGCCACCGCCCATGCCGCCCATGCCACCGCCCATGCCGCCTGGGCCGCCTGGGCCGCCTGCTGGCATGTCGTCGCCGTCGTCGTCGTCCGGTGCGCCGCCTTTCAGCTCGCCGGCGGCGATGACGTCGTCGATGCGAAGCAGCATGACTGCGGCTTCGGTTGCCGATTCGATCGCCTGGCTCTTCACGCGAAGCGGCTCGTAGACGCCCTCGGCGTCCATGTCGATGGTGTCGCCGGTGTAGGCGTCGAGTCCGGCGGCCGTGTCGCCGCCGTCGTGGGCGCTTCGCAGTTCGACGAGCGAGTCGATGGGGTCGAGTCCAGCGTTTTCGGCCAGCGTGCGTGGGATGACTTCGAGGGCGTCCGCGAAGGCTTCGATAGCCAGCTGTTCGCGGCCGCCGACGGAGTCGGCGTGGTCGCGCAGTGCCAGCGAGAGTTCGATTTCGGGTGCGCCACCGCCGGCGACGACCTGTCCGTCTTCGACGGTCGTTCGGACGACGCCGAGCGAGTCTTCGATCGCGCGGTCGACTTCGTCGATGACGTGTTCGGTGCCACCGCGGAGAATCAGGGTGACAGCTTTGGCGTCTTCGACGTCCTCGACGAAGATGCGCTGGTCGCCGGCGATGTCTTTCTGTGCGACGCTGCCGGCGAAGCCGAGGTCGTCCTCGGTGATGTCGTCGACTGTCGAAACCGGGCGAGCGCCCGTCGATCGGGCGAGTCGGCTCGCGTCACTGGATTTGACGCGACGGACGGCGATGATGCCCTCCTGTGCGAGGTAATGCTGGGCCATGTCGTCGATGCCGCCGTCGACGAAGACGACGTCCGCGCCGACGTCTGCCAGCTTGTCTGCCATCTCCTGGAGCTGGGCCTCCTCTTGTTCCATGAACTCCTGGAGCTGGTCGGGATCGGTGACGTTGACTTCGGCGTCGATCTCGGTCTCTTTGACCTCGAGGGCACCGTTGACGATCGCGACGTTGGCGTCCTCTGCGAAGTACGGCATGTTCTCGGAGACGCGCTCCTTGTCGACGATGACGCCCTCGACGAGCTCGGAATTCTCGATCGAGCCGCCGACGACCTTCTCGACTTTGACGTTGTCCGTGTCGATTCCGTCGTCGTCGGCGACCGTCTGGACTGCTCGGACGACGAGTTCGGAGAGCAGCTCTCGAGCGTTCTCCGCACCTTTGCCGGTCATCGCCGTTGAGGCGATCTGCTCGAGGACCTCGGTGTCGTCCTCGCCGACTTCGATGGCGATGTCCTCGAGGGCGTCCGTGGCGACCTCGGCGGCCTGTCGGTATCCCTGTGCGAGTGTGGTCGCGTGGATATCCTGGTCGAGGAGTTCCTCGGCACGCTTGAGGAGTTCACCGGAGACGACGACGGCGGAGGTGGTACCGTCGCCGACTTCGTCTTCCTGCGTCTGGGCGACCTCGACGATCATGTTGGCCGCCGGGTGGTCGATTTCCATCTCCGAGAGGATGGTGACGCCGTCGTTCGTGACGACGACCGAGCCCGTCGAGTCGACGAGCATCTTGTCCATCCCTTTCGGGCCGAGCGTCGTCCGGACCGATTCCGCGACGGCTTTCCCGGCCGTGATGTTCATCGATTGTGCGTCTTTCCCGGAGGTTCGCTGGCTGTCCTCGGAAAGTACGATGAGGGGCTGATTGCCCATTTGCTGTTGTGCCATAGTCAAACGAAGGATTGTTTGCTATTCTATATAAACCTTTCCCTATTGGACAAATGGCTTCCCCCAATATAGCTTGAGTCGGGTGTTTTCGTGATATCGGCTGGATGGGTATTTATAATACGTTTGCAGTGCGTGAGAACGCACGGGTTGCTACGACGGTGGATATTTACATTGGCTAACGCCCTGTCCAACGGTCAGTTGCATCGGTCCGGGTGAATCAAGATCCGTGACAAAGGAGTTGTGCAGCGAACCGGCAGCAAGAATCGAACCGCGAATCCGGTGGAGCGAGTTAGCGTTGATAGGCCACGTTCGATATCCGATGGCCTCCTCTAAAACCGGTGGACAATCTCCCTTAGGATTTACCGCCGGGATACTCGTGATACTGCATTCCCTGATGTTTCATCTCGTTGTGTCGCTCCTCGAGGAACGAGTAGACCGCGCCGTGGGGTGCGCCGTCGAGCAGCATCTCGGCTGCGGTCCTGACGGCATCGACTTCCGGCGGTGTACCGATGATACCCAGCGTCGAGCCGTAAATCACGACCGAAGCCCCCGAGAGTTCTTCCATCAGCTCTCGAGTTCGGCCGCCTTCGCCGATCAGCCGCCCTTTCTTGCGTTTCATATCGTTTTTGTTACGCGAGGCGGTGTCGATGTCGACGATGTCGAACAGCATCATCTCGTTGTCGAGCAATCGAAGTGCGTCTTCCGGCGGGAACCCGCGCCCTATCGCGCGAACGATTTCCGGTCCTTTGAGTCCCTTGACCGGATCGCCGACGGTTTCGACGGCGACCGAGCCGTTCTCGGAGTCGATATCCAGTCGCACTTCGGCCTCCGCTTCGATTCGTCGCATCGTCTCGCCTCCCTCTCCGATGAGAACGCCGATACGGTCCTGCGGAATCTTCACGTGCTGCATATGTGCCAATACTGGCCGAGACAGCAAAAGGGCTTGGACCGCGTGCGCAGGTCGTCCCCACGCTTCTCGAGACGCCATCTAACGGAATCAAAAACGGGTACCGAACGACGGTGACCTACACGATATCGACAGTCTTCGTCTGCTCCTGTGGCACGAGCGGGAGTTCAGGAAACGCCACGCTGACGGCAAATTTGAGTTCGTCCGCGTTCGCACCGAAGACCCCGACCGGGACCGCTTTCTCGCCTCGGAGATACGTGCTCGTACTCGTCATCTCGACCCCATTAACGGTTACGCGAATACCCGCCTGTGCGGGCTCGCCGACGTTGCGAACCGTCACTTCGTGGGCCTCGTTCTCGCCGGTCGCAATTTCGTCGGGGAATCGCCCCCACTCGAGTTCGACCGCGGGGAGCGACTGGGCCCCCTCATAGACCCGTTCGGCGACGCCCTCCGAGAGGCCGGCAGAAACGAGTCCGTCGATTCCGCTTTCGACGATGTCGCCGGGCGTCGATTTGCCCTCCTTGGCGAGTTTGCTCGCGCGGCCGGGGCCAACGCCGTCGATGGCCGTCAGCCCGACCGCGTCCTCGGCGACCCCGTTTTCGATCCGGGCCTCGACCTGTTTCGCCAGGTTTGCCTCGTGTGGGCCGGAAAACCGCTCGAGGAACGCTTGCAGGGCCGAAATCAATCTTGTCGCGTTTCGGCGGATGACCCAGGCGTCGCTCCGTAGCTCGCTCGGCGTGCTACCGGTCGCGGCCCCCCGCAAAATTGCGAGCACCTTACGCTGGCCGGCCTCGAGATCGTCGGTTTGCTGGCCGACCAACACGGCGTTGATCGCGTCGCGTTCGGACTGGCGAGCCGAGACCGAATCGAACTCGACGGCACCGGCGACGGTCTCGAGGATATCCGCGGTCTCGATTTCCTCGCGCTCGGTCAGCGAGGCGAACCTGGCCGCCGTCTCGAGTCGCAGGTAGTACTTCGAGGCGAGCACGCCCCGCGCCGTCGCCTCGATCGAGAGGTCCTCGCCCGTCTCGACGAATCCGCGCTCGACCAGCCGCTCGAGGCAGTCCCGAACACGCTGTCGGAGGTTCGGAAAGTCGTACGCCTCGGGTCTGGACTGGCCCCGAACGTAGTAAAACGTCGTCTCGAGCCAGTCCATCACGTCCTCGAGATCCGTGATCGTTCCCATCGCGATCTCGGCGTTGAGGTGGGTCTCGAGGCTTTCGGCGAGTCTGGATTCGATCTCTTTGCCGTCTTTGAGGAGCTGTCTGTACTTGTCGGCCTCCGACGCGTCACAGACGACCCAGCCGTACCCCACGTCGTCGTAGCCCGGCCGACCCGCGCGTCCGAGCATCTGGAGCACGTCGAGCGGGCTCATATCGACCTCGCCCTCGAGCGGGTCGTGGAGTTTCGTATCCCGAATCACGACACAGCGCGCGGGCAGGTTCACGCCCCAGGCGAGCGTCGAGGTTGAGAACAGCAGTTCGACGATCCCCTCTTTGAACCATTCCTCGACCAGATCGCGGTCGTTCTTCGAGAGCCCTGCGTGGTGGAACGCCACGCCGTCGAGGACGGATTTTCTGAGCGTGTCGTTCTCAAGTTCCTGTGCGTCAGTGTGAAAATCGTAGTTCCCGCGGGCCCCCATTGGCACGTCGCGCTCGGCGATTTCGTCCCTGGCTTTTTCGGCCGCTCGAACCGTGTCCTGACGGGAGGAGACGAATACCAACGCCTGGCCGTCCTCCCGAAGGTGGGGTTCAGCGAGGTCGAGTGCCCGGTACAGCCGTCGGTACTTATCCGCGAAGGCGTTCTCGCCGTGCGTGTAGGTCTTGACGCCCGCGTTGAGGTCGACGGGGCGGTACTCCTCGTCGAACTCGAACGTCGTCTCCGCGCTCGCGTCGAGCCACGCCGCCACGTCGTCGACGTTCGGCATCGTCGCCGAAAGCGCGACGATTCGAGGATCACAGAGCCGGCGGAGTCGTGAAATCGTCACCTCGAGCACCGACCCCCGTCTGTCGGCGTCGAGCAGGTGAACTTCGTCGATCACGCAGACGTCGATGTCCGTGACGAAGTCGTAGCGTCTCGAGTCGTGTTTCCGGGTCGCCGAGTCGAGCTTTTCGGGGGTCATCACGAGGATATCGGCGCGGCGGGCGCGTCGCGGGTTCAGATCGCGCTCGCCCGTGACGACGTACACCGAGTAATCTAACTCCTCGAATCGATCCCAATCGTCTTCCTTTTCGTTCGTTAGCGCTCGCATCGGGGCGATAAACAGCGCCGTGCCGCCGTCAGCGAGCGACTTACAAATCGCCAGTTCCGCGAGCGCGGTCTTGCCCGACGCGGTCGGCGCGCTCGCAACCACGTTCTCCTCGCGCTCAAGCAACGCGGGAAGGGCCTCGCGTTGCATCCGGTTGAACTCCTCGAACGCGAAGGCGTCGGCGAACTCCGGCAGAACCTCGGCGACCTCCATCGTTCGAAAACGGGAAGTGGTGGGTGAAAGGCGTTTCCTTCGCGGCCTCGGAAATTCTCCGCCGCTCTCGGAGCTCCGTTACTCGAGACGAACACGTACGGGATCGATAATGTGACCATATCATAGCTCTCCGTCCCCTCGACGCCAACCGTGCACGACTCGAAACCAGTTCTCACGAAGCGACGGAAGCGACGGTCGGGTCGGTAGGTGCCGCTCAAACGCGATCCTGGCGGTTCGACGCCTCTCGTCCGGAGACGTTCTCGAGCTGGTCGCTCAACAGGCTGCTGGCCTGTTCGGGTCTAGGGACGCGTTCGAACGTGAGCTCCGGATCCCCCGAGCCGGCGGTGTAGACCGTCAAGTTCCCGTACCCCAGCACCCGCCCGACGGCGTCCTGCTCGAGGCTGGTGTTTTGGACCCGATTGAGTCGAAACTGGGTCACGTCTCTCGAGACGACACCGTGTTTCTTGTAGAGTTCGGCGGTGGTGATCACGTATCGGGTGTTCGTCCAGACCAGGTATCGAACGAGGACGAGCGAGACCCCCGCGAGTGCGAACACGAATCCGACCGCCAGGAAGATGGTATTCTCGGTCGTCGTACTCCACCCGACGATGAGGATTCCGACGAGCGTGACGATGACGCCGACCGGAAGGCCGGTCCCCATCGCGATCGGATGCGGTCGGCTCTCCCAGATGATGTCGTGGTCGTCGCTCAAGTGAAACCAGTCCGGCGTGGAGCCGAAGGCCATTGCGCTCTCGTTATTCCGTTCGTCCCCGTAAAGCTATCGTAGGAATGGTGTGATTACTGAGTGTCGGGTCGGGACAGGAGTGACAACGTCCTTTTGTCTATCCGGGACGAACGGCCGAGCATGACAACGGTCGAGGCCAAACTCGAGGCCGCTCGCGCCGACCTCGCGACCCGCGACGGCGTGTTGGTCGCGTTTTCCGGCGGCGTGGACTCGAGCGCCGTGGCAGCCATCGCTCACGACGCCCTCGGCGAGGACGCCGTCGCCTGCACCGCAAAGAGCGAGACGCTTCCGGAGGCGGAACTCGAGGACGCGAGACGGGTCGCCGAGGAGATCGGCATCCGCCACGAAACCGTCTCCTTCTCCGAACTCGAAAGCGACGAGTTCGTCGAGAACGACGGCGATCGGTGCTATCACTGCCGGACGATGCGACTCGGCGAGATGCTCGAGACGGCAAAACGCCTCGACATCGAGACGGTCTGTGACGGAACCAACGCGGACGATCCGGGCGCGGGCCACCGACCCGGACTGCAGGCGGTCGACGAACTCGACGTCGCCTCGCCGCTACTGGCCCACGATATCACGAAGTCGGAGGTTCGAGAGATCGCCGAGCGCTACGACCTCTCGGTCGCCGACAAGCCCTCGATGGCCTGTCTCTCTTCTCGCATCCCGACGGGGCTGTCCGTGACCGAAGAGCGCCTCACCCGTGTTGAACAGGCCGAGGCGCTCCTCCGGGACTGGGGCTTCGAACAGTTCCGCGTGCGCGATCACGACGGCCTCGCGCGCATCGAGGTCGCTCCCGACGAACTCGAGACCGCACTCGAGCGACCGTTCGTCGAGGCCGCTCGAGACGCGCTTTCCGATCTCGGATTTGATCACGTAACGCTCGACTTACACGGCTACAGAACCGGAAGCGTGAGTCCCGAAAACGACGACTCGGTCGCCGAGGACGCTCCCTCGAGTGCCGAGGAGTGATCTGGCCGAAGCGGGCTCTTTCTCCGATCGGATACGCGCATTCTTCGACTTCACCGATATTTGGGAGACGTTCGTCCAAAATATAAACTGGTTCGAACAGCAAAATCACTCATAGGTTCGATTATCCTACTAACGTCCGGGAATATTGCGTAATACGACACGAACGTATCCCTTCCGGTAATAGAGACACCTAATGGAGATCGAGGTTCCCCCAAACTGGAACGAAGACGAACACAGGAGCTACACGCCGGCGGACACCGACCGAGAGATGCAGTACCGAACGTACCTCCACGAATCAGGCGACCTCCGTCTCAAAGTTGCCCCGGCGTCGCTCGACGGCGAGGATCATCCGGGGTATACGCTCACGACGACCAGCTATCCGGGACTCGATTTTTCGGTGACTGAGACGGTTAGAACCGTCCTCACCTTCGAACGTTGCGGGAAGATCGCTCGGCGGTTCATGGAGTTGTTCTCCGCGAGTTACGACGGGCCGGGTTCGCTCGAGGACGCCGTCGAGTACGCCCACGAGCGGACGTGCGAGCACCGATAGGATATCCCCACTCTCGGATTTTTTGCATCCAGCGGCTTTCATCGGTAGCTGTTGCCTTTTCGACATGCCGTTTCGAACACAATCCCCCGTCCGTTTACGCGGGGAGGATGTCAAACGCTGGCGCTAACCGTTCCCATTCAGAACTGTCCTCTCGAATGTATATTGACGTTCGTTCAAAATTAGCTCGTGCGACTAGCAAACATCTCCTCGATCAGGAACGGCCTATTCGAACAGTTCGGGAGCTGCGTCGATCGAAACGTGTTGTTGGCGTGAGCCACACCCTCGCCGCTCCTCGTCGTGTGTGGCGCGCTCTGTCTGCTCGAGCACGTCCATCGAGGGTTCGGGGTGGCGACGGTCTCGAGTCATCTCAGTCGTCCGACGGCGCGGCGGAGCTTTTGCTCTCCGAATCGGCGACGCCGTCCGCGAATGGATACCACGCCTGTTTGCCATCGCCCATGTACGGCGCGTCGAAGTCCGACTCTGCCGGCTCGCAGAACTCGACGAGCGCTTCGGTGCCGGTCGCCTCGACCCACTGGCGGAACGTCTGTCCCTCCGATCGGTGGGCCGCGAAGGCCTCGAGAAGTCGTTTGATCGCCATCGGGGCCTCGTCGGCCGGGACGCGCTGTTGGATCCACTCGACGAACGATGGATCCTCGCCGACGCCGCCGCCGACGCCGATGTCGAAGGCTTCGACCATTTCTCCATCCTTGCGTGCACGCATGCCCTGCAGGCCGATATCCGCGGTCATCGCCTGTCCGCAGTCGGCCGTACAACCCGAGTAGTGCATGTGGATGTGTTCGACGTCGTCGGGAAGCTCGACGTTAGCGTTGAGCCAGCGGAGCATCTTGGCCATCCGCGCCTTCGTCTCGGTCAGCGCGATCGAGCAGAACTCGGTGCCAGTACAGGCCATCGCGCCGCGGTCGAAGACGCTCGGTTCCGGCGGGTACTTCGAGACCAACGGCTCCTCGAGCAACGCCTCGAGATCGTCGTCGGGAACGTCCGTGATGATACAGTTCTGTCGGCGGGTGAGACGCACTTCGCCGGAGCCGTACTCGTCGGCCAGATCGGCGATGCCGATCGCGTCTTCGGCGGGAAGTCGGCCGACCGGAACCGTCAGCCCGACGTAATTCTTCCCGTCGGATTGGTCGCCCACGCCGACGTAGTCCCCGCGGCCGTCGCCCGGCGGTCGACCCGCGTTGTAGGTGTACTCCTCGCGGAAGTCCTCGCCGGCGGTTTTCAGTTCGAAGTCGACGTACTCCTCTTGGAGCGTCTCGCGGATCTTCTCCTCGCCCCAGTCCTGAACGAAAAACCGGGAACGGTTCTTCGCTCGAGTGGTCCGGTTGCCGTAGTCGTGATAGAGTTGCACGAACCCGCGGCCGACCTCGTAGGCGTTCTCGGGCGTAACGAAGATATCGAGGGGCGTCGCCGCGCGGGGCTTGCGACCACCGAGGCCGCCGCCGACGCGGACGTTGAATCCCTTGACCGTCTCCCCGTCGATCTCCTTGCGCGCCGCCTCGAAACCGATGTCGTTGAGCGAATCCTGGGCGCTCCCGTCTTTCGACCCCGTCGCGCTGATATTGAACTTTCGGGGCATGTTCGCCAGCGCGTCGTCTCCTCGCAACTCCTCCTGGAACTCCTCGAGCAGCGACAGCGAATCGACGTACTCGTCGATCTTGCCCGCGAGTGCGCCGCCGGAGATGTTTCGCATCGTGTCACCGCCTGCGGAACGGCTCGAGACGCCCGCGGCCTCGAGGTGACCCCAGACGTCAGGGACCTCCTCTAAGTCGATCCAGTGGAGCTGGACCGACTGTCGGGTCGTCAGGTCGAGAAAGCCGTTGCCGAACTCCGGGTTCTCGATCGGGCCGGTCGCGTAGTCGCGAGCGACCTCGCCGATCGCTCGGAGTTGGCCGGGTTCGAGAACGCCGCTCGCGTTCGTCAACCGCATCATGAAGTACGATTCCTGCCCGTCGCGCTGGTGGAACAGCCCCCAGAACTTGAACCGGGTGAACCACTTGTCGTACTCATCTTCGGGAATCGACTCGAACCCCTGCTCGGCGAACTCGAGGATGTGCTCTCGAACCTCGTCCCCGTAGCAGTCTTCCTTGTACTCCTCTTTTTTATGAGCCATCGGTGGACACCCCGACTGAACGTCCGTCTTCTAAATTAGCAGATTTCAATTGGATCATTGCTCAATGTACGGTTCATAGCCATGGTAGTGAACAATATAATGCTAATCGTTTACAAATACCCATATTTGAGCGTATTCTCGGACGAGTACTCGATGTACAATGAAATATGGTTTGTATTAGGACGTTGATTGACAGTATTCGACGCCGGTATTCTGCCGTTTTTTCATTGTTGGCTACCCGAATACCAACTCCATTCCAGTTGACCGTTCCACCGAGTACCGATCGTGTCGAACTCGGCGCTACGCGGCGCTTCGACCTCGCACTCGAACCGATGAAACGCAATGGGTACTCTGATTCACTGAACCTATCCAAAATTCCCCCCGACGACCCGCTCTGCGTTTCGACCGCCGAGCACCGCGGCGCTTCGGTAGCGTTTTCCCCTCGGTGACCCTCTGTTTGGCCATGACAGCGTATCCGCCGATTAGCGAGCAGCTAGCAGACCTCGAGGACGCGCAAACGGAGGGCCGCCGCAAGATGGACTGGGCAGCCCAGCACATGCCGATCATGGAGGCCGTCGGCGAGGAGTTCGAGGCCGCCCAACCGTTCGAGGGCGAGCGAATCGCCATGGCGATGCACGTCGAAGCCAAGACGGCGATTCTGGTCGAAACCCTCGCCGACGGCGGTGCCGAGGTCGCCGTCACCGGCTGTAACCCACTCTCGACCCACGACGACGTGAGCGCGGCGCTCGATACCCACGAAAACATCACGAGCTACGCTAAACGCGGCGTCGACGACGAGGAATACTACGCCGCTATCGAGGCCGTCATCGCCCACGAGCCGACCGTAACGGTCGACGACGGGATGGATCTCGTCGCCGCGATCCACGAGGATTACCCCGAACTGATCGACGGCATCGTCGGCGGAGCCGAGGAGACGACGACAGGCGTCCACCGACTGCGCGCAATGGACGAGGACGGGGCACTCGAGTACCCGGTCTTCGCGGTCAACGACACGCCGATGAAACGCCTGTTCGACAACGTTCACGGCACCGGCGAGTCCTCGCTGGCCTCCATCGCCATGACCACGAACCTCTCGTGGGCCGGCAAGAACGTCGTCGTCGCGGGCTACGGCTACTGCGGCAAGGGTGTCGCGAAGAAGGCCGCGGGCCAGAACGCGAACGTCATCGTCACCGAAGTCGAACCCCGGCGTGCGCTCGAGGCGCACATGGAGGGCTACGACGTCATGCCGATGGCCGAGGCCGCCGAGGTCGGCGACGTCTTCCTCACGACGACGGGCAATCGCGACGTCGTCGTCAAGGAACACTTCGAGTCGATGAAAGACGGCATCTTGCTCGCGAACGCGGGCCACTTCGACATCGAGATCGATCTCGAGGCTCTCGACGATCTGGCCGTCGACCGGTACGAAGCGCGTGACGGCGTCGAGGCGTACGAACTCGAGGATGGCCGTCGGCTCAACGTCATCGCCGAAGGTCGACTCGTGAACCTCGCGGCACCGGTTTCGCTGGGCCATCCCGTCGAAGTGATGGACCAGAGCTTCGGTATTCAGGCCGTCTGCGTGCGTGAAATGCTAGAACATAGCGACGAATACGGAGCGGGCGTCCACGACGTTCCCGACGAACTGGACAAGGAAATCGCCGAGATCAAACTCGAGGCCGAAGGCGTCGACTTCGACTCCTTGACTGACGTCCAGCGCGAGTACATGGGCTCGTGGGATCACGGAACATAACGACTCGTCTTGGAGCCTCGTAACGCCTTCATACCGAATTGTTTTCTTGCACGATTTTAATTGCATTGATAAAACTAAAGACTAGGTAGGTACACCGAGGTTGGCAGTAAACTGCCGTTCTACAACAAACTATTTCCCACCCGATAGGAAGTCCCCTCCTCCTACATGTGGGTATACGACAAACGATTACCTGTAAGAGGTATCCGACAATGACTGAAACTTCGGTAAATCGGTTGGAAAGTACGTTTGGGGGAGTGACGCTCGAGGGACGTCCGCATCAACTCTCCGCGTGGGCGATCGTCGCTCTTCGAGTCCTGATGGGGTGGGTCATGTTGACGGCGGGCTGGGGGAAAATCACTGACGGGTTCAGTGCCCACGGCTATCTCGCGAACGTCGATCCGACGAGCCCGGCCAGCGCGGCCTTCGGGATGATGGCCGAAAGTGCCGCGATGATGGCTGCGGTCGACGTGATCGTTCCCTGGACCCAGCTTCTGATCGGAGTGGCGTTGATCGCCGGGGTCTTCGTCCGATTAGTCGCACTCGGAGCAGCCACCCAGATGGTGCTGTTCTACTTTGGGAGCTGGGACGTCGCCGGCGGGCTGGTCAACGACCAGCTCGTCTATGCGGCGGTCTTCCTCGCGCTTGGAGCGTTCGCCGCTGGACGGATCCTCGGGGTCGATCGGTACCTCGAGGAACACCCGATCGTCGAACGCTTTCCGAAGCTTCGCTACCTCCTCGGTTAGGCGGCGGCGCTAACCGGTTGCTATCCACCATTCCCCCTCACCGGTTGCTATCCACCCTTCTCGAGAATTCGAAAAAACTCGCTATTGCGGACGATTATCCGATCCATGGGGATATGTGTTCGATGTGCTTTGGAATGTTCAACTAACTCTGCCATCTAGTTACGTATGTCTTCGAAAATCCGATAACTGAACACGATCAAAACATATATCCCTCCTCTCGACAAGATGTGGATACGGAAACGATCCACAATGTCCAACATTTCACGTCCAGACGTCCCGGTCGACGGGACGCTCGAGACGGAGTCCGAATCGGTCGCAGCGCTCGAACACGTAACTGCGGAGTACGACGACGGCCCGAGTGCCTGTACGATGTACCCTCGGAACTGTACCGATCACGAGATTGCGACCCACTGGATCACGGCCGAAAAGGGATCGTACGTCGATCTTTCCGAAATGCGGTAACAGATTGGATTACTCTCCCACTGGCGATTTTCACGGCGACGATTTTCTCGAGTGTATCGGATAACGACGAGGATCCGAGGCTGTCGTTCGGTTGATCCGATCCGAACCCCACTTCCGGAAAAGGAACGCCCAAGGGACTCGTCGATGTACCGTTCCGCATGGCCTCCCCTACTCCCTCCGAGAGCCCAACACGATCCATTCTCGTCGGGCTTGGTCTCGCCGTTTTCGCGTACGTCGTCGCGAACGTTCTCGTGGCACCGCTCGGGTTCGTTGATCCAGCAATTGCCGATCCGGATCAACAGGCCGAACGAGGGACGACCATCGCGATGATGGTCCTGAACTTCGCCGGATTCTTCGTCGCCGGCGGAATCTATCTCGCCTACACCGACCGGGGCTGGTCGTACGTCGATCTTCGTATTCCGTCGCTCCGTGACTGGCTGTGGATCGTCGTCACGACAGTCGGGAGTATCGCCTTTATCATCGCGTTCGGCGTTCTCGTCCAGCTTCTCGAGTTACCACAGGCGCCCAACGACGTCGTCACGATGATCGGCGACGACCAGGTCCTGTTGCTCGCGATGTTCGCTATCGTGCTCTTTGCCAACGCTCCGGCCGAGGAATTTCTGTTTCGGAACATCATTCAGAAACGCCTCTACGACTCGTTCAGCAGAGCCGGTGCAATCGTGGTCGCGAGCCTGATCTTCGCGGCCGTCCATCTCCCGGTGTATCTCGTCGGCGGTCCGCTGTTCGGGACGCTCGTCTCGCTGTTCGCCGTCTTCTGTGGCTCGTTGATCTTCGGTTACGCCTACGCTAAAACGGACAACCTCCTGGTTCCGACGGCCGCCCATGCGGGATTCAACCTCTTCCAGTTCGGAATTCTTTATCTTCAACTCGAGTACGGCGATCCAGAGGAGCTCGAGGAACTGCAATCCATGCTTTTCGAAACCGTGGTCGTTCTGATACCGCTCTGAGTGACCGACACACCGTGATCGGCCTCGGACCCCGCTGTCGCCACACTTCGGTGCCGTATTGCGGTCCGCCCAGTTTAAGAGGGGCGACACGTGAGTGAGAGATATGTCTCAGGCGAAAGGCGATCGCCGCGAGCGCGAACTCGTCAATTTGCTCGACGAGTCGGGCTTTGCGGTGATGCGTGCACCAGCGAGCGGATCGGCGACGGAGCGGGAACTGCCGGACGTGCTCGCTGGCGACGGCGACACCTTCTATGCGATCGAAGCCAAATCGAGCTCCGGCGATCCGATTTATCTCACCGGCGAAGAGGTCGAGGCGCTCACCTACTTCGCACAAAACTTCGGCGCGAAACCGCGGATCGGCGTCAGGTTCGATCGCGAGGACTGGTACTTCTTCCATCCCGGCGACCTCCACGTCACCGACGGCGGAAACTACCGCGTCAAAAGCGAGACTGCCATCGCCGACGGCACCGACTTCTCGGAGTTCGTCGGCGAATCCGAGAAGGTCACGCTCGAGGAGATCGACGAAGACGGCGTCGAATCCGGTCCCGATCCTGACATCCTTCGGGTCCTCAACGCGGTCGAGCAGGGTGTCATGGACATCGAGGAAGCCGCGACGTTACTCGAGTAGAGTACTTGCCACTGTTTCTGAATCAATCGTCCGCCGGAACCGACTCCGAGAGCCGTTCCGGCTCGACCGACTCGAACCGAACGATCGCATCGAAGTGTTCGAGTGGCAACCGCTCTCCGTCCGCGATCCCGCGCGCCTCGCGTTCTTCGAGTTCGTTCGCCACGAATCGCTTCGCGAGAAGCGCCATTCGTCCGTTTCCGTCCTCGAGCGCCGTCTGGGCCTGCTCGAGCAAGAGTGCGGCCGTAAAGACGTCGAAGATGTAGTGGGCGAGGCGCTTGGCTGACAGCTGCGCGTAGTCCGGGTCTTCGCCGGCGAGCGTCGCCATCGCGGTCGCGAGGTCGTTGTACTCCGACTCGACGATTTCGGCGGTTTCCTCGAGTGCGGAGTGGTCCACGCCGTCAAGCCGTTCCTGTACGACCTCGAGGAACGGTTCGTGCGCCTCTTCGCGCTCGAGCGCCCGGAGCACGTCGAGCGAGAGGATGTTTTCGGTCCCTTCCCAGATTGGGAGGACCTGGGCGTCCCGAAGCAGACGATTGGTGACGAAGTCGTTAACGTAGCCGTTGCCGCCGTGGACCTCCATGGCGTAGGAGGCGGTGTCGACGGCCATCCGTGCGGTTCGTGCCTTCGCGATGGGAATCAGGAGCCGCATCAGCCGGTAGGCGTCCCCGGCTTCCGTCGGGACCGCAGTGTCGGTTTCGCCATCTCCGTCGGCCGTTCCGTCCGCTCGTTTCGCGCGTTCGGCGCGCTCGCGCTCGGAGAACAACCGTGCGGCCTCGAACGTGAACGCCGTCGCGGCCTCGTGGTCGACGGTCATGTCGACCAGATCCGCCTTCATCAGCGGGTACTGATCGATCGTCTTGCCGAAGGCCTCCCGATTCGCGGCGTATATCCGGCTCTCGAGCAGTGCTCGGCCCATGATTCCGCAGGATGCCGCGGCGTTCGAAAGCCGTTCGATGTTGAGCATCTCGGCCATCTGCGTGAAGCCGTTTTGCTCCTCGCCGACGAGGATCGCTTTCGCACCCGTGAACTCGACTTCGCCGGTGGGAACGGAGATCGTTCCGAGTTTGTCCTTCAGACGTCGGTAGTACTGATCGTTGAGCTCCTCGGGCGGTAATCGCGTATTACCGCCGCTCGCGAGAGGGTCGCCGCCTTCTTCGATCCCGCGGTCTCGGCGCTCCCGTTTGGTCGTCACCCCGCCGTCCGGGTCCGCGTGGGGAACGAGAAACAGCGAGAGGCCGGCCGTCCCTTCGGGTGCGCCCTCAGTCCGGGCGAGCGCCAGCGTCCCTTCGGCGTCGATGTTCGAACAGAACCACTTCTCGCCCTCGAGTCGCCAGTAGCCCGATTCCTCGTCGTAGGTCGCGCTGGTTTCGTTGGCCCCGACGTCGCTTCCGCCCTGTTTTTCGGTGAGAAACATCGCACCCTCGACGAGGTCGTCGTAATCTCGACTCGTCAGCGCCCGGTAGTACGGCTCGAGGTCCTCGTCGCCGAACTTCTCGAGGACGAGCGCCGCACCCGTGGTCATCGCGACGGGACAGTCGAAGCCGGGGTCGGCATAACAGAGCAGGTACTGCATCGCGAGGTTGTGGCTGAACGGCATCGGCCCCTCGCGGCCGGGGGGCGCGTGAAACGAGTCCGCCACGATGCCCGCCTCGTAGGCGAGTTCCTCGTCCTCGTGTTGCTCGGCGGGGTAGCGAACGTAGTTTTGGATCTCTCCGTGTTTGTCGTAGGACTCGAGCACCGGTCCGTTGTCGTCGATGTAATCCGCGTTGTCGGCGATCTTGTGGCCAACGGTCCGGCCGAACGTCGAGAGCCTGGACTCGGCCCACTCGAACTCGGAGTCAGTATATATCCGCTCGAGTTCGCGCTGGAGGGCACGATCGAGCTCCCAGTAGTTGACGCCTCGTCCCTCGTCGAACTCGCCGAAATCGATCCCCGAACCCATACTATGGTAATAGTTGACGAACAGCAATAAAACGGCAGTATCTCAACCCATTTTCGGTTCACGAGCGTTGTCTGCGGCGCTCTCGAGCGGTGGGACGTTCGGAGCGTCTCGTCTTCTTACGCGCTTTCGTCCGTCCGCCTCTCGTCGAAGAACTGGTTCAGCGCCGCTCTCGTTCCGAGGTACGACGCCGCTACGATTGCGAGGAGAAACGCCACGGCACCGAGCACGGTGTAACTGAACAGGATTTCGAGCGATACCATGGTGGTACTTGCACGCACTTCTCAAAAAGAGTGTCGACTATCTAACGTCCCGAGTGAGGGTTTTCGAGAGAGCGGCGAGTCTCGAGGCGGATTCGGTACTGCTTCTTTTACCGTCGCCGTTCCGTCTCTACTCGTTCCCGTCTCGCCGGCTTCAATTGGCGTCGGTGACTCGTTCGAGGCGCGTTCGCGGGAACACGTACACCTTCAGTGAGTCGGGGACGACGCCGTTTCGACCGACGGTCGCGTGCGGGTAGACCGCCCCGACGACCGGCGTATCGGGATCGTACTCCTCGTTCGTGCCGTACTCGGCGACGGTACTGCTCGCGTCCGGAATGCGGACGTAATCCGCTCGGAGATCCGAGACGTCGACGACCGTCAGGCGATCGTTCGTCTCGCGGTCCCGAACCGTCACGCCGGGGTAGATCCGGTGGCGCTCGCAGTAGAACGGGCCCTCCTCGTCTTCGTCGACGAAGATCGACTCCTCGCAGTCCGCACATTCGACGGCGATCTGTCCGAGCGGCGGGACGCGTCCCGCGGTAATTTCGATGGCGACGCGGCGGATGTGCTTACACCGGACGTTCCGAAACACGTGGTCCGGACAGGTACATCGGCCCGCTTCGAGGTCGATGAGGTACGTGTTCCCGCTCTCGGATTCGACCTCGTAGAGGCCGTCGCCGAGCGCGAGGACGGACATCGCTTCCGTGCGCGCTCGGAGCGATCGCTCCTCAAGTCGTCTATCGGTCGGTACTGGAAGGCTCGTTTTCGGTGACGCGGTTGTTATCATGGGTGCGTCTGGGGGTTGCAGGCGGTCGGCTAGCTATTCGAGCACTCTAGGTGCTCGGCGATAATAACGGCAACGCCTGCGAACTAAACGGCCGAAAGGTGGTCTCTTCGTCCTCATTTCGGCCGATTAGCTATTTCCTCCGTTTCGTTCGACCCACTCGATAATTTCGTGCTCGATCGCTATGCTGAGGCCGATCTTTTCGCGTGGACGACGCCTTCGATACGTTTTTCAGCGATCCGGCGAAATCACCAGTCAATGCTCGAGCGTGAGCGAATCATCGAAATCATCGTAGCCGTTTTCTCGGTCGCCGTTATGATCGGGACCATGGTTCACATCGGGTCTACCTACAGCGGGACCAATAACGCGCTTTCTCCCGAAGGTGGCGAAATGCTCGTTGCAGCCATCGTCGGCTTCGTGTTCTTGCTCGTCGCCGTGGGAATCGTCCTCGCGTACGTTCTGAACGACCCCGAAGACGGTCTCGAGGACGAGCCCGAGGCCCAGAGTTCGATATAGGTCGATTCGACGCCCGTCGAACGTTTTCTGTCATACTGATAGCCGACCAACTTATTTCTGGTAGGAGGAACAACATTTCCGTATGAGCAATCTGACCGTCCCGGCGTGGGTTCAGCGGATCGTGATCGGCCTCATGCTCATCCTGTTGGTCTCCGGCGCTGTCGCCGAGGTTGGCGAACGCTGGGTCGGCGTCCTCCTCGGACTGGCCCTCGCCGTTATCCTCGTTTCGTGGCTCGTTTCCGCTCGCTCGAGTTCGGACGGAGCAACCGAACCCGGGGCTACTGGGGATGACGGCGGTGGAGAGTCCGTTGATTCGGACGGTAACTCCGTCTGGAACGCGATCCCGTCTCGACAGTATACGGGCCGCCACGTCGAATCGGGCGGGCTCGCTCGAGACGATCAGGAGAAAGCGCTGGCGGAAATAGAGGAGGAAGCCAGAAAGCAAGCACCCGAAGAGTTTCGCGATTGAGCCGACACCGGCTGTGAGTCACAGTCTTTCTCGCGTCAGCTTTGCTCCGCTCGAGGAGCCTCGATCGCTTCAGAGAGTCGTTCGTAATTCTCTCCCGGCGTAGAGACTCCGTCGGCGGTTTCGTTCCCCGAACCTCGTTCTCTGCTCAGGCTGGCTGAAAGCAGTTGCGAACGACCCTATCAGGCATCGCCTTCGGCCGTGGCCTCTCGCCAGTCCTCGAGTTCGTCGTCGTCGGCGTCGTCGATGCGATTTTCGTAGTAGGCCATCGGGTGTGGAATCTCCTCGCAGAGGTCGTCTTTGTTCACGCAGTCGCCGTAGGACTGCATCGTCGCACACGAGGGCGGCGAGTACTCGGTCGGGGAGGTATCGCCCCGGATGTGATCCGTCTGGTATCTCGTCATCTCCTCGCCGAACGAGGAGTTGACTCGGTAGAGATCGACGATGTCGTCGGTTTCCATCCCGATGCTTGCGAGAAACGCCGTGATCGCAAAGCGGGAGTGATGGGGCAGGTGTTCGCCCTTTTGAATCTGATCGAGAAGCGCCTTCATACACGGCGGGAAGAGATCCGGAACGACGGTATCGATCTCTCGAGTTAGGTCCATTTCCGACAGTACTTCGCGGATCTCTTCGGCCTCGTCCTCGAGTTCTGCGCCGATAGCGTCGGGAACGTCGAACGGCAGCCCGTCCTCGATCCGCTCGCGGACGGCCTCCCGAAGCAGCGTCAGCAACTCCGTCTCGTCGACCGGCACGTCGCCATCGCCGAGGGGTTGGTTGACGAGTCGCCACTCGTCCTCCCAGAGATCGCCGGCGAGGGGGAGATACGTTCCGACGTCGATTCGATACTCGCCTCCACCAGTCGTCCGAACCGACTCGTCGAGGTCGAACTCCGAGAAGAGGTCCTCGAGGTCGAGCCCCGTCGTCTCGACGCTCTTTAGCTCCGTTGTATCCTCGAGATCGTCCGTAAACCGATCGAAGGCCGTTTCGGCTTCGGCTCGAGCGTACTTGCGAACCAGTATTGACTCGTTAACCAGCGAAACGAGCACCCGTGCGACGGGATAGGACAGCAGTTCCACGCGGGGCTCCCGGTGGCCCTCGCCCGTCGTCCCCTCCTCGAGGGAGGCGACGACGCGCTCGCGGGCGCGATCGACGACGTCCCGGTCCTGCTCGACCACGGTGGCCAGATCGACGGCCTCCGTGGCGACCGAGTCGCGGGCTGCCTCGAGGAAGGGGTATCGGGCGTGCAGTCGCTGCATCGATAAGACGATATTACTGGTGCAGGTTAAACGCGCTGATTGTCGGCGACCGGGCGACTTGGAAGTGGCTGTTCGGTCTACCCGCGAGTCACTCGCGGGCCGGCGTCGGTGTCCTGTCTCGACGTACAACTGTCCGGGTCCGTCCCACCGTTCAGTCATCGGTTCGCGGATGATCGATTTCAAGACCGTTCGACACGTTGATCGACGTATGCCACGGGTCACTCGAGACGGCGTGTCGATCTACTACGAGCGAGACGGGAGCGAGGGCGGGACGACGAGCGACCCAGTCGTCTTCGTCCAGGGCCTCGGCTACGGCCGATGGATGTGGCGCTGGCAACGCGAAGGAATCTCGGAGGAGTTCGACGTGATCGCCCCCGACAACCGCGGAACCGGTCGGTCGGATGCCGGGCTCCCCCCGGTCGTTTCGAAGCTCCCGGGTAGGGTTCGCTCACCGCTCCTCCTGAAGCCCCTGAGCTACTCGATCGAGGGACTTGCCGCGGACCTCGAGGCCGTCCTCGAGGATGCCGGCATCTTCAACGCTCATCTCGTTGGAGCCAGCATGGGCGGGATGATCGCCCTACAGTACGCCCTCGAGTACTCGCGAGCGAAGTCGCTCACGCTGTGTTGTACGACCCACGGCGGAACGGACGCGGTTCCGATTCCCGAGGAAACCCAGGAGCACCTCTTCTCGGCGCCCGACGGCGCGAGCGAACGAGAGAAACTCCGTCATCGAATGCGACCGGCGTTTACCGAGCGATTCACCAACCGGAATCCCCATCTGATGGACCGGATCATCGAGTGGCGACTCGAGCAGGACGCACCCGAACCCGCACGCGAAGCGCAAGCTGGCGCGGCGCTGGATTTCGATGTCGGCGACCGATTGGACCAGATTCGAGCGCCGACGCTCGTCCTTCACGGAACCGCGGACCGAGTCGTTCCCGTCGAAAACGCTCGGTTGCTCGAGAAGAAAATCCCGGAGACGCGCCTCGAGACCATCGACGGCGGCTCACACTGCTTTTTCATCGAGGAAAGCGACGAAGTAACCGAGTGCGTGCGCTCGTTCCTGCACGAACAAGATTGAGCACTTCGCTCCCGAAAATGGGACCGGCTCCGTTAGGATTCGAGACGTTCGCGTCTTCTCATCACGAGGGGGGGCCATTTCTCGAACGCTACCGAGGGCTCCCATCTCCACGGCGTTGCATCGCGACCCGTTCTTGCGGAGGTTCGCGGGCGGTTCGCCCCGTTCGGGCCACCGGCGTCGATCAGCTGTTTTGCTGTCCGTTCGGCGAGCCCGGCTCGAGTCGAATCCGCCCGTCGAACCCGACACGGACTTCGTACCCCACGTAGGGGAACGTTATCTGGTGATCGCTCGAGGAGCTTCCGTTGTGCTCTCGAACGTGTTCGTAGAGCGAATCGAGGGCCTCGGGGTCGACCACGTCGTACAGCGGCGGCAACGATGTGGGTTCCGTTCCCGCGAGCGTTGCGACTGCGGAGATGAGGGCTTCGCTCGGTTGTCGCCCGCCGACCGAGATAACGTGACTCGACGGAGAACCTGCAGAATCGTCGGAAGAGACCATATTCTCTCTAGCGGTTTGGGGACGGTAACTCCTCCCCTTTCCATGTTCTCTCCTTACATACTCCCCCATTTGACGGTCACTCGATTGTTGCAGTCACTCCGGTTGGATCTTCACTTGCGAAAGTCAGCTCCCTCGTTCGACGAGACCCGTGGCCGCCCCGTCGCTGTCGCTTCGAACCGGTTCGAAGACTCCAGAATCAGTAGTGTCCGCCGATCGGTTCGCTAGTCGCTCTGAATCCGCGGTGCGAGCATGTACGTGACCTGCCCGTCCCCTTCGGCAAACCCGAAGTACATCTTGATCGGGAACTCCTCGCCGAGCGCGAGAGTCACTTCGGTGTCGGAGGGAATCGCCTTGTTCATGTCCTTTAGATAGTCGAGCGAGAACAGCGAGCGCGCCGGACCGACCTGAAGATCGATCAGATCGTCTCGAGTCAACTCGAGGTGAACGTCGTCGGTGTCTCCCTCCGCGTTGACGTAGAAGAACTCGTCGGTTTCGTCGACGCCCAGCGCGATGTGATCCGACACCATGTCGGCGGCTGTAACCGATCTGTTGAGGTCTTTGCCCTCGAGAACGACCTCCGCGGGAAGGTCGAGATCAGGAATGTCGGGCTCCTGCCGGATCGAATCCGGATCGATGAGCGCGAGCGTGTACTCGAGTCCGTCGATCTGGATGTGGAGCTTTCGCGTCTCTTCGTCGAGTTCGAACTGGATGAGCTGGCCGGATTCAGCCATGCCCGCGATATCTTCGAGTCGCGAGAGATCGACGCCGATCAGTCCGCCGTCCGCTTCGTACGATTCGAACGCGGCTGCATCGAGCGAGAGGTCGACCATCCCGACGTTTGCGGGGTCGACGGCCCGAATCTCGAGGCCTTCTTCCTCGAGGTGAATCTTGCACTCGTCGACCAACACACTGATTGAGTCGAGCGTGCTGGTGAGTGTTTCCGCGCTCACGATGGCCTTGAACATATGTGACGGGCTACGGACGGTCCGCATAAAAAGCCACCTTTTGCGGTCGATCGGAGTTGTCGCCGGTCGTCGCCGATCGACGGAGACCGCAGGTGCGTCACGCCTATCAGCGTCGACGGCGTCGTTCGTGTATGAACCGATATTCGTTTCGCTCGTGCGGACGAACAGCACGGGATCTGGCGAGGTACTGATGACTGGGAAAGATCACTACTACAACAAGTCCAAGCAGGAAGGGTATCGCTCTCGAGCGGCCTACAAGCTCAAACAGCTCGCCGACCTCGAGAACGCCATCGACCAGGGGGACACCGTCGTCGACCTCGGGGCCGCGCCAGGCGGCTGGCTTCAGGTCGCCGCCGAGCGCGTCGGTCCGCAGGGAACCGTCATCGGGGTCGACCTCCAGCGGATCAAACCGCTTGAGGACCACGACAACATCGAGACCGTTCGCGGCGACATGACCGAGGACCGAACGCGGGATCGAGTTACCGATACGGCGGATGGTGTCGTCGACGTGGTCGTTTCCGACATGGCACCGAACATGACCGGCGAGTACCACCTCGATCAGGCTCGCTCGCTCCACCTCGCTCGACAGGCGTTCGAGACGTCGCTGGAACTGCTCGACACCGGCGGGGACTTCATCGTGAAGGTGTTCGAGGGGCCGGACGTCGACGCGTTCCGCGAGGACGTCGAAGCGGAGTTTCAGTACGTCCGCGCGACGAGTCCGAAGGCGTCGCGCAAGGAGTCCTCGGAGATCTATCTCATCGGCAAGGGGCGACTCACCTCCCCGGTCAGAACGGGGGACGAACTCGAGGTCGAGATCGTCGATGTCGGCGAGGAAGGCGACGGAATCGCCTCCGTCGAAGGCTATCGACTGTTCGTTCCCGGCGCCGAGGAGGGCCAAACGGTGACGGTGAAAGTCGAAGACGTCAAGCCGAACTTCGGCTTCGCACAGCGCCTGGACCGAGACTGACTGCCGCGGTTCGCCCTCACGTCGCTCGCCGAACCGTGCGCTCGAGTCCGTGTTAGCTCGAGGATGACTCCTCCTCGAGTTCGTAGCTGATCTCGACGCTCGCCAACGATCGCTCGGCGGTCGCGATGTACAACTCCTCGACTGAGTCGAAGACCGCCGTCGGAATCTGTTCGTCCTGTAAATTCGCCTCCGCGAGCGCATCGTAGAGGTGTCCGGTCGCCTCGTGGAGGGCACACTGCGTAACGTCGGTTGCGGGTATTTCGGTCGTTCGTTCCATCAGGATATCACCACAGTGATTCGTCGGGTTCCACTGGGAGCAGTGGCAAACGAATAGGTGATAGTAACTGGATATCTCTGCTGGCGGGTAAGACACTGCTTGAATGTTAAGGCCGTTTATTACAGATAAATTCTGTTTCGGTTACTGGTGCTATCTGGCGCGGAATTCATTACCGCTCGAGTCGTCATCGGGCTTCCCCCGGTTTCACGTTCATTGGTCTGTCTCGAGGCGGTCGTGTCGGTCATCAATTTCGTCGAGGATGTCGAGGTTTTTGCGGATCGACGATCGGATCGCGTCGCTTCGGTTGACGAATTTTCCGTCGTCGCCGACGTGGGCATCGAGGTCGTCGAGGAGTTCCTGTGGGATTTCGACGCTGATTTTGGGCATACGAGGCGGTTTGTAGTGTTATCCCTTAACGTTTCCATCCGAGGCTTCGATGCTACCGAGAGAGCGGTGACGGCTGAAAATGAACAATCGGGAAACGTACCGTCGACCGCGGGAACTCGCCGTTCCGCCGATCATTCGGCGACGGCACCGGTCTCCGGTTCGGGCTCCCCGCCCCCGCCGTTGCCACCGAAGAGCCGCCCGCCGGCTGTGAGCACGTACAGGACGACCAGTCCGAAAACGTAGGTGAGCGCGATCGGCGTCGCGAGCGCGATCATCGTCAGGATTCCTTTCGGACTCGCGAAGGCCGCGATCACGAAGACGCCAACGACGACGGGCCGCCACTGCTCGAGCATCGTCCGGTAGTTGACGACGCCACCGACGTGGAACATCGCCATCGTGACGATGATGTTAAAGAGGAAGCCGACGCCCAGCGTCGTGTAAATCACGAGCCACGAGAAGCTGTTGATCCGGTAGGTGACGTCCATCCCGTTGTTGACGGCGTCGGTGATGAGATAGGAGATGACCGCCGGGGCGATCCAGTAGAATCCCAGCAGGAGTCCGACGGCGAAGCCGACGAGCATCGTCACGCCCCAGATCAGCGCGACTCGCGCGTTGCCCGAGACGAGTCCGCGCTCCTTGAGGGCCGGCCAGGCCCAGTACAGGACCAGCGGGAGGATGGAGATGATCGCCAGGATCGTACTCACCTTGACCATGAAGATCAGGACCTCCACGGGATCGAGCGCGATGACGAACCCGGCGTCGCGGATTAACTCCGTCGTTGTTTCGTCGCCGGCCAAGTTCGCGTCGTTTGCTTCCGCGACTTCCACCAGGACGTCCTCGGGAACCCGGTCGACGAACTGGGCCAGGATGATGGTGAACCCGCCCTGGTACAGCGCGAAGAACGTCCCGCCGAGGACGGCCATGAAGACCCCGACGATGTAGAACACCTTCGAGGTCAGGCTGTTGAGGATGAACGCGATATCGTAGGCGTAGCCGCCGATGTCGTCTTCGGTCGTCTCGTCCTCCGTGAACGGATCGAGCATCCCCGCGGCGGTACTCGAGAAGAGCCCTTCTTCTTCTTCTTCGCTTTCGCCGGCTCCGGAATCGCCGTCCGTCGCTCCGCCGGCACCTGTTCCGGATCCGTCTTCGCTACCGCCTGCGCCCCCGGACTGGCCCTGTTGGGCCTGGATCGAATCGAACCGGTTGAGAACTTTCTCGGCTTTCGCCTTGTTTTCGTCGTACATCGCTTGCCGAGAGATCTCGAGGGCTTGCTCTTCGTCCATCTGGAGGAAGACCTGCGCCGATACGTCCTCGACATCTTCGGTCTCGAGGGTCTCGAAGTCGATGTCGTCGGGGCTGTCGGCGTTTCGAATGTCTCCTGCCCGCGGATAGACCGGCGATCGGAGGACGATGAGTGTGTAGCCGACGAGGATGAGAAAGCCGACGCCGAGTCCGATCAGGATACCGACCGCCGCCTCGCCGGCCAGTCCGTACTCGATCGCCATCGACTCGAGAGCGGTCGGTCCGCCGGGCTCTAGGCCCGACGGGAGGAGCGGATACACCGACTCCTCGAGGTAGTCGAACCCGCCCTGGTTCACGAAGGCGGCCGTCGCGACGCTGATTGCAATCAAGAGCCCCGAAAACTGGAGAAGACGTCGCTTCATGAATCCGGTTCCCGTGTCGAGTTCGGCCGCGCCGCGTCGCCGAATGTTTGTCACGACCTTCGCGAGGCCGAGACTGAACATGTAGAGCGCGAAAAGCGGCAGTGCCCACATGATTAGCGTGAACGGGTCCGGCGGGGAGAACATCGCCCCGAAAACCGTGATGGCGACGAGGGCGTGGCGCCATTTGGCCCGGAACGTTTCATAGGAGATAATTTCCGTATAGGAAAGGACGCTCATCAGGAGCGGCAGCTGGGCCGCGAGACCGAACGAAATGGTCAACAGAGCCATAAACTCGGTGAATTCGGTGATCCCCCAGCTCGGATCGACGCCAGCCTCGTAGGCGACGATCGCGAGGAAGTCAAACGCGTAGGGGAAGAAGATCGCGTACGCGTAGAACAGGCCGATCCAGAACAGGGTAAACGAGGTCAGCGCGAAGCCGACCATGTACCGTTTCGAGACGGGGACGACCGATTTGAGCCCGCGCTGGCGAAGGGCGTCTCGAGAGTAGTAGATGACCGCCGGAATCGCGACGATGATCCCGACCACCATCCCGATTTTCGCCTGCAGGAGGATTACTTCGAACGGCGTCCGGGTAATGATGTTCGTCGCCTCGGAGACGTTCGCGCTCATCTCCGCTCGCGCCGTCGCCTCGAGGAAGTCCCAGATAAAGACACGAAGGGCGTAAAACGAGCCGACGAACCCGATGACGAAGACCATAAACACCTTCTGGAGGTTCGCCTGGGCGCCTGAGAGAACGGCGCCGATGGTTTCCCTGCCGGTGTTGATAGCTCGGGCGGTGTCTTCGCTGACCGCAGAACTCATTGCTGTCAGTGGATAACTTACATCCAGTTATCAACCTTTCGAGTACGGAAGTGTGAAACGAGTCGTGGTGCGTGCGGGCCCTCTCCTGTGTCGGGTACCCACTGTGCCGTGTCGGAAACCCGCCGTACAGGAGATTATACCACCGTATTCGACAGATACCCCCGTTTGAAGAGTGAATCTTTCACTGTCTTCGCTCGTCCTCGTCGAGTGCTCGTAAGAAAAAGGCCTATAACCAGTGGCGGGTCTATGTCACCATAGATGCCGGACGAGTCGGCTGGCGGTGGGGACGACGAGCGGACCGATGAGTCCACGACGGGCTCCGAGGAGCCATTGCCATCCGATGACGACGAGAAACTGGAGGCGAAGACCGACGGCGAGGGGTACGTCGGTGATCAGCCGGAACAGGACGAAGACGAAGTGTACCCCGACCCCGACGACGATATCGGCGGTATCTCGACGCCGCCGGACGACGAGGAGATGCCGCTCGCCGACCACATCGAAGAGATGGTTCTGCGGCTCGCGGTCGTCTTTCTGTTCGGTGCCGCAGGGACCGCGATCGGAATCTTGTGGGCCTCGGATGCGATCGCGTTCATCTGGTCCGATGTCGTTCCGCAGGCCTCCGAACGACCGCCCCACATTTACCATCCCCTCGAGCTGTGGCTGACCCGGATCAAACTCTCGGCGTTGCTGGGGATCATGATCGCGCTGCCGATGCTCGTCTATCAGTGTTACCTGTTCATGCGGCCAGGTCTGTACCCGAACGAGCGCAAGTACTACCTCGCCGCGGTTCCGACCAGTGTCGTCCTCGGCGGACTGGGGATGATCTTTTCGTACCTGGTCGTCCTCCCGATTCTCTTCTCGTACTTTACGTTCTATTCCGAAGGGAGCGCGGACATCGCCTACGCGCTCGGTGAAACCTTCGACCTCGTCATCACGCTGACCGGTTTCCTCGCGATCGTCTTCCAGATACCGCTCTTTATCATGCTCGCGATCATGCTCGGCGTGACCACTCGAGAGTGGCTCGCGGAGAAACGACTCTACTTCTGGACGGCATTCGCGGGACTCTCGTTTATGTTCACGATGGATCCGACGTTCATGGCTCCGATCTTCGTGGCCATTACGATGATCCTCCTGTTTGAAGGGACGCTCCTGATCGTGAAGTGGACCGGTCGGTGAGACGGGAGCCGTTCGGAGTTGAGTCGGTGCGTTCGTTGACCACGATCGCGTGTCCCCTCTCGAAGTTTGGTTCTCGCCCGAGGTATCCAACCGATACTATCGCTGTCAGCGACCGTCTATTCTTGACGGCCATAGCCGGAATATATCCCCTTATATTCTCCTTATGCGTTCCCACATTGAGCGAACCGGCACGAAGATCGCCAAAAACTGTGGTAGTTAAACGATTATGGTTTAGTAGCTGGAAAGCTTTTCCAATCTCGTGAAATTGTGAAATGGTTTCGGACGAATCTCCAGGGTTGTGGTATGTATGTAAACCCCACGAGAGTCTTTCTTCGAACGGAGGGAGGGGTCGAATATGACTGATCACGTTCCCACCACGTGTATGCGATGTGCAGTCGGCTGTGGCCACGTTCAACGAGCCGTCGAGACCGGGTACGGGCTGGACATCGTCAGGGGCGACGCCGCCCATCCCGTCAATCAGGGGCTGGCCTGTCAGCGCGGCGTGAGCGAGACGGCAGATCCCGGCGGGGAGTGGCTCACGCGTCCGCTCGTCCGACGAGAGGGGGAACTCGTTCCGACGACGTGGGATAACGCCTTCGAGCGCGCCGCTGAAGGGCTCGATACGGCCCTCGAGAAGGGATCGAATCGCGTCGCGGTGTTGGGAAGCGGCCAGCAGACCAACGAGGCGGCTTATGCACTGGGTAAACTCGCTCGCGGCGGCTTCGGCACGCGATACTATGACGCGAATACCACCCTTTGCATGGCGAGTGCGGTCACCGCCTACTACGATGCCTTCGGAAGCGACGCGCCCCCGCCGACCTACGACGATATCCCCGAGGCCGAAACACACCTCGTCTGGGGGGCAAACCCCGCCGCCGCACACCCGGTGATGTTCCGGTGGATTCGCCAGTCCGCCGCCGATGAGGACTGCGAACTGATCGTCGTCGACCCCGTCGAAAGCGAAACGGCCGAGGTCGCAGACTCACACGTTACACCCGATCCGGGCGGTGACCTCGCGCTCGCTCGAGCAGTCCTCGCTCGGGTCGTCGAAACCGACCGGGTCGACGACTCGTTCGTCGCCGAGGCAACGACTGGTTTTGACGCGCTTCGAGACCGACTTCCCGACGCCGCCACCGCGGCGAACGAAGCGGGCGTTCCCCTCGAGACCGTCGACGAACTCGCCGCGGCGCTCGAGAACGACACCCTCCTCTACTGGGGAATGGGCGTCAATCAGAGCGTCGACGGGACGCCGACTGCGGCCGCCCTGATCGACCTCTGTCTCTCGACGGGCAACCTCGGCCCCGGAACCGGACCGTTCTCGCTGACGGGACAGGCGAACTCGATGGGAACCCGCGTCTGCTCTTCGAAAGGAACTTGGCCAGGTCACCGAGCGTTCGATGATCCGGCCCACCGTGAGGAGATTGCGGACGAATGGGGCGTTCCGGTCGAAACCTTGCCCGACGATCCGGGGCCCGGCCCCGTCGGTATCGTCGACGCCACCGAAGACGAGGTCGAGGCCGTCTACGGGGTTGCGACCAATCCTGCTGTGGGGATGCCCGACGCGAAACGTGTTCGAGAGCGACTCGAGGATACCTTCCTCGTCGTGCAGGACGCCTTCCACAGCGAGACCGTCGAGTGTGCGGACGTGGTGCTCCCGGCGGCAACGTGGGGCGAGTCGGAGGGGACCGCAATGAACATGGAACGAACCGTCTCGCGGGTTCGCTCGGCGACGGAAACGCCCTCGGGCGTCAAATCCGATCTCGAGTTGATCGGCGAACTGGCGATCCGCCTCGCGCCGGGGTTGTTCGAGACGACCCCAGAACCGGCATCGATTTTCGACGAGTTCGTCGGCCTCACCGAGGGAACCCTCGCGGACTGTTCGGGGATCAGCTACGACCGTCTCGAGGACGAGCGCGCGGTTCGCTGGCCGGCACCGACCCCCGAGGACGCCGGCGGCTATCGATACTACGACGTATCGACGGACGACCAGGCTGGCGGATCGGCCACCGTCCGGCCCGAGGGCGCTTCGAGTGAGACGCCAGTGAGCGAACGCTGGTCGTTCCCGACGCCGAGCGGTCGCGCACAGTTTTCCGATGGCGAGGGAACCGGCCTCCCGGAGCCACCGGACGAGTCCTACCCGCTGACGCTGACCACCGCACGCGAACCGGGCGCGTACAACACCGGCGTTCGCACTCGAGAAGACGAACCGGTTACGGCTCGAGTGAGCGGCGCAACCGCCTCGGCGCTGTCGACCGAACTCGAGGGGCCGGACGACGAGCGGTACGCTCGCGTCACGTCTCGACGAGCGTCAATACTCGCACGGATCGAAATCGACGAGGCGATCCCCGACGGCGTCGTCTGGCTGCCGATTCACCACCCGGACGTGAACGACCTCACGATTCCGGCCGTCGACCCGCGTTCGAAGGAACCAAACTTCAAACAGTGTGCTGTACGCCTCGAGGCACCGGCCGACGCCGCAGCGAGTACACTCGAAGAAGTCACTGCGTGATAGGGTTGGCTGTCAGCCATTTCCGCCCATTCGCCACCCCGCTCTGGAGACGAACCGGTAAACGGGTACAACAGACCCTATGAGTTGGTCTCAAAACGCCGAAGAACGGACGCCAATGAGGCCGAATAGTAGGACGATCCGATGCGCCCGCCTCGAGACGGGCGCGAACCCAGTTCCTCGGTCGACGGATGACGGTGCCTCTGACACCTGTTTCCGTTCGGAGACGGATGGATTCCGTCGGTTCGATGGGACGGATCAGTTGGTGTGGCAGGCCAGTCCCCCACGAGTACCCTGCAGGTAATCACACCCACTCACGATATCAAAGCAAATTTAAATAAACCCTCGTGTCAGTTCAGCTATTAAATAAGAAGGTAACACGGAAACAGATCTCTCTCGAGCGTTTATCATCAGATCTAACCGTTTAGATTCAATTTTGGTCTCCCAATCTGTGGCTATTCACCCGTAATCGGTTTGCGTTGTGATCTCACCGCTCAACCCGAGCGGAAAGCGAGTCGGCGCGCTCCTGTGCTCGCTCGAGAACGCCTGTCTCGTCAACCGTGAGAACCTCTCTATCGCGCATTAACACCGATCCGTCACAGACCGTGTGCCGAACGTCGCTTGCTTCGGCCGCGTAGGCGAGATGGCTCACGAGGTCGTGTCCCGGCGTCAAGTGTGGTTTCTCGAGGTCGATCACGGCGAAGTCCGCCGGTGCACCGGTCTCGATGCGGCCCGAATCGAGGCCCATCGCGTCGGCGCTTCCGGCCGTGAGCATCTCGACGACGGACTCGGCCGCGACGGCGCTGGCGTCCGACGCGGCGAGCTTGCCGATCATGGCCGCGTCGCGGGCTTCATCGAGCATCGAGAGGTCGTTGTTCGAGGCCGCGCCGTCGGTTCCGAGGCCAACGGTGACGCCCGACTCGAGCAGTCGCTGAACGGGTGCCATCCCGCTGGCGAGTTTCATGTTCGAGGCGGGACAGTGGATCACGCTCGTCCCGGCCTCCGCGAGCAGGTCGATTTCGGTTTCATCGACGTGGACGCCGTGGGCGACGAAGTCCTGAGGCTCGAGCAGACCGTGTTCGTCGGCGTACTCGAGCGGCCGGATTCCGTGTTCATCGACGATCGGCGCGACTTCGTCCTCGGTTTCGTTCGCGTGGTAGTGTACCGGGATTCCGGCGTCACGAGCGTTCGGGACGTACTCCTCGAGGTACTCCGCACCGACGGTCGTCAGCGAGTGCGGGGCGAACACCGTTGAGATCCGGCCGTCGGCGGCTCCGTCGAACTCCTTGGCCACGGCGAGGCTCTCGGCGGCGTCTTCGTGTGCTCCCTCGTCGTCTTTGGCCACCGTGACGATCCCGTGCCCGAGCGTGGCTCGAACGCCCGTCTGCTCGACCGCCGCGACGATTTCAGGGACCTCGAAGTACATGTCCGCAAAGGCCGTCGTTCCCCCTTTGATCATCTCGAGGATGCCCAGTTCCGCGCCGACGCGGATGTCCTTGGCCGTCATCGCACCCTCGGCGGGCCAGATGTCCTCTTGAAGCCACGCATCCAGCGGTTTGTCGTCCGCGTACCCACGCAGGAGCGTCATCGCGACGTGCGTGTGTCCGTTGACAAACCCCGGCGTCACGAGCGAGTTCGACGCGTCGAGTGTCTCGTCGGCCGTCCCCTCGAGATCGGTCCCGACCTCGAGGATCGTTCCCGCATCCTGATCGACCAGTACGTCGGCGCGTTCGACCGTTGCGTCGGGTAACAGCACCCGCCCGCCGGTGATCTCGAGCGTCGTCATTGTCCTGCCTTTCTCGTCCGGGAATGTCAGGCTGTCGATCAGCCGTCCGCTCGAGTAGCGGCGAAGCCAACGCCAGTCGGCGGGTTTAACAGTCGTTTTCCCCAACAGAGGTTCATGAACGGTCCCGAACGCGACGACGACGCCGACGACCGTTGGGGCGATGCCGATGGCACGGACGGAGCCAACGACCAGACAGTCGACGGCTGGGAATTCGATGATTCCTCGCCGCAGTCGGCTAACCCGGCGGAGCAGGGCGACTCGGACGAGCCGGGCGACCCGCCAGCCCAAGATGACGGATCGATGTTTCCGAACGCTGGCCCCGACGCGGTCCGAAACTGGACGGCGCTTCTGGCGACGCTCGCGGCCGTCTCGTTCATCTCTGCGGTGACGACGTTCGTTGTCTACGACGTGATGATGGCCACACTTGGGGCGGCGGTCCTCGGATCCGGGCTGGTCCTCGCCGCGGTCGTCTCCAGATCCGTTTTTCCACAGATCCTCCACGCGCTTTCGGACGCGTGGGCCGAACACCGGCGGTACGTCTCGTTCTCGGGTGGTCTATTCGCGCTCGGAATCGCTTCTGGCGTCGCACTCGCCGCGGCGGGCGTCGACCTGACCGAACTGTTCATGGAACTCATCCTCGAAGAGTTCGGCGAGGAGGAGCTCAACGGAGTCGGCGGTGAACCGAGCGGACTCGAGGGCGAGGGACAAATAGAGCTCTCCGCGATGTTCTTCATCCTCAACAATACGCCGCCGTACCTCGCTTCGATCCTCGGCGCGCTGACGCTAGGCCTGTTTACCTTCTTCGTTATGACGTTCAACGGCCTGATCGTCGGGAATATCGCCGTCGCAATCGGTGCGGATGTCGGCTACGGCTTGATCATCGCGTTGCTCGTCCCACACGGAATCTTCGAGCTGACGGCGCTGTTCATCGCCGCCGGCGTCGGATTCCGGTTCCTCTACCGTGCGGGTGAACGCATTACCGGGAAACGTTCGGCGCTATTCACGAAGCCCTACCTCGCCCGGACGACGTTGCTGGTGATCTTCGGCTGGCTCATGCTCGTGGTCGCGGCGTTCGTCGAGGCTTATCTGACGATTCCGATCGCCGAACTCTTCTTCCCCGGGCAGGCGGAGTAGTCGTCCGCACGGTTTCTGCTTTGGCGACCCGGATTGTTGCTCAGATCCGCTCACGAATCCAATCTATCGGTCGCATTACGAACAGCCGGTAGTCCTCGTGGGGGTCGTACGTCGCGAACGTCAGACTGTTCGCCATCACACTCACGCTCGAGGTGGCCATCGCGAGCCCGGCCAGCGCGGGATTGAGCAGACCGAGCGACGCGATGGGGACGAGCGTCGTGTTGTAGATGAACGCCCAGAAGAGGTTCTGGCGGACCTTCGATATCGTCGCCTCGGAGATGCGGACGGCCTTCAGGACGTCCGCGGGGTCGTCTCGCATCAGCGTGACATCAGCGGATTCGATCGCCACGTCGGTTCCCGAACCGATGGCCACGCCGACCTGCGCGGTGGTCAGGGCGGGGGCGTCGTTCACGCCGTCGCCGACCATCATCACCCGCGCACCGGTCCCGTCGTCGCCGTCCTGTAGCGCGTCGACGTGATCCGCCTTGTCCTCGGGCAACACGCCCGCGCGGACGTTTTCCGTATCGATCCCGACGTCTTTCGCGACTGCTCGAGCCGTCCGCTCGTTGTCTCCCGTGAGCATCACGACCTCGGTCCCGCGCTCTCGGAGTGCCGCGACGGTCTCTCGTGCACTCTCGCGAACCTCGTCTGCGACCGCAAGCACGCCGACGAGTTCGCCATCCACGGCGACCGGCATGGCCGTCTTCCCCTCGCGTTCGAGGCGCTCGAGGGTTTCCTCGGCGGGATCGGGATCGATCCCCTCGTCTGCGAGCAACTTCCGTCGGCCGACGAGGACGCTCCCGCGGACGGTTTCGGCACGGATGCCGTGGCCGGGGACGTTCTCGAACTCGCTGACCTCGCCGACTTCGACACCGCGGTCGGAAGCACCCTCGACGATCGCCTTTGCGATCGGGTGCTCGGAGCCGGATTCGGCCGCGGCCGCCGCGCCGAGGACGAACGACTCGAGATCCTCCTCGCGTTCGACGAGCGTGCCGCCGTCCGGGGCGGTCTCGGAGTCGCCATCAGCCGACCAAGATTCACCACCGTCGGGTACTGCGTCGCCGACGAGTTCGACGTCCGTCAGCACCATCTCGCCGTGGGTTAACGTGCCCGTTTTGTCGAAGACGATGGTGTCGATACCCCGGACCTGCTCGAGCACGTCGCCGCCCTTGAACAGAACGCCGTTGGTCGCCGACAGCGTCGAGCCGACCATCGTCGCGGCGGGCGTCGCCAGCCCTAGCGCGCAGGGACAGGCGATCAGCAGGGCCGAGGCGAGTACGATCACAGAAAACTCGAGGACCGGGACACCGCCCGCGACGGGGCCGCCGCCGACGGGCTCGAGGACCGGAATCCAGGAGCCAAGCGCCGCTGAGACGTCGTACAACAACTCGGGGAAGGCGAGCCAGACGACCGCCCAGAAGATCGCGTTGATGATCACTGCAGGGACGAAGTACGCGCTGACGGTGTCGACGAGGCGCTGAATCTCGGGTTGGCGAGACTGGGCTTCCTTGACCCGGTCGACGATCTGCTGAATCGCCGTCTCGGAGCCGACTTTCGTCGTCTCGACGCGCAAGACACCGTTCTGGTTGACCGTCGAGCCGACGACCTCGTCGCCCTCGTCTTTCTCGACGGGCATGCTTTCCCCGGTGAGCATCGACTCGTCGACCGCACTTTGTCCATCGACGACGACGCCGTCGGTCGGGATCTTCTCGCCGGGACGGACTTTCAACACATCGCCGACCTGGACGTCATCGAGCGGGATCTGTACTTCCTCGCCCTCCCGAATCACCGTCGCCTCGTCGGCTTCCATCTCGAGGAGTTCCCGAAGGGCGCTTCCCGCGCGGGCTTTCGAGCGCACCTCGAGCCAGTTGCCGAGCGTGATAAACCAGAGGATAAAGGCGACCGCTTCGAAGTAGAGGTTTCCGGTGAGCGCACCGCCGACGACGGCCGTGCTGTAGACGTACCCCGCGGAGGTGCCGACAGCCACGAGCGTGTCCATGTTCGCGCGCCGGTTGTTCGAAAAGGCGCGCCACGCGCCGACGAGAAACTCCTTGCCGAGCGTCGCCATGAGGATCGTCGCGAGGACGAACTCGAGACCGTTGATCCAGACTTCCTCGACGCCAAGCAGTTCGTGGGGCATCGGAACGAGCCCGAGCATGGCGAGCATGATCGGGACGAACGGCAGGGTCAGGAGTCCGCCGGCGATCACGAGCCTGCGCTGTCGGCGAAGTTCCTTCTCGACGGCGCGTTCGCGCTGGCTCGAGCCCTGCGTTTCCCCAATTTCCTCGCGGACGGGGTCGTAGCCCGCATCTTCGATGGCCGCGTAAATCTCTCCCAGCGAGACGTCGTTCGGGTTGTACCGGACACGTGCCTCATCCGAGGCGAAGTTCACGTCGGCTCTGATTACGCCAGGCAGGGTCTCGGCCGCCTCGCTAACGGTTTCCGAACACGTCGAACACGACATTCCCATGACCGCGATCGTTTCGGTTGCCGAGGCCGCCTCGTAGCCGCTCTCTTCGATCGCGTCGTAGATCTCGGCTAGCGAGACGGTCTCCGGATCGTACTCGACGGTCCCTTCGTCCGTCGCGTAGTTCGCGCTCGCCGAGACGACGCCCTCGAGGTCTGAAACGACGTCTTCGACGGTTCCCGAACACGTCGAACAGGACATTCCCGTGATCTCGAGGTGCGCTCGTCTGGTTGTCATATGAATACATACGTGGTGTAGTTTCAAGCGAATTTCGCTTTTGGAAGTGGTGGTTTGATCCGTCGATATTTTAGAATCCAAAGCACCGGCCCGGTTGATCCGGTGACTCCCATGGAAGGTCATCCTCTGTTGGTTTCTCAAGAGCGATCGTCGATGACAGCTTTGGCCGCCGCTCGACCGCTCTCCATCGCTCCCTGTATCGACGACCAGCGGGTGTACTCGCCGGCGAGGTAGATGCCGTCTCCCGCGTCCCGAACGCGAGGAAGCGTTTCGTGGATACCCGGCGGTTGGGCGAACTGTGCGAACCGAATTCGCTCCGTGTGGATCGGCTCGAGGCGGTCGAAACGGCGGCTTGGGTACCACGTCTCGAGGCTCTGTCCGGTCCGTTCGGCGAGCTCGTCGTCGCTTTCCTCGCGCTCGCCGAGATAGGTTGCACTCACGAGTGTTGCGTCCTCGGGTGCGTACTCCGGCGCGACGGCGCTGTGAGGGACGACGTGGTTCGGTCCCCGTTCTCGAGTGTTCAACATCAGGCGCTGGCCCGTCTCGAGGTCAACACTCGCGGGGAGCCGGTAATATTGTGTGACGCAGGCCCTCGCCTCGATCGGAATCGACTCGAGACCGGTTAGGTTGCGGGCGGCCTTCGGATCGGCGGCGACGACGACGGCGTCGGCTGACCGCTCGCTTTCGCCCTCGAGTTCGACCGCGACGGGAGCGTTCCGGTTGGCCGCGTCACTTCGATTGCCGGATCTGCTACACTGACCGGTCTCGATGCTCGTTGCGTCCGTCTCCGTTTCTATCGTCGCGCCTGCTCGACGCGCGTTCGAGGCGAGCTGTGCAGTTACGTCTCCCATGCCTCCCGCGGGTACGGCGATATCGCCCGCCGCGAGCGCCGCGAACGTGTACTCGAAGACGCGTTTCGAGGTCGAGAGCGATCGGTCGAGCGTGATACCGCCGTAGAACGGGCCGGCGAAGTTCTCGAGGAATCGTTCGGAGAAGCCGCGGCCGCGGAGGTATTCCGCGATCGTCTCGTCTTCGCCGCCCGCGAACACGGTCTCGAAATCTATCGAGGTCTGCGCCAGCGCGGCACGGAGCCGGAGCACCCGAAGTTTATCGCGGAGCGTCACCTCCGAATTCCGAATCGCTGCGGGTAACGCCGCTGGATCTCGAATTGGATCTGCGAGCGTCGATCGGCCGCCGGGCCCCGCAAGTACGGCTCCGGGCGCGAACCGTCTGAGTTCGAGCGCCTCGATGTCGAGTTCGCGTTGGACGGCCGGGTAGCCGGTGAACAGCACCTGGAACCCCCGATCGAGTCGGAACCCGTCTTTCGTGGCGGTTCGAACGCGGCCACCGACGGTCTCCCGGCGCTCGACGCAGGTCACGTCCGCTCCGGCGGCCGCGAGGTGTCGCGAGGCGACGAGTCCGGCGAGTCCGGCACCGACGACGATGACGCGAGGCGGATTCGTCATGCCGGCTTCGACGAGATGCCCGCACAAAGGTTCACAGCCTACGTGAAAAAGAGCCCCCGAGAGTCATAGCCATGCTGATAAGTTCTCTCGCCCGCCGCGTTCGCCGCGCCCATCGCCCGAAAGGAAAGACAATTCCCGCGGGGCCGCTAATACCCGTCAAATGCGTATCGCTGTTCCCAACAAGGGCCGCCTGCACGAGCCGACGATCGATCTCTTAGAGCGGGCGGGGCTCCACATCGAAAACGGTGCCGACCGCAAGCTCTACGCCGAGACGGTCGACCCGGAGGTCACGATTCTGTTCGCCCGCGCCGCCGATATCCCCGAGTACGTTTCCGACGGTGCGGCCGACCTGGGCATCACGGGCCTCGATCAGGTTCGCGAAGCACAGACGGATCGCGTCGAGGAATTGCTCGACCTCGAGTTCGGCCGCTGTCGACTCGTCCTCGCCTCGCCCGAAGACGGCGACATCGACACGGTCTCGGATCTGGCCGGCAAGACCGTCGCCACCGAGTTTCCGAACGTCACCCGAAACTTCTTCGACGACGCCGGGATCGAACCCGATATCGTCGAGGTAAGCGGCGCAACGGAACTCACTCCCCACGTCGAGATGGCCGACGCCATCGTCGACATCACGAGCACCGGGACGACACTAAAGATGAATCACCTCGGCGTGGTCGAGGAGGTTCTCTCGAGTTCGGTCTCCCTCTTCGCTCGAGACGACGTAGCCGAGGACCCGAAAGTTCAGGAGATCAAAACCGCGCTCTCGTCCGTTCTCTCCGCGGATGGCAAACGATATCTGATGATGAACGTGCCCCGAGACCAGCTCGAGGACGTTCGCGAGGTTATTCCTGGTCTCGGCGGCCCCACCGTCATGGATGTCGCTAACGGCGAAGGCGAGAAGCTCGCGGTTCATGCGGTCGTCGACGAACGAGATGTCTTCGAGACGATCACGGACGTGAAGAATGCCGGCGCGAGCGGTATTCTGGTGACGGAAATCGAGCGACTTGTCGAGTAACGGGTTCCCGACTGTCAGATCGCTATCCTGCGGTCGCTTCTTCGCCGACGAGCGCCCCGTTACCGCCCGTAGTGATCGACGTGTCGCCGTCGGGTTCGTCGTCTCCGCTCCCTTCGTCGCTGTCGCTATCACCGTCGTCGGATCGCCGCGACCGAACGGTGAACTCGTCGACGACATCCTTCTCGAGCAGTAGGCAAACGTCCCCGGCACGCGGCGGGACGAACTCGAGGTCGTACACGCGTCGTGTCCCCTCCGGGAGCGTTCCGGAGAGAGGTTCGTCTCCGCCGAGGAGGCCGTCTTCGTGCTCGAGTCGAAGCCGATAGTCGTAGCGTCCGACTCCCGTCCCCTCGTTCGTAGCGGCGAACTCGACCGCGATGGGCTCGCCGACTCGCGGCCGACTCGATCGATCGACGCCGATCTCGGTTGCGATCGTGGCTGATCTCGAGCCGTCCGCGTTCCCCGCCGAATCGGGTGATTCTGCACCCTCACCCGGTGTGCTGTCGGAGACGCCGTCCATCCCGTTGCCGTCTGAGGGCGATAGCCCATCCCCGTCCAGGAAGCTCCAGCAGCCGGCCAGAAGGACAGCGATGCCACAGACGCTGCCGGCGACGATCTGACGGCGTGTTTTCATTCCTCACGTCTCCTCTTCGACGCTATTGATACCGACAAACTCGTCGTCTTCTCTGTCGGCGTCGGTTCGTGATTGCGAACCGACGTCCCCGCTTGGGAGTAGCGGAGACATCACTTCTTTTTCCTCGCCAGCCTCGAGCGCGTGTGTCGTATCATCGGAGATGTCCCACTCAGCAGTCGCCACGACAGGGTAGGAATTCGTATTCGTGAGTTTGACGGTGAAGCGATTAATTCCTGTCCAGGCTTCGACGCCGTCCATCGTTTCGATCGGGCCGTACTCCGTTCCCTCTTCTTCGTCGCCGTCGATCTCGCCTTCCCCGCCAACGCTCACGTCGGCACCGAGGTTCGTAATGCCGAGGTTCGAATCGCCGGTGACCGACTCCTCGACCTCGTTTCCGCCGACATCGGTGACGATCGTGGTGAGCATGAACTCGACGTCGAAGTGTTCCGTGGCGTCTTCCTCGTAGGCGTTATCCCCGTCGACTTCGAACGTCTCCTGACCGAAGATATCCACGAGATCGACGGCGTCGATTGAACTGCTCGACGTTTCTCCCTCGTACTCGTCGGGTTCGCCGAATTCGACAGTTGCCGAACCGAGCGGTTCGAAGCCGTTTCCGCCGACGGCGGCCTCGAGTTCCCACTCGACCGCTTCGACCGGGTGTTCGAACCCTTCCCATTCGGAAAAAACCCTGATTTCCGCGATTTCAAGGCGTTCCATGCGCCCGCTGTTCGTATCGAAGTGTTCGTTCTCGACGCTGAACAGTCCGGTATCGACTTCCGCGGCCGCAGAACTCGTCAGCACCAGACCGCCAATTGTTACTGCGCCGATCCCCCCTGCACCGATCATGAACGTCCGTCGATTCATTGCAAACTTCAAGAAAGTCAGGAATATATTAGTTATACACTAGCTGATTTATCTTCGAATATTGTAATTAGCGTTTACACGTTGTATACGCTCTCTACTCCGGGCCGACGTGTCGAGAAAATCGATGTAACGGCCCGAAAACTCCTGAGAAATGGAGAGCCAAAAAGCGTCAGGGGGACTGTTTGCCGGCTGTTGTGCTCCCGACGTACGGTTCGAGTGCTAGCAGGTGCGCCGCTGGTGAGACGCGACCGGCTCCGCGTTCGTACTCGACGATGCCGTACTCCTCGAGTTTCGGCAGGTGGGTCTGGGAAAGCGAGTCGTGCACTCGCTGACACCGCTCGAGGAAGGTCGTCTCGAAGGTCGGATCGTTTTCCGATTCCGAGAGCGCTCGGACGAGCTGCTTGACGGTGACGGAGTCGTCGGCCGCGAGCACGTACCGGATAATCGCGCGTCGGCGCCGACTGCTCAGGACACTTCGGAGGGCTTCCAGTGTGAGTTCCTCGAGTCCTGTCTCCGCGCTGGAGGGCGACACTCGATTCGTCGTGTCTGTCGGGTGCGGAATCTTCATCGGCAACTGATGCTCCTGTTCTGGGACCTGTTAAACGGGGCCGGTCGTTCGTCGGATTACGGTGATTCGCGGTCGATTCACACTCTTTCGAACCGTTCGCCGCCGAATGAACGATTCCAGTTCGCCGAAAGCGACGATATATGAGTATAACCGATCTGGCGATGCATTAATTGGATATTAGTCGCCGAGAAACTCACTGAAACAGTCTTTTAAGCTGGACACTCCGTATTTCGTTCCAATCGTGTTCGTCCGTGGGGGGCTCGCTGTTGAGTCGACGCCGTCGCCGAGAAATGATTAAATAACAAAACGGAACTGCAGCCGAACGGGTATCGTCCGCTCGAAACGAAAGGAAAAGTTGAATTACTCGAGCAGGCCGAGGTCCTCGAGACGGGAGACAATTTTGTCGACGGCGTGTTCGGCGTCGACCGGCTGTTTCCCGCCGGTAATAACGAGTTTCCCGGAGCCAAACAGGAGTGCGACGACGTCCGGATCGTCGAGTCGGTAGACGAGTCCCGGGAACTGTTCGGGTTCGTACTCGATGTTCTCGAGACCAAGTCCGATTGCGATCGCATTCAGGTTCAGGTTCCGGCCGAGGTCGGCCGAGGTGACGATGTTCTGGACGACGATCTCCGGATCTTCGTTGACCTGAATCTGGAGTTCACGGAGTTTGTCGAAGACGATACGGAGACTCTCGTGAACGTCGTCGGTGCTTTTCGCGCCGGTACAGACGATCTTGCCCGAACGGAAGATCAACGCGGCGGATTTTGGATTCTGGGTACGGTAGACGAGACCGGGGAACTGCTCGGGGTCGTAGTCGGCCCCCTCGAGGTCCATCGCGACACTCTGGAGGTCGAGTTCTTGCCCGATGCCGGTCGACGCCACCACGTTTTCGATGTTGATGGTGTCCTTCGGATCCGTCATAAGTCGCTTAAAAAGACGTATTTAAGGTTTATAAAGATTGGTACCGACACCTGTTCTCTCCGGTTTGTGGGACAGCTGTCAGTTCGATTTATATCGGGGTGACCGTCGCCTCGGCGACTGCAGCCGCGTAATCGCCATTCGCCGTTCGCTAAACGAGTCGTCGAAAGCGGTAGGCTCATGCCCGGCCCGCGGCGACGAACGTGCGTGTACTTCCTCGAGTTGGGCGGAGAGGACGATCGGTTCGCGAGGCGGGAAGCGGCGAGTGCGGCGGCCGACGTCCGAACCGTCGCCCCTGGAATCGCTATCGTGCGCAGTATCGTCCCGGAGCGGGTCCGCGGACTCGCCTACACCCATCGCGCCAGCGAACTGCTCGGTCGAACCGACGCAACCCTCGAGAGCGCTCGGGCGCTCCTCGAGACAGCGTCGATCGATCGCGACGGGTCGGTCGCCGTGCGAGCCACGGATATTCACGGCTCGAGTGGCGTCTCCGCGCCAGCGGTCGAGCGAACGCTTGGACAGGTGCTCGTCGACCGCGGCTTTTCGGTGGACCTCGACGACCCGGACCACGTTCTCCGCGCGGCGTTTTCGGTCGGCGAGATCGATGACGTGGACGATCTCGAGCCGATACTGGCCTCGGATTCGCGAGCGGATTCGACGAGTGTCCCCGCCAACGATGTCGGCGCGACCGCGCGGGGCGAACAGGTCTCGATCTGTGCACTCGGCTGGCTTACCGCCGAAAGCGTCCGGGACTTCGGCTCGCGCGCGCCCACCGACAAACCCTTTTTTCAGCCCGGAAGCATGGACCCGCTTCTCGCTCGAGCCGTCGCGAACATCGCCGGCGCTCACGAGGGTCGTCGGATTCTCGACCCGATGTGCGGAACCGGCGGCGTCCTCGTCGAAGCGGGGCTCGTCGGCGCGGACGTCGTGGGAACCGACGCCCAGGAGAAGATGGTCCGGGGGGCACGCCAAAATCTCGAGCACTTTCTGGACGACTCCGCCGAGTCGCCGACCGGCGCGACTCGAGGCTCGTGGCACGTCGGCCGCGGCGACGCGACCAGACTGCCGCTCGCCGAGGACTCGATCGACGGCGTCGTCTTCGACGCCCCCTACGGCCGCCAGTCGAAGATCGAAACCCACCGGCTCGAGGACCTCGTCTCGGGGGCGCTCTCGGAGGCTCGCCGAGTCGCCTCGAGAGCCGTCGTTGTCGCCGACCGCTCGTGGGCGAGCGAGGCGCGGGCGGCCGGGTGGGAACTCGAGTCGGCCTTCGAACGGCGGGTGCACCGCTCGCTGACGCGGTACGTGCTGGTTCTCGAGTGATACTTTCAGCAGGTAAAAAGCGGGGGAAGTTCGTCTCGGTCTGCTCGACTAGTTCCCCGGATCGCCAGTACGTTGCTCGTCTCGAGCTCGCAACTCACGAAGAACCGGCGTCGCCGGTCGGTCGTCATCCCCGGTCCGTTCGAGTCCCCGGAACTCGCGCATCGAGCCGACCGGTCAACGACGAGTTCTCCGTCCTCGTTTTCGGCGAACGCTACTCGCCCCGGCACAGAGATCCCGTGTTTTTCCCGGAGGCGATCAGGAATCGTCACCTGTCCGTTCTCAGTGACGGAGACGATTTCCTCCCCACCCGTGGAGTTGTTGTTCGAGGTCACAGTGGCACTTCTGAACAGACGGATTAATTTTGTCCCTGACGAGGCGCTTACCGTTCCTGTCGTCGAGGGCTCGAGTATCGGTATTCGGAGAGCACTTACTCGGTCGCAGACATCGCCCGCTCGCGAAGTCGCTCACCTTCGCCACTCTCGACGGTAAGCTCCGGCACCGAAATCGGCGTTCCGTTCTCGTCGATCGCGACGAACGTGAACGTCGACTCGGTCGTGAGCTCCGTTTCGCCCGACCGCGGCTCTTCGCGCCACGCCCGCAACGCGACGTTGACGCTCGTCTTCCCGGCGTCGTAGACGTAGGCCTCGATGAGCGCCGTCTCACCGAGGGGGACCGGCCGGACGAAATCGAGTTCGTCGACTCGAGCGGTGACGCAGGACTCGCCGGCGAACCGGATGGCGGCCATACCGCCGACCTCGTCGAGCCACTTCATCAGGTTCCCGCCGTGGAGGGTGCCGTTATTGTTCGCGTGATTCGGTTGGACGGGAAATCGGTTTTCGATATAGGTCTCGAGCAGTGCAGGCATACCAAAGGGTTCTCGAGAGAGGTAGATAACGGTGTGGCTCCCGCAGGGTGTCGTTCCGCGTACCGTTCCTGGCGCCGACTACGACTCGCTACTCGAGTCGCTGGCGTGTCGCTACGACGACCGCGAGCGCGCTACAGGTCAGCAAGACCGTGTACGCGGGCCGCTGGATCGCTTCGGGCTCGAGATCGACCATCGGTGCGGTCGTGAGCACCACCAGTGCGCCGCCGACCAGGACGAAGACGCCGTACCAGAGCGGATCGACGATCGCGGGACCGACGGCTCGAAGCAGGAGTTCCGAGAGAAAGACAGCCAGCGCGAGCCCCAGAACGAGCGAAAGCGCGGAGTCGAGCGGGTTTCCGACAACCCCGCTCGTCTCGAGGGTGACGCTCACGAGCGGAAAGAGCGGGAATATCGTCCAAAGACGGGTTCTGAAGGGAATGCCGGTAAATCCCGGTTCGGCCCCTCGCTCAGTCATTCCGCCCTAACTCCGCGAGCACGTGTGAGACGTGGATCCGATCGCTCGAGCCCTCCTGCATCTCGAACTCGGTATCTGCCACGAGCCGGTGCATCCGAGCGAGCTCGTCGCCGTGATACCGCTTCCGTGCAATCGCGAGTATCTCCTCGAGCACCTCTCCGCCGTCGAGGCCCTCGTCCACGAGCAGGTCGTCGAGAGTTTTTCTGGCGTCTGTAAACTCCCCCGCCTCCGCGTCGTCGACCATCGACTCGATTTCCTCGGCCAGGCCGACCTCGCCGATGGTCTCGTAGGCTCCGGTCATAGTGAGCTCGCCCTCGTCCTCGACGGTCGTCTGGGCGGCCAGGATCGCTTTTCGAAGGTTTCCGTTCGCGTAGCCGGCGACGAACTCGAGGCCGTCCTCGTCGTACTCGACGCCCTCGCTCTCGACGATTCGCTCGAGGACGGCGACGGTTTCCTCGCTCGAGGGCGCCCGAAACGAGACGGGAAAACACCGCGAGCGGATCGGCGGGATGAGTTTCGTCGGCTGGCGCGTGGCGATAACGAACTGCGTCGTTCGGTGGTGTTTCTCCATGATGCGTCGCAGGGCCTGCTGGAAGTCCTCGCGAATCGCTTCGGCGTTGTCGAGCAAGATTGTCTTGTACTCGCCCGAAACGGGGGCGTAGCTTGCGGATTCTTTAAGGACATGGTTGATCATGTCCCGCTTGGACATCGACGATCGCCCGACGAGAAAACTCTTGAACCGGGGATCGTTCTTGATCTCTGTCTTCGTTCGACCGAAGAAATCGGCGACGTTGATCTCGATCAGGTCGTTGTCCACGTCGTCGCCGTAGACGTCGCGAGCCAGCGCGCGCGCGGCCGCCGTCTTGCCGCTTCCAGGCGGTCCCTGGAGGATCAGGTTGATCGGCTCCTCGGACGCCCGCTCGAGGTACCTGCGGGCGTCGTCCTGTGGTAACTCCTCGAGAGTCGGGGCGTACGTCTCGGTCCACAGCGGCGCATCCATCGCCAGTCGGTACGAACGGGATGGGTAAGAATCGGTCGATTACTCTCGAGTGGCCGTCCTCTCGTTGCTGTCGCCCGCGTGTCCGTCCCGTTGCCGTGGCCTGCGTTCGCGTCGCGTCCCATTGCCGAGACCCGCGTTGACACCGCCGCTCAGTCGTCGTCCGTCTCGCCGTCTATTGTCATCGCCGTTCAATCGTTGTCCGTCTCGCCGTCCAGTTCCTCGAGCGTGAACTCGGCCTCGACGGCCTCCCCGTCTTCGGTCTCGATCTGCGTTGCGCCGGCGACATCGTTCGGATCGCCTTCGTAGAGGACCAACAGTAGTTCGTCGTCTTCACTGATCGAGTCCTCGAGGTCGATGGTGACGTTCTCGTACTCGCCGGGCGAGAGGTCCTCGCTCGTTCCGAGTGTCTGGGTGTCGTCGCTCGCACCGTTCGGACTCGGACCGTTTGCGTCGTCGGTATCTGCGTGTTCGACAGCAACGAATCCGTCCGCGGGTGTTGTCACGTCCGCCGCGATGCTCGTTTCGTTTCCATCGACCGGTTCGACAGCTGGTGTGCCGTCGAACTCGAGATCGATCGTATCCACTGCCCCGTCATCGGTCGTATAGACGCCGATCGTCTGCTCGCCGGGTTCGGCCCCGGTCGTCTCGATATCGAATTCTATTTCTCGGCTCTCGTCGGGTTCGAGTTCGAGTACCTGTCGCTCGAGGACGGCACCGTCTATCCGGAGGTCGACGTGTTGTTGATCGACCTCGTCGGTCGGATTTCTGATCTCCGCGGTCACGGTGATCGTTTCGTTGGTCGTGGCGGACGACGGGGCATCGATAGATTCGACGCTAAACGAGTCGCTGACGCCACCATTGTCTCGGTCAGCTATCGTCACCGTCGCGGTGTCACTGACAGGATAGCCGTCCTCGATGTACGGTTGGTCCTCCTCGCCGTCGGTTTCGTCGTAGGCGTACGTTTCGTCGCCGGTGCTGTCGAGGTGTGCAGTCGCGGTCAACTGTCCGACCATCTCGAGGCCGTCGTCGGCGGTTTGGTTGATGGTGACGTTTTCGTGTGTCCCCGCCTCGAGGTATTCCGAGACACCGACGCTGTTTCCGGTGCTGTCAGTCACGACGACGAAGCCGCCGTCCGAGACCGAGACCGACGTCACGGAGACGCTGGTTCCGTCGCTTTGTTGATCCTCGAATTCGATCGACGCCTCGGGGTCTTCGTCGACACCGAAGATAGCCGGAGCTTGTCCGATGACGGCACCCGCCGCGAGGACGACGACGAGGGCGAGCAAGATAGCAACGATTCGTTTGAGTGTACTGAATTCGGGTCTCGATCTCATGTCCCAAGTGGATACGAACCCTTTGTGGGCCGGAGATGTAAAACGTCGAGTTTGTTTGGTCAGTCACCGTCCCCTTCTTCATACGACCACTCAACTAGGGACCTATTATATTCGCTCGATTGAATATTTGTCAACATGTGCCAAGCTCACTTGAGTTCTCTGTGATTGGTTTCACTTAGCTGGGCTTCGATCACCGACGGTTGTTGCGATGGCACCGGTTTCGATCCGAAGCCGGTTTAGTCGCCGCGTTCCGAACCGTAGGTAATGCCATTGTGCGTGACGTTTCTCGGAACGAGTGGGGCGATTCCAACCGCACAGCGAAATCCCACCAGCATTTTCGTCGCGCGCGAAGGTGACGAGCTATTGTTCGATGCCGGTGAGGGAACCCAGCGCCAGATGATGCGGTTTCGGACGGGGTTTTCGATCTCTCAGCTCTTCATCACGCATCTTCACGGCGATCACGTCCTGGGAATCCCCGGATTGCTCCAGACGATGGCCTTTAACGACCGAACGGAACCGCTCGCGATTCACGCGCCGCGTGGAACTCGATCGCAAGTAAAGTCGCTCGTCAACGCCCTCGGAAACCAGCCTTCGTTTCCGGTCCGAATCAACGAAGTCGGGGGCGACGACGTCGCCTACCGCGCCGAGGAGTACGAGGTTCGCGTCTTCGAGACGGACCACGATACCCGCTCGGTCGGCTACGCGCTCGTCGAGGACGACCGGAAGGGACGCTTCGACCGCGAGCGGGCCGAAGAACTCGGCGTTCCGGTCGGCCCGAAGTTCTCGAGCCTTCACGAGGGCGAGGCCGTCGAACTCGAGGACGGCACCGTCGTCGAACCCGATCAGGTCGTCGGCGAGCCCCGCCCCGGCCGCTCGCTCGTCTACACCGGCGACACCCGCCCGACGACGGCGACGCTCGAGGTTGCCGAGGAACCGGACCTGCTGATCCACGACGCGACCTTCGCCGACGACCGAACCGAGCGCGCGACGGACACGGCCCACTCGACGGCTCGGCAGGCGGCCGAAATCGCTCGCCGAGCCGAGGCCGATCGACTGGCGTTGATGCACATCTCCTCGCGCTACGCCGGCGACGTCGAGGACCACCTCGCGCAGGCTCGAGACGTGTTCGACGGCGAGGTGCTGTTGCCCGAGGATGGGGATCGTATCGAAGTCCCGTACACGGATAACTGAACGTCAGAACGGGTGTTCTCTCGTACTGTCGGCTGTACGTCGTTCACAATTCTCGCCGCCCGGCGTGCGAGAATCTTCACACAATTGAATCGTATTTCTCCTCCTCGAGGTACCGAACCCGCGTCGGATTTATACCTTGCTCGCCCCTATAATCCTCCGTGAGCACGCGAACGAGTGCGTTGAACGCAGTCGTGTTCGGCGTCGACATTCAAAGCGGGGACGTCCGCGGTGACTCGCCTTCCTACGCGCTGGTCCAGTACAACGGTGAGGACCTCACTCGAGACGTCGTCACCCACCGCAAGCTCAGGCGATTGATCGACGACCACGAGCCGGCGATCATCGCGACGGACAACATGTACGAGCTGGCTTCGGACAAAGACCAGCTGATCCACTTTCTGGCCTCATTGCCCGCCGAAACGATGCTCGTGCAGGTGACCGGTGCGGAACAGCCCGAACCGCTTTCGCGCGTCGCCAAGCGCCACGGGATTCCCTACGGCAAGGATCCGATGAAGGAAGCCGAAGCCGCCGCCAAGCTCGCCGCCCACAACGTCGGTCACGAGGTATCGGCCTTCACCGACGAGACGACAGTGAAGGTCTCGAGGGGCCGATCGACCGGCAAGGGCGGCTGGAGCGAGGATCGCTACACTCGCCGGATTCACGGCTCCGTCAAGCGCCGCGCCCGAGAGGTCGAGTCCGAACTTGAGGAGGCGAACCTCGAGTACGACACCGACATTCGGGAGTCCTACGGCGGCTACGCGAACGCCGTCTTTACGGTACAGGCCCGTCCCGAGGACATTCCGGTCTCGAACGAGCGATCGGGGGACGTCCGCGTCGAGATCGAACGCGAACGCCGCGACGGCATCGAGTTCCGTCCGCTGGCGAAGCGACGCGACTACGTCGTCGTCGGGATCGATCCGGGAACCACTACCGCGGTCGCCATCGCCAGCCTCGAGGGCGAAATCCTCGATGTCTGGAGTTCGCGCACGAGCGACACCGCGGACGTGATCGAGTGGATCGTCGAGCGTGGGCGGCCGGTGATCGTCGCCGCGGACGTGACGCCGATACCCGAGACCGTCGAGAAGTTCCGCCGAAGCTTCGACGCCGCCGGGTGGACGCCCAACAGCGACCCGCCGATCGACGAGAAACAACACCGAACGCGCGAGCACTCCTACGATAACGACCATCAGCGCGACGCGATGGCTGCGGCGCTGTACGCGGTCGACGATCACAAAGACCAGTTCGAACGCATCGCCGACAAACTCCCGCCGGGAATTGACCGGGGTGAGGTGACCGCGCGAGTCGTCGCCGGCGAAGAGAGCGTCGAAGCCGTTCTGCGCGAGCTTACCGACGAGGACGAGACAGAAGAAGAGACGACCGAGCACGAACCGCGCGAGCTGACCACCGAAGAAAAGCGAATCAAGTCCCTCGAGCGGCAGGTCGAACGCCTCCAATCACACGTCGGGACGCTCGAGGATCGCATCGAGACCAAAGACGACCGAATCGAGGATCTCGAGGCTCAAATCACCGTTGCACGGACAGAAGAGCAGCGCAAGGTTCGAAAGGATCGGGAAGTCACCCGCCTCGAGCGAAAGGCAGAGCGCCTCGAGGACGAACGTGACGAGGCCCGCGAGACGGTCGACGAACTCGAGGACAAAGTCGAGCGGATGAAAGCCCTCTGGAAGCTCGACCACTCGAACTTCAGCGACGTTTCGGCCAAGAAAGAAGGATTGGTGCCGGTGAAGGTGATCGAACAGTTCACCAAGGGCGCGATCCGCGAGGCCGACGACCAGTACGGACTCGCGGCCGGAGACGTCGTCTACGTCCGCGACGCGAGCGGAGCCGGTAAATCGACCGCGGAACTGCTCGCGTCGTTCGAGCCGCGGGTCATCCTCAAAGATGGTGGACTCTCGGAGGCCGCCGATCGGATCCTCTTCGACGCGGACCTCCCCGTCGGCCCCGCGGGCGACGTCGCCATGCAGGAGGTCGACGAACTCGCCGTGGCTCGTGAGGAAGACATTGAAGCCGTCATCGACGACTGGCACGAACGCGCTCGAGACCGCCGGCGCGACCAGAAGGCGTCGATGGTCGACCAGCTCATCAGCGAGCATCGTGCCGGGGACAACGAAGCCGACTGACGGAGCAGCCCATCGATTTGATTGTCGGTCCGCCGACGGCTCACTCCGGCGTCTCGAGCGGCGAGAGAACTGCCGGGACGTCCTCCGGTTCGACTTCCTCGGTCAGGTCCTCGAGTTCGTCGACGGGGCCGTTGACGAACATCGCGTGGACCACGAAGCCGATGGCGACGACGGCAAAGACGGTGACAGAGAGCTCGAACGCGATTGGCGTCGCGTACCCGACGACGAAGCCGGCGGCGAGGCTCGCGGCGATACAGGCCAGCACCAGATCATAATACTGTAGCGTGTATCCCATACTCGTCTCTAGGCGGAGTGACGTCGTAAACCTATTTGAACGCGTTCCGTCCCCGGATACTCCTCGAACCAGACCTATTTCGAGCGTGGTCCCGTTGCTGCCTCACATCATGCCGAAGGCACCGAGCATCCCCGAAACGAGCGCCTTGACCGTGAGCGCCAGTCCGAGGAGCACGAGCGCCATGCCGCCAGCGACGAGTAAGCTTTCGATGGCGATGAGAACGATTCCGACGAGAACAATAGCGAGTCCTGCAATCCCCAGCGGGCCGAGCTTATCGAGCATACGCTTGAGTCGATAGCCGACGAAAATAAACGGCGTGGTTTGGCCTTTCAACGCGTCGGATGGTGAACGGAGATGAACGAGGATAATACATTTCCTCCGTCGTAATGACAACTGTAATGGTGGTTCGCCCTCAGATCTCCGATACCGACAGCATTCGTGTTAGGTTGTTTTACAGTCCATGCCTTCCGACAATAATTTACAGTATCTCGATTACGTCTTCGATATTCCGGGATCGACCAAGCGTTCGATAGCTTCGACGCCGGAACTACTCGTCCTGTTGCTCGGCGTTTCGTTCGTCCTCGTCGAATTTTACGAACTCGTCGATCAGTACAGTTGGCAGTTCGTCGCCCTGGCGTCACAACTCGCCCCGACGCTCTTCGAACAACAATACGTCTTTTCGCCGCGAACGCCGCTCGTTTTCGCGTTCGTCGTCGCGCTCGCACTCGCAATCGGTTGGCTGTTCGCGTTCGTCTGTGCAACCGGCGTGTGTCGAATCGCGGCGTCCACCAATAGTCGGTTACTCTCGCGCCTTACGGCTCTCCGTCGCGGCTTCGCCACGAGCCGTCGGACGTTCGTCCTTCTTTTCACGATACTGGTACTGACGGGAATTGGTATCCTGTTGCTCGTCGTTCCCGGCGTTATCGCCGCGATTCGATTGTTCGTCGCACTGCCCGTCCTCGTCCTCGAGGATCGATCCGTTCGAAGCTCGATTCGGAAGAGCTGGCGGGTAACTAGCGGTCAGGAGGTCAGAATCGGGCTCGTCGTGGCGTGTCTGGTCGGACTCACGATCGGTCTCGCGTGGATCCCCGTACTCGGTCCCGTGCTGGCGTTTGTCGGCGGTGGGTTCGTAACCAGTACCGCGACCGTGGCTGTCTACGACGCACTCGAGTGATCCACTCGTTTTTCGAGCGGTCACCACGCACGCTCGCTAACTAACAGTTTTAAAACCCTCGCCCTCCAACCACGGCGTATGAGCGAGGACGAGGGCAGCCGTAAAAACCTCCGAATGCCGGACGACGACGAGGTTTTTGCGACTGTCACGAACATGCTCGGGGCGAACCGAGTCACAGTACGATGTGCTGACGGGACAGAGCGCACAGCACGCATTCCAGGTAAAATGCAAAAACGCATCTGGATTCGTGAGGACGACGTCGTCCTCGTCGAACCGTGGGACTGGCAGGACGAGAAAGCCGACATCACCTGGCGCTACGAGAAGTCTGACGCCGACCAGCTCAGAAGAGAAGGGCATATTCAGTAACCAACCTTTTGCGCTGCGGTCTACCGCGTTCTGGCCAGTCATGACTGGCCAGAACGCGATGTCCCTCGGCAAAACGTTGATGAAAAGCACTCCTCCTTCTGTTCCGAACGCATAGCGTTCTCCACATCAGTCGTCGGCCCGAGCGCGAAGCGCTCACGGGCGTTGCCCGTTCGCTATTGCGGTTCTCGCCCTGTGGGCTCGAACCGCGCTTCGCTCGGTGAACGGCGTCGTTCGGGTTCTTCGAACCGCTCACTCGCCGAGAGTTTGCTGGTGGACCATTTCACGAGCCGAAATATCGTTTCATGTGTCGATCAGCGAGGGCAACTCTGTCTGGTTCGCTGTCTCTCGAGTTACCTTCTTCCATCCGCTATCAGTAAGTATATTGTCCTTCAGAACTTCTGTCATGATGGAAGCCGCGCGCTCCAAAACGTGGACGCGTGGGCATTCGTTTGAAATGCCCCGGGTGCTAGAACACCCGAAGCGTGTGGCTTCCAAGCGAGCACTTGGTTGCCATGTTTCAGTTGCTCCTACCGAGACAAAAAGCTCTCGAACGACAGTTCAGTATCACTTTCGATCAATTCGCGGAGTCGAACGGACCCCCATCCCCCGCAAATTACGCCTGGAGGACGCTCTGGAGGCGATTCGGATGACCTCGAGAATCGACGCAACGGACTCGAGTGTTGAAGGAACGAACTCGAGTGCTGGTTCCGAAGATGGGACGAGCGTCGACCGCTCCCCGCCAGCAGTTTGCTATCGGTGTGGCGAATCGGTTCCGGCCGGTCGCGTCCTCGCCGTTTCGACCAGCCCCGGCCCGGACCTCGCGGAGCGCTACGCCGCAGTCACTCGAGCGTGTTGTCCCGATTGTGCGGCCGCGATCGGCGTGTTGGCGCTTTCGAACGGGCCTCGAGCGGGTTCGTCACCGGATTCGGACTAACTCACCACCGTCGTCGACCGCTTCGGTTTTCGCGCTCTCGAATCATCTCACGTATTCGTCGGCTTCCTCGTTCGTGAGGATACCTGCCAGTTCGGTCAGAGAACGCTCGCCAGCGATACGCTCGACGGTATCTGAAAATGACTCGTCGATTCGTTTCTGGCTCTCGAGCGGGTGTGGGTGGCTAATCGGCGTGATCGCGATTTACGTTTGAGAGGCCGAAAACACAACCGTAGTCGGTTGTTTTCGGAGAATACAACCCTATACCGTTGTCTTTGAAACTGACGGATAACAAATACCGTTTTCAATGTCACCAAACAGCCCTGTCGATGCCGAGAAGTCCGTGATGCGTGGCGGTTCCACGACTGCTTCCGGCCACTCTTCGAGATGTCTCTACAAATCCGCGACGTCTTCGATCGCGTCGGTTAGCTCCTTGATGCTCTCGAGATCGTGCTCGCCCATGTGGCCGATGCGGAACGTCTTCTCGCCGAGTGCGGAGCCGTAGCCGTTCGAGAAGACCATGTCGTACTCCTCGCTCACGGCGTCGATGGTTTCGGCGACGTCGATCCCCTGGGTGTTCTCGATACAGCTCACCGTCCGGGATTCATAGCCCTCCTCGGGGAACATATCGAAGTGCTCGCGAGCCCACTCGCGGGTGTACTCGGCCATCTCCCGGTGGCGCTGGTCGCGCCCGTCGTGGCCTTCCTCAAGCATATGTTTCATCTGCTGTCGGTAGGCGAGCATGATCGGGATGGCGGGCGTAGAGTGGGTCTGGCCCTTCCGGTCGTAGTAGTCGATCGTGCGCTGGAAGCCGCCGTACCACGAGGCCGAATCGGACTCGAGTTCGGCCTCGTAGGCGTCTTCGCTGACGACACAGACTGCCAGGCCGGGCGGCATGGCGAAGGCCTTCTGGGTGGACGTGAAAATCACGTCAATGTTGTGCTCGTCGATGTCGACGTAGTCGCCGCCCAGCGCGGAGACGGCGTCGACGACGAAATAGGTGTCCGGATACTCGGCGATGACGTCGCCGATCTCTTCGATCGGATTGCGGACGCCGGTCGAGGACTCGTTCATGACGGTCGCGACCACGTCGTAGTGCTTGTCGCTCTCTTCGAGCGTCTCGCGGATGTCTTCGGGTTTGATCGCCTGACCCCACTCGTACTCGAGTCGGTCGACGGTTTTACCGAGCCGTTCGGCGACGTTGGCGTGGCGTTCGCTGAAGCTCCCACAGGTCGGGACGAGGATGTTCTCATCGACGAGGTTGAGCGTCGAGGCTTCCCAGAATTCGGTGCCCGAGCCCGTGAGGATGATGACGTCGTTGTCGGTGCCGAGGAACTCCTTCGTGTCCTCGACGATGGTCGTGTAGAGATCCGTCATTCGGTCCATGCGGTGGCCGAACATCGGCTCGCACATGGCCTCGATAACGTCCTCTCGAACTTCGGTCGGGCCCGGAATATACAGCGTCTTGTCGGGGTAGTCGTCTTGATACTCGCTTTTTTTGGTCACGAAAACCACCTGATAGGAGCTACTGGGTCGCGCGTCGGTATGGTACTTTTGATGGCGCACCGAATTCGGAGCGCCCGTCTCGATTTTACTCGCCCTCGAGTGAACGGGGAATGACGACCTCGATTGTCGATATCACCTCGCATCGACTCGCGTGTGATTCGAGAGTTCGATCGTCGCTTGGAGACGAATTCAGTCGACATCCAAAAGAGCGTTCAGTCGGCACCCGGAGACGAACGAGACTTCGGTGCCGAACGCCCCTCGTTGTTGCGATTCGTAGAGCGGACGTACGGATTCCGCCGGACCACAAACCCGTTCGTCGGCACCGACGGACGCGTGTATCCGTCCTCGACTATCGGCCGAACGAGCTTCCAGAGGCTGTCGATCTTACAGAGCGTAAAGCCGAGGACGATCAGGCCGAAGCCCGCGATCGTCGCGACCGTGATCGACTCGCCAAGCAGAAGCCAGCCGAAGACGGCGGCGATCACGGGGGAGGTGTAGTTGACCAGGCTGAGCTCCGTCGCGCCGACCCGCTCGAGCAGGACGAAGTACGCGAGGAAGCCGCCAGCCGTCGAGACGACCCCGAGGTACGCGAGTGCGGCGACGATTTCGGTCGTGAACGCCGACGTGACGAAGCGTTCTCCGGGGTGGAGTCCGCTCAGGCCGTGCAACGTGAGGGCACCGACCCCCATCGCCCACGTCTGGAGCGAGACGACGGGAAGCGTCCCCCGCGTTCGCTCGAGGACGACGGAACCGATGGCGATCGAGATCGCGGATCCGAACAACAGTCCCACGCCGAGGGCCTGGCCGCCGATCGAACCGCCCGAGAGGGCGATGACGACGACGCCGACGAGGCCCAGCATCAGGCCGACGGCGGCGGGCGGGCGAATCCGTTCGCTCGGGAGCAATGCGAGCGCGATCGGCGGCGTGACGATCGGCGTCAGGCTCAGCACGATCGCGGCGACGGCGCTCGAGACGTACAGCTGTCCGACGAACAGCAGTCCGTAGTGAGCGCCCACGAGGAGCACGCCGCCGACGGTGATCGCGATTACGTCGGCGCGCGTTCGCGGTCGCCACTCGAGGCCTAACACGGCGACGACGGCGACGAACAGGAGGGTGGCGACATCGAGCCGAAAGGCGGCAAAGAGGATCGGCGGAAGCGACGTGAGTCCGATTTCGATCGCACTGAACGCGGTTCCCCAAGCGAGTGCAAGCGCGGCGAAGAGGAGAATATCTCTCTGTGAATTCATTTTATTATGGGAGGTGACTCGAGCACTTGTATGTTGTTATGTCGGACATAGAGCTCCTCTACCTCCCAAATTCTTCGATAAATGTTATCGTGGAACGTGGGTGTGGTTGCGTATGGTACTAATTCCTATGACATACTCTGAACCGGTCGACTGTCAGCGAAACGGGATGCTCGAAAAGGGACTCGTCGTGTCGATAGGTACGGGTATTTGTCGAGGTGTCGACTTGTCGGCTCGATTTAGGACCCAATTTGACGGCACTGTCTAGATGAGAGTTTGAGGAATGAGCAGGTGGTGGCGAGAAGTGTCCAATGCAACTCGCCAACCTGCTCAGAGAGACCTTAGACGTGGATTGTGATGAGGTTTGGGAGAACGAGCGCACCCCGACACCCGTCAGGGTGTTCGGGGTGCGCCTGCATTCGATGGGATTGTCAGTTCGGGAGGTTGTCGCAGTCCTCGAATTACTCGGTATTGACCGTTCTCACGGCGCAATCTGGAACTGGACGCACAGATTATCAGAGGCCCAGAGCGACCCGCCGACGGCTGCGCCGTCGCGGGTCGCGGTCGATGAGAAACAGATCGAGGTAGACGGCGAGAAAAAGTGGTTGTACGCCGCGATCGACACAGAATCGAAGCTACTGCTCGAAATCGACGTCTACAGCCGCCGCGGGACTGACCCCGCGGCGGCGTTCTTGCACCGACTCACCGAGAAACACGAAATCGACGAGACAGAGTTTCTTGTCGATGCTGGCGGCTATCTGACTGCCCTCGCTCGTCACGAATTGAACGGTCAGCTCAACTACAGCGACCGAAACCACGTCGAAAAGTGGTTTCAGACCGTCTCAATGCGGATTGACCGCTTTCACTCCTTCTGGCGGGGCAGTCCGGCCAGCGCAAAACGCTGGCTCAGACGCTTCAGACACCACTACAACCACGATCGACCGAATCAAGCACTCAATGGCCGAACGCCAGCCGAGGAGGTGCTGAACTAGACAGTGCCAATTTGACGCATCGATCGACGGTCGAATGACTACCGACTCTGGTTTCCGAAAAAACGGACAGTACCGAACGGTTATTCGACGTTGATTTCGCCGTTCATCGTACTCGAGTGTGGTTCGCAGACGTACTCTGCCATGTCGTCGCTTGCTTCGACACCCTCGAGCGTCTCGGTCTCTCCCTCGCTCGAGCTGAAGTCAGTCTGGTACTCGTCGTCTACAAGCTCCCCGTCGTCGTCCCAGATTTCGAGGTTGTGCTCGTCGCCGTCTGCGTTCTCCCACGTAAAGTCGTACTCTTCGCCCTCTTCGAGGTTGAGTGTCGGGTTATCTTCGCCCTCGATTTCTTCGGGTGCGACGCCTTCCCAACCGCCAGTATAACCGAGGAGTTCGATTTCCGTTCCGGGTTCGATGGTCTCTCCACCGTCGTCGCCACCGTCATCGTCATCGTCGCCACCGTTCCCGTCGTCATCGTCACTGCATCCTGCGACCAGCGCGGTTGCCGCAGCAGCGCCTGTGACCTTCAGTGCGGTTCGCCGTGAGACCGTTCGCTTTCGTGCCATCGTGACTTTCTTGGTACTACGTACATAAAAAGTGATTCCCTCTGTCGTTACGCAGTCATGTGTGTGCATACCACATTACTGCCGACAACTTTCCGCAAATCAAACGGAAGACGAGTTCACGCGCCGGTGTAGATTTTATGCCTCGCCCTCACGAACATGTTTGTGTCCGGATAATGATAGTCTAAGGAAGATCGGAACGGCGACGAGCGCGATGGCGATTTCGAGGCCGCCGACGACGAGAAATGCCAGATCGTAGCCGTACGTGTCGGCGACGGTGCCGCCGATGAGGAACCCGCCCAGAAAGCCGAGGCTCCCTGCGAGGTTGAATCCGCTCATCGCGACGCCGCGTTCGTCGTCGGCGGCGATGTCGGTTACGAGCGCCATCGTCGCCGGAGAGACGAGCGCGCCGAGAATACCGACCGTAACCATCGCAAGCGCTGCGAGTGTCACCGTCGGTGCGACGTTAACGCCCAGAATCCCGACGCCATAACAGAGCGAGCCGACGACGATCGGAACCGTTCGGCCGATTCGATCCGAGAGGGCTCCCATCGGGTACTGCAAGAGCGCGAAGGGAGCGAAAAAGCACGCCAGCAAGAGCCCAGTCTGTGCGGGATCCAGTCCGAACGTGTCCTGAAAGTAAAGCGTCCCGACGAGGGCGAAAAACCCGGCCGTGAGTCGATCGATAAACCCGAACGCGTAGGGAATCGAGAGCGTCGGTCGCCGGCGAACGCCCTCGAGAAGGTCTCGAGCCGTCCGTTTACCGCTCGGTGCTCTATCGGATACGACAGTGACGAGCCCGCCGACACAGACGAGCAAGACCCCGGCGGCGACCAGCGGGGCGAGCGGGTGAACCGTCGTGAGTTGGCCCCCCATCGGAGCGCCGAGGGCCGCGCCGAGTCCGATCGCGATCCCCGCGGCACCCATATTCCTGCCGTGGCCCCCCTCGAGATCCATCAGCATCGTCATCGTCAGCGAGAACGCGCCGATGGTCATCGCGCCTTGAAGCACCCGCAGGAGGAGTACGCCTTCGAAGGGAACGGAGCCGAGCAGGGGCGCTACCGCGAGCGCGAGATAGCCGACGGCACCGGCGAGTGCGCCGATGACGATGAAGGGCGTTCGTCGGCCTGTCATGTCGCTTGCGGCTCCCCAGACGCCGACGAAGGCGACGTACGCCGCGAACTCCGCGACGAGGAACCACATGCTCGCGTCGAGCGCCGTCGTTGCGAACGGTGAGGACTCGCTACCTGGGTCGGCACCGAGGGCTTCGACGAGGGTCGCGACCCCCGGATAGAGCAGGAGCTGCGAGAACAACACCGCGAACACGACGGTTGCGAGGACGATCCGATCGCGACGACTCGAGGACACACTCGAGCGTAGCAACTACTCCCCTAAGAAATCGTCCGTCTCGGTACTGCGTGTCGTTCGCACTCACTAGTATGGCCTCATGTGCGAGATATCATCTCTCAAGGTCTGCGGTTTTTGCCGTTACTGAGACGCATAAGTCCGTGGGGAAGTATGCATGCAAAACATGAGCGACGACAGGAGCGACGGGACCGACGAACCCGAACGGTGTCGATTCGGAACGCGAAGCGTCCACGCCGGACAGTCTCCCGACCCCGAGACGGGCGCGATGGCCCCACCACTCTACCAGACGACCTCCTACGTTTTCGACGATGCCGACAGCGCTGCGGATCTTTACGCCCTCGAGAGCGAGGGGCACATCTACTCGCGGATTTCGAACCCCACCGTCGAGACCCTCGAACGGCGGATGGCATCGCTCGAGGGCGCACCCGGTGCGGTGGCGACTGCGAGCGGGATGGCCGCCCTCGACTCGGCGGTCCTCGTCCTCGCCGAGGCGGGCGACAACGTCGTCCTCTCGACGGACACCTACGGCGGGACGACCGCCTACTTCGCGAAAACTGCCTCCAGGCGGGATATCGAGACTCGACTTGTTCCCACGCTCGAGTACGACGCCTACGAGGAAGCAATTGATGAGGACACCGCCTTCGTCCACGTCGAAACGATCGGCAATCCCTCCCTTGTGACGCCCGATTTCGACCGTCTCTCGACCATCGCCCACGATCACGGCGTGCCGCTCGTCGTCGATAACACGTTCGCGACGCCGCATCTTTGCCGTCCGCTCGAACACGGCGCGGACGTCGTCTGGGAGTCGACCACCAAGTGGCTCCACGGCTCGGGGACGACCGTCGGCGGCATCCTCGTCGACGGCGGCGACTTCCCGTGGGGCGAACACGGTTACGACGAGATTTCCGGACAGAATCACGCCTACCACGACGTCGACTTTTCGCGGGACTTTCCCGACGCGCCGCTGGCCGCGACGGTTCGATTCCGTTCGACGCGCAGTCTCGGGAACCAGCAGTCGCCGTTCGACGCCTGGCAGACCCTGCAGGGACTCGAGTCCCTGCCCCTGCGGATGGACAAACACTGCGAGAACGCGACTATCGTCGCGGAGTACCTGGCCGATCACGACGATGTGGCGTGGGTCACGCATCCGGGCCTGAAGACCCACCCGACCCACGACAACGCCTCCGAGTATCTCTCCGATTTCGGCGGGATGATCGCCTTCGGACTGGAAGGGGGCTTCCAGGCCGGCAAACGCTTCTGCGAGGAAGTCGAGGTCGCCCAGTTCCTCGCGAACATCGGCGACGCGAAGACGCTCGTGATCCACCCCGCGAGTACGACTCACGGACAGCTTTCCCCGGAAGAACAGAAAGATGCCGGCGTCACGCCGGACCTGGTCCGACTTTCGGTCGGCATCGAGGACCCTGCGGATATCCTCGCGGATATCGACTCGGCGATCGAGACGGCGTCGGCGGCCAGTTCGGACTCGAGCACCGAGAATCGAGGAGAACCCGCGGAGGAGCGGCCATGACGACTAAAGAGACTGTCGACCTTGGCGAGTTCACCTTCGAGAGTGGCGAGTCGATCCCCTCGCTTGAGGTCGCCTACGAGACCTACGGCGAGTTCACGGGCGATAACGCAGTCTTAATCTGTCACGCGCTGACCGGCAGCGCCCACGTCGCCCGCCGCCCCGATTCGGGCGATCAGACCGCGGGACAGGCTCGAGCCTGGTGGGGCGACGTCGTCGGCCCCGGAAAGGCCATCGACACCACCGAGTACTACGTCGTCTGTGCGAACGCGCCGGGGTCGTGTTACGGGACGACCGGCCCCTCGAGTACGAACCCTGAGACGGGCGAGCCCTACGGCACCGACTTTCCGCCCGTCACGGTCGGCGACTGGACGCGCTCCCAGCGGAAACTGCTCGACGAACTCGGCGTCGGCCGCCTCCACGCAGTCATCGGGGGCAGCGTCGGCGGCATGAACGTCCTCGACTGGCTTCGACGGTACCCCGACGACATCGAGTACGCCGCATCGGTCGCGGCCGCGGCCCGACTTGACGCGCAGTGTCTCGCCCTCGATACCGTCGCCCGGCGAGCGATCACGACCGACCCGAACTGGAACGAGGGCCACTACTACGGCGGCCCCGAGCCCACCGACGGCCTCGCTCGAGCCCGCCAGATCGGCCACATCATGTACCTCTCGAAGGCCTCGATGGCCCGCAAGTTCGGTCGCCGATCGGCGGGTCGCGAGGCGACTCGAGAGAAGCCGACGGATCCGGCCGGCGCGTTCTTTCCGTACCGAGAAGTCGAGTCCTACCTCGATTACCAGGCGGAGAAGTTCACGGACCGGTACGACGCCAACAGCTACCTCTACCTGACTCGCGCGATGGACGACTTCGACCTCGCGGCGGGCTATGAATCCGACGCGGACGCGCTCGCGGCGTTCGAGGGCGAACTGCTCATCCTTTCGTTTACCGGAGACTGGCACTTCACCGTCGAACAGGCCGAGGTCCTCGCCGAAGCCTGTCGCGACGCGGGCGTCGACGCCTCCCACCACGTCGTCGAATCCGACCACGGCCACGACGCCTTCCTCGTCGAACCCGAGAAGGTTGGCCCGCCGCTGTCGGCGCTTCTCTCCACGGGCCTCGAGGGGCGTGCGATCACGGACACGGCCGAAGACGAGGAGGAACCGGAGGCGTTCGCGCCGGTACACACGAGTCTGTTTTCGAAGTAACTGGTCCGATTCGGCGTTCTCTCGTCGGCGGTCGATTCGACGTGCTTTATCGAAGTCAACGCCCGATTCCACTCCGCTAGACCGAAACGCACATTCCTTTTGCCTGAAATAATTGTGACAATGGACAGACAACTCGAGTACGACAAAGGCCCAGCGGTGGACGAACAGGAAGACGAGGTAGGTTCGGGCGACGCCTCGAGTGGCGGCGATGATCCGGGACGTGACGGACTCGCACTCGTCGGATCGGTCGTCCGCTCGAGTAAAGTCGGACTCGGGTTCGGCGTCGGTTCGTTCGTCGCGGTCTATGCGATATGTTACCAGTTAGTAGGGGCGATGTTCTCCGCCGGACTGTTCGCAGGGGGAGACCAGGAACCGAGCCGGTGGGTGGTCACCGGGCTAACCGTGTTAGGGAGTCAGGGTGCAACGATCATGAACGGCGAGGAGCCGATATAGATGGGGTTCAGCGTGTACAGTAGCCTTACGTCCCACGTAACGGCGCTCGTTCCGATCGTCGTGCTTTCGACCGCCGGCTTTCTCCTCGTCCAGACACTGCGGGAAGCGAGACTCAAGGAAACGGCCAAAAGCGGTGCGATAGCCGGAACGTTCTTCGTCTCGAGTTACGTTCTCCTCTCGGTCGTTCTTGCTGAGATTTCGACCTGGATTCCCGAGGAAGAGGGAACGGGGACCGCTACTGGCGGGGCGGGGGCCGAAGAGTCCGAAGCGATCGCGGTCGCCGTCGACTCGTCGCTGGTTTTGACGACGGTTGGCACCGTGCTCTCGATCGCGCTGATTGGGGGAGCAATCGCAGTGTTCGTCTATCACTTGTCTGGACGAACCGAGTCACCCCGTTCGCGAACAGCGGACTCGGTTCAGTCCGAGTCCGACGAGGTATCGTCGTAGCTCGTCTCACAGGAACCGACTCGGGAGAATCGATGTCGCTCGGACGACTATTCGTCTTTACGTTCGATCGAGGACGCCTTCGGCGAGCAACGTATCTCGAACCTCGGCCATCGACGTGACGACGACCTCGCAGGCCGGTTCGACGGCCGGTTTCGGATCGAACCCGATCGGAAGTCCGGCAACCTCGAGCATCGGGAGGTCGTTCGCACCGTCGCCGACGGCAACCGTTTCCGCCATCGAGACCCCGACGTCGCCGGCGAGGCTCTCGAGTGCGGTATCTTTCGTCCCTTCGATGAGGGGACCCTCGACGTCTCCGGTTAGTTCACCGTCTTCGATCGGGAGTTCGTTCGACACGATGTAATCGACGGCGACGCCCTCGCCCTCGAGCGCCGTCGCGACGCCGCGCTTGAAGCCGCCGGTCAGAATCGCGGTGGTGACGCCGGCGTCATTGAGCGATCGAATCAGCCCTGCCGTTCCCTCGCGGAGTTCGACCTCGTCGAAGGCGGACTGGGCCTCGGCTTCGGAGAGTCCCTCGAGCAGCGCTGCGCGATCGCGGAGACTCTTCGCGTAGCCGATTTCGTCGTTCATCGCGCGTTCGGTGATCGCTTCCATCTCGTCGGCGACCCCGCATCGGTCGCCGAGCAGGACGGTCATTTCTGAATCGGAGAGCGTTCCGTCGAAGTCGAAAGCGACGATGGTCATCGACCGATGGTTTTCAGGCCGGGAATAAACCAGTTCAGGTTTTCGGTCGGACAGTAGGAGCTGTCTCTAATCTCCTCGGTTGCCATCGAAATCTCCCCGACGGCGAAGTTGCGGCAGGGTTACACGGGGGACGACAGAACTTTGTGTTACTGTCACATGGTACCGAGTGCATCGACATGAAACCGTGCCAAAACTGTCAGGCGGTCATCGACGAGTATCTCTTGGACAAACAACTCGAACCCCTGCGTGAACTCACGGTCGACGATTTCAACGTCTGCGTCGACTGCGCGACCATCGTTTCTGATGCGTGCGTGGAGTGCAACGGTGCGGTCTACGTTCCCCGAAGTGCGACTGCGACGCCCGACTACTGCCCGGCGTGTCGATCCGACCTTATCGAACGGACCGGTCAGGATCCCGGGTGGAATCTCGAGACTCCGTCTGTCTGAACGGCGCGTCGTGATACTGTCACGGATCCGGCTTGCGGATCCACTGTTTCCTCGAGTGGACAGTGACGTCGCACCGCCAAACAGCGGGCTACTGTCTACCTATTCGGTTCTTTTGGCCGTCCGATGCCGACACGAGAGACAGCGACTTTAACGGACCGGCGTTTACCCTTGAGTAATGTCAGTCGCCGACGAATCTTCGGACGACAACCCCTACCTCCGAGATCCGCCGACGGAATTTGTCCCCCTCGAGGAGCTCTCGGCGGAGGAGGCCGAACATCAGGTCGAGCAGCTCCGGGCGGCCATCCGCGAACACGACCGTCGCTACTACGTCGAGAACGATCCGATCATCGCCGACAGAACGTACGACGCGCTCTTCGCCAGGCTTCGGGAACTCGAGGGCGCGTTCTCGCTCTCCCATCCCGACAGCCCGACCCGAAGCGTCGGCGGGGAGCCCATCGACGCGTTCGAGACCGTAGAACACGTCGCGCCGATGCTCTCGATCGACCAGAGCGGAGACGCCGAAGACGTTCGTGAGTTCGATCGCAGGGTTCGCAACGAGGTCGGCGAAGGCGAGGGCGTCGAGGATATCAGCTATGTCTGCGAGCCGAAGTTCGACGGCGTCTCGATGGAGTTCGTCTACGAGGAAGGGAGCTTGGTGCGGGCGGTGACTCGCGGTGACGGCCACGAAGGCGACGACGTGACCCGAAACGCGCGCACGATCGGTTCGGTTCCTCAGAAGCTCCACGGCGATCCGCCCGACTTCCTCGCCGTCCGCGGCGAGGTCTACATGCCCAAAGACGAATTTCAGGCCCACAACCGTGACCGGATCGAACGCGGCGAAGAGCCCTTCGCGAACCCGCGAAACGCGACCGCGGGAACCATTCGTCAGCTCGATCCGACCGTGGTCGCACAGCGCCCGCTCGAGGTCTTTTACTTCGACGTGCTCGAGTCGAGCGAGCTCGAGGACACCCACCGCGAGGAACTCGAGCGGCTCCCGGAACTCGGCCTGCGGACGAACGACCGCGTCGAGGTCGTCGAAAGCGCAGAACGGAGTTCCGCGGACGCCGCAGGTGACGAAGGATCGGGAGATGCGATCGAGGAGGCCATCGACTACCGGGATCGACTGCTCGAGGCTCGAGACGACCTCCCCTACGAAATCGACGGCGTCGTGATCAAGGTCGACGACCGCGAAGCTCGCGAGGAACTGGGCCAAACGGCTCGTCACGACCGGTGGGCCTTCGCCTACAAGTTCCCCGCACGCGCGGAGGTAACCCCGATCGTCGATATCGCCGTTCAGATAGGTCGAACTGGGCGGGTCACGCCAGTGGCCCTGCTCGAGCCGGTCGACGTCGGCGGCGTCACCGTCTCTCGAGCGAGCCTGCACAACCCCGACGAAATCGCTGAGAAGAACGTCAACGTCGGCGATACCGTCCGCGTCCAGCGAGCGGGCGACGTGATTCCCTACGTCGAGGAGGTAATCGAGAAAGCGAGCGAGGGCCACTACGAACTCCCCGAGCGCTGTCCGATCTGTGAGAGTCCGATCGAACGCGACGGCCCGATGGCCTTCTGTACTGGAGGCCTCGCCTGCGACGCCCAACTTCGGCGTTCGATCGAGTACTACGCGAGCGATGACGGCCTCGACCTCGAGGGCCTCGGCGAAAAGAGCGTCCGCCAGCTGGTCGAGGCCGGCCTCGTCGACTCCATCGCCTCGCTCTACGAACTCGAGCGGGCGGAACTCACGGCCCTCGAGGGCTGGGGCGAAACCAGCGCGGACAACCTGCTCTCGGAACTCGCCGAGGCCCGCGATCCGCCGCTTCCGGACTTTCTCTCGGCGCTTGGCATTCCCCACGTCGGCCCGGCGACCGCACGCGAACTCGCACGGGAGTTCGGTACGTTCGCCGCGTTTCGCGAGGTAGTCGAGGACGAACCGGATCAACTCGAGGGGGTCGACGACGTGGGTGAGACGGTCGCCGAGACGATCCACGAGTTCTTCGCGAGCGAGGCAAACGCCGAGGCGGTCGACGACGTGCTCGAGCACGTTTCGCCCCAAGAGGTGGACACCGAGACCGACGCCGGTAACGAATTCGACGGGCTCACCTTCGTCTTCACTGGCTCGCTCGAGGGCGTCACTCGAGGTGACGCACAGGAGACCGTCGAAGCCCACGGCGCGAACGCGACGGGAAGCGTCTCGGGGAACACCGACTACCTCGTCATCGGCGAGAGTCCGGGGGCGACGAAGCTCGAGGACGCCGAGGAAAACGACGTGGACGTGCTCGAAGAAGGCGAGTTCCGGGAGTTTCTCGTAGAGCACGGGATCGATCTCGAGGGCGAGTGAGGAAACGGCAATTTCCCTCTGAGTCACTTCGTCGGTGGTATGCAACCGGTCGGTGTCGACGACCCGTCGAAACGCTCGGCTGCCGGCCGGTTAGAGTTCCTGAATAGCGAGGCGGTCGATATCCACCCGTCGACGCCGCGCTCTCGAATCACGGCCCCAGTAATCGCTGTAGGTGTACTCCACGATTGCCGATGCGGAGGCCCGTAGTTCGACGCCGAATTGATGGATGCTTCCGTCGGTTAGCTCAAACTGCGCGGAACCCGTTTTTTCGTCCCCACTGGACCACCCCAGGTCTTCTATTCGTTCCTTTACGATCGTGTCGTTCGACATGTTTCGAAGCAAGATGAAGAGTTCCGTAGATGCGTTGCCCGTCGTGGAGGTGGTCGTTCCCCGGGCTTTGTAGTCGACGTTCACCTGGTAGCTCCCGCTCTCACCGCGGGCATCGGTAAGCAACCGAACGACGTACTCCGAGGTGCCTCCGACCACGGTTCCACAGCACCTATATTCTCACGCAAGATTTTAAATTTAAATATGGTGTCGTATATGCCGAGCTAAGCGTTTATGCTAATTGCAAATGGAAAGAGATAATTGGTCCCGGACAGAGTGACCATCATTGAGATGCCGTCGGATCGCCGTCTCTTGGCACTGTGTTTGCTCTCGGCAGCCGTCGGGTTCGCGAGTTGGAGGGTGTTTCTCAGCCATTTGAACGGAGGGGTGATTCTCCTCGTAGCGATCGCGACGCTCGCGGTCTTGATGTTCGTAGACGGGTTCTTCAGCTATTAACGGCGGTGGGTCGACGGTTCGTGAGGTACCGCGTGAAACTCCGACGACGCCACCGGTAACGTCTCCGGAACACTGATTCTTATCGACGAAGACCCGGATGAAATGCGATGCGGGATCGAACGACGCCCCGATCGTCAACGGAAACGAGCCCCTGGAGTCGTTGTTGGACGGCAATCGACCTCGAGCACGGACGTGGAGCGATGCACGAAGTGGGGATTCGGGTTCACGTATTAGCAGTGCAGAAATTTTATTCGAGCCGATTCGGAACCGCGTACTATCTCCTCCGAATCGGCACTTCTCACGCCCTTCAGGCGCGTTCTTCTCATCGCCGTCGTGGCCGTTGGACTCGTCACCACTCCGTTTGGGTCGCCGATTCGGGTGTTTTCATCGCGTGTGGTCGTCAACAGCATACCAAGTACGTGGCCTTCGAAGCTCACGGCTTTGCCGGCCAGATTGTCTTCAAAGACGGGTTTGAACTAATAGAAGAAATTACGCAGAGCTAGCTCTTCACCGCAATCGCCATGGTTGGCTGAGTCTGTCCGGTTTCCGTCACCGTCACGCTATTAACCAGCCGCTCCAATCATAGTCTATGAGTAACGGTAGCATTGATCGGGAGTTGGCCGACGAACTCGAGAGCGTCTGTCGAACGGCGGTCGGCGACGAACTCCGAAGTATCACCTACTTCACCAAAGACGACGTCGAACAGTTGTATCTCAGATCCGATCTCGAGCAGACCGCAGACCTCGTCGGCTTCGCCGAACACGAGGCGCTGGGCTTTCGGTCGCAGTCGGCCTACCGCAACTCCCAACTCGGGGAGTACGAAGCGACGATACGGATGTTCGAAAACGGCTACCTCACTCGCGTTATCGCCGGCGATGCTGGCATCTGGGTGACGACGGATCCGCTCTCGATAGAGCGGTTCGAGGAGCTTTCGACGGCGCTGCAATCGGTTCTCGAATCCGAGAAGTAGACGAGTTTTTCAATCACGACACTACAAACCGAAACAGATCGGTCACCCGGAAACGAAATCGTGAACGGTGGCGTCCGAGCGGACTACAGATCGGTCCGGTCGAACCACAAGAGTGCGACAACCACCGGAAGGACGATCCAGAGTAGCAAGACGACGAACGAGAACCAATCCTGCAGGAAGAACGGAATTCCGTCCGCGAAGGCTCGATCTTGGACCATCCCCGCTCCCTCTAATCCGCTCGCTTCTGTGGTAAGGGTTAGCGCGTTTGCGAACGCATTACCGGGGTCGATGTTGTTGATGAACAGGGCCCAATCGGGGAGCCGCTCGGTCTGGAACCGATTCCCGTTAGCCGTGAAGGTGTATTCGACACCCGAGATGTACCCCTGCATTCTCAGCATGTCGAGTCCGATAATCATGATATTCCAGATGATATAGAAGAGGGCAAAGACGAAGAAGCCGGCTGCGGCGGCGACTGTCGTCGATCGAGTCAGTGACGAAATCGAGACGGCGATACTCGTATATGCGATCCCGTAGATGATCGAAATCGCCAGCAGGCCGAGGAAGTCACCGATTGCGAAGGAACCGATCATTATCCCGACGACGGCACCTGCGAGGAGGAAGCCGATCACCAGCGAAACTGTCAGAACCGCCGATCGTCCGAGAAGCTTTCCGAGGATAACGTCCCGTCTGGAATGCGGCAACGACAGCAACACCTTGATGCTGCCCGACTCCCGCTCACCCGCAATGGCCTTCCAGCCGAGCACGATCGCGATAACCGGGATGATGAGTCTCGTGCTTTGACTCAAGATCGAAATCAGTGCTTCCGTGGAGAACTCGTCTTCGAGGTACCCGACGAGCGCACCGAGCCCGACGATGATGAAGAAGAAAAAGACGCTGAGTCCCCAGAACAGCCACGAACGCACGGCGTCCTGAAAGTCCTTCTTCGCGATCGCTCGAACGCTTCCCGGATTGACCGAACTCATACTCGAGCCTCCGTTGTGTACGATCGGAACACTTCATCGAGCGACGCTTCCTTGGTCTGGAAGTCTTTGACCTCGAGTCCCTGTTCTTCGATCTCGTTCAGCACCGTCGTCTTCGACCCGTTACACTCGACGATGAGCGATGGCGGGCTCTCGTCGGTTCTAATGGAGGATACCTCCGGAAGCGCGCGGATTTCGTTGACCACGCCGTTGTCGATGCGGTCGACGCTCACGCGGAGCGTGGTTCCGCCGCTGACGGAGTCACGGAGCCCTTCGACCGTATCGATCGCGACCATCTCTCCCTCGCGGAGGATGCCAACGCGGTCACAGACTGCTTCGACCTGCTCCATGATGTGACTCGAGAAGAAGATCGTTGCACCGCGGTCTGCTTCCTCGAGGACGATCTCTCGCATTTCGCGGGCCCCGTTCGGGTCGAGTCCCGTCGAGGGCTCGTCGAGGATGAGGAGATCGGGTTCGCCGATCAGCGCCATCGCGAGCATGAGTCGCTGGGACATCCCCTTCGAGTAGCCGCCTGCTTTCTTGTCGATCGCGTCGGCGATGCCGACGCGTTCGACGAGTTCGTCCGGATCGTCGTCGGCATTTTTCGAATCGAGGGCGAACTCGAGATGCTGACGGCCGGTGAGCCGGTCGTAGGTCTCGAATCCTTCAGGGAGGACGCCGGTTCGTTGGCGGATGTCTCGGCTCTGTGCCTGCGCGTCCATCTCGAGGACGCTTACTTCACCGGCGGTCGGCCGGATGAAGTCGAGGAGGATGTTGATCGTCGTGGACTTTCCAGCACCGTTGGGACCCAGAAAACCAAACACCTCACCCTCGCGAACCTCGAAGCTGAGGTTCTCGAGCGCGAGCGTTTGGCCGTAGGATTTTGTCAGGGCATTGGCTTCTATCGCGGCCATAGGTGGCCTCTCTCACTGGGAGCCGATAAGGTTTTTCCACTGACGATAACGACCAGAAAACCTGATAGGCATTCTAAAACCCTGTAAATCCGTGTTAGATCGACACGCTTAGATCGGATCGTCCGGATCGTACTTTTCTGCCGTTCGTTCGACTTCCGAGGCGTAGCGCTCTCGAGTCTCCTCATCGGACACCATCTCGAGTTCGTCCGTGTCGATATCTGTCGCCGCGGTCACCGCTGAACCCTGCTGTAAGGACATCGCCGATCGCTCCCGTTGGTGATACCGCGAGCCGTCGGGCGTCGCATAGACGATGGTCACGAGATTTCGATCATCGAACGTCCGCTCGACCAGCCAGCACCGTTCCGTCGAGTCACTCATGATTCGTTCTTGCGGGTCGACCACCGAGAAAGTATCGCGTCGGGGTTTTGGGGAAGTCGGTACCTCGAGTCGGTGTGGGAGACGCTGTGACGGTAGGCTGAAACCCCTCGACTCCCTAGGCCCGCCGATGAACGCCGAGACGGTTCGCGAGCGCGCGACATCGTTACCGCGAGAGCCCGGCGTCTACCAGTTTCGAGCCGACGACGTTACCGTCTACGTCGGCAAAGCCGTCGACCTCCGGGATCGCGTGCAGTCTTATGCCGATCCGCGGAGCGCGCGGATACGGCGGATGGTCGACCGCGCCGACGACATCGAAATCGCCGTCACGGACACGGAGACCCAGGCGCTGTTGCTCGAGGCGAACCTGATCAAGCGCCACCAGCCCCGTTACAACGTCCGGCTGAAAGACGACAAGTCGTACCCGATGGTGCAGTTGACCGACCACGTGGCACCCCGAATCGAGATCACGCGCGATCCCAACGAGTCCGCGACCGTTTTCGGCCCGTACACGAACAAAGGGCGGGTTGAAACGGTCCTGAAGGCCTTGCGGGAAACCTACGGCGTCCGTGGCTGTTCGGATCACAAGTACTCGGGTCGAGACCGGCCGTGTCTCGACTACGAGATGGGACTCTGTACCGCGCCCTGTACGCGAGAGATCGACCTCGAGAGCTATGGTGAGGACGCGACCGCGGTCGAACGATTCCTCGAGGGCGAGACGGGGATCCTTGCGGACCCACTGCGCCGGGAGATGGACGCCGCGGCCCAGGAGCAGAACTTCGAACGCGCGGCCAACCTCCGAGATCGCCTCGAGTCCGTCGAGGCGTTCCACGGCGAGGGCGGCGAAGCCGTCCAGTCGGCGGGCCACGAACGAGCCGTCGACGTGTTGGGCGTCGCCGTGGAGGGCGAAGACGCGACGGTCGCCCAACTCCGCGCCGAGGACGGCAAGCTGGTCGAACGCGATCGACACGGCGTCGACGCGCCGGCTCCGGACCACGAGAGCGAGCGCATCGCGTCTGTCCTCGCGGCGTTTCTCGTCCAGTACTACGCCGAACGGGACCTTCCCGACGCGTTGTTGTTGCCCGAACGCCACGGCGACGAGGAGGTCGCGGCCTGGCTCGAGGCCGAAGGCGTCGACGTCCGCGTTCCGGGTGCCGGCCGGGAGGCGAAGCTGGTCGACCTCGCGTTGAAAAACGCCCGCAGAAACGTCGGTGGCCGCGACGAGTGTGGCATGCTCGCCGACGCGCTCGGACTCGAGTCCGCCGACCGAATCGAGGGCTTCGACGTGAGCCACGCCCAGGGGAAGTCGGCGGTCGGGAGCAACGTCGCGTTCGTCGACGGCAACGCCGAGAAGGCCGACTACCGCCGGAAGAAGCTCACCGACCAGAACGACGACTACGACAACATGCGAGCCCTCCTCGAGTGGCGCGCCCGCCGAGCCGTCGAGGGTCGAGACGACCGCCCCGACCCCGACCTGTTGTTGATCGACGGCGGAGCGGGACAGCTCGAGGCGGCTCGAGACGCGCTCGAGACCGTCGGCTGGGACGTGCCAGCGATCGCCCTGGCGAAAGCCGAGGAGCAGGTTATCACCCCCGATCGGGAGTTTTCTTGGCCGTCGGACGCCCCGCACCTGCACCTTCTCCAGCGCGTGCGCGATGAGTCCCACCGCTTTGCGGTGCAGTATCACCAGACGATCCGCGACGAGGTGAAGACGGTACTAGACGACGTGCCGGGCGTCGGCCCCGAGACGCGAAAACAGCTCCTCGGGCGGTTCGGGAGCGTGGAGAACGTCCGCGAGGCGACCCTCGAGGATCTGCGGAGCGTCGCCGGTGTCGGGGAGAAGACGGCGGAGACGATCAAGTCGCGACTGTAGAGGATGTCGTCTCGATTACGCCGTCTCGCTGAACAGCCCGACAGCTGTCTGCTACTCGCCCTTGGGATGCAGGGTTAGGTCTATACCCCGCGGCGTACAATGGTACTCCGTGTCAAACGACGACCCGCTCGACGACTTACTCGACGAACTCGACAGTCAGGGAGACCTCGAGACCTCCCAACAGAAGCTCTCGATTCGGATGGAAACCCGCCGGTACGGGAAGCCGGTGACGATCATCGAGGGATTCGACCTCTCGAATTCGGAAGTTCAATCGGTCGCGTCGGATCTCAAGGGAGCAGTCGGAGCCGGCGGAACGGTCGACGATGGTCGGATCGAACTACAGGGCGACCATCAGGACCGCATCCCGGAGTTGCTTCGCGACCGCGGCTTTGAAATTCGGAGCTGAGCGAACTCCCTGCTCTCTGAACTGAAGTGAGCCCGCTTCTCTCGAACAAGGGGTCCATTGCAGCAGAGAGTAATTCATAGAACATCGAGAACACCTTTACCACTCTCCGCCCAATTTCGGGTATGCACGTTCGACTCGCGACGGCCGAGGACCTCGAGTCGATCAGCGACGTGGCCAGGGAAACCTGGCACGACACCTACGACGAACTCGAGCCCGAGACGATCGACTGGGCGATCGACGAGTGGTACGGCGAGGAGGCGATTCCGCTCGAGGCACCCGGAACAGTGGTGCTGGTCGTCGAACTCGAGGAGGAGGGCGAGAGAGGCGACAGTCAGACGGTCGAGGACGCTAACGACGGAACCGAACTCGAAAATGCTGGTCACGAAGCCGAAGAGGAGGCGGCGGACGATATCGTCGGCTTCGCTCAGGCCATCGTCCACGGCGACACCGCGGACGTGCTTCGGCTATACGTCCACCCTGACTATCAGGGCCGCGGGATCGGGACGACGCTTCACGAGCGACTCCGAATCCAACTCGAGGCCTACGATATCGAGCGCATTCAGCTGATCGACTTCGCGTTCAACGACGAGGGTCGGGGTTTCTACGAGTCGCTTGGCTTCGAGCAGACCGGGGAGGGCGAGGTCGAGATCGACGGCGAGTTCTACCCGGAACTGGTGTACACGCTCGAGGTGTGACGACGGCTCGAGCGGGTTTTGCACTCGGGCTCGAGTCTGACTTGCGGTCCCGGATCCCGAATTGAACCCCCTCAGTTCGGGTGGAAGTTCTTTCGTGATCGCTGTGGGAGGCACGACCATGGAGATCAGACCAGCCACGGAAGCCGACCGCCGGGCAATCCGCTCCGTCGCCCGGGAGACGTGGCACGACACCTACGACGAACTCGAGTTCGAGACGATCGAGGAAACGGTCGCAGAGTGGTACAGCGACGAGGCCCTCGAGCGCGCCCTCTCGAGACCGGGAACGGCCTTTCTCGTCGCCGTCGTCGACGACGAAATCGTCGGCTTCACCCACGGCGTCGTGGAGGGAGACGAGGGCGACATCCTTCGACTGTACGTCCATCCCGACCACCAGAACGACGGCATCGGAACCGGGCTCCACGAGCGCCTTCGGGCGAACCTCGAGGATTTCAACATGAATCGAATGCGAGCGATGGATCTGGCGGGCAACGAGGGCGGGCAGGCGTTCTACGAGTCACAGGGGTTCGAACGAACGGGCGAAGGAGAGGTCGAAATCGGCGGCAAGAAACGGCGGGAAGTAGTGTACACGCTCGAGTTGTGATGATCTCGGACGTTCGGTCATCCCTTTATGCCTCGTTTCATCTCCTCGGACACTGTCTGATTTTGTGCAACGAGGGAAAAATACCCGCTGTTGATTCACGTCGTATTGCAATCGATGCGAACGAGCGGCCTCCTCAGAACTCTTCTGCCGGCGGCGCGATTCCCTCGTCGCCGCCCTCGAGTTCGAACTCCTCGCGGACCTCTCGCATTCGGTCTCGAATGTCTGCCGCGAGTTCGAACTCGAGGTTCTCCGCGGCTTCTTCCATTCGATCTTCGAGTTCCTGTATGTACCGGGCGGCTTCGTCGTCGTCCTCGAGGTCGCGTCCGGAGACGCTCGAGGTGTCGGTCTTGCTCCCCGGCAGGTTCGTCTCGCTGACCTCCTTTTCGATGGTCGTCGGCTCGAGGTCGTGTTCTTCGTTGTGTCGTTGCTGGATTCGGCGGCGACGCTGGGTTTCCTCGATCGCGTCTTCCATTGCGCTCGAGGGCTCGTCGGCGTAGAGGACGACCTCGCCGTTGACGTTCCGGGCTGCACGGCCCATCGTCTGGACGAGGGTCGTCTCCGAGCGGAGGAATCCTTCCTGGTCGGCGTCGAGAATCGCGACGAGACTCACTTCGGGGATGTCCAGGCCCTCCCGGAGCAGGTTGATTCCGACCAGCACGTCGATCTCACCCAATCGGAGCGACCGGATGATCTCGTGGCGCTCGAGGGTGTCCGTTTCGTCGTGCATGTACGCCACGTTCACCCCGGCTTCCTCGAGGTACTCGGTCAAGTCCTCGGCCATCCGCTTGGTGAGCGTCGTCACGAGGGTGCGTTCGTCGCGCTCGATACGGCCGTCGATCCGATCCATCAGGTTGTCGATCTGTCCGCTGGCTGGCGAAACTTCGACCTCTGGGTCGACGAGGTGGGTCGGACGAACGATCTGTTCGACGATCTGTTCGCTCTCCTCGCGTTCGTAGTCGCTCGGCGTCGCCGAGACGTACAGCGTCCGGTCGGTCTTTTCCTCGAACTCCTCGAAGGTCAATGGGCGGTTGTCGTAGGCCGTCGGGAGCCTGAATCCGTTCTCGACCAGCGAGTCCTTTCGGGACTTATCGCCGGCGTACTGGCCCCGAATCTGGGGGATCGTCTGGTGGGATTCGTCGACGACGGTCAGGAAATCATCGGGGAAGTAATCGAGCAACGTGTAGGGTGCCTCTCCGGAGTCGCGATCCGAGAGGTACAGCGAGTAGTTCTCGATTCCCGAACAGTAGCCCGTCTCCTGCATCATCTCGAGGTCGAAAGAGGTCCGCTCCTCGATCCGTTGGGCGGCGACGAGGTCGCCCTTGCGCTCGAAGTAGCTGATTCGGGAATCGAGGTCGTCCCGGATCTCGTCCATCGCGTTCTCGAGTTTCGTCTCCGGAATGGAGTAGTGCTCCGCGGGGTGGACGAGCACGGCCTGCTGTTCGCCCTTGGCTTCGCCCTCGAGGGGATCGACCTTGATCATACGGTCGATTTCGTCGCCCCAGAGCTCGACGCGGACGGCGTAGCGGCCGTACATCGGGTAAATCTCGACGGTGTCGCCGCGCACGCGGAAGGTCCCCTGCGTGAAGTCTACGTCGTTGCGCTCGTAGTTCAGGTCCACGAGCTGGGCGAGCAACTCGTCGCGGCCGACCTCCTCGCCGACCTCGAGCCGCAGGGACATGTCGATGTAGTTTCGCGGGTCACCGAGGCCGTAGATCGCCGACACCGAGGCGACGACGATGACGTCCTCTCGAGTCAGCAAGGATCGCGTCGCGGAGTGGCGGAGGCGGTCGATTTCGTCGTTGATTGAGGCGTCCTTGTCGATGTAGGTGTCGCTCTGTTCGACGTAGGCCTCGGGCTGGTAGTAGTCGTAGTAGGAGACGAAGTACTCGACGGCGTTGTTCGGGAAGAGGCTCCGGAACTCCTCGTAGAGCTGGGCCGCCAGGGTCTTGTTGTGGGCGATAACGAGCGTTGGCTTCTGGATCTCCTCGACCGTCCACGAGACGGTGTTGGTCTTTCCGGATCCCGTCACGCCGAGCAAGGTCTGTCTGTCCATTCCCGAGAGGTATCCCTCGGCTAACTCCTCGATTGCCGTGGGTTGGTCGCCGGCGGGGTCGAAGGGTGCGTCGACCTCGAACGGCTCGGCGGCGTCAGGACGGTCCGGCTGTAGTGGGCCTCGAGTGTCGCTCACGATGACCCGAATAGGGACTCGAGGCACTTTACCCGCACGCTTGGCGCTCGAGGCGGGGGCTCGAGTCGATAGAAGATGGAGAATTGACCGAACGAACAGGTGCGCAATCGGGGTTAAGTAGTCGTACCGGAGCGATTGGACGTTGGTAAACAGAGCAGAAGCGAGATGAACCCAGCGCCGTACAGTGACTACCAAATACCATACAGAAGACTAATGGAAAAAACACTTATTAAGTATCGGTATTGATTGACACTATGAACGAATCTATACTGTCTCGTCGATGTGTACTTGCTACAATCGGTATTTCGACGCTCTCTGGTTGTTCAGATTCACTACCGTTCAGTTCTGATAGCGGTATTCGAATGGGGAATATGCTCGTCGATAATTTAACTGAAGATTCGCAATCTATACAGCTTCAGCTATCGCGTGACGGCGAACAAGTCTATGATAACACCGTCGAAGTTGATGCGAATACGTATGAGATCGTTGACTCATCGTGGTCAACAGAACCGGCAGAGTACTCGCTTCTCTATGCTACTGCAGAAGAATTAGAGCGGATTTCTATTCCAGAGGACGTTGAGAAAACGGTTACTGCGGATGATTGCAACCATATCTGGGTAACATTTGGTGGGCCACGAGAATTCAACGTGGAAGTCACCGGTGACAAGGGATACGAAGAATTAACGTGCTGATACTTATTCGCAGTCCATTGAACCCGTCCTTGATTCGTTCAGACATCCGCCCTCGACTTTTTGCTGATGGCTGTGACGACTGATTTCCCTCTCGATTAGTGCCACTCGAGCAAATTACCCCAATCCGGCCAGTAACCGAGCCGCTTACCGCCGTCGCCGGAGGCCCACGAGCACCGCAAGCAGTAGCGATCCGAGTGCAACGGCCGCACCGAAGCCGTGCATCGGCTCGTCACCCGTCGCTTCCTCGATCTCGATCGTTCCGGTCCGCTCGATCGCGTTCTGTCGGTAGTCTCCAGATGTGCCCGCCGAACTGTCCGTGAACTCGAGTTCGGTCGGACCCAGCTCGGCGTCTTCGTCGACCTCGAACGTGATCGTCGCGACCGGGGCGTAGTTCGTCGTGCCGTCACCGGGTGGATCGCGCTCTTTCTGGATCGTGACGTTGCCGGTCTCCTCGTCTACCTCGTTCGTCCGGTGGATCTCGACCTCGTCGCCGTCTATCTCCTCCTCGAACCAGGTACCGTACTCGACGTTCGCAACCGAGAGGTTGTCGGTGTCGTGGCCAACGGTCACATCGATATCGGTCACGCCGTTTCCTGAGCCGTCGCCGTGACTCGAGAAGAGCACGTCGACCTCGACGGTTTCACCTGGGGCGGCCGTCACGTCCTCGTCGTCGAACGACATGACCGCGGAGCCGTCCCCGGCACCGACCGGCGCGACCAAGAGCGCGCTCGCGACCAGACAGACCGCGACCACGACCGCGCCTCGAGCGAGCCGTCCCGTCGTCATTCGTCGACCTCCGGAACCGTCAGTTCGACCGGCGGCATGTCCAGAAACGCCGTGTCGTACCCCTGGTGGCGCGCGACCTGCGGGAACGAGTCGATCTCGACGGTCACGTCGTCGCCCGATTCAACGTCCTCGAGGGGCCCGCCGTAGTGGAGGTCGAACTCGTCGTCGATCGTCTGCTCGAGCGAGACCGATTCGCCGTCGTCGACGGACGCCGACAGCGACATGTCCGCCAGCGGAACGCGGTTGTACGGCGTCCGCGGAGAGACGAGAAGATACTGCTCGTCGCCGTCGACGAGCCGTGAACCGGGCTCGAACAGTGTCGTCACGAAAACGGCGTCGCCGCTCGTGGCCTCCTCGTCGCCGTCGGCCGGCTTGAGGTGGGTGCCCGGATACTCCTCGGCGGGCGGCAACTCGGAGTAGGGAACGTGTGCGTGATCATCGTGCTCGCCGTCAGCATCGTGTTCGTGGTCGTGATGATCGTCATCGTCGCCGTGTTCGTGGTCTTCCTCGTCGTGATGGTGACCGTCGTCGCCGTGTTCGTGATCGTCGTCTTCGTGGTGGTGATCTTCCTTGTCCCTGTGGTCGTGTTCTCCGTGGTCCATCGGCTCGAGCGCGCCGAGTTCGCCCCACTCGTCTTCATCGAAGTACTCGACGCCGGCGACGACCTCCTCGCGGAACTCCTGGTCGTACTCGAACTCGAACGAAAGCGTCTGGGTTTCCTCGTACTTGCCCTCGAGTTCGCCCGTCGTTCGAACGTCGAGCGGAGGAAGTGTCACCTCGGCCGTGTGGGTTCCGTCCTCCTCGAGAGTGACGTTGTCGCCGAAGTGAAAGCCCATCTGCTGGGAGATCATCGGCCAGGGAGTCCGCGGCGAGCCGACCTGTTCGCCGTTTTTCTCGACTCGAAGCTGTGCGCCGCTGTCGACGGGGAGGACGATGCCGGTGTCGGTGTCCCAGACGGTCATCATGAGGTGGACGCCGTTGCCGTCCTCGGGCACTTCTTCTTGGATTTCGTTCCCGCTGATGATCCAGAAGGGATGCGGGTACGAGAGCATCGGTGCGAGCGTGTACTCGCCCGCTTCGACCGGCTCGAGCATCCGCATCGCCTCGCGGTGAGTCGGCAGATAGACCGCGTCCGGTTTGTCCTCGATTTCGTAAAATTGGGGCATCGCGGGGTCGTCGCTCGGATCCGGATCCGCCGATTCGTCGTCGAGCTCGAGCGTACAGCCTGCAAGGCCCGCAATCCCTGCAGCTGCGCCTGCGTGTACGAGAAATCGTCGTCGATCGATTCGCCGCTTCGTGTTGTCTGTGTCTGACATTGGTTGGTGTAATCGTTCGCTTTGGGGTCGACTATTCGGGCGACGCCGGTGGCAACGAGCGATGGGATCGAGGCGGGACGAGGTAGTTCCCTCGTCGGTCGACGAAGATGTAGCCCATGATCCCGTTGTTGAGGGTCTGCACGTCGAGATCTGCACCCGTCATCGCGTCTCGAACAGCCCGGAACTCCGTGAGTTCGCGCTGGAGCGAGAGGAAGTGCAAGCCCGGACTATCGCCGTCGACCGTGTTGAAGTCCCGCCGCAAGAGAAGCGGATTGCCGTTTTCTCGAGCCCGCGCGGCCTTCTGGGCGTGTCCCACGACGCCGGGGTTCGTCGCGTCTGCTTCGGTCGCCTCGATCCGCTCGTCGGTGAGTCCGCTCGAGGCTCCCAACGCTTCGCCGACCTCGCCCACCAGATCCTTTTCTGCGTGTTCCGGGCTGAACGTCTTCATCACGCGCTGGGTGTGGTTTTCCTGTTCGAACCAGACCTCGAGTTGAATCCCCATCGAGGAGAGCTGCTGGGTCGTCCCCCCGGCGAACGGCCCCGCTTCGATGGTGACCCGGTCTTCGGTCGCCTGACTCTCCCGAAAGCCGGATCGAAAGCCCATGAAAAACGGAGCGTCCTCCGGAACGGAGTCCGGAACGCCACCGACGTCCGTGTGTTCGGCCGGGAGGCCCTCGCCGACGAACCCGGTTCGGCGGTGGTCGTCGAGTCGCTCGAACACGCCCGTCAGATCGTCCTCGACCGGTTCGTCGTTTAGCTCCTCGAGTTCGCCAAAGAGCGCCTCTTCCGCCCGGAGCACGACATCGGCATGGTCGCTCGCGAGGTGGATCACCGCGTCGAACTCGTCGAACGCCGGATCCTCGCTGACGGTCAACGGCTCCGGCTCCGGTAGGTCGACGGCTTCGGGGAGCTCCCCGTCGAATCGGTCGAAGTACGAAGGCGTGTAGCCGATCGTAAACAGCAGTCCGTCGTTGCTCCACTCGTAGGCTCGCTCGAGCGTTCGGAGACTTGTCTCGACGGTTTCGCGCGCGTCGTCGAACGAGTCGCCGTCGCCATCGTCGAGTTTGGCCTCGAGGGAAAGTGCAACCAGCACGTGGTGTTCTGGCGGCTGGACGTTGCCGTCATCGTCGGTCTCGAGAAACCCGTCCCAGGCGTGTTGGCGCTCGGGAAGCGAGTCGTCGTCGGTTCCCGTCGGAACGTCGATATCGTCCTGCTCGTCGACGCAGGCGCTGATGGCGCTGGCTCCGCCGACCGCGACGGCCATTCGGAGGTAGTCCCGACGAGAGAGTCCGTTCCGCGCTGGAACTGTCACTGTCGAGGTGTTGGTCTCGAGAAATATATATGTGTATTTCGGGGTCGATTCCCACCGTTACCGTGAACGGACTCGCGCCGTTTTTCCGGAACTGACCTCCTCTTCAGCCGTACAGAGGCTCGATTCTGGCCGTCTCGGTGAGACCGAACGCTATTCGGCCGTCGTCAAACTCGGCAAAGGTTGCGACGGTTCCTGGTTCTCCCGCTTCGACCCGAGCGACTGAACCGAACTGGTTCGGCAGTCTTCGAAGGGGACCCACAGCGTTTTGGGCGATGTCGTGGTGGCGTCTGGGTATGGCCGCTACCAAACTTCAGAACGCTCGCACGGAACTCGAGGACGCCGTCGAAACCGCGGACGACGACGTTCGCGACGACCTTCGCGACGCGGCGGGCGAGTTCGCCGAACTCGCATCCGACGCCGACGACGTGGATCACGCGGTCCTCGATACCCACCTCAACACCCTTCGTCAGCTAAAGAAACGAGCGGGCGGCGAAACCGAGTCGGCCGTCGACCGCGCGCTCGAACACGCCGAGGACTACCGTGAGAACCTCGATCAGGCCTGAGTAGCGTATTCTCGCCGTCCCGAATAACCGATACTCGAGACGGCCTCGATACGATTCCCTCGACGATCGATCTTGCACGTCCACCTCGGCGTTCGTCTCGGCTAGCAACTCCTCGAAGCCGATGTGCTCGAACTGGTCGACTCGAGCGACGAACTCCGACTTGGGAAACCGACGGCCCGACCCGCCGTCAGTGAGCGGACCGCTCAACTCCCTCGGAAGCTGTGCCGCGATGTCGGTCGCCTGATCTTCGCTCAACCGCCCGCGTCGCGTCAATCGCGGTCTCGTCGTAAATGCCGCCCCGCTTTCCCCCGTCGATTCGTTCGTTCACGGCCTCGAGAAACTGCATCTGGTCCATGTCCGGCCCCACAGCGGGCCGCTCCCTGAGGGGTTGGGGAGCACCTGCAGGCGGCGCTCTCGTTACCGGCCCTCCCGCTTACTCGGTCGCGACCGTGTCGAGATCCTCGAACAGATCGTCGTAGCCAAAGGCCTCGAACCGGTCCAGAAGCGTCTCTCGCTCCGTTTCGTCGACGTGTTCGATCACCGTCGAGACGACTGCCAGCGTGATCGTCTCCGTCTCGCCCGTATCCGCCCTGTCGGTGCGCTTTTCGATGCGCCGGAGAAACTCCTCGGTGGCGAGTCGTTCGTCGTCGCTCCCGTGCGTGAGTTCGTCGCCGATCTTCTCGGGTAGTTCCCCGTGGAGTCGTTGTGCATCGGCGGTCTCGAGTTGCTCGCCGAGGGTTCCCAATACGGCTCGAGTCGCGTCAGCCGCGTCGTCGCGGTCCGCGAGCTCTGCCCGCCGTTCGATGGTCTGATAAAATTCGTCTCGCTCCATATCGGCGATACGGCCGGCCGACCGGTGGGCGTTCGGCTGGCGAATGCATGTCGGAACGATACGCGGAGAAGCGTCCGCCGCGAGCTACTCGAGCCGATCCAGCACCGCCTCTTTCTCGTAGGCGAGCGTCAACGACCGTGATCGACCGCGGCCGTCGATTTCGGCGTAATCGGCTTCGATCAGCCCGAGTTGGTCGAGTTTATTGACGATTTCCGAATACCGGGTGTAGCCCAGTTCGGTTTCTTCGCGGAAGGCCTCGTAAACGTCGCCGGCCTGTTCGCCGTCGTTGGTGGCGATGACCTCAAGCAGAGCACGTTCCGTGTCGCTGAGCCCGGAGAGGCTCTGGGAGAGGCTCACGTATTTGGACTTCTCATAAGCGTTCTCGACGTCTTCGCGCTCGACGACGCGACTGGCGCGCATCTCGGCGGTGAGTCCCGCCCGTCGAAGCAGGTCGATGCCGACCCGGAGGTCGCCGCTGTCGGCGGTCAGTTCGCCGACGTATTCGAGGGTATCTCGGGTGATAACGCCCTCGTTGAACCCCTTGCGGACTCGTTCGTCGAGGATGTCGACGATCTCGGGCTGGTCGTACACCGGGAAGTAGACGTCCTCGGGGCGGAACACGCTCTGGACGCGCGAGTCCAGTTCGTCGATCACCTCGAGGGTCGGATCCGAGGAAACGACGACGACGCCGATCTTCGCGCCGGGATACTCCTCGTGAGCCCGGAGCAAGGAGTAGAGCGTATCCGAAGCCTCGTTTTCGTAGAAGAGGTAGTTCACATCGTCCAGTGCAACGACGAGGACGCGATCCTCCTCAACGAGTTTCTCGGCGATCTGGCCGAACAGCTTCTTGAAGGAAATACCTGAAGAGGGTGGCTCGTAGTCGAAGGTTCCCTCGAACAGTCTCGAGAACACCGAGTAGCGCGTCGAGTTGACCTGACAGTTGACCCGAATCGTCCGAATGTCCCCGGTCTGTGCGCCGACTTCATCGAACAGTTTCTGAATCGAGGTGGTCTTGCCGGTCCCGGGCGGTCCCCGAACCATCACGTTGAGCGGGCGCGACCCTCGAACCGCAGGGCGCAAGGCGTAGGTCAGGCTCTGGGTCTGACTCTCGCGGTGTTTGAACGTCTCAGGGACGTAGTCGATCTCGAAGACGTGTTCGTTGCGGAACACGGATTCGTCCCACGACAACATCCCCTCCTCGGGGTCCCCATCCATTAGTTTCACCACGCTCTCCGAGCTACTTAGTTGTTTTTGGCGTACGGGCGGTTCCGTTTCCGATAATATCCCGTTTCAGGCCGTCTCGATCGGTTTGATCCATCGGTCGAGATCTGCCGGCGCGATCCGGGAACTGTGAGCGACTCGAGCGTGTGCTCGGGCTAGCGTTTCCGCCTCCCCGTCGCCGTCGGCCCGGAGCATGAACGAACAGCGCTCCCGCGGGCATTCGAATTGGTATGGCATACCCGTAGGTTCGTGCGAACGGGAATAGCCGTTGTACTTGCACATCCGTGGCGGGGGTATCGGAATTTTGCAGATTCCAAAATTGCGTACCGATTCCTGTATTACCCGTCGAACAGGACGATTCCGACGATAACCGCGGTCACGGCCATGAGCGCCCCGCCGGTCAGAAAGAGCATCGCGTAGGAGCTGACCGAGAGCAAGAATCCGAACGCGACCGGCGACACCGAAATCGCACCCGTCTTTCCGACCTCAAGGACGCTGACGATGCGCCCGCGGACGTCGGCGGGGGCGCTCATCGTGACGATATCGTTCGCGACCGGATCGAAGAGGCCGTCGCCCATGCTCGTCAGTCCGAGGATGGCGATGACGGCCCAGGTATCGGTCGTCAGGAGGAGTGCCCAGGTTCCCGCGCCGAAACAGAGTAGACTCGAGACCAGAATCGTCGGGCGGCTGATGCGGGTGGCGAGCCATCCGGCGTAGGGGGCGGCGACGAACCGTCCGATCCCCAGGACGGCGACCGCCACGCCGCCGATCAACTCGCTGGTTCCAAGCACCGTCACCGCGTACAGTGGGATGAACGTAAACAGCGCGTAGCGCACGAAAAAGAGGACGATAACGCCGAAGATGACGATACCGGCCTCCCTCGTGAGCGCGTTCCAGACTTCCCGTACCATCGTGCCAATGCGGGAACTAACGGCCGGAGCGGGCGTGTCGCCCAACGGGAGCGTGTCCGGGTTTCCAGGCGTTCCAGTGCCGGGGTTCTCGAGCGTTCCAGCCTCAGGGTTCGGCGAGGCGTCGGATTTGCTGCCGGCAGAAACTCCCTTCGAAGAACCAGGGTCTGGCGACGAATCGGGTTCCGGGAGCCAGAAATAGCACATGACGAACGCGACGAACGTGATGCCATACAACAGGAATGGGAGCCGCCAGGAGACGTCCACGAGAACGCCGGCGGCCAGCGGCGAGACGATGCCGCCGAGGCCGGTAATGCTCGTGAGATACCCTTGCGCCGTGGTCGCGGTAGCTCCGTCGTAGAGGTCGCCGATCAGCGTAATCGCCATCGGAAGCAGGCCCGGGAAGGCACACCCCTGAACCGCACGGAGGAGCAGGATTACCGCGAAGGTGTCGACGAACCCGATCAGCACCCCGGCCGCGCCGTAGACCAGCAGCGACCACAGAAACACCGTCCGTCGACCCCAGATATCCGTCACGGCGCCGACCGTCGGGATAGCGACCACCGCCGTCAGGAAGAAGGCGGTCATCACCATCCCGACTCGAGCCTCCGTCAGGTCGAACGTCGACGCCATCCCCGGCAGCGCCGGGGAGACGAGCGTACTCGAGAGCACGCCGACGCCGGCGAGCGCGAGAATAGCGTAGAGCTTCGGATCGGCTTTCAGTGCGTTCGATCCCGTCATTGGACTACCCCGCAGTCGGCGGCTCGACTCTCGGCAGACGCCCTATTCTTGTCACGTGTTGGCAATCAACCACGATCGAACGTAACTCGACAGGTTGTAAATAGGTGCCGACTTTCGAAGATTCCGCGACCGCTAGTGGATACTCGGTAGCGGAAGAACCGCCATCGGGCCTCATTCGACATGCTTCGGCCTCACTCGAACTTCTCGAGCAGTCGGTCGTAGAACACGGCCTCGCTTTCGTCGGCTAGCTTCTCGACGATCAGCTCCGGCGTTGAGCGCGCGAGGTGATCCTTGATCGGCGAGCGGTTGACCTCGAGTTCGCCATCAACCAGTCCAACGGCTTCGATGCCGTCGACGGTCACGTCGTAGGCGGCCATCTCGCGGATTTCCCCCGCGAGGTGGGAGACGAACACCGCCGTCGCCCCGTTTTCGGATAACGCCTCGAGAATTCCCGCGATAATCTTCGCCGACGCGCCGGGTTCGGTGATGCTCTCGAGTTCGTCGACCAGCACCAGCGATCCCTCGCCGCCGTCGGCCAGGCCGGCGAACTGCTGAACCGTCGACTCGAACGCGCCCGCGTCGAGGGTGCCCTGGGTCTTAGCATGATAGTGGAGGTCATCAAAGCGTTCGAGCCGAACCCGATCCGCCGGAACTGGAAGTCCCATGTGGGCAAGCACGACAACGCTCGCAACCAGATCGAGCGTCGAGGTTTTCCCGCCGCTGTTGACCCCCGACAGGAGGGCGACGCCGGCAACGTCGTAGTCGACCGGCTCGATCTCCTCGAGCGGTTCCGAGAGCAACGGCGAGCGGCCGCCGTCGATCTTGAACCCGCCTTTCTCGCCCCGATTGTCAGCGTTCGCGCTCGTCGAACCGTCCGACTCCTCGCCGATGAACTCCGGCATCGTACACTCGAAATCGCGGGCGAACCGGGCGATCGCGAGCTCGACGTCCAACTCGAGAGCGGACCGGACGAGTCCCTCGGCACTCTCGCGTCGATCGGCAAGGTCCGCCGCGAGATCGCGTTTCAGCCGCGCGCCACGGCGTTCTTTAGTCGCCGTGAGTTCCTCCCGAAGTCGGCTCACGGTCCCTTCGTCCCGTTCGACCGGAAACGTCGGCTCGTCGCCGAAGGCTCGGCGGGCGAGTTCGGCCTCGCCCGCATCCAAATCGAGCGCATCGATCAGGTGTTTGCGGGCGGCCTCGACGGCCGCGGCGTACTCGTCTGCCAACTCTCGAGAGAGCAACGAGTCGACGCCGGCTCCCTGTTCGACCAGCGAGAGCAAATCCGATCCTTCGATCGTGACGTCCTGCTCGCGGATCGCCTGTCGAAGGTGATCGTTGGCGACGGATTCGCCGGCTCCGACTGCCGCGTCGAGGTCGTCGATGGCCGTCGCGAGCCGATCCAGCTCCTCGTCGCCGGCGACCGTTCCGTCTCCGTCCACCCGCGACAGGCCGTCCTCGAGCGCATCGAGATCACAGTCCGTCTCGAGGTCGGCGTTGCGGTGGACGGAGATCGCCGCCCGCAAGCTGTCGCGATTGCGCGCGAAAAAGGCTAACGAGCGTTCGGGGACGACGTCCGCTGGGTTCTCGAGGGCGTCGGGACGAACCTGTACGTCGCCCTCGACGGTGACGCCGGCGAACGCCTCGTCGAGCGCGATCACTGTCGAGTAGCCCCGAGCGAGCTCGGCCAGTCCCTGTGCGTCTTCGACAACCTCGACGGAGAGTTCGGGAATCGCCTCTCGAGCGGCCGTATACCGCTCGGCGTCGGTCGTCGCCAGACACCGCTCGCGGACCTGTACGTCGCCGCCGGTCTCGAGCGGCTCGACCCCTTTGAGCGCCTCGAGAACTGCCGGGTCGGGGTCGCGCTCGAGCGCCTCGCGCGCGAACCTTTGTACTTCTTCGATCCGCGACCGGCACGGACTCGGGTAAATCGTCTCGAGACGCTGGGCACCGTAGGCGGTTACGGTGCGGTCTTTGCACAGCGAAAGGACCTCCCGGTAGATCTCGCGCGCACGATCGGTCGCGAGAAAGCCGCCGGGATCGTCGTGTTCGCGTCGAATCGCCCCGCGCGCGATGCGGGCGGCCCGCCCCTGCGTGATCCCCGGGGCTTGTGCGAGCGCCGCCACGTCGCCCGTTCTAAGCGCCTGCTCGGGGTCGTCGAGCGCTGCCAGCGAACGTGCGGTCTTCTCGCCGACGCCCGGAATCGTCTCGAGCTCCATCGACCGGGCTATTCTATCGAAACGAGAAAAAGGTCCCGTCCGCGCGGTGGGTCACTGCTCGAGTCGCGCTCCGGACGGGGTGGTCCGTCCGATTCGCTCTATTGCCTCTCGAGGCGTCGTTACCGGTTTAAATCGCCGGTTCCGGGGGTTCGGAGAGCGCATCTTTCATTACTCGCTGGCCCTGACCACCGATTGTGGATCTCTCCATCGTCGACCTCGCGCCGATACCCGAGGGCGGGTCAGCAACGGAAGCGTTCGAGAACACGGTAGAGCGAGCCCGGAATGCCGAGGAACTCGGCTACTCGCGCGTCTGGGTCGCCGAACATCACGATTTTACCGATTCATTGGCGAGCACGACGCCCGAGGCGCTCATCCCGCATATCGCCGCCAAAACGTCGGATATTCGTGTTGGGTCTGGTACCGTTCTGCTCAACCACTACAGCCCGTACAAAGTCGCGGAGTCGTTCAGCGTCCTCGACGCGCTCGCTCCCGGTCGGATCGATCTCGGGCTCGGTCGCGCGACCGGAAACCCGGTCAGCGACCGCGCGCTCCAGACCGATCGGAGCCAACACCGTGCAGGTTCCAACGACGACCACCGGGAGAAAATAAACGAGGTCGCCGCCCACCTCTACGACGGCTTCCCGGACGACCACTCGTTCAGCCAGCTCGAGCTCGCCCGCGCACGCGAAACTATCCCCGATATCTGGGTCCTCGGTTCGAGCCCATCGAGCGCCGCAATCGCCGGCCAGCTCGGGCTTCGATACTGTTTCGCGGCGTTCATCAGACCCGGTCCCGCTGTTCGGGCGCTCGAGGCTTACCGGGAGAACTTTCAGCCGTCCTCGTTCGGTGCCGGGCCCGACGAACCCCACGGCATGATCGCGGCGAACGTCACCTGTGCTGAGACTGACGAGGAGGCCGCTCGGCTCCGCGCCACCACCGAAGCGACTCATCAGCGACTCCGGCAGGGAACGATCGACCGGCCGCCGATCCGTTCGACCGAAGCCGCGATCGACGAACTGGGATACGTTCCCGACCCGACGCCGACCTCGCTCGAGCCGGGTCAGTGGCCCCGACAGATTTCCGGTAGCCCGGCTACGATGCGGGAGCTGTTGGATCAGATGACGGACCAGACTGGCGTTGAGGAGGTCGTCATCCAGCAACAACTCGCCGACCCCGACGACGTGCTTCGGTCACACGAACTGTTGGCCGACGCGGCGGATCTCTCTCCGCGTTGATCCTCTCCCACAAATATAATATATTTGTCATATGTGGTTGCGTGTTGTGGGATACTGGTGACGGATCGGGAATCGGTCGGGTGACTGCACTCGAGCTTTCGGATCGCGGCGCGAGCGTCGTCGTTGGAGATCTCGGCGTCGAAGGCGGCTATCTGAGCCAGTAGGACGCTTTTCGATCGGGTTCCGCTTTGGAGGTCACTTCACCGACTCAGCGCCGATAGCCTGGCTGTGTGTGCACCCCAAACGAACTTCCTCGTTCGGACGGTAGGACGCCCATGGTTCGTCTCCCACGATTCGGCCGGAACAAGCCGGACACGATAGTCCAGAACTCGACGGCTGAAGACCAGCGAGAGGGTTCTTCGTCCAGCGCTGGACGTAGACGTAAGCTCGTCCTCGCGCTCGGAATCGGCGCGATCGCGTATCTGGTGGTTCGCCGGCGAAACCGCGAGGGTCCGAGCCTCGAGAAGCGGTTGGCGGAATCGCTCGAGTCGGACGACGCTGACGGCGACGGACTCGAGGGTGCACAGAAAATTGCAATCGGCGAACCGGCTTCCGAACCGGACGAAAGCGAGACTGGCATGGATGGAGACGAGACGAGTACGGACGAAGACGAGCCAGCTATCGAGACGGACTCCGAGGACGTCTCGACGACGGAACGATCGGACGCCGAAATCGACGAACGTACAGAGACGGACGTTCAGGAAGAACCCGCAGAGCCGGGTGAGATGACGATCGACGAGGATGTCGCGGAGGAAGTCGTCGACGACGAAACCGGCGAGACGGACGAACGCGAAGGGGAGCATGAATCGCGCTCCGATATCGACGACGTAACCGACACCGACGAGGAGTGAACCCACCGAGACGGATAGGTAGTCCAGTCAAGCTATTCCAACCCGAAGGGATCGAGTCGTTCCGGGCACGGCGTCGAGTCATCGACTCGAGTGCGTCGAACGCTGTCCGGGCTTGCGTGCTCCGGCGCCGTCGTTATTTCGTTGGCTCGGAAAGAACACGTATGGCACTCACCCGATTCCTCGGCTCGAAAGCGACTCGCTCGCTGACGGTTGTCTCGGTCCTCGTCGAAGCGAAGCGATCGTTCGACCGCGGAAAACGAACTCGAGGCGCACTCCTGCTCGTCGTCGCCGTCTTCGCCTGGAAGTGGGCCCTCATCGGGATGGCCGCTCAGGGCGTCGTCAAACTGCTTCGGGGCGGACGCTCCTCGAAAGCTAGCTCAGGTTAATCTTTTTCGGAGTCGGAGATGTCCCGTGGATATGCTTCGTTAGATGAGTCCCGTGATAAACGCGATCCCCATCGCCACGAGGACGATTGCGGTAATCGTCGGCAAGTACGGCGTGTACCGCTCGATCCGTTTTTGATGATGTTCATAGCCCGCGATCAACAGAAGCGTCGGAGTGACGATGGCGATGATTACCGCGATCGAATAGAGTAGCATCAACTCGAGACAGCGCTCCGTCCCGACGCAGATCGCCAGGATCTGGATCGGTTCCTCGTGAGCGAATCCCAGCAACAAGGCGGTCATTCCGAGCGCGTAGAGCCCCCGCTGTGCGTGTTCTTCCTCGAGGTGTTGGTGTCCGCCACCGCCGGGGAGGTGCCGTCGCACGCGGCTGAAAACGCTGGTTTCGGAGTCGTCCTCGTCTCGAGCATCGTGGTGGTGCTGAGAACGGTCTCCAGTGTGGTGCGTCTCGTCTCCACCGTCCGTGTGGTGGCTGTGGCCGCTGTTTCCGTGTTCGTGAGTGTGATCGGAATCGTGGCGGTCGTCGCCGCGCTCGTCGGTTTGTTCGCCGTCGTGATGCTCGTGCCCTTCGTGATCGTGTTCGTCCATCGCGTGGCCGCCGTGGCGATACTCGTGTACGCCGAGTAAGATCAGGAGCGTCCCGGCGACGTATCGCATCCACGGTCCCTCAGCGAAGGCGGCGAACGTGCTGAACCAGAAGTACGCGAGGACCAACAGGACACTGCTCACGAGGTGGCCCACGCCGAGGATGAGAGCCGCAACGAACCCGTAAAATAGCCGTCGCTGTTTGTTCAACGCATAGGTCGCCGCGATCGGCCAGCCGTGATCTGGCAGGACGCCGTGGACGAACCCAATGACGATAACGCCGAGGACGACCCCGATCTCCATACTGTATCCGCGGGCGGTTGTCGGTATACAGGTTGTTATGAACGTTCCCGAGAAGCCGTAATACCGCTGTTAACGGTTGCTAACCTATCCTGGACGTATGCTAGGAACACGACCACCTCCAAGCCTGTTTTCACAACAAGCCAACGGCTCAGTTGCCGTCGTCGTATTCGTACTCTGCTACCGGATCTTCGACGCCTTCGGTTCGCGAGCCGACCCACGCGCCGAGTGCAAGTCCGTAGACGAGGTGCCCGGCGTGAAACAGCGCGAGCTCGTCGTTCTCGAGTCGGATGTCGAGAACCTCCTTGAGCATGACCTGGGAACCGAACGCCGAGAGAACCATTCCGTACACCGACCCCCAGACGATCCCTCGCTGTTCGGCCTCGATCGAGCGCTCGGCGTCCTGGAGTGCAAAGAGACCGCCGAAGACCGCCCCCGCGCTCATCCCGTAAACGAGGTGCAAGAAGAGTCCGGCAACCGGATGATCGTCCGGATCCCCGTCGGCGACGTACTGGGTCCAGAAGTTCGCCGACGGCGGGAGCGAACGAAGGATCGGGAGCCGGAACGCAGTCATGATACAGGTCGCGACGAATCCGGCTTGCAGCCCTCGAACGGAGGCAACTGCGGTGTGTTCAGCGCGCGACCGTGTGTCGTCGTCCTCCGTATCGTTACTCGACTGCAACTGGCGTAACCGATCGAATGCGAACATTGTAGCCTCCAGACCAGTCACACAACCTGTAGAAACTTAACGTTCGTGCGCGCACTAGCCACCACTTGCCTATATTTCGTCTCTGTTGTCGCTATTTGTCGAGCCTTCTCGCGTCGTAATTGATACGTTACGAGCCGCTTGCGTTCGTCGTGAAACTGCTCTCTCTACAGACTCAACGTGAGCACTCTCTGTACGTCTAGTGTACTCACACCACGTCTACGGGGAACTGACGATCGAATGAGCTGTTTCGGAAACAAATCAAGAAATCCAACGAACACAGATGAATTGGGAGAATAACCGAATCAAACAATAGAATATTCTACTGAGGTGTCGGAATTTCTTCTATTGGGGTTTTTCTGCTCTATCTTACAGAAATATATAACACAAGCATTATACGGCTCGTGGCACTTGATGTAATTGTAATGGCGAAAGGCAACGTTGATTTCTTCAACGACACAGGCGGCTACGGTTTCATCGAGACAGACGACGCGGACGACGACGTGTTCTTCCACATGGAAGACGTTGGCGGCCCGGACCTCGAAGAAGGCACAGAGATCGAATTCGACATCGAACAAGCACCGAAAGGTCCCCGCGCAACCAACGTCACCCGTTTGTAAACGGGTCCGCGTTCAGTAGCCGGTTTTACTTTCTTTAACACTCGAGAGCCATTGCGCTCTCGAATTCCGACTTACCGCCCTTGAGTGACAACTGCTCTTCTCGAGTCACGTCCCCGGAATCGCTTTTTCATGTTTCCTCGAAAATTGATCGTATCGTCACACTCGTCATATTCAACTAGCCCGTTGCACTCGTCGTATCCAACCAGGCCGTTGTTGACATGTCCAGATCACTGCCCAACTCGCTGGCAACGCACGTTGCACTCGTCGTATCCAACCAGGCCGTTGTTGACAGGGGTATGAGAGAACATCACCATCACGATTTTCACTGTCGGTCACCACCACACTGGTATGAGCAGTTCGCGAAAGCCCGAGTGGCTGAAGACTCAGCCACCATCGGGTCGAGAGTTCGCCGATATCCGGGAGACCTTGCGGGAGCAAAACCTCCATACCGTCTGTGAGGAGGCAAACTGTCCGAATCTCGGCGAGTGCTGGTCCGGCCGCTCAAGTACACCTGCCTCTAGCGGGGATGCTGGAGGCGGACAGACCGGCGGCGGGACGGCGACGTTCATGCTTCTGGGAGACCGGTGCTCTCGGGGCTGTAACTTCTGCGACGTCGAGACTGGCGGAATGGAGCCGCTCGACCCGGACGAACCGGAAAACGTCGCAAGCGCCGTCGCGGAGATCGGGCTCGATTACGTCGTCCTCACGAGCGTCGATCGGGACGATCTGCCGGATCAAGGTGCGGGTCAGTTCGCGGCGACTATTCGGGAGATCAAACGACGCCATCCCGGTATCCTCGTCGAAGTCCTCATTCCGGACTTTCAGGGCGAAAAACGGCTTCTCGAGAAGATAATCGACGCCGAACCGGACGTTATCGCCCACAACGTCGAAACTGTCGAACGGCTCCAGTACCCCATACGAGACCGTCGCGCGGGCTACGAACAGAGCCTCGGGGTGCTCGAGTACGTTGACCGGAACGCGGATATCTACACTAAGACCTCGATCATGCTCGGCCACGGCGAGTACGATCACGAGGTCTACCAAACTTTAGCCGACCTCCGCGAGCGCGGCGTGGATATCGTCACGCTGGGACAGTATCTCCAGCCGTCGCGATCACACCTCGACGTAAAACGGTACGACCATCCCGACAAGTACGAGACGTGGCGACGCGTCGCCGAGGAGGAACTGGGATATCTCTACTGCGCCAGCGGCCCGATGGTTCGTTCGTCGTACAAAGCCGGCGAACTGTTCGTCGACGCGGTGTTGCGCGAAGGCGAGAGCGTTGAGCGTGCGCGTGAGTGCGCTCGAGGAAGTCACGGTAGCCGCGTCTAATTTACGGCTCTCGGGGCTAATCTGCCCCAATCTGTTCGCTTCACCTGCCTCCCCCGACCGTTCACCGCATACCCTGTTTTCCTGACTAATCTGATTCAGGGGGCTCCACGCCATCTCGTCTCCGAGTTCGATTTCGTTGGGGCCTCCAGAGTTGAGAGCTGGTCGTCCGTCCAAAACGTGTGTGAAAATTCGTTATCTTTTGGACACCGTTCGATGATAGTTCGAGAAATAAGACATTCGTCCGTTCGATATCCGGCTCACTGAACACATCTGTGCAATGATGGCAATTTTCCTTCTAACAGTAAATTATTTACGAAAATTCTTTACCTCGAGCGGTTGTTGATACGAGTATGCTACGGAGGTTCTTTCCATGAGTACGTTACAACGCGATCCTCGAGAGAAGGTGCAGGTGCTCGACGACTCCGGCCAACTCCGCGAGGGGGAGTCGGTGCCCGATATTTCGGCCGAGGAAATGGTCGAGATGTACGAGGAGATGCGACTGGTTCGTCACTTCGACCAGCGCGCGGTTAGCCTCCAACGACAGGGTCGGATGGGAACGTACCCGCCGCTGTCGGGACAGGAGGGCGCACAGATCGGGAGCGCGCATGCGCTCGCGGACGACGACTGGGTGTTCCCGAGCTACCGCGAGCACGGAACGGCGCTCGTTCGGGGCACGTCGCTCAAGCGGACGATGCTGTACTGGATGGGTCACGAACTCGGCAACCGAATCTCCGAGGACTCGAACACGTTCACCGTCGCGGTTCCGATCGCAACCCAGATTCCCCACGCGACGGGTGCCGCGTGGGCGTCGAAACTCAAAGGCGAGGAGAAAGCCTTCCTCTGTTACTTCGGCGACGGAGCGACCAGCGAGGGGGACTTCCACGAGGGACTGAACTTTGCCGGCGTCTTCGACACGCCGTCGGTCTTTTTCTGTAACAACAACCAGTGGGCGATCTCGGTTCCCCGAGAGCGCCAGACCGCGAGCGCGACTCTCGCACAGAAGGCCTCTGCGTACGGATTCGAAGGCGTTCAAGTCGACGGGATGGACCCGCTGGCGGTGTACAAGGTCACCAGCGACGCCGTCGAGAAGGCGAAGGATCCGGGCCAGGGCGAACTCCGTCCAACGCTGATCGAGGCCGTCCAGTACCGCTTCGGGGCACACACCACGGCCGACGATCCGTCGGTCTACCGGGACGACGACGAGGTCGAACGCTGGAAACAGAAGGACCCGATCCCGCGCCTCGAGACGTTCCTGCGGTCGGAAGGGATCCTCGACGACGAACGCGTCGACGCGATCGATTCGCGAGTCGAGAACGAGGTTGCGGAGGCGATCGAGGCCGCCGAAAACGTCGAGCGCCCCGACCCGGAGGAAATCTTCGCCCACGTATACGAGGGAATGCCCAAACGATTACAGGAACAGCTCGAGTGGTTCGAAACGATTCGAGAGCAACACGGTGACGACGCGCTCCTGGAGGACTAACAATGGCAGCAGAATCCACGGCGGAGGTCGAAAATCTCACGCTCGTACAGGCGGTCAGAGATGGATTGTATACCGAAATGGAACGCGACGAGGACGTCCTCGTCATGGGCGAAGATGTCGGCAAAAACGGCGGCGTCTTTCGCGCGACCGAAGGGCTCTACGACGAGTTCGGCGAAAATCGAGTGATCGACACGCCACTGGCCGAGTCCGGTATCGTCGGCACGGCGATCGGGATGGCGGCCTACGGGATGCGTCCCGTCCCCGAGATGCAGTTCATGGGATTCATCTACCCTGCCTTCGACCAGATCGTCAGCCACGCCGCTCGCCTCCGTACGCGCTCGCGCGGGCGATACACGTGTCCGATGGTCGTTCGAGCCCCCTACGGCGGCGGTATTCGCGCCCCCGAACACCACTCCGAGTCGACCGAAGCGATGTTCGTTCACCAACCCGGGCTCAAGGTCGTCATCCCCTCGACGCCCTACGATACGAAAGGGCTCCTGACGAGCGCGATCCGGGATCCGGACCCGGTCATCTTCCTCGAGCCGAAGCTCATCTACCGGGCGTTCCGCGAGGAAGTCCCCATGGAGTCCTACGAGGTGCCACTCGGCGAGGCGGCGGTCCGGCGCGAGGGATCCGATATCTCCGTGTTCACCTGGGGTGCTATGACGAGACCGACCCTCGAGGCCGCCGAGAACCTCGATGGCGAAATCGACGTCGAGGTCGTCGATCTGCGGACGATGTCCCCGCTGGACGTCGACACCATCGTCGATTCGTTCAAGAAAACCGGACGAGCGGCCGTCGTCCATGAAGCGCCAAAGACGGGCGGACTCGGCGCGGAGATCGCCGCGACGATTCAGGAGGAAGCGCTCCTCTATCAGGAGGCACCGGTCGAACGTATCAGCGGCTTCGACACGCCGTTCCCGCTGTACGCGCTCGAGGATTACTATTTGCCAGAACCCGCACGCATCGAGTCGGGTATCCGAGACGCGGTGGGGTTCTAGATGGTTCACGAATTCAAACTCCCCGACGTCGGCGAGGGAGTCGCCGAGGGCGAACTCGTCTCGTGGTTGGTCGAAGAAGGCGAGGCGGTCTCGGAAGACCAGCCCGTCGCCGAGGTCGAGACGGACAAAGCTCTCGTCGAGGTTCCGTCTCCGGTCGACGGTTCGGTCAGGGAACTCCGGGCCGAGGAAGGCGAAATCGTTCCCGTCGGCGACGTGATCATCACGTTCGACGTCGAGGGCGAGGAGACCGCTGACGCATCCACCGACGCCGAAGATGGTGATAGCGCGTCGGAAACAGCGGACTCCACGGTGACAGCTGATTCCGGATCTGACTCCAAGTCCTCCACCGAAGCCGAACCTGCCGGCGACCCCGGCGCGACGGGCGGCGATATCGAGGAGGTCGCCACGCCCGAAGGGCGAATCTTCGCGCCCCCGCGCGTGCGACGCACGGCGCGCGAAGAAGGCATCGACCTCGAGTCCGTCCAGGGGAGCGGCCCCGGCGGCCGGATCACCGAGGGGGACGTTCGGGCGGCCGCCGACGGCTCGGCGGAGACCGATTCCGTGACTCAGGCCGCATCCGGATCGAGTGGCGAAACCACCTCGAGTGCCGACTCCGCCTCGAGCGGTGGCGCTTCCGCGAGCGCCAGCGCCGCTTCTGGGAACGAAGCCGAAGCCACGGACTCGAGTGCGGTAGCGGATGCGGCTAGTGAGGTCACCCAGTCGCGGACACACGTCGAGTCGGCCGACCGCGACCAAACGCTCGCGGTACCCGCGACGCGTCGACTCGCTGAAGAGGAAGGGATCGACATCGACGCCGTTCCGACGGACGAGACACGAGACGGCGAGCCGTTCGTCACGCCCGAAGCGATCGAAGAGTACGCGACGATGCAACGGCAGGCCCAGGAAGCCGATGCGGCCGCCGTTTCCTCGGCCGGCTCGGCCGCCGACGAATTTGAGGGCGAACGCGAACGTCGGGAGCCGTTCAAAGGCGTTCGAAAGGCCATCGCCGACGCGATGGTCGAATCGAAGTACAGCGCGCCACACGTCACCCACCACGATGAGGTCGACGTCACCGAACTCGTCGAAATCCGAGAGCGGCTCAAGCCCCGCGCCGAAGCGCAGGGAATCAAGCTGACGTACATGCCGTTCATCACGAAGGCCGTCGTCGCCGCCCTCGAGGAGTTCCCCGAAATGAACGCGGTGATCGACGAGGAAAACGAGGAGGTCGTCTACCGGAATTACTACAACATCGGCGTCGCCACGGCGACCGACGTCGGGCTGATGGTCCCCGTTGTCGACGATGCGGACGGGAAAGGGCTGCTCCAGATCGCCTCGGAGACGAACGAACTCGTCCAGAAGGCTCGAGAGCGCTCGATCTCGCCCGACGAACTGCAGGGATCGACGTTTACGATCACGAACGTCGGCGGCATCGGTGGCGAGTACGCAACGCCGATCCTCAACTACCCAGAGTCGGGCATCCTCGCGATCGGCGAGATCAAACGCAAACCTCGCGTGGTCACCGACGAGGACGGCACCGAATCGATCGAACCGCGCTCGGTCATGACCCTTTCGCTGTCGTTCGACCACCGGCTGATCGACGGCGCGGTCGGCGCGCGGTTTGCGAACGCACTGATGGAGTACCTCGAGGACCCCGAACTGCTACTGTTGAAGTAGCGGGCGGGCGAAGGGACACGCAAGCGGACAAAGAGACTCACTACAATGGTCGTTGGAGATGTCACAACCGGAACGGACGTACTGGTAATCGGCGCTGGACCCGCGGGCTACGTGGCCGCGATCCGTGCCGGACAACTGGACCTCGACGTCACGCTCGTCGAAAAGGACGCCTACGGCGGAACCTGTCTGAACCACGGGTGTATCCCCTCGAAGGCGCTGATCTCGGCGACGAACGTCGCCCACGAGGCGAGCCACGCCGAAGAGATGGGCATCCACGCGAACCCCGCGATCGATCTCTCGGGAATGATGGGCTGGAAAGACGAGGTTGTCGACCAGCTTACGAGCGGCGTCGAGAAACTCTGCAAGGCAAATGGGGTCAACCTGCTCGAGGGAACCGCCCAGTTCGACGGCGAAAACACGGTCCGGGTCTCCCACGACGGTGAAGGGCAAGGGAGCGAGAGCCTCGAGTTCGAAGACGCGATCATCGCGACCGGCTCCCGTCCCATCGAGGTCCCCGGCTTCGAGTACGGCGACGAGCCCGTTCTCGACTCGCGGCAGGCGCTTGCCCTCGAGTCGGTTCCCGACTCGATGGTTATCGTCGGCGCGGGCTACATCGGAATGGAACTGGCGGGCGTCTTCGCGAAACTCGGCACCGACGTGACCGTGATCGAGATGCTCGAGGACGCGCTTCCGGGCTACGACGACGACCTTTCGCGTCCCGTTCGCAAGCGCGCGGAGGAACTCGGCGTCGACTTCGAGTTCGGCTACACCGCCTCGGAGTGGCACGATCTCGAGGACGGCGACGAGATTCGCGTCGTCGCCGAACCCGCCGAGGAGGCGGCCGCTGATGGCGGCGAGATGGAAGCCCCCGAGACCGAATCCCTCGAACTCGATACCGAGAAGGTTCTCGTCGCCGTCGGCCGCGAGGCGGTTTCGGACACGCTCGACCTCGAGGCTGCGGGGATCGAGACCGACGACCGCGGGTTCATCCCGACGGATGACCGAGCGCGGACCAACCGAGAGCACGTCTACGCGGTCGGCGACGTCGCCGGCGAACCTATGCTGGCTCACAAGGGATCGATGGAGGGACAGGTCGCCGCCGAAGTGATCGCCGGCGAGCCGTCAGCGATCGACTATCAGGCGATGCCCGCCGCCGTCTTCACGGAGCCCGAAATCGGAACCGTCGGCTTGACGGCAGACGAAGCGGCCGAGCAGGGGTTCGACCCGCTCGTCGGCGAGTTTCCGCTTCGAGCGAGCGGGCGCGCGCTGACGATGAACGAATCCGACGGGTTCGTTCGCATCGTCGCCGACGAGGAGGCCGGATTCGTGCTCGGCGCGCAGATCGTCGCCCCCGAAGCGTCCGAACTGATCGCCGAAATCGGCCTCGCGATCGAACTCGGAGCGACCCTCGAGGACGTCGCTCGAACGGTACACACCCATCCGACGCTCTCGGAATCCGTGATGGAAGCAGCCGAAAATGCGCTCGGACACGCGATCCACACGCTCAATCGGTAGGGCGGTAGCCGTCCGAGCGCCACCCGACCGTTTCCGTACTCTTCGACGGCTACACCCTCATCTTTCTCGCTTTTTCCCGAGTCGTAGGAACTCCCATACGACTCCTTCACCCCTCGGTGTGAATTCGCAACTGTACCATGGGGAACCTGAATTCGACTGCAACCGTTCGACGTCGCACCGTTCTTTCAGCTGCCGGTGCAGGTGGGCTGATGGCGCTCTCGGGATGTACTTCTTCGTTCTTCGAAGAGGATCCCGACGTTTCCGAGTCTGACGATGGCGACGAAGACGATGAACCGCTGACCGACCATCCCTACACGGCACCACCCCAAATCGTGTATCTCGCCGATCAGGGATACGAATCGACACTCCGGACGGTCTCCGCACGCCACGAACTCGTGACCGAGGAGGCCAGTGGTGGCCCATTCGAGCTTCCCGAGGTATGGGCCTGGCAGGCAGACGATCTCGAGCCGTCAGTTCCCGGCCCGATCTATCGAATGGAAGAAGGGGAGACGTTCGAGCTCACGTACGACAACGACCACACCCGACCGCACACCGTTCACGTCCACGCCGTCGGGAAGGTGTGGGACGACGACGGCGCACCCGTTACCAACCGCGACCGCGTCGGGGCTGGCGAGAGCCACACCTACACGCTCGAGGGTGACGTTCCGGGAACGCACGTCTATCACTGCCATTACCAGACTCACAATCACCTCGATATGGGAATGTACGGTATTATCCGGGTCGATCCGGAGGGATACGAACCGCCGGACCGGGAGTATTTCCTGACGCTTCGCGACTGGGATACTCGCCTTCACGAGCAAAACGCCGGCGGCGACGCCGATTACTCGCCGACGGATCGCTCTTCGGACGCCTACACGATCAACGGACGGAGCGCTCCCTCGACGTTTCATCCAGAACTCGGATCGCCGCTGATCGTCTCCGCGGGAGAGACGGTTCGCCTCCACATCGCGAACAACGGTTACGAAAGTCACCCGTTCCACACCCACGGCCACCGGTTCACGGTCGTCGAAAAAGACGGCTCGCCGATTCCCGAATCGGCGCAGTACGACGAAGACGTCGTCAATATCGCCCCCGCCGAACGGTTCACCCTCGAGTTCGAGGCGGACGCCGACCCCGGCATCTATCCGGCCCACTGTCACAAGGTCCATCACGTTACCACCAACGGCAGCTATCCGGGCGGAATGGCGACCGCGATCGTCTACGAAGAAGCGATGGAAACCGAGGAGTTCGGTGAAATCATGGACGACGCGGGATACGAAGGATAGAGCTCTCTTACAGTCTTTTTACTGTACGTACAGCGAGTATGCGATGATCGTAAATCCGACGAGTACCATGAGGCTCTCGACGAGAATTCCCACCGTCAGCCCGATATTCAACACTTCGTGAACCATTCCCGCGAGAACGAATCCGAGCGTGACGATTCCGAACCCGGCCGTGAGATAGCCGAGTGCGGGCTGGCGCGTTCGGCGGTATGCCTTGAACGCGAAGTAAGTAATTATGCTCCCAACGACGAGTAATAACGTTTTAACGACCATCAACGCCATCGAGGCGGTGGTCGGTTCGATTAGTTCCGTGCTCATGTTTCCTTTCGCACCTCCGACCACAGTTCCGCGAGCCGTTCGTCAGCAGTCCGGGCCGGTCGCTCGATTCGGACTGCGAGCGACCGGTCGTCCTCGAGAACGAGCGTAATCTCTTCGAACGAGACCGTGTACTTGCTCGCGTGGTGGCCGTCGCGTCTGATGTCGGTCGACTCCTCAAGTAAGGTTGCGTCGGTGAGTAACTCGAGTTTCCGATACAGCGTCGATTGTGGAATTTCACACCGCTCGGTCAGCTCGGACGCTGTCAGCGGTTCGTCGAGATTCCGGATAATCTCCCGACAGTCGGGGTCGTCGAGCGCAGCACAAATCTCTTCGGCCGAGGGCATCGACTCCGAAGCGATCGGGTCCCGGACCATTCGTCTCCCTTTAGTCACTCCCGTGATTTATTCGCATCGATGCTGATCACCGCTGTTGCCTGCTGACGCCTCGAACACGAACATCTTCGCCTTTGGTTCTGGGCGTGTCACGACGCCTGGCTAACCGAGATACCCCAGGATTCGTCGGTATTCGAAAGAAAGAGTTCTTGCGTGCGCGCTCGAATAGGAAACTGCGCGGGTATCATTCGGTTAGACCGTGTCTGCAAGGACGGAATGATTGGCCGACCTCCGCCCGCGCGATATTACTATCTCCTCTCGAGCGGATGCGCTATTTTTTCCTGTCTCCATTTATTAGTGTCAGCGGAGTAATTGACGGGTGGAAAACCGTGCCATGGTAGCGGGATGCGGAGGGAAGTTCGTTCGACGGCCTTATGTAGGGACCGTCTCCTCGTTATGAATGTAAACGACGTGACGCAGGATGTCG
>NZ_JASJOC010000038.1 GCF_030068615.1 Halostagnicola sp. A-GB9-2 | reverse complement strand
CCACTGACATAGCGTGGGAAAAATGCAACGCCAAAAGCGACGTGCAACCCCTCGCCTACGGTGATGTACGCGAACAAACCGACCTCGGTAGTCAGCACGCGATTCTCGCCACCCACCAAGCTGCCCAAGCCATCACCGGCTGTATCGAACGGCGGTCCAAAGGCAAGAAGGTGAGCAAGCCAACGTTCACTGCACCCACAGTGAAGTACGACACCCGGACCATGACATTGTTTGAGGACGATACTGTGTCGCTCTCCACAACGGAGAGCAGAGTCCGATGTCAGCTTGCTCTCCCCGACGCCGACGATGGCTACCAACGGCAGTACATCGATTCAGACACATGGAGCGTTACGGAAAGCACGCTCACCGCCCGTGACGGCGACTACTTCCTGCATATCGGCTTCCGCCGACACAAGAACGATGCTGAGAGGAACACCGCCGAGGACGGAACGGTCCTCGGGGTTGACCTTGGTATCGAAAATCTCGCTGTCACCAGCACCGCCTCCTTCTTCAGCGGACGGGAGCTAACCCATAACCTCCGTGAGTTTGAGAACGTGCGTGGTGGACTCCAACAGACCGGAACGCGAAGCGCCCACCGGACGCTCGAACAATCGAATGGCCGGGAACTCCGGTACGTCCGGGACGTGCTACACCAGGCGTCGAATGCAATTGTAGACGAAGCACTTCGGTATGAGTGCGACGTGATCACATTCGAGGACCTGACAGACATCCGCGATCGCACAGGCGCATCGTGGGGACACAAATGGGCGTTCAGAACGCTGTACGAACAGGTGGAGTACAAGGCCGAAGCGATGGGCGTTTCGGTGAAGCAAGTTGGTTCAGCGTACACGTCGAAACGGTGCGCCGAGTGTGGGTTCACGGCAGACGAGAATCGTCCGGCACGCAACGACTTCCACTGTGTGAAGTGCGAGTCGGAGGCGAACGCAGATTACAACGCAGCGAAGAATATTGGAATGCGGTATGTCCGTCGAGGCCAACAGTCGTCTCGGCGGACGGGCAACAGTCAGCTTGCCCTGAAGTCTGGAACGGTGACG
>NZ_JASJOC010000037.1 GCF_030068615.1 Halostagnicola sp. A-GB9-2 | reverse complement strand
CCGGGAACAGGTGGGGTTCGTCGAGCAGTATTTCGATCCCGTCGTAGCCGATATCGGCGAGGATTTCGATCGATTCGTCCAACTCGTACTGCCGGAAGGCGTTTAGTGAGAAGCCAAAGTCCATGGATTAGGCCTCGTGGGTGAAGTTCGGCGACTGGTCGAAAAACTCGTAGGGGTTGTCGAAGACGACCTTCTTGACCGCCTCACGATCCCAGCCGCGATCGAGCATTTTGTCTCGAGCTTTCGGCACGGCGAGGGGATCGGACGGGTCCCAGTCGACCGAGCTGTTGAGCAACATCTTGTCGGTGCCGTATTCCTCGAGGATATCGATCGCAGTTTCGTCGGTTATCTTCCCGGGGTAGAGGGTAAAACCGATCCAACAATCGGTCTGACTCGAAATCTCGATCGTGTTCTCGGTGTTGTGATCGATGACGATCCGTTCCTGAGTGACTCCCTCGTCTCGGATGATCTCCACGAGTCGTTCAGTTCCTTCTGGCTTGTTCGTGTGCGGCGTATGAACGATAACCGGGAGTTCGCGTTCTTCGGCCATCCGGAGTTGCTCTCTGAAGGCGTATTCCTCCTCGTCGGTAGCCTGATCGAACCCGATTTCGCCGAGTCCGACGACGTTCTCCCGCTCGAGATACTCCGGAAGTTCGTCCAAGACTCGTTGGGCCATTTCCGGGTAGTTCGCTTCCTTTGGCTCGAGGCCAATGGTGGCGTAGTGGTCGATACCGGCGGCGCGTTCGGCGCGGTTGGTTTCGAAGCCGATGATTCGCTCGAAGTAATCGAAAAAGGATTCGGCGTGTTGTTTGTCCGTTCCGCTCCAGAACGCCGGTTCGATACAACACTCGATGCCAGCCAGTCGGGCGCGTTCGTAATCGTTGATCGACCGCGAAACCATGTGCATGTGCGGGTCAATTATCGGAATCGACATGTACACACAATGGTAATGGAGCCATATTAAACATGCGCTCCCCCTGGAATTATTGACCTGGAGGTACTGTCTAGTTTAGTACCTCGTCAGCTGGCGTTCGTCCGTCGAGCGATTGATGCGGTCTTTGAGGGTTATAGCAATGCACGAATTATTCAATTCATTTGCGTGCGCTCGCCCGACTTT
>NZ_JASJOC010000036.1 GCF_030068615.1 Halostagnicola sp. A-GB9-2 | reverse complement strand
GTCGTCGTGCCGGGAGAGTTGGACGAAGGCTTCCCAGGTCTTCACGGGTGCGTCGATCTCACGGAGGTAGGCACCGACGGCATCTCGAATCCGACTCGTCGAGAGATCGTCCTGTGCGTAACTGGGCTCTTCGTCGACGACGACGTTGTTGTGCATTCGGAGACCAGGGGCAAACGCAAAGTTGTGTGTCGCGATGACGAGCGGCCAGTAGTCGAGTTCACCGTCGGGCCCCTCGCGGTACGTCTCCCACTGTGTGATCGCCGAGCAGCGGTCACCGCCGCAGGGGAGTTCGACGCCCTGGTCGTTGTTGTCCTCGAGGTAGCGATGGGCTGCCGAGAAGGGCATCCCCTTCCTCTCACACTGTGCGTCCAGCCACTCGCTGGCGGGCTCGCCCTTGATCGTGATCTCGTCGTCGTGGTCACCGGCACAGACGGGGCAGGCCTCGTGACGACCGAGGAGAACGTGATACTGCCCGCCGTGTTTTTCGGCGACGTCGACGGCTTCGTCGCGGGCATCACGTGTCTCGAGGAGATGAACTACCGGTCGGTCACCGGTGATGTCCTCGCGAGCCCCCCATCGCGTCGACGCGATCGTGTGGGACTTCCCGAGCGATGTCGGCGCGTCGACGATTCGTTCGTCCTCGTTACGGACGACGTCGGCGATCGTCTCGAAGAGCTCTTCGCGAGCATCGTCCGTCGACGGCCACTCGAGGCCACGCTTCTTCGCAAACCGTCGCCGTTCAGCTGGCTCGAGCGCGTCTAACTGCCCGGTCGGGAGTGCCGAGACCGCTTTTGCGTTACCATCTCCCTTATAACCGTCATCGTCGGGTTCGTACTCCGGGATCGCGAAGCCGAGTTCGCGCAATCGTTCGACACCGCGCCACCACGTTTCACCGTCGACGGGGCGGGCGTTTGCCGGTCGGATCTCGCCGGCGTCGATCGCGGCCATCGTGACCACGCCACCGTAGCCACCGAGTTCACCGGTATCCTGCCAGCGCTCCGAATTACAGATGTTCGCCGTCCCGCCGTCGTTCAGACTACCCCAGATCGGCCAGAACGCCCGTTCGCCCTCACTCGTCGACGCGCTATCGTTCCAGCGCTGGACGATCGTACGTTCGCCGACTTGTTGAGCGTCGAGGCG
>NZ_JASJOC010000035.1 GCF_030068615.1 Halostagnicola sp. A-GB9-2 | reverse complement strand
ATCGTCGTGCCGGGAGAGTTGGACGAAGGCTTCCCAAGTCTTTACAGGCGCGTCGATCTCACGGAGGTAGGCACCGACAGCCTCTCGAATCCGACTCGTCGAGAGATCGTCCTGTGCGTAACTGGGCTCTTCGTCGACGACGACGTTGTTGTGCATCCGGAGCCCGGGTGCAAACGCAAAGTTGTGTGTCGCGATGACGAGCGGCCAGTAATCGAGTTCACCGTCGGGTCCGTCGCGGTACGTCTCCCACTGTGTGATCGCCGAACAGCGGTCACCGCCGCAGGGGAGCTCGACGCCCTGGTCGTTGTTGTCCTCGAGGTAGCGATGGGCTGCCGAGAAGGGCATCCCCTTCCCCTCACACTGTGCGTCCAGCCACTCGCTGGCGGGCTCGCCGTTGATCGAAATCTCGTCGTCGTGGTCACCAGCACAGACGGGGCAGGCCTCGTGACGACCGAGGAGAACGTGATACTGCCCGCCGTGTTTTTCGGCGACATCGACGGCTTCGTCGCGGGCATCGCGCGTTTCGAGGAGATGAACGACCGGTCGGTCACCGGTGATGTCCTCGCGAGCCCCCCATCGCGTCGACGCGATCGTGTGGGACTTCCCGAGCGACGTCGGCGCGTCGATGATCCGTTCGTCCTCGTTGCGGACCACGTCGGCGATCGTCTCGAAGAGCTCTTCGCGAGCGTCGTCCGTCGACGGCCACTCGAGGCCACGCTTCTTCGCAAATCGTCGCCGTTCAGCTGGCTCGAGCGCGTCTAACTGCCCGGTCGGGAGTGCCGAGACCGCTTTTGCGTTACCATCTCCCTTATAAACGTCATCGTCGGGTTCGTACTCCGGGATCGCGAAGCCGAGTTCGCGCAATCGTTCTACACCGCGCCACCACGTTTCACCGTCGACGGGGCGGGCGTTTGCCGGTCGGACCTCGCCAGCGTCGATCGCGGCCATCGTGACCACGCCACCGTAGCCACCGAGTTCACCGGTGTCCTGCCAGCGCTCCGAATTACAGATGTTCGCCGTCCCGCCGTCGTTCAGACTACCCCAGGTCGGCCAGAACGCCCGTTCGCCCTCACTTGTCGACGCGCTATCGTTCCAGCGCTGGACGATCGTACGTTCACCGACTCGTTGAGCGTCGAGGCC
>NZ_JASJOC010000034.1 GCF_030068615.1 Halostagnicola sp. A-GB9-2 | reverse complement strand
AAGCGTGGGTGGGAAGGGTTAATGCAGGCCCGCTGTCTACGGGCGTGCAGATGAGACCGTGTGTACGTGTAGTCCAGGCGTCCACTGGACCCGTTCCCGGGTCACTACTGATCCGAAAGAACGTGGCTACTGTGCCAGCTGGTGGATCGCTCGGCTCAAGAGCTGAAGAAGGACGTGCCAAGCTGCGAAAAGCCTGAGGGAGCCGCACGGAGGCGAAGAACTCAGGATTTCCGAATGGGAATCCCCACCGCAATTGCTTCGCGCAATGGGGAACGTCGAGAATTGAAACATCTTAGTATCGACAGGAAAAGAAAGCAAACCGCGATGTCGTTAGTAACGGCGAGTGAACCCGACACAGTCCAAACCGAAGCCCTTACGGGCAATGTGGTGTTCGGACTGACATTCAGCACTCGACAATCTACAAGAAATCTCCTGGAACGGAGTACGAAACAGGGTGACAGTCCCGTACGGTAGATCAGTACAGTGTGAGTCAGCTCCAGAGTAGCGGGGATTGGATATTCCTCGTGAATGTTGCGGGCATTGACCGCAAAGACTCAATACTCCTTGAGACCGATAGCGAACAAGTAGCGTGAGCGAACGCTGAAAAGCACCCCAAGAAGGGAGGTGTAATAGGGCGTGAAATCAGTTGGCGATAGAACGACAGGGCACACAAGGTCCGACACATAATGAATCAGGTGCGAACCTGTAGTAAGCAGTGTCGGAAGCCGGTGTTCTGTCGTACGTTTTGAAAAACGAACCAGAGAGTGTGTCTGATTGGCGAGTCTAACCTGATCATCAGGGAAGGCATAGGGAAACCGATATGACCGCAGTGCTTTGCACCAGGGTCACCGTGTTTAAGCGCGGGGAGCCACTCGGACACGACCCGAAACCGGACGATCTACGCATGAGCAGGACGAAGCGTGCCGAAAGGCACGTGGAGGTCCGTTAGAGTTGGTGTCCTACAATACCCTCTCGTGACTTATGTGTAGGGGTGAAAGGCCCATCGAGTCCGGAAACAGCTGGTTCCAACCGAAACATGTCGAAGCATGACCTTCACCGAGGTAGTTCGTGGGGTAGAGCGACGGATTGGGAGACCGGCCTCCGAGAGGAGTTCGCCTCCCTGTCCAACTCCGAACCTACGAACGCTGTTGACGTGAGGAGTCCGGTGCGCGGGGTAAGCCTGTGTACCGTGAGGGAGACAACCCAGAGCTGGGTTAAGGTCCCCAAGTGTGGACTAAGTGCGATCGAAAGTGGTGCCGAGCCCTAGACAGCCGGGAGGTGAGCTTAGAAGCAGCTACCCTCTAAGAAAAGCGTAACAGCTTACCGGCCGAGGTTCGGCGCGCTGAAAATGATCGGGGCTCAAGTCCACCACCGAGACCGAGCGACACACCTTGCAGGTGTGATTCCGTAGGTTGGCGTACTGTTCGGATGGAAGCGCGGAAGAGATTTCGTGTGGACCGTTCAGTAACGAAAATTCTGGTCATAGTAGCAGCGTTAGTCGGGTGAGAACCCCGACGGCCGAACGAGTAAGGGTTCCTCAGCAATGCTGATCAGCTGAGGGTTAGCCGGTCCTAAGTCTCACCGCAGTTCGAATGAGACAAAAGGGAAATAGGTTAATATTCCTATGCCAGTGTGAATTAGAAGTCGACGCTTTGGAGCCGCCCAGGCCGGGCA
>NZ_JASJOC010000033.1 GCF_030068615.1 Halostagnicola sp. A-GB9-2 | reverse complement strand
GGAGATGGGCGTCCACGCCGACCCGTCGATCGACATGCGAGCGCTCGTCGAGTGGAAAGACGGCGTGGTCGACCAACTGACCGGCGGCGTCGAAAAGCTCTGTAAGGCAAACGGCGTCTCGCTGATCGAGGGCACCGCGACGTTCATCGACGAGGACGCCGTTCGCGTCGCCCACGGCGGCGAAGGCCAGGGCAGCGAGTCGATCGAGTTCGAACACGCGATTATCGCCACCGGTAGCCGGGCGATGTCGATCCCGGGATTCGATTTCGCCGACGACCCTGTCTGGTCCTCGCGCGAAGCGCTCGAGGCCGAGGAGATCCCGGACGAACTCGTGGTGGTTGGCGCTGGCTACATCGGGATGGAGCTCTCGACGGTCTTTGCGAAAGCCGGCGCTGACGTGACCATCGTCGAGATGCTCGAGGATGCCCTGCCAACGTACGAGGACGACATCGCACGCGTCGTCAGGGATCGAGCCGAAGCACTCGGCATCGACTTCGAGTTCGGTCTCGGCGCGAGCGAGTGGCGCGAGGCCGACGAGGGAATCGAAGTCGTTGCCGCGGACGAAGACGGCGAAGAGTCGGTGTTCGACGCTGATCGGGTTCTGGTCGCGGTGGGTCGCGAACCCGTGACCGAAGCGCTCGAGGTGGACGAAATTGGCCTCGAGACCGACGACCGGGGCTTCCTCGAGACGGACGAGTATACGCGAACAGACCTCGAGCACGTCCTCGCGGTGGGTGATGTGGCAGGGGAACCGATGCTGGCCCACAAGGCTAGCGCCGAAGGGCTCGTCGCGGCCGGGGTCGCGGCGGGCGAACCGGCGGCGCTCGACCAGCAGGCGATTCCCGCCGCGGTCTTTACGGACCCCGAAATCGGGACAGTCGGGATGACCGAAGCCGAAGCCGACGATGCCGGGTTCGAGCCCGTCGTCGGGACGATGCCGCTCCGTGCGAGCGGGCGGGCGCTCTCGATGGGCGAATCCGACGGCTTCGTTCGGATCGTGGCAGACGAAGATACCGGGTTCGTCCTCGGCGCACAGATCGTCGCGCCGGAAGCCTCCGAACTCGTCGCCGAACTGGGCCTCGCGATCGAAATGGGCGCGAAACTCGAGGACATTGCCGGCACGGTTCACACGCACCCGACGCTCTCGGAGGCGGTGATGGAAGCGGCCGAACACGCACAGGGAAAAGCGATTCACACGCTGAATCGGTAGGAAAATTCGGTGTCAAGCCGTTCAACAGATCGTTTCGACCTCGAGGAACGGCTCAGCGATCGACGGTTTCTTTGATCGCCTCTTCGATTTTCGGCGGATGCGGGATGTAGTAGTCTTCCATCGAGAGGAGCGGAACGGGAACGTCGAAGCCGGTGACTCGGTTGACCGGCTTCTCGAGGTACATGAGCGCCTCGTCGTTGATGGTGGCGACGACCTCGCCGCCGAAGCCGCCGGTTTTGGCCGCCTCGTGGACAACGACACAACGGCCCGTCTTCTCGACTGATTCGACGACGGTCTCCTTGTCGAACGGCGAGATGGTCCGCAGGTCGATCACTTCGGCGTCGACCCCCTCGAGGTTGTCGACGGCCTCGGTCGTCTTGTGCATCATCGCACCCCAGGAAATGACGGTAACGTCCTCGCCTTCTTCGCGGACGGCCGCCTCGCCGAGCGGTTCGGTGTAGGAACCTTCAGGAACCTCGTCGCGGATCGAGCGGTAGACGTGTTTGGGTTCCATGAACAGCACCGGATCGGGATCGCGGATGGCGCTGATGAGCATCCCCTTCGCGTCGTGGGGTGTCGAGGGGAT
>NZ_JASJOC010000032.1 GCF_030068615.1 Halostagnicola sp. A-GB9-2 | reverse complement strand
TTGAATCAGCAACTACTGTTCAGGGCGGGGAGGATGTCAATACATCTGGAACGCTACTGTGACGACTCTAGGGAGCTGACATTTGGTTGAGGAAAGATCCCGTTTGATCTCATAGCCCGAACAGCTACGACTCGGCGGGGCGTGGTGCGTTCTCGTACTTGACCATCTTTTCGGGCTTGTCGGAGATTGTCTCGTAGATCTGTTGCAGCGTCTCCTCGGCCGTGAGGAGGTTGTGATCGTCGAGGAACTTACGACCCTCCTCGGTGAGGCCGTAGAACTTCCACGGGTACCCCTGGCGGCGTTCGTCGTCATCGAGAGCTACCTCTTTGACGATGCCAGCGTCGATCAGCTTCTGAATGTGTTTATAGACGGTGGCGTCGCTCACGCTGAGGTTGAGTTCCTCGAGTTCGTACATCGACGGGAGCTGGTCGGGATGCTGGAGGATGTTGTTGATGAGGGCGAATCGCGTCTGCTGGGTGACGAAGTGGACGAGTTCACGAGGTTCTATCTCCCCAGTACTCCCGAGTTCGGTGCTCATACCATACGGTACATGGCGTGGCGACAAGTAGTTTACTCTTGAGTAATTTACTCTACGATAAACCACACCACTTGAGCGAGTAATTTACTTCATAAACCATATCTCCCCTCCACGAGAGGCTTACAGTATGTCTGACGAGGAGTCGCCTGTTCCTGATGACGTTCTCAAGAGTGCCAAAGACCAACTTGACGAGGAGGAGATAACACTGGCCGACAACGAGGAGATCCTGCATGCCCTGAGCGAGTTGACCCCCGTCTACGAAAACGACAAGTCGTACTTTGTGCTCGGGAACTACGACCGTGAGCCGATCCGACGGCTGAACTTGGTGGTTGACCGTCTCAATCGTCGTACCGATGCATACGCGTTCCGGATGGTCGACATCCGTGGTGAGTGGGATAACAGCATTCAGAAGTTCTGCCTAATCGCCGATATCGTGACGAACCTCGTCGGTGTCGCCGAGAAAGAGCCAAGTGACTTCCTCGTCGAACAGGGGTTGCTCGTCGGTACGACCGAATACTTCGCAAAAAGTCACGTCCTCGAGCGAGAGTACAAGGACGAAGAGCATCCGTTTGGCTGGATGCAAGACGGTGTTTTCGAATTGTTCGAGAATGAGGGACGGCTGTATCGCTGGCGAACCGAGGAGGACCTCGTCGACGTGACTGGCGAGCTACCGTGAGCCCGGTTCGATGGTGTCACGTTAACCAACGATTCCGGGACTAAATCTCCGATGGTGGGTAAACGAACCCAATACCGGCAGCATCTCTACGACCGAAATACTCGAGTGCCCCATCGAACGACCGCCACGTCTCGGGATCAGTTGCCGAAGCAAACTCAGCTACACCAGATACAATAGGTACCTTAGTTACCTTGTCTCCCCGTTCCTTGCGCTGCCAGCACACCCACTGTTCTCGAGTCTGCAATTCCGTTTGAATGCGTTCCCTCTCGACCAGACTTGTTTGATTCGTAGTCATTTGTAATCTACGTCCTATGACGGTCTCACTTTCGCCGCCAGCCTCGTATCAGCGGCACGATAAACAAACCGTATCGATACGTCCCCCGGACACCCACTTCTGCGGATGGATCCCATCCAATACTAGTTAATTTTGAACGCAATTTTACTATGGACAGTACTATTGTTTGGTGGTTTTTACCCTGGACACCGAAATTCCGAATACCCGTATCCAGTGATTTACCCTGGACGGCTCTGGTGAACCACTATATGGCGGCGACTTACACCGTGGGAGATCACGTCGCTTGAGGCGTCAC
>NZ_JASJOC010000031.1 GCF_030068615.1 Halostagnicola sp. A-GB9-2 | reverse complement strand
CGGCTCTGTTGAAATCCTTAGTGAGTTACAGATTCAGTTGGTAGTTTGAGTAGATGCAGACCCTCCCAAAGTCACAATTGCTCCGATTTGTTGAGGAAGCATTTCAGTTAGCGCGACGTGCCGTGGCTCGATACTCCTCAAAGTTCTCGAAACAACGCTACACGTTCCATCAACACATCGTTCTCCTCTGCCTCAAAGTTCGGAAGAACACAACGTATCGAACACTTCTCGACGAACTCATCGAAATGCCTCGTATTCGGAGTGCGATCAACCTCACCGAACTTCCTGCCCCATCAACGCTGTGCAAAGCGTTCGACAAGCTCGATATGGCCGTCTGGCGAGTCCTTCTCAATCTCTCTGTCTCACTGCTCCCGACTAACGGTGTTGTGGGAATCGACGCCTCAGGGTTCGACCGAAGTCACGCCTCGAAACACTACACGAAACGAGCAAAACTGACGATTCAGCAATTGAAAGTCACACTCTTAGTCGATACGAGAGCGAACGCTATCCTTGATCTCCACATTACAACGACCCGAAAGCACGATACGCAGATCGCACCATCGCTCATCAACCGCAACGTATCTGAAGTTGAAGTTCTGCTTGGAGACAAGGGATACGACGATCAGCAGATTCGGGGAATGGCCCGCGAAAATTCGATTCGTCCGCTGATCAAACACCGTGAGTTCTCATCACTGCAGAAAGCATGGAACGCTCGGTTGGATACTGAACTCTACGGGCAACGGAGCCAGAGCGAAACGGTGAACCCTCGACTCAAGCGAAAATACGGTGCATTCGTCCGTTCACGACGCTGGTGGAAGCAGTTTCGTGAACTCGCCCTTGCGTGTATCGTCCACAATCTCGACCGAGCCCTCTAACGATCAGTACAGGTGACCTACTTAGTGACTAGATAGTCATGCTTCTCAGACAATTCGAACCTACTGATGTCAGTGTCCCATTCCGAGATGCTCTCGCTCTGAACATCGTGAATATGGAATTGATTATCCGTTACTTCAACATCAGCTTGGTCACCGAATTGAACAGCATTGAAATCTTCTCGGGAGGTTCTTGTATTCAGACATCCAGACTCATCGTCCGAACTGAAGTCGCTCCCACAAAACCCAACGACGTATTTTATCGCCTCAAAATCGAATTGGAGGTCATTATGAAAGCTCCCCGAAGCAGTAACTTCGGAGGGAGACGAAATGACATCGTTATACTCCGATGCCACTGTACCTCGTATCTCGTCTTCTCCATCGGACATCAACTGAAGAATCTGGTCGCTGTACGAGCGGCCATCACGACTCCACTTGACGCTAATGGCTTTCAATTGAAGCCACTCGGCAGAACGGGTATTCTTTCCCGAAAGGCAGCCTGCAATCCCGGTTCCGACGAGAGCAGCACCTGATGAGGAGAGGAATTTTCGTCTAGACGGCATTAGTGAAAATATGACATGAGGACTAATATTCTTTTTGTTATATCGAAATAGAGAACGGTATGTTCGCACGTGTAGTGTACAGTAGATTCACGTGAATAGGTCTCTAAAGAAGAGGATTTCAACAGAGCCAGTTTATCTGGAGTGTTATTATTCCAGATCGACGGGTAGGGAATCAACTTCGAGCTCTGAGCAGGATTCCCTCTGTCCTGATGATTGTGTGACTTCTCCAGTGAGAGCAACAGAAACATCAGCAGACACTTCACCAAGACTGGCTTCCTCGACATTCACAGTCACCTTCTGCTCGAAGTCCCCTTCGCCAGTACAGTACTCATCATAATCCGCATCATAGCCTCCATGATCGAACGCTCTATCCCTCACTCTGAACCACTGTTCTTCGCCGGGGGCAATAACTCGGTAGTCATTATCTATTGTGGTTGTATTGTCTTCATCAAGTGGGTCCATACGAGAAGTATTGTTTTCATGTTGACCATCAGCGATTTGGCCGTCGACTTCAATGTAAGCCTGTGACGTGCCCGTGTTTTCGAGAAGAACTTCGCCAGCCCCGTAACTGGTTGCGTCGATGTCTGGT
>NZ_JASJOC010000030.1 GCF_030068615.1 Halostagnicola sp. A-GB9-2 | reverse complement strand
GTTCGGATATGAACGCAACGAACACGTGATCGACGGGCCGTTCAACTCGGCTCGTCATCTCGGACGATCATAGTCCGAAGGGGTTTTGTACCCCCGAAGACGTATGATAGAGTCCGAAGGAAATGAGGATCCTACCCCTGCGGTCCGCCGTTAAGATGGGATCTGATGTTAGCCTTGACAGTTCGGTGACGCTCGATCGGTCGGCGATCTGGTCGCCGAACTGTGGACCACGCAATGTGTGAGTGTGTATTTATACCATTCACCGCCAAACCCCCCTGCTCTGCAGGGGATTTAGCATTCCGGTTGATCCTGCCGGAGGTCATTGCTATTGGAGTCCGATTTAGCCATGCTAGTTGTACGAGTTTAGACTCGTAGCAGATAGCTCAGTAACACGTGGCCAAACTACCCTATCGAGCACGATACTCTCGGGAAACTGAGGTTAATAGTGCATACGGCTCGCTCCCTGGAGTGGCGCGAGCTAGAAATGCTCAGGCGCGATAGGATGTGGCTGCGGCCGATTAGGTAGACGGTGGGGTAACGGCCCACCGTGCCAATAATCGGTACGGGTTGTGAGAGCAAGAGCCCGGAGACGGTATCTGAGACAAGATACCGGGCCCTACGGGGCGCAGCAGGCGCGAAACCTTTACACTGCACGAGAGTGCGATAAGGGGACTCCAAGTGCGAGGGCATATAGTCCTCGCTTTTTCCGACCGTAGGATGGTCGGCGAATAAGTGCTGGGCAAGACCGGTGCCAGCCGCCGCGGTAATACCGGCAGCACAAGTGATGACCGCTATTATTGGGCCTAAAGCGTCCGTAGCTGGCCACGCAAGTCCATCGGGAAATCTCCCCGCTCAACGGGGAGGCGTCCGGTGGAAACTGCATGGCTTGGGACCGGAAGATCCAGAGGGTACGTCTGGGGTAGGAGTGAAATCCTGTAATCCGAGACGGACCACCGGTGGCGAAAGCGCTCTGGAAAGACGGATCCGACGGTGAGGGACGAAAGCTCGGGTCACGAACCGGATTAGATACCCGGGTAGTCCGAGCTGTAAACGATGTCTGCTAGGTGTGGCACAGGCTACGAGCCTGTGCTGTGCCGTAGGGAAGCCGTGAAGCAGACCGCCTGGGAAGTACGTCTGCAAGGATGAAACTTAAAGGAATTGGCGGGGGAGCACTACAACCGGAGGAGCCTGCGGTTTAATTGGACTCAACGCCGGACATCTCACCAGCATCGACAGTGTGCAGTGAAAGTCAGTGTGATGAGCTTACTGGAGCCACTGAGAGGAGGTGCATGGCCGCCGTCAGCTCGTACCGTGAGGCGTCCTGTTAAGTCAGGCAACGAGCGAGACCCGCACCCTTAATTGCCAGCAACACCCTTGAGGTGGTTGGGTACATTAAGAGGACTGCCAGTGCCAAACTGGAGGAAGGAACGGGCAACGGTAGGTCAGTATGCCCCGAATGTGCTGGGCTACACGCGGGCTACAATGGTCGAGACAGTGGGATGCTACGCCGAGAGGCGACGCTAATCTCCGAAACTCGATCGTAGTTCGGATTGCGGGCTGAAACTCGCCCGCATGAAGCTGGATTCGGTAGTAATCGCGCCTCAGAAGGGCGCGGTGAATACGTCCCTGCTCCTTGCACACACCGCCCGTCAAAGCACCCGAGTGAGGTCCGGATGAGGCCGGCGTTACGCCGGTCGAATCTGGGCTTCGCAAGGGGGCTTAAGTCGTAACAAGGTAGCCGTAGGGGAATCTGCGGCTGGATCACCTCCACAGACCGGGACCGGGGCGACGCCCCGGCCCACACGCGGTTTTGCGAACTCGGTCCACACGTTCACTCGACCACCGTCTGGCCGAGCGAGCACCTTAGAACTGTCAAGGCTAACACTCCCGATTGATCCCCAGTCTGCACATCAGCAGAGTGGGGTGGGCCCATAGCTCAGTGGTAGAGTGCCTCCTTTGCAAGGAGGATGCCCAGGGTTCGAATCCCTGTGGGTCCATGACTCGGGTTAAATCACAAATCGAATCGTGTCCCTTAAGTGGGAGACGGGACGTTGATTTAATCCGAAGCAACGAACCAATGCACCACCCCGCGC
>NZ_JASJOC010000003.1 GCF_030068615.1 Halostagnicola sp. A-GB9-2 | reverse complement strand
GTCGTAGTCGTCAAGGTCTTCAACATCGTCGTCGTGTGGCGCAGTCTGCGTTACTGCGTCAGATGGTGCTGAACGGTCACCGATCGTGAACAGGTCACGGTCGTGGCTTTCATCAATGAAGGTTGAGCTTTCAACTCCAGTCTCATCTGCATCTTCACCGATCTCGAGGTCCCAAGTCTCTGCGGGGAGGATCTCATCGTCACCGAGTTCGGTGTACATATCGAAGTCGGTGATGGATGCGTTATGAGCCGTCCATCCTGCGTTACCTGCTTCCTCTTCAGCATCCGAACCCTCCTCTACGCCTGCGAGGTGAGTGTTGTGCTCAAGGACAACTTCGTCCTCGTCGATGTCGAGGCTCATGTTGACCACGTGATTCTCGTCACGATCTCCAAAGGAGAACGCGGCTTCGCCGGCATTTCCTGCATCGATGGTGATGTTACCGATTTCACCTTCTTCGACACTATCAATGTCAACGAATTCAATGTCTTCGTCGTCTTCAGTTACCTCAATTGATGCGTTTTCCTCAGCGAGCGAATCAGTAACGTTGAAGTTGAAGTCGTAGTCTCCTGCTTCAATTCCTGAGTCGGAGAAGTCGGCTGAGATTTCCTCGTTGTTGCCTTCGATGTCCTCTATTGTGAGGATCGCAACATCGTCGTACTCAGTGTTGATCTCATCAACAGCACCGGTTTCGACGAAGAGATTGCCGAGTTCATCTTCGTCGAGACTGTCTTCGGTCACATTGACCATGAAGTCATTTCTTTCGGACTCGAAGTCGATTGTGACATCATCATCTTCTTCGTAGACACTGCTACTATCGAAGTCGATGTCTAGCTCTTCTTCAAGTGCCCAGAAGCTTTCATCACTCCAAGATGAGCTCTCGAGGGTGTATGGTTCTCCGGCTTCGAGGTTCTCAGTATCGAGAGTTGCCTCATTATCGCTGTCAACTCGCAACGTGGTAATTGGTGAATCGTCGCCAGTTGATGGGTTCAGGCCTTCGTAGACCTCAATACCAGAGTCATCATCCTCTTCAATCGTTACCTCTTGACCAATCCAAACCTCATCGATAGTGTCTCCGGTTTCGTAAGTTGGTCCGTCGTCGTCGTAGCTATGGTTGTGTGCTGCCGCTGCACCCGCAAACGCTGCGGACATCGCAACGACAGACAGGACCATCATCACGGCAAGGAACAGTGCGCGTCCCTTTTCGCGATATGAATTTTCGTTTGTCATTTATGTTGTGTTATTGTTTCGTACTGCATTGTTTCGCATTCGATTCGCGGTTAGGCGACCGTTACCGGCTTCCTACCAACGGAGCCGTCGTCGAACTACTCAGCCTACCGGATAGGGGTGTTTGGGTGGTTTCGATGGTTTGTAATAAGTCTTCTTGTACGATAGGTCCATATTTGGGAAAGTTGTAAGAGTCGATTAAACCGTTCTTCGTGTGGAGTTGCGAGCTATTTAGATCGGTACCGAAAATATAACCTCGAGAATAGAGACGTTCTACCTGTCGAGAACACCATAATAGCTAACCAATGAGAAACTCGAAACTGGCCAAGGAACAGAGTAAATCAGCCAGAAGCACACAGTGTCCCAGTACAACACACCTCATTCGGGCTTTTGCACTGCCATTTCACCCTCGAGACTCACCGGTCGACACTCAAGTGACTCTTCTACTCGAAAATACTCGAGCAAGTACCGTATCTCACCGGCTATCGCGTCACAATTCTCGAGATCCGACTCAGCTATGGCATCTTCGTGCGCGTGAAAAACTGTGCTCACCGAAAGTCCATCCATCCGAACAGCGTACTGTTCCGATATCGAATACCGACGGTTCGGACTCGTTTCGTACTGTTCGCGGTCGATAATCCACCGCGTTCCATCGGACCGTTTCTCGAGTACAACGGTTTCGTGTTTCGTGAGTTCGCGTTCGCCCGTCGCGTGCAGAATCCAGTCGTAGATATGTTGAGAAACGCTCGTCTGGATCACGTTTCGCTTCGAGAAATTGATTTCCTCGAGTCGGTCACTATGCTCAGCCACAAATGTTTCGGCAGCTTCGCGTTCGTCTCCCTCAAGGTAGAAAACCGTCGCAAATCTTCCCTCGCTATGATCGTTCGTCACGGTAGAAGACTGTTGGACCTTGATCTTTCGAACTAGTCCCCGCTCCGCGTACGAGAGATCGTTAATGTTGAGACCAGTTTGGGGGCCCTCAGAGAGTTGTTCGTATGCTCGAGTCACTATTTGGGGGTTGCAATGACGAGATATTGAACGTTCGTATCTCGGTGATTGTCTCAGCTATCGCCTGTTTAGAATTGTTTACTTGATCGCAATCGCTCGAGGGAGTACTGTTTCGGCTGTCAAAAATGGGGTTTGTGTCGCGAAAGCCGGATCGAATCCGGTGGTTAGCTGCTCGAGTTAGTCCTGACGACGCAGTGCGAGCATTGCGGCTGCGAGCAGGGCAACGAGAGCAACAGCGACGCCGAAGCCGGGCGTTCCGTCATCGTCGTCATCATCATCGTCGTCATCGTCTGCGTCAGTGTCATCGTCATCATCGTCATCGTCAGGCGCGCCTTCTTCACTGACGGAGATCGTTCCGTCGTACTCTTCGTCGAACTCGTCGTCTTCGACAGTGACGGTGAAGTCGTAGTCGCCGACGCTGAGGTTCTCGACTGCGAAGGTGTGGGACGCGGAGTCGCCGCCGTCGATCTCGAGGGACTCTTCGTGAGTCTCGCCATCAATCTCGAGGACCACGTCGACGGTCGTCTCGTTCTCGCCGTGGTTGTCGACGGTCGTATCAATCTCGGCGGTGTCGCCTTCTTCGATGTCGTCGTAGTCAACGCTGAGGCCGAGTCCTTCTTCGGGTTCGTCCTCATCATCGTCGTCATCGTCTTCTGCCTCAACGAGTCGGACATCCTCGAGAGTGTCGTCCTCATCAGCGAGTGGCTCTTCACCGGTGATTTCGAAGAGGACACCAACTTGCTCGTCACTTAGATCGAAAGTCGCGGTGAACGTGTTGATACCGTCACCAGCAACAACTACCGCGTCGTCGGTTTCGACGAACGCGCCTTCGTCGCTTGGTGAGTCAGCAACCGCGCGGATTTCCGAGCCTGGTGCAACGTTTGTCGTTCCGGAGACGTTGGCTTCGGAACTTGCCTCAAGTTCGTCTATCTCTTTCCATTCGATTTCGGGTTCTTCGAAGCTAATCTCGCCAGCATCGGTGTAATCTTCGTCAATCAGATTACTGTAGGTTTCGTCGATGGTGAATTCGATGTTGTACGTTTCGTCGTCGACATCGAAGCCATCAGCGTTCTGGTAGTCGATTTCGAAGATCAGTGAACCAGCGTAGTCATCGTGGTTGTCGTAGTCATCGAGATCCAACGTGTACGCGCTGATTGGAAGGGGTTCTCCGTTTCCATCAGTGTCGGCGTAACTGGAGTTCCAGTAATCGACGCTCCCGACTGCACCGGCGTCTTGTTCACTGATGTTAATCGCGATTCCGGTCTCTTCATAGAGTTGTTCACCGAAGTCGACGCCATCGATCGGATCGAAGTCGGGGTCTTCATCAAGTGCATCGGCGAGCGCGGCAATCGATCCGTTTGCGCCGAACTCATCAATGGTCAGGAACAGTGAGTCACCATCTCCACCATCCTCAACAGCGATCGTACCAGTTTCCGTGATGGTGCTATCCTCGTATTCATCGAGGTCGTCAACACCATCTGCGTGTGGTGCAGTTTGGGTCACTGCATCGCCAGGTGCGGAACGGTCACTGATCGTGAAGAGATCACGGTCGTCACTGTCTTCAATGAAGTCTGTACTGTCAGCATCATCGCCGACAGATCCAATTTCCAAGTCCCAAGTTTCCGAAGGGAGAAGTTCATCTTCGCTGAGACCCGTATCTACGTGGATATCAGTGATAGTGGCATTGTGTGCAGTCCATCCTGCTTCCTCGGCTGCGTCTTCTGCGTCAGTCCAGCTATCATCGTAATTTCCAGCAAGATAGGTGTTGTACTCGAGAACAACTTCATTGTTGTCGGTATCGAAGTTCTCGAGGGTCAGGTTCGCAACGTGGCCTTCGTCACCGTCACCAAATGAGAAGGCTGCGCTATCAGAGTTTCCAACGTCAATGGTGATGTTACCAATTTCACCTTCTTCGACGCTGTCTACGTTGATGAATTCTCGATCTTCAGCATCATCAGTCACTTCGATCGTAGCTGTATCCTCCGCAAAGGAATCGGTGACATTGAAAGCAAATTCGTATTCACCGATTTCGATGTCAGTGTTTGCGAAATTGGCTTCGAACTCGACATCGTCATCAACATTGATAATCTCGAGTGAGACGACATCTCGGTCCTCATCAGTTTCGATGGACTCGATGTGATCCTCGCCAACATCGAAGAGGTCAGCGACCTCCTCACCATCGAGATCACTGGCGGATACGTTCACCCACTGATGCTCACGGTCCGACTCAAATTCGACCGTTACATCACCGTCTTCAGAGACAGTGCTACTGTCGAAGTCGACATCAAGGTCCTCTGAAATAACCCAGAAGGTTTCTTCGTCCCAATCCCCACCGACACTGTCGATAGTGTATGGTTGCCCTTCTTCAAGTTGCGCTGAATCTAGTGTTGCTTCTCCATCGCTATCAACCTGTAAGGTTGAGACAGGAGAGTCATCACTCGTGTCAGGGTTGAGCCCTTCGTAGACTTCAATACCATCAGCATCGGTATCATCAATTAGTGTAACTTCCTGGCCGATCCAGATCTCATCAATACTGTCACCAGCAGTCGCGTCGTATGTTGGACCTGCGTCGTCGTAATTATGATTGTGTGCCGCTGCCGCGCCCGCAAACGCTGCGGACATAGCAACAACGGACAGGACCATCATCGCGGCAAGGAACAGTGCACGTCCCTTCTCGCGGTAGGTTGCGTCGTTTGTCATGTTATGATTGGTAGTTTCGGTTTCGTGTAGTTTGCGAGCGATGCAACTGGAGTGCAATCAGCTAGCAACAGAGGATTACTCCCCGTCGAATCTGCTTGCACCGGGTAGGGGTAGATGAGAGGAGTAGGCTTTCAGTAATAAGCTTTCTGGAATTTCCCGCATTTGGAACGATCGCTACGGCCAATATATGCAGTTAGAGGCGGTTTCCAATGGACACTGCTCAAATCGTTAGAACTCGAGTAATACCCTTTTATGAGTATATTACTCGCCGAAATAGTACACGCACGCGAAACAATAGCTCCTCGAGAACACAAATCTCTCGAGACCACATTCCCTCCCCAGCCATAAACACCCAGAATCAGACTGCACACATTATTCCCGACCGGAAACAGTAGTTATATGACACTACGGGGCGTAACACCAAATGGAAGCCACACACTCCGCGCATGGGGGCGTTCGTATTTGAAATGCCCCGGGTGCTAGAGCCACCCGAGACGTGGCTTCCAATCACGTATGGATCGGTTGCCATGATACGATTGCTTCTCCGCGGGCTTAAACATCCCGTCCGACAGACGAATCGAAGTCGACCACAGGCGGTCCTCGAGTCAACACACCCAACCCCTCGAGCTACAGAACCCGCCCCTCGAGCAACGGTGCTCGAACCCCAACCGAAAGAACTCGCCCCTCGAGCTACAGAACTCGACTCACGAGCGAAGACGGCTGATTCTCGAGCGGGGACCAATCCTCGAGGGAGTGTGATCGACGGATGACCGAACTCCAGCCGAGTCTCGCCGTCGAGATGGTTCACACGCTCGAGGACCACGGCCTCCCGAGAGACGCCTACCAGCTCGCGAGCGAGTTCGATCCCGAAGCCCTCGAGCGGCTGCTCGACTCAACAGACCAATCGATCGAAGTCCGACTCGAGGTCCAGGGAATCCCACTGGTCGTCACAAGCGAGGAGATTCGGGTGCTCGAGGGATGACCGACGACGACGCTCCGGAACCGCGTCCGTGTCCCCACTGCGGGGTTCCAGTTACCGCAGTCGTCCAGATCGTCCCGACCCATCACAACGCGTATCCCTGCGGGTGTGGGGTTCGAGAGGATCTGCTCGAGTAAACGAGAACAAAATCGCTTCGTTCCTTTTGACGCAGTTACGAATCGTTCGCGTAGACGCACTTCTCGAGGTACGACTGCACTTCGTCTCGAACGTCGCCGATCCAGTCGTCGCTCTCGCTCGTCGATCGTCGCACGAGCGCGCCGTTGATCACGGTGATGACCATCCCCGCGACGCCGACAGGATTGCACGCGCGAAAGACGCCCTGTTCTTTGCCCTCTTCGATGACGTCAGCCAGAAACTCCTCGAAGACCTCGTCGCTCCGGGTGAAATGCTCTCGGTAGTCGTCGTCGTGGATGGCTCGAGCCCGGAGCTCGAACAGTGTCGCCAGCGATTTGCGCTTTTGTTCGTCGATAGTCTCATCGAGCGGCCTCGCGACCACCTCCTCGAGCCACTCGCGTGGCTCCTCGATATCCCCGTCGAAGGTTTCGGTTCGGTGCTCCTCGAGCAGTCGCTCTAAGGTCTCGAGAACGACGTCGTCCTTGCCGTCGTAGTGGTGGTAGATCAGCGACTGACTCTTGTCGAACTCGTCGCCGATCTTGTCGATCGTCAGATCCGCGTAGCCGTGTTCCATCAGCGTATCGAACGTCGCGGCGAGGATCTCTTCGCGAGTTCCCGAGGGATCTTCCAGAAAATCACGAGACATAGATACTCACCCCTCGATGCTCGAGTCTGAAACACTCGGTGACTCGCGGCGAGTTCGGCGTCGGAACTCGAGCAATTGTTCGCCCCTGCCAGCCGTGGCTGTCTCGAAAACTGACAGTCGCCGGTGGTTCCCTGTGATGCATAACATCGTGGACGAGATGGGGGACCAAAAAAGGAGTTGATTGAACGTTCAATCACAAAGCCTATGGGTGTCCTCTGCCGACCTGAAACAATGACAGACATTCAACGAGCTAATAATTTCAATTTGCACGCTCGTGAAACGGTGAACGTTTCACCGAATGACGATCTCGAGGGGAACAGGGTGTGAGAGGATGAACGCACAACGTCAAACACTGATTGCAGGCCTCTTCGCACTCCTTGTGACGATTAGTATGGGAGTTGCGCCCATCGGAACGGTTGCAGATGAGAATGGAGGCGGTGACCTCGATTTAGAGGACGCATTAGATCATCTCGATGAAGAACATGATATCGATGAAGATGACGTGAGTACATCAGATCTTCGCACACTTATCGATAGCCTAGAGATAGATACTACTGAGGAACTGGATGAGGCACTGGCTGATGGATTTGTAGATTTTATCCTCGCAGATGAAGAGATGGAAAGCGGACTTCCAGATACGGGCACGGGTGGCGGCGGCTACGTCCCGCCCGACAGAGGCGAGCCGGACATCTCCGCAAACCTCCCGAGTAACGAGGTCGCACCGGGAACGGTGGAGGAACTCGAGTTCGAAATTACGAACGACGGCGACATCACGACTGGTTCGGGTGAGGGCGTGACCGACGCCCAGAGCGTCACCGTCGAGATGGACGACGACGGCCCGTTCGATTCACAGCTAGACGAGATCTCCATCGGACCTGTACAAGACGGCGGCGTCTCCGAGGCGGTGTTCCCCGTGGCAGTTCCCCAGAACATCGACGCCGGCGAGTACGACATCACACTCGAGATCGAGTACACGTACGCAGAAACGATCGGCACGGACGGAAGCGTCGATCGTACGAGCGACAGCGAAACGGTCGATATCACCGTCGAAGTCCCCGACGAACCGCGCTTTAGCGTCGCGGACGTCAGCACCAACGTCGAGCCCGGTGCCAGCGGAAACGCGGTGATCGAAGTCGAGAACACCGGCACCGAAGCCGCGAACGAGACTCGAGCGACCATTGCCGGCGGTGGCGGGGTCGTTATCGACGGCGAAGCGGCCGAAGAGGTCCTTGGCGACATCGAACCCGGCGAATCGGCGACGGCGATCGTCAACGTCCGGATCGACGAGGCCGCAAGCGGCGGCGAGAAACCGCTCGATCTCGAGTTTACCTACCGCGATTCGAACGGGGTCCAGCAGGAAGCAGAGCCAGAGACCGCAAGTCTCGCGCCCGCCGGCGAACAGCAGTTCTCCATCCAGAACCTCGAGGACGACCTCGCGGTCGGCTATGACGGCGATGTGACCGGACAGGTCCACAACGACGGGCCTCGATCCGTCGACGACGCCGTCTTGGTCGTCGAGCCGATGAGCGAAACGCTGTTCATCGAGGACACCCGCTATGCCCTCCCCGAAATCGAACCCGGCGAAACCGCCGACTTCCGCTTCCCGACCGACGTCAGCGGCCAGGCCGACGGCGGCGACCGCCAGCTCCGGTTCACCGTCGAGTACACCGGCGGCGACAACTCGCCGCTCGAGGACGGGCCACACTCCGAACGCGTCGTCGTCGAGGACTACCAGGACGAGTTCTCCCTCGAGGGAGAGAACATCACGGTCCGACAGGGCGAGACTACGGAGTTCGCCCTCGAGATTACCAACGAGCGCTCGGGAACGCTCTCGAACATCGACGCGATGTTGTACACGAGCGGCGAGCTCGACACGGACAACGACGAGGCGTTCGTCCCCGAACTCGCCCCCGGCGAATCCGCGGAGATCACCTTCGACGTCTCGGCCAGCGACATGGCGACCCCGGAAACGCATCCGGTCGAGCTGGACTTCCAGTACGACACCGAGCGTGGCGATACGACGATCTCGGACACCTACCAGCACCCGATCGAGGTCGAGAACGCCGAAGACGACGGCGGCGGCATCACGGGCACGCTCGTCGGCATCCTGGGCGCGCTCACCGTCGCCGGCGTCGGAATCACCCTCTGGTGGCGACGAGGATAACTGCATGACCGACTCCGATCGCCCCGACCGCGTCAGCGACGACAGTCTCGCCACCAGCTCCGGCGACGGCAGTCTCGAAAGCGACGGCGGGAGCGCTCGAGGGGGTTCGGAAAGCGATACCCGAGGCGGCCTGTTCGGCTCGCTCTCGAGTCACGTCGGCTCTCTGGGTGGCTCAAGCGGAAGTCCGGACGACGGTCGCGGGAGCGACCCGTTCACTCGGCGAGTCAACCCGCTGATCTCGAAGCGACCGTGGACGATCGTCATCGTCTTTCTCCTGCTGACGGGCGTGTTCATGGCCGGGGCCGGTATGGGTGACGGCGGCCAGGAAGCCGGTGCCGATCAGTTCGCCGACGACACCGAGGAGGCCCAGGCCTACGAGGACATCCAGGACGACTTCGGCGAGACGGGTCACGAGGAGGGGGGCACAACCGCCCAGTTGTTCATCGAAGACGATCGCAACGTCCTCTCCGAGCCGAACCTCTTGCGGATGCTCGAGTTCCAGGACGAGATCGAGACCCGCGACGGCCTCCGCGTCGAGTCGTCGACGAGCCCGGCGTCCCTGATCGCACAACAGCTCGATCCCGAGGCGGAAACGTCGGAAGAACAGTATCGTGCGGTCAACAGCGCCTCACAGCGCCAGATTGACGAGGCGATCGCCGAAGCCGACGAAGTGGCCGGCCTGCCCGTAAGCACCGACTTCACGCGGGAATCGGCACAGGCGAACGTCGCGCAGGTGGCGATCACCTACGATACCGCGCCGATGGCCGACACGGACAATTACGCGGATCTGCAGTACGAGACCGAGGATATCGCCAACGATATCGACGGCTTCGAGAGCGGCGAGAACATCGTCATCTTCGGCGACGCGATCATCGAGGAGGAAACGCTTCAACTGCTGGGCGATACCGCGATCGTCGTCTTCCCGGCCGCGATCGTCCTCATCATGTTCTTCCTGCTGGTAGCCTACCGGGATCCGATCGACCTCGGTCTGGGTCTGGCGGCGCTCGTGATGACGATGATCTGGACGTTCGGCTTCATGGGATTCGCGAACATTCCCTTCTCGGACTCGCTAATCGTCGTTTTCCCCTTACTGCTGGCGGTCGGGATCGACTTCGGGATACACATAATCAATCGCTATCGCGAGGAACGGGCCAAGGGTGTCTCGATCGGCGAGTCGATGACCGTCACGTCGGCCCAGCTGACGACCGCGTTCCTCATCGTGACGATCACGACCGTCTTCAGCTTCGCGGCGAACCTCGTCAGTTCGATGGACGGCATGCAAGACTTCGGGATCGTGGCCGCCTTCGGGATGATCTTCACGTTCCTCATCTTCGGCGTCTTCCTCCCCGCTGGGAAGGTCGGCTTCGACCGGCTTCGGGACGGAACGCGCTTCCCCGAGTTCGGAACCACCCCGCTGGGCCGCGAAGACTCCTACATGGGGAAGGTCCTGCCCGTCGGCGTCCACATCTCGAAAGTAGCACCGGTCCTCTTCCTCGTCGCGATTCTCGTCATCGGCGGCAGCGCCGCGGCCTACGGAACCGGCGTCGACACCGAGTTCGACGAAGAGGCGTTTTTCCCCGAGCAAGATCGCGTCGATCAGTACCAGCACTTACCCGGCCCGCTCTCGCCCGGCGAGTACACCTTCATGACCGTCCTCGATTACATGGAAGAGGACTTCGAGCAGGGAATGCAGGGGTCGGTCACGATCTATATCGATGACGGGGACTTACGATCAGATACCGCCCTGAGAGACATCAACAGGGCGCTCGAGAACCCGCCGGACGAGTTCAGGAGCAACAGCCGGGAGGCCGATGCACAAAGCATCCTCTCGGTCATCGAGTCTCACGCCGAGCAAGATCCAGAGTTCGACGCGGTCGTCGCCCGGCACGACTCGACGGGTGATGGGATCCCTGACCGGGACGTCGACGTCGTCTACGACGAACTGTTCGACTCCGAGGCAAGCGGCGAGGCGAGTCAGCGACTGACGACCGACCGCGGTGCCGCCCAGATCGACATCATGATCGATGTCGACGCAGAGCAAGACGAAGCCGTCGTCGCCGCTCAGGAGACCGCCGAGGAGATACCCATGGACGCGACGGCGACCGGCCAACTCGTCATTTTCGAGTCCGTAATCGACGAGACGACGGACGCGTCGATCAATAGCTTGTTCATCGCGTTCTTGCTGACGGCCGTCTTCCTCGTCTTGGCCTACTGGTGGCTCGAGGGCCGGGCGGTCTACGGCGTGATCAACCTGATTCCGGTGTTGTTGACCGTCGCCCTCTTGGCGGGATCGATGCGGTACTTCGACATCCCGTTGAGTCCGATCAACGCGCCGATCCTCTCGGTCTCGATCGGGCTGGGGGTCGACTACACGGTCCATTTCATGCACCGATTCGTCGACGAGTTCGAGGACGGCAACGACGTCCACGAGGCGCTGATGGTGACCGTCCGCGGAACGGGCGGTGCGCTGACCGGTAGTATGCTCACGACCGTCTGCGGACTCGGCGTGTTGTACGTCGCGTTGATCCCGCTCATCATGGAGTTTGGCTTGCTCCTTGCGCTGGGAGTGTTCTACGCCTGCTTTACGTCGATACTCGTGCTCCCCTCGGTGATCGTCGTCTGGGACCGACTCGAGAACGGGAGTCTCGGATTACCCGCCTGGCAATGATTGAGAGCCGCAGTCGATCCGCCCTCCATACTTCGAAGCCGCCGGTCGATCGACGCGCCGTGGGCACGGAAACGCGGTCGAACGGTATCCCGTCCGCTCGAGATCGAGGCCGGTCGGGTACCGACGGCACGCGAGAGCGACCGTGCCACGAAAAGGAAGTAATTTGCTATTGGAACGACGAGTTCAACTAACTCATGTATGATCGTCGGACGTTGCTAAAACAGACCGGGGCCCTGGCGACGGCGGCGACGGCTGGGCTCGCGGGCTGTCTGGAGGTTCTCGCGTCCGTCGACGAAGAGCAACCCCCGGCGTACATCGACCGACTCGGCACCGACGACGACGGCTGGGTCGATTTCGGCTACGTCAACTGGGACGAACTGACGGCGGCTACGCTCGACGCCGATGTGGTCGAGGAGTACGAGACGCAGCTGGATCCCGGCGAAGTGATGCACGGGTATCCGCTCGAGGGGATCACGATGCTCTCCGAACGACTGACAGTCGAACTCGCCGGGCCGGGACTTGAGGGCCTGCTCCGGCCGTATCCGTCGCTGGGGGAGTTCGACATCGAGCGTGACGAAGCCGATCCCGTCAACGAGTACGATTCGACGGTCGAAGACGTCCTGACGGTCAACGATGCACTCGTCCTGTCGGGATCGATCGACGTCGAGGAGATAGCGGGCGTACTGAGGGAAACGCCCGAGGAGAATACGCTTCGTCGCGAGTACGAGCGGACCGACACGCTGGGAGACTACGATATCTACGCGCCGGCGGACGGCGAGTTCTCGATCGGCGACCCGACGCTTGCGGTCAGCGACGACGCGATCGTCGCTTCCCGGGGCGAGGACGGTATCGAACCGATTACTGCGGTCATCGAAACCGCGGCCGGCGAGAGCGAGCGAGCGAACGATTCGATCGAGGAGTTCGACTGGTTGCTCGAACACGCCGGGAAGGGCCACATCGTCTTCGGGGGCTACGGCGAGCCGACGAGCATCGTGGTCGGAACACCGATAGAACAATACGATCGCTGGGGGAACACGAATTCGGTCGCGAACCCCTTCTCCCAGTTCGGACTCGTCAACGGGGCTGTGAGTTCGATCACCTTCGAGGAGTCGGCGACCACGAACGCCACCTTTGCCGCCTACTACGAGTACGATACCATCGACGACAGCTTCGAAGCGACGCTCAGAGGACGCCTCGCCTCGAGCGCGACGGAGCGGTCGGTCGCGGTGAACACCAATCTGCACCGCGTTCTCGCCACGGCGACGTGGAAGTCGGTGTCCGAAAGCGACGACGGAAACGAGTCTGTCGAAGACTGATAGGGCCGGTTGTCAGTCATTTTCGGCCAGTCACCACCCCATTCTGGCGACAAACCGGTACACAGGGGCAACCGACCCTATGACTCGAGGGGACTCCGCGTTACCCCGTCTCGGAGGTTAGTTCGGGATCCTGATATCGCTTGGTCCAGAGCACCTGCAGCGGGAATATCAACAGCGGGACGAAAAACGCCGCGGAGAGGTTCACCGCGGCCACGCCGATCGAGAGGAGAAAGACCGCCGGTGCGATGAGACCCCGAAGCGTGATCAGGAACCCCGTTCGGTCGTCGATGGCGTCGCTGGTAAACGCGCGCCGATCCGCGTACCACCACAGGATCGTCAGGATGATACCGACGAGGGCGATGTTGATCGCGTACAGCGTCCAGGTGAGGTGGGTGCCGTAGACGCCGAGCAGCTCTGTCGGGAACGGAAGAAAGGAGACGACGAGCAAGAAAGCGAGGTTCAGGTAGAGCAACAGCCTGTCGTGGCGGACGATCTGTTGAAACAGGTTATGATGGACGATCCAGTAGATGCCGACGACGAAAAACGAAAGCAAGTAACTGAGCAACAACGCCTGCTGGTCGGCCAGCGCGCCGGGAAGGTCGGCCGCGGCTCGATCCGCCGGGACGTCCGGTACCTCGAACTGGAGGACCAACAGCGTGAGAACGATCGCGAACACGCCGTCGCTCAGCGCCTCCATTCGATCGGTCGTCTCCCCCTCGAGCATATGCACCCGAACCATATGCATCCGTCCACGGCGATATGCAAAATCCAGTGGGCTAGAGACTGCCAGTTGGATTGAACGGACGATATCGGAAGCCATCGAACACGCGTTCAGAACGGACTGCCCTGTTGGTTCATTATCGCGGCCGACGTACTGTCCCCATGACTCGCCGAGTCTCTCGAGCGAACATCCTCGACGCCGTCCTGCGGGAACTTCGACGCATCGTCCTCTCGGTCCGCGGCCGGTTCTTCTCGCGACCGAAACCGCTCGAACCGTCCGTGCTCGTTCCGCTCAGCCGGTCGGAAGCCGAACGACTCCTCGGCGAACGCCACTTCGCGCCGAACTGGGACATGTCCTTTTCGTACTTCGGCGAGGTGCTTAACCTGCGTCGAGTGGAGTACGTCATCGATCACCCGACCGGTTACGAGTGGTGGCAGGTACACGTTCGGGGCTACCACCATCCCGAGGGTCTCGAACTGACCGCACACTTCGAAACCGACCCGAGCGAGACGCCGGACGCCCACGTGGACCGAGTCGGGATCGATATCGACCGCGGACTCGAGGAGTTAAATGCGGTGCTCGAGGAGCAGGATATCGAGTATCGAGAGTTATCGAAATCGGATGTCGCCGCGCTCGCCTGACTCGAGGGGGCGGTGAATCGACCCGTATGGGCTCGGCGGGCCGTCAGTCGACGATCGGCCGGTTCGAAGATTCCCCATCCAACAAGTACACAACGGCGGACCGACTGAGCTTCGACAATGGACGTTCGGACGCTCGCGTCGTACCGGTTAAACAAGCCCGAACTCGCGGTGTTCGTGGCAGGTATCGCGAGCATGGGTCTCGAAATTTTGGCGGGACGAGTCATCGCACCCCAGTTCGGCAGTAGCATCTACACCTGGGGAAGCATCATCACCATCTGCCTGGCGGCGTTGAGCCTGGGATACTGGCAGGGCGGCAAGCGCGCAAAAACCGCGACCAACCGCGAGATGTCCTGGATTCTCCTCGGAACGGCCATCTACATCGCCATCGTGATCTACGCGAGCGATCTGCTCTTGCTCTACACGTCGACGATGCCTCTCGGCGCGCGGTACGCGTCGATTCCGGCCGTCATCGCCCTGTTCGGACCGCCGACGTACCTGCTGGGATTCATCAGTCCCTATGGGGCAGAACTCTGTAACAAGGAAGGGGTCGGCGAGGCGTCCGGGCACGTCTACGCCGTCGGCACCATCGGGAGTATTCTCGGCAGTGCCCTCACGACGTTCGTCCTGATCCCCGAACTGAGCGTCGAACGGATCGGTCTGCTGTTTGGCTTCCTGCTGGTCGCGACCGCCCTGGCGCTTACGCTCCCCGACTTCTCTCGAAACTCCGCCGGCGCGGCAGTCGTCGTCTCGCTGTTGCTCGTCGGCGCCGCGGTCGGAAGCGCGAGCGCCTTCGATCCGAGAGGCGACGTGATCTACCAGACTCACACCGGCGAACAGGAACTCGAGGTGATCGACGACGGCGACACGCGAACCATGTACCTCGACGGGGCCAGACACAGCGCGATGGACATGGAGAACCCGGATCGACACGTCTTCGAGTACACGACCTACTTCAACCTTCCGCTGTTGATGAACGACGGGCCCGAGGAGATGGACGACGTCCTGTTTATCGGCGGCGGCGGGTACACCGGCCCACAGGAGTTCGAGGCGGAGTACGACGTCAACGTCGACGTGGTCGAACTCGACGGGGACGTGACCGACGCCGCCGAGGAGTACTTCGGCCTCGAGCACGGCGAGAACCTGACCACCTACGAGGACGACGGTCGACAATACCTCGCCGAAATGGACGACTCGCACGACGGCTACGATCTGATCGTCCTCGACGCCTACAAGAAAGATCAGGTCCCGTTCCAGCTTACGACGGTCGAGTTCATGGAACTCATCTCGGATCGACTCGCCGAGGACGGCATCCTCACCGCGAACGTCGTTTCCTCGCCGACCGGCTCGGCGGCCGAGTTCTACCACGCCCAGTACAAGACGATCGACCAGGTCTTCCCGGACGTCTACAGTTTCCGAACGTCCGATCGGAACTCCGTCCAGAACGTCCAGGTCGTCGCGACCAAGGAGGAGACCGACTTCAGCCAGGTCGAACTCGAGCAGCGAAACGACCAACGCGATCTGGCCGTGGACCTCGAGGGGGCACTGGATAACTACATGGACGAGCCCGATACCGACGGCGCGCCGTTGTTAGAGGACGACTACGCGCCCGTCGACAGGCTCCTCGATCCGATGATGGGACAACGATACGTGATCGAAGAGTCAGACGATCCGCACGAATCGGAAGCCACAGCCTCGAGTTCGGCGATGGCCCCGATAGCACACCCATAGCCCACGGAGAGAATAGTCATACTGTCGGCTGTAAATCGTTCAAGATCCCCGTCGCCTCGGGGGCGAGAATTCACACAGTTACAGCCGACAGTATCAACCTCGAGTCGCATCCAAATCCGTTCGAATCCAACAACGCGAAACCGTTCGGAGGGGGACTCCAAGCGGCGTACAATCGGGGACTCGATCACCCGAATCTCGAGCGGTTCCAAATCATGTAGTGGTCAGTCTTAGGTTCCCGACACGCGAACAATAAGGTGTGAAGAATTTGAACCCGTCTCAGTCACCCACGGTCTTGCTCGTCGAGGACAACCCGGGAGACGTTCGACTGACACGGGAGGCGTTCAAAAGTTCGGCGTTCGATGCCGTGATAGACAGCGTTGCGGACGGAGACGAAACACTGGCGTATCTGACTGACTGCGGCGATTCGCAACCGTACCCACAGCTGTTGTTACTCGACTTGAACCTCCCGAGAACCGATGGTTTCGACGTCCTCAAAGAACTCAGAGATAACGGCGAACACCCGAATTTTCCAGTCCTCGTGCTCACGAGCTCCAAAGCCGAGGAGGACATCCTCAAGAGCTACGAACTCTCTGCAAACGCTTACCTCACCAAACCGGAGAGCCCCGACGAATTCGTAGAGATGGTCGAAACGATCGAATCCTTCTGGTTCGACGAGGTACAGCTTCCGCCATCGGTTTCGTAGCGTCCCAAAGCGTATTCGCTGTTCTATCGCTCAGGCCCAGTGACGTCACTCGTCGGTTCGTCCGGATCGAGAGACCCGCCGGCGTCCTGAGCGGCCTCGAGAAGGACCTCCACCGATGGGGACTCGAGCAGGTGACCGAGACAGTCACAATCCGACGCGCCGAATCCCGGAACTCGCTCGCCGGGAAGAGTTCGGGCGAGTGCACATTCGCTGTCTTCGCCGGGAAAGAAAACGGCCCGCTCGAGGCTCGCTTCGGAACAGCCGAGCAAGTAATCGATATGCCAGTGGCGAGTTTCGCGGTCCCCTCGAGCGAGTTCGGCGTGACGGTCGACGCGAGCGAACCCGCCGGGTCCAAACGCCGTGCCGACATAGGCGTACACACCGGCTTCGAACTCGATCGATCCCAGCGCGCCGACCTCGAGCGTCGTCGCTCGCTCGAGGTCGATTACGAGGACGTATGTTCCGGTCATGCTCACTACCCGGTCTGGGATCGCCGCGAGAAAAATGGCGTCGGTTTCGCTGTTCTCGAAGCCGAACCGGACGGTGCTTCCGCCTTCCAGGTCTCCCCGAGTCGGGATCAGTCGCTCCCGAATCGAATCTCTGTTCGGAATCAGTTGCGTCGGTCCTCGTATCCCCGTTCTCGGTCCGGATAATCGACGTGTCGTCGGATGCCCGTATCGTCATCGCGTAGATGCGCGCGCTCGTCGGCGAGACCCTGTAGATCGCCTTCTTTTCGTCGACTCTGCTCGCGATTTCCGCCGCGTGTGGGGCCTCGTCCATCCTGGTCTCGGCCCCGGTTTTCATCTCGGCCCTACCCCTGACCGCGGTTCCGGCCTTGTTCCTGTCGTCGTCCTCGCTCCTGTCCCCGCCGTTGATCACCGGCCTGTCGATCACCCGCTTTGCGTCGCTGTCCCCGAGCGCTCCAGCGCTCGTCCGACTGTCGAGGAGAGTTCTCCTCGGGTCGCCCGTCGACCCGCTAGTTGTCGCTCGAGTCCCCGTCGCTCGTCCGTCGGGAATCGTATCTGTCGTTCATAGCTCTGTCAGGCCTCCGTTAGCGCGGTTCGAATCGAATGCCGCAGCCGTTGGAATATCGATGTTCCTCGCGCCGGCAGGGTTGGTCAGTCTGGAGAATAAAACCCGCTCGCGCTTCCACGAGTGCACTCGAGGCCGCGCAAGTGAATGCGACGTTTCTCCGGAGAACCGCGAGATTTCTCCGCGGAACGATCAGTCGGGGAATCGCGTGTAAGCTGGAAAATCGCATTCCGATCGAAGACAGCGCCGCTTCGCCCCCGCGTACCACGGAACGGTAACAGCCGATTAGTCGGGCGAATCCATCCGCTGTGCGCCGGTTCTGTGGTCGGCGAGCGAATGCGTCTCGGCCGGCGGATCAACCGCGAACAGGCCGCGGTGTTTGGCGTACCCGGTCGTGATCCACTCCGTGCGAACTCGCGCCGTCGTGAGCTTTCGAACGCCGAGCTGGGTAAAGCGAGTATCAGACGCGGCGTGGTCGGTCACCCGAAGATCGACGATGCCGTCGAACAGGTACTCGTCGGCGACGGCAACACCCTCATCTCTCGCAGTCGTTCCGCCCGCAACGATCGGAACGTATCGAGCCTTGCAGACAGTCGCCCGAATATCTTTGAAGAAGTTGTGAATCAGTTGCTCCTGGATCAGCGTCTCGATCTCGTCGATCGAATCGATCGTGACCAGACCGGTCTTGGACATCTCCATCGCTCCGAGGGTCCGAGTCAGGCCGTTCGCGACTTCGCGGACGTCGCTCGGGTCCCGAATTTCGACGATCGCATCCGACGCGACCTCGCCGAGAAACGCCGTCCACTCCGTCCGCGTGTCGAGAAACGAATCCCGATCCTCGAGCCGATGTGTGAACGCGTCGATAATCCGCAGCCGGTCGTTCTCGAGCGAAGGGATAACGTTCCAGCCGCTCTCGAAGAACCGCTCGAGGATCGCCGTCGGCGGGTTGGCGTAGGTGAGCGCGACGGCGGGTTCGTTTCGCTCGAGTGCACGCCAGACGAGTTCGGTGAGGAGCTCTTCGCGACGAGCGCCCTCGTCGCCCGAAAGGAGGACGAACGCGTCAGTCGGCAGTCCGTCCAGAAGGAGTGCGTCGAGTGGCTCGACCCCGGTGACGACTCGTTTGTAGCCGGCGGGGTCGGGAATCGATCCGCCGTCTTCGCTCGCCTCGAGACAGGACGAGGAACAGAACGTCACCGCTGCATCGTCCGACCGGTGTGGATCCTGTGGAATCGGATAGCCGCAGTGATCGCACTGCCGTCCGATACCGTCGTGCTCGCGTCGAGGATGGGATGGCATAGGAGTCTGCTCTACGAGCGGCGAAAAAGAACCCCCGTACGGTTCGGTGGAGCGCCGAGAAAGTGGGCCTGGACGGGAAGTCTCGCAACCTTACGGGTCGTCGGTGCCGGGATCATCGACCGGGGAAAGACCGGTCGCCATCAGGCGTCGCGCGATCGCAACGAGGCCGTTATCGAAACCGCGGCCGAAGACGGCTTGCTCGTGTTCGCGAGCGTTCTCGGACGTTCCGTGGAACGTACTCACCAGAATCGAACTCTGGTCCACCAGGAGTAACCGACTGATTTCCGTGTCATCGCTGACCCAATAAGAGTCGCTGAGCCACCCGAGACCAGAGACGAAGACCTCGGACTCGGGGAGGTCGTCCTGTACTCGTTCGCGGACCGTCTCGTCGGTCGTCCCGATAATGACAGCCACACCGCGTTGTTGTGCCGCCTGGAGCTGAGAAACGAGCTGGTCGGTGAAAATGGCTTCGTCGCCGAGGACGAATATCAGTTCTTCGTCGGCCTCGTCGATCAACTGTTGGGTCCGGCTCGAGATCCCGGTCGATCCCGAGAGTGCCCACACCTCGTGGGTGACGTCCGCTTCCGTGTCGGGAGACACCGAGTCGATCGCCTCCAGAGAGTCCCGAAGCGAGTCCGTCCGTGACTCGTATTTCTGTTGGAGCGTGTCGGCCGCCTCGCCGACTGAAACGGCGCGAAATCGTTGCGGGTTCGAGTGTTGGATCTCGACTAATCCGGCCGATTCCAGCACTCGAACCGCATCGTAGACGCGCGTTCGAGGAACGTCCGAGACCTCGCTGATTTCCTTTGCGGTCCCCTGTCGGAGACGGGTCAGTGCGACGAACGCTTTCGCCTCGTACTCCTGAAGCCCGAGCTGTTGAAGCAGTTCGACTGCCTCTTCCTGATTCGATAACTTATCCATGGGTCCCAACCCTGCTACCAGTAGCCCAGTAGCTGACTACCGCTTGACCCTCCACGTGAAAACACCTTCCGTTTGGTACCCCCTCACAGGGAATTCCCGCTTTCGGTACTGGTTTCTCGCGAACTCGCTCGAGGAGCACCCGTTCGAACGATTCACGGAGGAGATAGGTATTAACTCAGATAATCACAACAAGAATATACGGGATGACTGTGAAAGGGTAACCGGTACACAGCCCCAGACTGGGTCCCAACCATGCTGTCGCTGTGTACCGAACTCCCCATTAGGGAGGTTTCTGAACCGGAATACCCACCTACAGATCATGTCCCACGACACGTCGGACGAGCCACGGACTCTCGCTACGAAGCAACTCAACGCGTTCGGGCTGAGTACCTACGCTGCCCGGACGTTCGTCGCCCTCGTCGGTTTCGGCGGCGGAACGGCCCAGAACGTAAGCGACGCCTCCGAAGTTCCTCGAACGCGAGTATACGATGCGGCCGACGAGTTACACGATCGTGGGCTCATCGATGTGCAACACTCGAGTCCCAAGCGTTTCGTCGCGATTTCTGCAGAAACCACCGGCCGGTGATTGCACCAGAACTACGCTCACCGGGTGAACGTGTTGACGGACGCCCTCAACAGCCTCGAACCGAAAACCCGGTCGACGGAACAACACGGCGTCTGGACCGTTACGAACCGTGAACCGATCACCGATAGGGTGGTAACCTTCATCGAGGGATCGACAGAGGAAATCGTCTACATGACCGTCGCGAATCTCCTCACCGAAGCAATTATCGACGCCCTGCAAGCCGCTACCGAGCGCGGTGTCACGATTTGGCTCGCAGGAATGTCACCAGCCGCAACGGAGAAGATTCGACAGGGGGTCCCCGACGCCAAACTGTTCGATTCGTTGTGGGACTGGGCGGACGTACCCGCCGGATGCCTGTTAATGGCCGATCAAGAGAAGACGCTGGCGAGTGTCCTCGTGGCCGATGAGGGTGAAGATGGACCGGAGCCTTGCGACGAAACGGCGATATGAGGGGCGGGAGAAACGAACAGCCTGGTGATGGTACTCAAGGCGATGTTTACGTGGCAACTAGACGGAAACCGGAGCTGATACCGCCGACACACGTTGTCACTCACATAATCACAAAACTACTTTCCGCATCCATACCATATCTCTCTAGACGGTGACCCACCCCACGATCGAAGCGTCATCGGTACTGCCACGGTATATTTCAACGATGACCTCCGATGACGCTCCCACTGAACCGGGAACTGACGACTTGATCCGATACGAGTGGACTGAGACGGGCCGACCCAGTACAGCGGTGATCGAAGCGATCGCTGCGGTAACGGACTCCGAACCGGTAGCGATGCCGTCCATATACGATTTTATCGATCTCGAGGCGCTGGACGCAATCATTGCGAACCAGTCAACCGGAAGGACCGACACGATCACCGTCGCATTTCAGTACGACGACGTTCACGTGACGATCGGTAGCGACGGCAGCATCGAAATCCGGCCACCGAGGGCCGATCAGGAGTGAGCCGTCGGCTCCGGAATGAAACTATCACTATTCTAAATGTGTCGAAATGTACTCAAGGAGATCCTCGACGCGGTCGTGAGACCGATATCGAACGGTCCCATCGTATCGGTCGTATTCGATGACCCCCGCGTCAGCTAGCTTCGGGAGATGGTTGTGGTGAAGTTTGGCTTTATCGCTCGCGTTATCTTCCGAGTTCCGTGACAGCGAGCTGTTCGTTGTGGACTTCGGCGACGGGCCGGTCCGTTGGATCGCGACAGCGGCGGTGAGTTCGTCGATTGGGACGACCATGTCACCAGTTTCACGGAGCTGATGAAGGATCGCTCGCCGCCGCGGGTGGGCGACTAATTGAAGTATTGTTTCGGTCGAAATCGTCTGTGTATTGGCATCCATAGATAGTCCCGCCATGTTCAGACGGAACGTCCGATCGCAAGAACATGGATGAGCAGCTTGACCTCCGTCGCGGAAATCAATGGCGTTAACTCGAATCCTCACACCCCGTTTGCGAAGTCGGTTCACTACCGTTTTCCCGATGACCGTCCTTGAGGCGGTATGGAACGCGCATTCGTAATCGGCGGCACCCGATTTATCGGCCGCCACCTCGTCGAGGAACTGCTCGCACACGAGTACGACGTGACGATTTTCACCCGTGGGAACCACGAGAACCCGTTCGCAGAGGACGATCGGGTGTCCCACCTCGAGGGCAATCGGACGAACGATTCGGCGCTCGAGGTGGCCGCCGAGAACGCTGATCCCGACGCCGTCTTCGACTGCATCGCCTACCACCCGAAGGACGTCCGAGCGGCGACGAGGCTCTTCGACGACGTCGAGGCCTACGTCTACGTCTCGAGCGGGGCGGCCTACGAAAGCGAAGAGATTCCGAAACGAGAGGGTGTGACGGCCCTCGAGTCCTGTCTGACCGAACAGGAGACCGACGACTCGAGCGAGAGCTACGGAAATCGAAAAGCGGAGGGTGACCGGGCAGTGTTTGCGGCGGCCGACCGCGGCGTCAACGCGATGGCGGTCCGACCGAGCATCGTCTACGGCCCCCACGATTACACCGAGCGACTGGACGTCTGGATCGACCGGGTGAACGAGCACGACCGAGTCCTCGTTCCCGGTGACGGAACGAACGTCTGGCACCGGGCCTACGTCGAAGACGTCGCCAGCGCGCTCCGAATCGTCGCCGAACGCGGCGACCCGGGCGAAGCGTACAACGTCGGGGATCGACGACTCGTCACGCTCGAGGAATCGATCGAACTGATTGCGGATGCACTCGAGACATCAGTCGAGGTCGTCACCGCGGGACCGCGCGAACTCGCGGCGGGCGAACTCGAGCCCGAGGAGTACCTCTTCTATCGAGAGTACCCACACATCCTTTCGACGGCGAAACTCGCCGAACTGGGCTGGGAGTCGACCCCGCTCGAGGAGGCGATCGAACGGTCGGTCGCCGACCACCTCGAGAGCGACCGGGACGGCGCGGAGCACGATCCGGGACGAGCGTCCGAGGAGCGAGTGCTGGGCGTCCTGGAGACGATGTGACGAACGAGGGAGAGACGAACGACTCGAGACGCCCGGTTTGTGGCTTTAACAGATACATAAGCGCCATACAGTCCGACCCAGATCGTCGTGACAGCACCGCAAACGGGGCGAACACGCTCGAAATCACAGACAAATCATTGGTAATAGCGCTAAGTAAGTTTATGTAATAATTCTTCTAAGTAAAGACTTCAGCCGCATCCCACAGGAACGAGAAAGTGTGTGAAAACAATTAAAAATCGAGAGAGAACTACCTTCATCGCCATCAGAGGCAATTAACGGCAGTTTCACCGTTACATAGGTACTCTCAATTGGCAGATACAACAAAGCTTATTATCTCATTTCGAAGTGTCCTCTACATGGCAACTCCCATTCACCGGGCCGTTGATATTTATCGCGACGACGGCATAACGACGCTTTCGGCGAAAACGGTCCGGAGCCTACGAAGACGCGCGACGCTTGCATACTGGCGACTTCGAGGATCGCGAACGTTCGAATTCGGCGATACGGCGGCGACGTTCGACACTCGAGGCCGCGCCGCACGCTCGCTCCAGATATTCGATAGCGGAGAACGTAAAATGGTGCGAGACCTGCTCTCGGAGGTCGAGTCAGAGGACGTCCTCTGGGATATCGGCGCGCACATCGGCTTTCACTCGAGTCTCGCCGGACAGCGCGCGGACCGCGTCGAGGCGTTCGAACCCACGCCGGACACTGCGGGGCAGGCTCGAACGCACCTCGAGCGAAACGGCGTCGACTCGACCGTCCACGAGTACGCGCTGTGGGACGCCGACGAACAACTCACGTTGGACCACGAAAGCGCCGCGACCAGCGGGAACGGCTCGGTGACGGTTCCCGCCTATCGGGGCGATAGCCTCGTCGATGACGGGTTCCCGCAGCCGAACGTCGTAAAGATAGATGTCGAGGGAGCCGAACCGCGCGTCGTCGACGGAATGTCCGATACGCTCCGCGACGAGCGCTGTCGAACGGTTTACTGCGAAGTACACCGACCGGCCGTCGGCGACACCGAGGCCGATACCCGCCCGTCGATCGAGGACCACGGATCGTCGGTTTCGGCGTTTCTGGAGTCGATTCGAGACCTCGGCTTTTCGGTCCAGACGATCGAGGATCGAGGACTCGACATTCACATCAAGGCGACCCAATCGGAACGGCGGGAGTGAGGACGACGCTACCCCCAACCGCGAGAGTCCGGAGACGGCTCACGACGAGAACGCCTTTATATCGCGGCCGCCCTCCACAGAGATATGTTCGATAAGTCGACGTGGATCCGCTTGCCACGAAACGTCGTCGTGGGCAAGGGCGTTCGCTCGCAGTTCCTCGAGGTCGTCGAGGACCTTCACCTCCAGGGACGGCCGCTGTTCGTCACGAGTCCGACGCCCCGAGAGGTCGCGGCTGATCCGATCGCGGCCGACTTCGAGGCGGCCGGAATCGACCCGGCGACCGTAACCATCGAGCGGGCGACGTTCGAAGCCGTCGAGGAAGTCATCGAGACCGCCGAGACCGAGGACGTCTCCTACCTCGTCGGCATCGGCGGCGGGAAAGCGATCGATATCGCGAAGATGGCCAGCCACCACCTGAACATGGGCTTTTGTTCGGTTCCGACGGCGGCGAGCCACGATGGCATCGTCAGCAACCGTGGCTCGGTTCCGGACGGCGACACGCGCCACAGCGTCGCCGCGGAGCCGCCGCTTGCGGTCGTCGCGGACACCGAAATACTCGCGAACGCGCCGTGGGAACTCACGACTGCCGGCTGCGCGGACATTATCTCGAACTACACCGCCGTGATGGACTGGCGACTCGCCCACCGGCTCAAGGACGTTGAATACTCCGGCTTCGCCGCCGCACTCGCGGAGATGACCGCCGAAATTCTGGTCGACAACGCCGATCACGTCCGTCCCGGACTCGAGGAGTCGTCCTGGATCGTCACCAAGGCGCTGGTCTCCTCGGGCGTCGCGATGTCCATCGCGGGCTCCTCGAGGCCCGCCAGCGGTGCCGAGCACCTCTTTTCCCACCAGCTCGACCGGCTCGCGCCCGAGGCGGCGCTGCATGGCCATCAGGTCGGCGTCGGCTCGATCATGACCGCCTACCTCCACGATGGCGAACGCGGCATCTGGCAGGACATTAGGAACGCCCTCGACAGCATCGACGCGCCGACGACCGCCGACGAACTCGGTATCGACGACGAGACGGTCATCGAATCGCTGACGACGTGTCACGCGATCCGCGATCGGTACACGATTCTGGGCGACGGGATGAACGAACGGGCCGCTCGAGAGGTTGCGAGAAAGACCGGCGTCATCTCCTGATTGTTCGCCCGCTCGAGCGGGTAAAGGATGTGAGAAGTGATTGGCGACTACGAAGAACGCACGAATTGCATTTTTCGAGAAGGAGTGTCAACAGCGTCCTGCTAGAGATATACTGGAGTTAAACGCGAACCCGGTGCGTACCGCTAACGGAGAGATATACCGCCCCGAACCCGCCGACCACGAGGTGCGTCCAGTAGGTCGTCAGCCGGTAGAGGATAGCCGCGGCGGTCGCCACATCTCCCGAAACGCCCGCCGTCGCAATGAGGAGACTCGCGAGCACGACTTCGATGCCGCCCGTTCCGCCGGGAACGGGGAGAATTCCGCCGAAGGAGGCCAACGGCGCACAGACGAACACCAGCGCCAGGGAGACGTCGACGCCGAGGGCGAGCAAGGCGAAGTAAAGCGGTAAGGCGTTGACGATCCAGCCGACAATCGCGATCGAAAACGCGGCGACGAGCGTTCGGCGAGAGGCCTGAATCCGCTCGAGTGCCGTAAAAAATCCCTCGACGCGATCGGTGAGGATCCCCTGGTCAGCCGGCACTCGAGGGAGCTTTTTGATGAGGGTTTCACACCGCGAAGCGCCTTCGTACACCAGCGTTTTCGCCCAGCCGCGGTTGACGGCGACGATGAGTGCACCGGCAACGATCGCACCGCCGCTCCCGAGGATGAGGACGTTCGTAAACACCTCTTCCGTCGATCCGCCCGTTGTTGCGAACACCGCAAAGCCCAGAACTACGACGAGGAGGCTGGCGACGAAGTTGAACACCTCGGCGGTGGCCACCACCGCGAGGTTATCCTCGAACTTCGAGTCGGAGTTCGCCGCCAGTAGATAGGCCGTGATCGGCGTCCCGGTCGAACGGCCCCAGGGTAGCGCGCTCCGGGCGAAATACCCCGACAGAAACGCGGTGACGAACGAGACGCCTCGAGCGCCGTCTCCAATCGGGACGAGCAGTCGTTTGACGACCAATCCACGGAGCGCGAGCATTCCGATTCCGGCGGCGAGCGCCGCGATGAGTGTGGCCGGATGAGCTTGCTGAACGTTCTCGAGGACGTTCTCCCAGCCGACGCCGTAAACGAGAAGCCCAACGAGCGCTATCGCGACACCGAGGCCGCCGGCCGCGCGTCGCCAGCGCATACGACTCTTTCGGGAACACGGACGGTTAACTATCGTGCATCGGCGACGTTCTCCTATTGTTGCCGATTAAACATGTTCGTCGAGGAAGTCGGCGATTTCGGCGTAGGCTTCGATGCGGTTGTCGAGTTTTGAGAACCCGTGACCCTCGTCGGCGAATATCAGCTTCCGAACCGGAACACCCTGCTCTCGGGCCATTTTGACGATTTGTTCGGCTTCGCCGACCGGAACGCGAGGGTCGTTCTCGCCGTGGAGGACGAACAGGGGAGCCTCGAGCGACGAAACGTTATTGATCGGTGATATTTCCTCGAGGAACTCGCGATCCTCGGCGAGCGAGCCGTACTCGGCCTCCCGGAGTTCGCGACGCCAGTCGCCGGTGTTCTCGAGGAAGGTGACGAAGTTGGCGATGCCGACCACGTCGATACCCGCAGCCCAGAGATCCGGGTACTCGGTGAGCGAGGCTAACACCATGAAGCCGCCGTAGGAGCCACCCTTGCACGCGATTCTGTCGGGGTCGATCGCGGGATGATCCCGAAGCCACTCGACGCAGGCGCGGATATCCGCAACCGAGTCCATGCGCTTTTCGACGTCGTCGAGGCTCGCGTACTCGCTTCCGTAGCCCGAGGAGCCCCGCACGTTCGGTTCGAAGTAGGCGTAGCCCCGATTCAGGAAGTACTGCTTGACGCTCGAGAACGAGGGTCGACGCTGACTCTCGGGACCGCCGTGGATATCGACGATGACGGGCGTTTCTCCGTTCTCGGTCGTCTCGGGAAGGGTGAGGAAGCCGGGTACCTCGAGACCGTCGGGCGGCGTTTCCCCGTCGACGCCGAAGCTCTCGACGTGTTCGACGCTCGACTCGCGGAAGCTTTCGCGGGGGATACCCGCTGTCGGTGCCGCGGTCCACTGCTCGGTCTCGCCGGTTTCGACCTCGACGACGAAGACATTCGTGTTGATCGTATCGCCTGAGGTCGAGAGGGCGAATCGGTCGGCGTCGGGCCCGAAGCTCACGCCGCCAGCGATTCCGCCCGGAAGGTCCGGTTCCGGGAACGTCTCGAAGGCGGTCGGCTCCGCGGCGTCGAACTCGCCGACGGTGAGATCGGTATAGCCCTCGACGTTCCGCGAGTAGACGAACCGTCCTGTCTCGTCGTCCACGGCGATTCCGTCGACGTTCCACTCGCCGCCCTCGGCAACCGTCTCGAGCGTGTTCGTCTCGAGATCCAGATACGCCAGCTCGAGCGTGTCGGAATCCCTGTCAGTAACCAGGTAGAGTCCCGGACTCTCGTCGGCTCCGTCGGGAATCGAGGCCCAACTCGCGCTCTGGTACCGAACGTCGCCCTCGTGGGGCGTGAGGTTCTCGAGTTCGACCGATTTCGGATCGATGGACTCGAGGTCGCCGGTATCGTCTGTGGCCGCCTCGAGGTCAAGCACGTAGAGGTCCTGATCGAAATTCGAGTAGGCCTTCGAGACCAGGAGCTTCGAATCGTCCGGACTCCACCCCGAGAGGGTGAGCCAGCCGTCGCCCTCGGCGACGAGCGTTGCTCCGTCGCCAGTCTCGTCTCGGTTCTGAACGTAGATGTCGAAGACGGATTCGTCCCGGCGATTCGACGTGAACGCGAACCGCTCGCCGTCGTGACTCCAGCCGCCCCAGCGGTGCTTGGACTCGGGTTTCCGTGTCAGGTTCTCGATGACGCCGGTCTCGGCATCGAGTCGGAACAACTGCGCGCGCTCGTCGCCGCCCTCGTCCATCCCGAAGATCAGTTCGGGGCGTTCGGGCGACCATGACGCGAAACTCACCTGTTCGTCGGTAAACGTTCGCTGTTCGGGCCAGGATACCGGCTCCTCGAGCGTCCAGACCTGCGAGACGCCGGTCGTATTCATCAGAATGGAGAGGCGCTCGCCTTCGGGACCGAACGACGCGCCGTAGGCGCTGCGGATGTTGAGATAGCGTTCGATATCGTACATCGGGTGCGTAGAACATGTCGGGACAACCCGGTAACCGTTTCCCCTCGATTTCGATCGTGAGTGAAAACCGTTCCGCCTGTAGGTCCGGCCTAGTCTCCGTTCCAGCGGGTGCAACTGTTCTTCCTGGCGGTTAGTCGTCGTCCGTCTGCCGGTCATCGCGGTCTGTCGGTTCTCGTCGAGCGGTTGTCCGCGGAGAACTCGTGGCGCCACTGCCCTCCTTGCGTTCTCTCATAGGGTCGGTTGTCCCTGTGTACCTGTTTGTCGCCAGAGCGGGGTGGCGACTGGCCGAAAATGATGTACAACCGACCCTATCACACACACCGTTCGAATCGAAACGGGACAACGCCGCGGCGCTGTTCGGTGTGCATAACAAAACGACCGAATCCGGAACGAAACAGGACGATGGCAGACGAGGACGAGTCCACCGACGAAGAACAGGCCGCGCCAGTCACGACAGTCCTCGTCACGGTGCTGGTCGTCCTCGTCGCGTTCGGGTTGACAATCGCAGTGGTCGGCCCCGAGTTTCTAGACGGCGAAGCGTCCAGCGGCGACGGGGTTCCAGAGTCGATCGGCGTCCTCGACGGTATCTCCGACGGCACGTCGGATACCGACTCCGAAGATATTCTCGGCGGAGAGACCGAAATCGACGAGAATTCGTCGGCTGAAGGCGATAACGGATCGACCGACGATGCGGACAACGAATCAGTGGATGGAGCGATAAATGAATCGGTAGACGCTATAGAAAATGAATCCGATAGCGACGTGAACGTGTCGGTGGACGGCGAGGACGGGTCCGACGGCGAGAGTAACGACCAGAACGAGTCAGACGACGACACAAACGAAAGCAACGACGACACTGACGAGACGGACGACTCCGAGGAAAGTAGCGAGGCCGATGACGAGACGGACGAATCTGCGGACGACGCTGACGACGAAACGGACGAGGAGGAATCCGATAACGAGGATGAAAGCGAAGCAGACGAATCGGATAGCAACGATGAATCGGACAGTGACGACTCGGACGACGACGATAGCGGGCCGTTGGATGGACTCGGCGATTACATCAGCGACACGGTAGAAGATGCGATGCCCGGCGGTGACGAAGACTGAGTCTCTGATTCGACTCGATCGGGCGCTTCGATAACTTAGGTGATTTTTTAATCCGGGGCTACGTCCCGACGGCATATGCACATCGCGTTCGTCTCGTTCGAAACGGTCGATCACCGCGATACCGAGACGAACCAGCGGTTTCAGGCGGTCCTCGAGTTGCTCCGAGACGGCGGCCACGACGTCCACGTCTTCTGTGCCCAGTTCTGGCCCAGCGAGGAATCGGTCTTCGAACGCGACGGAATTACCTACCACGGCGTGTCGACCGGCCTTGACGCCCAAACGTCGTTTCTGCTTCGGCTCCCGTTCGTCCTCGCCAGGTTCGGGCCCGACATCATCCATGCGAACGCACAGCCGCCGAAACAGGGTATCGCGGCCAACTGGGGCTCGAGACTCGCTCGCGTCCCGCTCGTCGTCGAGTGGTACGGCGACGGCGGCGTCGGCGACGACAGAGTCACCCGGTGGGCAACGAGCCAGCCCGACCGGATCGTGGCTCCCTCGGAGCTCGTAGGAACCTGGGTCCGAGAAATCGGAGCCGACAGCGAACAGGTGACGCCGATCCCGAATCAGATCGATACCGAACGGATACGAGGAGTTGCCCCCGGAGAGCGCGTGGAAGTAGTTTACGCCCGCCGCCTCGACGAGGGAGCGAACCTCGAGAGCCTGTTGCTCGCGCTGGCCGAAATGCGACGCCGAAGCTGGAACGCAGTCATCATCGGCGACGGCCCCGAGCGCGAGTACTACGAGGGGCTGGCCAGCGATCTTCGGATCGAGGATCGAATCACGTTCGCTGGCGAGCTCCCCCGCGAGGACCGAATCGCCGTCTACCGCGGGGCACACGTCTTCGCCCAGACGGCCGAACACTGCGTCTTTCCGACGGAGATGCTCTGGGCGCTCGCCGCGGGCTGTGTCGGCATCGTCGAGTACCACGCAGACTCGAGCGCTCACGAACTCGTCGAGGGCTGGGATCGAGGCTTTCGAACCACCAGTGAGGAAGAACTGACGAACGCTATCGTCAGCGCCGGCGACCTCGAGTACCGCGACTACGACGACCGGTTCGCCGCCTACGACGAGCGTTCGATTCGGGAGCGATATCTCGATACATATCGAACGCTTCGAGAAGACGCTGGCATACTGTGAGCAGGGCGTACAAGAGAGCAGTGATCAGGGAAGGTGAATCGGGCAATCGAGGGAAGATTCAGATCGACTGTGCGAGCGACCAACCGATTGCCCCGGCGACGGCGAGAAACAACAGGACGACGGCGTAGACGAGAAGTTGGGAGAAAACAGGCCACAGCAGGACGGCCAGGACGGCGACGATCAAGACGATGATGACGTTGAGGCGATGAACGATCACGTCTTCGGGCATCACTCTGAAAATGATTCTCTTCTAATAAATAGGTTTGGTAACAACCGTTATCTCCGAAGGGGCGTCCGAACGACTACAGGTCGAATTTCTCGGCGGCAGTCTCCATATCCTTGTCACCTCGCCCCGAGAGATTGACCAGGATCCGCTCGTGATCCGTCTCTTCGGCCAGTTGAATCGCTCGAGCGAGTCCGTGGCTGGACTCGAGGGCCGGGATAATCCCCTCCGTTTCGCTGAGTTCTCTGAACGCGGCCAGCGCCGCGTCGTCGGTGACGCCGCTGTACTCGCACCGACCGACGGCGCGAAACATGGCGTGTTCGGGGCCGACACCGGGGTAGTCCAGTCCCGCCGAAACGGAGTGGACGTCGACGTCCTCGTCGATGACGCGGGTTTTCATCCCGTGGATAACGTCGTCTTTACCGCTCGAGAGCGGCGCCGCGTGGCGACTCGAGTCCGAACCCTCACCGCCGCCTTCGGCACCGTAGAACGCGACGTCATCATCGTCTCGGAAGGCGTGAAACAATCCGATCGCGTTCGAACCGCCGCCGACGCAGGCGACCGCGGCGTCAGGCAGTTCGCCCGTCCGATCGAGGAACTGCTCTCGAGCCTCCGTCCCGATGACGCTCTGGAAGTCCCGGACCATCCGCGGGAACGGGTCAGGCCCGACGACGCTCCCGACGAGGTAGTGGGTGTCCTCGACGTTTTCGGCAAAATCCTCGAGCGCGGCGTCGACGGCGTCGGCCAGCCCCTCGCCGCCGCGGGTCACTTCGTTGACCTCGGCACCCATCAATCGCATCCGGAAAACGTTCATCTCCTGTCGTTGGACATCCTTTTTTCCCATGTAGATCTCCGTCTCGAGGCCGAGCAAGGCACCGACCATCGCCGTTGCGGTGCCGTGCTGGCCCGCACCCGTCTCGGCGATCAGCCGATCCCGACCCGCTCGTTTCGCGAGCAGGGCCTGACCGAGCGCGTTGTTGATCTTGTGAGCGCCGCCGTGGAGCAGATCCTCGCGCTTGAGGTAGATTTCGGCTCCGTAGCGCTCGCTCAGGTTTCCGGCGTAATACAGCGGCGTCGGTCGGCCGGCGAACTCCTCGAGCAGATCCCGAAGATCGGCCTGAAACTCGTCGCTGGTCCCGATTTCGTCGTACGCGGTCGCCAGTTGCTCGAGCGGCTCTTGGAGCGGGTCCGGCACGTGTCGACCGCCGTACCCCTCGAAGTTTCCATGAGACATAGTCTGGGTGCAGTTACGCCTTCATCATAATGTATGTTTGTGAAAGTCATCGGCGAAGTCTCTGATCGTAGTATCGAACCGTCGAAACAGCGTTTCGATCAAAGTTGCCACCACTGGTTTTCCTTGCAGACAGAGACTCGACAAACACCTCACTCTTCGCTTTCCTCGCCCCTCTCGTTTTCCTCGTCACCCCCGCGCTCGTCCGGGGTGTCGGCCCGCATGTGGGACGCATCCTCTTCGATGGTTCCCTCGGGCTCTGTTCCCTCCGTCTGGGACGGCTGGGCCTGTTCCGGATCCGGACCGGTCGCCTCGGCCGGTTCGTCCGCGAGCGCCGAATCCGAAACGTCGATTTCGACCCGCTCGTCGCCCGTGTTCCGTCTCGGATCGTCATCCTCGGCATCGATCCCTGGTCTGTCTCGAGGCTCGGCGTCGGTTTCCTCGGTAAACTCGATCTCCGACTCGGAGTCGTCGTCTCGAGATGTTCCGAACTCGGCGTCGGAGCTGACGTCGCCGTCCTCGTCGGTCTGGGAAACGCGGCCGAGGTCGTGGCGCTCGGTCGCCGCGTGTGCCTCGTCGGAGGGTGCCTTCCCATCCGTTTGGTCTGTTGCTGTTTCGTCTTCTCCTCCGCCGTCGAGGGCACCTCGACCGGCGAGCGCCCGTTCTACCGCCGTTCCGTCGCGGTTCCGTCGCTGATACTGGCCGAGTTTGAGGAGTCCGCCACCAAGCGCGAGTTGTCCGATCGCTCGAAACCTGCCTCGGGCGACCGAGCGAACGCCCGCCAGGACGAACGCGCCGCCCCCCGCGAGCGCCAGCGAGCCGTCGCTCGCGCCCGTCCAGAGAAGCGACTTCGTCGTCTCGAGTCCCGGTTCGTCCGCGGCGTCGGAAAGAGCGTCCTCAGTCATTGTAGTAGTCGCGGGCGAGGCCCGCATTCGGAGAGGATACGTACTCGAGACGGTTGAAACGTGGGCCGGCAGGTGACTACACGAGCGATCAAATTTCCTGAGCGACGTGTTCGACGGCAACCAATATCCTGTAGAGAAGATAGATTACGACCAGATTCAGCCCGACGACGACGAACAAAAGCGCGTCCAACGTCCAGGCCTGAATCAAAACGAACAGAATCGCCGTAAAGCCGATAATCAACGCGATCGATTCGAAAAGAGAGTCGAGCGGTGTATCGTCGGTGGACGAAGCCATGGTTCGACGCAGAGAGTGGAGAGACGTGAGCGTTTCCTAACCAATCCGCGCCGCGATCAAACGAAGCCTACCACTCGAGTTCATCGTCGGCCACCAGATCCGGATTTCCGATGGCGAGGGCTGTCTTCACGGCGGCGACGTTCTCGGGCACGTCGTGAACGCGGACGATATCGGCTCCGCGATCGGCAGCGAGGGCGCTGGCCGCGACGGTCGGGACGAGTCGGTCGTCCGACTCGTCGGTAACGGGATCGAACATCGATTTGTGGGAGTGACCGATGAGGATCGGCGAGTCGAGTGCCCGGAGTTCCTCCGTCCGGCCCAGGAGTTCGAACCCTTCGCGGGGCGACTTTCCGAATCCGAGCCCCGGATCGACGATGATCTGCTCGCGGTCGAGCCCCGCTTTCTCGGCGAGCAACACCCGTTCGGTCAACTCGTCGATTACGTCCTCGACGACGTCGTCGTACTCGACGTCCCGATCCGGAACGACGGGCGCGTCGATGCTGTGCATCACGATCAGCGGCGCGTCGTACTCCGCGGCGACAAAGCGCATCTCCGGATCCTCAAGACCCGACACGTCGTTCAGGATGTCCGCGCCAGCCTCGAGTGCCGCCTTGGCGACGGCCGCCTTGCGCGTGTCGATGGAGATGAGCACGTCGTCCGCCAACGAACCCTCCCTGAGCCGCTCGACGACAGGAACGACGCGGTCGATCTCTTCCTCGAGCGAGACGGGATCGGCACCCGGGCGGGTAGACTCCCCGCCGATGTCGATCACGTCCACGCCGGCGTCGATCATCGCCTCGGCGCGGGAGACGGCGTCCTCGAGGTCGCCGTACTCGCCGCCGTCGTGGAAGCTGTCGGGCGTGACGTTCAGGATGCCCATCACCGCCGTTCGATCCCGCCACGGGTACTGATGGTCGGGTCCCGAGACGCCGATCTCGAGCGTCTCGCGCAGTTCGCGAGCGACGTCGGCCAGTCCGTAGGGCTGGGCCTCGAGCTTGTCGGTCAATCGCTTGAACTGCGAGAGCGTCCCCATCAGGACGGCGTCGGTCCGTTCGTCCTCGCGCTGGAGTCCCGAAAGGGCGCACTCGCCGCCGAGGCTCAACAGTTCCTGTTTCAGATACGAGGCCTGCCTGTACTGTAAGTTCGTCTTGACGACGCGGTGGACGGCCTTCCCGCGCATTCGGTAGACGCCCTTCTCCGTGACCTGTGCGCCCTCGAGCGTTTCGCGGGCGTCCTCGAGCGAGCGGATCCGCTTTAGCACGTCCGCCGCGGTCCACCGAGACCGAGCCTCGGCGACGGCAAAGAGCGAGCCCGTTACGAGCACCGCGTCGTTCTCTCCCGCGGCCTCGAGCGCACTCGAGAGGGCGTCCTGAACGGCCGATTCGGTGTGTACGTTGTCGGTCTCGAGGCCGGCGTCGTCGAACACCTCGGCGAGGACGGCCCGGTCCTCGGCCCGGTCGAGCGTCGGCTCGCAAGCGATGAGCGAGTCGGGCGTCGGCAGCGCCGCCGCCATCCCCCGATGGTCCTTGTCGTGCATCGCGCCGAAGACGAGGTGGAGGTCGTCGTACTCGTAGGTCGAGAGCGTTTCGGCGACTCGCTCGCAGGCGGCGGGATTGTGCGCTCCGTCGAGAACGACCAGCGGCTCGGTGTCGAGCACCTCGAACCGGCCCGGCCAGTGGGCGTTTCGCAGTCCGCGGGCGAGTTCGGCGTCGGTAACGTCGGTCACCTGTCGAGCGAGCGTCGCCGCGATTCCCGCGTTTTCGGCCTGATGCTCGCCCGGTAGCGGAATTTGCGTCTCGAGCCCCCAATCACCGCCGTCGATCTCGATTTCGGCCTCGATGTGGTTCACCCGGCCGCCGTACGCGACGCGAACGTCCGGTCGGCGATCGCTCGATTCCAGATCAGTCGACTCGTTCCCGAGCGCTTTGCCGTCCCTTCCGACCGTCACGACATCGCCCGCAACGTCGCGGATCGGCTCGAGCGTCTCGTCGGTAACGCCGGTGACGAGCGGTGTGTTCGCGGGGGCGACGTGTGCTTTATCTCGCGCGATTTCCGCCTTTGTTTCGCCGATAATTCCGGTGTGTTCGAGGCTGACGCTCGTCACAGCGCTCGCTATCGGGTCGACCACGCTCGTCGCGTCGAACTTGCCGCCGATACCGACCTCGAGAATCGCGACATCGACGTCCTCACGACCGAAATACCACAGTGCGAGGCCGGTCATCGTCTCAAAAAAGGTCGGCGACTCGCCGTCCGCACCGCGTTCGGTGATATAGTCTCGACTCGACTCGACGAACGAACAGACCGCCGATCGAGGAATCTTGCGCCCGTCGACACGAACGCGCTCGCGCAGATCCTCGAGGTGTGGTGAGGTGTAGATCCCGACAGAGAGGCCGGTTTCGCGAAGCGTTCGCTCGAGCATCCGTGCCGTCGACCCCTTTCCGTTCGAGCCCGCTACCTGAACGAAATCGATGTCTTCGTGCGGGTTCTCGAGGTGGGCGAGGAGCGCAGCCGTCGATTCCGTCCCCGGTTTCGGGCGGAATCGTCGCAGACCAAAGAGGAAATCCGCCGCCTCGTGATACTCCATATCTGCTGCACAGAGTCCGTCCGCTTTAGGGTTGCGCAACGGCCCGGAGTGTCGGTTATACTGTGAGCAAACGGCCCGTATACGCGCCGCTGATTGTCAGGGATTCTCGACGTTCGGACTTTCTTACTGTTCTATGAGAGAGAAAACTTATGAGGTGGTGTTCGAATTTGATGCAGTGTATGACACAGCTACTGACGATAGGAGGATGCGAAACGCCGTCGAACTTCGAAATTACCGTCGATGGAACCATCAAACCGATTTCCGAGGACCCATTCGAAGACGCAATCATCGCCTCGGGGACCACCGTCGAAGGAGCCGTCGACTCGGATCACCTTGAGTTCCAGTTTTCGGGCGAGGTTACGGACATCACCGTCACCGGCGGCAAAACGGACGTCGAAATCGACGGGGAAGCGGTCGACCCGGCCGAGTACGTCGCGTAATCGCGTAGAAGGGACGAACAGGGACTGTCGGTTTTCTGCGGACGACTCGACAGCCGAATCTACAGTCGAATCTCAATCAGAGCGAGTTCGTCGGACGGGACTGCGGTCGCCAACGCCCGTTCGACCTCGCTCCAGGTCTCGGGGCGGAACGACTCGATGCCGAAGGACTCAGCAAACGTGACGAAATCCGGGTTCGTCAACTCGGTTCCGAACTGCTCCCCGCGGTGCTCGCGCTGTTGTTCGGAGATCAGTCCGTAGTCCTCGTCGTTGAACACGACGACCGTAAACCCACAGTCGAGTCGGGTCGCGGTCTCGAGCTCCGCGGCGTTCATCAAGAACCCGCCGTCGCCGGTCCCCGCGACGACGTTCGCGTCGGTCGCGAGATCGGCAGCGAGCGCGCCCGGCACGGCGATCCCCATGCTCGCCAGCCCGTTCGAGATGATGCAGGTGTTGGGCTCGTACGTCGGAAACGACTGCGCGATTTTCATCTTGTGCGTGCCGACGTCCGAGACGAGCACGTCCTCGTCGGCCATCGACTCGCGCAACAACGGAAGGGTGTTTTCGACGGTGATCGGATCGTCCTCGTTCGGCTTCGTCGTCGCTCCCTCGAGAATCCGATCGTGGAGATTTTTACACCACAGCGAACACGCGTCGGCCGAGATCCGATCGTCGATCGCGGCGAGCGACGCGCCGATATCGGCCACGATTTCGACATCGGGGGGATAGTGGCGATACACCTCCGCTGGCTCGAGGTCGACGTGGACGATCGATTTCTCGAGATCAGGATTCCAGCCCTCCGGATCGTGCTCGGCGATGTCGTAGCCGACCGCGACGACGCAATCAGCCCGGTCGATCGCTTCGGCGGCTTCGCCAGCCGGTCCCGAATCGAGCGTCATCAACGAGGCGGCGTTTCGATCCGAGATCGCTCCCTTGCCCATGTACGTCGCGACGACCGGTATCTCGAGCCGGTCGACGAGCGCACGAATACTGTCGGCGGCGCGCGTCCGAACGGCACCGTTACCGGCCAAAATAATCGGACGCTCAGCCGACTCGATGAGCGTCGCAGCGCGGTCGACCGACTCGTCGTCGGGATCCGGACGCCGAACCTGCTCGCGGATCGGAATCGGCGCGGCGTCGATTTCCTCCCGCGCCACGTCCTCGGGAAACTCGAGGTGGGTCGCACCGGGCTTTTCGTACTCCGCGAGCTTGAACGCTTTGCGCACCGACTCGGGGACGATTTCGGGGTCCGCGATCTGCGCGTTCCACGTGACGATCGGGTCGAACACGTCGAGCACGTCGAGCGTCTGGTGGCTCTCTTTGTGCAACCGCTCTCGGTCGCTCTGTCCGGTGATCGCGACGACCGGACTCTTATCGAACTGGGCGTCCGCGACACCGGTGACGAGGTTCGTCGCGCCGGGGCCAAGCGTCGACAGACAGACGCCCGCCTCGCCGGTCAACCGGCCGAACACGTCGGCCATGAACGCCGCCCCCTGTTCGTGGCGCGTCGGAACGAACGTGATTTCGGAATCTCGAAGCGAGAACAGTAGATCCTCGATTTCCTCGCCCGGGACCCCGAAAACGCGGTCGACCTCCTCAGCCTCGAGACAGTCGACGAGCAGATCGGATGCTGTCGGCATGAGCGTCGCTCCGCGCTCTCGATAAAATAGTGTATTCCCTGCAGAAGATCCGACGCGGCGGTTCGTGAAATTAGCGGCGGGTCGGGGAAATTACTCGCCGGTGCCCCAGCGAGCCGTTCGCTTCGGACGGTCGGAGATCGTCTCGACCTCAAGGTTGCCGTCTGCCGCCTCGAGTCCCTCGACGTACGCCTTCGCGCTGGCTTCCGTCGAGAGATACGGGATCTCCTCCTCGACGGCCATCTCGAGGGAGTCGCGGTCGCGGCTGACGACGAAGTCGACTTTTCCCTCGCGGATCGCCTGCGGAACGTCGTCGAACGTAGCGACCTCGAAGTGGTCCTCGAAGCCGTCGATGTCGAAGTCGACGACGGCCGTTCCGTCGCTAACGGCGTTCGAAGACGCCTGCTGGGCCTTCCAGTAGGCCGTTCCGAACTCACTCGCCGTTCCCATCACTTCGCCGGTCGATTTCATCTCCGGTCCGAGGCGCGGGTCCGAGCCCGGCAGTCGGTCGAACGGGAGGACGACTTCCTTGATCGAGGTGTGTTCGGGGATCTGCTCGTCGACGCCGAGGCTCTCTAAGGTTTCCCCGGCCATCACCTTCGCGGCCAGCTTCGCGATCGGAACGCCCGTCGCCTTCGAGACGAACGGGACGGTACGTGAGGAACGCGGGTTGGCCTCGAGCACGTACACCTCTCCGTCTTTGACGGCCAGCTGAACGTTCATCAGCCCCCTCGTCTTGAGCGCCGACGCGATGTCTTCGGTCACTTCGCGAACGCGCTCGAGCGTCTCCTCGTCGAGCGAGCGCGGTGGGATCATACAGGCGGAGTCGCCCGAGTGAACCCCCGCGCTCTCGACGTGTTCCATGATGCCGCCGATGAGCACCGAGCGGCCGTCGGCGACGGCGTCGACGTCGAGTTCGACGGCGTCCGCGAGGAACTCGTCGACGAGGATCGGTTTGTCCGGCGCGACGCGAACCGCTTCCTCGATGTAGCGCTCGAGTTCCTCGTCGTCGTGGACGACCTCCATCGCGCGGCCGCCAAGCACGTAGCTCGGGCGGACGAGCACGGGGTAGCCGATGTCGTGGGCCAGCTCGAGAGCCTCCTCTTTCGAGGTCGCCGTGCCGCCGTCTGGCTGGGCGATATCGAGTTCGTCCATCAGCGCGTTGAACCGGTCGCGGTCCTCGGCCAGGTCCATCGCTTCGACGCTGGTTCCCATTACGTCACAGTCCAGCCCGCGGCGCTCGATCTCGTCGTGGAGCGGTTCGCCGATGTTGACCGAGGTCTGGCCGCCGAACTGGATCATCACGCCGTCGGCGTCCGCGGCCTCGGCGACGTCTGCAACCTCTTCTGCCGTGATCGGCTCGAAGAACAGCCCGTCGGAGGTGTCGTAGTCCGTCGAGACCGTTTCGGGATTATTGTTCACCACGTGAGCGTCGATTCCCAGCTCTCTGAGGGCGCGAACCGCGTGGACCGAACAGTAGTCGAACTCGACACCCTGCCCGATGCGGATCGGGCCGCCGCCGACGACGATGATGCTCTCGACGTCGCGGTCGACCTCGAGTTCGCCCGCGGCGGCGTCGCCGACGAGCGGCCCCTTGTCGAACTCCGACTTACGCGCGGAGTAGTAGTACGGCGTCTCCGCTTCGAACTCGCCGGCGCAGGTGTCGACCTGCTTGTACGTGCGCCCGGGGACGTCCGTCTCGACCGTATCGACCGTCGAGCCCGTCGTCGCGGCAATTGAGGTGTTGGTGTGTCCCGCTATTGCGGCCTCGGTAAAGTCACCGTCCTGTGCGGCGCGCATCGACTTGGCGACGCGGTGGTATCGCTCTGCGTACCACTCGAAGATACCCGTGAGTTCGACGACCTCCTCGGTGGTGTAACCGCGCTCGTAGGCCTCGAACATCGCGTACGGACGGTCCGGCGACGGGCGCTCAAGGTAGTGGTCCTCGAGTTCCTCGTCGGTCACGTCGTCCCAGTCGACATCAGGGTCGTACTCGGTCGAGCGCAGGGATTTCAACAGACTCTCCTCGAAGGTTCGTCCGATGGCCATCGCCTCGCCGGTCGATTTCATCGCAGTCGTCAGCTCGAAATCGACGTCGTCGAACTTGTCCTTGGGCCACCGGGGCACCTTCGTGACGACGTAGTCGATCGCGGGCTCGAACGCGGCGGTCGTCTCTCCTGTGATTTCGTTGTCAATCTCGTGGAGGCGCTTGCCCAGTGCGACCTTCGCAGTGACGCGGGCGATCGGGTATCCGGTCGCCTTCGAGGCCAGCGCGGAGGAACGGGAGACGCGGGGATTGACCTCGACGACACGATACTCGCCGCCGGGCGTGCCGTCGTCGTGCCAGGCGAACTGGATGTTACAACCGCCCTGAATGCCCAGTTCGCGGATCACGTCGAGCGCGGCGGTACGCATCTCCTGGTGACCCTCGTCGGGGACGATCTGAGAGGGCGTGACGACCGTCGACTCTCCCGTATGGATGCCCATCGGGTCGATGTTCTCCATATTACAGATGATGATACAGGAGTCGTCGGCGTCGCGCATGACTTCGTACTCGTACTCGACCCAGCCCGCGATGGACTCGGTGATCAGGACCTCGCTGTTTCTCGAGAGACGCAGTCCCTTACGCACGCGACGGAGAAGTTCGTCGAACTCGTGGACGACGCCCGATCCCGAGCCCCCGAGCGTGTAAGTGGTGCGTGCGATAACGGGAAGGCCACCGACCTCGTCGACGGCCGCCTGTACGCGGTCCTCGAGGTCCGCCTCGGTCATCTCCGAGACGGCCTCGTCCTCGTCGAGCGAAATCGTTGTCGAGGCCGGAACCGGCTGACCGATCTTCTCCATGCGCTGGCGGAACAGATCCCGATCCTCGGTCGCGTAGATCGTCTCCAGCGGCGTGCCCATGATTTCGACATCGTACTCCTCGAGGACGCCCTCCTCTGCGAGTTCAGCAGTTACGTTGAGGCCCGTCTGGCCGCCCAGACCGGCGATAACGCCGTCAGGATTCTCCTCGGCAATAATTTCGGAAATTGCCTCGGTCGTGATCGGCTCGATGTAGACCCGGTCGGCCATCTCCGGATCGGTCATGATCGTCGCCGGGTTCGAGTTCACGAGGACGACTCGAGCGCCTTCTTCCTGCAGGGCTCGGCAGGCCTGCGCGCCGGAGTAGTCGAACTCCGCCGCCTGCCCGATCTGGATCGGGCCGCTACCGATCAGCAAGATTGTGCGCTCCTCGCCCGTGACATCCCCCTCGCTCTGGTGGTCCGTACTCATTGGTCTTGTTCGTCCGGAGTTCGTACATCGTAATAAGCCCCACGAAATAGTACGATTCTCGAAATCCAATTTCGAATTTCGAATTGCGTTGAACTGTTATCGTGTCGAAACGACCGGACCACCATTCAGCGGTGGCGCGCGCTGTGGCACGGTGAGCTACGCGAGGCGTAAACGGAGTGAAGGCCTCGAGAAGCGAACGGTGACTGTCAGGAACCGTAAGCTACTGCGAGGTGCGACACCCGCGCGCGAGGTCTTCGGTCACGAAGTGACCAAATGGCTTGGAAGTCGCGAAGCGTCTTCCAGTGGATGAGCGAACGAACTCGAGAGTGAACGAATCGGTTGGGGAGCGCGAGATCCGAACGAAGTGAGGATCTCGGAACATGAACGGGGAGCGCGAGACGCGGCGAAGCCGGGTCTCGATAGCGAATGGTGAGTGAAACGAACCGTGAGCGGAACGGAGTGACCCGTGAATGACGTGGAAATTCTAGTTGCCAATCTGAGGTGCAGACTCGTGTTCGTATCTATCCGTTGAAAAACGGGGAGATATTTGCGGTAGTAAATATCAAACCACGATCTGAATCATAGCGCCTGATCGTGCTCCGTTTCGAACTCCCGCTCCCGGCGATACTCCTCGACGAACGCCTCGACGTCGAACTCGAGCATCTGCCGTTCGAACTGCGAGATCGCCTGGTCGTCGCCCGCGTGGCTCATCGCGTGGTCCATGAGTTCGATCACGAGTTCGACGACGATCTCGTGGAGCCGCCTCGAGTCGAAATCAGTCACCCAGACCAGCGTGTAGCCGACGCTGCCATCGTCGGCCGCGTCGTAGGACGCGACCTCTTCGGGGAACTCCTCCAGAGTGACCCCCAGCAAGTGCGGCGTACCGAAGCTCTCGAACTCGTCTTCGACCTCGATGGTCTCCTCGAGGACCGCGACGAACGACTCGGGGAAGAATCTCGAGGGCGGGTGCACGTCGGTGACTACGGCGTGAGTCTCGCCGCACGAGCAGTCGTACTCACGCATCCCCAGGTCGATGTCTCGAGGGTCGATCTCGGTCCCGCAGGGAAGCTCGAAGGTGCCGATATCGTCACCCGGAACGCGAGGTGTTGCCATTGTGCCACGTTCGGCCGGTGAGGGGATAAGCGCGACGCCTCGCGACGGAGCTGGATGATATCTCGAGGCGAAACAAAGAGTCGAATCCCGATACGGGAGTGCTCTCGAGAATCCACGTTCTCGGGTCTCCATATCGGAGGGGTTTTGTAGTGCGAGAAAAGAGTTGCAGGTAGACGGCACGGTCTGGCAGTTACCTTTCGACCCGCGTGGTTTCCACGTGTGGTCACGCTGACTGACCTACCCCGTCTTTCTACAAACCACGAGCGACTGCGCCCGCACTCGTGTAGACACTGAATCGAGAGCGACAGCGTCGCGCACGTACGCTCGAAAATACAAGATAGCGAATAAAGCAAAAACAAGGAATCGAATGAACCGAGCGGGACGCCTGTTCAGTCGTCGTTTGTAGACTCGTTGTTCTCGTCGTCCGCCTCTTCGTCGTCCGCTTCATCTTCATCCGCTTCTTCCTCGTCTTCTTCGTCTATGTCACCCGGATGCTCTTCTTCGTCTTCGACATCCTCGTCGTCGTCCGGCTCTTCTTCGACATCCTCGGGTGCCTCGAGTTCGATGCCCTCGCCCTCGGGAACGATCTCGAGGACGACGCCGGTGTCGCCCTCGGGGACGCCGATCTGGTTCGCGAGGATGTACACCTCGCCGTCGGCTCCGCGGCCGAACTGGCGGACGAAGTGGTGGAGTTCGCCGTCCTCGCCGCCGTCGAAGAGAACCTCCTCCATCTCCCAGAGGTCGTCTCGCGGCCGACCGCCGTACTCGTCGCGCTCGACGGAGTCGGGATTCGTGTCGATATCCTCCGGCGTGGCCGCGAAGACACGGCCTTGTGGCATTTGACGACCCTGATCAACCGTCCAGTCGCCGAAGATGTACTGCCCCTCGAGTTCCTCGACCGTATCATCCTCGTAGGTGTGGCCGCCAATGATGACGATGCCGACGCCCTGGCCCTCGTACACTTGCGGATACTCGACGACAGGATCGACGAGCGGTTCGCCGCCGCGGACATCATCGGGCGTCTCCATTGGACACTCTTCCGGCGGCGTCGCCGGCGTATCCGTGCTGAAACAGTGCGATCCTTCCCTGACGTTCCAGCCGTAGTTGTTCCCCGCCTCGATCTCGTAGGCCGCCTCGTAGAGCACCTGTCCGGCGTCGGCGACGATGCACCGATCGTCCTCGCTGAACGTGATGCCGAAGGGGTTGCGCAGTCCCCACGCGTAGTATTCTTCTAAGCCCTCGCCCTCGAGGTCCCCTCCTTCCGCGAAGGGGTTGTCGTCGGGGATGCCGTACTCGCCGAACTCCTGGTCTTCCTCCTCGTCGACATCGATTCGAAGGACGCCCCCGAGGAGGTTCTCCTCGGTGTCCTGGCCGTTGCCGCCCTCGTTCTCGTCGTACCAGTCCTCGACGTGACCGTAGTCCGAGTCGTTTCCGCCGCCACCGTCGCCCATCGGGACGTAGAGGTAGCCGTCGGGTCCGAACGCCATCGGACCGCTGTCGTGGTTGAACTGCGGGTGCTGTATCTCGAGGATCGACCGTTCGGAGTCCGGATCAGCGGTTTCGCCGTCCTCGTCGGCCTCGAACTCCGCGAGGACCTGGACGTGTGACCAGCCGTCGGGCGTCTCGTCGTCCGGCGGTGCGCTGTAGCTGACGAACACACGGGAATCGTCCTCCGGGTGGAACTCGAGGCCGAGCAGTCCACGCTCGTCGTAGTCGCCTTCGGGATCCGCGTAGCCGCCTTCGAACTCCTCGCCGACAGCGACCATTCGATCGCTGATGTCGAGGAACGGGTCGTCCTCGATTCCGTCGTCGCCGATGCGGTAAACTTCCCCCATCTGATCGCTAACGTACTGATAGTCGGTTCCCTCGGGATCGTGGAAGTCGGTCGGCGCGACGAGTCCCTCCGCGACGGGCTCGACGCCGACGGTCGGTCCCTCGGGGAAATACGGCTCGGCTTCCTCGTCGGGGTCCGCTTCTTCCTCCTCGTCCGTGGTGATGTCCCCGCGCATCGTCTGGGGGTGGGGCTCGCAGTAGTACTCCGACATCGCGTCTTCGGCTTCGAACTCCACCGTCTGGGTCTCGCCTTCCCCTTCGATAATCTCCGTCTCGACCAACTGCTCGCCGTCGTCGTCGATGATGACGAAGTTGTGGCCGATGCCGTCGATGTTCTCCCACGTGAGCTCGTAGGTTTCGCCCTCCTCCAGAACCAGCGTCGGGTTCGTCTCGTCTGCAATCTCCTCGGGTGAGACGCCGACCCAACCGTCGCTTACGCCCTCGAGTTCGATTTCGGATTCCTCGAGTTGGGCAGCGCCGACGCTGCCAAGTCCGGCAACAGCCGTGGTTGCTGCCGCTGTCTGCAAGAATCGCCGTCGAGACGGTCGAACGGGAGACCGTCCTTCCCCAGCGGATCGTCCGTCGCCCTCGTTCGGTCGCCCTCCGTCCGCGCCATCCCGTCGCCCGCCGCCAGCTTCGTCCCGTCGCCCGTCGGGGCGTTCCCCTGCTCGCCCGTCGCCCGCTTCCGATGCGTCTCTCGTCCGATCGTTGTTGTGCGCCATCGTCTAAATCTTCCCGAGACACTCAAAGGGTACCCCCGACCGTTACACCGACAGTCCGATGCTGTTGGCTGGAACCGTCGATTATCACAAGATTACCCGCTGGAACGACCACGGACTTATAGAAACGCGTAGCTATCTGGATGGGGTATAGTGTCAATTCACTGTGGGATCGAGCGACGAAAGAAAAATCGAGTAATGTGCTCAGGGCCAGTCGTCTCGAGACGAGTCCGTTTCGATCTCCTCGGGTTCCGTTTCGGCCGCCATCGTCCAGTCGGCGGCCTCGGCGGCGTCTTCGATGTCGAGGTACTCCCAGTCGAGTTTCTCGGCTCGCACCTCGTCGTCGTCGCTCGCTCCGATGAAGACGTAACGATCCGTGTCGAACTGCCCTTTGACGCCGCTGAGACTCTCGTCGACGCCGCGCGGTCCCGAGAAAAAGTCCTGACGAACGCGGTTCTTTCGCGTGAAGTTCGTCACGACGTAGGTCGGTTTCTCGGAGACGACACCGATGTAGGTGGTCCAGCTTCTGGCGTCCTCGAAGACTTCTTCGGGGGAGGCGACCTCCTTGAGCGCCTCGAGTTCGAACGCCAGGGTCATGTCGCTATCGCCGTTCATGCACGGACAAAGGCGTGGCCGAGGCAAAACGGCTTCGATACCGAAACCGACGTGGCCGGGGTTCAAACCAACGTGATTGATACCGAAACCGCCCGGCGGTCCCAGCGGGTCGACTGGCAACGTTTTTCAACTTGAAAGTCGTGCGCAATTGTCATGAGCGAAGCCGGTCCGCTCGAGCGCCTTCGACGGAACGTTACCGGGGTGTTCGCGATTCTGATGGCCGGGGTCGCCGCCGTCGGGTTCGCGACCGGAACGATCTGGCTCATCGTCGCGGGAGCGTTCGGCGTCTTCTTCGGATCGGCACTCGTCGCGCTCCTGTTCGGTGACCGCGAGGCCGTCGAGGAGTGGTGGGGCGAGGAAAAAGCGGAACGGATCGACGCCAGCGAGAAAGAGACGGATCCGCTCGAGGAACTCAAGGGTCGGTACGCCCGCGGGGAACTTTCCGAAGCGGAATTGGAGCACAAGACCCAGCAACTTCTCGAGGTCGACGAACTGGCTCGAGCGAGCGATAGCGATCGCGCGACCGGTTCGAAAGAGTGGTCTGCCCGCAACGAGAACGCCGCCGATTCCGACTTCGATCGGCGCGACGCCGAACCGGACGAACGGGAGTTGGCGTGAGCACCGGGCTGACTCACTCCAGGCGAGTATCGGGGGAAACTGCGCAAGCAGGTATCGGTGGTGAACCGCTCGAGGCGGGAATCGCCGCGCAGTGCTACTTGTAGGCCTCGAACTCCTCGCCGAAGACCAGGAAGTAGACGACGCCGACCATCCCGATGATCGAGGCGATCACGAACGAGAGTTCCGGGGTGGCGTACTGCCACAGGAACCCGCCGAGCGCGCCGCTCGGAATCACGATCGCACCGCGAACGAGGTAGTACGAGCCCGTAACCCGCCCGCCCGCGCCCCGCTCGGCCGGGCCGACGATCAGGGCCTTATGGGCCGGCAGTCCGGCGAATCGAAGGCCCGAAAAAGCAAAGAGGGCGATCAGAATCCAGACGTTCTCCGGCGCGAATATCAGCATGATCGGGAAGATCGCGTAGACGAAAAATCCGAGCCCGACGACCGCCTTGAGACCGGTGTACTCCGCTATTTTGGCGGCCGGGGCCATCGTCAGCAACGCGACGAACATCTCGACGCTCAGGAGCACGCCGAAGAACGCGGCTGGCGAGAGCTCGACCGTGCCGACCGCGGGGAGAGACAGCGCCAGCCCGATTCCCATCTCGAGGGTGATGACCAGGATGAAAAACGCGTACACCATCCCGTTCGCGAATCGAACCAGCGCGTCGCCGACTAACAGCGGACCTAACGGGTCGGGAAGCGAACGCAAGTCGTCGACCACCTGTCCGACGCCCTGAAACTCCTTGCCGACGGTGTCCGCGTCGGCGTCGTACAGGAGGTGCTGTGCAATCGTGCCCAACAGCGCGAAGACGATCCCGATGACGAGCACCCACAGGAACCCGGGCATCAGATCGTCGACCACCAGAACGGCTACGATCAGCGGGGCGATCAGGAACGCCGTCCGCCGGAACGTTTCCGTGCTGGCAAAGCCGCGGGCCAACCGACTGGGCTCGGTCGCCTGCTTGACGATCGCGTAGTGGCCGCCGATCCCGAAGGACTTCCAACACTGGGCCAACAGCAGGCCGACGAAGACCCAGACCCACGGCTCGAGGACGATCGCACCGAGATCGATAGTCGGAATGTAGGCCGAAGCCAGCCAGATCACGAATCCGAACGTCGAGAGAAAGCCGAAAACGGTCAGGGCGTACCGAGAACCAACGCGATCCGAGACGATCCCGCCGTAGTAGGGGTAGACCGCGCCGATGACATTTCCGAGCGTGGCGAACAGGCCGACGACGAAGCCGCCCGCGCCGAGGTAGACGAGATAGTCCGGAATAAACCGGTTTGTCATCTGAAAGCCCAGGCTGAACGCGAACATCGCGACCGAGAGAACCAACACGTCCCGTCGGAGGGAGAAAAATTGCCGAAACGCGTCGTAGGGCCCGGAGACTTCGGCCTGTTGTCGTGCCATGAACGGCTATGGTCGGATAACTCACTAAATCGTTGTTGTTCCGGCACTCGAGCCGGAACCGAATCGGCTAGTTACCGGGGACGAGTTCGCCGACTCGAGCCGACTCTTGGCGGATCCCACGACTCTTGGCGAACACCCTCGTTCTTCGGCATTCGCGAATCAGTACGTTACTCGCTCCACGTAACGTCTCACGCTCACCTGAAAGCAAACGCGAGATGCGGGAACCTGCTCAAGGCGGAATTTTCGTACACCTGATCCGTGAGGAACGATTCGACGGCGTTCACTCGAACAACCAAACGCTTACTTGGAATGTCTGTCAATTTTCACGAAATGCCTTCCCTCACGCGTCGCCAGGCCCTCGCAGCGCTTGGCGCTATCAGCGCTGGTCTCGCCGGGTGTGCCTCTCAAGCCAATCCGTCCGGCGACCTCGGAGTCGTCGACGGCGAGTGGCCGATGGTCGGCCGAGAGCCGGGCCAAACCCGATGGAGCCCCGAGGGACCCATCGAGCCGGAGACCGTCTGGACGACCGAACTCGAGGACGCTCGAGCGGCCGGCACGCCGTCAGTGGCCGACAGCCGGATATACGTGCCGGTCGACGCCGTGTCCGATCGAGACCCACACCGACACCACTTGTACGCCCTCGAAGCCGGATCCGGCGAGGAGCGATGGCGAATTCCGCTTCGGTCGGGGGCAAACTCGCCTCCCGTGGTACACGGCTCTCGCATCGTCCTCAGCGTCCAGACAGCCACCGAGCAGGGCCGTCTCGTCGGGTTCGACGAACGCGACGGCGCCGAGGAGTGGCTCTACGATATCGACGCACGAGTAACCGCGCCGCCGACGGTCGACGGCGCTGCGATCTACGTCCCCGATTGGGGCGGGAGCGTCCACGCGCTTTCAGCGTTCAGCGGCTCACTCCAGTGGGCTCACGAGATCGACCCAGACGACTCGAGTTATACCTTCGCCGGTTCGATCGCCGTCCACGACGGGACGCTGTATCTCGGTTCGATGGCGGGAGAGACCGGCCTGGTCGCCGTCGACGCCGAGACCGGCGACCTGCGGTGGTTCCGATCGACTGCTGGCGTCTCCGCGGGGCCGGTCGTCGATGACGGACTGGTGGTCGTGCAGGGTGACAGTCTCGTTCACGCCTTCGACACCGACGGGACCGAACGCTGGACGTTCAACGTGCCCGGCGACAGGTTCGAATCCCCGCTCGCACTCGACGAGAATTACGTGTACGTTCCGATGCGTGAGGCGCTCTACGCGATCACTCGAGACGGGGAAGCGGCCTGGACCACCGAACTGGCAACCAATGACGCCGGACCCCCCACGATTAGCGGCGAAGCGGTGCTCGTCACCGAGGACGGCCAACTGCGGGCGCTGGATCGGTCGGACGGGACGACGAGGTGGAGCGTCGAGACCGATGGACGCGGTGACGTCGTAACGTTGCCGGAAGTAATCATGATGAGTGGATCGGGCGGTCTGATTACCGCGCTCGGGGAGGAGTAGCCGGTTAATCTCGGCCATTCCAGTAGTCGCTTTGCTCCCAGTTACTCACAGACTGTACTCCCAGACGAGAGAACGCGCGTGAGCGCGAACGTCCTCAGGACAGTTCGAACCGATAGCACGCAGTGAAAACGATGATCTCCCCGTCTTCGAGTCCCGGAGCGTCGACGGTCGGGGTCGCACCGGACTCGAGGGTCTCGAGAAACCACGCCAATGTCGGCTCCTCGAGTTGATCGATGTGGCGTACGGTCGCGTCCGGAGGAACTGACTCGACGCGCCGAAGCGTCGGTGATCGATCGATGGTTTCACTGGTTGCCATGTCTATTGATATCAAATAACATGGTCGACCATAAACGTTTGCCTCGAGGAGCCATCAACCGGTCCGAGGTGGGCCATGACCCGGTTCGATCCGTGAGAACCAGCCGATTCCGGCACTCGCCGAACGAGCTGTCAGTCAGTCTGTTCGAGGGGAAAGACGGGAACGAACCGCGAACGAATTACTGCTCTTGTGCCGGTGCGAGCTTATCCATGTCGACGGACTGCTCGAGGAGAAGCTCCGCCTGATCCGCGACGTCGCGCTGTTGGCGCATGAGCTTCTTGAACGTACTCTGCGGGGAGAGATCCCCGATCAGGACGCCGCCGACGATCTTGCCGTCTTTGAACGCGACCCGTCGCCACTCGGTGTCGCTGTAGCGACGTTCCGCGTGCTCGTCGCCGAGGGTCGGGTGACCGAACGAGAGGAACGGGAAGTCAAAGTGCGTGATCGAATAGGAGGAAACCCACTGAAACTCCTCTGACTGGGCGTCAGCCGCCATATTGGTCGCGGCGACACGGCCCTGTTCCTTGGCCGAGCCCCACGATCCGTTCTGGGCCTGCTCGCCCAGCAACACGTCGTAAAACCGCGTGATGTCGCCGGCGGCGTAGACGTCCTCGAGGTTCGTCTCCATGTACTCGTCGACGACGATCCCGTTCTCCATCTCGAGGTCGGTTCCGTAGAGGAATTCGGTGTTGAACGTGAGCCCGATGGCGACGCCGGCGAAGTCACACTCATAGCGCTCGCCGTTCGGATCGACCGCCGCGGCGACCTGTCCGTCGTCGTCCGTCTCGAAATGATCGACACCGCTGTCGAACACCGGTTCGACGCCGACGTCGCGCATACCATTGTGCATGATCTCGGCACCGTCGGCCGACAGTGCGTAGCGCCACCAGCGGTCACCGCGCATCAGGTATTTGCCCTCGACGCCCTGTGCGCCACAGACGGCCGCGAAGTCGATTCCGAGCAGACCGGCACCGACGACGACTGCATCGTCTGCGGCTTCAGCGCTCTCGCGGATCGCGCGTGCATCCTGGAACGTCCAGAAGTGGTGGATCCCCTCGGCGTCGCTGTTGGGAACCGGAAGCTGTGTCGGTGTCCCGCCTGTCGCGATCAGGAGTTTGTCGTAGGGGATGTCCTCGCCCTCGTGAATCCGGACGATCTTTTCCTCAGAGTCGATCGTCGTCACGTGGGTGTTCAACGAGAGTTCGATCTCTCGTTCGGCGTACCAGTCCTCGTCGTGGATCGAAATCGGAGCCTCCGGAAGTTTGCCTTTCGCGTGTTCTTTGATGAGAATGCGATTGTACAGTGGCTCCCCCTCATCGGTGATGATCGTGATATTCGCGTCCGGGTCTTCCTCCCGGAGGGTCTCAGCGGCCGAGCTACCCGAGATCCCGTCACCGATGATTACGTACTCGGTCATATTCGGATCGTTCGTAACGAGGGTTAAAGTGGATTGCTATCTCGGCGACGTTTCCGTGTTCGATTATGCAGTTTTTCGCTATCCAAACGCCTCTTTATCCTCGGGTTCACACGTATCGGTATGAAGATCCGCCAGAACGCCCGTCACTTCGCCTCGAGAAAAGCCCTCGAGACGCCCGTCGTCCGATCGGTCGCCAAATCGGGCCTCGTCCGAATGCACACGAAAATATTCACGAAGAAAGCCGATCCCGCACACGCTGAGGAGCGCAAGCCGCGACTCGACGCCTTCTTCGACGCGACGATGGATACCTACCTTGCGGCGCTTCAGGAGGGGTTCTCGGAAGCCGAGGCGCGCGAAATAACACACATTCAGTCGAATTTTGACTTCTACAACCACGGCTGGACGGAGATGATGGAATTTCCCGGCGACGAACTCGAGGACCACTACGATCGATACGCCGACTTCTTCGAGACGTGGGGGATTACCATCGACGACCCGCTCGGCGAGTTTGCACCCTCCGGCGGCCTCCCTGAAGCGGCCTCGACGCCGGAGCGACTCGAGGATCCCGATCACCCGCATGCAGAAGGTGGGTTCGCCGACGACGTCTACGTCGAAACCGAGGACGGCGAACTGATCATCGGCGGGCAAGACGAACCCGACGACGAAATCGACGTCTCGAGCGCGGTCGGCGTTGACGCCGCATCCACACCAGATGAGACCGCCGAAGACGAATCAGTCGATCGGTCCTGAACGGACCGTTTCGTTCTCGAAACCGCTTCCGTCCCGCGGTTGTCGCCGCCTACTTCAGAGACGATGACGCTAACCGAGCCATAACAATAGCGTCCGTTGATAGTTTCGACGGCATGGACAGGCGCGCATATCTGGCAATGACGGCGACTGCGGCGACGACGATGTGTCTCGCGGGCTGTTCGGGCTCCACACCCAGCGAATCGAACGGCTCGAGTAGTCCTTCTGAAGACGAATCATATGAAGACGACGGCGAAGTGGTCCCCGCTTCGGGCGTCGTCGAACCCGGGTCCGAAGACGACTTCGAGGACCTCTCGAACTGGAACGAAGGCGCGGGGTCACTTTCTGCGGACGGCGATCGGTCGCTCATCGGCACCCAGAGCGCTCGACTCGAGGTTGGGTCGTCGACCTCGACCGGACGAGTTTCGAAGGCGTTCGACGAACCGATCGACGTCTCGAACGTCGTTCCGGGTGTCGCGGTCACCGCCGAGTCGATCGTTTCGCCCTGGATCAGGCTGCTGGACGAAGACGGGAATCGGATCGACTACCGACGGGCGGTAAGCGGCGATATTCCGTTCATGCGGTACAATTTCGGTATCAACGAACTCGACGACGAGTTCGACGAAACCGCGGTGACGGAGATCCAACTACAGCTCTGGACGCCGGACGAGACCGCCCGGACGGTCTGGTTCGACGACCTCCACTTCGTTCCGCGACCCGAAACCGGGAAGGTGATGATCCAGTTCGACGACACCCACGTCACCGACCACACCGAGGCCCTGCCGCTGCTCGAGGACTACGGCTACGAGGCGGTCACGTTCATCAATCCCGACTATGTCGGCCGGAACGGGACCGACTATCCCCGCCTCAGCGAATCGCAACTCGCGGACCTCCACGACGCCGGGTGGTGTCTGAGCAATCACACGGTGACCCACGCGAACCTGCCGGATCTGGACCGCGACGAACAGGAAGTCGAGATCCGCGAGGGAAAGGAGTGGCTCGAGGAACGAGGCTACGACGAGGGTGCCAGATACTTCGCGTACCCCTTCGGCGACTTCGACGCGACCACGGTCAAACTCGTCGACGAGTATCACAAAATCGGGTTCGGCGGGGGACACCCCGTGCAGGGATACACCTCGAACACCGCGCTGGCCTCCCGCATCAGCGAGCCGGGCAGGGAACGCGCGGAACTCGAGTTCGAACGAACCGCACGAATGCCGGGGATTACGAGCGTCTTCTATCACGAACTCGAAGACGAGTTGCTCACCGACTTCGAGGACATGCTCGAGGTCCTCCACGAGTACGAATCTGCCGGCGAGATCGACGTGATCCTCCCGCAGGATCTCGAGCAGGAACTGCTGTTCTGATACGGTCTGCTGTAACGATTTACCGGAGCAACCGCAGGCCAGCTTGCGGTTGCGCCGGCAATGACTTACAGCAGTTCGTCTGAGACGGTACCGTTCGGGGATCGGCTTGCTCCGAAGGGGTCGAGCGAGGTGAGTCGGCAAACAACCGGCGAGATGTGCCGGCTGGTCGGCGGGCTTTCCAAGGGGATAAGTACACCCGACGATGCGTTTTCGGTACTCACTACTGTCGCTATGGCTCTCAATGCGAACGATAAATCGATCGCGAACTTCACGATGGCCGGCCACGCGCTGGTCCACTGGTTCGAGACGTCGATCCCGATCTTTCTCGTGGTCTGGCTCGCCGAGTTCGACGTGAGCGTTGCACTGATCGGCATCATCGTCGCGCTCGGCTACGCGCCGTTCGGTATCGGCGCGCTCCCGGGCGGTATTTTGGCGGACAAGTACGGAACGAAGCGACTCATTTTGCTCTGTCTGCTCGGGATGAGTCTCTCCTTCGTCGTGCTTGCCGGCGCGACGTTCGTCGACTCGATCTACGCAATCGCAGTCGGATTAGTCCTCTGGGGGATCGCCGCGAGCATCTACCACCCCGCCGGCCTGGCGCTCATCAGCACCGGCGTCGAGGATCGCGGAACCGTCTTCGCCTGGCACGGCATCGCCGGCAACGTCGGCATCGCGCTCGGTCCGTTCGTCGCCGCCACGCTCCTGATCTTCCTCGACTGGCACGTCGTCGCCGCGATACTCGCCGTCCCCGGCTTCTTCGCGACCGCATACGGGCTGCAAGCGAACTTCGATCCCGTCGCCGCCGTCGACGAGGACGTCGATGCCGGGCCGAACGAAGCGCTCTCGCTTCCGGAACTGGTCTCGAGTTCTCGAGCCCTCTTCGCGAGCGCGTTCGCGATCATCTTCGTCATCGTCACCTTCGAAGGGCTGTACTACCGCGGAATGCTTACCTACCTGCCAGAAATCCTCCACGGATTGCCAGCGATCGAAGGGATCGAAATCGTGCCGGCGTTGGAGCAGTACGATATCGATCCGGAGTTCTATATCTACGTCGGCCTGCTGGTCGTCGGGATGGCCGGCCAGTACGTCGCTGGAAAGCTCATCAGTCGCGTCTCGCCGGCGCGGGGATTGGCTGGCATCTTCGCGATCCTCACCGCGCTAGCGCTCGCGTTCGTTCCGGTGACGGAAATGGGGCTGGGTGCCATCGTCGTCCTCTGTGGCGTCTTCGGGTTTTTCCTCTTCGCGATTCAGCCGTTCTACCAGAACGCCGTCGCCGTCTACACGGACGCCGATAGCCGCGGATTGTCCTACGGCTACACGTACCTCGGCGAGTTCGGCCTCGGCTCGGCGAGCATCGCGCTCGGCGGGTTCTTCCTCGGCGTTTCGAACGCGACCTTCTTCGCCATGATCGCAACGTTCTCGCTCGTCGGCGCAGGACTCGCCACCGGACTGCTGTTCGGGCTCGATCGACTCTATACCGGCGAATCAGCGGTCTCCGGACAGGGAACGGACGACTGAGCGCGAGACCAATCTCGAGGCTCGAACCCGCCCTCGGGTCCGGCTTTGAACGCGAGTTTCGCTTCGGCTTCGTTCGCTACCTTTTTGGCCGCACTCTGGGAATGAATCGACATGCTCACCGTGCGGGCACCTGCGACGAGCGCGAATCTCGGGAGTGGCTTCGATGTCTTCGGCGTCGCTCTCGAGACGCCCGCCGACATCGTCCGCGTCGAACGGGCCCAGGAAACGACGATCACAGTGACGGGTGCGGGAAGCGATTTCATTCCCGAAGATCCCGAAGGGAACACCGTCGGTGCGGTCGCAAAGGCACTCGACGCACCGGCACACATCAAAATCGACAAGGGGGTTCGCCCGGCCTCGGGTCTGGGCTCTTCGGCCTCGAGCGCCGCGGCGGCCGCCGTCGCGTTGAACGCCCTCTACGACAGAGGATACTCGCGCGAGGAACTCGTCCCGATCGCCGCAGAAGGCGAAGCGCTGGTCTCAGGCGAAGCGCATTCGGACAACGTCGCCCCATCGCTTTTGGGCGGCTTTACCATCGTCACCGACAGCGGCGTCACGCAGGTCGACACCTCGGTCCCACTGGTCGCCTGCCTCCCCGAAACTGCCGTCTCGACGCGAGACGCGCGCGGGGTCGTTCCCGACGACGCCGCCCTCGAGAACGTCGTCTCGACTGTCGGCAACGCCGCGACGCTGGCCGTCGGAATGACGCGTAACGACCCCGAACTCGTCGGTCGCGGCATGGACGATGGAATCGTCACCCCCGAACGCGCCGCGCTCATCGACGGCTACGACGACGTTCGCGAAGCCGCCCTCGAGACGGGTGCGACCGGCGTCACCGTCAGCGGAGCCGGGCCGGGAATCCTCGCCGTCTGCGGTCGAAATAATCGACGCAACGTCGCCGGCGCGATGATCGACGCGTTCGACGACAACGACATCGAAAGCCGAGCCTACCAGACGCAGGTCGGCTCGGGCGCGACGCTGTATCGCGATTGACCAGTCCGGGAAATGAGTTTTCGGACGCAGACCCAAATCGACGCCCTTCTCGCCGGCGTTTCGCTCGCGGCGTTCGGGCTCGCGTTCGTCTTCGTGGAGGCGTCGTTTTCGATCCTGTTTTTCGCCCTCGGAAGCGCCGCCACCGTCGCGTTCGAACTGGTGGCGACTCGAGATCCCGAAGCGGTCCGACGCTACTGGGAACGCCCGTGGGTCCGTTCCGTGTCGCTCGCGGGAGCAATCGGGGTTGCCGGGGTTGGAGCGGTAGTCGCTCCCTCGAGGGTCCTCTCCGCCGGGATCGGAGCCCTGGTGATGTATCTACTGTTGCTTGGCACCGTCGTTATCGTCCGCAACGTCCGCTAAACCCATCGTCAACGCAGAGAGCGGTGACGTCGAGAAGCGGTGACGTCGAGATTTCGAGCACCATTTCGCTCGGGTGATAATAATAGCAACAGCGATAGCGTATCACGTCTTACCGAACGCCAATGTACTCACACGTGTCACTCGCCGTAAGAGACGTTGAACGGGCGCGGTCGTTCTACGACGCCGTTCTCGATCCGCTGGACTATCCGCGATTCGAGGAGTGGGACTGGGAGGGCGGGAGCGGCTACCGGTCGCAGAACGCGGAGAGTTTCTGGATTCGAGCGGACGACGACGCGCGACCACCGTCGTCTCGACAACACGTGGCCTTCGCCGCCCCGACGCGGGACGCCGTCGACGAATTCCACGAACAAGCGCTCGAGCAAGGCGGCGAGAGCGACGGAGCGCCGGGGCTTCGACCCGAGTACGGAGAACACTACTACGCCGCGTACGTCGTCGACCCGGACGGAAACCGGATCGAAGCCGTCCGCGACTCAGCTGACTGACACGAACGCTTCACGGCTGAAAGTTTGTACGACCGGTTCTCGAGACGACGACATCGCGGAGGGCGACCTCGGTCGGCTGTTCACTCGGCAATCAGAATCAGTTAGTCGAGGGCAGGTCGTGACGTACCGTCGCTTCGAACCCCTCGGGTCGATCGATCCGCTTAGACGCCCCGACCCTGCATCTGCTCGTCCTCGGGGAGGTCGACGTTCGCGTCGCCTTTCATGCTCTTGCCCAGGTTCTTCGAGATTTCCGTGAGCGTTTCCGGGTCATCCCAGTTGTTCGTCGCTTCGACGATCGCTTCGGCCATCTCGGGCGGGTTCTCCGCGCCGAAAATGCCGCTGCCGACGAAGATGCCGTCGCACTCGTGGTGCATCATAAGCGCGGCGTCGGCGGGCGTCGCGATGCCGCCTGCGGCGAAGTTGACGACCGGCAGGCGACCCATCTCAGCGGTTTCGTGGACGAGTTCGGCGGGCGCTTCGATCTCTCGAGCGAAGGCTTCGCGTTCCTCGTGGGTCATCCCCTCGATCTTGCGAATCTCGCCTTTGATCGTCCGCTGGTGGTAGACCGCCTGGTTGACGTCGCCGGTTCCGGCTTCGCCTTTGGTCCGAATCATCGCCGCTCCCTCGCCGATCCGTCGGAGGGCTTCGCCGAGGTTGCGCGCGCCACAGACGAACGGAGCCGTAAAGTCGCGCTTGTCGATGTGGTAGTCATTGTCGGCAGGGGTGAGCACCTCGCTCTCGTCAATCATGTCGACGCCGACGGTCTCGAGAATCTGCGCTTCTTTCGTGTGCCCGATGCGGGATTTGCCCATGACGGGGATCGAAACTTCGTTCACGATCTCCTCGACGTCGGCTGGGTCCGCCATCCGGGCGACGCCGCCGCGCTTTCGGATATCCGCGGGGACGGCCTCGAGCGACATCACGGCCACCGCACCGGCTTCCTCGGCGATCCGGGCCTGTTCGGGATTGACGACGTCCATGATGACGCCGCCCTTTTGCATCCGGGCGAACCCTCGCTTGATCAGGTCCGTGCCACGTCGCAGTTCCTCGAGGTCGGTCTTCTCGGTCATAGTATGGCGTTTGAACGCACCGCACTTACGCGTGTCCTTTGACCAACGAAGATCAACTGTCCGACACCATGTTATTATTACTAACCCATATATTACCTTGGTGTTTCCCCTAATAATAACTTACATAGTGTACCTCAATAGAAACATTTAATGGTAATTACCATAGTATCCTACATGAATGTCGCAGAAAAACAGTAATTCAAGTCGAATAAATCGAAGAAATCTCCTTCAAGCAGTAGGTACAGCAGGGGTTATGGGTGTCACAGGCCTTGGCGCAACGAATACTGTCTCGGCTTCGGAGCAGTCCGAAGTGTTCGATATTACATCCAGGGAAGCAACTACGAAAGATTACGAGAATTTGGAACAACACCCAGATACGAGCAACCTGTTGGAATCGATTACTGACCGAGGCTTCACTGTTGGCTTCGAACATGCACAAGCAGCGGATGTGGAGGCAATTGACAGCCTTCCATCAGAATTCGAAGAGAATGAGGTGACTGCAAGTGAATTTAATGATATTAATCCACGTGTTCTGTTCATTCCTTGTGCGAAGTCGGAAACAGAATTTGGACTGATAGTTACAACTGTGGCAAATACTGAAGATGGAGACGAAGCAGCTCCCATTAATGCATTTGCAACAGTTAGCGAAGAAGTTCAGTCGTCATCCGATTCAGAACAACCTTCAGAGATGAAAGTGGATACTGTAGCCTTTGAAGCGAAAGATACTGCAGAGACTTCATCGCTCCGTCCAGCAAGTACATCTCAATCAGAAGGCCGCGCTGTCCAAACAATTAGTTCAACAAATAAAACGGTTGCACCGCAGAATGCATCAGACAACGAGGTTAGCACGAACCAAAGTATCGGCCCGATTGGACCGCCAACATGTTTAGTTATTGTCACAGAGGCTTGTGACGAATATGGAGATTCATTGACTAGAAGACAATGTGTTAGTACCTGTGTGAGACAAGGAAGATTGAATCCGCAACTCACGGCTGCTTGTGGTGGATTTTGTCTCGTCGCTGCAGAGGTAGTTAGTAGATATGGTTGTAATGCTTCTGGTCAAGCGCTCTGCAACTCTCTCTTCGCACTTGCTGACACAATGCTCTGACAGTTCGGTTGTAATTGACATGGTCTAGTTCAAGAAAGTTGAAATGCGGGCAGGTCATATCAAGTGCTGTCCGTAAAGTCCGCCAACCTGCTCAAAAATACCTTGGATATAGACTTTGATGAGATTAAACGAGTGAAAAATTCGGTGCTCGTCTCTATTAATAAAGTTTTTATTATTTTAGATTGAATAGCATAATACAGATGGATGGTTTTGTCATTATCCCATCGATGGAAACAGTTGTGTTAGGAATAATTGGAATTCTATGGGTTGGCATATTATATATCTTCATAAATTCTATCCGAAATAAGATTCGCAGTGGTATTTTAACAATTGACTTTGTTAGACTATTACTCGCTATAGTTGTTCATCTACTTGCTGGAGGAATGATATTTGGTGTTCTTTCCACAACAGGTATGCCAGTGATGATTTTACTAGTATCTGTGCTTGCCTGGCTTATTCTTCAAGGGCAGAAACGACGAGCGCCATGAGGGAATTCTTCTCTCGTACCAACGTCCGGTTCGCCTCCTCGATGTTGCTGCCAGGATGTTCTATAAAGCCACTGTCCGATCTCATAGCGAACGACACGGTGCAGACGGTTATATTCCATCATAGTACGTGTTTCGTCTGCGGTTCAACGACAGACACAGCGTGATCTGATGCACAGGTAGTGCGTATTCCGGACGACCCCCGACCATACTTCCACCGGAGAACTGTTGCGTCAGGCCTACCGCTCGACCCTACCCTGAAAAACGACCTTTGCGCACGAAATTCACGCCACGAGAGACAGTCGTCAACCGCTATCGTTTTGCCCCGTCCGTTCGTCGCGCCGTACGAGACGATGTCCACACCGACCCGGTTGCCCGATCGAGCGCCGTTGCCAAGGTACTTCGCTCCTGTTCCGCGGGTACTCGAGGATCTCGGATTGCGGTTCGCATGGGTCGTCGTCGCGATCAATCTCCTGGGAACCGTTTTCGGGTTCTGGTACTACAGCGGCCAGTTCGCCGACACCGCGGCGGTCATGTGGCCGTGGATCCCCGACAGCCCGCTCGCGACGCTGTTTATCGCGCTGGCGATCGCCTGCTGGAAACTCGGTCACGAAATCCCGTGGCTCACCGCGCTGGCCTTTTTCGGAAACATCATCCTCGGGCTCTGGACGCCCTTCACACTGATCGTCTTCGCCGACGCGTACGCGGGCCTGCACTGGGCGATGTACCAGTTCCTCTTCTGGAGCCACCTGGCGATGGTCGTCCAGGCGTTCGTCCTGCACCGCATCACCGATTTCCCGGTCTACGCGGTCGCTATTGCACTCCTCTGGTACGGCAGTAACCTCATCGTCGACTACTTCGTTCCGATCACCGGCGAGCCCCACCACACGACGATTCCCGTCGCTCGAGACACCGAGATGTTCCTCGAGGCCGACGCACTCGGTGTCATCGCCGCCGGGGAGGTGACGTTCACGCTCATCGCGCTCTTTTTCGCGCTCGCTATTCGGATCAAACTGTGTGAGTCGGGGCATCTCAAACGAGATCCATCGACCTGACCGCACCCGGTTCGACCGTCAACTGCAACGGGCTCTCTGGGAGAGATCGTCGATCGCGGCGAGCTCGAGATACGGGTCGAGTTTGCTCGCCGCCGGTAGTCGCTCGACTCGTTCGGTGGTCGGGTCATATTTGACGACGTTCGCATCGACCAGTTTCGGCAAATGATTGTGGTGAAGGCCCGTACTGATACGCTCGAGGCTGTCCGAGCGCTGGGTTCCCTCGCGAAGCTCGATCGCTTCTGTGAGTTCTTCGATCGACACCGCCCCGAGCCGTCGAGAGAGATAATAAAGCACATACCGTCTCCGCTGGTCGAGTAATAGGTCGAAAATCGTGTTCGTCGGAAGAGGTACATCGCCACTTCGGTGCTCGACGTCCGTGGTATCTGTCTTCATGGTGTCCTATACTCGGCCTACACGGCGGCTGGCGAGTGATCGTCTCGAACCGACTTCAGCTGAGCACGATATGAGGTTGGCGGACAATTTTATAACCTTTCCCCCACTGCCCAATTCGGTTGAAAGTATGTCGAACTCACCCATCAAAGTTGAATTTATTACTCCATCTCGAAGTTTCACAAAACAGTGAGTGTGCGTTCGAGTTTCGGCTCAGTGGTGTCCAATTACTTCGTCATTGTCTCGAGCGCTGCTCGATCAGAACGGTCCAATCGGGAACGGTGGGCGGCTCGGAAACGAACACCCAGTCTCCTTCGATAGGGACACCGTTGGCGAAGGCCTCGAGAATAAGCGCCTCGATATCCCGCTCGAACTGGGTGATCGCCGCCACGGTGTCTTCGTCGTGGTAATTTGCTTCCATAGCGCCGACGGTGTACAACGTGGCGTACACTTCAGTGGGCTAGTCATCTGAAGGCTGTAAACTCCCCGTCACGATCAACTGACAGACAGGTTGGTTGACGAATAGCCGGCCGAACGGCGACGACCGCTTCGTACTCATTCCTCGAGTTCCTCGGTACGAACCCGATAATACGTCCCCTGATACTCGTAGACACCATCGCTGTCGCGGCCGAAAATCGGCATCGTCCCGTGGTACTCCTCGAGACGAACGATCGAACTCTCGTATTCGTGTGCGAGCGCGATGGTGTCCCGGAGCTGGGGCTGTCGAAGCAGCTGTTCGGTGATCACCGGTTCGGGTTCGACACCCTCGAGCACGTCGTTGTTGATTACCTCGAGTTCGTACGCGCCGAGGGTGGTATACTCGTCGTCCGGGTCGCCCCGATCCGAGTGAGCGACGAGCGTCTCTCCCTCCCATTCGGTGTCGACAACGGCGTCCATGGCGGTCAATCCGAGGGTTTGACCCTCGAGTTCGAACGTCGCCGCAAACGCGATTGCCTCGTCGTGGCCTTCGTCTTCGAACCAGCCGCGACCCCGAAACGCGTACGCGCCGGCACCGAGCCCCGCGAGGTCGATATCGGACGTTCCGCCGACCAATCCGACCGCCTCGCCGTCCTCGATCCCGTCGTTGTCGATCGTCACCGTCCAGGTGTGCGTCTCTCGGGGTTCGAGTCGCATCAACGGTTGGTTGACCGCCCGCGGGGCGACGCGGTGCCACTCGTCGTCGACGTACTTGTCGATTCGCCAATTGTAAAAGTTCGTTTCCAGTCCGACGGCGCTATCGTTGACCAGCGTGAACTCGATCTCCTCCCCTTCATCGACAGTCCGAACCGAGGGCTCGAGATACGCGTCGTCCGCTTCGGAATCGAGATCGTCGTAACAAACGACCCGATCAACGCTGTCGCCGTAATCCGGACAGGACGATGGCAGGTCGTTCGGTGGATCGGACGACTCGAGCGGGTCATCGCCGTTTCCGGGGGATTCACCGGGGCCGTTCGACGAGCCCGTCAATCCACCAGTATCTAGACATCCGGCGAGTGTCCCGGCTCCAATAACGCCGAGTACGTGTCGGCGGTTGAATCGTTCCATAGCGACAGTTCAGTCCGACAATAAAAAACGATATCCCAAGGTGAAACGAGCGTCGCACCTTCGTTGCTACCACCGCATCTTCGTTGTCTCTGCGTTATTCGTCGTGATCGACGATGATGACCGCCGACTCCGTCTCGAGCATCTCGCCGTCACCCGAATAGGTCCGCTCGAGGGAGACCTCGAACAGGTCGTCCTCAAGTTCCTCGCCAGCAACACGTAGCACGCCCGCATCGTCGTCAATCTCGTACTCTCCGCTCTCGATACCCGAGTCGATGTCACCGACCGTCGAACCGTATTTGGGTCCGAGCGTCGAGTAATCCAGATCGATCGAGGCGACCTCGGTCGTGATCTCGGGCTGATCGTCGAGCACCTCGAGATCGGCGACGTGCATCACGTTCTGAACTGCGTTTTCGAACCCGGAAATCGAGCCGTAGACGGCGACCGAATCGAGTTCTTCGTTGAGCGGCAACTGGCGCTCGCTCTTGTACCGCCGGAGTGCAGAGATGGCCTCCATGGCCGTCTCTCCGGCCTCGAGGTCGGCGTCGTAGCCGCGCGGTTCGGGCCAGTTGCGGGTGTGTATGCTCTCGAAGTCGCCAGCGTCTGCACCGCTCGTTTCGCCGGCGTAGATCGCTTGCCAGATCTCCTCGGTTACGTGAGGAAGGATCGGTGCCCAGAGTTCGAGGAACGTTCGGTGAGCCGTTCGTAGTGCGTACTGAGTCGACGGACTGTCTTCCCGAGTCTTCGCAATCTCGAGGTAGTCGTCACAGAACGTGTTCCAGAAGAACGTCCGCAGGCGGTCGCGAGCCTTCGCAAACTCGTACTCCTCAAGGTAACCAGTCAACTCTACGACGGCGTCGTCGAGTTCCGCGAGCATCCAGCGGTCGATCGCCTCGAGTTCGGCGGGTTCCTCGGGCTCGGCGGGTGCGAGGGTGTCGACGAGCTTGGAGGCGTTCCAGAGCTTCCGGAGGAGCTTCTCGCCCGCCCGGAGGTCTTTTTCCTGATACGGGAAGTCGTCGCCAACCGCGGCGTTAGCCGCCCAAAAGCGGATCGCGTCGACGGGATACTCCGCGAGCACGTCGTCGGGATCGACAACGTTGCCGCGGGATTTGGACATCTTCTCGCGGTTCTCGTCCAGGACGTGGCCGTTGATCATCGTCGCGTCGAAGGGCACCTCGCCCGTGTGCTCGTAGCACTTGACGATGGTGTGGAACAGCCAGAACGAGATGATGTCGTGGCCCTGCGGACGCAGATCGAACGGATACAGTTCGGGGTTGTCCATCTCGAAGGACTCGCTTCCCTCGTCCCAGTCCCAGCCGGCGTTGATCAGCGGGGTCAGCGAGGAGGTCGCCCACGTGTCGAAGACGTCCTCTTCGGGCTCGAACTCGTCGTTGCCACATTCAGGACAGCTGTCGACGGGTGGCTCGTCCGAGAGTGGATCCACCGGAAGGTCGTCTTTCTCCGCGACGACCTCGTGGTCACACTCCGTACAGTACCAGACCGGGAACGGGATCCCCGAGTCGCGCTGGCGGGAGATCAGCCAGTCCCACTCGAGGCCCTCGATCCAGTGGCGGTACCGGGTAAACATCTTCTCTGGGTACCAGTCCATCTCCTGACCGGCTTCGAGGTACTCCTCTTTGTGATCGAGAATCTCGACGTACCACTGTTTGGAGACGCGGTACTCGACCGGCGTGTCACAGCGTTCGTGGACGCCGATGTCGTGGACGATATCGCGGCGGTCACGGAGGTGCCCGGCGGCTTCGATGTCCTCGACGATGGCTTCTCGAGCCTCTTCCGTGGACAGCCCCTCGTAGTCGCCCGCCAGATCGGTCATCGTCGCGGTTTCGTCGATCGCGACCCGCAGGGGTAGGTCGTGGGCCTGGTACCACTCGATGTCGTTCTGGTCGCCGAACGTACAGCACATGACGACGCCGCTTCCTTTCTCCATGTCGACGCGCTCGTCGGCGATGATCGGCACTTCGTGGCCGAAGAGCGGAACGCGAGCCGTCTCGCCGACGAGGTCCTCGTTCTCCTCGTCGTCGGGGTGGACGAACACCGAGACGCAGGCCGGGAGGAGTTCGGGCCGCGTCGTCGAGATGACGAACTCCTCGCGCGGCGCATCCGAGCCCACGAGTTCGAAGGCAATGTCGTTGAAGTGTGCGTGGCGCTCGTCGTCTTCGGTTTCGACCTGCGAGATCGCCGTCTCGCACTCGGGACACCAGATCGCGGGCGCTTTCTTGCGGTACTCCCGATCCTTCTCGTAGAGGTCGATAAAGGAAAGCTGAGAGATCCGCTGGACGCGCGGTTCGATCGTCTTGTAGGTGTGATTCCAGTCGATCGAACAGCCCAGCGACTGCATCTGCTCCGTGAACTCGGCCTCGTACTTCTGACAGACTTCCCGGCAGAGTTCCTGAAACTCCCGACGCTCGTAGTCCTGGTGTCGGATGTCCAGATCCGACTCGGTCAGGCGTTCGCTCGCGATCCCGTTGTCGTCGTATCCGAACGGGAACAGTACCTCGCCGTCGTACATTCGACGGAATCGAGCGGCGAAGTCCTGCAGCGTCGAGCCGTAGAGGTGTCCCATGTGCAGGCTTCCCGAGACCGTCGGCGGTGGGGTATCGATGGCGTAAACGGTGTTGGGATCGCGCTTCGGGTCGCCGTCATAGGCATAGACATCCTTGTCGATCCACTGATCCTGCCAGCGCGATTCGACCGTTTCGGGGTCGTACCCGCCCTCGAGGTCGGGATCTTCGAGCGACTGCCCGGAATCGCTCCCGGGGTCGTCATCCGGCGTCTCCGTACTCATGCTCTCACCGCCCGCAATGGGCGTCGTCGATACTGTCGGTGGCGCTGTCGTCGAAATCGCAGTTGGTGTTCGAACATCGGTAATACCGGTCGTTACTCGCCTGAATCCAGTCGCGAACAATACATCCGTCGAAACGGGGTAGAGAATGGGGCCTAGGACGGCCCTACGAAAACCGATTCGGGTGGGTCTTCGAAGCTGGTGAAGCCCCTCGTTCCGACGTCGGACATGCAGTACAATCCTCGAGCAAGCGTGTTATGTGTTTCGTCCCTCGTTCGAACCCCGACGCTCAGGTTCAATTATTTATACTATTAGGGGGAAGTATTGTATAGGAGATAGCCATAAGTAATTTGTATGCCTTCCACTAACCTTCAGCCGATCAGTCGAGAAACAGCGTTCCAACTCCTCTCGAAATCACGACGACGGTGCTTACTTACGGTCCTTTTCGAAGAGAAACACGAATCCGTTGAGACGCTCGGACGCAAAGTCGCTGCAATGGAATGTGGGAAGCACCAACGCGACATTGAGGAGGAAACGCACACTCGAGTCGTCACGTCGTTAGTCCACTGTCACATCCCGCGGCTCGTCGATCACAGTCTCGTCGAGTACGATCGAGAGACGAATACGGTTACCCTCGAGAACACCGCTCGAGAACGATTTCCGTTTCGAGCGGATCAAGATCTGTTCTTCGCGACCGCGAGCGGGTGAAACTGGTGTGGGTTGATCGGTCGGTTCAGTCGGACGTGGACACGGGGTCGTTGCCGTCCGAAAGCACCTCGTCGGAGTGTGACCGCACCCACAGCTCCCCGATTCGGGAGAGCCTCGTCCGGTACGATTTGCCGTGCTCCTCGCGCTCGATGTACCCCTTTCCGCCGGGACCGAGCCTGTCAACGTTGTAGATCACTTTCGAGCGGAAACTGTCGGTGTACTCCTCGTTGAGCTCTCGAGCCAGTGATTCGGCCAGTTCCGAGACGGAGTCGAACTCGCCTTCCTCGCCGAGTTTGTACAGGATGAACTCCTCGAAGGGCTTGACATTCGAGAACGACGCGACCGGCAGTTCAACGATGTGCGAGCCGTCGATCTCCTTCGCACCGATCGTCGTTCCGCGCTCGTCGAACTCCGAAAGCAGATCTCGAGCGCTCTCGAGGCGATCCGCGATTCGGTCGGCCTCGACGCCCGTCCCGCTGCCGGCCTGCTGGTCGACGGGTGCTTCGTTATCGGCATCGCCCCCCTCCAGTAGTTTCTCGAGGAGCGACGACTGCCGCCGAAGCTCCTCGGCGAGTTCGGTCTCGAGGTACTTCTCGGGGGCCGTGTAGTAGGTGTGGATCTGTTCGCGTTCCTCCTGGCGCTCGACCATCAGCGAGTGGGCGGCGTTGGCGAAGGCGAAACTCACGGTTCGGGGCATCGCCGCGATGTTCACCCAGACCTCGTTGTCCCGATCCAGTTCGTTCGTGATCAGGTCGTAGGCCTGCTCGAACGCCTCGTCGTAGTCGTAGACGTTTTCGAGCACGAACCGGTTCGTGCTCGCGCCGAGCAAGTTCTCGAAATCGGCCTCGAGCTTTCCCGAGAGGTGTCTCGAGTACTCGACGTTGGCCTCGCTCCCGACCGCCCCCTCGAGTAAGATAACGCGATCGACGTCGATCTGATCGCGAACCAAGGGCGCGATCAGCCGGTCGTAGTCGAAGCCGACCGGAACGATGTGGGTTTGCATACGATACAGTTCGTCGGGGTCTTTATGAATCCCAGCAACTGGAGCGATTCCATCGAGAAACGACACCGGTGGTTCCCGCCCAGTATCGTCCCAGTTTCTCGAGTATTCTCGAAGGGTCACTCTTGGGTTGGACGAGGAGAACAGTACTCGAGAAATCGCTCTCGACATATCCTTCATAGGGTCGGTTATTAGTCATTTCCGGCCATTCACCACCCCGCTCTGGCGACAAACCGGTAAACAGGCACAACCAACCCTATCAGTCCCCTGACAGTCCCTCGAAATACCGCGATCGTCGCTCCTCGACGACCGAGGTGGTCGCCCACGAAACGGTGACGGTTAGCGCGAGGCCGAGGAGCATGCCGACCACGCCAGCCGTCCAACCGGCGTAGGCACCGGGAATGACCGGAACGAACAGACTCGAGAGGTAAAACACCTGACTCCCGACGATTCCGGCGATAAGTCCTGTCCGAGTCGTCCCGCGCCAGTAGAGTGCCACGATAACTGGAAGGGCGAGCTGGGCGAACCCGCCGAAGGCCGCGTCGCCGAGTTCGAACAGCGTCGCGGGGTTGTAAAGACTCGCGAAGAAGGTTGCGACGGCGAAACAGACGACGCCCACGCGGGCGATCAGATCTTCGCGCCGCTCGGAGAGGTCGGCCTCGACGAACGGTCGATAGAGGTCTCGAGTGAAGTACGATGAGCCGGAGAGCAACATCGAATCGGAGGAGGACATCATCGCAGCCATCGCGCCCGCGATGACCAAGGCGGCGAACCAGACCGCGGTGTACTCGCTCAAAATGACGGGAAGAATGTTCCCGCTCTCGCCCATCTCGAGGCCCAGCCCCTGCGCCCAGACGCCGAGCAAGAACGAGGGAACGAACAGCAGAACACAGAGGATCGGCCAGAGCGCGAACGAGCGTTTGATGACCCGCTTGGATCCCGCGACGAAAAAGCGCTGGTTCACCTGCGGGAACATCGCGACGCCGAAACCGATCGTGATCGCCGTCGAGAGCATCCACTGTGGCGTGTAATTAGCGCTTCCAAGCGCGAGGAATTCACTCGTCGCCGGCGAGTTCTGGAGCGTTCCCGTCGCGGTCTCGAGGCCGCCGACGGCGACGAGCACCCAGATGAACGCGATCCAGGTCGTGACAAGCATGAACGCGCCCTGGAGCGTGTCGGTCCAGGCGATGCCGCGAAAGCCCGCGACGACGACGTAGAGGATCATAAACAGGGTGATGAGCCCGGCCCCCGCCGCGTAGGAGACCGCGCCCTCGGTCAGGGCCTCGAGGGCCGTTCCCGCGCCAACCTGCTGGAGCATGACGTACGGAAAGAGCCAGATTAGACTGACGCCGGCGACGAGTCCCCGAAGCTCTCTCGAAGCGAACCGATCGCCGAGCATCTCTCCGAGGGTAACGTAGTCATAGCGCTGGCCGAGCAACCACTGTTTGTAGCCGATGACGTACCAGAGAATCGCGAAGATGATCCCGTCCATCAGCCCCATGACGAGGATCCATTCGGGCCCCCACGCGTAGGCCATGTTGGGACCGGCGAAGAAGGTAAATGCCGAGAGCAACGTCGCGAATGTCGTAAACAGGAGGACGACCGTTCCGACCGTCCGACTCGCCAGATAGAAATCCTCCGCCGTCCGCTCGGTCATCCGGTAGGCGACGAGCCCGATCACGAGCGCGAAAAGCAGATAGCCGACGATGATCCCCAGTTGAATCGAAAGCGTCACGGCGAATCACCGCGCTCCTCGAGGCCCGATTCGGTCCCGTTGGCGGTCTGTATCCCCCCAGCGTCGGTTTCGATCCCGATTCCCCACGCGCGCTTCGTGAAAACCCAGAAGACGAGCGAGGCGAGTAGCATCCACCCAACATGCCACCAGATCCACAGCGGAAGCCCGGCGACGAGTGTCTCCGTCCCCCAGAGAAACCACGGAATCGCGAACATGCAGAGAACGAGCCCCACGATTCCCCACCCGACAAACTCAGCGCGACTCATTTGTGCTCCCTCGAGCAGCGGCGTTGGTAATAGTTTCTATTCGATTTCGGGGATCGAAGAGATATTTTCGTTCAATATCCCGACGCGATTCCGTCGGGTGATTTTCCAAGGTGAAATCGCGTTTTCACGTAGGAAAAGGAGTATAACTGTCGGCGAGAGAACCTAATCTGAACCCACTATGGCCCGGCTGTTCCCCCTTCGATCCGACACGCCTTCGAGCGAGGGGGAACCGCGAGTCGTCGACCTCGAGGACGAGGACGCCGACGCCGTCTTCGGGGCGCTCTCTTCCTCGACGGCCCGGGAGATTTACTCGACGCTGGCCAACGAACCGGGAACGCCGAGCGACATCGCCGAGGCGGTCGACTCCTCGATTCAGAACGTTCGCTACCACCTCGAGAAGCTCGAAGACGCGGGCCTCGTCGAAGTCGTCGACACCTGGTACTCCTCTCGCGGCAACGAAATGAGCGTCTACGCGACGGCCGACGGACCACTAATCGTCACGAGCGACGAGTCGACGGCGTCGAAGTTACGAACCGCCCTCTCGAGGTTTCTCGGCGGCGTCGGCGCGCTCGCCGCCGGCAGTTTGCTCGTCCAGTACGGCCTCCAGCAGTACGTCGGATCGGGACTCCAACAGGACGAGGCGGCACCCGCTACCGGAGATACCGGCGACGGCGTTGGGGCCGGAGACGATGGAGAAACCGACGACGGAAGTGACGGTGGAGCCGGCGACGGGGACGACGGGTCGACTGACGATGCTGTCGGAGACGACGAGGAACAGGACGAGGGCGGAACCGACGACGCGGAATCCGAGGATATCGCCATTCAACAGGACGAATCCGACGACCCGGACGAAACCGACGACCGAACTGATGACGACAACGCGACAACAGCGGATGAGGGAGACGACGCGGCTCCCTCGGAAGACAGCGATGCCGACAAGTACGGCGGCGAGGACATCAACGGTTCCGACGACGGCGGTATACTGGCGGACGTGTTCGGAGAAAACCCCGCCGAGACGACGGAAGCGATACTCTCGAGCGTTCCGCCGGGACTGCTCTTTTTCCTCGGCGGCGTCTCCGTGCTGACGGTCGTGACGGCGTACTGGTACTGGTCGGCTTACTGAAGTACACAACGTGTACCAAATTCTAACGGAACGGAAAGTTTGTGGGAGAATAACACGGATAGGCGACCAGACGTAGGCTGTGACTCGAGGTCAACAACTATTTGCCATTGTCGGACATAATTTCAGGTAACGAGTCTCCGAGTCTCCGAACAGGTCTCTCGCGGGGCGGATCTCCAATGGAAGACACGTCGAAATATCTCATCCACGCGGACGTCACGGCCGAAGGAGTCGTCGAGCGCAGCGATGTCGTCGGTGCGATCTTCGGACAAACCGAAGGACTTCTCGGCGACGAACTCGACCTCCGCGACCTCAGGCAATCGCAGAAGGTCGGTCGCATAGACGTCGAAATCGCGAGCACGAACGGCCAATCACACGGGACGCTGACGATCGCGACCAGCCTCGATAAGGTCGAAACCGCGACGCTCGCCGCGTCGCTCGAGACGATCACCCGAATCGGCCCGTGTCGAGCCTCACTCGAGATCACCGGGATCGAAGACGTTCGGGCGGCCAAGCGAAACGAGGTCGTCGACCGGGCGAAAGAACTGCTGAGAACGGGCTTCGACGACTCCGTGATGACCTCCGACGAAATCCTCACGGAGGTCCGCCAGCACGTCCGCGTCGAGGACGTCACCGAATACGAGGGATTGCCAGCCGGCCCGAGAGTAACGGACAGCGACGCGATTATCGTCGTCGAGGGCCGTTCTGACGTCCTCACACTCCTCAAATACGGCATCAAAAACGCGATCGCAGTCGAAGGAACGAACATCCCGGACCCGATTGCGGAACTCACGCACCACCGGACCGTCACAGCCTTTCTTGACGGCGACCGCGGCGGCGACCTCATCCTCGAGGAACTCGCACAGGTCGGGGAAGTCGACTTCGTCACCTTCGCACCGGCCGAGAAATCGGTTGAGGATCTCGACCACCACCAGCTGTTCGCGGCGCTGCGGAACAAGGTCCCCTACGAAACCATCTCGGAACTGAACGAACCGCAGGAGGCCGTCGCCGCGACCGACGGCAGCGCGAAGCCGTCACCGCCGGTGACGAGCACGACCGAGACGGCACCGCTCGAGGACACCGTCGAGCGAGCGAAGAACTCGAGTCGACAAGCCGGCTCTTCCAGCGGTGTCGAATCCAAGAGCGGAATCGAGACGGCTTCGCCAGCACCCAGACACACCGACCCAACAGCAAACGACGGATCGGTCACAGGAGACGCCACAGCGGAGGATCCCGAGACGGTAACGGGAGACGCGTCCGTTGGTCCGGATCACTCGAGTGAGACGAAACCGGCTGGCGACCCGAGAACCGTCTACGAGCACGCAAACGAGGTTATTCGCGAAGGGACTGACGGCGTTCGGTTCCTCGGCGAAGACGGAACGATTCTCGAGGACGAGGCCGCGAGCGAGGCCGACGAAGCGCTGGAACGCCTCGAGGACGACCCTGCGACGATCGTTCTCGACGGGATTCTCGGACAACGGCTCCTCGATATCGCAACCGACGCAGGAGTCGATCGAATCGTCGCTCGCTCACTCGGACAGTTCACGAAGCGACCGACCGCAGTCCGTATCCACGCGATCGACGAAATCGCCGACGAACCGCCGGAGCAAGCGTAGACAAGCAGTCCGTTCGAACGGAATCGAGTCTCGTTTTCAGCCGAGGATCGCCAACGACAATACGAGCAGCGCACAGAGGATCGCTCCGGAGAGCGTCGCCAGGAAATTCACGCCTTGATTGCCCAGCGACGACCCCTCGAGCGTCGCACCCAGAATACTGTCGACGATCATGCCGACGAATCCCGCAGTCGCGATGATCGCCGCACCGGCGAGGCCCACTTCGGCGAAAAAGGCATAAGACAGTATTGCGACGATGGTCGCACCACCGAACCCGGCCACAGTTCCCTGCCAAGTGAGACCGCCATCGGTTCCGGGGTCGACCGGCTCGAGCGTCGTGATTAACAACGGTTTATCGAACACGCTCCCGACCTCGCTCGAGAGCGTATCGCTCATCGCGGCCGCGACCGATCCCGCGAAGGCGAAGAGAAACAATTCGGGTTCGCGGGGTATCATGCCGGCCGAGCTCGCCGCGTAGGCGAGAACTGCGACCAGTCCCACGGCGGCGTTACCGAGCACGTTCCCGCTCCCTCGCGCACCGTCGTTCTCTTCGGCGACGCCGCGAGTTTCTTTCTCGTCGTAGCGGAACTTCGTCGAAAGCCCGCCGATCGCAAAGAAGGAAATGAGGACGACGAACCAGCCGTACCCACCGAGAACGATCGTCAGCAGGCCGAGCAAGACGCCGGTCAGCATTCCTGCGATCGAGGCCGTCTCGAGCGCATACGAAACGTACCCGAGTGCGATCGTCACCGCGAGCGCGGCGAGGATCTCGACCGGTCCGATCGTCGTCTCGAGTTCGGCGAGCAACCAGAGGAGCAACCCTACCGAGAGCATGATAACCGGGTCGTCGTACAACAGGAGGACGTCTCGCAAGAGGGCGGCGAGCAGGGCGCCGCTGGCGGCCAGAAAGAGGACAGCCGGCAGTGCGGACTCCAGCGAGTTATCGATGATCGAAAGCGTGGCGATCTGGCCGACCACGCCTGCGACGGCGCCGCCGACGCAGAACGCGGCGACGGAGCGGACCCCGTGATCGAGCCTGCGGCGAGCGAGTCGCTCCGCGAGGTTCCCGTAGCCGACGAGGAAGATCGTTCCCACAAGCACGGAAACGGGCATCGAGAACGCCGTGGTAAAGAAGCCGAGAATGCCGGCGCCGAAGACGAACGCGATGACGCCGTAGAGGCGGCCATCTTCGTAGTCGTCAGGGTACGCGAGGAGATCGAAGAGCCGGCCGTCGGTGACGATGAGCGCGCCCAGAATCAGTACTGACGCGAGAAGGAGCGCGGATTCCGGCCCGAAGAGTGGAAGGACGAGCGAAAGCGTCGAGAGCACTGCGAATGCGCCAGCTCGCCAGACGGGTGCTGTCACGGTACCCGATCCTTTCTGTGGGGTTTACTTTAAGCTTCCCGAACCGATACAGACGGTGAAATAAACTAGTAGAGGAGCTGTGCTTCGACTTTCCGAGGAATATCACGAAACGGTTTTCGGGTGTGGTACCGCAGAGAATCCGTATCTGCGCTCCGGCAAACGGGCGAGTACGGACTATTCGGCCGACACATGTCGCCGAAGGGATGTCGGGAACTCCCCCTCGGCGACAAGATAGAGCCCGAAACCGAGTACGGTCAACAGGGCAAGCGAGCCGGTGAAAACAAGTGAGCCGGCGAGGAGACTCTCGGTGAACGCGGAGACGATACTCGAACCGAGAAAGACCCCGAGTGGCAGTGAAACGAGCAAAACGGCGACTACGACGACGGCTCGGAACACCGTCCCGATCAGGGTCTCACTTTCACGGTTGTAATACGAAAGGAAGGCGATGTACCCGCCGATTGCAACTGTCACGAGGAGGATGTACGAAAGGACCATACCGGGACAGGATGCTCGAATGACATAATGGTTTCGAGCGGACGGAATTCTATCCGAACGGACGCGTTCTCTCCGAGTGAACGCAGTTCTACCCGAATTGACGCGGTCTTGTCGGAAAATACAAGTACAGGTCCGAACGCAGTGTCTCGTCCGTCAACGGGGGCCAAGCGCGAGTCGAGACGTGAAGGATCCCGAAACGGGTATGGGTCTCGCAGAAAAACCAACGGCCGTGGGACTGTACGAACGGTACCTGACGCACAGGATCGGTCGCTACGAGGCCGACGGCCCCGACCACGTCGCGCTCGTCATCACGGAGCGCGACCTCCTCGAGGAGGGTGCCTACGAGACGCTCACCGACTTCTTCGGGTGGGCGTTCGAGTACGCCGAGCGCGTGACGGTCTACGTCAGCGTCCTCGACGCGGCGGCAGTGCCAACGCTTCGCAGCGATCTCGAGACGGTCGAGACACCCCGCGAAAGCGCAGTTCGCGGGCCGGACGACGAGACGCCGGCGGACGCGCCGATTCAGATCGGGATCGGGCTCGGCGGCAAACACGAGTTTACCAGCGCCATTCGGACCCTCGCGACCAGCGTCGACGAAGGAGACCTCGAGCCCGAAGAGATCGACGACGAGGCGGTTGAAGAACACCTAATCTTCCCTTCCGAACCCGACCTCGTCATCAAGACCGGAGCCGAACGGCTCTCGGATTTCATGATCTGGCAGTCGGTCTACTCGGAACTGTACTTTACTGATGTCAACTGGCGAGATTTCCGAAAACGGGACTTCCTTCGTGCTGTCCGAGAGTTTTGCAATCGGTCGCGCCGGTTCGGGGAGTAGGCGCTCGAATCGTCCGTCGTCGATCCTCGTGAAACACGTCGATTCGAGAGTTACTATCGAGCCCGTGGGTTCGAAACGCAGTAGCAGGCGTTCAGTTCCTCGACCTCGAGTCAGGGTCGAGATCAACGTACGAGCGAAACGTCAACACGACGCCGATAGTTACCGACGTGAACGATCCCGCGATCAAGACGAAGTCGGCGGTTTCGTACTGATCGGCGGCGTCACTCGGGTGCTGTAAGACGCCGGTTGCGAGGAGGTATCCCAGCCCGGCGACGCCGAGAAAAATTGCCGCGAGTCCGATCGCGAATAGTCGGCGATCCATCCTACCAGACCATTTCGGGTGTTGGTGATTCAACGTTTCGAATCGTCGCACCAAAAACCGATCTTCCGGACGAACCGAAAACAGTATTCTTCGAAACCAAACACGCGACGATGCAAATCGGTGCGCTTCGATTCACGTTCTGCTAGTCCGCTGCCTGTCGTCCCGTCTCGAGGCCCTCGAGATCCTCATCGTCTCCCTCCTCGGGCTGTTCGCCGGTCGGAAGCGAATCTCGGAAGCGGTCGACGACCGATTTCGCTTCCGAGAGTTCGGGTTCGCTGACCGCGCCCAGCAGTGCCAGCGCACGACGGGCACGGGTGCGACGCCAGGAAGCCTCGCGGTGTTCGTAGGTGCGGATCCCTCGAAGGAAATCGGGTTTCGAGAACTCCGGCCAGTAGGGCGTACAGAAGAAAACCGCGGCTTCGTTGCCGTTGGCGTGCCACGGCAGGAAGTTCGAGGTCCGCTCGTCGCCGCCGGTTCTGATAATCAGGTCGACGTCCCTGACGGAGCTATCGTAGAGTCGCGATTCGATCGTCTCGACGTCGATCGATTCGGGCTCGAGGTCTCCTTCGTCGACGTCTCGAGCGACGCTCCGGGCGGCACAGAGCAGTTCCGAACGGCCGCCATACGCCAGCGCGATGTTGAGAACAAACGAGTCGTAACCGCGGGTCCGATCCTCGGCATAGTCGATGGCCTCCCGAACCCGACCCGGGAGCCGGTCGACGTCGCCGATAACACGGATGCAAACCTCGTTTTCGTGAACGCGGTCGGCGTCGGCGAACTCGTGGAGTTTCTCACAAAGGAGATTGAACAGCTCCTCGTTTTCCTCGTCGGGACGGTTGAAGTTCTCCGTCGAAAACGTATAGAGGGTGAGCTCCTCGACGCCGATATCCTGACACCACTCAAGGACCTGTTCGGTCGTTTCCGCGCCAGCACGGTGCCCGTCGGGTGCGTCGCCGCCATGGCGTCGCGCGTAGCGTCTATTGCCGTCTTGAATAACGGCGACGTGAGTCGGCGCACCGGAGATTTCTCGAGAAAGAAGCTGCTCGTAGGCCCAGTCGACGCGTCGGCGAAGCCACCGCTTCATCACCTATCGTAACGGGTCCGATCACTATGTGTCTTGTGTGGTAGTTGGAACCAATGATATGTGTGGAAACAATTATATAAGGCGGGCGGTTGCGACGTCTCCGATCGTTGAACCGTGACGGCTATGAGTCCCCGGAGGCTCGTCTCCGTCAATGCCAGATGCGATCGACGACGACCTCTACCAGCGGACGAAGGCACTGATCGAGCCCGGCGACATCGAACTCAACGCGACTGTCGTCCATACCGAGTACGACGGGCAAGAAGACGTAAAGATGATGCAAGCGACGATCGACGTCGGTGACATCATCGCCGAGCGCGCGGGCCACGACCCGACCGACTGCTACGTCTACTCGGGGAACGACGACACCGACTTCTCCTCGAACCAGCATCAGGGACTGACCCTCGAGGACGAGGAGTTCGTCTGGGAGTGCCAGCAACTCCTCCGAAACGGGAGCTTCGATATCGTCATCTACTACGAAGCGAGCGCGGATCACGAGGCGATCCTCGAGGACGTGCGCGAGCTCGGCTTCGACGCGACCGGCGTCGAAGGCGAGTAGCTACCGGGCATAAAACACCAGTAGCGACTCGACTTCAACGCCAGATTTCGTCGTTTTCGACCGTTCGGTCCGTTTTCATGTGTGGCTCGTAGCCGAACACGCGGTCCCGATTCGCTTATGTGACGCGACTCCTGACGAACCAGTATGAACGCGGCTTCGGGCGTCGATCTGTCGGAACGCGAGCGAGCGGTCGTCAACGCCTTTCAGGGCGGGTTTCCGGTCATGGAACGACCGTTCGAACCGGCCGCGAGCGCGATGGGTGAACGAGGCGTCGATATCACCGCGGGCGAACTTCTCGAGACGATCGCGGATCTCGACGAGCGCGGCGTGCTCTCGCGGTTCGGACCGTTGGTCAACGCCCAAGAGATTGGCGGCGCGGCGACGCTGGTCGCCATGCACGCCCCAGAAGATCGGTTCGAAGAGGTCGTCGAGGCCGTCAACGATCACCGCGAAGTCGCCCACAACTACCGACGCGAGCATCCGCATCTCAACGTGTGGTTCGTCGTCAGCGTCGCTGACGAGGACCGTGTGGAGGAGGTGCTCTCCGAAATCGAAGCCGAAACCGAGCAGGAGACCTACAACCTCCCGAAACAACAGGAGTTCCGCGTCGAAGCGAAGTTCTACGTCGACGGGCCGTTCGGCTCGAGTGCAGACGGCTCGGGCGAGACAGCCGCAAACACCGCATCCGCCGGCGTCGACTGTTCCGATCTCGGCCCGGACGTTACGCCAGCCGACCGGGACACGCTCTCGCCGGACGAACGGGATCTGCTCCTCGAGGTGCAAGACGGCCTGCCGCTTACGGAGACGCCCTACGCGGATGTGGCCGAAACCATCGGTCAGGAGACGGGCTGGGTCCTCGAGACCGTCAAACGGTTCGATCTCGAGGGGAAGATACGCCGAATCGGCGTGGTTCCGAACCACTACAAACTGGGTTACACGGAAAACGGGATGACTGTCTGGGACGTTCCCGACGATCTCGTTTCGACCGTCGGTCCCGAAGTCGCCGGCCTGTCGTTCGTCACTCACTGTTACGAACGGCCGCGCCACGACGACGTCTGGCCGTACAACTTCTTCGCGATGACCCACGGTCGAAGCGAAGCGGAGAGCCAGCGACGGATCGAACAGGTCAGGGAGACGATGAACGAACACTGGGCGGTCGAGGAAGACGACTGGGATTCCCTGTTCTCGACGGAGATCCTCAAGAAGACCGGCATTCGGTTGGCCGAACGCGCCGACGCGAACACGACGACTCAGTAGGGAAGGCGCGAAGACAGTTTCAACTCACATATCGATGATTCCACTGCTACACGACTTTACGAACGCTCCCGTGCTCGTCTTCGGCGGTGGACCCGTCGGAGCGCGCAAATCACGCCGGTTCGCCAGAGAAGCAGACGTTACCGTCGTGAGTCCCGAATTCGTCGACGAATCGTTCGGTAGCTCGGACGAAGAGGGCGACGACGAAACAGCGAACCTCAGCGATGCGGAAACCGTGGGAAGCGTCGAACTGGTCCGCGCCGCACCGGAACCCGAAGCGGTCGAGGAGTGGATCAAGCGAGTCGATCCGGCGCTGGTCGTCGCCGCGACCGATGACGAGGCGGTCAACGAAGCCGCCGTCGAGGCGGCTCGCGACCGAGGCGTCCTCGTCAACCGCGCGGATCGGTCCGGCGAGCGAGCACCCGGAAGCGTGGTTGTCCCCGCGACGGTTCGAGACGATCAGGTCGTCGTCTCGATTTCGACGGGTGGAACCGCACCCGTCCTGAGCAAGTATCTCCGGCAAGAACTCGAAGGGACGCTCGAGGGCGCAAGCGAGATGGCGACCGTCCTCGGCGAGTTGCGAACGGAACTCAAAGATCGGGAGGTTCCAGCCGACCGACGACGAACCATCGTCTCGAACGTCGTCAATTCTTCGTCCACTTGGACAGCTTTACGTACTGGCACTTCGAACTATGGGCAAGTGATTGAGGACGTGCTGGACGAGGAATATGCGACAGAAGGTGAGCCGTGATGATGCCAGCAGGTGTCGTCACCGGCGCGCGAGTAACCCACGAAAGCGGGACCGTTGACGATCTCGCAACGGCAAGTCCCGAGAGCCAACGCTCCAGTGTCGCCGAGTTTCTCTCGATACCGGAGGTCGAAGAGGCGATCGTCCTCTCGACGTGTAACCGCGTCGAGGCCTACGTCGTCACGGGAGACAGCGCGGTCGGCCAGGCGGTACTCGAGGAATTCTTCAACGAGACCGACGAGGACGCACTCGTCAGAACGGACCACGAGGACAGTCTCAAACACCTGCTTCGAGTCGCGACGGGGCTCGAGTCGGTCGTCCTCGGCGAGGATCAGATCATCGGACAGGTTCGAACGGCCTACGAGGACGCCCGGACCGCCGGCGGCATCGGTCCCCTGCTCGAGATGGCCGTCACGAAGGCGATCCACGTCGGCGAACGCGCAAGGACGGAGACGAAGATCAACGAAGGCGTCGTCTCGATGGGGTCGGCGGCGGCCAGACTCGCGACCAGAGAACGGTCGCTGGAGGGAACGACGGGGCTCGTCATCGGTGCCGGCGAGATGGGGCAACTCGCCGCCCGAAGTCTCGCAGAAACCGGCATCGAGGAGCTCGTCGTCGCGAACCGAACCGTTTCCCACGCAGAGCATCTGGTCGAGGAGTTCGACATCGACGGACGTGCCGTCCCCCTCCATTCGCTCGAGACGGTCACCGAACAGGCGACCGTCATCGTCACCGCAACCAGTAGCGACGATCCACTACTCGAGCAACGGCATCTCGGTGATCGAGAGCAGATCGTCGTCGACCTCGGACAGCCACGCGACGTCCGCCCGAACGCGGGCGCACTCGAGTCGGTGACGGTCTTCGATCTCGACGACCTCGAGACCGTTACCGAACGAACCCGCGGCCAGCGCGCCGAGGCCGCCTCGAAGGTCGAAGCGATGATCGAGCGAGAGTTCGACCACCTTCGGAGTCAGTACAAGCGAGCGCGGGCGGACGACGTCATCGGGACGATGTACGAGTCCGCAGAGCGGATCAAGGCCCGCGAACTCGAGACGGCCATCTCGAGGCTCGAGGACGACCGCGGAGAGGGGTTGAGCGACGATCAGCGCGAAGTCGTCGAGTCGATGGCCGACTCGCTGGTGAGTCAACTGCTCGCGCCGCCGACCAAGAGCCTACGAGCAGCCGCCGAGGAGGACGACTGGCGCACGATCAACACCGCATTAGAGCTGTTCGATCCGGACTTTGGATCGGACGAGCGAGAACGCGGTGAGACACCGGATTCGCTGTTCGGGAACGCATCCCCCAAAGCGATCGGTGCAACGGACGACGACTAAGCGGTTTCTCTGCCGGTCGCCGGGTTGGCACAATCATTATTTTACTGCGTTCCGTTCGACCAATATGGCAGATCTCTTGTCCGACGACGAAATCAACGAGGAACTTCCCGAGGAGTGGGATCGCGAGGGCGACGAAATCGTCCGCGTCTACGAGTTCGACGACTACCTCGACGGCGTCAACGCCGCCCAGATGGTCGGCGAAATCGCCGAGTCGCAGTTTCACCACCCCGAGATCATCATCAGGTACGAAGAGCTCGAGGTGCGGCTGACGAGCCACGAGGAGGGCGGAATCACGGACGCGGACATCGAGATGGCCGAGCTGATCGAATCCGAGCAATCGGCGTGAGTTGGTCGAGGAGACGGCCACTGCAATTCGGACCGAGAATCCACAGATGAACGCCCGCTACGTCTTCCGCGTTCGACTCCGCCTCGAGCCCGACCGGCCCGACGTTTCCCTCGAGCCGGCGACGGTCGAGACCGTGCTTTCGCTTGAGGCACCCGAACCGGGAACCGACGGCTGGCGCTTTTTTCGAGACACGCTCTGGCGCGGCGAACTGTCGGACCAGCAGTACGGACGCCAACTCGCCGAGGAGTGGCTCGAGCAACCGGTCGACGTCGAGGAGGTCGACTTTCGCGAACTGCAGACCGACGAGGCGTACTTCGAGGCGCTAAAAGAGGAAATCGCGACCGATCTCGAAGCGTTCAACGCCGAGAACGTCTCGGAAGTCCTTTCGAAGTACCTCGGCTCGAGCATCCGCGTCGTAGGAAACGGTTCGTAGCCGCGCGAGATGCGGGTACACTAGTTCACTGCTATCGAACGGTCACGTGAGTTTCCCGACCAGTCCGTGCGGGCGACAAACTCTTACTCGAGAGTCTCGTAAGACACCGTCCAGATGGTCTCCGAATACGATTTCTGGCTCCTCGATCTCGATGGGACGCTGGTCGACGTGGAGTGGTCTTACACCCGCGACGTTTTCGATCGCGTCGGCGATAGCATCGGCCGCGAGTTTTCGGACAAAGAGGCGGACATTATCTGGAGCGGGCTCACCGGCTCGCGCGATCGACAGCTGCTGGAGTGGGGGATCGAACCGACGGCGTTCTGGAAGGCGTTCCACGCCGAGGAAGATCCGCTCGTCCGAGCCGAACAAACTTACCTCCACGAGGATGCCGAGTTCGTCGCCGAACTCGAGGAGCCGGTGGGACTGGTCACGCACTGTCAGGAGTTTCTCGCCGAACCGGTCCTTGAGCACGTGGGGATCGCGGACTGGTTCGATACGACGCTCTGTTGTACAGAACAGACGGGATGGAAGCCGGACCCGACGCCGGTCGAGCGGGTGATGAACGATCTCGGCGTCGCGAAAAACGGACATGCGGGCGTTCTCGCGGGCGACGGAGCGAACGACGTGGGCGCGGCCTGGAACGCCGGCCTCGACGCCATCCACGTCGAGCGCGTCGGTCACGATCGGCGCGGGCGGTGCGTGCTGGGCGATTACCGAGTCCAGTCGTTCGACGAACTGTTTTGATCACTCAAGCGGTGTTCGTGGTCGGGATCCGCCGTCGAATCCCCCCGGTTACTGGTTCGAGGTCGGGGGTTCGCCCGCGGGCTGAAGCTCCTCGTTGACCAGCGTCTCGTAGGCTCGCCGCAGTCGTTCGGAGAGCGCCTGATGAGAGATATCCAGCGTCGCGGCGAGTTCTTCCATTGAGATCTGGCGAGGGATCTCGAAGTAGCCCTCCTCGAGTGCGGCCTCGAGCGCCTCCTGTTGTTCGGGCGTGAGTCGCGTGTCCCGGGTCGTTTCGGAGGTGACGTCGGATACCCGGCGCAAATCGGCGGAAACGTCCTCCTCGAGGAGTCGATCCCTGATCGTCCAGAGCTCGTCCCGATCCTGCACGCGGACCCTGGCTTGCCACCACCCGTCGACCCCCCAGACTGCCAGTAGCGAGCAACTCGCCTCGAGGAACTCGTCGGAGAGGATAGGTGTCGTCCCGGCGAAGGTGACGTCGTAGAGGAGTCGGTCCCCCGCCGCGACGAGGTGCTCGAACCGTTCGACCGCCGGATCGGTGTCGAACGACGCTTCGATATTCTCGGGATCGGCCCCGATAACCCACAAACAGGGACGATTCTGCGAGACGGATGACTCGAGTTCGAAGCGAACGTCGGGGACTCGTTCGAACGTGGTTGCGAGCATCGTCTCCGTCGCTGGGAAACGGAACTCGGCAATCGTCGACATCACTACTGGTACAGCAGAGAGCGGTAAAACTCCTATTCCGAACTGACTGACAGTCTTCCCGAGTGGTTTCCAACGATGCCGTGAACGACAGCGAACGCGGACTGTTCAGACGAGAGGTGTCGTTCGACAGCTGTCGAATCCGTAATCAAGCAGTTCAAATCAACTTCACTCCTCGAGGCGCTCGACGAGTGCGCGGACGCCGGGTTTTTCGAGCCGATCCGGATCGCCCAGCACGCGAACGGGTTGGTCGCCGAGGGAGACGAACTCGAGATCGAGGTGCTCGGCCGTCTCGCGAAGGCCGACGGCGGCGTCCGCCGAACCGGCGATGACGCGTCGAGCCGGACTCTCGTGTGCTCGGAGTCCGAGATCGAATCCGTCGATCGCCTCGGTGAGTTCGCCTCGCGACGCGTCGCGTTCGTCGGCGAGGTCGTCGATCGCGCGCTCGAGACTCGTCCGAAGCCCCGAGTCAGTCGTCCGATTGACGAAACTGAGATCGCGATCGACGAGATCCGCCAGTCCCTCGATCTCTCGCGGATTGCCCGGTTCGACGATCAGGCCCCACTCGCGAGTCCAGCGGCCGAGTTCGGACGCGTCGACGTCTCGCTCAAGCGGTCCGGCGACGACGGCGAAATCCGGAACGCCGTTTCGAAGCCGCCTGAGGCCCGGTCGCGTCCCGACTGGGAGATATCGGGGATTCTCGAGGTCGTCGAGCAGGCGATTGAGCGACGGGTCGTCTTCGCCGACGCCCAACAGCGTCGGCGGTTGAACGTCCGGCGAAAAGAGCTGGACCGTGACGGATTCGCCGGCCTCGAGGTAATCCATGTCCGCCGGGACCTCGACGACGCCGTCGGCTTCGGAGAGGCTCGTCGTCGCGCCGCTTCCCTTGTCGACTGGATAGACGAGGCGCTCGCCGTCACCGTTGGTCGTGACGCCGACGGGCATGAGTCGGAGTCGACCCTGTTCGGAGCGCTCTTCCGTTGCCATGGCTCCCGAGACGGTTGCGCTCGCGGGCTCCGGAACGCCCGCTGCCTCCCGGATCGCCGGCGCGACGAACGTTCGAAAGACCATCATCGCGGAGACGGGATAACCGGGGAGGCCGACGTAGGCCGATTCACCTTCGGACGGGTTCGACCCACCTTCCGAGTCGCCAGAGCGCGGTCCGGCGTCCGCGAGTCGGCCCACGAGCATCGGTTTGCCGGGTTTGACGCCGACGCCGTGCAAGAGAAGTTCGCCCTGTTCTTCGATGACGCGGTAGATGACGTCGACGGCGCTCGCGCTCGTCGAGCCGGAGGAGAGGACGAGGTCGCACTCGGCAGCGGCCTCGCGAAGCACGCGCTCCATCTCCTTTTGGTCGTCGCCGGCGTGGGGGTAGAGAACGGGTTCCCCACCGGCGTCTTCGACACCCGCGGCGACGGTGTAGCTGTTCACGTCGTAGATCTCTCCACGAGCGCTCTCGACGCTTTCGCCCGGCCTGACGAGTTCGTCGCCGGTCGAGACGATGCCGACTCGAGGCTTCGCCCGAACCGGGACTTCCTCGCGACCGAGCGCGGAGAGGAGGCCGATATCCCGCGGCGTCAGTCGCGTTCTGGGCCCGAGCGCCCGTTCGCCCGCGGCGACGTCCGCGCCGGCGAACATCACGTTATCGCCGGGTGCGACGCTCGTTCGGACGAGTACCTCGGAAGCGGTATCCGCAGTATCGCCGTCGTCGCCGCCAACCCCCGCACCCGCCTCGTCCGTCCGCTCGACGGGAACCATCGTGTCGGCACCCTCGGGCATCACCGCACCGGTCGAGATTTCGACGGCTTCGCCCTCACCGACCGTCACGTCGGGTTCCTCGCCCGCGTGTACCGTCCCGACGAGATCCAGACGTGCCGGATCGGCCTCATCCGCGCCGAACGTGTCCCTCGCCCGAAGCGCGTAGCCGTCCATGTTCGACCGATCGAAGCCTGGAACGTCGAGTTCGGCGTCGATCCGTGCGAGGAGCACGCGGCCGCGAGCCTCCTCGAGCGGTACCCGTTCGACGCCGCCCTCGAGCGATAGCGAATCGATGGCCTCGCGCGCCGCTGCTGGCGACGCGAGGTCGCGAAATTCCTTGCGGTCCATAGCGGGTGTTTGGTCTCGGGGGCTAAAAACGTCGGTCGATTGCAGCTCCTGTCTGGAGTATCTCACTCACCGGTCAAAATGCTCGAGGAGCAACGCCGTCACCGCCTCCGGCTCCTCGTGAGGAACCCAGTGGCCGATATCGGGGAACCGCTCGAGACGGCCGTCGTCGCAGTAGGCGATGCTCTCGGGAGCCATCTCGGGCTCGAGTGCGAAGTCCTGTTCTCCCCACACGATAAGCGTCGGAGCGGAGACGATCTCGCGAGGCGGCGAGGCGGCGTGACGGACCGCGGCGCGGTACCAGTTGATCGTCGCCGTCAGCGCGCCCGGTTGGCTCCACGCGGCGCGATAGCGCTCGAGATCTTCGTCGGTGAACGTTCCCGGCGACGCGTTCGAGCGCAACGCTCGCACGAAGTATTCGAAGTTGTTCCGGCTACTGGACCACTCGGGAATCCGCGGGAGCTGGAAGTAAAAGACGTACCAACTCTTCCGTAGCTGGGAGGGGTTTCGCAGGATGTGATGCCGGAGGACGGACGGATGGGGAACGTTGACGATCCCGAGGCGATCCACGGTTGACGGGTAGCGAAGCGCGAGTTCCCAGGCGACCGACGCGCCCCAGTCGTGGCCGACGACGTGGGCCGAGTCGCGGCCCTCGCTGTGGATCAGTTCCACGACGTCGCGGGCGAGTTCGCTCTTTCTGTACGCCCGGACCCCGTCGGGTTTCTCGCTCAGGTTGTAGCCGCGCTGGTCCGGAACGAGCACGCGATACCCCGCCTCGACCAGCGGCTCGATCTGCTCGCGCCAGCTGTAGAAGAACTCGGGGAAGCCGTGGAGCAAGACGACCAGTGGATCGGATTCGTCGCCTGCGGCGACGACGTGTAGTCGAACGCCGTTTACGTCGCGATACGTCGATTCGGCGGTCGGAGCGGACAGAAGTGAGGCGTCAGTGTGCATAGGCGAGTCGGTACCGGATATCTTGGATAGGAATAGTTATGAAATTGCCAGTTGAGTCGATGATATGTCTCGATTGAGCGAGGGGGATCGACAGCGGATCGGGGAACTCTTCGACAGACAGCTCGAGGTCGGCCTTCACCACGGCGCACAGTGTGCGGTGTACGTCGACGGCCGACTCGAGATCGACCTCGCAGGCGGAGTGATGGGACTGAACAAGGACGACGCCTGCGACGTAGACGTCGAGCCGACGACGCCGGAAACGCGCCACGTCCTGTTCTCGTGTACGAAACCGTACGCGGCGACGGCGTTGCACGCCCTCGTCGACGACGGCGAACTCGAGTACGACGACCCCGTCGTCGATCACTGGCCGTCGTTCGCCGAGGAGGGTTCGGCGAAGGCGACGATAACCGTCCGGCAGATCCTCAGCCATACGGCGGGGCTCCCCTACGGCGAAATCGATCAGCGTCCCGACCTCTGGGGCGACTGGGACGCCGTCATCGAAATGCTCGAGGAGATGGAACCGATCTTCACTCCCGGAACACAGCCGGCTTACCACTCGCTAACCTTCGGCTGGCTCGTCGGCGAACTCGTCAGGAGAGTCTCTGGTCGGCCGATCGAGGCCGTCGCTGCCGATCGGGTCTTCGAACCGCTCGAGATGGACGACACCGGGATCGGGCTCCGGGACGACGAGGACGATCCAGTCGCGACGCTCACCGGATTCGCGCCGTTCGATAGCTGTCGCGAACTCGAGGAAGGACTGGGCAACCACGCCGAAGTCGCGGAGTCGTTCAACGACGAGGCGATCCATCGATCCGTGATCCCCGCCGCGAACGGGATCGGCACGGCTCGGGACATGGCTCGTTTCTACGCCTGCCTCGCGAACGGCGGCGAACTCGACGGAACACGCGTCCTCGAGCCAGACAGCGTCGAGGCGATGACGACACTCTGGGCCGCGACGGACGAGGACGGCACGCTTCACCGGCCATCGCGGTACGGCCTCGGCGTCTGGAAGGGCGGAACCAGTGCGGATCCGTTCGGGTCGCTCACGCCGTCGCGCGTGTTCGGCCACGCGGGGCTTGGCAGTAGCGTCGGCTGGGCCGACCCGGAGCGAAACGTCGCCTTCTCATACGTGACAAACGGCGTCCGAGAGGAAACCTACGAACACATCACTCGAGTGAGCACGCTCGCGGACGCGGTTCGATTAGCGCTCGAGCAGTGACCGATCGGACCAACGGATTTTCGAGCCAACCGGTCGTGGAACCCGACTAACACTCCCTCTCGATGACGGTGAGTTGCCCCGTATCCTCGTACTCGCCGTCGATCGGACTGGGCTGATAGAACCGGTACACCGTCACCGCTTCGACCGACTCGTCGTGATTCGCGTTGGCCTCTTCGCACGCCCACTCGGCATAACTTCGGGAGATCACGCCGTTCGAATCACCCTGTCCGGAGTCGCGAACTGATTCCATGAACTTCCGATCGCGGAAGGTATCGTACTCCTGCGAAGCGTCCGGCGGGCGATCGGCGGTGACGTTTCCACCCCCGAACGCGTCGACCTGCGAGCCGGACTCGAGTTCCGCTTCGACGCTGTACCAGCTGTAGGCTTCCGACGGATTCGGCGAGTACAATCCCCAGTGTTGTTCGTTGAGGTAACTCGAGTCGAGTTCGTCCGGCACGTCGTGTCCCGTCACGTAGGTCGTCCCGTACAGCAGTATCGACGCGAGAACGATAACGCCGAGGACGGTCAGCAACGCGCCGCTGTACGCGCGGACGAACGACGTTTTGGACTCGTACCCACGCCGGTCGAGCGCGTCGAGAACGCGGCGCTCGACGGGCGGTCGGCCGAGCGGCCCGAGCTGTGACGCGGACGGTCGCCGGTCCGTCAGCGCGGCAGGTGCCAGACGGGAGAGGGTCTCCCAGAACGGGGCCGTGAGAAACGGGAGCATGGTTGCCGACAGGACAAACGGGAACAGCCCGACCGACATCGTAGTCACCATCCCCGTGAACGCACCCATATAGACGAGCGCGAAAAACGCCCGGAGCCGCCCGTCGGTCAGGAGAAGGAAAACGACGGACCCGGCGAGCAAACCGACCCAAATCCAGTTGAGTACCTCGAGGAGTCCGGGATACGAGACGAGGTAGTTGCCCAGAAATACGGTCATCACGTCGTTCGAGAGCGCGATCTGGACCGCTTCGCCCTCGTACCAGGTGTCCCCTTCGTACTTGAGCACCGCGTTCTGCGAGAGCACCATCAGCGGCTGGATGAGGAGCGCGGCGGTTCCGAAGCTAAGGGCGGTCGACCGGGCCGAACCGCGACGAAGCGCGTCGATCGACCACCGCTCACCCAGCGGCGTCAGGAGCGCGACCAGCAACATGACCCGGAGCAGTCGGTCCGCGCCGTTGAGAATCGTCGGGTTTCGCGCCTGCAACGAGAGCAAGAGAAGCAACGAGACGACGCCGACCAGCCTCGTCCGATAGCCGAGCACGAACGCGATGGCGAACACCCCTGCGATACCGAACAGCAGCTGTTGCACCCACAGCTCCCCCGACATCGCATGAAGCGAAAAGTCGATGACCTGCCCGTAGGTCCCCTCGTAGGCCGCGAGGGGATAGGCCCCGTCGTCGGTGTAAAACCGCTCTATGTTTCCGGCACGGTAGAGCAGGTCGCCCAGAAGAATGAGCCCGAGCGAAATTCGAAGGGCGGCGAGTGCGCGCGTATCGATCGAGAACCGAGATCGAATCCGCCGGCGAACCGGCTCGAGGTGGGTGAGAAATCGCTGGTACCGTTCAGTATTCGGCCCGATCTGTCCCAACTTCGACGCGACGCCCATGTTAGGCGCTCCCGGTAGACGCGGCCGAGTGGCTCCACGTCGATTGTGTGCAGGCTACTCCGTTCAACGGCTCGATCATTCGTGGAATCTGATCGTTTCTGTGTCCGACTCTGAAATAAGTTTTGTGTGTAGCAGAGTACACAGACAATCCTCGAGAACCGTCGCTCGGGAGGTTTCTGACGCTATTCCCCCAACCGACCGTATCAGAGAGGGCTGCAGACAGTTATCGCGCGCAGGCAGACGGCGGCCTTCCAAACGTCGTGTCGTTCGAGCGCGAGACGGCTCGCGTGGGTTACTCCCAGCGCTGTACCGCGACGGTTTCGCCCGCCGGAATCCCCTCGCGGTCGTCGTCGACGACGACCCATCCGTCCGCGAGCGAGACGCTCGAGAGCACGCCCGAGCCGCTGGCTCTCGTCGGCACTGCGTCGAAATCCGGTTCGTTCTTGGAAGCGGTATCCGCCGCGTCGTCCGCGTCGCGTTCCTCGAGTGTGACCCGCGCGAAGGTCCGCGTCGCGGGTTCGCTGGGAATCTTGCGATCGAGTCGGGCCATCGTCGTCGGGTGGGGTTCGGGTTCGGTGCCCTCGAGCCAGCGCATCACCGGACGCAGGAACTGGACGGCGTTGACGATACAGGCGACAGGATAGCCCGGCAGGGCGAGAACGGGGGTCTCTTCGACGACGCCGAGACAGACCGGGTGGCCGGGTTTGAGCCCGACGCCGTGGACGATGACCTCACCGATGTCGTCGATGACCTCCGGGATCAGGTCGCGTTCGCCGACCGACGAGCCGCCGGACGTGACGACGACGTCTTTGGTCAGATCCCGTTCGATGGCGGCCCGGAGCGCGTCGTGATCGTCGGTCACGATGTTTCGATAGGTCGCTCGTCCGCCCCAGTCTTCGACCAACCTCGAGACAGTAAGACCGTTGGTTTCGATGACCTCTCCGGGGTCGGGATCGTGCTGGACGAGTTCCTCGCCCGTTGGGATGACGCCCACTCGAGGTTCCTTGGCGACCAGGACGCGCGCGAGTCCGACGGATTTGAGCAGGCCCAGATCCGACGGCCTGAGGCGGTGTCCCGGTTCGTAGAGCACCTGTCCCGATTCGACGTCTTCGCCCACCGGCGCGACGTTTTCCCCTTCGGCGACCGCGTCGGCGACCTCGAGTTCGCTCGAGGAGTCGAACTCTTCGACGTGTTCGATCATCACGACGGCGTCGCTCCCCTCCGGGATCGAACTCCCGGTGTGGACTCGGACGGCGGTCTCGGGGGTGACAGACTCGTCGTCGGCGATCCGGAGAACGGCGGGAGACCGGTCGCTGGCTCCGAACGTGTCCGCCGCGCGGACCGCGTAGCCGTCCATCGCCGCGCGCTGGTAGTGCGGGACGTTTCGCGACGCCGTCACCGATTGGGCGATTACGCGTCCGCTGGCCTGTTCAATGGGGAGCGCTTCGGTATCGGGTTCGCGCTCGTCGAACTCGAGAGCGTCTTTCAAAACGGTGCGCGCCTCGTCAACGGGCGTGCGTACCTTGAACCCCGCTTCGGTTCGCTCGTGGTCGGCACCTTTCATACTCGAAAACGCGCGGGCGGAGGGGAAAAACGTGCGGGACCGTCGCGGTCGCGTTTCGTGGGGCTATCGAGGTCTCGAAAACACCCTAACTCCGGAGCAAGCCGCCGTCGATCGGGATCTCAGCTCCGTTGACGTAACTTGCACGCGGACTCGAGAGATACGCGACGGTCTCGCCGAGTTCCTCGGGTTGACCGATTCGGTCCATCGGGATTTCATCGGAGAGATCGGCGAGTCCCGCCTCGTAGTCCTCGTAGGTTCCTCGCTCGATTCCGGTTTCGATCAGCTCCTCGATTCGGGGCGTCTCTATGGTCCCCGGAAGCACGGCGTTGGCCCTGATTTCGGGTGCGAACTCTCGAGAAACAGTTTTGATGAGTCCGATGACGCCCCGGCGAACCGCGTTCGAGAGGAGGAGCCCGTCCGCGACCTCCTGGACCGTCCGCGACGTGATCGAGGTGATCGTGCCGTATTCGGACTCGAGCAGGTGCGGGTGTGCCTCCTCGATCGTCCAGACGACGCTCATCACGAGCAGGTCGTAGGCCTGATACCACTCTCTCTGTTCGGTCTCGAGGAACGTCGTGCTCGGCGGGCCGCCAGAAGAGGTTACCAGGTGGTCGAGCCCGCCGAACGCGTCGACGGTCTCCTCAACCAGATCGGCGATGTCTTCGGGTACCGTGAGATCGGCCTGCACCGCGAGGACGTCTCCGGACGCTCCATCTGCGGACTCGCGGGCGTCCTCGATCGACTTTTTGGCGCTCTCGAGTTTCTCCTCGGTGCGGCCGCAGATAGCGACGTTCGCTCCCGCTTCGGCCAGTGCCGTCGCGCTCGCGAGCCCGAGACCGCTCGAGGATGCCGTTACCAGTGCCGCGTTACCGTCTACGTCCAGATCCATGCGGGGGCAAACGAGGTGGGAGGACAAAGGCTTCAGGGAAGCCGACCGAGCGCAATCGAAGGGGCGCAGCCCAAAAGGGTAGCGAACAGATTATTCCCGATGTCGAACCCGAACGAGCCCGTTCGAGGTCACACCGACGATGAGCGGGGTGGAAATCTTCCGACCTTTCACCGCCGGTCCGGCCGCATCGCTGACAACCTTCATCAGATCGGGGGCGGTGTGATCGACCTTGACGCCGTTTTCGTCGCACGCGTCGTAGACCAGCTGCGGCACGTCGTACAGGTCCGTTCCGGACGGAACCCGAACCCGCACCGGCGCTCGAAGCGCCTCTGCGAAGGCGACGGTCTCGCGGGCCTTGTTCAGGTTCTCTCGAGCGCTCGACTCGATCGAGGAGACGTTCGCCCGCGAGGTTCCCAGGGCATCAGCAATGTCGGCCTGAGAAACGTCTCGCTCCCGCAAGGCGAGGACCTGTGCCTGTCGGTGGGTCAGAATGCTCGTCTCGGACTCGAACCCGATATCCTCAAGCAGCTCCTCGATGTCGTCGATCACGACGATGGCCTCCCGAGCAGGTTCGTGAGCGTGTTCATATGGTCTACTACGTGTCGGCGGGCTCAAAGCGTCTACGATCGAATCGGGTGGCCGAACCGTATTTGGGGAGCGTGGGCGAGTGAAACGAGCATGAACGTTTCGGCGGCTACGCATACTACTAGAACCGCCTCATCTAAACAATGCCCGAACGACTCGAGAACGAACGGTGGCTGTCAGCACCTTCATAAAAACTGCCAGACGAACATCCAGAACTGTCCAATCGATCTCCGATACCGACTCCATGGAAGCAACTGTCCACGGTAAACGGCTGTCGCTGCGAGAGCGTTACGATCCCCAGAAGTTGTCGCGACTTCCGAGTCGCTCACGGTCCGGCTGCCCACTTCGGTTGTCGTCAGTCGTCTCGCTGTCAGCGCCATCGGCGCGTTCGCCGTCGCTCCCGTCCGACTCGCCGTCCTCGTCCGAGTCCATCGGAAGCCGTTCGATCTCTTCGGCTCGAGCGTGGCTGCTGTGGACGCGCTGAATTTCGACCCGAGAACGAGCTTCGGGGAGCACGCCGTCGACCATCACGATAAAGCCGTCTTCGGTTCGCCCAACTCCGGCACCACTTTCGTGCATATCGACGATGTCGACGACGACCTCTTCCCCGCGCTTGATCGGTTGGCTCTTCAGATCGTCGATCGGCTGGTTGTAGTGTTGACACCACTCCTTTCCACCACGGTCACCGTAGTGTTGACACCCCATACCCGAGATCCGCTCCGAAAAGCTCGGACAGTCGTCGGCAAGTGGACAGTCTGCCATATGATTCCCTATCAGCGGCGGCGTTAAACCGCTTGCGTCTTGGAAACGACGTTTGCTCTCGATAGCGAACTCCCGGTTTTTCCGGCGAATGACTCGAACCGAGCCGCCGAAACGGGGAGCCGTTACGATTGTCGCCGACCAGTCCAACGAACGTCCTCGCCCCCTCGAAAAGATATCGAGTCAACTGCTTGTGTATGAAACAGGGTTTCGAAAACGTTTACGGGGATGGCAACGCACGAAACAATGATGAAGATTCTCGTTACGGTCAAGGAAGTCGCGACCGTCGAAGACGAGTTCGACATCGACGGTACTGCGATCGCCGACCAGTACCTCGGTGCCGATCTCAACGAATGGGACGACTACGCCATCGAAGAGGCCGTCCAGCTTCAAGAGGACGGCGTCGCCGACGAGGTCGTCACGGTCACGATCGGCCCCGAGGACTGCGAACAGACCATCCGCCAGGCGCTCGCGAAGGGTGCCGACCGCGCCATCCGCGTCTGGGACGACTCCCTCGAGGGCGTCGACCTGCTCGACGTCGGTGCGAAAACGGATATCCTCCGAGCCGTCGTCGAAGAAGAAGACCCGGACCTCGTTCTGTCGGGCGTTCAGTCCGGCGACGACAGCTTCGGTGCCACGGGCGTTTCTCTGGCCGCGGACCTCGGCCTCCAGTGGGGAGCCGTCGTCAACGACCTCGAGCACGACTTCGAGGACGGCACCGCCTCGGTTCGACGCGAACTCGAGGGTGGCGTCGAGGAGCTGACGAATATCGAACTGCCAGCGGTCCTGACGATCCAGACCGGGATCAACGAGCCCCGGTACGCGAGCCTTCGGGGCATCCGACAGGCCCAGCGAAAGGAACTCGACGTACAGAGTCTCGCCGACCTCGGCGTCGACGAAGGCGTCGTCGAGGGCGACCTGACGCTCACCGGAATGTTCGAACCGGAAACCGAGAGCGACGTCACCGTCTTCGAAGGCGGTGCAGACAACACTGCCGGACAGCTCGCTGATCTCCTCCGCGAGAAGGGGGTGGCGCCATGAGCGATATCCTGGCCGTCGCCGACCACCGACGCGGCGAACTGCGAGACGTCAGCTACGAGATCATCACTGCCGGACGGGAACTCGCCGACCAGACCGGCGGCGAACTCCACCTCGTGATCATTAGTGGCACCGTCGACGAGTTCGCCGAGAAGGCAAACCGCGATGGCGTCGACGTCATCCACACCGTCGACCACGGCGAGGAGTTCAACCACGACGTCTACACGCAGGCAATCAGCCAGCTCTACGACGAGTGCGGCCCACAGTTCGTCCTCGCACCCAACAGCGTCAACGGACTCGACTACGCACCCGCCGTCGCGAACGAACTCGACCTCCCCATCGTCACCGACACGGTCGGACTCGAATCAGACGGCGAAACGCTCGTTGCCAACCGCGAAATGTACGGCGGAAAGGTCGAAACGACCGTCGAGGTCGATTCCGGTCCGGCCGTCGCCACCATCCGAAGCGCCGAGTGGCCCACCGCAGAGGGTACCGGCGACGCTTCGATCGAAGCCTTCGACGCCGATATCGACGAGGACGCGGTCGGCTCGAGCGTCAACGGCTTCGAGGAGGTCGGCGGCGGCGACGTCGACATCAGCGAGGCCGACGTGCTGGTCTCAGTCGGCCGCGGGATCGAAGAGGAGGAGAACCTCGACATCATCCGCGACCTCGCGGACGCGCTCGACGCGACGCTGTCATCGTCGCGCCCGATCGTCGACAACGGCTGGCTCCCGAAGAATCGTCAGGTCGGCCAATCCGGCAAGGTCGTCACGCCCGACGTCTACATCGCTATCGGTATCTCCGGCGCTGTTCAGCACGTCGCCGGGATGAAAGGCTCGGACACGATCGTCGCGATCAACACCGACGAGAACGCGCCGATCATGGACATTGCAGACTACGCGATCTACGACGACCTCTTCGACGTCGTGCCGGCGTTGACCGAGGAGTTTCAGTAGGAGCGTGGTTCGAGCGAAGCGAGAACCACGATATAGCGAGCGGGGAGGAACGACCCGCGAGTTGCGTGGTTCGAGCGAAGCGAGAACCACGATATAGCGAACGGGCGAACGCCCGTGAGCCGCGTGGTTTGACCAAAGCGAGAATCACGGTATAGCGAACGGGCGAACGCCCGTGAGCCGCGTGGTTTGACCAAAGCGAGAACCACGGTATAGCGATAAACGAGCGCTATTTTCACTGTCCGGCCGTTTGCCAATTCGTGCGAACAGTCTCGAGAAACCGAACAGCTTCGGCCACAACCGTCACGTACTTTTTTCCCCCGTCCAAAGCGCTGGCAATGGAACTTCTCGAGCGCCGCCGGGCGCTGATCGAGGAGCGTCTCCTCGAGGTCGTCGACGGCGTCGACCCCGAGACGCTCAGGTCGGAAGTTCGCCACGTGACGCTCTCGGGGGGGAAGCGAGTGCGGCCGATGGTGACGATACTGGCATGTGAAACCGTCGGCGGCGATCGGACGGACGCCGTCGACTTCGGCGTCGGCATCGAACTCGTCCACAGCGCGTCGCTCGTGATCGACGATATCATCGATCGCTCGGAACTTCGCCGGGGGACGACCAGCGCCTGGGCCGAGTTTGGCCACGGGCCCGCAATTATCACCAGCGACGGGTTGCTCGGCGAGGCGTTCGCGCTCTTTTCGGCGGATCCCAAAGCGACGCAGGTCGTCGCCGAATCGATGGTCGAACTCGGCGTCGGCGAGGCGACCGAGCTCTCCTCACAGCCATCGAACGAAGCCGAGTACATGACCCTCGCGCGACGAAAAACCGGCGCGCTCTTTCGCGCCGCGGCCGAACTCGGTGCGATCGCGGCCGACTCCGACCCATTCACGGTCGAAGCGCTCGGGGAGTACGCCGAACGCGTCGGCGTCGCCTTCCAGATCAGAGACGACGTGTTAGACGCCACGGCCGACGCGTCGGAACTCGGGAAACCGACGGGCCACGACGCCGCCCTCGAGCGACCCTCCGTCGTGCAGGTAACCGATCTGACGCCCGAAGAAGCGAACACGCGTGCACGCACGGAAGCGGATCGGGCGATCGACGCCCTGGGAACGGTCGATGTCGTCGATGCGGAGGCACGAGACTACCTGCTCGAGCTGGCGGAGTTCGTCGTCGAGCGCGAGCGGTAGTCGCTGGCCCATCCGTGGATATCGGGCTCACTCTCCTTGCCAGTAGTCGACGTCGCCGTTCATCGGATAGTACCCCTGAACGGACCGTTCCTCGCGTCCGCCCGGCGGTGCGCCGACGAACACGCCGAGTTTTTCCGAGTCCGGGTAGACGGAGACATCGGGTTCGTTCATCGTCGAGAACAGGAGGTACCGGAGGGGACCGCCCGAGTCGTTGATCACCTTGTGCCCGCCCGTTTCGTCGGCCGGGAAGGAGACGTAGTCGCCGTCCTCGAGGTCGTACATCTCGTCCGCGAGTCGAAGCGTTCCGGTCCCCGCGAGCACGTACATCGCTTCTTCGTTTGCTGTGTGGTAGTGGTACGGCCACGATTCACTCCCGGATGGGATTTCGTAGAGACTACATCCGAGCTGGTTGCCGTCCGCCGCCTCGCCCAACTGTTTTCGTCGGACGTTCATCGTTCCCTGGTTCAGGTTCGTCCACTCGAGGTCGTCCGCGTTTATCGGAGCCATAGCCGACGTACAGAAGGGAGAGAAAATAGTTTTTTGCGAACCGTGTTCGTGCCGATATCTCGGGTTCCTACGCGCTATCCGCCCGCCGGGAACCCTCCGAGAACCTCGATTCTGCGACCGCGAACGCGAGCGTGCTCACGATACCGAGCAGGGTGCCCGCGGTGAGTGCGGTCGCGAGCGTCGCGATCCCGAACTCGTCGAGGAAGAACCCGCTGACCGCATAGAGAACGACCGCGATCGCGATCACGTAAAACGGCGCGTTGAGGTATCGCCACTCGAGCCGGCCGGCGATGTACTCGTCGGTGATCTGGCCCAGGCTGGTCGTTATCCCCGCCGCTGCGAACCACTGAACCGAGCCGTAAACCAGCGCGGCGAGCATCATGGGGATCCCGAGCTCGCTCGAGGACGCCGCTCGAGTGTCCTCGAGCATGTTGACGCCGCTAACGCCGCCGAGGACGAACAACGCGGCGGCGACGACGTACGCGAGCAGGGTCGTTCGACCCGCGTACAGCGATCTGCGGCCATACTCGACGGTCGCATCGAGGTACTCGCCCAGCCCGAGACCTCGGGAGATGAGATACAACCCGAGCAACGTCGAGGTGACGCCGAGGACGAGCCCCGGGAGCTCGAGGAGCGCGCCGATCAGCGCGAGCGGGTAGATCAGCAGGAGGATCCCGATCGGAATCAGGACGGTTCCGCGCGTCTCGGGGTCGTTTAGCACCTGCTTGATTGTGTAGTACATCGACTCGAGGTTCTGTGCCTGGCGGACGACGACCCGCCGAACGCCGTCGATGGGGGCCCTCGAGCGGATGATCGGGATAACGGACTCGTCCTGTGCGCCGTCGGTGATGACCAGCGTCGTGACGTCCTCTGCAGTCGAGAGGCTCGCGAGGACTGTATCGACCTCGTCGCCGACTTCTCGGTTCGCGTCGACGTCGCCGCCATCGTTACCCGTCACGACCGCGACCTCGACGCTCTCGTCGCGCTCTGTGAGGTCGTCGTAGACGTGGATCCCCTGAAAAATGACGTTGACGTCCGAGTCCTCGGGATCGGCGGTCGCCAGCGCGACAGCCGCCTCCTCGACTGGCTCGCGGCCGATAACTGGCGTCGAGAAGCCGGTCTTGCGGCCGAGATCGTCGTCGAGATCGACGCACAGGACCAACAGCATCGCCTCGGGGTACGGGGGCGTGGTATTTCCATCTTCGGGGTACGGCCCCTCGAAGGGAGGTGAAGCGACGGACCGCCAATCGATCGAACCACGGTCGAAAAGACTCCCTCGAGGGGCCGGCGATCGGGCAGACAGCAGCCGATCGGGCGAGGGCCCCCGGTCGAAGCGTTCAACCCATCGACCCGCCAAGAGCCGGTATGAACCTATTCGCGAGCGACCGGCCGGTCGCACTCCTCCTCATCGACGTGCAGAAGGGATTCGACAATCCCGTCTACGGCGAGCGGAACAATCCCGACGCCGAGGCGAAGATCGGGGAGTTGCGCTCGCGGTGGCGCAAGGCCGAACAGCCGATCGTCCACGTCAAACACAGCTCGACCGAACCCGAGTCGCCGCTTCGACCGGACGAACCCGGCAACGCGTTCAAGCCAGTGGGCGAGCCTCGAGATGACGAACCCATCGTCGAAAAGCGGGTCAATTGCGCGTTCGTCGGAACGGAACTCGAGTCGTGGCTCCGAGAGCGCGACATCGAGACGATCGTCTGCTGTGGGTTTACGACAGACCACTGCGTGTCGACGACGACCCGGATGGCCGAGAACCGCGGTTTCGACCCAATCGTCGTCGCGGACGCCACCGCGACGTTCGACCGCGAAGGGAACGACGGAACGACCTTCGACGCCGAGACGACCCACCAGCACGCGCTGGCACATCTTCGAGGCGAGTTCGCGACGGTTCTCGAGACCGCCGCCCTCCTCGAGTAACGACCCGCCCAGAGCGGGAATCGACGGCCGCTTTCGGACGCGAGCGACGACCGCGGCGTGAACATGCAACACACCCATTGCACGTTTCGCACGGCTTTTGACCCTCGAGACAGTATGAAGAGTCGAATGATTTCGAAGGGCTGTGAGCAGTGTGCGAAAGGCGGAAAGATGGTGCTGTTCGTCTACGGCTACTGCGACCAGCGCGACTGCTTTTACTGCCCGCTCGGCGAGAACCGCAAGAACGTCACGGACGTTTACGCGAACGAACGGCTCGTCGAGGACGACGAGGACGTGCTCACCGAAGCCCATCGGATGGACGCGCTCGGAACGTCGATCACGGGCGGGGAACCCCAGGAAGCTTTAGAGCGCACCTGTCACTACCTCGAATTGCTCAAAGACGAGTTCGGTGAGGACCACCACACCCACCTCTACACCGGGATTCCGGGCGGCCGAGAGAACATGCGCCGACTCTCCGAGGCGGGTCTCGACGAGATACGGTTCCACCCGCCGCTCGAACAGTGGGGCGACCTCCACGGGACTGAATGGGAGGATATTCTCCACATCGCGCGTGAGGAAGGACTCACACCCGCCTTCGAGATTCCGGGCATCCGCCCCGAACCGGAGTTCCTCGAGTTCCTCGACGAAGGCGCGGCCGAGTTCTGTAACATCAACGAGTTCGAGATGAGCGACGGGAACTTCCGCCGGATGCAAGAAGAGGGGTACGAACTCAAAGAGGATCACATGAGTGCGGTGGACAACGACCGCGAGAAGATCCTCGACGTAATGGGCGATCACGAACGGACCTACTTCTGTACCTCCGTGTTCAAAGACGCCGCCCAGCACCGACGGCGACTCAAACGAGTCGCACGGAACGTTCGCAGGGAGTTCGACGACGTCACCGACGACGGCACGCTCGTCTACGGAAAAACGTACGCCGAACCGGATCGACTCGCGGATCTCGGCGTTCCGGAGGAGTTCTACACCGTCAAGACGAACCACGTCGAAGTCGCCTGGTGGCTCTTAGAGGAGATGATCGACGAGGGCGACCTCGAGGACGGGGAAATCGTCGAGCAGTATCCCACGTATGACGGACAAGTGGTCGAACGAACGCCGCTCGCGTAGTGTCTTGGACCGCGACCGGCCGGTAGACGAGCAACTTTTTGTCGACGGTTGGATGTGATAGTTGGGTAAAATTCCGTTCGAAGCGCCAGCCGTTCGTCAGTCGATCTCGGTTGGGTCGACTTCAGGATGCGTGATCAGGTTCTCGCGACCGATTCGGAGTTTTTCGATCTCCTCGTCGTCGTCCATCTTCGAGAGCAGTTGGGAAACCTTCGCGTTCGACCATCCGGTTTCTTTGACGATCGTCGCCTGTTTCATTCGACCGCCGTTATCACTGAGCATTCTGTGGACGCGTTCCTCGTCACTCAACAGCGACGGATCGACATCCTCGACCTCGTCAAACTCGAGTTCGGCGTCGCGACGGCCGTCAGAAACCGGAGTCTCGCTCGCTGGCGGAACCGAGCGATTCGTCCCGAAAGAGTTGCCCTCCGCACCGGCATCACCGTCCGCGCCGCCCGCAGTTCCCGGCAGTGAAGCCCACGGAACGCGTTCGGAAAGCTTCTCGAGATCCGAGCGGCGCTGAGCGAGAAGATAACCGCCGATGCCGAACACGAGCGCGAACAGGAGGAGTCCACCCCCGATCCATCCGACGTCGAAGCCACCACCGTTCGTACCGACCGACGACAGGAAGACGAGGTCGGGTTCGTTGTCTAATTCCGTGGGACCGGTCCAGGTGTAGACACCGTCGTCCTCGCCCGGGGTCGCCCCTTCGTAATTTGGCGGGACCTGAATAACGAGTTGTTGGTTGCTGTTGAGGAAGGAGAACAGACTACCGTCATCGTTCTGGAACACATCGTCGACGTAGATACGGTCACCGTCGACCTTCCCGAAATTCGTCCAGGTAAACGAATAGGATATGACTCCGATTTTCGCGTCTTCGACATCGAGGTCGTCATCGGCCTCGATCGTGTCGTGTTCGTCTTCTGTCGGTGCCTCGGTACGGGGCTCGTTCCACTGGTCGTCCTCAATCGACATCTCTCGATCGACCGCCTGCTCGGCGTTTGCTCTGGCCTGATCGAACGCCGTTATGGGGTAGTCGTCGTTGGAGACCCGGTCGGTAGCGAACTGCATAAACCGTTCAGTCTCGTCGTCGTCTTCCAGAATGAAGCGACTTTCGACGGTCCATTCAGCGTCTCCAGATTCGGTTATGTTGATGGTGAAGACCTGTTTCGGATCCGCGGCCCCGAAACTGTCCGAGTGTTGGACAGTCGTTGCGGTGAAAGCGTGGACGGCGGTTCGATCGTCCACCGTCGGTGCGGGCGTAGATGGAGAGGCGGCCACTGCTCCGAGCGTCGACGTAACGAGGAGGGCTGTGAGGGCAAGCGTGAAGGCGGTCGATAACCGCATACGTACAATCGGTGGTTTCCCAGGGGAAAAAACACTTTCCATCGGAAAATCACGTATTACTTCGTCGGGTGCGTTCGCAGTCTGGTGGTAGTCCGCGATTACTATCGATCGTCACTTGTCGACTCATTTTTGTACCAGAGGGTTATAGAGTAATGTAATGACGAACGCGATGCCCGCCCTCCTCGCGTTGCTTCTCGTCTTCTCCCTCCCAGCGATGGCCGTCAGTGCGGCGAATCCATCAGCCGCTGGTAGCCACGTTGATGAGAGATACGAGGCGACGACCGTCCAATCCGTCGAACCGACGGCCCTCGACGGCACGACGAACCGCCTCGAACTAACCGGGGAGACTCGGACGGACACGGTCGACTATAGCACAACATTAGGGACCGAACTCGCGACCGCTGACGACGAACTGCGGAGCGAATACGATCGATACACAATCCTCGACCACGAGTTCGACGAAGCGACGAGCGACGAGCAGATCTCGATGATCAGGTCGGCAAGAGAGTACGTCCAGAACCGAACGAACGAGCTCGAGGACCGCTCGCACACGGCCGCCGCCGCTCACGCGAACAACGAAATCTCTAGCGAACAGTTCATCCAAAAGCTCATCAGGAACCACAACGAGGCGAACTCGCTCGCTGACACGATCGACGAAATTGACGACAAAGAGGACCAGATTCTGGGCTACAGCATCGACCTCACCGAAGACGAACATCGACTCGACATGCAACAGGGGTCGGTTCGATCGCTAGCCGATGGAACGACGCAGGAAACTGCAACGGGACAGACTATCGAGATCGAAACCTCCGAAAACGGGTATCAACTCGAAACGATAGTCGATGACACGTACGTCGTCGAAACGACTCGCTTCGACAACCGAGATAGAGATGGTTGGGACGAGTTCGATGAAACGATAGATGCGTTCCATCACACGGAAGACCTGTACCCGTGGGCGGCAGAAGACGGTGAAACGAGCTTCCGCGATCGCAACGAGGACCCAGCGAACTTCTATCACGCCGAAATATCCCACAGTCAGGGAGTCCTCTCTACGTTCCTCGACAGTAACTCCGGCGAGATCTACCACGAGGTCCAGGAGTTGAGCCTCGATTCGTTACCGATTTCCGAAACGACGACGGAGACAGACAACGGCCTGGTTCTCACGCACAACGAGACGCCGTCGAACGGTCCGATCGAGATCATCGTCAACGACTCGGAGTCAGATGATCCCGTCGAGTCTGCAACCGTTTCTATCGACGGAATCGAGGCCGGTGAGACCGACGACGAAGGGACAATCTGGCTCTTGCCACCGGACGAAGAGTACACCGTCGAAGTCGAGGCAAACGGTGGGGAAGTCGAGCTGACGATACCCTAGTTGGCCGAGGGTTTATTCCGGATAACGGATCCATCGTTCCATGTGGCTTCGAACGATAGGGCGTTCCAAACGCGAAATTCAGACTTTCCGCGGGGAACGAAAGCGGAGACTCGAGCGGTCAGCTCGCTCGTCGGGATACTGACGTTGCTCGTCGTTACCATCGTTCTCGCAGCCGTCGTCGCAGCCGGTGCAAACTCGATTGGAACGGCACCGTCTCCGCCGGCGGCCGGATTCGATCTCGCTGCCGACGGTCAGCAGTCGACGATCGTACTCGAACACATCGGCGGAAACTCGATCGACGTCGACAAACTCGCGATAACCATCGAAATAAACGGCGACCCCCTCGAATCACAGCCGCCCGTTCCGTTCGTCGGTGCGGAGGGGTTCGATGAGACGCCGACCGGACCGTTCAATGCCAGAAGCGATTCGATCTGGCGCGGAGGAGAATCTGCGAGCGTCCGACTGGCGTCGACGAACGAACCGCGATTAGGGACGGGTGATACGGTTACCGTGACGCTCGCTGTTGACACCCATCGAATCGCGGTACTCGAGGAGACGGCAACCTGACGGCTTCGAGAAGATGGCAACCTAACAGAAAAGAGAATGCGACGCCGATCGATGCAAGCTAGAGACCAAACGCGACGCGGTAAGCGAAACGCGTCGAGTCAATTCTCGGGGGCACGACCGATCGTCGTGATCGCAACGTCGGGTTCGTAAGACGGCCCCATGAACTTGTGTTTGACCTCCTCGAAGCCGGCGGTCTTGAACATCCGGTCGGCCTCGTACTCGTCGTAAAAGAGCATCATCGCATCGGCGAGTTTCTGTGCGACGAGGCGGTCGGGATAGTTCGGTCCGACGACGAGGACCTGTCCGCCCGGTTTCAGGACGCGACGGAACTCTCGAAGCGCCAGGATCGGATTCGGCCAGTATTCGATCGATCCCGAGGACCAGACGACGTCGAACGTATCCGTTGCGAAGGGGAGCCGCTCGGCGTCCCCACGGTGGAACTGGACGGACGGATTTCGTTTGCCGAACTTTCCGTAGGCCTTCTCGAGTTGGTGTTCGCTCTGATCGAGCGCGTAGACGTGATCGACTTCCTCGAGTAATCCCTCGGTCCCGAACCCGGTCCCACAACCGACATCGAGCACCGTCATATCCTCCTCGAACTCGAGCAAATCGAGGGCCTCGGTTCGCATTTGTTCGTTCCAGATGAACGGGTTGATCCGGTCGTACACCGTCGAGAGGTACTTATAAAAGAATCGAGCCCTGGCTTTGTTCTCGAGGATTCCCATTAGTCGTGAGGTTTCAGTTCGAACGCAATATGCTTGCTGTTCTATCCTTTTGGACGAATTTCGGGATTGTGTATTGAGTAACCATGTCATGATTTAGGCGTTTTGACGGCCCAATCAGTGGATCACTTTCGCAACTACCATATACGCGCTTGAGCAAACGTTCGCTTGCTTAGATTATGCCGAGGCCAGAGGTTCTCGAACGACTTCAGTCGGCCGAACACGAGGCCGACGACATCGTCGCAAAGGCAGAAAACGACCGCGACGAGCGAATAGCCGAGGCCCGGGAACGCGCCGAGGAGATTCGCACAGACGCTGAACAGGAAGCGCGTGAACTCAAAGAGCGCCGGCTTGAGGAGGCGCGCGAACAAATAGACGACGAGTGCGAACGCGTCCTCGAGGAGGGGAAGGCGGATCGCGAGGCACTCGTCGAACGAGCCGAAGAGCGGGTCGACGACGTGACCGATCACGTCGTTTCCCTGTTCCAGGAGGACGTCCATGCTCAGACCTGAGCAGATGAGCAAGATCTCGGTGACCGGCTCGAAGGGCGTCATGCCCACGGTCATCGAGACGATTCACGAGCTCAACCTGGTCCACCTCTCGGACTATGACGGCACCTGGGAGGGGTTCGAAAACGGCAACCCCATGGAAGGAGCCGACAACGTCTCCGAGAAGCTGGTGACGGTTCGAGCGCTCGAGAGTACGCTCGATCTGTCGGCCGACGACGTCGCCCCGGGAACGCTCGTTGACGACTGGGAGGCGCGCCTCGAGCGCGTCCGGACCCGTGTAAACGAGCTCGACGACGAGCGAAGCGAGGTCCGCGAACAGCTCCGGCAAGTTGAGGAGCGACTCGACCGGGTCGGTCCGTTCGCCGAACTCGGAATCGACCTCGATCTGCTTTCGGGCTACGAGCACGTCGACGTGCTCGTCGGCGAAGGAGCGCCCGAGGAAGTCGACGCGGTGCTCGACAATGCCGAGGAGATCGGCGCCTACGAGACGTTTACGGGCGGCGACATCGTCGCAATCGTCGCGTCACCTGCAGAGGGTGACGAGCCGGCGGGAATCATCGACGACGCGCTCGTCGGGATCGAGTTCAATCGCTACGCTGTCCCGGACACCGAGAAGAGTCCACAGGAGTACGTCAGCGAACTCGAGGAGCGCAAAGCAACCCTCGAGGACGAACTCGACGCGACCGACGCCGAACTCGGCGAGATCAAACTCGAGGAAGGCGGATTCCTCCTGCGGATCGAGGAGGAGCTTCGCATCGAAGCACAACGGGCCGATGCCCCGCTCCAGTTCGCGACGACGCGTCGAGCGTTCATCGCTGAGGGATGGATTCCCTCCGGGGAGTACGACGAACTCGTTACATCGTTGAACGACGCGGTCGGCGACAGCGTCGAGATCGAAGAGCTCGAGCGCGCCGAGTACGATCGACACGGCGCGCCGACGCACTCGGCTCCGGTTCCAGCTGAGGAAGGAGGCGTCGTCGGTGACGAAGAGGACACCGACGAGACGGCCGCCGAAGAAGACGGCGAGAAACCCAAGGCGGCAACGGACGGCGGCACGGCGAACCGCGACGACGGTGCCGTGACGATGGACGAGGATCCACCGGTCGTCCTCGACAATCTCACGCCAGCCAAGCCGTTCGAGATGATGGTGCAGATGGTCAGCCAGCCAAAATACAGGGAGCTCGATCCGACGCTGCTCGTCTTCCTAACGTTCCCGGCCGCGTTCGGGTTCATGATCGGGGACATCGGTTACGGTATCCTCTACATGGCTATGGGCTGGGCTTGCTGGAAGTTCTTTGACTCGGACGCGATGAGCGCGATCGGGTCGATCGCAGTCTGGGCCGGCGGATTTACCGTCTTCTTCGGTTATCTGTTCGACGATATCTTCGGCGTCCACATGGCCGATCTCGGCCTGTACTTGCCGCTCGCTGGCTCGCTCTCGAAGGGTATCCAGACCGTCGAGTGGGTCCTACTGTGGGCGGTCGTGAGCGTCATCTTCGGCCTCGTCCACTTGAACATTGGGCTGATCATCGGCTTCATTAACGAGCTTGATCACGGCCTGAAAGCCGCGATCTTCGAGAAGTTCTCGTGGATCCTCGCGCTCAACGGGCTGTTCATCTGGATCTTCAGCCATCAGGACGCGGGAACTCTCGGGCTCGGCCCAGACCTGACGGCAGCGGAGTACAAACCGCCGTTCCTCGTCGGTAGCGGCGAGGAAGCGGTGCTCCACAGTTCCGATTACTTCATGGATCTCGGCTTCGCCGGGTTCCCCGAACTCGTCGGTGTGATCGGCCTCGTCGCGTTCCTCGTCGGCTTCGTCATGGTGGCCGTCGGTGAGGGAATTGCAGGTGTCGCCGAAACGCCAGCCTGGGCGTTCGGTCACGTCCTTTCGTACCTACGAATCGTGGCCGTCTTGCTCGCAAAGGGTGTCATGGCGTTCGTCGTGAACCTCCTGGTGTTCGGTGCCTACGAGGCTCCCAACGGCTACATGTACTTCGACATCCCAGGCGTTGGGGCAGAAACTGTCGCAGGGACAGGAGACCTCTCCCAACAGTTCGTCGGACTCATCCACCTCGGTGACGGGATCGCGCTCTCGGCTCTCGGCATCATCCTCGGTGTCATAGTGTTCGTCGTCGGCCACATCGTCGTCCTCCTGCTCGGCATCACCGCGGCGGGCATTCAGATGCTCCGCCTCGAGTATGTCGAGTTCTTCCAGAAGTTCTACGAGGGCGGCGGCGAAGAGTACGAGCCGTTCGGTGACGATCGAACACACACAGCCGATTAAGCGCGTTTGCGTCGAATCTCGTTTTTCTCATCGTTCGTTCGAAGTCACGGAACGACTCGAATCAATACTCGTGTTACTCCCAAACACAGCGGTCTAAGGCCTAATGAGAGAGCTTAGCTATGTCGAATTCTTTCGGGGGATTTATAGTGTCCGCGTGGCGAGAATAGCCTGTTCGAAGCCGTTGAACGACACCGAGAACTACCTAACACATGATTGAAATTGGAGCCGCACTTACCGAGGTCGTACTGCAGAACGGAGCCGTCGAAGAATCGCCGTTCCTCACTGACTACGGTGCCGCAGCGATCGCTGTCGGACTGGCAGCGCTTGCATCAGGATACGCAGAACGTGGTATCGGCGCCGCTGCCGTCGGTGCTGTCGCCGAGGACCGAGACATGCTGATCCCAGGGATCATCCTGACGGTGCTTCCGGAGACACTCGTTATCTTCGCGCTCCTCATCGTCATCCTCGCCCTGTAATCGCCCCCCTTTTCTCACAATGAGTTTGGACACAGTCGTTGAAGACATTCGAGAAGAAGCCCACGCGCGTGCGGAAGACATACGCGCAGAGGGTGACGCCCGCGCCGAGGAGATCGAATCGGCAGCCGAGGCAGACGCCGAGGAGATCACAGCCTCAGCAGAGCACGAGGTCGAACGTGAGATTGAGCAGCTTCGCGAACAGCGACTCTCCAGTGCGAAACTGGAGGCGAAACAACAGCGCCTGGAGGCGCGACGCGACGTCCTCAACGACGTTCACGAAACCGTCGAAGACGAACTCGCAACGCTCGAGGGAGACACCCGTGAAGAACTCACGCGAACACTCCTCGACGCCGCGGCAGTCGAGTTCGACGATGGCGAAGACGTGAGCGTTTACGGTCGATCCGACGACCAGGAGCTTCTCGAGTCGATCCTCGAGGAGTACGACGGCTACACGTTCGCCGGAGACTACGATTGTCTCGGTGGCGTCGTCGTCGAGAGCGAGCAATCGCGAGTCCGCGTGAACAACACGTTCGACTCGCTGCTCGAGAACGTCTGGGAAGACAACCTCCGGGAGATCAGCGACCAACTATTCGAGCAATGAGCGCAGGTGCCTCAAATCCGGAATACGTGAACGCACGTGTTCGGTCACGCCGAGCCGCGCTGTTCGCAGACGAGGATTATCGGAAGTTGGTCCGGATGGGGCCGAGCGGGATCGCACGGTTTATGGAGGAGACGGAGTACGAACGCGAAATCAACCAGCTCGGCACGCGGTTTTCCGGCGTCGACCTGATCGAATACGCGTTGAACCAGAACCTTGCAAGACACTTCGAGGACTTGCTAGACTGGTCGAACGGTCGCGTCTACGACCGTATCGCCCGCTACCTCAGAAAGTTCGACGTCTGGAACCTGAAGACGATCATCCGCGGCATCTACACGGACACGCCCGCCGAAGAGATCGAAACCGACCTCATCCGCGCCGGCGAACTCGAGGAAGCGACGATCGATCGACTGCTCGAGGTCGACGAGATCGAAGACGCGATCGAGGTGCTCGGTCGAACGATGTACTACGAGCCGCTTTCTGAAGCCTACGAGGTGTACGAGGAGACCGGCGTTCTCGTTCCGCTCGAGAACGCACTTGACAGGGAGTTTTACGAGCACTTACTCGACGACCTCGGACGACCGTCCGAAGGGCCGGACGCCCTCTACGTCGAGTTCCTGCAGGCGGAGATCGACTTCCGGAACGCTCGGAACGCGCTTCGGCTCGCACGAAGTGGCTCCGGCCTCGATCCGGCGGAGTACTACATCGAAGGCGGCGTCCTGTTCGACGAGTCCGAACTCTCCCGACTCGTCACGGACTACGACGAACTCGTCGATCACATCGCAGAGAGCGGCCGATACGGCGATCGCCTCTCGACCGCGCTCGGACGACTTCGTAACGCAGAGAGCCTCATCCAGTTCGAACACGCACTCGATGCCGCACTCCTCGAGTACTCGGATCGACTCTCGAGTATTTACCCGGTCTCGGTATCGGCAGTGTTGTCCTACATCCTCGCAAAAGAACGCGAAGTCGAGAACATTCGCGCGATTGCACGAGGTCGCGAAGTCGGACTGGACGAAACCGAGATCGAAGAGGAACTGGTGATCCTATGAGCCAGGAAATCGCAGTCGTCGGCAGTTCGGAGTTTACCACCGGCTTTCGGCTGGCGGGTGTCCGCCGGTTCGAGAACGTGCCGGACGACCAGAAGGGAGAAGACTTAGACGACGCCGTCACCACAGTCTTGAACGACGACGGCGTTGGCATCGTCGTCATGCACGACGACGATCTCGAGCACCTCTCTCGAAACGTCCGACAGAACGTCGAAACGAGCGTCGAACCGGTCGTCGTCACCATCGGAAGCGGTACCGGTGGCGGCGGACTCCGCGACCAGATCAAGCGCGCGATCGGTATCGACCTGATGGAAGAGGACGAAGACGATAACGAGAACTAGTATGAGTCAGGCAGACAATACGGAAGCCGCCGAATCTGGCGGTGTCATCGAAAGCGTGAGCGGTCCAGTCGTGACCGCCGCGGACCTCGACGCCCGGATGAACGACGTCGTCTACGTCGGCGACGAAGGGCTGATGGGCGAGGTTATCGAAATCGAAGGGAACCTGACCACGATTCAGGTGTATGAAGAAACCTCCGGCGTCGGCCCCGGCGAACCCGTCGAGAACACGGGCGAACCGCTCAGCGTCGACCTCGGACCGGGAATGCTGGACTCCATCTACGACGGCGTCCAGCGCCCGCTCGATGTCCTCGAGGACAAGATGGGGACGGCGTTTCTCGACCGCGGTGTCGACGCCCCCGGTATCGACCTCGAGAAAGAGTGGGAGTTCGAGGCCGAAGTCGCGGAAGGCGATTCGGTCGAACCCGGTGACGTCGTCGGCGTCGTGCCGGAGACGGTCACCATCGAACACAAAGTGATGGTCCCGCCGGACTACGAGGGCGGAGAAGTCACGAGCGTCGAAAGCGGCGAGTTCACGGTCGAGGAGACCGTCGTCGAACTGGACAGCGGCGAGGAGATCCAAATGCACCAGGAGTGGCCGGTCCGTCAGGCCCGACCCGCTGGTGACAAGGAGACCCCGACCGAGCCGCTCGTCACTGGACAGCGCGTTCAGGACGGACTCTTCCCGCTTGCAAAAGGTGGGACGGCGGCGATTCCCGGTCCGTTCGGATCCGGGAAGACCGTCACCCAGCAACAGCTCGCCAAGTGGTCCGACGCGGACATCGTCGTCTACATCGGCTGTGGCGAGCGCGGCAATGAGATGACCGAGGTCATCGAAGACTTCCCGGAACTGCCCGACCCACAGACCGGGAACCCGCTGATGGCCCGGACCTGCCTTATCGCCAATACGTCGAACATGCCCGTCGCGGCGCGTGAATCCTGTATCTACACGGGAATTACGATCGCAGAGTACTACCGCGACATGGGCTACGACGTTGCGCTGATGGCCGACTCCACCTCACGGTGGGCAGAGGCCATGCGCGAAATCTCGAGTCGACTCGAGGAGATGCCCGGCGAAGAAGGGTATCCGGCGTACCTCGCCGCGTCGCTCTCGGAGTTCTACGAGCGCGCCGGCAAGTTCCAGCTGATCAACGGCGGCGAAGGATCGATTTCGGTCGTCGGTGCGGTTTCGCCACCCGGCGGGGACTTCTCCGAGCCGGTCACCCAGAACACCCTGCGTATCGTCAAGACGTTCTGGGCGCTCGACGCCGACCTCGCGGAACGTCGGCACTTCCCGTCGATCGACTGGAACGAGTCCTACTCGCTGTACAAGGACCAGCTCGATCCGTGGTGGGAGGACAACATCGCGGGCGACTGGTCGGACGTTCGCCAGTGGGCGGTCGACGTCCTCGACGAGGAGGGCGAACTTCAGGAGATCGTTCAGCTCGTCGGCAAGGACGCCCTGCCGGAGGACCAGCAGCTGACCCTCGAGGTCGCACGCTACCTGCGTGAAGCATGGCTCCAGCAGAACGCGCTCCACGACGTTGACACCTACTGCGAACCCGAAAAGACCTACCAGATGCTCGGAGCGATCAAGACGTTCAACGACGAGGCCTTCGAGGCCCTCGAGGCGGGCATTCCCGTCGAAGAGATCCAGGACGTCGACGCCGCACCGCGGCTCAACCGAATGGGAACGGCCGAGGAGTACGAGGAGTTCATCGACGAGATTCAGAACGATCTCAAAGAACAACTGCGAGCACTGTACTAACAATGAAAGAGTACCAGACTATCACGGAAATCAGCGGTCCGCTGGTGTTCGCCGAGGTCGACGAGCCGGTCGGTTACGACGAGATCGTCGAGATCGAGACCGAGGACGGTCGAACGCTGCGCGGTCAGGTGCTGGAATCGAGCGAAGGGATCGTCTCGATCCAGGTGTTCGAGGGGACGGGCGGAATCGACCGCAACGCCTCCGTTCGCTTCCTGGGCGAGACGATGAAGATGCCCGTCACCGAGGACCTCCTCGGACGGGTGTTAGACGGTTCCGGCAACCCGATCGACGGCGGTCCGGAAATCGTCCCCGACGAACGACACGACATCGTCGGCGAAGCGATCAACCCCTACTCCCGGGAGTATCCAGAGGAGTTCATTCAGACCGGCGTCTCCGCCATCGACGGCATGAACACGCTGGTTCGCGGCCAGAAGCTTCCGATCTTCTCCGGATCGGGTCTGCCGCACAACGAACTCGCACTCCAGATCGCCCGTCAGGCGACCGTGCCTGAAGAGGAGGAAGGAGACGACGAGGACGGATCGGAGTTCGCAGTCATCTTCGGCGCGATGGGAATCACCGCAGAAGAGGCAAACGAGTTCATGCAGGACTTCGAGCGAACGGGCGCACTCGAGCGCTCGGTCGTCTTCATGAACCTCGCGGACGACCCGGCAGTCGAACGCCAGGTCACGCCGCGGCTCGTCCTGACGACCGCCGAGTACCTCGCCTTCGAGAAGGACTACCACGTGCTGGTCATCCTGACGGACATGACCAACTACTGTGAGGCGCTCCGAGAGATCGGTGCCGCACGTGAGGAGGTTCCGGGTCGACGTGGCTACCCCGGATACATGTACACCGACCTGGCCCAGCTCTACGAGCGGGCGGGTCGAATCGAAGGCCGTGAGGGATCGGTCACCCAGATTCCGATCCTCACGATGCCCGGCGACGACGACACCCACCCGATTCCGGACCTGACCGGCTACATTACGGAAGGCCAGATCATGATGGATCGGGATCTGAACAGTCAGGGTATCGAACCGCCGGTCAACGTACTTCCGAGCCTCTCCCGGCTGATGGACGACGGTATCGGCGAGGGCCTCACTCGAGAGGACCACGGCGATGTCTCCGACCAGATGTACGCCGCGTACGCGGAGGGTGAGGACCTGCGCGACCTCGTGAACATCGTCGGTCGCGAAGCGCTTTCGGAACGAGACAACAAGTTCCTCGACTTCGCCGACCGCTTCGAGACGGAGTTCGTCCAGCAGGGCTATGACACCAACCGTTCGATCGAGGAAACCCTCGAGATCGGCTGGGATCTGCTCTCGATGCTGCCGAAAGAGGCTCTCAACCGTATCGACGAAGACCTCATCGAAGAGCACTACCGCGAAGAAGAAGACGGCGAAGAAGCCGAAGCCGTTTCGGCCGACTAAATTCGCTCTATTTCGATTCCGATTCTGCTTGTTCTTGGGTAGATATCGACCAACAGGAACCCTATTTGTCCCGATCAGGTGAACGGACGGCATCAGTCCACGCCTCGGTAATCGTCTCGAGAACCGCCTCGGCGTCGTCGATCACGAGACGATCACACCGGATATCGAACCAGCGGCGGCGCTCGATTACGAGTTTGGTGTCGGTCAATCGAATATCGTCGACGACAGACCACGGGACAAACGTACGGCGCATCGGCCGCTTGAGGACTATTCCCGCGTCGTGTATCTGCAGTTTCGTTGCCGTCTCGAGAGTGCCGGAACCGGCCATCCCCCACTCCGCGTCGAGGACGCTGCGACGAGGCGGACTGGACCGGATCGCCTCTCGAATGCCACCCCTTCTGTTTACCCTGATCGAGACGCCGAAGAAGATGGAGAACGCTCCGATGAGTACGGACCACCACAGCGGGCGTCCTCGAAGGATCGATCCATCTCGAAGGACGAACAGCCCGGCGATGGCGAGACAGACCACGCCGAATCCGATCCAGTAGAGACCGCGGTTCGGGAGTAGCCAGGGCACCGTCACGATCGGGTTCGTCGAGGTTACCGCTCGAGCGTACCGAGTCTTCGCCATCCTCGCGACGACCGCGGCGACGGAGCCGGTGACGACGGCGCTGGCACCAGCCGCGAGCGTCACGAGTCCGGAAACCGACGAAAAAACAACTCCTGCGACCGCGACGACGGCGAACAGTCCTGGAATCACGAACGGGAGCGCCACCGATCGCGTTCTGCGACCGAGTCGCTCGGGAAAGCCGTTCGCTCGGCGTGCGAGCACGGCACCGGCAATGAGTCCGACCGTTCCGGCGGTCGAAATACTCCCGACGATAGCCGGAGCCGACGCGCCGACTGCGAGTCCGCCGGTGACCAAGAGTGCCAGCAGGACAGCACCTGCGTAGACGCCCGCGATAGCGACGAATCCGACGTCGGGTTCCTCAAGCGTCTCCGGAAGCGTCCCGGTCTGTGTTCGACGTGACACGGAGTGTGGTAGTTCGTACGAGTGATGATTACAAAATCTTTGCTCGAGGGCAGTTCATCTCGAGATTATGAGGAATTGCCTCGCCGGAGAGGCTCTCGAGCGAGTGGACTGACCGAAACAAACGTGCCAATCGATAATGATGGTTACTGTGCATGCACAAACCACTGCTCGTGACGGAGTTCCTCGACCGGGCGCGGAGCCACTACGGAGACGAAGAGGCGGTGGTCGCTACGACCGGCGAGCGACTGACCTACGACGAGGTCGGATCGCGCGCCGACGGGTTCGCCGCGGCCTTGCAGGAACGAGGTATCGAGAAGGGAGACCGCGTCGCGGTGTTGGATCCGAACACGCACTATCACCTCGAGGCGGCCTACGGGATCATGCAGGTCGGTGGGGTTCACACGCCGCTGAACTATCGGTTGACGCCAGACGATTTCGAATACATCCTTTCTGACGCGGGCGTCGACGCGATTTACGCGGACTACGAGTTCGCAGACGCCATCGAGGCAGTTCGCGATGAGGTTCCCACGGAGACGTTCATCACGAACGACGCGGAGGAGGTGGGTGGGGATGGAGCGTGGGAAGAGTTCGATGAGGTCATCGAGTCGGTCGGCACCGAGTACGACCGCCCGAAGATGGACGAAGACGAGATCATCACGATCAACTACACCTCCGGAACGACGGGCGAACCGAAGGGCGTCTGTCGAACCCACCGCTGTGAAACGATTCACGCGTATCTGGTGGTCGCCCACCAGGAGATCAGCGACGACGACACCTACCTCTGGACGTTGCCGATGTTTCACGCCAACGGCTGGGGCCACATCTTCGCCGTGACCGGCGTGGGGGCGACCCACGTCTGCACGCGCGGCGTCGACGCCGGAGACATCTTCGAGGCGGTCCGAACCGAGGACGTCTCCTACATGTGCGGCGCGCCGACGGTTCTGAACATGCTGGTCGACTACTACGGCGAACATGAACTCGAGACGACCGGCGAATCGGACGTTCGACTCGCGACAGCCGGGAGCGCGCCGCCCGAGGCGACCATCCGAACCGTCGAGGAGGAGTTCGGCTGGTACTTAAAGCACGTCTACGGGGCGACCGAGACGGGGCCGCTGATCACCACCTCCGACGCGCGCCGACACTTCGAGGACGACAGCGACGATCGGTTCCGAATCAAGAAACGACAGGGGCTAGCTTACTTGGGAACCGAGATTCGGGTCGTCGGCGAGGACGGAGCGGATGTCCCGCGGGACGACGAGACGCTCGGCGAGGTCGTCGTCCGGGGGAACCAGATCATGGAGAAATACTGGAACAAACCCGACGCGACCGAGGAGGCCTTCTCCGATCGCATCGAAGGCTACTACCACACGGGCGACCTCGCGACCATCGACAAAAACGGCATGATCTCGATTCAGGATCGCAAAAAAGACATCATCATCTCCGGGGGCGAGAACATCTCGAGCATCGAACTCGAGGACACGCTGTTCGATCACCCCGAGGTCGCAGACGTCGCGGTGATCCCTGCGCCGAGTGACGAGTGGGGCGAGACGCCGAAAGCGTTCGTCGTCCCCGAAAGCGGCGACCTCGAGGAACCGGGAGTAACTACCGAGGACCTCCTCGAGTTCACGCGGGACAATCTGGCCGGCTACAAGGCAGTTCGGCGGACGGAGTTCGTCGAGGAACTGCCGACGACCGCGACCGGCAAGGTCCAGAAGTACGAACTTCGCCAGGAGGAGTGGGAGGACGAGGATCGGATGGTCGGACAGGGGTAGGCCACAGAACGCGTTAGGACCCGCTCGAGAACGTCGCCCAAGCGGCTACGGCCAACCGGTCGTCGATGATACTGGTTCGCGCGGTCGCCAAGCGCCGACTTCGAGTTCCGGACGGTCGGTCGAAAACCGAGTTACTCGCCCGGAAACAGCGCGAAACCTAATAGTACCTGGCCTGCGGGGGAAGCGATATGGACATCGTAACGGTACTCATCGGGGTGGTCATCGCCGGACTCGGTATCGCCGGTCTCGTAGTGGGGGGAAAGGCGCTCCGGCAGTGGCGACAGCTCAGCGCGAACGATCCGGTCCCGATCAATCAGGCGATCACCGCATCCGGAACGGTCGAAGTCGAGGGCGATATTCGCGGCCACGATTCGACCCTCGAGTCGGTCCACTTCGGCGAGGACTGCGTTGCCTACGAGTACGAAGTCGAAAAACGTCGTCACAGCTCGAACAACTCGGGCTCGAACTGGCGAACGATCGATTCCGGACAGGCGTTCCGGCCGTTCGTCCTCGAAGACGAGTCGGGGACAGCGTACGTCGATCCCGAGGGAGCGCTGTTCTCGCTCGAGAAGGAGCGAACGCGAAAGACGAACGCGCAAGGCGAGCCGGTTCCGGACGACGGCTCGTGGAATCTCAACGTGTCGGCTAACATTCCCGGGTTAGGAAGCGTCGGCATCGGAAACAAACGATACACTGAGAAACGACTCGACGTCGGGGGCCACTGCTACGCGGTCGGGACGGCCGAACGGCCGCCCGCCGGCGTCGACGCCGATGTCGCGATCGTCGGCACCGGGGCACCCACGTTTATGCTCTCGGACGCCACCGAGAAAGAAACGCGAATGCGACTCCTGATGCGCGGAGCGGGCTACGCTCTTGCAGGACTCGCAGCGAGTGCGTTTGGCGTTGTGATCGTGGGCGCGGAATTGTTGTGACCGATCGGTGTCGCTGAAGCTGACCACTCTCGAAACAGCCTCCCTCGAGAGCAACTGTAAACAGTTATCCGACTGGGGGCGCAACCTCTCCACAACATGGCCAAGGACGTCAAGCCGACCCGCAAAAACTTGATGGCGATCGAGGATCGCATCGAGCTTTCCGAGCGCGGCCACGGCACTCTCGAGAAGAAACGAGACGGTCTCATCATGGAGTTCATGGACATCTTGGACAAGGCCCAGGACGTCCGCGGCGAGCTTTCCGAGGACTACGACGAGGCACAAAAGAAGATCAACATGGCTCGAGCCATGGAAGGCGACGTCGCCGTCCGCGGAGCCGCGGCGGCCCTGCAAGAGCACCCGGAGATCACGACCGAGTCCAAGAACATCATGGGCGTCGTCGTGCCACAGATCGAATCCTCGCGCGTCTCGAAGGATCTCGGTCAGCGAGGCTACGGGATCATGGGCACCTCCGCGCGCATCGACGAAGCCGCGGAAGCCTACGAGGACCTCTTAGAGAGCATCATCCTCGCCGCCGAAGTCGAAACGGCGATGAAGAAGATGCTTCGAGAGATCGAAACCACCAAACGGCGCGTCAACGCCCTCGAGTTCAAACTCCTACCGGAGCTCTACGAGGGCCAGGAGTACATCGAGCAGTCGCTCGAGGAACAGGAACGCGAGGAGACGTTCCGCCTGAAGAAGATCAAGGAGAAGAAAGAACAGGAAGAAAAAGAAGAAGCCGAAGCGGAGGAAGCCGAAGAAGCAGAGGACCTCGAGGGCGGACAGGCGCCGCCGGTCGGAAGCGCGGCGGGCGGCAACTGAGGACCTCGATTCCGTGCCGTGCGTTCGGCTCGGGACTCGATCTGCGGATACCCGAAACCTATGCGCTGTTGTACCTGCGGTTCGTCGACCGTTTCGTTCGCCGTTCCGGAATCTTATCGTAAGTTTTCGCAGTCAGAAGCACCTGCGGCCGCGATCTGCTCGCAGTGTCTGACCGTCGATGCACTCGAAAAAGATGACGAGACGGATTCATGGACGGTTTCTCGGAATCCGACCGACTTTACGAGCGTCAGCGACGCGTTTCCGACTCGTGCGGAGCCGGCCGCCGGGATCGCACTCGTAATCGGATTATGCTCGTCGCTCGCGCGCAATCGGACCGCCCTCGAGGAACTACTTACCGACCTCGAACGGACGGGAACGGATCCGTTACTGACGCTCGAAAGAGTGTGTAAGGATCCTTCGGTTGAGCCGGCGATCGATCTCGAGCGTCGGCTCCATCAGCTCGAGCAGCTCGTGTACTGAATCGGCCAGCAAAACGAGGTGAGTGGCGATCTGTGTATCCGCTATCTCGCCGTTGGCGTGACGTTGTTGCTCAGCGCCTGTTTGACCTGGAGCGCGGCGCTCGCGGCGAGCCCGCGAGCGACCTCGTCGCGCTCGTCGGCGTCGATCACTTCTTCGGCGGCGTTCTCGATATCTGCCTCGAGGTCCGGCGTAAAGCCAGCGCTGACGGCGTGACCGACGGGTGGTCGGACGGCGACGGTTACCTGCGGACCGCCGGTACCGTGCGAGATATCGGAATCGACGATGTACTCGTTCGGAAGGAACTCCCGCGTTCGGGCGGCGATCCGCGAGACGTCGCGGTGAAGCGTTCGTTTTTGTGTGTTCGACAGATCGGGGATATCCGCCGCTGCACGCTTTCCAGCCCCAGTGACACCCGGCAAGCCCGCGTACGGCGTATTTCCGTTCATGAGAAGTCCTACCTGTCTAATGGGGACGGGCAATAAAAAGGATTCGGCTTCCGACAATTCAGCAAATCGGCTCGCTCGTTCCGTAGACCGCCAACACGACTGCCGTCGTGTACGTCCCCGTGTTCGCTTGCGCGCTCTCGACGTGAACTCGAGGATCGGCAAACTCCCACTCCCGAAGCTCTTGGCCGGCCGCGAGTCCCTCTCGGACTCGAGTTTCGACGTCCTCGCTGTCGGTTTCGCCGGCGGCTTCGTAGAAGATCCCCGGCCCGTCGTCGGCTGATTGGGACCAACCCAATCCCGCGCTTACCCGCCCCGGTCCGGCGGTCGTGGCTCGAGCTTCGACGACGGTGAGCCGGTCGCCGGCGGGGCCGAGATCGGGCGCGGTGCCGACGGCCTCGACGGCAGTGTCTGCGGGAACAACGGAAGAGACAGCGACGAGGTTGTAGTTCTCGATGCCGGCTTCGGCGAGTGCGGCGTCGTAAGATGCCATCGCCGTCGGGGCCGACGCGGTCCCCCAGACGACACGAATTACGCTCATAGTCGCGTTCGGGGTTCGACGGCGTAAGGCGTTGCGATTCGCAGGTGACGGCATTTCGGCTCGCGACGAATCGATCGAATTCGTGTCGCGAATCCAGCAAACGTAGATGGCAATGAATATTAGTTAATATCTATATAAATTTTCCATGGATATACGAGCATACTCGAGGTGGTTGCTACGAGGATCAGACACATCGAACCGTCCTCGGTCAGTCTGGCGAATTCTCGTTCCGATCGTCCTCACGGTTCTCGTCGGTGGGATCGCCATTCCAGGTATCGTTTCCGAGACACTTTCGCTCGGTTCTCTGTCGATGGCGTTCGTCAGCAATGCCTCGTTTGCCCTCGCTACCCTCGGTGCTATCGCCGTCTCCGCGTGGTATCTCGATCACCGACCGCTTCGGGCATATGGATTTTCCCTGTCTCGGGCGTGGTGGTTCGACTTCGTCGCCGGCGTCGTAATCGGTGGTATTCTCGTCGGGACAGCGTTCATTTTCGCGTACAGTCTCGAGTGGGTTACCGTCCTCGAGATGTGGTCGACCGGGGATGGCAGTACCGTCGTCGGCGGACTCGTACTCATGGCAATCGTATTTTTGTGTGTCGGGTTCTGGGAGGAGACGATTTTTCGGGGCGTCGTCGTGACGAACGTTGCTGAGGGGTTGCGGACACGGCTGTCTTCCCGGCAAGCGCTGTTCGGGGCCTGGGCGGTGAGCACCGTTCTGTTCGGTGTCCTCCACCTCCCGCTCGGCACCGTTCCGGGAGAGGCGTCAACCGTCGGCATGCTCGGTGTCTGGCTCTCTCTGGGTGGACTGTTGGGTCTCGCGTACGTCCTCTCTGGCCAGCTAGCTCTTCCCATCGGACTACATTTCGCCGTGAACTATGCGACGAACAGCATCTTTTTCGGCTCCGACCTGTTCCCGACCGTTCTCCGGACAGAGATCACGGCTCCGGAACTGTGGCATCCGATCGCCGGTCTCACGATGGTCCCCGGTCTCCTCGTCGCCTTTGGGCTCGTGATCGCGTGGTGTTACTGGCGGAGAGGTGAATCGGTGCTCGCCGTTCACATCTCGGAGCGGCCGTCGAAAACGTCGTAACCGTCCGATTGCGATTACTGGTAGAAGTATCCGGCCGAGGAGATCACGTCGCTCGAGTCGTCGTCTTCGATCTTCTCGATGGCGTCGGTGAAGTCTTCGTGACGGACTTCGGTGCGGTCGTCTCGAACGGCGAACATGCCGGCTTCGGTCGCGAGACTCTCGATTTCGGCACCCGAGTAGCCGTCGGTTTCGTCCGCGAGATCGGCGAAGTCGATCTCCTCGGAAACGGTCATATCCCGCGTGTGGATCTCGAGGATCCGTTCGCGGCCCTCCCGATTCGGTTCGGGGACTTCGATGAGGCGGTCGAAGCGCCCCGGACGGAGGATAGCGCGGTCGAGCATATCGAAGCGGTTTGTTGCGGCGATGATGCGGATTTCGCCGCGGGCTTCGAAGCCGTCCATCTCCGAGAGCAGTTGCATCATGGTCCGCTGGACCTCGGCGTCGCCGGAGGTCTTCGATTCGGTTCGGGTCGCCGCAATGGCGTCAATTTCGTCGATGAAGATAATTGCCGGCTCGCGCTCGCGAGCCATCTCGAAGAGGTCCCGAACGAGGCGGGAGCCTTCGCCGATGAACTTGCGGACGAGTTCCGAGCCGGCCATCTTGATGAAGGTGGCGTCGGTTTCGGTCGCGACGGCCTTCGCGAGCATCGTCTTGCCCGTCCCCGGCGGTCCGTGGAGCAGGACGCCACTCGGCGGATCGATACCGACATCCTCGAACAGTTCGGGATCCTCGAGGGGTTGTTCGACCGCTTCGCGGACCTCCTGAACCTGTTCGTCGATTCCGCCGATTTCGTCGTAATCGACATCGGGTTTTTCGGAGATTTCCATGGCCTGTGCGCGGGCGTCGGTTTCCGCGTCCAGAACCGTTTGAATGGAAAACGAGTCGTTGACGGCGACGCGGTCGCCGCTTTCGACTTTCTCTGCGATTCGTGGAGAGACGTCCGTGAGGACCTCCTGATTGTTTCCATGCTGTTTGACGACCACTTCGTCGTCGTCGAGAACGTCTTCGACCGTCGAAATGTACAACGAGGAGCTTTTGAGCGTCTCGTTTTCGCGTTCGACGGTGTTGACTTTCTCTTGTAACCGTTCGCGGCGCTCCTGTGCAGAATCGAGCTGCTCGGACAGCTGATCTCGAACGTCGGTGAGATCTTCGAAGTGTCCACGGAGCGCCTCGAGCCGTTCGTCATCGGAGAGATCGGGATCGATCTCTCGATGTGGTCGCTCAGGAACAGATGGGCTTCGAGACATCGTGATGTACATCGATAAGATACCCACGATAAATGTGCCTTTGGGTCGCGGTTGGTTTTCGGGTGGACGACAACCGGGAGGCATGTTGTCACGAACCAGTCGAAGATGAGGCTCGAGCGGTTTCGGGCGGAACTGGCGTCTCAAGGAGGCAACCGAGCCTACCAAAAGTGCGTGCTAGAGGAGTCAGATCGGCGTCAACGAACGGCTGTGACAAGAGAGAAACACCCGTCGTACCGATATTTGAACGCGTAATAGAGCGTGTAGACGGCGGTGAACGTTCCGATAATCGCCGCGACGGTGGACGGGTCGAATATGAATGAGATCCACATGAAGACTGACCAGCCAGCAAACAATGCGAAGAAGAACACGTTCGATTGGTGAAGGCCGTCTACGAGCGAGACAACGAGAATTAGCGCTGTGACGTACAATGCGGCCAACGAGAGGGCAATGTCGTCCGGTTCGCCGCCGATGGTTCCGTAGAATACCGTGATCTGTACCGCCATGAGTGCGGCGAGCAGGATGGAGACAGGCGTCCACTCGAGTGAGGCTATCAAAGCGCGGAGACGTTTCGAGGTGGGCATACCGTGCTATAGTTGGTTAAGTGACTAAAATACAACCATTGGGTCGTCGGTTCGTCCTACTCGAGCAGGGTCGCCATCTCGTCGAGTCGGTCGCCGTAGGTCGAGAGCGCGCGGTCGATCGGATCGCTGGTGCTCATGTCGACGCCAGCGATTCGGAGGAGCTCAAGGGGATACTCTCGAGAGCCCCGCTGGAGGAACTCGAGGTAGTTTTCTGCCGCGGCGCAGTTCGGGTCGCTACCGGGACCGTCCGGAAGGATATTGTCCACGATCGCGAGTGCGGCGGAGATCCCTGTCGAGTACTGGTAGACGTAGAACGCCCGGTAGAAGTGCGGAATGCGCATCCACTCGCGGGCGATGCGATCGTCGACGACGGCCGGATCGTAGTACTTCGCTTTGAGCCCGTGGTAGAGTTCGTCCAGACGGTCGGCGGTGAGTGGCTCGCCGTTCTCCTCGAGTCGGTGCGTTTCGTGCTCGAACTCAGCGAACAGCGTCTGGCGATAGAGCGTCGAGCGCACACGCTCTAAGAACTCGTTGAGGACGGCCTTTCGGAACGCGGGGTCGTCGACGGTCTCGAGCAGGTGGTTCGTCAGCAGTGCCTCGTTAACCGTGCTAGCGACTTCAGCCACGAAGATCTCGTAGCCCGAGTAGACGTAGGGCTGTTCTTCCTTCGTGAGTTCGGAGTGCATCGAGTGACCGAGTTCGTGTGCCAGCGTGTACATCGAGGTGATGTCGTCCTGATAGTTCATCAGGATGAACGGCTGCGTGTCGTAGGTCCCCCCGGAGTACGCGCCCGCCTGTTTGCCCTCGTTTTCGTAGACGTCGACCCAGCGTGACTCGAGTCCCTCGGCGACGCGGGACTGGTAATCCTCACCCAGCGGTGCGACCGCCTCGACGACGTGGTCAGTTGCATCGTCGTAGTCGAGGTCAGGCCCTTCGCCGCCCGTCAGCGGCATGTAGATATCCCACATCTGGAGGTTTTCAACCCCCAGCGCGTCCCGTTTGAGTTCGGCGTGGCGGTGGAGTTTATCGAGGTTGTCGTTGACGCTGTCGACCAGCGTGTCGTAGACGTCGACGGGGACGTTTGGTCCGTCGAGTGCGGCCTCGCGAGCGGTGTCGTAGTTTCGAGCCCGTGCGGTCTTGACATCCGCTTTGACGCTGTTCTTGTACGACGCCGCGACGGTGTTTCGCACCGTTTCCCACTCGTCAAAGTAGCCCTCGTAGACGCGCGTTCGGAACTCGCGGTCGGATTGTTTGAGCAGGTTCGTGAAGTTGCTCTGGGTTATCTCGACGGCGTCTCCGTCCGGATCTTTGACGGTTGGGAACGTCATGTCCGCGTTCGAGAGCATATTGTACACCTCGCCGGTGGCACCCGTGACCTCGCTCAGGTCCGCGAGGAGGGCCTCGACCTCGGCCGAGCGCGTGTGGGGTTTCATCCGCAACACGTCGTCCACGTAGTGTTCGTAGGTCTCGAGCGCCGACTCAGTCTCGACCATCGACTCGAACTCCTCCCGGGTGAGCGTCTGGAGTTCAGGTTCGATGAACGACGCCGCGGACTGGGCCTCGGCGGCAAGTGACTGCGAGCGCGCAGTCAGCGCCTGGTACTCCTGGTCGGTCGTATCCTCGTCGCGGCGCATTCTGGCGTAGGCCGCGACGGTCGACACTTCGCGCATGATGTCGTTGCGAAGCTCGAGAACGGCGTAGAGCGTCTCCGCGTCGTCGGTCGTCTGACCCTCGTAGTCGGCCAGTTCGTCGACGCGCTCGCTCACCGTCGCGTAGGCCTCCTCCCAGTCTTCGTCGGTCGCGTAGATGCTCTCGAGATCCCAGGTATATTCCTGGTCGATTTCGGAGCGGTTGGGTACAGAACTCATACACCGTATTTCGGAACGAAGCTGTGAAAAGCTACCGAAGCCGGTCAGCGGGAGAGACCAAACGTGCATCTCGATCGTTCGTTTCGGCTTCCCGAGGAAGAACTTCCGTTCTCGGAAACGACAATCGCACCACCTTTCACCGGCAGCGTATTGCCGTTCGTCGTGCAATTCGGGATATGAACGAGAGCATTCAGCTCGAGCGCGTCCTCGGGCGGGCGTGGCACGACGATCGGCCGTGGGAGCTCCTCACTGAATTGACCGAACTCCCGCATCGAATGGCCGGTTCGCCGGGCGAACGGCGCGCGGCGGAACTGGTCGGCGACTCGTTCAGGGACGCCGGCCTCGAGGAGGTTCGTCTCAGGGCGTTTTCGATGCCCTACTGGGAACGCGGAGAAACGTCGTTCGCCGTTACGAAACCCATTGAGCGATCGTTCGACGCGATTTCGCTTCCCTACTCGCCGTCGGGCGATCTCGAGGGGCCGCTGGTCGATGTGGGCCACGGAACCCCCGAAGAGATCGATGCCGCGGGAGACGCGGTACAGGGGGCGATCGCGGTCGCGAGTACGACGACGCCGCCGGGTCAGCGGTTCGTCCATCGGATGGAGAAGTACGGCTACGCCGTCGACGCGGGAGCCGAGGCGTTCGTCTTCGCGAATCACGTTTCTGGCCAGTTGCCCCCAACCGGCGCGCTTTCTTTCGACGGCGAAGTCCCTATCCCCGGGATCGGCGTGAGTAACGAAACCCGCGACTGGCTTCGCGAGTACGCCGACCGCGACGGCAGTGCACGTCTCGAGGTCGAGGCGACGACGATCGACGGCTCGAGTCAGAACGTCCACGGCGTGGTAAAACCCGACCGAAAGAACGCAGACGGGGAAGAGACCGAAGCGGCCGAGACGAACGAACCGACAGCGGAGATCCTTCTGCTCGCCCACTACGACGCCCACGACATCGCCGAGGGAGCACTGGACAACGGCTGTGGAATCGCAACCGCCCTCGGCGCGGCGTCCATCCTCTCGGCTCTCTCCACAGACCTCGAGTGTCGGGTTCGGGTTGTCGCGGTCGGCTGCGAAGAGGTCGGGTTGCTGGGAGCCGAATCCCTCGCGACGAGGACGGATCTCGAGTCGGTTCGGGCGGTCGTCAACGTCGACGGGGCCGGACGATACCGAAACCTGCGGGCGTTCAGCCACGGATCGGAGTCGATCGAGGAACTTGCCGAACGGGTCGCCGACGAGTTCGGCCAGCCGATCGGTCACGTTCCCGAACCGCATCCCTTCAGCGATCACTGGCCGTTTCTTCGAGACGGCGTGCCGGCGTTGCAACTTCACAGCGAACCTCCCTCGGGGAGCGAGCGCGGACGCGGATGGGGTCACACCGAAGCCGACACCCGCGATAAAGTCGATTCGCGGAATCTCCGCGAGCACGCGATGGTGACCGCCCTCCTAATTCGGGAACTCGCATCCGCTCGAGCCGACATCCCTCGAGTCGGGAAAGAAGTTCTCCTGAGCGCACTCGAGGAACAACACTACGAGTCGGGCATGCGCGCGGCGAACATCTGGCCCGACAGCTGGGACTGATAGTGAATAGCCGGAAATGACGGACAACCGACCATATGAACCGTCGCAGAGGTAGGCGGATGGGAGTTGTGAGGAACAGGCACAAAACCTCGCCTCAGGGCGGGGAGGATTCAACCGCGCATCTCGGCATCGACGGCAGTCCGAACCGTTCTGGCGACGCCGAGCGTAACGAGATAGCTCCCGGCGACGATGAGTGCGATCAGCAAGAAGAGTCCGAACAGCGTGGCACCTGCCTCCGAATGCGTCAGAAGGGGTGCGGCGACGCGATAACCGAGATAGCCGACGAGCACACCGGCGGCGACCAGAAGCGACGCTCGCCAGTACGCGCCGTACTCCTCGGGCGACAGTTCCATACCCCGTCGTCGTCGCCCGAATCTAATAAACCCACTCGCCAATCTGTCTCCGAGCAGTACCCCGCCTCAAATCGGACGGGTCATAACTGATCCCGACCCGCGCTCACATCCCGTCACGAAGCTGTCTCGAGACCCGATCCGCGGTTCGCTGTTCGATTCGACGCCGCTCGAAGATCTGTCGTGCGCTCGTCGCCGCCTCCTCATCCACACGAAACTTGAGGTCCGGGTAGTCGACGGCCGTCAGCACGAGCGGTTCCGGCGGTGCGGGGGCGATACCCTCGTGGCCCGGTAACTGTTCGCCCTCAAGCGCTCGCTCGATTTTCTCGAGCGGGGCTTTTCCCGTCCCGACTGCGCGTGCGAGCGAGACGAGTCTGCGGACGAGTTCGCGCGAGAAGCCGCCCGCCGAAACGGTGACGACGAGAAAATCGTCGTCGCGAGCCGACTCGAGCGTCGGCGACCGCTCGGTGTTTCGCTCGTCCGGTGTGAGATTGTGGAAGTCATGCGAGCCCGAAAGCGCCTCGAGCGCGGCGTCGAATCGGTCATCTTCGATCCGTACCGCCCTCTCCAGTACCCCTTCAGAAGGAGGTGATTCGTCGTCCGCCAACCCCCTTACAGGCGGTGCGTAGAGGTGGTAGGTGTACGTTCGCCTGGTCGCGTGATGCGTGGCGTGAAATTCTACAGGAGGATCGGCAAACGACCAGGCTCGCACGTCCGCGGGGAGTTCGCTGTTGATCACTCGAGGGGTGAGCCAGTCCGGGGCTTCGAAAGCGATCGTTTGCTCGAGGGCCGAAACGCCGGCGTCCGTGCGACCGGCGGCGGCGTAGCCGTCGGGTTTGTCGGCATCGGCTGGGAGTACCTCGAGACGTCGGAGTGCGTCGAAAATCGTATCCTCGACGGTGTCCACGTCGGGCTGGCGCTGAAAGCCGAAGTAGTCAGTGCCGTCGTAGGCGATCCGAAAGGCGCGCATCACTGTTCGATTCGACCGAGAACCCCCTGTCTGTTAGCTCCGTCGGGTGCCGGCCCTCATACTGTCGGCTGTCCCTCTGTGAAGCGTTTCACATCCACGGGGGCAACGAGAATTGTGAACGACGTACAGTCGACAGTATCAGCGCGGATGGAGCGCCACTACTGATTCGCCAACATCGCTATCGAACCCACCAACGCCCGAACGAGTGGCAATATCGGGCGTGTTCGGCGAGCCGCAAGGCCGATTTGGTATGAGCGGCCTGCACACTCCGGGTCGGTGACCTTCCCCCAGGGAGGTGGAGGGGGAACAATGGAGTCACAAGCTGACAGTGATCCGGAGCCACATGAGCGTTCGCGAAACGTCGTCTTCGTCGTCCTCGATACCGCTCGAGCGACGAGCGTGAGTGATCGGACGATGCCGGCCCTTTCGAAGCTCGCATCGGCGGGTTCGTCGTTCGAAAACGCGTTCGCGACCGCACCCTGGACGCTTCCTTCCCACGCGTCGATGTTTACCGGAACGTACCCCTCGGAGCACGGAACACACGGAGACCACCCGTTTTTGAACGAATCGCTGCGGACCCTTTCCGAGGCGTTTTCCGACGCCGGCTACGAGACCGTCGGCGTTTCGAACAACACCTGGATCACCGAAGAGTTTGGCTTCGACCGCGGGTTCGACCGCCTGCGGCGAGGCTGGCAGTACATTCAATCCGACGACGATATGGGCGCGGTCGTTCGCGGTGAGGACCTTCGCGAGAAACTCGACGCGACTCGAGACAATCTCTTCAACGGCAATCCGCTGGTCAACGCCACGAACATCCTCTACAGCGAGCTGATTCAACCGGCCGGAGACGACGGAGCCGACCGAACCACGTCGTGGGTCGAGAACTGGCTCGAGGGACGAGACGACGACCGACCGTTCTTTCTGTTCTGTAACTACATCGAACCACACGTCAAGTACGATCCGCCGAAGGAACTCGCCGAACAGCACCTTCCGGACGGCGCGAGCTACGAGGAAGCCGCGACGATTCGACAGGACCCTCGAGCCTACGACTGCGGCGACTACGAGATCGACGACCGAGAGTTCGCCATGCTTCGCGGTCTCTATCGGGCCGAACTCGCCTACGTCGACGAACAGATCGCGCGATTGCAACGCGCGCTCGAGCGGACGGGCCAGTGGGAGGACACGCTCCTGGTCGTCTGCGGAGATCACGGCGAACACGTCGGCGAACACGGTTTTTTCGGACACCAGTACAACCTGTACGACACCTTACTTCACGTCCCACTGGTTCTTCACGGCGGCGAGTTCACCGGCGGCGGGAAACGCCGCGATCTCGTCCAGTTGCTCGACCTGCCGGAAACGCTGTTCGAGGCGACCGGCGTCGAGGATCGAGCGTTCGTCGAGCAGAGTCGAGGTCAATCGATGCATCCGGCCTCGGAAACCGATTCACGGGACGCCGTTTTCGCGGAGTACGTCGCCCCACAACCATCGATCGACCGACTCGAGGCGCGGTTCGGCGACGTTCCGGATCGGGTCCGCTCGTTCGACCGCCGGCTACAGACTGTTCGGACCCAGGACGCGAAGTACGTCCGCGGCGACGACGGATTCGAGCGGTTCCACGACCTCGAAATGGATCCGCACGAACAGCGGAATTTACTCGAGGAGCTGACAGCCGGAGAAGCCGAAAGCGGTCGACAACAGGGTAAACGCCAGCAACACGACCGACACCAGTCCAAAAGGCACCAACACCACGAGCCGTCGTGTCGCGACCGACTCAAGGAGTTGCGCCGCCGTCTCGATGACCAACTCGGAGACATCGATTCGATCGGGACCGAGGCGGGCAGCGAGAACGTTTCGATGCGTGCAGGGACCAAAGAGCGACTGGCTGACTTAGGCTATCTCTGAACACATCCAGCCTCGAGAAGCCAAGATCATCCCGACCTGGTCGAGCCGTAGAGAAACTGAACGCCGATTGAAAGCTGTTCGCGGGGTTTTATACGATTATCGAGAGTGACTGTGTACTATGACAACCATTCGAACAGAGATCGCCGAGGACGAACCGTACGCGACCGTCGTGATCTCGAACCCGGAACGGGAAAACGCGGTGAGCGAGTCGGATACTGAGGAACTCGCGGCCGCCTTCCGTGAACTCGATGCAAACGACGACGTCCGCTGTCTCGTCCTGACCGGCGACGGAGACGCCTTCTGTGCGGGCGCGGACCTCACCTCGGTCGGCTCCACACCCACCGCAGAATCCATCGATCGCGGCTTTCACGCCGCAGTCGAGGCGATCATGACCTGTTCGAAGCCGGTGATCGCGAAAGTTGACGGCGCGGCGATCGGCGCAGGGGCATCGCTCGCGACGGCCTGTGACTTCGTCTACGCCGACGAATCCGCACGAATCGGCTTCTCGTTCTCGAACATTGGGCTCACGGCGGATACGGGGGCGACGTTTATCCTCCCGCGACTGGTCGGCGTCCGTACCGCCGCGGAGTTGTTGATGAGCGGGGACATCCTTCCCGCACCCGAAGCCGAGGAGGCAGGACTCCTGACCGAAGTCGTCGATGATGGCGACATCGACAAACGAGTGCACGAACGGGCAACAGATCTCGCGAACGGACCGACTCGAGTCCACTCCTCGCTTCGGCGGCTCCTCCTTCGATCGAACGCCAACACCCTCGAAGAACAGCTCGAACTCGAGGCGCGCGAACAGGAGCGGATGTTCTACACGCAGGACATGATGGAAGGTGTCGCGGCCTTCACCGAAGACCGCGATCCGGACTTTCAGGGGCAGTAGTTCCGACGACCGCAGGTCAGCTGTTAGCCGACGCCGACTGGTAGTGAGATACCCCCATAGTTAAGAGATCACGTCAGTGAGATAAACCAACATGATCGAACGGTCTCTGTCTCGCTCTCCAGAGGAAGCCCTGTCGGGACGACAACGCTCGAGACGGCAGTTACTCGCCGGCGGTCTCGGCGTTGCCGTCGCCGTCGGAACCGCAGGCTGTACCGATACCCTCCTGGGAAACGGAGATGACGATACTAAACCAGTAGCCCTCGAGGAGATCGTTCCGGCGGAGACGGAGCTGCTCGCCGAACTGAACGGAGGCGCGCTCGAAGCGGACGAATACGACCGACTGCTCGAGGAACTCGATGATATCGAAGGCGGAGCGATTGGCATTGTGGAAACGCTGGATGGACTCGAGGCCGAGACGGACATCGACACTCGGAGTGCAACTAGAGTGTTGGTATTCGACGACGAGTCCGGAGGCGAATCCGGTGGCGAATCTGAAGCCGAATCTGGTGACGAGTCTGAAGATGGGGCCAGTGGCGGGCCTTCGTTCCTCGATTCCACGACGGTCACCGCGGCCGTGGACGGAGACTGGAACACCGACGACGTGATCGACAGTATCGAAGCTCGGCAGGGCACCGAATACGAGGCCACCGACTTCGACGGGAACCTGTACGAGCCAACCGGCGAATCGGGGTCGGCGACCGCCCCCGCCGTCGGCGTCATCGGGGAGGGGCAATTCGCCCTCGGCAACGAAGCCGCCGTTCGCGACTCCCTCGAGGTTCGATACGGCGACGACGACCCGGTCTCGGGACAGGTCCTCGAGGCCCACGACGAGCAGGACGCTCAGTTTACGGTGGTGACACGAGCGGACGGGACACTCGATCCCGACGAACTGGATGCGTTCGACATTCCGATCCCGGTCAGCTTCGACATCCTCGAGGAAGTGGCCGTGGTCAGCAGGGCGTACGACGTCGTCGACGATGGCATGCGTCTCGAGGCCGGTCTCTACACCGACGCCGAAAGCGACGCCGAGGAACTCGAGGAGGTCCTCAGGGGTGCCATCGCGGCCTTGCGATCGACCAGCGACGACGAACTCGGCAACGCACTCGAGGAGGTCGACCTCGAGCGAGCGGAAACCGTCGTCAGCATACGATACGAGGGCGACGAAGCGGCCGTCATCGACCTGATCGAAGAGGTGTAGCGTGGATCTACTGGCCCTCTTGTCCAAGGAGGCGATCGCGGTCCGACGAAACCTGGGCCTCGTCGTCGTTCTGTTGATACTGATCCCCGGTGCACTCGCCGGCGGGACAGTCGTATTCGAGCAGACGATTCCCCAGGACGTTCCAGTCGGCCTCGTCGCCGAAGGTGACGCCTCGAGCGACGAAGTGGATATCACTCGAGCCGGAATCACCGCGTTTTCGACCCCCGAGACCTACGACAGTTCCGAGGAAGCGACCGAAGCGCTCCAGCGTGAGGAGGTCTACATCGTGGTCCACGTACCGGGTGATCTCATGGAACCGGGTTCGGAGGCGAACTACACCGTCACTTCCGACCGCGCGTTCGTACCGTTCGAGGAACCGGTCAACGAGAGCGCCGGTGTTATCGAATCCGAGTTCGACAGCTCGCTCCCCGCGGACGTGGCTGTCGAAAGCGAGGGCATCGGCGAGGAACGAAGCCTCTCGGAGTTCCTCGTTCCGACCGGCCTCTTTGCATTTGTCGCGCTCTACGGACTGGTCTATCTCCCCTATCAGCTTCACTCCGAGCGGCTGGTCCTCGATCGGTTGCAGACCGAATCGCGACTCGAGACGGTCGTCGCCAGCAAACTGCTGTTCTACGGCCTGTTACTGGTCGTTCCGGTCGGGGTTATCACCGCCGTAACGTCGTGGCTCGGTTACTCCGTCGCGGCGTTTTCGCCGATGGCGCTCGGCGTCGTCGCGCTCACGTTCGTTTTGCTGGCGTCAACCGGACTCGCCGTCCTCTTCTTGCTGAAGCTCCGGAAGACCGCGCTATTCGTCAACCTCGGGCTCACACTCGGCGTCTTCGCGCTCTCGAGTCTCGTCTATCCCGTCGGGTTCTTTTCCTCAACCCAGACGACCATCTCGCGGGCGCTCCCGACACACTACTCGGCGATCACGTTGCGAAGCGCGCTGTTGCGTGACACACCGCCCTCGGTGTACGCCGATTACCTGCTGTGGCTCGCGGGCAGTGCGGGCGTCTCGTTGATCGTACTCCTGCTAACGATCGCGCTGTATCGACGGAGGCGATGACGATGGCAGAACCCGATTCAAGCCAGCAAGCCATGCCAACGACACCCCTCGAACTCACGGACGTGACGAAACGCTACGGCGAAACGACGGCGCTCGATCTCGAGGGGGCCACGCTCGCGTTCCGCCCCGGCGAGTTCCACGGCCTCGTCGGTCCGAACGGCTCCGGCAAGACGACGCTGTTTCGGTTACTCACCGGCCTTTCACGGCCGACGAGCGGAACCCTCGAACGGGGCGAGGCCACCGTTGGATACAGCTTTCAGGAACCCCGGTTCTATCCCTCCCTGACCGCTCGAGAGAACCTCGAGGTGTTTCGCGGGTTCGTCGGCGATCCACCGCCCGACTCGTGGATCGAGACGCTCCTCGAGGAGCTTCGACTCGAACCCGCCGCCCACCGACGGGCTGACGAGCTCTCCGGCGGTTTCCGGAAGAAGCTCGACCTCTCGCTGGCGCTGGTCAAGCGCCCGCAGTTCCTCCTGCTCGACGAGCCGCTGGCCGACGTCGACGACCACTCGAGGCGGCGTATCAGAGCGTTCCTCGAGTCGTACCAGTCGGGAACGATTGAGGGTGGGCGCGGAGACGAGTCGGCGTTGGAGCCGAACTCGGGCGATCGAACCGTCGTCATCTCCACGCACAACGTCGACGCGTTCGAATCGGCGCTGGATCGCGTGACGGTCCTCGTCGACGGAACACTGCGCGCCGACGGCGAACCCGAAGCCGACGTCGTCGAGCAGTATCGGAACGCACTCGAGTGAGTCGGATCAGTAGAGTGAGCCAGATTACTCGACTCAGTCGAGTAACCCGTTAGTCGAGTAACTCGGATAGACGGTCCGAGGTTTGCTCCTCGAGCCACCGATAACACGTGAGATCGTCGTCCTCGACGGTCGCGACGATCCTGTCGCGTTCCTCGAGACACGGGTACTCCGACGAGGGAACGACGATCTGGCCGACGGTCTGGGTGCCGTCCTCGAGCAAGATGACGACGTGTTCGCCGTCGACGACGCGGTCAACGGTCGAGACGTACGATTCGGGCGGGTTCGCCGCCGCCTCGGTCACAGAGGGAATGTCGTCGCAATCGGCTCCGGTTGCCCGTGACTCCGAAGCGTTAGAATCCGATGGAGCGTCGTCGGTTGCACCGGCACTCGAGGCAAGTGCGCCCCCGGCGATAGTGCTCGAGCCGATGGTTTGCAGGACGGTTCGGCGGTCGACGGTCGGTCGTTCTGCCATGGGCTCGTTGGCCGCGGTTTGGTATATAAACGGTCGGACGAAAGAGCGGCGGTCGGTGAGTCAACCGTGCTGGCGGAAGTCGCCGTTGCCGAGAGGTTACAATCGCCGAGTGGAGTTCAGACCGCCTGCCAAAGACGCACGTATTCGGACGTCAAACGCTGGCTGGGCGTTTAAGCGCCCGTCGAACGTAGAAAACACCGATGTCCCGCGCAACGTATCGATGCGCCTGTGGCGCGCTTCTCGAGTACAAACAGGATATCGAATCGGACCGCGGCGCGACGAGTCGAACGTGGCGATGCAAAGACTGTGCGACGCCAGTGCCGGGGATGATCGGCGAAAAACTCAGTCACCAACACCCGTCCTGAGGGGGCGTTCATACTGCCGGCTGTAACTGTGTGAGTATTTTCGAACCCGGGGCGACGAGAATTGTGAACGACGTACAGCCGGCAGTATCAGTCTTCTTCGGACTCGGCCCCGGTCGCCGGATCCGGATCGTCGATGTATCGGTTTCGCCAGGTTCCTCGAGCGAACCAGCCAGCGCCGACGATTGCGCCGAGGACGTTCCCGACGGCCATCCCGATCCAGATTCCTGTCGCGCCCATATCGAGGACGAAGACGAGAACGAAGACGCTCGAGACCCGCCCGACCCAGAGGGTCAGAATGGAGATGACCATCGCGGTCTTCGTGTTTCCGGCTCCCCGGAAGGCACCGAGAACGACCTGCGAGACCCCGATGAACGCGAACTCGACCGAGCGTATCTGCACGTACTCGACGCCCAGTGCGATGGTTTCGGGAGCGTCCTCGACATCTCCGAGGAACACGCTGACGATCGGTTCGGTAAAGGAGACCGCGACCACGGCGACGAGGATCATCACCCCCGCGCCGGTCGTGGCCGCGAGGCGAACGGCACGCGCGGCGCGGTCCGCCCTGTCGGCACCCAGGTTCTGCCCGACGACGGTATCGATCGCTCGTCCGAGACCCATTGCCGGGAGAAAGACCAGCGAGATGAGCCGGTTGCCGAGCCCGTAGGCGGCGACCACGGGCGGCGAGAACGTGACGACCATCGCCGTCAGGGAGATCATCGCCAGTGCGCTCGTCGACTGCTCGACCATGCTCGGAACGCCGAGGCGAACGATATCCTCGATGAACTCGAAGTCGGGTCGAAGGTGATCGATCGAGACGGCGGGGCCGCGCGTCGTCGCGAACAGGATCCAGAGGCCGACGACGGTGGCCGCGCCGCGAGCGCCGATCGTTGCCAACGCGGCACCCTCGATTCCCCAACCGCTGAAGCCGGTCGCGGCGTAGAAAAAGGCCTCAGTACCGGCAAAGTCGAACGCCCCGATGATTGGCGTGGCCTCGAGCCAACCCGTGAGCGGGTTATCGTCGAACCCGAAGATGAACAGCGGGTCGAGGACAACGTTGACGACGACGGAGATGACCATCACGAGCATCGGCGTCCGGGTGTCGCCGTAGCCTCGCATGAGCGCCGAGAAGACGAAGAAGCCGAACATCAGCGGCATACCGAGGAAGATGATTTCCATGTAGTCGGCGGCCAGCGGCACGACCGACGCCGCGGTGTCGGGATCGCTGGGCAAAATCTCGAGCGCCGGTCGGGTGTAGAAGTAGCCGACGACGCCGATCACGACCGAAAGGAGGGAAACGAACGAGACCGTCTGGCCCGCGACCAGCCCAGCTGAACGACTCCCTTTCGCACCGATGTACTGGGCGACGAGGATCGCACCCGCGGTCGTGAACCCGCCGGCGACCGCGATCAGGAGGAAGATGAGCGGGAACGCGAGGCTGATAGCCCCGACCGCCTCCGCAGAGAGTCGACCGAGATAGAGCGTATCGACGACGTTGTAGGTGACCTGCAACAGCTGAATAACGACGATCGGCCAGGCCAGGTGAAACAGCGGCCCGATGAGCGACCCCTCCGTGATCGAACTAGACGGACTGAACGACACGCCCGAGTCGTCTTCGTCCGACTCCGAACTCGAGTCCGTCTCGCCTGAATCTACATCCGAGTCCTCGAGTGAATCATCTGCCGGGCCCGATGGAGGATCGTCCGACGGCGTCGAATCGCCAGTAGAAGCGTCATCGGGCGGAGGAGAGGCGCTATCTTCTCGCCGAGACGGACTATCGTCCGGCTCGCGGGGATCGTCAGACACTGTCCCGACCAAAGAGTGGCGAGGTGATCAATATTTTGAAGGGTCTTCGACGAGCAGAAAAAGAGAGCGGTTACTCCCGCCGCGGGACCTCGTGGCGGCCGAATCCGTACCGTAGTCGGCTCGCGAGCCGGCGCGAAAATCGACCGTCGTCAGCTCGGGAGCCGAACCGTTCGGAGAGCGCGGTGTAGATCAGCGGAACGGGCACTTCCTGCTCGAGTCCTTCCTGAACCGTCCACGTTCCCGTCGAGCCGCCCTCGACGCGGTCCGCCACGTCGCCCAGATCCGCTCCCTCCTCGCGGAACGCTTCCTCGCAGAGCTCGAGGAGCCACGAACGGATCACCGCGCCGTTGTTCCAGACCCGAGAGACTTCCTCGAGATCGAGGTCGTACCGGCCCTCGTGGAGGAGTTCGAATCCTTCTCCATAGGCCTGCATCAGTGCGTATTCGACGCCGTTGTGGACCATCTTGACGTAGTGGCCCGAGCCCGCTTGACCCATGTGCCCGTGGCCGTCGGGACCGGTCGCGACCGCGTCGAAGATCGGCTCGAGTTCCGCGTAGGCCTCGGTCGGGCCGCCGATCATTAGCGAGAAACCCAGTTCCGCACCCGCAGGGCCGCCGGAGGTGCCACAGTCGAGGTACGCGGCGGGACAGGATTCGGCGCGTCGAACCGAATCCTGAAACTTCGAGTTCCCGCCGTCGACGACGATATCGTCGCCGTCGAGGTTCGGCTCGAGTTCCTCGAGCGTTACGTCGACAGCTTCGCCCGCGGGAACCATCAGCCAGATTCGTTTCGTCTCGCCGAGTTGCTCGAGAAAGTCTGCGATCGAGTCGGCGGGCTCGGCACCCACATTGGCGGCCGCCGCGACCGCTTCCTCGTCGAGGTCGAAGGCCACGACATCGTGTCCGGCCTCAAGCACGCGGTCAACGACGATCTGTCCCATCCGTCCGAGTCCGATTACGCCCAGTTGCATACCAGTGGCTGGGCGGGCGGGTGAGGTAGTGGTTGTGATTCGCCGATGGCTCTCGAACGTGAGATTCTGGATACGGAAATCGGCCGGGAGAACTACCTTCGTCGGTAAATCGGGTTCAGCGAGCTACTGAATCGGTTCCTCGAGACGGGCCCAGCCGATCGCGTCGAGCACGACGATACGGCCCTTGTAGCGGACGTAGACGCCGTTGTATCCGCCGCGTCGTCCCTCGTGGTAGGGAAGCGACCCCCGGATCGCGTCGACGATCGACCAGGCGCCATCGCGTTCTAACGTGACGTGCTCCCATTCTTCGCGGGCATCGTTTCGAATCGCTCGGCGGATAGCCTTTCTCGCGCCCGGAATTTCGTGGAGCGATCGACTCGAGGCGTCGATAACGGTCGCATCGACGGGGACGTCCTCGACGACGCGCGCGCCGAGGTCGGCCTTCGAGCGCGCGCCGGTGGTTCTCGTCCGACCCGACCGAAATACGTAGCCTGCGACCGCAGCTGAGCCGACGACGAGTGCGGACAGTGCCACGTCTTTCCCCCTGATCATCATGAACCTACGTTATAGCAATCAACTAAGTATCTTTCGTCAAAATATCTCCGTTTGATACGTCTTCGGTCCGGAAAGCAGACATACGTCAGACAATAGTTAGCTCCCCGACCAATTTCGTGCTTATACGAGACCGACGAGGCCGCCGGAAAGCGCTCCGGCGACGACCAGAAGCGCCACGCCGACGACCGCCGCCCCGCGGAACAGCGGAAGCGCGTCTCGAGCGGGTTCTCGGAGTTTCTTCCCGTTGAGTCCCGCTTCGAATCGCTTGGTTGCGACTTCGACGAGCGCGGTCAGTACGAGCCAGAGCGCGACCATCAGCAGTACTAGCCGGCCGTTGAAGCTCGAAAAGAGGCTCTCGGAGGTGTAGGAAGTTCCCGCGAGGTGGCCACCCGACGCTAAAAGCACGAGCGAGCTCACGCGGGAGATCGTCGTCAGCTTGCCGGAAATCGTTTCCAGCGGCGACGTGGAGTTGAACGCGCCGTCTCGAGCCAGCGGAACGACGACGAACGCGACGAAAAAGACGCTTCCGGCCCAGAGTGCGGCGAAGATGAGATGGACCGTCGTCGCGACGAGATAATCGACCATACGAGAACGGTTAGACAGTGACCCTATCAGCGTTCCGACTCGCGTCTAGCCGTCGCAAGTAGATCACGGCTCACACGAGTTTCGAGAACGAGTTGATTTGATGGGCATCGGTTCTGTAGGAAGCAGTCTGTACCCTAACAGAGCTATAGTCACACACAGTGTACTGCCGACATGACACGAACTCCATCGTTCGAGGTACACACGAAAGACGACGCCGACGCCGGAACCGTGCTCCTCGGTGGTATCGCCGACATCGGTGCTGCGGGACTCACGGGAATCGATTACCTCGTCGATCACCTCGAGACCACGCAGATCGGGTGGGTCAGCACGCGCAACCTTCCCGTCGTCGCCCCGGTCTCGGACGGAGAACCGCGCCATCCGATCCGACTGTACTCCGTCAACGACACGGGGATCACGATCCTTCTCAGCGAACTATTCGTCCCCGTTCCGGTCGCGGCCCCGTTCGTCGACGCAGTCCTCGAGTGGACGAATGCCAACGGAATCGGCGAAATAACGCTAGTGCAAGGAACACCGTTTCCACACAGTGAGGATGAACACCTGGTCTTTCACGTCGGCACCGAAGCATATCGCCGGACACACTTCACAAACGAGAGCACTGCCGATATCGAGGCGCTTCCGGGCGGTGTCCTCGACGGAGTCCACGCCCAGATTCTCGTTCGCAGTCTCGAGGAAACTGACCCGTCGGTCGGCGTACTCACCACACCCTCGCATCCACCGGGACCCGACATCGACGCTGCGCTCAGACTTTTAGACGCATTGGCGCGGCTGTACGAAATCGACGTCGACGAGCAGGAACTACAGGCACGCTCCGAAGAGATGCACCGCTACTACGAAGAACTCGCCGCTCGATTGAACGTCCTTCAACAGAACGAACAGTCAGTCGAAAACCGAGATTTCCCGGAAAATCGGATGTACATGTAAAACCCATGTAAGCTTCTCGAGACGGAATCAAACGATCCGTCAGTCACCGAACAAAAAAGCGTCGTGTCGAGTACCTCGTGGTCGACAGTCGCTTCGGTCGTCCTCGTTAGGGCTCTTTGCTCACCTTCGATGGGTCCCCGTCGGGCCGGTCGGATGGCGTCGGATCAGATGTCGTTGGATCGGATTCACCGTCCGTGTACTCCCGAAGACGCGACTGCCGGCTGGGAGGTCGATTGCCAGAGAGCACGTACGGAAGGAGGACGTGTGCGGCGTTGATCACGAGGATAAGCAGGATTGGGAGCAAAAAGAGACCGTAGAAGCCGAACACGACCGGTCCGACGATGTAGGAAACCAGCAACATCCCGGTGTGGGTCTGGTCGCCGCTGATATGCGCCCTGATGAAGAAATCGGGGATAAAGTCGACGAGAACGGCGCTGACGACGAGCAACACGCCGACGGGAACCAAAAGCGAGAGACCACCAGTGAGCCACGCGGTAACCGCCAGTAAGGCGGTTACCGGGAGGTAGACGAGTTTGATGCCGACGACCGGAATGAGACTGCCGATTCCGGCCAGCGCACCGATCAGTGCCGGAAACGGAACCTGAACGGCGGCGGGCGCGAACAGATTGTACGTGTAAAACGTCGCGATGCCGACAATAGCCGTGACGAACACGTTGACGATATTTCCAAAGAGTGTCATCGACAGTTCGGGATCTACGGCCCGAACGTACTCGTCCATCACCCCGGACTCGTCGAATGTTTCGAGGAGCCACGAGACGAACCGCGGTCCGTCGACGAGCATGTAGTAGGTCAGGACAACGAGGATCAGCAACTGAACGAACATACTGCTGAGTAGATTGATCGTTCCGAGGAGGGTCACCCCGAGGACGCCGAGCGATGCCTGTGAGACCGCTCCGGAGAGAAGATTCTGGAATTCCTCGAAATCGGCGATGCCGGCTTCATCAAGGATCTGATCGATCATCTGTCCCTGAACGTCGTAAGCTTCGAGAAGCGTCTGCGTTTCCAGCGCGATGATCGCGATGGTGTACGCGACCAGGATGATGAAGGGCACCCCGAAGAGCACCAGCGCGAGTCCCGCTCTGACTCGCCGCGGGAGCCCGAACCGCTCGAGAAACCTGTGGATAGGCCGAACCGCGTAGTACAGAAAGACCGCAAAGACGAGCACTGCGATGAACCGAACGGCGACGTACGCGACGAGCGCGAAGAGCGCGAGGACTACCAACCCGACGACGAACCGGCGGGCAAAGGTGCGGTCGTACTCCATCTACCCATTGATAGACAGGTGAACTATTTCACTCTCCCGACCGCTCCTCGAGTTGGACAGTCGATAGAACGTGATTCGAAACGAAAGAGAACAGCTACCGATTCGCTCACGACCGTGTGCGAACACGCTCGAGATCCAGTCGACCGTAATGCCAGAGCGTTCCCGTGAGCCCCGACTCGGCGATCCTTCGGCCGGAACTCTCGACGAGCACCTGCGAGCAGTAGCCCGTGGGATAGGAGCGAGCGAGTCGACGACTGAACGCCGTATCCTCGTTGGCTACGTCGGGGAACCCGCCAACGTCGTGGAAGGCCCGTCGGTGGACGAAACAGTTGAATCCGGGAAGAATTGGATACTCGAGTCTGGGAAAGACGTGGTTGATCGTCGCTTCCATCAGCTTCGCCCGTAGGGGACCCGTGATTCGACAGGCGGAACTCGCCCCGGCCAGCCCGTTCGCCTCGACGACTCCGAGCATCGCCGTGAGGTAGTTCGCCCGGACTCTCGTGTCGGCGTCGATAAACGCCAGCCACTCGCCGTCGGCGTGTTCAGCGCCCAGCGTCCGCGCGGCACCGATTCCGGCTCCGCCGTCGGAAACAACCGTTGTGTCGTAGTCGCGTGCGATGTCGACCGTTCCATCGGTCGAGCCGCCGTCGACGACGATCACCTCGTACTCGTAGGCGGTATCCAACGCGGCGATACTCGAGAGGGTGCCTCGAAGGTAGTCGGCCTCGTTTCGCGCCGGGATAACGAAACTGGCGACCGGAGCTCCCAACCCGTTTGGGGAATCCGAACCGACAGTCGACTCGCTCGCAGTCATTCGGTCGACAGTTTAGCGGCACGCGTTGTAACTATGACGACCTGACTAGTGCCTTATGACGAGTTGAACTAGTGGCTCGCTCGAGGTGGCGACACTGCGATCGAAGAAACGGAACGGCCGGTCGCTCGAAACGACCGTGTGCATTGTTTTCACGCCACTTCGCGGCCAGAATTGGTTTATCATGAACTTTTATGGTGGTCGACTCTGTAGGGGTGAGTACAGATGTCGGTCGTACACGTAGCACGGTGAAAACGCCGCCCCCAGACGATTCTCGAGCCAACGTATCGATTCCCGCAGGGTTTCACCGACTGAAGCCGCGGACACCATCCATCACCCGACCGACATGAGCACACAAAATCTACACTCCCAGACGACGCGAACGCCGAACCGAACGCCAACCACACCTGATTATCAGCCGACTCGAGATCGACGGAATCCATCCCAGCGCGTTCAACAGACGTTTTCGACACAGCAGACGAACCGACTCGAGAACCTGATCGACGAGTGTAACTCCGCGTTCGTCACCGGCAATTCGAAGCCATCGTCCGACTGAATCTCCGGAATCCTGTCGTCGTCTGTGACCCGAACGGACGACCGACCTCGCTGGCTGGCGATCCGAACTGACTTTTCGACGGAGGCTGTAGGCTCGAGTGGCCGATGACGATGCCTCCGCTCCGAGCCGGTCTCGGCAACCGGTTGTGACGAGCCCTATGAGTGCCGAGGCCATCGATTTACATGTACCAACCAGACAGTGATCTCTCGAGAGAAAGAAGCTCACTCAGAAGTAAAGGGATGCTCTTTCCCGTGGCACGATACACAAAGCGATTCCAGATTATCGATCGAGTCCGCTTCCTCTGGTTCTTCAAACTCGGCTACATCGTCGATGTGATGGACGTTTAATCCAACACCGAACTGCTCTTGATGTGTCCCCTCATCCATTCCGCAGCGCTGGCATTGATAGCCATCTCTTTCGAGAGCTTTTTTCCGTAATTGCTGCCATCTCGAGCTCGCATAGTGTCGATTCTTTGGATCTCGTGTTGATGGTATCGAGGGGTCCTGACCGTTGATGTGAGCTTTTTTTAGGGCAGCAGACCAGCTTCCGAACCGATATTGGTACGCCTGTAGGCTGAAATCTCCATATTGATCCATCATTCGGGATGATGGTTTTCCGGTCAGTTCGTATAGCCTCCAGATACCATTGATGAGTTCCCATTCACTGTACTGATTTGAGCCATCTGCCTCATGATTGTACTCCTCTGGATCAATCGAAGATACACCAGCAAGTACGGCAGCACCCATCAAAGAGCCAAATTCATCAACATAATCCTCTTCATCGTAGTGCTCTAATTTGTCAAGCTCTGCTCGGTATGGTAAATACCCGAGATTGTTGTAGAGGTTTTGATACTGGTTTAACATCCATTGTCGCTTCGGAATATCGGTTGGTATAGAGTCTGACTCTTCGGAGATCTCACCGGTTCTAGAGCTATTAGAGTCTATTTGGTTAGATCCATCCATTGTCCCTTGTACAATCCTTTTTCTGGCCTCAATTCTTGAGAGGCCATGTTGGTCAGATAAGTGAGTTACAAGTCCATCCGATCCTGAGAACTGGTCTGAACATTCAGGACACCCGATCATTATGTAATTCCTTATTTCGCATCTATGTTAACTCTCCGCCTAGTTCCTCCCAAAATACAGTATAGGAGTTCTGTGACACCAATAAATCACAATACGGCTTTCAATACCAAATGTAACCATGTTTTATACTTCACCCGATATTTGATTTCATATGGGAGACGGAAGACGTCTCACGACAGACCGTTATTTTGGGGACCTTGATACTCGTCTCAGCAACCTAGAAGTCGCTCTCGAGTACATTGGGGACAATTACCCATCTGAAAAGGAGCTAACAGAGTGGATTTTGGAGACAACAAACGCTCAGAACCAAACCGGTGTAGAGCGTCGATTGCGTTTTCTCGAGACGATCGATCTCTTGGAAAGGGTTTCTGAACACTATTCGCTAACCACACGGGCTGAAGAGTTCCTCCAAACAAGTGATACGCGAGTCATTTTCGAAGGGCTTCAAGAGAACGTCAAGGGGTTCAAACAGCTTCTCAATGCCCTCCTCGAGCAGCCACTTTCTGAAGAAGAATTTCGGGAAGTCCTCGCTCGGAACGAAGAATTTGAAGGGGGTACAGGGGTTGCTGGCCGCCACCGTGAGTGGTTACAGATGCTCGGCTTCGTAACAGAGGCTGAAGACGATCGCTATCAGCTAACCGAGCAGGGCTATGAATTAGCCGCTGAAATCGTCGGTGATGAAGATGATTCCGCCCTTAAAGAGTCAAATAACCCTCAAACCAACCTCACCTCTTCTGCCAGTAGTTGGCGTGATGTTATTCGAGGGGAAATTGTTCGATACTGTGATGAAAACGAGACAACGAAATTCGACCTGAAACATTTTTTAGAGTTTTCTAACGAAAGCCTCACGAATAAATTCCCTGAAAACGATACTAGAGAGGCATCTACTCGACGAACACTCCAAGAACTACGGGACAATAGTGAAATAGAGTTCCTTGGTGACGGTCGTTACCGAAGAAAAGCACTGAATTTCAGCAATAGACCGATCGATTTGCCAGTTCCTCATTCCACACTTAATGAGAAGATTCGATACGCGCTAACTCACTACGAGGAAGCAAAATCTGAGAGCAATTGGGATCATCCCGTTGTGTCCCTGATCAATTCCGAACTACCAGAGGAACTCCGACCCCGATTAGACCATAAAAATACAGACTCTTACGGGATTCAGCCTGAGCATTTGAATATCCAAGGGTCGACCGGGAAAGGTCGAATGGCGAATATCCCCTGGATTGGTGTTTTTGACACTCGAATTGCTAATAACCCACAAGATGGACTGTATGTTGTATATCTATTCGACACGGTTGAGGATCGGCTTTTCCTGACACTCAATCAGGGGATGACCGAACTCAAGGAGAACTATGGTCTTGAGCGTACGAAGGAAATTCTCTCAAGACGGGCAAAGATACTTAGAACGCAAATTGACCTCAAACGTTTTGAAATGGAGGCGATCGACCTCCCAAGCCGACTATTGACAGGGAGAAGCAAGTACTACGGCGACTCAACAATTTGTTATCGTTCCTATGATGCTAGCCAATTCCCCGGTGAAAACGACCTTATTACCGACCTCAGTGAGCTCGTAGCAGCCTATCAAAATATTGTGGACACCGGATTCTACGATTTAATGCTGTCTGCCTTCGATGACGAGAACATTGTCCAACGAGACCCTGATTCAGCCCATGCCGGGGACGATTCTGACGAATTCGAAGCTAATAGAGAGGATAGAGAGAAGATTAGCTCTAATCCAACAGTTTGGATCGAGAAAACGCAGACGCAAAATCGCCCCTATAAACAGGAGGGTGAATTTAGGTTGGGGAAAGCACTCATGTCGCCCAGTCGGGATCAGGGTGGTAGGAAGCGGTATGAGACGATGCGTGAAGCAGAGGTTGGAGATATTGTCATCCACCTCCTACAGGATCAGCACCAATTTGCCAGCGTCTCGGTAATCGACTCAGAGCTGCACGAGGATTTTGAGGGGCCGCCAGATGATCGCTGGACTGAGGAACAACAAGAGCAGGGGGGATACCTACGATGGCTCAGAGAGTACGAAGGCATCGAGCCCCAGATACATGTCTATGATGACCTTCTCGAAAAACCGGAGTACCAGGAGCGACTACGCCAGAGTCGTGAAGACAGCGAGAAGATCTTCTACGATAAGCGGCTATCGCTCAATCAAGGACACTACTTCACTCAGTGTCCCGACAAACTCGTAGAAATCCTGGCTGAGGAGTCTCCATATCTTGCTGAACTACTGGAGGAACGTGGGTACGAATTCGAATCATCGATCGGGCTACCACCTGCAGACACCTACGATGGTATTGAGGAAGCCACGGAAGACATTCAGGCCCGGCTCGAGCAAACTGATGAGGTCGACACGTGGCCCACGATAGACGTAGCGAGGTCGATTATTCGAGATTGGACCAGAGCTCTTGACCGGGCCGATCTCATAGAGGGGGATGTCTCCTCTACGGATCGAGTAAAATTCGATCAGATCGTCCAGCTTTACGAAGAGAACGCTGATCGACTCGAGGAGATCGCTGATTCAGTCGAGTCGGGGACAATCGAGAATTCGGATCTCACAGCCGGACAGATTGTATTCGTCGCATCACTCCGAGGACTACAGGAAGAGAGTGGTGTCACTCCGAATCTCGACCATGGGAAGTTCAGACAGCTACTGAGAGGAGTCCACAATGGGCGAGGTGGCGATGAACTGGTAACACCCGATGAGCGACCAAGAGATGCTGAGACGATCGAACGACAGCTCCAAAACACGGGCCAACTCGTGTTTTACGGCCCGCCAGGAACCGGGAAGACGTATACTGCTCAGCGTTTCGCCCGTTGGTGGCTTAACCAACAACCGGGATACACACCCTCATCGAATCAGCTCGAGACTGTTACGTTCCACCCTTCGTTCTCGTACGAAGACTTCCTCGAGGGATTGACCGCCGAAGCTGAGGACGGGGCAGTCGAATACAATATCAAAGACGGCGTATTCAAGCGGATCTGCACTCGGGCGGAGCGAGCATATCACCACGCCCAACAAAACGAGGACGTCGATGAGCCGCCTCGCTTCGTACTGATAATCGACGAGATCAACCGCGGGAACCTCGCTCAGATCTTCGGAGAAACGATTACGCTACTCGAGAGCGATAAACGGCTCGGAGAAGAAGACGAAGTCGAAATTACGTTAGCGCACTCCGGAGAGTCGTTTTCCGTTCCACCGAACCTCTACGTTATCGGAACGATGAACACGGCAGACCGATCGATCGCGCTCGTAGATGCGGCTCTCCGACGCCGATTCCGATTCGTTTCGTTCCCGCCGAACTACACAGCTCTCATCGACTATTATGATGACTTCGAGGACCTCGAGGATGTACGCGAAACAGCTCGAACTGAACCGGATCTTCACCGAAGCTTAGTCGCCCTCTCGATTTTGGCCCTTCGCGAACTCAATGACCAGATCGTAGATACGCCAGACCTCGGAAAAGGGAAGCAGATCGGCCATTCGTACCTAATGGGTCTCGAGGACGTCCCAGATGTTCTGGATGCCTGGAAGTACGAGATCCTTCCGCTACTCGAGGAGTACTACTTCGGGCAGTTCGATCGGATTCGAGAGGAACTCTTCAGGGGCAGCGGTGATCGCCTGTTCCACTGGGATATGGAAGAGATCGCAGATTTCACAGCTGACGATCTCCGTCGAACTCTCGCAAATCTCGAGGGGATCTCACTCGCAGAGCCTGAAACAGAAACGGAAGAAGACACACAGAACACGCTCAATCTACTCCTAGACAAAAAAGTAGTAGATCCCGGTGATCAGCTCGTTTTCGACGAATCGAAGGTACCGGCTGAGGCGGATCAGCCATACGATTCATCCGAACGCTTCTGGCGGTGTGAGATTACGGGTAAGACCGGTCAAAGCGATGGTGTCAGATGGCTCTATAATGATGAGGAGTATTCGTTCTCGGGCCTTGCTCAAACGATTCTCGAGCAGGTCTCAGAGCACACTGGACCCGTAAATGGGCCCGATTATTGGTGCCATCCCGACTTCGGTGATAAGCGATTAGCAGACCTACGAACCGAGATCCAAACAGGGGAACTTGCATTCGAGGAACAGACTACGGACTAATGAGTCAGTCTATACCATCTCCGCTGTTCGATTCCGACCGCTCGAACAGTGTCGATCTGACTCTGAACGAGTACGAGTCAACCGATCCGTTGGACCTCAGCGAACTGGATCTTCGGATGATCAAGTCGGAGGTGAACGAGGGAGCGGAACGACTAGACCTGACCTTCGATCGGAATGGAATGGCGACCCTTCGAGCGACACAGTATGTCGGGATCATCTCACTCCCAGACGGGCCAACACTCCAGATCCGACCGAAAGCTGGACAGACCAACCTCCTCACTCTCCTCCGATATGCTCAGGGCGTACAGTCTGAGACGATCGAAGAGGAAACATCAATCTCCGCCGGCAGAACGTTTATCGAGGCGCTCGCAGCGCTGTTTGAAGCCGAACTCGAGGCAGTAATTCGTCAGGGACTCCATCGCGACTATCGGCGAGTAGAGGAAGTCGAGAACAATCTGCGGGGCCGGCTGAACGTACAAAAACAGATCCAGCGCCAGGGAATTACACCTACTCAGTTTGAATGCACCTATGACGAACTCACCTACGACACAATTCCTAACAAAGCCGCCCTCTTCGCAGCAACACATCTTACTCGGTTTGTTCGAGATCAAACCCTCGAGCGGGCACTCGAGAAGCATTGCCATCGATTACGTCAACGAGTATCCCTCGAGCCAGTACGACCGGCAGAATTAGATCAGGTTGAGCTAACACGGCTCAACGATCACTACTCGGACTTGATACGGCTGACAAAGCTCGTTCTGAGAAGTATCTACGTCCGTGAGTTCACTACCGGTACTCAGCGTTCCTTCGCTCTTCTTATCGACATGAATCAGATTTTTGAACGAACAGTTGAACGGGCAGTCACTGAAGTATTTGACGACTATGGATCCTGTACCGTTAAATCTCAAACAACAACTCGAAATCTTGTCACTGATGGAAAGCATACGATTTCGATCCGACCGGATATCCTGGTGCGAAACGAAGAGCGAAATCCGATACTCGTTGGAGATGCAAAATGGAAGCTTGGACGCCCAGCTAATGCGGATTTCTATCAAATGACCTCATACCAATTCGCTCACGATGTACCGGGAGTTCTGATTTACCCAGAGCAGCGAGAAGAGATAGCTAGTCAGTATACCGTCGTTGATCAGCATCCTCTTAGCCTGATTGAACTGCCGACTCCGAAGCCGACGGAGAAATTCCACAGCTATACTCGGAGACTTCGTAGTGAGCTAGAAGAGAAGTTGTTCTCTCTATTAGGCCATGGCCTCATCGGCACTGTCTAGTTTAGCACCTCGTCAGCTGGCGTCTTTCCATCGAGCGATTGATGCGGTCTCTGATGGTTGTAGTAATGCACAAACTTGCTCAATCCATTTGCGGGCACTCCGCCGACTGCCCACCCACGAGTTATGGAAACAGTCAACTCGCATTTTGAAGGTGTGAAACCACTTTTCGATCAGGTTTCGATCGGTATAGTCAACCCGGCCGTTCAATCCTAATCGAGCAAGTGCAGTCCGGTACCCAAATTGATCGACGAGAAACACTGCTTCGGAGAAATCGTGTTTCTCGCGGAGTCCATGCAGGAACGCAGCCGCCGGATCAGTGCCGTGGCGTCCGAACAACTGGGCGTCGAGAATTAACTTTGTATCGAGGTCTATTGCAGCGTACAACCAAGACCATTTGACGTTGATTTTGACAGCGGTCTCGTCAACCGCGACCCGCGAGGGCTTCGCCCTCGGCGGGTCGGGAACGCTGTCAGCCAGCCGATGTACCCAATTCCAAACCGCTCCATGAGAGCGTTCAACGCCTAATTCAGCGAGAATCGTTGTTGTCTCCCGAAGCGAACAACCGGTGGCGTGGAGCCGGACGGCGAACGCCCTGGCGGGCGTCGCCGTCCGCTCGTTCTCCCAAGCTTCTTCTAAATCCGCGTCGTAGCTCTTGCTAAGCAGGTCTGCGAGCTTCATTCCAAATTAACTCAACGGCCTGCTCACTTCTCAAACTGACTCAACTAGACAGTGCCTTCTCACTCTATTGGATCGAAGAGACATCAGGTAGCCGTTCAGTCAGCCTGTGGTTTCGATCTCGATCAGTTCAGTAGTATTCTGATTGGTCCCCGCGGAAGACATGATATACCGATTTAGACGGTTCTGGTGTAAGTATTATTCAGCTAAGTTTATAATAGAATGTACATCGTCAGTGCTCGTCCGCGTATATGGCCTCGGAGATCCCCATATGATAAATAGAGAAGAACGTCTTCTTACCAAAATATTTAATATCTTAAATAGAATTCTCTAAGGGGTATAGATGGGATGGGCTAATGACAAATATCCCTCAAATTGGAATTCTATCCGAAAACGAGTTCTCAAACGGGACGGATATCAGTGTACAGACTGTGGCACGAGTAACAGACAGCTACACGTCCACCACATCAAACCAATTTCTAAAGGCGGATCACATCATCTAAGGAATTTGCGAACGGTGTGTCATCCATGTCATGAAAAAATACATGGACATCCAATACCAACTACGGGATCATCCCGCTCTTCAAGCAGGTCTGGTGTTTCGTGGACTGCTCTCGGATTGCAAAATCTCGAGAATTATATTGATGAAGATAACATCGAGAATGATGGGGACGAATTCTTTAAGCGGGAAAATTGTGAGTCTCCTGGGGACTGGATAGGTCGGATAATTGGTGGGATTGCGGGTGGATTAGTTCTCTTTTCACCAATGATATGGATGATCCATCAAGAAGGTTTATCCGGCATCTTTCCTGGGATAATGGGACAAGCAATCCTGTTGATGATTCTTGGGATTCCAATGTTTATTTTGTCAATGATTGCAGGGGGGATCGTATGGATTGCCGCTTGGATGATCACAGATGGAATATTCTTGGTCTGGAAAAGAATTCATAGGAAAAGTTATGAATCAACCTTTGGAGAGGAAGTTGAGGTGGCTTTGGACCGGAAACAGCCGAGAGCTGACGAAAAAGGTTCGACCGATCGAACTAGAGGAGTGAAAGTCAACCGCTCGGCCGAGAAGGAATCAGTCGATCGAACTAAGCGAGCGAAAATCGATCACTCAGCTGAAAAAGAGAAAGAAACGTTTCAGGGAAAGGAATCGACAGAGTTGGGTGCTGATGTTGACGATCTTGTAAAACGATTATAACTAAAGCAGATCACTGTTCGTGAAGCAGGTAGATTGATCTCTGAACTGGAATAGCAAGTACTACTCGACTTGATTGAGGCGTATTGTTTCCGTTCTTCTGCATCAAGGCTCTATCGCTTCTGGACGTGATCGATCAAATCATCTAACGAGTTCATTACAATGCTCCCGCCCAAGTTAGATATACTAAGCCAGCAACTGGGAGGGAAGAGTAAGCCCATGCCAACGTATAGTACCAACTAAGAAGTGACTCCTCCGTAGCGTACGTGAAAAATGCGAGGAGTGCGACGACAATTCCGATATTCGCATACCAGACGAGCAATTTTCGACTGCGAGATAGTCAAAGAGATGGACGTTTACTGCTGCGACATTTGCCCAGATTGCAGGTCTGCTGATGTACCTTTTTTCTACTAACAGCCCAAGCGCGATGAGGGCAATCACTTCCAGGTTTTCGATCACTACTGCCGGAAGGACTTCGATCCACATTATAGGGAGGATATGATAACAGTATTAAAAATTGTTCACCATCCAAAGTGAAAGTGAAGATGAGAACGTAAGCAATACTCGAAGTCAGTACTCTACACTAACCGGGATTTCACCATCATTTCGATGCCATCGAGCTTCTTGGATTAGATCGTAGATATACTGGCTGAGACTGCAGCCCTGTTCTTCAGCCTCTTTCATCCATTCGCCCTTGTGCTGACGATGGCAATACACCTCGAGACTGGTCGTGTCTTCGGCTGAATTTCTGACCTCGTCACTTGCTCGCCGTGGTGCCGGTGGGACTTCGGACATACGAAAACACCATATAGATAGGCGCTATATCAGATAATAATGATACCGACAAGTGGATTACTGCTATCGGTTCTTTTTAGATAATATCGTGTACTGGTAAGTCGTTCCTGTTCGAGTGCCGAGGCCATCGATTTACCCGTACTGAACTCTGCGTCCACAATACGATACCGTCCGGTAATGCCAGTAAATAGTCTCAGAAATTCGATGAATATGGCATTTGATCGATCGAGTCCTGTGTGAGAAAGACAGAAGCAGCGCCCAGTTAGTGTGCTCTGTACTAGGTTTATCTCTCCTGGCGTAGTGGGATTTGTATCTCAGATAGTGGAAATTTTTCGCGGGAGTACAAGATCATCAGACCGGAGCGAGGCGTCGCGCTGAAAGAGGCCGGGGATCCGGAAATGACGTTGAACGAATTTGGAACGCACGGGTGGAAGCTTACCGAAACAATCGACTACGTCGGCGGTGGGACGAAGTATCTGGTATTCAAGCGTCGACGGGGTGTGACGAGTGAGTGATCGCTCGAGAGAGACAGCTGATACGATGCGTGATCGGGCCAACGAAAGTTCGCTGAAAATATGGCTTCTGTTGGTCGCAAACCGACTACTCGTCACGATGTTCCTCGCGGGCATCGTCTTCGCCGTGTTCGTACTGATCGGCTCGATTAACCCGGCCGTCGCCGTGCTTCTCGGGGAGCGCAGCGTTATCGAAAGCATCTTCGGAACGATGATCAGCGCGTTGATCTTGGGGGTGACGCTCGTCGTCGCAATCAATCAGCTGATCATCTCGCAGGAAAACGGACCGCTCGGGGACCAACACGAACGAATGAGTAACGCGATGACCGTCCGGGGATTCGTCTCGGAACTCACTGGGAAACCGTTGCCGGCAGAACCGGCCGAATTTTCTCGCGATATCATCATCGCGACCGAATCGAGGGCGGAGACGGTTCGTCGAACGATCGACGCGACCAACGAGCCGGAGCTCGAGTCGGCGGTCGAAGACTTTCTCGACAGTGTACTCGAGAACACCGAACACGTGAAACAAAAACTAGACGGCGCAGAGTTCGGAACGTTCGAAGTGGTGTCTGCGCTCCTGGATTACAACTATTCCTGGAAGATCGTCCAGACCGAACATCTCAAGCACGAATACGCCGATGTATTGAACGACGACCAGCTCACGGCATTGGACGAGTTGAAACAGGCGTTCGTTATATTCGGGCCCGTGCGCGAACATATTAAGACGCTGTACTTCCAGTGGCAGTTAATCAACCTGTCACGGCTCATCCTCTACACTGCAGTCCCCGGAATCGTCATATCCACGGTAACGCTGGCGTTCGTCGATTCGACGACGGTTACCGGACAGACGATGATGGTCGAAAATCTCGTCTGGGTCATCGGAGCCGCTTTTACACTTTCGCTCGTCCCGTTCCTGCTGTTGACCGTATACATCCTCCGGATCGCCACGGTCGCGAAGCGAACGCTGGCGATCGATCCGCTCATCCTCCGAAACGTCTAGGACGGGACACCAGTCGTTCCTGTTCGAGTGCCGAGGCCATTGATTTAGAACACAACTGACGACGCACCAGCAGTCGTGGTTGGGGCCAAACATCGCGGATATCATCACCGCAGTGTTTGAGCGGGCAGCGCAATCGCGAGCCCTAGACAGTTACTCCGGCAGTTCGTACGTTCGCGTATGGAAATCGGGATCATCGGCGCGGGTGCGGCAAGCGCGGCCGCGGCGTATGCCATCCAGCAGGACGCACCGAACGCGCAGTGTACGGTACTCGAGAAGTCAGGTGGCGTCTGCGGGCGGGCGGCGACGCGACGCACGGACGGTCGGTACTACGACTACGGGGCGAACTACCTGAAAGACGACGACGAGCGTGTGCTCTCGCTCGTAACTGAGCACCTCGAGACCGACGGGCTCGTGTCCGTTTCGGGGCCGATACACGTCTTCGACGAGGACGGCACGGTCAGCGAAGGGCGCTCAGAGACCGAACGGAAGTTGACCTATCGGACGGGTATCACACAGCTCGCGAAGCGACTGTTCGGAGCGACGGACGCGACGGTACACCGGAACACACGAATCACGGCGATACGCCGTGACGGCGAGCACTGGAACCTAACCGACGGCGACGGCGACCGGTGGGGACCGTACGATCGGCTCCTTTGCAATCCGCCGGCACCGCAGACTGCGAACCTCCTCCGCGAGGCCGACTGGGAGAGCGAGCGTCGCGACGCGCTCCTCGAGGCCGCTCGAGCGGTCGAGTACCGAACCGTCCTGACCGCCGTCCTCGGCTACGAGTTCGAACTCGAGGTCCCCTACTACGCGCTCGTCAATACCGACAAGCACCACGAGGTCGGCTGGATCGCGCGAGAGGAGTGCAAACCCGGTCACGTTCCCGACGGCGAGTCGGTCCTGATCGTTCAGGCGAACGATTCGTGGTCGGTCGAACGGGACGACGACGATCCGACCGAGACCGTCGCGGAACTGGCTCGACTGACTGCCAACGTCGTCGGCGACGACCGCCTCAAGGAGCCGGCGTGGACGGATTACCACGGATGGCGCTACGCACAACCGGAACGCGGTGTCGACCGGAGCGCGGTCGAATCGGCCGAACGCGAGGGACTGTACTGTCTCGGTGACTGGGTCGCTGGCGAGGGACGGCTCCACGCCGCGCTCCGTAACGGACTCGAAACCGGCGAACGGGTCGCTGGCTCAGTTTCGAACGGTAACTGAACGACACCCGCTACGAGACGGACCACCCGAGCGGCAATCGTGGCCTACTCGTCACCACGAGCCGCCTCGAACATGTCGATAGCCGCCTCGCGACGCTTCGCGTGGTCGACGATCGGGTCCGGATACTCCGGTGCGACGCTCGCTCGCTCATCGGGCTCGAGGGCAACCCAATCGTGGATCGTTTCGGCGGGGACTTCCTCGAGTTCCGGGACGTAGTTTCGGATGTACTCGGCGTCGGGGTCGTGGCGCTCGCCCTGGGTCATCGGGTTGAATATCCGGAAGTACGGTTGTGCGTCGGTGCCGGTTCCGGACGCCCACTGCCAGCCGCCGACGTCGCTTGCGGTGTCGTGATCGGCGAGTTTCTCGCGGAACCAGGCGTACCCTTCACGCCAGTCGAACAGGAGGTCCTTCGTCAGGAACGACGCGACGATCATTCGCAGGCGATTGTGCATGAACGCCTCGGCTCGAAGCTGGCGCATTCCGGCGTCGACGATCGGATATCCCGTCTTCCCATCCTTCCAGGCCTGGAGTGCAACAGAATCGGTTCGCCACTGAATCGGGTTCTCGTAGGACCGGTAGTTTGTCCTGACGGTGTTCGGATTCGTGGCGAGCACGTGGGCGTAGAACTCTCTCCAGGCGAGTTGAGATTCGAACTCCTCGCAGGATTCAGCCGCCGCTTCGTCCGGTGTCTCCGTTTTCGCACGCTCTACCGCCTCGTACACCGTTCGGATGCCGACGGTCCCCCATTTGAGATGCGGCGAGAGACCGGAGGTGACGTCGGCCGCGGGGTCGTCCCGTTGGTCCGCGTACCGATAGATGGGATCAGCACAGAACGTCTCGAGCCGGCGGCGTGCGGCCTCCATCCCGCCGTCGGGAATATCCGCCTCGGGGTCGTCGAAGCCGAGGGCTTCCTGAGACGGAAGCGAGTCGCCGGAGACTGACGCCAGTTGCTCGCCGTTCGGTGCCGGGACGGGCGAATCCTTCTCGCGATCGCGCCACTTGCGCCAGAAGTACGAGTAGACGGCGTACGTCTCGCCTTGCTGGGTGGTGATCGAGCCGGGTTCGAACAGGATCGCATCGTCGGTAGACGTGGCCTCGAGTCCGGCGTCGGTCAGCGCCTCGCGGACCGCCTCGTCTCGCTCGCTGGCGAGCCCGGAGTAGTCTCGGTTCCACGACACGCGCTCTGTGCCGTACTCGCGGGCGATCCGCGGCAGTTCGTCTCGGGGATCGCCGATGGCGACGAGGAGGTCGCCGCCGCGCTCGCGATACCAGGCCCGGAGTTTCGACAGTGATTCGAGCATGAACGCCACCCTGGGCGGCGAGGCGAACTCGAGGACCGCCGGGTCGAAGACGAACGCGGGTATCACCGAACCCGTTTCCGCCGCGGCGTGAAGCGAGCGATTGTCCGCGGGTCGAAGGTCTCGGCGGTGCCAATGAACGTTCATGGCGCGGTGGGCTCGCCACGCGGAGTAGTAGTCATCTCGATGACCGTCTCGAGAGGGCCCGGTCGTGTTCCCTCGGACCGAGCTGTGCGTCTGTGGCTCATAGTGTGGCGTCTCCCGCTCGAGAGTTATCGATTGCCCCTAACAACCCAATTCACTAACGGGCCGACGCCGGTTCCATCACCGAGCCCGATCGACCTCGAGGAGCCCTGCTCGAAACTCCACAGGAGCGACTCGCCGATAATTCCGGAATCCGAAAATAGTGAGGTCGTTCGGGAGCAAATCCAGGTCGTTCCTGTTCGAGTACCGAGTCCGTCGACTCCCGCAATAGACCATGTATCGACACGGATTCGCGCTACTCACTTATCTCGAGATTTCCATGGGAACCTCAACCAGCGTTCCATGGAGCCGTCGAGACCGTTTCCCCACCGATCTACATCAAGCGAGACCAGATCGAGTTCTGCTCGACATCGTTTAGAACCGAGCGCATCTCCTCGAGAGTGACTTCTTCGAAATCTACAGACTCAGCTCCCGATTCTCGGTGCGGAGCGTGTCTGTCGTCTAACGCGACGAACGGCTCGAGCTCGAGTTCTTCGACCAGTTTCGGCGAAGCGATCGAAGCGATAAGCCTCAGGATCGACCTGTTGACGCCTTTCATGGCCCGTCTCATCTGTCGGAGGTCCGCTAACCGCTGTCTGGTCTCTTCGGAGAGATCCGCCTCGGTAACGGTCGCTCCCGGATCGACGTCGAGTTCCGAGGGATCGATAACGATGTGGACGTTGCCGACGTCATCGAAGTGAATCCGCTCTCTGTGGCGGCGCAACCGATTGACGCGGTCGATTGTATCGTACAATTCGAACAGGGAACGGCGGGTTTCGGGCGGGAGTCGAAGAAACATTCCGGAGTGTTTCAGCTGTTCGAACGCCGTCGTCGAAAGGGCGCTGGGAAAGGAGACGACGTACCGGATCTCGAGTTTCGTTCCGGGAGGGACCTCGAGGGGGAGGTCTACCTGCTGGCGCTGCAGGTCGCCAGTAAGTAGTTCGGCGAGGTCGCGCATCCGCTCGGTATTCTGCTCGAGTTCCGTCTGCATCGCTCGAAGCGATTGGATCTCTTGCCACTGATTGCGCAGATAGAACGTGAGAAAGACGGCGAACAGAGCAGTGACAGCTCCGGCGAAAATCGATACGACAGCACCCGTCTCAACCATGGGATAGTCGACGAGACCGAGGAACAAAGGCTTCGAGCCGTCGAGAAAGGGTCCGTCCGCAACAGCTATATTGTGCTTGGTTCTCTCTAGCAGGTATGGTCACGGAACGATATCGCTTCGAGTGTCACGATGTCGCAGACTGTGACGTCGTCGTCTACAGCGAGTTCGAGGAGTCGATATACGAGGCCGCGCGCTCTCACCTGCGGGACGTCCACGGACGAACCGTCTCCGATACGGACATCGCACCGTATATCGAAACGCTCGAGGTTACGTAGACGGCCACGGATCGGAGGGCCCCAATCAGCCCGGAAATCGTCCCGATTTTCCGATGTTCGAAACAGCCACTCAGATCCATATACGGGTGATGCTCGGCCGGATATCCCCATCTCGTATCCGGTTACGGGATTGTACCTGACAACCGCAATACTAGCTTAATACCGTCTGTCGCCTACTCGCATTCGAGGAAGAGACAATGACTATCGACGAAATGCGACACACTGCCGAGTCTCGAAAAGGGGAGCGAGCACACGGTCTCGACGCCGGCGAACACCTCGAGTTTATCGACTGGCTTGAGGCCAACCCGAAATCGGGAATGCTCGAATTTCGCGCCTCCGGCGTCACCGAAGAGGTCGCCAACCGCACGACCGCAACGATCGGCGACTGGGCGCTCGGCGGCAAAAAAATGGGGGCGGACCGTGAACACTCCCTCGAGTTCGGGCTTCCGCCGGAGCTAGAGGAGGCGATGGGGTACGTCGAACCGACCGACCGCTACGAGGCCATCGAAGGCGCGCTCGCTGGACTCACCGCGTGTATCAACGGAACGATCGTCTACAACGCGATTCGCGAGGGAATCGACGTCGAGGAGGTGACGACGACGGTTCGTGCGCCCGTCGACCTTCGAGTGCTGTTCGGCATCCACGACATGGATCGGGTACAGGACATGTACGGAGAACTCGAGATCGACGTCGCTGTAACCGGCGACCTGACCGCTGGGGAGCGGTCGATGGTTCGTGAGTTCCCGAGGCGGTCCCCGGTCTACAATCTCGTCACGTTCGAACACCCGAACAGACCCAGGGTCGAAATCAACTCGGCGGCCTAGCCGCCGGAACAAGCAAGATTTGTTTTCACAATCCGGAAACGGACGCGGACGCACAATATTTAGTCGCCACAGTCGGTGGGATAAGACATGGGAATCGATCGGACGGAGTTACGAAAGGGACTCTCGAGGACCTGGCCGTACCTCCTTTCGCACCATCACCCGTCCGAATGGTATCGATGTTACTCGCCGGTGATCTTCGGAAGACGAATCCACGTCTGTGCGCGATGTTTGGGTATTTATCCCGGAATACTCGCGGCGCTCGTCGTCTCCCTGTTCGCGGGTGGTCTCGCGCCTTCGTCGACAGCCGCCCTCGGTATCGTCCTCGTCTTTCCGCTCCCCGCACTCCTCGACTGGACGGCGACCACGTTTACCGGTCGCCGAGGTCACAACGGAGTGCGAACGGTGACCGGCTTTCTGCTCGGATACGGCTACGGCGTCGGTTTGGTGCGTCTCTTTTTCGCGTTTGATCTCCGCGTTGCGCTCGTGGGAATCGCCTACGGGGCGGTCGCCGGCGCACTCGTGTACGTGTCACAGAACGTGTCGGAATCATAGATACTAATTTAAGGCCGCTGTGTCAAGCATTGGTCAGCTTTCGCATGACTCATACCAATACCAGTGGGGAACAACGCAACGGCGATGCAGAAACCGACTCCGTTAGAGGGGCGATCGAACGACAGCGTTCGGGTGAGAGGAGATGAGTCACTCCGAGAACAGCAAATTCTGTCAGGAGTGTGGCGAACAAATAAACAAGAAAGCAGAAATCTGCCCAGAATGCGGCGTGAGACAGCCTTCCGCCGAGGGCGACACCAACTCGGATAAGATCGTCGCCGGTATTCTGGCTATTCTACTCGGGGGACTGGGCGCACACAAGTTCTACCAGGGGAACATCAAGTACGGCGTCCTCTACTTGTGTTTCTTCTGGACCGGCATTCCCGCCCTTTTCGGAATCATCGAGGGGATCATCATGCTGGTCTCGGACGATTCGGAGTACGAACGGAAATACGCGGACGGGAGCATTTTCGGGAAATTCTAAAGGACTCAGCGCGAGTTCCACGGGTCACCCGACCGGGGTCGTTTACCCCGGCCCGACCTGACCTTAGGAAGCACACTTCCATCGGCCGATATCCGTTCGTGATCGCACGCTCGAGAACGGTTTTTTACGGGTGTCTTCCGTGGCTTGATTGTACAGTTGTCGTTCCTTTTGAGCAGTGAGGCTATCGATTCGGCAGTTCCCTCGCATGCTTGCTCCCGCGACCTGCCGGAAACCCTACGATAGCGCCGGTGTCCGGGACCCCCCAATCCCGGCTCGAGACACTGCTCGAGTCCCAGCGTGGCACTCTCGAACTCCCTGTGACTTGAGTCTCCACGTGACAAGCCTCCACGCGTGACTTCAGTCGGCCCCACGCGTAGCTTCAGTCGGATCCCCGCTCGGCCTCCTCAACAACTATCCGATCGTGGAGTTGTTTATTCCCAAACGGGAACTAATCGTCGATTTTCTGAATCGAACGCCCTCTCTGTCGATATCAGTTTCGTCGATCGACGAAATCTCGATTGAAAGAATATGAGTTATCCGTGTGGAGTGCAGTCACGAAACTAGCTACTTCCAAAACCATGTCTGGCAAATACGACCTCGTCATCGTCGGCGGCGGTATCAGCGGTGCTTCCTTACTGTACACGACAGCGAAGTTCACCGACATCGATTCCATCGCACTGATCGAGAAAGAGCCCGAAATTGCCGCGATCAACTCACACGTCACGAACAACTCCCAGACGCTCCACTTCGGAGATATCGAGACGAACTACACGCTCGAGAAAGCCGAGGACGTCAAGGAGGGCGCGGAACTACTCGCGGGCTACCTCGAGGAGAACGATCCGGACCGTGAGATGCACTCGAAGCGTTCGAAGATGGTGCTTGCCGTCGGCGACGACGAGGTCGAGCAACTCGAGTACCGATACGACGAGGAAGGCTTCGGCGAACTCTTCCCGAAACTGCGCGCGATCGGCCGCGAGGAGATTGCCGAGATCGAACCGGCAGTCGTCGAGGGCCGCGATCCGTCGACGGAGATGCTCGCGCTCCAGACGCCGGACGGCTACGTCGTCGACTACGGCGAGACGACGAAGTCGTTCGTCGAAGACGCGAAAGAAGAGGCGAACGTCGATGTCTACACCGGAACGGAAGTCGAAGACATCACGGAGACGCTCGACGGGTACACCATCGGGACGAGCAACGGTCGATTCGACTGCGAGGCCACCGTCGTCGCCGCCGGCTCGCACAGTCTCCAGATCGCGAAGGAACTCGGCTACGGCGAGGACAAGGTCTTGCTCCCCATCGCCGGGAGCTTCTTCCTCGCGGACGACCTCCTCAACGGGAAGGTGTACACCCTCCAGATGAAGAAGTTACCCTTCGCCGCAGTCCACGGCGACGCTGACGTCCACGACGACAGCATCACGCGCTTCGGACCGACCGCGAAACTCGTCCCGACGCTCGAGCGTGGCCGAATCTCGACCGTGAAAGATTTCCTCGACGTGTTCGGCCTGAACGCGGCGGCGTTTCTCAGCTACGCCAACATCCTCTCGGATCGCGTCTTGCTTCCGTACGTGCTCCGAAACCTCGTCTACGATCTGCCCGAGGTCGGCCCTCGACAGTTCCTTCCCCACGTCCAGAAGGTCGTCCCGAGCGCCGAACTCGAGGATATCGAACGCGCCAAAGGCTACGGCGGCGTCCGGCCCCAGATCGTCGACACGAAAAACAAGTCCCTAGACATGGGCGAGGCGAAAATCGTCGGCGACGACATCGTCTTCAACATCACCCCCTCGCCGGGCGCATCGACCTGTCTGAAAAACGCCGTGCAGGACACCGAACGGGTGCTCGAGTTCCTCGACGGCGAGTACGAGTTCGACGAGACCGCACTCCGCGAGGAGACGATCGGGAACTTCCCGCGCATTGACGAATCCGATTCAGACGCAGCACCCGAAGCGCGTGCCGATGCGGTTGCAACCGCCGCCGACGACGACGACTAATCGGCTCGATAAACGGGGTTGACAACAGCCGTTCGGACGCCGAAGCTGATCGACCGAAGGTGATCTACTTATGATCGATCGCTCGGGTGGCGACGTGGCAAGTCAAAATCGGAACCGTACTCCACCGCTGACCAGCGCATCGACGATTTCTGCTCTCGGATACCCGCTCCCGTCCAAGCACCGATCACGCGGATACTGAACCCAGTCATCTCACCAGCGTTAAATGAGCGCACCATCAGTAGACGAAACATGCGAGAGAATCAGACTACCGACCGGGCGCTCAGGACCCACCCGGCGGCGGATATCGAGACGGTCGTCGCCGATCCCGAGGATATCATCGAGGCGTTCACACGAAACCACGAGGAGGAGAGGCTTCGAACACACGTCCTTCGACTCACGCCGCCGTTCGAGGGAGAAGTTCAGGCGGAGCCGTACGGACAGGAGGGGCCAAAGCGGTATCCGCCGGACAGGGAGCCGGAACCGATCCACCTCGATCCAGCAACGTTCGTCCGAAACGAAGCCGGCGTTCACCCGAACGAAACTCACCTCACGGTCCCGACGCGTAAAGCGGTCCGCGAGCGAGCGACAACAGATCACGGCGACGAACTCGACGAGGACGTTCTCGAGGAGGAGTACGAAGCGGCGCTCGAGGAGTGGGAGAGTCAGGTGCGAGACTCGTTGATCACCAGCATCCGGATCTACTTCGATCACAGGGATGCCGACGAAATCTGGACGAACGCCCGGTACGTCACGTCAGACGAGTGATACGGTTCCGGACAATTTGTTGTCGAGGCCGCGAAGAGGGATTCGGACTCAGTGGCTTTCGACCGCTCGAGGGAAGCTCGCGTCTCACGAAACGCCGATCTCGAATCGTGTACCGTCGAGATTTTACTGTTCGCGATTTCGATTTCCCAGTCGTGGGCCAACACGATCTGCTCGAGGGTCGTCGTTCCTAATCCGGTTCCGTTGTGTCTCTTTCGTCGAAAAGTATGCGTAAACGGCTGGGATCCGATCGATCAGTTACCAGTTTTCGCTCGCCTCTATCGTCCCGTCATCGATTATCTCGTAGCCGTCCCGCGTTATCCGAATCTGGTATCCGACGTACTCGAAGGTCAGTTCGAACGCTGAACCGGAGCCGTTGATCAGACTCTCTATCGGTTCAGGATCGATCGTCTCGTAAATTGGAGGGAGCTGGCTGGGTTCGACTCCCTTCGATTCCGCGACCGCATCGATGAGATCCCAGATACAGTTTGATGTCGTTGTTTGAGTGGAGCGTATCAAATCCATCTATCTACCGAACTCGTGGCCACTGGTCTAAAACTGTCGAAAATTCGCTAAACTTGATCGTTGAGTTAAAGTGTCATCAAATTATACCGAGATCAGTACCAAAATAGCATAATATATTGACATTCTCATTGACAGAGAGAACTGTAGTTTGTCGAAACGGCAACCGAATTCGGTCACTCCTATCCCTGAAAATCGACGTCGATGATTCCGAATCGGTACCTGAACAATCGCCGTCGGTGATGAACAGTCGCCGTCGGTGAATTCGATCGACCGGTCGCGAGCACGAGCGGTCCTCTCGAGGAATGACAACCCCACAGACACTCCCACCGCTCGAGGGTATCGTGCTGAATATGTACCGCTAGAGACGGTGAGACGGACAAAACACGGACCCTGTCGTTATGGTAATCCAATACGTTCATATGCTGTCAGGAAGACACGAAGATATGAAAGACAGGCCGGACCTCTTCATGGTGGCAGAGGCGTTCGTTTTGGGACTACTCGCCACGGCCGGAATTCTCTACGCGACGTTGGGTAGCCCGCTCGCGGAGTCTTTTCCAGCAATTTCCGGGATGGGAGTAGTGGCCTGGGCGGTCGGTCTCATCGGTGGAACGATACTGCTCGCCGAGTGGCGGCATCTCACAACGGGAGCGCTGCTCGGCGGCGAACTACTGGGACTTTTCGCCGGCCTCTGGGTGTTCGCGATGGTGGTTGGCTGGAGTTTCGTCATGTTCGCAATCGTTCCCATCGGGATCACAGCGGTCGTAACCGGCTCGTGGGTCGCCTACGAACGGGAACAACAGTACGGCAACCCTCGAGAACCGCCGGTCGGGACCTGGCGACATGTGTTCGCGATCCTGATCCTCCTCCCGTCGGTCTTTCTGGGTTTGTTGCTGTTCGCCTGATCAGTTGGTGCTATCCGGCCGACTCGGCGAAACTTCTGAGGGGCATTTCCGGCGTCAGTCATCACCAGCGATCGCCCCGTTCGATCGACCGGTAGGCGGGCCTCGAGCGGTTTCGACCGCTCCCTCGAATCCGTCCGCACACACCGAGAGCGTCAGCGTGTCTAGTGCGTTAGCATACACCGTACAGTGATTCCCGTCGGCGACGGGACGAATTTCGGCGGTGACGAGCCCGGCGTCCTCGAGCCGATTTAGCCGACGATAGGCGGTCACTCGAGAGATATCACAGCGGTCGACGACCTCGGCCGCGGAACGTTTCGTCTCGTCGAGCGACTGGAGAATCTCTCGGGCGTGGTCATCGGCCAGTAACTCGATCGTCTCGGTGAGGTCGATCGGTTGGGTCGCCGTCGGATCGCCGCGACACGATGTCCGTTGCATGTGCTCCCGGCTGATACTGGAACAGTGATAAACCCCTCCGGGATTTTGGCGGCCGCAAAACGGGAGGAAGAGGGGGCGAGCGGTCGCCTCGAGACTCAAAGGGGGTTGCGGATCCATTCGAACCGGAGGTTCTCGAGGACATGGTTCGATCAAGCCAAGACGCGGTGTATCGCCGTGTCTCAAAACCGTCCCATCCGAAGCGTTCGGCGCTATCGGAGAGGGAACGTCCGAAACCTATTATACGATTTATACGTCAATACAACACGATGATTTCCCGCCGAAATCGTGCGATTCTCGAGTTGCTCGCGAGCCTGTTCGCACTCACGATATCGATCCGTCCCCTGCTGGAGCGTCGCGAAAACGGCGACCGAATCGGGCCGACCCCAGGGACGAGCGACGCGGCGATGCAACCACGGGACTCGAATGTGCCGACTCGAGACCCGGACCACCAACGGCCGGGAAACGCGTTCGTGGCAGGCGTCGCGGAGGGAACCCCCGACGATCCCCTCTCACCCCGATGGTTTCTGTGCGGGTTCGCAACTGCAGTCGGCTATCGACACCGCTACGATCACGACGTGGGGTCGATCCGACAGTCTCGAGCCCGACGGATCGGGTTCGGGGCGCTCGAGGTGCTTTCCGGTCTTCTCCTGGCGCGCTACGACGAAAACGCGTCCCACAGCTTCGGCGTCGGTAGCTGTGCTGGAGCGGTCGTCTATCGCGTGAAATACGGACTTCTCAACGAACCGCCTGGGGAGTAAGGGGTGCTCGAGAAGATCGAAGAGCGGTCAGGTCCGCAACAATCCATAGAAGAGCAGACATTAGTTTGAGAGTATCTTCCGGAGAATCCCCTCGAGTTCCTTCTCCAGTTCCGCTGCTTGCAAGATTGTTACCGGGTTTTCGGCCTGTTCCTCGAGCGATGCCGTTTCATCATCGAGATCTTGGACGACCAAGAGACCGTTCCAGCCCGAACCGAAGTAATCCTCGGCCATTTCGTCACGGCCGAAGACGAACTCCTCGTTAACCCGAAGGAAAGCGAGATACTCCAGCGTTTCTTTGATTCCACGGCGGATCGTATCCACCTTAGTGCTGTTTTTGACTTCCACGATTAGGTACTCGTGTTGGTCTTGCTCCGGCGAAATAATCTCGAGAACGATGACATCGGGACGGCCAGTGTGGTTTCGAAAGTCTTGACCGAAGTAGTCACTCGCAACGTCTTGAGCCGTCCGCTGGACCTCGTCAGTTCGTGAGAGGTTTTCTTCTTCGTCGGGGACCGCGACAAACGACAGGTTTCGATCGGGTGCAGAATTGTCGTGATAGAGAACGATCTCCTTGTCGTCTTCGAATCTGGCCACTTCCTGTCGCCCGGTTGCGATCGTCTTGAACTCCGGCTGTGTCTCACGCAATCGTTCGAGCGTTGAGACGAATCGGAAAAGAACGAATAATTCGAAGAGTGTGTCCTGATCATCGGGGGCAATTGCCGTTTCCTCAAGGAGTGCACGGATTTCGTCAGCTTCGCCACGAATCAGTCGTTCTCGAGACCGAAGAAGCGAAGCGGCTTTACGATACACTTCGTGGCGCGAGTTCTCTGCCGTCGTCAGCATCCGTTCGGTTGGTTCGTACGTATCGGGGTCGCGAATTCGGCGAACGTGGACGTTTCGCTCGACGATATGCTGTAATTCGTCGATCAGGTTTTCACTGCCCTTCCACGTTTCTTGGACCCACTCGTACTCGCCCCGAAGATACTGTTCGGCCTCACGGATAGTCGTGTGGATAACGGATATCAACCGTTTGAGGACGATGTTTTCGGGGATATCGTAATCCTCTGACCGGTTCTCGCACACGAATATCGACGAGTCCCGAGGATGTTCGCTGTATCGAGTTTTGATCGTCTCTCCCCAGTTGATCCGTCCGTCGACGGTTCCACGACGCTTCCGTGTGGTCGTTCGCGTTTCAGTTCGTACGCTCCGCAAGTGGTTCGGTAGCTCTCGGACAAAGTCGACGACATCCGATTTGAGGATGAAGTGAAGATCGAGCAGTAGTTCGTACTCTTCGAACCGCTCGTCGAGTTGCTCTGGTTTGATTGATTGTGCTAGCTCACGTTCGGGAAACGACCCTCGCATTACATGAGCGAGGACGTCCTCGGTCAGTTGATCGAGGAGTTGGTCTCTATTCATGCTCGGCGATGGTTATCTGAAGCATCTCTCGAGATGCATCCTCGAGCAAGGATTCGTCAATTTCTCGGACGGCCGCTATCTCGCGGACGATCTGACGGCGTTTCGGAACACCCTCTAACTGTGGAAGAACGTAGCTAACCACCGCTTGCGTGAGGTGGTACTCGAGTTCGTCTTCGGGATGATGAGTGACGTATCGAAGAACATCCTCGACTATCGCTGGTCCGATCGAGCGTTCCTCGACGGCGTGGTTGGTTTCTCGCCAGACGCGACCGACTGCCATCGCTACGTCACGATCGAGGTCGAGCCCCCATGCATCTGCATAGTTGTGGACGATCTCCTCGAGGCGCTCTTCCTCCGCTCGAGAATCGGGAAGTGAAGGCGCTGGAACGCGAACAAACGCGAACCGACGCATGAACGCGTAGCTCATCTCGTAGAGCGACGTTTTGTCGTAGGTATTCATCGTCGCGAAGATTCGCCACGAGTCCGGAACGAGGTACTGGTGTTCGGCGACCCGCCCCGAGTGATCGCCAGTCGTCGTAATCTCGACCTCGTGGCCATCTCTGGTATATGGGAGCTGAACCGACTGTCCCGAAAGCAGTGTAAAAAGTTGGCCGAAGGCTTTGTCGATGTCAGCGCGGTTCAGTTCGTCGATAATCAGCAATTCGTTGGACTGTGACCCCGTTTGCGTCTGTTTAAGGCGGTTGAGAACGAGACCGGGTTTGAACGAGAGATTATCCCCGTTCTCGCTCGATTCGTTCGGCATGTATCCACCAACGGTGTCGAACGTCGACCAGTCAGCAGTCGCCGTCGTCGTCTCGAAGCCCGAATACAGGTGCGGCGAGGTTTCGGCGAGATGCGCACAGACCTGGCGAGCGATTTCCGTCTTTCCGGTGCCCGGTGGTCCCGTCAGGAGAACGTGTTTGTCCGCCTGAAGCGCCGTCGAAATCTGTTCGATAATCCGCTCACCGCCGTCATCCGGGAAGTAGAGCCCGTCGAGGACGCCAGACTGGATCGAGCCCTGATACGAAGTCGAGACACTAACCGACGGTGCCTCACGAAGATCGTCCACGAAGGCATCAATAAGTACAACTGGTCGATCATAATCCACTGAGCCGTCTGTGGATCGAAACGTTGCGAACCGGGACTGCACTGGAAACTCCGTTCCCGATATCTCAGCACAAATTTCGTTGGCATCCGAGATCGGAAGACGGTTCGCCGTGAGGGCGTCACACTCTCGGTCGATTTCGCTCGCTGTCTTCTCGGTGATCGATTTTGAGGAGTCAATCTCCTCGAGTCTTCCAGAAACGAAGAGGCGATCAAACGTTGCAACCAGTGGGTACGACTCACCCTTCTCGTGTTCGTCTCGCCACCACGGCTCAGCCTTCTCGAATGTCTGCCCGAGGATACCGACGCCGATAAGTCCGGCCGGTTGCTCAGTGAACGCGTCATCGGAAGGTTGTGTACGCGAGTGAAATAGCACTACGTCGCCCTTCGCGAGCCCTTCCCAGTCCTCTCGGTCTTCGCTCTCAAAGCAAATCGAGTTGTACTCGAGGCTCGTTATCCAGAAATCCGGCGGTGCAGTGAACTTGTAGACCGTAGACGTTGTCGATTGAATATGTTCGACCACCGGATGTTCGATATCGGATGCCAATCGTAGCTTCTCAGTGGTCGTGTCCGTCTCGATTGTATAGGAGTCGTGGAGAATACTATTGAGTCGGGGCTGACTGAGCACGCCGCCGGAGAGACTCAGTCGATCTTGAACGAGACGAACCCAACACAGAAAGAGCGTCTTGGCTGGAGAAAACGCTCCGAGCGAGCCGATATCCAGTTCGGAGGCTGTTCGCTCGAGTTCTGGTTCGAGTCGTTCGTAGATATCCCGTAGTTGATCGAACTGGTTGGCGGTGTCCGCCGAAACATCGTCGGACGGACGGAAACCATCGAGAGCACTCGTCCAATCGGCGATGAGCGCTTCCCCGAACCGTTCGGTGAGCCACTCCGTTTCCGTCGACGAGTCGGTGAGTCGTCGCCGAACGTCGTCTCTCGCCGCCTCGAGGCCGTCGTAATCGTTGTTGCTATCCGTTCGAGAGATTGGCTGTCCCGTAATCTGGTCGATAAACGCGCTAACAGAATCGTACTCGTCAAAAAAGCTCGAGCCGTCTCGTTCGAAATTGATTCGACTGTAGGTATCGTTCGGCCAGCCTTTGAACCCGATCGTCTCCCAGAATTGCCCGCGGTCGAGCGTCGTCTCGTAGATGGGGGCGAGGAACATCACGTGCTGATACGATTTATCCGATCCATCTCCCCAGCCCACTCGCTGGGTGAATTTCGAAGCGGTGTCGTCGTCGAGAACGATCGCGTGAGCGATCCGTGCCAACAGCGTATACTCCCCGCCGCGGCGACCATCGCGATCAGCGAACAGGAGGAAATCACCTTCGTCCGCGGACTCGTCGGCTGTATTTCCCCAGACAGATAGCGTCTCGTGGTCGAGAGGGATATTACAGGGGTCTTCCAATCGGTCTCGAGAAACGCCTTCGATGACGGTTCGATCAAAGTTCGTGCGGATCGGCCCGTCGCCAGTTTTCACGGGAACCTGATATACGGTCGGATCGTCCGTGCTTGAATCCGTGTCCTCCCCGATCACGTCGTCCCCATCTGGTCCCGTCTTCATTGGTGAGAAGCAGACAGTATCAGCCTATAAAACCTGTCACAAACGGAGGTTGATAATGTCTACGGACCAAGAGAAACTCGAGAGAGGCACTGAATACACAGACCAACGAACTATTCAGGGCGCAGCAGCGTCGACACCGCCGCTCGAATCCGCGAACGGGATATCGATCTCGATGCCGTCGTACCCGAGCGGCGGTGTCTTCGCCTGTTCGGATCCGCCGCCGTCGAACTCGAGAACGCCGATATCCTCGAGTTCGGAGAGGTCCCGGTGGACCTGCTTGTAGTCTCGGTCGACGAGGTCAGCGGCTTCCCGGATACTCTCGGGTTCGTGTTCGGCGATCGTCTCGAGCAACTCGAGGATCCGGGTTACGAAGCAGACTGAGCTTCGCGTACGAATCGCCGTTCAGAAGCGTCCTCGAGTTCGCCGCGCTCCCGAGTACGACCGGCAAATCAGTACATATTGCAGTTACCGCGCATGTACCCGTGCAGTCGGATCGAGCAGGAGAGGGTGCTGAGACGGAGCACTCAAGAGACTCTCGGCCATAGGCGAGAGCAGTGAGTCAGGACGCTCTCGCGGTACTGTTCGGCGATCCGTTCGCCGTTATGAACACGATCGGTCTGGTTGCGTTCGCACTCGTCGGGTCGTCGAAGGCGATCCACGAGGAGTTCGACTTGTTCGGAATTGCCATCGTCGGATTGGCGATGGCGTTTGCCGGTGGCGCAACGCGCGATCTCCTCGTGACGCGAGTGCCATTAGCGCTCCAGTCACCGATCGAAATCAGTCTGGGGCTCCTCGGAGTCGGCTTGGCGATCGCGCTGAGCATCGTTCTGTCGTCTCCAGAAAGACATCCGGTCACGCTCGTCTCCGACGCTATCGGACTCGCCGCCTTTACGACGACCGGTGCGATCGTCGCGACTGAAGCGGGCGTTTCGGCGTTCGGTATCGTTGCTATTGCGACGATCAACGCCGTCGGGGGCGGTGCGTTCGCAGATATTCTTCTCGACCGCTCCCCGTTCATCCTCTTCGAGGATTTCTACGCGAGTTGTGCGGTCCTCGGCGGAAGCGCGTACTGGCTGGTTGGTACGGTCGGAGGTGGCGGGAGTACGGCCGCTGTGGTGTGTGCGGCAGTGACCGTGGTGACTCGGCTCGCTGCAGTTACTTACGGGTGGAATCTTCCGACGGTACAGCATTTGGATTATTAAGAGGTGTGCCTTGGTATCCGTTCGGTCGCGCAGGTACTCGAGGATGGCTCTATCGACCGGCGTCATCCACTCGGCTAACCGCGGTCGCATTTCGTCGAGATAAAACGGGCCGTGGTTCACGAGGACTGTCATCACGTCGTCGCCAGAATATGTTCGCTTCGACATCTCGAGATCGGGCCTACTGAAATTCCTCTGGCAGTGATTTTCCAGGGACGTTCGTTTCGGGATCGATGCCGAGTTCCCGGAGTTCTGCGTCTGTTGGCTCTCGACCCTCGCCGTTGTAGCCAGCGACCGCTTCGTCGAGGTTTTCGAGCGCCTCGGTTCGCGTCTTCCCCTGACTAGTGACGCCGATCGCTTCGTCCGTTGCGACCTACCACCCGCTTTCCTCGGTGAGCGTGATTGTCGTCTCGGACTCAGGGGTACCGTTCGAGCCAGTATCAGTGCTCATGTGCTGTGATATGCTCGGTAGGTGGTTAGGCGTTCGGCACGTGCGAGTCGTTCAGTGCCTCGAGAACCACTCGCCACTAACTAACAAGTTCGGGAGGATCATTCGAACTGTTGGGTAATAGTTGACAGTAGCGCCTTTCTTTATTCAGGAGGTCACGCAAAACTCACGTTCAGACAATCTCGTTTGGCTCACGAGCGCGGGGTTCGTGGTCGGCATTTCCCCGTTCGTCGTCTTCATCGCGTACGTACTCCGGCCGCGACCGTCGCGAAGCAGGCGCTGGCGATAGGGCCGTTCATCCTTCATAGGGTCGGTTGTAACTGTTTACCGGTCATTCGCCAGAGCGGGGTGGCGAATAACCGGAAATGACTTACAACCGACCCTATCAGGAGACCGAACGTGGGATCGATCTGGGGGGAATGAAACAGTCAGCTGAAAGTCATTTCCGGAGCAACCCCGAACCGTCTTGTGGTTGCTCCGTACACAGTTACTCCGACCCCTCGTTCTTTCGTACTTCGGTGACGATCACGTCCCAGTCCGGATGGTCGGCACCGTTCCGACAGTTCCACCCACCTTCGACGTCAACCCCGTTGCTGTACGCCCGACGAAGGAGCGCTTTCAGTTCGTCATTTAATTCCGCTCGAGTCGTGAGCGTCGTCTTTTCGGAGGTCATTTGTGAGGGACGCCCTCGTTCAGGTCGTCGATTCGATTGTGTCCTGGTGGATCGATTGCGATCACACCGTAGCTGTAGACGGTTATCTCGTACTCCGCGACGGTAAACGTGACCGAGATATCTCCGTTCGTCGCGACCTGAAGGGAGACGAGCTCATCGAGCGCACCAGTGTCGACGGACGCGTGGAGCGGTTCCAGTTCGGTCGGATCGCTGTCCACCACGTCCGACAGCGCCGCAATGACGGCCATGCTTGCGGAGGTCTCATCTCGATCGTACTGGGCTCGGCACGTTTCTGACTCGCGATGGTACTCGATCGACTCCAACTCGGTACTGGCTAAGCTGGCTGCCATACTGTTCTACACCAATATAGCGGCCTGAACCGGTTGAACAGCTATACTGATTATACAGAAGGTATAAATAGGGGAACCGAGCGGTTCGGGCGAGCTTACGAAGTGATGAGCGTCCCGCCAATGAGCCGTCGGTGCCCGCGTCTGAGTCGAGACGAAAGCGACTGCTGGGTGATTCCGAGCTCCTCGGCAACATCTTCGAGCGACGCCTCGCGTGGGGAATCGAAGTAGCCGTGTTCGTAGGCCAATACCAGTGCCTCTCGCTGGGTGTCAGTCAACTCGTAGCCGTCTTCCTGTATCGCGAGCAATGCGTGCACAGCGGTAATTTCGATCGAAATATCGTACTCCTGAACGGTGGAGCGAAATTCGCTGATCTTCTTGTGACTCTCACCCCGGACCTCGAAGTCCCACCCGTCGTTCGTCCCGACCGCGGAGAGAACGACGACGTTGTCCTCGGCGAGGGCGTTCAAGATGCCAGCGTACTCCTGATCCCACTCCGCACGCATGAGATACTCGTCCTCGACGCTATCGATGAGATCGATACTGTTCACGCCAGGGTGGGCTTCGAAACAGGATTCGATATCCGCGGGTTGCCCGCCACGGACCCAGAAGTACGGGATTATCAGGCTCTCCTGTGGAAGAAGTCGCTCCATTTCGATCGTCACCTCCGGTAAATTTTCGAAAACCGTCCCCAGTGGAAACTCGGCTGCCGGCATCGTGAACTCCATCACGGTGGCCATATCGACTGATTGGTCACGAAGGCGGATAACCGACGTGGATGGTGTACAAGGGCTGATTACGATTGGCCCACACGCGGTGGATGGCGGGCCTGGTACGGGATAGCGGACGGGAATCGGCGTCAATTTCGCGCAGGCATGGTGTACCAAGCCGCTCCGTTTTGTACGGGCAGGGCCAACCATGGTGGCAAGAGCGAGTAATGAGCGTTATTGCTGAAGTTCGCATTCCATCCGCTGACTTCGAACTCGGACGGATTCTCCGCGTCGAGGGGGTAACGTCCATCGAACTCGAAAACCTCGTCCCGGTTGGTGATGCCACCGTTCCGCTTTTCTGGATCCACAACTCGACACGACAGTCGTTTCTCGAAATCGTCCAACGCCACCCGGCTGTCACCAATGCATCGGCGGTGGACGTGTTCGACGACCGGACACTCTTCACGCTCGATTGGGATGCGAACCAGGACCACGTCTTCCGCGGAATCAGCGAGAGCGAGGGGCAGCTACTGAGCGCCGTCGGTACACCCGACGCGTGGGACTTCGAGTTGCGATTTCCCAGCCACGGCGCTCTCAGCGAGTTCACGACGCACTGTGAGGATGCACAGGTCTCGGTCGAGACGACTCGTGTGTATAATCCAACGGAACCGGACGACGGTCCGTGGTACGGCTTGAGCGAGCCCCAGCGCGAAGCGATTCGTCTCGCCGTCCAGAAGGGGTACTACGATATCCCGAGAGGCTGTACAACCAAGGATCTCGCGGACGAACTCGGAATTTCCGATCAGGCCGTGACGGAACGACTCCGTCGTGCTATCGTGGCGCTCGTCACGCATACACTCATTCCCGCCGAGTCAGGGACGTGAACCGTGTACCCTTGTACACCATGCTAAAGGTTCACAGATCTTGCACGTTATTTAGTGAGTATGCACCGTAATCTGAGAGTGGAACGATTGGCCACCCGGGAAACCACATGACGGTCAGTGCCTTCGAGAGTGGGAAATCGATCCCACTCGATGTGGTTCTCTCGGCAGTCGCCAACGAACACCGACGGGCTGTCCTTCGATCACTGAACCAGACCGAGGGGGAGGCGATGCAGGTTAGCGCGCTCGTAGATCAGGTTGCCGAACGCATTCGAGATGAAGAACCACCGGACGACGACCATCGACAACGCGTCCACACTGCACTTCACCATATTCATCTTCCACAGCTGGAAGACTGCGGCATGATCGTCCACAATACCGAAACGAATCAGGTCCGGAACAGTACCGATGAACTGGACCAACAACCACTAGCGCTGATTGATATGTATGAAGCGTGCTGAACAATTGGAGCAGTGTCAAGACCCTCTCACGGGTGAGTGCTCGTGTCGAAGGTAGATGAGCGAACGAAAGTGGCTGCGAGGTGCTGTGAGTGTGGTGCGGTCTACTCAGCGTGGGTGCTTTCTGACAGTTCAATCCATGTTATTGGGCGGAAAGATGGGTGTCGGTGTGGGGAATCAGCGTTTCAAGCGATAGCAACGGGCGACGGTAGCGGTCCCTCATAGACGAGTGTTCTGTGCGGATGAATTCTCGTTGGAAGCGCTGGTCACCGTTGTCGTGGGCGTGCTTTTCGCCACAGAGCGCCTCGACGCGGGCTGCATCGAGGATCTCGACCACCGATTCGAGAAGTACCGATTCAATGTTCTTCTCGGGGACGAACTCAGCGAGAGGGCAGCGAGCAGTACAGGACAAGGAGTTATCGGAATCACCAAGATGAAACCCAATAACTGACAGAAATATGCTTCGAGATGTATAGAGCCACCAATATGACGAATGTAAAATATGTTGGAGAATACACATGGGGATTGGTGTGGTATATTGTAGCGTGAAAATCCAAGAACTCATCCACCTTCACGCGTTGCTCCTCGAAACACGTGAGTGCTTCGAACGGGAAGGAAACGTGCCATACGGGCCATTTAATCCCGACGATGCTCAACCGATTCGCCCATCACATATCCATCGCCAGAAAGACGCACACATGAACGCGATTGACCTGCTACTCGACGGCTTCGAACAAGCCGTTCAAACGCACCCTCCACCAGACAACGCACTACCGTTCTAAATACGAGATACTCCCTAAATATGACACCCACTATTGAAGAGGCATCTGACCGTTGTGATTTGGACGCTGTTGTAATAGACAACCCCCGCTCGGCCAACGAGTGCGTACTCTATCCATCGGACGCGACCGACGACGAACTCGAAACGATGTGGATTCTCGCCGCGGAGGGTGATTATACCCCTCTGGCGGATAGTCAATGATGAGTCCGCATCGAAGCACCACTCTTTGAAGTTCTACGTCGATTGGCAGTTCTCTCAGCGGTCAATACGCACCTGTAGTGTGCAAAACCTCCACGAGAATAAGTTTTTAAAATAGGATTCAACAGGACCGGGTACTACTCACTCACCTTCCTCGAGCGAATCCGCATCGAGATCCCCCTCGAGATACTGCCTTCCATCTTCTGCAATTTCGTAGTATTCACGCTCGACTCTGACAATAAATCCATAGTCGACGAGAATAGTAAGTCGACGATTCACGTGTACACGTGACTTGTCGATGTTCTTCGCGATCACTTGTGGCGAGAGAATCAGTCCTGACTCGAGGATCTCGAGAATCCGTTCATCAGTGGGCAATTGCATCCACTCGCCTGGTTTTCTCATCAATTTGTAGATTTCATTCGTCTACTCGTGTCGATTCAGTCGTTACTCGTGGTCAACGTCTAGCTCCCCGGGCTCGAGGTCCTCATCCAGATATCGGCGTCCAAGTTCAGTAAGCGAATAGTAGCCGTCGCTTCCGCGATCTAGTAGGCCGTGTTCAGCGAGGAGCCTGCAACGTTGTCCAGCGTAGTTTGGGTGAGAGTCAATGTTGCGTCCGATAACTGCTGGTGGAACTTCGCCTGCATCTCGCACGTATTCCAGAATAGCGTCGTCGGTTGGAACCATCCAGTCAGCGCGTTCTCGCATAGTAGAGATACCGTTTTATCGAAGAGATATCGGTCATACATACCGCGTAGCTACGTGATAGTATATGAAATCTCACTCGAGTTTGGGCGGATGGCTGTAGTATCCGTCCCGAAGCAAGAACGTCCAGCCACTCCAAAGCGCTCACTGTCGAATTTTGAAGCGGATCCACGGAGGGATTTATTCATTTGCCTCGAGCGAATCTGCGTCGAGATCACCCTCTAGATACCGCACACTATCCGTATCGATTTCGTAGTATCCCCGTTCAACTTGCACAGCAAGTCCGTATTCGACAAGAACCGAAAGCCGTCGGTTGATCTGTTCGCGGCTTTTATCGATGTTCTTTCCAATGACTGAGGGAGACAGAATGAGGCCCGACGAATGGAGGATCTCGAGAATCCGTTCATCAGTTGGTAATTGCATCCACTCGCCGGGTCGTCTCATGGCACACTCGAGTAAGCAATATGGCTATCGGTCACTCTGGGACTATTGATTATCATTTGCCTCATCAGACTCGAGTTCTTCCACATCCAGTTCACAAACTAAATACGCTCGGCCTCGATCAGGTAGCTGGTAAATGCCACCAGTTTCGTCGTAGTACTCGACAAGTCCGCGATCACGAAGTGTCATCAAGTGTTCTCTGACGGTCTGTCGGCTCCAGTCGCTGTTTTCTGCGAGCAATCGTGGTGAGAGCACGAGTTCGTGGGGACCACCCTCGTTGTGTAGTAACTCGAGGATGGCTCTATCGACCGGCGTCATCCACTCGGCTAACCGCGGTTGCATTTCCTCAGAGGACGAACGCTTCTTGTTTGACTATTTCCATCGGTGCCGAAAGAACGGCCGCCTTTTCAAGAGAATTTGGGTAGTGCGAGCCCACAGTTCGGCTGGTATCGGATATCCCGCTTTGTTGGAATCTGCAATCGCTGATAGACCTGATACAGTAAGCGATCAGTACCGGGAACTCACATGCTATTCGAGCTATGGGCTTATCTCACCAGAAGTCGAAGGAGAGCACCGTGTCTAACGAAGGAAACGACCAGATAGATTCGACTTGATTTGCGAAGATAGTGATCGCTCAATATGGTCGAAGTATGTAGCGAATCTTTCATCACCGTTCTTGCAGACCTTCCATGAACAAGTGATAAATCCAATAGACTGCGATTCCAGCAACTACGATTCCAATGAGACCAAATAATAGGTGTCCTCCGGTGAGAGCTTCCATTACCCCGGCAAGCCCCACAATCCCGGCTATTGCGAGTAGTGCACCAAGTATCGAGCGATGGATTGAAGCAATGAACTTCCCACCATCAGATTTGTTCTGGGTCATATGTAAAAGTTCTAACTCTATCTCCAATAAGTTTCCTGTCGTTCAGTACGCAGTTGTAGTGTGCGAAACCTCCACGAGAATAAGTGTCCAAAATAGATTCCAGTAGGACCGGATATCTCTCACTCGCCTTCCTCGATCGAATCCGCGTCGAGATCACCCTCGAGATACCGCACACCATCCGCATCGATTTCGTAATAACCGCGCTCAATCCTGACAACAAGTCCATACTCGACAAGAACAGAAAGACGTCGATTCACCTGTTCTCGGCTTTTGTCAATATTCTTTCCGATAACAGCAGGGGACAGAATCAGATCCGACGAATGAAGGACTTCGAGGATCCGCTCGTCAGTCGGCAATTGCATCCAGTTACCGGGCTTTCGCATTGATCGATTATCTTCGATTAGATGCTTACGCCTGTCGATACATCAGAATTGGGTCACTAATAACCAATCTATTGATCACTTTACAGTGATTAGATTTATCACAGATGACGACAGTGAGGTTACACAACGGGATGAACTGCTGGCTCTGATTACGCGTTGGATCCACCAGAAAGCAAACGGACCGGTGTTTGGCCACCGATCCGCGACAGCTCCCGTAAGACAGTACGGAAGCCATGTACGACGACGATTCACGGGGACTTGAAAGCCCCGACCGACCGCATGCACCGACGACGAACGCCGGGACTCGAGCCCTCCGCACCGACGGCGGCTCCACCCATCCGAGCGCCTTCGACCGTCTCGAGTTGATCGACAGACAGGCCGAAATCCTCCTCGAGCAACTCGAAGGCGACCAACCCGACACCCCAACCAACGAAGCCACGCGCCACGTCCGCGAAATTCGGGCGGAAGCCGAGTGGGCGCACCGACTCCTTCGCGAGCCCGGTTCCGAAACGGGCGAGGAGTCCACAGCGGGAGATTCCGAGATGGATGACGAATCCGCGACGAACGATGACGACTCAAGCGATAGCACCGCCGACGACGTCCCCATGCTCGTCGAACGCGGGGGCGGCGTGACGAGCGTGCTCGGCCCCGACCCGGTCGCCTACGATCGCTGGAGACGTGAAAACGAAAACCCGGAACGAGCAGATGACTCGAGACGAGCAGACGACACCGACTCGAACGAACCGGATTCCGGCCGGGAGACCACGTCCGAGGACGAATCCAGTGCCGACAGCCACGGCGAACCTGCCGACGACAACCACGGAGACGAAACCGATCAGCAACGAGGCGGTCGAGATGACTAGCGCTCCCTCCAACCAACTCAAGACGCAGGATCTCGCTCGAGCGCTCGAAACCCTCCGAACCCGAGTCGGCGAACTCACCGACCGCGTCGAGGACCTCGAATCCGATAACGAACGACTCGAATCCGAGAGCGCACAGCTCGAGTCCCAGAACCAACGGCTCGAGGCCGAAAACGAATCCCTCAGCGAACGGGTTCAGGAACTCGAACACAAGACCACACAACTCGAGGACGATACGACCACGCTCGAGGACGAAACGGACCACCTCGAGCAAGCGACCACCCGACTCGAGAACCGAACCACCGCCGCGATCAACCGCTCGGGAACGAACAAAGACCGCATCGCCGAACTCCAGGCTCGTGAACTCGAGAAGGGGGCCCACCTGCTCGAGATGACCGTCTCCCCGCGGGAGCTCGAGATCGAAGCCGATCACCTCGAGAAGATCCGCAAGGACGACGACCGAAGCTACTACCGACTGCCCGACTCCGAGGATCCCCTCGAGCGCGGCGGGAGCGTGTCGCTGGCCCACGCCGACCTGCTCCCGATTCAGCAACTCGCCCGCATGGACGAACCGATGCTTCGCTCGACGACGAGCACGCTCCCCTCGAGACTCGCGGCCGAGCTTTGGAAGGCTCGAGTCGATCCCGCGGTCGGGGATGATCCCTGGAAATCGGGGTGTAAGGGCGTTCGATCGTACGTCAAAGCCTCCGATCTGAAACATTGGATCCGCAGGCAGGAAGCGGGCGTCTCTGATTCCTACGCAAAGAAACTCGTCTCGAGAACCATCGACGCCCTGCTCGAGCTCTCGAAGAACCGACTGGCGGTCCGCAAGAAACGCCAGCGAAAGAACGGCCTCGAGTACACCGAACGTCGGGTCCTGCTGACAGCTGACGCCGAGATTCCGGGCGAGCGAAGCGGCGGGACTCGAGACCAGGCTCGGGATGGAACTCGAGGCGCGACGGAGGATACAGCCGCCTCGAGCACCGACGCCCCAGAGACAGCTGCCGTCACCGGCTCGCAGTGAATACGGGGACCGAGTGAGCCTCGAGTGCGGCTCTCTCGAGGAATCCCTCGAGAGAGCCGCCGATCACGACCCGAAGGAGACGATCCGCACGGACGGCTACAGAAATGTCCATCCTCACTCGGTCATCATCGGTCGTGCTCGAGAGCCACCTTGTCCGTATCGGCCGCGGACACCAGTTGTCCACGGCGGCTCGAGTCGCTTCCCAATCGTGGCACTGACACACCCTCTTGCACTGGCCGGTCATACGCTTTAGTCACCATGAGTAATGGTAACTCACATGCTCGTCCATCTTCAGCAGTACAAACACGAGGAAGTCCAGTTCGACGACAACAGAACGACTGGAGAGTCACAGACGGCGGACTCGATCGACAGGGAGTCCGAGGAATACTTCGGCGAAGATATCGACGAGTTCGACATCGCGACGTGGGAGACCGTCGAGCACGAGGGCGACCCGATCCAGCGCCGGGACGTTACGATTACGGAGGCGACCGCCGTCTCCGTTCCGGAACAGTCGACCGACGATGACGATCCCGACCTCCCGGGACGAACGCTCCAAATCCGGACGGGCGGAGACATCGAGCACCTCGAGCAGGCCGTGATCGTCGAGGTACAGGATGCGAACCCTGAGGAGTCAGCGTCCGGCGGTTAGTCCGAAAGCGCCGAGTTTCGTAGGAATTACGTTAAAGTGTCAAACTTCAACGTATCATAGTTGGCCGTGGACATGTATTACTCCCGAGAGTCGACAGTTCCTGTGAATCCTCGCGATAAGCCCGAAGAGGAGAACTCGAAAGCGGACCAGTCCACGGCAAGACTCGATGGACGAGGAATTATCGTCTCTCCGGAAAGTAGCGACTGGGAGTGTATCCCGGATTATTATACGAGGGGGCGCAGAAAATTCGACTCACCGGTGATCGTGGAGTTCGGATTTTGGACTCGAAACGGAAGGGGGATAGAGTACCACCTCTCCGTCACTGTAGATGAATACGGTGAACCCACAGCAGGTGAACCAGAGCCCCCCTCCGCACCGTTCAACCCCGTTTGACCGTTTAGCGAATAGTTCGTCCAATGCATCCGGATGAATACAGTCGTGTAACACTTCCCTCTCTTCCGGACTCCTATTCGATAGTTCCTCGATTACAAGCGGGAGAACGACGCTGAACGGCACTGATTGCTCCCAATCGTGATTCAGGTGAAACCCGCCTGTCTCAGAATTATAGGTAATTGTCGGAATCAATTTCCATCAGTATCCGTTACATATGGTAATTTTGTACGGTAATGTAATAGAGTTAGTGGTAAAGCCGTCAAAATGTCGAACATATCTTGTCAGTATACTATACACCGATACGAAGTTCGACGGGAGCTCCACACTCTAGTTCTCGAGTCGCTCTCGAGCCGCCGCGATAACCAGCGGCAGCGAAATCGTCGCGTCACCGTAAACGGACACGTTGCGAGCGTCCTTCTCGAGTTTGCCCCACGAGCGGGCTTCCTCGAGGGTCGCGCCCGAGAGCCCGCCAGTCTGTTTGGGGTCCATCGTTAGCTGGACGCCGTAGTCGTACGCCCCCGGCGTCACCAACATCGTCTGGAGGGTGAAGTTCTTCGGGACGCCGCCGCCGACGACGAACGCGCCGGCTTCCTCAGCGTCGTAAGCGATGTCGGTCAGCGCGGTCATGTCCGCGAGCGCGTCCAGCGAGAAGTCGCTCGTCTGGGAGTACATCCACGCCTGCAGCCCCAACACGGAGTCCTGAACCGCGGGGCAGTAGATTGGCACGTCGTTCTCGTAGGCCGCCGCGGCGATGCCGGGACCCTCCGCGATATCCTCTCGCTCGTTAATCTCCGAATTCGCCCGTCCGAGTTCTTCGGTGAGCCGTTCGATGGGGACAACGCCTTCGTCCTCGAGCGTTGGGAACACCTCCTCCCGGAGATGGGACTCGAACGTCGCGAAGAACTCCTGTGGCAGGTAGACGTTGTAGATCCGGTCGACGCCCTCGTCGCGCAGCGTTTCGTCGTGCTCGCGCTCGGTTTTCCCTTCGGCGGTCACGCAGCCGTGGTGGTGTTTCCCGCCGATGGCCTCGATGCTGTCGTGGGTCAGGTTCGCCCCCGTCGTCACGAGCGCGTCGATGTAGCCGTCACGAATGAGGTCGGCGACGATGCGGCGCATTCCCGTCGGAACCATCGCACCCGCGAGGCCGAAGAAAACGGTCACGTCGTCGTCGAACATCGCCTCCGTGATCGAGACTGCCTCGTGGATGTTCGCCGCGCCGACGCCCGCGTTGCCGTACTCGTCGGCCAGCTCGCCCACGGTCATCCCGGCTCGAGCCTCGGCGTGGCCGATCGGGTCATGGGAGAACGTCTCCCGGCCCTCGTCGGAACCGTGGGCGTGTTGGTCCGCATCGTCATGATCGTTCCCGCTTTCGTCCTCGTGTCCGTGATCGCTCTCGTGCTCGTCGGTCATACTCGCGGATGGGGTTCGAGGGTGTTCAACGCCGCGGTTCGTTTCTCGAGCGCTCGAACGAGCCAGTCGGTGCAGTCTTGTTGTGCAAGATCGTCCCAAACTGGTCTCCCGAAACCCCTCCATCTCCCGGTGGACTCTCTCCAACGAATCGTTCTCGGAGAGAGCGACTAGTGAATTCGGTTCCAGCGACAGATCGAGGAATTCGACACAAATGAGGATTCGGCGATTTCAGCGCCAGGATTCCGACGAACGCGGCAGCGATACTCGTCCTGGCAACACGGATTTCCACGTCATTCACGGGTCACTCCGTTCCCCGTTCGTGTTCCGAGATCCTCACTTCGTTCGGATCTCGCGCTCCCCGGTCGATTCGCTCGCTCTCTCATCCCTCGCGCATGATGGTGTCACGGTTAGGCGCTGACCGTGACACGGCGCGCGCCACCGCAGCGGTAGATCGACCAGCGGTAAGTCGGTGACTTCCCCGGCGGGAGGTCGGCTAGTCTCTCGGTGGGGGATGGCCAGATAGCAAGTCCGACTACAGCCCGGTCGGCACGTCCAGAGACGTCGTTTCGAGTCCCCAGTCCTCAACTAGTTCCTGCAACGAACGCACGCCAAAGGTCTCGGTCGCGTAGTGGCCCGCCAGCACGACGTGAACGCCGGCCTCCTGGGCTTCGTGGTAGACCTTCTGTTTCCCTTCGCCGGTGACGAGCGCGTCGACGCCCGCGTCGACGGCCTCCCCGAGCCAGTCGGTGCCGCTCCCGGTCACGATCGCGATCTCCGAAATCTCCTCGGGACCGAACTCGAGGCCCCGAACCTCCCGCCCACCCGTATCCAGTTCGGACTCGAGGCGATCACAGAGCGACTCGAGCGTGTAAGACTCGAGCGCGGTGCCTCGCTGACCGATGTACTCCGGCCCGAGTTCGCCGAACGGCGAGCGGTTCTCGAGTTCGAGCACGTCGGCGACGCCCGCCGCATTGCCGTGGTCCTGGTGGCCGTCCAGGGGAAGGTGGGAAACGTACAGCGCGAGGTCGTTCTCGATCAACGGCGCGATGCGGTCGTACTTTCGGCCCGTCACGCGATCGAAGCCGCCCCAGGAGATCCCGTGGTGGGTGACCAGCGCGTCGGCTCCCGCGTCGATCGCCCGCTCGAACGTCTCTGCGACGCCGTCGACGGCGAAGGCGACGTGCTCGAGTTCCCCTTCGTCGGGGCCGATCTGCAGTCCGTTCGCACTCGCATCCAGCTCTGCGTAGGCGTCGTGTCGAAGCTCCTCGTCGAGTCGAGTCGCGAATTCCGCGAGTTCCATACCGACTGATTCGAACTCCTGGGGCTTGTATCTGTACCACTCCTCGAGTGTCCCCCACCGCAGGAGCGACGACCTCCGCGGGAGCGACGGGCCACACCTGCCCGACTCTTGAGCGCCGAAACCGGTCCGATATTCCGATAGTCGGCTATTTACGTGCTCTCGCGTCGAATCGTGACGTATGGAACGACGCGCTGTTTCTGCGACCGACGGTGTCATCTACGATTTCACGCCAGATCTCGAGGCGATCCACAGCGTCGACGCCGACGCCGCGCTCACGATCGAGACGCTCGACAGCCTCGAGGGGGCGGTCCAGTCCGAAGACGACGTGGTCGAGTCGATCCCCGAGGAGGTAAACGCCGCGACGGGACCGATCGAAGTCGAAGCGGCTTCGCCGGGAGACGTACTTGCCGTCGAAATCGAGGAGATCCGAATCGTCGAAGACGCGGGCCGCGTGATCACGATCGAGGGGTTCGGCCTGCTCGCCGACGACGAGGACATCGAGGCCCCGCGATCGAAAATGACGCCCCTCGAGGAGTCGGGAACGGCGATCACCTTCGAGGGACTCGAGATCCCCGTCGATCCCGTCATCGGAACGATCGGCGTCGCCCCCGCCGAGGGATCCTACGACACGCTCGTCCCCCACGACCACGGCGGGAATCTGGATACGACGGACGTGACGGCCGGCAACACGATCTACTTCCCGGTGTTCCAAGAGGGCGCGATGCTCGCGATGGGCGACTGCAAAATCGCGATGGCCGACGGGGAGATGTGCGGCACCGGCGCGGAGGTCGCCACCGAAATCGACGTCTCCCTCGAGGTGATCGAAGAGCCCGCGTTCGACCTCGAGCGGCCACTGATCGAAACGCCCGACGCCTGGAAACCCATCGCCAGCGCGGAGTCAATGCTCGAGGCGTGCAAGATCGCGAACAAGGATGCCGTGGAACTGCTCGCGGCCGAACACGAGTTCGACGCCACCGAAGCCCACATGCTCTCGAGTCTCGTCGGCGGCCTCGAGATCAGCCAGGTCGTCGATCCGCTCGTGACGGTTCGGAACGCGATTCCGAAGGACTACCTCTCGGATCCGTTCGATCTCGAGTAACGGAGCGAGGGTTCGATCGGGCAGGTTCTGACGTCTCTTCTGCGAACCACTTGCGTATAGCTTCGTACCGAACTACATTTCGCTCCCAGAAAGCCTCCGACCCGCTTGCGTTGGCTGGCGAAGCGCGCTGCTCACGGTGGTTATCGACCGTCAGCGGCCGAAAAGACGAACTCCCGAAGGAGCTTTCCGGCCAGGGCCGCCGCCTGCCCGTCGTCGCGGTCGTTGACCTCGACCACGTCGAACCCGCTCGCCGCGGGCCCAACGGTTCGGACCACCGATCGGAGTTCCCGTGGCTCGAGGCCGAAGGGCTCCATCGTTCCCGTCCCCGGCGCGTAGGCGGGATCGGCACTATCGATGTCGACGCTCAGGTACGCATCCCGCCCGTCGAGCGTCGACTCGAGGGTTGGAGCGACTCCCTCGTCGCCCGAGCCGGGTCGCTCGAGCGCTTCGGGTCGAATCACGGTCACGTCGTCGGCCTCCGCCCGCTCCCACTCCTCTTCGCTTCCGGTTCTGGCACCGATAATTATCGCTTCCTCGACCGAATCGACGCTCTCGAGGATGTGCCGTGTCACGCAGGCGTGAGAAAGCTCGTTCCCGTCGTACTCCTCGCGCAGATCGAGGTGGGCGTCGAGACAGACGAACACCTCGGGTTCGACGGCACGGGCTCCCGCCAGCGAAACGGTGTGTTCGCCGCCGAGTACGAGCGGAACGGCGTCGTCCCAGACGACCTCCCGAATCGAACTCTCGAGGAACTCGAGGTACTCGGGCACGTCGTCCCAGGCGCGGACGTCGCCGTCGTCGAAGACGCGGAGCTCGGAAAAATGGTGGTTGGTCCGATTGTCGTAATCGTCGTAACTTTCGGAAAACGTTCGAATGCGTCGGGGACCGAATCGGGTCCCCGGCTGAAAGGTCGTCGAGGCGTCCAGGGGCGCGCCGACGACCACGAAGTCCGCGTCGGGCGCTCTGTCTGGCCCGTGCGTGTCGGCTCGTCGGTAGTCGGCCGCCCCGGGAAACATTAGACGATCTTTCGCTCGTCTTCCATCTCGAGGTATTCGATGTTCTCGTCGGGCGAGACGTCCTGATCCTCGGGGACGCGCATCGTGATGGTTTCGTAGGTTTCTAAGTCCATTACCTGCATATCGTTGCCGTCGACGGAGACGATCTGTCCCTGCTTTCGCTCAATAATCGGGACCCAGATCTTCGCGTCGACGGGCTGGGAGAGCGATCGCTTCTTCCCATCGAAGACCCCCTCGGCCTCGATACGGGCCTTGGCGCTGCCGTGTTTACCGGGCTTTGCCGTGCTGTAGGAGTTAATGTTACACGCCACATCGTCGATAACGACGTAGCTACCTTCCTGGAGATCGCGAACTTCTTGCTGCTTTTTCGCCATACGCCGGGATAATCAACCGAACGGCATAAACCGTTTGGATCGGCGGAGCACCCTGTCAGCGGTTCTGACGGGAAGTGATTTCTGCCGCGGAGACAGTTCGACGAAACGACTTTGCAAACTCCGGTCGATCTCGCGTCTATGGACGTGATCGGACCACTGGTTGCACTCGCCATCACGATACTCCTGCTGACACTATTCTGGCGACGGCGCGGCGGCTCGAGTACCGACGGTTCGACGGATGTCAGCAAAACCAATCGGCTCGCTCACCAACTCGAGAACGCCCTCGAGGACGACCACCCCGAAACCCGAACGCACCTCGAGTCGCCGCCGACGGTTCGGGACCTCTCCGTCGTCGGCGCGGGGGAGGAGGGCGAGCCGGTCTCCGTTCCGACCGTTCGGATCGATCTCGGAACGATCGACGCGCCGAAACTGAATTTCGTCTTCGAGTACGTCGCGAGCGTCCTCGAGACGATCCATCCGATACTCGAGGACGAGGAGGTCCGCGTTCGTCGATACGACGTCCAGTTTACGTTCGGTCCGGATGGCTTGCTCGTCTCCGGCGAGTGCCGAGAGGTGTCAGTTCCACCGTCGATGGCGACGCGGCTGCTCGAGGAGGACGGCTATCGAGCGCTCGAACTCCGGCGGGATGTCGAACGCGGCGACGACGGCACCGATCGCCACGGAGAGAACGACGGCTCGAGACCGGTGCTGTGGGGGGAATGCTAACGTTCGACGACTCACCACCCGAACCCGGCCCCCTCGCTCGGAATCTCAAGCGGACTCGCCGGCAACTGGTCTGCAATTTCGGGGACGTTGTACGCCCGCGGCGCGACATCGTTGGGCGTCTCCGGGTAGAACAACGAGGCTAGTGTCTGTATCTGCGTTCGGCCGACGCCGAGTTCGAACTGCCCGCCGCCGTACATCCGAATCTCCCGATCCTCGCAGAACGCGATCGTCTCGAGTACGGACTCGAGCGAGCCGAACCGTGAGGGCTTGATGTTGAGCCAATCTGGTTCCCACGGGAGGGCCTCGACGTCCTCGAGGCCGTGAATCGGGGCGTCCCAGGAGACTCGAGACCGGATAGCCGGATCCGCGAAGATGCCGTCGGTCTCCTCGGTCAGTGCGGGATCCTCGATCACCGCATCGGGGAACGCCTCGAGAACGCGTCGGTACAGCTCCGGATCCGCGGGTACGTCGACGTCGGTTCCCTCGTACTGTCCCTTCAGATCCAGGATCCGGACCGGGACCGTTTCTGCGACCGCCTCCACGACCGCATCGTCCCACTCCGGCGTCGGATCGAGTTTGAACTCGACGCCGGGAACGCGCTCTCGCAGTTTCTCGAGTCGGTCCGTCGACGGCGGATCGCCGAGTCTGGTGCTCGTGACGAATCGAACCGGATCGAACGAGCGCCCGAGTGCGCTCGCCAGATCCGTCTCCGCCTGTTGGAGCGCGAGATCGAGCGCGGCGCTCTCGAGGCCCCACTGTCGGTAGTTTCGAAACTCCTCGCGGTCGGGAGCCCCCGCGGGGAAGAGATCAACGTCGCCGAGTCGCGCCGAAAACGAATCGATCGTGTACTCGCCGGAAAGGGCTGGCAGTTCCGCGTCGACCAGCGCGCGGTGTTCCTCGGTTTCGTAGGTGACGTCTTCACCCTCTCCCGTACGAACCTGCCCGTTCTCGCCGGGCCCCGACAGCGAGAACAGCGTCGTCACGCGGGCGAAGTCACTCGTGGTATCGGCCTCGAGTTGACTCGTCGAAACCGATTCGATGGTGACCGGAAGGTCGGCGATTCGTTCGTAGTCCATAGACCCTACGTTGGGTCCCAACGAGTTATCGGTTTACCCCGATCGCCTCTCGAGCGGGTCGAAACCGAGTCCCAACCGACTGTCGAACCACCGGACGCAATCTTACGCTACGGGGTCCAGTTCTCGTGCCACAGGAGCCAGTTCTCGCGTACAGGGGATTTCTCTCGCCACGGGGTCAATATAGGCTCTTTCATAATTCTCTCCCGACGTAGATACTCCATCGCCGGTTTCGTCCCCCGAACCTCGTTCTCTGCTCAGGCGGGCTGAAAATAGGTATGAACGGCCCTATCAGTCGTCGCGCTGGCGCTGGCGAAGCCGCTTCTGTGCGAACTGCGGCTCCGCTCTGAGGCCGCGTCGCTTTCGGAAGGACCGATACAGTTGGATCGACATGGCCGCCGCGAAGACCACGGCAACGACTGACGCCTCCGGCGCATCCAGCGCGTAGAGGACCCCCATCGAAAAGAGCGACATCGTGAGCAACATCCCGTAGATGAGGCGTTTTGCCAGTGCGGCGAAGACGTCCTTTTCGTCCTCGACGCCGATTCGGACGTAGAGGTCGTCCCGCTCGAGACGGTCCAGCGTCCGCTCGACTTTCGGTGCCATCCGCGTCAGGGACTCGCCCGAGCGCCTGATCTGTTGGCCGGATTCGGCGAGGTACTTGCGGATCGACTCCTCGCGGTAGCCCTCTTCGGTGAGGTAGCCCGTCGCCGTCGAGATGAAGTCGAACTCGGAATCGAGGGTAAGACAGACCCCCTCGACGACCGTCGCCACTCGGAGGACGAGCGCGAGGTTTTTCGGCAACCGGAACGGGAACTCATAGATCGAATCCTCGATCTGGCCGACGATCTGCTGGACGCGATACTGTTCGACGGCCTCCCCGCGAGCGTTCTGGATCGCGAGTTCCATCACGTCGGCCATCACCGCGCGGTCAGCATCCGGACTCAGGGTTCCGATTTCGATCAGCGCGTCGAGTATCGCGTCGATATCCTGATTTGCGACCGCGATATAGAACTCGACGATCTTCTCCTGGACGAACTCGTCGACCTGACCCGACATCCCGAAGTCGTAGAAGACGACCCGTCCGTCGTCGGTCACCGCCAGATTCCCCGGATGCGGGTCGGCGTGGAACACGCCGTCGTCGATGATCATCTTGAGGTAGGCCCGCTGAAGGGTCTCCGCGACCTCGCTTCGATCGATTCCCTTCCGGTCGAGCTCTTCGACATCGTTGATCTTCGTTCCCTCGACGTGTTCCATCGTGAGCACGCGCGATCCCGAGTGACTCTCGAGCACCGCGGGCATTCGGATCTCCTCGTCGTCCGCGAAGTTCGACTTGATCTCGGTCAGCATCCGCGCCTCGCGTTCGTAGTCCATCTCCTCGCGAATCGTCTTCGAGAACTCCTCGGCTAAGTTCTCGAGAGAAAAGGATCGGGAGTCGTCGACAAAGTACAACAAGAACGGCATCGACCACCGGATCACCCGAAGGTCCGCCTCGACGAGTTCCTCGATTCCGGGGCGGCGAATCTTCACCGCGACATCCGTGTCGTCAGCCTTGGCGCGATAGACCTGCCCCAGACTCGCGCCGCTGATCGGGTCGGTGTCGAACTCCTCGTATCGCTCGTCGAGCGGCCCCAACTCCTCCTCGAGAACGACCTTCGCCTCGTCCCAGTCGGCCGGCGGGACCTCGTCCTGTAACGCCGAGAGGACGTCGATGTACTCCGGCGGAAGGACGTCTGGACGGGTCGACAACAGTTGCCCGAGTTTGATGAACGTCGGCCCGAGGGTTAGTAGCGACTCGAGCAAGACCTCCGCTCGGTGCCGGTGAGTTTCCGGATCGACTCGTCTCGAGCGACCGAACAGGAAGAACCGCCGTCGGTCGCGAGCGTAGGCGACCAACAGCGGAAGGAACTGCCACGCGACGACGACGAACCGTCGGTACGCGCGGAGAGTCGACAGATCAACCCACCTCGCGTTAGACGTCCTCCCCGGCGACGACATCGATCGTCGTTTCGTCCGCCGCCGCTCGCTTGGGCAGGGTCAACTCGAGGACGCCGCGCTCGACGGTTGCGGCCGCGCCGGTGTCGGTCGCATCCGTCGGCATGGGAAGCGTGATATCGAGAAACAGCGATCGGTTCTCCTCGACGTACCGGTACTCGTCGTCCATCGACTTCTCGCGGCTCGCGTCGATTTCGATCTGGCCGCCGTCGACGGTCACCTGGAGGGTTTCGGCTGAGACGCCCGGCACGTCGAGAACCAGGAGATACGACTCGTCACTCTCGAGCAAATCGAAGAAGACGTCGTCGGAAAGGTCTCCCAGCGCCTCGCGGAGCGTAGACATGCCTACACGTTGGCACGCGGATACGAAAAAGCCCGCGGTCGCGGATGCTATCGGCGAGGCTCAGTCGCTCGTCTGTGCGCCGTGTTGTGACTCGACCGTCTGCTGTGATTCCGTCGTCTCCGGTGCGGTGTTTCGACTGGCCCAGGCACCGCCTGCGGCGGCGACGCTCACGCCGAGGCCGCTCACGATCGAACTGACGATGAGACCGCCGAAGTCGATCGAGAGATCGGTCGCGACCGAGTAGAAAATCACGAACAGCAGTATGCTCACGGTAGTCCCGGCGAACACGGAAATCGCGCCGGCCAGATACGCCGTCTGGTCGTCCGTCTGGAGGTTCCAGCCGAGATAGACGCCGATGAAGACGGCGACTATCGCAGCAACGATCGGGAGGTCAACGCCGGGGAACGTGAGTGCACCTGCCGTGTTCGAGTCTATAATCGGTTGATCGACGACGTCTCGAAGAATAACGGTGAGTCCCGCTCCGACGCCAGCGAACGCAAACAGGATCGTGACGAACTTCGTCCACTGCTTGACGATCGGTTGCTGTGCGAGGTCGACAATCGACTCGTCGCCGCCGCCGTTGGATGGTACCCCATCGTTCCCCGTGCTGTCCACCTGGTCGTCTGCATTGTTGGATTGTTCCATGTCTATCCAGTCGACAGTCAGGGGTTTTGAACGTTCTGGATTGATTGATATTTTATTCTATCTGGTGATTCGTAATTCCGATCAAAAATGGCGACGAGAAAAGCGCACAGAACCGGTATTGGACGTGTTCTATGAGAATAGGCCGATGTTATTCCGCATGCGTTACCTGACAGGTCCCCTCGTAACTGACTTCCTCGATGGAGTCGATCGCACCCGTTTCGCCACAGACCGGACAGTCCGGGTTCTGACGTATTTCGACCGTCTCGAAGGACATGTCCATCGCGTCGTACATCAGCAAGCGCCCCTCGAGAAGGTCGCCCTTCCCGAGGAGGTACTTGACGACCTCAGTCGCCTGAATGCAGCCGACGGTGCCGGGAAGAACGCCGAGGACGCCGGTCGTCGCACAGTCCGGGACGGTGCCCGGTTCGGGCGCTTCGGGGAAGAGACAGCGATAGCACGGACTCGGTTCGCTGGAGTCGACGCCGGCATTGGATTCGTCGTTTGTGAACGTCGTGATCTGGCCCTCGAACCGGTAGATCGCGCCGTGTGACAGCGCCGTTCCGGTAAGCGCGCAGTAGTCGTTTAGCAGGTACCGAGTGGCGAAGTTGTCGCTTGCGTCCAGGATGATATCGTACCCATCGGCGATATCCTCGACCGTATCGGTCGTGAGCCGCGTTTCGTAGGTTTCCACGTCGATATCCGGATTGAGTGCGGTCACGTACGACGCCGCGCTCTCGACTTTCGGGATTCCCACGTCACCGTCGGCGTGGATAATCTGGCGTTGTAAGTTCGAGCGTTCGACGACGTCGTCGTCGACGATACCCAGGTGCCCGACGCCCGCGGCGGCGAGGTACTGAATCGCCGGCGAGCCTAACCCGCCGGCACCGACGACCAGCACGGATCCCTCGAGGAGCCGCTTTTGGCCCTCCGGGCCGACTTCGTCCATGATCACGTGTCTCGAGTATCGATCGAGTTGAGTCGCATCGAGGCGAAGGTCGCTCATAGTCGACTATTGGGGAACCCCGAAGAAAAGTACGTGGGTCCGGAGAGATCGAGTGACGCCGACAGCGACGGCTGGCGTCAACGAACTGCCGGCAGTCGGGAGGCGATGACCGGGAAAAAGAGACGCCTTGTGGCAGCGTTTTACGCAACCCATTGATTTAATAGCCTGGTGTGCCATACCATGACTATGGCAACCTCACCCAATGGTGCCGAGGACGAGATGTTCGATCAATTCCTTGCGGACCGCGGCCACGATGTCAACGAAGTAGGGTGGGAAAACACATATAACAAGAAACAGTGTCCCGAATGCGGCGGCATTCACGATACAGCAGCGACGAACTGTAGCGTCTGCGGGTGGGCCCCCCAGCTCTGAGGGTCTACCGGTATCCAGGTGACAATCCTCTTATCGAACGGTAATAGCTTCATATCGACCGAGGAGCCACGATTACACCCTGCCGACGGGAACCCATCGACTCACCGCAGCGAATTTTCGCTTCTAATTTCATTTGCTCCGATTGTTTTATCCACAAACAGTAGTAACAATTATATACAATACATTTCTAACACGAGTTGGAGATGCCCACCTGCCAGAACTGTCGATCGTTCGTCACAGAACGATACGCTCGAGTATTCACTCCGGAAGGGATTGACGAACCCCGAGTCTGTCCAAAGTGTCCCGACAAGATCCGTGACGGTGCCGAGATCAGGAATACGCGTTCGCCACGGAATTCCTGACGTACCCGAAATCGAACGCCTCGAACGGATTTTCTCGCCGACAATCCACGTGACTTATGGGTATTGCGCTCTTGAACAGGTACAATGAGCACCACGGAGACGAAGGTGACCCGGCTATTCGGCGGCCCGGGAAGCGGGAAGACGACAGCCCTCCTCGACCACGTTGAAGAAATCCTCGAGGCAGACGACGTGACGTTCCGAGATATCCTCGTCGTCTCGTACACGCGTGCAGCGGCACAGGAAGTTCGCGAACGACTCGCCGAACGACTCGACGAAAGCCCGCGGGCGTTACAGGGTAACGTCTGTACGATGCACGCCAAAGCCTACGATCTTCTGGATCTCTCTCGCGGCGACGTTATCGGCGAATCCGACAAGGAGGAGTTTTGTGACGACTTCGGCATCGAGTTCGAAGACGAGTACAGCGGTGCCGGCCGACGAACCGCGCGTTCGACGACCATCGGTAACAAGGTCATCGCAACCAGTCAGTGGCTCCAGCGGACTCGCCGCGACGTTTCGGACTGGTACGACGTTCCCTTCCAGTGGGACGTCGAAGAGGTTCGGCTCCCGCCGGATATCGACCCGAACGCCCAGGAAGGCAACAAGTACACGCCGACGTGGCCCTCCGACGACGACCGAATCGACGTGCCCGAAGTCATCCGCGCCTGGCGAAACTACAAGGGATCCGAAGAGAAGATTGGCTTCGCCGACATGTTAGAGCGTGTCAGACAACGCTCGCTCGTGCCGAACGTCGACTACCTAGTCATCGACGAGTTTCAGGATATTACGACCCTGCAGTACGACGTCTATCAGGAGTGGAAACCCTACGTCGATCAGGTCCTGATCGCCGGGGACGACGACCAGGTCGTCTACTCCTGGCAGGGAGCGGACCCCGCGCTCTTGCTCGAGGAGGACGTCGACGACGACGTCATCCTGCCGAACTCCTACCGACTGCCGTCAAACGTTCTCAACGCGGTCAACCAGGAGATCAGACACATCGATCAGCGCCAGGACAAGGACCTCAAACCGCGCAAAGAGGGCGGGGCCGTCGAGGCCCACCGAAACGCCTCGATGCTCGACGTTGTCAGGCTCGTCCGCCAGACGCTCGTCGAGGGAGAGGGGACGATCATGGTGCTGTTCCGTGCACGCTACCAGATGTTCCAGTTTATCGATGAGTTCATCACCGAAGGGGTCCCCTTCACCTCGCTGACCGACCAGCGGATGTGGACCGATCGGCTCACGCAGTACGTCCGCGCGGTCGAAGCGATCGACAAGGGCGACGACGTCACCGGATTGCAGGCCCGCCGACTCGCGGACATGTTACAGGATTCGGCGTTCGGAACCAACGAGCGCGACGAACTGTTCGACACGATCGACGACCGGCAAGAAGAAGCCGGCATCGACGACCTCGAGGAGCTCATGATCCCCGCGGAGGTAATCGCCGATCACACGCCGTTCATGCCCGGCCCGGAATCGGCCTCGGACATGCTCCGGAAAGTGACGAACTTCCAGAAAAAGAGCGTCAAGTCGTACTTCGGTATCGGGACCTACCAGAAGATGGACACCGATCGCGTCCGCGTCGGAACGATCCACTCCGCGAAGGGCCGCGAAGCCGACCACGTCATCGTCGGAACGGACCTCACCGAGAAGGTCGTCGAGCAGATGGTCGCGACCATCGAGGACCGATCGACGGGAGACCTCAAGACCGAATCGGGCGGGATTACGGACATCCCCGGTTGCGAGGAGTTCACCAAGACGACCTCCCCGGTTCCTGTTCTCACCGACAACGAGCGACGCGTCTTCTACGTCGGGATGTCCCGCGCCAGAGAACGGCTGGTCTTGCTCGAGAATCTCGTCGACGGCGCGCCGACGCTCCCCGTCGACGTCCTGCTCAATAACCGACTGACCGACACGAGCCTGGAAGAACTCGTCGAGCAGGCCCAGGACCCGGACGTCGACGGATCCGAACCCGAGGTCGAAGCGGAAGCGCCGTGATCGGAGCGGAGCCCCCGACCGCGCTGCTCGAGTCCGACCTATCCTCGCGTGACGCCGGCGCGTTCGTTCACGTCGGTTCCGCCCGAGTGCCAGCTATCCGATACTGTCTCACAGAATCCGATTCGGAGAGCCGTCCCCGGGGCCTCGATGCCGTCGAGACGATTCACGCTATCGGTTTTGACGGCTCGAGCTGGCACCACTCTCAGGGTCGAAAAATCGGCAATGGGCAATCCGGAACCCATCCGGCTGACGACCTCGCGACCAGACTCGCCGACGAGGGGGTCTCCGGAACAGTACTGACGCCGGCGACGATTCCCCACGACGCCGCTCTCTTCCTCGAGCAGGCCGGATTCGAACTCGCCTCGAGCGACGTGCTGAGTCGCGCCCGTCGGTCGAAATCCAACGACGAGCGCGTGCGGATCGAGCGGGCCCAGAAGGCGGGCGCGGACGGCACGAGGCGAGCGGCGACGGTGCTGGCCGAGACCGATGTCGACGACGAAGCGCTCGTCTTCGACGGAAAGCCACTCACGAACGATCGACTCCGGACCGCGGTCGACGGAGCAATCGTGGCGGCAGGCGCGCTTTCCGACGGGCTTACGAGGATTACCTCGACGACGGACGGCGCGGCCCTCCGCGCGGGCGAACCGATCGTCATCGAACTATCCCCTCGAGGACTCGAGGGGTACCACGGCGGGCTGACTCGAACGTTCGTCGTCGAGAGCGACGGCGGCGGACACCGACGCGCCCACGTCGCGCTGACGCGGGCGTTTCGATCCGTCCGGTCGAAGCTGACCGACGCGACGCACTCGGTGACGGCCGTCGAAGCCGACCTCGAGGCCGAGATCCGTGCGTTCGGCTTTGGTGATGCCGATGACATCGAAACACGAGTGACGGGCGTCGGCCTCGAGCCGCGAGAAGCGCCCACGGCCGCCGACGCCGACGTCGGACCGGAAACGGTGGTCCGAATCGAGGCGGCGGTTCGCGTCGACGACGAACGTTCGGTTCGACTCGCCGACCTCCTCGTTCCCGGCGAGCCCGCTCGGTGGCTCGAGTCGCCGTCTCGATCGCTCGACCCCGCGGCCTACGACCGATTTTCGGTCGCGTGACGCTGAATCGAATCCATATATCTGCACTCTAGAAAAGATATATGATCTGTTCCCCCGAAGAGGAAACTATGACAGACCAATCAGACTCCTCAAACGATCCGTCGAGACGGTGGGAAACGGATCGAACGACGTTCCAACGTGTCTACGATATTCTCGTCGGCACGACCGATTCCGTTCCTGCACAGCAGTTCGCAGAGTGGGCACACTGCTCCGAGAACGGTGCTCGTCAAGCGCTCGAACAACTTGTCGAAATGGGGATCGCGGAACAAACAGGGGACCGACCGACGCTGTATCAGCGTAACCCATCGTACTTTCAGTGGAAGCGTGTCGAAACACTTGCACGCGAACAGAGTGCAGGTGAGCTTCGTACTCGCCTGGAAGAGCTCATCGAGACAGACCAGGAGCTACAGGAAACGTATGGGGTCCCAGAACCGGATGCTGTCGTCGTTTCCGATGATCCCCGCGAAAATCACGATGTGATCCACGACCGGTGGGACGACCTCACAGAATGGCGGACGATTCGGCGAGACATTACGATCTTGAAACGCGCCGTTCAACGTGCCGAGTCAACAAACAATGGTCGAATCCAGTCGAACACGTGACGGGGCGAGACGAAGTTCCAAGCGGTCCCCTCGATGTCCCGACCCTCGAACTACTTGCACAGCGTGCAACAACGCATCCGCTCGTTTCAACGTGGGAATTTCGGCCCGATACGATTTCTCCACGTGTTCTCGAACTACAGATAGATAGAACGCAGTACCCGCTTACTGTAAACGAGGTTCGAATGGACATTCGATGGTTTGTCGGAAGCGACTACACAATACACTATCTCGAGAGCCGCGAGGAAGAGACCTGGCAATGTCGTTGGGATCGACACCCCAAACCAGCGGCACCTCGAGAGCATTACCATCCGCCGCCAAACGCGTCCGCAGATGTAGAGCAGTCCCCACTCGAGTGTGAACATCATTTGGATGTTCTCTTCGACGTGCTGGAGTGGATTGAAGATCGGGTTCAGGCATTTCACGCCTAGATAGCCCGTACTAAAATAGATTTCACGAGTCGAACTGAAGAAAGAAATTGTACTACTACCTACTGTTAGGAGTTCCGAGCGAAGGTCCGGCGCTTCGAGAGGTAGTACGCCAGCACGACGAATCCGACCGCTGGCAAGAGCACGCCCACGTCGTATCGTTCCATCGGCTCGAGGTCGAACCGCCTCGAGTCGAGGTAGACGAACGCCGCGGCCGGGTACTGGATAGCGAGCGAACCGAGGAAGACGTAGAGGGCGAGATCCGACATACGGACGAGTGTCTCCACGAAACACTGAATCTTCCGAAAAAGTCAATAAGTCGGTCCCTGACTCGAAACGGCCTCGCTTTCGGAATCGGACTCGAACGCGGCGTTCGAATCTCCGCGCTCAGAACCGATCCAGCGAAAACATATCAATGTCGTGTTCGGTTTCGCCCTTGAGCGCGAGGTCCGCGAGCACCTCGCCGATCACGGTGGCGAACTTGAAGCCGTGGCCGGAGAAGCCGGCACCGACGGTGACCTGTGGGTGTTCTGTGAGCGTGTCGAGAACGAAATCGTCGTCCGGCGTGTTCGTGAACAGACACGTATTCAGCCGCATCGTCGGCCCAGCTCCCTCCGGGAAGTACTCCTCGGCGAACTCGCGAAGGAGGCGTTCGTCGGCCTGGGTCGGCTCGCGCTCGAAAGCGTCGGGCTTGACGTCGTTCTCCCGGTGATTGTACCGGCCGAACTTGAACCCGGGAACGCCATGGACTGGGAAGCCGTAGTAGCGGCCCTCGGGCACTTCGAGGTTCCAGACGGGATGGTTCTGGGGTTCGAAGTAGGCCGGCGTTTCGGGCTGGAGCCACGCCAACACCTGCCGTTCGGGGACGGCGACGCCCTCGAGCTCGTCGACGAACTTCGAGGCCCACGCGCCGGCCGTAATGACGAGGTTGTCCGCCTCGTAGGTGGTGTGGTCCGTCGCGACCGTCACGCCGCCGTCGTCAGTTGGTCGCCAGTCGACGACGCGCTCTCGAGCCCGGATCGTCGCCCCCTCGCTGTGGGCCCGGTCGACGTGTGCGACGGTACACTGTTCGGGGACGAGAAAACCGCCGTCGGGCTGGTATACGGCTTCATATCCCTCGGGGAGCTGATAGCCCGGATAGCGCTCGGTGAGCTCCGCACTCGAGAGCACTTCGTGTTCGAGGCCGTGGTTCTTGCAGGAACGTCTCGAGCCTTCGACCAGATCGCTTCCAGCCGGACCGGCGTCGATCGAACCCGTCTGGTACAATAACTGTCGATTGTGATCGTCCTCAAGGTCTCGCCAGAGGTCGTACGCCCGTCGGAGCAGCGGAACGTAAGTTGGGTCCTCGTAGTATGCGAGCCGGATAATGCGCGTGATACCGTGGGACGAACCGTACCCGTGCGGAACGTCGTAGCGCTCGAGTCCGAGCACGTCCACCCCCCGTTCGGCGAGGTGAGAAACCGTCGCAGCTCCCATCCCACCCACGCCGAGGACGATAACGTCGTACCGATCGGTCATGCACCGACCTATCACGTGGCGAACGAAAACGTTTCGTACTTATGGGCGTCGGTCACCCGTCCGTTGGGCCCGTGTCCTGCTCGTCGCCGACAGTCTGTTGATCGTCCGCCGCACGTTCGCGCAAACGACGTTTCTGGCGACGTTCGCTTACGTGATCGAGGCCGTCGGCTAACTCCTCGCGAACCTCTCCTTCGAATCGGTCTACTTCCTCGAGGAACTCCGCCGAGAACTCTTCGACGAGTTCGAACGTCCACTGGTCGCTCACCGCTCCCGCCGGGAGATGCTGATTCTGGAGTTCGTCGGCCCACGACCCGTGCCCGGCCGTTCGAAGGTTGTCTTCCGCGGCGGCCATTCGATCCATCGCGTGGCCGAGTTCGTGATGAAAAGAGAGCAACGTTCCGTAGGCTCGGTGAACGTACTCGATCCCCAACTGCAGATCGTGAAGTGCCTCTAGTTCGGCGTCGCTCAACTCGAGGTCGTCGGCATCCGGACTCGAAGTCCCGTCTGAATCGGTCATCGTAGGCATTCGACAACGAGACCCGGGAAAACAGTTTCAGGCGCGAGAGCAGGCCGACCCGCTTCGATCGGGTGAATACTGATGGCGATTGACGTGAATATCCGCGTATGGACGAACGGAACGAAGTATCAACGGCTTTCCCGGATCGGTATTTTCCGGATCGGTCGCCGACGTGGACGGAGGTCGGCCTCGCAGTCCTCGTCATCGTCGGCTTCGCTCCTCGAGTGCTCTTCGACTCGCTGTCGTGGCCGGCCGTGATCGTCGGGTTCGTCGGGTTCGCCGCGGCTATCGGGCCGGGGGCCAACACCGCCCTCGGAAGACGAATCGGGCAGTGGTTTCAGCAGATCGGCTTTGCCGGCCGCGCTACCGTCATTAGTCTGTTCGCGGTCGTCGTCGTTGGGACGGCTCGAGTGGAGTCGATACCGAACGATCTACTCGCCGACGTTGGGGTCGGTGGCGTGTTCGCATGCGTGCTGTTTCTGGTCGTGTATATCGCCAGGGCCGGAGAGATATCCGGCTGGTGGACCGATCGGCGGTGAGCGCGCGAGTGTTGATCGGCGAACACGACGGAGGCCGGCGAAGGTACGACACGAGGCCGAAAGACTATCGGCAGTCGACTAGAGAGAATCCTCCGAGAAGCTGATGGCGATACTCGACGATCTCTCGGGCTATGAGTTCGAGGACCTGATGGAGGACGTGTTCAGACACCTTGGATACGAGAACGTTCGCGTCTCTGCACGCAGTGCGGACGAAGGTCGAGATATCCTGATGGAAGAGGTCGTCGACGGACGACGCCGGGCGGTCGTCGTCGAGTGCAAACACACCGACACAGTAAGCCGGCCCGTCGTCCAGAAGCTGCACTCGGCGGTCGCGACCTACGACTACGACGGCCCCAAACGCGGCATGGTGGCGACGACCGGCCGATTTACCGGCCCCGCTCGAGAGTACGCCGAAAACCTGGGGGCGAATCGCGACGGTGGCGTCGCGCTCCTCGATGGAAGCGACCTCCGCGAGATCGGCGACGAGATCGGAATGGACCTCTACAACGGCCGAATCGAAATCCTCTGTGAGGAAACCCTCCGCCCGACTCACCCCACCGCCGGCCGAGATGCACCCGTCTTCGAGGCCACACAGGAGGTCGAGAACCTCGATCCGACGAGGATTCCCTCACCTCGGACGACCGTCGACCTCGAGCCAATGGTCACCGTCAGCACACGAACAAGTGCAACGTTCGAGACCGGCGTCGGTGTGATTCACTCGCTCGATGAGACGAACGATCTGGTCTTGCACGCGAACCGCGGGCATCCACGAGTCGCAGAGGGAGCCGTTCGCGAACTCGTCGCGAACCGATCCGCACCTCGGATCGACCTCGAGGAAACGCCTCTCGAGAATCGATTCGATGCCGTCTCTCGCGAGCGATACGGCCAGACGGAGACGGAGTACAAGGAATGGGCCGTCGACCAGATCCAGCAACGACAGACGACGACGGTACACTACACCGGCGACAACAACGTCGACTATCAGAAGACGTGCACGCCGAATCGATCCGACGTCAGCGTTCTCGATATCGATTCGGTCTACCTTCCGCACGTCCGATCCCGTCTCTCGCTCGGCGAATATGCCTACGCCTACGAATACTACGCCGCCGGCCCCTCTCGAGCGACGACTGCGAACGATCTCCACCAGTGCGTTCACTGCGGGGCGGTCGACGGAACGCACACCTACTGTGAAAACTGCGGGAGCATCAACTGCGAGGATCACATCAAAACCGAACGCCTCGAGGACGAGCCTATTTGTACCGGCTGTGCCGTCACCGAACGGTTCGCGCTGAAGACGAAGTACTTCTCCGACGAGGAAAACCTCGAAACGTTCCGCCGGCGGTACGACGAGATGCCGATTCACAAGAAAGCACGGGAGAACGTCGCGCTGGCCGTCGGAGTCGTCTTCGCCTCCCTGTTCGTCGCGTTCATACTGTTGAGCAGCGCCGGCGTCCTTTGAAATTGTCTGCTGTAGCGAGTTACCGGTGCAACCCTGGGTCCTGCGGCTCACCGGAAATGACCGACAGCAGTCCGTATGAACGGCCGTGTCGATGGACTCGGCTCCCGACTGTGAGGGAGTATATTATCGACAGTGAGGGAGTAGATTCCCGACAGTAACGGAGTATATATGCGTTCTGGGCCGTAGTGGCGGGCACAATGAACACAAGTTCTGAATCGGAACTCTACGGAGCCCCGCGAACGGACGTCTCCCAGGATCAGGGATCGTTCAGAATCCACTTTAACTTTCCCGGCCGGAATCACCCCGACCACGACGACCACGGGTACGGACCGCTCGCGGCCGTCGTCGAGTCGTTCATGGATCCGGAGACGCTGATTTCGATGCACCCCCACCGGAACGACGAGATCGTCTCCTGGGTTCCGTCCGGCGTAATGCGTCACAACGACCGAGAGGAGAACGCGCTGGTCACGGACGCCGACCACCTGCTGGTGATGAACTCGGGAAGCGGCTTTTGGCACGAGGAACGGACGCTCGCAGACGACCCGCCGTTACGGATGTTGCAAATCTTCGTCCGACCGCACAGTCTCGATCTCACGCCGGAGATCCAACACGGACCCGTCCCGGATCCCGTCGCCAACGAGTGGCGACACCTCTTCGGTCCCGACGGATCTGATGCGCCCTTCTTTGTGCGCAACGACGTCAACTTCTACGACGCTCGACTCGAGGAGGGAGCCAGCGTTGCGCTTCCCGAGATCGAGGGGTGGGATACGTACTTCTACGTCTTCGAGGGCGCAGTCGATGCTAACAACGTCTCCTTCGGGGAGGCAGAAAGCGGGCTACTCGTCGGCGATGATTCCCTGACGGTCACCGCGCGGGAACAAACGGTGTTGGTCGCCTTTCTGGTCAATCCCGACGCGCCGATCACCCGGCGGGGAACCATCGGGCGGTGAATCTCGAGAGAGAGGTCGGTTACGTCGCTCGAGTTGAAACCAGTTCCTCGAACTCGATCGCGAAGGTTTCGACGTCCTCCCAGTCTGTATACTCGTAATCGTGGTCGGTGTCGGTATCCAACCCCTCCGTTCCGGCAATTCGTTTCATGACGAACCGCGTGAGAAAGCCGTACTCGCTGTATTTGAGCGCGCCGGCGACGGCGTGGGTCAGGTCCGGTTCCCAGTCGGTCTCCGCCACGAACTCGCGGAGATAGCCGTCGGATTCGGACCGAGCTTCCGGGCTGGATTTCGCGGCGCTAAGACTGACTGAAAAAAAGGCGGAGGGGACCCGGTTCAGGCCGTCGACGTACTCGCGAACGAATTCCTCGACGTATCCCTGGTGGCTGCCTTTGTGAATCGACGCGCCGATGACGACGCCGTCGTAGGCGAACTCGCTCGAGGTCAACGCACTCGGCGGATACTTCGCCGTCGATAGCACGACGTCGTGACTCGCCTCGCTGAGAACGTCACCGATGTGGTCGGCTATCTTTGCGGTCTGTCCCTCGCTCGAGCCGTAGCAAACGAGTACTCGAGCCACTAACGATCACCGTCGCCGGCTCTCGATCGCGGGTTCGGGTTCGACATAGTCGCTCGACGACGGCGAGACCCATCAAACGCGACCCTGCCTCGTTATCAAACGCGGCTCCCTCGCCATCAAACGCAACCCTCACTCGAGAAGATTGTCTGCCACTCAGTCCGCACTGGTCCACGTATCGCCAACCACGGGTGCGCTCGCGTCGAATCCGCTGTCGGCCAGTTCCGACGCAAACGCCTCGCATCGGTCGCCGTGGACGACGAGAACCTCGGTCTCTCGGTAGGACTCGAGGAACTCGAGGACGCCGCCTCGATCCGCGTGGGCCGAGAAGTCATACGCCTCGACCTGCGCGCTGACCGGCATCATCCGCCCGTCGAGTTCGGCGCTTCCCGTCTCGAGGAGGTCGCGGCCCGGCGTTCCCTCGACCTGGTAGCCCGTCATGGCGATCTTGTTCACCGGGTGGCTCCGGACCTCGGGGACGTAGGTCATCGCTGGACCGCCGTGGAGCATCCCGCTCGTGGTGACGATAACCGTGTTCTTTTCGGCGATTCGCTTTCGTTGGCCGTCCCTGCCGGTGACGAATCGAGCGTTCCCTTTCGCACGGCGGAGCAGATCCGGATCCCGGAGAAACTCCCGGTTTCGCTCCCGCAAAAACAGTTCAGTCACGCGCTTTCCCATCCCGTCGACGTAGCACTCGAGGTCGTGTTGCTCGCAGAGACAGAGCAGTTCCTGCGTGCGTCCGATCGCGAATGCGGGGACGACGACGGTGCCGCCCTCCCAGATCGTCCCCTCAACGCTCTCGACGAACGAGTCTTCGATCGTCCCACGGGGCGCTCGCGTCGTGTCCGAGTAAGTGCTCTCGCAGACGACGATATCGGCGTCGGGCCGAGCGGTCGTCCGCTCGACCAGTTGCTGGTCTTCCGCCTGGAAATCGCCCGTGTAGAGGAGTCTGGTCTCCCCGTCGTCGATCAGCACGTGTGCGCTGCCGACGATGTGGCCCGCGTCGAAGAACGTGACCTCGTAGCCGGCGACCTCGAAGGGCTCGCGGTAGCCGTGGGTTTCCGACACCTGACTTACCCGCGCGACTTCGGCCTCGGTAAACGGACAGTCGTAGGTTCCACCCCGCTGAGTCGGCCCGTTCGAGGAGACGCCGTGGAGTTTCAGCGTGTCTCGAGCGAGCACCATCGCGAGGTCCCGCGTCGGCGGGGTCCAGTGGATCTCCGGGCGGGCGTCCCCCGAAAGCAGCGAGGGGAGCGAACCGACGTGATCGAGGTGGCCGTGGCTGACGACGATAGCCTCGGGATCGACGTCGCCGACGGGAAACGACGGCGGATTCCCCGAATCCATCCCGAAATCCACCAACAGCGTCTCGTCGATAAGGAGTGCGCTCCGGCCGACTTCGCCGGCACCGCCACGAAACTCGAGTTCCATCTGGCGATCCTAGCCGTTCGAGTGGTTTTCCTCCATCGATTCGCTCGGGCCGGCGACTTCGGTCAGCCTGATGAGATAGACGTCGAGCAAACAGATCAGCAAAACCGCGAGCGGAACGGCGACGTCAGTGTAGGTGACCGACTCGATCTGGAGCGCCGTCACGACGAACGGCTCGCCGGGCTCGAAAGCACCCGACAGCGTGCGTGCGCTCAAAAACGCTAGCGCGAGAACGTAGAGACCGAACCAGGCGACCCCGCGACGCCACTCGCCGAGATAGCAGTGCCCGAGCCCCGCGACGAGTGCGGTAAATAGGTACGCTGGCCAGTAGGGCCGGCTGTACTCACTCATTGGAGACGAGTACGCCGTCGAACGGAATTCGTGTTGCCCTCTCGAGTCGCTCTCGAGGGCGAGGATCAGCACGTTCGGTTCGTCCTTCCTCCGGGCGATCCGATGGGGACCTACCCGTTTGTCTCGGGGTAACTGAACCGGAGTCGTCACCGCTACCGGCGTCGGTTTCGGTCGTGCGGGCGAGCGTACCCGCCGCACCAGCGGACTGTTCGACCGTGTAAACGGTTTCGAGCGCGGTGCGTGCGTACTCGAGTTCGCGCTCGATCGGTTCCGAATAATTCAGCTCTCTCCCGGTCCCCGTCGCTAATTCGTCGGGACTCGCCGTCGGAGGGCCGCCGGGAATGTCGCTCGCGGTTCGGCTCGAAAGAACGCGAATCGCGATCGAATGGGGACTCTCGTCAGACGAACTCGACGACTCGAGAGACGCTATCGCGAGCGCCCGCGAGAGCGAGTAGCCGTAGGTTCGGATAGATTCACGGACGGTTTCGGTCGCGTCGACTGCCGTCGCGCCGAGTTCGGCGGCGATGCCCGCGAGTATCGCATCCGGCGCGGAGACAGCAGGGACGCTCTCTGACAGCTGAGATTCCGCCCGTCGGTATCGATCGATCCCCGAGTTCTCGAGGCCGCTACTCGGCTCGAGATACGCCCGTGAAAGCGCGTTCGAGCCGCTTGTGAAGACGCGAAACAGCTCGAGTTGTTGGGCATCGTCGGCGGACAAATCGCCGATCGATGCGTGTGCGAACGCGTGTAAGTAATCTCCTGCGAGGATGGCCGCGTCTCGGTCGGCCGAACTCGTGTATCGGTCGTGTTCGAGCAACTGGCTCCGAAGCTGAACGTAACCCTGGAGTGCCTCTATCGCGACCGTAATCGCTTCGAGCATCTGCTCGGGGGGACGTTCGCTCGAGGCGGCCGCGGCGGTCGTTTGACAGAGCGCAACCGGAAGCGAGTGATCGACCGGTTCGAGCGCATCGAACGCGATCGTCCGGACGGCCGGGGAGAGGGCGGGCATTGTTCGATCGAAACGATCGGCAACTGTTTCTGAAGCGGATGTGGAGGTGTGTTCGGTCATTTTCGATCACCAGCTACTGTCACCGGACGTCGTGGGTGCGGACGAGTTCGAGACGGCGTTCGAAACGTCTCCTCGGCAACGGGGAACGAACACTCACTGGTTCCGTGCGCTCGCCGCACCACGAGTCGCGTCGGGGCGGTCGAAGACCGTCCGCCGCCGGCGAGGTATCCGCTTCGAACGACTGACCGGCGGAGCTGACGTTCGGACGTGCGCCGTGAATGGTTACTGAGTTCGTTCATCGCGTTCGTCGCCGGTGGATTGATCGGTACTCGTCGATTCGCTCTGCTGTTCGTCGTCCCGCGATCCAGTTACCTGTTCGTTGTCCAACTCGTTTGTAACTTCTGCTCCGAGTTCGAACGTTTCTAGTTGTTCGTCCGGTCCGAGCGGATCTTCGGCACGCGATTCTGTCGGGAACTCGACGCCCTCAGCGAGAATATCGTCGATGATCCGGTCGACGGCCGCCGATCTGACCTTCTCGAGGTAGCTGTTCCCCTCGATCGTAATCTGACGGATACGAGCGCCGTCGAAGGAAGCGACCAGCAACGCGGCGACCGCTTCGTGATCGTGATCGACGAACTCGCCGGATTCGATCCCGTCCACGAGAATCCGCTCGAGGGTGGTCCGGAGTCGTTCGTCGCTCTTCTGGAGTTGCTCGAGGTACGTGTCGTTGTACGGTGCCTGCGCTCGCAATTCGAGCATCGCCGTATGAAAGGACGTACGCTCGTCGTCGTCGTCGGGACCGTACAGGAAAAGGTCGATGAACGTCGCCAATCGATCGACTGCTGGACGCGACGAAGCGGCCTCAACGCGCTTGTCGTGGCGCTCGAGCAGGTAATCGATGAAATCCGCGACGAGGTCCTCCTTGGAATCGTAATGGTAGAACAGGAGGGATTTGCTCTTGTCAGTTCGGTCTGCGATATCCTGTGCCGTCAGATCGGTATACCCGTGGGTACACAACGCGTCGTACGTTGCGGCCATGATCGCTTCGCGAACGTCCGGATCAGTCACTAACTGACTAGTTAGTCAGATACGCTCAAAGAGGTTTCGCTTCCATCGGACGGTAGAGGCGTCTTACCGCCGATACCGACGGATCAAAAACTGCTCGTAGCCGCCGAAGGCGACCTCGAGCGAGCCGATCCACCAGTTCCAGCGCTCAGCGGGGGTGCCATCGGGGGCGTCCGAGAGTTCGTCGATCACCAGGTCGGTGGTCAGCTCGAGGTCGGTATCCGCTTCGTACCGGCCGGAATCGGCGAGGTCGACGGCTTGACGGGCAACGACGCGGGACTCCGCCGTCGTTCCGTCGAAGTGCTCGAGGAGACGGTCCTCGAGCGAATCAGGGCCGATTACCATAGGGAGAGAAACGACGGGCTGATACTTGACTCGACCGACGGGGCGCAACGAGAAGGTCGATCGACGTATTTTTGACTGCAGGACGTTTTCCATCGGGCATGGCAAGTTTCACTGTCGTTGTCGGCGACCCGGACTCCGGGCTCGCACACCAACTCGAGGCGGACGGACAGGACGCAAATCGATTCCTCGGTAAGTCGATCGGCGACGAAGTCGACGGCTCCGCGGTCGGTCTTGAGGGCTACACGCTCGAGATTACCGGCGGCTCGGACGATGCGGGACGACCGCTGAACAAGACCGTCGCCGGAGCGGATCTGCAGGAAGTGCTGATGGAAGGAAAGCAGACGGGCTACAATCCGAATCGAGACGGCGAGCGCCGTCGTATCACGGTCCGTGGCCGCGAAGTTTCGGACGCCGTCGCACAGATCAACGCCTCGGTCGTCGAATCCGGCGACACCGCTGTCGAGGAACTGCTCGCCGAGGACGAGTAACGACAGCACATCCAGTTTTATGGCAGATCGACTTTCGAGTGATCACCCGTCGATTCGTACCGTCAGAGCGACGCTTTCGGAGACGACAACGGGTGTCAGATTGGAGATACCGGGCGAGGAGAGCGACGGCTTTTCGGTCGACGAACTGGTCCGAATCACGATCGAGGGAACCGAACGTTTCGCACAGATCGAACGAGCGCTCACCGGAGACGAACTTACGATCGAGGGCATCTACGAGACGGCGGAGGGCGCTCGCGATCCGCGCGAGGGAACCGACATTTTGCCCGACTGGTGTGGCGACCACACGGTTCGAGACGGCGGGTCGATCCTCATCGACATCATCGAACCCGGGTTCGCCTACGGCCTTCGAAGCCCCGGCGAAACGAACTACTACGACGCCTCGGAGCCGCCAAAGAGCAGCCTGTCCGATATCGCGAACGATATCGAAGAGTCGTAGCGGCTCGCTGAACCGTGTAACTCGGTTGCACCGGTGCGGTGACGAGCGCTCTATTCTCGCCGGTGATCGGTCTGTTACGCACGGTGGTTTTGGCCTCGAGAGCGGCGAGAAATTCAAGAGCGGTGGCTCGAGAGCGTATACGCGTGCCATCGACGACCACGGCCGGTCGAATTAGAGTCGATAGAGAAACGCGTACAACAGCAGCCCGAACGCCAGATGCTGGACCATCGTTTCCTCGACGCTCGACCGAACGTGGTCGTCGTCCGCGATTGCGTACTCCTTCGTTCGAATTTTCGAGTGCATCGAGAGGATCTCTTCGTCCTCGAGGTCGTGCAGCCGCGGATAGACGGTTCCGGGACTCAGTTCCGTCTCGAACAACGAATCCAGATCCGAAAGGAGCTCCTTCCCGTGTGTTTCACCATGTAACGAAATGAGCATGAGCAAGATGTCATCGAGGTTCTCTTTGATCATCGCGTCCTCGAAGTGGACGCCATCGGTCTGGAGCACGTCGTCGACTTGCGCCATCAGTTCCTCGAATTCGTGCTCGACATCGACGGGCTCTTCGGGTTCGTTCAGTGGTGTTTCGTGCGATTCCGACGTCTTGTTCGTAGCAATCACTCTCGATAATTTTGCGAAAAGGGACATGCTATCAGGTGGTTCCTCACGCATTCTCGATCACCATTGTGGGGGTTCCGTGGTTCGGTCAATCCACCACCGACCACACATCGCCGATGGCAGTCAGGATTGGAACGTAACCACGACTACTGAGTTCGAGGAACGGCCTCATTATAAACGACAGGGAACTGACCATCGTATCTTTTGATAATTTAAGTGTTCTTGACCACCATAATAATGTGAAGACGGTTCGTGAAGAGAGTGCGAACAAGGTCGGTACGGTCTAAGAAGACGGGAAGCGGCAGTATATGTTAAATAACCAGCTCGGATCCGTCAGACCGCTGAATCGAAACCGAACCGGTTCCCGTATCAACGGTTATCGATCGTCCGATCGCACCACCAGTATCCGTCGACGTGATCGGTATTGCACGAGCCTCGAGCGCGGTCCGTGCGGCGATGAGGTTCTGTTTCCCGATCGACTGACCGTTTTTCTCGAAATCCATCATCTTCGCACCGCCCGCGAGTTTGGCTTCCATCGTCGAAACCGCACCGCCGACCTTCTTGATCGAGTCAATCATCGCTTCGATGCCCGAATCTCCGAACTTCGCCGGATTCGGACCCGAATTGGAGATTTTCTCGACCGATGGGAGCATAAAGTGCAACAGTCCGGTGACGGCCGCCGATTCGTCATGAACAACGACACCGATGCACGATCCGAACCCGCTCGAGCGAAGCGACCGGTACTCGCTTTGGGCCGTCAGTGCGTACTCGGCGATGCCGACTTTGAACGCCGATTTCGCGACGCTTTCATCCGGACCGGGAACCACGGCGGGAGCTTCGACCCGTGCCGCCTGATGGATCGTTACCGGGTCGTCCGCCTGCGGTGTCACCCGTCTCGAGGCGGGTTTCCTCGACTCGAACGATCGACTCGCGCTCGACCGATCGTTCGACGGTGATCGGGACAGAGTCGCACCCGTTTGACTGACGCGCCCTTCGCGCGATTCCGACGTACCAAACCCATCAACAAAATTATCAGTCATATGAATCGTATTTCTGGACGTGTGACCGAGCGGCGAGTAGTAGTGAATTCTTGTTGCCAGCCGGCAAAAGGACTCTGGCCATTCTTCTGACACATATCCATGCCTGCGCCGATCGGACCCTCGAGAACGGCCCCATGAGTCACGGCGGGGCCGCGAGAATTAAGTAGGTGTCTCGGAAACAGTTCGAGACGAGAACGGTTTCAACAGCGGTTGAAATCGGGGGCGAATGTAACGTATGGCAGCACAAGAGTACGATCAAGACGGCGTTGGAGAAGGTATCGAGGAGTCGGACGACCAGGAAACGGTAGAGGTACTGGAGTTCGAACTCGGTACTGACGGGTTTTGCGTCGAAATCGGGTATATCGCGGAGATCGTCAACTGCGGTGAGTTGACTTCCCTTCCGAGTACGCCATCGCACATCGAGGGGGTCCTCAACCTGAGAGACGAGGCGGTAAAGGTAGTGAATCTCAAACAGTTACTCGACGTTGGGGACACCTACAACGACGAAAAGCTGATCGTTTTCAAGCGAAAAGACGGTGCAGACAGCCGCCTCGGATGGCTTGTCGACGGCGTCAGAGGAGTTCACTCGTTTGCCCCGAACGACGTGGAAGCGGGGGGAGACGCACCCGGCGTCGAGGGTGTTATTCGACAGGACGAGGACTTCGTCATCTGGCTCGATCCGGCCCAGATGCGTATTTAAGGACGACCGAGCCACGGCGATAGCAGACCGAACGATATCGATTTTGCGTCAGTTTCGGACGCACCGAAACGAGACTCTCCAACCGGCTCCGTCACGATTCAGATTCACTCGTCGACAGAACTTCTCAAAAGAGATTGCTCGAGAGTATTGCTCGACTTATACTGTCAGTTGTACCTCTGTGAAGATTCTCGCACCCTCCCCCCAGGCGACGAAAATGTGAACGACGTACAGTTGACAGTATCAGTTCTCGTCAGTACAGAGATCGACGATTGCCTCCGGAATATCCTCGATCGCGAGAACCTGTTCGATCGAGCCGGTTTCGATCGCCGCTTTGGGCATTCCGAAGATTCGAGACGTTTCCTCGTCCTGTGCGATCGTTCGACCGCCAGCGTCCGCGACCGACTGGATTCCAACCGCTCCGTCCTGTCCCATTCCGGTCAGAATAACGCCGATCACGTGATCGTCGATGACGTCCGCCGCCGTCCGCATCATGGCGTCGACGGCCGGCCTGACGTTGTTTATTTTCGGCGCTTTCGAGAGATCGATGTCGATTCTCCCCCGTCGATACCCCGTCACCTCGAGGTGGTACCCCCCCTTCGCGAGGACGGCCTCGCCGGCCGTAATCGTCTCGTCGGCACCGGCCTCGCGAAACTCAAACTCCGTCGCCGCGTCGAGGCGGTCCGCGAACGAACCGGTCAGGGCATCCGTCATGTGCTGGACGACGATGACGCGGAGATCGAGCCCGGTCGGGAGATTCGCAAGCAGCGTTTCCACCGTCTCGGGGCCGCCTGTCGAGGACCCGATGAGTAACGTCGTCGTTCGCGTGGAGTCGACGGCGGTCGTGGATGACGAACTCGCTCGCGTCGAGGATCCGATCGACGAGCGATCCGACGCGGTCGACGCCGATGAACGGGTGCTCGTTCCGGTCTCGGCGTTCGACCCTCGAGCCGACCCGGCCGACGTCGACATCGACGAACTCGCTCGAGAACTGGACTGCGATGCGCCGGCGATCCGCTCGACGACTTCGTCGGCCCGGTCCCAGAGGGAAACCGATCGCTCCTTTCCGCCGGGCTTTCGAATGATATCGACGACACCACGTTCCATCAACTCGAGCGCCTCGTCGGCGTCCTCGTGGACGTGGGCGCTCAGGACGACGATCGGAACCGGATGGCGTTCCATGATCTTATCGACCGCCCAGTGGCCCCCCTGTCCCGGCATCGAGATATCCATCGTGATGACTTCGACATCGGTCGATTCGACGAGTTCGACGGCGGATTCACCGTCGCTCGCCTCCCCGACGACGTCGTGTCCGCGTTGTTCGAGAATCTCGGTGAGAATATTCCGCATGAATGCCGAGTCATCCACGATTCCAACAGTAACCATATAAATAACGTATCAGGGCGGGTACTAATACTCTTTCAGTGTTTCCATCAGTGCCGAAAAATCAACCAGAGGCACCTGAGCTTGCTCGTCGGCGCGATAGCCATGGATGATTCCCTCGAGATACGATTCGTCGATTGTTACGAGGTCCATCTCCGAGATATCGTAGATCGGGGTGATATCCGATTCGGCCGCCGATTCGACGTGGCTGATGTCGTCGACGCGAACCCCGAGTCGATGTTCGTCTTCGATTTCCTCCTGGACAATAATGTAGTCCCCGCCCGCGCCGTCTTCGTGGCTCGCGTTTGAAAGATCGACGATCACTTTCGGGTTTAGGACGGCGATGATCTTCCCTCGCATATCCGTTACACCGTCGATCGGTGCCGGTGAACGCGGGTAGCGAGTCAATCCCGACAGCTCCTCGACGGAGCTAATGCTCTCGAGCGGAGCGGCGAACAATTCGTCGTTGAGTTCGAAGTACAGCAGCTTCGTCTTCTCCGTTTCTTTCGTTTCGGCCTCGTCGCCCGTCACGAAGTCGATTTCCGTTTTGGTGACGGCCATTCGTTCGCCGGTAGCGACACTGCCTAGCCCGGCCGTCGGTCCGCTGGCGGGTTCGTCAGTGCCCGGTTCGGCCGCCGGCTGTTGATCGTCGAGAGATGCCTCAGGTTCGTGTTCGAGTTCCGAATTCATGTCGTTGTATTCGTATACCGTCCCCGAATCGGAGCCGGTATCCACGGATCCGCCCGATGACGGAGGGGATTGCTCGGTCGAATCGTCGTCACCGGTGGTAGAATCCGTACCGGCACCAGCGGTGGATCCGTCGTCGGTTCCGGCGGCTTCGCTGGATTCTTCATCGGATGACGGTGTCGTCGACGCGCTCGGAGAGACGCCGAGTTTCTCGGCCTTCTTCTGTTCTTCCGCCGAAAGCTTCTCTCGAGTTCGAGAGCCAACGTCGGAGAGCTGATCCTCGAACTCGTCGTCTGGATCTGATGGGTCTTCGCTCATGCGTTTACCTCCTGTTCGTGGTTCCGTTCTCGACGACGGCGGATGCCGTCGATCGAGAGCTGTTTCGCCGCCTCGACATCGATTCCGAGCGTCGGCGGGTCCGTTTGTGCCATAACGAGTTGGACGAGCCTGTCGTAGGTTTCGAGTTCCGCGTTGGATAAGGACTCCTCGTAGGCATAGAGCGACTGCTGGTTCTTTTTCGCTCTCGCGAAAGCGGCCCGGTGGTCCGTGACGACGCCTTTCTCCGCGAAGGTCTCCTCGAACCAGGAGACGATCCGCTGGTGTTCGTTGGTCATCTTCGTCGAGTTGACCGTCATCACCGAAGCGAGATACTCGATATCGAGATCGTGCATCATCTCGAGGACGTCGTACTGATCGAAAAGCAGGTCGACGGAGTGGGGCATTTCCGTCTCCGGAATCATTGGGATGACGATCTTCTCGCCGGCCGTAACCGCGTTCTTCGCGTACGGGGAGAAATCCGGCGGACAGTCACAGATAATATAGTGGTAGTCATCCTCGAACTGATCGAGAAGACGTCCGAAACGATTCTCACCGGCGTCAGCCGCGTCGAGTGGCGTTTTGTTCCCGTTGTACGATTGGTTCGCTGGAATCAGGTCGAACTCCTCGTGATCGGTTTCTACCAGTTCGGTGACTTGATCCCACTTCGAGGGGTCGAGTAATACCTCATCCAGCGAGAGCGTATCGAGATCGAAGTACTGCTCGCGTTTGCCGAGGTTCGCCGTCAGCGTTCCCTGCGGGTCGAAATCGACCAAAAGAACGTCGAACCCGCGCGCTGATAGCCCCCCTGCGAGATTCATGGCGGTGAACGTTTTTCCGGTCCCGCCCTTCTGGAGCGACACGGCGATCACCTCCGGCGTCTCGTCGTCCATAGTCATCCTGACATTTCCCCCATCTGGTTGCGTGATAGAATCGTACTGTTATAGTGGTTCGTCATAAACCGACTCCCTCGGACACTGCTATTTGTATTCCCTCCGTAATACGAAGTTCGTGTACTGTTACACGAGAACTGTCAAACGCAATCCGGATAACTGTTCTGGCCCCCTCTGTAGAGGATACCTGAGCGTTCCGCGGAGACGGAAGTTCGAAGTCAGACTCCAGTTCAATATTGTTCAATTCATCTGACGAGTCGTGGATAGAAACGACACCGCAATTGGCTCCAGAGGCGGATTGTCAGGTCCTGTAACGAGCGTGAGCAACCGATACCGAAACCCCATTGATCTGGTAATTCAGCCAACAAGCCTAAATCATTGGTATTCAACGTACTACGTATCAAGGTATGAGTGACGTTTTTGATACATTCATTCGCGAAAGTCAGGACGACCTTCTCCAACTCAATAACTCGCTGTTGGCTCTCGAGGACAATCCGAGTGATGCAGAAGCCATCGATGCGGTATTCAGGGTGAGTCACAACCTCAAAGGGAACTTCGGGGCGATGGGATTCGAAGCGCCGTCGAATCTCGCACACGCGCTCGAGGATCTCTTGGACGAAGTCCGTGAGGGAAAGATGGCGGTGACGAACGATCGGATGAACCTCCTGTTCGAGGCGGTCGATTCGCTCGACGAGATGGTCACGCAGATCGACGAATCGGGCGAGGTTCAACTGGATCCAAGCGCGACGGTCAATCAGCTCCGAGCCGAAATCGACGGGAGCGACGGTGCGGAAGTCGCCAGTGACTCCGAATCCGGAACTGCGGCCGACTCCGATACTGAACCGGGGGCGGCGTCAATCGACATTCCCTTCGATACGCTCGAAGAGACGGATGCGGCCGAAGCCGATTCGGTCTTTCACCTCGATCTCGCCATCGGCGATGGGGAGTCGAATCTCGTCGATGCAATGTTCATTCTCGGGGACATTCAGGATGGGTACACCGTTCACGCGGGAGAGCCACCGATAACCGATATCGAATCCGGCGAGTTCGACGACGGATTCGAGTTGTACGTCTCTCCGGACAAACCGGCTGACGCCGATGCGATCTTCGAGGAGTACGACGGTCATCGCTACCTGGAATCGGTCGACGTCGTCGACGTGACCGACGACGTACGCGGTGGGCTCACGGACGAAGAACCCAGTGACGACGATTCGTCGGCCGACGAAAGCGGTGGATCGGTTCTGGATAACCACGATACGGAGATCGAATCGATTCGGGTCGACGTTACGACCATCGACGAACTGTACAACCAGGTCGAAGAGATGGTCACGAGTCGGATCAAACTCCGGAACACGATCGAGGATCTGGGGGTCTCCGAGGTCGAAAAGGAACTCAGCGAGCACGACAAGATTACGTCCAGAATTCAGGATACCGTTCTCGAGATGCGGTTGGTTCCCGTCAGGACCATCGCGGGCCACTTCCCGCGGCTTGTTCGGGATATCGCACAGGAACAGGGCAAGGAGATCAGCTTCGAGATGACCGGCGTCGACATCGAGATGGACCGCTCGATCTTGAACGAGATGCGCGATCCGCTCGTTCACCTCATCCGAAACGCGATCGACCACGGGATCGAGAAACCAGATGTTCGGGAAGCGAAGGGGAAATCGAGAGGGGGGACCATCGAGCTTCGCGGAACGCGCGAACGAGATACGGTGACGCTGGCGATCGAAGACGACGGAGCGGGTCTTGATCCGGAGCGACTTCGCAAGAAAGCCATCGAAAAGGACGTGATGAGCCCCGCGAAAGTCCAGTCGCTCGAGCGCTCGGAGGTCTACGAGCTAATTTTCCATCCGGGGTTCTCGACGAACGACGAGGTGACCGATATCAGCGGCCGCGGCGTGGGGATGGACGTCGTCAATCGCGTCGTTCAAAGCGTCGACGGCGATATCGACGTCGAGAGCGAGCCCGGAGAGGGGACGTGTGTCACGCTAACCCTGCCCGTCAGCGTCGCAATCGAACGGGTGCTGTTCATCGAAACGGGCGAGGAAGCGTACGGAATCCCGATCAAGAACGTCGACGACATCTCCGTCATCTCTGATCTGGACATTCAGTCGTTCGACGACTCGAAGATCCTCAGCCACGATTCGAAGACCTACCCGATTATCGATCTCGGCGAGTCCCTCAACGTCCCGGAAACCGAAAAGCAAGACGACGACCTGATCGTTCGGGTCAAAGACGGCATCCGAAAAGTTGCACTGCGATGTGACGGGATGAACGGCCAGGAGGAAGTCGTCATCAAACCGTTCCACGGCTCGCTCAGTAGCACCGAGGGGATCAGCGGCGCGTCCGTCCTCGGGGAAGGCGATGTCGTGATGATCCTCGACGTCGAATCGTTGTAGCCGATTCGTCACGGAAGCGATACTCTCGAGCGACCCGGTTTTTTGGAACCCAGTGCAAATTCTCGGAGCGCCGTGTGCGAACGAGCACGGCGCTCGAGCGTGCTAGGGGCCAGTAAACCTAAACCCCGATAGCGAGGAAATATACCAATTACTACCCACATGAACGAGGATTCATATCAAACAGATGGCGGGACTGTGGCCGGGGTGGACCAACTCGATAAACTCGGCATCGGGGGCCAATCGCTGGCGTGGCAAAAGGAGTTCACGCGATTCGACGAGAGCGATCGAAAACGACTCGAGGAAATTTCGTCGGTTATCCGATCGGAGTCCGACCGCATCTCCCAAACCCTCGCAGATCACTCGATCGAGATGGGAACCATCGACTCGGCCGGCGCCGAGAGACTTCGACAGCAAACAGACGGCTACGTGGACGAGATGGCGGCCGCATCGTACGGTCAGCAGTATTACGAGGAGCGGGCGAAGGCCGGTGAGCGCTACGAGCAAATGGGAGTCGAGCCGAGTATCGTCATCGGAGCCTACACAGTGTACTTCGAGGCACTGGTCGAAGGAATCGCAACCGATGTGCTCGAGGAGATCGGTGTCGCGAACGCGGATCCCGATGCCGACGTTGCTGCTGGTGCCGTCCAAGACGGTGTCGAAACGATGGTCCAGCGGATCGTATCGATGGGGAAGTTACTGAACTTAGACCAGCAGGTCGCGGTCGACCAGTACATCAAGTCCTACGCCAACCTCGAGGAGGATATCGAACGTCGCGAATCGATCGCCCAGAACACTCAGGAAATGATCGCGGAACTCCGAGACGCAACTGAAGCGGTCCAGGAGGCGACCACCGAGATCGATTCCATGACCACGAACCAGTCCGAATCGATCTCGACGGTCACAAGCGAGGTCTCGACGGTCTCTGCGACCGTCGAGGAGGTCGCCTCGAACGCACAAGAGGTTAGTTCGACGAGCGCCGAGAGCGCCGAGTTCGTCGAGGATTCCCTCGAGAACGGCGAACAGGCGATCGAGAGCATGGAAAGCGTCGAGCAAGCGACGGAGCAGGTCTCAAAAGACGTCGAAGCCCTGCGAGAGGGGGTCGAAGAGATCGACGAGGTCGTCGAGGTAATCAACGACATCGCCGACCAGACGAACCTCCTGGCCGTCAACGCATCCATCGAAGCCGCAGATAGCGGCCAGACGGGAGACAGATTCGCCGTCGTCGCGAACGAAGTGAAGTCCCTGGCCGAAAATTCGAAAGAGGAGGCGAAGAATATCGAGCGGACGGTAAACCAGATCCAGCAGGATACCGAACACACCGCAACGAGCCTCGAAACGGCAATAGAAGAACTCGACGAGAGCGTTCGGCGAGTCCAGGAGACGGTCGATAATCTCTCGCAGATCGAGGATCTGGTGAGCGATACGTCCGAAGGGATCAATCAGGTCGCGGAGGCGACGGACGATCAGGCGGCGAGCATCGAGGAGGTTGCAAGTATGACAGAAGAGGCAAATCGTCAGACTGAAGAAGTATCCTCGAAATCCGAGGAGATCTCCGGTATCGCGGACGAGCAGTTCGAACTTATGGACGATATCGAAGCGGAGGCAAAACGGCTAACAGAGGACGTCTGAGGCGAATAAGTTCGGTTCGTATTCCCTCCCAGAGAGCAATCAGTTGCGTCTTTAGAGACATGATCCGTTGGAATAGCAAGTGGATTTATATACGTAACAGAGAATTACAAACGTGTTATTATGACCGGCGATGGGAGCGAGTATAAAATCTCTGATGGAGACAGGAGGAACGTAATCGGGTCGCAGTTGACTGCGGAACTCGACATCGACGCGGACCGAATCGAGTGGCGAAAAGAGTACACGCGGTTCGATCGGGAGGACGCCGCCCGCCTCGAGTCGATGTCGGGCCTGTTCGACGATATTGCGGACGATCTCGTCGACGAATTCTACGCGCATCTGCAGTCTCACGAGGAGACGGTCGCGATAATAGACTCCTCGAGCAAGCAGGTCGAGAGCCTCAAACGAACGCAGGCGGAGTATCTCAGAGACCTCGGCCGAGGAGAGTACGGCAAAGAGTACGTCGACCGGCGTGCCAAGATCGGGAAGCTTCACGATATGCTCGATCTCGGTCCGGAAATCTATCTGGGGGCGTATTCGATCTACTACGAGGGGATTCTCGGCGAAATCGGTACCGAAGCGAAAGAGCGACCGGAGCTGTCCGAAGCCGATTCGGATTCGGTCCCGGACGGCGCCACGACCGCCGCGGGGACACAGCACGATGAACCGATGCTCACCGCGAGCGAGGCTCAGGAGGCGGTTGACGACGCCGTCGACGAGGTCGTCGACCGAGCGCTCTCGGCGCTCAAACTTATCAACCTCGACCAGCAGGTCGTTATGGACACGTACATTCACTCCTATGCGGATATCGAGGAGGAACTCGAGCGGCGAGAACGAGTGACCGAAAGTGTCGAGGAGAGGGTTTCAGAACTCCGTGATTCGGCCGACAGCGCCGTGGCACAGTCGAACGAAGTCGGTCAGCTCGCCGAGGACCAGGTCGAATCGATGTCGCAGGTTTCAGGCGAAGTCTCGAGTCTCTCGGCCACCGTCGAGGAGATCGCCTCGAACGCGGAGGAGGTCAGCTCGACGAGCGAGACCGCAAAGGACATCGCCGACAACGCCTCCGATACCGCCGAAGACGCCCTCGAGAAGATGGAGAGCCTCGAGGCGGCCGCGGCGGAGGTTTCGGACGACGTCGAGAAGCTCAGGGAGCGAGTTGAGCGCATCGACGAGATCGTCAAAGTCATCAACACGATCGCGGACCAGACGAATCTGCTGGCGGTCAACGCGTCGATTGAAGCGGCGACCGCGGGCGAAGCCGGGGACAGTTTCGCCGTCGTCGCCGACGAGGTCAAGTCCCTCGCCGAAGAGTCTCAGGAGGAGGCCAAGAACATCGAGCAGATGGTCGATCAGATTCAGAAAGATACCGAAAACACCGTCGAAAGCATCGATCGGGCGGGAACGGAGACGGACGATGCGGTCGATCTCGTCGAGGACGCGGTCGAGGACCTGAATCGGATCGAAAACTCGGTTCGAGAGGCCACGACGGGCATTCAGGAGGTCGCCGACGCCACGGACGATCAGGCCGCGAGTACCGAGGAAGTCGCCAGCATGACCGACTCCTCGATGGGGAAAGCCGAAGAAATCTCCGCTGCAAGCGAACAGATCGCGAGGGCCAACGAACAGCAGGCCGAACTCGCAAAGGAGATCGAGGACGAAGTCGACCGGCTGCGCGACAACGAGTACTGATCGGCTGGTTCCGATCAACTTCTCACTCTCACCATTTTCATCGATCGACTTCTCCCACCGTTGTCCTCGGTCAGTCATCGGTCAGGATATCCGCCGAGAGCCCCTGTGCCATCTCGATCTCTTTCGAGTTGTTGAGCGTGAACGCGGTCCGTTCGGTGACGGCCTCGATGGCCTCTCGAGCGCTCGGATAGCCGTTCCCCGACTTCTTCACGCCGCCGAAGGGGAGGTGGACTTCCGCGCCGATACACGGCAGGTTCGCGTAGGCCAGTCCGACCTCGCCGTCGTCGCGAAAGCGGTGAATCTTCCGGTAATCCTCGCTGACGATCGCCCCGGCGAGCCCGTAATTCGTGTCGTTGTGAATCTCGAGCGCTCGATCGATATCGCCCGAGTATTCGATCAGGGCGACGTGCGGGCCGAAACACTCCTCTTGTAGACACCGCAGGTCGGAGTCGTACTCGAGTTCGTAGACGAACGGGCCGACCCAATGACCGTTCGCGAAGCTCCCGCTTCGTTCACCATCGGCGGCAGTAGCCGCCCCCTCTTCATGTCCGTCGGGTATCTCCTCGTCCTCGAGTTCGAAGCGATCGACGAGCACCTCGGCTCCTTCCTGTCGGGCCAGTTCGTTGTGTTTCGCGATCTTTTCGACGTGCTGGGATTCGATGGCGGGACCCATAAAGGTCTCTTCGGCCAGCGGGTCGCCGACCGAGATACTCTTTGCGACCTCGACGAAGCGGTCTTTGAACTCGTCGTAGATCTCCTCGTGAACGATCAGGCGCTCGCTCGAGACGCAGCGCTGGCCGGTCGTCTTGAAACTCGACATGATCGCCGAGTGGATCGCGATGTCCATGTCGGCGTCCTCAGCGATGATGATCCCGTTTTTGCCGCCCATCTCGCAGGCCGCGAGTTTGCCGGGTTCGGCACCGACCTTGCCGGCGATCTCGTGGCCGACCTCCGCTGAGCCGGTAAAGAGGACGGTATCGACGCGCTCGTCGTCCGTGATGGCCGCGCCGGCGTCGCCGAAGCCCTGTACCATGTTGAAGACGCCGTCGGGGATGCCCGCGTCCTCGAACATCTCGGCGATGATCTGGCCGCACCATGGGGTCTGTTCGGCGGGTTTCCAGACGATCGTGTTCCCCTCGACCAGCGCGATGGCCATGTGCCAGAAGGGGATCGCGACGGGGAAGTTCCAGGGGGTGATACAGCCGACGATACCCCGGGGCTTTCGACGCATGTAGGCGTCCTTCGAGGCGATTTCGCTGGGAACGACGTCGCCGTGGGGATGGCGGGCGTTGGCGGCGGCCCACTCGACCATGTGATAGGCTTCGATGACATCGGCTCGCCCCTCAGAGATCTCCTTGCCACACTCTTTCGTGACGATTTCGCCGAGTTCGTCCGTCCGCTCGCGCAGTTCGTGATAGATGTCCCAGAGGTACTCCGCCCGGTCGATGTAGGAGAGTGCTCGCCACTCCTCGGCGGCCTCATCGGCCGCCTCCAGTGCGGCGTCGACATCCGACTCGGTCCCCCGTTCGAACGTCGCGAGCGCCTCTCCCGTAGCCGGGTTCTCGCTCTCGAACGTTTCTCCTCCGTCGCCGTCGGACCACCCGCCCGCAATGTAGTGGTTGTACACGTCGTCGGCAGATTGTTGAGCCATGGATATTCATCGTTCCTCCGAAGAATAGTAGGCTCCCCTCCCATGGTCGGGACAGAGGTTTAAACGAGTGTGTGATACTAGCTGACAATGGCGACGACAGAGATAACGGACGACTATCCAACGGGGGGTGCTCGTCTCACACTCGAGATCTGGCATCCGGACTGCTGGACGCTCGAGGTAACGGAGGCGACCGACGCCAGTCTTCTCGCACACACCGTCTACAACGCGACCGACGGCCGGGTCAAGGGACACTTCACGGCGTACGGAGACTCGCTCGAGGAAACAAACGAATTGATTCAGGAGACCCGAAACTCGCGACTGACGGACTCCGTCGTCGTGATGCAACGTCGGTACGGGTTCGACGAGGCAAAGTCCGTTCCGGGCAACACCGCACGCGAGCTGTTCGTCGAGTACGACCCGACCCACACGATCAGCGACGCGCTCGCGTCGGAGGGATTCATCCAGGAATCGGCGGTCCGGATCCGCGACGGCACCGAATTCTGGTCCGTCTTCGTCGGCGACACCGATCGCGACCGACTTCACGAGCGCCTCGAGGCCGTCAGGGAGAAGGGGTCGGCCGAGATTACGGTCACGAAAATCACCACGAACGACGCGTTCAGCGACGAAAGCCCTGGCCGCGTTGCCCTGCTTTCGACGCGCCAGCGCGAAATCTTCGAGCTCGCGTGCGAACACAACTACTACGCCTGGCCGCGAGAGATTACGACTCGAGAGCTCGCAGAAAAGGCGGACGTTTCGAAAACGACGTTGCTCGAACACCTCCGGAAGGCCGAGGCGAAGCTACTCGACCCGGCTATCGAGGAAGTGACCGATCCGCTGTGACCGTCCGAGAAATCGCCTATTGGACACGATAATTTCTGTAAGATGTTATTGAATTATTTGGTCGGTGTTGTGGTTAAGAGTCCCCGCTTTCTAGATCCGACTAGATGATTCCACCGATCGCCAGTCGGTTCGTCGCCGGCGAGTCGCCACCCGAAGCGCTCGAGCACGTCCAACAGCTCAACGACGACGGCGTCGGGGCGATCCTCAATTTGCTTGGCGAACACCACGACGACCCCGACGTAGTCGCCGACGATACCGACGCGTACTGCTCGCTCGTCGAGTCGATTGCGATGTCGGGCTTCGACGTCTGTATCTCGGTCAAACCATCGCAGATCGGCCTCGATATCGGACCGGAAGCGTTCGAATCGAACCTCGAGCGGATCGTCTCCCACGCGGCCGAACGAGACGTTTTCGTTTGGGTAGACATGGAAAACCACACGACGACGGACGCGACGCTCGAGGCCTACGAACGGCTCGCTCGAGAGTACGCCTCTGTGGAGACGGCCGAATCGATGGAATCAGCGGAGCTCGAGGTTGTCGAAACCGTCGAAGGCGGAACGGGCTCCGAAGGAGTAGCGCTCGAAGACGATGTGGCGCTCGAAAACCGAGCGGCCGTCGAAGGAGCCGTCGGACTCTGTCTGCAGGCGAACCTGAAACGCACGCGTGAGGATCTCGAGCGGCTGAACGACGTTCCCGGCAAGGTCCGGCTCGTCAAGGGAGCCTATGATGAGCCGAAATCGATCGCCTACAAGGACAAAGACCGGGTCGACAAGGCGTACCGAACCCTGCTCGAGGACGCCTTCCAGAACCGCGACGGCGGCATCGCGGTCGGAAGCCACGACCCGGCGATGATCGCGTACGCTCGAGAACTCCACGAGGAGTACGGAACGCCCTACGAAGTCCAGATGCTGATGGGCGTTCGGGAGGACGCCCAGCGCGAGCTGGCGGCCGAGGGCGTGACCGTCTATCAGTACGTTCCCTACGGTTCTCGCTGGTTGTTGTACTTCTACCGGCGAGTCCGCGAGCGCAAGGAGAACCTGTTATTCGCCGCTCGAGCGATCCTGTCGTGAGTGAGGGTTTGGGCTCGAGCGATCGGTGTTGACGAACAGCCAGACGGTACACGCGAAGGCGATCACTCCAGCGACGGTTGCGATTCCGAAGGCTAGCTGGTAGCCGGTCTCCGTGTAGACCCGGACGCCGCCGACGAGTTCTCCCGTCCAGTAGGCGTCGAGCGCCCAACCCATCACCGTCGGGAGCATCGCGGCGCCGAAGAACGACGCGCCGTTTATCGTCCCCGTCGAGATGCCGCTCGCGCTGCTGGGATGCCTGTCCTTGACGATCGCGTACCCGAGCAGGAACGAGCCGAACAACACTCCGGTGAGGAAGAAAGCGATGCCGACGACAGGGAGCGGCGGATCGCCGGCAACGGCGATCACCGCGAGCGTGATCGCGAAACAGGCTCCGCCACCGATCATCAACTCGACGCGGCGCTCGAGGCGGTCCGAAAGCCAGCCGAACGCGGGCGGGCCGACCATCACGCCGAGACCGCCGAGCAGGGTGAACACCGAGGCGTAGGTCACCGAGACGTCGTACAGTTGCACGACGTAGGGAACGCCCCACAGTCCGAAGATGGTGAGATTGACGCCGTTCGCACAGAACAGCATGATGCTCACGACCCAGATCCAGCGGTCCCGGAGGATGGCCGAGAGATGGGTTCGAAGTTCGGCGTTCGTGAGCGTCGACTGACCCGGAACGCCGTCGATCTGTTGGAAACCGGCCGCCTCGGGCGTATCCCGCACGAAGACGAACACGGCGACGGCACAGAGGAGCCCGAGAACACCGAGCCAGCCGATCGAGGCGCGCCAGCCGGTCGCGTCGACGGCGACTGCGAGCGGCGTCGTCGCGAGTACGCCCCCGACGCCGGAGACCGCGAAGCTCAGGCCGCTCACCGTCGCGAACTCGTCAGCGCGGAACCAGTTCGCACAGAATCGGAGGATGCAGACGAAGATGACGCTCCCACCGAGGCCGACGAGCCCGCGGGCGACGCCGGCCGCGAGGTAGCTGTCAGCGAGCGCAAACCAGATTGCGCCGACGTTCATTACCACCCCGCCGGCGGCCGCCGTAAGTCGCGGGCCGACGCGGTCCGCGAGAATCCCCGTCGGGATCTGCATGAACGCATAAACCCAGAAGAAGACAGCATGGAGCGTCCCGAGTTGCGCCCCAGAGGTTCCGAAGGCGACCATGAGATCTTCGGCTAACACCGCAGAGGAGAGTCGGTTGACGTTGACCAGGAGGAAGGTTACGCCGAGCGTGCCCCAAAGTAACCAGCGGCGTCGGAGCGGATCCTGCCAGAGTCGCATTCGGTTGCACTCTCCCTCCGAACACCGAAAATCTCTCGAAAGCGAACTCGATCCCGTCACCGTCTCTCACCGAGCGGACGGTACCGACTCCACTGCGGTAGATGGATTACCCTCGCCCTCACAGCAGTACCCATGCGCGAACTCGACGGCGCGGACGCCGGCGGTCAGTTCCTCCGAACGGCGCTGTCGCTCTCGGCCCTCGAAAGCGAACCGATCCGGATCGAGAACGTCCGAGGGGACCGGTCGACGCCCGGCCTTCGACCGCAACACCTCGCCGTCCTCGAGACCATGGAAGCGATCTGCGACGCCGACGTTTCCGGTGCTGACGTCGGCTCGCGGACGGTGACGTTCGAACCGAACGACGGGTTCGAACCGAACAGCGATTGTCGGGTGTCCAACCAAAACGGGATTTCCGGCGGAAGCTACGCAGTCGACATCGACACTGCGGGGAGCATCACGCTCCTTTTCGACGCCGTTTTGCCGCTGGCGACCGCCCTCGAAGGGCCCCTCTCGATTACCGTCACCGGGGGAACTGACGTCGCGTGGTCGCCGGCGATCGAGTACTCGAGGGAGGTCAAATTCCCGACGCTCCGAAACTTCGGACTCGAGGCGTGCGTCGACGTGGATCGGCGCGGGTTCTATCCAGACGGCGGCGGGAAGGCGACGCTCCACGTGGCTCCCTCGAGCCTCGAGCCGATCGACCTCGAGATGCGCGGGAGCGTCGACGGCGTTCGGTGTTACTCGACGGAGTCAGCATCGCTTTCAGACAGTGACGTCGCTTCGCGGCAGGTTTCGGGAGCGCTCGAGCGCCTGTCGGGGACGAACGAGTCCCTGGCGTCGAACCGGTCCGGCGACGCGGGCGAAGTGGGCCAGCACGAAGAACTCGAGGTTCGGACCCGGCGAGAGACGACCGCCGCGAGCGATTCTCCCGGCTCCGCTATCGTACTCCGGCTGGAACACGCCGGTGGATTGGCGGGCTTCAGCGCCCTCGGGGAGCGCGGGAAGCCGGCCGAGCGAGTCGGCGAAGACGCGGCCGACGCCGCGAATCGCTTCCTCGAATCGAGCGCCGCGGTCGACCGACACCTGGGCGATCAGTTGCTCGTCTTTCTCGCCCTCGCCGGTGGACGGGTTCGGATACCGACCGTGACCGAACACGTCGAGGCCAGCCTGGAACTGCTCGAGGAGTTCGGCTTCGATTTCGGTCGCGAGCCTGCGGACGACGCCGTTCTCGTGGGTCGAGCGTAGGCGGAGGACAGTCCCGCCGAACCCCTTCGAGAGATCAGTATACCTTTTATCACACCCCTTCGTTTTGCCAGACATGAGCGAATTACGGCGGACGGAACGACCGCTGGGAGGACCGGACCCGTGAGCGAACTCGTGACGTTCGGCGAGACCATGCTTCGACTCTCGCCGTCGGGAAGCGAACGGATCGAAACGGCGGGTGAGTTCGAGGTTCGCGCCGCCGGTGCCGAGAGCAACGTCGCGATCGCGGCCCAGCGTCTGGGCGCGTCGGCGACCTGGCTCTCGAAACTCCCCGAATCGCCGCTCGGCCGGCGCGTCGCCGCCGAACTCGATCAGTACGGTATCGACGCCGATCCGGTCTGGACCACAGAGGGGCGACAGGGCACCTACTACCTCGAGCAGGCGGGCAAACCCCGCGGAACGAACGTCATCTACGATCGCGAGAACGCGGCGGTGACGACCGCCGAGGCCGAGGAGTTCGACCTCGAGGTGATCCGAAACGCCGAGGTCTTTTTCACCTCGGGAATTACGCCCGCGCTCTCTGCGACGCTCGAGGAGACGACTGCGACGTTGCTCGAGATCGCGAGCCAAAACGGGACGACGACGGCGTTCGATCTTAACTATCGGCACAAGCTCTGGAGTCCGTCCGAGGCCAGAGAGACCCTGAAAACCCTTTTCGAGAATATCGACGTGCTCGTTGTCGCCGGACGAGACGCGCGTAACGTCCTCGATCTCGAGGGCGACGCTCGGGAGTTAGCGGAGACCCTCGGAAGCGAATACGACTTCGAGACCGTTGTCGTCACCCGCGGTGCGGAGGGTGCACTCGCCTGGCACGAGGGCGAGTTCCACGATCACGACGCCTACGAGACCGACACCGTCGATCCGATCGGGACCGGCGACGCCTTCACCGGCGCGTTCCTCGCTCGCCGAATCGACGGCGACGACGTTTCGAGCGCGCTCGAGTACGGCGCGGCGACGGCGGCGCTCAAGCGAACGATTCCGGGAGATATCGCGGTCGTAACGAAAGCGGAGGTCGAATCGGTTATCGGTGAGCAGACGTCGGACATTTCGCGCTAACCACCTCGAAGCGCGTTTTCCGACTTGGTGCGGTGTGCCGGAGGAGACACCGCCGCCGCAGGGTTGTGCGAGTGAATGCCGAACACTATTGGACGGTTTTGCCAGAAACTGCTTTAGGGTACCGTCGGAAGTCAGGACTGTCATGTCCAGAATAACGGCAATCGCACTCGTCGTACTGCTGACGACCGCGACGCTCTCAGTCGCCGCCGTCGGTGGGGCTGCGGGTGCAGGTGCACAGGAATCGACCCAGTCGGCCGACGCGGACGGCGAGGCGTACGTAGGGACGCACGTCGAATTCGAAACCTCGAGTAACGCCGTGACCGGTTACAGCGTTGGCGGCGAAGAGGTGTTCGAGAACGTCTCCGTTGAGTCCCAGAGCGACCACGACAGTGAAGCGGGAATCGGCGGGAGTACGGGACTCTCGGCCGTGACGAACATCTCCGGGCTCGGACTCGAGTTAGGCGCACAGACCGAGACGCGAGCCGAGATCGGAACCGAGGGATCCGCCTCCATGAGCGTCCACGATAGCGACCGCGGGATCCTCACCGTCAACGCCGGCGGGGAGTCACAGTACGTCGAAGCGACGCTCTCCGGAGAGAGCAACGCGACCGCAGAAAGCGACGGTGACGTCGTCGTCGTCGAGAGCGACAACCGAAGCGGTGCGTTCATGGTCGCCGGTAACGGCGAGGTCGACGTCAACGACAATGGCGACGTGACCGCCGAACTTGAGAGCGACTCGACGCTCGTCTACCGCTCGTACGACGACGGCGAACGCGACGATGCGGCCCAAGAGCAAGAACGGCTGATCGCCGACGGTACGGCGACCGCCGAAGTCTACGCCGACGAGCAGGACGGCGAACGGGTCGCCGACGTGGCCACGTACGGTCAGGATATCGCCGTCGAAACGCAGGCCGAGAGCGAAGACCGACTCGAGATGACCGCCGAACGCGCAGAGAGCGAGGGAACGGTCATCATTACGACGGTCTCCGAGGCGGCGCTCGCGGGTGCCGAATCGGCCGACGATCTCGAGGTGACTGTCGACGGCGAGGTCGCGGCCGAAGCGTCCTCCTACAGCGAACTCGAGGGTGCCATCGGCGGGGACGAATCCGCGTACATGGTCACCCAGTCGAGCGAAGCCGACGCGGCGGCTGACGTCCTGATCGGCATCAACCACTTCTCGGAGCGAGACGTGGCGGTCCAGAACGCGAGCGGCGACGACGATGGTGCACTCGGCGACAGCGTGCCCGGCTTCGGCGTCGGTGTCTCGATCGCGGCACTGCTCTCGGCCGCCGCCGCTCGAGTCGGTCTCTAATCGGGACGGTGAGTAGAAACGGGACTTCTATCGGGTAGTACGACTGTATATGGATATTTGCCAGTGCTTTCGGCTTCGTAGTTCTGCTGTGGCCACGACACAGGAATGCCTCTCCTCTTTTCTCTCACCCATTTCCCCACCGCTTCCAAGTCATTTCGTTCCCCGTCGGGCATAGTCTCGCCGACGTATCCTCACAGCGTTCGCGTCCACGCTACAAGCTGCGTGAACGCCACAAGCGTGCGGCATTCGGCCAGAAACACGGCTCGAGTATTTCGAGAGCCGTGTTTCCCGGGGAAGGGCAGGCTGAAAGCTGTTCCTGGCGTCCATGCGAGCAAAGCGAGTGTGGGCTCGGAAGTCGCAGCCCGCGCAGCGAAGCGAGCAGGAACGTCTTCAGGCAGACTGAAAGGGCGAAGCGGACGCAGTTCGGAGCGAGCGAAGCGAGTGAGAACCGCGATCGCGACCACGAGACCGTTGAGGGCTTTCTACTGGTTCTTTCTCAGTAAATTGGAAAGACTGGGGGAGGCACCAGCTACGTTTCGCAATGGGCGCGGAACGACTTTTTGTATCGCCCCGAAAGACGAGGTATGGTACACGTCGCGATCGTCGGTGCGTACGGGAGCGCGGGGGTCGCCGTCGCCGACGAACTGGTCGAACGCGCCGGCGAGGACGCTGAGTGTTCGATCTCCGATCTCGAGCTAACGCTAATCGACGACGGGGAGCCGGGCGGGGGGCTCTGCATTCTGAAGGGGTGTATGCCCTCGAAGGATGTCCTTTCGGCCGCACAGCACCGGTATCAGGTCAGACACGACGACCGACTCGAGGGGACTCCCGAGGTCGTTCCCGAGCGCGTAATCGACCAGAAAGACGAGCACATCCACGGATTCGCACAGCATCGTCGGGATCACGTCCACGAGTTGGCCGAGCGCGACAACGTCGAATTTATTCACGACACCGCCGAGTTCGTCGAGGAGCGCGTACTCGAGGTCGGTGATCGAACGCTCGAGCCCGACTACGTGGTGATCGCGACGGGCTCAGTGGTCAACGTCCCCGATCTGCCTGGCATCGAGGACGTTTCGTTTTCGACGAGTGCAGACGTGCTCGAGGCGGCCGAGTTTCCCGACAGCGCCATCGTGATGGGCTTTGGCTACATCGGCCTCGAGCTGGTGCCGTACCTCTCGGAAGTCAGCGGCGTCGATCTCACTGTCATCGAACACGACGAGCGGCCGCTGGACGAGATGGAGCCCGAGTACGGCGAGACGATTCTGGAGCTCTACCGGGAGCAGTTCGACGCGGAGATCCTAACACAGACCGACGAGAAGCGAATTGAATCTGCCGGAGACGAAACCAATGATGTCCGCATGATCGTCGAACGGGACGGAACCGAAGAGATTCTCGAGGCCGAGGAGCTCTACCTCTTTACCGGACGACGGCCCAACGTGGATGGGCTGGGACTCGAGAAGACGGCACTCGAGGTCGACGAGGGCTGGGTCGATTCGACCATGCAAGCCCGCGACGACGAGCGGGTCTTCGTGGTCGGCGACGTCAACGGCAGGGAACCGATTCTCCACGTCGCCAAAGAACAGGGGTTTGCCGCCGGCGAGAACGTCCTCCGGCACGCTCGAGGGGAGGAACTCGAGCCCTACACGAACGTCCCCCATCACGTCATCTTCTCGGGACTCGGCGTCTATCCGTTCGCCCGGATCGGGCACACGCCGGCGACGGCGAGTGCGAGCGAGATGAAGACAGTCGTCGTCTCGAGCGAGGCATCCTCCGAAGGCGTGTTCAAGTCGAAGAATCACCCGGAAGGACGGGCGACGCTCGTGGTCAACGCCGAAGACGGCTCCGTGTTGGGGTATCAGGGATTGCACCTTCACGCGGACGTGATGGCCAAGACGATGCAACTGGCCGTGGAGATGGCGTTGGACGTTCGCGAGATTCCGAGCCGCGCCTATCATCCCACGACGCCTGAAATCCTCGATGGTCTCCTGCGGGAGGCCTGTTCCGAACTCGCGGCGCGTTCTGACTGCGTCGCGACCGATCCGCCGTCGGGTTTCCAGCGCTCCGAGTAACGCTCGATCACCGTCTCGGCGTTCTGTCGGTGCGATAGAACGTAGCCGTACGTCTTAAGCAACCGGACTTTCTCCGTTCGGATAATGTCGCGTTCATCGAACGGTGGGGGTCGAGAGCGTGGTGCCCGCTCAAGCGCTGTGGCCGTACTTCTTGTGATATCGCTCGCGCTCGCGACCGGTCCGGCGGCCGTTGCAGGAGGGGGCGCGGCGGGCTATGTCGGGGGAACAGGGGCCGATACACACCAATTCAACACGACTTTCTCGGAAGACGGTTCGAGCCAGACGCCACTCGAGTCGAGTCAATTAGTGGTGAACGAAGGCCAATTAGCGGCGGATGTCGATCAATCACCGGTAAATTCGAGTCCGCCGGTGATCGATCCGAACCTCGAGAACGCATCCGGCAACCAGTCCGTTCTCGTTGGATTCGATGATTCTTCCGGAGAGACGAATCGACTGGACGAAGACTCGATATCGAGTCAACGGGGCGACGCCGAGACGGCCCAGGAGCCGCTCGAAGCGTACGCGAACACGACTGACGGCGTCGACTTCAAAAAGGGGTTCTGGATCGCGAACGCGGCGACGATGACGGTTGATTCCGATCGGGCGGAAATAGCGGACGTGACTCGTGAGATCGCCGAAATAGACGGCGTCGCAGAGATCCGCGCCGAGGACGAGATACCCGTTCAGGCGTCAACGGACAAGCAGTCACAGACCGACGAAGCCGCTCTCGTTTCGTCAGGCGGCGATTCGGCACCGTACAACCTCGAGCAAACTAACGTGACAGACGTCTGGGACGGGTTCCACACGAAAGGCGAGGGGTCCACGGTCGCTGTCCTCGATTCGGGCGTCGACGACGACCATCCAGACATCGACCTCGAGGCGTGGAAGGATTTCACGACCGATCCGTCGGACGAACCGACCGTCTACGACGAGCACGGGACCCTCGTCTCGGGCGTCGCGACGGGCGCCAACGAGAGCGGGACGCCGATCGGCGTCGCACCGGAGGCGAATCTCATGCACGGTGCCGTCGTTTCCGACTGCGATGGCGGCACGTGTACAACGTCCGAATCTGCGGTTCTCTCGGGGATCGAGTGGGCCGTCGAGAACGATGCGGACGCGGTCAGCATCAGCCTCGGCTGGTATCGCTACAGTGGCTCGTTCATCAGCGCGGTCGAAACCGCGAACGACGCCGGAACAGTCGTCGTCGGCGCGAGCGGCAATCAGGGGGCCGATTCCTCGCTCACCCCGGGGAACGTCTACGACGCGCTAAGCGTCGGAGCCGCGAACGAATCTGCGGGCGTGGCGTCGTTCTCGAGTGGGGAGGAAATCGACACCGGCGAGGCGTGGGGGTCGGACGCGCCGAAGCACTGGCCCGAAACATACACCACGCCAGACATCGTCGCGCCGGGCGTCGGCGTGGAGAGTACGATTCCCGACGGCGAGTACCGAACGGCAAGCGGGACCAGCATCGCGACGCCACACGTCGCCGGCGCGGTCGCACTCGTTCAGTCGGCGACGGCGGCGGAACTTGAGGCGGCTGAAATCACGGATGCGCTCCGAGAGACGGCCTGGAAACCCGACGATGCGTGTCCGCTCGAGGATAAGTCGTCGAGCGACCGGGACGGATCGCCGAGCGGCGGGGACGAAAACACGGGCGACTGCCTCAAGGAGAGCGACACGCGGTACGGGAACGGCATTGTCGACGTGTACGCCGCCATCGACGAAGTGGGAACCCACGCCACCGTCGACGGAACGGTCACTGATCGAGAAACGAACGAAGCGGTCCCGAACGCGACGGTCCTCCTCAGCGCCGAGGACGACACGGAGTTCGAAACTGAGACGGGAACAGATGGAGCCTTCGCGTACACCGGGCTCCCGGGCGAGCAGAAGTACACCGTTTCCCTCGAGGCGGACGGCTACGACGGCGTCAGCGAGACGAGCGACGTTCCCGCCGACGAGACGACGACGATCGATTCTGCACTGAGCGGCGACGGTGACGCCGAAATCGAACTCACGGACGATCACTTCGATACCGGAATCGGCGGGGGAACCGTCGAACTCGTCGGAGACCGTGGAACGTACGCCGCGAGTCACGTGGAAAACGGGACCTACACCGCCGTGAACGTGCCGAGCCTCGCCGAGTACGAACTGCGCGTTGACGCCGACGGATACGCGAACGAGGACAGCGTCGTCAGCCTCGAGTCGGCGGGCGATCGAATCAACGAGTCGTACGCGCTCGAAGGAGATGCAATCCTCGAGATTACCGCAGAAACGGGCGACGGCGAACCGGTCGACGGTGCGACGCTTTCTATTTCGGTCGAGTCGGGCGACTCGTTCGAACCGGCGAACCGGACCGACGAGAACGGGATGCTCGAGGTTACGGTTCCCGGAACGGGTGACCGGTACACCCTCGAGGCGACGGATCCCGAGGCCGGGTCGGGAACCGCCGAGAGCGATCCCGTCGAGAGTCAGTCGACCGAAACGGTGACCGTCGAACTTTCCGACGACCTGCTCCCGACGCCAGGGTTCGGGATCGCAACGGCGGTGATAGCGGTGCTTGCGATACTCGGAACTGCGACGGCCCGAAACCGGCGGGCGAGATAGCGGAAAACGACTTCGACACGACCGGAGCCGAATCGCGTACTACGACGCCTTCGGGGCGGTGGTTCCCGCCCCGACCGTCTCGAGTTCGAAACGGGCGAGGCGGGTCTCCATTTCGACGGCCATCTCGTCGATCGTTTCCGAAATATCTGCCATCCGGTCGATCGTCTCCGTCTGCTGGTCGATGTTCGTGGCGACGGCCGCCATCCGATCGTCGATCTCCGCGCTCCGTTCGGAGAGGTCGCTTACGACGTCCTGGACGGCCTGTGCATCCGAGGCCTGATCTTCTGCCGCTCGAGCGATGTTCTGAATCCCTCGGTCCGTTTCCTGGACCGCGTCGTCGATTTCATCGATGTGATCAACGACACCATCGACAGCCTCGGCGCTCGTCTCGACCGTGTGATTGCTCCGTTCGATCGTTTCGACGGTCTCTTCGACGTCCGACTGGATCCCCTCGAGGTCTTTCGAGATCGTCTCGGCGGTGTCTTTTGACTCGTCCGCCAGGCGCTTGATCTCCTGTGCGACGACCGCGAACCGATCGCCGGAGCCGTCGGCTCGAGCCGCTTCGATATTGGCGTTGACCGCCAGCAGGTTCGTCTGGTCGGCGATCTCGCTGACGAGTTCCGCCATCTCCCCGATCGTGCTCATCTGCTTTTGGAGCGTCTGGACCTGCGTCACCGTTTTCCCGGACGCGTCCATCGACTCGTCCATTCGCTCGAGTGCGGTTTCGGCCTCCGTCGCACCCTGATCGGTCCGATTACTGGCCTCGGCGGCTCGTTGCTCGATCGTGCCCGCGTTCGCCGTGATCTCCTCGATCGCCGCCGAAAGGTTCGAGACGTTTTCCTCGGCGACTGCGGCCTGTTCCGCCTGTTCGCTCGTCTTCGAATCGACGGCTTCGCTCGCCCGCTCGATCTCTGCGGTCGCGCTGGAGGTTTCTTCGGCCGCGTCGACGAGATCGTCGCTGATCTGGGCCAACTGCTCGGAGTTGTGTCGCACTTCCGCGAGCGCATCGTGAATGGTGTCGATCGCGCTCGAGAGATCCTCGGCCATCGTCGAAAAGCGGTCGTAGGCGTCCTGCACTTCCTCGAAGTCACCCTCCGGCTCCGGAACCTCCGGCTCGATCGTGAAATCGCCGCCGCTGAGTCTGTCCATCCACCCCTGGAAGGATTCGACGACGTCCTGCTGGTAGGCCTGGTACTGCTCTAAGGTCTCCTGACGGTTGACCGCCTCGACGCGTTCGGAAACGTCGCGATTGATCTCGATCGCACCGGTGAGCTCTCCTGCGGCGTCGAACAGCGGGAAAAACGTTCGGCTGACGTGAATCGTTTCGCCGTCCACCTCGACGACGCCCTCGAGGTTCTGGATGGACTCTTCGGTCTCGAGGACTTCCTTCATGACGGAGTTATCGGCCTCGTCGAGGTTGAAGAGGTTCTTCTCGAGTAGTTCGCCGGGAACGCGCCCGAAGAGGTCGCGACACTCCGCGTTCGAGTGGGTAAAGTTTCCGTCCGAGTCGATAACGAAGATGGGATCGCTCGAGCCTCGAAGGTAGCTGACGATGATCGATTCCGCGGTGGCCTCTCCGAACGGCGTTTCCGTCGAAACGCGTTCGACATCGCCGGCGGGGTCGACCAACGCACCATCGGTCGTTTCCCACTCGTCGGTGAGACCGAACGACTCCGACGCGGCGGTCTCACCGGATGCTGGCGTAGATTCCGTAGAGGTCCCCTCCGGTTCTTCCGGATTGGTAAGTCCAACCAATCCCGTCAACGAGTTGCGCATGTGAAGCGTTATGTAGAGCCATTATTTAAATCGGATGGCGGATTTCCACCGACAATCGGAACTCTTGGGAACATATCGCACAGTCTTTTCCAATTCATCGGCTCCGTTCAAGAGCGTCGGATGAACAGCCGAGGTGACGGCTGGTGGTGGTTCGAGACGAACTCCCACGTCACCGCATTCTCGAATCTCGTTTCCGGTTTTATGCTCTTTTCATATTCATGTTGGTATTTTTATAACGGTATCTTTTTCGCAGTGATAGTCGCCCAGTCACCGAATGCGTTGGTAACACAGGGGATACCTGATAACAATAACATCAGCAAACATATATGTCGGTTCGGAGCCGAACGTGGTTACGTAATGCAACTACAATACGGAGCGATGGATGGTTGGACGAAGCCGAACGACGCTGTCGCCGAACCGCGGGTGAGCAACTGATGGTGCTCGAGAATTCCATGAGCGGAGAACTGCTGTTAGTCGGTCGAATACTGTTCGGTCTGGTTATCGCGTTTACCGGCCTCAATCACTTCCTCGACATGGAAGGGATGGTCGGGTACGCCGAAGCGAAAGGCGTTCCTGCGGCGTCGGTCGCGATTCCGGTATCGGGTGCGATGTTGCTCTTTAGTGGACTAGGGATCGCCCTCGGCGTCTTCCCGATCCTTGCCGCGGGAGCACTCGTCGTCTTCTTCGTCGTCGTCACGCCGAAGATGCACGACTTCTGGAACGCCCCTGAGGAGCAAAAACAAGGTGAAGTGAACAGCTTTCTGAAGAACGTCGGGCTGCTCGGTGCGTCACTCGTATTCCTCGCGCTCGGCGCTACTTCGTGGCCGTACGCGGTCAATCTCGGTCTCTTCTGATCGTCGGTCGAAGCCGATCGCCCCCGAGCGTTCCGAATCACCGGTTAGTATCACTTAGCTCGTGCGACGTTCTGACTCGAGATTCGAGTCTACCGTTCGAATCCGCAGACGGCGTTTCGTCGTCAGTAACCTTCCCACACCACCACAACTTGTTTATCAGTTCCCGGCGATACTTGAGCCGAAATGCCACAAGTTAGACCAGTGACACTCGAGGACGTTTCGGCTATTCGTCGGATAGCCCGCGATAGCTGGCACGCGGCCTACGATGAAATACTCGGCTCCGAAGCGATCGAAGCGCTGATCGACAAATGGTACACCGAGAGCGCCCTCGAAGAAAGCATCCAGCGAACGGCTCGTCGTGAAACGGATGTCTTCCTGATCGGAACCCTCGAGAAGACCGCTCCGAGCGGGGTCAAAACGGTAGTCGAGCCCAGTGAAGACGACAGGTCAATGTCGCCAGTCGGCTTCGCCCAGGCAACTCCTGCAGACAGCGGAGACGACACAACCCGACATGCGGAGACGACCGCCGAACTCAATCGGATCTACGTCGATCCTGACGCGTGGGACAACAGCGTCGGGTCGACGTTACTCGAGGGTGTCGAGCGAGAACTCGAAGAGTCGTTCGAGCGGCTCAGGTTGAACGTCCTCGCGGGCAACACGGTCGGCATCTCGTTCTACGAATCGATCGGTTTCGAACGTATCGAGACCAAAGCGAGTGGCCTCGACGAGATTATCGATGACAGGGGCTCGATCGATGACCCAGTCGAGGAGCACGTCTACGAAAAACCGCTGTCAGAGAGCGCGTCTGGGAAAGCCCCCTCAAAATAGCCCGCCTCGAGAATAGACTACTTCAAGAATCGGACCCTCTCAGAGCGTGTTTTCGGCCTCGCTTTCCTCGACGACTTCGATGCCGCGGTTGTTGACCGCGGTCGGATCGAGGCCGACTTCCTGCAGGAACGTCTTGTACTCGCGTTCGCACTGTTCGGCGTCTTTCTGCCTATCGCTGGCTCGGTCACAGAGGGCCACGAGGTTCTCGGGCACGTCGTTCTGGTAGACGATCCAGTGATTGATCAGATCCGACAGCCGCCGGATGGGACTCGTGAAGTGGCCGTAAATCTCGAAGTTCAGCGCGTGATGACCGCCGAAGGGATCGTTCATGTACCGGGCGCGGGGCATGACCTTCATCACCGCCCACTGGATCTTGTCGAGTTGGCGACCCGGGGCGTCCTCGAGCGTCGCATTGACCGCCATTCGCGGGTCCTCCCACTTGTCGCCGGGGATCGAAACGCCGTCGAGATCCTGAATCTCCTGGAGCGCCTTCGACCACTCGTCGGGGCTGGGCTGTGGGTGAACCCGATACATCGCTTCGACGCCGCGAGACCACATGAGCTCGTGTGTGACGGCTTTGTTCGCCTTCAGCATGCACTCCTCGATGATGGTGTGGGCGCGATCCCGGCTCGGATTGAGCACGAGCGAGCCGTCTTCCTTGCGGATCTCGTGCATCCGGTCGGCGAGCTTGTGGACCAGTTTGTTCTCCTCGTGCAACGGCGCGTCGGGATCCTCGAGTCGGTTTTCGGCCTGCGAGTAGGTGAGTCGCTCGTCGGATTCGATGACCGATTTGTAGATGTCGATCGTCTCGTAGGAAAGGTTCTCCTTGTCGAGGTGCATCTCGACCGTGTGGGCGAAGCGCTCCTCGTCGGGAACGAGCGAGCAAACCGATTCGGCCAGAACCGGTGGCAACATGTGGATGGTGTACGCCGGGAGATAGACCGTATTCCCGCGCTCGACGGCCTCGTCCCACATCGCCGTTTCCGGGTTGACGTAGTGGGTAACGTCGGCGATGTGAACCCAGAGGACGTACTCTTCTTCGCGCTCTTCGACTGAAATCGCGTCGTCGAAGTCCTGGGCGTCGATCGGGTCGGTCGTCCAGGTCGTCAGGTCGCGAAGATCCTCCCGGTCGTCGATCTCGTCGCTGATCTCTGCCTGAACGTTCTGCGTGCGTTCCTCGGCCTCATCGAGGACCTCCTGTGGAAACTCGTCGCGGATCTCGAACTTCTCGAATAACTCCTCGCGCTTGTTCTCGAGGTGACGGGCGAGATCCTCAGAGATCTCGACCGGGCCCTGCCCTTCGGCCGTGCCTGCGTCGGCCTGTGTCTCGTCGCTCATACGGATGCGTACGGACGTGTCCCTGAAAGCCGTGTCGGGACGACTTCCTCCTTACTTCGAAACTCGAACGCTCCAACCAGCTTCGCTCACCGCTCCTCGAGCGGGCCGTACCGATCCTCGACGGTCGCAACGTAGCGAGTCAGAAACTCGAGCTGGGAGTGTCCCCCCGCCTCGATATCGACCAACAAGTCCTCGAGTTCGGCTCGAGCGTGATGACAGAGTTCGTCGTGACAAGACGTACAGAAGTACTCGAAGCACTTCCCATCGCGCTCCCAGCGGTTGCCGTACTTATCGTACTCTCGAGCCATCTCACGTTCGACGGTCTCGCCGCAGGCGACGCAGGTGACCGTCTCGGTATCGGAGCTGACGGACCACATACCCACCGGGTGGGTGCGAGAGTACTTAGCGATTACCACACCCGTTGATGACGGCGATTGTCCGCCGGGGCGAGCAATCGAACGATCCACAGCGCCGATGAATCCGGCCCCGAGAACGGTCGTTTTATACACGAACCACCCGTGCACACGAGCATGGAGGTTAAATCTCGACACCATCTCCGCAGCGATGTCGTCTCTGATCTCGAGACGACGCTTGCCAACCAGCTCGGCATCGAACTCGACGGCGACGCCTACGAACGCGTCGAGTTCGAAGCGGTCGACTGGGAGGTTATCCTCGTCGACGGGGAACCCAGAATCGCGTACTTCGACGAAGAGCCGTTTCTTACGGTTCGCGGGGCAAACGTCTACGAGCCCGAAAAGCGGCTGGTAACCGTCGACTCCGGCGCGATCTCGTTCGTCAGCGACGGCGCAGATGTCATGCGTCCCGGCATCACGGAGGCGTCTGGAGACATCGACGACGGCGATCTCGTCGTCATCGCCGAGGAGTCACACGGAAAGATACTCGCGGTCGGTCGTGCCCGCGTCGACGGCACGCAGATGGTGGGTGAGGAAGGGAAAGTCGTCGACTCGCTTCATCACGTCGGCGACGATCTCTACGAATTCTCCGGATAACGTCGAAAATAGCGCGTAATTATCCGCTCTCGTATTTTCCCTTCTTACTCGTGAATGCCCATCGCTTCGATCTGCTCTTGATACCGATTTCGAATCGTGACCTCGGTGACCTGTGCAACGTCGGCAACTTCGCGCTGGGTCTTTTTCTGGTTACACAGTAACGAGCTAGCGTAGATCGCGGCGGCGGCGTAGCCCGTTGGCGACTTACCCGAGAGCAGTCCTTTCTCCGTCGTCGTATCGATGATCTCGTTCGCTTTCCCCTGGACTTCCTCCGAGAGCTCGAGTTCCGAGCAAAAGCGCGGAACGTACTTTTTCGGGTTGACCGGCTCCATTTTCAGCGACAGTTCCTGTGCGATGTACCGGTAGGTTCGACCGATTTCCTTGCGGTCGACGCGGGAGACGGCGGCAACTTCCTCGAGCGACCGCGGAATCCCCTCCATCCGACAGGCCGCGTACAACGTACTCGTTGCGACGCCCTCGATCGATCGGCCGCGAATGAGGTTTTCGTCGAGCGCGCGGCGATACATCACACAGGCGACTTCCCGAACGGAACGGGGGATCGCCAGCGCGGAAGCCATCCGATCGGTTTCCGACAGCGCAAACTGCAGGTTTCGTTCGCCGGCGTCCTTGGTCCGGATTCGTTCCTGCCACTTGCGGAGCCGTCGCATCTGACTGCGCTTGTCCGCCGAAAGCGAGCGGCCGTAGGCGTCCTGATTCTTCCAGTCGATCGACGTCGTCAGTCCCTTATCGTGCATCGTTTTCGTCGTCGGCGCGCCGACGCGGGACTTGTTCTGGCGTTCCGAATGATTGAACGCGCGCCACTCCGGGCCGCGATCGATGTTTGTCTCTTCGGCGATCAATCCGCAGTGATCGCAGACGAGTTCGCCCTGATCGTCGCTGTTGACGAGTGTTCCGGATTCACATTCAGCACACACCCGTTCTCCATCCGACTCGTGCGCTTCCTGCTCCGGTTCGGTTTCACGCTCGCGCTGACGGGTGGGACTTTCCATTTCGTATTGGTACTCGCTTCCTGGTACCTTAACACCTCCCCACCGCGAGACCCGTGATTCGACCGTCCTCGAGAACGACGGGGATCGATTCGTCTGCTGTTTCAAGCCCATTTCGAAGGCATTCGATCCTATAATATGTCAACATAGAATATTATACTCGACCCGGGCGCTTTCGGCTCGCGGCAAACTTGGCCTCGGCGAATTGTTCTCGTCGCCGTTGTTCGTTCAATCCAGACGGTGTCTGACGTAAGAACTATACTCACGGCGAGGCTGGATTTTGTCAATGGGACTTATGACCAAAATTCTCGGCGGGGACCAGTCCCGATCCGCTGAGGATTACGTCGAGTTGAATCTCGACGACGTTACCGACAACACGACCGAAGCGGCGATGCAGGTACACGTGGCAGAGGTCGACGGACAGGAGGCCGCCATCGACATCAAAGATACCGTCTACGACGGCGATATCGTTATCGCCGATATCACGCGATTACGCACCAACGACAAGACGGTCGAACACATCGTCGACGAACTTCGACAGGTCGCGAACGAAGTCGACGGCGACATCGTTCGGAAAGGTGACGACCAGATCATCATCACTCCGACCGGCGTGAAAATCGGCCGCGAGAAACTCGGTCGATAGCACCGCGTTCGGCCGATCCGGCTTCGATACATTCGCTCTCGAGATGACGCGTCGTTCGGGGCGGCGCTCTCGGCCGGTCGTAATCGGGACCACGCGTTCCGTTGTTAGGGGATTCGACGGGTTCCGGACGTTCGACAGTTACTTGGGGGCCGTCGAACGACCGATAGCCATGACCCGTTTCGATTCGGTTCCGGACTATCTCTGGCAGGCGGCCATCTTATTGGCCGCAATTCTCATCTTCCAGATAGCCATTCGCGGCGAATTCACGCTATCTATCGCCGTCATCGCCGTGATCGGATTTGTCCTCGTCTCGTGGGCTGTCGAATCCATTCGGGACGAGTGATGAATCGCTCGACGAGTTTCTGATTTACGTTCGTATATTTTCCGCGCGATTAACTCGGACAATAGTTCTATTTATAGTAAAATCGTCGAAATCGATATATTCACGAAAATTTCGGTGTTCCACCCAGTAACCGGAACATCGCCCGCATTCGGCCGTGACAGCGGACAAACGACAATACTTTTCCATCGGGGTCCGAAACGACAGGTATGGCAGACGACCTCAAGAAAGGGCTGGAGGGAGTGTTGGTCGCAGAGTCAGGACTCAGCTCCATCGACGGCGACGAGGGTCGCCTGGTTTATCGCGGGTACACCATCGAAGACCTCGCCCGCGGGGCGAGCTACGAAGAAGTCGCGTATCTTCTCTGGCACGGCCAACTTCCGAACGAGGAGGTACTTGCCGAGTTTTCCAGCGCGATGGCCGCAGAACGTGCCGTCGACGACAACATTCTCGAGACGGTCGAGGCGCTGGCCGATGCCGGCGAGCAACCGATGGCGGCGATGCGCACCGGCGTCTCGATGCTTTCTGCCTCCGAACCCGAACCCGACGCAGATCCGGCGGATCGCGAGGCGTCACTCCGAAAGGGTCGCCGGATCACGGCCAAGATCCCGACGATCCTCGCGGCGTTCGAACGGTATCGGCAGGGCGAAACGCCCGTCGATCCCGACCCTGACCTCGGCCTCGCGGCGAATTTCCTCTATATGATGACCGGCGAACAGCCGGACGAGGTCGCCGCCGAAACGTTCGATCAAGCGCTGATCCTCCACGCCGATCACGGCCTCAACGCCTCGACGTTCACCTCGATGGTCATCGGCTCGACCATGGCCGACATCTACTCCGCAGTCACCGGCGGCATCGGTGCCCTCTCGGGGCCGCTCCACGGCGGCGCGAATCAGGACGTCATGGAAGTGCTCATCGAGATCGACGAGAGCGGCCTCGATCCCCTCGAGTGGGTCGAACAGGCGACCGAGGAAGGTCGGCGCATTCCCGGCTGGGGACACCGCGTCTACAACGTCAAGGACCCGCGGGCGAAAATCCTGCAGGAGCGAAGCCGCGAACTCGCCGAAACCGGCAACTCGAAGTGGGACGACATCACGAACACGATCGAGGACTACCTCACCGATAATAAGGGACTCGTCGGGAAGGGGATCGCCCCGAACGTCGACTTCTACTCCGGCTCGGTCTACTATCAGCTTGGCATCCCGATCGATATGTACACCCCGATCTTCGCGATGAGCCGCTCGAGCGGCTGGATCGCACACGTCCTCGAGTACCAGGAGGACAACCGACTCATCCGACCACGCGCACGCTACACCGGTCCCGAGGATCAGGACCTCATCTCAGTCGACGAGCGATAGGACGAACTTCGAGCTGATTTTTGCGAGTACGAGCGGGTTACGAGGCGACACGAGCAAGGAGTTCGAGAGTGAGACAAGAATGTATGCACGTCTTCGTTTACGGAACCCTCACGAACGCCGCACGAGCCGAGGCAGTACTCAACGAAACGACTCGAGGAGTCGGAACGACCGATTCGATTGAATACGAGTTCGCCGGCGACGCGACCCTCGAGGGCCTCCACCGCGTCGACGGGGAGTACCCGACGCTCGTTCCCGGCGGAAGCGTCGACGGGCAAGTGCTCGAGGCACTCGACACCTACGAAGGAGTCGACCACGGGCTGTATGTTCGCGCGGGAGTGCCCTGGATCGACGGTCCCGAGAGCGCAGTGACAGCGGACGAGAAATCCGCCGAAGAGAATGCGATCGCTGTCTGTGATCACGAGGCGTCACCGAGCTCCGACTCCGACAGCGGTAGCGCGCGGGAAACGGGCTCTCAAAACGTCGTCTGGACCTATATCGGTGATCCTGACCGACTCGACGTTGAGAGTGTACGGGATGACAACCAGTATTGGCCCGAAACCGGACCGTTCCGTGATCAGGTTCGTCGGCATCTAGAGGGGAGTACCGTCGGCGTGCGCATGACCGAATGACGATCGTCTGCTCAGTGTCAGACATCAATTTCACCACGCTTCCTGCTTGCGATTACACTTCCGCCTCGGAGGCATGAGATTTATATGTTCCCGGTCCCCCTGTATAGTCGCACGTCACACGCCGTGCATTCCCTGTATTCCCGTAGTGCTGTTCTTTTGACGGCACTACCTTCCCACAATTCTGTCGAGCAATGCATATCAAGCAGCCGGCGATAGACAGTATCCGACAGCAATCCTTACACTTCGTCCCGAGTACTCGTGTATATGCTCGGATTGGACGCTATTCTCGACGCCCGGCCGCGAGTAAGAGAGACGGCGCGACACACGCCGTGTGAGTACTCACACACGTTTTCCGCGATGACCGATGCCGAGATACATCTCAAACTCGAGAACTTGCAGCGAACGGGAGCCTTCAAGATCAGGGGCGCGACGAACCGAATCGCGACGCTCTCGCAGGCACAGAAGGATGCCGGCGTCGTCACCGCGAGTGCGGGAAATCACGCCCAGGGAGTCGCCCTCGCCGCTACGCGGACGGCCGTCGATTCGAAGATCGTGATGCCCGAAAACGCGCCGATCGCGAAGGTCAAAGCGACCAAAAACTACGGAGCGTCGGTCGTCCTCCACGGCGTCGACTACAGCGAGGCCGCCGAACGCGCCCACGAGATCGAACGCGAGGAAGACAGGACCTACCTCCACGCCTTCGACGATCCGGACGTGATGGCGGGACAGGGGACGATCGGCCTCGAGATCCTCGAAGACTGTCCCGACGTCGACACCGTCGTCGTCCCCATCGGCGGTGGGGGGCTCATCAGCGGCATCGCGACGGCGATCAAAGGACAGCGCCCGGACGTTCGCGTCATCGGCGTGCAAGCAGAAGGTGCCTCGAGCGCGGCCAGTTCGCTCGAGAAAGGAGAGCTCGTCACTATCGATTCGGTTGACACCGTCGCGGACGGAATCGCAACCCGGAGCATCGGCGAGCAGACGTTCCCGATTATCCAAGAGCGCGTCGACGAAGTGGTCACGGTCTCCGATCCGCAGATCGCGACGGCGCTTGTGCAGTTGCTCGAGCGCTCGAAGATTCTGGTCGAGGGAGCGGGCGCTGTGCCGCTGGCCGCCGTGCTCTTCGAGCAGTTCGACTACGATGAGGACGAGGTCATCGTCCCCGCACTCTGTGGCGGCAATATCGATATGAATATGCTCTCGACGGTCATCGTCCGCGGGCTGGTCGAAACGGGACGATACCTCAAGATCCGCACCGTTCTCAAGGACCGCCCCGGGGCGCTCGAGGATCTGCTTGATATCTTCTCGGCTCATCGAGCGAACATCTACGGCATCCAGCACGACCGAACCTCTCGGGACATTAGTATGAGTGACACCGAAGTCGAGATCGACCTCGAAATGCGCGGCCACGACCACGTCGCGACGTTTCTCGAAGATCTCCGATCGGAGGGGTACGAGGTCGACGTGCTGGTGTGAGCGAGACTGGAGCCGGCACGCACCTGGGTTGCCTTCGGTACGTTTACGTCGACCCCGCCGTATCGATCGATCGAGTGAATCCACGAATCAAATCAGCCGTACTCTGGGGTGCGGTCGGCGTGATGGCGTTTCTCGTGTTGATTCAGGGGTACGCGCTGGCTCGAGGGCCATTGCTTTCGATCACCCAAGCGGTTCCCGTTGCGGTGCTCGTCGGCTGTGGGACGACCGCGCTTACCTACGCGCTCGAGTATCGCGTCGCCGAGTGGTCGGCGGCGCGTGCAGGAGAGTAACCGACTCGAGCGAGTTCTGAAGCGCCAAACTCGTTAATCGGCTCTTAGTAAGACTGTCCGGTGATGCCAACACCCGCCACACTGACCGCGGTGGGGCGGACGATTCTCCGATCGTAGTCTTTAAACGACCGACCCGGTTATCTACGAGTGAGCCAGGATGGCCGAATGGTAAGGCGCACGCCTGGAAAGCGTGTTCCCTTTGGGATTCAGGGTTCAAATCCCTGTCCTGGCGTTTTTGTCGAAATCAACCGACGAGCAAAGCGTAGCTGAGCGAGTCACGATTTCGACAAAAACCCGAAGAGGGGATTTGAATGAGAGAAGTCGCAGCGCACGCAGTGAACGAAGTGAACGAGTAAGAACGTCTTCGCGTGGTTCAAATCCCTGTCTTGGCGTTCTGATTGTTGTAACATGTTCTCGAGAGAGAGAAGGTACTCCCACCCGCCTATCGAGCCGCTCAATTCTCGGTCACTGTTTGATTTCGAGCGGCGAGTCTGTCGCGATCCAGCAGTCGGGGTCGTCTCGGTCGCGTAGTTCGAGCAGCCCGTCCTCACACACCACGAGTTCGTATCGATCGTCCATAGCAATCGTCGATCCACCGAGATCGATTATGGTAACGGGGCACCTACCCGCCGATCTCGAGGGGGTACGGACCCCATACCGTTTCGAGAAATCGTTTTAGGAACGAAAATTGGGCGGGGACAACTCGCCGACGTCCGGCGATGAAAGGTCCTTATCGGTGTAGCCCGTAGCTATGGGTATGTGTGGCCGCTACACGCTGTTCGTCGATCAGGACGACCTCGAGGATCGGTTCGACGCCCGCTTTTCGGAACCGTTTGGGCCGCGATACAACATGGCTCCGGGTCAGCGACTTCCCGTTATCACGAACGAGGAGCCGGAATCGATCCGGTCCCTCGAGTGGGGCCTGGTTCCGTCGTGGGCCGACGACGATAGGGACGGGCTGATTAACGCGCGTGCGGAGACGCTCGACGAGAAGCCGAGTTTTCGCGATGCGTACGAAAATCGTCGGGCGCTGGTTCTCGCGGACGGCTTCTACGAATGGGTTGAGGCCGACGACGGCCGGAAACAACCGTACAGGGTCGCCTTCGAGGACGATCGACCGTTCGCGATGGCGGGGCTCTGGGAACGCTGGGAGCCGTCGACGACCCAGACCGGACTCGAGGCGTTCGGGGGCGGGAGCCAGGACGTCGAGAACGGCGGCGAAGCCGGACCGCTCGAGACCTTTACGATTATCACGACGACGACGAACGATCTCGTCGGAGACCTTCACCACCGGATGGCGGCAATTCTCGAGCGCGACAGCGAACGAGAGTGGCTGGGCGGCGAGGAGTCTCCGTCGGCGCTCGGGCCCCGTTCCGACGAGGAGATGGTCGCCTATCCGGTTTCGACCGCGGTGAACAGCCCGGCGACCGACGACCCGTCGCTGGTCGAACCGGTTTGACCGACGTTCCGGGAAAAGGGATATAAAAGTAGGACGGAAACGGAGATGCGGATTTCCACAAACTCGTGTCACAGACACACATGATCAGCGAATAGGGTTATCGTTGTACTGCGGTTTCGAGGGGGAGCTGGACGGCTCACGAACGCGGGCCGGTATCGTAGAGAGATAAGATTTATATAGAAGGACAAACATAGAATCAGCTGACTATGAGTCAGCGAATGCAACAGGGACAGCCGATGATCGTGATGAGCGAGGACTCCCAGCGCGTCAAAGACCAGGACGCGCAGGACTACAATATCAGCGCCGCTCGATCGGTCGCAGAGGCCGTTCGCTCGACACTCGGCCCGAAGGGAATGGACAAGATGCTCGTCGATTCGATGGGATCGGTAACCATCACGAACGACGGCGTCACCATCCTCAAAGAGATGGATATCGACAACCCGACGGCCGAGATGATCATCGAGGTCGCCGAAACCCAGGAAGACGAAGCCGGCGACGGTACCACGACCGCCGTCGCGATCGCGGGCGAGCTCCTCAAGAACGCCGAGGACCTTCTCGAGCAGGACATTCACCCGACGGCCATCATCAAAGGATTCCACATGGCCGCAGAGCAGGCTCGAGCTGAAGTCGACGACATCGCCGAGGATATCGACCCGAGCGACGAAGAGCTCATCCGGAAAACGGCCGAAACCTCGATGACCGGCAAAGGTGCGGAAGTCAACAAAGAGCACCTCGCCGAGCTCATCGTCGACGCCGTCTCCGGCGTCACCGTCGAGACACAGGACGGCGAGAACGTCGTCGATCTCGAGTTCCTCAACATCGAGACCCAGACCGGCCGCGCAGTCGGCGAATCCGACCTTCTCGAAGGCGGCATCATCGACAAGGAGCCGGTCCACGACAACATGCCGACCGAGGCCGAGGACGCGGACATCCTCCTCCTGAACGACCCGATCGAGATCGAGGAAACCGACGTCGACACCGAAGTCTCGGTGACGGACCCCGATCAGCTACAGCAGTTCCTCGACCGCGAAGAAGAACAGCTCAAGGAGAAGGTACAGCAGATCGTCGACCTCGACGCCGACGTCGTCTTCTGTCAGAAAGGGATCGACGACCTCGCACAGCACTACCTCGCGAAGGAAGGCATTCTCGCCATCCGCCGCGCCAAGAAAAGCGACCTCGAGTTCCTCTCGGAAGTCGTCGATGCCGCGGTCGTCTCGGACCTCGCAAGCGCGACCGAGGCCGACCTTGGCTTCGGTGACGTTACCCGCGACGAAGAAGACGAACTGTTCTACGTCGAAGGAGAGGACGCACACGGCGTCACCCTCCTCCTTCGGGGCTCGACCGACCACGTCGTCGACGAACTCGAGCGCGGCGTCAACGACGCACTCGATGTCGTCGCACAGACCGTCTCCGACGGCCGCGTCCTGGCCGGCGGCGGCGCAATCGAGGTCGAACTCGCATCGCGTCTGCGCGACTACGCTGACTCCGTTTCCGGACGCGAACAGCTCGCCGTCGAAGCCTTCGCCGACTCCCTCGAGCTCGTCCCGCGCGTGCTCGCCGAGAACGCCGGCCTCGACAGCATCGACACGCTCGTCGACCTCCGTGCGGCTCACGAGGACGGCGACGTACAGGCCGGTCTGAACGTGTTCTCGAGCGAAGTCGAGAACACGTTCGACGCCGGTGTCGTCGAACCGGCCCACGCCAAAGAGCAGGCCGTGACCTCCGCGAGCGAGGCCGCGAACCTCGTTCTCAAGATCGACGACATCATCTCCGCCGGCGACCTCTCGACCGATAAGGGCGACGACGAGGGTGGCGCACCCGGCGGCGCAGGCGGCATGGGCGGCATGGGCGGTGGCATGGGCGGCATGATGTAGATTCGGCCGTAAACACATCCAACCCGACCGCTCGGATAGCCCAGAAACGATGACTTCGACCGCGTTTTTTTATTACCTGTGTAAGGATCAGCGATCGCGTTCGATAATCGAGCAGGGACAGCGTTCTTTATTCGTGGCCCACGAACGAAGCGTATGACCTACCAAACCACGATCGGCTGGTCGCTGTTCTCCTCGGGACTCGTCACGCTCTTGCTGTTCGTCCTTCCCGGCGATTCCCTGTGGTGGGGTATCGGCCTCCTCGTACTCGGATTGGTCATCCTGTACGTGCGGTGAGCAATGGGCCGAGCGAATCCTCTCGAAGCGGATCACCAATGGTAATGAGAACCGCATCTGGTTTACGTTTCGAAACGGTACGCCGTTCATAGTGAGTACCCACGACGACGAGACGCCGTTCGACGCCTACCGCGAGGAGGTCGACAGACCGCTCTCGAGGCTGTTCCTCGAGTACACGCCAGGCCGCGCCGGCTGGTTTTCGGCGGGGATGGTCGCGAACTTCGTCGCCCGGATGGCGAGTCTCGTCCCGCCGTTGTTGTTGGGTGTCGCGATCGACGCGCTGTTCACCAACGAGGGGCCGTTCGAACTGCCGCTCGTTCCCGACGCGTGGCTCCCGGCGGGGGAAGCGGAGCAGTTCTGGTTCACCGTTATCGCGATCGCCGGCTCCTTTCTGATCGTCGCGCTCTTTACCTGGATCTACGGCGTCACGGCGAACATGTTCGCCCACGGCGTGATGCACGCGGTGCGGGTCGATTCGTTCGAGAAGATGCAACAACTGGACATGACGTTTTTCGACGACAAGCAGACGGGCGAGGTCATGGCGGTGTTGAACAACGACACCCAGAACCTCGAGATGTTCCTGGACAACGCCCTCATGAACTCCGCGCGCCTGGTCGTGATGGTCGGGGGTATCACGGCCGTGTTGTTCTACCTGAACTGGCAACTCGCGTTCGTCACGCTGTTTGCGATTCCGGCGATGGTTGTCTTTACGGTCTGGTTCATGCACGTGGTCGAACCGCGCTACGTTCGCGAGCGATCGGCCGTCGGCCGACTGAACACCCGCCTCGAGAACGCTATCGCAGGAATGGGTCTGACCAAGACGACCTCGAGCGAGGAGTACGAAGTCGGTCGCGTTCGAAAGTCCTCGCGAAACTTGTTCGAGAAGACGATGGACGTGCTCAAGATGAGCTACCTCTATCGGCCGGGAATGGAGCTCCTGGCCGGCGTTGCGTTCGCCGCAACCTTCCTCGTCGGCGGCCTCTGGCTCGTCAACGACGCCGCCCCGGGGCCGCTCACCGGGACCCTCTCCGTGGGAGACTTCGTCGTCTTCTTGATGTTGACCCAACGAATCGTCGACCCGCTCGCGGAGGTTTCGAACATCGTCGATCAGTACCAGAACGCCAAGGCCTCGAGCGAGCGCGTCTTCGGGCTGATGGACATCCCTGTCCACGTCGAGGACCCCGACGACCCGATTCCCCTCGAGAACCCGAAGGGCCGCGTCGAGTACGACGACGTCACCTTCGGCTACGTCGACAACGAGTTGCGGGGCGCGGGCGACTCAACGGCGAGTGAAGACGACGAACAGGAACTCGAAGAGACGGTCCTCGAGAACGTCTCCTTCGAAGCCGATCCCGGCGAAACGGTCGCGTTCGTCGGTCCGACCGGGGCAGGGAAGTCGACGGCGCTGAAGCTCCTGCTTCGGTTGTACGACGTTCAGGAGGGAGCGGTCCGTCTCGACGGCCACGACGTTCGAGACGTGACACTCTCTGACCTCCGGTCGACGGTCGGCTACGTGAGTCAGGATACGTTCCTCTTCGACGGAACGATCGCCGACAACATCCAATACGGTCGGTTCGAGGCTGACGACGAAGCCGTCCGAGACGCCGCGAAGGCGGCACAGGCTCACGAGTTCATCGAGGACCTCTCGGAGGGGTACGAGACGCGCGTCGGCGAACGCGGCGTCAAGCTCTCGGGCGGTCAGCGCCAGCGGATCGCCCTCGCGCGGGCCGTTCTAATCGATCCCGAGGTGTTGATCCTCGACGAGGCGACGAGCGCGGTCGATACGAAGACCGAACTCCTGATCCAGCGATCGATCGACCGGTTGACCGAAGACCGGACGACGCTCGTTATCGCACACCGGCTCTCGACGGTCAAAGACGCCGACGCGATCCTCGTTCTGGAGGACGGCCGAATTGTCGAACGAGGTACGCACGAGGAACTACTCGAGGCGGAGGGCAGATACGAAATGCTCTGGGGCGCACAAGCCGGTGACCGCGAAACGGCGGCGGATACGCTCGTCGAGTAAGAGAAAAACCGCACGGAGTCAGAACGCGATTACGCGTCTTCGTCGACTTCGAGCTCGAACTGTTCGTTTTCCGAAACCGAGTTGAGCACGACGCTCGTGTTCGAGGCTTTGATATCCGGGTCGGTAAGCAATGCTTTGATCTGGTCGTTCATCCCGTCGGTGTCGACGAACTTGCCGATGGCGATCACATCGTAGTCGCCGGTGACCTCGTAGACGCTGGTCATCTGCTTGTGATCGCGCAGCGTTTCCGTGATATCGGGAAGCGCGTTCCCCTCGACTTTGAGCTGAATAACTGCCGTCACATCGTATCCAACCGCGTCGTAGTCGACGCGCGGCGTGTAGCCATCGATTACGTCCTGATCCTCGAGATCCGAAAGGTGGTTCGAAACGGTCGTTACAGACACGTCGAGCTCTTCGGCAAGACTTCGCAGACTTGCTCGGCCATCGCCGAGCAGTGCATTCACCAACTTTGCATCGAGATTTTCGTACGTCATCACATCAACCCACTCGCCCATCACATTAGAACTTTACGAATATCCAATTTCCTCGGGAGAGTAGAAGATTTGCTCGATACAGTAGGGTTTTAGTAGTAGGGATCATCGGATAGGACGACGAGAAAGATGACAAGCGGAAACATCACATCTGCAGAACAGGACGTATTGGACGAGATCGAAACGAAGGATGTCGACTTCCTTCGTCTCCAGTTTACCGACATCCTCGGCACCGTCAAAAACGTCTCCGTTCCGGCCCGTCAGGCCGAGAAGGCGTTCACCGACGGTATCTACTTCGACGGCTCCTCGATCGAGGGCTTCGTTCGCATCCAGGAATCGGACATGCGCCTCGTCCCCGATCCGGACACGTTTGCGATTCTCCCGTGGAGAGATAGCGAAGAGAGCGCGTCCGCCCGAATGATCTGTGACGTGTACAACACGTCGACGGGCGAGCCGTTCGAGGGAGACCCACGCTACGTACTCAAGCAAGCGCTTGAGCGTGCAGACGAGATGGGCTACACCGTCAACGCTGCACCGGAACCTGAGTTCTTCCTGTTCGAAGAGGACGAGGACGGACGTGCGACGACGAAAACGAACGATGCCGGCGGCTACTTCGACCTCGCACCGAAAGACCTCGCGAGCGATGTCCGACGCGACATCATCTACGGCCTCGAAGACATGGGCTTCGAAATCGAAGCAAGTCACCACGAGGTCGCACAGGGCCAACACGAGATTAACTTCGAGTACGACGACGCCCTCTCGACAGCCGACAACGTCGGAACGTTCCGAACCGTCGTTCGCGCAATCGCCGCCGAACACGACCTGCACGCGACGTTCATGCCAAAGCCGATTCCGAAGATCAACGGCTCGGGTATGCACACGCACCTCTCGCTGTTCACCGAGGACGGTGAGAACGCGTTCCACGACGGCGACGACGAGTTCGACCTTTCGGAGGAAGCCCACGCTTTCACCGCCGGTATCCTCGAGCACGCACCGGCGATCACGGCCGTCTCGAACCCTACTGTAAATAGCTACAAACGGCTCGTGCCCGGCTACGAAGCACCCGTCTACGTCGCCTGGTCCGACCGCAACCGCTCGGCACTGATCCGGAAGCCAGCCGCACGCGTCCCAGCCGCCTCGCGTGTCGAGGCTCGGTTCCCCGACCCATCGTGTAACGCGTATCTCGCGTTCGCCGCGCTCATCCACGCCGGCCTCGAAGGGATCGAAAAGGGACTCGAGTGTCCGGATCCAGTTCGAGAGAACATCTACGACTTCGACGAGGAGAAACGAGAAGAGTACGGTATCGAAACGCTCCCAACGAACCTCGGCGAAGCCGTCGACGCGCTCGAGGAGGACGAGGTCATCTACAACGCCCTCGGCGATCACATCGGACCGAAGTTCGTCGAAGCCAAGAGCCAGGAATTCAAGGAGTACCTCGTCGACGTCTCCCAGTGGGAACTCGACCGGTACCTCGAGACGTTCTAAGACCGTCGAACCGGTCGTTGGCGGCTTCAAACCAGCTACTGTGGCCGCTTGCTGTCTATATTCTTCCTTTTCGTTTTTCAGCTGATGAGTTACATCGACGATTCCCTCGAATCGGCTCCGGCTATCGAATTGGGGCCAGACTATCGTATCGTCCCTGGGGACCCGTTCGCGTTCGTCGATGCGGCGGCACCATCCGTACCGAACTGCGGTAACGCCAGAACGATTCCTCCAGCGACGAGTCCGACGAGGAACCAGACGAGATAGCTCTCGAACAGGATCAGGAGTCCCGCGGCGGCACCCAGCACCGACAGTCCGATGAGCAGTTGCGCGACGGTCCGTATCGTCATCGACCACCCGGTTCGGGCTGGTGGCACGTACTGCCAGACGACCAACGAACCGATCGCCCCACCGAGAAGGGCCGCCGCGTCCAGCCGGTTCCCGACGAGCAGCGAACAGACCGAAATCGCGGCCACGGTCACGAAGACGCCGGTTGTCGCCGCGTGCGGCCCGCGATCGGCGAGTCGCCGTGTAACCGAGAGGACGGCGAGCAGGTACGCGAGTGCGACTCCCGTCCCGACAGCTACGTCGATCGGGTAGTGAAGACCGACTCCGATCCTCGAGAATCCGACGAGAGAGATCACCACGGCCCCGGCCGCGTATCGAGCCCGCTTGGAACCGAGATCGGTCTCGAGGACGAGCATCGTCCAGATCACCGTTCCTGCGATAGCGTGTCCGCTGGGGAAACTCGTTGTTCCGACTTCGACCGCAGGAGCGTAGAGATGTGAGAGAACGGGCGGGAGGCTCTCGGGAGCGATCGTCGGACCGACACCCGGCCGCTCAACGGTGAAATAGCCTTTCAAACCAACCATGATCGCGTAGCCACCTATGACGATCCCTAGCCACGGCGCGAACCGATGGCGGTCGACGAGCCAGTACGCGAGGATGACGGTGGGTGCGACGAACCAGACACTACCGAGATAGGAGAGAAACGCGAAGAGAAAGGCCATCCACTCCGGGAAGGCGTTCTGCACGGCTTCGACGGACGCCGATTCGAAGAGCATGTTCTCACCGGACACACCTTGGAACACTATAACTTTCGGTGGGTTTCTCAGTCAGAGCATCCGTCGAGAACTCGGTACCTTCAGGACCGCCACTCGCCGATTCGGTTGCGTATTCGGCCAGGGATCCCGAGAATCGAGATCCCGGTGCCGAATAACACCATCAAGACGTAGACGCCGAGCGTCGACGTCCAGACGACGAACATGGCTAGAATGGCCCAGCCGCCCTCGAGGAAGTAAAACGCCGCAATCGCCATGGCCGTTCCGTAGAGCAAGACGAGATACGGCCCCCAGCCAACCAGGTGCCCCCGACGCACTCGTTTCCGGACGTAGCGTTTGAGTTCTCCTTCAAGGGAGTCACGCTGGACCGTCCGCTGGTCGACATCTTCCTCGAACGACTCGAGGCGATCGCGAAGTCGCTCGATTTCTTCTCTGAGCGCTTCCGGATCGTCGGATCTGTCCCGCGTGCGGGCGCTCTTGCGGTCTTCCGATCGATCTCCGTCGGCACCCGTGGCGTCGTCGGTCATCGCTTCTGTCGAAACCTGTCGCACGCCGGGACTTTGTAGCTGCCGATCCGTATCACGACCCGCAAGGACGGCGTTCAAGACCGCGCCGAAGATGATGATAATCGAGCCGATGTAGAGCCAAATGAGAACGAGCAACACCACACCTAACACGCCGTAGACGGCGTAGTCGTCCACGAACCCGGCGTACAACGAAAACGTTCGGCTCAGGAGAAACCAGCCGATCGAAGCGACGACGGTTCCAGGGACCGCTTCGCGGAGTTTGATATCGACGCCCGGAAAGATAAAGAACATCGGAAGAAACGCGGCGAACAGGCCGGACAAGACCAGAAGTGGACCGACTACCGCGACGCCGACGAACGGAACGAACGCGATCACCCCTTCGACGATCGCGACGACCGTGAGCCCGCCCGTAACAGCGGCTGCGACGAGCAAGGCATCCCAGAACGTATCCACGAGGGATTTTGAAGCGGCAGTTCCGTAAATCTTCGAGAACGCCCGATCGAGTCCGCGCAGGACCCGGCTCGAACCCCAGAGCAATCCCAGCGCACCGACGACGGTCGCGCTTCGAACCCCGGTCTGGTCGACGAGCGTCTCCGCGAGCAGTTCCTGTGCCGACGGCGTAAGGACGTCACTAACCGCCGTCGAGACGTAGTTCGCTAGTGCTTCGCCGCCGATCGTCACCGCGAGCGCGAGCGCGAGCAACGTCAACGGCACGAGCGAAATGAACCCGTAAAAGGCGACACCGGCGGCTAACAGTGTCAACTGTTCGGTGCGCGCGAGATTGATCACTCGTCGACCCACCTCGAACAGTCGTCTGTAATCGATCACGTGTACCCAGTCGTGACCGAGAGGCAAATATCGCCACCTCGAGCGGCCCGAAGTGTTTCTATAGATACTTTTTTGTCATATCATTTCGACCGTTCGTGTATGGCCGAATATCACTGCCCTGACTGCCGCGTGACGATGGAGGAAACGGCGATCCAGTCAGAGAGCGGCGGGGCGCTCACCGCCGATTCCGACGACGGGAGTGCCGTCCTCGAGAAGGTCGGAATGAGTACGTCGACAGCTGTCGAATCGGTCCGGTGCCCGGAGTGCGGTCTTGTTCGCCTCTACGCGGACGGAAACTAACGCAATTCGATTATCTGAGAATTTCTTCGACACAGATCGAGAACGATAGCACCGCAACTGTTCGGGCTACTCCACGAGCGACGCCGCAGTCGCGTCGAAAATCTCCTCGACGGTCGCGTCGGACTTGAACGTCGTTCCGCCGTAGTGGGTCTTCGACGTTCGATACCCCGCATCACGAAGATCCGCGAGGAAGTCGTCCATCGCGTTCGCCGGAAGCCCCCAGTTTTTGCACAGTTTGTGTTGATCGTAGTGGGTCGGCTCCTCGAGTTCGGCCTCGAGCGTGCGGAGTAACTCCCGAGCGGTCTCTGCGGTCTCGAACTCGTCGGTGAGCTCTCCGCGGACCGCCTCGAGGAATTCGTCATCCTGAATCGCACCGAGCCAGATCGGTCCAGCGACGAGGATTCGCTCGCCGCCGCAGTTGGGACACCGCTCGAGCGGCTCCGCGATCAGTCCTGCGGACGCTTCGCGGTGGAGACAGTCCTCGCAGTGAGAGAGATAGCCGAGTTCCTCGAGCGCGCGATCCGCGGCGGTCGATTTCCGGTCGAGCTCGAGGTACGTGCGAACGTAGTGACTCGTCGCGTGGGTCAAGATTGGGGTGACGCCGACGTCGAAGCGAGCACCGCTTCGAGCGAGCGCAGAGAGGAGCGTCCGAACGCCCATCTCGGTGTGATAGTCGGTGTTTCGCGGCACGGAGCTGTAGGACCGCATCCCGCTGTTGAGGTGGGCACCACACAGCGGTGCGGTATCGGTCGCGGTGACACAGACGAGGTTGTGACAGTTCGCGAAGGCCGCGTCGGCGAAGGGCATTGGCGTTCCGAACGGGTCGAGGTCGATCACGTCAAACATCGACTCGTGCATCAGGGCGTTGGCGTTGGCCCGTTCGACAGTCGCCTCGCAGTCGTTTCGCTCGAAATTCTCCCGAGCGAGCGACACGGCTTCGGGGTCGATATCACAGCACGTAACGTCCCATCCGTCTCGAGCCGCGCGGACGCCGCGGACGCCGCTCGCGGTCATCGCATCGAAGTACGTCTCGGCTCGCGGTTCGCGTCCGCGAAAGGCACGGAGCGTCGCGATCGTCAGGTCGCGGTTCATTTCCTGGCGCGGGTTATAAAAGACCGACTCCTCGAACCCCTCCGTTTGTTCGCCGGGTACCTCGAGTTCGACGTTTCCCTCCGTGACGCGCATATCCGTACTCCGTAGAGCGGGGCGAAAAACGGCGTGGTCTGACTCGAGTGGCGTTCGTACACGGAGAGAACTGCTCTCGAATACCTGTACCCGTTCTCGGGGTGCTCCGGGATCTTCGCACCGGACGAAACGCCACGACAACCAAACGGATTTTACAGTTCGGAAGAGAGGTTCGGTCGTGTCCGATTCGAACCCCGTCGAAGAGTGGGAAGCCCGGCTCGAGGAGTCGGGACAGCTCACGCCCGACATCGTCGAGCAGATCACGAGGCTGCACGACGACCGCGGGGTCCGCGCCATCGAAGCCGTCGGGGAGCGGCGAGTGAAATCCTACCAGGATTTCACGATCGTCGTCGGCTACGACGACGAGTACATCGTCGAGGGCCGAGGCTGTACGTGCAAGGACAGCGAGTATAACCTCGATAACGACGATCCGACCGACCTCTGCTGGCACGCGCTTGCGGTCGCCATCGCCCGGCGCGTCGGCCACGTCGATTACCACGATATGTGGTACTCAGAAGTTCGGGAATTTTTGTAAACTCGAGAACGAAAGACGGACGAGTCGTCAATCCTCGGCGCAGATTTCGACGAAATTCCGCAGAATCTGCAGTCCCGTCTCGCCGCTCTTTTCTGGGTGGAACTGCGTCCCGAAGACGGTTCCGTCCTCGTTCGCGACGATCGAGGGGAACTCCTGTTCGTAGTCGGTCGAGGCGACGATCGCGTTCGCCGCGTCCGGAACGGCATAATAGGAGTGGACGAAGTAGGCGTACTCCCCATCGACGCCCTCAACCAGCGGGTGATCTCGCTCGATCGAGAGTTCGTTCCAGCCCATGTGGGGTACTTTTTGTCCGTTATCGAAGCGAATGTTCGTTCCGGGAATCAAATCCAGACCCTCGACCGCGGCGTCGCCGTCGGTTTCGCCCTCCTCGCTCGAGGTGAGAAGCATCTGCATTCCGAGACAGATTCCGAAGAGCGGCTGACCGCGTTCGGCGACCGCGAGGAGATCCTCGCGGATCGAATCGGCGTTCTCAACGCCCTCCCGAAATGCGCCGACGCCGGGGAGGACGACTCCGTCGGCGGCCTCGAAGGCCTCTGGGTCGTCGGTGATCTCGACGGCCGCACCCGCACGCTCTAATCCGCGGGTAACGCTCCGGAGGTTCCCCAGGCCGTAGTCGACGACGACGACCGAGGCGAGTTCCTCCTCGGGCGGCGATGGCATCGTGCTCATAACCGTAGATTCGTGTGGGAAGGCAAGTGCGTTACTCTTCGAACAATCGATTACGGAAAATCGAGTACCGTTGTCTTAGCACTCATTGTACGCCGTCTGTCACATGATCTCGGAAACCGCATTAGACGCTAAAGCCGTCTGCGAGTGCCTCGAGCGTGAACTGGTCTCCATACACTCCCGATACCGACCACCGGGAAGGATAGCTCTCTCGTGACGTCAGCGAAAACTCGATCGATCCGTGAGCAATAGGTGGCCGTCGTTACTTCGCGAGCGACTCCGCCATCCGTTTGGGGAACCCCTTCAGCAATTCCACGATTCCCATCGCTTCGTCGCCTTCTCGAATGTACGACCGGGTTCGCTGGCTGATTATTTCGACAGTGATGATCAACAGCAGGATCACGAGGATCGTCGCCATCATCTCGGTGTAGGCGAACAATCGCTGTTGGGTGTTCAATATGAGCCCGATACCGCCACCGCCGATGATACCCAGCGTGACGGCGATTCGGATGTTGATCTCGAAGATGTACAACGTCCACGCAATGAACGGCGTGTACACCTGCGAGAGCATCCCGAAGACGATCACTTGAATCCGGCCGGCACCCGTGGTACGGATGGCCTCGATCGGACCGTCTTCGATCTCCTCGAGTTCGTCCGTGAACAAGCGACCCAGATTTCCGACCGTATCCGTCGCAACTGCGAGTGTCGCCGTGAACGGCGAAACGCCACCGAGCGGGACGTAGATCAGCGCCCAGACGAGCGCTGGGATCGCGCGGATCGACGACATCATACCGCGGAACAGGAAGTTAAACGGGAACGGCGTCACTCGACCCGATCCGAGCACTGCAAACAGCAGGGCTAACGGGAAGCCAAGAATGGTGCCGCCGAATCCGATCGCGAGCGTGATGCCGGCCTCGTGGAAGAGGTTCTGTTCGACGATGAAATCGACGTACTGCATGAAGTCGATAAACGGCAAAAACCCGAAGTAGGTCGTTCGCGGAAAGTACTCATCAAGCGCTTCAGCGAAAAACGGTGCGTAGTAGAAAAGCTCGTGGATCGAAAATCCGACCATCGTCAACGCGTAATTAAACGCGAATAGCAAGATTCCGAGGGCCCCGCCTGCAAAAATCCAACGACGCCGCCGAGCGCGTTGAATAGATTTGAGCTTTTCTTCGACGGCAGGTGAAACCGTTTCTGAAGGCTGTTCTGTGTCCGTGCTCATACGTCGGCGACCCCCGTTGCCCCCGTTGCTCCCGAGTCGCTATCGCTTTCGTCTTCCCGATGAGCGCCGAGGCCAGTCAGTTGATCGATGTTAACGTCTTCATAGATCCGTTCGATCACATCGAGATCGAATTCGTCTTTGTAGCCATCGAAGACGAGCTCGCCGTGTTTCAGCCCGATAAAGCGTTGACCGAACTCCTGGGCGAGGTTGACCTGGTGGAGGCTTATAGCCGTCGTTAGCCCGTGTTCTTCCGTTGCTGTCAGGAGGTATTCCATCACTTGTTGGGCACTGCCGGGATCCAGACTCGCAACGGGTTCGTCAGCCAGTAACGTCTCGGGTTCCTGGACGAGTGCACGGGCGATTCCGACTCGCTGTTGTTGACCGCCACTCATCCGGCGTGCACTTTGCTGAGCCTCGTCGAGCAATCCGACGGTTTCGAGGGCCTCAAGTGCGCGATACTTGTCTTCGGTATCGTTTCGTTTGAGAATGCTACTGAGCAGGCCAGTGCGTTTGAGCGAACCGGTGAGTGCGTTCGAGTAGGCGCTCATCTGTCCGATAATATTGTGTTGTTGAAAGATCATCGCCGTGTCGGGGTGCGGCTGAGTGATCTCAGTTCCGTTGATGACGATCTCCCCTGATGTGGGCTGGGTCAATCCGTTCATACACCGGAGAAGGGTAGATTTACCAGATCCGGAAGTTCCCAACACCACGACGAACTCGCCATCAGGTATCGTAAACGAGACATCGTCTAACGCTTGCGTTTCGCCAAATCGTTTACTGAGATTATTTACTTCGATACTACTCATCTATTGTGAGCATACAGAGTCTTCGTTTCATCAAGCGGTGCTGAGTCGATACGTGCGGTGACGAGAGATTATTCGTCAGCCACGTCTTCGAACGCGAGATCAAGGGTGTCCATCGCGTCTTCGATCGGTTCGTAATCCTCGATTGTCGCTTCTTCGACACCAGTGAACCAGAGCGGATCCTCGGCATCTTCATCAACTAAGTCTTCTTCTTCTGCTTCCAACAAGGCCTCTTCGATTTCTTCGACGACGGGGTCGTCCCAGTTCGACCGTGCGACAATCGGTGCGCGGGGGATCGGATCAGAAACAGCAAGCAACTGCAACTCTTCGTCGCCCGTGTCGAGATTGTCGACTTCGGCGGAGTGTTCCATGAAATCGTCGGACATCTGGTCCTCGGAGAGGTACTCGGACGAAACGAACGCACCGGTCCCCGCTGCGACGACGTCCTCCCGTTCAAACAGTTGATTCAATGCTGTGTCGTGATCGGAATAGCTAACCTCGAAGTCTTCCGGTGAGCCGTCGGGTGCGTCGCCAACATCTAACCCACCTTCGTGGAGCATCATAAGCGGGTAGAGTCCGCCACTGACCGAAAGTTGGTCGGCGAGATGAACATCGTGGTCTTCTTCGATGTCGGAGAGTTCATCAATCGGACTGTCGGGCGTCGTCACGATTGTCGAGAAATACACTGCGGCACCGTGTTGGATGCGCATTCCGAGGATGTCCATCGAATCCGGAGCGGCGACGACGCCGGTCGGCGAAATATCGGCCAGTTCGGCCTGTTCGTTCTCGATGGCCGCAACCGTCGCGGTGTAGCTTTCGGCCTCGCTGTAATCGACTGTAATATCGGCTTCGTCCTCTACGTACTGGAAAAACTGCGCATACTGTTCGGACATATCGACACCGCCCTCCGCCGGGTTGAGGACCATATCGATCACGTCGTCGTCGTCACTGCCAACGAGATCCCCGATACAACCCGCGAGTCCAACGGTTGCAGCGACACCGGTGCCTGTTAAGAATGTTCGTCGATTAGTACCCATTCGAACACGTTCTGACATAGTTCCTACTGATGTGCAACGCATTTAGTGTTTTCTATGTCACGAACAGAGGACTATAGAGAATATATGATGTATAGCTTAATATTTCTGGCCGTAAGCGGTTAAAAAGTGTCTAATCGCCGCTGGTTACTCGAGCTTCCGTCGACGCCGGCGAGATCAGCGGCCGTCTCCAGCGCTTCCCGAAACGTATCCTCCTGGCTTCGGTCGTACAGCGTCGCCGCCGGATGAACGGAGAGGACGACCCGGCGAGACGTACCGTTAACTCGGATCTCCTCGACGGTTCCCGCCGCGGAGGTTACCGAAACGGACCGACCGAGCAAATGCTCGCTCGGGACCTTTCCGAGCGTGACGATCACGTCCGGTTCCATTCGGTCGATTTCGGCCTCGAGGTAGCCGCGACAGTTCTCGAGTTCCGATTTTGTCGGGTCGCGGTTCTCGGGCGGACGACAGCGAACGCAGTTAGTAATCCGAACGTCTCCACGCTCGAGGCCGACCACGAGCAACGTGTCGTCTAACACCGAGCCACTCCGGCCGACGAAGGGCTCTCCCTGTTCGTCCTCGTTCGCTCCCGGTCCTTCGCCGACGAACAAGATGTCGGCGTCTTCCGGGCCCGTTCCGTTGACGATCTGACTCCGCGAGTCGACCAGTTTCGGGCATCGTTCGCAGGCGGTCACCTCGAGTCCGTCCAGCTCCTCGTCCATGGTCGTCGCTTGGACGCCCCGGTACTACGTGTTTCGGGTCGCAACTGCGTGGCCCGCCAGCGATCGGTTACGATGGAGTCACAGACGGCTCGAGTCGCTACCGGTCGCCAAATCGATACTCGTGGCCCGCTCGCGCGGCCGCTCGAGCGACCCGAATCGGCTCCGGTCGACCACCATCGGGCGTGAACGCGCGAACGAGTTCTACCGCCTTCGAATGCTCGAGCCCGACGGCGCGGACGTACACCGTCTCGCCGTTGACCAACACCGGCCGTCTCGGAGGGAGAGAGCGATAGCGCTCGAGGCGCTGTGCAAGCCGGTCACCAGAAAAAGCGTCTCTGAGGCCGTCTTCAAGGCCGTCGCTGTCTTCGAACGTCACCGCGATAACCGATCGATTAGTTGTTCTCGCGATACGTGAGAGGTCGACGATGTTGTACCACGCGGGGGCGATGGCACCGAGTATCACGTCATCGATGTCCGGCCGATCGAACTCGTCGATAAGCGAAATGACCGCACCAGTCGCGTCCGTTCCGCCGACCGTACACGAGGAGAACGCGAACTCCTCGACGGTTCGGTCGGCCCGAACGACCGCGCCGGCGAGCGTGCTTCGCTCACCGGCGGCTGATTCGGCGATACCCAGCGCCCGCGCCCCGGACTTCATCAGGAGTCGTCTTCGTCCTTGATCTCCTCGAGCCGATCGAGCAGTTCGTCGCTCGAGGCACCGTTTTCGAACTCGAGCGTGCCGTCGTGGTGGCTCTGTTCGGACTCTACCGCGTCATCATCATCAAAATCGGCGTCAACCTCTTGCTGTTCGGATTCGTCGTAGCTTCCGAATCCCATACGGTAGTACATACGACCCGGGGCATCAAAAGTTCCATGGGTGGCAAAAACATCATATTTCGGTACTATCGACGCCAGTATTATATCACCAGATACCGAGAACCCGTCCATGGAGGTTCAACACGTCACCGAAGATGCGGAGACGTTCACCTGTAACGCGTTTCTCGTTCGTGGCGATCAAACGATACTTGTGGACGCTGGCGCGTGGGACGGCGTCGTCGATGAGATCCGAACGTCCCTCGACGGCGAAACGATCGACGCGATCGTCCTGACTCACCAACACGGAGATCACGTCGCCCAACTCGAGGCCGTCTGCGACGCGTTCGATCCGGATGTGTACGCGTACGCGGATCACCCCCTTCGAACGCACGAGATCGATGACGGCGATACTGTCCGGATCGGCGACGAGTCCTTCGAAGTCGTTTACACCCCCGGTCACGCCGACGACCACGTCTCGTTCGTCTCCGGAGCGACGCTGTTTTCCGGCGACGTGGTCGTCCACGACGACGGCGCGTTCGACTACGGGAGCTTCGGCCGAACCGACATGGCCGGCCAATCTCGAGAGACGCTCATCGAGAGCCTCGAGGAACTGCTCTCGCGGCTCCCCGACTCCGTCGAACACATGTACGCGGGACACGGCGGCATCTTTCACGGCGACGTCACTGACGTGGTCGAGACGGCCCTTGAGCGAGCCCAAAAGCGCGAGCCGAAGTATCCAGACGAGTAGCGCGATCGCTCAGCGGCTAATTCTGACGCTCGAGAACGATCCCGTCGCTCGAAAACCGATTGTACCGCAACGAAAAACCGAGCCGTCGATTATGTTGCGCGTGCTTCCTTGGCTTTCGGTCGGAGCTTCTTGTACCCGCACTTGCGACAGCGGTTCGCGTCTTTCGAGTTACGAGCGTTACAGCGCATGCAGATCATCTTCTCGAGCATCCGTTTTTCCGCAGCGTCGAAACTGGCCATACAGGTCGGTTGTCCGTGGCGCATATAATGCCTGCGGTCCGGACTCACGGGAGTTCCCGCGAGGGACGTCTCGCGGGGTTCGTTGGGGGAAGAGCGAACGTTTGCAACTAGTCACTCGTCGGCCAGGTAGTCGTCCTGCACGGCGACGACGTCGCTCGAGTCCTCACACTCGGCGTACCGATCGAGGGGCTCCTCGTTGAGCGTCAGGAACGTCTCTCCCCAGCGGAACGGCTCGAGGAGATCCTCGGCCGCTTGGTCCTCGCCGAAGATACGGAGCGCCCCCGCGAGCGCTTCGACCGTCGTCAGCTGGAACGGGTTGCCGTAGTTCACGGGATTGGCGGCGACGAGAAACGGGAGCGCGCGGTGGACGCCGTTCATCGCGAACGACGCTTCCTCGGCGGACTCCCACGAACAGTCCAGTGCGACGAGCGTCCGAAGTCCGTCGGCGGCGTCCGCCGGCGAGAGCGCCTGCTCGGCGTGGGGGTTGAGAACGACCCCGTAGGGTACCTGTCGCATCGACCGATGGAGGATTGCTCGGTCGAACTTCTCGAGGCGACGGGCGGTGCACTTCTTCGGATCGTCGTCGCCTTCGTAGTAGACGTGACACTCCACACTCGTCTTTCGACGGGGTGAGAGAAAAGGCGTGTGACTCGAGTCAGTCCGGTTCGCCGAAGCTGTCTGTGACGATGAACCAGGCGAAGGTGAGAACGACGACGAGGAGGAACGCGCCGGCGGCGAAGCCGAAGGTTTCCGTGCCGCCGACCATTCCCTCTCCGAAGGCACCGGCTACCCATCCCGCCACCAACCCCACGAAGACGGTAGCAGTAACGAGGATGATTACGAGGTTTCGGTCGGCCATCGCGAGCGAGTTATCACCGGACTTCGATAAGGAGCGTGCCTGAAATCGCCAAGTCTCGCGGGCGAAAATCGAGACAGGAACCCCCCTCACGCTCGGGGCGACTACGCCTCGTGGATCGTCTCGCCGCGGTTCAGTCGCGCGGCGATGGTAAACGTCTGTTCGGCCTCCCGACGGGTCGGGAAGTGCGCGGCCAAATATCGAGCCGTCGCAATCAGTGGCACCCACTGCCGGACCTCGTCGCCGTCCCCGTCTCCGTTCCGTTCTCGAGCCAATTCGAACTGCCGAAACGCGGCCTCGAGGTTCTGGAGCGTGTGAAATCCGGCGTCTTCGCGCAATAGGGCATGGCCCAGCGTTCGCTTTAATTCAACCACGTCGCCGTCACAACCGACGAACTCGGCGACGAGACGACCTGCGCGGTTCACCTCGCCTTCGGCGTCGAACGTCTCGAGGAGGTCCTCGAGGACCGTGTCCGGATCGCGGCCCGTCTCGTTGTCGGCGGGTGACGGAACGGGTGCGGGCGGCGTGTTGAGGAAGCGATCGAGGTAGACGTTGAGCGCGACGTCGAAGACGCCCCGATAGAGTTCGATTGCGTCGGTTCGGCGCGTCGATTGGTGGACGGCGTTCGCGTAGGTGAACGTGTGGTGGACGGTGTTCCAGTCGGAGAACTCGTTGGCCGTACCGAATTGGGCGACTCGAGTCGCCGCGGCCCGCGCCGTCTCCTCGGCGAGCGCTTCGGTGCTCGCCCCCGCGCGTATCGCGTCTGCAAGACTCGAGACGATCGCCTCGGGGTCGTCCGAGAGTAATATTTCCTGGAAGCCGGAGGGAGATTCCCAATCGCCGCCATCACCGCTATTACCGCCATTGCGACCGGCCGTCGCATCCTCGCCCTCCTCGAGGAGTCGCTCGAGCCCGCTCGTGTCGGTCACGTCGCCGCCGTAGACGTCCTCGAGGAGCGCCACGAGATCGACCGGCTGTCGCCACGCAGACCGTTCGTCGCTTCGGGAGGCGGTCGCGAGCGGTTCGACAAGGCTCGCGAGCGTCGTCGGCGCGCGCTCCCAGCCGACGTGCTCGAGGCTCTCGAAGGCCTTGTTCGCGAAGTCGAGGACGTGGCCGGTCGAGAGGTAGGGGTGGTCCGTCGCGGCCGCAAAGACCAGTTCCGCGACCGCCGCTTCGTCGTGTCCGGCTTCGATCGCCGTGCGAAGACAGCGCTCCGCCCCGTCGGTATCTCGAACCTCGATGCACTCGCGGAACCAGGATTTCAGCCGCTCGAGGGAGACGTCGGTCGTCGAGAACGCGGGTTGGGAAACGGTCGGCGGCTCGCCGTCGCAGTCGCTCGCGACGTGGCGAGCGCCGGTGTACAGCGCTCGCTTTCGATCCTCGGGTTCGAGGTTGTCCATCACGTTAGCCATGCAACCGAGAATAGTCAACCCGGAGCTCCACCCCGACTCGCGATAGTGGGTTCCAAAGTCGAGGGTCGTTTCGACGGGTGAACGGTAGTCCACGCCCGCATTCAGTAGTCCGATCGTCGACTTGGCGATCACGAGTCGAAGGTTCTCCTCGAGGCCAGTCTCGAGGCGGTCGGCCCAGTGCTCCGCGGGCGGTTTCGCGCGCTCCGGCGTGGGATCGACGTAGACCGTCCCGTCCCGAATCTCGACGGGATACGTCTGGACATCGTCGGCCCACGGATCGAACGTGTCGCCACAGGAGAGTTCGAACCGCGCGTGGTGCCAGTGACAGGTGAGGATGCCGTCCTCGACGGTGCCCTCCGCGAGCGGAAATCCCATGTGCGGACAACGGTTGTCGACCGCGCGTATCTCGCCCTCGTGGGCGAAGACGGCGAGCGCCGTTCCGCCGCGGGAGACCAGCGTTCGCCCCTCTTCCTCGAGGATCTCGAGCGAGGAAACTTCGTACAGGTCGTCTGAATCGGTAGCCATGCGAGACACCACCACGCCATTGGTGAAAACCGTTCGCTGAACGAGGTTTTTGTCCAGCTATTGACTGGTTTTCGAACGCGCTTGCGAGACGTCTGCTCCTCCAAGACGCCCGCACTTTTTACCCGTGGGATCGAACCCGTTCAGATATGGACGGCGACCTCCTCGTAAGACGATACTACGACGCGCTCGACGACCACGAGTACGAGACGCTCGAGGGTATCCTCGACCCGGCGTTCGTCCAGCGACGGCCGGATCGGACCTTCGACGGCCGCGAGGCGTTCGTCGAATTCATGCGCGAGGAACGGCCGAATCCCGACACGAGCCACGAACTCGACGCTGTTGTCGTCGGGGATGAAGGTGATCAGGTCGCCGCTCGAGGGCGGGTGCTCGAGGGCGAGACGGAGCTATTCGAGTTCGCGGATTTCTTCGAAACAGCGAACGGGTCGATCGTTCGGTTAGACACGTACAGCCGATAGGTGCACCTGCGTGGGTAGCAACGGATGTTCTCTCAAAAATTGGGGAGGTCCGTGTCAAGCACGACGGTTACTCGATCTCGATTTCGCCACGCATCGTCTCCGGGTGAAGCCGACAGACGTACTCGACTATTTCGTCGGTTGCGTCGAACTCGATGAATTGCTCGTCGCCACCTTCGGTTGCTTCTTCGGTCTCGTAGTCTTCGACGACTTCGTCGTCCTCGTCGACGAGTTCGATGTTGTGTTCCTGGCCGTCGCCTTCTTCCCAGCCAATCTCGTACGATTCACCGTCTTGGAGCGTGAGCGTCGGATTATCTTCGTCTGCAATCTCTTCGGGTTCGACGCCGAGCCAACCCTCAGTCAGCCCTTCGAACACGATCCGCGTATCTGGCTCGAGCGCCTCGTCGTCTTCTTGTGCACTTGCAGGCAGACTGCTAATGCCGATCAGAAGTGCTCCGCCGGTTATCTGGATAGCTCGCCGCCGTGTTGTCTCTCGTACCATCAAACTCATCTGGCTACAACGAGGTTATTAAACCTTTCATGCCGCCATATTTATGCACAATAATAGGGTCCTAGCCGTTCTACCGTGAGAATAGTAGAGGCAGGACGTTATTGTATCGCGTTGTCGTCTGTACTGATCGCGTGGTTCACCACAAAATCAAATAAAGAAACAGAGCTACTGTCAATTATACCGGCATCTGGCGTACAGACGACGGCTCGCGCCTCGAGGGCTACTCGAGCGATCCTCACTACTCGAGCAAATCGTCGCTAATTCGGCTCCTGCAGGAAGGGGTGTTGTGGTGCGTCGGAACGACCTGAACGACCGCGATAATCGGGACCGCACGCCGGGAGCATTCGGGGTGGAGCGACGGCCCTTCATCGGTCACTCGGACGCCCAACTTCGTCACGAGAAGCGACAAAGCCCCGAAGCTCGAGGCATCCCTCTGCTTCTCGAGGGTTTGGACGATGCCCACGACCGGACCGTCCCCCGGCGGAATCATCGCCCACACTTGACACCGTTAGGCCGAACAGTTGTTCGGCCCCAACTCGAGTTCGACTCGATCCTCCGAATCCAGTTCCTCTCCGAGCGCGCCGCGATTTCGGTCGATGATCTCCTCGTAGTTCGAGGGCTTTTCGCCCGCATCGGCCATCCGCTCGACGAACTCCTCTTCCTCGAGTTCGAGGATGTCGATCCCGGTCCTGGCATCCTGGACCGTCGTCTCGATCGGCTCGCCGGGTGCGCCGTGGGCGAACTCGCCATCGGCGGTGACGGTGACGTGGCCCGGACAGACGACGATCGACTCGGGTTCGGCGAGCACGGTTCGGTGCAGGGTTTCATAGAGCATCCGTGCTCCTTTCTCGCCCTCGTCCTCGTTGAACTCGAGTTCCGTCCGGCCCGTCGAATCGACGTGGAGGGTGTCGGCGGTCAGCAGGGCCCGGTCGTCGACCAGTACCGAAATCATCTCGCTGGTGTGACCTGGCGTCTCGAGGGCCTTCAGCTCGAGCATGCCGACCTCGAGGACCTCGTTTCGCTCGAGGGACGTGTAGGAAATTTCGACGCCGCGTTCGGCCGCCCGCTCGCCGAGGTAGTAGGGGACCTCGAGCCTGTCTGCAAGGTCGCGCCCACCCGACACGTGGTCGGCGTGGACGTGCGTATCGAGGACGCCGACGATCGAGAGTCCGGCTTCTTCGGCGGCGACGGCGAACTCGTCGGTGTCCGCGGTGGGGTCGACCACCAGCGCCTCGCCGGTTTCGGGACAACCGACGACGTAGGAGAGACACCCCTTCGCCCGTCGTTGAATCTGGACGAGTTCGACGGAGTCGCCGACGTTGATCTCCGCCCGATCGTAGACCCGACTCCAGCCTTTCATCCCGCCCTCGACGGCCGCGACATCGTACTCGTCGGTCGCGGACTCGAGTTGAGTCGCGAGGTTAGCCGAGGAGATCCCCTTCGCGCAGATGGTGAGAACGCGACCGGTGCCCTCGAGGTGTTCTTCGAGTTCCTCGAGGCGGCCGTCGAGTTTCTCCTCGGGGCCGAAGGGAAAGTTGATCGCGTCGGCGACGTGCCACGACTCGAAGCTCTCTTCGGGGCGCGTATCGACGAGCGTGTACGCCTCGCCGTCGTCCTGTAGCTCCGCGAGTCGCTCCGCCGAGAGTGTGGTGACCATACCTGTTCCTAGGCGGTCTGAGACCTAAATATCGACTGCTAACTGCGGTGTACGAGAGCGGGCCGGAACGATCACGGACCGTCCTGAAAACGAAGGTGTCGCATCGTTCGAGACGTCGTCACGACACGATTGTGAAACCGGGTGATGGACCGCGGCTACACTCGATCGAAACGCGTCCGCGGTCACCGAATCGAAAGCGCTCGAGTGCGATTACTCGAGGTCGAACCGATCGAGCTTCATCACTTTCTCCCACGCGTCGACGAAGTCGTGTACGAACTTCTCCTCGGCGTCGTCGGTTCCGTAGACTTCCGCGATGGCTCGAAGTCGGGAGTTCGAACCGAAGACGAGGTCCACGCGACTCGCCTCCCATTTTAGGTCGCCCGTTTCGCGGTCGCGAACCTCGAAGACCTCTTCGGATTCCGAGGACGCTTCTACCTCCGTGTCGTTGTCGAGCAGGTTTACGAAGAAATCGTTGGTCAGCGTCTCGGGCTGGTCGGTGAAGACGCCGAGGTCTGAGTTCTGATAGTTCGCGTCCAGCGCGCGCATGCCGCCGACCAGAACCGTCGTCTCGTCGGGCGTCAGATTCAGGAGTTCCGCCTTGTCCACCAGCAGTTCTTCCGTCGGACGATCGGCCTCGTCACTGCGGTAGTTGCGGAATCCGTCCGCTTCGGGTTTGAGCGCCTCGAAGGACTCGACGTCGGTCTGTGCCTGCGAGGCGTCGGTTCGGCCGGGTTCGAACGGAACGGTCACGTCGTAGCCGGCATCTGCTGCTGCATCCTCCACGGCTGCAGCGCCACCCAGCACGATGAGGTCGGCCAGCGAGACCCTTGTCCCGTCGGAGCGCGAACTGTTGAAGTCCTCCTGAACCCCTTCAAGCGTCTCGAGCACCGTCTCCAGTTCCTCCGGATCGTTCACGTCCCAGTTTCTCTGGGGCTCGAGGCGAAGGCGGGCACCGTTCGCTCCGCCGCGCTTGTCGCTGTCGCGGTAGGTCGAGGCCGCCGCCCAGGCGGTCTTAACCAGTTGGGAGGTGGACAGATCCGTACCAAGGATCGTTTCCTTGAGCTCGGCGACCTCCTCGTCCCCGATCACGTCGTGGTCGACGTCGGGAAGGGGATCCTGCCACAGCATCTCTTCGTCCGGAACCTCGGGACCGAGGAACCGGATCGGCGGGCCCATGTCGCGGTGGATCAGCTTGTACCACGCCTTCGCGAAGGCTTCCTGGAACGCCGCCGGATCCTCCCGGAACCGCTGTGAGATCTCTCGGTAGTCCGGATCCTCCTTCAGCGCGAGGTCCGTCGTGAGCATCATCGGCGGGTGCGATTCCGACGGCTCGTGGGCGTCCGGCACGTCGTCGTCGGCAGACTCGTCCTTCGGTCGCCACTGGTGTGCACCGGCGGGGCTCTGCTCGAGTTCCCACTCGTACTCGAACAGGTTGTCGAGGAAGCCGCTGTCCCACGAGATCGGCGCGTCGGTCCACGCGCCCTCGAGGCCGCTGGTGATCGTGTCGTTGCCCTTGCCGGTGCCGTGTTCGTTCTCCCAGCCGAGGCCCTGCAAATCGATAGGGGCCTCTTCGGGCTGTGCGCCGAGGTTATCGTCGGGGGCGGCACCGTGGGTTTTCCCGAACGTGTGTCCGCCAGCGATGAGCGCGACCGTTTCCTCGTCGTTCATCGCCATGCGATCGAACGTCTGGCGGATGTAGTCCGCGGCCTTCTCCGGATCGGGTTCGCCGTTGGGGCCTTCGGGGTTCACGTAGATCAGGCCCATGTGGTCGGCCCCGAGCGGTTCCTCGAGAGTACCATCGTCGTCGTGGCGCTCAGATCCGAGCCACTCGTCCTCGGGACCCCAGTAGACGGCCTCGTCGGGCGCGTAGGCGTCTTCGCGTCCGCCGGCGAAGCCGAACGTCTCGAATCCCATCGACTCGAGGGCGACGTTCCCGGTCAGGACGATCAGGTCGGCCCACGAGAGTTTGCGGCCGTACTTTTGCTTGACCGGCCAGAGCAGGCGACGCGCCTTGTCAAGGTTGACGTTGTCCGGCCAACTGTTGAGTGGCGCAAAGCGCTGTCGGCCGCCGGAGGCACCGCCGCGGCCGTCGGTGGTACGGTAGGTACCTGCGCTGTGCCAGGCCATTCGAATCATCAACGGCCCGTAGTGGCCGTAGTCCGCCGGCCACCACTCCTGAGACGTCGTCAGCACGTCTTCGATGTCCGCCTTCACTTCCTCGAGATCGAGTTTTTCGAACTCCTCGGCGTAATCGAAGTCCTCGCCCATCGGGTCGTCGTCACGAGCGTTCTGGTCGAGGAGCTTCAGGTTCAACTTCTCCGGCCACCAGTCTTGATTAGACCTAGTCATCATGAGGGTATTGCTACTTTCGCTTATTAAGATTTTCTAATCTGCTAACGAAGTCTTCGATACGAACCAAGTAATATTTCTATTTTGGGAATTTTTATCAGCGATAAGGCGTGCTCTGTCACCGGTACAACCGCTGACAGCCGTCACAGATTGAGCCATTCAACGGGAACAGAGCTATTTTCTCGACGTTAGGATAGCCGTCTATCAGCAACGCTCCGGGTGGACCGACGCTGTGGTGGTTCTGGTTGTCCAAAACGGGTTCCCAGTGTGTCGCAGTCGGCGCCATCCGTCTCGAAAGAGTCACCCGTCTCGAACGGATCCTCCGAGGCCGTGATTCAGTGAGTCTTCCTTGCACGTTGGTAACCTCCCCTGTCGTCGGTAGCCTGCCCCTGTCGTCGGTAGCCTCCTCCTGTCCTCGGTTAGACGTTGTATTACTACTCGCACCAGTTCCTTCTCGTATCCAATACATAGTTTCCTAATTCCCGAATTTGTTTTCGGTGTTCGATGTCGAACTCGCCCGAATTGGCTTGAGGGAACTCGAGGAGCGATATTCTTGCCACGGGATCGTCGGCCCGCGCCGAGCGTGTTCGAAGACGAAATCACTACATACGCCTACTGTGAATCGCGAGTATGTCACTCGTCAAGTATCTCTCGTCGCTGTTGATGATCGTCATCGGAATCGCCGTCATGGTGTTGCTCGCAACGGTCGTCTTTTTCGTCACGATCTTCGTCGTCTCGACGGGATCGGACCTCGCCGGATACAACCCCGGTGATGACTACGTGGTTCTCTCCTCGACGCTGATCGTCGTCGCGGTCATCCTAACCGGCGGCTTCACACCGCGTCTCTCCGGCAACAGCGATGACGACGACGCAGCGGACGACGAATTCGGCGATCGAACGTTCCGATAGGCTTTTTGGCGATAACACTTCCGTCGATATCGGAGCGGAAGGGGCTGATTTTCCGTCACTCCGGACGAAGCGAGCGGTGGTCGTCTGCTCGAGAGAGAAGTTCTTTGCTAGCGACAGTTCCGGTCGTCAGCGGTGGCGCCGAACCGGAGAACCGCGCGATCGGAGACCGGAAGACCGAACCAGTAAAGGCGAGCGCTCTCGTCGTCGGTGATATGACGACGACGCTCGGAACCGCAAGCGCGGGGCCCGGCGAGATCGCCACGGGCCGTCTCGAGATCGGAGAGACGAGAGACGGCAGCCCGTTCGGATTACCCGTCGCCGTGGTAAACGGCGCGGAGCCCGGGAAAACGCTGTACCTGCAGGCGGCGAGCGACGGTGACGAGTTGAACGGTGTCGGCGTGCTTACGCGAGTCGTTCCTCGGCTCGATCCCGCCGAAATTGCAGGGACGATTCTCATCGTCGGAATCGTTAACTATCACGCGTTTCAGGTCGCCGAACATCGAAATCCGATCGACGATACGAAGATGAATCGGGCCTTTCCCGGCTCGGAAAACGGCACCTCGAGCGAGCGGATCGCCCACGCAGTCTTCGAGGTGGCACGGAAGGCGGATCTGATCCTTGACCTCCACCAGGGATCGACGAGTCGGATGATCGACGAGGTTCGGGTCCGCTGTGGGAAACGCCACCGCCTACACGACGACTGTCTCGAACTCGCGAAGGCGTTCGGCTGCGGCTACGTGCTCGACCAGAAGGGGCCGGACGGACAGCTCGCACGAGCAGCACCCGATAAAGGGATTCCGACCGTCGATCCGGAACTCGGCGGCTGCGTCGGCTGGGACGAAACCAGCATTCAGAAAGGGGCCGAGGGCGTGTTCAACGTCCTTCGGTACTACGACTTTCTCCCGGAAAGCTACGACCTGAACCGACAGATTCGCGCGAGCAGCTTCGAGCAGTACGGCTCGCCCGTCGGCGGGCTCGTCACGATCCAGAAAGAACTCGGCCAGCAGGTTCGTTCGGGCGAAACGCTGTTCGAGGTGACGAGCGTCTTCGGCGAGACGAAAGCCGAGGTAACGGCCGACAGCGACGGCGTCCTCTGGCGAACGCGGCGGCTCCCGCAGGTCGCGACCGGAGAGTACGTCTGCTCGGTCGGAACCGACGTCGACTCCTTCTGACGATGCCAGCCGATCTCGTCTGTCCCGCGTGTGACACCGTCTACGACGCGAGTCCCGACGAACCCTGGCGCTGTTCCTGTGGACGTGCTCTCGAGTTTCTGGAAGGCGGGCCGCTCGAGGAGACGGAGGACGTGCCGAGGGAGTTGAGCCTCGAGGAACCGAGGAACGACCTCTGGGCGTTCGCAGATCTCCTTCCGATCGAGAAACACGTCTCGCTTCATGAAGGAGCCACACCGCTCGTCGACGCTCCCCGGTGGGACGCGTCGTTCAAGCTCGAGTACGTCTTTCCCACGGGGTCGTTCAAGGACCGCGGCGCGACGACGACGCTCTCTCGAGCCGTCGAACTCGGCGTCGAGAAGGTGATCGAAGACTCGTCGGGGAACGCGGGTGCGGCGATCGCCACCTACGCCGCTCGCGCCGGACTCGAGGCGGACATCTACGTTCCGGCGGACGTCAAACGATCCAAGCTACGGGCCATCGAACGCGTCGGCGCTCGTCCCGTGCAGGTCGAGGGGACGCGCGCTGACGTGACGACCGCATGCCTTGAGGCCGTAGAAGACGGGGAAACGGGATGGTACGCGAGCCACGCGTGGAACCCGGCGTTTTACGCGGGGACGATGACGTTCGCGTTCGAACTCGCGGCCCAGCGCGGGTGGACCGTCCCGGACGCTGTCGTCCTCCCGATCGGCCACGGCACGCTCTTTCTCGGGGCCTACCGAGGCTTTTCCCGCCTCGAGGAAACGGGGATCACCGACGACATCCCGCGTCTGCTCGGCGTTCAGGCGACGAGCCACGCGCCGGTCGTTCGACGCCTCGAGGGGGAAACGAGTGCGGGCGTTCCGAGCGCCGTCGACGAACCTCAGGCGACGGTCGCCGACGGAATCCAGATCGCCGAGCCGGCCCGCGAAGACGAACTCGTAGAGGCGATCGAAGCGAGCGGCGGAGATGCAATCGCGCTTGAGAACGAGCCGATCGAAACCGCGCTGAATCGGCTCCATCGAAGCGGTTTCTACGTTGAACCGACCAGCGCGATCGCGCCGGCGGCGGTTTCTCGATACCGAAAATTGGGGATACTCGGAGACGATGACGATATCGTCGTCCCGTTGACCGGAAGCGGTCTTAAAATCTCGTAGCCGGACCGGAGTCTGGGACGTCCCCATGATCCACAGCGGGCGTAGACGTCGACCAAAGAGCTGTTAGGCCGGCGACAGTCTCTCACGTATCCAACAAACACTTATAAACCGGACAGTAATTCTCACGTATGAATCGTCGAAGCCTGCTCGCCGGCGCGACCGTCCTCGGGATATCGAGCGTCGCCGGTTGTCTCGGGACGATCGGAATGGACGAACACGAAGCGTCACCCGCGAGCGTCGACGAGTCTGCACGCGAGGAGACCGGATACGAACAGAGCGCGGTCGTCGAAGACACCCTCGAGGAGTCGGTTGATCTCGTAATCACCTCGGAGGAAGTGAGCGTGACGAACTACGTCACTGAACACGAGAAATCGGTGTCGGTCGGGCCGCTCACGCTGGACGACGGCGGCGTCTTCCTCGTCGTTTCGACGCCTCAGGTTAGCATCCTCGGCCAGCAGTTCAATCCCGTCGAGGATATGTCGGCCGGAGAGTTCGTCGCAGAAATCGAAGACAACTACGACGGGATGGAGAACGTCACTCCGCAGGGAGAGGAAACAGTGACAATCCTCGATCAAGAGACGACCCAGACCAGATTCACCGCCGACGCGACCTACGACGGCTCGAGCGTCGAGGTTTCGATACACATCAGCGAAGCGGTCGAAACCGACGACGACCTCCTCGTGACCGTCGGCGTGTATCCAAACGAACTCCGGGACGAAGAGGAACCGAACGTCATCTCGCTCATGGAGAGCGTTTCCGACGTTGCACCCGAAGGCGGCGACGAAAACGGAAACGAGTCTGAGGACAGCGAAAACGGCGATGGGGGCGACGAAGACGAGGACGAAGGTATTTTGGGTATTTGAACGGTTCGAGGCGAAAGACGGACGGATCGTTCGACACGACACTTTTCACCGAATCGAATCCAATCGTTGCGAACCCGAATAGTTCGGTCCGCGAGCCACGACCCGGTATCGTTCGAACCCGACATCCCTTTACTCGAGCCCTGAATACGGGTCGGTATGTTCCTAGCCCTACGCGAATCGGTCGAAGGCGCCCTCGAGGGGGCGCTCTCGGCCCTCGAGTACCCGACCGGGGACCTCGGGATCGAAGAGCCGCCCGAAGACGTCGACAGCGTGATCGCCTCGAGCGTCGCCTTCCGACTGGCGAGCGAAGCAGGCGCGCCGCCGCCCCAGGTCGCCCAGCAACTCGCGGACGAAATCTATACCGACGAACTCGAGTACGTCGCTCGAGTCGAAACGCAGGGTCCGTATCTCAACTTTCTGCCCAGCGACGCCTACTTCAAGGCGACCTTACAGCGGGCCACCGACGAGCGCTACGGCCACCTCGAGGATCGGGACGAATCCGTCGTCGTCGAGCACACGAGCGCGAACCCGACAGGGCCGGTCCACGTCGGCCGCGCCCGGAATCCGATCATCGGCGACGCCGTCTCGAACCTCCTCGATACGGCTGGCTACGATGTCGACCGCCACTACTACGTCAACGACGCGGGACGGCAGATGGCCGTCTTCACGTGGGCCTACGAGACCTTCGACGAGGCGGACCTCGAGGACGAGCCCGAACGCGACCGCATCGAGTACGATCTGGTTCGATACTACCGCAAGGGCAACGCCTATCTCGAGGACGCCTCGGAGGCCGAGGTCGAGGAAGCCGAAGCCGAAATCGAGTCGATCATGCAGGGCCTCGAGGCCGGCGACGAGGAGGCCTACGAGCGCGTTACCGAGGTCGTCGATCAGGTGCTCTCGGGGATGAAGACGTGTCTCGCCAGACTCCCAGCCGAGTTCGACGAGTTCGTCAAGGAAACGCGGTTCATGAAGGATGGCTCGACCGACGACGTCGTCTCGCGACTCAAGGAACTCGACGGCGCGGTCTACGAGGAAGATGCCTGGCAACTCGAGCTCGAGGAGCAAGGCATCGACAAGAACCTCGTCTTCTTGCGCTCCGATGGCACCTCGCTGTATCCGACCCGGGATCTGGCCCACCACGAATGGAAACTCGACAACTACGACCGCGCCGTCACGGTGCTGGGCGAGGATCACAAACTGCAGGCCAAACAGATTCGAACGACGCTCGAGTTACTTGGCAACGACACGGACGGCCTTCGGCAGGTGCTTTACTCCTACGTCAACCTCCCCGAGGGGAAGATGTCGACCCGCCGTGGAACGGGCGTCGACCTCGACGACCTCCTCGACGAGGCAATTTCGCGCGCACGCGACGAAGTCGAAACACGTCTCGACGACCGCATCCGCGACGACGATTTAGACGACGAGGACATCGAGCGCATCGCCCACCAGGTCGGCATCGGCGCGGTCCGGTACGATATCGTCTCGAAACAGCCGACGAAGGCGATTACTTTCGAGTGGGAGCAAGCACTCGATTTCGAGGCCCAGTCCGCGCCGTACGTCCAGTACGTCCACGCGCGCTGTTGTGGGATCCTCGAAGAGAGCGACGCTGCGGACGACGCCGACGCGGCCGTCGAAAACCTGTCGGCGGCTGCGGACGCGGATCTTCTCGAGACCGAGGCCGAACGGAACCTCCTCGAGACGATCGGACGGTTCCCCTCGGTTATCGACGAGGCGGCCGAAGACCTCCAGCCACATCAGGTGGCGACGTACACCCGCGAATTCGCGGACGCGTTCAACACGTTCTACCGCGAGTGCCCGGTCCTCGCCGACGACGTCGACCCCGAGGTTCGCGAGGCGCGACTCGCGCTCGTCGCCGCGTCGCGACACACCGTCGCGAACGCGCTGTCCGTACTCGGCGTCGCCGCTCCGCGCTCGATGTGAAAAACGGGCGTCGCAATCTCTCCGCGAGACCGGTCCGATAGCGGTGGCGGCGGAGGCTTCCCTCGCGGAACCGGTCCGGGACGGTGGAATGGTGTCTCTCGCATAGTGATTATTAGTGAGGGAAGCCACCACAGCCGAGATCGTATGGTAGCCAAACGTCTTGTTCTACATCAGGAACCCAGCCGGACCAAGTTGTACGAATCCCCCATTCGATGTCCGCTTCAATCTCAATGATTCGAGTAGACCCTCCACAGTTATCAGAATATTTGGCAGCTGCCCTCGACCGGCGAAGCGTCCGTGCATTCGGTGAAGCTAATGTATTCGATTGCGCTGTCGCCTGCCTCCCCAGGCTCAAGCGTCCCGTGGCGTGTACTCCAAGCCAGTTCGGTGTTGTTCACCGTGTTACATGTGATTTCAGAACACAACCAGTTAGTCAGATGAAACGTAATTGAGACCAACAGCGACGATCGTGATCAGTACACCCACCCAAATCAAGATGTAGCCCGCTCCCTCGGGGGTAGGGCCAATTTCCCGGAGCAGCAGATCGATTCCAGCGACTATCGAAATTTGAAAGCCGAGTATCCCGAGTAATATATCGTCCATGTTTGAAATGATATAATTTTTCTATTAAATATGTTGCGATGACACTTAAGAAATCATCCGAGAAGAATGTCACGAGTCCGGTCGTTGAGGTTTTCCTCCCCTGTTGTATCCTTCCTATGGGTCGAAATACGTTCTCGAGAGTACACTGAAAGGTGAGGATGTCAGAGAACTCTTAACAAACCGGGATGATGGTGTTTCCGGGTTGTCTCCGCGATTCGTCCGGTGGTGTTCAGATGAGGTTCAAGGAGTGAGTCGTGGCGTTTTCTGAGTGATTTATGTCCGAAAACGCACACTTCACGGGAATTATCGGCCAGATAGACTCGGATTTTGTGGAGCGGAAAGCAACACCGCGACTGTTGATGAAGTTCAGTATTCAGCTCCACCTTGCTGGACTTTCGCTTTCGAATACTGTTCGAGTCCTCGAGGTATTTGGTGTTGATCGGGCCCGATCGACCGTTCACAACTGGATTTACAAGGCCGATCTACAACCGGAATCCGGTCGGAGTCCGGATCACATCGCGGTTGACGAGGCGGTGATCCGACTCGACGACGAACAGTTCTGGTTGTACGCTGCCGTTGATCCTGAATCGAACGAATTGCTCCTACGAAGCTCAAGTCGACGAGAACCAAAGTTCTCGCGAGCGGCTTCATTCGTGAGCTTCGAGAGAAACACGACGGTCTCTCGAGGGCGAGCGCTTATCATCCAGAAACCTACTCGTTTCGAACGCAACCCGTGAGTCTGAAGTAGTTTATCGAAACCGCCGACCGTTCGAAGCTATCCCTTGCCGTGGTCAACCGCGAATCGTGGTTCGTCGTGTACACCCCCGAAGAACCCGCTGGCACCCATTCGGCACTGGTCGCTATCGAAACGAGTCCCCGCTCGTGGGAGGGCTTTTGGACCTTCGATCCGGAGTCGGTAACCGAAATTGACTCGTACATTCGAAAGACGCTGTAGGCACCAATCGGATCATGGTTCGAACGCGACTCACTGTAGCCACTGGTGCGAGCGCCGTCTCCGAAAAAAGTCAGTGTCCGACTACGCGGTTGCGAGAGCTTTGTGTTTGAACTCTTCTTCGGACATGTTGTTCTCGATGAACGCGACTGCCCACGCGACATCAATGTAGAAGCTCAACACCGTATCGCCGTCCGTGTTGAAGATCGTAAACTCGATCGTCTCGATCGATTCCACGAACGTTTCCGGATCGTCGATCGCCTCCGCGGCGACGATGCCGAGCTCCTCGACGACCGCGTAGAGTTCGTCCTGGCTCAGCGTGTCCTCGAGCGTTACCTCGACATCGACGTGATAGCCGTCGCGTTTGATGTCGTCGACTTTCACGTCCGTGTGACCGAGATCGATCTTATCTTTATCGAATCCGGGGACTTCGTCCGATTCCTCGTCGTCGGAATCGTCGTCGCTTTCGTTTCCATTACTATCGTCGATACCATTGTCGCCGTCATCTCCACTACCGTCACCGCCGTCGTCATCACCGCCATTCTCTTCACTTGTACTGTCTGAACAACCCGCGAGTGCGGTTGCGAACACGGCACCACTGCCGAGGAGGATCTTTCTTCGCTCCATATTCACCCACTCCAGACCACCCCTGATTAGTAATCATATCATTCTTTCCGGAATGGGTTGCTATCCGGAAATCTTTCCTGTAACCCCTCGCTATCGGGCAGTTGGCCGCGAATAACCGTTCAGAAGCCGTGGTAGTACGTCGTGCAACTATTCAGGTGCCGATTTATCGGGTCAGTACTCACCCAAATCCGCGCTCGTCGATCAGCCACAGAGAGTCCGTGCGCCCGAAAGAGTCGAAGGTCGTCGTGGTAGCAAGGAGCTACCCGGACGAAATTCGTGATGGTGGGAAAAACAGCCGGATTGCCCACAAAATCTTTCGCGGTAGTGGAAGACGGAGCACCGGGTCGTGCCCAAACCAGTCGTCGATCAGGAATCGGTCTCGGCTTCCGTGATACCCTCCGGGCGGTCTTCAGCGGAAGCCGAGCCGTCCACGGATGAATCCGACGAACCGGACGCTTCACCGCCGGTTCTTCCGGCGATAGCTGGTTCACCGCTGGGACCGTCCGACCCGTCCGCGGTAGCCATACCCGAGACGATCTCAGAAAATTCGGCTGCCAGTTGTTTGTACGCGACTGCGGCGGGACGCTGGCTGTCGTACACGACGAGAGGCGTCCCGGCGTAGACGCTTTCACGGACTGCGGTGTCGTCCGGGATCGCACCGACCAGCGGAATGTCGAGCCGGGAGGCGATGTCCTCGGGGGAAACGTTGCTCTCCGAGCGGGTCCGAGTAACGATCAATCCGCCGGCTTTCCCCTTGGCGTGATCGGTCAACTCGAGGGTCTTTTTGGTATCGTGGACCGACGCGGGTTCCGGCGTCGAGACGAGCAAGACGGCATCTGCGAGTCCGAGCGGGAGAACGGTTTCGTGGCTGACGCCAGCGCCGACATCAAGGAAGACGTACGAAAATTCGTCGCGCAGTTCGTCGACGACCTCCCGGAGTCCCTCGGGCGAGGTCTCGGCGTACTCCTCGAGTCCAGTTCCGCTCGGGACGGCCACAATATTGTCCGTCAACGGATACGTCGCGTCCGCGACCGAGGCGTTTCCGGCAAGCACGTCGTGTAGGGTGGTCGAATCCGTACTCAAGCTGACGAACCCCGCGAGGTTTGCCATTCCCAGGTCGGTGTCGACGATCGCCACGCGCTCGCCCGTCTGTGCCAATGCAGTACCGAGGTTTACCGTCGTCGTCGTCTTCCCAACACCGCCTTTTCCACTCCCGATGGCGAATACCGTCTTGTCGGACATATTGATTATATCGCCACAGTGTGGCGGGAACACCTTAAATCGTGACATATATCCTTCCATAATCGATCCGGAATTTAACTCAGTTAGTGGAATGGCCGAACCGAATTCGATCACAACTCTCGATCAATCCCGGAGAAAATTGGCGTTCACGCCGACCGCGAGCCACTTTTGCGCGCGTGCTCGAACAGGTCAACAAATACTTACCCGCAGCAGTGCTTTGTACGACCAATGAGTCAGGAGGGCGAGCAGGAACACTCCGACCGGAAGAAATACGAATTCCGGAAGGTTATCGAGGATCTCAAGAATTTCGAGGGGTCGGGAACTCAACTCGTTACGATCTACGTTCCCGACGACCGCCAGATTAGTGACGTCGTCGCACACGTCACCCAGGAACACTCCGAAGCGGCCAACATCAAGTCAAAACAGACTCGGACTAACGTTCAGGACGCGTTAACGTCCATCAAAGATCGGCTTCGATATTACGACACCTTTCCGCCAGACAACGGTCTCGTCCTGTTCTCGGGCGCCGTCGACTCCGGCGGCGGCAGGACAGAGATGGTCACAAAAGTCCTTGAGAGCCCGCCCCAACCCGTCGAATCTTTCCGTTATCACTGTGACTCTGACTTTCTCACCGAACCGCTCGAGCACATGCTCGCGGACAACGGCCTGTACGGCCTGATCGTGCTCGACCGGCGCGAGGCTAACGTCGGCTGGCTTCGAGGCAAACGCATCGAACCGGTCAAGTCCGCCTCCTCGCTGGTCCCCGGCAAACAGCGAAAAGGTGGTCAGTCCGCCCAGCGATTCGCTCGACTCCGCCTCGAGGCGATCGACAACTTCTATCAGGAGGTCGCCGAGATGGGCAACGACCTGTTCGTCCCCAAACGACACGAGATGGACGGCATCCTCGTCGGCGGTCCGTCACCGACCAAAGACGAGTTCCTCGACGGCGACTATCTCCACCACGAGATTCAGGACAACGTTATCGGCAAGTTCGATGTCTCTTATACCGACGAATCCGGCCTGAAGGAACTCGTCGACAACGCCGAGGACGCCCTCGCCGACGCGGAGGTAATGAAGGAAAAGCAGGAGATGGAGCAGTTCTTCGAGGAGCTCCACGCCGGCGAGAAGGCGACCTACGGTTTCGAACAGACGCGAGACAATCTCATCATGGGGTCGGTCGAAACGCTGTTGATCAGCGAGGATCTCCGGTCCGACGTCGTCATCTTCGACTGTCCGGAGTGTTCGAACACCGATTACGAAGTGATCGATCGGCGCAAATCGACGCCGGACCACGAGTGTACGGAGTGTGGCACTGCGATCGAGGCCGACGAAGAGAATCGAGAAGACGCGATCGATCACCTCATCGAAATCGCCGAACAGCGCGGCACCGAGACGAAATTTATCTCGACCGACTTCGAGAAGGGTGAACAGCTGTACAACGCCTTCGGTGGCTTTGCAGGGATCTTGCGTTACAGTACGGGCGTCTAGCGATAGCGGCCAAGGGAAGCGTCATCTGGACCGAGAACTTTTTAGCCGCTCCTCTGCGTCCAATAGGTGAGATGGGGAACTCGAGTGCAGATCCCGATATTCTTCAAACGGTCGCCAAGCGATCGCCACTGCTCGAGCGACTCGAGGACGGTCCGGCGGCCAAGCCCGAACTCATCGAGGTCCTCGATTGTTCCCGGTCGACGATCAATCGAGCCATCCGCGAACTCGAGGGATTAGACTGCATTCGGCGAACCGACGACGGCTTTCAACTGACCGTCGCGGGTCGACTCGCGCTATCCGAGCATCGCCGAAGTCTCCGGACGTTCGAATCGGTTTCTCAGCTGAGCGATCTATTGCGAGACTTGCCAGCCGAGACGCCGATAGCCGTCGAGATGGTACGCGGTGCGACTCTGCTCGAGACCCCACCGCACGCGCCGAGTGAACCGCTCGAGGAAATTATCGACCTGATCGGTCGGGCCGACCGGATCCGCGGGATGGCTGCGGCCGACAGGATGCCGAAGTTCCGACAGCAGTTCTACGACGGATCCGTTAACGGAGATCTCGATGTCGAACTACTTCTCACGGAGGATCTCGCGAGGTTTACGCTGACAGAATACACGCAGCGACTCCGCGAGTTGATCGTCGACGGCGGCGTCGATCTCTACGCAGTCGAAACGGTGCCCTACGAGCTATCGATCGTCGAAACGCCGACGAAATCGGTCGTCTACGTCATCCTGCTTAATTCGGACCTGACACACCGGGGAGTAATCCGAAACGACTCCGCGGACGCAATCGAGTGGGCGCACGGATTGTTTCGGCGGCATCGGGCAAGCGCGACCTCGTTGTCCCCGTTCGACGATCGCTGATAGGGTCGGTTGTACGCCATTTCCGGCCATTTGCCACCCCGACCTGGCGACAAACCGGTAAACAGGGACAACCGACCCTATGAGCCGCCGCCTGCGCTCACAGCGTCCCGCGCAGATAGACCGCATCGTCGGTGATCTTCTCGATGCTCCCCGAATCGAGCGGGTGCGCCTCGTCGGTAACGGACCCCCAGCCGAGTTTCGCTTTGATCGTCTCGGTGAGGCCAGGGTCGAGAACGACGTAGCCGCGACCGTTCTCCACGTCGGCGATGCGCCCGACTGCAGTCCCGTCGGCGTTTAGTACGCGCTTTCCGGTGTCCGAGGGTTCGAGTTTCTCCCGCATAGTGTAGTTCCGGCGTTCGACTTCGTTGAATTCGATCGGCGCGACTGCCGTTTCGGTCGGCGAACGGCTGGTTTTTCGGTCAGCGTGCGTTCGTCCGACGCGCAATCGATCGTCCACAATCACAGGACGATGTTCGCTATCGAGTATCCACCGTTACGCAGGAACGCACACTAGATAAACCATCGAAACCGTTGTCATAGCTCACAGAATGTTACTTCCCGGAACGAGCCCGAACGGAGGCGAGACTCCGATAAGTTCACCTTGTCGCCTCGAGTCGGACGGACGATGGGTTCTCTCCGATCGAACCGCTCTCGACGACGGCCGCCGATTCCCAGCTCCGATGACCGTTTCGTACGATAAACGAGCGACTTCCGCGAATAACAGAAGGGTTATGACCGTCCTACCGTAGTATTATTCGTCTCCATATGGCATCGTCTTCGATCGCGACCGCCGTCGATGATCCCCGAGTCACCCCCCAGTTTTGTCGCTCCGTTCGGCATCCCGACGGCGACGTCGTTCTCCTCGGCGTCGTCCACGACCACCCGGCGAGCGTCGGCCGCGTCCGGACCGTCCTCGAACGGGCCGAGCCCGATATCCTCGCCCTCGAGTTGCCCTCGGCCGCCGTGGCGTTGTACCGAGCCTACGCTCGAGACGATCGGTCGCCGCCTCGGTTCGGCGGCGAGATGAGCGCGGCGATCGACGCCGTTTCGAACGCAGATATTACTGGTATCGACGCCCCGAACTGGCCGTTCTTCCGCCGCCTCGTTGCTCGACTCGTCGCCGATCGCGTCTCGCCCTCGACTGCCCGCCGCGTCGTCTCGAGCCTCGGAGGCGCGACGCGGGATGCGCTCACCTGCCGCGTCGCTGCGACACTGACAGACGTGACCTCGATGACCGTCGCCTGCGATGAACCGATCGATTACTCCTGCGAGCACGACGACGACCCGGAAACCCAGGCCGCTCACGAGCGGGCACACGTCGCGGGCGTCCAGGCGCTTCTCGGCGGGACAACGGGGACCCCGCCGAATTCGGTCGACTACCGCGACGAGACCCGCGAACGGTGCATGATCGAGAAACTACGAGACCACCGAGAGCGAGGGTCCGTCGTCGCCGTCGTCGGCGTGGACCACCTCGACGCGCTCGAGGCCGGATTATCGGCCTCGACGTAGGTCCTGGCCGGTGGGAGTACGCGATTCCTCGATCTCGAGAATCAGTATCGCACCTCACAAAGAGATCTTGTCCTCACGAAAGTAGATATTACCGGGACTCACAGCGATTCAGGCAGTCTCACAGCGATTCAGGCGGTGGTAGAATGCTATCGATGAATCGACGACACGCAGTTCCAGCAGTACGTGAACGTCTGGTCGGACTTGTTTCGAGCGCCACAGTGGGGACACTGCATCGTGTCGCCGTCGAACTCGAGGGTCTCTTCGAGTTCCGACGGGTCGTCGAACGCTTCCCGAGCGGGATAGCGTTCGTACGGCGTCTGGGGTGACGATTTCGGACGGCCCTGATCCGGTTCTGAAAACGACGGCGACGACGCCGTGTCGTCGCTCGCTCGGCGGACGTAGAAATAATACAGTAACAAGTGGAGCAGGGCGAACAGGACCACGTAACCGGCGAGCCACCCCCAGGGGTCCATGTGTGAACATAACGCACTCCACACACTTGGCTATTCCCTGCGTTCAAGCCATGAGAGAGTCAGCGTCGGGAGACAGTTCAATCAGTTCGGGGATTCGAGATCGCGCTGGAACTCGTCGAAGACCTCGAGGTTGTCGTCCAGCTCGTACTCGAGGTGGCGTTGCTCCTGTCGGTTGACGCCGGCGTCCTCGATCGGCGTGGCGACGGACTCCCAGCCGGGTTTGATTTTGACGCTTTTGGCGGGCATCCCGACGGCGATGTGGTGGGCGGGAATGTCGTGCTGGACGATCCCGCGTGCGCCGACGATCGCGTTCTCGCCGACCCTGTTGCCGGCGCGGACCATCGAATCGTACGTGAGACGGACATCGTCTTCGACGATCGTGTGGAAGTTTCGAACCGCCGTCTGGTCGACGACATCGTGGTCGTGGCTGTAGACGTGAACACCGTCCGAGATCGAGACGCGGTCGCCAATCGTTAGCTTCCCTCGGTCGTCGAGGTGGGCATCGTCGTGTACGACCGTGTTGTCGCCGATCGTGATGTTGTGCCCGTACGTGAACGAGATCCCCTTGAAAAATCGGCAGTTCTCCCCACAGTCCTCGAAGAGGTGGTCCGCGAGCATCCTGCGGAATCGGAGCGCGAACTCGACGTTGTCCGCGATCGGGAGACTGTCGAACTGCCGCCAGAGCCACTGGAGGTGTTTCGACCTGCGGAACGTCTCCTCGTCCTTTTCGGCGTAGTACTCGCTCTCGAGGGTCGTGTGACACGGGTCGTAGCTCTGTAGTCGGACGCGTTCGGCCGTCGAGACCGACGCTCCGGCCTGCCATCGATCGTAGGCATCTCTGTCACCGGAGAGGTCGATTAGGACGTCTTCGACGACGCTGCACGTATCTTCGTCGCCCGAGAGTCGGTCGTCGACCTCCGCTACGAACTCCCGCATCCCCGCCTCTGCCTTCTCGGGAAGCGAGACGTACCGCTTTGTCATATAGACGTATTACTCACGGGGAGGTCATAGGGGTTCGGTTGTCCGATCGACTTGCCGGACCTCCGCGTTCCTGTCAGCGTAAAATGTTTTTGAGGGCGGTACAGCCTCAAGAAAACACGAGCGATGCGAGACGAGCAACCACGAACGCACACAGAACACCAGCGATCAGAACCACCGTGATAACCATCAGGAATCCGATGACGGTTCCCAGAACAACACCCACCATTCCCAGCGGACCGGGAAGAGCCACCGCCCCGGACTGGAGGAGGAACACACCGACGACCGCTACGATGACGGCGATCGACGCGAGGACCCAATGTCTCTTTCGAGAGCGGAACTCGTCCATACGCGCATCTAGTAGACAAATACCGTAAGGGGTTCGATCTCCCCGTGGACGGCGTGTCCGATCGCGGCGTTGACGGTATGGCCGCCTTGAGACACCACCGTATGGCGGGCGGGTTCCCACCGAATGGGCACGTTCCGTACACCCTAAGTCCCCTCGCTTCGAACGATCGCATATGCATTATAGCGAACTCGGCGACTCCGGCCTCGAGGTCAGCGAGGTCGGCTTCGGCGCGTGGGTCGTCGGCACCGACTGGTGGGGCGACCGCTCCGAGGAAGACGCGATCGAGATGGTCCGGTACGCCGTCGAGCAGGGCGTCACGTACATCGACACGGGCGACGTCTACGGCCACGGACGGAGCGAGGAACTCATCGGCGAGGCGCTCGCCGACGTGCGCGAGGACGTGACCCTCGCCACGAAGGTCGGCTACGACTTCTATAACAACCCCCAGGCGGGCCACGGCGAGCTCCCCAAGGAGATGGATCCGGAGTACCTCCGCGAGGCCGTCGAGAAGAGCCTCGAGCGCCTCGAGGTTGAGACGATCGACGTGCTCCAGCTCCACAACGCGGACGCCTCCGAAATCACGCCCGACGTACTCGAACTGCTCGACGAACTCGAGGAGGAAGGAAAGATCGACGCGACCGGGCTCGCGCTCGGCCCCTCGATCGGCTGGCTCGCGGAGGGCGACCTCGCCATCGAAGAAGAGTTTGACTCCGTCCAACTCGTCTGGAACATGCTCGAACAGGAGGTCGGCAACCACTTCCTCGAGACGATCGACCGAACCGGCTCGTCGACGAGTCTCATCCCCCGCGTTCCCCACTCCTCGGGCATCCTCAACGAACAGGTCACCCCCGAGACGGAACTCGGCGAGGGCGACCACCGCGGCTTCCGTCCCGACGAGTGGTACGAGACCGGCTGGGAGAAACTCGAGGCGCTCCGGTTCCTAGAGCGGGCGGAGTCGGGCTCCGCGAATAGCTCGAGCGTGAAGGGGTCGCGAGAGCACGCGGACGCCGTGGAGGGAGAACGCACGATGGGACAGGCCTCGATCGCGTGGCTTCTCTCACACGACGCCGTCGCGACTGTGACACCAACCTTCCGAACGAAGGCGGACATCGACGAGTGGGCGGCCGCAAGCGACGTCCCCAAACTTACCGACGAGGAGATGGCCCGCGTCGAGGAACTGTACGAGAACGACTTCAATATCGACCGCGACGACGGCATGGACTCGCTTCGCTCGTCGGTCGACGGTGCGGATATCGAGTCGGCAGGACTCGACAAGCTGGCCGCCGACTGACCGGCTAAATGCCTTTTCAGCGTTCGGCGTTTTTGCCCCATCGCTCGAGCCACTGTTCCCACGTCACCGACCCGACGGTCCGTTCCGGACACGTCGACGCGCCGGAGCGGAACCCACGGGCGATCGTTCCCGGAATTGGTACGGAAACGATCGGCCGCCGCGCGGATCGAGCGTCACGGTACGCACGCGCAAGGTCGGCGGCAGTTCGAACCTCCGGGCCGCCGACGGGTGGCACCCGCCCACCTGGCTCAAGCGTCGCGAGGTCGACGATCTCCGCGGCGGCCTCTCCGGTGTCGATCGGTTGCATCCGAAAGTCGGTCGGCATCGGCCAGACCGGCAGCCGCGAGACCACCGTGAGTACCTCGAGGACGAACTCGTGAAACTGCGTCAGGCGAACGATCGTCGAGGGAACGGCGTGTTGCTCGACGATTCGCTCGGCGGTTCGCTTGTGTTCGTAGTAGGAGTAAGGAATCTCGTCGACGCCGACGATAGAGACGTAGACGACGTTCGAGACGTCGGCAGCGTCGGCGGCCTCGAGGAGCCGTTCGGTCCCGCGAACATCGACCGCCTCGCTGTCTCCTCGAGGTGCGGTGGCCGCGTGGACAACGACATCGACGGTTTCGGTCGCGTCCGAAAGTCCGGTCCCATCCACCAGGTTCAATTCGACCCACCCCGCCTCGTCGGCTTCTACCGGAGGCGACCGACTCGCCGCGCGAACCTCGTGATCCGCGTCGCGCAATCGGGGGCGCAACGCTTCTCCGAGCGTCCCCGTCGCGCCGGTAAGGAGCGTCCGAATTGTTCCGCTCATGTGCGTCTAAAGCGTAGCGGCGAGAGAGTAAGTCAATACTACCGGACCCGTCTGCGGGGTTTATACGGTGAGAGAGGACAGAACACGTATGAAATACGTTCGGCTCACTCTCGACGCCGGCGGTCGTGCGGATGAGATTCATCCGATGTACGACCTGCTCGTCGACGAAACGGTTGTCGACCGAGCAACTGCGATGCACTGGAATATCACGGACGAAGAGCTCGGGATCATGCACTTCGTCGAGGGCGACGCCAACCAGTTTATCGCGGCGCTCGAGCGAATTCCGGAAGTACGTGCATACGAGATTGCGCGGGCAGGTGACGGGAAGTTTTACGTCTACGTGCGTGACGAGATGAGCGAACCGCTTTGTGACCTGTTTTCGGAGCTCACCCGCAGTCCGGTCGTCGTGATTCCGCCCGTCACTTATGAAAGCGAAAGCGGCACGGTTTCCTACGCGGCGTTCGGCCCCGCAGGCGAAGTGCAGACAGCTATCGACCGTATTCCAGAGCCGATCGAGGTGACGGTCAGCGAAATCGGCGGACTGTCGGCCGTCCCCGGTATTCACGAACCGCGACTCTCACCCCGACAACGAGAGGCGCTCACGGTCGGTCTCTCGCACGGATACTACGAAATCCCCCGCGAAGCCAGCCACGTGGATGTCGCGCGTGCGATGGGATGTGCACCGAGCACCGCCGCCGAGCACCTCCGAAAAGGAGAGGCGAACCTCCTCCGGTCGGTGCTCCGGGACTAACTGGATAAGCAGGCGAAAGCGCCCGGTGAAAGCCCAATCAGGTAGTTTAAATCGAATCGCTCAGTGATGGATGAGTATGGCTATCACGGAGGAAGCGATTCGATGAGTGCGATTCGACTCTTGGAGCGCATCGGTGCGTTCACGAGCACGTACTTCGTCGTCTGGATTCTGCTCGGCTCGGCGCTTGCACTGTACTCGCCGTCGACGTTTACACCCCTGGGGGAGTACATCCCGGTGTTTCTGGGCGTCATCATGCTCGGCATGGGACTGACGCTCACGCCAGCGGATTTTCGACGAATTCTCGAGCGGCCGCGAGACGTGTTCATCGGTGCGGCGGCCCAGTGGGTGTTCATGCCGGTGTTCGCCTATTTGCTCGTCGTCTTGCTTGGTCTGCCGTGGGAGATCGGAGTCGGGCTGATTTTGCTCGGTGCCGCGCCGGGTGGAACGGCCTCGAACGTGATGACCTACCTCGGCCGCGGCGACGTCGCGCTCTCGGTGACGATCACGTCGGTGACGACGCTCGCCGCGCCGCTCGTGATGCCGGCGTGGGTCGTATTACTCGCGGGAGAATCGGTTACCGTCACCTTCGGCGCGATGGCCGAGGAGATCGTCCTTATCGTGTTGATCCCGGTCATTGCCGGGTTAGGCCTGCGAATCGTACTCGACAGGTACGCACCGACAGCCGCGGAAGCAGGCCTCTCCGTGTTCCCCGCGATTAGCGTGCTCGCCATCGTCCTCATCGTCGCCGCGATCGTCGGCCTCAACGTCGAGGAGATCCTCGCCGCGAGCGCAGTCGTCTTCCTCGCGGTGATCGTCCACAACGCGCTCGGGCTCGGTGCCGGTTACGGCGCTGGCTATCTGACCGGGATGAGCACGGACCGAGCGCGCGCCTGCGCGTTCGAGGTCGGTTTGCAAAACAGCGGGCTCGCCGTCGCGCTCGCGGTGGCGTTTTTCGACCCGATCGCCGCACTGATCCCGGCCCTGTTCAGCGTCTGGCACAACATCTCCGGACCCGCCCTCGCGACGGTTTTCACGCGGCGAGACGACGTGTCGATCACGGAATCCGACGCGACGTCGACTGCAGACTGAATCGGGACCCATCGTCCTCGCCCACCGTCAAGATCGCGCCCCCATCATCGCAACTCTCACTATTTTTGATGGGTTCCGCGTCCGAATCCCCTTAATCACACTTAATTCCCTTGAGGATACGCTTTTCACGCCGGTCGTTGTGCCACCTGATATCATGACCGAGATCACGTACGTCCAGAAGGCGTGTGCCTACGTGACGCGCGACACGGGCGAGTTACTGGTGTTCGACGGACCGGGACACGACGGCCTACAGATTCCGAAGGGAACCCTCGAGCAGGAAGAAACCCCTCGAGAGGCGCTGTTCAGGGAAGTCATGGAAGAGAGCGGACTCGGAACGCTCGGCGCGACCCGCCACCTCACGACCGACGTCTGGACGCGACGAGAGTCCCCGCCCAAGCGCTACGTGCGCCACTTCTTTCACGCGACCGTCCACGAACCGCGCGACGCGTGGACGCACACGGTGACGGACGGGGGCGGAGAACACGGTGCCGAGTTCGAGCTCTACTGGGTTGACCCGGCAACGGACCGTGAGTTCGCGCTCGATCTCGACGACTACGCGCACCTTCTCCCGACGTCCGACCTCCCCGGCGAGCCGGTCGAACACGCCGGCGATATCGCGGCGGCCTCGGACTGAACTCGAGTCGACAGCGACGCCTCGCTTGCGCTACTTCGAAAGCGCCCGTTCGACGGCTCCCGCGACGCTTCGGGCCTTCTCCGCCAACTCCGTCGAAACAATGTCATCTGCGACGGCCGCCTCGAGTTCGGCTTCATCGACGATTTCGACTTCTCCGTCGGGCGTCCGAATGACATCGACGTAGAGATCGACGTACCGAACCGTCTCGGGGAAGAGTTCGACCGGCGTACAGACGTTGACGTAGGTTCCCTTCGTCGAGCCGTCGTCGGCTTTGTACGTCGTCGGGTACCACCAGCGCCCCTCCCGGAACTTCGTGACGGCCGTGTCGCCGTCCTCCTTGGGGGTACCGAGCGCGTCGTAACTGCCGCCCCCGCGCATGCTCCGCTCGAGCGTGAGCTTCCCGTCTGGTTCCCAGTCGGTTACGTCGCCGTAACCGAGCGATATCAGCCGCCCGTCTGGTTTGCCGTGTCCGATCTCGATCCGGTCGCCCGAGTCGGGGCCGAACTGTTTGACAACGGCATCGAAGGGGAACGCGCCGTCCGCGCCTTGGCTCGGATCCGCCCACGAATGCCAGTCCGAGTTCGAGTCCGAACTCGAATCGACCGCGAGAGAGCCACGGACGGCTTCGGCAAAGTCCACGGCCGAACTCGCCGCTCTGGTTGCGGCCTTGGTCCGGTGATGACCCGGCATCGTCGTCTCGACCGTGCGTCGGGCTTCGTCGAGCGCGAACCGCGATCGGCGACCGAACCAGAGCCAAATCGTGGTCTCCGTCGCGACGAGTTGTGACGGCTCGTCCGGCTCCGAAGGAGCGTCTGCGAGTTCGCTCTCGAGCGCCGCGGCTCGCTCGGCGATCGCCGCCAGCGCGTCGCCCATCGCCTCGAGGTCCGCGTCGGCGGCCGTGTGGTGCCAGCGGAGTCCCCAGCCGTCGGGAACGTCCGTCGAAAGCAGGTCCGTCATGCCGACGAGTTCGTTGGCGCGCTCGCCCGAAAGCGCGGCCGAGACGCCGGTTCGGTCCTGAGAGAGCGTACAGAGGCCGCTCCGGACTTCGAGCGTCGGAACGACGCGAGGCCGGTCGTCGACCCACGGCGGCGTCGACTCGCGAACCTGCACGCGATACCGATCGCCCGAGTCGACGTAGCCGTCCGCGTCGTCGTAGTTGAGATAGCCGCGGCGGCCCTCGCCGAGGTCGACGACCGCGCCGCTTCCGCCCGATGCCTCGAGCACTTCGGCGTCGAAAACGGCCCCGTCGGAAACCTCGCTCTCCCAGCGGAAGGCGTCGATGGCGACGGACTCCAGTTCGTTCGCGATGGTTTCGACGGCCTCCGGCGGGCCGGAGACCCCGACGCCCTGCCTGTCTCGAGTGGTGTCGACGGTGACGGCCGCGGGAGCGACTTCGAACTCGTCATCGAAGCGCTCGCGAATCGGTTCGGAGGCCTGCACGACCTCGAGGTCGGCCTCTCGGAGCAGATGTGTGACGGCGGTCGTGTAGATTCCGCGGACGCGAGCCGTCGTCATCCCTCGCCCTCCATCGTTTCGTTCTGGGCCGTTCTCGTATTCCGCTCGCTCATCGGAGGGTGTCGCGATCCGGTGCGAATCTGACCCGGCCGTTGATCGTCGGCCCGAGAGTCAGTTCGACGTGTTCGTCCTCGAGAATCCGCCCGCCCTCGACGTAGACGCCCCAGCTGTCGAATCGGAGCCAGCCGCGCATCTCGTCGGCGTGGGTCATCAGATCCAGGTACTCGACGGCGTGTTCAGGGTGCTCCTCGCTCGAGTGGGCCATGTCCATATCGGAGTAGACCGTTTCGTGCTCGTCGAAAAACGCCTCGAGCGCGTGGGCGTCGTCCTCGACGGCCTCGACGACGGCCGTCGACGCCTCGCGGAGATCCTCGGTCTCGAGGCCGACGTCCCGAAGCGCGCGTTGGGTTCGCTGATCGAAGTGCATACGACCCCGTACGAAGGGGAGGCCTTTGTGGATTCCGTGTTCACTGAGCGGAAACGTCTTTCCGAACGGGCGGTGATTTGCGTGATATGCCACGGCGACGCGATCCGATCGAACGGGCCGCAGACGACTCGAGGGATTTACAGGAGGTATCAACCTGGGAGCCGCGCTCGTTGCTCGACCGGTTCGCCTACGGCGTCTACACCGCACTCAGCTACGGATTTCCCGCCATCGTCTTACTGGTCGCGCTGGCGATCACGGCGTCAATCCTGTTGTCTCCAGCCATCATCGTCGCCGAGCAACCGCTTGTGAGCGTCTTCTTCCTGCTGTCGGTCGTCCCCGCCGCGTTGCTCGCGGCGTACATCTGGTACGCGGATATCACGACGAGAGAGCCCCTCGGTCTGCTCGTCGCGACGTTCGTGCTGGTGATCCTGTTTGCACCCTTCGCCGCGGTTATCAACACAGTCGGCGGCGAGTTCATCAATAGGGCGACCGTCCTCGGCAGTCTTCTCTTTTTCTTCCTGATCGTCGGGCCCGTCGAGGAAGCCGTCAAACTACTCGCCGTTCGCGTCTACGCCTACCGAAGCAACAGTTTCGACGCGGTGATCGACGGCGCGGTGTACGGTGCCGTCGCGGGACTTGGCTTTGCCTCCATCGAGAACGCGATCTACATCGGGGGCTACCTGACCGACCTCGAGTCGGGGACCGGACTGTTCGTCGCCGCAACCGAAATCGCGACGACTCGAGCGCTGGCCGGTCCCGGCCACGTTATCTACTCCGCCATCGCGGGATTTTACCTCGGGTTGGCGAAGTTCAATCCGCAGAACGCGGGTCCGCTAGTCGTCAAAGGACTGCTGGTCGCCGCGTTCGTCCACGGATTGTACAACTCCACCGTACAGTTCGTTCCGGCGATAGCCGCCGAGTTGTTGGCAATCGGGCCCGACGCCGCCTTCGTCGGCTTCGTCGTCGCGTTCAACGCCATCTTCGGCTACTACCTCTACCGAAAAATCGCCCATTACCGGCGGACGTACCGTGACGTTCGAGAAGACATCGCCGATCGGGACCTCACGCCGGAACGGACGGAGTTCGAACCGGCTCAGCGATAGCGAGTGCTGTTCTATCGATTCCGTTATGACTCGAGCGGGTCCTCCAACGCCGCTTCGATTGTGTCGTCTCCGGAGAGCACCTCGAAGGTACGGCCCTTGGTGCGTTCTGCGGTGAGTGCGGTGACCAACGTCTGGGCCACGTCTTCCCGCGGAACGTCCCCGTCAGTCCGCTCGAGTTCGGTACTCGTCCGAATACGACCGGTTCCGTTCTCGTTGGTGAGTTCACCGGGGCGAACGATGGTGTACGTCAGGTCGCTCTCTCGGAGCCGCTCGTCGGCTTCAGCCTTCGCGTTTAGATAGTCTCGGAGCGCCTCGGGGGCCTCCTCCGGCGTGTCAGCGCTAATGGAACTGAGCATGACAAACCGCTCGACACCCTGATCCTCGGCGGCTTCCATGAGGGTTATCGCGCCGTCGCGGTCGACGTCCCAGACGGCGTCGCCGCCGGATCCGGCGGCGAACACGACGGCGTCACAGCCCTCCACGGCGTGGGAAACCTCCTCCGTCAGGTCCGCAACAACGGGCTCAGCGCCGAGTTCCTCGATCGCTTCGATCTGATCCTCGCTTCTGATCATGCCTCGCACGTCGTGATCGCTTTCGGCTAAGATGCTCGTGACGTGCTGTCCGACCTGTCCGTGGGCTCCCGCAACGAGTACGTGCATACACTGCTCTCCGGTATCGCCACTGGAATAGCTTTTTGACGACGACGGTTACCTACCAGTTTGCCAGTTTGTCCATCCGACGACGGTAGTTCCGTTTCCCGCGCCCCTACCCGAGGTGTGACTCGAGCAACCGTTCGACGTACTTCGCGAGGACGTCGACCTCGAGGTGGACCGGATCGCCGGACGATTTCTCGGAGAGGGCGGTCTGATCGTACGTCGTCGGGATAATCGCGACCGTCACGTTCCCGTCTTCGGTTAGCTCTGCGACCGTGAGGCTGATTCCGTCGAGGGTGATCGACCCCTTCTCGACGACGTAGCGGTCGTAGCCCTCGGGGAGGGCGAACTCGAAGTACCAGTCCTCGCCGACGGATTCGACGGCCTCGACAGTCGCCACGGCGTCGACGTGACCCTGCACGACGTGGCCGTCGAAACGTCCGTCGGCGGGCATCGCCCGCTCGAGGTTAACGACATCGCCCTCATCAAGTTCGCTGAGATAGGTGCGGTCAACCGTCTCGCTCGCCAGAAAGACTTCGAACCACGACCTGTCCTCGAAGCGTTCGACCGTGAGACAGGCCCCGCTGACGCTGATGCTCTGGCCGTGCTCGAGCCCCGTAGCAACCGTATCGGCCGCGATTCGGAACCGAAGCCCGTCCTCGGTCTGCTCGCGCGAGACGATTTCGCCGGTCTCCTCGACGATTCCCGTGAACATGATCTACTCTCGCCCGAAGATGGCAGGCGACGAGCCAAAGCCGTTCCGGGTTGACCGACGTCGGCGTCTTTTTGGGGCTGTCGTTCGTAGCCCGACCCAATGGCCGGCATCATCGACACGTTCAAGCTCGCGGGCGTGCTCATCCTCGCGATTCCCGCCGCCCTCGCGGGACTCGAGTTCCTCTTCGTTCGGGGTGACCCGTTCGTCGGCGGGACGTTACTCGTTCTCTCGGCTGGGTTGGTTCTCATCCAGCGTCGGCTCACGATGCCCTCCGACGTTCCCTCCGCGGTCGCCAAACGCGTCGCCGGCTCGGTCACGAGCGAGCCCGATCCCGAGCACGAGGAGTCGGTCGAGAGAGACTGATTTGGGCGAAGAACCGGCGGATAGAGAACGCGCTCGTTACGACAACTCTGTGAGAATCTCCGCTTCGAACGTCTCGAGCGCCCGCTCTCGATCCTCGCCGCCGAGTCCGACGATAACGTGATCGACGCCCATTCGCTCGAGATCCCGAAAGTACTCACGGAACCACTCGGGCTCGGCGCACATTCCCTGATGGATCGGCGTGGGTTCGGCACCCGATTCACCGGCAAATTCGACGCCCATCGCCATGGAGAACGGCTTCTCGCCCGCCTGCTCGCGCCAATCGGTAAGAAAGCTCTCGAGGGTCGACTCCGGGAGATGATAGAACAGCCAGCCGTCGCCGTTCTCCGCGATCCACTCGAGATCCTGGCGAGCGTGACCCGTCGGGAGCAACGGAAGCGTCTCGGTGGTCGGCTTCGGGACGAGTTCGAGTTCGCCCGAAAGCGTTCCCCACCGGCTCTCGAGTTCGGGTGCCGGCTCGGACCAGACAGTTCGGAGAATCTTGACGGCGTCCCGAAAAAGGGCACCGCGACTCGAGGGGTCGACGTCGAAAGCGGGAAACTCCGGATCCCTGTCACCGGTCGCGACGCCGAGGACGAGTCGGCCGTCCGAGAGCCGATCGATACTCGCCGCCGCCTTGGCGACGTGGAGCGGATGGCGAAGTGAGAGGACGATACTGGCCGTTCCCAGGGCGATTTCGTCGGTGTGGGCGGCGATGTGTGAGAGCCAGGTCCACGGATCGAACGTCTGTCCGGCGTCGCCGAATTTCGGCCAGTACGTCGGCACGTCGCGACACCAGAGCGCGTCGAAGCCCAGCGACTCGGCTCGGCGGGCGAGGCGCATCTCTTCGGCGACGTTCGGCCTCGAGCGGCTCGAGTCCGTGAGCGGAAAGCTCAGCCCGAACGAGAGTCCCTCGTCCTCAAACAGTCGCCGGTAACCTGCGTTTTCGTATCCAGGCATTCGGTTACCGGAAGTAGTGCTCTACGTCGTATATCTTCTCTGGCGTTGGATCAGCCGTAGATACGGACAACGGCTTAACGAACGCAAAGCCCGTCGACACCGATGAGCGACTGCGGGACAGCGTTCGACAACAAAAAAGGAAGAGAAAACCGCAAAACCACGGGCTCGGAACCTCGAGTCGGTTCCGATCAGTCGTCAGCGGGCGCGGCGCCGGTTCCCTCTGCCTGTTCTTTCGTCCAGGAGAGCTTGCCACCGGCTGCGAGAATGTCGCGTTCGCGCTGGGAGGCGTCGAGCGTCGCCGTGACTTCGTAATCGCCGTTGACGCGGACGGTGAACTCCTCCTGTCCGTTCGCGACTGCGTCGTAGACATCGTCGACGACTTCGATATCGTCGCCCTGATCGATGTTCTCGTAGGTTTCCTCGTCGATCGTCAGCGGGACGATACCGAAGTTAAAGAGGTTCGCGCGGTGGATCCGTGCGAAGCTCTGTGCGAGGACGCCCTCGATGCCGAGGTACATCGGACAGAGTGCCGCGTGTTCTCGCGAGGATCCCTGTCCGTAGTTCTCGCCGGCGACGAGGAAGCCGCCGTCGGCGTCGAGTGCGCGTTCCGCGAAGGTCTCGTCGACACGCGAGAGCGTGAACTCCGAGAGCTTCGGCACGTTCGACCGGTACATCAGGATATCCTGCGTCGCAGGGATGATGTGGTCGGTCGTGATGTTGTCTTCCATCTTCAGGAGCGCTTCGCCGGAGACGTCCGAGCCGAGCTGGTCTCGGATCGGGACGTCGCCGATGTTCGGTCCTTTGATGAGTTCGTCGTCGACCGCCTCGTCGGGTGCGATGAGGTCGGTCTTGGAGCCGTCGTACTCGTCGGGGAGTTCGACGCCCGGTGCCTCGAGATCGTCGAGTTCGTCCTCGAGGTCCCGTGGGTCGACGATTTCGCCGGCGATCGCGGCGGCGGCGGCGACTTCCGGTGAGCAGAGGAAGACGTTGTCGTCTTCGATACCGGAGCGACCCTCGAAGTTGCGGTTGAAGGTTCGCATGGAGACCGAATCGGAGGCCGGCACGTGGCCGATCCCGATACAGGCACCACAGGTCGCCTCGGAGAAGTTGACGCCGGCGGCCATCATCTCGGCAACCCAGCCCTGACGGGCGAGCATCTCTGAGGCCTGCTTGGAACCGGGTGCGACGATCGTTTCGGTTTCCATCGAGACCTCGCGGCCTTCGAGCATCTTGGCGACGGGGAGGATGTCCTCGTAGCCACCGTTGGTACAAGAGCCGACGATAACCTGTTCGACGTCCTGACCCGTGACTTCGCTGACGGGGACGACCTTGTCGGGCATCGAGGGCTGGGCGACCAGCGGCTCGAGGTCCGAAAGATCGACGACGATCTCGTCGTCGTACTCGGCGTCGTCGTCGGGCTGAAGCTCGACGTACTCCTCTTCGCGGTCGAGCCGTTCGAGGTAGTCCTCGGTCTGGTGGTCGGTTGGGAAGATCGACGTCGTCGCGCCGAGTTCCGTTCCCATGTTGGTGATCGTCATCCGCTCTGGGGCGGTGAGCGTCTCGACGCCAGGGCCGGTGTACTCGAGAATCTTGCCGACGCCGCCTTTGACGGTGAGACGACGGAGCATCTCGAGGATGACGTCCTTTGCGGTCGCCCACTCTGGAAGCTCGCCTTCGAGGCGAACGTTGACGACTTCGGGCATCTCGACGTAGTATGGTGCACCGCCCATCGCGACGGTGATGTCGATTCCACCCGCGCCGATCGCGAGCTGGCCGAGCCCGCCGGGCGTCGGGGTGTGGCTGTCGGAACCGAGCAGCGTCTTGCCGGGCGCTGCAAAGTTCTCGCGGTGAACGTTGTGACAGATACCGTTTCCGGGTCGGGAGAAATGAGCGCCGAATGTACCGGCCGCAGAACGCAGGAAGCGGTGATCGTCCGTATTCTTAAAGTCGAACTGGTACGTCTGGTGGTCGCAGTACTGGGCGGCGATTTCGGTCTGGACTTCGTCCAGTCCCATCGCTTCGAACTGCAGCCAGACCATCGTACCGGTCGTGTCCTGTGTAAGTACCTGATCGATCTCGATGCCGATCTCCTCGCCAGTTTCGAGTTCGCCCTCGACGAGGTGATCCTCGAGAATCTTTTCGGTGAGAGTCTGTCCCATAGCGTCCGAATCTCGGCTTTCCGTCCTGATAAATCCAGCGTGTTTCCGTCCGGGTCGACCATGCTAGTTCCTGAAAAATCGGTATCAATGGAGCAAATGTTGCGCCGGAAGTACACGGATGTACACACTCGAAATCAGCAGGCCTACGCGAATAGTGAACATACCAATATCAGGAGAACGGGTCCAGTAGTACCGTGAGAATGTGACACCACCGCGAATCGGACGGAACGCGATACGTTTTTCCCGGTTCCGATCCGTTTTCGAGGATATGTTCCGTTCCGGTGCCTTCGTCGCCGACTACGTTTCGCCGGCGACTGACGAGCAGATTCAACCTAACGGTGTCGATCTCACCCTCGAGATCGTCTTCGAGCAACTCGAGCCAGGCCGTATCACGAAAGATGGAAAGTCCGTCGGCGAGCGCGTCGCCCGACCCCTCGAGGAACTCGAGGAGAAGATGCCCCAGACGTATTACCTCCCGGAGGGGGCCTACGTGGCTCGCTACGGCGAACAGATCGAGATTCCGGAGGGCCATATCGGGTTCGTCTACCCGCGCTCCTCGCTCATGCGCAACTCCTGTATGCTCAACACGGCTGTCTGGGATGCCGGCTACGAGGGTCGTGGCGAGGGACTGCTGCAGGTCCACCACGATATCGAAATCCAGCGCGGTGCCCGGATCGCCCAGCTCGTTCTGGTCGAGGCCGATCACGAGGACTTCTACGACGGGAGTTATCAGGGGGAGAACCTCGAGGGGTAGCGACGATACCTCGCGCCGAGCGATCCGTTCTGCACGTTTGACGCCGCCTAATTCTCAGCGGTTGTATCCATTAGTTGTGAGGGCAGAGGATCGAAATAAGTAGTTAGACAGACGAGATCGGACGGTACCGAGCCCGTGTAGGTAGTACTCTGTCTGCTTTTATTATAGATTTGAGAGAGAGTCTACCCTTATTAGCGGTGAGAATAAGAGGGAGATGTGAGACGAAGACACGTGCTAACCGCAGCTAGCTTCCCAGTAGTAGGTGGGTGCATCTCTTCGGACAGCGAGATACAACTTGGCGGGGTTCGAGTAGAAAATTTTCACGATGAGGAGATGACTGTTGAGATCCGAATAGACGAGGACGAAAAAACGATTCAGCAAACAACGATCACGGCCTCATCTGCTTCAGATTCTCCGTCAACGCAAATCGTCGACTGTGAATGGAATACTGAAGCGGAACACGAATACAGTGTTGCGGCGAGAACTGACGAGTCTGCAGAGTGGAGTGATGTCAATCTCGGCACCGATACTAGCGATACCAATTGTCAGTGGATCGGGGTGCAACTCGAAGCAGACGCTCCGTATCTGGTTGAACGGGATTGTGAGAACTATCCTGAACCCCCCTGCGAAAAAACGCTGTAGTGAGTGCGGACTCGAGGACGAGAGTCGTCCCTAGCGTTATCAGCGTCAACGACGTTCAGCCGAACGATGACCGACTCATCCGCCGATCGCGTCCGCCCTGTCGGAATCAACCACGTCGCCCTCGAGGTCGGAGACGTCGACGACGCCCTCGAGTTCTACGGCGACCTCTTCGAGTTCGAACTGCGCGGACGAGGCGACACGAGCGCCTTCATCGACATGGGCGACCAGTTCATTGCGTTGTCCGAGCACGCGACGCCGAACGCCGACGAGCACCGCCACTTCGGGCTGGTGGTCGACGATACCGAACCCCTCGAGCGGCGACTCGAGGAGTTCGACGTCGACGTACTCGATACGCGCGGACTCGAGTTCCGTGACCCGTGGGGCAATCGCGTGCAGGTCGTCGATTACGAGGAGATCCAGTTCACGAAGGCCGAGTCCGTTCGCGAGGGGATGGGCATCGACCACCTCGAGAAGACCGAGGGGGCACTCGAGGAGTTAGCCGAGAAGGGGATAGCTCCCGAGGACAGCGAATGATGGCTAGTTGAGCGCGATTCGCGTACAGTTTTCCCGCTCGCCCGCGTACTGAGGCGTATGATGGCGACGACGCACGTGTTCGCGGGCCTCGCAGTCGTCGTCCCCGTCGCTTACGCCGTTCCCGAACTCGCGACCCCGCTCGCAATCGGGGCGATCTGTGGCGGACTGGTCCCCGATTTCGACCTCGTTCTCGAGCACCGGCGAACGCTTCACGCGCCCGTGCTGGGGAGCGTCGCCGCGGTCGGCTTCGTCGCCCTCGCTCTGCTCGTTCCCACGGCCGCGACCGCCGCACTCGCCTCGTTCGCCGTCGCCGCGTGGCTCCACGCGATGAGCGACGCGCTGGGCGGCGGCCCCGAGATGGACCCGTGGAACGATCGCAGCGATCGAGCGGTGTACGATCACCTCCGCTCCCGATGGATCCGTCCGCGGCGGTGGGTCAGATACGACGGCGCGCCCGAGGACGCCGCGCTCGCTATCGCGCTCGCGGTGCCGGGCCTGCTCGTCTTCGACGGTTGGATCAGCGCCGCCATCGTCGGCGGCCTCGTCCTTTCGGTCGGCTACGCGCTGGTTCGCCGACGGATCGTGGAGTGGACGCCCGAGTGGCTCGAGTGACGATCGCTTTAGTGACAGCGGATCGAATTGCGTTCGATCGAGCACCGCACGCCCGGCGAGACTTTTTATATCAAAACGAGGCCAGCACTCGCATGGTCGACGACTGTTCGAGCCGGAGTGAACCGCCGGAAAACGGAACGACTCGTCCCGACGCGGAGACGACCGAGGACGACGGGCGAACGCCGTCGGACGAACTCGAGGGCGACTGGCCGCATTCGGTTGCGGCATTACGGAGTCACGTCCTGTGATACCGACGACGATCGGTCTCGGCGCGTCGTCAGTAAGTTCGCTCCTCGGGGATCACGCCCCGCACGCCGCCCGTCGGGTCCTCCATATCGCCCTCGTACCGAGGGATGATATGCCAGTGGAGGTGCGGGATCGTCTGCCCGGCCGCCGATCCGTTGTTGATCCCGACGTTGGTCGAGTCCGGTTCGTACCGCCGATTCACCTCGGCTAGCGCCTCTCGCAGGAACTCGTAGAGTTTCGGATCTTCGAGGTCCTCCATGTAACGAACGTGCGTTTTCGGGGCGACGAGCGCGTGACCCTCGTTCACGGGATAGGCGTCGAGAAAACAGCAGTAGTCCGCCGATTCGAGAAGCACGTCCGATTCTCGTTCGCCGCGAACGATCTCGCAAAACGGACACTCGTCGGATTCGGTCATCGAGAGCAGAGTCGGCGCCGGCCGATATAATTGTTTTCCGTCGGACGGTCGAGCCCTCGACATCAATCAGGAAGTCGTTAGTCTCCGTCGGTCTCGAACCGCGAGTCCCGGCGATCGTCCCCCTGCAGGTGAATCGGCGGAAGACGGCGAATCGCCCGGATCACCGGCTCCTCGAGCGAGGTAACGATCGTTCGGTAGCCGATGATCGTAAAGCCGGCGACGATGACCGCGAACCCGGCGACGGCCAGTCCCGAGAGCTGTTCGCCGAGGAAGAGCCAGCCCCCGAGCGTCGCGAAGACCGGGCTGGCGTAGAAGGTGAGACTCGAGCGGATCGCGCCGACCTCGTCGATGAGTTCGAAGTAGGCGATGTAGGCGATGGCACCGGCGAAGACGCTCACGTAGACGAGCGCGACGATCGCACCGGTCGTCCACTCGATTGCGCCGACGGACTCGCCTGCACCGAAGCTCATCGCGTGGAGCATCAGCGCGCTCACCGGGAGCGCCCAGGCGGTCCGGACGGTACTCGAGGTCGTCACGTCCGCGCGGCGGATCAGGACGGCACCGAGCGCGCCACTAATCGCACCGAAGAGGACGATCGCGGTGCCGCCGTTTGCGGCTCCGAGGAGGTTCCCCGGCTCAATGCCGATCACCATCGCAACGCCGACCAGTCCGACGGCGGTGCCGACAGCACCTGTCGCCGTCAGGCGCTCGTCGGTGAGCAACACGCCGGCGAGCAACGGCGAAAAGATCGGAACGAGGCTGAAGACGATCGAACCGACCGCGCTCGTGACGTAACCCTGACCGACGAACAGGAGCCCGTTCGCCAGTCCGATGGCGAAGACGCCGGCGGCGAGGATGCCGGCGATATCGCCTCGAGTTGTAGGGACGAGATCCTCGCGAGGCGTCGTCAAGACGGCGTAGCCGATCAGCAGGACCGCAGCGATGTCGAAGCGAAGCGCGACGAACAAAAGCGGTGGAATAAATTCCTGTCCGGCTCTGGCCGCGACGAAGGTCCCGCCGAAGAAGACGCTCGCGAGGGCGAATAGAACGAGGGTTCGGACTCGAGACACGTTAGTTCGACACCTCCGTGGCGTCTCGTTCGAACCGACCGAATGTCAGCAGTTCCGTAATCATCTCGTATGAGAACAGAAGGGCGTGAGCCACATAAATTATTTCAGTAAAAATTACACGGTAAGAAACTTCGTGATGCCGTGTGATTCTTTCGGGCTCCGTAACTATTCACGGGGTGAAATCCGTTCACGGCCCGAAACACACTTTTCGGAACGGTTCGAACGACGGGTATGGACCTCGCACTCGAGGAGATCGAGTTTCTCGCGCTCTCTCCGAACCGAGTCGCGGTGTTGAACGCGTTACGCGAGTCGTCCTCGACACGACGTGAACTCGAGGAGGCGACGGGTGCTTCACAGCCGACGCTCGGGCGAATCCTTCGGGATTTTGACGAACGTAACTGGATCACCCGAACGAGCGACGGCTACGACGTAACGGCGACGGGACGGCTCATCGCGGCCGGGTTTACGGATCTTCGGAAGATCGTCGAGACGGAGCTTACGCTCCGAGACATCGTCGAATGGCTGCCGACCGACGAGATGGCGTTCGATCTCCTCGCGCTTCGGGACGCGACGATCACAACGCCCTCACAGACGAGGCCGGGCGCGCCCGTTGGACGAGTGACCGAGACGATTCGAGGTGCGAACCGCGTTCGGATCGTCTCCTACGCGTTTAACGAGCGAAGTCTCGAGACGGTATGTCGAAACGTGCTCGAGGACGACCAGACCTTCGAGGGCGTGTTTTCGGCGACGGCGATCGACGCGCTCGCTGACGACTCGACGCTCCGAGAGCGGCTTCGAGAGTTACTCGAGGCCGATCGAGCCGAGATTCGGGTCTTCGACGGCGACGTTCCTCACGCCGTGACCGTCGCCGACGACGTAGTGAGCCTGATGATTCGCGACGACGACGGCGTGTTGCAGGCGGCGCTCGACACCGACAATCAGCACGTCCGCATGTGGGGCGAAGACCTCCACGAGCGGTACTGGGAGGAATCTGACCCGCTCGAGGCAGACGCGCTCGAGGAGTAATCGATCCGAAAGGAGAGCTACGGCAATTCGAAGATTTCGCGATACAGTCCGTTCGCGAGCGTCTCGAGGTCGCTTTCGGCTTCGCCTGCTGACATCGAGTCGCTGATTCCATCCCACTCGATCGACAGCCGAGACATCGGAGCGAGTGCGAGACCGCCCACGGTCACGTCGCCGTCGGGAGTATGGAGCGTCCACTGCGTTCGCATCCCGCTCGAGGAGCGGGTAACCCGTTCGATCGCGACCCCCTTCTGGCTCCAACGCTCGGCGAGACCGTCGGTGATCCGACGGAGTTTTCGCTCGCCAAGAACGTGGCCGACGACGCCGATAACTGTGAGCGTCGCGAACGCGACGCCCGCCATCGGAAGGCCGCCGTAGGGGACGTTCACCGAGGCGGCGAGTCCGGCGAGGGTCACGACGAGTCCGAGCACTCTGGCGTCGAACGCGCTCGGAATCGTATCGGTCCAATCGGTGTCTGTTCCGGTTTCGGTCGCTGATTGCTCGAGTTGCATGGAGAGCTGTTACGTGGTGATTTCGAGACGCGACCCAAAGCGGTTAGCCTGTCTCAGTTGACGCTTTAAGACGGAGCTTGCAGTAGCCGGGAAAGGTCCACTATTCGTCCTCGAGGAGCGCGTCGTCACCGTGGGTCGAGCGGAGCGACTCGAGGTGTTCGCGCTGTTGCTCGAGTCGCGGCGTCGGCTCGTCGTAGGTGTACTCGAACATCGCTCGAGGATCCGCCTCGTAGTCTTCCGCCTGCTCGAGGAGCTCCGCGAGGGTCTCCTCGACGTCGGCTTCGACGGCCTCGATGTGACCGTTGTCGATGAGCCCCTGATTCCGGAGGTAGAGTTCGAACCGGTCGATCGGGTCCCGCTCGCGCCACTGCTTGACCTCCTCGTCGTCCCGGTAGACGCTCGGGTCATCCGCGGTCGTGTGTGCGCCGAAGCGATACTGGACCGCCTCGATGAGTGTCGGTCGCAACTGCTCGCTCGAGTCGTCATCGTCTTCGGCTCCCCGTCCGTCTGGCGCGTCGGAGGGCGAGCCGAGCGCTTTCTCTCGAGCGGCCTTCGTCACGACGTAGGTCGCGAGCGGATCCATTCCGTCGACCTGCACCCCGTCGAAGCCGTAGGCGTTGGCCTTCTGAGCGATCGTCTTCGAGGCCGTCTGGCGCTCTCGAGGGACCGAAATCGCCCACTGATTGTTGTGACACAGGAAGACGGTCGGCGTGTCGAAGACGCCCGCGAAGTTCATCGCTTCGTGGAAGTCGCCCTCGGAGGTCGACCCGTCGCCGAAGTGGACAACTCCGACGCGTTCGTCACCCTTGAGTTTGGCCGCCCAGGACCAGCCGACGGCGTGGGGGATGTGCCCCGCGATAGAGATGTTCAGCGGGAAGACGTTCACGTCGGTCAGCGCGGCGTTGCCGTCCTCGTGACCCATCCAGTACAGCAGGTACTCCCAGGGGAGGTCCCGCGAGACGATCGCTCCGTGCTCGCGGTACTGAAAGGAGAGCATGTCCTCGTCGGAGAGCGCGTACGTCGACCCGATCTGAGAGCCCTCCTGTCCCGCGAGCGAGGCGTAGGTCCCCAGCCGACCCTGTCGCTGCAGGCTGATCATCCGCTCGTCAAAGCGCCGGCAGAACTTCATATCCCGGTACATCGAGTAGAGCGTCTCCGCCTCGAGATCGGGCACGAGATCCGGCGCGACCACGTCACCGGTCGGGTCGAGAATCTGCACACGGTCGTCGGGGTCCCGATCGAGCACGTCGCGTGACATCTGATACTCCCACGGTGGCAGTGAACCACCTTAAAATCGAGTGACGAACGGTGACCGTCAGAGAGACCGACCGGTCGAACAGAAGCGTCGTCGACCGGTCCACGAGAGCGAGTCGGGCTACTCGGTGAGAGAACCCACTCGATCGGGTTCGAAACCCGGAGTCGATTTTATAGTTGCAGAAACCGAACCGTACGGCATGTATCAGGTTCTGGTGCCTGTCGATACGGACGAAGACCGCGCTCGAGCGCAGGCGCAGTACGTCGCTTCGCTTCCACATGAAACGGACGACATCGAAGCGACCCTCCTGTTCGTCTTCGGTGACGACGACGAGATTCCCGAGGAGTACAGCCAGTACAAGACCGCGACTCGAGTCGCGTCGGTGCGTCGAGCGAAAGAGATCCTCGAGAAAGCGGATATCGAGACCGTGATTGCAGAGGATAGCGGCGACGCGGCCGAAGACATCCTCATCGAAGCCGACGACCGGGACGTCGACCTGATCGTCCTCGGCGGCAGAAAGCGTTCCCCGGTCGGCAAAGCGGTCTTCGGGAGCGTGACCCAGTCGACGATCCTCAACACGGAACGGCCGGTCGTCGTCACCGGCGGCGGGTAGCGTTCGGCTCATCTGATGGGAGTTTCAACTCCTCGAGTGTGCCGTTCTCCCGTCGGGGCGAGTACAGAAACCCGAACATGCGGAAGGGACTACAGGTATACGGATGGCACCCGTAGGCCGAACACGAACGATGACCGACGAACCCGAGATCACCGCGACGCCGCCGAAGAGTCCGATCAGCGTCACCGGAACCGACCACATCACGCTCATCGGAAGTAACGAGGAAGACACCATCGAATACTACCGCGACCTGCTCGGTATGCCGCTGGTGCTTAGACAACCGAACCTGGACGATCCGAACTCCACGCACCTGTTTTTCGACACGGGCGACGGGCGAATCCTCACCTTCTTCGTGACCGACGACCGGCAGTCAGATCACCGACCGCTTCGCAATCAGGTCGGCTCGGTCCACCACCTTTCCTTTTCTATCGACGCCGAAGAGTTCGTCGAGATCCGCGACGCGCTCGAGGAGTCCCGGTACGGTTACAACGAGTTCGATCGGGGTATCTTCCACTCGCTGTACACGCGGGATCACAACGGCCTCACGATCGAACTCTCGGCCGACAAGTACGACATCCCGGACGACCGCCGCGCCGAAGTGCTCGCGACGACCCAGCGCATCCGCGAGGAAGACGGCTCGGAGTTCGCCGAAGACGAGCATCTCGCCGCCGCGCTCGAGGAACTCGGCCTCGACGCCGAGCCGGCTGACCTGCCGGACGCGCCAACTGGCGCGGGAATCTGAGTCGTCCCCTCGCGTCCTCATCATCACCACTGACAGCGGAGACAATTCTCCACTAGGTTGAAGTTTTATAGTCCTGCTGAGCAATAGTATATCATGGCACTCGAGAAGCCGGATCTATCCGGACAGACGGCGTTCATCACTGGAACGACCCGAGGAATCGGCAAAGCGATCGCGCTCGCACTCGCCGAGCAGGGCTGTAACATCGTCTCGACCGGGAAGACGAGCGAGGAGGACGACTACGGCGAGGACCGAGACCTCGAGGGGACGATCGAGCAAACCGCTCGAGAGGTTCGCGAGAAGGGCGTCGACGCCCTGCCGATCCAGGTGAACGTCCGTGACGAAGCCGAGGTCGAGGCCGCCGCCGAACGGGCGATCGACGAGTTCGGCGAGGTCAACATCGTCATCAACAACGCGAGCGCGATTCAGATCGCCAACGTGGAAGACCTCCCCGCAGACCGCTTCGACTTGCTGACCGACGTGAACGTGCGCGGAACGCACCTCACTTCTCGAGCCTTCCTCGAGCACCTCAAAGAGGTCGAGAATTCGTGGCTGTTGACCAATGCACCACCGGTCACCGTCGACCGAGCGCCCGGCGAGGCGCCCTACGCCTGGTCGAAACTCGGCATGACCTTCCTCACGCTCTCGCTTGCGAGCGAACTCGGAAACCACGATGTCGGCTGTAACGCCTTCTGGCCCGTCACCGCGATCGACACTCGCGCAACGCGGTACTTCGGGCTCGGCACAGAAGACGACTGGCGGACACCCGAAATCGTCTCCGATACCGTCCTCGAGATTCTCAGTCGCGACCCCGCAGAGTACACCGGCAACGCCGTCTACGACGAGGAACTGCTTCGGGAGGCCGGTCTCGAGGACTTTGCTGCATACAACCTTACTGACGGAGATCCAGCCCCGATGTCGGCCCAGATGTTCGATCCCGAGTTCAGTCGCTCGGAGTGATATCCCGTCCAGCGATCGACGGCTCGAGCCGAAGAACTCCCTCAAGTCTGGCGGTATCGGTGGGTCAGCGCCGCGACCAGTGCCCCGACACCAACCGCGCCGAACAGCAGCGGCGTCGCGGTCCCGGCCGTTTCCGCGGTCGCGCCCGCGAAGTCAAGCGCCGGAACGCCGTTGAGCGGGCCGACGTACCAGAGAAGGAGGTAGAGTAACTCGAACAGGCGTCGCGTTCGGCTCCAGAGACCCATCGCCTGTGCGAGCGATGGAACGAAGACGACCGCGCCGAGGAGCACGATGATTCCGCCGATCCCCGTCTCGAGGACAACGGGCCAGAGCGCGACGCCGAAAAACGCCGCGGTCATGATCGCACCGGCGGTCCACTCCGCGAGAAGCTGTCCGTACGGTTGTCTCGAGGAGATGATAAACGGCGTCATCCGGTGTCGAATCATGCGAACACCCATCGACGACCACAGGAAGATCGGCCACACTGCCGCGGCCGAGACGATCGCTTCGGGAGGGGCCGATCCGGTGAGTCCAATAAATCCGATCAGAAGCGCGCCGGCGTACCACCACCAGGGCTGATCGCGGACGAGCAACCGAAGCTCCTGCCCGAGGAGCCGACCGAACCCGCCGGCGGATCGGTCCGTTACCGGCGTCAAGGTCGCCTCGTTCGGACGCCGAACCGTTTCGTTCGGCTCGTCGGCCGCCGATCCCAGGGACGGAACTACTCCTCGGAAGCGATCGACTAGACCGGTTCCGCTCGAGGAACTGGCGGACGAGAATCGGTCGTACGGAACGGTCGCAGCGAGCGCGAACCCGGCGCCGAGCAGAACCAGTCCGAAGCGATTCGCGTAAAACCAGAGCGGCCACGAGTCGCCGGTCCAGTGGAACCTGACGACTTCCGCGCCGGCCGACCCTGCGCCGAAGTTCGCCACGCCCAGCCCGTCGTAGCCCGACTCGATTTCGAGAACCGCGTCGTAGGTCAGTTCGCCCAGTGCGAACAGTCCGATCGTATCGGTCATCCGGGCCCAGAGCGGGATCTCCGTCGGCGCTCGATCTCCCACCGCCGGAACCGCCGCGACCGCGAGCATCATGGCGCCGAAGAAGTACACCACGTTGCCGACCGTCCCGCGCAGTCGGTCGGTCGACTGAAACAGGAGCGTAACGCCGGCGACGAAACAGCCGATCGGAAGGCCGAGCAAGAAGACCGATCCGAGGATCCAGAGCGGGTCGGTCGAGCCGGTCCCGTGAACGAGGTGATTGAGCAGGGCGGCTGCCCCGAGCGTTCCCAGTAGGACGACGACGAGGCCGACGTGACTGAACCACTTTCCGAGTAGCAATTCTCGGTCGGTGGTCGACGTACTGCCGACGAGACGCTCGACGCCGGTCGTCCGATCGCGCTCGAGCGACCCGCTGAGGACGTAGTAGCCGGCGAGAAACAGGATCGATGCGCCGGTCACGGCGGCAGTGAGACCGATGTACGCCGATGTCGGTTCGCCGGCGTACTGGTAGAGTTGTTCGTTGCTCGAGTCCTGATAGAAGATTTCGACGGTTCCGACGTTGACCAGGTAGCCGACGTACGCAATCACGGCCAACACGACGAGCAACCGGCGGGAGCGGATTCGCTGGAGAAAGTCCGCTCGAGCGACGTGGTACACCCGTCGAGTCGACAATCCGCCCGATCGCATATCAGGCCGCCCCGCGCCGTTCGATCCGGTCGAGGTAGGCGTCCTCGAGCGTCGGCGTCACGGCCGTCGCGTCGGGAGCCGGTCGCTCGTCGGCGATCACCCGCACGCTGACGCCGTCCGCCCGCTGAACGGTGCCCGAAACTTGATATTCGCGTCGAACGTCCCCGAGGTCGTCGCGGGGTACGACGTACTCGTAGACCTTGCCGTCGGTCGCCTCGACAAGCGATTCCGGATCAGTGTGGGTCACGAGTTCTCCCTCCTCGAGCAGCGCGACCGTCGTTGCCGTCGCTTCGATGTCCGGCACAATGTGGGTCGAAAGAAGGACGACGCGATCGCTCGCAGTCGAGGAAAGGACGTTTCGGAACCTGACCCGTTCCTCCGGATCGAGGCCAACCGTGGGCTCGTCGACGACCAGCAGTTCCGGATCGTTCACCAGCGCCTGCGCGATGCCGACTCGCTGGCGCATGCCGCCCGAAAACGTCCGCAGTCTGTCGTCTCGAGCCTGCTGGAGGTTCGTCAGCGCGAGCAGTTCCTCGATCCGGGCGTCGGCGGTCTCCCGATCCAGTCCGCGGAGCGCGGCGATGTACTCGAGAAACTCCGTCGCGGTCAGATCGGGGTAGACGCCGAACTGCTGTGGCAGGTAGCCGAGCACGTCCCGGACGGCAGCGGGCGTCTCACCGGTATCGGTTCCGTTCCAGTAGGTGTTCCCGGTAGTCGGTTCGGCAACAGTCGTGATGATTCGCATCAGCGTCGACTTGCCAGCACCGTTGGGCCCGAGCAGTCCGTGAATTCCCTGCTCCAACTCGAGGTCGACTTCGCGGACGCCCCAGACGCCTTCGGCGTACCGTTTGCCGACGTTCGTCAATCGCAGATTCATTGATCGAGTTAGATAGCGAACACAAATAAGTGCTAGTGAATATCATGAAGAGGACACCCGTACTGGCGTATACGACTACCGACGGCTACCTCGAGCGGCGAATTGGACGACAGCGAACAAAACAGCAACCCGCGACGACAGAAACAACAACAGCGTGCCTCGTAGCACTGTCAAATCCGTTCGTCGATGTGAGCGGCCACGTATACAAAAGAGAGGATGAGCGCCGTGACGGTTCCCACATAGTGCACGAACTCAACGAGTTCGGAGTCGAAGGGGAAGACGAAAACCCTAATCGCAGATCCGAGAAAAACGGCCAAAAGTCCGCTCGAGAGGAGGAGCCAGCCGTTGTTCCACGCTTTTCTCGTAAGCAGCTTTTTCAGTCTACTCGTCATTTGTCACTTCCCGTGACAGTCCAGTCGATAGTGTCTCTTTTATTTGTTGTTGTGTCTATGGGAATCGGTCGAATTAATGCGGTTGTGATCGGTCAGATCGGGTTAATACTCGAACTCATGCCTATTGTACCAGTATAACGTTACCGCACAGACCTATCACGTACCGAGCGAATACCGACCACTCGAGACGAGGTTCGCAAAATTGACCGACTGGATCGCTCATACAGGGAATGAATCGCTCACACCCGAAATTCAATCCAAGAAAAACCGCCGATCAGTCGTCGCTCGCCGCGTATCCCGCCGATTCGGCTTCGGCCGGACTCTCGGGCGTGGCCGGGAGTTCGGCGCGAACGTCGTCGCGGCCGTCCTCGGTGATCGCCTCGTGGTAGGCGTCGGGCATGATTTTCACGAACGACTCGAGGGTGCGTTCCCAGTTCTCGAGCAGTTCCTGCCCGCGCTCGGAGCCGGTGTAGGCGACGTGGTTCTCGACGAGTCGGCGGAGCATCGCTTCGTCCTCGTCGTCGAGCGTTTCGTGGAGGGTCACCATGCCGGTGTTGGCACGGTTGTCGAAGTCCTCGTCGGGGTCGTAGACGTAGGCGACGCCGCCGGACATCCCGGCGGCGAAGTTCTTGCCCGTCTCGCCCAGTACGGCGACGACGCCGCCGGTCATGTACTCACAGCCGTGGTCGCCGACGCCTTCGACGACCGCTTTGGCCGCGGAGTTTCGCACGGCGAATCGCTCGCCCGCGACGCCGTTGACGTAGAGTTCGCCGCCCGTCGCGCCGTAGAGTGCGACGTTGCCGATGGCGACGTTCTGAGCCGGATCGTAGCTCGCGGAGTCGGGCGTCCGGATCGTTAGCTTGCCACCGGAAAGGCCCTTGCCGACGTAGTCGTTCGCGCTGCCGTTCAGGTGCATCGAGACGCCGCTTGCGAGGAACGCGCCGAAACTCTGTCCGGCGGTTCCCTCGAGGTCGACGGTCAGCGTGTCCTCGGGCAGCCCCGCTTCGCCGTAGCGGTCGGTGACGCGGTTCGAGAGCATCGCACCGACGGCGCGGTCGACGTTCGACACGTCGGTCGCGAGCGTGACCGGCTTCTCGTTCTCGATCGCCTGCTCGCCCGCGTCGATGAGTTTGCGGTCGAGTTGCTCCTCGAGTTCGTGATCCTGTTCACGAATCTTCCGGCGGACATCGCCCTCGGGGTTGGCAAGCAGTGCGGAGAGGTCGAGCTTTCGAGCTTTCGGGTGCTCGACGTCAGTTCGTTGCTCGAGCGCTTCGACGCGGCCGACCATCTCATCGACCGTCTCGAAGCCGAGTTCGGCCATGATCTCGCGCAGTTCCTGGGCGATGAACGTCATGTAGTTAATGACGTGTTCCGGTTCGCCGGGGAACCGTTTTCGGAGGTCCTCACGCTGGGTGGCGACGCCGACCGGACAGGTGTTCTTGTGACACTGTCGGGCCATCACGCAGCCGCTGGTGACCAGCGAGCCGGTGCCGAAGATGTACTCCTCAGCACCGAGGAGTGCGGCGACGGCGACGTCGCGACCGGTCTTCAGTCCGCCGTCGGTCGAGACGCGGATCCGGTCGCGCAGTCCCGTCTCCCGGAGCATCTGGTTAGCTTCGGCGAGGCCGAGCTCCCAGGGGAGGCCGGCGCTCTTGATCGAGGTTCGGGGCGAGGCACCCGTGCCGCCGGAGTGGCCCGAAATGTGGACCACGTCGGCGTTTGCCTTCGCGACGCCCGCGGCGACCGTGCCGATGCCGGCTTCGGAGACGAGTTTGACGTTGATGTCGGCGTCCTCGTTCGCCGCTTTGAGATCGAAGATCAGCTGTTTGAGGTCCTCGATGGAGTAGATGTCGTGAAGCGGCGGCGGCGAGATGAGGCCGACGCCCGGCGTGGACTTGCGGACGTGAGCGATCATCTCGTTGACCTTCGCGCCGGGGAGGTGACCGCCCTCGCCGGGCTTGGATCCCTGGGCCATCTTGATCTGGAGTTCGTCCGCACTCGAGAGGTACGTCGAGGTGACGCCGAACCGGCCGGAAGCCACCTGTTTGACGTTGCACTCGCGTTCGGTGTCGAACCGTTCGGGCGGTTCGCCACCCTCGCCGGAGTTCGACTTCGCGCCCAAGCGATTCATCGCGATGGAGTTGTTCTCGTGGGCTTCCGGCGAGAGGCTCCCGAGACTCATTGCGGCCGTCGAGAACCGCTGGACGATGTCCTTGATCGGTTCGACATCTTCGATCGGGATCGATTTCCGATCGGAGTCGAACTCGAGCAGGCCCCGAAGCGTCTGAAGTTCCGTCTGCTGGTCGTTGATCAGTTCGGCGAACTCCTGATATCGCTCGTAGTCGTTCGATCGAACGGATTGCTGGAGCGCGCCGACGGTCTGGGGGTTCCACTGGTGATGAATGCCGTTCGATCGGTGTTCGAACTCGCCTTGACGGTCGAGTTTGGACTCGTCGTCGCCGAAGGCCGTCTCGTGACGTTCGCGGACGTCGGACTCGATCTCGGCGAGCCCGATCCCTTCGGTTCGGTTCTCGGTGCCTTCGAAGTACTCCGCGACGAGATTCGAGTCGAGTCCGACCGCTTCGAAGATCTGGGCACCCTGGTAGCTCTCGACGGTCGAGATACCCATCTTGGCCATGATCTTGAGCAGGCCGTCCTCGACCGCGCCGACGTAGGCGTCGATCGCCACATCGGTGTCCGCGCCGTCGGGACCGGCAGTGATGTCCTCGATCGTCTGGTAGGCGAGGTACGGGTTGACCGCGCCCGCACCGTAGCCGACCAGCGTTGCGAAGTGATGGACGGTCCGCGGATCCGCGGACTCGACGACGAGGCCGACGTGATTCCGGAGGCCGTTGCGAACGAGGTGGTGGTGAACCGCACCCGTCGCGAGCAGGCTCGGGATCGCCGCCGACTCGGCGGCGATGCCGCGGTCGGAGAGGACGAGAATGTCGGAGCCGTCCTCGATGGCCGCGACGGCGTCCTCGCGAACGCGTTCGATCGCCGCCTCGAGATCCGGGCCGGGTTCGTCGCTTGCGGGTTCGTACGTGATGTCGATCGTCGTCGACGTGATCCCGTTTGCCTCGCAGTCTCGAACCGACTCGAGTTCCGCGTCGGTGAGAATCGGCGAGTCGAGGACGAGCTGTCGGGCGTGTTCGGGCGACTCGTCGAGCAAGTTGCGCTGGTAGCCCAGCCGGGACTCCATCGAGGTGACGAGCTCCTCGCGGATGTAATCCAGCGGCGGATTGGTGACCTGTGCGAACAGCTGTTTGAAGTACGAAAACAGCGGGCGGTTGAACTCGGTGAGCACCGACAGCGGCGTGTCGTCGCCCATCGAGCCGACCGGGTCCTTGCCCTTCTTGGTCATCGGCTCGATCAGGTTCTCGAGTTCGTCGTGCGTGTAGCCGAAGGTGGCCTGGAAGTTACGCAGATCTGAAACCTGCTGTTGGGGCGTCTTATCGCCCGTCGAAACGATATCGTCGAGCGAAACCTGTTCGTCGGCGACCCACTCGCCGTAGCGGTCGTCGACGAGGTCCTCGAACACTTCGTCGTCGGGAATCACGCGGCCTTCCTTGGGATCGGCGAGGAACAGCTGACCGGGCTGGAGGCGACCGCGCTCGGCGATTTCATCTGGACTCGTCTCGAGCGCGCCGGCCTCGCTGGCCATAATGAGCCGGTTGTCGGTGGTCACGTCGTACCGACACGGACGGAGCCCGTTCCGATCGAGAACGGCACCGACGCGTTCGCCGTCGGTCGCCGCGACGAGTGCGGGTCCGTCCCACGGCTCGACAAGTGAGGCGTGGAAATCGTAGAAATCCTTTCGATCCTGATCCATCGAGTCATCGCCGCGCCAGGCTTCGGGGACGAGCATCCGGAGCGCGTGCTCGAGATCGCGACCGTCCTGCATGAGGAGTTCGAGCGCGTTGTCGACGCTCGCGGTATCGGACTGGTCGGGGTCGTCGATGATCGGCTTGACGGCGTCGATATCGGAGACAACATCGCTCTCGATGTCCGTCTCACGGGCGCGCATCCAGTTGATGTTGCCCTGAATCGTGTTGAACTCCCCGTTGTGGATGATATTCCGGTACGGATGGGCGAGGTGCCAGGCCCCGAGCGTGTTCGTCGAGAAACGCTCGTGGACCATCACGAAGTTCGATTTGATACGGTCGTCGCTGAGATCCGGATAGTAGGATTCGACCTGTTCGCCCTTCAACAGTCCCTTGTAGACGATGGTCTTCGAATCGAGCGAGCAGACGTAAAAGCGCTCGGCGTTCTCGATCGAGGCGGACTCGATGGAATTTTCGAGCGCACGCCGAACGACGTAGAGTCGGCGGTCGAACGTCTCCTGAGAGAGATCCCCTTCTGGGGCGAGTGCGACCTGCCAGACGTCGGGTTCAGACGCGACCGCCGTGTCGCCGAGTCCGTCGTTGTTCGTCGGGACGTCTCGCCACTCGAGAACCTCGAGATCGTAGCTCGCAAACGTCTCTTCGGCGATATCGACGAGAGCGTCACGTGCGTCGTCGTCCTGGGGCAAAAAGAGCGAACCGACGGCGTAGGTTTCGGGAAGCGAAGCGTCGAGAACGGCATCGAAGAAGGCGTCGGGTTTCTGTAACATGATCCCGGCGCCGTCACCGGTGTTTTCCTCGGCACCGGTCGTGCCGCGATGTTCGAGATTGACGAGTAATTCGAGTCCGTCGGCGACGACATCGTGATCGACTGCACCGTCTAGGTCCATCACGACGCCGACACCGCAGTTCGACCGCTCGTCCGCAGGGTCCGCAAGGCCCTGTGAACGGTCGGTGGATGATGCTCTTTGTGGCTGTGGCATACCCCCACTGTGAGCGTCTTCCATAAGAGGCTGACCCATAATGACTAGGTGTATTATAGACACATATAATCAGATATAAGGTATTGTGTTCGCAGTTTGGACTATCGAATTTACTACAAAAGTGTCAGAGGCACGTAGTGGTCGCTTGGGCAAGCGAGCACCACGTATTCAGGTTAGTTTCCGGTGGCAAGGAGTTGCGGGCTAATTGATTAGGTGTGTTCATATACAACAAGCGACGATTAGCATTGGTTACTGAGAGCAGAAAATACTCGGTCATCGTACTACTTTCCGTACTCTTTACGAGATCGAGGAGAAAGCCTCGCGCTTCAGCGTGGGAGAATATCAACAAGAACTACATTCACCTTAGTTATGAAGAACAGAATGGTGAATGGCGATGAGTTCGACCAGACGGGCACGAGTTCATCGAACGGCAGGTCCCACGCGAAAAGCGAGAGTTAGTACGCGTCAACGACCGAATCGAGCGATTTAGTACGATTTCGCGAAATACGCGATCTGATCCGCAGATTCGCCACATACTGCACACTCCGCATCGTCGTCCTCGGGCGTTTCCGGGACGCCCGTCGTCGATCCGCCCTCTTCGGCCAACGGCTGCATGACGATTTCCGCAGAGACTTTCTCCTTGATGGCCTCCTCGCAGGCCGGGTCGCCACACCACGGCACTCGAACGTAGCCGCCGTGTTTACCGATCGTCCCCATGATCTCCTCGGGACTGTCCGCCTCGCGAACGTTGTTCTTGAGGGTCTCTTCGGCGGCCGCGTACAGTTTGTCGTAGACGGTATCGAGGTTCGACTCGACGGTATCGACGATACCGGAGCGGCCCTCGAAGACCTTCTCGTTGTCGGGCCGATGAACCAGCGTAACCTCCTCGTCGTCGACCTCGTTCGGACCGATCTCGAGTCGAAGTGGAACGCCATTGAGTTCGTGTTCGTTGAACTTGAAGCCGGGATTTCGCTCGTCCCGGTCGTCGAGTTCGACGCGAACGCCGGCGTCCTCGAGTTCCGCGGCGATTTCGGACGAGTACTGTAGGACTTTATCTTTGGTATCTTCCTGCCAGATCGGGACGATGACGACCTGCGTCGGCGCGATCGTCGGCGGAAGCACGAGCCCCTGATCGTCGGAGTGTGTCATGATGAGAGCACCGAGTGCGCGCCAGGAGAGTCCCCACGACGTCGTGTAGGCGGTCTGTTCTTCCTCGTCTTCGTCGACGAAGGTGATGTCGAACGCCTCGGCGAAGCTCTGTCCGAGGTGGTGACTGGTTCCGCCCTGAACCGACTTTCCGTCGGGCATCAGCGCCTCGACGGTCGTCGTCGTATCCGCGCCGGGGAACTTGTCGTGCTCGGGCTTTTTCCCGCGAAGTACGGGGATCGCAAGCACGTCTTCGTACACTCGCTCGTACTGCCCGAGTCTGGTCCAGACTTCGTCCCACGCGCCCTCGTCGGTCGCGTGGGCGGTGTGGCCCTCCTGCCACATGAACTCCTTCGTTCGGAAGAACGGCTTGGTCTCAGTCGCTTCCCAGCGAACGACCGAACACCACTGGTTGAGCCGAAGCGGCAGGTCCCGGTGGCTTCGGGTCCAGTCGGCCATGAACGGCGCGATGATCGACTCGCTCGTCGGCCGCACCGCGAGTCGCTCCTCGAGTTCGTCGTGACCGCCGTGGGTAACCCAGGCGACTTCGGGGTCGAAGCCTTCGACGACGTCCTTCTCGCGCTCCAGGAAGGACTCGGGGATGAACATCGGGAAGTAGACGTTGTCGACGCCGGTCTCTTTGAACCAGCCGTCGAGTTCGTCCTGCAGGCGTTCCCAGAGGGCGTAGCCGCGTGGCTTCGTCACGATAAAGCCGCCCATCGGCGCGTAGTCGGCGATGTTGGCCTTCTGAACGACTTCGGCGTACCACTCGCCGGGTTTGTGCGATTTCGACTCGGTAATCCCGAGTTCCTGACTCTCGTTGCTCATACCACGACATGCAGTCAGCGCGGTCTTAAACGATGCGAAGGTGGGTCGGGGAATGTCACGGCCACTCGAAGATTCGGCCTGGATGACCAGTATCAGATCCTAGAATGATGGCGTTTCGAACTGTCGTTAAAACCATTATGTATTATTACTTCCCATGTTATTGTCTCTGTTGCCATGAGAGATAACCACAGGCAAAGCAGGAAGCGACGACAGAGTGGTATCGACCGACGGACCAGTATCGACCGACGGACAGTCATGAAAGCCAGCGCGGCGCTCGGGACGCTCGCGATTTCCGGTTCCGCGCTCGGAACGGCCGGCGCACAGTCGCTTCCGGATCAACCCGAAGCCGACGAAGACACCGTTGCCCTGCAGTTTTTCCACCGCGAGTGGACCGAGATCGAAGCCCGAATCCCAGATATCGCCGAAACCGGGTTCGGGGCAATCTGGATCCAACAGCCCGCTGAAGGAAAACTCGATTGGGACGACCTCACCTACGACGGAAGCACGGGCCACTACGACGAAGTCGGCCCCTTCGGCCACCGCGATCACCACCCCCCGCTCGGCTACCAGCCCGTCGACCTAGAGAATTTCGACTCGTCGCTCGGCACGGAAGCCGAACTCGAGTCGCTGATCGAGACCGCTCACGAGCACGGTATCAAGGTCATCGTCGACGTCGTGCTCAACCACATGGCCAACCCCGACGGCCCCGACGGAACCGTCGACTGGCCGCAGTTCGACGAGGACGAACACTTCCACGACAACGGAACGCTCGGCGACGACTGCGAGGTGGACGGCGAAGCGGCCGACTACGAGTGCGATCTGCTCGGTCTGCCGTCGCTGGACGTGGACCACCCGGAGGTACAGTCCGCTCACGAGGCGTACCTCCAGAGGGTCGCCGATCTGGGTGCCGACGGGCTCCGCTACGACGCGGCCGCCCACGTCTGGCCGTGGTATATGCAAGAGCACGTCAATCCGCTCGCCGACGACCTCGGCCTCTGGCGCGTCGCCGAAGTCTGGGACGAAGGCGACGTCGACGGCCTGCTCGAGTGGGCCGACACGGGGATGACCGTCTTTGACTTCCCGCTCTACTCGGCCATCGTGGACGCGTTCGACAACGGGAGCATGGAGAACCTCTCCCAGAACGCCTCCCCAGGCGTCGTCCATCAGGATCCGAGCGCGGCCGTCACGTTCGTCCAGAACCACGACACAGTCGGCCCGAACGTCCAGGAGACCGACGACGCCCAGACCGTCCCCGAAGGTCGCGAGGTCGAACTCGCCGAAGCGTTCGTCCTTGCTTACGCCGGCATGCCGATGATCTACCGTTCCGGGCCCAGCGATCACCACGAACTCGAGGACGACGGGCTGTCGACGCTCGTTCAGATCTCGAACGAGTACGCCCACGGCAACGTCGTCGACCGCGATGTCGGCGTCGACCACTACGTCTTCGAGCGGGACGGGACCCTCCTTGCGGGAATCAACAAAGGGAACCAGTCCGAATCCGTCGCGGTCGAAACGTCCTGGAGCGATACCACCCTCGTCGACGCCACCGGCAACGGCGACGACCTCGAGGTCGACGCTAGCGGCGAGGTCACGCTCGAGATCCCCAGCGAGGGATACGTCATGTACGTTCCCGACGACGACGCCGACCCGGATCCGGAAGCGGACGCAGTGTCGTTCAACTCAATCGAGTACGCGGTCGAGGAGGGCGAAACCGCCGAGGTCGACGTCACCGTCAGCGCCGGTGAGGAAGATCTCGAGGACGAGGTGACGCTCGCGGTCGACGGAACCGACTCGGCGAGCGAGAGCGTCTGCGTCGACGCCGAATCGTCGACCTCGGTCGACTTCGACGTGGAAACGGACGACCTCGAGGACGGCGAGTACGACCTGACGGTCGCCATCTCGGACGATTCCGACACCGCGGCGCTCGTGGTCGGCGATGACGAAGACGGAGAACTCACGTTGCGTGCGATGGTCGACGTCGGATACGGCGAATCCGTCTACTTCACCGGGAGTACCGACGAACTCACCGACTGGGGCGGCGGAATCGAAGGAACCTGGTCCGAAGGACACGTCTGGGAAGTCACCATCGACGATCCCGGCGAGTTCGAGTGGAAAACCCGACGCGGTCCGTCCGACGAAACTGGAGACACCTGGGAGGACGGCGACAATCACGATCACACCGACCTCGAGCCCGATCATCAGGGGTGGGAAGATGACTCCGCGTGATCGACGGTTCATCCCGAGATTGATGACTGCACGATCGGGACTCCCCTCCAGGTGCGGGTGGATCCGCCGTTCGAAAGTCGGTCCGATCCGCCGTTCGAAGCTTGAGTGGAACACCGTTCAACCGCTCGAGGAGAAACGGCCGCCCGGTTCTTATCAGTTCTCGTCCTTTTATGCGACTGTGTTACAAATGGTAGCCCATGCGAGCTATCGAGGTAACAGCGTACGGAGAAAGTGACGCACTCGAGGTCGTCGACGAGGAGAAACCCGAGCCCGAACCGGGCGAGGTCCGCATCGAGGTCGAAGCCGCCGGGATCAACTTCGCGGACATCATGCAACGCCGCGGAGTCTACCCGGGCGGTCCCGACGCGCCTTACACGCCCGGCATGGAAGCTGCGGGGACGGTCGAGGCCACAGGTGAAGGCGTCGACCTCGAGGAGGGCGACCGCGTCGTCGCGATGCTCAACACTGGCGGCTACGCAGAGTACGCGACCGCGAACGCACAGATGCTGTTCCCGATTCCCGAGGGAATGAGCTTCGAGGAGGCCGCCGGCTTTCCTGTCCAGTTTCTCACCGCTCACTCCTGTCTGTTCGAGTGGGGCGGCCTCGAGGAGGGCGAATCGGTGCTGATCCAGGCCGCAGCGGGCGGCGTCGGCACGGCCGCGGTACAGCTCGCCTCCCAGGCCGGTGCCGAGGTCTTTGGAACCGCGAGCACGCAGGAAAAGCTCGAACTCGCCGAAGAACTGGGATGTGATCATCCGATCCAGTACACGGAAGTGGACTTCAGAGAACCGATCGAGGAGGAAACCGACGGCGAGGGCGTCGACCTCGTCCTCGAAAGCGTCGGCGACGACGTCTTCGACCGAAGCCTCGACGCACTTTCGCACTTCGGCCGGCTCGTCACCTACGGCGTCGCCAGCGGTGTCCCGGCCGAAGCGCAGAATCGACGGCTCCTCTTCGAGAACAAAACCGTCTCCGGCTTTCACCTCGGTCAGGCGTCTTACCACGACCCGAGCAAGATTATGAAGGCCGTCCCCGAACTCACGGAGGGGCTTACGTCCGGGGACCTCGAGGTCATCGTCGGCGACTCGTTCCCGCTCGAGGACGCGGCCGAGGCCCACCAGTACATCGAGGATCGCAAGAGTGCGGGCAAAGTCGTTCTAACGCCGTAGCGAGTTTCGAAAGGGCAGAACAGCCCATCCGAAACAGTCCGAGCGCGACGCTCTTTTCGAAAGACGGTCGAGCAAAAACGATCAGCGAACCGATCCTGTGATCGATCATCGGTGCGTTCCCGGGAACGAGACGGACCACTCGAGATCGTAGTCAACAAACTCGGCCTCGTCCAGCGGTTCACCGCCCGCAAAGCGGAACTGTCCCGCGACCGTTTTCCCCTCGAGAACGCCGGGAAGCCAGTATCGGTCGTCCTCCCACATCCTGTCGTAGGGAACGTCGTCGATAGCGAACCACTCCGGTCGCGCCTCCGCAGTCATCGTCGGTTCGCCGTCGAACGAATCCGTCCGAAAAACGTGACACTTCGTGTGGAGAGATCCGTCGAGAACGAACTCGAGTGTTCCTGCCTTCTCCGGCTCCGACACCTCGATACCCACCTCCTCGCGCGTTTCCCGAATCGCACACGCCCGAGGCGTTTCGCCATCCTCGAGTTTTCCGCCGGGGCCGTTGTACAGTCCTTCGCCGAGTCCGCGGCGTTTCTCGATCAGTAGTACACAGCCGTCGCGAACGACAAAACAGAGCGTCGCTTCGATCATGTTCAACGGTGGATGCCCTACCATCAAATGTGTCCCGCAGCTCGAGCGTGAAACCGCGTCGCTCGAGCGCATCGATGCGATTCACTCTGGGATACTGCCGCCGTCTACTTCGAGCGAGCCGACTTCTTCGGGTTCGTCTACCCCCTCGAGCCCGTACTCGTCGGGACCACAGCCCAGCGAGCGGTGCGCGCAGAATCGACAGTGAGAGCCCGGCGTCGTTTCGGTAAACGCCGGCTCGTCAACGGACTCGAGCGATCCTCGAACAGTCGACCACGCGGGAAGTTCGTCTGGATCGATAAGATCCACCCGCGGCCCGTCGACGTCACCGACGTATACGTAACCCACTGCGGCGATCGGGTCCTCGAACACCTGCTCGCACGCTCGAGCGTACAACGATAGTTGAACGGCGTCGTCGGGATCGATCCGCTCGGCCGTTGCCTTGTAATCGAGGACGACCAGCTCTCCTGTAGGCGTTCGCCGCACCGAATCGGCGTAGCCAACGACATCACCCGATACGCCCGCAACGTTCTCGAGGACGAACGGGAGTTCGGCCGCGACGGGCTCCCAGTCGGCGACGGGGTCGTCGAAGTCGGGCGACTCGGCCTCGAAATACCGCTCGATGCAGGCGAGAACGGCCTCGCGGTGCTCCGGAACGTTTCGGGCGGTCAGCTGTCTGATAGCCGCATCTCGCCAGGCGTCCTCGGTGTCGTAGCCGCGGTGGAACGCCTCCTCGGCGACATCGTGGAAGAGAGAGCCGACGAGACGGCCGTGTTCCCGTCCGTCCATCGCCGACGAACTCGAGTCGGTCGGCGACGCTTCGAGGTCTCGAGCGAGCGTTCGGTCGGGATCGTCGAACGCCCGAACGACGTGATCGAGGTAGTGCTTTCGCGGACACGTCTCGTGGGTTTCGAGCGCGCTGTAACTGTGTCGGATCGTCGCCTCGAGTTCGGAGACGGTCGAGAGCGTCTCGACGGGAAACCGAACCGTCTCCGTCGTCAGCGCGCTCGCCTGTCGATCCGTCGGAACGTCGAACCGGTCCTCGAGTCCGGGCACACTCGAGGCGTCGGCGGCCGGAAGCAATCGGTTTCCGCGAAGTAGTCGACCAAGCTGGTGAACCGTCTCGATGGCCTGTCGCGTCTCGAGCGGTTCGATCCGCCGGTCGTCGTAATCCTGGTAGTAGATGATCGTTCCCGGATTCGTCCGTGTGGTGGACCCAAGCGTCTCGGTACAGTCGACGACAGTCTCCGGATACTGCTCGCGAACGGTTTCGAAGCTCTCGGTCACCGTCGTCCAGAGGTCCATTCGTTTCCCCGCGACGGACCACTCGATTTCCTCGGCGAGACAGCCCTCAGCCGTGGAAACGGACAACTGCGTCTCGTCGCCGTCATACTCGTAGGCCGATCCGAACACGAACAGGTGGTTTTCGGCTCGAGTGAGCGCGACATGTAACACGCGCCACTCCTCGCCGAGCGGGTCGGCCGCGAGGTTCTCGAGCAGGGGTGAGTCGATTTCGTCATCAAGCGTCGCCTCGAGGAGCCGGTACCGATCTCGGCGAGCGTAATCGCCGTCGACGCACCACTCCTCATCCGAGAGGAAGGGGACGAGAACGGTATCGAACTGGAGTCCCTTCGCCTGGTGGACCGTCATCACGTCGACGCTATCCGTCGATCGCGATCCGCGACTGAACGACGACTCGCTCCCGCGGAGCGTTCGCTCGAGTGCGTCGACGAACCGCGGCGTGAGCCGGTCCAGCACCGAGTCCCCGTTGTACGCCTCGACGAACCGATCGATCCGCTCGAGTTCCGTCCGCTCGTCGGCGGTCAGGAACCACTCGAGGTTCGTCCGCTCTCGGAAGCGACGGACGAACTCCGAGAGGGGATAGACGTCCTGAATGGACTCGAGCGCGCCGAGGTGATCGCGGGCCCGCTCGAGTCGGTCGAGGGCGTCGACCGATCCCTGATCGCCGTCGGTGTCACCGTTATCAGAGAACTCGAGGTCGAACAACGCCTCGTACAGCGAGTCATTGCGGCGAGCGAGCGTCTCGAGGTCCGATTCGGGGATTCGATATCGGTAGAGCAACACGCGCCGGAGATGGGCATCAGCATCCGGATCGACCAGCACGCGGAGATACGAGAGGACCGTCCGGATACCGGGTGAAATATCGCCTCGCGGCGACCCGGAAACCTCGTAGGGGATCCGGAGGTTCTCGAGTTCGTCGGCGACAGCCTGTGCCTGCCGGTTCGTTCGAACGATGATCGCGACGTCCTCGAGCGAGCGCTGCGGAACGTTCTCGAACTGCCCGTTGAGCAGTCGGGAAACCGCCGCACCGACCTGTTCGGATGGCGACCAGGGGAGTTTATCGCTTTCGACCTTCAGGACCCGGTGGGGCGGGTCGGGCTCGTCATACTCACCGATCGTTCGGTCGTTCTCCCGGAGCGTCTTCGAGGACTGCGGGCCGTACGAACAGTGGTTCGTCAGATCGAGGATCTCCTGGCGCGAGCGAAAGTTCAACTCGAGTTCGATCGACTCGTGATCGTCGTCGGTGTCGGCGAGTCGATCGAGGCCCTTCCGATCGGTGCCGCGCCAGCCGTAGATCGCCTGATCCTTGTCGCCGATGGCGAGCAGGTCGGGACGATCCGTTCCTGAAGTAAGCGACCGAATGAGTCTGAACTGCGTCTCGTCGGTATCCTGGAACTCGTCGCAGTAGACGTGTTCCCAGCGACCCGCGATTTCGTCGGCGACGGAGTTCGTTCCGGCCTCGCCCTCGGGCGGCCGCGAGTCGTCTTCGTCGGTAAGTAGTCCGGTCGCCGTTCGAACGAGTTCGTCGAAGTCGACGGCGTGCTCGTTCGCCAAGGTCTCTCGGTAATCCGCGTAGACATCGGTATAGTGTCGAGCGAGCCGTAGGAACTCGACGTAGTGTTTCAACCGACCGAACGGCGTCTGCTCGAGTCGACCCGTCGAATCGCCCCAGATTTCGTTTCCGAACAGGGCCCGGGGAAGGTGTTTGGTCGTTGGCTCCTCGAGCGAGATCGTCTCGAGCGTGTTGGTCACGCACGTCTGAAGCGCCCGGAGATATCGATCGATCGTCCGAACGACAGAATCGGCTCGAAACTCGCTCGGCGCTTCCGCGATTTTCTCGCGACAGAAGCCGACAAGCTTGCCGTACTCGATCAGCGATTCGCGTGCAGCCTCGAGATGGTCGGGATCGTTGAAGAACCGAAACGCCTCGTTGTCGAACGAAAACTCGGCAGTCGCGAGATCCTCGAGCCAGAGGACGAACTCGGTACACAGCTCGAGCGTGCGAACCGCGGGGAGCTGTGACTCGAGGGTTTCGGGACCGACGTTCTCCTGGCTCATCGTCGCGATGAACCAGTCGACGGCGTCGGCGAGGTCCTCTGGGGAGCCGTCGCCGCGAGCGGGAGCCGCCGCGAAGTCGTACTCCGTTTCGGCGAGTAGCCGGCCGACGATCCGCCGTCGCTTGCGTTCGGTCACGATTTCGAAGTCCGGCGAGAGGCCGAGGTAGTAGGCGTACTCGCGGACGAGCTGGTAACAGAACGAGTGGTAGGTGTAGACGTCAATGGCCGCCGCGGCTTCGGGGTCGAGCCGTTCGGTGACGGCTTCGCGGATGCTCGAGGCGGCCTCGTTCGCGAAGGTCAGCACCAGCACGTTCTCGGGATCGACCTCTCCGCGGTCGATAGCGCGTTCGATCCGCATGAGCATCGTCGTCGTTTTGCCGGTTCCAGCACCCGCGTCGACGGAGGTCGACGCGCTCTGACTTTCGATAACGGCTCGCTGATTGCCCTTCGGCTCGAGCGGATCTGGATCGTTCGGATCAGAGGAATCTGATCCGTCCGATCCGACGAAATCACCGATTTCCGGCTCGAGGGGCTCATCCATCGAAACGCACCTCCTGAGAGAGGTACTCGGGACAACAGACCGCGTACCCACAGTCTGGGCACGATTCGGATTCGATCTGGTCCCACTGTCTCGAGGGGTCGAATGATCCGGAAACGAGTTGTTCGACGACGGTTGCAAGTCGGTTCTCGATCGTTCCGTTTCGGTGTTCGTGCGTCATTCCGAACGTGTGATGGTCGATGAAGATGTCGGTCAGATCGATCCCCTCGACAGTCGTCTCGACGGTTTCGCTGACCCAGTTGACCGAGTTCTGGGATCGGTCGGCCAGCGGAATCAGGAGGTACCGGCAGGTTCGGCCCTCGAGACCGAGTCGATCGCACAGTTCGCGGAGTCCGTCGAGGACGACGGCCGTCTCGAGGAGCGCGCCGACCGGTCCGGGTTCGAAGGTCGAGTCGTCGGGGTCGAAGTGGTCCGCGAACAGCGTTTCGACGTCTCCTTCCCACGAGGACCGGTATCGGAGGAGCCCGAGCGAGTCGATCGTCGGAACGAAGCGGACGCCCACGAGTGAAGAACCTTCACCGTAGACGTAGTCGACGGCCGACTCGAGAGCCACGGAACGAAGCGAATCGTCGGCGTCGGACGGAGCCGAACTCGATGTCGAAACGGAAACCGTCGACGACAGCGGGAGGTCCGGACCGACCAGCTCTCCGGCCCTGCCCGTGTTTCGAAGCTTGGCGAGTCCCGACGCGTGGGCCGCCCCGACCGCATCGACGTACGCCCGCGCGGTCGCGTCGAGTACGCGACGTTCGAACTCCCGTTGCGCTCGCGAGTGAAACCGCTCGTCGTACTCGCTCCAGAGCGTCGAGAGGCGCTCGATGACGGCGCTTTCGAGGGAGTCCGGATCGGTTTCGCCGGTCCGGAGACCGTCGCAAATAGCTCGTCGGAGCAGATCGACTCGATCCGTCGACGGCGAGTCGGCCTCGTCGCTGTGTAACTCCTGGACATGGGCGAACTCGTACCGGCGAGGACAGCGGAGATACGACTCGATCGCGCCGACCGAGAGCCGTCGATCACTCACGGCGACTCACCTCCCCCGCGGCGAACTCAAACTGGGAGTAGACCGCGGTCTCAAGTTCCTCGTCGATATCGCCTTCCGCGAGAACGAGCGCGATCTCTTCGAACAGCGCTTCGGTCTCGGCGAGGTCGGCGTCGCCACCCGTGCTTGCCTCCCGCAGGAGGCGAGTGAGTTCACCGCGGGGCTGGTCGAGCAGCGCCTCGAGTGCGTTCGACTCGCCGTAGATCGCCGCCTCTCTGCCCGTCACGTCGACGTCCTTGAGCGAACAGTTCGGTTCCCGCTCGAGGAGTTTCAGATAGCGGGATTCGTCGTGCGTCCGGCGGAGCCCGCCCGAGCCGCGTTCGTACGAACAGCAGTAGAGACGCTCAGTCGCCGCTCGTGTGCCGATCGCCAATCGTCTGCGAGCGCGCTGGGCGTGATAGGTCTCGAAAGGATTCGTGACGGACTCCGCGTCTGCAACCGGCTCGAAGGTTCGCTCGAGCTCCCGCGGGTCGGGATCGGTGACGGCCGGGTAGTAAGACATTTCGCGGAGCCAAGCCGTCGGAAACAGCTGCGTGAGTGCGGGGTCACCGGGGTAGTTCGCTTCGGTCACGTCGAGCAGGAAGACGACGGCGTGTGGATCGTACGCCAGTTCATCGATCGCACAGACCGTCACCCCGCCCGTCGGAGCGCGGGTGTCGACCGCGTGGACGTGGGGTGCGTCGTACCTGATCGTCCGCTCGAGCATCCGCCGAAGCCCCTCCCAGTCGGGGCCGACGAGGTCGGTCTCCTCGACGAAACGAGCGATTTCGAGCACCCGCTGGATACCTTCGAACTGTTCTCTGGCGTCGACCCACTCCTCCTTGTTCGAGATTCGACCTTTCAAGTTCGTTCGGACGATCCAGCGCTCGACCGATCTCGAGACGCTCGCGCCGGCACACTCCTCAAGAAGGTCCGAGGAAAATCCGTCGACGCGGGCCTCAAGGCGATCGTATGCGACGGTTCGTGTTTCGTTTCGACGAGTGTCACGACGGGTCTGCGGTAGCTCTGATTCACCAAAATCTGCGGGGAGTATCCCGTCCTCACGAGCACACTGGAGCGTGACGAAGGCGTAGAGTTCGTTGACCGCCGGATCCTCCGCGAGCGAAGGGACGCCGATCGTCGCCGTCGGGATGGCGGCATCTCGAAGCCGCGTTCGGGTTTCGGGCACCTGTTCGACTCGAGGGACGGCGACCGCGATGTCGTCGTATCGAAGGGAGTCCCGTCGGTCACGGATCGACTGGATCTCGGTCGCGACCGCATCGACTTGCTCGCGACGCGTTCGAGCCCGGATGCGTCGAGCGGTCCCTGGTTCGGTTCGTGTCTCGTCCGATCCAGCCGTTCGTCCCGTTGCGAGAAATTTCGTGATCGGGCGGTGTGGGGGACGGGCGTTGGAAGTGGTATCTGGCTCACCGTCAGGGGCGGTCGCTCGTCGCTCGGAAACGGATTCGACCTCGAGCCCGTCGGCGATTTCCTCGAGCGATCCGGGTTCGACCCGCGTTCGCTCGGTGCTCGCGTGCGGTTCGCCGAGACAGACGAGCGTCGCGTCCTGGGAGAGCGCGGCGAGGTACCGTCGGTCGAGATGGCGAAACTCCTCGAATTCGAGCGCGAGCACGGCGTCGAACGACGAGGTGATGCGGGTGCGGACGCCGTCTCGGTTCTCCTCGAGAAGGTCGACCGCCTTCGGGACAACGTCGGCACGTTCGACGTATCCCCGAGCGTCGAGTTCCTCGTGGAACCGGTCGTTCATCGCGTAGAGGAACTCGAGGCAGTCGTGGAGCTCCTCGGGTGGGATCTGCGTATCGGAACGGGCGGAATCAGCTTCGTCGCGGCGGAGGCGGATCCGCTGTCGCGTCGCCTCGAGCAACAGCTGTCCGACGTCGCGGCCGAAGCTCTCGTGGTCGGCCGCCCGCTCGAGATACGGCGGCACGTCCCGGCTCGCACCGTCGATAACCAGCGAGATGAGTTCGATCCGCTCTTCGTACTCGAGGCGGTCGAGCATCGGATCGTACTCCTCGAGGACCTTCGAGGCGTGCTCGGGAAGCGACTCCAGACGCGGCGACCGGGGACCGGTAGTCACGGGGTTTTCGCCTGCACTGTTCTCGTCCGCACTCCTTCCGTTGGCCGCGGTCGTGCGCTCGCGGGCGAGCGCCTCGCGAACACGGTCGAGTCCGGTCGGATGGCGCTTCAAGACGAGGACGTTGCCCGACCCGTGTTCCCGACAGAGGGCATCGTACTCGGTTGCGACGAGCTCGAGGAGGTCGCTGGAAAGCGTCGGCAAGACTGCGAGCGTTCCCTCGAGGGTGGGTGTGGTTCCGACCATCGGTTCGTCTAGTCATCCTTTGTGGCCGTCTCGTATTTAAACGCAAGCACGACGGACTGTCTCCGGTTGAAATATATCTGCCGGGTTGATGTCCACGATCCATCAACTCGAGGATAAACTGAAGCCATTACGTTCGGCGTTGGAACAATCCGGCTCCGATACACATTATAGTGTTCACGCATAACACATCTGCATGGACGATATTTTCGTCGCGAGACTGATGTCTACGTCCCTTCACACGGTCAGCCCCGATACGCTGGTCGAAGAGGCGGGACAACGGATGCTCGAGAACGAAATCGGCTCGGTCGTCGTCGTCGACGAACAGAACCAGCTCGAGGGTATTCTCACCTCGACGGACTTCATCACGATCGTCGCCGAGAGCTATCCCAAAGCCGAGACCGAAGTCTCGCGCTATATGACGACGGACGTCATCACGGCATCAGCACAGGACAGCATACGAGAAGTTGCGGACGTGATGGTCGAGCACGGCTTCCACCACGTTCCGGTGGTAAACGGCGACGAAGGCGTCATCGGAATCATCACGACTTCGGACCTCACGGCCTATCTTTCCCACGTCGAGACGCCGAGTCCCGGCGGAGCAGAGTAACGGCACCGGTCGAGGGTACAGGGACTCAGATCGCCGAGACGAGTGGCGCTTCCAACTGCCGTTCAACGCGGTTTCTCTTCACCACCGTCGACGGTCGGTGATAACGATCCTACGTTCATAGTTGCTACGCGACTGTGTCCGTCGAATCAAAGCGGTCTCTTGGGTGGGAAGAATTACCGCCGTTTGCCGAACGAACTGGCTTTCTCGAGAGGTCCGCTCCACAGAGACCATATTTTATTTTACTGTGGGAGACAATACCAATAGCCACGAAAAACATCATGAACGTACTCCTATTCGGCGCGAGCGGACGAATCGGACGGCGAATAACGGACGAACTCACGGAGCGCGGTCACGAGGTAACCGGCGTTTCTCGAAGCGGCGAGATCGAAGGGGTCGATGATCCAAACGTCGAAGCGGTTGCCGGCGACGCGACCGACGCGGACGACGTCGCCGACCTCGCCGCGGGACACGATGCGGTCGCATCGGCGCTCGGCCCCGCAAAAAACGAGGAAGTCGACATCCTCCCCCAAATGGCGGATACCCTCATCACAGGAGTTGGGCGAACGGACGTCGACCGCCTCGTCTGGACCGGCGGCGCGGGAGGACTGAGCGTCGGCCTGGACACGAAACTCATCGAGACCGACGAGTTCCCGGACGATCTCGTTCCCCTCGCACAGGCACACATCGACGCCCTCGAGGAGATTCGCGACGCCGACGACCTCGAGTGGTCGTACGTCGCGCCGGCGGCCCGAATCGAGCCCGGTGAGCGGACCGGCGAGTACCGAACCGCCGAGGGACAGCTCGTGGCCACCGACGACGGCGAGAGTCACATCTCGATGGAGGACTTCGCCGTCGCGTTCGTCGACGAACTCGAAAGCGGCGATGCGATCCACACGCAACTCGGCGTCGGATACTGACGGCCGATCGGATCCGATCGCGGCTTCCGATTCGAGAGCGCCCTCGAGAAAATTGTGGAAGCGATCAACCGGGAGGAGCAAGCCAAACACGTCGAAGAAGTTCGGTGCTCGAGTTCAGTCGTCGCCGTCGCCACTCCCGCCGCCGATCGTTTCGTGTTTGTGTAACAGCGCCATCCGTTCGCGGAGGTCCTCTCCGTTCTTTTCGGCCGCTCGGATGCGGTAGACGTACAGCCCCGTAACGAGGGCGATCCACGAGAACACGAAGACGAGCGCGGAGGGCGCGCTGGCGGCGACCAGCACCATAAATATCCCGGAGGCGACGACGTTCCCAACCGCGACGACCTTGAGCACCGGCATCGGGAGTTTGTAAAACGAGTACTCGTAGCGTTGCGGGAACACCTTCGGGAGGTTCCAGAGCGCGACGCCACTGATCATGAAGGCGATGAAGATACCCGTCACCGTCACCGTGACCAGCCAGTCGAGGATATCGACGGCGAGAACCCCGTCGAGAGCTCCAGTAAAGGGGGCGACGAGCAACGGCGGGAGCCCGAGCAAGAGGAGCGCTCGGTGCGGCGTGTTGAACCCGTCGTGGATCCCCGCGAAGAACTCCGGAACGACATCGTCTCGAGCCGCGCGCATGATCGTCCGAGAGTAGGAGGTCAACAGGGTGTTGACCGTCGTGGCGGCCGCGACGAGCGCGCCGAAGGCGATGAAGGCGATCGCCCATCCCGGAAGGACCCCCTCGCTGACCGCCGCAAGCCCGCCGTCGACGGCCTCTCCGTCCTGGGCGACCTGCTCCCACGGAACGGCCCCCACGAGCGCGACGATGACGCCGATGGTCAACACGGCGACGAGGGTCATGCCGACCGCGAGCACTCGAGGGATGTTCTTCGCCGGCTCCTCGATCTCCTCGCCGATTTCGATGATCATCGCGAACCCCTGGAAGGGAATGTACAGCGTGACGATGGCGAGGAAAAACGGACCGAGGCCCTCGGCGAACGGTTCGCCCTCGCCGGCGGGGAACAGCGGCGTGAAGTTCGCAGTGTCCATCGAGGAGAAGCCGCCGACGATGAAGGTGATCATCGCGGCGATCAAGACGCAGACGAGTCCGATCTGGATCTTCGCGGCCATCTGGATACCCACGTAGTTGAGCGCCAGAAACGCCGTGAGCAGGAGCCAGACGGCGACGACGACGGGCGTCTCGATAAAGACGGGCAAGTACTCAGCGAAGCCAAGCGCCGCGAACAGAAGGTACGACCAGACGGCCATCACAGGAACCGCGATTCCCAGAAACCCCCAGTACGGACCGACGAGTCTCGAGGCGTAGACGTAGGTCCCGCCGGCGACCGGAATCGACCCCCCGAGCTGTAAGAGTAATAACACCCCAAGGATCATCGGGATAACGGACGCGAGAATCGCGAGCGTGATCGACGGCCCCGCGGAGGCCGCCATCTGCGTCGGTACGATAAAAATACTCATCCCCACCGCCGTTCCGATCAGCAACGCGACCGCTGCGATCGGCCCCACCTGTTCGTTGATCAATTTGTAGTCCTCAGCGGGCATCAACTATCACGATAGAGTATGACACCCAATGCACCTTCAATGTATCTCCCGTGACAAATTGTTACCAGAATAACGCCAATGGAGTAGATAACCTCTCTCTCGTTAATATATATACATTTGCATTAACCGCCGTTAACCAAGCACCGATGGTCCGCCATAGCCCGAACCTATGTGGTAAGCTTTATCGTGCACAATGATAATGTAACACACGACCATGGATCTCTATCCAGGGGTAACGAAAGTAACGGGTGTCTGTGGGAACTGTGGCGACGACCTGGTGATGTTTCTCTCACCGTACGCCGGGATTCTGGAAAACGGAGCCAACGAGTGCAGCGACTGCGAGAGCACCGACTTCCAGCGCGCAGTGTGAGCGCGGGAGTCGATCGGATCCGTGCGGAGTCGCCGTAAGGACGGAGTCGGCATCGCAGTCACTCCTGACCGGGTCATCACCGAGTACTAGCCGCTTGAGTAGACCGGAGCGAAGCCGACGAGTTGATTCGAGGACGTCCTTCGAGCGGTTCGACTCGAGCGTGCCAAACGGTTATCAGGCCGAACTCAGATATCTGAGTGTGAACGCTCGAGACGCGCTCCTGGGCGACCGCTCGCCGCGTATCCGGGCGGGAGTGCTCGCGCTCACACTCCCGATCCTTGCTTCGGTAGCGTTCTTGCTCGAGTACGACCTCGTCCTCGGCTTCTGGCCCCTGTATCTGGCGCTAGGGATCGCCCTCTACGCGGGGTTGGCCCGTGCCGGCGTCCTCGCGGGCCTCGGTGCCGTTTTCCTCGCGATCCTCTGGCGATTCGTGGTTCCGCCGCTCGTCGGCTACCTCCGGTGGTCGATGGACACACGCTACACGCCGCCCCGACTGCTCGCCTACAAACTCGATCCGTCAGGCGAACTGCAGGAGGGGCTTACCCACGGCCCCCTGTACGCGCTCGCTGGCGCGCTCGTTCTGGGTGGCCTCGCGTACCTCATCGGTGTCGGTGTGCGGAAAGTGACTGAACGTACATCCTAACGGCCCACTCTCGTTTCCCGTCACTGCAGGCCTAGTCGCTCAGTTGAGCAGGTAGGATCGCGATCCCATGAGACTCGAGCGTCTCGACGATTTCGACGGTGATCGAGGGACTCGAGATGATCACCGGAAACCACCGCCAATGTGGTGTGACTCGAGGGGAGGTGGGTCCTCAAGTAGTTGGAAAGAAACAGTGTTATCTCCGACTGCGATCGAACGCCGGCGGGAACAGCACACGGAAACCGAGGCGCTCACGCCGAATCGAAAGCACTCTCGAAAAGAAAGACGTATCCAGACGTTAGTCCTCGGATACCAGTCCGACCCGGTTCCCCTCGGAATCCGTAATAACCGCGTAGTTGCCGCCCATCTCGGGGATCGGTTCTTTCGGAATGAGAGTCTCGCCCCCGTTCGATTCGACTCGAGCGACTACGTCGTCCAGATCGCCGTCGACGGTCAGATAGATCATGAGTCCGTCGTCCATCGGGTGATAACCGATCGTATCGCCACTTTCTGTCGTATACTCGTCGGCTTCGACGATCATGCCACCGACTTCTCCGTCCTCGGTATCGAACATGCCGGCCCGTCCGGCGGGGTCGTCGTCCTCGGGCGAGTGAACCTCGATATCGCGCTCGAGAACGATCGAATAAAAGTCAATTGCCCTGTCGAAGTCGGTACTGGGGAGTTCGAACCAATTGAGTACGTGCGTCATATTGTGAATCTCCGTGGAGGGGTATTTCCCCGAGGATTCTACGCAGTCTGACACGATATAGGAGCGAGTCTGCAGGCGAAAGGTAGACCGAAGGAGGTCGCTCGAGAGAGACTGCGAACAATCGATTGGAACGACCGTTCGTCGAAGCGTCAAAATCGGAAACGGAACCCGTCCCCTCGAGAATAACCCCTTCCCCACCGTCCACTCCTCCATGGCACAGACGACACCGTGTGAAGCAGAAACGCTCCAAAACGAACTCCGTCGGTACCTAACCCAGTGCGATCGTACGGGCGATACCGAACGAATCGCCCAGGAACTCGCGAGAAAACACAGCGTCGGCTACCGGGTCATCGGCTTCCGACGCCGCGGAAACGAGGTGTTGCTCCACGAAAAACGCACGTCTGCGACCGGCAACGAACTCACCATCCACGAGGTCTGCGTCGACGGCCGGCTCCCCAAAATCGGCACCATCTGGACGGGCCGCGACCTCGAGGACTGGCTCGCTCACCACCGGTACTACCTCGAGTGGGTCCATCCCGATCTCGCGGCCGATCGGCGGTCGGTCGGCGGTCATCGGGAGCCCACAGAGACGACCGTCAGCTCGCGTTTCTGACTCAGTTCGAAATCGCGACGCAGCCGTCCCTGAGTTAATTCGAACCGCTGACTCAGTCCAGATCGATCTGCTCCCAGCCCTCCGCCTCGAGCTTCCTCCTGACCGGATCCGGAAGCTGTCCATCCTCGTCGGTCACGAACGCGGCCGCATCCGACTTTGCGTCGAGGTGGTCGTCGTCGAGCACCTGAAACGACCAGATGTTTCCGCCTCGCTTTATCTGTACGATTCGCTCGCCGTCGCTCGAGAACTCCTGATATTCGGTCGCCATCTGCTACTCGAGTGGTGGAGCCGATGCAAACTTATAGCTTGCAGTATGCTCATCGCACGCCTGCTCCGTTCGCGTATTTTCGGCTGACCCACTCCGTCGGGAGCAACCAGAAACGCGACACCATCCTCTCGGAATACGGTTCAATACATCTTCTCTCACTAGTAGGCACCACACAGCACCTCTTCCTAATTGAAGCGGATAGGCGAAACGGTACAATATAGCGAGGTTATTCGAGTTCATGTTATACTGGTGCGCAAAACCGTTTAATAACGAGGGTTCTGGTGAATCACTAGACGGCGTCCGAATTGGGGCCTTGATCGCCGGGCGATCGTGGCGAAAATTTTCTTCTGATCGTTCTTAGCGGTAGCTATCTCCCCAACAACCTCGATTGGCTCTTGTCAAGGGAAGTTACAACGCACTCTCAACAACCGAAACTCGACGCCGTATGGTGATTCACCAGAGCCATAACGAGTGAATTCACTGGGATTGAGCAAACCGAAGGTTTGCGATGTTCAGCGAGTCCATGACTGAACGAGCGAAAGCGACGTGAAGGAAATGGACTCACCTAGAGTAGATCAATGCACTCTCTCGTCCCGTTCCCGACTGTCAGATTGGAAAGTGAGAACTATAGTGAGCTATCCGTACGCACGCTATCTACTGGAATCTCTTGCTCACGTGCAGCCTTTCGAAGCGCGCTATCTTCAGTTACCAAGGTGAGATCATTACGCTCTGTGGTTGCAAGATACGCCGCGTCATAGAACGTGAGTCCGTTTGATTGGGCGAGGTCCATCGTTGTAGAGAGGTTTTCGTTAATTACGGTCTCGAGTTGAACCTCTGTACCAAGTCGTGAGAGAATAGTAACAGCGTCTTCTAATGCAGAATCAGTTAGATTATCGTGGGCAAGGCCGGTTTTCCAAAGTGCATTCGCCGCCTCATACATCGTTAAATCGAGCATATACTCATCGAACAAGATACTAACGTCTACATCGGCTCCGTTTTTACCAATGAGAATGTCTACCACTGAGCTTGCGTCAAAGAGATATTCAGACATTAGTTCTCTTGACGGGTTTCACGAACTGCTTCAACAATCTCGTCAGTTTCAACACCGTCACCTACCTTCTCTCGAAGGGAATCTACATCCCGTCTAAGTTTCTCGCGCCGGCGCTCGGTGATTTCCTCCTTGAGCGCGTTACGGATAACCTCGCTAACGTTGATATCTTCCTTTTCGAGTTCTTCCTTCATGTCATCGGGGATCTTTGCTGATACGGTAGTCATACGTGCGAGTATTACGAGACAGAATTACTAAAAAGTTCCCTGGAGAATTAATAAGGCCGTCTCGAGCAGATTGTTCTAGAACGGACCGACGCAACCAGCGACCGCCAGGGAGCCGTGAGTGAACCAATCCCCGAAGGCAACCACCGCAGGGAGCAAAGAAACGGAGCCACACCCCTCTCCGAAAAAGTAAAGTACAGAGTAATGACGTGTAATTGTAGCTACCCCCGGACGGAAGCCATGACGAAGCGAAGAACGACTCCACTCAAGCGGAGAATGTTGCTGGAGAGTCCCACCGATGGGCGATTTTGTACTTAAAGAAGTGTGTGGAATCGTCCGCCGTGTTGGGATTGTTGGCGAGGCAAAAACCGAGTGAATTCACTGGGATTGAGCAAACCGAAGGTTTGCGATGTTCAGCGAGTCCATGACTGAACGAGCGAAAGCGACGTGAAGGAAATGGACTCAACGGGAGACTTCGTCTCCCGAGCCTTCGCTCGCGTTGCTCGCGAAGACGCTGGGATTTGAACCCGTTGTGAGACGGTCGCCTCGCTTCGCTCAGCGTGCGACTCACAGGGCTTCAAATCCCAACTTCGACAGACGATTCGCGCCGCTCGCGAGCTTGCTCGCGGCGCAAAATAGTGGACTCGCGGGGATTTGAACCCCGGGCCTCTTCCTTGCGAAGGAAGCGATCTACCACTGATCTACGAGCCCTCGAGCAAACCTAACTCAGGTTTCTATTTGAGGCTTGTGTTTCGGGGACGCCTCGAAAGCCCACAGCAACCGACCTCGAGCGGGTCGTCCAAGGTGTGATTATATTGTCGGCTGATCCGGCCGCGTCGACGACTCGGTCCGCAACACTCGAGCGCGTCCGGCGAGCAAGCCGACCAGGAATCCGGTGAAGTGTGCGATCAATGCGACGCCCGGAGCGAGCGTCGTGAGCGTCACGATCACGGCGAGCGCGAAGAAGACGAGGTAGGTTACCCACCTCGGCACCTCAATCACCGATGCGAACCCACTCGAGACCCGATTGCCGGCGATGAGATACCCCAGCAGGGCGAAGACGGCACCACTCGCCCCGAGCACACCCGGAGCTGACCCGCCGATTCCCGCAACCGACATGATCCCGGACATCACCAGAACCTGTGAGACGCCCGCGATAGCGCCCGTGACGAGGAAAAAGGCATGAAAGCGAATCCTAGTCGTCGCTCGAGCGATCGGCCAGCCGAAGAGCACGAGCGCGACCGAGTTAGAGACCAGATGCCCGATACCGTTGTGAGCGTAGACGCTCGTGATGATCGTCCACGGATCGTTCGATATCGGCGGAGAGAGAACGAAAAGCCCGCTCACCATGCCAAACAGTCCCGTCACGAACTGCGCGACGAGAACGATGAGAAAGACGACTATCAACTCAAAGATCGGACTCCCGTTCCCGGAGCGAGTCGACATACCTGTACTCGGACGACGAAATACAAAAGTGTGCACTCCGTACGCGGCATCAGTCGACGGTGAAAAACGTGACCGCGATCGGCTTCGAGTTAGTCCTCGAGGACGATCTCGATCGAAACGTCGTTTGGCACCTGAATGCGCATGAGCTGACGGAGTGCGCGTTCGTCGGCGTCCAGATCGATCAGGCGCTTGTGGACGCGCATCTCCCAGTGCTCCCACGTCGCAGTCCCTTCGCCGTCTGGGGACTTCCGGGTTGGGATTTCGAGGGTTTTTGTTGGCAGTGGAATCGGTCCACTGAGGTTGACGCCGGTGTTGTTCGCAATCTCGCGGACGTCGTCACAGATATCGTCGAGGTCTTCTGGACTCGTGCCCGCGAGTCGAACGCGTGCCTGTTGCATCTATATTACTTCTCGTCGACGTCGAGGACCTTTCCTGCCGCGATGGTCTGACCCATGTCGCGGATGGCGAAGCTCCCGAGTTCTGGGATTTCGCTCGATGGCTCGATGCTGAGTGGCTTTTGTGGTCGGATCGTGACCACGGCAGCGTCACCCGACTGGATGAAGTCTGGGTTCTCCTCGGCGACTTCGCCCGAGGCTGGGTCCATCTTCTTGTCGATGGATTCGATCGTACACGCGACCTGTGCGGTGTGTGCGTGGAAGACCGGAGTGTAACCCGCCGTGATGACGGATGGGTGTTGCATGACGACGACCTGTGCCTGGAACGTCTCGGCGACGCTCGGTGGGTCGTCGGCTGGGCCACAGACGTCACCGCGGCGGATGTCGTCCTTGCCGATGCCGCGGACGTTGAATCCGACGTTGTCACCGGGGCCAGCTTCTGGCACTTCTTCGTGGTGCATTTCGATCGTCTTCACTTCGCCACCGACGTCCGATGGCTGGAAGGAGACGTTGTCACCGATGTTCATGACACCGGTCTCGAGGCGTCCGACTGGGACGGTACCGATTCCGGAGATGGTGTAAACGTCCTGAATTGGGAGTCGGAGCGGCGCGTCCGTTGGCGGCTCGGACTCCGGCAGGTCGTTAAGCGTCTCGAGGAGGGAACGGCCGTCGTACCACGGCGTGTTGTCCGACCGTTCGGCGATGTTGTCGCCTTCGAAGGCCGAAATCGGGATGAACGAGTCGTCGTCGACCTGGAAGTTAACCTGATCGAGGAGCTGGTTGACTTCTTCGACGACGTCGTTGTAGTCGTCCTCGGAGTAGTCGACGATGTCCATCTTGTTGACACCGACGATCAGTTTCTCGATACCGAGCGTTCGCGACAGGAAGACGTGCTCCTGAGTCTGAGGAGCGACGCCGTCGTCTGCCGCGACGACGAGAACTGCGTGGTCTGCCTGGGACGCGCCAGTGATCATGTTCTTGACGAAGTCCCGGTGGCCAGGCGTATCGACGATCGTGAAGTAATACTGTTCGGTGTCGAACTCCTGGTGTGCGATGTCGATGGTGACACCACGTTCTCGCTCTTCGGCGAGGTTGTCCATGACGTAGGCGAACTCGAAGCCACCCTTGCCTTTCTCTTCTGCTTCTTCGCGGTGCTGTTCGATGACGTGCTCGGGTACGCTCCCCGTCTCGTAGAGGAGTCGTCCCACGAGCGTACTCTTCCCGTGGTCAACGTGGCCGATGATGGCCAAGTTCTGGTGTGGTTTGTCTTCGCTCATTGTTGTAGCTCACGCGCAAGGCGCTTATATCGGTCTCTTTTGGCAGTAGCGGTTAAAACCATTTCGAAAGTGTATTCGAACGAGCCCGGTCACGTCTGTCGGTTTGCGCCACGTTCACACGAACAAAGGTGTCGGCGGAACCCCTTGAAGTAATCATCAGCGTTCGCCAATCCATCGAACTCGCGTCCGGCAATCCCCGTGGTTCCCAGAATATCGATGAACCCCGTGGAACAACCAGTATCGGACCAATCAGCGTTTTCCAAACCTGAAACTGCGAATCTCGTTTTATATCGTCCGGCATCGTTCATTCATTTGAAGGGTCACGCAAAACGCTCGGATCGTCTGCAGACTCAGTCCGAGTCCCGCCAACCGAACGAACACACCCCGTTCCCACACCAGTTCACGAAATCCAATGTTCGAAATCCTCCACCCACCATCGATAGTCACCGATGGATCGGTCGCGCTCCTCGGACTCCCCGTCCTGTTCGTGATCTTCACCCTGAAGGGAGCCTTCATCGGGAAGGTGTTTCCGACGAGCGTCTTCCTTCCGGGGTACGTGATCGCCAGCGGAGCGACGTATCTCCAGATTGGGATCATCACCGTCGTCGTCTCCATCGGGTACATGGTCGGCCAGTTTGCGATTTTCGTCGGGAGCAGACGCTACGGCCCGTTGTTCGTTACTCGAGTCCCCTATACGACCCTGGAACCGGAGTCCACGCAGTTCGAGCGCTTCGATAACTGGTTCGACAAATACGGTGGCCCGTCGATTTTCGTGACGAACTTCATCCCCTGGGTTCGGGGACTGCTCACCATCCCGGCCGGCGCGAGCTCGTATTCGATGACCAGATACACGCTCCATATGGGGACTTCGACGCTGCTCTATCACGTTCTGTACGTCGGGGTTGCACTCGCTGGGCTCCACGTCGTGTCCTGAACGAAGCGAAGTACCAAGCGGAGTCGAACTGTTAACGCGAAAAAAGAACCAACTGCTTCCGACTACAGTTCCGGCAGTCGGCCGACATCCGAGAGCACGGCCGTCGCCGTCTCCGGACCGCCCGCGCCACGACCGCTCGAGGCCAGCGAGCCCGCGTGTCGCGTCTCGATTTCGACGATGTTCTGCGTTCCCGTCACCGCGAGCGCGCCGTGTTCGGGGACCAATCGCGGACCGACGCGAACGCCGTCGCGGGTCGCTTCGCCGATGAGTCGAATCGTCCGGCCGTCTTCTGCGGCAAGTTGGAGCGCGCTTCCGGGAATGTTTTCGATCCCGTCGACGGTGGCGTCCTCAAGGGAGAAGCCGCCGTCGTTCAGGACGTTCGCGAGGATGACGAATTTGAGCGCCGCGTCGGTGCCGTCGACGTCGAACGACGGGTCGGCTTCGGCGACGCCCAGATCCTGCGCTTCCGTGAGCACGTGCTCGTAGTCCAGTCCTTCCGCAGCCATCCGAGTGAGGATGAAGTTCGCGGTGCCGTTGAGGACGCCCCGAACGGCCGTGACTGCTTCGGGCGTACAGTCCTCGATGGTCGAGAGGACGGGAATCGCGCCGCCGACCGTCGCTTCGAACCGGATCGAACCGGCACTCGCGGCGACGAGGTCCTGCAGTTCTTCGTACCGCTCGGCGACGGGGCCTTTATTCGCCAGGACGACGTGGCGGTCGGCTTCTAATGCGCGTTTCGTGTGCGTAAAGCCGGGCTCCGCATCGCCGAGCGTCGTCGGTGTGACCTCGACGAGGACGTCGTAATCGGTTTCAAAGACGGCATCCGGGTCGTGATCGCCGACTGGATTACCGCCGGCCTTGCGCTCGAGGGCGTTCTCAACGTCGATTCCGCCATCGTCGATCGCCGCGGTACTTGAATCCGCGAGGGCGACGACCTCGTGGCCGTACTCGCCCGCGAGGTTGACGACGGACGTGCCGACGGAGCCGGAACCTAACACGGCGAGTCGCATCAGGCGTCACCTCCGGGGAGCGGTTCGACGACAGTGAGATCCTTTTTTGCGCCGATAGATCGGATCGTCTCGAGCACCTCGTCGGCTCGGCCGGTGTCGATCGCGAGTCGCAGGCGGGCGCTGGCGGTGCCTTTCGTGCCGTCAGGGGCGGCCAGCGAGAGGTCGAGGACGACGGCGTTCGCTTCGGTTTCGATCGCGGAGAGCGTATCTGAGAGATCGGTGTCGACGACGTGGCCGACGAGGACGACAGAAACCTCGCCGCCGTAGCGTTCGGCACCGGCCTGGATGACGTTGACGCCGCCCTGACGGAGCGATTCGACAACGTCTTCGAACCGGTCCGGCGGGCACTCGAGGTCGACTTCGACGGGGATGTGTCCGCGCGGGGTGATGTTCCCGCGCTCGTGATGAATACTTAGGAGATTGCCGCCGTTTTTCGAAATCGGCTCGAGCGCGCGAAGCAACTCGCCGGGTTCGTCGACGAGTTCGAGGCGGACGGTGTAAGCACGAAGGCCGCCGTCGGCGCTCGGTTCGGCGGACGCTGCCCCGTCTACTGTGCTGGATCCGGTGTCGTCGGGGACGGACGAATCACCCATCGTCGGTACCTCCCCGAAGGCGTCTACACGTCGTCATAGTCAGTATCTGAGTAATGGGCGGGTAAAAACGTATAGTCGTTCCCAAAACTGTCCGGCCTCGCTAACGCCTACCATACATCGCCCGAGGGCTGGCCGGCTATCGACGTATCCTACCGCTGTGTCCCGGCAGGACGGGAGTCCCAGCGGGGTGAGAAAACCAAATGCAAATCCAGAAACGGTATCCCGAACACGCGATGCGGTCCGAGTTCGGCCAACTGCTCTACCCACAGATGGTCCCTGCCAGCCACCTACAGAGAGACCTTGCCAGCTACCTACAGATGGTCCTTGCCGGGGTTCGACGACCCCCAATCACCGCGACCGCCTTCGGTTCGGTCGATTCCCATGATCGATTCGGCCTGATCGGGGCCGCCGAGTTGGTCTCGAGCGTCGGGGACCCGAACGGTGATATCCTCGATTTCGTCCCATTTGAGGAGTTCCGCTTCGATGTTTCCCGTCGTCACGTCGCTCACCGAGCAGCCGCTACAGCCGCCGCCGAGTTCGATGATCACTTCGCCGGTGTCCGGATCCGCCGTCCGAACTGCGCTCGTTCCCCCGTGCATCTGGATGATCGGCATCTCCCGGGCGAGCCACTTTTCGACGCGCTCGTGGAGCGACGGTTCCTCCTGGGATTCACTCATTGGTCCCACTAGTGTCTCAAGGAAAGAATACGTTCCGCTGCGTCCGAACGATTGTGAAGGTTTAGAGGGCTGATTCGTTCGAGCCGTCGATCGGACGAACGGTGGTCGATTCGACGGTCACTTTCGTCGGAATCGACGATCACTCGTCGTCCGAACTGAAGACGCCCGAGTCGGTCAGCGACGGCGGATCGGCCTGTTCACCCGACTCGATCGGGAACGTGTACAGCCTGCTCTCCGGACCGTCCGTGTTCGTGTAGGCGGTGCTGCTCGCGACGAACGACTCGCCGGGCTCGAGCACGCGGGCCGTCCAGAAGGAGCCGTTCGTCGGTTCGCGCCACCAGGCGAGCTCTTCCGGGGACTCGAGATCGGAGAGGTCGTGGATCTTCACGCCGCCTTCGTACCACGACGAGTAGAGCTCTCCGTCCCGCAGCTCGAAGTTGTGTGAGGTCGTCCACGGCTCGCCGTTGTACGACTCGTCGTACCCCTCCGGGGCGTCGATCGTCGACCGGTAGACCGGATCGGACGGGTCGCTCAGATCGTAGATATCGATGCCACCCGCGCCGTCCGCCCCCTCGAGGCCGGTCTCCCAGCTCTCTCGGCCGATCGCAAGTATCTCGCCGGTGTCGTCGACCGCCGAGTAGTGGTCGTTTCCGGGCAGTCCGAGCTGGGCGTCCCGGATCTCCGACCGGGTGTCGTACTCGAGTTGCGTCTCGAGGTCGGTCTCGAGGAGCCTCGAGACGAACTGCGGGTCGGCGGGGTCGCTCACGTCGAGCAAGAACGTTCCCGCGTTCCAGTAGGCGAGCACCGCGAGGTCGTCGCGGACGTACACGTCGTGGAGATAGCGAAGGATCCAGTCGACGTCCGTCCACTCCGGGTCGTACTCGAGTAAGGACCAGCGCCCGATCTCCTCGATGTCGCCCCCTGAGATGTCGAAGACGACGAGCGGGTTCGTCGGCGCGTCGGTGATGTTGTCGTCGGTACCATCGTCAGCAAGCGTCGAACCGCCGCCAGCACTCGAGTCGGCGCGAACGTAGTTCGCGACCACGTAAAGCAAGTCACCGTCGACGAAGCAGTTGTGGATGTGATAGCCCGTTTCGTACGGTTCGGCCGCGAGGACCGGCTCCGCGGGGTCGCTCACGTCGTACACTAAAAACCCGTGAAAGACATCCCCCATCCCCTCGTTGGCCGGGCCGGGAACTACGAGTCGCTCGTCACCGACTTTCACGTCGAGGATATCCAAGAACGGTTCGCCCTCGAACTCGCCCGCGTTTTCGTCCTCGAGGAGGTTTTTCGGCTCGGCCAGCACCGTCAGCTCCTCCGGATCGGTCACGTCAACGGTCGCGAACCCGTCGACGCTGGCTACGTAGGCTGTCTCGCCGTCGTCGCCGACCACGGCTTCGGCGGCCCCCTCGAGCGAGGTGCTATCGAGGGGCTCGTAGAGGGGTTCGGACACGTCCTCGGGACCGGTGTCGAACAGACAGCCGGCGACCGAGAAGGACAGTCCCGCGCCGCCGGTCGCCTGCAGCACGGCTCGTCGTCGCATACTGGAAAACCGGGCGCGGCGACCAATAATGCACCGCCTCGCAAACGCGATCACCACCTCGCGAGTACGGCAACCGCCCTGCGAACGTCCGACGGCTCCTTCGAGTTCGCTCGCGCTCGTCTCAATCGCTCTCGAGCCGACGCCGATCGCCGGTTCCGCCGGTCAGAGCGCTCGCGATGGCACCTTCGACGACGACGTCGTCGCCGTGATCGGTTACGCGAATCTCAGGAACGTTCGTCATCACCATCTCCGAGACGCGTTCCCGGATCGGGTCGACGACGAGTTCCTCGTTGTGCAACGCGACGGCACCGCCGAAGGAAACGAGGAGGGGTGCAAACGAGTGGATGATGTTCGTCACGCCCATGGCGTTCCAGTGGGCGAGTTGCTCGATCGTGTAGTCGGCCAGTTCGTCCTCGCCGGCCAGGTCGAAGACGTCTTTCGCGGTAAAATCAGGGTCCTCGAGCGGGAGATCGGTCGAAATCGTCGGGTCGTCTTCGGCGAGCAGTCGGGTGTAGTCCGGGATCGCGTTCCCCGAACAGTAGGCTTCCCAGTGGCCGTCCCGGCCGCAACCGCAGGTGAGTCGCTCCCGCGGATCGACGACGCAGTGGCCGATCTCACCGACGTTGCCGTCCCATCCGGTGAGTACTTTTCCGTCGCAGCAGACGCCGGCCCCGATACCCGAGGAGAGCGTGACGTAGACCATGTCGTCCGGATTTCGGTCTGCGTGAAAGCGCTCGCCGATGACCCCCGCGGCTGTATCGTTGTGGAGGTGGACCTCGTCGGTCTCGAGGAGTTTCGAGATCGGACCCGTCAGCGGAATCCGGTCGATTGTATCAGGGAGGTTCGCCGGATCGATGACGGCCCCCTCGGCAAGATCGAACGGCCCGATCGAACCGATTCCCGCGGCGACGACCTGTTCCGGGCCGATGCCGGCCTCGTCACACGCGTTTCGTATCGTCGCCAGGACGCCTTCGGTGACATCGATTCCGGTCGGACCGTGTGGCGTCGCGTTCCGACTCCGACCGATGATCGTCCCGTCGTCCGTAGCGACGACCGCACGCACGTTCGTCGCGCCGAGATCGACGCCCGCGTAGTAGACCATTCCTATCGTATTGACGACCGCGGCGTTACTTAAGTTGCCAGTTTACTCGAATTGGAGTTAACATATACCACAGTGTTCGGGTGAGCAATTCCCAGTTCGGAGCCGATTATCGGCTCAGGCGACGGAGAACGGGTCGCCACTTGAACGCGGCCAGAACAGACCCTCCGCGGCAACGGGCGGCTACGCGGTCGTGAACCGATCAGTCTTCGCCGCGGACGAACGTGACGGGAGCCGGCGACGACAGCAGGATATCCTGTGCAGTCGAGCCGAACACCGCCTTGCCGGCCGGAGATCGTTTCCGTCCGCCGACGACGACCCGATCGGCGTCGACGGCCTCCGCGAGATCGACGATCGTCTCGCCATGGTCGCCGACGGCACCGCGGACATCGTACGCGACGTCGTGGTCGTTGAGCACGTCCTCGAGATCGCGAATCGTCGCATGGTGGTTCGCGACGTCGTCCGCGTCGAAATCCTCTCGAGCCTGATCGAAGTCGAGACGGCTACAGACTTCCTCGTACTCGTCCTGCGTGAAGACGTGTGCGAGAACGACGGTCGCGTCCGCCGGAGCGGCGACGTCGACGACTGTCTGTGCGAGCGCATCGATTCGGTCGGAGTCGGTCGGGCCGACGGCCAGTAAAATTGTATCGAGCGACATACAACCGAAAACTCACCCTACCCGCTTAAACGTTAACTGACTATCGAGTACTGAAGGTCGCGAACATCGGACACGGTGCAATACTTCTAACCCCGCGGCAGACGGAGAGCGTGTATGAACGGACCCGACCTCACGGACCAGGTCGTCCTCGTCACCGGCAGCGGACGAGGCGTGGGACGAGAACTTCTGCTGGCAACGGCCGAACGCGGTGCGAAAACCGCGGTTCACTACCACACGAGCGCCGACGAGGCTCGAGCGGTCGCCGCCACCGCCGACGAACGCGGCGCGGCCGACTCGATGACGGTGCAGGGAGATGTCACTGATCCCGACTCCGTCGACGGGCTCGTCTCGGCCGTCGAATCTGAACTCGGCTCCGTCGACGTGCTCGTGAACAACGTCGGCGACTTCGCCCCGTCACACTGGGAAGATATCGACCTCGAGACGTGGAACCAGGTCCTCGAGACGAACCTCAACGGCACCGCCCTCTGTTCGAAGCGGGTCCTCCCCGAAATGCGCGAGGCGGGCTACGGCCGGATCGTCAACGTCGGCTACGCCTCGAGCGACCGGGCGATGGTCAACCCCAAAAACTTCCCGTACTTCGTCGCCAAAACCGGCGTCCTCCAGTTCACGCGAATGCTCGCCGCCGATACGCAGGACGACGGGATCACCGTTAACGCCATCTCGCCGTACGTCGTCGAAAACTCCGAGGAGTTCCCCGAAAAGTTGCCTCGAGGGCGGCCGGCGAGCTTCGAGGATCTGATCCGACCGCTGTACTTCTTCCTCGATCCCGACAACGAGTACGTGAGCGGCGAGAACGTCGAGGTCGACGGCGGCTGGCTGCCCGAGCAGGTGTAGTCGATCGTTCTCGAAACCGTCGTTGAGACGAGCATTCGGAAAAACGATCGAGTCTCCAGTTCTCGCAGTTGTGTTAGGTAGCCGCGAGAAGATTCAAGAGAGTCGCAGTTGGGAACGCAATACGAGGCATGGGTGATGCGGATCCGAAGCGGACGGATGACGCCAACGGGGGCTGTGGCGACGGCGCTGAGAATCGCGCTTCCTGTTCGTACGGATCGCGGCCATGTTCGTCGCCGTAACGCTGATCTGGCTCGTCATCCAGTACGTGAGCCGAGCGGCCTTCGGCGCGGGCTACGATCGCACCGGACACGTCGTGTCGGCCGTCCTCGCTACCGTACTGACCGTTCCGGTGGTCGTACTGGCCTGCCGCGTTCTCGACCGACGCCCGTGGGCCGGGTTGGGACTCTCTCCGCTTCGGTCCGGCTGGTGGTCGTTCCTGATCGGAACGGCGTGTTACTTACTTCCCGCCGCCGTCGGGTTGACGGCGGTCGTGGCCCTCGGATGGGTCGAGATAACCCTCGAGACGTCCCTCGGCGAGCTACTGCTGCTCGTCGCCAGCCTGATGGTGCTCGTGTTCCTCTACGAGGCGTTTCACGAGGAGTTGGTGTTTCGCGGATACCTCCATCGTAACCTCGCCACCGCGTATCCACAGCGATTGGCGGTGGGCGGTCAGGCGGTCCTGTTTACCCTCTGGGCGGTCGCCATCGGAGCCGCGCCCACGGTCGAACGCGTCGTAATCTTCCTCGCAGTGGCCGCCGTGCTCGGACTGATCCGAGCCATCACCGGCGACGTCTGGGCGTGTATCGGTTTTCACGTCGCCTTCCAGACCGTCCAGCAGTTGTTCGCCGGCGGGTGGGCCGACGATGCGTTCGTCGTCACCAATCCGGGAACGCTCGAGATGATTGCGTTCGGGATCGTTCCCTTCGCGCTCTCGCTCGTGGCGCTCGAACTATTCGTGGATACCGAAACGGACTGGGACGAACCGGAGGTCGTCGACGGAGGCTCAATCGAGTGAGGACGGCGGAGAGAAAGAAGAGAGAATAAGTAGGAGAGAAACGCGATTCGCTCGAATAACGAGACTACCGGCCGAGTCGCTGACGGGCGAACGTCGCGAGCAACGGAAGATCGCCGGGAGACAGCAGTTGTAAAATCGCCCGTTTGCTCCCCTTGTTGGCCTTCGCGAGGGTGTCGTCGTCCAGGTCCGAGAGATCCGCCATCAGCCGGTCGTATCGTTCGTTCGACGCGAGATAGAGCAGTTCCGTCATCAGGAGCCGCGAATCCATGTTGGGTGCGACGTCTCGGTGCCAGAGAGTCTCGTAGACCTCGAGGTTCTCGGCTGTCGGCTCGAGTTCGCCGTGTTTGAGGCAAGCGTCGGCCGCGGTCGCGGCGGCCCGACCCGATCGCATACACTTGTTGATTCCTTCTCCCCAGAGCGGGTCGACGGTTGGGACGGTGTCGCCGATGGCCATGAACCGATCCGTGTACAGCTGACCCGGCATCTGGATGTGCGCCGAGCCGCGGTGTTGTTTCCCCTCGAGTCTCGAGGCGTCGGCGAATCGGGGGTCGGTGTCGAGCCAGTGTTGGAGATAGTCGTCGATGCTGAAATCGTCGCGCGCGTAGTGCTGGTGGCTGTCGTTCTGGATGTAACAGAGGCCGACCTTGGCCGTGTCCTCGCCCGTGTGGAAGATCCACGAGTAGCCCCCGGGCGCGAGGTCGTGATCCAGTCGAAGCATCATTGCGTCGGTCAGATCCGCGTAGCCCTGTCGGTCGATCTCGATCCCCTCGAGTTCGTACTCGATCCCGATGGCGTGATTCTGACGCTCCAGATCGCTGACGCCCAGTTTCTTTGCGAGCGGTGCACTCGGGCCCGTCGCGTCGATCACGACGTCGGCGTACACCTCCTCGGAGCCGTTGTATCGGACACCGATCGGCGTCCCGTTCTCCGTGATCGGCTCCGTGACGTGGGCGTCGAAAATGTACTCCGCACCGTTCTCCTGACTGTCGGCGACCAGATAGCGTTTGAACTCGGCGAACTCGAGGACCGCGCCCGGTTGCTGTCGGACGTAGTACTCGTTGGGCGACTCGAGGACGACGTTCTCGGTGTAGTTCATCACGACGTCGTCGGGTATCCCGAACGCGGACATCATCGACGGGAAGGTGCCGGCGGTCGATTTGTTCGACTGTCGCGGGAACTCGTCTTCGACCTCCGTCTCGAGGACGACGGTGTCGTAGTCCCGCGCCGCGAGATCCCGTGCACACTGGGCCCCAGCGGGGCCTGCGCCGGCGATCACCACATCGTACTCGTCGTTCATGTTATCCCGACTGTCCCGGACGATAAAGAGTGTACCTTGTCCGGGATCGGTGCGGTATTCACTATCAGTGGGGAGTTCTCGGCGTTGGATTCGGCGCGTACGCCAGTCCGTTCCTTCCTAGCGCCGGGAAATTTCAGTCCGTGTTGGCGGCCATAAACCACATTGAAAATAATACGAGATCAGGACTTGTCCCAGTTTTCCCTGCAGATCGTACGGTCACGGTTCTGATCGTATTCGGGACCAGGTGCGCGAACGAAAGTCCGCGGACGAAATCGGGTAAGACCCACGCGTGTTCGTTTGCTCCCTGCATTATATACCGGTCCCTGCGCTATATACCGCTTCACGGTGTGGCCCCCAGTGACGATGAATTACAAGGAGTTCACCGGACAGGTACACCACAGACTCGAGTTCGCACAGCTGGGCCAGGCGGTCCGCGCGATACGGGCGACCCTGACGACGCTCGGTGAGCGCCTCCACGAGGGGGAAGCGACCGATCTCGCAAGCCCGTTGCCGATGGAGATCGATCGCTACCTCACCCAAGCGGATCACGGACAGCGCTTTGACTACTCGGAGTTTCTCGACCGAGTCGCCGAGCGGGAGGGGGTCGACCGCTCCGATGCCAACTATCACGCTCAGCAAATCGTGGCCGTCATCGCCGAGGATACACCGTCGGGGAACCTCGAGAAAGCCCGCAGCCAGTTGCCTGAGGATTTCGAGCGATTGTTCGAGGCCGTCGATCACGAAGCAGACGAGGCGAGCGAGGAGACCACAGCGGAGGAGTGATCGAGGCGGCAGAACCGGCATCTCTTATATTGGTTGACAAACGAGACACGCACGACCGCTATATCCACTATGTACGACCACATCCTCGTTGCGATCGACGACAGCGATTCCGCGGAGAACGCCCTCGAGCACGCAATCTCCCTCGCAAAGAGCACCGACGCGATCGTCCACGTGCTCACCGTCGTCGAAACGACGACGTCGCCGATGACCTTCGGCGTCGAACAGGTCGACGAACTCAACGAGGCCGCGAGCCGGCTGGTCGAAGAGACGCGCGAAGCCTACGGCGGCAACGATCTCCAGATCCGAGTCGACATCTTGCGAGGGAAGCCGTCCGACACCATTCTCGAGTATGCCGAAGAGATCGACGCGGATCTGCTCGTCGTCGGCCAGCGAGGAACGAGCGGGCTGACGGGGGCGATAATCGGCAGTACGACCGAACGGCTTTCGAAGCTGACGACGACCCCGATGACGATCGTTCCCCGGCCGGAAACAGACAACTGAAACTGAGCGCAGCGACCTCTCGAGACGAATCCACCATCCGGCGCTGAAACGATGCTGGAATACGACGGGTCTAGGCTTATCCGAATAGTTTTGTTACAGCCGGTATGGCCGCTCCGCTCACCGACGACGATGTCGGCAAAACAGTCGTCGACGCCGAAGGCAAGACGCTTGGAATCGTCTCGAGTGTCGAGAACGACACTGCGTTCGTCAACCCGAATCCGAGCATGCTCGAGCAACTGCTCTCGAAAATCGGAATGGAAGACACGGACGGCGAGGATTACACCGTAACCGAGGATATGCTCGAGTCGGTAGGAGAGGAAATCGTTCTCCGCGGGGAAATTTGAGTACGGGTGTCTTCGACGAGACTTGCCGGTGTTCGCGCCGCTACTCGGGAGTACCGACGATCAACCGTCACATGAATTCCAGGGAACGACCAACATGGCAGGGGATGAACTGGACATCATGAAGCTCGACGACACGGACCGCAAGATTCTCTTCCTCTTGCAAGAGGAAATGCGAACAAACCTCAGCCACGAGGATATCGCCGAACAAATCGACGTGTCCTCGAGCACCGTTGGAAACCGGATTCGACAGCTCAAAGAACGAGAGGTATTACAGGATTATCAGCCAAAAATTAATTACGAGGAAGCTGGAATTCCGCACCACATTCTCTTCGTCTGTACGGCCCCGATCGCAGAACGCACGAAGTTCGCCAAACAGGCGACCGATATCGACGGGGTTGTCAACACCCGAGAGCTACTCACCGGACAACGAAACCTCCACGTGGAAATCGTTTGTCTCGACGCCAAGAGTATCGAAGTGGTTGCAAAGGAGTTAGACGAACTCGGACTCGAGATCGAAATGTCCGAAATGCTTCGAGAAGAGTACTCGCAACCGTTCAATCACTTCGGCCCTATATTGAGAGATGAATCAGACGAATCGTAGAACGTCTCGACCGCTACAACCTCCTTTTTCACAGTGGTCGCTGACCAGAATTGATCTTCTCTGCTGGTATAACGAGATGGAATTGTTCACAGCCCTTATACGTCTATACGGCCTTACTCTGATGATGGTAACCTACCCTCCACAGGATTCAAATCCGCAAGATTCGGTGTCAGTCCAAATCGCCAACGAGGTCGCTGCTCACGAGGGGATCGATCCGGTCGACGTCTCGCCACCGCTTCACAATGTGGTCAACACCAGTGCACTGGATGCGCTGTTCGATCCGACGATCGCTGGCCACCAGCGCACCGGGCGAGTTACGTTCGCCTATCGCGGCCACACGGTAGTTATCGAGAACAACGAGGGCATCGAAATCGACGTCAGAGAAGACAATAAACGCCAGAACAACCACGATGAAGTACTGCCATAACTGCGAGTGGGCCGTCCATGAAACTGACGGATACACCGCACAAGAACGGAAAGAACAGGCGCTCGAACATCACATCGAAACGGGTCACACGGTCGACTCGAGCGATTCCGCGATTCGGCCGCAGGTACCGACGGTCTGCGAGGAGATTCTTCTCGAGGAACTGCTGGAACCGACGACGTTCTAACGTGTTTTGCAGGCCGGCGAAACGAGTCGGCTGAGAGCGGCTGATACCACTACCTGATAGCGCCAGCGGCGGTCAACACTGCAGTTCAACGTTCACTTTCACTCCGGGCGATATCGTAACCGACAGCCCTTCATTTCTGGGGCGGTTGCCAACGTCTAGATGAGCAAAGAGTACATCGAGGTGCGGGGTGCAGAGGAACACAACCTCAAGGACCTCGACGTCTCGATTCCCCGCGAGTCGTTTACCGTCGTCACCGGCCTTTCGGGGTCGGGCAAATCCTCGCTAGCGTTCGAAACCGTCTACGCCGAAGGCCAGCGCCGATATATCGAGAGCCTCTCGGCGTACGCCCGAAACTTCCTCGGGCAGATGGACAAACCACAGGTCGAGACCGTCGAAGGGCTCTCCCCGGCGATTTCGATCGATCAGAAGAACGCGGCGAACAACCCCCGTTCGACGGTCGGGACGGTCACGGAACTGCACGACTATCTCCGACTGCTGTATGCCCGCGTGGGCACGCCACACTGTCCCGAATGTGGGCGCGAAGTCGGCGAACAGAGCGCCCAGAACATGGTCGAACGCATCCTCGAGCTTCCCGAAGGAACGAAGGTGAAGCTCGCGGCACCCGTTGTGCGCGACCAGAAGGGTGCCTTCGAGGACTTATTCGACGAACTGGTCTCTGAGGGGTACGCCCGCGTCGAAGTCGACGGCGAGGAACACGATCTCAGCCTCGAGAACCCGGACCTCGACGAGAACTTCGATCACACGGTCGACGTGATCGTCGACCGAATTTCGGTCTCGACGGAAAACCGGCCGCGGATCATCGACAGCGTCGAAACGGCGCTCGAGGAGGCCGACGGCGTCATGAAGGTGATCCTACCGGACGCGCCCGAAGACGTCGAACTCGGTTCCGAATCGCGCTCGACCGGCGCGCTCGGCGACGAGGCCGGCGACGACGACCGACTGGTCGTCGAGTTCTCGAAGGACCTGGCGTGTACCCACTGCGGGATCGACGTTCCCGAAATCGAGACGCGGAGCTTCTCGTTTAACTCGCCCCACGGCGCTTGTCCGGAGTGCGAGGGCCTCGGCGAGGCCAAGGAGGTCGACGAGGATCTCGTGGTCCAGGACGAGACAAAGATCCTGAAAAACGTCTTCGAACCCTGGAGCTACAACCGCTCGTACTACCAGACCAGACTCGACGCCGTCTCCGAGCACTTCGACGTCTCGCTCTCGACGCCGTTCGAAGAACTCGACGAAGACGTCCGGCAAGCGTTTCTCTACGGCACCGACGGTCAGGTGCTGTTCAAGCGTCAAACGAAAAACGGCACCCGGCGCAAGAAAAAGCGATTCGAAGGCGTGATCCCGAACCTCGACCGCCGATACATCGAGACCGACTCCGACTCGACTCGAGAGCACATCGAGGACTACATGAGCGTCACCGAGTGTCCGGCCTGTGACGGAACGCGTCTCAAGCCGGCCTCTCGAGCGGTCCTGGTCGACGACACGGCGATCACCGACATCAACGCTGCGAGTATCGGCGACGCGCTCGGCCACTTCGACTCGATGGAAGCCGACCTCTCCGAACGCGAGAAGGTCATCGCCGAGGAGATTTTAAAAGAGATTCGCGCTCGGCTCGGATTCATGTGCGAGGTCGGCCTCGAGTACCTCACGCTCGATCGAGAGGCCTCGACGCTTTCCGGCGGAGAGAACCAGCGGATTCGACTGGCGACCCAGATCGGCTCGGGGCTGGTGGGCGTGCTCTACGTCCTCGACGAACCCTCCATCGGGCTCCACCAGCGGGACAACGACCGACTGCTCGATACCTTAGAGGAGCTTCGGGACCTCGGAAACACCCTGATCGTCGTCGAACACGACGAGGAGACGATGCGCCGGGCCGACAACGTGATCGACATGGGTCCCGGTCCGGGCAAACGCGGCGGCGAGGTCGTCGTCAACGGCACCGTCGACGAACTCAAAGACTGCGAGGAGTCGATCACCGGCGACTACCTCTCCGGACGGAGGGCGATCCCCGTTCCCGAAGAGCGACGCGATCCCGAGGGTGCGCTGACTATTTTGGGAGCACGCCAGCACAACCTCGATGACCTCGACGTGGATATTCCGCTCGGCTGTTTCACCGCGATCACGGGCGTCTCAGGGTCCGGCAAGTCGACGCTCATGCACGACGTGTTGTACAAGGGACTCGCCCGACAGATGAACGACAACACGAGCGTTATCCCGGGCGAGCACGACTCGCTCGAGGGGCTCGACGAGATCGAAACCGTGCGCCTGATCGACCAGTCGCCGATCGGTCGGACGCCGCGGTCGAATCCGGCGACCTACACGAACGTCTTCGACTACGTCCGCAAGCTGTTCGCCGAGACCAAACTCTCGAAACAGCGCGGCTACGAGAAGGGGCGATTCTCTTTTAATGTCAAGGGCGGCCGCTGTGAGGAGTGTGGCGGCCAGGGAACGGTCAAGATCGAGATGAACTTCCTCTCGGACGTCTACGTCCCCTGCGAGGAGTGTGGCGGAGCACGGTACAACGACGCCACGCTCGACGTTACCTACAAGGACAAGACGATCGCCGATGTCCTCGAGATGTCCGTCGAGGAGGCCCACGAGTTCTTCGAGTCCTCGAGCCAGATCCGTCGTCGGCTCAAATTGCTGAAAGACGTCGGACTGGATTACATGAAACTCGGCCAGCCCTCGACGACCCTCTCTGGCGGGGAAGCCCAGCGGATCAAACTCGCCGAAGAACTCGGCAAGAAAGATTCCGGCGAGACGCTATACCTGCTCGACGAGCCCACGACCGGCCTTCACTCGGAGGACGAACGGAAGCTGATCGACGTGCTTCACCGCTTGACCGACAACGGCAACACGATCGCCGTCATCGAGCACGAACTCGATCTCGTGAAAAACGCCGACCACGTCATCGACCTCGGCCCCGAAGGCGGCGAGAACGGCGGCGAGATCGTCGCGACGGGGACACCAGAAGAGATCGCTCGACTCGAGGCCTCACACACGGGGCGGTATCTTCGGGACCTGTTGCCGGCCGTCGACCTCGAGGGGCCTCGCGGCGAACGCGTCGATCCCGTTACGGCACCGACGGACGACGACTGAATCGAGGAGACGACCACGGGTCGGGTGACCCATGGAACTCGCGCTGAGTGCCTGAGATTCGCGGACTGAGTCGGTGTTTCTTTTCGCGAGGCTACTCGAGCCGAAAAGACGGACGGGAGACCCCATTTCGACTGGCCGAAAATTCGTCCGAGAAGAGACGAGAAGAGTTTGTTACCGGCCAAGACCGTTTTGCTCAATGGCGATTCGTAATGGTTATTATCGTTAAAATAGTACGCCACCCTCATGCGATATGTGACATACGTTCTCAAGCCGCAACATGGACACTTCGATCGGGGAGAAGAGCGCCTCCGTGAGCACGGAGTCACGTTCGAGACCATCCAGGATATCGACCGGCTCACCGACGAGACCGTCATCATGCGAAAGGAACTTCGCGGCGATCAGAGAGACGTCCGGCGCTACCTCGAGGAGGGCGGCTCAAGCGTCATCGATTTCCAACTCACGAGGGTTGACACCAGTACAATCCTCCAGCTTCACTACGAGCCGAGCGATCTCACGCGGCAGTTGCTCGACATCCACCGGCGGTACGCCGTGTTGTTGGACTACCCACTCGAGTACACGGGACCCGAAAACCGGTGGCTTCGCGTCTCCGAAGTCGGCCCCGAGGAGGAACTGCGGGGACTGATCGAGGAGACACGCTCGACGATCGATGTCCAAATCGAGCGCCTCGGGAGCTACGAACCCGCCGACCGGCGGGCGTTCGCCGATCTCACGGATCGCCAGCGAGAAGTGTTGCGTCTCGCCGTCGAAGCGGGGTACTACGAGGAGCCGCGGCAGGTGACCTACGAGGATATCGCCGCCCAGCTCGATTGTTCGCCGGGTACCGTCGGGCAACACCTTCGTCGGATCGAAGCGAGGCTCATGTCCACGATCGTCGCCGGGAGTGGTTCGAGGCGAGAAACCGTTCGCGCGACGGGATCGTCGCGGTGACTCCCCCGGAAGCCGAGGAGTTCGACGTGGCCGCTGACGAATTCGGCGCGAATGGAGCGACAACTCGAGAGCCGAACACTTCTCACGGTCGCCGCCGTAAGGGCGGGCATGACTCGAGCGTACGCCGCGATGCGAGATCGACTGCTCGTCTGCGAACGGGACGACGACGGTAGCGGACCCGACGGAACCGAAGAGGGAGGGTGGCGCGTGACCGAGCGCCTCGAGGACTACGACCTCGAGTGCGTGGCCGCTTCTCCCGACGCACCCGACCGTGTCTTCGTCGGAACCTTCGAAAACGGGCTCTTTCGGAGTACGGATGGCGGCGAGACATTCGTTCGCCTCGAGACCGGATTCGTGAGACACGACGGGAGCGAACCAGAACTCGGAGGAACCGAGAGTAGCGACGGCGTCGACGCGTACGACGGCGACGAGGCCGTCATGTCGCTGGCGATCAGTCCCCACGACTCGGACGTGCTCTACGCGGGAACGGAACCCAGCCGCGTCTACCGGTCAGCAGACGGCGGCGATACCTGGACGGAACTCGAGGGCGTCGACGACCTTCCGTCCGAGCCGCAGTGGTTCTTCCCGCCGCGGCCGAGCACCCACCACGCCCGCTGGCTCGAGGTCGATCCGTTCGACCCCGATCGAATCTACGTCGGGATCGAAGCCGGGGCGTTCGTCTTCAGTACCGATGGCGGGGAAACGTGGCACGAACGGCCCGAGGGCTCGAGACGGGACAACCACACCCTGGCAGTCCACGCCGACGCGGAGGGTCGCGTCTACACCGCCTCGGGCGACGGCTACGCCGAGAGCGACGAGGGCGGCCAGTCGTGGTCCCAACCGCAGGAGGGCCTCGAGCACCGCTACTGCTGGGGACTGGCCGTCGACCCCGGCGATCCAGATTCGGTGCTCGTCTCGAGTGCGAGCGGCGCGACGACGGCCCACACCGCACATCGAGCCGACGCTCACGTCTACCGAAAACGGAACGGAACGCCGTGGGAACGACTCAATGGCCGCGGGCTTCCCACAGGCGACGGGGTTGTTCGAACCGTCTTCGCGACGACCGGGGAGCCGGGCGTCGTTTACGGCGTCAACAACCGAGGACTGTTCGCGAGCCGCGATTTCGGCGACTCGTGGGAACGGGTCGGCCTCGAGTGGCCGGACGAACTCGAGACACAGGCTCCGCGGGGACTGGTCGTCCGGTAAGCTAGAGCGCAGCCGGTTAGGACATGGCTGGCGACCGGAACGAACCAGTCACGGAGAAAACCCGCAAGAGCAGTCACCACGAAAACCCGCGAGAGAAGGGACCCACCCGTCTCGTCCCCCGCTTCGAAATCCTTTTAGGCGCTACACGGGGATAATAGAGTAACTGAGTGATATCATGGACGTCGACATCATCTCCGAAACGGAGAACCCCATGTTGCACCGAACGGACGTCACGTTCGAATTGACCCACGACGAGGCCACGCCGTCTCGTCTTCAGGTCCGTGACAGTCTCGCAGCGAAACTGAACAAAGAGGCCGGCGAAGTCGTCATCCGCAAACTCGACACCAAGTTCGGGATGCGAAAGACCGTCGGACAGGCGAAAGTCTACGAAACCGCGGACTTCGCTCGAGACGTCGAACAGGACCACATGCTCGAGCGCAATAAGATCGTCGCCGATGCAGAGGACGAGGAAACCGCCGAAGCGGAAGCGGAGGAGGCATAAGATGGCTCGACACGAAGTCTACAACGACGACGGTACCCCAGACCGCGAGAACTGCCCGCGCTGTGGCGACACCTATCTCGCCGACCACGGTGACCGCCAGCACTGCGGCAAGTGCGGCTACACCGAGTGGGAATAACGAATGCGAATCCTCGGAATCGAGGGCACCGCCTGGGCGGCCAGCGCGGCCGTCTACGATTCCGACGCCGACGCGGACATTTCTTCGAAGGCTGAACCGACGAGTCGTGCGGCCGTCGGCGAGGCGAGCGCTTCCGACGCCATCTTTATCGAAAGCGACGCGTACGAACCCGAAAGCGGCGGCATCCACCCTCGAGAAGCCGCAGAACACATGCACGAGGCGATTCCGCGCGTGGTCGAGACGGCCCTCGAGCACGCTCGAGAACGCCAAGAACGCACACAGGAGCGGTCTGACGGGGGAACAAGAGAAACGGATGGCCCACCCGTCGATGCCGTCGCCTTCGCGCGAGGCCCCGGGCTCGGCCCCTGTCTCCGCATCGTAGGAACCGCGGCCCGCGCGCTCAGCCAGACACTTGAGGTGCCGTTGATCGGGGTCAATCACATGGTCGCCCACCTCGAAATCGGCAGACACACCTCCGGATTCGACTCGCCCGTTTGCCTGAATGCCAGCGGCGCGAACGCCCACCTGCTGGCCTACCGAAACGGACGGTATCGCGTTCTCGGGGAGACAATGGATACGGGCGTCGGCAACGCCATCGACAAGTTCACCAGACACGTCGGCTGGAGCCATCCCGGCGGACCCAAGGTTGAGGCCGCGGCCAAAGACGGCGAGTACGTCGATCTTCCCTACGTCGTCAAGGGGATGGACTTCTCCTTTTCGGGGATCATGAGCGCGGCGAAACAGCGCCACGACGACGGAGTCGCCGTCGAGGACATCTGCTACTCCCTGCAGGAGAACATCTTCGCGATGCTCACCGAGGTCGCCGAGCGCGCACTCTCGCTGACTGGCAGTGACGAACTCGTCCTCGGCGGCGGCGTCGGCCAGAACGCGCGCCTGCGGGAGATGTTAGAGGAGATGTGCGAGCAGCGCGGAGCCGACTTCCACGCGCCCGACCCGCGATTCCTGCGGGACAACGCCGGCATGATCGCCGTCCTCGGCGCGAAAATGTACGAAGCGGGCGATACGCTTGAACTCGAGGACTCCCACGTCGATCCGGACTTCCGGCCCGATCAGGTGCCAATCACCTGGCGCGGGAGGTCGGACCGAAGCGACGCCCTCGAGAGCGACACCGACGACGTTCGCGGTGCCGAGGCGCTCGTCACGCTCGAACCGGAGCGAGGAAAACTCGGCCGCGTGACCAAGAACCGGCGGTCGAAGTCATATCGCCATCCGGAACTCGACGAACGACTGCGCCGCGAGCGGACGCGGATCGAGGCGAGACTGACGAACCTGGCTCGACGCGAGGGGGTTCCGACGCCCGTTCTCACCGATATCGATACCACGGAAGCAACGCTCGAGTTCGAGTACGTCGGCGAGACGGACCTTCGAGAGTCATTGACCCCCGAACGCGTTCGCGACGTGGGCCGCCACCTCGCGGTGCTCCATCGAGCAGGGTTCGTCCACGGCGATCCGACGACGCGAAACGTCAGAGTCGGGAGCGACGGCGACGACGCTGACCGCACCACCCTCATCGACTTCGGCCTCGGCTACCACACCGACCACGTCGAGGACTACGCGATGGATATCCACGTCTTCGATCAGAGCCTCGTCGGAACCGCAAACGACCCCGAACCACTCCGCGAGGCGCTCCGGAACGGGTACCGCGAAGCGGGCGAAAAACGGGTCCTCGAGCGCCTGCGGGACGTCGAGGGACGCGGTCGGTACGTGACCGACGAGGCATAGAACCGATCGGCTAGAGGACTCGAGTTGCCGGTTGCTGTGGGTACGATACTCGAGCGCTGGCTACTCGACCAAACAGGAGTCCGTACTCGTATCCACGCCGAGCAGGTAGTTCCCGCCACAGAACTGAGTCATGGCGTTCCAGCAGAGTCCGAGCCCGGCGATGATGGCGATTGCGGCGCGCTCGCGTTTGCCGTCCTGATACGCTGCGGCGCCCGTCACGACCAGCCAGATGCCGAGGACGCTGCGTACGATACGATCGGTTCCGCCGACGTTTCGCTGCATACGCGTTCGTACGTGCGGCCGAGTGGAAATCGTGTGGCCGAACAGTTCGGGTCCATTTATACGCCCCCGTGTCGACCAGCCAACACGAACGGACGATGAAACGGATTCGCATTACGCTGGACCCGGCAGGCGATTACGCGCCGCCGCTGTACGGACGACTCGCAGGTGGAGCCCCGTATCTGGAGCAGGCTCGGATCGTCAACTGGAACGTCGCGGCGCCGCCGACAGCGTTTCTGCTGTGGATTCGGGGCGACTACCAACGGTTCGAGACCGAACTCGAGGCCAGCACGAACGTCGACGAGTACGAACTCCTCCCGATCACGGATCGCGAGTGTCACTGTTTTTTCGAGGGGGCGGTCGCCGACGCTGCGCGGCTACTATTCGAGAACTTTACACAGGGGAGCCTGATCACCGTCCCGCCGGTCGAGTGCAACGACGACGGGAGTAACACGTTCTCGATCATCGGGACGGGTTCGGATATCCAGCGCGCCGTCGAAGGCGTCCCCAACGGCGTCGAGGTTACCGTCGAAGCGGTCGGCGGGAAGACCGTCGCGCCCGATAGCGCCGTCGGACGCCTCTCTCGACGGCAACGAGAGACCGTCAAAACGGCACTCGAGGTCGGCTACTACGAGGTCCCTCGAGACGCGACCACCGAAGTCCTCGCTCGCGAACTCGACTGTGCGACTGCAACCGCAGCCGAACACCTCCAGAAGGCCGAATCGAAGCTGATTAGGGCGCTGTTCGACGTGTGATACGGACTGCTGTACGTCATTGCCGGTGCAGTCCCAGGACGGTCGCGATTGTACGGTACATCGTTACAGTAGACCGTATGAGCGGCCCCGCAGCGAGTCGTGGCGTTCATCCCCCGGTAGCGTGAGTGTCGACCATGAGCGAGATTCTGCTCACCGGTTACGAACCGTTCGGAGAGTTCGAAACCAACCCTGCACGGCGACTCGCGACAGCCCTCGACGGGACGACCATCGGCGATGCCACCGTCGTCGGACGAGAGTTCCCCGTCGTCTTCGACCGACTCCAACCGGCGCTCGAGGCCGCCATCGACGAGCACGACCCCGACATCGTCTGTTCGCTCGGCCTCGCCGCGGGTCGAAACACACTCTCACTCGAGCGCGTCGGGATCAACTGCAGGGATACGACGACATCGGGAATTCCGGACAACGCCGACCGGGAGGTCGCGGACGAGCCGGTCGTCGAAGATGGCCCGGCAGCGTACTTCGCGACGCTTCCGCTACGGGAGATGAAAACGGCGATGGTCGAGGCCAGCGTTCCGACGACGCGCTCAAGCGACGCGGGAACCCACCTCTGTAACAACCTGCTGTACACCGCCTGCTACCTGGCGGAGACGAGCGCGTGTCCCGCCGAGTTCGACTCCGGGTTCATCCACGTACCCTTCTCCCATGAACAGGCCGCCCGACGGGATGACGGCGAGCCGAGTATGTCCGTAGAAACAATGGAACGCGGGCTGGTTTCGGGTCTCGAGGTCGCGGTCGAGCGGACGACGAGGCCGTAGTTGAACGGATAGCGACGGAGTAGTTGCCGGTGCAGATGTGATTCTTCGAGGGCCGAGAAGGTCACACAATATTCTTATCAGGCGAGCCCGTACGTCCGTTCATGGTAGACAAGCCGACCTCCGGAGAGATCCTCGGGGTACCGTACAACTTCGAACGCCCAAGTATCGGCCGGATGCTCTCTTCGTACTGGAAACCGGGCGAGGGAATGCTCGTCGAGAAACCCTTCGGCGTTGGCTACACGCTGAACCTCGCCAACTGGCGGTCGTGGATCGTCGTCCTTGTCGCCGGTGCCCTGCTCTACCAGCAGGAAGCGAGCGGCTCCGCGGACGAAACCGAAGACACCCAGGACGACGAACCGGTCGAAGTAATCGTTGACAACGACGGCGACGACTGATCCTCTCTTAGCGGACTCACGCTCCTCGTTCGTTTCCGATAGCCGGTACCTCGAGCGCATCGTTTCGGTGGAGCGTGAGTACTCAACGTATCAGAACGGCCTCGTACGCTACGTTTCGGGACCCATCGCTATCGATCGACTTCGCCCATTATACAATCGAGGCTCCCGATCGAGGCGATCAGGTCGGCGACGTACTCCCCCCGAGCGAGTTCGGGGAGCACGGAGAGGTTCGAGAAACAGGGGCTTCGGATCTTGAACCGCGCCGGCGTCTCGGTGCCGTCCGTTCGGATGTAGATCCCGAGTTCTCCCTTCGCGGCTTCGACGGCGCGATAGATTTCTACATCCGCGTCAGGTTTCAGGGTTCGGGGTACGTTCGCCTGCACCTCCCGGTCGTCCTCGGGCCACTCCTCGAGCAGGTCGAGACACTGCGCGACGATTTTGGCTGACTCTTCGACCTCCCGCATTCGAACGAGCACTCTGGCGTAATTGTCGCAGCCGCCCTCGGTGACGACGTCCCACTCGAGGTTCGGATAGTAGCCGTAGGGATCGTCCCGGCGGAGATCGTAGTCGACGCCAGAACCGCGGGCGACCGGGCCGGTACAGCCGTAGTCCTTCGCGACGTCGGGCTCGAGGACGCCCGTGTCGACGCATCGAAGCTGGAAGATTTCGTTCCCGACGAGCAGGTCGTGGTATTCGTCGATCTTCGCGGGTAACTCCGCGAGGAGGTCCCGAGTTCGTCCGACGAACTCCTCGCGCGGTTCGGGCAGATCCCAGGCGACGCCGCCCAGCCGGAGGTAGTTGAACATCATCCGCTGGCCGGTGAGTTCCTCGAGAATGTCGAGGACGAGTTCGCGGTCCCGCATCGCGTATTGGAAGGCGACGGTGAACTCGCCGACGACGTCGAGGGCGTAGGTTCCCAGCGCGATGAAGTGCGAGGCCATCCTCGAGAGCTCCGCGCCCATCGTACGGATCACCTGCGCGTATTCGGGGACGTCGATATCGGCGAGATCCTCGGCCGCTCGAGCATAGGCCCACTCGTTTAACAGGCCCGAGGAGACCCAATCCCAGCGATCGGGGTAGGGCATGATCTGGTGGCGGTACGTACTCTGCTGGCACATTTGCTCCTCGCAGCGGTGAATGTAGCCGATGTCGGGTTCGGCGTCGACGACCGTCTCCCCGTCGAGGACCGCCTTCACGTGGAGGACCCCGTGCGTGGAGGGATGGTGGGGGCCGATGTTGAGGAACATCGTCTCCGATTCGGGGTCGCGTTCGTCGCCCGCGATCGGGTTCGCGTGTTCGGAGAGCGTGACGACCTGTGGCTTCGTCCGATCGTAGTCTCGCGCCAGCGGGTGGCCCTGCCAGGTCTCGGGCAGAAGGATTCGCCGTAAATCGGGGTGGTCCTCGAACTCGATCCCGACGAGGTCGTAGGCTTCGCGCTCGTGCCACTCCGCGGTCCGGTACACCGACGACGCCGACTCGCTCACCGGATCGTCGACCGCCGTCGGAACGACGACGCTCAGTTCCCGCGTCGGATCGGCGTACGACCGGAGGTGGTAGATCGTCTCGAACCGGTCCGGGTACTGCTGAGCGGTGACACACGCGCAGTGATCGAAATCAGCCCGCTCGCGAAGCGTCTCGAGGACGTCGACTACTTCGTCGGGCCTGACGACGATCCCCGGCGCGTTGAGGTGGTCGTCTCGAGCGAGGATCGCCTCGCCGAGCAGGTCCTCGAGATCGGCTTCGATCCGCCCGTCCCCCGCGTTCGCCGTGTCGATTCGCACGTCCGCCTCGAGCGCCTCGGATTCGGAACCTGTCGACATAACTTGACGTTCGAACGAATCTCGTGAATCGATTGTGCACCAGTCACTAGGCTATTTATATACTCGAGCCGATCTGCGGACGATGAAGACCGTTCGGTTGATCCTGCGCCACGACGCCGAGACGATCCACCCGATGCATCGGTTCGTCGCCGAGCACGACGCGTTCGACTCCTACCGAATGGTCCACGGAAACTTCAGCGGCGAGGAGGAACGGTCGTTCATCTTCCACGTCGTCGGCGACGCGACGGTCTACGAACGAGCCCTAGAGGAGTTCGGCGGGACGGTCTCCTACGATCTCACCGAAACGAGCGAGCGATCGTTCTCCGTCTACGTCCGCGACGCGCCGGAGGAGGTCGGCCAGGAGTTGCTCGCGGCGTTTACGCGGGGCACGCTCGTCGCTCTGCCGCCGGTCGAGTACTGCGACGACTGGACGATCCGCTTTTCGGTCGTCGGCGAATCGGAGGACCTCCGCCGCGCCCTCGAGACGGTTCCGGACGGGATCGACGCCACTGTCCAGCGAATCGGCGAGTACGAACGGCCCGATTCCGCCCCGATGTCGCTGACCGAGCGCCAGCGGGAGGCCCTCCGCGTCGCTCGAGCGAAGGGGTACTACGCGATTCCGCGCGAGGCAAGCGTCGAGGATGTCGCCGAGGAGTTGGGGGTTACACCGGGGACGGCCGCCGAACACCTGCAGAAGGCCGAATCAAGGGTGATCCGCGGGCTCGAGTTGTGATCTGACGAGCGAGTTCGAGGAGCATCCGACATTCGGTGGCGCGCGCTGTGTCGCGGCGAGCGAAGCGAAGGCGTTCGTCTTCGAAAGAGCGTCAGTAGCCGCACGTGGTTCAGTAGCCGGATGTGGTTCAGTAACCACGTGTGGTTGCTCGAGCCCTCGTATCGATTATCGCGGAAGACACCGACGACGCTTTAGCCCTCCCGAACACCTCCCCTCGTATGACCATTCAGTTCGTCACCGGAAACGAGGGAAAGGTGCGCGAGGCAACCGCCTACCTCGAGGGCGTCGAACCCGTCGAGCAGGTCGAGTACGACTACACGGAGATCCAGAGCGACGGACTCGAGGAGATCGCCGCCCACGGGGCGCTCGAGGCCTACGAAGAACTCGGGGCCGACGAGCCCGTGCTGGTCGACGACGCGGGACTGTTCGTCGACGCCCTCGGAGGCTTTCCGGGGCCGTACTCCGCCTTCGTCGAGGACACCGTCGGCGTCGAACGACTCTGGCGACTGGCCAGCGAGGAGGACAATCGCCGCGCGCGATTCAGGACGGTACTGGCCTACTGCGACGAGAACGGGACCGAGACGTTCGAGGGCTCCGTGGCCGGAACGCTGGTCGCGCCTCGAGGCGAGGGCGGCTTCGGCTACGATCCCATCTTCGAGTACAACGGCCAGACGATGGCCGAAATGAGCACCGAAGAGAAAAACGCCGTCTCCCACCGCGGCCGGGCGCTGGCGACGTTTTCGGAATGGTACGCCGAAGAACGATAGGCGCGCCGAGAATTGCTACTTCGTTTTGCGGGCAAAGTGGGGTATTCTCGAGCGGGTTATCGACGGGTTTCTCGGGCGGGCTATCTACAGTGTCCTCGAGTGATGATCGACGGTCGTCGATTCCGAGTCCGTTCTGGTTTTTGTCGGCCGACAACCCTCGTAACGAACGGTAGCTTCAAGGGGAGGTGTCAATATAACACAATCATCGCATGACCTCGCTTCGATCTCCCCTCCCACCCATCCAACCCGTTCGCGACGGCCTGACGGACGAGTCGTTGCGGTTCGCGATCCTCGCCGGGCTCGCGACGATTCCGATTACCCTGCTCCTCTCCTGGGAGGTCGTCACGGACGACGTGGCTTTTCTCGGCGGAACGATCTCGGGAGCGCCCCTGCTACTGGCCGCGCTGGTCGTCGGCTACCGCTACAGCGACCGGGAAACGACGGCTCGACGCGCCGGCGTATGGACCGGGCTCGGAGCCTCAGCTGGGACGATACTCATCTATCTGGCAAACACCGCGACCACGATGTGGGATGCCTCCGCGGAACTGGCCGCGATCGCCGCCCTCCTAACCCCGCCCACCATTATCCTCGGGGTCGGGCTCACCGTCCTCGTGACCACGGCGACCGCCATGTTCAGCGGCTGGGTAGGGACGCGACTCGACCGAAACCGGCGAGTAGTCGACTCGCACGAGACCGTCGAACGAACCGTCCGGAACTCCCGCTGGTGGATCCCCGTGGCAGTGTACGCGCTCGCGGCACCGATCACGCTCGTCGGGATGGTCGCCCTCGAGTCCCGGAGTGAACTTCACGGACTGCTCGCTGCTCTGCTCACGATCTGTCTCGCGTTCGTTTCGGTGATCGCGTTCGTCTCGCTCTTTATCGACGCGACCGCCCCTCGAGCCGCGGAGACGGACTGGATTCCGAATCTGTGGCTGTACGTTGGTCTCCCGATCGGCGGCTACGCGCTCGTCTATCTTGTGGCGGCGGTTCAACAAGTACCGGGGCCGTCGGCTCCCGGCACGTTCGGGTTCCTTACCGCCCTCTGGGCAGCGACGGTGATGTACGTCGTCGCACGGCACCGCCACGTCGGAACGGTGTGAGAGGATAGACAAATCAGCTAAACGAACTCTGTTTTGCAAATACATTGTCTCCTAATCACTCACAAACGCATACACCGCCTTCGGAAGGGGTATTCGACTCGTTCGAAAACGCTACGATCTTCCGACCGCTCGAGTTGTAAATCCATCTCGAGAATCCATCGCGAAACGCAGTCCGGACGGACGAGAGAGAACCCTCTTCTCGAATTGCTCGATAAGGGAGGTTCGCACTACTCTTGGAGATGAAAGGAAGTCACGAGATGCTACGGCGATTTCCCGTCTCGAGGATCTCGATCCGGGCCGGGATACTCCCCGCTGTGCTCGTCCACTGTTTTATACAAACTCGCTGGATCGAACAGCGTTGCGAACGCGTCCGGTGGGCGGATACTGAGCGATACTCGCGGCTGGAGCGTTAGCCCGGCCTTCGCCGACCCGAGCCGTTCGTCGTAGCTCAGCAGGTGCGCGGCGTCGCCCTGGTACGCGGAGGCCAGCGCGGGGTGGTCCTCCGCGGGCTGTTCGACGCGAACGCGTTCGGCCTCGAGTCGCGCGCGGTGGTCGCCCGCGAGATCCGCGTCGGTCAGCGAGGCCACGAGCCGTTCGGTCTCGTCGAGCAGTTCGTCGCTCGCGAGGAGCTCGACCCAGGAGTGGCGTCGAACGTGATCGAGCGCGTCTCGAGCCTCGCCGCCGACGAGCAGATCGGCCGCGAGGACGTCCGCGTCGGCCACGACGCGGGTCGGATTCGGGTTCTCAGTCATCGTCGATTGCCTCCTCGTCCCCGTCGGATCCCGGTTCGCGCTCGTCCGCAGACGAATCGTGACGCTGCGACTCGAGCGTCTCTCGAATCGTCTCGAGGTCGACGTCGGCCGACTCGGCTCGATCGAAGAGGTCCGCCCAGTTCGTCATCGTCATCGGACGCGAGTTAGGGCCGGACCGAAAAAGGCGTGCGCTTTTCTCGTCGGTATCGGCCGTCCGCCGCTCGACCCTAGACGCCGCGTTTCCGGCGCGCGAGCAGCCAAAAGACGACCGTTCCGAGGACGAACGCGACGCCGACGTTGACGAGCAGGCCGACGGCTCCGACGCCGACGACGAGCGCGAGCGACTGGTGGGTATCGACGGGATCGAAGGCGGCGCGACCGAGCTCGAGCGCGACGACGACCAGCAGGACGCCGAGCAAGGCCATCGGGAAGGCCGCCAGCAGGGCCCCCGCCGCGACGAGCGCGAGCGCGAGGTAGCCGATCCCGAGCAGGACGTTCGCGCCGCCGGTCCGAGCACCGAAGGCGTACTTCCCGGCGAGTCCGCCGCTTCCGTGACACATCGGCACGCCCCCGATCGGCACCGCCGCGAGACAGGTGACGCCCATGCTCTGTGAAAGGTTGTCCGCGGAGATATCCCGGTCGTAGAGATCACCACAGAGCAACGCGGTCGCGATAGCCGCGTTGCCGACGGTCATCCCGATTTGGGCAACGGTGCCCTCGAGTGCGGCCTCGCTGAACGCGGGTGTTCCCGCCGGGAAGAGGGTCGCCTCGGGCACTCGAGGAGTCGGAATGCCCGCGTACGCGACCGCGGCGACGGCTCCGAGGCCGAGCACGACCAACACGCTCTGCTTGCGGTATCCGACGAGCGTAAGAACGACGACGACCGCAAGGCCGGCGGCCGCGACGGGGAGGCTTTCGACGGACAGCTCGACAGCGGCCTCGAGCAGGAGCAGGGCGACCGCGAACTGAATACCGCGGATGACGGGCTCGCCGACGACGGTTTGGAGCCTCCCGACGAGTCCGAGCCGACCGACAACGAGTAAGACGATTCCCGCGAGCAATCCCGCGGCGGCGAGTTCCGGGTACGAAAGCGTGCCGACGATCGCCAGGCCGATCAGGGCTTTCATCGGCTCGACGGACAACGGCATCCCGTAGTACAGCCCCCAGACAATCTGGAACACGCCGAAGCCGACGAGAACGTGGGGTAACGACACCGATGTCGTCGCCGCGAGCGCCACGATCAGGGGTAGAACCGTAACCGAATCACCTAGCGCACCCGTCAGTTCGCTCGTCGAAAACTCGAGCGATTCTCGAGTCGAGTGCTGTGACGAATGCGCCATCTGTAGCCATTAGGCTGACGGTCCCTTTTACTCTTGCCAGAAACTCTGCGACGTTATTTCTCGAGCAAACGTAACTGATATCAGTTGCCACTCTGCTCGGTTTTGGAAGGTCCCTAACCACGCTGTGACGAGAGACGCTGAGAAAACGGCGAGGGCCCAGACGTAGTCTGGAAGGCATCTCTGTCCGACAGTGACTCGTCTGTGCTATTCGACTGATCCGCCACCGCTACGCTGACTCGTTACCGTCGCTACCGTTGGCGTCTTCGATGTCTTCGGCATCCTCTATATCCCCAATATCCTCGCCGTCTTCAACGTCCTCCGCCGTTTCGGCGTCTTCGGGGAGCTGGATATCGACCGGTTCGTTGTGCTCAGAGATTATCATCTCCGTGGTCGAGGTGATGGTTTCACCGCCGGAAGTCATCGTCAGATCGGCGTCGATACCGTGGATGTAGTTCGTCTCCTCGTCGACGTAGAGCTCGTAGGAGACGTCGTCGACGGTCGCTCCGGTCGCCTGGAAGTCTCGGGAGCTCTCGAGTTCTTCTTTGAGTTCGTCGGTCGCTTCGACGGAGACGACGGTCGTTTCGACGCCGTTGACCGTCTCGGTTCCGTCTTCGGTGAGTGTCCCGGATTCGATGAAGTCGGTCTGTGCCGCGAGCTGGGCGCTTTCCTCCCAGACGTCGCCATCGAGGTCCATCTCGAACCAGTCGCCGTCGATCGAGGCGTACATCGTGTTCTCGATGATGTATTCTTCGACGTCGATGGTCTCGTTCTCCGAAATCAGTTGGTTGTCGGTGGTCGAACTCACGTGAGATCTGTTCGCCGATTCGTTGATCGTTCCCTCCGAGACGACCGTTTCCTCACCGTTTGGCGTTTCGATCGTTTGCGTCATCTCGTACTGATACGTGTCGACGGCTTCGACCTGTTGGAGGATCTCTGTCTGCTCGATCTCCTCGTCTCCAGGGTCGTCGCCGCCGGGCATCGCGCCTGAGCAACCGGCGATCAGAACGACCAGTACGACGGCCAAAATCGCGCTTTTTCGAATTGAATGTGTCACGTTCCGTGAACGCTCAACGCACGGCTTCTAAACCGTTGTCCCACGATTCACTCCGCGAGAGATGACTGTCACAGAACCGTTACTGTCTCGGGACGGCCGAAGCTGTTCGGCGATCAGCACCGATAAGAGACCCGCACCGAAAGCAACCCGCGTGAGCGACCTTGGAAAAATCGACCGGACGTTCTTCGAGCGCCACGTCGCCCCGAACCTCGGCGCGCGGCGAGACGATGTCGCGATCGGCCCTCGACACGGGGTCGACTTCGGCGTCCTCGACATCGACGGGAAAGCGCTGGTCACCGCAACCGACCCGCTCTCGATCCTTCCCCAGATCGGCCTCGAGCGCGCCGCCCGGTTCGCGCTCGATCTGGTGCTCGCGGACGTCGCCGTCAGCGGCGTTTCGCCGTCGCATCTCTCGATCTGTTTTACCCTTCCCGAATCGATGAGTGACGAGGAATTCGCAACCGTCTGGGAGACGATTCACGCCGAGTGCGTCGATCTGGGCGTTTCCGTTGTCACCGGTCACACCGCTCGCTACTCCGACCCGTCCCATCCGTGGGTCGGCGCGGCGACCGCCATGGGGGTTGGCGACCACGACGAAATCGTTCGCCCTGACGGGGCTCGAGCCGGCGACGAACTCCTCCTCACGACCGGTCCCGGCGTCGAATCGGTCGGCCTGTTGAGTACGCTGTTCGGCGATCAGATGGAACTCCCGGACGACGTGCTCGAGGACGCGCGAGAACGGCTCCAAGACGTCCACTGCGTCCGCGACGCGCTCACTGCCGCCGCGGCCGGCCCTGTGACGGCGATGCACGACGTTACCGAAGGCGGCCTCGCCGGGGCGCTCAACGAGATGGGCAACGGCGCGAACCGGCGGGCGTCAGAGAGTACGAGCGAAGTGGCCGACGCAGATATCCGATTCGAAATCGACCGCGCGGCGGTTCCGATCCGGCCGGGTGTCGCCGAGGTCTGTGCCGAACTCGAGATCGATCCGTGGCACACGACGAGTTGTGGCTCGCTCGTGATCGCCGTCGATCCGGCGGGCGTCGATGCGGTCCGGAGCGCGCTCGAGGATCGGGACACCGTCGTCGCCGAAATCGGGCGAGTGGTAGACGCCGATACCGGGCAAGTGGCGGACGAGAGCAATGAGGTCGAGATAGATCGATGGGAGGCACCAGGCGGAAACGTCTTCGTCGACGGGGAGCGACTCGAGCACCCCGATGTCGATCCGTCGTGGAGGGCGTACGCCGAATTGGCCGGTCAGTGAAATTGACACGATCTCCGCGGCGAGCAACACTGCGACGCGGAGCCCACTACCCATTTGTATAACGGCGAAATACAACTAGGCATGCGAACGCCAGCACCAGAAACACTACCGGTCGCCCTGACGATCGCCGGAAGCGACTCCGGCGGCGGTGCCGGAATCCAGGCCGACCTCGCGACGATGGCCGGACACGACGTCTACGGCACGAGTGCGATCACCGCGGTCACGTCCCAGCACAGCCGCGGCGTCGAACGATCGTACCCGCTTCCGCTCGAGGAGGTCGAGGGCCAGCTTTCGGCGGTTACAGGGGATTTCGACATCGGCGCGGCCAAGACGGGGATGCTCGCGACGACCGAAATCGTCCGAGCAATTGCGACCGAGGCCGAGAACTTCGCGTTTCCGCTCGTTGTCGACCCCGTCATGGTCGCTACCTCGGGGGATCGACTGCTCGAGCCCGAAGCCGAACGCGCCTACGAGGACCTCATCGGGGAGGCCGCGATCGTTACGCCAAACGCGGATGAAGCCGAGGTACTGACCGGGATTACGGTTGAAGACGAGGACAGCGCGATCGAGGCCGGGGAAGCGCTCCTCGAGTTCGGTACGGACGCGGCGCTGGTCAAGGGCGGGCACGTCCCCGGCGAAACGATCAGCGACGTGCTCGTGACCGAGGACGGGGTCAGGACGTTCGAACACACGCGAGTCGACACCGACGCGACGCACGGCTCGGGCTGTACGCTCGCAGCGGCGGTCGCCGCGCGACTTGCAAAGGGAGATTCGCTCGAGGACGCAGTCAGCGGCGCGACCGACTTTCTCACCCGCGCAGTTCGGTACCACTACGACGTTGGGCAGGGAGCCGGCGCGGTCAACCACGGCGTCGAACAGCGAAATCGAGCGGCCATGGAATCGACCACCGAACAGGTCCGAAACGCCGTCGGGCGGATCGTTGAGGCGGATATCTCGCCGCTCGTTCCGGAAGTCGGAACGAACGTCGTCGGTGCGACGCCGTACGCGGACGCCGTCGAAGAGACTGCGGCCGTCGAAGGGCGAATCACCCGAACGCTGGGCGGGATCAGTCCGAACGGCGCGGTTCGGTTCGGCGCCTCGAAAAACGTCGCACGATTCCTGCTCGACGCTCGAGAGGTCTGTCCAAGCCTGCGGTTTGCGTGTAACCTCCGGTTCAACGAGGAGGTCGAACAAGCGCTCGAGGAACTCGGATGGGTGATCACGGAACTATCCCGCGATACCGAGTCCGAAACCGACGAGTGGGTGACGCCGACAGCCGTCGAAACGGTCTTCGATGGCGACGGCGACCACCCGACCGCGATTATCGACCGCGGATCCGTCGGGAAAGAGGCGATGACGTATCTGGTCGCCGTCGAGGCCGAGACGGTAGCCGATCGTGTCCTCGAGCTCTATTCGGAACTCGACTAGCGGGGCGACTGTCCCATCGATAGAGAGGGCGTTCCGCGAAAGCGGGCGGGACGGTCGACTACCACCGACGGGACGTTCCGCTGACGTTTTTGTTCCCGCCCCCGTTCGCTCGCGTATGGTCGAAAGCCCGTTCGACGTCGACATTCGGGTCGGCGAGATACTCGAGGCCGAATCGTTCCCGGAAGCGAACAAGCCGAAGATGACCAAACTGTGGATCGATCTCGGCGACGGAGACGGCGAAATTCAGTCCGCCGGACAGCTCGATCACCATTACGAGCCCGACGAACTCGAGGGGCGGCAGGTTCTCTGTGCGACGAACCTCGGAAGCGTTCGGATCGCCGGCTTCAAATCCGAGGCGCTGACCGTCGGCGTTCCGGACGAAGAGGGGTTTCCCGTTCTCGTCGAACCCGACGAGGAGGTCCCGCTCGGGGGCCTGTTGTTCTGACGTCAATCGGCGAGACAGGATGAACTGATCCCGTTACCACAATAGTATGAAACAACGATCGAAAACCAAAGATAACAGATCAAAATTTCGGGTGAATCCCGACAATCTGGGGCGCATCTTCGGGAAGCTTCTCGTGGCTTCTTGGATTTCGTTCGTCCTGTCGATGGTCGGAACGGTGGGGATCGCACTTATTCAGCCCGATACCAGTCAACCGCTGACGATCACTGATATCACCGATATCCCCGTTTTCGTACTGCTCGGTTCCTGGATCGGCATCTGGTCGTCGCTTCTCAGTTACAGCGTCTGGTCGTTCTGGCAGCTTCGGCGAATGAGCGAAGAGCGGAGTCGCCAAAAAGAACGGAATCCGTTCAAGCGACTCTACTTCCTCCTTGTACTTGCGGCCGAGAAAGTCGACGATCCGACGACATACGAAGAGCGGCTGCAACTGACAATACAGTCGTTCGTGTTCGGCACGGTCATGCTGGTCGCCCCGATTCACTCTACGGTGTACGGTTGGGGTCGGTAAGTCGAGTAGGGTCGGGTTCGGTGAGTCGTGTACGGTTGGGGCCAGTAAGTCAAGTGACGACCACTTCCGCCGCGGAACCCGCAGGTCTTTTGCGATGGAAGGACACCCCTCAAGTATGACAGAGGCGACGGGTATCGTCGGCGAATTTCTCTCGCTCAAGGAGACGACCGACGCGGAGGTGCTGGCGATGCAGTGTGGCGATTTCTACGAGTTCTTCGACGAGGACGCCGAACTCGTCGCTGACGAACTCGACCTCACGATTTCACAGAAGTCCTCCCACGGGTCGTCGTACCCGATGGCGGGCGTTCCGCTCGACGACCTCACGCCCTACCTCAAGGCGCTGGTCGAGCGCGGCTATCGCGTCGCCGTCGCCGACCAGTACGAGACCGACGACGGCCACGCACGCGAAATCGTTCGCGTCGTGACACCCGGCACGCTCCTCGAGACGACCGACGCCGACGCGCAGTATCTGGCGGCCGTCGTCGAGGGCGATTCCGGCGGTGGGTCGGCCAGCACGGCTGGCACCACTAGCGGCAGCGACGGCTCGACGTACGGACTGGCCTTCGCCGACGTGACGACAGGACGATTCCTGGTCGCGGGTGCCGAAGACGCTGCGGAAACGCTGACGGAACTGTACCGATTCGATCCGGTGGAAGTGCTTCCGGGCCCCGCGGTTCGCAACGACGACGAGATCCTCCAGCAGATCCGTGACCGGACCGACGCGACACTGACCCTCCACGATACCGAATCGTTCGCACCGAAACGGGCCGAACACGTCGTTCGCGAGCAGTTCGGGCGCGAACCCCTCGAGGGACTCGACGCACCCCAACCTGCGATTTCAGCGGCGGGATCGATCCTCGCCTACGTCGAGGAGACGGGAGCCGGCGTGCTCGCGTCGATGACTCGGATCACGACCCATCACAGCGACGACCACGTGACCCTCGACGGAACCACCCAGCGGAATCTCGAGTTAACCGAGACGATGCAGGGCGAGCGCAAGGGCTCGCTGTTCGAGACCATCGACCACACCGAAACGAGCGCCGGCGGGCGACGCCTGAAGGAATGGCTCCAGCGCCCCCGTCGATCGCTTTCCGTTCTCGAGGAGCGCCAGGAGAGCGTCGCCGCGCTCTCCTCGGCCGCACTGGCCCGCGACGAACTCCGAGACGTGCTCGGGGAGGCCTACGACTTAGAGCGCCTGGCCTCGAAAGCGACCCACGGAAGCGCCGACGCGCAAGATCTAGTCGCGGTTCGGGAAACGCTCGCGGTGCTCCCGCGGATCGCCGACGTGATCGCCTCGAACGAGGAGCTGACCGGCTCGCCGCTGTCCGCGATCGTGGATCGGCCGGATCGCGGGGCCGTCGCCGACCTCCGGGAGATGCTCGCAGAAGCGCTCGCCGAGGAGCCCCCGTCGACGGTCACGCAAGGCGGCTTGCTCCAGCGGGGCTACCACGAGGAACTCGACAAGGTGATCGACCGCCACGACGAGGTCGAACGGTGGCTCGAGAGCCTCGCCGACCGCGAGAAACGCGAACACGGCCTGAGCCACGTCACCGTCGATCGGAACAAGACCGACGGCTACTACATCCAGGTCGGCCGTTCCGTCGCGGATCAGGTACCGGATCACTACGAACAGATCAAGACGCTGAAGAACTCGAAGCGATTCACGACGCCGGAACTCGAGGAGAAAGAACGCGAGATGCTCAGACTCGAGGAGCAACGGGGCGAGTTGGAGTACGAACTCTTCGAGCAGGTACGCGAGGACGTCGCCGCGGAGGCGGCGCTCCTCCAGGACGTCGGGCGAGCGCTCGCGACCGTTGACGCTCTCTCGAGTCTGGCGAGCCACGCCGCGGCGAACGGCTGGGTACAACCCGACCTCCACCAAGGCGACGACCTCGACATCGATCAGGGACGCCACCCCGTCGTCGAGCAGACGACGGAGTTCGTCCCCAACGACGTGCGGATGACCGACGACCGGGGCTTTCTGGTCGTCACCGGGCCGAACATGTCCGGGAAATCGACGTACATGCGTCAGGTCGCCTGTATCGTCTTGCTCGCACAGGTCGGGAGCTTCGTTCCCGCTCGAGAGGCCGAGATCGGCCTCGTCGACGGCATCTTCACCCGGGTCGGGGCGCTCGACGAACTGGCTCAGGGCCGCTCGACGTTCATGGTTGAGATGAGCGAGCTCTCGAACATCCTCCACACCGCGACCGACGAATCGCTGGTGATTTTAGACGAGGTGGGCCGCGGGACGGCGACCTACGACGGCATCTCGATCGCGTGGTCTGCGACCGAGTACCTCCACAACGAGATTCGAGCGAAGACCCTCTTTGCAACCCACTATCACGAACTGACGGGGTTAGCAGAGCACTTGCCGCGCGTCGCGAACGTCCACATCGCGGCGGACGAACGCGACGGCGACGTGACCTTCCTGCGGACGGTTCGGGACGGGCCGACGGATCGCTCCTATGGAATCCACGTCGCCGACCTCGCCGGGGTTCCCGGCCCGGTCGTCGATCGAGCACAGGACGTCTTAGAGCGGCTTCGCGAGGAGAAAGCCATTGAAGCGAAGGGCGACGGCACCTCGGAACCGGTTCAAGCGGTCTTCGACCTCTCGAGTGGCACGATGGAGCGGGCGGCGACGACCGACGGCGGAGCTGCGTCGGGGGCGGGGACGCAGGCCAGTCTCGGTACAGAATCGGCAACTGACACCACAGCTGACACTGGCGAAGCATCCGCCGCTGACGCAGAATCCGTCGCCGATTCCGGAGCCGAGGCGAACGCCGGCCTCGAGCCCGAAACAGTCGAGGTGCTCGAGGACCTCGAGGATATCGACGTGAACGAGACGCCCCCAATCGAGTTGATCACCAAGGTACAGGAGTGGCAACGGAGGCTCGAGGATGAGTGACCACGAAATCCGCGAACTCGACGAGGATACCGTCGCCCGCATCGCCGCCGGCGAAGTCGTTGAGCGGCCGGCCAGCGCGGTCAAGGAACTCCTCGAGAACAGCCTCGACGCCGACGCCTCGAGAATCGACATTACAGTTGAGGACGGCGGGACGGAACTGATTCGAGTCGCCGACGACGGCTACGGCATGACCGAGGATGCCGTTCGCGCGGCGATCCGCCAGCACACGACCAGCAAGATCGAGGGACTCGAGGATCTCGAGAAAGGCGTCGCCACGCTCGGCTTTCGCGGCGAAGCGTTGCACACGATCGGCTCCGTTTCGCGGCTAACCGTCGAGACTCGGCTTCGAGCCGACGGCGACGGAGCCCAACAGGGAGCGTCGGCCGCGACGGGCACGAAACTCGTCTACGAGGGCGGAGAGGTGACGACCGTCGAGCCGACGGGCTGTCCGGAGGGAACCGCCGTCGAGGTTGCGGATCTGTTCTACAACACGCCCGCCCGCCGAAAGTTCCTGAAGACGACGGCGACGGAGTTCGCCCACGTCAACCGCGTCGTCACCCGATACGCGCTGGCCAATCCCGACGTCGCGGTCTCGCTTACCCACGACGACCGCGAGGTGTTCTCGACGACGGGGACGGGCGATCTGCAGGAGGCCATCCTCTCGGTGTACGGCCGCGAGGTCGCCAAAGCGATGATCCCTGTCGAGGCCGACAGTGACGAACTCCCAGTCGGCCCGCTCGAGTCTGTCACGGGTCTCGTTTCCCACCCTGAAACCAACCGCTCGAGCCGAGACTATCTCGCGACGTACGTCAACGGCCGGGCGGTCACCTCCGATGCGATCCGCGAGGGGATCATGGGTGCCTACGGGACCCAACTCGGGAGCGATCGCTACCCGTTCGTCGTCCTCTTTCTCGAGGTGCCGGGCGAGGCCGTGGACGTGAACGTCCACCCGCGCAAGCGCGAGGTGCGCTTCGACGACGACGATGCCGTACGCCGGGCGGTCGATTCAGCGGTCGAATCCGCACTCTTGGAGCACGGACTGCTCCGTTCGAGCGCTCCTCGAGGTCGATCCGCGCCGCGAGAAGCCCAAATCGAGCCGGATCGCTCCGGTCGTGACGGGGAACTCGAGGAGGCGAGCGCCGGATCGAACTGGGAAGTCGAATCGGGCCAGGTTGACGAACCGGACGAGGGAGCCGAGTCGAGCCGAGAGGCCGAGTCGGAGACGGGCGAGACGACTCGAGCGCCGAAAACGGGAACGGATCGAAAGGCAAACGCGGAGACGGACGCGGGGGCCGAAACTGAGAAGACGAGGCCGGCGACCCACGACGGCGAACGGCCGGCGACGTCGAACCCGGACGACCGATCCTCGAAAGCGGAGACTACCGCGGTAGAATCGGAGCACTCAGCTGAACGAACGGAGGCCGAGACGACGAATCCGGAGTCCCTGACGGGCGGCGAGTCTCCCGGAGAAACGGGTCAAGCCGAGTTGGGTTCGGCGGAGTCGTCCCCACCGGATCGATCCGAATCAGGGGGGTCCAAACGCGAAGCCGCCCTCGAGTCCGGTCGCAAGTTCTCCGGTGACACCGACCAGCGAACGCTCGCAGGCGAGGTGGCGACCGGCGAAGCGCCATCGTTTGACTCCCTGCCCAGCCTTCGCGTCCTCGGGCAGATACAAGACACGTACCTCGTCTGTGAAACGCCCGACGGCCTCGCGCTGATCGATCAACACGCCGCGGACGAACGCGTAAATTACGAACGACTCCAGGAAGCCTTCGCCGCCGACCCCGCCGCGCAGGCGCTCGCCTCGCCGGTCGAACTCGAGTTAACAGCCGCCGAAGCCGAGGCGTTCGAACACTACCGCGAGGCGCTTTCGCGACTCGGCTTCTACGCGGACCGCGTCGACGACCGGACCGTTGCCGTGACGACCGTCCCCGCGGTGCTCGAGAAAACGCTCGAGCCGAGCCGACTGCGAGACGTCCTCGCGTCGTTCATCGCCGGCGACCGCGAGGCCGGCTCCGAGACGGTCGACGCGCTGGCCGACGAGTTCCTCGGCGATCTGGCGTGTTACCCCTCGATCACGGGCAACACGTCGCTTACCGAGGGGTCGGTCGTGGACCTGCTCGAGGCGCTCGATTCCTGTGAGAATCCATATTCCTGTCCGCACGGCCGGCCGGTCGTCATCCAGTTCGACGAGGGGGAGATCGAGGATCGGTTCGAGCGGGATTATCCGGGCCATGGCGGATAACAGCTGCAGATAGTAACAGACAGCGCGCCATACCGGCGAGTGAACTCGGCGTGACCCGACCATGGGAACACCACGTATAACCCGTTTGTGAGTGTTATGCTAGCCAGTGACAAACATGGCAGAAAGTGAGGCAAAAACTGCTCGAGAGGAATGGGGGACTCGGTTCGGGTTCTTGATGGCGATGGTCGGGGCGATGGTCGGTGCCGGCAACGTCTGGCGGTTTCCGTACGTGATGGGCGACAACGGCGGCGGAGCGTTCGTCCTGGCGTTTCTGGTACTGCTGTTCCTGCTGGCGGTACCCGGGCTCATGGCCGAAGTTGCGCTGGGACGGTACACGAACAAGGGCGTTATCGGCGCGTTTCGCGACGTTCTCGGGCCCGGCGGGATGGTCGGGCTGGGTGTCGTCGTCCTCCTGGTGAACATCGCGCTAATGTCCTATTACTCGCCGCTGATCGGATGGACGCTGTACTACGCGGCACATTCGCTGCTGTTTACGTTCACCTCGAGCGGGTTCGAGGCCGAACCGTTTATGGAGGCCTTCTTCGCGAATTCGGGGCTCATGATCGGGCTCCACACGCTCGTGATGGCGAGCGTCGCCGGGATCCTCATCCTCGGGATCCGAAGGGGCGTCGAGCGAATCGTCGTCTACGCGGTCCCCGCACTCGTGGTCTCGCTGGTCATCATGACGGGTTACGGGCTGACCTTGGACGGCGCGAGCGAGGGGATCGCGTTCACCTTCGGCATCGACTGGGCGTATCTCACCTACAGTAGCACCTGGATCGAGGCCCTCGGCCAGGCGCTGTTCTCGACGGGCCTGGGGTGGGGTATCGCCCTGACGGTCGGGAGCTATCTCCGCGAGTACGACGACGTTCCGCTCGGAGGCGGCGTCTTCACGGCGATCGGCGAATCGAGCATCGGGATCCTGGCGGCGCTCGCGATCTTCCCGGTCGTCTTCGCGGTCGGCGTCGAACCCGACGCGGGCGCGGGACTCGCGTTCGTCTCGCTCGTGCAGGTGTTCCCCGAGATTCCGCTGGGCGGGATCCTCGCAATCTTGTTTTTCGTCGGCTTTTTCATCGCGACGTTCACCTCGGGGCTGTTGATCACCGAGGTCAGCGTCACGACGGTCGCTGAGGAAACGCGGTTCGACCGGACCCAAACCGTACTCGGTATCTGCGGGCTCATCTGGCTCGTCGGGCTACCGAGTGCGTTCTCGGCCGACTTCCTCGACTTTGCGGACTTCATCTTCGGGAGCTGGGGACTGCCGCTGGCGACGCTCGCGATCATCCTCGTCATCGGCTGGGTGATGGGGCCGGAGCGGCTGCGCGTCCTCGCGGTAAACAAGAACGCCGGTATCTACGTCGGCAAGTGGTGGGATCCCGTCATCAAGTACGTGATCCCGATCGTCATGATCTTCATTATGGGCTACTTCGCGGTCGACGAGTTCGGAACCCCGGAGATGATCGGCGGCATGCTGGTCATCATCCTGTTCCCGATCATCGGCTACGGGATCATGTCAGTAGTCGATCGCACGGCGACCGAAACTGATACCGCCGAGGTCACCGGAGGTGACGACTAATGCCGCTCACTCCCGGCGTCCTCGGCATGCTCGCGTTCACCCTGCTTGCGTTCTGGGGAGTCGCTATCTGGGCGCTCACCCGAACGCTCCGCCAGGAGAGTCGCAAGGTCGAGATGCTTGAGCAACAGGACCGACTTGACACCTACTCGCCGAAAGCGCTCGCGGAACTGCGCGAGTGGATTGAACGGAATCCGAACGACCCGCTGGCGGCGGAGGCCAGAGCGCAGTACAACGAGTGCGTCGACACCCTTGAGACGACAGATCAACACTTCTACGACTGGAGCGACCGGGAGATCGAGTCGCTCGAGCGGCTCTAACCCCTCGAGCGAGAAGCTGGAGACGGGCTTTGCAGGCCGACCGAATCACGATTACAAACGCAATACAATGCACACTGAGACGCTTATCGAAACGCTTGACACGCACACAGCTGGAGAGCCGACGCGAATCATCACGAGCGGAGCGAATCGATCACAGCTCCACGGCGGAACCGTCGCGGACAAATGTCGGGAGTTCGCCGACGGTCAGGATTGGCTCCGAGAACTCGTCCTCTGTGAGCCGCGCGGCCACGACGACATGTTCGGGGCGGTCCCCGTCGAACCGACCGCCGAGGAAGCCGACCTCGGACTGTTCTTCATGGACACCGGCGGCTACCTCGAGATGTGCGGTCACGGAACGATCGGTGCCGTCACGGCGCTTTTAGAGACTGGCCAGCTCGAGGCCCGGGAAACGATCACCGTGGAAACGCCGGCCGGACTCGTACGGACCCACCCCGCCGTCGACGAGACGGGCCGAGTCGAATCGGTCGCAATCAGAAACGTCGAATCGTTCGTCTACGACGCGCTTACGGTGTCGCTCGAGACCGGCGAGTCGGCCCGATCCGTGCCCGTCGACATCGTCTTCGCCGGAAACGTCTTCGCGCTCGTCGACGCCGCGGCCCTTGAACGAGCGATCGAACCCGAACGCGTCGAGGCGTTCGTCGAGGACGGCCTCGAGATCCGGCGAGCGATCAACGACCGACTCGACGTCGTCCATCCGTTTACGGGCGAGCGCCAACCTGTCTCGCTCGTCGAGTTCTACGAACGCGGCGGAGACGGCGATGCGGATCGGAACGTTGTCGTCTTCGGCGACGGACAGGTCGACCGGTCCCCCTGCGGGACGGGTACCTGCGCGAAGATGACGCTCCTCCATCGGGAAGGAGCCCTCGCGGTCGAGGAACCGTACGCGTACGAAAGCGTCATCGGAACGCGGTTTACGGGGCGGTTGCTCGAGGCCGAGAAACGGGACGGGATTACGGTTACGACCCCCGAAATCAGAGGCTCTGCACACATTACCGGACGCCACACGTTCCTCAAAGATCCCGAAGACGCCGTGACGGGCTTTTCGTTGACCGGATCAGCGGACGGTACCGGAACGGACACGCTGTAGGCGAGATCACTCAACAGCGGGGTACTGATAGGTCTTATCCCCCGCATTCACCGAATCGAACTCCCGGCGCATACCGAGGGGGATCGTCTCCGATTTCCCGATCACCATATAGCCGCCCTCCTCGAGCGAGTCACGGATGGTCTCGAAAATCGGCGTCTTGTGTTCGTCGTTGATGTAGATGAGGATGTTCCGACAGACGACCATATCGAAACCGGACTTCGAGCGGCCGTTGATCAGGTCGTGGCGCTCGAATTCGACCGGTTCTTGAATTGTATCTGCGACTTCGATATGCCCGTCGCCTTTCGTAATATAGCGATTCGGGCGTTCGAGAAAGTCCAGTTGGCTCGAGACGTCGTCCGTCTGTAGGTCCTGATAAACGCCGCCCCGTGCGGTCTCGAGTGCGTCGTCGCTGATGTCGGTCGCGAGGATACTGATTCGCGATTCGTCGATCTTGCGATCGCTGTGGGCGAGCATCGATAGCGAATACGGCTCGCGGCCGTCCGCACACGCCGCACTCCAGATGCGGACGTGGGACTGTTCGTCGGTCAATTTCCGGAGCAAGGTCTGAATTCCCTCCCAAACGCTGGGATTCCTGAAGAACCCGGTAACGTTGATGCTCAGCGCGTCGAGGAGTTCCTCCTGTTCGGTTTCGTCACGTTTCAACAGGCTGAAATAGTCTCTGTACGATTCGGAGTCCGTTCGACGCATTCGAGACGAAACGCGACGATCGAGATATCGTTCGTTGTAGTAACTCGTCGCGAAGGAGAGTTCCTCCTCGACGAACTCGAGAATCGGCTGAATAGTATCTGATGTGTTCATAGCGTACGCGGTCCGAGATATATCGACACATGTAATCACCGGTCTTATACGTACCGGCAAGTTGAAGTTATGTTTTTTAGATGTTTTCGTCACAAAATCAGAGACGTGACGGGGAGACAGTCTCGATAGAAGGGTTATAGCATGACACAAATATCAGCCGGTAATACTATAATCATCAAATAGTTGTCAGCGACAGTGAAGTTGAAATGGGCCCTAGAAAGAGTATACACTAACTGAAATGGGACGGATCGATATCACTGCCGGATTCAGCATTCACGACTACCGAACGAAACTGAAACTCTTGAACGATAACGGAGACACGCGGGTGCTCGAGAACCGGGAAGAACTCGGCTGTCCGTCGTGTGGCCAGCCGTTCGACCGGTTGTTCGTCACGGAGAACGCGACGGCATCGTTCGACAGCCCCCCGGAAAAGCCGTTCTGTCTCGCTCGAACGGAAGAGAAACTGCTTCTTTTGTCGCACTGAGTACACGGGACTGCTATTTCCCAACGACCAGTTATTTGAACGTCTGTGGCACCCACGCTCGGTTCGGATCCGCCATCGCCTCCATCCACTCGAGTAACCGTTCGGCCATCTCCGCTCGAACGCGCTCGTAATCTGGATGGTCGATCAGGTTGTGAAGTTCGGCTGGGTCTGCCTCGAGGTCATACAGTTCGTTCACGTCGGGGCCGTTGTAGACGTACTTGTAGCGTTCCGTCCTGACCATTCGCTGGGTGTATAGCCCGAACTCGTCGCCGTGATACTGTGCGAACGTCGAGTCCGGCCAGTCCAGCGGGCTATCCGTGCCCTGGCCTTCGTCGCTTACAACCGCTCCGTCACCGCCCTCGAGCAACGGTACGAGACTCCGAGCGTCGAACGAGTCCGGAACCGAAACGTCGCCGATCTCGAGGAACGTCGCCGCCAGATCGTGGAGGTGGACCGGAGTCTCACAGACCGATCCCGGTCCGACCACGCCCGGCCAGCGAACCTGCAACGGAATCATGTACGTGTCGTCGTACATCAGCGGCCCCTTGTTGAACTGCCGGTGCGAGCCCGTGAAGTCGCCGTGATCCGAGGCGTGGACGACGACCGTCTCCTCGGCGAGACCGGCTCGATCGAGGGCCTCGAGGATCCGCTCGAGTTGGTCGTCGATCAGGCTGACAAAGCCCCAGTACTTCGCGATCGCTTCGGCCCAGAGCTCCCAGTCGAAGCCGTCGACGCCGCGATACTCGAGGTAGTTCTCGTGAACCTGCGGTTTTCCGTCGTAGGTTTCGGCGTAGGTCTCCCACGGCTCGATATCCTCGGGATCGTACATCGAGGCGTAGGGTTCGGGAACGACGTAGGGGTGGTGCGGACCGTAGAAATCGGCTCGGTGGAAGAACGGGGAGCCTCTATCTCCCTCGGCGTGGGCTTCGATCGCGTCGATCGTCCGCTCCGCGAGGAACCAGGCTCGAGTCTCCTCGACGTCGACTGTTGTCTTCGCGGCGACGAAGGTCCCTTCGCTTCCGTCGCGCGGATCGTCGCCGGTGTAGATCACCTCCTCGAGGTCGACGTCGTCCACCGGAGTGCCGCGTTCGTCGCGGTACTCGCGAAACGCGTCATCGATGTCGTCGTGGTGTTTGTCGCTCCCACCGAGATAGGAAAAGCCGAAGTCCTCGGGGGTCTGGTCCCGGCCGACGTGCCACTTTCCGGTGTAGGTCAGCTCGTAGCCCGACTCCGCGAGCAGTTCCGAGAACGTCGTCAGTTCCGGCGGGAGATTCGGCTGGATCGCGTCGTCTTCGTGGCAGTTGTTGAGCATGCCGTGGCCGTGTGGAAACAGCCCGGTCAGAAGCGAGGCGCGAGCGCTCGAGCAGATGCTGATCGGGGTGAACGCCCGATCAAATCGCATCCCCTCGCTCGAGAGGTTGTCTATTGTCGGGGTCTCGACCGGCGGGCCGTCGGGAGCGCTACAGTCGTAGCGCTCCTGATCTGTGAGCACGAGCAAGACGTTCGGCGGTGAGTCGACCATCGGGTCGGCTACACCGCTCGGCCAGTTAACGCTTGCACCGCCGTATGGAAGTGGGCACAACTCAACTGAGAGGGGAACTGGGAGTCGAGCAAGACACGTTCCGACAAACCAGAGACGGGCACTATCGGGTTACGAGAAGTCCTCGGTTGTCGGCCGCTCGAGGTCGCCAGGGAAATCCTCGACCGGGGCCTGGATCTGATCGCCCGACTCCATATCCTTGATCGTCACCTCGTCGTTCGCGAGATCCTGTTCGCCGACGATAACTGTCGTCTCGGCGTTGATCGAGTCGGCGTAGTTGAGCTGTGCGCCGAACGAACGACCGGCGATATCGGTTTCGACGATGTGGCCGCGCTCGCGGAGGGCTCGAGAGATCCGGGCGGCCTCCGTTCGCGTGTCGCCGACCTGCAGGACGTAGTAGTCCGTCGTCACTTCCTCCTCGGGCCAGACGCCCGCCCGTTGCATCAACAGCGGCAGGGTCGCGTGACCCGGCGCGACGCCAACGGCTGGCGTCGGCTGGCCGCCGAACTGCTCGATGAGGTCGTCGTAGCGGCCGCCACCGAAAATCGACCGCGAGACCTCCCCAGCGGAGTCGAAACACTCGAAGACGATCCCCGTGTAGTAATCGAGTCCGCGCGCGGTCTCGAGCGAGATCGTACAATACTCCCGAACGCCGAAGTCCTCGGCGGCCTCAAGCACGTTCTCGAGGTTTGTGACCGCCTCGGTCACGCGCTCGGTCCCGGCGAACGACTCGACGGCCTCCAGGTCGCCGGAAGCGATCAGATCGTCGAACTCTGCCGCCTCGTCGGCGGTGAGTCCGGCCCCGACGAGTAAATCATGGTACTCGGCCTGAGAGATCTTATCCGACTTGTCGACGGCGCGGATCGCCGCCTCGGTGTCGATATCGGCGTCGTAGGTCTCGAGCACGCCGCCCAAAATGTCGCGGTGGGATATTCTGAAGTCGAAGTCTTCCGCCGCGAGGCCGAGCCCGGTCATGGCGTCGGCGGCCCACGCCAGAATCTCGGCGTCGGCTTCGGGCTCGCTCGAGCCGAAGATGTCGACGTTGGTCTGATAGAACTCGCGCTGGCGACCCTGCTGGACCTGCTCGTAGCGCCAGAACGGCCGCGTCGAGAACCACTTAATCGGCTTCGAAAGCTCCTGTTGTTTGGCGACGACCATCCGCGCGACGGTCGGCGTCAGCTCGGGCGTGAGCGTCACGTGGCGTCCGCCCTGATCTTCGAACGAATAGAGTTCGTCGACGATATCGTCGCCGCTCTTGTCCGTCCACATCGACGCGCGCTCTAAGGCCGGCGTTTCGATCTCGCGAAAGCCGTACTGACGGGCCGTCTCCTCCAGCGTGTCGATGGTCTCGCGTCTGGCGGCCATCTCGCCGGGATAGATATCACGAAAGCCCTTGATCCGGTCGTACATGAGCAGTCGTTTGGCGAGCGCGAACTTCTAACCTTTCGTTCGCGGCCGCGGTTCTCCTCGAGTGGTCGTCCGTTCGAGAAATCGACAATCCGTGACGCAGGTCGCCTCGCTACCGACCGATCAGCGACGTGGGCCGCCCGTCACCGAACGTCCGTCACGTGGGTCTGTTCGTGATCGGGAAAGAGATCTCCGATCGCCGCCTCACCCGCCGAATCGACCAGAAGCGCTCTGAGTTCGGCCTCGTAATCGGCCCGCGTGATCTCCTCACTCGGGCCGACGGTCACGTCGAGGGTGTTCTCGACGAGACAATCGACGGCGGTCCGCCCGAAACCCGAGAGCGGGGCGATGTAGTCGATATCGTGACGATCCTCGAGGCTCTGGGCTTGCGCGTGCGACACCGTTGGAACACGATCATCTCGGCGCGTCCCGTCGGCGACAGCGTCGTAGCCTTCCTCGGCCGCCCGCTCTAGTGCGTGCTGGTGGACCATTTGAATGCCGTTGCGCGGAAACCCGTCCTCGCGTATCTGCTCGGCGGCTTCCTCGGCAACGCCCGTCTCGAGCTGGAGGCGTTCGAACGTAAATTCCGTCGATTCAGCGGTCGCTCGAGCGTGTTTCCAGTCGTCGGTAACGCCGAAGTGGGCGGTCAATAGCGTGACGTCGTAAAACTCCTTGAGAAGCAACGCCGCGAGCGTTGAGTCTTTGCCGCCGCTGTAGAGCAATCCGAGCTCCATCAGCGCCGCTTGATGTCGAAGCTCTTCTTCTCGGGCTGGAGTTCCTTGAGCAGTTGTTTCATTTTCTCGTCGTCGATCTTGCCCTGAATGCGCCCGCTTTGGGCGAGGGCGACGACCTGTCGTTCGACCTGCTCGCCGAACTGCTCTTTGCTCATCTTGACGGTGTTAAGCCGTTGGCGGGCTTCGTCGGTCAGGTGTTTTCGAAGCAGCGCCTGTTTCTGGGCGTCGGCCTGCTGTTTTGCGGCTTCCTGTCCCTGGTCACCGCCCTGGTTCTCCGCACGGTTCTGTAGCTCCTCCATTTTCTTCTGACGGAGCTCTTCGATATTCTCGTCGTCAGGGGTGCCACTCATACAATCGCCTACTCTCGCAGTGGGGAAAATGATTACGGACCGGGGCGATCAGCGCAACCGCTCCAGGCGTGATCGGTTCGAAAACGAGTCGATCGTTCCGTTCCCTCGTCCCAATCTCCCGCTTGCGGACGCGAATACGCCCACTGTCGACGGCGGTGTCGGTCTCTACGCGTAGCGTTCGAGTTCCGGTCGATCGAGGTCTTCGAGGACGTTACCGGCGGTTTCGTCGAGGAAACTGCGTCCCTCGGCGGTGATTCGACGACCTTCTCCTTCTGCAGTCTCGACGAGGTCTTCCTCTTCGAGCTGCTGGAGGATGGTTCGAATCATGTTGCGCGAGCCGTCGGTTCGCTTGTCCGACGAGACTTGGTAGCGGTTCGATCCGCTCTTCGCACCGCCGTATTCGGTCGAGAGGCGCTCGACGCCGACCGGTCCGGTGTCGGCGACCTTGCGGAGAAGGCTGCCGGCGCGAACTGCCCAGAAGTTGTCCTGTTCTGGCGGAAGATCGCGGCTGACGCCAGTTTTCGTGAATTGTGCCCAGTCGGGTTCGTCGAGTCGGTCCTCGAGGTCCTCGGCGAGCGCCTGAACGAGCGCGTCCGCCGGAACGTCGTACATCGTAGCCATTGGCGTTTGGTTCCCTTCCGCGGCATTTAAGACCATCGTTGTGGGTGCAGCCGGCAACTATGGCCTGTCGTGACACGCCACGGCCGTCGACGCCGGGCACGCTACGACGGCCGCCACAGTCGTGTCCCCGGCACGATATAGATCGTTCGATCGTGCCGGACCGTTTTTCGCACTCGAGGCGAAAGGGGGGGCATGGACGAACGCGCCGCGCTGGCAGTGCTCGAAGACGAACTCGAGTCGGTGGGAGACGACGCCGCCGTCGTCGACGACCTCGTGGTGACGACGGATATGCTTCACGAGACGACGGATTTTCCGCCGGGAACGAGCCGATACACCGCGGGGTGGCGAGCAGTCGGCGCATCGCTTTCCGACGTCGCGGCGATGGGCGGGCAGGCGACCGCCGCCGTCGCGGCCTACGCCGCTCCCGAATTCGACCGGCAGGAACTGCTCGCGTTCGTCCGCGGCGCGAGCGACGTCTGCGCGCTCGTCGACGCGGAGTACGTGGGCGGCGATCTCGACGACCACGAGGAGTTTACGGCCGTAACGACGGCGTTCGGTACGACCGCCGATCCCGTTCTCCGAAGCGGTGCTCAACCCGGCGACCTCGTCTGCGTCACCGGGACGCTCGGGCGCAGCGCGGCCGCCATCGAGTTGTTCGAGCGCGCTCGAGACCGAACCCTATCGAGCGATCGGGATGCGGACAGGGAACGCGCGAACGAGCTGTTTCGGTTCGAACCGCGAGTCGCCGCCGGACGAGCGCTCGCGCCCCACGCGACGGCGATGATGGACTCGAGTGACGGGCTCGCCAGGTCGCTCCACCAACTCGCCGAGGCGTCGGACTGCGGGTTCGCCGTCGACGCCGACGAGATCCCGATCGACGACGCCGTCTTCGAGACGGCCGAAACGGAAGGGAAAGCGCTCGAGCGGGCGACCACCTTCGGCGAGGACTTCGAACTCGTCGTAACGATTCCCGAATCGGCGTTCGAATCGGCTCGAAAAGCGATTACAGTGGCACTCACACCAATCGGTGCCGTCGTCGACGATGGTATGACGATGGACGGGCAACCCCTTCCTGATCGAGGATACACGCACGGATGACGACCCAAGAAGTGCGACTGCAGAATCGTAGCTGAAGAGCGGCTAGCCGACCACCGTTACCGGAACCGGCGTGAAACAGAGAATACCGAGGCCGAACGTGAGTATTCCGAGCGCGAGTCGCTTCGTATCGAGTGTCTCCTCTCGAACGGGATGAGCAGGACCTGCAGTGGCGATAAATGCAGTTATCAGCCCCCAGAAACCCCAGATGAGTACCGAGTTGATGTCGTGTCCGCTGACGTAGTAGAGATATCCCGCGAGGGCGAACAGGACGCCGGGAACGAGTGCTGCAATCGTTCGTTGAACAGAGCCAGCCATCGCACGGAGAATGTGCCCGCCGTCGAGTTGGCCCACTGGGATGAGGTTTAAGAACGTGACAAACAACCCCACCCAGCCGCCGATGACGACCGGATTCACGTCTCTCGTGGGGTCGTCCTGATACAGCGGCTGATCGAAGACGGATGCGAGAAACTCCATCAACGGCGGGTAGCCGAGGATGAACTCGACGGTGTTCGGATTGTTGAGGAGGGTATCGGGCCGCTCGACGGGTGGCAGATGGAGGCCGATACTGATTACGCCGATCGTGGCTATCAACCCCGCGAGCGGGCCCGCAGCGCCGATATCGAACAGCGCCTTTCGGTCGGGCATTCGACCTTTCATCTTGATGACCGCACCCATCGTCCCGATAAGCGTCGGTATGGGGATGAAATAGGGGAGCGAGGCGTCGACTTTGTGGTACCGACTCATCAAATAGTGTCCCATCTCGTGAACGCCGAGTACGCCGAGAAGGGCCGCGGTAAACGGCCAGGCCCGCCAAATTTCAGTCGGGTTCGAAAACGGGTCGATGTAGTACCACATCGAACCGGCAAAGAGCGTCGAGACGACCGTCGCGACGAACAAAAAGAGGTTCGTCCAGGGAATCCCGTTGATGCCGATCTGGGTCGGCTCTGCGACGATCACGTAGTTTCCCTCCCGAACCGTGAGCTGCGCCTCGTAGCCTGACTCCCGAAAAACGGACCACAGCTCGCGCATCATCGCTTCCGGCGAAACGAGCGGCGTGCCGAAGTACAGAAGCGTCTCGTCCTCCGTTCGCGTTTCAGCAACGACGAACGTCGACTCGATTCGCTCGAGCGAGGGACCATCGGCGGGAGGGTCGACGTCAGTTCCGGCGGAGGAATACCAGTGTCGTCCAACGTCGGACGAGTCCGGACCGTCCATCATCGGTGGTTCACCCTCGTGTCGTATAAATAACGTGCCGGGTGACAGACAGTGATGATCGGCGGATATCGTGTCTGGGAAAAACGGCGGGAAGAGGTGTGTCGGATAGCGTCACTGACGCGCCGACACGGACAGGAGGTGTACAACGTGTGACTTGGAGATTGAAGCGGTGATCAGGCTGGTTCGACGCGCCACGTGGTTGCACTCGTGTACGACCATTTCTCGACCTCGAGGTCCGTCGCGGACTCCGAGAGCTTGACCATTAGCGCGCCGATCTCTTTGGGGGACATGCCGACATCGTCAGCGATGAACTTCCCTTTGAAGTATAGTTCGCCGTCCTCTGCGCGATTGCGCAGGTAATTCTTGAGGCGACGTTCCTTGCTTTCCGTGGAGGGTTGGGCTGTGGTGCTCATCGACAGTAGCTCCTTGTCGGGGAAGTATGTTATAAAGGGAGGTCGGTTAGCAGAATTTCGGATATATTCAGGAAGAAGGGGGGCCAGAGACGTTTCACACCCATTTATAATCGCCATTATGACTGTTTCATATTCAGTTAGAAGTTTTATAACCGGATCTAATACGTTATTTCGATTTTGAAACTCACGATTTTCAAACATTCTCGTTATGATACTAAATACGTTAATACATATCCTAATACATAGATATAAATTATTGTGACTGTTCGTGTACCCAGAACTCGTCCTCGACGGTGACCTCCTTTTTGAACAGCGGGACCTCATCCTTCAATCGGTTGATCCCGTCCTCGACCGTTCGGAACGCCTCCTCGCGGTGACCGGCGAGAACGACGACGAATACGATATCCTCGCCGTCCTTGACGACCCCCGTCCGATGGTACATCACGACCTCGTAGACGCCGTCGCGAGACTCGAGATCCTCCCGAAGCGCGGCCATGCGCCGTTGTGCGACACCCTCGTACTTCTCGAACTCGAGGTACTCCGTGCGCTCGTCGTCGGGGTCGTCTTTTGCACGGACGCGGCCGGTGAACGTCGCGATCGCACCCGCTTGATCCGCCTCCGGCGAGCGCTTGACATCGGCGACGAGCGATTCGAGGGTTTCGTACGGTTCGTGGCGCTCGAGCGCGTCGAAGAGGTCGTCCTCCTCGAGGTCGCTGGCCGACGCAACCGACGTGAGAACGGTTCCGGCAGCCGACGGTTCGTCCGCCGCTCCGACTACGATCGAGGGGTATCGGAGCGTCGAGACGCCGACGACGACCGCATACTCACAGTCGGTGGCCAGCGCGTCGAGAGCATCCCCGACGGAGAGCCCTGTTCCGGCGGCGGTCCAGTCGCCGTCGGCACCGAGGTCGTACGTAACGTCGCCGCCGGGCGTCAGTGACTCGTGCGTGCCGTCAGCGATCGTCGCATCGTATCGAACTACGCCGACGCGACCCGCTCGAGAGAGCCGATCGACGACGCGGTCGACGACCTGATCGAGCAGTTCGTCGCTCGAGTCGCGCTCGAGAATACCGAGTACGTGCATACGAGAACGGTAGGACGTGTTGGTCTTTGTAGCTGTCGCCCTCGAAGGCGAGCAGCCGAATCGTGGGCGGCAACGAGTACGGTGAAAGAGAGTCCCACCCGCTCGGAGCCGGGCTTGATAATCCTTAAGCCCGCCACCACGCTACACCGCTGTAGTATGAAAGTGGTCGTTTCTATCGGTGGCAGCGTTCTCGTGCCCGACCCGAGTACGGCTCGAGTCGCAGAACACGCCGACGTCGTCGAAAACCTCGTCTCGGAAGGGTGTCGCGTTGGCGCCGTCGTCGGCGGCGGCGGCGTCGCTCGGGACTATATCGGCGCGGCTCGAGAACTCGACGCGAACGAGATCGAACTCGATCAGCTCGGGATCGATGTCACTCGGCTAAACGCGCGATTGCTCATCGCCGCGCTCAGCGAGGAGTCGGTCACCGCACCGGCACAGAACTACGAGCAAGCAAGCGAAGCGCTCCGCCGCGGGAATATCTGCATAATGGGGGGCGTCGCACCCGCACAGACGACCGACGCCGTCGGAGCCGCCCTCGCGGAGTACGTCGACGCCGACCTGTTGATCTACGCGACCAGCGTCCCCGGCGTCTACAGCGACGACCCTAACGAGACCGAGGACGCGACGAAGTACGACGAACTCACCGCGAGCGAACTCGTCGACGTGATCGCCGGCCTCGAGATGAACGCCGGAGCGTCCGCACCCGTCGACCTGCTGGCGGCGAAGATTATCGAGCGCTCGGGGATGCGAACCATCGTCCTCGACGGTACCGACCCGGACCGAATCGCGCGAGCCGTTCGCCGAGGAGAACACGACGGAACCGACGTTATTCCGGAACGCGCGGGCGAGGAACCGACCTACTGGGCGAGCGACGAGCAATGAGTCCCGATTCGGACGCACCCGAAGACGGGATCGACGAAACCGAAACGACCGGTTCGGAGAGTCCGTACACCCTCCAGCGCGAGGACGGGAACGAAACCCACCACGCCTTCTGGGCGGACGACGTTGCGGATAGAGTCGAAGCCCGAAATCCGGACGAGCCCGTCGTCATCAAGGGCGGAATCTCGCCCTCCGGCGTTCCACACCTCGGGAACGTCAACGAGATTATGCGCGGCTACTACGTCGCCGAGGTCCTCCGAGAACGCGGCCACGACGTCACGCAAGTGTTCACCGGCGACGACCGCGACCCGCTTCGCGGACTCCCGCGGACGCTCTGTGACCTCGAGGGGAACCTCGTCGACCTGGGCGAGGTAAACGCCGGCGCGCTCGGTCGAAATCTCGGCGCGCCCTACACCGACATTCCGGACCCCTTCGAGTGTTGTGACTCCTACGGCGACCACTTTTCACAAATCATCAGAGACAGCGCCGAAGCGGTCGACGTACCCCTCGAGTTCGTCTCGACGACCGAGCTGTACGAAAACGGTGATCTCGAGGAGATCACTCGCCACGTCCTCGAGAACCGGGATACGGCGCGCGAAGTACTTTCGAAATATCAGGATAAAGTAGACGAGAACGGCGAATACGTTCCGTTCAACCCAATCTGTGCCGACTGCGGGAAAATTACCGAGACGGTGACGGGGATCGACCTCGAGGCCGGAACCGTCGACTACCGCTGTACGGATATGGACGCCGGCGACCAGACGATCGACGGCTGCGGCCACGAGGGAACCGCCACGCTCCGCGAGGGGAAAATGCCTTGGCGCTTCGAGTGGCCTGCCCAGTGGCAGGCGCTGGGTGTCGACTTCGAGCCCTTCGGGAAGGACCACGCCGAAGGCTCCTGGCCGAGCGGGATCGACGTCGCCGAGAACGTGCTCGGGATCGAACCGCCGGTTCCAATGGTTTACGAGTGGTTCACGCTCGACGGGGAACCGTTCTCCTCCTCCGCCGGAAACGTGATTCTGGTTTCCGACGTGCTCGATCTGATCGAGCCCGAAGTGCTCCGGTACTTCTTCGCGAAGGACCCGATCAAGGCTCGGGACTTCAGCGTCGAGCGACTCGATCTGCTCGTCGACGAGTTCGACCGCTTCGAATCGATCTACTACGACGAGGTCGAGGCGAGCGAAGACGAGAAGGCGTTCGCAGAGCGCGTCTACCCGCTCGTCGTCGACGAACCGGACGAAGAACGGATCCGGCTTCCCTACACCTTCGCCGCAGTGCTTGGCATGACCGACGACCCGGACCTGCGCGAAGAGATCGCCCGTCACGAAGGACACATTCCCGACGACGCGCCAGAATGGGCCGTCGAGGGCGCACTCGATCGCGTCGAGCAGGCCCGAAACTGGGCGCGCCGAACTGAGAACGAGTTCGACTACGAACTCAAACGCAGCGCGATTCCGGATCACGACTTCGACGAGACGACCGAGACGGCCCTCAAGGAACTCGCGGATTTCATCGAGGAGGGACACGGACCCGACGAAATCCAAGAGGAGATCTACGAGACCGCAAAGCGCCACGGCGTCGACATGGGATCGTTCTTCTCGGCCGGCTACAGGCTCTTTTTCGACGAAGAACAGGGACCGAAGCTCGGTCCGTTTCTCGCGAAAGTAGATCAGGAGTTCGTCGTCGCCCGGCTTCGACGCGAACGGTAACGGGACGGTGGGCCGTCGAATTTCGGAGCGTTCGTAGACAAAAGCCATTTGAGAGCCCCTCCCTGATAGGGTGATAATGGAGTCCGGTCCGTTTACAGCGACATCACCTGCTTTCCTCGAGATGTTTACCTCGGGGATCTTATCGTGGATTCTCGTCGGTCTCGCGGCGTACTGGCTCGCGATCATCGCGCTTCGGAAGCGCGATCTGCTACCGTCGTACGTCGGCGCGCAGGGACCGATTCTGACGATCCACACGAAGCGTGGACGGGCATTTCTGGACTGGTTAGCGGGCCCGAAGCGATTCTGGCGGGCCTGGGCGAACTTCGGCGTCGGCATCGCCATCGTCGTGATGGGGAGCATGTTCGTCTTCCTCCTGCTCGCGGCGGTCGGCGCGCTCCTGTCGCCGGAGCCGTCGGGAATCCAGACGCCGCGGAACGTCCTCGTTATCCCCGGTGTCAACGATTTCCTCCCGCTCTCTGCGACTCCCGGTATCGTCTTCGGTCTGCTCGTCGGACTCGTCGTCCACGAAGGTGGCCACGGATTGCTCTGTCGCGTCGAGGATATCGACATCGAATCGATGGGCGTCGCGATGCTCGCACTATTGCCGATCGGGGCGTTCGTCGAACCCGAACAGGAGAGTTCGAAAAACGCGAGTCGCGGCGGTCAGACGCGGATGTTCGCGGCCGGCGTGACGAACAACTTCGCGATCACCATCGTCGTCTTCGTCCTGTTGTTCGGTCCGATCGCGGGCTCGATCGCCGTCGCACCCGGCGCATCGGTTGCCGGAGCTGCACCAGATTCACCGGCCTCTAACGCCGATATCGGTGCGAACGACCGGATCACCGCGATCGACGGGACCGAGGTCGAATCGAACGACCACCTCGACGAACTGCTCGCAGGAATCGACAGCGACGAGGTCGAGGTAGAACTCAACGACGAGGAGACGACGACCGTCGAGCGATCCTTACTCGTCACCGTCGCGATCGAAGGCGGGCCAGCGGATGTCAACATTGGCGATACGATTCTCGAGGTCAACGGCGAAGACGTCGGCACGGAAGCCGCCTTCTTCGACGCCGTCGGTGACGAGGAAACCGTCACGCTCACGGTCGAACGCGGTGATAACGGCGAGATCATCGACCTCGAGGACGTACCGATCGGCGCGGCCATCGAAGTCGCACAGAACGGGCCGGTGGGAGAGGCGGGTGCGCCGACGGACGAGCCGCTCATCGTTACCGAGATCGACGGAGAGCCGATCCAGTCGACCGAAGAACTCTACACGTTCCTCGAGGGAACCGAACCCGGTCAGGAGGTCGTCGTTTCGGGATACGCCGGTGACGAACCCGTCGAGTACGACGTGACGCTCGGAGAAAGTTCGGACGTGGACTACGGCCTCATCGGCGCACAGAGCACGATCGAGGAGGTTTCAGGAATCTCGATGAACGACCTCGGGGTTCAGTACTACCCCGCCGGCGAGTATCTCTCCATTCTCGGTGGCGACGGAGACGACAGCTTCGGCGGGATGACGGACTCGTTCCTCGGAAAGATGGTACTGGTCCTGTTTCTCCCAATTATCGGGATCACAGATCTGTTGCCGTTTAATTTCGCCGGATTCACCGGCGGCGTCGAGAACTTCTATGAGGTACAGGGGTCACTGGCGGCACTGGGCGACGGGACGGTGTTCATCATCGCGAACCTGTTGTTCTGGACCGGCTGGATCAACGTCCAACTCGGCTTCTTCAACTGCATTCCCGCGTTCCCGCTCGACGGTGGTCACATCCTCCGAACGAGCACCGAAGCTGTCGCTTCCCGGTTGCCCATCGAGACGACTCGGGGGATGATTCGGATGGTCACGACGATCGTCGGCGTCACCATGCTGATCAGCTTCCTCGCAATGATATTCGCGCCCGGAATGCTGGCCTGAGAAGCGTCCAATAGCTTGCTGGTGTTCACTACGCCTGCCAACCTTTTGCTCTGCGTGCGGTCGCTTCGCGACCGCACTCGGCAAAACGTTGATGAAAAGCACGTCGTCAACCCCTCAGCCGCGCCGTTGGCGCGGCTTCGAGGGCTCCTTGGCCCGCTCGCTCACTGCGTTCGGTCGCGGGTGCAAGCGGTAACACCTCCGCCTATACTTACCACAAGAACTCGAGCAAACCAACGACGAACGACTAGTCCGCAATCACTCGTCGTCGTGCTCGACGTCGTGGCGCTCGTAAAACTCCTCGGGCGTGTCCTCGATGCGTTCGAAGTCGTTGTCGAAGTAATGTTCGTGATGGCGGACGACCTGTTCGACGACCCACGCGCTGAATTCCTCGTCGAAGCGCCACTCGCCCTCGAGATCCGGGATTTCGAACCGCTCGTCCGTCGAGAAGGCCGCGTAGACGTGGAAAAAGCCGAGGATGACGTCGGCGAAGTCTCGAGCCTTCTCTGAGCCGCTCGCGCGCCTGTCCTCGAGTTCCTCGTACCCCGAATCGGTGAGTTCGAAGTACTTTCGGTCGGGCTCGTCCTCGCGCTCGATTCGCTCGGTCCACCCCTTCTCTTCGAACTTGTACAGGATCGGGTAGACGGAGCCGTAGGACGGCTCCCAGTGACCGCCGCTGATGTCGCGAATTTCTTTGAGTATCTCGTAGCCGTATCGCGGCTTTTCCTCGAGCAGTTCGAGAACGAGATAGGCGATGAGTCCTTTCGGTGGACCGCTTTTCCGCATATACGCCCTGATTTAAATCGGCGAACGTAAATGGTTTCGGTCGGCGCAACTGCCAGCCGGCGACGGGATATCCGCGCTACGCTCTCCCTGCGACGAAAACCCCGTCCTTCTTAGCGACCCCGGCCTAACTCGCTCGTATGGAACGACGCAGACCGCCACAGACCGAGGAAGGCTGGTACGTCTTTCACGACTTCCGGTCGATCGACTGGGACGCCTGGCGAGACGCACCGCAACGGCGTCGCGAGCAGGCGATCACGGAGGGAATCGAGTACCTTTCGGCGTGCGAACGACTCGAGGACGCCGAGGAAGGCGACTCGGCGACGTACGGGATCCTCGGCCACAAGGCCGACCTCATGTTCTTGCATCTTCGGCCGTCACCCGCGGATATCGACGTGCTCGAGCGGCGGTTCGAACACACCGCCCTCGCTGAGTTCACCGAGCAGGTCGACTCCTACGTGTCGGTGACCGAAGTCTCGGGCTACATGTCCGAGGAGTACTTCGAGGAGGATAGCGAGGTCGAGGACACCGGCATGGCCAGGTACATCGAATCGCGGCTCAAACCCGAAATTCCGGACTTCGAGTACGCGAACTTCTATCCGATGGACAAGCGCCGCGACGACGAGTGGAACTGGTACGACCTCTCCTTCGACGAGCGGGCCGAGTACATGTCCGGCCACGGCGATATCGGCAAGCAGTACGCCGGGCGGGTCACGCAGATCATTTCCGGGAGTATCGGCCTCGACGACTACGAGTGGGGCATCACGCTCTTCGGCGACGATCCGACCGATATCAAGGAACTGCTCTATGAAATGCGATTCGATCCTTCGAGTTCTCGATTCGGCGAGTTCGGGCGATTCCTCTTCGGTCGGCGGTTCGCACCCGAAAACCTCGGTGCGTACCTCTCGGGCGAGTTCGTGCCACAGGAGGCCGCAAGTTCGGGTCACGGACACGGAAGCGGTCACGGCGACGAAGGCGGCCACCACGGCGGTTCCGGTGGACATCACGGCGGGTCCGGTGGAGACGGCCACCACGACCACGACCACGGCGGCGGCTCCGGCCGCGACGACGAAGACGACGCGGACATCCGAGAGGAACTCGAGGACGTGGGCGTCTACGCCGGCCAGCCACACGGCGAGGACGTTCACGCGGTCGTCCTCTACTCGGCGGCCAGCCCCGAGGAACTGTTCGAGGAAGTTGACGGCCTGCGAACGAATTTCGATCACTACGACACGCACGTGAAGACGGCCGTCTACGAAAGCGAAGACGAAGACGCCGAAACGGCTATTGTGAGTCTCTGGGACACCGAGCGTGCGGCGAGTACGGCGGCCGGATTTCTCTCTGACCTCCCCAAAATCGTTCGACAAGCCGGCGACGACGAGTCAGACTCCTGGGGAACGATGGGAATGTTCTACACGGTGAAAGATGAGCACCAGGAGGATTTCGTCGAAACGTTCGACGACGTCGCGGGTCTGCTGGCCGATATGGACGGCCACCGGAAAACGGATCTGCTGATCAACCGCGAAAACGAACTCGATATGTTCATCGCCAGCCGCTGGGATTCCCGCGAGGACGCGATGGAGTTCTTCCGAAGCGACGCGTTCGCTGAAACTGTCGAGTTCGGGCGGGACGTCCTAGCGGATCGACCGCGTCACGTTTTCTTGGCATAATCCAGCCGAACCTGCGGATCGCCCTCCTTGGGTTAAATCCCGCCAGACCCCTCGAGTTCGTCGTAAAAGAAATAGCCTGCAAGCCCCGCAAGTCCGAACGCGAGCGTGATATACGGCCAGTTGCCGGACTCCTGATCGGTCCAGTAGGCGTGACCGACGATGAACATCGCGAAACCGAGGTGTGCAACTGCCGTCGCAAAGATGAACGTCTGCAGTTCCATTAGCGGGCGATTGCGGTGAAAACGTTTTAGCTATTTCGAAGCAGACGTTCCGGAGCGCGAGACGCCGTCTCAAGTCTAAGAGGCGAACGTCCCTCGAGTTCCAGAACCGACTGTTTCGACGGGCGAAGCCGCAGGCTCTCGGCGGTGAATGGATCGAAACGGAACAAGAAACCGACTCTATAAATCGTGGTCCGGGTCGTCCTCAACGGAGCGTTTTAGCGAGTCGCGTCGGGACTTGGCGTCTCGAGCGGTCGCCTCGAGGAGGAAATCGTTTTTCGCGTCGACGGCGTCGCCAGCGGCCTCGAGTTCGTCGGGGCCGAGTTCGGTGGGATCGCGTTCGACGAAATCGACAGCGAGTTTGTCCTTTTTGCCGGAGTACTCGACTGCACCGACGATAATACGTTCGAAGACGGGGTTGTCCGGCTCGGCGATAACGTAGAGATCGCTTCCTTTGAACTCCTCTGTGCCGGTGATTGGTCCGAAGTACTCCTCGACCGTGGCTTCCATATCCGGAATCCGATCCTCGAGGTGTTCACCACGTCGCATCTTGTACTCCTTCATAAATTGGAGATATACGGCGGAGTGTTTACCTCTTTTCATAGTCTCCGGCTGGCGAAGTCACGGGGTGGAGATGGACGCCGCTCGGGTAAACGAAAAGTTACGGAAAATCGAGGAGAAAACCTCGAGCTTCAGCGCGGGGAGGATATCAATAGACACCTGCTGACCGGAAGCGCAAAATCAGAACGAAGCAATGCAGCGTGTGGCGGAATTCCGATAGCGTGCGTAAGTCGGCGTCCGGGGGGCCGACTACGCCGTTCGCTCGCCGATGTAGCCCTTCTTGCACTCGGGGCAGATGTCGCCGGTTCGGAGCGAGCCGCTATCTCCCGGCGCAACGAAGCGACACTGCGGACAGAAAAACTCCGTAGTCGCACCGTCTGGAATCGAACTCTCTCCTGGAGCAGGTGCGCTCTCTGCGCTGGTGATACCGGTTTCGGGACCCGACGACTGGGAGCCAGCGGCGGGCTCGGCGACAGACTCAACCTGAACGGCGCTCGTCTCGGAGCCGTCAGCGGGCTCTGGATCGGAACCGGGTTCAGCAGCCGGCTCGCCGCTCGCATCGATGGAGTGGTCGAACTGTTTGCCGCTCGAGTCGGCCGTCGTCTCCGACCCACTCTCGAGGATTACGGCGTCGTCATCGGGCTGTTCCTCGAGTTCCGATGGCCGGTCGCCGACGTCTTCGTCGTCGGCTACGGCCCGTGCGCGCTCTTGTTCGTCGTCGGGCCAGGCGCTGGGTTCGGTATCGCTTCCGACGGGCGGGCCGACGTCCGCCGAGTCGGGCCACTCGCCGTGGCGCCGATCGCCCGAAATCGGGTCGTCATCGTCGCCGTCGTCCTCGAGGATTTCCCCGTCGTCGACGATCGGCTCGTCGTTTTCGTCCGTCGGAACGTCGATTTCGTCGGCGCCGTCATCCGAAGCGGCCTCGGCCGGCGTCTGATCGACCGAGACGGCGTCCTCGGGTGCGGCCTCGGCATCGAGGGGCTCAGCGTCGCGCTCTGCATCCATGATACCACTCGAGTCGGGCTCGATACCCATAGCCTGTTCGGCGGACGGTTCAGGCGGCGTAGAACGAGCAGGGTCTGGCGCTTGGTCGGAATCATCAGGTGCGTTCGAAGCGCGAGCAGGCGTCTCATCAGGGACGATGCTTGTCACTTCCGTGTTCTCAGTGATGATGTTTCGCTCACCGCAGCGCTGACACGCTTGAAACTCCGTGACAGTGAGGACGACTTCGCTGCCCCGTTCTTCACGCTCGCGATCGACTTCGGGCTCGCCGTAACTGTGGCCGAGCAGCGAACATCGCAGTACCATTATCCAATCGTATCTATTCACGGCATAAAAAACGTACTGCAAGTGGTATACTCGTTGACGGCTAGACAGTCGCTAGCCGATATCGCGAGAAGCGCATCGAGAGCCCTCTGATCCAGTGAATACGCCGACACTCCAGCAGAGACGTCAACGAACGAAAGAACGAGCCGCGTTTAGACCCCCAGTCGAACGGCAAACGTCAAATCCCGGGTCGACAAATACGTCACTGGATGAAAGCGAAGCGAGAGTACCGGGACCGAGAGCGAACGCAGGTGGCGGTACTCGACGTGCTTGTCAACAATGTCGAGGACGGCATGACCGTCTTCGAGCTTCGCGCGGCCGTTTCGGTCGAAATAGACGACCTCGAGGACGCGCTGGCGACGCTCAAAGACGATAATCTGATCGTCGTCGAGCGAGACGGGCGCGGTGCGGTCATCAGACCCGACGATCAAGTGGTGCCCGACGAACCGGACGACGAGAACGAGGGGGCGTCACTTCGCGACTGGGTTCGCGAGCGGTTCCCGTTCTAACGAGCAAGGCGTCACTCGAACGGCGGCCGAACCACTCGAGGCTCTGCGCGAACGGACGAATCACTCGAGAGATCGAAACGCCTGATATCGTCTGGCTCTTCGAACACGGTATGAGTGTCATCGAGTCGCTACACGAGGATCACGGGGCAACGTTTGGCGACCGAGCGGGGCGAACTATCGTCGAACACTACGGTCGCCCGGAGCGAGCACACAGAGCCGTTCGAAACGCGGCCGGGTTGATCGAGTCCGCCTACGGCGTCCTCGTCGTCGAAGGAGACGACCGCGTCGAGTACGTCGACAACGTCGTTACGAATCGCGTTCCGACCGAGAACGGTGACGGTTGCTACGCACTCGTTCTCGATCCACAGGGCGGAATCGAGGTCGAACTCTACGTCTACAACGCAGGCGAGCGACTGCTTCTGTTCACCCCGCCGGATCTCGCCGAGGAACTGGCATCGGAGTGGTCCGAGAAGGTGTTCATTCAGGACGTCGAGATTCGAGTCGCGACCGACGAGTACGGGACGTTCGGCGTTCACGGCCCGAAAGCCACCGAGAAGGTCGCCAGCGTGTTGAACAAATCGTCGACGCCCGACGAACGCTACTCCTTCGTGCGCGGATCGATGGGCGACGAGGGCGTAACTGTGATCCGAACGGACGCACTCACTGGCGAGGAGAGCTACGAGGTGATCTGCGGAGCCGACGACGCGGCGGCCGTCTACGACACCCTCCTAAATCAGGGGTTGAACGCGGCCCCCTTCGGTTACCGAACCTGGGATACGCTCACGGTAGAGGCCGGTTCACCGCTGTTCGAGACCGAACTCGAGGGACGCATTCCGAACGTTCTCGGGCTAGATCACGCCGTGGACTACGAGAAGGGCTGTTTCGTCGGCCAGGAGGTCGTCTCGAGGGTCGAAAACCGCGGCAGACCGAGTTCACAGCTAATCGGGCTCTCGCTCAAAGATGGCGGTGGTAACGCCGACGAGAGCGACGACGGCGACAGCGACGGAACGGTTCCCTCGAGCGGCGCGGCCGTCTTCGACGGCGACGACGCAGTCGGCGAGATCACCCGCGCTGAGACGAGTCCGATGCTCGAGCACCCGATCGCGCTCGCTACCGTCGAGTACGGACTCGAGGCTGAGAGGCTGGCGGTTCGAGTGGACGGGGAAGAAGTCCCTGCAGAGCGAACGACGCTGCCGTTCGTCGAAGGGTCCGACCGATCTGCTCGGTTGCCCGTCTACGAGTAGTCCCGACGCTCCCCCGTCGTCGAGTAACCAAATAGTTTCTATCACCGACATCGTACGTCACGCCACGTATGCGGAGTTCGATTATTCGGGCGCTTCGAGGTCTTCTGGCGGGATTCGCCGGCCTCTCTTTTCTCCTCCTTTACTTGCTCCTCGAGGCCCGGGTGTTGTCGATTCCCGCCGCGGTCGTCCTATTCCTCGTCGGCATCGGTTCGCTCGCCGGAGCCGTAGGGTCCGCGGGAATCTCCCGCCTGTTCAGAATCACACCGAGAACGAGCGAGGGGAACGCCGCCGAGAGCGAGTGGTGGCTCGCGAGACTCGAGCCGACGCTCGAGGAATCGTGGAACAGGTGGTCCGACCTCGTCCTCGCGCTCGGACTCGGCGTGGTCGGCGTCGGGGCGCTCGTTCTGGTCGCCCTTTCGCCCGACGGCGAACCGCCTCTGGGGCTGCTCGTCGTGGCGCTCGTCGGAATCAACGGATCACTCATTTCGCTCGCGTTTGTGGGTCTGGACGCGAGCTCCTCGGCGGAGTAACTCGAGGGTCGGTTTACCTCGAGCCCTCGTTTTGAATGTGGCGAGTTCCCCTGCGGAACGCGTTTACGGAGCCGAGAGCGGTCCACGAGAGCGCCAGTGCGCCCGCGACGCCGAGACCGAGAACGGCCGGATCGTTGTTCGCGAAACCGAACGATATCGCGGCGACCAGGATCCGAACGAGGACAACGGCCGCAGCGAGTGCGACGACGCCCAACACGCCGTGTCGGGCCAGTTGCCGCGAACGGGTCCCCCTATGGAGTTCCGAGAACCCGTGCAAACGAACCCGACAGATCTCCATCGCGGTGACGTACCCGAGAACCAACGACGAGAACAGGACCGTCGCGTGGACGAACCCGTTCTGGATCGGGCCGAGACCCGCGACGATCCGGAGGGTATCAGCCGCAGCGAGGACCGTCAGGAAAGTCAACGGAACGAACAGCAACAGCGAGCCCGACAGCACGGCCGCCGTCGACAGATAATCCCTCATGATATTCAGTTGGAAGACGTTCGAGAGCGACCTTTAAAGCTTTTGTCAGAACGGAAGCGGCAGCATAGCATCTCGAAGCCAGATTTCGGGAACGAAATGTCGGCCGCCTGTACTGGCCAGGCATAGCGACTTGGTCCCACACGGTAACAATCCGGTATGGACTCGAGTACGGATTTCGAAGAGCTGTCTGCACGCATGCGAACCCAGTCCGAAGACGCCGCGGGTTCGGACACGGAACGAGTGACGATCAGATCGCTCGAGGAGGTGAGCTACGACGGGATCAAATCGCTGCTCGAGGTGTACGCGGTCGAAAACACCGACACGGAGGATCTCGTGCTCGTCCTTTCGTCGCTCAACGCGGAACTGGTGTTCGAGACCGACGAGGCCGACATCGACGACACCGAGGATCTCGAGGACCGGCTGGGCCACGAGGTTCGCGTCGAAGAGGGGATGCCCGAGGACACGATTTTACTGCTCGATCCGGACGCCGTGTCGGGCGAGGAAATTCTCGAACCCGAGAACATCGTCTGCGGGATGGTCGGCGCGGCCGACGAACCGGACGAGTGAGTTGCGTACAAGTTCGAAGGATAACGAATCTACGAACGAGAACAGGCGGTTTTTCGAGCGGTGAACAGGGGGAAACAGCGAGTTCGAATCGCTACTCGCTGGTACTTATTCAGAAAGGGTTACGAGCAAATTCCACCGTAGTGGCTAATTGCTCGGTTTGTGTGCCCGGATAGTCGCCGAAACGAGCACCTCGTCTAAGTCGCGGTCGTCACCCCACTCGCGGATGAAGTCTTGGGTTTCGTCCTGAGGTTCGATTTGGACGTCTTGGAATCCCGCCTCTTCGAGAAGACCCTCTAATTCCCTAATTCGTGTTGCACCGCCAACGCACTCCGCGATTGAGTCGAGATCTGCACGCAACTCGTCAGGGAGTTTAGCCGTCAAAACGACATCCGAGATAGCCAGCCTACCGCCGGGTCGAAGCACTCGATAGGCCTCTTCAAACACTTGGCGCTTGTCGGGTGAGAGATTGATTACGCAGTTCGAGATGATGACGTCGATGGTATCGTCACTAACAGGGAGATGTTCTATCTCACCGAGTCGGAATTCAACGTTTTCAGTGTCGTTTTCCTCACTATTTGTACGGGCTTTTTCGATCATCTCGGGTGTCATATCGACTCCGATGACGTGTCCATCCGTGCTAACCTCGTTTGCAGCGAGGAAACAGTCGAACCCTCCGCCGGAGCCGAGGTCTAGAACCGTCTGCCCTTGGGTCAGGTTTGCGATAGCGGTCGGATTGCCACACCCAAGTCCGAGGTTCGCATCAGTCGGAACCGACTCGATCTCTTCAGAACTATACCCAACTTGTTCCGCCCATGTTGTTGATGTTTCATCGTTTGTACAGCACCCAGTTAGTGTCTCTGTGTCGGTATCGTCACTTGTTGGTGACTCCGTGCTACTGCTACAATCAGCGTTCGAACTCGATTCGCAACAGCCCGTGTCATCAGATGCCACCTCCGCGTATCGGTCGCGGACTGTCTCGTGCTGTTCATCGTCAGTGAAAGTCGACTCTTCTGGAGCGGTTGTGTTTTCAGTCATTGTTGTTTGTCGGGTAGGTGTCACTTTTTTGGAGCCCACTGCGACGAGAATTGTGTCGACTGTTGGTCTCTCATATTTTGGATGTCAGACGATGAAGAGATTGAACACGACGCCAACGGTAATACCGATTGTGACGACGGTTCCAGCGTAGACGAGCAATAGCCGGCGTTTGAACAGCTTGTTTAGGAGAATTAGATTCGGGATGCTCACACCTGCGCCACCGATGACGAACGCAAGAACGGTCCCGATTGCAATCCCCTGTTCGCTGAGCGAGGCGGCGATGGGAAGCATACCGCTGAGGCTAATGTAGACCGGGGCACCTGCCAACGCCGCTAACGGCACGGCAAGTGGGTTCTCCGGACCAACGACGGTATGAAGCAGATCAACCGGAACGGCGCCGTGAATCAGCGCACCGATCGTCATTCCGAGTATAAGATATGGAAGTGTATCGACGAAGAACGACCACGCTTCACGCGCGGCCAATTCGAAATGCTGTCGATGCGTCTGCTCTACATTCGCTGTCCCTCCGGCACAGCAATCAACGGTCCCGCCGTCCGCTACGGCCTGACTCGTACTATCCGTAATGCGGACCTCTTTGACGTGGTCAACTAATCCGAGCCGTCCGATGATGATACCACCGACGACAGCGGCAACGAAGGTGATCGTAACGTAGTAGGCAGTCACCCCAATTCCGAAGAGGCCGAGAAGCAGAACCACTGCAATCCAGTTGACCAGGGGCGATGCAAGTAGAAACGAGAACGCGAGTCCAAGCGGCGCACCTGCTTGCAACAAACCAGCGAGGATAGGGACAGTCGAACACGAACAAAACGGAGTTACCGCACCGAAGCCAGCTGCAGCAACGTTGCCAGTCCCTTCGTCATGACCATGGAGCTTGCGTTCGACCTTCTCTGGGGGGAGATACTCCTGTGCAAGGCCCACGAGGAAGGAGGCCCCAATGAACAGCGGTACGAGAACGACGGCGAGGTGCAGAAAGTAATCCCACGAGTCGAGGAGTGCGTTGGTAAGGCCTGGTGGAAGCATTTCAAACGTCCTCTTGAATGGCGTGGGCGAGGTCGAGCAGTTCGAAGACTGCGGTATCGGCGATGCGATAATAGCTCCACTTACCCTTCTTCCGGGATTTGACCAGTCCTGCCTCTTTCAGCTTCCGGAGGTGGGTGGCGACCGTCGATTGGGGTGCGTCGAGCACGATCTGTAACTCACAACCACAGCACTCGGATTCGCGGAGTGCACTCAGAATTCGGAGGCGATCCTCATTCCCGAGGGCCTTGAAGACGGTCTCCTGACCGGCGACATCTTGTTCAGATGGTCGGATATCCTGTAAGGTGGCGATTCGTTCTTCTGGGTCGTCGTACAGCCGTTCGAGTGCGCTGTAGGCTTCGTCGGGTAGCGAATCTGTCTTAGACATATTTGATTTTCTCGGTCCGAGTTATTTGCAACAGCTTTCGGACTCGGTTTCTGTCGAATCAGATTGGACTTCTTCGATAGCCGTTCCACAACATTCGGACCCCTCATCCTGCCTGTATCGGTTTGCGAGACGATTCCAGATTCGGTTAAGGGTACTCTGAGCCATCACCATCATATCGTATTTTCTCGATTCATATGAAGGTTATGGTGGCACAGGTTTAGCCTCGCAGTTGAGAAGAGGATTTGCATGGTCACGCTTCAGCACAATACTTAGCGAGAGCGACGTTGACGTGAGTGGGCGCTTGATGACCTCAAAAGACAGAATCTAGACTACATGCATGAAATTCGCGATGAAATCGAACAGCGAGTTATCGACCTGTTTGAAGAGTCCAGCGAGATTTTACAAAAATAGTCTCGCTACTCCCTACTGGAGTAAATAGCGATCAGGTTTGTGGTCCCCCGGACTGCTTCCCACTGGAGTGATTAAATATACGACCCACCATGACAGAAATATAATGATCTGTAGCTACTCACCTTCCGAACCTCTGCTCGAGGGGCGGTACAAGAACTGAGAGCAGCCCAACCCGAGAAGAATCGTCCCCTATCCGGTCACCGTCGCAGACTCGAGACCATCGCCTGTGCGTGCTCGAGCGAGAACGCCGATGTCGGCCGGTCCATGTGAACACCGATTTCGCCCGAGAGAGCGGTGAGCCCGATCCGCTGGACGGGTTCGGGAAGCGAGTAAGCGCGACGGATAAGGTGGCCGAATCGCTGTTCGCGCTCGAGTTCCTCGCGCCAGGTGTGCTCGTAGGCCGCGAGCGAGGTCGGACGGTCGGGATCGATCTCACGGGCGGCGTGGTCGGCACAGGTCATACTATAAAGGATGCCGCCACCGGTGAACGGTTTCGTCTGCCCGGCGGCGTCGCCGAGCAGGAAGCCTCGACGCGTCGTGACCCGGTCCGGCGGCCCGATCGGGATCGCCCCCGAACAGCGGTGAGAGACGTCGACCTCGTAGCCGTCAACGAGTTCCTCGAAGTGTTTGTTCACCTGCACGCCCGGCGGCGCGGCGAGGCCGTACTCGACGCCGGCATCGCCTCGGGGAATCCGCCACGCAAAAAATCGCGGCGCGGTGAGGTGAACGTCGACGAAATCCTCGTCGTCGGCCTCGTCCGAGAACGCGAGCACGCCGTGGAGCAGTTCGTCCGGTTCCGGGAGCGACAGCGCCTCGCGAACCCTCGAGCGCGGACCGTCGCAGCCGGCGACCATCTTCGCCTCGAACGTCCGCTCGCCGTCGGGGCCTTTCGCGTCGATTTCGACGGAGTCTGCGGACTCGCGAACGGCAGTTACGGTGTGTTCGTCGCGGACGTCCGCGCCTGCGTCCCGCGCGAGCTCGGCGAGGTGACGATCCAGCCCCACGCGGTCGATTACGTTCGAGACGACCTCGTCTTTGTAGAAGGGATAGGAGTCGCTTCCTGGCCCTTGCACGTGAAACCGCGCTCCCCGAACCTCGTTCTGGAGGAGTTCCTCGCGAGCGCCCTCCCCGGTAAAGTTCCAGACGTCAGTGCTGACGTGTCCCGAACAGGCCAGCGGCTCGCCGATCGATCCTTTCTCGAGGGCGAGCACGTCGTGGCCGTTCTTGGCTGCTCGTCGGGCAAAGCGCGCTCCCGGCGGCCCGACGCCGACGACGACGAAATCGTACATGTTCGTCACGTTCACGCCGCCGAATAAATAGTTTCTCGACTCTCGCTGAGTATCTGAATCAATGTTTTAGGACCCCAATCGACGTATTAGGCATCTTCAAGGAGAGCCCATATCGCGTCGCCCTCGCCCTCGAAGCGCTCGAGCAACGCTCGAACGCGACTTCGAACGTCATCGTCGACGCGGACGTGGACCATCCCCTCGTCGGGCTGGCCGTAGACGACGCTCGCGCCGGCGGGTGCGGCGACGATCGCAGGGAGCGCGGCGAGATCCTCCTCGCCGTCGACGAGGATCGTGATGGGGTCGTCGGCCACGAGTGCCTCTACTAGCGCGCCGACGAGTTCCTCGGTGATGACCCCCGGCGGGTTCTCGACCTCGAGGTTGACGCCGTCGGTGACGGCGCGTTCGATCTCTTCGTCGACGGCGCTTCGTTTTGTTCGGCCGTCGACGAGAGCGACATCCGGCTGGTGGCCAGCCTGCAAAAAGTGATACGTAACGACATCGCCGACGGCGACGAGCGGTCCCGAGACGGACGCCAGCAACACGTCGGCGTCGGTCTCGATCGGCCCGAACGGATCCTTCAGGTCGCCTCGAGCGTCGACCGGGAGCGAGAGCGAGGAGTGGTCGTCGCTCGAGGAATCGGCGTCAGTTGGTGGAGGAGATTCGGCTTCCTCACCGGTATTACCGGCGGTATGGCCCGTTTCCGTGTCGTCTTCGCCATCCGGGCCAGTTCGAGTCACGGTCCTACCGCGTCACCGAACCTTGAGCGCGTACGCGCCGGATTCGGTGACCTGCATCTCTGTTGCGATCTGGCTCTCCTCGGGGTGGGCAATGACAACGTAGCCCGCCCAATCCTCGGTCAGCGACGACGACGCACAACTTTCGCAGGTTTCGGCGTCGGCGTCATTGACACGGTGGCACTCTCGACAGACGAGACGATTCGATGCCATCGTTATTCACCCGCCGCGGCTTCTTCGCGTTGCTCTCGATCTTCCTGGAGCCAGCCATGTTTTCCGAGACCGGGCTGTTTCGCGGTCAGGCCGATCTTCGAGTCACGCGGGTTGCGCTCGTCGATGCTCTTGGTGACGATTCGCGCGCGGACGGCGTCGTCGACGCCGAGCGTGCGATTTGACTCGTTCGAGGCGAGTTGCTGGTTCTCCCCGTCGAACGCGAGATACTCGTCGCTGATCTGGGAGACGTGGAGGAGTCCGTCGACGGGACCGATGCCGACGAAGGCACCGAACTCGACGACTTCGACGACGGTGCCGTCGACGACCTCCTGCATCTGTGGGTCGAACGTGATCGCGTCGAACTCGGCCTCGTAGTAGACGCCCGGCTCGTTCGGAAGAACCGTTCCCTCACCGATATCGATAACATCGGTGACAGAGACGACGCTTCCGACTTCCTCGTCCATTCGTCCTTCCAGCTTGTCCTGGAGCAGTCGCTTGACGAGGAGCGGCGAAACGTCGCCGAGTTCCTCTGGCGGTACTTCTACGGTGTCCGTTAATCTAGCCCGTTTGTACATCTATGGTTGAGTTACTGCCAACTTGTTTCTCCCGCGTAATGCAATTACCGGTCTACTCGCCTCAAGCACCCGGTCGCGCAGCGGGCGGTCGTTCGTGACGACGTAGTCGACCGCGCCCTCGCGGGCAAGTTCGACCAGGGCGTCGTCTGCGTACGATTCCTCCGTGTCGACTACGAGACAGCGATCGGTCGCCAGGTCGTGGCCGACGTTCGCCGCAGTGCCCTCCGTGCCGCCTTTCTCCGACAGGCGTCGAAGTTCTTCGACGACGGGTTGTGGCGCCGTCGGCTCGAATTCGCCGAGCAGGCGATCGAGTTCGTCGAACAACCGCACATCGAGTTCGACCGGCATCATCAACGCACTCGTATCGAGGGCAACCCGCGAACTCATTGTGACTTACTCCGTCAACGTACCGAGGCCGATCAGCCGCCATCGAGCGCCGATCCGGCGGTTGATCGCGATTTTCGCACCCGGGTCCGCACAGACGGGACGTTTGAGCTTGACCTCGCACTCGCCCTCGCGCGCGCTCGTGACCGCACCGACGGTTGTCGACGTGCCGACGGTCATCATGAGGGGTTCGCCCGTACTGATCTCGTCGACGGTTTCGCCGCCGTCGACGCCGACGACGCGCTCGAGCAGATCCACGTCCATCGTGAACTTCTCCCACGTCGGCGGAAGGGTCCCGGGAGGACCGGCCATCTGCCCGGCCAGGGCGTCACCTTTCGTCAGGGACGGGTCGAGACCGGTTCCGACGCCAAGCAGGCCGCCGGGCGTGACGGTATCGACGTTTTCGCCGCCCGCCTGCAGCGATCGGATCGTTGTTTCGATCGGCACGTACTCGCTCTGGCCACCCTCTTCGACCTCGCGGCCGGGTTTGACCTCGAGATCGTCCTCGACCTCGAGGTCTCCGGCGACCAGACTGCCGCCGAGGACGCCGCCGGCCAGATCTTCGAAGGTCGTTCCCGGCTTGTTGATGTCGAAGCTGCGGGCGACGTGGAGCCGAGCATCGGTTCCCGGATCACGGTCGGGCGTCGGGATCTCCTCCTCGATAGCGCCGATGAGCAGATCCATGTTCACGTCCTGTCCCGCGCTGACGGGGACGACGGGAGCGTCTTCGGCGACGGTCCCTTCGACGAACTCTTGAATCTGTTCGAAGTTGTTTCGAGCCGTCTCGCCGTCGACGAGGTCAACCTTGTTCTGTGCGATGACGATGTTCTCGATGCCGATGAGATCCAGCGCCATCAGGTGTTCTTCGGTCTGGGGCTGTGGGACGGGTTCGTTGGCGCTGACCACCAACACCGCACCGTCCATCAGCGATGCTCCCGAAAGCATCGTTGCCATCAGGGTCTCGTGACCCGGCGCATCGACGAACGAAACGGTCCGGAGCGGTTCGCTTTCGGAGCCGTCTGGACACTCCTCTTCGACGGTGTAACACTCGGGTTCGTCCATTCCGGGACACGTACGGAACGTCGCGTCCGCATAGCCCAGTCTGATGGAGATCCCGCGTTTCATCTCCTCGCTGTGTTGGTCCGTCCACGAGCCGCTGAGCGCCTGTACCAGCGTCGTCTTGCCGTGGTCGACGTGGCCGACGAGCCCGATGTTCACCTCCGGTTGTTGATTTCCTGCCATAAGACGATGAGTAATCTTGAATATGACTTCCCGTGTGCGCTTGATAAACCTACTGTTCTAGGAGCGAATTCCCCGCCGGAAACGTACTCGAGTGGCTATTGGTCACCCCAACTGGTAGTTCGTCCGCACGTATTTGCGGCTGTATTTCGTGGACGGTTCAGGCGGACCGGTCAAATAAGTTAGAAAGGCTACAAAAATTCGGCCAAGGGAATGGCTTTGTCAGTCGGCCGCGTGAATTAACCCCATGAGTCGATCAAACGCATCGTTACAATCAGGGGATTCCGAGGGGATCCTCGAGTGTACCGACTGCCTGGATCCCGCCGACGCGTTTGCGCTGATCGGAAACGAAACGCGCCTAGCGATCCTCGAGGCGCTGTGGGCCGCCGGCGAACGGCCCGTCTCGTTCTCCGAACTCAGGCGCGAGGTCGGGATGCGCGATTCCGCGCAGTTCAACTACCACCTTCAGAAGCTGACCGGTCACTTCATCAGAAACGTTGAGGGCTCGCTTGACGGCGCCTCCGCCTCGACCGCGAACAGCGGCTACGAGTTCAAACACGCCGGCGAGAAAGTCGTGCGGTCGGTTATCGCCGGCTCGTTTACCGAAACGCCGACGATCGAGCCGTTTCCCGTCCAGGGCGGGTGTGTCACCTGCGGCGGTCCGCTACAAGCCGAGTACGTCGACGAGCAGTTAGCCATCGAGTGCACCGACTGCGGCCAGCGCCACGGCGAGTACTCATTCCCGCCCGGCGGATTGAACGACCGCACACTCGAGGAGGTGGCCGAGGCGTTCGACCAGCGGGTTCGGCATCTGCACTGTCTGGCGGCCGACGGGGTGTGTCCGGAGTGTAACGGCCGAACGGAGTCGACCATCGTCGAGGACGCCGACGGCGAGTGCTGTCTGGGTGCCGGCGTCCGCGTCGACCACGACTGCCAGCAGTGTGGCCACAGCCTGTGTTCGGCCGTCGGACTGCAACTGCTCGATCACTCAGCGGTCGTCAGCTTCCACCGCGAGCGGGGCGTCTCGCTCGATGAACGTCCGTACTGGACGCTACCGTGGTGTGTCTCCGACCAGCAAACCACGGTTCTCGAGCGCGATCCGTACCGACTCGAGGTCGACATTCCGCTGGCCGAGGACCGCCTCCGGATCACGCTCGACGACGATCTGGACGTCCTCGAGACGGTAGTCGAATAACGACCCGGAGAGACGTCCATAGCAGAACCCACTGTACACCCGCTCAAGCGATGTCGTCGTTTTCCTCGGTTCCCTGTTTTCCCGCCGCTACGCAACCGATTTTCAGTCCAGCACCTTACAAAAATGTTTTTCAGATTATGCTTATTCTCGGCCGGAGCGTTCGCCTACTCGAGGAGCCACTTCGAGTCATGTTCCCCCGTTCAGCACCAGATCCCGTCGAACCGACCACGTCTCGAAGCGTGTTCGCCGAGTTGTTCCATAGTATCGTGACCACCGCTCTCCTGCTCGTCGTCCTCGCCAGTGTCTTAACCACCATCGCCGTCGCTGACGGGCCGGCACCGGCCGTATATTCGGCCGCGTTAGCTACCGGATTCGTCGTTCTCGTCGGCGTTCCGATCGCGGGACGGGTGCTCGTCCGTGCGTTTACAGGAACACTGTCGACGGGTCTCGAGGACCGTCAAACGAACCAGCAAGAGAACCGTTGCGCTGAGAACGAGGGGAACCTCGCGAATCGGCAACGAGGTCGAATCTGAAGCGGAACCCGTCTCAGCGCATACGCGGCCGTCGGACCGGTAGATTCCGACAGCTTTTGTCGATCCGTTCGCTCTGTTCTATCGTGTCTGAGTTCGCGTTCGAGCTCGAACTGTGTGCCCACCTCGAGTCATCCGGCCGACCGGGGGCATCTAGCAACGCCATTGTGGCCCGACAGCTCGGCGGAGCCGTCGCCGAGCCGGGCGGGCGGATCCTCGATATCGTCTGCGTCGAGCCGGGGCCGGAGTTCGACCAGCGGCTGGCGCTGACGGGCGAGACGATCCCTGACGCCGCCATTGAGGCCGACGTGGGTCCGGGAACGGCCCGTTACTGGAAGGACGCCTTCGCCGACGACTGTCACCCAGAGCGGGCGAAAAGCGCGCTCGAACGCGCCCTCAAGATTGACTTTTTCGAATCCGAACTGCGAAACGGCCGCGAGTACGTCCGGCAGGTCGCGCGCTATCCCGACTGGTACTCACGAATCGTCGGCATCGAGAACAAGCCGGATCTCGGAACGCCCGGCGACCTCGAGGCCCAGCTCCGGACCGACGCGAGTCTCGGGCTCGTGGACGAAGCGATCCTCGCAACGGAGAGCTACGTCACCGGCGCGCACCTGAACCGGATTCCCGGGGAGATCGGCGTCTGGCGCGTCTCGAGGGGAGATACGAGCGATGGCGTCGGAAACCGCAAGCTCGAGATCGAAGTAGTCCGCGAACCGATGTCACTCTCGACGGACGAGTCGGGAATCGAACCGCTCGAGTACCACCCGGGCCACACCGACGTGGCGGTCGTCTCGCCCGAGCGGAAAGCCCGGACGCGGCGGCGAATCGCGGAGCGCGCGTTCGGAAAGGGGTGGCGGACGTTCCGGTTTCCCGACTGCGAAGCCTGCGAGCCGTCCGGCGAAGAGTTTTCGACGCCGCTCCCGTTCTGTTCTTGGAAGGGGCGAATCGTCGACGCCGAGTCGGAGTGCGGCGCTTCGTGTGCGGGTCACGATCCGGCGAGCGGCCTGGAAATCGATCTCGAGGCCGAACGCGACCGCCGAACGCCGTGGCGGCGCGAGCCGAGCGGCGAGCGCCGACGGCAGTCGGGACTAGATCAGTTCGGCTGATCGGGTCGCGTCACTCGAGCCCCGTCGTCGCTCCGAGACCAGCACGATCGTTCTCGGACGCCGACGCGGACGTCGCGGTCGCCGACCGACGATAGGTATTAGTATTTTCGTTGATAGTATCGACGCATGCCTTTCGAAGACGACGATTCTTCGCCCCTCCGAAGACGACATTTCCTGGGTGCCGGCGTCGTCGGTCTCGCGGGCATCGGGACCGTCTCCGGCTACCGAGCCCTCTCCGAAGTGCGCGAGGATGTCAACCTCAAGCGAACGCTGACCGTCGGAGAGGAGTTCGACGTCGACGAGAATCCACCCGAACCCGCCCCCGACGACCACGAACCCGACCGCCCCGACGGCTCGTTTCAGCGCTGCGAACCTGACCCGGATCGGTTGCGATCGGGCAGTCACATCGCCAACCTCACGATGATCGACGCGTGGAATGAACGATACAGGATCTGGAGCGACGAGGCGGACTCGAGCACTGAAACCGGTGATATCGAGGGAAGCGACGCGAGCGGCGTCGACGTCCAGAACTCGCTGTCTCTCGAGAAGGCCTCGGATCGCGTCGACGGCTCGTACTGCTACGGCGTACGTCTGTACTCGCTGTGTCACGTCGAGAGCGCTCGTCTCGAGCAGTTGCGGCTTCGACGGCTCGAGCACGAACTCGTCGTCGACTCGGCTATCGAGATTCGGTCGGTGCTCCCGGAACGACCGATCGCACCCGACGGCGGCGTCTGCGAGATGGGGTTCTCGACCGAACTTGACAGCGGGTGGGCGGCCGGCTACGAACAGTACTGGCCGGCAGGCGAGGGAACGATCGCCGCCGAACGCGACGACGAAACCGTAACAGTCTCGCTCGAGGCGGATACCTCGAGTTCCCTGGCCGCAAAAGGCCTGCTGGAGCTTCGAAGCGACCGACCGCTGAGCGAACTCGGCGACGTATTCACGTGGACGGTTCGCGGCGAAGCAGCCCGACGCGGGCTCTAAGCCCGTTTGGCGACGACTTCTTGGGCCCCACTACTCGAGGACGTATTGCTCGCCGTCGAGCGCCAACGGTTCCTCGAACGCCTCCTCGGCCGGATAGTAATGGGCGATGTGTACTAGCCGCGTCTCGTCGGCATTCAATTCGTCGGCCAACTCGAGCGCTCCCTCTCGAGTCATGTGTTTCGTTCCGAACGTCCGGGGGACACCGTCGGAATTTTCGTGGCGGCCGCCGATGGGGTGAAACTCACAGAGGTGTGCCGGAACGATTCCATCGGCGAGCAGGAGATCAGGGTCGGCGAGCACCGCTCGAGAATCGTCGGGGACGGCGTAGCTCGTGTCGCCCGAAATCGAGAGCTTCGCGCCCGTCTCGGGGTCCTCGATCGCCAGGCCGTAACAGACTAGCGGCGGGTGTAAAACGGGGACGAGCGTCACGTCGAAGCCACAGATGCGAACCGGCTCGAGCGGCGTCGTCGGATGGACCGTCACCGGGTCGAGATAGTCGTAATCGCTGTCGACGGTTTCGGCGACGCTCTTTCCCGTCTCGGGATCGGTCTCGTCCGCCGCGTAGACATCGAGTTCGTCGAGCACTCGAAAGACGTTGCCCAATCCGTCGAGGTGGTCGAAGTGGATGTGCGTGATGATCGCAGCGTCGGGCAACGGAACGTCCTCGCGCAAAAACTGGTACCGAAAGTCCGGGCTGAAATCGATCAGGAGCGACTCGTTCGTCCGTTCGTTCTCGACGTGGACCGAAAACCGGGTGCGTTCGACATCGCGGTCTCGAGCGGCCTCACAGGTATCACAGTCACATCCGACGGTCGGCGTTCCCGTCGTATCGCCGGTTCCGAGTAGCGTGATTCGCATCGTCACGTCTCGCCGTCGATAGTCCCGCGTTCGTCGTCGGTACTTCCTCGGCCGTCGTCGGTGGAATTGTCTCGGTCGTTCTCGACCGATCCTCGATCACCGGTTCTCCAGGCGCTACCGCTCTCGCGTTCGTGTTCGTGCTCGCGCAACAGGTCGGGTTCGATGTCGCGAAGGACAGCCTCGTTGGTCGCCTCGAGGATCACCGGCGGTGCGTGGCCGGCCTCTTCGGCCTCGAGCCAGCGGCCGAGACAGAGACACCAACGATCGCCGGATTCGAGGCCGGGGAACTCGAACTGTGGTTTGGGCGTCGTGAGGTCGTTTCCCTGCGCCTTACTGAAGGAGAGAAACTCCTCGGTCATCACGGCACAGAGTTCGTGCCGACCGCGGTCGCCCTCGACGCGCTGACAACAGCCGTCGCGGAGAAAGCCGGTCTCCGGATCGGTGCTACAGGGCTGGAGTTCGGTTCCGTAGACGTTCCGATCAGTGGACATACGTACAGCTATCGAACGGGGGGACGAAAAGAGTGGCGTCAGCGGTTGCGCGGGAGTCAACGTGCCCGGCTGGCCGAATCAGACGAACCCACACTAATCGTCGTGGCTGTGGTCGTGTGCGTGATCGTGGTCATGATCGTGATCGTGTGAGTTACCACTATCGCCACCGCCCACGTCGCCGCCGGCAACCAGCGCGTCGTGGTCGCCGTCGATCATGTCCATGTTCTTCAAGTTGTCGCGCTCTTCGAACTCCTCGACGGCGTTGAGGAGGTCCGTCTGGGTGAGATCACGGCGATTCTCGGTTAGCGCCTCGAGAACGGCTTCGCGAAGCACCATCCGGAGGTCACTTCCGGTGAGCCCTTCGGTCGCCTCAGCGATGACGCCCGGGTCGAACTCCTCGATATCCATCGTGCTCGTGATCACTTGCAGGATGTCCGAGCGCATTCCGGAGTCGGGCTTCGGGAAGTTGACGATTTCATCGAAGCGCCGCCACGCCGCCGCGTCGAGCTGGTCGGGGTGGTTCGTCGCCCCGATCAACAATACGTCGTCCTGAATCAGCGAGATGTTGTCGATGCTCTTCAAGAGCGTGTTGACCGCGCGCTTGAGCGCCGCGTGTTCGTCGCTCCGACGAGTCTTCGCGACGGAGTCGAACTCGTCGATAAAGAGGATACACGGCGAGAGTCGCTTTGCGACCTCGAAGGTCTTGTCGACGTTTTTAGCCGTCTCACCCAAGTACTGGCTCGTGATCATCGAGAGTTTGACCTCGACGAACGGCAAGTCCATGTCCCGAGCCAGCGCTTGTGCCGTCGACGTTTTCCCCGTCCCCGGCGGCCCGACGAACAGGAGCTTGCCGATCTCGCGGAGGCCGATATTCGCGAGGTAATCGCGATGTTCGATGGCCTTCGCGATCTTGTCGATCTCGTCCTCCTGACTCCCGGTCAACACCAGGTCGTCAAGCGTGATATCGACCTCTTCGGGCGCGCGGATCTCGACGAGGTCGAGCATGTCATCGTCCTCTTCCTCGTCGAAGTACTCCTCGAGCAGGCCGTCGATCCAGACCCGATCGGCCTGAATCGGGCGATTTCGATCCCGCGCCTCCTCGTGGTCTACGTCGAGGCCCTCGTGGTCCTCGAAGTGCTTTGCGAGGGTCGGATTCTCGAGAACCCGCTCGTCGCTCGCGCGTTCGGCGAACCAGTCCTCGGCCATGTCCTGCTGGGTGAGCGAGACGGTTCCGGAGAACTCGTCGCGATCGGTGAACATGAGATCGCCGACAGCGTTCCACGGAGCCTCCACGCCGGTCGCCTCGCGAATCGTCTGGTTGGTCGCCGACAGCGGACGGGTGATTCCACCCTGTCGATTACCGCTCTGTTCGTCCTCGTCCCCCGAGCCGCTGGTCCAGAACACCTGCCGGACGTCGGGTTGCAAGTCGTTCTCGTCTAGCGATCTGTCGTCTGAATATACGCTCGTCGTGAGCAAGAACTCGACGACATCGAGCGCCGCATCACTCATTCCGTGAGCCTATTGGCCACACGGTCTTAACGCCGTCGTCACGCACATGTTGTGCGATATGCGTCTGAGAGTCCCATGCACAGTTTAGCCTATCTCCTTGACGGTGGACGATCTCACCAAGTGCGTGTCAGCGCGAGCGTCCGGGCACAATCATTTTCGTCCGTCGGCACACACACGGAAGCATGAAGGTACTGCTGGGTCTCGCCGGGAGCGACGAGTCGATAAAAACGCTTCGGCGAACGATCGAGCGAACGTCGGACGTCGGCGATGACCTCACCGTCGTTGTCGTCGACAAACCCGAGTCCAAGCGATCCCAAGAAGAGATGCGCGAACAGGCGACGAAGCTCCTCACCGAGGCCGGCATCGAGACGGAGGTCAAGACCCTCGAGGGCGATCCCGGAAGCGCGCTCGTCAACTTTTCGGAACAAGGCGAGTTCGATCAGCTGGTCATCGGGGGCGGAACCGTCAGCCCGATGGGGAAGATCAGACTCGGTCCGATCGCCGAGTTCGTCCTGTTGAACGCACCGACGACTGTCAAACTGGTTCGATAACGATGGAACGAACACGAGAGTATTCGGACGAACCCTCCGGGCCGTTTCCGAAGCCGCCCGGTTCGTTCGAAGACGGCGACGGACGGACGATCGACCTCCGGGCTCCGGGCGAAGTCGACGACGAGGTGCTCGAGAACCTGGTTGGAATGTACGATGCGTTCGACCCAGTCGACCGCGCACAGGGTATCCCACCGACGGGCGAGGAGCGGATTCGCAACTGGCTTGAGTCCATCGTCGACATCGGGGTGAACGTCATCGCCAGCCACGACGGCGACGCCGTCGGTCACGCGACGCTCGTCCCGGACGCAGACGACCCCGCTGACGTCGACGATCCCGCCGATATCGAGTGGGAACTCGCTATTTTCGTCCTGCAGGACTACCAGCGAGCGGGAATCGGTACCCAGTTGCTCGAGCACCTGCTGGGCCACGCGAGCGATGTCGGGATCGGACGGGTCTGGCTCACCGTCGAACGGTGGAACGGCCCAGCGATCGCACTCTACGAACGGGTCGGGTTCGATCAGACGGGAAGCGAGAGCTTCGAACAGGAGATGACGATCCGACTCGAGTGAGCGGTGGTCCGTTTGCCAAACATCACGTTCCACGAACGCCGCAAAAATCACTTCGGAACAAACACAAGCGGGTTTTGCCGCCAGGCGTCGTAACGGTCTGCTTTTCCGGCGATTGACCAGATACTCTGGGGCCACGTTTCAAGAACGTCGTGTATTCGTCGGTAGGACAATAGATTCTCGCCAGCAAGAAGGAGTTCGAATCGATCAGCGAAATGGTCCGGATCCCAGGGCGAAGTCTCGTCCAGATACTCGTGAGGCGACTCAGCAATGGACTCGAATATCGACTGTGCGTATCGGTTGTGATACGTGAAGAGAAGATAGCCGCCAGGTGCGACCGCATCGAATAAATTCACCAGTGCCTGATCTACCTCATCAACGTAACAGAGCGTGTAAAACGCAGAAATAACGTCGAACTGCTGATCGGGATCGAACTCGGGGAGAACGGTCCGTTCGAAGGAGATGTTTCCACGCAACCCCCGGTGTGCTTTTTCGCGGTTTTCTTCGAGAATCGGTTCGGCCGAATCGTATCCGACGACGGTTGTCTCCGGATACCACTCTGCAGTTTCAAAGACTGCCGCTCCCGGTCCACAGCCGACATCTGCGTACGAACCTGGGACACCACGCTGTTCGAAAAACTCACGAAGCGGCCCGACGATTAGGTCAGCGCTTGCACTCGCATCTTTGCGGTCGTTCCTATCGGCATCTTCCCAGTATCTCGTCCAATCAATAGTGCCATCATACAGTGAGTCACTCATTTTGATATGCTCCTCCGACGACTGTAGATAGCTGGAGCTACCAGAAAATAGTTACCACTGAGAATTAACTTACTTCTTGCTTACTGTTTCAGTTTGCAAGCTTTTGTATGTTTTGGATATAGTTATATTACCACCAATTATGGACAGAGTGAGGCTCGAGCGCATTGAACAGGTAGCGTTGACTTCAATCGACGCGCAGGCGCACCGCGGATCAATCAGGCGTCCCAACGAAGTCGAAATATAATTTAGACAGACAACACGAATTCAGACAGATAACACGGGTTGACTCGCGTACGCGAGCACGTATTCGGCCGCTTTCTCGAGGATATCAGCATCCGAATCGGTGACTGACTCCCGCGGGAGGACGATGAAGTCCGCACCGATTTCGTCGGCTGCATCGAGGACGGCACTGCCCGGGTGGCGCGTCTTCTGGATTTGTGAAAAGCCGTGTGTCACCGACCGTGAGAACTGGACGTCGGAGTCGGCGGCGAGTTGGCCGATATCCTCGAGAAAGTCCTGTGTGCTTTCTGCGATATCGGACTCATCGACGGTTCCGGCGTCCATGCCGCGGACGACGCCACGTCCCAGCACGTACAGCGTGTGGACCGACGCGTCGTATCGATCGGCGACGGCGACGGCGTACTCGGAAGCGGTAGCCGACTCGACACTGCCGTCGACCGGGGCGAGGACGGTATCGACGGTGACGGGATCGCTGGCGTCCATACTCGTGAGTGCGTACCCGGACTTCAAAAAGCCCCCTCCTATTTCCCGTGCGTTGCCGCCTCCGCTTCTGCTGTACGTTTATATCGACACGGCCGTAATGTCTCCGTATGTTCGAAACGGTCGTCGTCGCAACTGACGGCTCCGAGAGCGTGAAACGTGCCGTCGACGTCGGGATCGACCTTGCGAATCGCTTCGACGCGACGGTCCACGCCCTCTCAGTCATCGACGTCGGCGAAGTCGACGCTTCGCCCGAACAGCTTCGCGAGGAACTCGAGACGGCCCTCGAGACCCACGCTGACGCCGCACTCGCCACCGTCGAAGAGCGCTCGAACCTCGAGCTCACGACCGACGTTCGCGACGGCCGTCCCGCCGCAGAAATATGTTCGTACGCGCGCGACATCGACGCCGACCTCGTCGTAACCGGAACGCGCGGTCGCCACGGCGAGAACCGTCTGCTTCTTGGAAGCGTCGCCGAGCGCGTCGTCCGAACCTCGCCCGTTCCCGTGCTCACGGTTCGACAGCTCGAGCCCTCAGAGGATCCCTCGAGTGGCGGTTCGGCCGCAAAAGACGCCGTCAACACCTGATTCTGCGGCGAAGCCGATAGTTCGTTTTCAATCCAGCTGATCAGGCTGGCCACCGCTAGACGGGGCGACAGCTCTCGGAATCGCTCGAGCGGCCGTCGCTTTAAATGAGGCGCGCATTCGCGTTCCGGGGTCGATATCCAACGTGTCGACGCTCGTCTGCGTAACGATGGTTTCGAGTTCGAACGGATCACTGGAGTCGTCCGCGGCGTCTGAGTCGAGCGCCGAATCACGAGCCCGTTCGAGCGCGAGCGTAACCCTCGCGATCCCGTCGCTCGCGTCGACCGAGGAAACCGTCCCGGTGAACTGGTTGCGGAAACTCGTCTCCCCGCCCGCAGGGGATTCCTCGAGGTCGGAGAGGACGACAGCGTCGGATCGAACGCCGACCTGGACGTCGGTCGTCCCCTCCGGAACGAGCGCCACGACGGGGCCGACGGCCGTCTCGACGGTGCCGAGGGCTCCCGTCCGCTCTCGAACCGTTCCCGGAAACACCGATTCGGTCGCTCGAGCGACGCCGTCGAGTTCCGTCTGGTGGCGCTCGAACTGCTGGCAGACCTCGAGTGCGGTTTGGGTGAGGTCGGTCCCGCCGCCGCCTTTGCCGCCGCGGCGTCGCTCCGTGAGGTCGCCGAGCGACTCCTCGAGTTCGACGACCCGGCCCTGAAGCCGGGCGTACGATCGCCCGAGGGCGTCGGCGGCCGCGTGCATCGAGCCGTGCTCGTCGATCGCCTCGAGCATCTCGATGTCGCGCCGGTCGATCGTTTTGCCGTCTACGGCCAGTTCCGTCTTGTACTCTTTCTCGAGTGTCATCGGTGTATTCGGTCGTCGGTGAGTCGTTCGTCGGTGAGTCGTTCGATGAGCCGTCGGTTCTCGCGGCTCCGCCAAACCTGGTCGGGCCGAGTTCGTCTTTCAATAAATCAACTCGCCATCAATAAATTTCTGTGTGCGCTGGTCCGACGGATCCTCGAAAATCGTCTCGGTCTCGCCGACCTCGATGATTCCGTCGCCGAGAATGACGGCGACTCGATCGGCGATCCGCTCGGCCTGGTTCATGTCGTGGGTCGCAATCGCGACGCCGATACCGCGATCTCCGGCCTCGCGGACCGCCTCCTCGATCACCGCGGTGTTTCGGGGGTCGAGGTCAGACGTCGGCTCGTCGAGCAGGAGGAAATCGGGTTCGTACGCGAGCGCGCGGGCGAACGCCACCCGCTGGGCTTCGCCGCCCGAGAGCGACTCGGCGTGTTGCTCGAGTTTCTCCTCGAGGCCGACGACCTCGAGCGCCTCCATCGCCGGGCTCGTCCCGTTTCGGAGCCCGAGGAGGTCCGCGAACTCGCGACGGAGCCGGTCTCGCCACGACCTGCGAATGTGGAGGCCGTACTCGGCGTTCCGCCGGACGTTCGCGTCAAAGAGGCTCGCCTCCTGGAACACCATCCCGATATCGCGTCTGTACTCGAGTCGGCGTTGTTCAGATGCGTCCCACACGTCGGTGCCGCCGTACTCGAGCGAGCCGCCGAGGGGCCGCTCGAACATCGCGAGCAAGCGCAGGAGCGTCGTCTTCCCGACGCCGGAGGGGCCAATGATCGCGACGATTTCACCGGGTGGAACGTCGAGCGACACGTCCTCGAGGATTGCCTCGCCGTCGTAGCCGTGCTCGACGCCGACGGTTCGAAGAGTCAGCGGTACCCACCCCCGTCGTCGCCGAGGCGAACCACGATCGCGTTTACGAGCAGGACGAGCGCGACGAGGATCGCGCCGAGGATCATCGCCGTCTCGAAGCGGCCCTGCCTGGCCTCGAGTTGGATCGCCGTCGTCAGCGTTCGGGTGACGGATTCGCCGTCCGCGCCCGCGATGTTGCCGCCGACGATGAGGACGCCGCCGACCTCGCTGATCGCCCGTCCGAAACCCGCGAGAACTGCGGTCGCGAGCCCGTACCGAGCTTCCTTGATCGTCACGAGCGCGACGTCATAGCGCGTGCCGCCCATCGCGAACGCCGCGTCCCTGACCTGCTGTTCGACGCTCGAGACTGCGGCCAGGCTCACGCCGGTGATAACCGGTACCGCGAGGACGATCTGGGAAAGGATCATCGCTTCCGTCGTGAAGACGAGATCGAACGAACCGAGCGGTCCCTCGTTCGAGACCGCAAAGAGCACGACCAGTCCTACGACGACGCTGGGGAATCCCATCCCGGTCGTGATGATCGACGTGAGGAAGTTCTTGCCGCGAAAGTCCCTGAATCCGACGAGCAACGCGATCGGGACGCTCACGATCGTGCTGAGGAAAACGGCGGTGAGGCTTACGTACAGCGAGACCTCGATGATGCTCCGAACGTAGGTCCACTCGAAGGGAAACGCGGCCACGAGGGGGAGCAAGGTGTCGGATATCATGGCGAACGCACCGGTGTTCTCGTGTCCGAATAGCTCGACTCCGTCGGGAAGTAGTGTTCGAAACGGAGCGCCGTCGCGGACGCGGCTAACAGACGTTTCTCAGCCCGGCGTCGCGATTCCTCGAAGCGCGAGATACGCGCGATCATCATCGCACAGCAACCCGACAGCTACTCACCGTCGCCTCCGGTCCACTCTTCGGGAACGTATTGCTGGAAGTTCGGATCCTCCGAGAGCGCCTCGGGGAAGAACAACCGCTCGTCCTCGATGGTGTACTCTTCGATGATCTCCTGGGCCTCGGGACTCGTGATGTAGCCGATGTAGGCCATCGCCAGATCGTACTCGACGTTGTCGTGTACCTCGGGATTGACGGCGACGATCCCGTAGGGGTTCGCGAGCAACTCGGGGCCGTCCTCGATCGGCCCCTCGACGTGAATCTCGAGGGCGATATCGCCTTGCATCGAAATGTAGGTCCCCCGATCGGCGAGCGTGTACCCGCCTTGCATGTCGGCTTCGGTCAGTATCTCTCCCATCCCGCCGCCGCCGTCTACGTACCAGTCGCCGGATTCTTCGACGGCGACCCCCGCCTCGTCCCAGAGCTCGAGTTCCTTCGTGTGCGTTCCGGAGTTGTCTCCGCGCGAAACGAACAGTTCCTCGGAGTCGGCGATCGCTTGGAAAGCCTCGACCGCGTCTTCGCCCCCGCCGATCCCCGCCGGGTCGTCGGAATCCCCGACGACGACGAAGTCGTTAAACATGATATCGCGTCGGTTCATGCCGTAGCCGTCCTGGAGGAACTCGTCTTCCTGCGATCGGGCGTGGACCATCACGACGTCCGAGTCGCCGGATCGGGCGGTTTCGAGGGCCGCACCCGTCCCCTGGGAAACGGTGTCGACGGTGACGCCGTAGCGTTCCTCGAACGGGAGGTTGATCTCGTCGAGCAAGCCCGTGTCGTAGGTGCTCGTCGTCGTCGTGAGCGTCAGCGTCGTGCCGCTGATCCCCGCTTCCCCGCCCTGGTCGTCCCCGCTGAGACAGCCGGCGAGCCCGACGCCGGCGCTACTCCCCACAGTAGCGAGAAACGCTCGTCGTTGTATCGACATAGATACCACGAAGAACGCGTTCCTGAAAAAGGTATGGGCAAGGACGTAACTAAATTAGGTTATCGAGCGCCGATATGTAATCCGAATTCGAGAATCGAAACTGGAAGTAGTTACAAGCGAGACGCCCGAAACCGCTCCCAAATGAAGGGGTTGCTGGGCCGGTCCGCTCGAGCATCGATACCGGCGGGTTCTTCCCATAGCGTCTCTCAACTGACGGTATGTACGAAGATATTATCGAGAGCGGCGAGTTATCGCTCGCTCGCAAGTCCGTCCTGCCGGGGACGGGCTTTTTTATGCCCGACACCCTCGAGGAGGACCTCGAGGAACAGGAAGCCAAATCCGCCCTCGAAGGTGCGGATGTCGCCGTCGTCGCCGACCCCGACGCGGACGGCCTCGCCTGCGTCGCGCTGTTGCGCGAGGTGTACGGCGACGTTCAAAATATTCCGGAGCCAACGGAGGACGGCGAGGGAGCGGCCGACGACGAACCAGATCTCGACGCGGAGGACGACCTTCTCGAGGAGCCCGAACCGACGCCCCACAGCGTCGCGCTCGTTCCGGGAAGCCCGCACAATCTCGAGGACTCGCTCCAGCAGGTTGCCGACCACGGAAAAGACGGGATCGACCTCTACGTCTGTGACCTCTGTCCGGACCGATACGAGTACGTCGAGGACGAACTCGAGGCGGCCAAAGAGACTGCAGGAAGCGTCGAGTGGTACGATCACCACCAGTGGGACGACAACGTTGCGGCGTCGGTTCGGGACGCTGGCGTGACACTCGTCGTCGGCGATTCGGACGAGGAGTGCACGGCGGACGTCGTCTACCGTTCGCTCGAGTACGACTTCGACGAGAAGTTCGAGGAACTTGCCGCGGTGACGCGGGATCACGACCTCTGGCTTCGGGAGGATCCCCGAAGCGACGACCTCGCCGATTACGCCTACTGGACCGACCCAGCGGAGTACGTCGAAGTCGTCCGCGAGTACGGCGCGGACTTCCCCGAGTGGGTCGAAGAGTACATCGCCGAACGTCGAGTCGAGAAAGAGGCCCTGATCGACCGAGCCGTCGCCCGCTCGGAGCTCCGGGAAGTCGGCGACTACACCGTCGGGATCACCTACGGCCGGTGCTCGCAAAACGAGGTCGCCGAAGCCATGCGTGAGCAGGGAGCCGACGCCTCCATCGTCGTCAAACCCGCCGGCTCGGCCTCGATCCGAGGGACCGACGAATTCGATCTGTGTCACGAGGTCGCCGGGAAGGTAAATGGCGGCGGTCACCCCAAGGCCGCGGGCTGTAAGCCCGACATCTACGACGACATGCTCGACTACGCCAACCACTGGACGACTCGAGGATCCGTCGCGAAGCAGGTAATCTTGGACGCGTTCGGTGCCGTCGTCGAGGACGAAGCGAGCGAAGCGGACGAAGCAGACGAGTAAGAAGGAGAACGCACCGGTCGAATTTATCGACTATTCTCGAGCGAAAAAGCGGATAACGAGCTGCAGGACGTGGACGAAGACGCCGGCGACGGCGATGTAGACGCCGATAGTCTGCAGACCGACGGACATGTTTCGCTTGTCTCGAATCCGCCAGATCTCCCAACCGAGCCGCAAGATGAACCCGAGGAAGATCAGGACGAACCCGACCGGCAGGACCGGCGCGAAGAACGTCCCGATACCGATGGCGATCACGCCGCCGATGAACGAGTAGTTGGCGTACGATCCCCAACTCTCGAAGGTCTTCGAACGCGCGTAGACGTATCCTGATATCAGTGCGGTCATGATCGCGACGATGATCGCCGTCACGCCGAGAATCGCGAGTTGACTCTCCGACGGTGCGAACGAGAGGACGCCCGCGCCGAACGTGCCGAACGCGAGTTGCAAAACCACCATTCCGACGAACGCGATACCGAAGTCACCGCCCTCGATGCCCCGTTCGGCGATCAGTTCACCGACCATGATCGCCGCGCCGTAGACGATCACGCCGATGATGGGTGCCTGAAACAAGTAGTCGTTGACCACCGCGAGGGGCGTCTCGACGAAGACGGCCATCAGAGCGATGTTGATCGCCATCAGGATGCTCGCCCCGCCGATCACGCGAGCTTCGCGACTCGAGATGCCGAATCCGCGGTCGGTCTCGTGTGGCGTTTCGAAGGAACTCATAGGCGGCCGTACCCCTCTAGGACGGATAAATATGTCCTTTATCAGGGTTCAAAAGCGGATATCGCCTCGAGCAAAGAGAAACCGTTGGGACGGCGACAAAAAACGGGAGCGACTACGGCTCGGCAACCCAGCGGTCCGAGTACGCCGTTCCGCAGGTACACTGCGCGTACGCGTGGACGACATCCCCATCGGCGTACACACCGCCGACCTCCTCGTTTTGCTCTTCAGCGAACGCGAAGATGTACTGAACGCTGTGCTCGTTCGTCTCATCGCCGGAACCGTCAGCGTCGGGACAAACGCCGTCCGTGAGATCGTCGTCGATCGGGCTCTCGGTCGCCATCGCCGATTTCGCGAAGGCCATCGCGTCCGTGCCGGTCGCGGCCTTGAACGCGTTGCGCCCGCTTTCGCCGTCGACGACAATCAACACGCCGCCTTCGACCTCCTCGCCGAACTGTTCTAACCTGTCGTCTTCGACGTAGGATTCGGCCAGAAACAGCGCGACGTCGTCGGGCCGCTCGCCCGCCAGAAACTCCGCACGTGGATCACTCATAGCTCGACAACGGGTCTCGAGTGGGAAAAAGGCCGTCATTGACCGCCAGCGAGCGCGCGTGCGACCGTCCAATCGGGCCTCGAGAATGTCCGAAAAGCTAAGAGAATCCAGTCAGTAGCAATTGCCATGGACGAGGATGTCGTCGCGGATATCACTGGTCGCTTTATCTTGAGCAACGGTGGTGAGAACGCGGGCAAACCGGTCGAGGGGCGGATCATTATGACCGAAAAACGGGTCGTGCTTGCGACGGGGAAAACGAAGGAAACGATCCCGTTGTCCAAAGTTATCGACGTGAACGTGGGAACGGTTCCCCAGCACGTCAAACGGTTCTTCGGAGACACGGCAACGATCGGTTACCGGACGGATGAGGGCACTCAAAGCGCGGTCATCGAAAGCTCGGACGAAAAGGTTGAAAAATTTGTCGGGATCCTGTTTCGCTGCCTGCTCGACGGCCGGAAAGTCGCCGTCAAACACCCGGCGCGGGTCGGCGGCCGACTAACGGACTCGAGCGTCGTTCTCGGAACCCTTCACATCAAAAACAGGCAGGTCGAAGTCAGGACGAAAAACAGCGGCTTCAGTATCGACGTCGCGACGGTGATGAACATCGACCGAACGAACCAGATCGGCGACAGCGACGACCGAGTGACCCTGGTCGTCAAACACACCGATCAGGAGTCCGGTATGACCCAAACCTCGCAGATCGCGCCCGCAAAGAGCCAGTACGTGAATCTGCTGGCACGATACTTCAGGCTCGAGTACGACGAGGTTCGCGAAGAGGTCGAAGAGATCGAACTGACCAATCCGGAAAAACGCGTGTTGGTCGGGGTCCACGCCACGGGTGGCGACATCGACTTTACGAACATGTTAGACGGCGATCCGGCCTACGTGACGAACGTCTTGAACTCGGTTCGAAACAAACAACTGGTCGTCGAGAACGGCGAGGGGCTCTCGCTGACACCCCAGGGTCGAATCGTCGTGAGTCAACGCATCGAAGACGTCAACGCTTAACAAAAGCGCAGCAGTCGATTTCTCGGACGAAAGCACTAGTTTCAGAACAGGTCGTCAGGGTCGACTTTCGTGTTACCGGAGTTTTCGATCAAGATTTCGTCCAAAGCCTCCTCGAGTTCGTCTCGACGTGGCAAGGCGAGCATCTGACAGGTGAACACCCGATCGCTGTCGGTTTCGATGCTCGAGTCGAGCATGAACGCGTGGTCGTCGGTCTGGGCGATCTGGGCGATGATCGGGCTCATGATCGACGACCCGATGTCGGCGACGAACTTCGGCGGCGAGTGTTTGATCTCCGCGTTTAACACGTTCGCCCAGCCGTCGATGAAGCCGCTGGTCATGATGTTACCCAGTTCCTGTAAGGCACCCTGTTCCATCTCGCCCCACTCGCCTTCGGTTTCCATCGGCACGAGCGAATCGACGACCGCACGGCCCGACGGCTGATCGAAGAGGATGATCAGGTAGCCGCTGAGTTTGCCCTCGAACTCCATGACGGTCCCGACGTAGCGTTTGTTGCCGACTTCGGCGGGAATGTCCTCGAGCGGAACGAGGCTCAGCCGACTGATGTTGACGCTCGTCTCGATGCCAGTCATCGAGGTGATGTTGTCGGCCGATTTCTCCGCTCCCTCCTTGGTCATCTCGTTGAACACCTCGAGTTTCTCGAAAGAGATGCTCGTCTCAGTTCGGGGCTCAAGAGCCGTCTCGAGCGATGCCTGATCGGGAACGAGGAGGATTCGGAAGTCGACGGGTTCGTTCACGCCGCCGCGGGAGGCTTCGACTCGGCTTCGGAAGACGAGCAGGTGGCTGTCACCCTCCGTCGCGGACCGCGGGAGAACGTCCGTCCCGGTTCCTTCGATATAGGTCGGCGGCGAACTCTTGATCTTCGTATTGAGGTGATTTGCCCAGCCGTCGATGAAGCCGCTGGTCATGATGTTGCCGACCTCTTTGATGCTGCTCTTTTTCATCTCGGGGTCGTCGGCCGGAACGAGCACGTCCGTAACCGCCGTCCGCGCTTGCTCGTCGAACGCGAGGACCGTCTCTCCCTGTATCTCTCCCGTCAGATCGATGCTGACACCCGCGTACTCGTTGCCAATGAACTCGTACTGGAGATCAGACGGCGACATCAACGAAACGTCGGTCACTTCGACTCGAGTGTTGATCCCCGTGAGCTGAGACAGCGATTTGACCGCCGACTGTGCGCCGTCGTGAGCGAGCTTGTTGTACGTCTCGAGGGCCTGAATATCGATTTCCATGAAAAATTACCCGGCGGTGATGCTGTTGACTTCCTCGAGCACGCTTTCCTTCTGGAACGGTTTCGTGATGTAGCCGTCCGCACCGGCTTTGATCGAGTCTTTCATCTGCTCGGCCTGCTCGACGCTCGTACACATGACGATGGTCGCATCAGGATCGAGATCGGTGATCTCGTCGGTCGCCTCGATCCCGTCTTTGATCGGCATGACGATATCCATGAAAGCGATATCCGGCTCTTCCTGTTGATACAATTCGACGGCTTCGACGCCGTTTTCGGCTTCCCCCACGATGTTGTGTTCCTCCTCGAGAATTTCCCTGAGAAGATCCCGCATGAATCCGGAATCGTCCGTAATTAATACGTCCATGCGCGGTCCGACACACTCAGTTTACTTAATAAAATTGGCCGTCTCTCGGTTCCGGTTGGAGGAAGGTCGCCAGCGCGAGTTCCGAGCAGGGCTCAGGAGGTTCGGTCGAAGAAATCGTCGCTCAATTGCGGAGATTCGATCAGGAACCTGCCGGATCCCGAACACCGTCTACTCGGTTCTCTTCCGTCCGCACCGGATCCGCTTCGTCGATATGGGAAAGCGCTTCGCGGCCGCCAAAGAGGATGACGGTAAACCCGAGTATCAACACGACGTCGGCATAAATCGCGATGCTCGAGCCGACGAACGTGTCGGTCACCTCGAGGTTGTACTCGGCCAGCACACCCGAGAGGAGCATCGCAACCCACGTGAGAATAGTGAGGTACATTATTTTCACATACAACAGCTGTCGTTCGTCAGTTCGCTGACCGGCCCGCCGTCTAAACGGCTTCGTGAGCAGATAGACCATGACCCCGATCATGGCCACCATCAGTGCCATGATAACAAGCTGGGAAAGCCCGTCGGTCAGCCAGCCGCCGAGCGTACTCCAGTTCGCCCACAACAGGGCGACGACCAGGGCGCCAGTCGTTCGAAGACCGACACCGGCTGATTGTTTCAACACGTAGGCGAACGCGAGCCACAGGATCGTGTATCCGATGAAACGGGCACCCGACGTTTCGACGCCGGGTTCGACCTCGATCATCAGGAACTCGACCGACATGAGCACGTACGAGATACCCATTCCCGCCGCGGCGAGTCCCGGAAGGTAGCCGTACTTACGAATATCCGAGGAAAGCCACTGCGATGCCCCGATGATCGCGAGAGAAGCGACTATCAACAGCAAGCCGAACCATCTGTACAGGACGAGTTCACTGATCATCGGCCCACCTCCCCGTCAGTTCGAACAACGTCGTCCGTTGCCCGTTCGTCGTCGCTTCGTGCCCCCTCGCCCCCTCGCACACCATCGTCTTCCCGCATCGCATCATCCGTCCAGCCACCGTCCGCTTCTAGCTTGGCCCGTCCGGAAGCCGACTTGGATCCGGTTCCGAGGTCGAACTCGCTCATCATCGAGGCCAGGTTCTCCGCCTGATTGCCGAGTGAATCCGCCGAGCTCGAGACCTGTTCGATCGTCGCCGTCGTTTCTTCGGACGCCGCGGCGACTTTCTCCGATTGGTTGCTCGTCTCGGCCGACACGTTCGTCACGTCCGCGAGTACCGAGGAGAGTTCCTGTGCGGCTTCGGCCTGATCGTCGGCCGTCGAATCGATTTCCTGAATTCGCATATCCACCTGCTCGATTCCCTCGTTGACCGCGGTCAGCTGTTCGTTCAACTGTCGAACCAGTTGCGAGGTCTGTTTCAATTCGCCGTCGACCGAGTGGACCTCCTCGGCGGTCATCTCCGCCTGTTCCTGAATCGCGCTAAGTCTCCGATCGATATCGTCGACGCCGTCCATCGTTTCCTCGGCCAACTGCTTGATTTCGTTCGCGACGACCGAAAACCGCTCGCCGCTCTGGCCCGCGCTCGAGGCCTCGATATTCGCGTTCAGCGCCAGCAGATTCGTCTGATCGGCAACGTCTTCGATGAGTTCCGTAATCTCGCCGATCTGTTCAGCTTCGTTGGTGAGCGCCTCGACGGTCTCGACGACCGAATCGGTCATCTCGACCAGCCGCTCGATGTTGGCTTCGACCTGTTGGGCGTGTTCCTGTCCCTCGCTCGCACTCGCGGTCACGTCTTCGGACGTTTCGGCGATGTCGCTCGTCGCGGCTGCGACCTCTTCGCTCCCCGCCGACAGCTCGCTGACGTTCGAACTCGCGATATCGAGTTGCTCGCTCTGTGTCGTTGCCCCCTCGGAGATCTCTTGCATCGATTCGGAAACGTCACCGCTCGCGTCTCGAATCTGTTCGCTCGAGGCCTCGAGATCGACCGCCATGTCGTCGACGGTCGAACTCATCGTCTGTACGTTCTCGAGGACGCCAGTGATCTCCTCGAGCATGTCGTTAAACGAGTCGGCGATCGCTTCGATCGCTTCGTTTTCGATCCGTGGTTCCAGTCGGTTGTTCAGATCTCCGTCGGCACACGCCTCCATCACCTCGGAGAACCGCTGTGCCTCGTCGATCAGCTCCTGATTGCGTCGTTTGGCCTCCTGCTGGGCCTCCCGAAGCTTTTCCTGTTGTACCTCGAGTTCTTCCGAGCGACCTCTGGCGTCTTCTTTTGCCTCCTGTGCCAGTCGTTCTTTCTCCGTCACTTCCTCGAGAGTCGTCTCGAGGGAATCGCGCATATCGGCGAGCGAGATGTACAGCGCGCCGATCTCGTCGGTTCGCTCGGTTTCCAGATCGACATCGAAGTCGCCGTTGCCGATCCGTTCCGCCCCGGACTCGAGTTGGCGCAACTCCATCCCGACGTTCCCGCCGACGACGATCCAGGCGACGCCGAGGTTGATGAACGTCACCATCATCAGGCCGGCCAACGATGCAATCGAGCGCTCGACGACGGTTTCGGTCGGGCCCGAAACGATATGAAGGCGAAAGATCAAGCCGGCTATAATTGTCGTGACGAGTATACCAGCGAAGACCACAGCGAGTTTCGCACTATACTGGCTCCGAATTCGTTCTGCCCCTAAAGACCCATAATTCATTGTTATCCTTCCGTTGATTCGCGGTTACACGCACACCGACCACGGTTCGAACACTACGTGTTAACTATCCAAATAATTCTACAAGCAGTTAATTCTTCTCGCCGTAACAGAGACGGTTTCCGTGGCCGCTCGAGCCGGCCGGATGGACACAGCCAATTCGGTCGGCGAGCACGACGAGTTTTCCTGATGCGTTCAGTCAATCCGGACGGGTGATATGGAACGGAAGCCCCTCGACGCCGTCACGCTGGAACTGATCGATCGTGGAGTTTACCTCGTGATACTCGAGGATGTTTTCCTGAATCATCCGTTCGATGATATCTGCCCGGAACTCCAGATCGTCGTAGATGTCTCGTGTGTCCGCGTACCCGAGCAGCGTCGCAATCTGTTCTTCGAGGACGTAGGAGTTGTTCATCCCCTGGAAGACGATCTCGTCCTCGACGGGGTCCCAGTAGAACACCTGCCGGGTGACGACGCCGTCCATCTGGTCGGAGTAGCCCTCGATCTCCTGAACGCTCGTGACCCGACGCAGGACGTCGTCGCCCTGTTTCACCCGGTTCTGGAACAGTGCCACGTCGGCGTTGTCCATGAACGTCTCGGGGACGTTGATCGGGTCCCCGGTAAATCGCTGAATCATCGAAACGATATCGCTCGCGTGGAAGGTAAGCATAACCGGGTGGCCGGTCTGGGCCGCCTGGAACGCCATCCGACCCTCCTCACCACGAACCTCGCCCACGACGATGTACTCCGGACGGGAACGAAGCGCCGCCTCGACCAGATTGAACATGTCGACGTCCGCACTGTCCTCGCTCCGACTCTCTCGAGTCAGTAGCTGTTGCCAGGTGTCGTGAGGGGGAAGCACCTCGGCGGTGTCCTCCGCGGTGTAAATCTTCGAGTCGCGCGGAATGAACGACATGATGCTGTTCAGCGTCGTCGTCTTCCCCGACGCCGTCTCGCCGACGACGAACACCGTTCGCTCGTTCTCGAGACACAACCAGAGATACGCCGCGAGCTGGGGCGAGAGCGTTCCCCAGTTCGTAATCTGGGTGACCGACAGCGGAACCTCGTCGCCCTGACGGATCGTGAGGCTGGGCCCTTTCACACTCACATCGTCGCTGTAAATCACGTTCAGACGGGAGCCGTCCGGAAGCGTCGAGTCGATAATCGGCTCGGCGTCCGTCATCGGGTTCCCGATCCGTTCGCCCATATTGCTCAGCCAGCTATCGAACTCCTCTTGAGTCCCGAAGTCGACGGTCGTCTCGACCATGCCGTAGGTGCCGTGATCGACATAACACTCGTTGGGGCCGATCACGTGAATGTCCTCGTTCTCCGGGTCGCGCATGACCGGTTCGAGCGGGCCGAGGCCGACGATATCGCGGTTCAACCGGTACCTAATGTTCTCGTAAGTCTCCTGTGGAATCTCCTGGATGCCCGGATGAAACTGGACCTTGAGTCGGTCGAGGAAATTGTTCAGGTCGTCGCCCTTGATATGTGTCGCCTCCTGGAGCAACTCCTCGATCTGGTCGTCGTACTCGGCGTCATTTTCGGGTGCGGTCTTGCTCGTACTCCGGCGCAACAGGGAGTCTTTGACCGCCTGAAAGACCTCTTGTTCCTCTTCTGAAAGCGTCGGCTCGACGGCGAAGTACTGCATCTTCGCGCCGACGTCGCCGTAAATGTGGCTGAAAATCGGGCCACCGACCGGGTACAGGACGTTCGGATGATCCGTCTCGTACTCTGCGGATGGCTCGTCAATCAGGACCGGAAATTCGCCCGTGATCTGTCTGAACTTCTTTAAATGTTCACGGAGGTGCGGTCGACGCGCGGCAAGTTCTCGAAGCTCGTCCGACGGCTTTGGTGTTCCCAGCTCTGTCATTGCTAACTCGCTTAGGCAACACTCCGGTTTTCGATCACGATTCCTGTGCCCGAACGGACCGAATAGCCGATGCGGTCACCGACCTGTTCACCCATCCCCGCAAACCGCTTGATGAACAACTGTCGTCGGATATCGTTCCCAACTTCGATCATCTCTAGCTCCATGAAAACGTCCGCGATCGATCTGAACGGCCCGATCGCCTCCTCGCCGACGGTCGAGGGGTCGACCGTCAACACGACGACTTTCCCCTGGGAAATGATATCCCGGAGGAACGAGATTATCTCGAGGGCGGCCTGGCGTTCCTCGTTCTGTTTGACCAGCGCTTCGAACTTCGGATCGTTTCGCAAGATCGCATCGAAGGTGTCGACGATCACAACATCGGCTGTCCAAATGGTTTCTTCTTCCATCAGGTCGGTCAGCAGATCCTGTCGGTTCTGTTCGTCGTCGCTGGCGGATAACACGCTCCCGCTGTCGAGGTCGCCGTGTAAAAACAGCATGTTCTCGAACAGGAGATGCTCTTCGACGTTGTAGTTCAACGAGTGCATCTGTTTGACAAAGCCCTGTACCTCGAGTTCGGTCGAGAGAAAGGAAACCGATTTTCCGGTTTCACAGAGGCCGTAGGCAAACCGCTGGGACAGCGCACTTTTTCCGGCACCGTAGTCCCCTTCCATGAGGACGATACTTCCGGTCGGAATGCCGCCACCAAGTTCCTTGTTCAGTCGGTCGCGATCGTCGAGGCCGATAGAGAAGATATTATTGAGTTGACTCATTGTTCCTCCGCGTCCGGCGATTCTTCGGAAACCGATACGTCGTCGTGGCTCTCGGACATCCCGTCTTGGTTTGTCTCCCAGGAGCCGTCGGCGGAAGCCGACGAATCGCCCGCTGTCTCCCACAGCGCCTGACCGCCGTCAGTGTCCACGCCCTGTGGAGCGACATCGGCCGTGTTTCGAGCGCGTGGTTCGCCGTCGGGTCCGGACGCCTCAGGCCCGTCTCCCGACTCATCTGCCGGGTTCCAGAAGCCATCGTCGTCGTCCTGAGGGGACGACTCCGTTCCGGACTCGTCCCAGAGCGCACCGTTTCCTCCGGACTCCGAGTCGCTCCAGAGATCGCCGGGATCGTCGTCGCCGTCCGACGGGTCATCGTCGGAATCGTCGAGCCAGTCGATCTCATCGTCGGAATCGTTCGCTTGCGAAGCGTCCGAATCATCGTTACCGCCGGCTTGGGAAGCATCCGATTCGTCCGATTCCTCCCAGTCGAACGCCTGTTCCACCGATTCGGAGTCGGTCGATTCGACGACATCCGCCGCCGGTTCGGTATCGGCCGGGTCGAATTCGGTCAGGTCGGCCTCGACCGATTCGGCATCAGTTGATTCGGCTTTGGCTGATTCAGTCTGGCCCGATTCGGCATCAGTTGATTCGGCCTCGACCGATTCGGGCTCGATGTGCTCGAGTCCGGTCGACCCAGCCTCGTCGACGTCGGATTCCTGCCACTCGAGTTCCTGTTCTGCCGTCTCGGACGCCGTCTCATCCCGGTCATCCGCGGGCGGTGAATCGTCCGAAACTGTCGCCGCCGGTTCGTCTACAACCGGGGCCGACGAGTCGTCCGAAGACGGCGAGTCACCTGCAACCGGAGACGGCGAGTTATCCGTAGCTGGAATCGCGTCAGTTGCACCGTTGTCGACGGCCAGCTCTTCGACGATCTCGTCTCCAACAACCTCGTCCTCAACAGCTTCGCCTTCAACAGCTTCGCCTTCAACAACCTCGTCTCCAACAACCTCGTCTCCAACAACCTCGTCTCCAACAACCTCGTCTTCAACAGCCTCAGTTTCAGCCGCAGATAGAGCTTCCCCAACGACACCAGTTTCGGTTGCGGCTGGGGTCTCCGTCTCAGGGGACGCTATCTCGGGTTCGGCTTCACCTGTCTCTAAAACCTCTTCGACAGTCCCGATGTCTCCGCGGGCAGAAGTCTCTTCTATGCTCCCGAGTGGGGTTTCCGTCTCTTCACCGGAGTCAGTCGAACCGGTAGCCATCGTCTCTTCGGCGGCGTCAGCGTCGACAGCAGTCGAGAGGGGTTCGCCACCGCTCGAGTCATCTTCGCTCGCAGTCACTTGTTCACTCGAGTCGTGAGTAGAGGACTGGTCCGCTTCGGGTTGCTCGCGCTCCGATTCGCCCTCGATAACCCACCCGTTCGAAGCCGGTGCCAGCGAGCCGTCGTCGTTCTCGACGCCGATATAACTCACAAAGGTAAACTCCGTACCGGTGCTCGGACCACCGGACCGGTCGTCACCGGCGTCCGTCGCCGCTGAAACGGCGGCAGAGGAGTCCGCCTCGAGCGGCTCTTCTGGCACCTCGCTCTCGGTCGCCGATTCGAACGCATCATCGCGGTCGAATTCGGACTCCGTTTCGGCGGCCGTCGCCCGCTCTTCGATCGCGTCGACATCCAGTTCGGTCTCCAGCCGGCTCGTCGGAATCCCCTCTTCCCGGACCCACTCGCCGAACGTCCGCTGTTTTTTCTTCGGCGATGCGACCTGACTGATCCACCACAGACTCCGGCGGTGGTCGATACCGAGCGAGGAGTTCGGCTGCGGGTCATCGACGTCGGGGCCGCCACCGAAGCCGTTGAGCATCGTCTGCAGGTACTCTTCGACGGGGTCGTCGACCCAGTGAATCGAGCCGTAGAACCGAACCGTCTGGGCTGCTCCCTCGAGGCCGACCTCCTCGACCAGATAGTCCAGCCACTCCATGACGAGAAACTCCGTATCGTATTCGGAGGGGAGCGACTCGAGGTACGGTCTGCCGCCGTCGTTCCAGGCGTTTTCGATGTGATCGTTGGCCGCGGATCCGGCCGTCTCTGGCTGGGTGACATCCGAGTCGAAGACGTCACCCGCGGTGGTCGTCTCCGCCGACTCGGTATCCATCTCCGTCCCAGTTTCGCCAGTCTCGAGGTCGTCGGACATCTCATCTCCCTCGCCGTCCCACTCCGCAGCGCCCGACTCGTATTCGTCCTTGAGGTCGTCGAACGAGAGGTCGCCGCCCCCGACATCGTCGTCCGAGCCGGTATCGTCCTCGAACTCGTCGTCAGCGTCGTCGAACTCGTCACCGAACCCGTCGTCCGTATCGTCCTCGATGACGTCCTCGTCGAGGAAGTCTTCCGCGTCTGCATCGGAGACAGAATCGTCGACTGCCGCTTCCTCCTCGTCATCGCCGTCGAAAATGCTACTATCTCCGAAATTGCCGGTTCCTTGTGCGCCGCCGCTGCCATCGTCGAACGACTCGCTCAGCGAATCTCCTTCGACGAAGGGGTTTACCCCCTGTGTAACCATCTCGTAGACTTCCAGCAGTTTCCGAATGTTCTCTTCGATATCCTCGAGCGATTCGCTGATTTTCTCGTTCTCGCTCTGGACCGTGTTCACCGTCGAGGAAAGCGACCCAACGTCGTTTTCCATCTCCTCGACGCGAGCTTCGATTTCGTTCGACGCGCCATCGCCGTCACCGCCGCCCTCGTCCATCTCGTCGAAGGACATCTCGCCACCACCGCCCATCATGTCATCGCCGCCCATCATATCGTCGCCACCGCCCATCATATCGTCACCGCCACCCATCATATCGCCGCCGCCGCCACCACCGCCGAGGAGGTCATCACCGCCTCCCATGCCGCCACCGCCATCCGTGCTTGATTCGGGCATCAAGCCGCCATCGCTCGTACTCCCGGAGATATTATCGTCTCCCATCAAACTGGAATCACCGCCTCCGGAGCCGTCGTCGTCACCGCCGCTGAACATATCTCCGATTATAGATAGCATGACCATTCATCCCTCAAGCGGGTCGTTGTGTCCCTCGTCGCCCCAGCGTTCTGGTCCGCGTGTCAAAGGAGAACCCGTCAGATCTCCGTGTTGCTCGACGACGAAGGTACCCATATGGTATGTAACTATGAACGTATGTATTAAGTTATTGTGGCCGACTATATTCAAGCTCGCCAACATACAAAATCGACCGTATAGAGCGTCTACTCCGCCATCTGTCGACCGAAACAGTCGGCACCGCGCCCTTAAATGCGTTAAAATTTATAGGAATTAATATGAGGGTTGGTCGGTCGAAGCTGGGATACTGAGATGGATCGTCGGAAACGACGAAAGAGAAACGCCAACAGAGGTTACATCTGCGCATGTAGAACTGTGAGATGACTGATAAGGGACGGGTATTCACCGAGTAACAGCGCTGATATCCCGACAGACAGTTCATATTTTCATACAATCAGATTGGGCGAAGGATTCTTTCTCCCCCGGCTCGAAGTCCAGTGTAGAGGGATGGGCCATGACAGACGGTAACACCGACGACCCGAAAGAAAACGCAGACGTTCCGCCTGTTCTGCCCGAGGAACAGCAAGCACCCGCTGATAGCGGGGGAATTCTCTCGCCCGACGATCTGGATATCTCCGAGAGCCCGTACGTGGCAGAGATTTCGGACAGTCGGTACGTCGTCTCGCCGAACAAGAGCCCGCCGAACGTGTCACAAGAAGAGTCACTCGAGCCCCGGTCCCGATCAACCGAACCAGCCCGCTCGGGGGCCAGCCACGGAAGCGGGGGAACCGACCGGTCGGGGACACGGGGAGAGATACGGAGCCCCGAAGCCGCTCGGACCGTCCTCGCCGACGAGCTCGATCGACTCGATTCGAGGTACGCGATCGATCTCATCTCGCAGTTCGACGACAACACTGTCCGACACCGGACCGCCTCGGACGATGTCGTCGGAACGTTCGACAACCTCGTCCTCTGGTACGCCCAGAGCGTCTCACAGAACACGCCGACGACTCGTGCAGTCTCGATCTTGCTCGCCAGATCCGAGTTCAACGCGCCACTGACCGAGAATCGGATCCGGCAAGCGCTCGGGAAACACGGACTCAGCGAGTCAAGTACGATCGGCGAGTTGCTCGCAGAACTCGAGTAGCGGCGATGTGCAGTTAAAACACGGCTTCTCCGCGATCAACATTCGGCCTCGGTAGCCTCGAGAACGATCTGAAACCGAGAACGTACCGGGATCGAATCGAGGGACGAGCGGCCCGTTCTACGAGCCGTTGAGGAAGATTACGCCGGCCATGAAAAACGCGAGCACGAGCGCGTAGCCGAACAACAACATTCCGCTGTGTACCGATTCGACCGCACGCGAACGCATTCCGAAGTGTCGTGGTCCCTGGGTCATTCTCTGTGCGGTTTTTTCGATGAGAAGGTTATTGCTCTTGTGGCCACCGGAATCACATATCGACTGAGATGAGCATATCGATCAATCGCTGGGTGAGCGCGCCGGTGACGCCGCCGATCCAGAGCAACGCCGTGAAGTGGAGGTAAGAGTTCCCGAAGTGACCGCCGTCGGCCAGTCGCAACACGAGCGACGAGATGAACGCATTGAAGATCAGGACGAGGACGATCAGGTACCGAAGGACGTAGACGTTGTACTGATCCGTATGAATCAACGATCCAGAAACGATGTTCTCGCCGGTGTCGATATCGAAGCCCGAGAGCATCACGGCCAGTTCCAATCCGATGAACAACGCGAACGTCGCGGCGACCGAGATCCCGTACACGACGCCGACGAGCGTCGTCACCTTCTGTTTTCGCTCCTCGCGAAGGTTGAGAATGACGTTCATGTTCGTGCTGATGAGTTCGCCGAGACGTTTCGGGCCGCCACCCATCTCCCGACCGATCAGGTACATGTTACTGAACTTCTGGATCAGGAACGAGTTCGCCTCGCCGGTGAAATACCGCCAGGACTTCTCCGTGCTCAGTCGCATGTTCAGCCGCCGATAGAGGTTGTCGATGTTCTCGGACAACGGCCCGAAATCTTTCGTTCGGAGCGTGTCGAGTACCTCTCCTGTCGTGGCTTGCTTTGCGCTCTCGGTCGTCCCGAGCGCCCGGATAAAGTTCGGGAACTCCCGATCCCGCTCGAAGGTGTTCTTCTCTTCGTACCAGAACACGAGTCCGGGAATCAACATCGGGAGCGTCGCGATAGGCATATACAACAACAGCGGAATCGACCGCACCGGGAACAGCGACGGGATCAATCGGAAGAAGACGAGCGTCATCATGACGACGAAAAAGAGGCTGAGCGAAAACCCGGCGATCGTCGACGCGAGCATCCGCTGTTTCGTTTTCGTCCGGTAGCCCTCCTCGAGGTACCAGATCGGATCGTTCGGGACGACCGCCTGAATGACGAAGAAAAAGCCAATCTGGACGAACATGAACATGACGATAACGAGCGAAACGGTCAGCGTCGGGTTCGTCCCCGACAACAGCGGGAGCACGATCGCGAACACGAGCGCGAACGTCATCGAAATAATCATCGACAGGTAGAGGTCCTTGATGACGTCTAAGTTGTTCATCGACTGCCTGTAGACCGTCGAGTACTGCTCGATCAGGACCTCCTGTTCCTCGAGCAGGAACTTGTCCAACTCCTGGCCGGCTTCCAAGGTGTAGGCCATCCGTTCGAACAGGTCCGTCACCGACTCGCTCGGGACGGCCTTGGCTCGGCGGCGGCATGCGTCCCCGAGGCTCAGGTGCCAGACGTCGACCAGGTCGACGATTCGCTGAATCTCGTCGGCCAGCTCGCCGTACTGATCCTCCCTTGCGAGCTGGCGAAGAACCTCCATCCGGTCGATGTTGGTCGTCGACAGGACCGTCATGTGAATTACGAGCAGGTGGAACCGCTGTTCCATCTCGATTCGGCGACTGTCCACGGCGAGACGCGGATAGCCGAGCGCTGTCGCGAAGACCAACAGCCCGAGAACGGGAACCAGCAACCGGACGAACAGAAAGATGTCCAGCAGGAAGGCAACGACGAACGTCCCGAGGAAAAACAGGAAGGCGGGGACCAAGACCCCCAGCACGTAGTACTTCGCCGGGAGTTCCATCTCCTCGTACGAGCGGATGATGGATCCGCTAACGTTGGCCGCCGCCGCCGTGTTATCTGCGATTCCCATAATCTTCGTCAACCGTTTTCGTCCGCCAGTTTCGTCGCGTGCGGTGTCGACACCGTAGCACTACAGCGCCCCGTAGCACTACTGCGCAGGACACCACGCTGAGACGGTCACCCGACGCATCGACGCAGTCACGGCCGCCGAGGAGGGTCCCTGACGGACACCGACCCGGTGAAAGTGATCGCCGTGTCGGAGCCGTGACCATCACCGTTCGTTATTGGTACGTGTCGGTGCGCTGTATACAAAATTACCGGCCAGTCGCCTACTGCTCCGGCTGGGTTATCGCCTCCTGGGCGGAGCCATCGGTCAGCAGCTCCGGTGCCTGCTCCGGCGTCGCGATCCAGGCGATGTACTGCAAGCTTTGCTTGTGTTCGTCGGTCTCGAGGACCGACTTCGGTTCGGGGTCCGAAGCGATCTCCGTCGCCGGCTGTGAGTCGTCGCCGAAGCCGTTGAGCATCGATTGTAAGTACGTCTCGACCGGCGGCGAGATCCAGCCGACCGACTCGTAATACGCGATCGTCTGGGCCGCACCGGGAACGCCAACCGTCTCGACGAGGAAGGTGAGCCACTCGATTGTCACCAGCTCCGCGTCGCTTCTCGAGGGCTGGACGGCGAGATACGGCGGATCGCCAACCTGGCCGTTTTCGCCGATATCGATCCCGTTGACTGCAGACTGGGCGGACGGATCGGGTTGTGTCTCTTCAGAGACATCGTCCTCGAGCGCGGATGTCTCGATTTCGTCGTCGAGTTCCGAGTCGTCTCCCGACGCATCCTCGTCGTCACCGAGCGTGTCGGAGAACGCATCGTCCTCGAGTCCGTCGTCTGTAAACTCATCGTCCTCGAGCGAGCCGTCCTCGTCGAACTCGTCGCCGAACCCGTCGTCTTCGTCCTCGTCTTCGATCTCGTCGTCGAGGAAATCGTTCGCCTCCGCGTCGACGATCTCCTCGTCGATCTCACCGCCGAGGTCGTCGTCATCGCCGCCGAACATCCCGCCCTCTTCCGTGTCGAAGGCGTTGCCGATCTCCTGGTCGGCGGCGAAGGGGTTGACGCCCTCGGTGACGATTTCATAGAGGTCGACGAGTTTGTCGACGTTCTTCTCGACGGTCGTGATGGAGTCACTGATCTGCTCGTTCTCGCCGCGAACGGTCTCGACTTTGTTCTCGAGGGATTCGACCTCCTTCTCGATTTCGTCGAGCTGATAGGTAATTTCCATCTCCGAATCGTCGTCCTCGTCGTCGGCGAACATCGTCTCGTCGCCCATCAGCCCGTCGTCGGCACCACCCATCAGGTCGTCGCCGCCGCTCACGTCGTCCGATTCGTCATCGCCACCGAGTCCGCTGAAGTCCAGTACCATGTGTGAGTCACCGCATCAGAGTTATTCTCCGCCGTTCTCGACGTGGAAGTCGATGCTATCCTCGTTGTCGTTGACGATCACCGTCGTGCTCGTGTCGCCATCGATCACGATATCGCCGTTTGCCTCCTCGAGATCGATCGTCAGTTCGACCACGTCACCCGTCTGCCAGGAGCTACTATCGGCGTAGAGGTGCTCGAGTTCCGTGTGATCGCTCGAGACGTACTGGCCGTTGACCAGGATATCGACGGCCGAATGATGGGCCTCGAGGTGCTCGGAGCCGATGTTCTTGACGTAGAGGGTTATCCGCTCGTTGGTTTCTTCGTCGCCGGCGTCGTAGATCGAATCCGGTTGGCCGGCGTCGCTAACGATATTGATCTCCGTTTCGATCTCCGTGGACGTCGCCGAGCCCTGCGTTTCGATCGCCCCGCTCAAGTTGTCGACCTCGATGACGAGCGTGCCCGCGATACCCGCCGCGACCACGATACTCGCGATAAACAGAATAAGATGTGTCGCTGAAACGCTTGCCATCTACTCACTCCCCTCGTATTCGGCGCTGTCCGTGATTCCGTACTCGGTGACGAGTTTGACACGCTCTACGTCTTCCTCGTCGATAGCGGAGACGTCGTCGAAATCGAGTACGATCTCGAGGTCCGAGCCCGGATGCCAGATATCGGTTTCGCCGTTCGATTCGGTCTCTCCGCCGGCCGTTTCGGTCACGACGGCGGTCGTATAGTGATCGTAGTGAACGTACACTCCGTTGACCAAGACGTCGACTTTCATCACGTCGATGGTCGTCGTTCCGTCGTTGCTCGCGACGACCGTCGGTTCGCCGTCGATTTCGGAGAACGTCGAGATGTCGATAGCGGTGTTTATCTGGTCTCGAGTTTGATCCGCCTGGGCCGAGAACGCACTGCCGGTATCGCTACCGGCCGCAAACACCGCCGGAAACAGAACACCCGCCGCTAGGAGAAAGCCGATGAGCATAACCGCAACCGCAGCGCTCGTGCTAAACCCCATTAGTTCTCCGAGACACAATGCACGTGCAAAAACGCTCTGGCCATCGAATGATAGCAAGTGTCAGGACAATCAGGCACAAAAGCAGGGACGGCGTCTCGGAAACGAGAGTCTACAGGGGGTAATTTCCGCTCGACCGGAGCCGCGGTGTGCTCGCGGATCGAGCGAACTCGAGCATTCGCCGCTCGAGAACGTTTATTGTGAAATGGTACCAATTAAAAGTCTGTTGACGGGGTACCTCTAGTTGGCGAACGAATGCGTAGTGAGAGGATTCTGGAGGGCAGGTAGTCGATAAACTTCAACTTAACATTTTTTCGGGGAGAATGCCCCTTTCAGCACGACTCCGTCTAGGGGTTTCGATCGGAAGGTGAATACGAGCCTATTTCCAGTAGTGCGGGCGACTTATCAGCGATTCAGAGTCCTTAATTCGACTGAACTACAGGTAGGTTGAGTTAACGGCTTGGACGATCAAACCGTATTATTCCCCCTCACAGACTCAGACTCGAGTGCAGCATGACAGAACCCACGCTTACACGACGACGGTTGACCGTACTCGCCGGATCCGGTCTCGCGGTTGCGCTGGCCGGTTGCAACGACGACGGAGAGGACCCCGAAGAAGAGGATCCAGCGGCTCCCGAAGACGAGGAACCGCCGGAGGAAGAGGATCCGGCTGAGGAGGAGGAAGATCCAGCAGAGGAGGACCCGGCTGAGGAGGAAGAGGACCCGGCTGAGGAGGAAGAGGACCCGGCTGAAGAGGAAGAGGATCCGGATGAAGAGGAAGAGGATCCGGATGAAGAGGAAGAGGATCCGGAGAATGGGAACGAAACGGACGACGACGAGGACGGGAACGAAACGGACGATGACGAGGACGGGAACGAAACCAACGGGTAACGGACAACAGCCCTGGTTCTCGAGACCGACTGGCGACTACCGCGAACTATCGGCCACCCCAACGCGTACGAGGACGGGGAACGGTGCGACTCGAGAACGGTCGTTAGTGTCGTTCGAGTAACGTCGCCGCGAGGAGTGTTGATAGTCACCCGGTAAGCGGGCGACAGCCGGTGGTAAGAGAGCGACAGTCCGATAGCAAGGAGTGATAGTTGTGTCGGAAAAAGGCCGGGGGATGGCCTTTTTGGTAGATATCAGTTCGGGGCGCTGCAGGAGTCGATTTTTGGTGCCTCTCACATCCGTAATCGGTCGCTCCCTGACCCCGTTCCGGGGTTTCGAGGATACCACTATGAAACTTATTGCTAGTTCGTGGGTTGAGTCTTCACAAGAAATGTCTTTCAAGAAATAGTTCTGCCGGTGAGACAGGCGCGAATCTCGAGGTGGTCGCGCGCTCACCGAGTGGGGTACTCGAAGAGGACAAATGAATACTCGAGGGGGAGGACAAATGAATACTCGAGGAGGGACGGGGAGGCCGCAAAATCCAAACGCAGCGGTCGAGGCGGGCGCTCAGAGGCGGATCTTCTCGCCTGCTTCGCCGTCGAGGGTGGTCGGCACGATGAGTTCCTGGCTGATCTGGGCTCCGTCGTTGGTGATGATCGTAATCGCCGCACCGTCGCCCGGCTCGAGCGGTTGGGCTTTCTCCTCGAGCTCGAGCGTGATCGTCCCGCGGTCGGAGCCGTCCTCGAGCACCGTGCCCTCGGAGCCGTCGACGGCGACGTGCTCGCCTTTGACGTAGGCGTGGTCGTTCGGCCCGAGATAGTCGATGACGATATTCCCGAGGTCGATGGGGTTGGAGCCGGGGCCTAAACTGACCGTCATATCGACTGTCTCGATGTGTCCGTTTTCGTCGAGGGTCCCGACCGAGGTGTACACCTCGAGGGTGTTCGAGACCTCCGCCGTACTCTCCTGCCCGGTCGCTTCGGCCTGTGACTGAAGGACGCCAGCAGTGTTCACGAGAACACCCGCCGCGACGACGGCGATGAGCACCATCGCTACGAACATGATGAGTGTTCCAATGCCTACTTGTGCGCGTCTATCTTCGTCAGAGGCCGTCTTGAACATCAAATAATGAAACTGAACGTGTGGTTGTTTACAGCGAGACTGCGGACTCCTGGGTCAGCGTCGACGGTGCCATCAGCAGTTCGACGGTCTGTGCACCGTCAGCCGTCGTGATCAGGAACTGAGCCGAACCGCCGGACTGGATTGGCGAGAAGTCGTCTTCGTCGCCGTTGAGGTTAATGTTGATCTCGAGGTGGTTGTCGGACTCGAGGATCGCGCCGAAGTCGTTGTCCTCGCTGAGGATACGTTGCTCACCGTCGAGTTCCTGTATCTCGAGGTCCCCGAGTTCCTCGGCGGTACCGCGTTCGGTGTGAGAGTTGACGTATTCGAACGTCGCCGCGCTCAGGTCAACCGGATCCGAACCCGGGCCGAGCGAGACCATCATCGAAGCATGCTGGACCATGTGTTCGGTTCCAGCGTTGGAAGCGATGGAGACGTCTGGGTTGTCGGCGAAATCAGATGTGGTAGTGCCATCCTGCAACGCATCGATGTCGACCACAACTTCGCCATCTTCAACATCTTCTGCAGTGATTTCAGTCGTCTCACCGCTCGCAGAATTAGTATCGTCTTGGACGTAAACAGTCCAGTCCTCACTGGACAGATCTTGACTCTCGAAGAGATCTGTCTCAGTGTCGAGGTGCTCGCTAGCTCCAATATCGATGGTTTCCACAGCATTATCGTCACTATCCTGTAGTTCGATAGTGAAGTCCAACTCTTCGATATTCTCACCGTCGGCTGCTTCGATATTGTCCTCGAAGACGACATCGACATCACTCAAGTCGCCCTCCAACTGGACCTCTTCTACCTGTCCCGTCGCCGAGTCTATCTGGACGACATTCGAGACCTGCGCTGTACTTTCTTGACCCGTTGCCTCTGCCTGCGACTGCAGCAGACCAGCGGTGTTAATCAGTACACCTGCCGCAATCGCCGCGACAAGCACCATCGCGATGAACACGATGAGTGTACCGATTCCCACCTGACCGCGCTCTTCGTCGTCTGTGATTCGTTCGAACATTGTTTGTTTGTGTATTTGCGCCCGACATTACCGTGAGTTGCACTGCACTTCCGCTGGTAACTACCGGAACGTGTCAGTCAATTCTAACGGATCCGTATTAAGTCTACTCGCCATTTCGACACTATATAAAGTTACTTGCTGTCCCGTTAAATACGAAATTACCGGTTAGACGGCTGTATGGTGTACTCTACAAAACCCATCGCACTAAAAAATGTTATGTATCTATGGAAGACATATAATTTAGATCTTCATTAGGTAGTGATGCTATGAAAGAGAGAAGCGGCCTTAGAGCGTGACTGCAGAGGACTCCGTCAGCGTCGACGGTGCCATCAGCAGTTCGACGGTCTGTGCACCGTCAGCCGTCGTAATCAGGAACTCGGCGGAGCCACCGGATTGCATCGGTGAGAAGTCGTCCTCGTCGCCTGCAAGATTAATGTTGATCTCGATCTGGTTGTCGGACTCGAGAATCGCGGCGAAGTCGTTGTCCTCACCGTAGACTTGTTCCTCGCCACCGATTTCGGCGAGGTAGAGGTCGTCGAGCTCCTCGGCGGTACCGCGCTCGGTGTGGGAGTTGACGTACTCGAACGTCGCCGCGCTCATGTCAACCGGATCCGAACCCGGGCCGAGCGAGACCATCATCGAAGCCTCGTGAACCATATGCTCAGATTCAGTGTAGCTGTCATCGTATGCTTCGACGCCAGCACTATCGGCGCTAAGTTCCGGAATTTGGTTGCCTTGAGTGTCCTCAATTACGAGTTCAACATCGCCTTCGTCAACAATGCCAATCTCGAATGCGTCAGATTCCTCACCGTGGGTATAAGTGGTCCCATCACCATCATCTGTATCAGTGACAGTGACAGTCACCTCGGATCCATTAGTGATGTCAGTTGATATGGAATCTGTAGTGGCTCCGTCAAGATCAACAATAGTGAACGTTTCACCATCTATCTCAACCTCGGCCTCCGTAATCGTAGTTTGGGCGTCACTAAATGTCACGTCCACATCTTCATAGGCGTCGTAAGTTTCGATTTCTTCAACCTGTCCCGTTGCCGAATCGATTTGGACAACGTTCGACACCTGTGCCGTACTCTCTTCACCTGTTGCCTGTGCTTGTGACTGGAGAAGACCCGCAGTGTTGATCAGAACCCCTGCCGCAATCGCTGCGACAAGTACCATCGCGATGAACACGATGAGTGTCCCAATTCCGACCTGACCGCGCTCTTCTTCGTCTGTGATTCGTTCGAACATTATTATCTGTGTTTGCGCCCGGCGTTACCGCAAGCCATACTGTACTTTTGCTGGTAACTACCGGTACGTGTCAAGTGATTCTGACGGACCTGTATTAAGTCTACTCGCCATTTCGACACTATATAAAGGTACTTGCCGATCCAGTTAAATCCGAAAATGCCGGTTTAGAGCTGTGTAGTGTTTTCTCTAAAATATATCGTACTAAAAAGCATTATATGTCTAATGAAGACATATAATTTAAACCTTCATTAGGAAGTGATGCTATGAAAGAGAGAAGCGACCTTAGAGCGTGACTGCAGAGGACTCCGTCAGCGTCGACGGCGCCATCAGCAGTTCGACGGTCTGTGCACCGTCAGCCGTCGTGATCAGGAACTCAGCCGAGCCGCCGGACATGATGGGCGAGAACTGGTCATCGGTTCCGGCGAGAGCGATGTCGATCGCAATCTGGTTGTCGGACTCGAGGATCGCACCGAAGTCGTCGTCCTCACCGTAGACTTGTTCCTCGCCACCGATTTCGAGGAGGTCGAGGTCTTCAAGCTCCTCGGCGGTACCGCGCTCGGTGTGTGAGTTGACGTACTCGAACGTCGCCGCGCTCAGGTCAACCGGATCCGAACCCGGGCCGAGCGAGACCATCATCGAGGCCTCGTAGACGACGTGTTCGCTATCTGCCTCGAGGAGACCGTTTTCGTCTTCGAACTCTTCAACGTTGGTACCTGCGACAAGTTCGATGTCGTCGTTGGCATCGTTATCCTCAATCTCGATGGTGAAGGTACTTTCATCCTGAATGTCCACGTCGAGAGATGCTGTTGCGCCACCGACATTAGTAACACTGTCAGGGACTTCAATATCAATAGTCGTAACGTTATCAATAGAGATGCCGTCTAAGGATCCGTCAGCCGAGGCATCGAGGGTAACAGTTTCATCCTCGATAGCCTCTCCACTGGAATCTTCCGCACCATTGATGGTTACATATATATCTTCACCCTGAAGATCGTCATTTTCAGTGGCTCCTGCGAAACTAACGTCGACCCCGTCATACGTTTCGGAGACGATGTCCGAAGCAGGTGCGACGTGTCCCGTCGCCGAGTCTATCTGGACGACATTCGAAACCTGCGCTGTACTTTCTTGACCCGTTGCCTCTGCCTGCGACTGGAGAAGACCCGCAGTGTTGATAAGAACCCCTGCCGCAATCGCTGCGACAAGTACCATCGCGATGAACACGATGAGTGTACCGATTCCCACCTGACCGCGCTCTTCTTCGTCTGTGATTCGTTCGAACATTATTATCTGTGTTTGCGCCCGGCACCCACCGTCAGAGATTCCCGCACGTCTGCCAGCAACCGCCGGGTCGTGTCTTGCGTTTTTTAGCGCCCCCTAATAAGACTATTCGCCATATCTGACACTATATAACTCTACTTGCCGATGACGCTACGGCTTAAATCTACTTGCCGTACCTGGGTTTTAGTATATAATTCTACTCGCCAATTGGCCAAAATCTAAGCTAGCTATCACTTGATTCGGGCGGGACACTTAAGCCCACTGGCCTGAATTTCTTCCCCATGGACATCATCGACGGGGACAAAGTCGAGTGTAGTCGCTGTGACGAACTTACATCACTTGACGACGTCAACGTACTGGGGAAACGGAACAATCGAACGTACGCGAAACCGGTCTGTGACGACTGCCTCGACGGGATCGGCGTCCCGCGCGGGTACGAACTCGAGCGCGACGTGAGCTACCTCAAGCAGAACTCGAACGAAACCCACTCCTGAGCACCGCCGGTCGACCTCCTCTTCTGGATCTCGAGTGCACGTCGACGAGCCGTCGGCTCGAGCAGTGACTCGAGCCCCCACACTACTCGAGCACTCACGAGTACTCGTCTGTGAGTGAAAGTCGTGGGAAGAGATATATAGAACGGCAGTTTCACCCCCATTTCGAACCTGAATTCCGGCGAATCGGACCTAAATTCGAACCCGTTCGCTTCGACTCGAGAATAGTTCCCAAAACACAGGACGTGAGCGTGATTCACGCCCACAAGCGCCGCGGGAGGTTCCACCCGAAACGGATGGTCGCGTGACGCCTCGAGCGTGCCTCGCGTGCAGGATCTAATATGAATCTACACGGAAAGTGGTACAGAAAAGGGAGTCTCGTCGGACGTTATTTTCACTCGATAACAGTAATTATATGACACTACAGCACATCAGCCCAAATGGAAGTCATGGACTCCGCGCACGGGGGCGTTTTGTATTGAAATGCCCCGGGTGAGCCAAGCACCCGAGACGTGGCTTCCAAACCCGAGAGGGTTTGTCAACCATGTTCGGATTTATTCTCCGCGGGCTTAAACATCCCGTCCGACACCTGAATCGAATACCAGATACCAGCGCCCTCGAGCGATTGCCAGCCCAGACCGCCCGGTCCGGAGGTCAGCCGCGATGACCGCCTCGAGTGCCCCCCTCACCGTCAAAATCGTCGAAACGCTCGAGGCCCACGGACTCTCGCGAGATGCCTACCGGCTGGCCGACGAAATCGACCCCGAGGCGATCGAGCGCGTTCTCGAGTCCGGCGGGCCACGGACCTCGGTCCGCTGTTCGGTTCGAGAAATTCCGCTGGTCGTCACCGCCGACGGTCCACGGGTGGTTTCGACGTGAGCGACTCCGAGCGCGACTCGAGTACCGATTGTGAGTCAGACCTCGAGAGCGCCCCCGATTCGGCCCCCGACTGGGCGAACGAGACGGACCTGGATCCGGCGGACTGTCCGTTCCCGCTCTGTCCCCACTGTGGCCGACCCGTTACTCGAGTGACCAGCACCGGTCCCGCCGACCACACCGCGAGTCCGTGTGGCTGTCGGGTGAGCGGGAACCTACTCGAGTAGTTCCCTTCCGACGATCCCGTTCTCACAATCTCGGCGGGTGCAGACGGACTCCGCCGCTTCGGTAAACAGATCACACCCGAAGGGGTTTGAAACCGACTCGAGTTACCGTAACCGAAGGCCGAGGAGAACGACGATCGAACCGACTGCAACGACCCCGCCGAATCCGGGTGTCCCATCAGACTCCGTCTCCTCGCCGTCGGACACCTCTTTCTCGGATTCCTCGCTCGCCGGAGCGACGACCGCTTCGAATCCGTCCAGTTCGGTCTCCGTCTCCCACAGCGCCCGTTCGCCGTCCGCGACAGTCGGTTCGGGTGTCGACGACTCGAGTGTGGACCCTGTTGGGCCCTCGAGTACGAGCGGCCGATCCGTCTCGAAACCGCTCGCAAACGGTTCGTCGACGACGAGCGAGTCACCATCGACAGCCGCCAACTCGTGCCAGGTTACCGAGAGCGACACGATACCGCGATCGTCAGCGGACCGGAGGTTGACCTCGTCCCCGGCAATCGACATATTGTCGGACGTATCGATCTCAGCCGAGACGGTTTCTATTCGATCGGTGAATCGCTCGAGTAGTTCGTCTTGTGTCTCCTCGTCCGCTCGAATCGATTCGAACGACTCGCGTTCGTCCGAGTCAGTAATGTCGTAAACCGAAACGAGCGTCACTGTTGCATCGCCGTCATCGGAAAGTTGGACGTGAAGAGACGGCTCCTCGCTACCTGCAGGGTCGGCGATGTCCTGCGTGCCGCTCGAACCGGCGACTGGTGTGGCTACTGCACTCAACAGAACCAGCGACACCAATCCCACCACAGCGACTGTTCCCCGCATGATTTAGGCGAGTGTCGGTCGCGCGTTGCCAGAGCCGCTATCCGACGGGTGAGTGTCCGAGCTGTCGTCCGAGGTGGATACATCGGATCCGCTGTTGTCTTCACTCGAAGATCCGCCGTCAGAACCGCCATCCGTGGATTCGTTCCCGTCAGCGTCTTCCGCTCCGACCGTGTCCGCATCGCTATCTTCGGCCTGCTCTCCGGGAGTTTCTTCAGCAGCTCCGTTCCCGGGGCCAGCAAAAGCAGTGTCATTAGTGCCGTTTTCTCGTTCCAGACCAGCCGGGTTCCCGGCTGCGTCTGGCGTTTCGTTCCCGTCGACGCCCTCGTTCGGAGCGTCGACTGGACCGCCTGGGGCCCGATCACTCACAACCGAGTGACCAACCGAATTGCCAGCGATTGATCGTGCGATTTCAGCCGTTTCTGGCCCACTAAGCTCGTTCGCACGGTCGCTGAGTTCCTGAATAGCGCTGGTGTTGATACCGCGTTCTTCGAGTGTGTCCGCTGGGATTTCGCTTGCATTGGTCGCCGTACTGTTAGCCAGTCGGTCGGCGGTTCGGGTTTCCGCTTCGATTGTCGCAATTGCGGCCCGGTACTCTCCCTCGCTAATGTTCCCAGCCTCACGCTCCGCTTCAAGTGATTCCTGTCGCTCCTCGAGGGACGCAAGTCGTTCGTCAACATCAGCAAGTTGCTCGCCAACAACGGCCGCTTTCGTTTCGTTGGTCTGAGCGCTCGCAATCTTGATACCGTACGCGCGATCCGAGACCTCAGCGTCGACCTCGGCCTCCTGCACTCCGATAACGCCGTTTAGCCGTTCTCCGGGGGCAATGGATTCGTTCGGTTCCTGTGCGTCCTGTGCACTTTGATCGGAATCATCCGCAAGGGCTCCCGCCGCCCCCAGTGGTAGTACAGCCAGCGAGACAACGAGTGCCACGGCCAGCACGATCGGTGTGATTTTGCTCATTGTACTCAACCCCAGACAGTCTCCACTAATAGACTATCACGATACTATCGGCGGTTCAACGACGTTTTCGACGGTTTAACTCGGTTTTCGTCCCGCCGCCTGCTGGCGATTCCGCCAGACGGACGGTGCTCTCCCCTATCCATCAATCGTATATCAGGATCTACAACGAGATACCACAAACCATCACGTCGATTGGTCGGTCGACACCTCCTCACCCTCATCGGGAAACGAAAGCACGTTCTCACGACCGAGTCGGAACGACTCGAGGGTCCCCTCCTCTCGCAACCCACTCACGACTTTGCTCGTCTTTGCGTCCGTCCACTCGAGGGATTCCACGACCGCTTGTTGTTTCATTCGCCCACCGTTTTCCTCGAGCAAATGCAGGAGTTGCTCCTCGTTGCTCATGAGTTCCGGTTGGAGGGTCGATGGTTCGCTACTGGGGTCCGAGCTATCGGACGTCTCATCTGCAGATTCAGCTGGCGCGCTGTCGATAACCGCTTGCTCGGACTCGCCTTGACGAGTTCGATACCACCAGCCGATACCGACCACGACCACACCGACGACCCCAACACTGACTGCGGCGACTATGGTGTTCAGTCCATCGTCGGCGGGCGAGACAACGAGACTCGGCTCGCCGGAGATGAAGTCGGTTTCGTCCCCGTGCCAAAGCGCTGCCTGGTGGCGTTGATCGTCTGGATCAGGAGAAATCGACTCGGGTTCGTGTTCCTCGGGCCATTCGATCAACAATCGCGTTCCGTCGTCGATGTTTATTCCGTCGATCGCATCACCGACGTGTAATCGTTCAGCTTCGACGGCGGCAAAGCCTGTCCACTGGAACGAATAGCTGATAACGCCGTACTCGCGTGCGAACGATTGACGATCAGTCTCGATGTGAAAGTCGTTCGCCGACATCTCCCGCTCCGTTGTCGCACTTGCCCCGTCGACCGTGGCCTCGATCCGGTCTGCGAACTCCTGTGTGTGTGCGGCTGGGTCCTCGTCGATATCGTCCTCGAGCGATTCGAACGCATCGACCGTCTCGGCATCGTCGAGGTGAACCCAGAGTTCGATCGTCCACTCAGCCGATCCATCGGATTCGACCGCGATATTCATTCTGACTTCGTCTGTGTCGATGTCCTCGGGTTGTGAGACCAGTGGATCTGATTGGGCGGCGTCTGCAGTCACGGTCGGTCCACCCACCACGGCCGCACCCATTACGAGAAAAACGATTACCCCTACGCGAACGTCCATACGACCACTGTGTGAAGAGCTTCGTATAAAATATTCGAAAGACAGGAACTTTCAATTGAATGGGGCCATAAGCCCTATAAGTAATGATATTGCCCATTTGAGAGAGTTGACTGATTCAAATATCAACTTAGAACAATAAATAGCGTTCTCTTAGGCGGATCCGGAACCCCTCCTCACCGAGTTCCCCAACCCAAACCGCCGATCGCGACGAGAAACCGGTGACGATTCCGTAGACAACAGGAAGCGCCCAGAGAATCGCAGAACCCCATTGGACGGCCCGATAACGGTCTCAAAGGTCAACGTCGTCATCATTTGCTATATCGTCCTCGTGAGTGTCGCCGTTCGCTTCGTCACCCGACTCGTTGGTAGACGCCCCACCGTCCGCCGCATCGAATTCTTCGATGACACTTTCCATAAGCGTGAGCACGTTCTCTTCCTCTGCGATCCGCACCGGCTCCGGATAGACACCGATAGTCACGAGGTGATCGTCGTTGCTCTCGATCGCTTCAGTCACGTGAAGATAGACATCGACATCCTCCCCGTCAAATCGCGCGTCGGCACTGAATCGCGACTGCATCGTGTCCTGATCGAGAATAGTGATGGCATCGTCTTCCTCGCGTGAGATATTACTGATGTCATCGTAGTTATCTTCGACGAGTTCGACTAACTCTTCGGCATCCATCTCCTCGACGGGATTGAACTCTCGACCGAAGACACTCACCTGTGGCGTCGTAAGCACGAGAAAGACGGCACCGCGCCGGTCGCCGAGCGGTCCCATATCAACCGATTTTTCGTATTCGGTTAGCTGATTGGTGACGGACACGCTCTCTTCGTAAAGTAGCAAATCAACCTCCTCTTCGACGGGTATCTCCTCGATACCGACGCTTTCGTACTCCGTCTCCTCGAGCACGCTTTGTTCGACACCGCCCGGTTCCGAGGAATGCTCGTCGAGTCCAGCAAGGCCCAAGCAACCTGCAAGACCTGCGAGGGACACCGTCCCAGCGCTGGCGAGAAGGGGTCTTCGATTCATTGTGAAAAGGAATCTCTGTCTCATTTATTTGAGTTTATCGGCTCCGAGAAGAACGTGTGAGCAAGGATATTCGACGACTCGCGACACTCGACGTCGTCGAATATGAAGGGGATGGGAACTGTGAGCCAAAGCGGCCAGTTCTCAAGCACAAACACGTCGTTATCGAGCCAGTTGTCTACTGACAGATGGCAACGGTCCTTCTCCATCCCGACGAACAAAAGTCATTGCAGTCACATCCAACCGACATCGAAGACCGAATTCGGTCGAAGCTAGATGAAGCTGGAATGTCTTCTGAACGATAGTTCAAACACTAAAAGAGTTCGTTCACTGAAAACGAGGGGTGTCCCGTTCGATACGTCACACTCAGCGACCCGTGAATCGCCGGGGGTCTAGCCGTTCGAGAATTTTCGATTTTCGGACAATCCTGAGGCACTCGCTTATTCCGGCTGTAGATCGACGAACGTCAGTTCCTCGAGATAAGTATCCCTTACAGAGCGTCTCCGAAGAGCAGACAGTTCCGACTCCTCACAGTTCCGCTACGGGATTTTGGCCGTCCGTACCGAACCGAATCGTATGCCCGACGACCACCGCGACAACGAACCGCTCGAGCGTGAAGACGAGGAAATCGCCGCCGAAATCGCGGGCGACGCGGAATCGCTTCTCGGTGCCCTGCCCCACTACTACCGAGGCGAAGTCGCCCACGCGACGACCGCCCAGGATCGGATCGACCAGACGACGAACTGGGCGATCACGGTTCTGGCGGCCCTCCTTTCGGTCGTCTTCTCGAGTCCGGATATGCCCGCGTACCTGCTTTTGGTCGGCATCGTCATCCTCTCGATTTTCCTCTCGTTCGAAGTTCGACGGTATCGGTTCTACGACGTCTACCGATCTCGAGTGCGCTTTTTCCAGGAAAACGTCTTCGCGAACGCCCTCGATCCGACCGGCGTCGAACATCCCCGGTGGCGCGAAGAATTGGGTGAAGATCTGCGCTCCCCGACGTTCAAAGTCACCGAGATCGAGGCGCTGTCCCGACGCGTACGGCGCATCTACGGGCTCCTGTTCGCGGTGCTCGGCATGGCGTGGGTCGCGAAAGTGACACTGTTCACCCCGGAAGCCCAGTGGACGGAAGCGGCCGAGTTGCCGGGCATTCCGGGAACTGCGGTCGCCGGGTTGCTCGGACTCTTTTATCTCGGTCTCGTCGTGCTCGCGAAGTGGCCGAACGCGCGAAAGGCCAAGGGTGAGATACACGGAACGGAGCCCGGCGAGTGGAAAGAAGAGTGACCGAGAACAGCTCGAGGCGGAACGCAACCGCGTCCGCTACTTGCTGTTCATCGACTCGCTCGCGATGTTCCGGCCGCGCGGTTTCAACGCGACCTCGCGGCGAACACGGACCTCCTCTAAGACATCAAGTTCGATCATCCGCTCGTACATCTCCTCGACGTCGTCAGTGTCGATATCGAGAAATTCCGGCACCTCGAACGGCGAGACGCCCGAGTAAATCGCCATCAGCACCTCCTGTTCCTGACTCGAGAGGTCGATCTGGGAGGCGTTCTTTTCGGCACCCCGGTCGAGAACGGACTTGAGTATCGCGCAGTTCTGCCCGCCGCCCGAGAGGTACGTCTGGACGCTGGTGCCCTCTTCAGTGTGTTCGGCTTCGATAACCGGCCGTTGCTGTCCGCGAACCCCTCGTTCGTCGTTTTCGACGGTGCCGACGTCGTCGACTTCGATCTGGACGAAGTTGCCGTTCTCGACGGCGAAGTTCGCGACGCCCTCATTGATCTTGACGCGGGCTTTCTTCCACGAGGAGTCCTGAACCACTCCGCCTTTCACCGCGGGGTGTTTGACCAGCACGATTTCGCCGTCCAGGATCGCCTTCTGGATCTGCAGTTCGAACGCCTCGACCTCGCCCATCGAGACCAGAAACACGTTCTGGCCGGCGTTGATGCTGATATAGTCCGAGACTTTCGCGATCGTCTGGTTGACGTCGTACCGGCCGCGGATCGACTGGATTTTCCCCAGCGGGATCGTTTGCTTCCCGCTGTTGCTCGCGATCACCAATCGCTTGTTCGAGAGGACGATTCGGCCGTTCGACCAGTCGGTATCGGAGAGCTTCCGGCCCTCCTTGACGACCTGGGTGAACTGGCCCGTCACGTCGGCGAGTTTCGTCTCGGATTTGCTCATGCGAAGTCACCGGTCGGTGCGCCAACACCGCCGAGTTTCGAGAGCGCGGAGAAACCGCGCTTGCGCAGTCGGTCGTTCTCTACTCGATCGACGAATCCAGAAAGCCGTTTGCGCGACGGATCGCCGCCGACCTTTCCGAGGACGAAAAGCGCCTTGACGCGGGTCTCCACGTCGACATGGCCGTTTTCGACGAGATCGAGCAGACGCTTTTCTAACCCGTTTCCGTCGAGCATCGAGAGACTCGTCGCGGCGAACTTCGAGGTCATCGTATCCTCGTCGCCCAGCGTCTCGATCAACGCGTCCTGTGCCTCGCTCCGATGTTCGGTATCCGCAACCCGACCGAGCAACCAGGCCGCGTTCCGGCGCTGGGCGGTCTCCGTGCTCTGCTCTAAGATGTCGACCAACGGTTGGACCGATTCGCTCGCGTTGGCCTGCTCTAACTCGCCGACGATCTTTTCGCGAACCTGATGGCTCGCATCCGCCGGGGCTTCAGAGAGCAACTGCACCAACGAGAACATCGCCGTCCGGCGAACCGTCTCGGAGTCGTCGCGCAACGCCTCCGCGAGGAGTGCGACCGCCTCGACGCTTCCGAGCCGTCCCAGCGCGTCAACGGCGATCCGTCGCAAGGTCTCGTCCTCAGCGTCGGTGACACTCGAGAGCTCGCGGATCGCGTTGTCGGTCCCGATATCCGCGAGCGCGTACGCGGCCTCGACGCGAACGTCGTACTGATCCTCATGGAGGAGCTGTGAGAGCCCGGGAACGCTTTCTGCGGCCCCGATGCGACCGCAGGCTCGAGCGACGCGTTTTCTCACGCTCGCGCTGGGGTCGTTCAACTGGTTGACCAGCGGCCCCACGACGTTGTCCTCGCCGATCCGGCCGAGGCCGGTCGCCGCGGCCATCCGCAGTTCTGGTCGATCGTCGTTCAGGCTCTGTGCGAGCGCCTGGGCCTTTTTCCACTCCGCAACGTCGTCGAGTTTCTGGCCGATAATCTCCCCGATAAGTTGCTCTAGAGCCTCCTGTCCGTACTGGTCGAGGGCGTCGATCGCGGCGGCGCGTACGGCTTGGCTCTCGTCGTCGTTCGCCGCCGCCACCAGCGCGTCGACGATATCCTGTCTCGGAAACCGACTGTCGGCTTCCTCGGATTCGAGACTACCGAGTATCTCCGCCGTTCGGCTCCGTACCTTGGGATTCGAGCTCGTCTCGAGATGCTCGACGAGTTTCTCGAATTCCGCGTTCCGCTCGAGTTCGAATAGCGTCATTGTTGCGTTTTCACCTTCCTCGAGGGGAATGTCCCACCATCCGATGCATGGCCAACTATCTCCCCCACCTGTACTTACTGTTTCCGTTGATTTTCAACGAACTTGGAATGTTAGGATTTCCAATTGAACGGCGAACTGCCCGAACACAGCTCGAAACGTCATTCTGCATCGGTTTCGTTCCCTTCCGAATCTGTCGTCGAATCGCTTCCGTCGTCGAATTCATCTTCGTCAGTAGACCCGTCGTCGGACTCGTCGTCATCTTCGGTTTCGGTACCGTCGCTCGATTCGCCTTCGGTCGGCTCGTCTCCATCGTCGGAAAGGTCGCCGGCGTCGTCTTCCGAGAGATCGCTCTCGTTTAGCGAATCGTCGTCACCGGTTTCACCATCACCGCCGTAATCTCTGGTTTGCATAATCGTCTGGAACAGCGCCTCCCAGGAGATTTCCTCGGCGAGATACTGGTCGGCCCACTCCGTCTGGATTCCCCACCCTTCGGCCTGCCCGTCGAAGCCGCCTCGGATTTCCGTGAACAGGTTCTCGATATCGGAGCCGTGTTCGATGAGGCCGTCGGTGTATACCTGCATGATGATGACGATCTCGTCGTTCGACTCGATCTCCTCCTCGGCAGTCGACTCATAGAAGAGGTGCAAACTGTTGTCGTCCTGGTCGAGATACAGTTCGTCGACGGCGATCCCGTTGTCCTCGAGCCAGTAGTGGAACTCTTCTGGAGTCCCGTCCGGATCGTCACCGGGGTCCGTCGGTTCGACCAATTCCTGGCCGTTACCCTCGAGACCGGGAACGGAACTCAAACAGCCGGCAACCGCTCCCAACGACAGCGTTCCGGCGGTCGCAAGTGCTTCGCGACGGCTGAACGTTCGATCCGATCGAGTCGTGCGTCTCGACTGCATCGTTCGCGTTGTTCGTGACGATCCGGAATCGAACTCCAACTCGCGATCGTCGTCGGCGTCCCTACTGGGAGAGCCGGCTTCCCGTGACATCTATACGTCAGCGTAGTACCAACTACGTGAAAAGCGCGTTGGCCGTCCGAGCCCAACATATCAATTATAATATAATAATCGCCCAGAGAGTATTTCAATACCCCATCCAAACAGTTTGAAACATACGATTGGTGTCGTTTGGATGAAAACGAATCCGCTCTCGCACTCGCTAGTCAGTTCCGATAGGTACCTCTCTTTACAGACGTGTTTCCGATTTCGGACGCACCCGGGTTGGACTGTTTTTACTCGAGGGACTCGCACTATCTTGCCAGCACTAACCGTGCTCTGTGTCGTTCTCTGTGGACTGGTCCTCGGACTGGGGGCTGGCGTGACCGTGGGAGCGGCAGATAGTGACACCGCTGGCGACCTCAAGTCGTGGGGATCACTTTCCGATGGAAACGAGACTCAGACTGAGATAATGCTCGCTGAATCTACCTTCGACGACTCGGATTATGACGATCCCGATATCGTCGTGACGTTTCATGGGAACGTGATACCTGGTGAACAGGCAAGCGCTGAAGAAACACCAGTTGAGCCAACAATAACGGCCGATGGAGAGCCCGTTAGAATTTTTAGCGGAGGGGTGGCAAAGATAGAAAGCGATGTTCCAGTCACTGTCGACGGTGATCCGGTCGAAATATCCAATGACGGGACGACAATGGTAACATCCGGCGAAAACGGTGGCCAGGAACTATTCGTTGGCGACGATGGGACCATCCAGGCCGAAGACGAAAACGGGGATCCTGTGTCAGCCGAAGCTGATGGAACGCTAGTAGAATACGAACACTACGATGAGAGTGAGTTCGTGGTCGAATTCGACGGCACCGATAATATTTCCGAGGGAGAACGGCTCTCGGCCAACATTGAGGTGACGAACGTCGGTTACGATGATACAGAAACTGGGGGGAAACTCTATGGCGTCGATACCGACGGAAGTTACGATAATGTACGGATTGGTGGAGTAGAGATGTTCAACATACCTGGTGGTGAATCAGCCGGCCCTGAAACGTTCGAACGCAACCTCGAGGAGGGAGACCACCAAATAGACGAGCTCCGATTCGATCTCGACAGCGAGCAGTTCACGGAATCGATCAACGTGACCGAGGCCGAAATCGCGATCACGGAGTTCGAGACGAACGAACCGATCGAGGGCGAAGATCTCGTGGTCGAAGCCGAGTTCGAGCGGTTCGGTGAACTGGACCTTGGCTATCGGGAGGCGACGTTCTCGGTCGATGGCGAGGAACAAGAATCGACGGCTCTGAATCTCGTTCCCACCGAAACGACGAGCGAGGAGTTCGTCTACGAGACGAGCAGCGACGACGGCTCGGCACTCGACATCGAAGTCGAAGTTCCAGGGGACTCAAATGTGGAACGAACCGACGTTCCCCTCGTCTCTCAGGAAGAGCACAACGAGAGCATGTCCGCAAACATCACCAACGAGCCGGCAGCCAACCTCTCCGAAGAACTCGAGGTCGAGACGGAAATCGACTACCACGGGGACGTTCCGGACGGCGAAACCGTCGTTCCGACGACGTTCCTCGTCGACGGTTCGGTCGCGAACGAAACGAACGTGACGGTCGAGGACGGCGCGCCGACGGACGTGACGTTCGCGACGGAACTCGACGAGGATACCGTTCCGGTGACGAGCGTAACTGTCGAAACGCCCGGCCGGAGTGACACGGTCGAGTTCGCTCGAGCGGTTACGACCGATGTCAGCGTGAACGATCCGTTCGCGTCGAACGAATCCCTCGAGGCGATAGTCGAGATCGAAAACGACGGCGACACGCCGGAGGTGGTGAACGTCACGGTGTCCGTCGACGATCCGGCCAGTGTGAAATCGGATGGAAGCGAATCCCGGGAACTATCGGTGAACGCATCCGAAACGATCGAGGCGGAATTTACCTTCGAACCGACCGATCACGCCTCCTCCCAGATCGAGGTGACGGCGGAGACGGATGACTCGAGCGAGACGGCGACGACGAATCGTCCAATGTTCAAGATCGAAACCGTCGAACTCGAGGGAGCGGACGACGCCGGATCGGGGCTCACCATGAGCGGAAACGTAACGAACACGGGCGAGATTCCGGACACCCAGACCATCCAGTTCACGCTGGACGGAGAACTGGTCACCGAGAAGAACGTGACGCTCGACCCCGACGAGTCTGAAACGGTCTCGGCCGATATCGACCCGCCCGAAGAAGACGGTGAGTACGGGTTTGGAATGACGGCGAACAACGAAACTGCGACCGCGGGCGAGTCCGCCGAAGGAAGCGCAGAGATCAACGTCTCCGGAACGTCGCTCCTCGATCGACTCTCGTCGTTGGCGCTCCCGCTCTTGCTTCTCGGACTCCTGGTGATCGGCGTTATTGCTCTCAAATACCGGGATGATCCGCAGGCGTTCAAACGCCGCATCGCGACGGCGAAATCGACCGTTCAGAGTACCGTCCAGGGTGTTGTCGGCGGCGGCGGATCGGTCATCGTCGAAAACGGACTGCCGAGGGACTCGACGGTTCGAATACAGGTAAAGGACGCCAACGGCGTCGTCTTTCAGGAGGATCTCCAGCTCGCGGACGGCGAACAGCGGGAGTTCCCGTCGCTCCCCGACGGCGGTCAGTTCGAGGTCGGCGTCGGCGTCGACGATGTCGCCTCGCACTCGGAAGTCTTCCAGGGGCCAATCGACAGCGTGGGAGTCGTGCTCCAACCGGATGGCATTACGATCGCAGAACTCTGATATCGGGACGAACCGGTCCGAAACAGCGCGAGATCCCGAGAAAGCTCACTCGAGGACGATCCGTTCGCGCTCGAAGTATCCCTCGTCGCCGAACTCACCCCTGTCGCTGGACCCATTCTTATCGTCAGATACACTACCATCAATAACTTCGGCGTCAGGAGCTTTGGCGTCGGCTCCGTCGCGCCATCGCCAGGAACCGAGCCGTGTTCGCCGCGTGTCGTCAGCGCTCGAGTCGCCCTCACCGGTCAAGTCGTCATCCCCATTCGACTCCCCGCCGTCGTCACCCGAACCGTCCGCCTCAAGCGAGACGATGAGATACGACCGATCGGGCCAGGTCGCCCACGCCGCGTCCGTCTCGCTCGGCTCGAGCGGGCCGCGCGGGTGGGAGTGATAGAACCCGACGATTTCTTCGCCCCGCGCTTCCAGTTGATCGAAAATCTCGAGCTGTTCCTCGGGATCGAGTCGGTACCGCGTCCGGGTGTTCCGGGCGGCGTTTTCGGCGGGGTAATGGGATCGGACGCGACTCTCGTCGACGCCGAACGACCCGCCCAGAACGCCACAGATTTCGTCCGGCACGCCGGCTCGAGCGGCCGCCACGATTTCCTCGCGGATGTCGGCTGGGAGTTCGATCATTCGTCTCGAAGAAAACCGATTTCGTTCATGAGTAGCGACTCACGCCGGAACTCCCTCGAGGCGCTCGAGCGGCAGTGCAACTGATTCCTCGGGCGATCCCTCGAATGGGTCGGGCGAAATAATCTGGGCGAGCGCCTCGAGCGTGTCGACCAGCCGCGGGCCGGGTCGGTTGAGGTAGTGATTGCCGTCCATCGCCCAGACTTGCCCCGCTTTGACGGCCGAAAGCTCCGCCCACCCCTCGAGAGCCGTCAGATCCTCGAGGTTCGCGGCCGTCTGCTCGAGGTCGAATCCGCAAGGAGCAACGACGATAACCTCGGGATCATACGCGCGGATCTCCTCCCACTCGCGGGGTCTCGAGCGCTCGCCGGGATCGGCCAGTCCGTAGGAGCCCCCGGCCCACTCGACGAGTTCGGCCGTCCAGTGGCCGGCGATCATGACGGGATCGGTCCAGTCGAAGATGGCGACGCGGGGACGCGAACCCGCATCGGCGAGGCCCTCCCGCGTTCGGGATCGAACCGATTCGATTCGGTTCTCGAGGCCATTGACGACCGTACTCGCTCGCCGACCGCGACCCGTTGCCTCGCCGACGCGCTCGATATCGTGCAGAACGTCACCCGCGGTGTGGGGGTCGGTCGTCAGCACCGCCGGCTCGGCGGGGATATGCTCGACGGCTTCCTCGATCACCACCTCGTCGACCGCACAGACGTCGCAGATCCCCTGGGTCAGGACGAGATCGGGGTCGAGTTCCGCGAGCGTCTCGAGGTCGACGTCGTAGACGCCGTCGCCGTCCGCCACCGACTCGAGCACCTGTCGGTCGATCTCGGAACTCGCGGCGTCGACGTCGACGCTCGAGGCCGTAATCGACGGAATGTCCCGTACTGACGGTGGATAATCGCATTCGTGGGAAACCCCGACCGGCTCGAGATCGAGCGCGGAAACGATCTCGGTCGCCGACGGAAGGGTCGTGACGATTCGCATAACTGGCTAGTCGGGCTGGAAGATTAAAAACGGAGTCGCTCGAGGTGGCTTCGGGCGTAATTGGCTACTACCAAACAGCTTCGCTCCTCGAGAGCGATCTACCGCTTGCCGGACTCCTCGTCGGTGTCGAACTCGTTGGCTTCCTCATCGATATCGAATTCGTCGGTCTCGAGTTCGTTACCGTCGACGTCGACGGTGCCGTCTTCGATTTCGATGATAGTTCCGTCCTTCGACGGGTCGTCGCGTCCGAAGACGCGCTTGGCCGCGGCCTCGGTTTCCGCGTTTACCTCCCAGACGAATCGCAGAACGGTCTCGAAGTCGGTGCCGGCGGCGCGCCCGGCGTGGTCGTCCGCGAGTTCGGCGAGACTCTGTGCACCCTCCGGATGGAGATACTGAATGGGGTGGTTGTTCGGAACCTCCTGCAAGTCGACATCGAACGACCACAGGTACGGCAGCAGTTGGACGGCGTAGCCGTGGGGTTTCGGCGCTCGCCGCCCGGCGGCCGTTAGCGCGACCGTCGCAGCCGTGTTCTCGGCGCTTGTGTCGTAGTAGACCCCCTTGAAGCCCGGAATTGGTACTTTCATGGGACGATCCTAGGGGGCTCCGCTCGAGAGTGTATACCCGGCACATCCAACCCCGTTTTAGCGGGGGGAGTACGACGCTCGAAGCGATCGACTCGAGCGAGCGGCTCAAAAGCCGCTGAACTTGTCCCGCCTGAAGAGGTCGATCTCGCTCACGCTCGAGGACTCGCGCGTCGCCGCGAAGGCGATTGCCTCGGCGATCTCCCGCGGCTCGGTCGCCTCGTCGGGATCGAAGCGCTCGGCGAAGGTGTCGCCGTCGGTCGTCTCGAACTCCGAGCGAACTTCGGAGGGATTGACGATCGTGACGCCGATATCGTCGTCACCGACCTGTGCGGCGACGCTTTTGGCGAATCCCCGAACCCACCATTTCGTCGCCGCGTAGACGGGGTTGAACGGACGGGGATACTGCCCCGCGAAGCTCCCGACGAAGATCAGGTGGCCGTCGCGCTCTCGAACGTGGGGGATCGCTGCCCGCGTCGCGTAGAAGACGCCCTCGACGTTGGTCTCCTGCATCGTCTCGAACGCCTCGGTCTCGAGGTCCTCGACGGCGCTCCCGCGAGCGAGACCCGCATTGTTCACCAGCACGTCGATCCCGCCGAAGCGGTCGACGGTCTCCGAGATGAGCGAGTCAACTTGAGACTCCTCTCGGACGTTCGTCGGTGCGACGAGCGTTTCAACGTCGTGGTCGCCCTCGAGTTCGCCCGCCAACTCCTCGAGTCGGTCCTCGCTCCGGGACGCGAGGACGACGTTCGCACCCTCAGCCGCGAGCGCTCGAGCCGTCGCCGCTCCGATTCCCGCGCTCGCTCCGGTGACGATCACCGTCTGTCCCTCGAGTCTGGCGGCCGATCCGTCGATTTCCGTGGACGATTCCTTGGTGTCCGCGGTCGGCTCCTGAGCGTGTCGATCAGGCGTCATGGGTACGCTCTCGAGGGGAAACGAGTTGTACCTTTTCCCGACAAATTCAGCAAAAACGGATGAGCTCGGTGGAGTCTACCTAACTCAACGAAGACAGGTTACTCGAGATCGTACAGCGCGCCGTACTTCGAATCGACGTACTCGAGGAAGTAGTCGGCCGTGAACGACTCGCCCGTCGCTTCCTCGATCAGGTCGGGCGTCGTATAGCGTTTGCCGTGGGCATGGACGTTCTCGCGGAGCCAGCCGTTCAGGTCGTCGAACTCGCCGTCTCGAGTGCGGTCGTCGAGATCTCCCAGCTCGTCCTCCGCGGCCGCGTACAGCTGTGCGGCCAGGACCGAGCCAAGCGAGTAGGTCGGGAAGTAGCCGAACGAGCCGTGGCTCCAGTGGATGTCCTGCAGACAGCCCTCGGCGTCGGTTTCGGGTCGCACGCCGAGGTACTCCTCGTACTTGTCGTTCCAGACCTCGGGAACGTCTTCGACCTCGAGGTCGCCCGAGATGAGCGCGCGCTCGATCTCGAAGCGGATCACGATGTGGAGGTGGTAGGTCAACTCGTCGGCTTCGACCCGAATCAGGTTGTCGTCGTACACCTGATTCGCGGCCTCGTAGGCCTCCCGCGGGGACACCTCCTCGAGTTCGGGGAACCGCTCTCGAGCCGTCGGGAGGAAGTGCTCCCAGAACGGCCGGGAGCGCCCGACGTGGTTCTCCCAGAGACGGGATTGGGATTCGTGGACCGAGAGGTCCCGCGATTCGCCAAGCGGCGTGCCGTACTCCTCGTCGGGCAGGCCGATGGTGTAGTTGGCGTGGCCGAACTCGTGGATGACCGACGTGATCGAGCCAAGCAGGTCCTCCTCGTCGAAGCGGGTCGTAACCCGGGCGTCGAACTGGGTCCCCGAGGAGAACGGATGCGGCGCGGTGTCGAGTCGACCGCGGCTCCAGTCGTAGCCCAGCGCGTCGAGGACGTCACGGGCCAGCGCCTCTTGATCGTCGTCGTCGAACTGCCCGGAGAAGGCGGCGGTCGCGAGGGCAGCATCGCTGTCGTCGATCGCCTCGATCAACGGCACGAGTTCGTCCCGCAATCGCTCGAGGATCTCCTCTGCGGTCTCGAGGTCGAGGTACGGTTCGTACTCCGCGAACAGAACCGCGTATGGGTCCGCGTCGGGATCGATGTGTTCGGCGTACTCACGTTTGAGTTCGACGAGTGTCTCCAGAGTCGGCGCGAACTGCTCGAAGTCGTCTTCCTCGCGGGCCTGGGTCCACGTTGGGTGCGCGTTGGAAGTCGTCTCCGAGATTTCTTCGACGAGCTCCTGTGGGACGCTCATCGCGCGGTCGTGCGTCCGGCGAACCTCGCGGACGACCGCCCGCTGATCCCCGGAGAGTTCGTCGCTCACGGCTTCTAACTCCTCGAGAAGCTGTCCCGTCTCCTCGGCGGTCAGCAGTTCGTGGCTGAGCGAGGACAGCGTTGAGAGCTGTTTCGCCCGCGCCGGCGTCCCCGCTTCGGGCATGATGACTTCCTGATCCCAGCGCAAGATGCCCGCGGCGTTGCCGACGTTCGAAATCCGCTCGACGCGTTCCTCGAGGCGGCCGTAGGCCTCGGCCGCGTCAGTCGTCTGTGTCTGATCCGTTGCCATTAGAATGGGGTACTCGAGCCGGACCCATCAACGTCCGGGTTCCGGAGAGCAAAAAGTGGGATAGCGTTTCGTTCTCAGTCGTCGATCTCGTGCTGGTAGATCGCCAGATAAATCGAGGCGATGGCACAGATGATCCCGCCGGCGAAGACCAGCGAGTACGGCGACTCCTCGGGGGTGAGCCACGTATCGGTGACCGTGAGACCGATGAAGCCGACCGGGAGCAAGACGAAGGCTCCGTTACGCAACGCCATCGCGATCCGCCAGCTCCAGCCTCGAGAACTCGAGGAGTCGCCGGATTCGTCTGCGTCGGTCTCCGTGACATCGTCCGTGTCGGAACCGCCGTTCGTCATTCCCTTGGTTTTCGGCCGATCGGTCCCCGAATCGGGCGTTTCAGTCGGTTCGGAGCCACCCTGTGTCGGTAACTCGCCCCGATCCGCGCGCTCGCGGCGGCGGGTCCGCTCGAGGTCGTTGCCTCCGGAATCCATTAACCGAACTGACAGTCCGGAGGCTCGTAAGTCCACCGCTGGCAGCGTCGCCAGACCCGAAGACCGAACTCTTGTGGGGCGCGTTCGAATCCGGACTCAGATCAACTGTTCCGCAGTTCGTCGGTAGGTCTCGAGACAGCGCTCGAGGACCGAAATCGAGACGCTTTCGGTCTTCGTGTGTGCCTCGCCGGGTTCGGAGGGGCCACAGATCACACACTCCGTGCCGGCCTGGGAGAGCCAGCCCGCATCCGTCGCATGGGGTTTCGTCACGAGTTCCGGAACGCCTGATTGGGACCGGTCCGCGGCTTCGAGGACGACCTCGGCGAATGCGTGATCACCACATTGCATCGGCGGGAGATCCTGGTCGATCGTCCACTCGACGCCCTCGCGGTCCGCGACGGTCTCGAGGGCCGCCCGTTCGCCCGGAACCGTGCGCTCGTCGATCGTGATCGTACACACCTCGGGGACGACGTTCCACGCCGACCCGCCGTCGATTTCGGTGACGACCAAGCTCCCGGCGAGTTGGTCCCCTGCGACCTCGAGGGTTGGGACCTCGAGGTCCCGAATCGCATCGACGGCATCCGCGGCGCGGTATATTGCGTTCTCTCCCGCCTCGGGTTCACTCGCGTGTGCGGCGGCTCCGCGGGCGGTGATCGTACTCGCGCGCCGGCCCTTGTGGGCGACGGCGACATCTGTCACGTCCGGCCCGGAGTAGTTCGTCGACCCTTCGCCGACGACGGCGTAATCGGGGGCGAAGCCGTTTTCGATCGCGTGGCGAGCGCCCGTCCCGCCGACCTCCTCGCCGACGAAACTCGCAAAGACGAGTTCGCCGGGGCGAGCGTCGGCGTCAGCGTGGGCGCTCGAGTTGGAGTCACTGCTCGAATCAGAGTCGGTACTCGAGTCGAAATAGCCGCCCGAGGCCGACCCGAGGTCACAGTCCCGGAACGCGATCGCCGCGGCGGCCACGGCTCCTTTCATGTCCGCGGCTCCGCGGCCGTAGATTCTGCCGTCGCGTTCCTCGACGACGTACTCGCCGTCTGCGACCTGGGACTCGTCCGGAGGGACGACATCGTGGTGGCCGACGAACGCGAGCGATTCGGGCTCGAGGCTATCGGTACCGTCGACCGCACTGCTCGAAAATCGTTCGTCCAGTCCGACACCTCTCCGGCGCTTTCGTGCGATGACGTTCCCCGCCTCGTCTCGGGTCACCGCCGCGTCAGTTTCGGCTCGAAGCCACTCCTCGAGAAAATCACCCGCCGCAGTCTCGTCCTCGTGGCTCGGGATGGAGGCCAGTTTTCGCGTGAGATCGACGACAGTCATACCGAGCGGTTCGGCCTCGAACGTGTTTGTTCCACCGGAAGCGGACGAGCGATCGGGGCGAAACCACGTCGAGAACTCGTGAACGGCACCGTCATCCGTCGGTGGCGCGACTCCGATGATCCGTCAGTACCGCTCGAGCGCGCCCCAGCGGACGATCTCGGAGTAGTCGAGGATGAGTCCGTCGACGCCCGCCTCGAGAAGCCGTTCTGCCTCGTACCACGTGTTGATCGTCCACACGTTGACCGGCAGATCCCGGTCGTGCGCTTCGGCGATGAGATCGATCGATTCGTACGCGCCGTCGTCGAAGAACGGAGTTCTACAGATCATGTCAAGCGGCGGATTGATCGCATCAACGTCGTACTCGTCGGTTACTGCGATCCCCTCCTCGATTGAGGCCGAGAGGAGGTAAGCGACCGGAACGTCGGGAGCGATCTCCGTCAGAGTTGCGAGAGCGCCCTCCCAGAACGTCGAGAACAGGAGTTCGTTCTCGTAGTCGGTCGCGATCTCGACGACCGTCTCGAGCCATTCCCACTCCTCCCGTTCGGTCGCCGGGTCCTCGACTCGACCGAACTGGACGTCCGGAGACCCCTCCTTTAGGTCGATATTGACCCCCGTTTCGGCCGGAATGGCGTCCATGGCTTCGTCCAGTGACGGGACTGTCTGCCCGCTCTCGAGGACCTCCGCCTCGAACACCGTTTCCGCGGGCGTCTCGTAGACCGCGCCCTCGATATCGGTCAGGTCGTCCAATTCGGTGTCGTGAAACACAGCGATATCGCCCTCGAGCGTCGGATAGACGTCGAGTTCGACCCAATCAGCCCGTCGCCGATTGGCGGCATCGTCGGTTCCACCTTGAGTCGCGAGTTCGAACGCCCCGACGGTGTTTTCGGGATACGCACCGGCGAACCCTCGGTGGGCGATGACCGTCGCACGGTCGTCGCGAGCGTTCGGATCCGCGCCGTCAGCACCGCTCCGATCCCAGCACTCACTGTCTTCCGCTGCCGCGATACCGGTCGATGATGTGACAGCGCCGCCCGTTACCGCCGCGCCAGTTCCGATTACGAATTGCCGTCGGTTCAGCATACTTGTCGTGTCTCGCATGACAGTTGAATTCTGGTTGCCGTCCGGTTGATATTTTATATTTTTGATAAATATACAGAGGGACAAATTAAGTAGCGTATAGAGATGACAGTATCGGAATGACGACTCGTGAGTTGAAATGGGTCCGCTGATTCGTTGACGTGACGGACGGCCAGTCGGTGCCGTCGCAGACGACACATACAGGGCCAATCGTTTTCCGTGATTTCGTGATAGAGTGCCCATGACATCGAATGCGGAGACGATATGGGAATACGAGACGGCCCGACCGCCTCGAGGGGCCACCAGAGAAGAGGCCGATGATCCGGAAGACCTGTTGAACGAGTACGGGAGCGAGGGGTGGGAGTTCGTCGACACGATCGACTACAGCGGCGGCGGAACGAAGTTCCTCGTGTTCAAGCGTCCCGTTCGCGGTAACGATAACGGAAACCGACTCGCGGGAGAGAGTCAATGAGCGACGATCAGGTCAGTACACAGGATACGATGCGCGAGCGGGCCGACGAAAGCCGGCTCAAGCTCTGGCTGCTCGTCGGCGCGAATCGACTGCTCGTCACCGCCGTCCTCTCTACCACCTTTTTCGTGCTGTTCATGCTCGGCGCCCTCGCCGACCCGACGCTCTCGGATCTGCTCGAGGACCGCGGCGTCATCGAGTCGCTGTTTTCCTCGATGGTCAGCGCGCTCATCACCGGCGTCACCCTCGTCGTCACCATCAGCCAGTTGATCGTCTCCCAGGAGAACGGCCCGCTGGGCGAACAACGAACCCGAATGAGCGAGACGATGGACTTTCGGGATTACGTCAAGGAACTCGTCGGGAAACCCGCGCCCGCGGATCCGTCGACGTTCCTTCGGGACATCGTCGGTGCCACCCAGACTCGCGCCGAAGACGTCCGAGAGCGCGTGCAATCGACGAACGATCCGGAGCTTCAGGACGAAGTCGACGAACTGGTCGACAGCATCATCGGCAACTCCGAAACCGTTCAGGAGAAACTCGACGGCGCCCAGTTCGGCACCTTCGACGTCGTCTACGCGTCGATGGACTACAACTACGCCTGGAAGATCTTCCAGATCGAGCGGATCGAAGACGACTACGAGGACGTCCTCGAGGACGAACACTTCGACGCGTTCGACGAACTCCGAACCTCGCTGATCATGTTCGCCCCCGCCAGAGAGCACATTAAGACGCTGTATTTCCAGTGGGAACTCATCGACCTCTCGAGGATGATTCTCTACGCGGCGATTCCGGCGTTGCTCGTCTCGGGGATGATGCTGACCTTCGTCGACGCCTCGACGCTCCCCGGAACGACCCTCGGCGCGGAGAACGTCCTCTGGGCCGTCGGCATCGCGTTTACGTTCACGCTGGTGCCGTTCCTCATGTTAACCGCGTACGTACTTCGGATCGCGACGGTCGCGAAACGGACCCTGGCGATCGGAGCGCTGATCTTGCGGGACTCTCAGCGCTGAGGAGGTCTCGAGGGCGGTAGCTCCACTCGTATTCGTTAGCTCTACTCGAGGTCCGAGCTCCAGCAGAAAACCTCGGGAAGCTTCCCGAACCCGTCTTCCTCGTATCGGTGGGTCGCCCAGCCGACCTGCGCCGCCCCCTCTATATCGTCGTCGGAGTCCCCGACCATCGCGTACTCGTCGGCCGGGAGGCGTCGCTCGGCGAGCGCGAACGGCTCCGGGTCGGGTTTGTGCACACCGGCGTCGTAGGACGAGACGATCGCGTCGAAGTGCGCGTCGAGATCGTACGCCTCGAGCTTGCGCAGTTGCCAGGAGCGAACCCCGTTCGTCAGCACGCCCAGTTTGAACTCCTCGCTCAGCGCCTCGAGGTGGGCGTGGACGCGTTCGGGCGGTTGGCAAGCCTCGACTTCGCGCTCGCGGAGTTCCTCGAGAAGTTCCTCGGGGTTCTCGCTGACGGTCGCGAACGCGTTTCGGGACGGGTTGGGCTCGCACGCGGAGAATACATCGTAGAACCTCTCGTTGTAGGTCTCGAGCCACTCGTCTCGAACCTCGCCCTCGACCGTTCGGAACGCGTCGGCAAGCAGGTCGTCGTAGGCTCGAGTGAAGTGCAAGAGCGTTCCGTCTACGTCGAAATAGATCGCTTTCATGTCGTGGATAACACTTTCTGTCGGATTCGTATAATATCCATTGACGGTCCTGGTTCGGTCGAAGCGTTCGACGACTCTCCATCGGACCGCCTCCAACGACCAGCGGTAGAAACGACCCCAAAACAGCGCTCGAGCCCACCAGAACCCATCCCGCTCGTTGAACACCCTTATTGGCGTCGGCAACCCTATGTTGATACATGAACGTCGTGCCGGACACGAGCGTGGTCATCGACGGCCGCGTCTCGAAGACGATCGAAGACGGGCAGTTCGAGGGAGCGACGATTTCGGTACCCGAAGCCGTCGTCGCGGAACTCGAGGCGCAGGCAAACGACGGCTACGATAGCGGCTGGGACGGCCTCTCGGAGCTCAAACGGCTCGCCGACCTCGCCGACGACGGCGTCATCGACGTGGAGTACGTCGGCGAGCGCCCGAACGCCATCGAGCGGGGCCACGCCTCCGAAGGCGAAATCGACGCCCTGATCCGGGATCTGGCCGAGGATCTCGAGGCGACCTTCCTCACGAGCGATATTGTGCAAGCCGAAGTCGCCCAGGCGAAAGGCCTCGAGGTCGAGTACCTCTCCCCGAAGGTTCGCGAGGTCGGTACCCTCACCGTCGAGGACTACTTCGACGAGGAGACGATGAGCGTCCACCTCAAGACGGACACCGTACCGATGGCCAAACGCGGCGCGCTCGGCGAGATGCGCTACGAGGAGATCGCCGACGAACCGCTCGATGAGGAGACGATGGACGAGTACGCTCGCGAGGTCGTCGATGGAGCCAAGGAGTCGAGCGACGGCTTCATCGAACTGAAGGAGTCCGGGATGCAGATCGTCCAGTTCCGTGACTTCCGGATCGCTATCGCCCGACCGCCCTTCGCGGACGGGATCGAGATCACCGCGGTTCGCCCGATCGCCCAGACCGACATCGAGGACTACGAGCACGCCGACGAGTTGAAAGATCGCCTGCTCGAGCACCAGCGCGGCGTCCTCATCTCCGGCGCGCCCGGGGCTGGCAAGTCCACGTTCGCCCAGGCGGTCGCCCGGTACATCTCGGACAACGACTACTCGGTGAAGACGATGGAAAAGCCCCGAGACCTGCAGGTCGGGCCCGAGATCACCCAGTATACGGAACTCGGCGGCGAGATGGAGAAAACTGCTGACGCCCTGTTGATGGTTCGGCCCGACTACACCATCTACGACGAGGTCCGCAAAACCAACGACTTCGAAGTCTTCGCAGACATGCGACTCGCGGGCGTCGGGATGCTCGGCGTCGTCCACGCCACGCGGCCGATCGACGCCCTCCAGCGGCTCATCGGTCGGGTCGAACTCGGAATGATTCCGCAGGTCGTCGACACCGTGGTCTACATCGAAGCCGGGGAGGTCGCGAAGGTCTACGACGTCCAGACGGAGGTCAAGGTCCCCGCGGGACTCACCGAGGAGGACCTCGCCCGACCGGTTATTCAGGTCAAGGAGTTCGAAACCGGCGTTCCCGAGTACGAAATCTACACCTTCAACCGCCAGGTCGTCACCGTTCCGCTCGACGGCGACGAGGACGGCGGACCGGGTTCGGAATCCGGCGTCGACCGCATCGCCAAACAGGAGATCGAACGGGAGATTCGATCGATCGCCCACGGCTACGTCGACGTCCAGCTCAAGAGCCAGGATCGTGCGGTCGTCTACGTCACCGACGACGACATCTCGAGCGTGATCGGGAAAGGCGGCGGCCGGATCAACGACGTCGAGAACCGACTCGGCATCGACATCGACGTTCGCACCCACGACGAAAACCCCCACTCCGGGGCGGGCGGTGCGAGCGGTGGCACCCAACACGCCGGCGGCGGTTCCGCAAGCGGCGGGAATGCGGGCGGTGGAAACAGCGGCGGCCAGCAGGCCGGCCAGATCGTCCAACCCGAGATCACCTCGAGACACATCGTCATCCCCGTCGACGGTCACCAGAGCGAAACCGTCGAACTGCAGGCAAACGGCGAGTACCTGTTTACGGCGACGGTGAGCCGCGGCGGCGAAATTCAGGTCTCTCGAGGGAGTGCGATCGCCGACGAACTCGAGCAGGCAATCGATCGGACGGAGCCGATTACCGTCGTGCCCTCGTAAGCGATTGCACCGCGAGCGAGCGGCCTTTTTAGCGGGGATAAGCGACCCGTGAGGCCGAGGGTTCGACAGGTCAATTGAACCGTTTCCGAGTGAGAGAGAGGATGACCGCGGTGACGAGGAGAATACCGAAGTAGGCTGTTGCTTCTTCCCAGCCGAATACGATACTGTCGAGTGTCCCCTGTGAACTTCCGATAGCCCACAGGATCGGCCAGAGAACGAGGAGGTTCCGGTCGAACGCACGAAAGAGTGCCGCATGAATAGTCCCGAAAAACAAGAGGACAAGTAATCCGGCCAGTGTCGTCGTTCCCACGTGAAACAATGCGAAGGCGGCGCCAGCGAGTACGATACCGAGGCCAGCACCGAACGCCTGCTCGAACCGAATCTGAAGCCATCCGTGGACGAAAAACGGTTCCCAGATCATCAGCCCGACCGTGACGATATGGGGGACTAAAACGGCGGCAGGTTCGTTCACAAAGATAAGGCCGGGAAGGAGTACCAGCGCAGCAATAGTTGATGCAACGACAGCTCGCCGCCACCCATGAGTCGTAATACCGAGCTCCGAGAGCGGCTCGTCTCGCACATAACACGCGTAGTAAATGGGAAACACAATAGTGAGAGCGAAGTTTCCGACCAGCAAGAACAGGAGAAGCGACTCAACCGAATCGCTTACCGACTGAAAATAGTAAATACCCCAAAGTGCGAACAATGAGAGAATTGCGACGAGGGTATCAGCGTCCGGTTCGAACCGGACATCTCTCACCGTTGCAATAGCAACTCCGACTCTCGTCTGTAGCGTCTTCGTGGAGAGAAGGCGGGCCATGGAAGTGAATATGGCCGCCATCTAATAAAAGATTAGCAACACGTCTACCACAGCCACGGCGCAATCATGTGAGGGCGACACCGATCGTGCCATCCTCGAGCGGACGAGTACAGAGTGCATCGGATCGCGAAAAAACGAGCCTGTACCGCGAGCCGAGTGGGCGAGCGAGCATTTCACAAAAGCGTGAAGCGTCTCCCGGACGTTTTTCGGAAGCCGTACAGCTCCCCGTCGTCAACGACGACCAATCGATCTTCAAGCACGAACAGCTCGCCCGAGCAACCGACCTCGGTCGGCAGGGACGCTGTCCAGGCCTCCTCGCCGTCGTGGTCGAGGGCGATCAGTCCGCAACGATCCATCCCTTCGGTCGTTCCCTGCACGTAGAGTCGGTCGCTGTCGGCGGCGACATCGCCACGGGTGGTGTAGGCCTCCGTCGTCCAGGAGCGCTCGCCGGTCGACGTATCGATCGCCGAGATCGTTCCACCGGCGTCGAAGGAGGCGGTCTCGCCGACAACGATCGGCTCGCTTGATGCACGCTCGAGCGCCAATCGCTCGCGGCGGTCACCCGAGTCGTCGATCAGCCACAGTTCGTCCTCGTCGTCCGACGTTTCGACCCCAACTAACGCGACGGATCCTGCCGCCTCGAGCCAGGAGGGTGTCGACGGAAGCGAGCGGTCGACGACCACCCCGCCCGCGGAATCGTAGCCGAGGAGGACGGAGGTTTCGGTGCCGTCGTTGTTGGTGTCCTCGTTATCGGCGTCGTCGTTGTCGTTGTTAGTGTCAGTATTGGCGTTGTCGTCGGGATCGCCGTCGTTGCCATCGGAGCTGTCGGTATCGACGGCGACGACCCACACAATCTCGCCACCAACCGCTACGGAGTCGATTTCGTCGAACGGTTCCGCCTCGAGATCGAGTACAAACCGTTCCTCGCCGCTATCCGAATCGAATCCGACCGCCCCGCCTTCGTGAACGCCGACGACGAGGTCGTCCGAAGCAGAGAGGGCGAGCGAGGGACCGTCCCAGTCGGTCGTCCACGCGGTTTCGGCGTCGTCGGTGCTGTTTCCCCCGGAATCGTCGTCGGAGGGGGACCGCTCGAGCGCCGCCACGGTTTCGTCCTCGAGCGAGAAGAAGACCCGCCCGTTCGCGATGCTCGGCACGCCGGTGTACTCGCTTCCCGCGTCGCCGCTCCAGACTGTCGAACCGCTCGAGTCGTAGGCCGTAACGTAAGCACCGTCGACATCCTCGAATCCGCCCGAAGCCGGCTCGCGACCGCTCCGATTGCGGATCCGGAAGAGGTGGGTCCCGTCCGAACGCCAGCGTTCGTTGCTCGAGGAGCCAAAGCCGACGTTGTGTCCCGTCGACTCCTGCCAGTCGAGGTCGCCGCCGCCCGGCTGATAGCCGCAGCCGGCGACGACGGCCGAGGTTCCCGCCGCGATCGCCCCCAATACCTGCCTCCGGGATCGAGTCGCCCGGTCGTCGCTCATCCGGTCACCCCCTCGCGCTCTATGTCGCGAAGGTGCTCGATTCGGTCACTCGTCTTCGGGTGCGTATCCGGGAAGATGTCGGTGCTAATCAGCTCCTTCGAGCCGAAGGCTCGGGACTCGAGCGGCGCGAGGTAGAGCGCTTCGGCCCCGCCGTCGAGGGATCTGAGGTCCTCGTCCGGGAGTTCCGGCATCGTCCCGTCGACCTTCTCGAGCGCACTCGCGAGGGCCGCCGGGGAGCCGGTGATGGTCGCGGCGGCCCTGTCGGCGGCGAACTCGCGCTGTCTCGAGAGGACGCGATAGAGGAGGACGCTCGCGAACCAGAACATCGCCGACACCGCGAGCGTCACGACCGCGCTGACGACGATGACGACGATGGCGACGGCGATCCCGCGACCGTCGCGGTTTCCGCCGGATGTGCCACCGCCGGATCCGAGCAGTCGAAAGAGGCCGTACAGCACGTAAAAGGCCGCGATCGCGAGGAAGTAGGTAATCGTCGGCAGGAGCCAGGCCGTCGTCATCAGATTCGCGTCTCGGTTCGAGAGGTGTGCGAGTTCGTGGGCCACGGTCGCCTCGAGTTCCTCCTCCGAAAGAAGCTCGAGGAGCCCGGTCGTCACGACGATGCACTCCGTTCCGCCGCCGGCGACCGCGAAGGCGTTGGGAACGTCGCTGTTGATGACCGCGACGTCCGGTTTCGGGACATCGGCCTGGGCCGCGAGTCGGGTCACCGTCGCGTGAAGCGTCGGATACGCCTCGGCGTCGACGCGGCTCGCGCCGACCGACTCGAGGACCGCTCTCGGCCCGTAGCGGTACTGGACGACGAGCCCGCCGAGAACGACGACCGTCAGCAAGATCGGGTCGACGTAGAACTCGCCGTGGTATGGGCGCTCGTTCGCCCACTCGAGCAAAGCGATTCCGACCGTGTTCGCGAGAAAGACGAACGTGTAGACGAACGCGAATGGGAGCAAGACGATCAAACAGAGCGCACAGAGCATCCGCAGACGTAACTCGCGGTCGGGCTCGAGACCGGTTTTGGGGGCGAACTGGAGAGACATGGCGAACTGGATCGAGGTCGTACCAGCTACTGGAACCGTCCGGGAAATAAACTTGTCTACGAATAGATGTGACGGGGTCGAACGGTCACGGCTGGTAACGGTACGCACTTTCCGGCTACTAGTTGTTTAAGGTGTACTCCTAAATACGAGTAGATTATCGAATAATTCAGACAATGACTAGCTACTCTCTGCGCCGTAGCGGTGAAAAGCGTGAACACTGACAAACAGAGCCACGCATCCGATGGGAGCCCGTTCCTGACCGATCGGGACAGCCTGCGGACCGTCCACCAGCGCACGACATCTTACATCGAATCACTCGTCGACGAAGCGGGTGCTGACGGCGTCGTCGTCGCGATGAGCGGCGGCGTCGACTCCACCCTGACCGCGACACTCGCGGCCGACGCGGTCGGAAGCGAACGGGTGCTCGCGCTCGGATTACCGTATCACAAGACTGAGCAAGCGGACATGACCGACGCTCGAGCGGCCGCCGAGGAACTCGAGATCGAGTTTCGAGAGATCCACCTCCGGTCGTTGATTGGTTCCTTCGATGAGACGGTCTCGCCCGCTCTCGAGCCGGATCAAGAGTCGATGTCCCGGCCGAACCAGCGCAATCACGCACTCGGGAACGTCGCCGCGCGGATGCGGATGGTATCGCTGTACTACGCGGCGAATCGCCAGTCACGAATCGTTCTCGGAACGGCGAACCGCTCGGAGTCGTTGCTTGGTTACTTTACCAAGTACGGTGACGGCGCTGCCGACTGTTATCCGGTCGGCGACCTCTACAAAACGGAGGTCCGCGCGCTCGCGAGTTACCTCGACGTTCCGGACGAGATCATCGACAAAGAGCCGACGGCCGGGTTCTACGTCGGACAAACGGATGCGGACGAACTTGGCGCTCCCTACGCCGTCATCGACCCGCTGCTGGAGCGCGTCGTCGATCAGGGACAGTTACTCGAGACTGCCGTCGACGAGATGGGTATCGAGCGAGCGACCGCCGAAGAAGTCCTGTCGATGCACGAGGCGTCCGAGCACAAACGCACTGTTCCACCGATGCCCGGAATCGGCGAGCGAACCGAACGGTAGCAAGAAATCGGTTTTGCCAGCGAGCTTAGTCGCTTCCGACCTGATACAGGTCGGTGTTTCGCCAGTAGAACAGCCCCCAGGCCGTCACGAATCCCGCGATCATCCCGAACAACTCGCGAACGAGTTGCCCCAATCCGGCGTCGAGCGTGAACGCGATGACGAACCCAGACGAAACGATCGCACCCAGCAGAATGAAAAACACGTCGCCGAAGATGCTCGCTTTCGAACTCTCCCAGTAGTGTGCACGGTCGTCGTCGTACCAGACGCTGATGTAGATGACGACGACCGACATCGCGGCGATCAGCGTCACGACGAAGTACTCCGGCGGAAGTCCGATCCGCTCGAGGACGAGAATGTTGAAGAAATTCGAGAGAATCGCCATTCCGAACAACCCGATCAACAGCCAACCCCACTGTGGAAGCCGCTCCTTGTCCATACTCGAGAACGTTACCACGATAAAATAATCCTGCCGTTCTCGCGGTTATGTGAAACCGGATTATTCGGCACAGCAGGCGTCTTTTTCGGGTGCGGCTTCCTCGACGCCGTTACCGTCGGCCGCGACCGGTTCCTCGAGTCGGTAGAGACTCTGGCGGGCGTCGGCGAAGTAGATGTCCTCGTCGACGATGCCGATCCCCTCGAGGCGCTCGAGCGCGTAGCGGACCGTCCGGGCAGAGAGCATCGACTCCTGAACGATCTGTTTCTGGGTCAGCGGACCATCGTACTCGAGCACCTTGAAAACGAGTTTGGCACTCGGCGGCAGATCTTCGATTTCCTCTCCGTCGGTCTCTTCCATACTACGATTTGAAAGCACCCAGAGGCTTAAAAGTTGAGCCTTGCTCCCGGAACCAGAGAGTAAGTATACGAGATGGATGCCGCGAAAATTTTGCTTTCAGGCCCTCATACGCCCAACACAGACCTAATTGACTGGTCAGTCAGGGTTGAGCGTGAGATGCAGGTACGGGGAGGAAGTCGTCGACCGAAGGATCGACCGCCCCATCGTCGCCGGCCGATCGTCGACAAATTGGCGCATCAAAAAGCGATGGATAGCCCCGGAACGAGAGCGAGCCATGGACCGTACCCAGTTTGCAACCGTCGAACCGAATGCTCACAAACCAGATTGCCCGCATTCCCGCCAATGCGAACGGCTTTTCACCGACGGCGACAGAGTGCGTCTCATGTCGACGGAATCGATTAGCGACCGATACGAGCACATCCGCTCGATCAGCGTGACGGCGCTGTCGGCCTTGCTCGGGGTCGCAGCCGCGTTCGCCTGTCTCTACCTCTACGGGACGGGAGAAGGCGGGGCAGAAAATCAAGAGGCGCTGTTGGTCGTCCTCGGAGCGATCATTATCCAGTTCCCGCTTATACAGGTGTCTGGCATCTACAACGAGGACGAGTTCGGGTTCAAACACTACCTGTTCATCGGGTTCATGACCTTCGCGTTGTGGTTCGTGACGTGGGGTATCCTGCTCACGACGGAGGTCACGATCTAACGATGGCAGACGATAGCATCGCCGTCGTAGACCTGGACCGATGTCAGCCGGATCGGTGTAACTACGAGTGCAAGAACTACTGTCCGCCGAACCGGACGGGCAAGGAATGTATCACCCTTCGCGGCGAGGAACCCGATCAGGGTCAGCCCGAACAGGTCCGTATCTCCGAAGAGATCTGTCTCGGCGAAACCTGTGGTATCTGCGTCGAGAAGTGTCCCTTCGACGCCATCGAGATCATTAATCTCCCACAGGAACTCGAGGACGATCCGATCCACCGCTACGGGGAAAACGCCTTCTCGCTGTACGGGCTTCCCGCCCCTCAGGAGGGACAGGTCACCGGTATCCTCGGTCCGAACGGGATCGGGAAAACGACCGCCGTCCGCATCCTCGCGGGCGAACTCGAACCGAACCTGGGTCGGTACAACGAGTCCCCAGGTTGGGAGGAGGTTCTCGACGCCTACCGCGGCACCGAACTGCAGGACTACATCGCGGACGTCCGCGACGGCAACGTAACCGTCTCGCAAAAACCCCAATACGTCGACCAGATCCCCGAGCAGTTCGACGGCAACACGCGAGAGTTGCTCGAGCGCACCGACGAACGGGGTGCGCTTGACTACCTCGTCGAACGACTCTCGATCGGCCCGGTCATGGATCAGGCGATCGAGGACCTCTCGGGCGGCGAACTCCAGCGGGTCGCCATCGCGGCCACGCTCGCTCGAGACACCGATTTCTACTTCCTCGACGAAGTCACGCCGTACCTCGATATCGGTCAGCGAGTTACCGCTGCACGACTCACCCGCGAACTCGCCGAGGAGGAGGGCAAATCCGTACTGGTCGTCGAACACGACCTCGCGATTTTGGATCTGCTCTGTGACACCCTCCACGTCGCCTACGGTGAGCCCGGGGCCTACGGTGTCATCACGACGCCAAAATCCGTCCGAAACGGGATCAACGAGTACCTCTCGGGCTACCTCGAGAACGAAAACATGCGGATCCGTCCCGACCAGATCGAGTTCGAAGAACACGCGCCGCGGAACGCGACCCACCGCGACCCGCTCGTCGAGTATCCGGACATGACGAAGTCCTACGGCGACGGCGAGTTCGAACTCACGGTCGAAGGCGGCAAGATCATGGAAGGTGAAGTGCTCGGCATCGTCGGCCCGAACGGGATCGGTAAGTCGACGTTCGCCCAGTTGCTGACCGGCGATCTCGAGCCGACGACCGGGGATGCTGACCTGGATCTGGACATCTCCTACAAACCCCAGTACGTCACCATCGACCAGCACATGCGCGTCGACGTGTTCCTCTCGTCGATCACCGACCAGTTCGGCTCCTCGTACTGGAACACTGAAATCGCCCAGCCCCTGCAACTCGAGCGCATCATGGAACAGAACCTCTCGGATCTCTCGGGCGGTGAACGCCAGCGGGTCGCCATCGCGGCCTGTCTCTCCGACTCCGCGGATCTGTACCTGCTCGACGAGCCATCCGCACACCTCGACGTCGAACAGCGGGTCCAGGCGACAAGCGCGATCCGCCGCCACGCCGAGATGCAGGACGCGACCGTGCTCGTGATCGACCACGACACCTACGTGATCGACCTGCTCGCGGATCGCCTGATGGTCTTCGACGGCGAACCCGCCATCGAGGGCCGCGCCGGGACCCCACAGCCGATGCGCCAAGGCATGAACGACTTCCTCGAGAACCTCGACATCACGTTCCGCCGCGACGAACGGACGTCGCGGCCGCGTATCAACAAACCCGACTCGCAGTTAGATCGCGAGCAGAAACGCGAAGGCGAGTACTACTACTCGGTCTGATCGGCGGCGGTCGACTTGTTTTGGCTCGAGCTGTCGACGACTGGAATATTCATTCTATAGTGGACAAGTTTTTGATGGGTGAGTTTAGTTTCCCGCTTTCAGTTGCCGACTCGGTCAACGGAAGACTGGTTGCGGTCCTCGGAATTACCCTCACGCTCGTCGCGACTATACTTGCAGACTCCGCCGGGCTATCGACGATGGTGCTCGCACTCGGAATCGGTCTGACGATCGCTGGAGCGGTCTGTCTCGCGATCGACTCGTCCGTAATCATCCGTTATTCCGGCGCGTTCGTCTCACTCGTCGCGGCGCAGTTGCTCACCTTCTCCGGAGTCGTTCGTCTCCTGGGTATCCTCGGACTGCTGACGGTCGCTGGCGTCGCTGTGTTCAGTCGGCTCGAGTGAGCCCGCGGCAGCAGCTAGTCTCGAGGATCGGCTACCGAATACGCGACGAGAAAACCGACTAGCGCGAGGAGGAGGCCTGGAATCGCGTACGCGATCGCAGCACTCGAGACGACGACACTTCCTGTCACGCCAAACACTGCACCAGCCGCAGCAGCGACGACGCCGACGAGAATGAACGCGAGCGCGATCGAGACGGTCACGGCGTCGGAATCGCCCTCCTCGACGGGGTCGGGACGTTCCCGCGGATCGACGAGACGCCACGTTGGCCCGGTTTCGGTCTTCTCGAAACGACCGCCCAAGGAGGACTCGAGCAACGAGTTCACTGTCCGGCCCGCCACGCGAGCGGAGCTCGTCCAGAGCCCGTCCCAGCCGGTCGTGTCGTCGTCCTCGAGATCCGCCCGCGTGACGAACACGGATTCGCCGACAAGGTGGCTTACGGAGGCGGCGTCGTAGCCGACGTCTTCGACGATCCGGGCCAAGAGAAACTCCTCGGACCACGGAATCGGCTTCTCGAGCGCGAACGAGGTCGTTCGACCGTGGGGAAGCGCGACCTCGAGACGGACCGTCGTCTCGTCGACCGTCTCGAGGTCTGTTACGCGACCCTCGACGTAGCCCTCCGGCGTCGACATGACGTCGATGCGGCCGAGTTCGTCCCCGAGGTCGCCCCCGTCCGCCGCCTCGGGATCCTCGAGCGGGTTCGGATCGGTGCTCCACCGGCTGGAGTCGGATTCAGTCTCGGTCGAAATTTCGTCGTCTAGCGAGCCGTCGTCCGAGCGGTCGCCCTCGGCTTCGACCTCGATTTCGATCTCCCGCTCGTCGCCGGTCATCGACGCTCACCGGGGTCGACCCCGAGACAGTCGCTACTCACGGCCGCGTCGACCCTCCCGCTCTGCGAGAGACTGGCAGGTATCACGACAGTAGTGTCGAGCGTTCGTAGGACGCTCGAGCCTAAATCCTTGTTCCCTCCGACTGTGGTCTTTGTCTCTCCAGCGGAGGGAAGACGGCTTTCGAGTCGGCCGAGGCTACTCAAGCGTGGCTCGAACGACGCCGAACAGTCCGTCGCCGTGGCCGTCGCGGACGCGTTCGGTTTCGCCGTGCAATTCGGTCTCGGTGGGTTCCTCCACAGACTCGTCGAACACCGTCTGAACCCGTTCTCGAACGACGAATTCCGCGTTCTCGAGCGCACCGCAGACTTCCTCTCCGGTGACGAACTGCGCGTCAGCGTAGAACGGGCCCTCATCCTTGTTCTCCTGGTAAACCTGCCCTAGCGGGCTCGAGCGGTCGAGAAACGCGATCACGAGTTCCCCGTCGGCCGCGAGCACGCGACGGGTCTCTCCAAGCGTATCCTCGATATCGTCGAGGAAACACCAGACGGTGACAAAGAGGATCCGATCGAACGCGTCGTCGCACAGAGGGAGCCGTTCGGCGACGCCTCGAACCGGATCGACGCCGCGATCTCGGGCCTCGAGAAGCGGGTTCCTCGCCGGGTCGATTCCGACCGGAATCTCGAGCGGGTCGGCAAAACGGCCGGTTCCGACACCGACCTCGAGGGTGGTCGGGTCGGCGGGATCGGTTTCGCTGGTTACGTGGGGCGTGTCTTCGGAGAGCACCTGCTCGAGTGCGGCCAGTTCCGCTCGGTACGCGTCTCGGTTCGTCTCGAACCAGGCGTCGTACTCGGCGGTGAGCGTTTCGAAGGGGGCTGTGGCGGGCATCGGTTCAAGAAAGAACGGCAAGAAAGAAAAACGAAGTGTTCGGGACCGAATCGCGATGTCGCGGATCTACAGCGAGAGTGCCTTGAGGCGTGTCCTCGAGATACTTTACTTGACCAACCGCTGGCAGCTTCCACAGAGGTTCTCCTCTTTGATATCGACCTCACGAACCGTCGGCGAGAAGTTCATCACGCAACGGTTGTTGTCGCAGTGTTCGAGGCCGTACGTGTGGCCGATTTCGTGGACGATCTCCTTTCGAACACGGTCCTCGAAGATGTCGGCGGCGCTCTTGTTCGAGAAGCCGCCGTCCGACGACGTCTGGAGCCGGTAGGTCGAGACGACGCTACCGCTACCATCGAGGTAGGCGAGTCCGAAGACGTAGTTTCGGCGTCGATAGAAAAGGTCGTGGGGAGTGATCGCGATGTTCTTATCGCCTCGGCCGGTTCGTTCCGCGAGCTGGATGAACGACTCCGCAGAGTATTGGTTCCGTCCGTCATCGTACGCACCGCTTGGAATCGACTGCGAATCGTTGACCGTAACCTCACAGTCATAGACCGAACGCAACGCTGAGGAGGCCGCCCGCTTGACCTCCGCGGAAACGGATCCAACCGGAACGATATCGACGAGCATGAAAACGACTATGTCCGCAGGTGCCATAAACGTCCCGCCATGGCACACTCTCGTCGGACTCTCGAGGCAATCCGAGATTACCTCTCGAGTGCGGATTGCGTGGTCGAGGTGGGAATTGGCCGACGAACCGATCTGGCGAGTGTACTGGCGAAATCGGGGGTTTCCGTCACTGGAACCGACATCCACGAGCGCGACGTACCAGCTAACGTGACGTTCGTCCGCGACGACATCGTCGACCCTGACCTCGCGGTGTATGATGGTGCGGACGTCCTGTTCGCCCAAAACCTGCCGCCCGAGTTGCATCGACCGACGCTCGAGGTCGCTCGAGCGGTCGACGCGCCGTTCGTCTTTACGACCCTCGGCGGCGACCAGCCAGCCATTCCGGTCGAGCGAAACACGATTCCGGGTGACACGCTGTTCGTCGCCGAGTGAACGTGTGATATCGGCGACAGACACCGACCCAGAACACTTAGGATTCCGTACTGCCGTTCTGGCATATGCTCGCGTTTATCGGCTTTTTCTTCAGTCTCCTCACCGCTCCCGGGGTCGTCGTTCACGAGTTCGCACACAAGAAAGCCTGCGACCTGATGGGCGTTCCCGTCGTCGACGTCGCGTACTTCCGACTCGGGACGCCTGCGGGGTACGTCCAACACGGCGAACCCGACCGCTACCGGCAGTCGTTCGTCATCAGCGTCGCACCGTTTCTGCTCAACACGGCGATGGCGTTCTGTCTGTTCGTCGGGTTCGCCGCGGTCGTGCTCTCGAGTGGCATCCCGGAGGTCGGGGCCAGTCTCGATCTGAGCCTCACGACGACCGAAACCATCGTCGTCGCGCTCGTACTCGGCTGGCTCGGGTTCAGCGTCGGCGTCCAGGCGTTTCCCAGCACCGGCGACGCGAAGACGCTGTGGAACCGATCGCTCTCGGAGTGGCGGCGCTCACCGATCGTCCTTCTCGGAATCCCGTTCGTGATCGTGATCTACGTCGCGAACCTGCTATCGTGGTTCTTCCTCGACGTGCTCTATGCCGTCGGCTTGTTGCTCCTTGCGGCCCAACTCGCGCTGGCGCTCGGGTTCTAAGCCGCGCTCAGACTAACGTTTGCGCGTCGATTCCGAGTTGGCGTCGGGAACCGATCAGTCGGTATCGGTTGCCGAGCCGGGACGATACCGCCGACTCACGGCCTTCCAGTGGCCCGTCCGGAAGAGCCAGTAGTTGATCCCGCCCGGAACGAACGTCTCGAGCAAGAACGCGAGGTAGAGCGCGGCGATGCCGAGCGGCGTCGCCAGCCCCAGCGCAGCCGCGGGAAGGGCAAAGACGTACCGACCGATCAACGAGGAGACGAACGGCCAGCGAGTCGCGCCGGCACCGAGCAAGGCACCGGCCGCCGCGCCGTCGATGCCGAACCCGACTGCGCTGATCGCGCCGATGGCAACGAATATCGCGGCTTGTGTGACTTCGTCGGGACTCGAGACGAAGATACTGGCGATCGGTTCGGCAAACACCACCACGATCACAGCTGCGGTGACGTAGATCACCAGCGAGAGCCGGATGATCGCGCCGCCGTAGGCCTCGGCTTCGTCCTCCTCGTTTGCCCCGAGGTGCTGGCCGACGAGCGAACTCGAGGCCAGGGACATCCCCCAGTTGATGCTGTTGATCAGGCTTCGGACGCGTCTGCCGACCTCGAAGGCGGTGACGATGACCGGGCCGAACACCGCCGTGATCCACAACAGCGGGAAGACGACGATCCCCTGTGCGAGTCGACGACCGATTTCCGGCGTCGAGATCTCCATCAGTTGACGGATGATCCCGACGTCCAGAAGGGGTCCCGTGCGGGTGATCGGAACGGGACTGGGTTCCATCCCCAGCGCGCCGTAGTTCCGCCCGACCATCCCCCACGCGAGGACGACGGTGACGAACCCGGTCGAGAGGGTGGTTCCGATGGCCGCGCCGGCGACGCCCATATCGAAGCCGAAGATAAGGAGCGCGCTGAGAATTACGTTGAGCACCGCGCCGCCGCCGCGGGCCATCATTTCCGTGAACGTGTCGCCGATCCCCGTGTACGTTCGGCTGGCGATCAAGTTGAGCAATTCGAAAAGAATTGCCGGGGCGACGAATGCGAGGTAGACGCTCCCGTGGTGAATCGATTCCGAATCGTTAGCGAGGAGGCCGATCAACGGCTCCGCGAAGAGAAAAAACGCGGCCATAAGCGGTATCGCGAACGCGATTGCCACCAGAACGCTCTGTTTGACCACGATCGACGCGCGTTCGGTCTGCTCGCCGCCGTAATTCTGCGAGACGAGGGTGACGGTGCCGCCCGCGAGGCCCAGTCCCAACATGGTCACGACCTCCCAGTAGGCTAACGCGAACGCGAGGCCCGCGGTCCCCGTCGTGCCGACGGCGATACCGACCATCGCGAGGTCGGCCGTCTGCTTGGACATGATCGCAAAGCCGGTACCGATCCGGGGCAACGCGAGCTCCATCGTCGGACGGAACCGCTCGGTGGAAATGACCCCGAGCCGCTCGAGCCCCCTGGCGATCGCATCGACGACGGTTCCCGCTCGCCTACTCATCACGCGTTCATTTCGGGGACGGAGACTTCCGTTTGCTGGTTCGAGTCAGACCGTTCACAGACGCGAGTTTCAGCCGACCGAATTCGGCGTGCTTTATCACCTCGGGTCCGTTCGACAGCGTATGAACGCAGCCGCCACCATCGACGCCGACGCTGTCGTCCTCGACATCGACGGCGTGCTCGTGGACGTCGAAAACTCCTACCGTCGAGCGATCGTCGAGTCCGTCGAGCGCGTCTACGACCGGAGCATTCGCAATGAAGACATCCAGCAGTTCAAGGACGCCGGCGGGTTCAACAATGACTGGGAGCTCACCGACGCCGCGGCGCTGTACGTGCTTTCGACCGAGGAGGGGTACCGCGACTCGATCGACGAGTTCACGGACGAAATCGCGGCCAACGGCGGCGGCCTCGAGGCCGCAACCGAGGTCGTCCGGGAGAAAATCGGCGCGAACGCCACCCGGCGCGTGAAAGGTCGATGGGATCGCGAGCGGCTTCGGGACGTGTTCCAGCAGCTCTATCTCGGCGAAGAGCTCTACCGAGGCCTCGAGGGCGGCGACCCCGATATCGAAACACGCGGGTTCATCCACGACGAGCCGATGCTGCTCGAGGACGAAACGCGGGACGCTCTGACGGCAGACTACGACGTTGGCGTGGTGACCGGACGTCCGGAAGCCGAAGCCGAAATCGCTCTCGAGCGCGTCGGGCTCGAGATCGGTACCGACGACCGGTTCACAATGGATGATTGGGAGGAAGGAAAGCCACACCCTCGAGCCCTGACTACGCTCGCGGCCCAGTTCGATGCCGAAACCGTGGTCTTCGTCGGCGACACACTCGACGACGTGCGGACGGCCGTCAACGCAAGCGAGAGCGATCCGGATCGCACCTACCACGGAATCGGCGTGCTGACCGGCGGGCTGACGGGAGAAGACGGGCGGTGGAAGTACGACGAAGAAGGTGCGTCGATCGTCCTCGAGTCGATTAACGAGTTGCCGGACGTACTCGAAGGCGAAGACGAATCCTAACAACCGTTTTTCGCGTCGTCCCGTCGAATGTAGAAACGACTGACAGAACGCGACACAATACATAAAGCATTCGCGATACCTCTATCAACAAATGCGAACCGCGCTCAGGATCTTCGTCGTCGTTGGGCTCGTCGTGATGGCTGGTTGTGCCGGGATCGGTATTAACGGCGGCCTCGAGGGGATCACGAACGAGAGCGACGATCCGAACGCGAACTCGGATGCCCCCGACGCGAATCCCTACGGCACGGAGACGCTGACCGTCGCGTACGATGACTCGGCCGTCGAGATGGACAAACGCCACGTCGTCGAGGACTCACTGGAGTACTGGGAAAACAACAGCGAGCAATACGCCGGGTATCCGATTTCGTACGAGCTCAACCAGTCCGATCCGGACCCGGACAAGCACATCGAGTTCGTCAGCGACCTCGAGCGCTGCGGTGAGGCGTTCGATTCGTTCCACATCGGTTGTGCGGACTACGTCACCGAGCAGGCACCCGAGACGGCCGAAATCCGCGTCGAGGCAGGATACACGAACACCACGCTTCGAGAGACGACGAAACACGAACTCGGACACACGCTGGGGCTCGACCACAACGACGAACCGCAGTCGATCATGGCTTCCGAACAGGAGCGATCGATCGACCGGGACACGAGCGTCCAGCTCCGCATCGCAGACGCGTACGACGAACGAAGCGTCGTCCGAGGGATCGAGACGGCACTGGATACGTGGGTCACTCACTTAGAATCGAAGGGCCACGACACGACGACCACCGTCGATGTCGTCGAGGAGTTCGACGGCGACGCGGCAATCGCCTACAACGCGACGGACTCCCGTAACGCGTGCAACGGGGAGTTAGTGTGCCAAACCGACGACACAGACGACGGCGACTTCAAAGTCACCACCGAGTGGATTCAAGAGGACGACCACGAGAGCGTAATGGGCAGCGTGTACGGTGGGTATCACGGGCTCGAGGCCGACGATGCTCCGCCCGAATACCAGCACGAACCCGACAGCTAACGGTACTGCTGGCGTACGAGTTGTCGGACGTGTCGAGACTAGTGAATCAGTCGTCGAGAGTGCAGTGATTTTGCCCAAAGAGGGAGATTTTTCCACTTCGCAGAAAGCCCACGCCCCGCTCGTTTTTTGCCGCCGGCAGTCGTACTGGCCACCAGATGGCAGGCGAATTCACTCGACCCAGCGACGACCTCCCCGGGGAGCCGACCTCTCCCTGGCTCGCGAGTACGCTCGAGGCCAGTTACGGCCCGCTCGAGTCGAACCGCTCGGTCGACGTCGCCGTCGTCGGCGCGGGAATCGCGGGACTCTCGACGGCGATCGACTTGCGGGATCGCGGGAAGTCGGTCGCCGTCCTCGAGCGCGATCGCGTCGCGGCGGGCATCACCGGGAAATCGACGGCAAAGCTGACGAGCCAGCACGGGCTGATATACGATCACCTTCGCCGCGAGTTCGGCCGCGGTGCCGCGAGACGGTACGCGTCGGTAAACGAGCAGGCGATCGACGAGGTTGAATGGAGGGTCGACGAACTCGACATCGATTGCGGGTTCGAACGACAGCCGTCGTATCTCTACGGCGACGACCCGGACGAAATCGAACGGGAGGCCGACGCGGCGACGATGGCGGGACTCGAGGCGACCGAAGTTCGGTCCGTGCCACCGTTCGAACGAGCTTCGGCGGCGCTCCGGTTCGACGACCAGGCGTGGTTTCACCCCCGGCGGTACCTCCTCGGACTGGCCGAGGAATTGCATGGTAGCGGGAATACTCCCGACGAGGGAGTGGGAAACAACGACGACACGGGCGTCTACGAATACACTCGAGTAACCGACGTCGAACCGGGCAGTCCGTGTCGCCTTCGGACAGAGCGGGGAGCCACCGTCACCGCCTCGAGCGTCGTCCTCGCGACGGGCTATCCGATCCTCGATCGGGCGGGCTACTTCACCAGAATGCACCCGAAACGGTCCTACGTGCTGGGCATTCGAATCCGCGGCGAGCCGCCGTCGGGGATGTACTACCGACCCGGCGATCCGTACCGCTCGGTGCGGACCTATCGGAGGAACGGCGAGGAACCGCTGGTCCTCGTCGGCGGAGAGAACCACAAAACCGGGCAGGGCGGCCCGACCGCAGATCGGTACCGGCGGCTCGAGCGCTGGGCGCGCGAGCGGTTCCGCGTGGAGTCGATCGACTACCGCTGGTCGACTCAAGATTACGTGACTGCGGACCGGGTGCCGTTCGTCGGGCGGGCTGGTTTCGCCAGCGAGAACGTCTATGTTGCGACCGGCTTTCGCGGCTGGGGAATGACGAACGGCGTCGCCGCAGGGCGACTGCTCGCCGCGCTGATCGACGGCGAGCGCCCGCCCGAATCCGACCTGTTCGACCCGCTCCGGTTCACGCCGAAGAGCTCCGCGGCGGACGCGATCACCGAAAACGCTGACGCCGCGAGCCAGTTCGCAACCGACTGGCTCCGGACGCTGTTCTCGCCGAACCTCGAGTCCATCTCGCGGGGCGAGGGTCGAGTCATCCGCGACGGCCCGAAACCGATCGCGGCCGCTCGAGACGGCGACGGCGACCTCCACGCCGTCTCCGCGGTCTGTCCCCACACCTACTGCGTCGTCGACTGGAACGACGCCGAGTGTAGCTGGGACTGTCCGTGTCACGGCTCGCGGTTCGCCCCCGACGGGACGGTGCTCGAGGGGCCGGCGACGGAGGATCTCTCTTCTCGAGACGACGATTCACTGTAGCCGGTTCGATAGGCGGTTACTTCCTGACGGCGAGGCCGGGGTAGTCCGCGATTATCCCGTCGACACCCACCTCGGCGAGTTGGTCGAACTGAGTCCACGTCTCGACGGTCCAGACGTTTACCGCTCGACCTTCCTCGCGGGCGACCTCGAGGAGATCGGTTTCCGCCCCGGCGTCCGAGAACCCGGCGTACTCTGTTCCCGAAAGCGCCGTTCCCGCGATCGCGTTTCGCGGCGGGTGGATCGCCTCGCAGTCGTACCGGCGAGCGATCTCGAGGCCGGCCTCAAGGTCGTCCCAGACCAGCGGGGCGGCGGCGTAGGTCGGTCCGATATCGCGGACGGCCGCAATCGCGCCCTCGCAAAAGGACGAAAAGAGGATCTCGCCGGCGAAGGAGTCACAGTCAGCGACGACCCGTTCGACGAACGGCTTCCAGACCGCCTTTCGCTCCTCACGGTCGCTCTCCGGAAGGGACTCGCCGAATCGAAGCGACTCCGTCCCGGGATTTTTCAATTCGACGTTGACGGCCATCGCGTTCGGGACCGCCTCGAGAAACGCCTCGAGCGTCGGAACCGTTTCGTCGGTTCCGAGGACCCTCGCGTCGCGGATCGTCTCGAGGTCAGTCTCCCAGACGAGCCCCTCGGCATCGGTGAGCGGCCGTCCGTCGCGGGTCCCCTCGAGCCGTTCGTCGTGGATCACTACCGGGGTTCCGCAGGCCGCGGGCTGGACGTCGATCTCGAGCATCGACGCGTCGTTGTGCTCGGCGGCGTTTCGCGCCGCGGCGACGGTGTTCTCCGGGGCGACACCGGCGAATCCTCGGTGGGCGATGACGGCGGGTTCGGCCATTGGCGAAACGAACGCAGGCTGTCGTGTTGTATCTAGTCCTCGTCCGTTGGACCGGGTATCCCTCGTTCATTGCACGGAGACTGAAAATACGCGCAAACGTTGAAACGGCTTCGCGTCGAGACCCCATCCATGACGGATAGGACCCTCGCCGACATCGAATCCGCCCTCGAGCGAGCGACGGACCTCGAGACCGAAGCCGCGGTCGACCTTCTCGAGCGCGCCAACCGGGATCTCGAGGAACTCGCGGACGACCCGGACATCGACCAGGAGCACCACCGAGCGCTCGAGAACCGACTCGAGCAACGGGTACGGGAGCTACGGAATCGAGACGCCTACGACGGCGGCGGGTTCGGAGCCGCGATGAATCCCGAGGAGGATGATGCGCCGTAAGAATCCGTGCGGAACGTGACCCGCCAAGAGGGAGAAAAACCGGTTTGAATCGCGACCGATCTCGGCCATCGGATCGAAACGACGCGTTTGATCGCGGAACGGTCAGCCTCCTTTTACGTTCGGGAGTGGAGCAAGCGTGCGTCATGAAGAAACGGGAACTCACGCGGCGGCGGGTGCTACAGGGGGTAACGACCGGAAGCATCGTCCTGACCGGGACGGCCGTCGGAGACGGATCGGGAGTCGGCGGGCGGAACGGACGCGACACAACGGCCGCGCTCGAGACCGATGCCACGAACCGGCAGACCGACACCTCGAGCCTCGATATCGATATCGTCGAGACGAGCGCGCCGGTGAACGCGGGCGAGCATCTCCGGGTGACCGCCGAGATCGAGAACGTCGGCTCGTCGGACGTTCGAGCCGACGTGGATTTCGTCGTCGGCCACGCCGAAGAGCGGCTGGGACGGCGAACGATGACGATCGAGGCCGGCGAGACCGAATCGGTCAATCAGGGGTTCGACACGTATCCAGTCCGGAGCGACGACGAATTCCCGGTTCGAATCGAAATCAACGGGGTCGGAGCCGAACGAACCGTGGCGGTGCACGCGGCGTCGGAGCTCTCGAGCGCGATGCCGAATAGCGAACTCACTGTCCAGCCGGGAACAACGGTGCTGTTCGAGGTCGAGCCCGTCGATCCGGACGAAAGCCACGAGGTGAACTGGTGGATCGACGGCGAGTCCACCGGAGCCTGGATGGGGCCGTGGACGGGCGCGTACTTCGCCGAAGTCGGGCGGTATTTCCACATGCACACGTTCGATTCCACGGGAACGCACGAGGTCGCTGCGTCGGTGGCTCGACGCGGAGAGAGCGGGTTCGGCGGCGGGAACGAAACCTACGCTGCGTACTGGGAGATCGACGTCTCGAGCGGCGGCAAGGGATCGCCGTCGATCGAACGTCGACAACCCGCCGAGGAAATCCTCGAGTTCGCGCCGGACGACGACCTTGAGTTCGAACTCGAAGTGTCTCTGTCGGGGTCGGATCGATCCCTCGATCGCGTCGTCTGGTGGCTGACCCAGGCCGATTCCATCATCGACGTGACCGACCTCTCCGGGACGCTCGATACGGCAACGCTTCCGACCACTGGGAGCGCACTTTGTCACACCTGCCGGGTCAGTCCCTGGATCGTCTGTGCGGATGGCACCACTCGAGAACTAGACGGAGCGTGGATCGTCAATCGAGTCGAGGACGATGGTGCTGACGACGGAACGCTCGAGGTGCGGATCCTCGAGACGAACTCGCCCGTCGAGGCGGGCGGGGTGCTCGAGGCGATTATCGAACTCGAGAACGCCGGCGAGTCGACCGCCTCGGACGAACTCGAGTTTATCGTCGGCCACGATCCGGAGCGGGTCGACACCCAGGCGGTCACCGTTTCGGGCGGCGATACCGGCACCGCCACGCTCGCGTTCGAGACGTATCCGACCAGCCAGGACGAGCAGTTTCCGGTTCGTGTCGTCGGCGCGGACGACGCAGACGAAACGATGGTCGAAGTGATCGCCTGAGCAGCGGCGGGGACAGGGAGACGCTCGACGATCGGATCAACCGGGAGCTAGTAACCGAGTCCGAAGACTCGGTTCGCCGCGAGGGCAAGAAAGGAGACGAAAAACAGGGCCGCCAGGGTCCAGAACGCGACGCCCCAGCCGAACAGGTCGGCGGTGAGGCCGACGCCGAACGATCCGCTCGCACCGAGGACGGTGTATACCGTTCGGACGAGACCGAACCCGGTTCCGCGCTCTTCGGCTGGAAGCGCGTCCATGAACCGTGGATCGATCGCCGCGAAGAAACTCGAGCCGACGCCTGCCAGGGCGACGCCGACGGCCATCGGAAGCAGTCCCGAGCCGAGTACGACCAGCGGTATTCCGACCGCTCCGGCGAGCATCGAACTCCCGATCGCGACGTCCCGTCCGTAGACATCCGAAACACGACCGAGGACGATCTGGCCGCACGCCCGGATGACGAAAAAGACGGAAAAGGCGACGCCGGCCGCCGTCGGCGTGTAGCCGTGAAACGCGACGAGGAACGCGGGGAAAAACGACAACAGTCCCTGAACGACGTACGTTCCGGCCATCGCGATGAGGAGGGGAAACGCGATCGTCGGCCGCGAGACCAGCTCGAGCAGCGAGCGTAACTCGAGGCTATCCCGCAACGGTTCGTCCGGTCGTCGCGGTTCGGTCGGACGGATCCGCCAGACGAACAACACGAAGATCGGGATCCCGACGATCGCGGTCAGCGCGACGGCGGGACGCCATCCGTATCGGACGCCGACCCAGGCCGCCGCGACCGGCGCGACCAGGCCCGCGAGTGGCCCCCCGATCGAATGAAATCCGACGGCGGTCCCGATATCGTCGAACGTCCGAGAGAGCAGCGTCGTCGCGACCGCGTAGTGAAGCCCCGCGACGCCGCCGAGGACGACCGCGGCCGCGACGAACGCACCGTACAGCGGCGACAGCGCGAGCGCGAGGCTCATCACCGTCGTTCCGCCGACGGCGACGAGAACGATCGGCTTTTCGCCGTACCGATCGGCGAGGACGCCGCTTGGAAACTGCGCGAGACCGTACGCGAGCCACATTCCAGTCAGCGCGAACCCGATCAACGTGTTCGTAATTCCGAAGTCCTCGGTGATCAACGGGACGACGGGGCTGATCGCGAGCCGCGCGAAGTAGGTGACGAAAAACGCCAGCATGCACAGGACGAGAACCGTATACCGATACTGCCAGTTCATAGGGGAGAGACTACCTGAGTGACTCGAGCGCGAGCGTATGAGAGTGGTGTTTTCGATGCTCCGCGGTTCGACAGTGAATGCGAGAGTGGCTCTCTCGCCGAGTCGAAAGAAGATCTGTAGAGTCCCCTTCCCAGCCCCGTCGACCCCCGGGTGTGATCTACAATCCTCCGCTTTCGTTCGCCCGGAACCGTGCTGGGACGACCGTCTTCTCGGCGAGAAGTACGATCACAAGTCCGACGAGACCGCCGACTATGACCGCATCGAAGAAAAAGAGGACTCCACCGAGCGCGAGTTCGACTCCGAAAACGAGGACGAAACACAGGAAGATAGCACCAGATACCGGATATTTGAGCGCTTCGCGTCGTTCGGCCGGAATGCGATCGCGAACGAACCACGCGAGCGGCCCGAAGAGCGAAAAGGACGCGATGGCGTACCCGCCGGCCCAGAGCCACACGCTCGAGCCATGGTTCAGCAGATTGGCGACGCTCTGGAGACCGAAGTAGGCCAAACAGCCGACGAGGAAAACGCGGCGAGTGCGGGCCGACACGGAGAGTACCATACGAACAAGTCTTTCCGTCGTCCCAAAATATGCGTCGGGTCACCGAATTCGAACGCCGGTCCGACCGTGATTCCGGCGAGTTCGGCCGACCTCCCACCCTTTTATTCGAGTGCCTCCCCGAGAGGCAGGTATGCGAATCGCGCTACTCGGCGGAACTGGCGATATCGGCGAAGGGCTTGCCTTGCGTTTTGCACACGACACCGATCACGAGATCCTGATCGGCTCTCGAGACCCGGAAAAGGCTCGAGACTCGGTCGAAGAGTACGAGAAACTCCTCGAGGGTCGTGACGTGGAGGCCTCGATAAAGGGATTCACGAACGAAATGGCGACCGATCGAGCGGACGTCGTCATCCTGTCGGTGCCGCCGTACTACGCCGGTGACACCGTCGAGACCGTCGCGTCAAAACTCGACAAGGACACGATCCTCGTCACCCCGGCGGTCGGGATGAAAGGCGACGAGGACGGAATGCACTACCATCCGCCGTCGGCCGGGAGCGTCACCGAACTCGTCGCGAGTCGGGCACCCGACGAAACCCCGGTCGTCGGCGCGTTCCACAACCTCGCGGCGGGCGAACTCTCGAATCTCGATCACGACCTCGATCTCGATACGCTTGTCGTTGGCGAGGGGAACGCCAAGCAGACGGTTACGTCGCTGGCGAGCGAAATCGATGGACTCCGCGTTCTCGACGCCGGGCCGCTCGCAAACGCGGCTGAAGTCGAAAGCATCACGCCGCTGGTTATCAACATCGCCCGCCACAACGAGGAGTTACACGACGTCGGCGTCAAATTTAAGTAACCGTCTCGACAGCCCCAGCGTGTTACGGTAGCGTCGCGGCGAAAATGCCGGCAGGTTCATGCTTCTATTCCTGAGATAATAGTACAGCAAATCGGAGCGATACTTCGGATTACTCCGACGGAGTGCCTTTTCGCTGATCGATGTCGGGGAAATAGTACATCCCAGAAGGCGCCTGTGTACGGGATCAGCGTGTCTCGATCGCTCTCGTCTACCGCGAGCGGGGACGGGAAACGACACTCGAGTGAAAGCAGATACCGGGAGCTCATCGGGCAGAGAGTTCGTGAAAACGGCGAGTTGGGCTTCGTTACGCGCCGGCGGACTCGAGGGCGTCCTCGATATCCTCGCGCTGTGTAACACCGACGAACCGCTCGACGATTTCGTCTTCGTTTTCAATGACGAGTGTCGGGAGCGAACGTACCTGATACTCGTTTGCGACGTCTTGCTGTTCGTCGACGTTTACTTTCTCGACTTCGAATCGGCCCTCCCAGTCTTCCTCGAGATCGTCGAGGATCGGGTCCTGAGTCTTGCATGGGCCACACCAGTCTGCGTGGAAGTCTTTAAGTGTGACAGTCATACCGTTCATTGGCTCTTCCCGCGCGGCGCGCATAAGAGTTTCCCACCAGTGTGGCTTTGCCGTGATCGCCGACGCCGCTCGAGTACGAACGCGTCTGGCCGGTCGAAAGATTTAGTGCCTGGCGGACCAATGTAGACGTATGGATAAAGGACAGAACACAGGCGGACTGATGTCCAGTGCCGGACTTGTCCGGTACTTCGACGCCGAAGACTCGAACGCGATTCGCATCGACCCCAAAACCGTCATCGCGACCGGTGTCATGCTGGGCGTGCTCATCCAGCTGCTCGCGTTCGTCTCATAACGCTGCACTCGTTTTCGTCTTCGATCTCAACCGAGAGACAGCGACGCGTTCCGACGGTTCAGTTCACGTACCGCGGAGTATCGGACAACTCGAACCAGCCACGGTGCGTGACGCGGGATTTTTGTCGGCGGTTCACCTAAGTCGGCCATGTCAGTGGTTGCAGGCGTCATCGCCGTTCAGGGCGACGTCTCCGAACACGCAGACGCGATCAAACGGGCGGGCGACGCCAAGGGCGAGTCGGTCGAAGTTCGTGAAATCCGCGAGTCGGGAATCGTCCCCGACTGCGACCTGCTCGCGATGCCTGGCGGCGAGTCCACGACCATCTCGAGGCTCGTCCACTCGGAGGGAATCGCCGACGAGATTCGCGGGCACGTCGAGGCCGGAAAGCCGCTGTTCGCGACCTGTGCCGGACTGATCGTCGCCTCGAGCGATGCGGGCGACGAGCGCGTGGAGACGCTGGATCTCATCGACGTGACCGTCGAGCGAAACGCCTTCGGACGGCAAAAAGACAGCTTCGAAGCGCCACTCGAGGTGACGGGGCTCGCCGACGACGAGCCGTTTCCCGCGGTGTTCATCCGCGCCCCGGTCATCGACGACGTCGGCAATGCCGAGGTGCTGGCGTCGTGGGACGAAAACCCGGTCGCGGTGCGCGACGGGCCGGTCGTCGGCACCTCCTTTCATCCCGAGTTGACGCCCGACGGTCGCGTTCACGAGTTGGCGTTCTTCGAGAACGATGGCGCAGATGTGCCGACGCTCGAGTGAGGCGGGTGGGCGGCGAGACGGCGGTCGTATCCGGTTCGACTCCAACGGGAAACTCCATTGCAGGCGTACAGACTTTTCCCCTTCGCCTTCATGAGTCGAACTATGAATGCGTCCATCGACGCGGTCCGCGTTGCGGGAACCCAACAGGGACCGGTTCCGGTCCTGATTCTCTCCATCGACGGCGAGGACGATATCGTCCCGATATTCATCGGGTTCAACGAGGCGACGAGCATCGCTCGAGGCCTCGAGGCCGAAGATATCGGTCGGCCATTGACCCACGACCTCCTGCTCGACGTGATGGAGGAACTCGGCGGACGGGTCGACCGAGTCGTCGTCAACGAAATCGAAGAACGTGCGGACGGGCAGGGTGGAACCTACATCGCGGACATCCACGTCGATACGCCCCGCGGAGAGACCGTAATCGACGCCCGTCCGAGCGATTCGCTCGCTTTGGCGGCCCGAACCAACGTCCCCATCGAGGTTACGGAGGCCGTCTTCGAGGACGGCCGAGACGACAGCGAGAAGTTCGCCGAACTTGAAGACATCCGTGACGTTCCCGGTGAATTATAAATGGACGAGACACTCGAGGAGTTGTTCGCCGTTATCGAAGACCGCAAGGAAACGCTACCCGAAGATTCCTACACCGCCTCGCTGTTCACACACGAGAAGGGGGAAAACGCCGTCCTGGAGAAACTCGGCGAGGAGTCGACGGAACTGATTCTGGCCGCCAAAGACGACGACCACGACGAGATTGCATACGAAGCCGCCGATATCGTCTATCACCTGCTGGTGTTGCTCTCGATGAAGGATATGAGCCTCGAGGAACTCGAGGAGGAACTCGAGGCGCGGCGATAGGGGCGAACACCTGCAGAGCGCAGGTTCGAAGTGCGATCGAAGCGATCTGATCCCGCAAATGCCCTCTGATTCGGCGACAACGGATCAGCTCCATCTCTGATCGGTCCAAAGATGATCGACGACCAATAGTATCCTGTATCATGACTGTAATAAATTCAGTGTTTTTGTACCGTTATGTTATAGGAATCACCACAAAACTCATCCCAGATGGCTCAGAGGAACTGTTATGGGATTGTTTGGAGACAACCGGGGCGCGGCCGAGACGACGGCGCAGCTCCCCATTCCGGAATATGAGCATTTTCCTACGGAGACCTATAGCGTCGCGTGTGCCGTAGCGATCTCTCGAGACGACCTGAACGCACTGCGAGCGCTCCTCGAGAACGAAACTGCGACTGCAACTGCGATCGAACAGTCGACGTTCCTTTCTCGAGTGCTGAACGACGAGTTACAGATCCAGCAAACGGAAGCGGATTTCGCGGCGTTCATGCACGAGCTAGTCGAGACGTGGGAGAGCCAGATGGGTAACGAACCGGCGGCCGTGTGGTGGCCGCTCGATTCCGACTGGCGGGCGAAACTGTATCTACAGTACTGTACGGCGAGAGCTGAACACGAGAGCGATGAGTTTGAATTCTCGGGAAACATCGAGCGGGTTCGGACGTTGATCTCCCGTTGTGAAGCGGTCGCGGAGGACGATGCGAAACGGGGAATCGTCCACAAAGACCACATCCCCGGAGAGAAACCCGAGGAGAGGGACTGAAAGCGGGCGATCAGTGACGGACCAACGGGCGCGGAGGCGCGGACTGCTCGAGTGCGAGCCGTCGTTCGTTTCCGCTATCACTCGACGCAAGTATCGTTACTGGTCATCTTCTTCGTCCTCGTCGATATCCGCCAGCGCATCAGCGGCACCGTTCAGGAACGCTTGATTTTCCTCGACGTTGTCCGCAGCGTCGTTCAGCGCGTCGACCGCTTCCTCGGCCGCGTCGCCGAACTCGTCGTCGATCTCTTCGGCTTCTTCCCGAGCCTCGTCGGGAGTACTAACCTCTGCGGCGATGTCCTGACCGAGGAGTTCCTCCGACTGGGCGTTGATTTCGGCGACGACCTGGGCGAAGATGTCATCTTGGAGTCTATCGACTTCGTCCGCAAGTCGGTCCGCTTCGTCTTGGGCATCGTCAGCGGTTTCGGCCGCTACTTCGTCGACTCCCTCGATATCGTCGACGTTCTCGAGTTCAGCGTTGATGGCCTCGACGTTCTCGTTCGTATCGGCGAGTGGACCGTTGTTGACCTCCTCGACCGTCTCGTCGACACCGTTAACCGAGTCGTCGATCGGATCCGCTTCGGGCGCTCCGGTATCGGCGTCGTCATCGTCTTCGGCTGGTTCGTCCTCCTCTTCATCATCTTGGCTGGTATCGTCGACACATCCACTCAGTCCGATCACGGCAACCGGGCCGGATAGTTTGACGAATGTTCGACGTGAAATATAACTATTGTTCATCGACAACTATCAGCATGCCTTTACCGGTATTTACTATAGAGACATTATATGCCATGAATATCCGAAACGGTTCGGACGCCGCTCGAGCGGTCGCAGTTTGAACCGAGAAAGCGAGCGGGAAAGCGCATTGAGCGGACAGGCGACAGGTGCGGTACCGGATGGATATACGTCAGCTGTAACTATGTGAAGATTCTCGCACCCCCGAGCGACGAGAATTTTGAACGACGTACAGCCGACAGTATACCTCGAGATATCGAGTGCCGTGGTCGTCCGGCACCGACGCCGACGAACGATTCTCGCAGACGGGCCTGCTGGGTCGACTATTCGATGCGTTACTCACCACTTGATCGGGCTCTGCCCACGCCGGAGTCAAGAGCAAGTACCGCGACAGCCGAAGCAGGAGGATGGAAACACTGGCCGAGCAATGAGTCCGCGAACGACGGGTCTTCGGGGAGTGGGTCCGAGAGAAAGACGTGAACGGCAGACAGGTCTCTCGACACGTCACACGTCGCAGGGGGCACTCGAGACGCACTCCCGCTACGGAATCAAGATCGAAACGGCGGCAGGGTTCATTGCAGACCTCGAGAAACCGAATAGCGTTTTTCGTCACTTCGACTGGGACGTTACTTCGTATGGGAACTATCGCATCCAATTACCGGAGACGGATAGGTATAAAAAATCCATTCTGATTGGAAGGAGCGATTCGTGCTGTCGGGCTCAGCACTCTACGGATTCATCGGTCTCGTCAGGGTCCTCGTCGGCCTCGTCGCTGTCATCTTCGTCAGCGTCGTCATCAGTTTCGTCGCTGTCGTCGTCGACTTGGTCAACGAGTTCCTGGATTTCCTCGACACTGTCTGCGGCGTCGTTCAGTGCGTCAACCGCTTCTTGAGCGGCAGCGCCGTACTCATCCTCGATGTCTTTAGCTTCTTCACGCGCTTCTTCGGGCGTATCGACATCGTCGGCGATATCTTCGCCGAGGAGTTCCTGTGACTGGGTGTTGATTTCGGCGACGACCTGCGTGAAGATGTCGTCTTGGACGTCGTCAGCGGTACCATCTTCGATCTCGTCGATCGTTTCGACGTCGTCGACGTTCTCGAGTTCCTCGTTGATGTCTTCGACGATCGCGTTGATCTCGTCAACCTCGTCGCCATCGTCGGCCTGATTGCTTGCCCCTACGATCGAACCGACGCCGGCGAACGCAGCCGACGTAATCATAAGGATAGCAAACAGCAGTGCAAGTACCTGGGATTGTTTTATTCGTGACATTTGATCACTTGTCTTCGGTGGCGATCTGCCAACTTCGAAGACGAGAAATTCATTGTGAGATTATAGTATTAAACGGAGATATTGTTCAAAGTTCACATACAGTACAATAGTCCTCCAGTTGTGAGTTCAACAACAGTTAGAATAATCATTATATTAGTTTCTGGAATGGAAGGATACTCATGTTTTTGTGCCAGCACGTTTCGGGCCTAAGCCCCGCGGACGAGATTAGTGAATCACACTCGTCTCGAGTTTGTGAATACGGAACCCTCCGCGATCACAGTCGGTGATGCTGTACTGGTTAGTGAATCTCGATCGGCGAGTTTGAGTCTGACATCAAGTCCGTTCCGCGTAAGACTCCGACCCTCGAGGCGGCGAAACCGAGAGATGTCGAGAGGGTAGTCTAACCGGCGACAGTTTCTGAAATTCGAATTCGAACGCCCTGCCAGCCGAGCTAGTTACTGGACGGAGTGATCTCACCGGGTTGGGTACGATTCCGTTCAAGAACGAAGAGAGTACATCGAGACGCGCCGCCCAACTCACGAGCCGATCGATACAGTACACGATCACTGCTTACAAAACGGTGTGAGTCCTATCGCTGGGCTTTTGAGCCCGTTCAGCTGACCAGTCTCACGAACTCTCCCACTGCTTTCCGACAGTACCGCTCCGACCGGCGTCCAGAACGGGTTTTACTCGGATCTGCTCGAAGCAAAACCTGCGAGTACACCACCGATCGATCCAAATACGAGCGGATACGCCAGTCCGGCGAGCGCAGTCGCAAAGAGCGGTTCGGGACGCATCGCACCGTCTCCCAGGTCGATACTGAAAACGAACAGTCCGATGACGACGAGCGGAAAATAGCCGAGGACGACCATCCCTCCGGCGAGTGCGGCGTCGGTCGACACCTCGAGATCCGAAACGGTGTACGACGCGACCGCTCCGCCGGCGAGGAGCAAGACGAGCACCGGGACGAGATACAGGAAGAGGGAGCTTCCACCATCCGCGAGGACGAAGTTGTGACTCCGTTCGAGCGCTTGGAAGACGCTGTACTGTGGCACCTCGGCGGCGACGTTGTGTGCGTTGTAGAACAACAGGCCGACCATTTCGAACTCGATGGACTCTTCGGCCGCTAACTCGAGTAATTCGGCTTGCTCGTCCGCCCGAATGTCGCCGATCACACCAGCGTAGGTAACGAGATAACCCAGTATCCACGCCGCTGCGCCTGCTAACGCGCCCACGACGATCGACGTTCGTAAATGATCAGTAACGACCATTATCAATGAATGTTGACGGCAATATAAACACATTGTTAAATAGTGTCACACACATTCAGAGTTTATTTATTGTTCGGTAGATCGTATTTTTCAGTCACACGTGTGTTCGTCACGACTTGCATTCGCCCGTGCCAGCTTGATACCCAATCCCCGCGTCGAGTGTGCACGATGGCACTCGAGCAACTCGAGCATGCGGACGAGCATATGCAGGAGTGTATCGACAACTGCCTCGAAGCCGCCCAGGTCTGTGAATGGTGTGCGGACGCCTGTGCGGGCGAGGGAGAGGAGATGGCACGCTGTATCCGACTCTGCCGAGACGTGGCGGATCTGACGACGCTTCACGCGCGGTTTATGGCTCGCAATTCGGGCTATCACCGCGATCTGGCGTCGATCTGTGCCGATGTCTGTGAAGCGTGCGCCGAAGAGTGCGAACAGCATGATCACGATCACTGCCAAGCCTGTGCAGAGATCCTTCCAAAGTGTGTTGAGAGCTGTCGAGAGATGGCCGAGGGCTGAAATCCGACGGATGAGCAAAAAACGATTCAGGCGTTGAGCAGTCCACCGAGTGCACCAGCCAGCGCGCTCTCGAGAGCCATGATCATCGCGAGCAAGGCCGCGAAGACGAAGACGCCGACGCCGAGCAAGCCGCCGATCGGGCCCAACGTGAGTCCGGTGAGCGCTACGATGATCCCAACGAACAGGCCGGCGAGTATGCCGCCGAGCGCCCCTGCGAGCAGGCCGTGCCAGCCACCGCGGAGGAGGCCGCCGCCCGCGATGAAGCCGGCGACGAACCCGCCGATGAGGCCGGCGGCGAGTTGCCCGATTCCGGGGATCGCGAGTCCGACGATCGAGACGACGATCGTGAGTCCGAATCCGATGATGACGGCACGCCAGTTAGTCATAGGGAACGTACGCTCCGGAAGAAAATAAGGACGCGGCCGGATTCTCGAGGTTTCGGTACCCAGGAAAGTGAACGCCAAGGCGACGAACGAACAACGAACGCCCTTTTAGTGTCGAGGCTCTATTGGAGACTATGATTTTCGAAGACCTTCCGACCACGCCAACGTCGGAAGAGCTGATCGACAAGGCGTTCTCCCGGGCGGCCCGCTCGGGCAACGCCAAAAGCGGCCTCGAGGCCCAGCAGTCGATGCTCCAGACGGCGGCGAACATTATGTCCGACAATCTGGAAAACGTCGTGACCGCGTGGCCGGATTTCGAGTACGATGTCAACCCGTTTTACTACGAACTCGCCGACGCGATCCTCGACGTTTCCATCTCTCACTCGGACGGAGACGCCGGACCGACGAACGGCGTCGACGCCCTTCGTCAGAGCCTCTCGCAGGTCGGATGGGCTGGCCGAAAGACCCGAGAGATTCACGAGGAATACCAGTCCCGACTCAGAAAGACTGACATCGACACCGCTCGCAAGCACCGCCAACAGGCGTTCGCCCGACTCGCCGACATCGTCGAACAGGTCGACGAACACCTCCGGCTGATCAACGACGCGCGAAACGCGCTTCGGGATCTTCCCGAGATCAACGCCGACGAACCGACAATCGTCGTCGCTGGCTACCCGAACGTGGGCAAATCCTCGTTCGTCAACGACATCACCAACGCCCGCGGCGAGACGGACTCGTATCCCTTCACGACGACTGGGATCGGACTCGGACACTTCGAACGAGACCACATCCGCTACCAGATCGTCGACACGCCGGGGCTTCTTGATCGTCCTCCACAGGAGCGAAACGAGATCGAATCACAGGCCGTCAGCGCCCTTGAGCACCTCGGGGACTGCGTCCTCGTCTTCCTCGATCCAAGCGGCGAGTGTGGCTACCCACTCGAGTCCCAACTCGAGTTGCGCGAAGCCATCGAGGATCAGTTCGACGAGGTTCCGGTGCTGACGATCGGGAACAAGTCGGACCTGTCGCGGGACGTCGAGGCCGACTACCACATGAGCGTCGAAACCGGTGAGAACGTCGAGACGGTCATCGAGGCCGCGATCGAGGCGATCGATTACGAGCCGGAGTTGCCGTTCGACGGCTGAGGACGTTTCGAACCGATCAGCCCGCGTTTCCGCGACCAATCACTGTTCTCCCGCAGACGCAGATTCGTACTCGACCGGTTCGACGCGAACGTCGATGGCCTCGCCGGTCCGTTCTTCGATCGTTTCGGCGACATCGGCGGCGAACGCCGCGGTGTCCGCATCACCCTCCTCGCTCACCTCGACCGTCACGCTCCGCGGACCGGTGTAGGGCGACATATCGGCGTATTGGGTCTGAACTGACACTGCAGTGAGGTCCTCGTAGCCCGGATCCTCGAGCGTCTCTTCGACCGACGTGGCGACCTCTCGATCGACGCCGACCTGCTGGACAGTCGCGAACCCGACCGAGAGCGTGAGTGCGATGACGATGATCGCGAGCACGCTAGTCGCGATCAGGGATCGATCGAGTTCGCCGCCCGGCGAAGTGCGTCCTCTCGAAGCGTATCCCAGGAGGAGTAACACGGCGAAGACGGCGAGGTTGATTACGACCAACGTGGCGAGCAACAGGACCGCCGTCCCGATGGCGAGTTCGGGCTCGATCCAGGCGATCGAGATTCCCGTCGCGGCGGCCGTCGGAATCAACGCCGCGGCGATCATCACGCCGATGATCGAAGTCGGCCCTTTCGTGGTCAGGCCGATGCCCGCCGACGTTCCCGCCGCGACGGCGACGACCAGCGACAGCATGTTCGGCGCAAGTCGGACGCCGAACAGATCGAGCGCCGGGAGGTCGATCGTCGTCGGAACGAACCCGCCGAATCGAAATCCCGCCGCCAGCGCCGCCGCGGCGATGATCGCGAGCCCGAGTCCGTACAGTTGCATCCAGAAGCTATCCGCGATCATCTTTCGATCGCCGGTCACGGTTCCGACGCTCGCGGTCAGCGCCGGGCCGATAATCGGTGCGATCACCATCGATCCGACGACGATCGCGGGCGAACTGATCAGCAATCCCGCCGTCGCGATCAGCGCGCTCAAGATCATCAATGCCGCGTACGATGCGGTGTCCCTGCTCAGGTCGCGAGCCTTCGTCCGGAGCTCGACGGCCGTCATCGGCTTGTAGTCCCCGGCGTACTCTCTCTCGAGCGTCTCCGACGTTTCGGTCATCGCCGTTTCGCCGCTGGCGACCACGGTGTAGTCCGTAACATCGACCTCGACCGCCTCGAGCACGTCGAGCACGTCGCCGACCGCGTTGCTCGGCACCGGAATTTCGAACATGACGAGGTCGTCGTCGACGATCGGAACGACGGTGAACGTGAACTGCTCGTCCTTGAGCGCCGCTCGGGCGGCGTCTCGGCGTTCTTCCGGAACGGTGACGTGAACGAGGCGCACGCAAAACACCCCGGCGCGTGGAACAAAAAGAGGACGGCCTGTGTACGCCGATATTCGGTCGTTCAGTCGGGAAACAGAATATTGGACACTCCCGAGCCGCTGTTTACATCGTCCGAGAGCAAACTCAACGCTCGGCGACTTCGACGTATCGGATTTCGACACCGACGGGTTCGTCCACGTGCTGATTGATCCGTTCGTGGAGTTCGTCCACTAACTCCGGAGCCGTCTCACCCGGCGGACCGCCGATCGTTACGATCACTCGTTCAGGGCTCAAGAACGGGTAGTTGTCGTCCATCACCACCTCGAGTTCGAGCATCTGGTAGGCTTCGTACTCCTCCTGATCGAGGAGGAGTTCGACTTCTTCTCGAGTGTTCTCCTCGAAAGTCCCGGCGGAGTAGGAGGCGTACGTGATCCCGCCGAGGAAGACGCCGAACAGGAGGACGATGATGACCAACCCCGCCACTCGACGCCTGACCCGCTGTTGTGTCGGGCCGAGTTCGAACAGGTTCTCCGGACGATAACCGGCGTACCAGAGCGTCACCAGTCCTGCGAGGTTAACCGAGAGGACGTTGACGAACACGAGCACCGTTGATCCGATCGCAGCTGACGGCTGGCCCCACGCGATGGCGATCCCCGCCGCCGCGGCCGGCGGGATCAACGCCGCGGCGATCATCACGCCGACGAGCGCGACCGAGATACCCGTCGAGATCGAGACGATCCCGGCGACACCGGCACCGAGAGCAACCGCCAGCGAAAGCAGGTCCGGCGCGAGCCGCTCGGAAATTTCGTCGACAGCAGAGATGTCGAGCCCCGGCGGGACGATGTTCGTCACACGAACCGTCCAGGCAAACACCGCGGCCGCCCCGATAGCCAGAAGCACGCCGACGAGTTGATACTTGATACTCTTGAGGAAGAGGTCCTCCTCGTCGAGAACGGAGCCAACACCGGCACCGAGCGCCGGTCCGATCAACGGTGCGATCACCATCGATCCGACGACGACGGCGGGAGAGTCGAGTAACAATCCCGCCGTCGCCACGACTGCACTCACGATCGTCATCGTCGCGTAAACGCCGAACGTGGGCGTCAGCGACTCCGCTTCGGCCTGAAGCTCCTGTCTCGAGATCCGATCCGATTCGACGTCCCCGTTTTCGTACTTCTCTCGTAAGGACTCGAACCGGCGAGAGATGACCGTCTCCGCGTCAACGACGACCGTATAGGCTTCGTCGTCGAACCCCTGATCCTGTAACGAATCGAGAACCGGTTCGACCGCCGCCGAGGGGAGCGGAAAGTAGACGACCGCCGTGTAATCGCGGTCGCTCGTCTCCTCGTTGACGACGTAATCGATCCCCTGATCATCGAGCGTCTCGAGGATAGTTTGTCGTTGGCCTGTCGGAACCGTCAACTGTACGAGCCGCACACCCGTATCTCGTCCCCCGGTGTGATAATTCCAGTGTTCGAAAATGACAGACGGGGAGACGAAGAGTCGGTCGGTCACTGATACTGCCGGCTGTAACTATGTGAAGATTTTCGCACCACCGGGCGACGAAAATCTTGAACGACTTACAGCCGGCAGTATGAAAACCGGTAGTTGCCCGTTCGGTCGAACCGCCGTCGCGGCCCTTATTACTCGCCGCCCTCGTACGTCAGGTATGTTCGAAAACCGTCCGAACTGCGACGGCGAAGTCGCACTCGTCGGGCGCTCTAACGTCGGGAAGTCCACGCTCATGCGGGAGTTGACCGGCCACTCCTTCGATACCGGCGGCAAACCCGGTGTCACCCGCTCGCCGAATCACTACGACTGGACGGCCGAGAGTTTCGTCCTGACGGATCTCCCCGGATTCGGATTCATGAGCGGCGTCGAAGAAGACCACCGCGAGCAGATCAAGACCGATATCGTGCACTATCTCGAGGAGTACGCCGACAACATCCTCGTCGCGATACTGGTCGTCGACGGGAAGAGCGTCGTCGACATTATCGACCGCCACACTGGGCCGGATTCGATCCCCTACGACGTCGAAATGTATCACTTCCTGCAGGATCTGGGGGTGCCGACCGTCGTCGCCGTCAACAAGATGGACAAGGTCGACGACCGCGACGAGCGTCTTAACGAACTCGCCGACCGGCTCGGTCTCTACCCACCGTGGAAACAGTGGCAGGACACGATCGCGCCGATCAGCGCCAAGCGCGAACAGCTCGATCCGATGCTCGAGGCCGTCCGAACGCACCTCCACGAGCAGGAGCGAGACGACCTGTTCAAGTTTTTCTAGAACCAAAGGTTTGCTCTGCGGGCGCGGCTGCGCCGCGCCCGCGGCAAAATCTCGAGGGAGCACAAAGCGCTCTCTCGGACCGGGCGATTCCTTCGGTATCGCTTGCAGCCGGACGCCAGCGCCGCCCGACGACCTCGCGGAATCTTCGATTCCGCTTAGCGTTGATGAAAAGCACCGGAAGACGTTCCGGCTCACGACGCTCGCGGTGAGTGCCAAGTATGGGCCTGCCCTCCCCCGTTGAGCGAACGCATCGCGTTCGCGAGGTCGTCGGTACGAAGTCGTTCGAAACGGCGTCGCCGTTTCGTGATGCCACAAACCTTTGATTTGTGAGCACGCCGACTGCTCGAGGGACCAGCGGCCTCACTGCTCGGAAGAGCTTGCTCTTCCGCAGGGTTGCACGGCTCTCGTCGTACTCGAGCCGTGCGCCCGGCCATCGAGCCGTGGGCTGTGAGAATTGTCGAAGGTCGCTCGAGTCCGGCCCTCCAGAGCCTGAAAGGGTTTTACCGATCGGATAGAGCCACAGCCGCCGAATTAACTATTGAATAGTAATAGTATCGAAAAGGAGTGTCTCTCGTATGACGGTTAGGGGGAGCTATCGAAGCGAACACAGCGACTGGGGAGACCGGCGAACGATCACAGAACGGTGCCGAACGTCGGCCAGAAATGGGACCGGCGATTCCTCGAGTGTGGACCGTGGCACGATTACGTGTGGGAGTGGGTTCGCTCAAGGGGAGCACCGATGACGGGCGTCAGTCGTCGAGGCTTCTGTCGGATCGGGTCGGTCGGATCGCTCGCGCTCGCCGGGGCAAGCCTCGAGATCGGGTCGATCGTCGGCTCCGCTGTCGCCGAGGGAGAGGATACCGAAGACGACCACAACGGCCGCGTGGTCTTCATCTACGACGATAGCTGGCGCGAGGACTGGACCGATACGTTTCCCGTCCATCAGGACGAGGGCGTCCCCGCCTGCTGTGCGGCGGTGACCGACTACGTCGATACCGGCTGGGGACTCCTCCCGGAGCACCTCCGCGAGATGGAAGCCGAAGGCTGGGAAATCATGTCCCACACCGCGAGCCACGGCGCCGTCGGGAACCTCTATCTCAGGGAAGCGGCCGAACCCGGCGACGAGAAGGTCTATCTCAATGGGGACTTCCTCGAGAACCGCGAGGACGCCGAAATCGTCATCAGCGACGGCGATCGGACGGTCGAAAACGTCATCGCCGGCGGGGGGAGCGACGACACGGGCACGTACATCGACCTCGAGGAACCGGTCGGCGACTCGTTCGAGCCCGAAAACTCGTTCGCACGCTTTTCCGACGAGATTGTCCATGAAGAGGTGGTCGGCTCGAAGGAAGAACTCGAGGAGATGGGGTTCGAGATCGACCACTTCGTCTCGCCGTTCGGTCGGAGCGAAGGGCTCGTCGACGAACTCGTGCAGGAACACTACGCCGGGTTCGCAAACCGGGGCGGTGATGGTCTGAATCCGGTCAACGGGCTCGATCCGCACGAACTGGGTCGGACGAGCATCGACGGGAACGTCCAGGGCCGAGAAGAAATCGAGGAGTTCTACGACGAAGTCGTCGCGGGAGAGTACCTCGGCATCGTCGTCGGCCACAGCCAGTTCGACGAGACGACGCCCGAACGCGTCCGCTTTGCGATCCAGGAGGCGAAGGCGCGGGACCTCGAAATTGTAACGCTTCGGGAAGCGTTGACCGATCTCGGTCACGGACGGGCGAACGGGAGCGGAGCGGGGGGCAAGAACGAATCCGCCGACGAGAGCGAGGGGGGAAGCGAAACGGGCGGCGACGGGACGGAAGCTGACGATTCGGCATCGGACGACTCGCCGTCGAACGAATCCGCAACCGCCGGCGAGCGCGCCACCTCGGCCGTTCAAGACAACCGAACCTCAATTCTGGCGGGAACCGGCATCCTCGCGGCGGTCGGAGCCGCGGGGGCCGCGGCCTATCGACGACTCGATCGGTAGCACGGTCTCGAGCGGTAGCACGGTCTCGACAAAGCAGGCTCGCGGACAGTACACCCTCGAACGAAGCGAACCGAGCGAGCACACGTTCGCGAGACAGGGGCGATCTCTCGAGTCGCTACACCACTCGGTTGGAGAACGCCTCGCCGCCGTCCAGTCGGTCGACGTTTTCGCGGACGATTTCTCCGACGTCGAGGACGTAGTCCCGAGTGAACGCCGCACAGTGTGGCGAAACGATAACGTCATCCAGTTCCCAGAGCGGTGACTCCTCGGGCAGTGGCTCGGTTTCGAACACGTCCAGCGCCGCGCCCGCGATTTCGTCGGCCTCGAGGGCGTCGACCAGCGCGGGTTCGTCGACGACCGCGCCGCGGGCGACGTTGACGAGGTAGGCGTCCTCGCGCATGGCGACGAACGCGTCGGTGCTGAAAAGATGGTGCGTTTCGTCGGTCAGCGGAACGGTCACGATCACGAAATTCGTCTCGGAAATCGCCTCGAGCAGGTCGTCGGTCGCGTACATATCGTCGAACGCTGGGAGCGGCTCCGCCGATCGGCGAACGCCGGTCACGCGGACTCCGAGCGATCCCAGCACGTCGGCGACTCCGGTTCCGAGGGTTCCGGTTCCGACGACGCAGGCGCTGGTTCCCGAAAGCGTGAAGGCTTCGTCCCACTCCGGACGGTCCCAGCGGCGATCCCGTTTGTTCGCGGCGTAGTCGTGAATCCGACGGGCGAACGCGAGCAGGTATCCCGCGACCGTTTCGCCGACGGACCGACCGTGAATTCCAGTGCTGTTGGTCAAGATCACGCCCTCGGCCTCGAGCATCTCGAACGGAAAGCGATCCACGCCGGCCTGAATCGAGTGGATCCACTCGCACTCGAGCATGGCGTCGTGGTACTCGAGCGTGACGACGGCATCGTAGTCGGCGATTTCGTCGTCACCGATGGTCGCGACCTCGAGCGGAAGGTCCTCGAGATGCTCGACGAGTACGCGGGCGGGAAAAACGGCACTGACCGATTCGTGGACGCCGAGTCGGTCGAGATCGAATTGCATGGCCAGAGCTACAGACGGCTCCGTGTTCAAGGTTTCTGCGATCGAGGGCGACTCGGGAGTGACACGAGTTACACGCAGGAACGACTCTCGAGTTCGGAAACGACGGCGGCTCGGGAAAATTCCTCGTCACAAGGGGCTCGGAGGGGGTAACTCTTCGTCACGGCCGCCGCCCGAACGTTCGGGCCCGGAAGGTTTCGGTCTGTCGCTTTCCGTGCGTTCGACGAGCGCCGAGTCGTGTCACGCTGCGGAGACGGCCGGACCGATCCGAACGTCGAGCGACTTACGGCCGACAGTATCAGCCGAACTCGGTCGCCTCAGTTCGTCCGATCCCAGTCCGTAACTTCGTAGAGTGCGTTCGTCACCGTTCCGTGTTCGGAAGCGTGGGGTCGACCGGGTGCGTCGTCGTAGCCGTAGTCGAAGATCCGGTTCCGATTGAGCGTGAGTTTCGTAAATTCCGGCTGGAAGAGATCGAACAACTCGAACCGTTCCTCGAGCTCGGGGAACCGTGCCTGGTAGCCCAAAATTGCGTCTCGAGCGTGGGTCCAGAACTGTTCCTCGGGATACTCTTCGTTCTCTTCGAGAACGTCCGCGACGTATCGAAGAACGCAGACGAACAGCCCGCAGAAGATGAACTGACAGAGCCCCTCCGGCGGTTCCTTCCGGAGGACGTCGTGCAACTCGTCGGGGAGCGACTCCAGCTCGGGAAGGGGTTGGTCGCTCACGTTTACGTCGTCGGCGAAGTCCTTGACCGCCAGTCGAGAGGGAACGCCGTCCTCGACGACGAGGATAGTGTTCTGGCCATGTGGCGAGAAGACGGTGCCGTAGCGGTAGAGAACGTGCAGGAGCGGCGGCAAAACGGTGCCGAAGAACTCGTCGAGCCACTCGTCGAGAGTGAGCGCCGACCGATCGACCAGTCGCGAGAGATAGGGTTCGCCCTCGCCGTCGACGTGCATCAGCGACGAGAGCGTGATCGCCCGCTCGTCGTCCTCGAGGAACGTGTAGATGGATTCGCGCCACACCGCACCCAGCAATTCGTGGTACTGGTACGGCGAGCCGTCGATGTCTGCGAAATCCGCGTGGTCGTAGTTGATGCCCGCGATCTCGCCCGGAAGGATCAGTCCTTGGTCCCGAAGGAAGTCGTCCTCCTCGTAGACGCTCCGGAGATATTCGGTGACCGTCGGCGCGAGTTCCGTTCGGTCGCCGGGGAGGCCGCGCCAGACGAGCGTGTTGAGTATCCGCATCGGGACCTTCACGTGGTGTTTCTCCTTGTCGTCGATGTTGACGAACGTTCGCACCGACTGCTGCGGGAGGTATTCGTCCGGCCCCTCGCCGAGGGGCACGATGTCGTCGGCCGCGATGTGGTCGGGAAACAGCGGGACGATGCTGTTCTCCCACTGCCAGTCGTGGACCGGAAGGAAGTAATAGGCGTCAGGGTCGAGCCCCTTCGAGACGAGCCGCCGCGGTCGAAGACGAGCGTCTCGAGTCCGTACCGTGCAGCGAACACCGCGGCTGCGAGTCCGGACGCGCCGCCGCCGACGACGGCGACGTCGTACGTGTCCCGAGACGGGTTTCGATCGCTGGGTCGAGAATCATCCATAGTGAGATACGCTTGGGAGGTATCGGTTCATCTCAGAACTCCCCGTTTACGATATCGCTCACTCGCTGGCGGTCGAACAACTCCTCGTCGACGTCGTAGAGTTGTTGGGCCGCACGCTCGGTCAACACGAGGTTCGTGATCGGACCCTGATAGAGTCCACCGCCGCGGTACACGTCGCCGTTCTGAACGGCGGTAAGGCTGCTCGCAACGTTGTGGGTTTCCATGTCCGCCACGATTTCGTCCTGAAACTCTTCGGCAGTCTGCTCTTCGCGCCCGCGGATCAGGAGGACGTCGGGATCGATCTCGAGCAGGTTCTCGTAGTCGATCTGGCCCCGCGAGTCGTGGAAGTCTTCTAACCCTCCTTCTCCCAACGCGTCGCGAACGCCCAGATCGTGCCACTGTTTGAAACTCGTTCCCTTATCGATGGTGTAGGGGTAGTACGAATCGCCATCGGCCGGCCACAAGATTGCGACTTCGGGGGACTCGTCCGCGGGAACGACGTCGTCGATCGTCGCCTGGAACTCGTCGTGAAGGTCGGCGAACGCTTCGTAGCGCTCCTGTTCCTGAAACACTTCTGCGAGTTTCTCGAAAGCCTCGTACAGCGAAAGGTACTCGTAGTCCTCGTGCCACGTGTAATCCCTTGAGAAAATACTGTTACCGAAGAACGGAGCGATAGCCTGTTCGACTTCCTCGATGTCATCTTCGTCCCACCCTTCGTATCGGTTCATGAGGAAGTTCGGGTCTATCACGTGCACATCGACATCGTGTTCGAAGAACACTTCCCTATCGGCCCCGGACTCTGAGAGAGCTATCATATCGCTTTTGTCGACGCTCACCCCGGGAATTTCGTCGTAATACTGGGTATGAAACCGCTCGGTGAGCCAGACGCCTTCGGGCGGATCCTGGCCGAGGGCTATCCCCATGTCAGCCCAACTTCCGTTATTTCCCATCCACGTCTCGGGCACCGAGTCGAACTCGACGGTGCCGACGGGCTCCATCGTCACGGAATAGCTTTCGCTACCGTCGGTATCGCCGTTGCTATCGTCACCGGTTATACAGCCTGCGGCGACGCCCAATCCGGCAACTGCCACGCTCGATCGGAGGACGGTCCGTCTCGTCCAGTGATTGTCGTTGGCCATCATATTTTAGGCTTGCCTAAAAATTGAAAAGTGTTTCGATACTGCCTCTATTCACTGACAGGTTGAACCACCCTCGAACGAGAGAGTTCGTCTGAGAGAGGGTGGGTCGATGGCAATGACCCACAACGTTGAACCGGGATCTGCGGAGCTGACAGCGGTACGGAATCGTTCCCGTCCGATGGGCCGCTTCGTCTCAGCGAGCGTGGAGAAGGATTCGATTATGGCGAGCCGACGAAACGCCGGAATACGATCCCGACGAGACCGACTTTGTTGACGAGGAGCGCTTCTGGAGACCGGGGGCAAAGGATCGGAGCGGGGATTAGCCTCGAGAAACCGATGATCGAACAGCAGTGTGGCACCGATTATCGGCCGTCACAACGCCCGGAGCTCCGCAACGACCGACTCGACGTCGACTCGCTCGAGAACCCCGCGTTCGGAGACGTACTCGCTCGCGCAGTCGGCCGGCGTCACGTCGAAAGTCGGATTCAGCACGTCGATCGACGCGTCGCCGCCATAGACGGCGTCCCTCGAGCCGGACTCGATGTTGACCTCCGAACGAGTCGAGACCTTGTCCGTCGCGGCGACGACCGAGACGGGAACGCCTTCTCGAGCGGCCGCGAGCGCGATCGAGCGCGTGCCGGTCTTGTTGACCACGGAGCCCTCGGGAAGGATCGTATCGGCACCGACGAGGACGCGGTCGACCTCCTCGCGTGCGAGCACCGATGCGGCCGCAGCGTCGGTATGGAGCGTCACCGGTACCTCGTTCGCGAGCGTTTCGGCGACGGCGACGCCCTCGCGGGCTGGCCCTGATTCAGCGACGAAAACGCGCGAGGGTGAGCTGCTCTCGAGCGCCTCGAGGACCGTCCCCGAGCGCGAGAGGGTCAACACCGTATCGCCTTCGATCAGTTCGGCGGCGGTCTCGGCAGCTCCGCGGTCGGCTTCGACCGCGCGATCGATGCCGGCTATCGTCGACTCGAGGATTGCGACAGCGTCGGCTTTCGAATCGTCCGCGACCGGCTCGTCAGATTCAACCTCCGTCGTGGCACCCGCCATCGCTCTGTTCACCCGGTTTCGCAGGACGGCCATCGAGGGGCGGCTCTCGAGCAGACGCCGAGCGAGTTCCGCGAGTTCGTCCCGTTCTTCGTCGGGGTCGACACCGACATCGTCGCGCTCGCCGATTAACAAGCCCGCACGGTCCCGAAGCACCTCGAGGGCGCGAATCGAGAGGAAGGCAGCGCCGTGCTCGTCGTCGGCGGCGACCGACCGAACCGAAGGCGCGACGCGCTCGTAGGCTTCCCAGAGCTTCGGGACCGTCCCCCGTCCATCGATGCCAGCGATCTCCGACGGAATCGTTTCCGTTCCGTTCTCGAGGGCGAGCGCGACCGGCGGCGAGACCCACTCGAACTCCTCGTGTTCCTCGCTCAGTTCGACCGCCCTCGACTCGCAGTCGAACAGGTACGGGTGGACGACCCACTCACGCACGAGTTCCTCGTCGGTCACCCGCAGTTCGCGCCCTGCACGGACCAGCGAGACCTCGTCCTCGAGGCCCGTTTCTTCGGCGATTTCGACGCGAACCTGCTCGTCGGGATCGCCTTCGGCGAAGCCCGAGACGCCGCCCCACTGCCCCGTGTAGGTTCCGACGGCATCGCTACGTCGTAACAGAAGCACCTCGCCCCGGTTTCGAAGGAACGCGGTAACGACGTGACTCGTCTCGCTCTCCTCACCCTCATCGCTCCCAGCTCTCGAGTCGGCCATAGGTGATCGAAGGCCGGCCTCGAGGGAAGGCGTTTCGGGACTACCGCAGCGACGAGTTCGATACCGACGCCATTCTCCGATGACGGTGCGTTTTTGCCGTGGCTCACCCTCTCACCAATATGGACCTACACGCAGTGACGGATCTGCCCGAAATCCGTCCCGGCGACGACATCGCCGAACTCGTCGCTGATCGGGCCGCCCTCGAGGCCGGCGACGTGCTCACCGTCGCGAGCACGATCGTCTCGAAGACGGAGGACCGAGCCGTCGACCTCGAAGAGTTCCCCGTCAGCGGTCGCGCAACCGAGATAGCCGACCGACTCGAGGGGATTACCGGCGAGCAGAAGGATCCGCGGTTCGCACAGGTGGTGCTCGAGGAGAGCACCGAATTACTGATCGACGCGCCGTTTCTCCTGACCGAAACCCGGTTCGGGCACATCTGTGTGAACGCGGGGATCGACCGCTCGAACGTGCCGGATAACGACGTTTTGCTTCTGCCCAAGCGGCCGGCCGAAAGCGCCGAACGCATTCGTTCCGGGCTCGAGGACCGGGGCATCGAGGACGTCGCCGTTATCGTCACCGACACCTGCGGACGGCCGTTCCGACACGGTCAGCGCGGGGTCGCGCTCGGGTGGGCAGGCATGCCCGCGAGCCGAGACTGGCGCGGCGAGGAGGACCGCGACGGCCACGAACTCGGCGTCACCGTCCAGTCGGTCGTCGACGAACTCGCCGCGGCGGCGAACCTGGTGACCGGCGAAGGCAACGGCGGAACCCCCGCCGTGGTCGTCCGAAACTGGGACTTCGGCGACCACGCGGGAAGCGACGAACTGTTCCGATCCGTCGAGGACGATCTGATCCGTCAGGCGCTTCGCGGATGGAGGTTCGACGGATGAGTGATCACAGCCAGAACGACCGAACCCAAAACGGCTCCTCGAGCGACGAAAACGGAAGCGACGGCCCGACTTGGGGGATCGAACTCACACCCGAACACCCGCCCGAACGGATCGCCTCCCTGGCGGCACAAGCCGAAGACGAAGGGTTCGGCGTCGCGTTCACGAGCAGTCACTACTTCAACCGCGATCCGTTCGTCGCCTGCTCGAAGATCGCCGACGAGACAGACGAGATCCGGATCGGACCTGGGGTCGTCAACCCCTACGAAACCCACCCCGTCAGGCTCGCGTCCCAGGTGGCGACTATCGACGAGGTCAGCGACGGCCGCGCGGCTTTCGGCGTCGGTGCCGGCGACCGCTCCTCGCTCGCGAATTTGGGGATCGATCGCGACCGCCCGCTCCGGCGCGTCCTCGAGACCTTTGACATCGCTCGGGAGCTCTGGGCGGGCGAAACGGTCACCCACGAGGGGACCTTCACCGCCAGAGACGCCTCGCTCAACCTCGAGCCGCCATCGGAACGGATCCCCGTCTACGTCGGGGCCCAGGGGCCCCACATGCTCCGAATGAGCGCGAAACACGCCGACGGCGTCCTGATCAACGCCGCCCACCCGGCCGACCTCGAGTGGGCGAGCGATCAACTCGAGCAGGGACTCGAAGACCGTCCCGACGAACACGGCGCGTTCGAATCGCTCGCGTTCGCCAGCGTGAGCGTCGCCGGCGACGAGAAGGCGGCACGAGAAGCGGCTCGTCCGCCCGTCGCATTTATCGTCGGCGGCGCGGCAGACCCGGTACTCGAGCGCCACGATATCGATCAGGAAGCGGCGAGAGAGGTTAGCGAGGCCTTAGAGCGCGGAGACCTGCCCGAGGCCTTCGATCGCGTGACGCCCGAGATGGTCGACGTTTTCTGCATCGCGGGAACGACCGACACGGTCGCCGAACGGTTCGAGGCGGCCCTCGAACACGTCGACGGGATCGTCGTCGGCTCGCCGCTCGGGCCGGATCTCGAGGACGCGGTAGGACGGGCGAGCGAAGCGCTCAGGCGAGCGGACGGAGCGTAACGGAAAACAGCACAAACCGGCCAACGGCGCTAATTTGCGGTGAAAAGATTGCCGACGGCACCGAGGGTCAGCGCGCCGAAAATCCCCAGGCTGGCGATAATTATGAGCGTGCCCATCGCGACGAGCAACGGCGCGACCCCATCACCGAGCGCGACATCGGTGAAGAGTTCGTTCATCTCCGTGATGTTGTCCACGATGACGTTCAGTGGTACGGCGGTGTCCATACGTGGGAGTTGTCACCGATGATACTTGGCCGTGCCGATCCGTGACGCGGTACTCATTCGAGGGGAAATCACCTGCCCCGCCAGTGATCTACCTATCCGCCGCGAGCTATCTCCCAACCCGTCGATCCTCGTCGGAGCCGTTAAGCCCCGGCACTCCGTATCTCCAACCGTGACAGAGGACGCGACACTTTCGGCGTTTCAGGATTCAGAAGACGACGCGGGTGCCAGCGAAGGGCAAGCGGATAGCAGCGAGGACCGATCGGACTCCGGCAACTCGGAAGCCGTGTCCGAACCCGACGCTAACGCGGCGGAGCGAACCGACGCGAACGCCGACATCGATCCGGCCACCTCGACGTACGTCTGGGGGACGTACACCTGCGACAGCTGTACAGAGACGGTCGCTCGAGCCTGGCGCGAAGGAGATGGACTCGTTTGCCCGACCTGTAAGGATTGGTAGCGAAACCACGAGACGACGCCGGTTTGGGGACACATTCCGGAAAATACTGCTGGTTGATCCCGAACATTTATGCTATAGTCGTTGCTCTTTACGTCTGCAATGGCGAAAGGCACGGTCGAATTCTTCAACGACACAGGCGGTTACGGCTTTATCGAAAGCGAGGACGCGGACGAAGACGTATTCTTCCACATGGAAGACGTCGGCGGCCCTGACCTAGAGGAGGGTCAGGAAGTCGAGTTCGATATCGAGCAAGCAGATAAGGGCCCGCGCGCGACGAACGTCGAGCGCCTGTAAGCGCCCGAAGAAGGGGTATCGTTTTTCAAGTACTCACCCACCGAAGAGCAACGCATCCGGTGTCGACACGAGTAATTGACAGCTCCGTGGTTCTCCGAGGATCAGTTATATCAAGATCGACGTGGATTCGAATCTTACCGCGAAGACAACGTCCACAGGCCTTGAACAATGTCCGCCGGATCTAACCTGATTGTCACAAAACATATATTGGTGAACGATAGATACCCCACAAATAGCCGATCGAAATAGGTCCTCGTATTCGGTCACCGCACCCAGTTATCCATGACTAACACAAACACGACAGCCAGACCAGCTAGCGACCACTCGTCACCGAACCCCCTCCCGGTCGATACCGTTAGCACGCTCTCCGAAGAAATCCACGACAACATCAGCCGAGTGATCGTCGGCCACGACGAGGCCATCAGTCACGTCGTCACGGCGATACTCGGCCGCGGCCACGTCCTCCTCGACGACGTTCCCGGCGTCGGCAAGACAATGCTCGCCCGCTCGATTGCAACCTCTGTCGATTGCGAATTCAGCCGAGTACAGTTCACACCCGACTTGCTTCCGACGGACGTCACGGGCGTAAACGTATTCAATCAGAAGACTCGAGAGTTCGAGTTTCGGCCCGGACCCGTTTTCGCTAACATCGTCCTCGGGGACGAGATCAACCGCGCGCCGCCGAAAACGCAGTCCTCGTTACTCGAAGCGATGGAAGAGGGGCAAGTCACCGTCGACGGGACGACGCGACAGCTGCCGAACCCGTTTACCGTCATCGCGACCCAGAACGCCGTCGAGCCCAATCGAACCTACGACCTGCCCTTCGCCGAAGTCGACCGGTTCATGAAAAAGCTCCACCTGGGATACCCCGACCCGGACGAAGAATCGGAGATGCTCGGCCGAACCGTCGGTCAGCACCCGATCGACTCGCTCGAGGCCGTCACGGATCTGGAGACGATCGTTCGGGCGCGTGAAACGGTCGCCAACGCCACCGTCGAAGCGCCCGTTCGCGAGTACGCGACTCGTCTGGCCGGCTACACGCGCGAACACGCACACATCGGCATCAGCCCCCGTGGGACGATTTCGTTGCTCCAGGCGGCACAGGCCCACGCAGTCAGTCAGGGACGGGGATACGTCGTGCCGGACGACGTCAAGCACGTCGCTCCGGTCGTCATGAGCCATCGAATCAAAACGACCGATCGAGAGCGGGACGGACGGTCCGTCGTCGAAGACGCGCTCGAGAGCGTCTCCGTTGAATGAGACCGACACGTCGAGGCGTCGGCGTGGTCGCCATTCTGGCGTTTTCGTTCGCCATGGCGTGGCAGTACGGTCCCCGCGCACTAAGTGCGATCATCTTTCCGCTGTGTATCGTGAGCCTCGTGGCGGTCGTCACGACGTACCGTGCCGAGAAACCGGTCGTGAACAGAACGCCGATCAACGCGGGCTTTATCGGCGAACAGCGGACGGTCGAAACCCGTATCGAGCCGAACAACCCGGTCTCAGCAACCGTTCACGACGCCGTCGACGAGACAGGCGGTCTCACGGATACCGACGACTCGAACCGAGCGGAGACGACGATTTCCACGGAGCATCGCTTTCGGTACGACGTTCGACTCGAGGCTCGAGGCGAACACGACGTCGGACCGATCTCGATTACCATCACGGACCTGCTCGGACTAATGAAACGGCGGTTCGAAGACGACCAGACGACATCGATACTGGTCTTTCCCCGCATCTACGATCTCAGCGAAGGGTCGAATAGCGACCTGCAGATGCTCGCGGACGCCGCCGGCGTCGCCAGCCGCGAGGAGTTCGACCACCTTCGAGAGTACGTTCGGGGCGACTCCCTGCGGGACGTCCACTGGAAATCCGCCGCGAAACGATCCGACGGCGAACTCGTCGTCAAGGAGTTCGTCGACGACGAGGATCGTGGCTCGGCCTCGATCGCCGCGGAGTGTATCCCCGGCCGAGAAGACGAGTTGGCCGCCGCAGTCGCCAGCGTCACGACCTACTTGCTCGAGCTAAACGTCTCGGTCGGCGTGACGCTTCCCGACGCAACGCGGCCGCCGTCGACCGGTGAGGAACACCACCGCGACGTTTTGGGACTGTTGGCCCTCGTCGAGGCCGGCGAACTCGACGACCAAACGAAAACCGACGCCGACGTCCTCGTCCAATCCGACGCGAACGGGACAGTCGTGCTTGTCGACGGCCACGAGATCCCCTTCAACCGACTGCGCGGGAGAGCAGGTAGTGGACGGACGAATACGGCAGGGGGTCGCCACTCTCCCGAATCTCTCGGGACGGACGCCCAATCGGAGGTGTCCCCGTGAGCTCACGATCGAAGCGAGGAGTCACGTCGGTCGACCTGGATGGGACGGTCGGACCGCGGGCATTCCGAATCGTCGCGCTCGGCGGCATCGGGATTCTGACGGCATCGTACGTCAGAGTGTTACACCAGGACGTCACGTCGGTCGTCGGTGGTACGGAAACGCTGTTTGCCGTCGTCGCCGCGATGCTGGTCGCCGCGACGGTACTCGCGTATACGATTCGACCGCGAACGGCGATACTCGCGGCAACGGTGGCGGCGGCCGTCGGGTTTTCGTACTACCTGAACGCGGCGGGCGTCGAACTCGGCGTCGCGATTTCGGCGTGGGACGCCCTCCTTTCGGACGCGATCACACTCGCGACTGGGCTCCCGATCCTCAGAATGGTCGAAGCGGGAACGTGGGCGCTCGGGTTTGCACCGGGCCCCGTCTTTCTCTCGTGGTATCTCGCGATGCGAGAGCGGTACGTCTGGAGCGTCGTTCCCGGCGGGTTTGCCCTGCTATTTCTGGTTCTGACCGGAAACGCGGGAATTACCGTCACCATGCTTGGGACCTTGGGTGCGATCACGGCGGTCGCCTTCGGCGAACTCGCCCACCGCGACGGATCGATCGCGCAAGCGGATATCCTCGCAATCATATTCGCGCTGATGATCGCCCTCTCGCTGTCGGTCACGGTTATCCCCGGCGGAGACAACGGTGGACCAGTCTTCATCGACAGCGACGGTCCACAGACCCTCGAGGGGACGATCGACTCCTCGCCTGGCCACTCGGGGATCGGGGGACAAGTCGATCTCTCACCGGAAGTGCGGTTTACGGCGGAATCCGAACGGGCGAGTTACTGGCGCACCGGCGTCTACGATCGCTTTACCGGCGATGAGTGGGTCCGAACCGGAGAGACCAGCGAGTACGACGGCAGCCTCGAGTCACCGCCGGGCGACTACGAGACGGTCGAACAGGAGATCGATCTCGAAACCGAAATCGGGACGATGCCGATGGCGGCCCACCCGCTCTCGGTCGAAGGGAGTGGGATCGGGGTCGCCGAAGTCACGGACCACGGGCAGATCCACCCGGTGGAAACGCTGCTCGAGCGCGACGAGTACACCGTCGAAAGCGCAGTCCTCGACCCGGAGCCGAACGAACTCCGAACCGCCGGACGGAACTACCCGGACGAAATTCAAGCTAGCGAGTACCGCCAGACGCCGGAAGACACCTCGAGCGAGTTCGAGGATGAAACGGCCGATATCGTCGAACACGCCGACAACCCCTACGAAAAGGCGGTTGCGATCGAATCACACCTCCGGTCCTCCAAGGACTACTCGCTCGACGTCGAAAAGCCCTCGGGCAACGTCGCGGAGGACTTCCTCCTCGAGATGGACGAGGGCTACTGTGTCTACTTCGCGACGGCGATGACACAGATGCTCCGCTCGGAGGACGTTCCCGCGCGGTACGTCACCGGCTACGCAGAGGGACAACAGGTCGATGACGACGAGTGGGTCGTTCGAGGATTAGACGCCCACGCCTGGGTCGAAGTCTACTTCCCCGGTCACGGCTGGGTCGAATTCGAGCCGACGCCGCCGGGCGACCGTCAGGACGCCCACGACGACGTCCTGCAGGATGCACGCGACGAGGGACAAAGCGGTATCGACACCGAGCAGAGCGAAGATATCCCGCTCGAAGAGGAAGAAGAAGAGGATCCAGACGGCGATGGTCCCGACGAGAACGGAACCGAAGATCCGGACGAGAACGGATCGGAGGACGGGACCGAATCCGAAGAGCGAAACGAATCGAACGGAAACGAGAGCGGTCCCGATCCCGACGACAGCGGTGGAACGGATACCGAATCCGAAGACGAGGAATCCATACTCCCGTCGATATCGTTCGAAGACGCCGTAATCGGGCTCTCCCTGGTGGTCGGACTCGTCGCAGGGATCCGCCGGAGCGGCGTCGGCTCCCACGTGAGCCGGACGGCTCACCTCTACTGGCACGGCTCCCAAGATACCCCGGCGGCGGACGCCGAACGCGCCTACAGACGACTCGAGATTCTCCTCGAGCGAACGTATCGGCCGCGACGAGAGAACGAATCGGTGCGCGAGTACCTCGCGACGCTCTCGGAGACTGACGAACTGGATCCGCGCATCGACGAAGTCGGTAAAACGTATGAGTTAGCCAAGTACAGCGGAGATATCAGCCGAGAACGGACTGACGAAGCGATCGAACTGGTCGACGAACTGGCGCGTGAACGACTCCCAGTGATCGGCAATTCGACCGATGCGTGAATCGACCACTGAAAAAGAACCACACGAGGGAGGGAAGGTCCCGATAGTGTTTAATATGCTGGTTTCGTACGGGCGAACGTAATGTCGGAAGTCTGCTCGACGTGCGGGCTGCCTGATGAGCTTTGCGTCTGTGAAGACGTCGCCAAAGGTCAACAGCAACTCACCATCCGCATTGACGAGCGCAGATACGGTAAGGAGGTAACGATCATCCAAGGATTCGACCCCAAAGACGTCGACCTCGACAGTCTGTCGTCGGATCTCAAGTCAAAATTCGCCTGTGGCGGCACAGTCGAAGACAGCCAGATTGAACTACAAGGGAATCACTCCGGTCGCATCGAGGATTTCCTTCGGGATCGCGGCTTCAACGTCGCATAGGATGATCTGAGACGACTCCCGAACCCACGACAGCCCGTATCGCTTCACTATCGCCCCCGTTTTCTCCGTAGAGACCGACCCGAACAGCGCGGCGACCGGCCCGAACAGCACAACGACCGACACTGGCAGTACTGCTATCGGAAGTACCGAATTACGACCTCAATCAGAACGGTGATTCGGTGCTCTGTGTCGATTCGTTGGGTGACTCCTTCTCCGAAACGAGGCCGTACTTTAGCCCGTACTCCTCGAGACCGCCCTCCATACTTTCGACCGTCGCATCGGCGCTTCCTTCGTACGAGCCGATAAGATTGGCGGCCTGCACGCTCGCCTTCCCGTGCGGGCAGACGGTGACGATACGTTCCGCTTCCTCGAATTCCTCTATACGTCCCGAGAGTTCGTGGAACGGAACGTTTTCGCTGCCGGGGATGTGGCTGTGTTCGAAACTTCGCTCGTCGCGGATATCGACGATCCGAACGTCAGCGTTATTCTCGAGAAGTTCCTTGACCGCTTCAGTGGAGATTTCGCCGTCCATTTGCCCGGTTGTTAGACCTCGGGCTGAATAAGACCACGGGTCGCCCCCGATGTCGACATCGCCGGCAACACCACCGACCGCCTCAAAGCAATCCGTCTTCGCGGGCCAGCAACAGCGCGCTGATCGTCGAATCGTTCGCGGGTTGCTCGCGGGCCCGCTCGAACGCCTCCTCGACCGGAAGCGACGTCACCTCGAGAAATTCGTTGGAGTCGAGTTCGGTTTCTCCCGGAACGAGTCCGTCCGCATAGACAACGGCACGGTCGTGATCAAGCACACCCGTCGCGACGGCGTACTCCTGGAGAAGTACGGTCGTCGAGGGCTCGAACCCGGTTTCTTCCTCGAGTTCTCGCGCCGCGGCTTCGGTGTAGGACTCGCCGTCTTCGACAATCCCCGCGGGCAACTCGAGGTGGTGCTCACGAATCGCCGGGCGGTACTGCTCGACGAAGAGAATCCGATCCCCGTCGCCCGCCGAATCGGTCGATCCGACCGCGGTTCCCGTTACCTTGGCGACGACGACGACCGCCGGCGGCAGTTCCGCCCAGTAATAGCGCTTCTCGGTTCCGTCGGGCTGTTCGACCAGATCGTATCCCCCCTCGTACCAGCCCGTCTCGTACTCGGCCTCCCGCTCGATAACGTCCCACTCGTCCGGGACAGTCGGTTCGCGTGACTCGTCTGCGTCGGTCATCGGACCCGAATGGGGTCCGGAGTCGGTAATAGGTGCCGCTTTGGACGCTTCTCGAGCGGTCCGGTAGCGACGAACCGGGAGCTTACAAGAGATCGCGATACAATCGCCCGAACGCCTGTCGCCGGAGCGTCGCAACCGCCGCGTCCTCCTCGTCCTGAAACGTTGCGGCGACCGCCGAGCCGTCGGGGCCGGCGTGCCAGACAACGTGGTCGACAGACTCATGGCCCGTTTCCGTCACCTCACCGTCGTACTCCTCGAGCCAAGCCGTATACTCCTCCCGGGTGCCGACACGGACCGAAAGCATGCTGGCGAAGAGGGCGTCTCGAGCCGTCTCGACGACCTCACTGGAGACGCGTTCCTGATACTCCTCGCGGTCAAACTCCATCGCCTTGGCAACCTCTCGGACAACGGTCTGTGCCGCAGGACCGATGCTCTCGTAACGTTCGCTCGCATCAGCAACCGAATCGGGGGAAAACGAACCCGTCGTGTGCATAGTAGGACTGATGAGACCGGGCGATTACAGGGTTTCGTTGTCCGACTCCGTGGCCGTCTCCGAGAGCTCACGATCCGACGACTCCGCGGACGGATCGTCATCCGAAGTTCCCTCGCTCCCATCCGACGACTCGTACAGTTTTCGAGTCAGCTCCCGAGCCTCCTCAAGAGCCCCCTGAGCCTCCGGACTCGGCTCCTGTGTCGTCGATCCACGACCCGGCTGACGGGACTGTGCGGCCAGTTCTGCCTCGAGCGACGGCGACTGTCCGTGATCGGTTCCCTGTTTGATCTCCGGTGTCTCAACCTCGGATGCATGCTCGGTAACGATCTCGGCGAGCTCGTCCGGTCCCCGTTCGTTCCAATTGGGTGCGTAGGTTTCGAGCCACTCGAGATGATCCTCTCGACCCAGTGAGGCGGTCACTGCGAAATGATTCGCGAGGTGGACACCATCGGCTTCCTCGGTCCCACAGACTGGACAGGCGTATCCCATACCGGCGCGTACGGTAGCCAACGGTAAAATCACCTCGTCTCCGAATCAGCCACGCTTCAACTACTCAGTCGCTCGATCCAATCGAACGAGATGGGGAACCACCGTTCGGAATGTGACGTTCTCGCCACCCGCGAGTGGCAAAACCACGATTGTAGATTCGGCGGCATCTTCGATCAGGAACCACGGTCCACTACCCATCGAAAGGTGGATTTGTCCGATACTACTCGAGTTCGCAAATCATGACGATGGCATCCTCGTCGTTCTCGTAATAGTTCGGTACGCGTCGAAGTGGATCGAATCCGAAGGTCCGATAGAGGCGTCTCGCACCGCCGTTAGATGGTCGGACCTCGAGTTTGATCGAGTTTGCATCGTACGTACCGAGTACGGAGAGCGCTCGGGTGAGCAACGCCGAACCGACTCCCGAGCCACGATGGTCGGGATGAACGGCGATATCCTTGATGTGACCCAGATTGCGGCCGTAGTTCGGCGTAACATCGGAAACGACGTAGCCGACAATCGACCGGTTTTCGCCAATCGCGACCAGAAACCCCGGCTCGCCGAGAAACGTTTCGAACGCATCGTAGGGCCACGGTTGGGAAAACGACGCGTTCTCGATCCGGACAACGGCAAGGAGGTCGGCCCGTTGTGCCCGCCGAATCGAGAGGCTGTCTCCCCCCTCTGGAACAGGGACCGTCATGGACGAATCTATCACACCGAACCATAAAAACGAACCGTCGGGCAAATCGGGAGGCTGCTCCCGGGTTCGGACGTACTCGAGTCGGCGAAATTCTAACTCTCGGTATCTTCCGCTTCGACTCGTTGGGCGTGCTCCTCGAGATCGGCCGCCAGCGCTCGAGCCTGATCGGAACCTAACTGCAGCTCCACCATGTGCGCCGGGAAGTGCTCTTCCGCTCGGTTATCGAGTTCGACCTGCAACAGAACATCGGCCGGATCCGTGCGATCCGTCGTCGCGTCCACCACGGCAACCGATTCCGTTTCGAACTCGTATCCAGTTGCGACCGCATCGACGTAATCTAACGTCGTGTACGCAGTAACGGACATCAGGCGGTTTGTCATAGCCCGAGTATCACTTCGAATCCACTTAGCCACCGCGGCTTCGGTCGACGCCTCGAGTCGTGTTGTGAACCCTCGGCAATCTACAACAGATCGTCGCCGTTACAGTAAATATCTGAGTAATAACGTAATAACCACACCCGTTCCTAGATCTCTATCGATCGGACAGGAAACAACAATTGATGACGAGGTGCTTGACCAAAATCGCAGTACCTGACGGCATTCTCCCCCGTGGGACGAAACCGAGATACCGGCTATCCTTTCCGCCATAAGCGAGTACGGGTATCGCTTGCACCCGAGGGCGAACTTATGGGCTTGTCGAACAAACGAATGGTTATGATACGCGTTTCGCGAACTCGAGTCGGCAGACGGCAGCACGTTTCGGCCGATGTCGCACCGGAATTACACCAGACAGAGGGACAACATGACTAAAACAGAATGTGCGACTGAACCGGTAGACGATGATGAACGCGACGACAGTCACCTCGACGACGTTGAGGTCGGTGCGGGCTGTACGGAAATCTGGGAACACCTCGCCGAGGAACGCGACGAGTGAGACGTATACCGGAACAAGAGCTTTTTGGCGACTTGCTCCCTACTATGTGGTCATGAGCGATAATCGGCGCGGCGATCAACCATCGGAAGAAGCTGGTCAATCAGTGCCAACAGATCGGAAATCACCTGTTGGGGCACCAGTCATCCGTGGTGACGAATCGGTTGCCGGAAACCGCGCCCGCAAAGCTGTCCAATTCGACCCTGATGACCCCGAGAGCCTCGCCGACGCAGCCGAGACTGTCAGACAGTTCGCGGCCGGGAACACCACGGGAGATCACCTGTATATGCTTCGCGGAGCGGCCGCATGTGCGGCCCTCGTCCGCGGCGAAGGATCGTACAAGGCCGCCGCGGAGCGTGCACGCGATGGAATCGACGAAACGACCTTGAGCGAGGACGATGCCGAACCCGAAACCGCTACCGTTTCGTTTATTCGAAAATGGGCTCGCGTTCACGATCTCCCCCGATCGGTACGTCGGCAGGTCGCCCTCGGACAGATCGCACCAACCGCGGCCAAACACATCGCACGCGTTTCCGGCGAATCTCGCCTCCTCTTGGCGTGGGCCACACTCGACGGCGAACTCACTGTTCGACAGGTCAGAAGCGTCGCGAGCGCCGTCAACGATGACACCCCTATCGACCGCGCCCTCGCCCAGTGCGACGTCCAATTGGGACACCTCGAGCTCAGCCTCCCACCGGTAATCTACCGCGACCTTCGACAACAGGCGTCTCTCGAGGGCAGGCCCCCCGGAGAGATCGTCTCGAATGCGTTAGAGCAATACCTCGAATGAGATTCGTCCGGTAATTCTCCATCGAATTCACCATCGGAGAAAGAAACGTTTAACCACTACTCGCCGATAGTACAAGACACAGGGCCGGTAGCTCAGTTTGGCAGAGCGTCTGGCTTTTAACCAGACGGTCGCGTGTTCAAATCGCGCCCGGCCCGCTTTTGCTCCGAGTAGTTACTCGAGGAGCGAAGCCGCCACGAATAATTTACGGAGACTAGGCCCCTTGCCAGACCTCCCCGATGTTTTTGATTCGTTGTTTCCGTGTCTTCCGAACACGATCCAGCCGCTGAAATCAGCGGAAAAGTGAACGTAGCTCTGTTCATCTCTCTGGACTACAATAACGGAACTATCGTGATTTAGTTGATAATCGACTGTTGATTTCGGAGTAGGGAAAGTATATCCAATACTGAAAGAATAGAGAAATACCATATTTATCGTCCGGAACACACTGTATTCCTTAGATCGACAGTCTCAGATGAACGTCGACGAAGGGGAGGACGATTTAAACCGACGGTGGGCGCTCACTGATTTGACACCGTAATCCAGATCTTCCGCTCGCAACGAAGTGTTTTTGGAAAAGCCAAGGGCCGGATTTGAACCGGCGGTGGGCGGCTCTGCAGGCCGCTGCGTTCGGCCGGACTCTGCCACCTTGGCGCAGATAGTGGTAGACGAGTTGCGCGCATAACGGTTACGGTCCCCGACGGCGATGCGACGTGAAGGCTACGCTGTCGGTACTCGAATACGAAATAGCGAAACCTCAACCAGAGTTCCCACTGGTTGAGG
>NZ_JASJOC010000029.1 GCF_030068615.1 Halostagnicola sp. A-GB9-2 | reverse complement strand
ATATCCAAACTGATCGTCGAGAAACATGGTTTCGGAGAGATCGTGTTTTTCGCGGAGTCCATGCAAGAACGCAGCTGCCGAATCGGTGCCGTGGCGTCCGAACAACTGGGTGTCGAGAACTATTGCAACATACAACCAAGACCACTCGCCGTTAATTTTGACAGCAGTCTCGTCAATCGCGACCCGCGTCGGCTTCGCCGTCCTCAAAACGCGATGCGTTCTGCTGTCGAGGTGAATCGAAGATTCGCCGACCGTTGGAGAGCAAAGCTCTCCAAGAGGCCGCACGAGAACAAAGGTCTCGTGGACGACGGCGGGTCAGAAATGCTATCAGCCAGCCGATGCACCCAATCCAAACCGCTCCATGAGAGCTTTTAACGCCTAATTCAGCGAGAATTGCTGTTGTCTCCCGAAGCGAACAACCGGTGGCGTGTAGACGGACGGCGAACGCGCTGACGCAATCGCCGTCCGCTCGTTCTCCCAAGTTGCTTCTAAATCTGCGTCGTAGCTATCGTTGAGCTGGTCTGCGAGCTTCATTCCAAATTAACTCAACGGCCTGCTCACTTCTCAAACTGGCTCAACTAGACAGTGCCCATATAACTGATAGTATTTAAGAAATTATAGTTCCAAGATGGCGTGACAGACGGTTGCCGGGCAAAGATCAGTTGCCATCGGCCGATCGAGACCCTGTATAATAACTAAATGCGTCCGAGTAGCCTGGTGACACGGTATCAATCTGCGTCGTCGTACTAGTTTCCTCCTTGATCGTCGCTTTAATCTCCGATAGCGAGTGGTCCTCAAGGTACCCTCGGGATTCAGCACCGACGTAGTAGACGTCACTGACGAGGTCACTGACGGCCATCGCGTCGCGCCGATTTTGGAACCGTACTACCGGTGGCAACTTATCGATGAGATGAGACGGCGTACCGAAAGCGGTGATATGACCGTCCGAAAGGAACGCAACTCGGCCAGCGATCTCGATGTCGATCGGATTGTGACTCGTGAGGAGAACGGACCGGTCTTCGTCGAGCAGTTCGAGGATAGTTCGATGCATTTCGCCAGCCATCGAGAGATCAATGCCAGCGGTGGGTTCGTCGAGAATGTATCCTGCAGCATCGACACTCAACGTCATTGCCAATTCGAGTTTTCGCTTCATTCCGCCGGAGTACGTTCGAACGGGATCATCAAGCGACTCCTCAAGATCGAATCGCTCGACGTACGTTTGCCAGCGCAAGGTAAACGGAGTATCCAAAGCGGCATAGAATTCGATGTTTTCGCGACCAGTAAGATCGTCGATCAGTACCGCGCCCTGCAGCAGTACTGCGAGGCTATCGCTGCGTCGTTGTGGTGATTGTGTCCCGAATACGCTAATCTCGCCACTATCTGGACGCTCGTTTCCAACTAAACACGAGAGAAATGTCGACTTGCCTGCGCCGTTCGGCCCGGCGAGAACGACTGCTTCGCCGCTGGCGATCGAAAGAGATAGATCCTCAAGCACCTGTTCGTCTCCGTACGATTTGCTCACGTTCGTCGCGTTGATCGTCTCGTTCGTCGACGTATCTGACACCTGTTCCGCCGGCGTTGCACTGACCGAGTTTCCGATTACTGAAGTGAGTACTTGTTTCATTGTCTATCAACTCCTGTGAAAGCGATGTGTGAGCAGCAGTCCGATACCGAACGAACCGATGCCATATCCTGCCATCAGCAGATGCTGGGTCATTCCAGGTATCCCCGGTTCAGGCATTTGATCGGCGGAAATATCGATCATATGATACAGCAGGATACGTGCCGAGAGGGAGTTCGGAAAAGCGTCCAGCCATTCGGCGTTTGGCGCAAAGAATTGCGGATTGCCACCGTTAAACCCAGTCAAGAAGAATGCACCAAGGACGAGGCTGATCGAGACGACTGTTACGGTTCGGGTATCAGAAATAACGGTCGCGATTCCCATTCCAATGACGACCCAGACGGTAGTCAAGGCGACGACCGTTCCGATCACGACCGGGATTGAGGTGATTGACCGAAATTGGTATTCGCCACCGAGGAAGATGGCAAATATGAGTACTACGCCGAGCGATACGAATGCTAACATGATACTCGCGAGCAACCGACCACCAAGGTCCGACAGCGGAGTAAGCGATGTCGTTCGAAACTTTAGGTAGTTCCCGTGTTCAAGATCACTGACGAACTGTTGGCTAAACACGTACAGTGCGACGAATAAGACGCCGAGTACACCGAACGTTATCGCAACGCTCCCAATAACTGGCGCGCGGTTCTCGGGCACCACCGTGCCGATATTTACGAAAACAAATAGATTGAACGCGAAGAACGCGGAGGGAAAGACGAGACACCAGAATAGTGATGCCTTATTACGGCGGATTTCTCGAACTGTCCGGACGATAAAGGCGGTTACTTGTCTGCCCTTCGTCGAATCAACGGTCAATCCGGAAGAATTCTTTTTCATCAGGTATCACGGGGCAACACGTAATGTTGTTAGTTCAATCATTTAGTGTTACTGTCTAGTTGAGTCAGTTTGAGAAGTGAGCAGGTCGTTAAGTTGATTTGGACAAATGCTCTCAGGCCTGCTCAGTGAGAGCTACGACGCGGATTTAGAAGCAACTTGGGAGAACGAGCGGACGGCGAACGCCCTAACGGACGTCGCCGTCCGCCTCCACGCAACTGGATGTTCGCTTCAGGAGACAACAAAGATTCTCGCCGAATTAGGCGTTGAACGCTCTCATGGAGCGGTTTGGAACTGGATACGTCGGCTGGCTAACAGCGTGCCAGTCCCGCCGTCGGCTTCGCCGACGCGGGTCGCGGTTGACGAGACTGCTGTCAAAATTAACGGCGAGTGGTCTTGGTTGTATGATGCAATAGACCTCGACACAAAGTTACTCCTCGACGTCCAGTTGTTCGGACGCCACGGCACTGATTCAGCGGCTGCGTTCTTGCATGGACTCCGTGAAAAACACGATCTCTCTGAAGCGGTGCTTCTCGTCGATCAGTTTGGCTAC
>NZ_JASJOC010000028.1 GCF_030068615.1 Halostagnicola sp. A-GB9-2 | reverse complement strand
TTCGAGCGGGCTCTTCCCGCGCGAACCGACGACGGCGAGACTCGCGCCGATCGTCTCGGCGATGCCCCGAATGCGTCGGTGGGGCGTCCCGCGGACGACGTGTACCTCGACATCGAATCCAGCCCGTTCGATGACGCGCTCGTAGTTCCTGATCGCCTTTCGGCGTCGCTTCTCGAAGTCGATCCCGGGCATTCCTCTGTGGACGTTCGACGGAATGACCGTCACGAGATGTATCTCCTCGATCCCGATTTGTCCGAGACACTCGAGGCCGGTCTCGTTCTCGATGGTCGCCTCGCTGGCAGCCGAGAGGTCAGTGGCGAGTACCGCTTTCATACCGGCTGTAGGTACTGGCAGTATAATATTGTTTGGGTATCCCAATACCAACCGAACTCGATTGGTGATAGGGAATGATCGAGGGTGATCACGCATCGACTCGTTGTATCCGTCCGGATGCTCGATCGGACGCGGTCGTTCGCTCGTGCACCTGGTTCGCTCCCACGCTCTCGCGACGCGAGATCCACTGCCTTCGCGATGTCTATCGCGCGGAAATGATAATGCGGACGACACGACGTGCCGGCACGAATCGGCCGGTCGGCGAACCGCCTGTATCTTCATAACTTACACAGATATTTTCGTTGGATAGCCGTCGCATACTCTATAGTAATATTGTGCGTTAGTCCCAAAAGCGTTATACCGACTCTCCGAATAGAGAGTAATGAGTAGAAATCCATGATCTGTACACTATCGAACGCGAACGGGGGGTCGGACGAATGATCGAATCCGCAGCCCTCTCCGCACCGGTACAGGCGACGCTCCTCGTTGGCGTCATCCTCATCCAGGCGATCGCCCTCTACGCCGGCTACGGCGCCCTCGAGCGAGTCGCAACGCCACTGATCGACACGATTACGGACGCACGATAGATGGAGATATTCGGGCTCAGCCTAGTGCTGTTGGCGCTGTTCGTGAGCTTCGGCTTCATGGTCGGAGTGCTGTTCGGATTCTTCGGGATGGGCGGCTCGTTCTTGATCACGCCGACGCTGCTGCTCCTCGACTATCCTGCTTCCGTCGCGATTGGGAGTGGGCTGGCGTTTTACTTCGGCACCTCGGTCATCGCCGTCCTGAAACACTACGACGTCGGTCAGGTCGACTACAAACTTGGTGCGATCCTATTCGTCGTCCTCTCGATCGGGATCGAACTCGGCAGTCGACTCGTGTTCGGCCTCGAGGCGCTCGGGATCGCCGGCCTCGTTACGGGCGTTGCGTACGTCGTCCTGCTGGCGGGGATCGGGGCGCTGTTCCTCCGCCGCGCGTCTAGGCTCGACGACGGGGACGACGAGGATGAGGACGTCGACGACGAGGACATTCCGGCGATCGGCCAGAAGATCCAGTCGTACACCGTTCCCCCAATGATCTCGTTGACATCCGGCGGTCGAGCGTCGCTGTGGACGATTTCGGGCGCCGGCGGGAGCGTCGGCCTCGTTTCGGGCCTGATCGGCGTCGGCGGTGGCTTCATCCGTATGCCCGCGATCTACTACCTGATCGGGACGCCGCTTTCGGCCGCGGTCGGGACCAGCCTGTTCGCCGGGCTGTTCTCGGGGGCGTTCGGGACGTTCACCTACGGAATGTCCGGCAGCGTCGACCTGACGGTCGTCTCCTTGCTGCTGGTCGGCAGCGCTCTCGGAGCGCGAATCGGCTCCGCGGCGACGACGACTGTCGAGGAGGACGACGTGATCGTTTACTTCGGCATCATGATGGTGCTCGCAAGCGCCGGAATTGCCCTCTCGGAACTGGCGAACTGGCTCGGAACGGGTGCGCTCGATCTGGTGAGCGTCTTCCTACTCGTCGGTTCGTCGTTTGCCGTCGCATCGATGATCCTCTACCAGGTCGTCAAGTCGACCGGTAAATCGGATCCGAGTGCACAGCCAGAGACCGACAGAGGTGACTGATGAACGTGATGGAGTACCAATTCGGTATTGAACCACGTCCTACCGTGCCCGAGAGGGGCACCCACAACCAGCTGTGAGCCTCGTCGCGATCGTCGCGCTCGTGCTTGCACTCGGCGTCGCATCCCGCGTCCTCGCGGACCGGCTACGGATTCCCAGCGTCCTCTTCCTGATCTTCGCGGGGGTTGTGATCGGTCCCGAGGTGCTCGGCTTCGTCTCGCGGGAGACGTTTGGCGGCGGGCTCTCGGCGGTCGTCGGCGTCAGCGTCGCGATCATCCTCTTCGAGGGTGGGTATCACCTCCACCTCGACAAACTCCGAGAGAGTCCCACCGCGCTGACCCGCCTCGTCACCATTGGTGCAGTGGTCACCTGGCTCGGGACGGCCGCCGCCGTCGTCGTTTTCCTCGAGACGAGTCTCGAAGTCGGCCTACTGGTCGGCGCACTATTGATCGCAACTGGCCCAACTGTGATCGGGCCGATCCTCCAGGTCGTCACCGTCCGGGATCACGTCGCCGCCGTCCTCGAGGGCGAGGGCGTGATCAACGACATCACGGCGGCGATCCTGGTGGTCGTCGTCTTCGAAGTCCTCGTTGCCGGGAACGGAACGCCGGCCGCACTCGTCGGCGACTTCGCGATGCGGCTGTTCGTCGGTCTCGCGTTCGGCGCGCTCGTCGCGGGTCTCGTCTGGCTGGTGCTCGATCGCGCACGGTCCAGACCCTGTGCGGCACCGCTGCACGCTCGGTTGGTCGTCCTCGCCGGCGTCATCGTCGCCTATGCCGGTGCAGAGACGATCGCCAGTGAAACGGGCATCGCCGCCGCCGCGACGGCCGGCTTCGTTCTCGGGAACGTCGACCTCCCCTACCACGAGGACGTGATCGACTTCCTCGACGACCTCTCGGTCGTCGTGCTTTCGTTTATCTTCGTCGCGCTGGCGGCATTGATTGACTTCGCGGATATCCGCGCGGTCGGGCTGGCGGGTCTCGCCATCGTCGTCGCGGTCACGCTGGTGCTTCGTCCAGCAGTCATCTACCTCTCGACGACCAACGCGCGGTTTACGCACAACGAGCGGCTCTTCCTGAGCGCCGTCGGCCCGCGCGGGATCATCCCCGCGAGCGTCGCGACGCTGTTTGCCGTCGAGTTGCAGGCGCTCGGCCGGCCACAGGAGGCCCAGCTGCTCGCCGGGACCGTCTTTCTCATCATCTTCACGACGGTCGTCCTCCAGGCCGGCCTTGCACGACAGATCGCAGACTACCTCGAGGTATCACCAATGCGCACCATAATCATTGGCGGGGGACGGGTCGGTCTGTCTCTCGCAGAACGGCTCGAACAGGACGGAGAGAACGTACTACTGATCGATCTCGACCCCGACGCGGTCGAAAAGGCCCGCAAACGCGGCCTTCGCGCGATCGAGGGCGACGGCACTGATGCCGACATCCTCGAGCAGGCGGGCGCTGACGACGCGAAGACGGTCATTGCGACCACGCCCGACGACGACGTCAACCTGCTGGTCTGCCAGCTCGCGAAGACGACATACGACGTCGAGAGCGTCGCCTCT
>NZ_JASJOC010000027.1 GCF_030068615.1 Halostagnicola sp. A-GB9-2 | reverse complement strand
GGAGGCGACGCTTTCGACATCGAAGGTCGTCTTCGCGAGTTGGCAGACGAGCAGGTTGACGTCGTCGTCGGGCGTGGTCGCAATGACCGTCTTCGCGTCGTCAGCGCCCGCCTGCTCGAGGATGTCGGCGTCGGTACCGTCGCCCTCGAGCGCGGAAAGGCCGCGTTTGCGGGCCTTTTCGACCGCGTCAGGGGTCTGGTCGACCAGCAGTACGTTTTCTCCGTCCTGTTCGAGCCGTTCTGCGAGCGAAAGGCCGACTCGGCCCCCGCCGACGATTATCGTGCGCATTGGTGATACCTCAAGGTAGTCCGCGATCTGTCGTGCGAGGCCGGCCTGGAGGACGACCGTCGAGAAGATGATGAGAAAGACGGTTCCGGCGAGCAGTTGGGCCTCCTGTGGCCGGCCGAGCGCTTGCAACTCGACGGCGAACAGCGTCGCGATGCTCGCGGGGATAATCCCGCGCGGGCCGACGACGCTCAAGAAGAGCCGTTCGTTGTGCGTAAACCGCGCGTCGGTCGTCGAGAGATAGATGACGGCCGGGCGAAGCACCAGCGTGACCGCGCCGACGATGGCGAGACCGGCCAGCCCGAGCGCGCGGATGTCCGTGAAGTCAATCAACGCTGCCAGCGCGACGAAGATAAACGAGAGGACGACGACCGAGAGGTCGTCGAGGAAGTCGATCACGTCCTCGTGGTAGGGCAGATCCACGTTGCCGAGGGCGAACCCGGCCATCGCAGCAGCGGCGATGCCGGTCTCGCTGGCGATCGTTTCAGCACCGGCGTAGGCGACGACGATTCCGGCGAGAACGATCAGCCGGGCGTGTAGCGGCGCCGCACACGGCCGGGACCGTCCGCGCTCGAGGAGGAGCCAAACGATTGCCGCAACGAGCGCGCCGACAGCAAGTCCGACGGCTAACCGCATCGCAAAGTCGCTGACGAGCGCGGCCGGCGTCCCATCCCCGGCGACGAGGACTTCGAAGACAACGATGACTAGAATCGCCGCGGTAACGTCGTTGATTACGCCTTCGCCTTCGAGGACGGCGGCGACGTGGTCCCGGACGGTGACGACCTGCAGGATGGGCCCGATCACGGTCGGACCGGTCGCGATCAATAGCGCGCCGACCAGTAGGCCGACTTCGAGACTCGTCTCGAGGAAAACGACGACGGCGGCGGCCGTTCCGAGCCAGGTGAGTGCCGCGCCGACGGTGACCAGCCGGGTCAGTGCCGTCGGACTTTCCTGGAGTTTGTCGAGCTGAAGGTGGTACCCGCCCTCGAAGAGGATAATCGCGACGCTAACACCGATCATCGCCGAGAGGCCGCCGCCGAACGCCTCCCGTGAAACGAGCCCGAGCACCTCGGGTCCGACCGTAATCCCCGCGACGATCAGAAAGAGAACGCTCGGAATCCGCAGGCGATCCGCGAGAACGCGGGAGGTGACACCGAGGACGAGCACGAGCGCGACGGTCGCGACGAGCATCATGGCCGAATACGGGGGCGTTCAGGCGGGAAAGTTGGGTCTTCAAATCTGTACAGACGATCCAAGGTGCTCATGAGTCACGACCGTCGGCGGCTGGCTGTGCGCCCGCGTCATCCGCACCGGCCGATTGAACGACCTTATAGAGGATCATCGACGCGACGAAAAACGATGAACCAACGAGCAGGAGGACGCTCACCAGATCGAGTGCGCCCGTTCCGAGCCAGTTCGCGAGTTCCGAGAGCGCAATCCCGCCACTGGCCAAGACCATCATGAGGCCGAAGTAGACGATGACGTCGTCCTCGTCGACCATCGTCGTCGCGGCCGAGCCGATTCGCGCGCCGAGGGCACTGCCGACCAGCAACAGTGAGACGACCGTCAGGTCCACACTGCCGGACATACCGTAAGTAAACGTTCCGAACGCGCCCGAGAACAGCCCGGCGAAGAGACTGGTCCCGACGGCTGCGGTCAGCGGCGTCCCGATCAGGTAGTAGATCGCGGGCATGCGAATGAAGCCGCCGCCGACGCCGATCAACCCGGAGACGAGACCGACGCTCCCGCCTGCACCCCCGATCGTCCACACCGACGCCCGGCCGCCGGAGGTAAGCGAGATCATCGGCGGAATGGTGTACGACTGAATCTTCTGGCCGATTGCCGGGATTTCATCGTCACTGACGCTGTCTTCGTCGCCGTCGTCGTCCTCCGCATCGTCCTCATTCTCGAGGTTGGCGGCTCGGCGAAGGAACAGCGCGCCGATCCCCGCTAGCAGGACGACGTAGGCGACGCCCGTGACGAGGTCTGCGACTCCCAGCGCTTCTAAGCCGAACACGAGCCGGCTGCCGAGTTCGATCCCGATCGAGAGGACAACGAACAGGATCGCGCCGAGTTTGTAGTCGACCCGACCGATGTCGTAGTGTTTGAGGACGGCGATCACGGAGGTTCCGAAGTAAAACGCCAGTCCGCTCCCGATCGCGACTGAGGCGGGATAGTCGAGGAGCAATAGCGTCGGCGTGATCAGGAACGAGCCGCCCATCCCGAAGAAGCCGAACAAAACCCCGACCATGAAGCCGAAGCTCACGAACAGCACCAGCAGGGTCAGACTGAGTCCCAGTATCTCCATCGATTAGGCATTCGTGATCGTTTCGATCAGTGGCGTTGCGACTCGCTCGAGGGCACCGTAACCGACGTAGAGAGCGATGGCCTGAACGAGGATGACGCCCACGAGGAGCGTCGCCTGTACCGGTGGGGGGAACGCTGCAGACTCGATCATGCGTTCCGACCTCCGTTCACGGTTGATAGTGTGCGGCTCATGGATTTCTATTCATTACTCTATACCCGGAGAGTGTGTATAATGCTTTTGGGATCATAGAACAATATTACTGCAGGATATGCCACACCTATCCAACGAGAATATCTGAATAAGTTATCGAGATATAGCGTCCCAATCTCATCGCGGTGCGCGCTGGGACGGCGCGTCGCCCGCGTCATATATGGAAGATACTGCAGTTTTGGATCCGCTCACGTCTGTGATCGATCGCGGGAGCGATCTGTGAGCGAGCGCTCGCGGGTAGTGCTACCGTCCTTGAAAACACATCGTGGTAATGAAATTCCCGTTCACAATTCTCAACTGGCCGTCCGAATCAATTTGAATATTGGAGGATCGAAACAATATTATGGCGTGGGACCCTACGGGGTGTATGAAAGCGGTACTCGCCACAGACCTCTCGGCCGCCAGCGAGGCGACCATCGAGAACGAGACCTGCCTCGAGTGTCTCGGTCGAATCGGCGTCGACGAGATGCATCTGGTGACGGTAATTCCGTCGAACGTCCACGCGGGCATGCCCGGCATCGATTTCGAGAACCGACGCCGAAAGGCGATCGCGAACTACGAACGCGTCATCGAACGCGCCGGCTTCGACGTCGACGTTCACGTCGTCCGTGGAACGCCACACCGTCGGATTCGGGGCATCGCTGAAACGATCGGTGCGAGCCTCACGATCGTCGGCTCGCGCGGGAAGAGCCCGCTCGAG
>NZ_JASJOC010000026.1 GCF_030068615.1 Halostagnicola sp. A-GB9-2 | reverse complement strand
CATTTTCTACTTTCTTTCGAACGCTACACCGAACAGCGACAGCTCAAGCTTCTGGCGCTTGTCGACTCAAATACCCAAAACTCGAGCGTACACGCATCAATTACTCCGGAGAACACACCTCCTCGGTCGAACACGCCTCGAGTATGACTCGAGACGATCATTTCCGTACGGAACCTGCGCCAGAGATCCTGTGATCAGCAGAAACCGATTCAGAATCTCCGCTATTGATTGCACCGAAACCGTTTGCTTCGAGAATGTACGATTACGCAACTGATAAAATCATGTACACTTATTGAGTGATAATTTCGATGCTCGTCTATGCACCGACGGAAACTGCTAGCGGGGAGCGGAGTAACACTGACGACGATCATCGCGGGCTGTACAGGCGATGCGGACGACGAGGACGGCAACGAAACCGAGAACGGCGACGGCGAGGGCCCGGCGGAGGACACGCCGGAACCCGACGATAATGGAGAAGACGATACCGACGAAGCGAACGAGGAGGACGAACAACCGCGCTCGGACGACCAACTCCTCTCTCTCGTCGACACCCTCGAGGACGACGAACCGCTGTTCGATCCGGACACCCGTTCGTTCGACGGCTCTGGCCAGACCGTGACCGACGAGTTCTCCCTCGAGGCTGGCCTGACCGCAGTTACGTTCGACCATTCCGGCGAGGGGTATTTCGTGATCACTCTCGAGGGACAGGAAGAAACGCTACTCGTCAACGAAGTCGGCGACGTAACTGGCGCGGCGGCGATCCCTACCGAGGCCGGAGACTATACGCTCGAGGTCGAAGCCGACGGGGAGTGGGAGATCCACGTAGGGGAACCGATCTCGCCGGAGGACGAACTCCGAGCGATCCCCGTGCAAGCCAGTGGGACGGGCGATGCCGTCGTGGGACCGGTCAAGATCGAGGACGACGTAACGGTCGAGGGCGAACACACTGAAGACGGCACCTTCATCGTCACGATGTACGACGAAAGCGACAGCGCTGGAGTCGATGCCGGTGAGACAGTGTTTAGCCAGATCGAAGCGTTCGAGGGTGAGACTCGAGCGACCCATCCCGGGGTGATCTGGATCGACGTCGTCGCCGACGGCGAGTGGTCGCTCGCGCTCGAATAACAATTAGATCAGTCGAATCCATCTCTTTCCGATAACTGACCGACTGAAATCACCGCCGAACTTCTGTCCGCGTGTCTCGAACCTACTCCTCGAACAGGCCGTCGACGACGACGTCGATCAGTGCATCTCGAGCATCGTCGTACTCACACGTTTCGGAGCCCGACGACAGGTTTTTCGCTCGTGTCGAGAAAACCAGCATTCGGAAGAGTTCGTCTACCAACACCTCGTCGTCGAATTTGAACGAGTCGAGTTCAGTCCACTCGGAGATCGAACTGAAGATATTGTTCTCGAGCTTTTCGACGAGAGCCTCCCGGTTCGACGTCGAGAGCTGGGACTGGAACGTTCGCAGTTCGTCGCCGACGATGAGGTTCTTGATGATCGGATTCGATTCGACCTCTTCGAACGTTCGCTTGAGGTTGATCCGCACCTGCTCTCGAGGATCGGCCGCGTTCTCGACCTGTTCCTCGAGGTCTTCGTTGAACCGTTCGACTTCTGTGAGCAGGACTTCGCCGTAGAGGACCTCTTTCGAGTCAAAGAACTGGTAGAAGGTGCTGGTGCCGATATTGACCTCGTCGGTGATATCCTTGATGCGGGTCCGTTCTAACCCATACTGAATGAATAGCTCGCGCCCCGAACTGATCAGCTCTCCCCTGATTCGTTCGCGTTCCTCGTCACTGAATCCCTTCATTTGTGCCTCTGATACTGGTGGATTTGGTGAACAGCCATATATCAATTCTCACTCCGTTCCTGCCCGATACGACGGCACCCATCGGTCTCCCGCCGGGCCCGAACGGATTTCGGCCGGCTGGCACCGTCGGTAGGTGTCCGGAATCGGGTGCCCATTCCGTCGTCGCTGGCTTCCCGTCGATAAATTCGTGTCATACGTCCACACCCACCATTAGGAACTCAAAAATGAAAATCTTTTTTATTCGTGTATTCCCAATAGTCACTATGAGCGATACGAACGGCGTCGGTTACTCCCTCCGTACAACGCGACGGCTTCAGCGTTCTGTCGGCCGTCGACTGGATCCGCGACAACGGTTTCGGCCAGCACAACTGTCGGGTGATCGGCCGTGAAGCTCCGATCCGTCGGAGCCGCCTCGATGGTCTTGCTGTTGGTCACATCCGGCGTGTTCGTCGCCGGCGTCGATTTGGCCCAGGCCCAGGAGGACGGTGAGGAGGACGAAGTCACGGTAGAGGAACTCCAGCAACAACTGGAGTTCCAACAACAGCAGATCAACCAGATGCAAGAACAGAGTCCGCCGCCCGCTCGTGGTGAGCCGGACCTGAACCTTCGCGTCCCGAATCCGACCGTCCAGACCGGCGAAACCAACGAGGTCAACGTACAGGTGACCAACGACGGCGACTTCGAATCCGGCGTAGACGAGATGCGCGACGCCGTGACGACCGCTCGAAACGTCGAGATCGAAGCCGACGCGGACGATACGCCACTCGAGGTGCGAAGCGGAACGATGTCCGTCGGAACCGTCTCCGACGCACAGCCCAACGAAGCGCCGATCGCGATCGACGTTCCCGAGGATGTCGACGCGGGAACGTACTCGATCGACGTCGACGTCTCGTACATGTACACGGAGCGCTCGACCTCGAGTAGCAACGTCTACGAGGAGTCCGAAACGGAGACGATGTCGATCGATGTCGTTGTCGACGACGACGCGCAGTTCGACATCGTCGAGACGAGAACGGACGCCCAGATCGGCGATTCGGGAACCCTCGAGGCCGATGTCGAAAACACGGGCAACGAAACGGCGACGGACATCAACGTCGCCCTCGAGACGATGAGCGGCGGATTCATGTTCGGGAGCGCAGAGCACGAGACGGCCACGGAGGCAGATAGCGCCTGGATCGACGAACTCGAGCCGAACGAGACGGCGACGGTTTCCTACGACGTCTCGGTGATGCCGGATACGTCCGAACGCCAGTACATGCTGGATGGAACCGTGGCGTTCAAAACCGCCGATGGCTACGACCGCGTCGACGAGAGTCCGGCGGTCGGCGTGATACCGCAGGCCGAACAGCAGTTCACCATCGATACCATCGAATCTACCCTCTACGTCGGCGAAGACGGCAATATCCGGGGCGTGGTCACGAACGACGGGCCGGCCGACGCTGAAAACGTCGTCGTGCAGTTTACCGAGGAGTCACAGACGATCGTTCCGATCGAGCGAAGCGTTGCCGTCGGAACGCTCGGCGCGGGAGAGTCCGAATCCTTCGAACTCCCGCTCGACGTGAGCGGACAGGCGGAACCGATCGATAGAGCGATCGATCTCGGCGTCCAGTACCGCAATGCCGACTTTGAGCAACGGATGTATCAGGATCTCGAGGTCGTCACGCCGGTACACGAACAGCGAGACCAGTTCGAGGTCGAGGTCCTCGACCGCGAAATCGGTGCCGGCGACGAGAAACACGTCGACGTCGAGGTGACGAACAACTTAGACGAGACGGTGACGGACGTCGAGGCGAGCCTGTTCGCCGACGATCCGCTCGATAGCGACGACGACGAGGCGTTCGTCGAAACGCTCGAGGCGGGCGAATCCGTGACGATGACGTTCGATCTCGAGGCGGACGACGAGGCGACGGCCAAGACGTATCCGATCTCGTTTGACTTCCGATACGATGATGAGAGTGGGAACAGCCAACTCTCCGACACCACTCGCGTTGCGATCGATGTCGGTGAAGGAAGCGGCGGACTTCCGGTTGGAATCATCGCCGTCGTGACCCTCATCGGAGTCGGTGCGGGTGCGTACGTCTATCAGAGGAGCTAGATGACGGGGCTTGGTGAGCGAATCGAAGCGGGGACCAAACGGCTCAACGAGACGATCGTCTCTCGGCCTCGGACGGTTATTCTCGCGTTCCTGGTTCTCACCGCGATGTTTGCGGGTGGCATGACCGCCATCGAGACCGAAACCGATGCGACGGAGGGCTTTACCGAGGATCTCGAGGAGCAGGAGGCCCTCGATGCGATCGATAAGGAGTTCGAAGGGCCGTTTGCGGTCGACGAGGAAACCACCCAACTCGTCCACACCGGCTCCGACGTCCTGACTCGCGAAGAGTTACTCGCTAGCTTGCAGATCATCGAGGAAATAGAAGCGCAACCGGAGCTTCGCATGGAGTCGGCAAACGGCCCAGCGCCGGCCGTTGCTCAGGCGCTCGAGGAGGATGCACACACAGCCGCCCAACAGCGTCAGGTTATCGAAAGCGCGACGAACACTGAAATCGATCGTGCGATTCAGGCGATCGCCGACGATCCGGCGTTTGCAGGTGTCGTTTCCGATGATCTCAACGAAAACGAGGGGTCGGCCTCGGCGTCGATAACCGTCGTCTCTCACGACGTTCCACAGGAGTTCGATGACGATGACCTCGCGGAAGTCCAAACGTCCGTCCAGGAGATCGCCGACGAGGAGTCGGCTGATGTCATCGCCTTCGGTGGCGGCGTCGTCGCCGAGGAGTTCGAGAACGTCATTGGCGACTCGCTGGCGATCGTGATGCCCGTCGTCGTCGTCCTCTTGCTCGCGTTCCTCGTCGCGGCCTACAGGGATCCGATCGACCTCTCTCTGGGGCTTCTCTCCCTCTTGCTGACGATCGTCTGGACGTTCGGATTTCTCGGCTTCTCGGGGATTCCCTTCGATCAGCAGCTGATCGCCGTTCCAGTGTTGTTGCTCGCGGTCGGGGTCGACTTCGGGATACACATCATCAACCGGTACCGAGAGGAGACGATTCAGGGCTACGAACCGTTGACGGCGATGCGGACCGCGAACAACCAGCTCATGATCGCGTTCGTCATCGTGACGGTGACGACCGTCTTCGGGTTCGGCGCGAACGTCGTTTCGGATCTCGATCCGATTCGAAACATGGGGATCGTCTCATCGGTTGGAATCATCTTTACCTTCCTCATCTTCGGGATCTTCCTTCCGGCGGCGAAACTCGAGGTGGACGAACTCCGGGAACGACACGGTGTTCCCGAGTTCAACTCCTCGCCGATCGCATCGGAGGACTCCTCGCTCGGCCGGTTGTTGTCTGTCCCGGCGACTGCGAGCCAGCACGCGCCGACGCTGTTGGTGATCGCCCTGCTCGTTTTCAGCGGCGGTATGGGCGTCTACGGAATGGGCGTCGATACGTCGTTCGACGAAGAAGACTTCCTGCCGCCCGAGGAAGAAGCCTGGTACGTCGAACACGTCCCGGAACCGTTTGCACCGGAGGAGTACACGGTCACACAGACGATCAACGTCCTCGAGGACCGCTTCGACGCCGACCAGGACGAAACGGTCACGCTGTACGTCGAGGGGTCGTTCGAAGAGGACCACGCGCTCGAGTCGCTGGTCAGTCCCAACGAGGATCCGCCCGACAGTTTTGCTGTCGGCCCGGGTGGCCAAACTGATGAACAGAGCATCGTGACGGTCATCCAGTCCTACGCCGAGGAGGACGAGGAATTCGGCGCTCTCGTCGACAGGAACGACGCGAGCGGCAACGGGATTCCGGATCAGAACCTCGATCGTATCTACGACGAACTGTTCGCCTCGCCGGCCGGACCACAGGCGGAGCAGTACCTCACTGAGGATCGCCGTGGTGCCCAGGTCGAGTACGTGATCGACGCCGAAGCGTCCCAGGAAGAAGCGGCCGCCGACGGCGAGGAGTTCGCAGAAGAATTCCGCTACGCCGCGACCGCAACCGGAATGATCGTCATCTTCGACGCGATCACCGGGATGATCTTCGATTCGGCGGTCCAGGGCCTGATCGTTGCGCTGGCCCTGTCGGCGGTGTTCCTCGTGATCGCGTACTGGATTCTCGAGCGAAAGCCGCTCCTGGGTATCGTCAACGTGTTCCCGATCGCGATCGCTGTCGCCTTCCTGATCGGGACGATGCGGTTGTTGGGCATGCCGTTGAACGCGTTGACGGCGACGATCCTGTCGATTTCTATCGGGCTCGGGATCGCCTACTCCGTCCACACGACGGCGCGATTCATCGACGAGTACGATGCTCACGGCGACACGCTCGAGGCACTGACGACGACGTTGTCGGGAACCGGCGGCGCACTCGCCGGCAGCATGCTCACGACGTCGCTCGGAACGGGGGCGCTTGCGCTTGCCATCACTCCCGTATTAGGCGACTTCGGGCTGTTGATGGCGTTGAGCGTGTTCTACTCGTTCGTCGCGGCCGTCGTCGCGCTCCCGCCCGCGTTCTTCCTCTGGGCGCGAGTCGACGACAGGGAGACGAGTCTCACGGGGCTTCTTCCCGGCTTCTAGTCCGGTGGCTCCGTTGAGACGCGCGGATTTTCCGACCGACGACGTTCTCGTTCGGTGGTTCGGTCCGACGTTCGACACCAGAGCGTCGGTGGCGAACTCATCGTCGTCAGCTGGGTCGTCTCGTGCCCGCACCTGTCGATCAGCGGGTCGACAGTTACGGAAGCGTCTTCGTGTCTCGTCGATCGCTGTTTCGGATTGCCGGTTAACAACGTCTTTCCTTTCGGAGAGCGAGCTGACGGTTCCCCGTCTCGAGCGATCGGTGTAACTTCCGGCGATCGCAACAGTACTGATTACCGAATCTAATTTCCCATCGTGTCGGTAGCGAAGGTTGATAGCATTGAGCGCCCTAGAAGAACATGCGTCGGGGGAGAACCACCGTTTCGACGGCTCGATCACCATTCGACACCTCTCCTCCGGCGCACGTTGTCAACAAAAGGGCCCGACACAGGCCCTTTCGACAGCGTTGTTGATCGGTTCGTTCCTCGAGTGCGCTACACAGTAACGCCGGTGACTTACAACGCAAATAATGACAGTCAATATTTCAATTACAATTCGACTGTAGTAGCGAAAACGGTCTTAGCGCTACCCCTGAGTGGGTTTCGCTATCGCAAACGAATCAACGAAGTTGAAATTCACGGAAATCGCGCTAACCCGGATACACTCACTCGGAGGGTCGGCATCCTTTATTCGAAACCTCGGCCATGGACTGGATGCAGTAACATGAACGTACGCTCCACACTACTGGTCGTGCTCACCGTGACGATGCTCGTTTGCTCGAGTTTCGCGATGGGTGCGGCTGCAACGTCGTCGGACGCAAGTATCGCGACGCTTCAGGACGACCCAGCTGACGATGATGAATTGGACGACGACATCGACGACGAAGCTGAAGATGACGAGGCCGATGACGGAATCGGCGACGACGAAGCAGAAGATGACGAAGCCGATGACGGCATCGGCGACGATGAAGCCGAAGATGACGAAGCCGATGACGGCATCGGCGACGATGAAGCCGAAGATGACGAAGCCGATGACGGCATCGGCGACGACGAAGCAGAAGATGACGACGCTGGCATGGACGACGAAGCAGAAGATGACGGGATGGACGATGACGAAGCAGGCGATGATGCCGGCGTAGACGATGGAGCGGATGACGAGGAAGACGACGAGACGCCTGGCTTTGGCGTCGCCGTTGCACTCGTCGCAGTCCTCGGTGCTGCGCTGTTCGCAGCCCGATCGCAGAACTAACTGTCTGGGCTCTGCGGACCGTTTCACCCAGCATTTCTCACCGTCGCTTTTTTCGGACCGCTCCGAATACCTCGAGTTGCTTCACCGTCGGTTTGACGACGCAACCAAAGCGATGTTTGAGACGCGCTTCGACACGATTTACGACCGCGCGGGAAGTGCCACCAATCGAAGTCAAACATCAACTATCCTCCCCAGCGCACACCTACCGGGGACATCACGGGCCTTTCTCGCCGCAAGATATTCTGGTTCTAACATGAACTGCTCGAGACGACAACACTCATTATCTCCGATTGTGTGAAAACGCCTATACTGGCATCACGGGCACTTCGACGGGGCGGTCGCAACGAGACCGGCCACGAGACCGCGACGGGAATCCGAGTGACGGTTGCTGTCACCAAACCCGATAGGAATCCATGAACCGTCCACGCACGAACCGGTGGAAGACGCGACTCGCGGCGTTCGTCACGATCGCGATCGTCTCGATGGCGAGCGTCGCAATGATCGTCGCCGTCATCGTCTCTGCCGTCATCGCAACGGCGATTCAGTACGCTCGAGCGAAGCTCCGAACCCGAAGCTCTCGCTCCGAACGCGAACCACCAGCGGGCTTCGAAGAGCGCTGAGGCGGTCTCGAGATGGACTCCGTTCTCCCTTGGGGCTGTTTCCGCCCGAACCACTCGATTCGATCTCGGCGTGTCGGACGGATCCGTGAATTGTGCTGATTCGGGACGTCGTTTTGGCTCGAACATTGCGCTGGTGAGAGACGTTGCTCTCGCTCACGGAACTGTTCTGTCACCGTAGATACTGGAGGGGTTGGTCGAGTCGGCAACTGCTCGAGACGAACGGTGTCGCTCACTTGGAGCAGAACCTCGAAACGATGATCTCCGAATGGAACTCTCAGTCGTCTGCGGCCGCCGCCTCGACCTCGCCCGCGGCGCTGGCTCGCTCCTGGTCCTCGAGGTACTCGTCGACGTCGAGTGCGGCTTTCGAG
>NZ_JASJOC010000025.1 GCF_030068615.1 Halostagnicola sp. A-GB9-2 | reverse complement strand
CAATCAATTATATACCCGTGTACAGAAAAGCAGGTCATGACCATTGACACGGTAATTCGTGGAGGGACACTGGTCACCAGCCAGAACACCTTTACCAGCGACCTGGCGGTAGATGATGGAACTATCGTGGCAATCGGCGATCAACACTGCCTGCCAGAATCCGACGAAACTATCGACGCTGCGGGACTTTTAGTGATGCCCGGTGTGGTCGACCCGCACGTGCATATCGATGATCATGTTTCGCTCGACACGTACGAGACAGCTACGAGTGCCGCCGCATTGGGCGGCGTCACGACGGTCATAGACTTCGCCTGGCAGTCATACGTCAGCGAAGATAGCCCCTGGGAAGAAGAAAAAACGTTGCAGGAAGGTGTCAAGCGCAAGCGCAAAAAGGGCGGAAACGCGCTTGTCGACTTCGGGTTACACGGTGGAATCCTCCGCGAGGATCCCGCTGTGTTCGACGAATTGGCGAGCCTCGTCGAGTCAGGGATAACTTCTTTCAAAATGTATACCACGTACGAATTCGGACTTTCGAACGGATTCATTCACGACGTTCTCGAAGAACTCAGGGAAGTGGACGCAGTCGGTGTTGCTCACACAGAGGACCATAGTGTCTGCGAATCGTTGACCGCCGAACTCCGAGCCACAAACCGAGACGAGCCAACGTGGCTTCCCGTTGCTCGACCGGATTATGCGGAAGCGATGGCAGCGGACGATATCGCCAGGCTCGCACGGGAGACTGGAACCAAATACTACGGAATCCACACTTCATGCCGGAAGGCAGCGGAAGCGCTCGCGCGATATCAACGTGATGGGAGCCTCATTCGCGGTGAAACCTGCACACACTATACGACCCTCACAAAGGATCGGTATGAGGAGTTAGGAAACCTTCCGAAGATTGCACCGCCGCTTCGGAGCAGCGACGACAACGACGTGCTGTTCGAATACCTTCGCAATGGGACACTGAGCGTTGTTTCGACTGATCACGTAGCGCAAACTCGCGAACGGAAAGAAGCGAGCGAGTGGTGGGAAGATCCATTTGGTGCAAATGGCCTCCAAACGAGTCTATCGGTGTTTCACGATGAAGCAGTGAACAAACGGGGGTTCTCGTATCCGTTCCTTGTTCGTCTGATGTGTACGAATCCGGCCCAGACGTTCGGACTTCCGAAAAAAGGGACGCTCGAACCTGGAACCGACGCGGATATCGTGTTATTCGATCCTAATGAGACATATACGATCTCGGCTCGAGACAACGCTTCAGTCGCCGACTACACGATCTACGAAGGTCGTAAAGTAACTGGGAACGTAAAGCGCACGTATCTCAGGGGAGAACTCGTCGCGAGTGAAGGCGAAATCGTCGCCAAGCCAGGGTGCGGAGAGTTCGTTCGCCGGAAGCGACCCACCTGGAACGACAGTTAGAGGACCTTGATCAGCAACTACATCTGGATTGTGGATACCATCATCCGTTCGCTGGTACATAGAGAGAGAGAACGCCTCTACGATGTTACACCGTTACCCATTGCGGTTCGCGGTCGTGGATCCGAAAGAAATAATTGCGATGGTGTGACAGTGTGAGACGAACACACAATCAACAACTATGAGTTCACTAGAATTTGAAATCGAAGAGCGAACGTTTACAGCGGAACTACACGAGGACGAAGCGCCTGAATCAGTTGCTGCGATGCGAGAATTCCTTCCCCTCGAATCGGAGTTGATGCACGTTCGTTGGAGTGGGCATGCAACGTGGATCAATATTGACGAGATCGAACTTCCGGAGCTTCCACGAGAGAACCATACGGTGTATCCATCCTACGGAGACATTCTCCTGTACCCGGGATACAGGAACGAACAGGAAATCCTCGTTCCATGCGGTTCGACTTGCTTCAAGAGTCCAGCAGGCGAACTTGCCGGCAACCATGTTGCGACACTGGATGCAGAGCGCGAAGAACTCCGAGAAATGGAACAAGAAACACTTCGAACCGGGATGAAGGATGTCACAGTTCGTCTGGAGGGGTAGACAAGCGAAGAACGCTCAACCAGTATTCGTATGGGTTTGGCCTCTGCGTCTCATTCAGTAGCCAGATCATAGAGCGCTCCTGCAAGCAACCGTGTTGAAGTGGTACAGTCACTCCAGTCGGTCCATTCCGCCGCGCTGTGGGAATATCCGCCTTCCGAGGGAGCAAAAACGAGTCCGGCATCTGTTACTTTCGCGATGTGCATCGTATCGTGCCCTGCACCGGAGTGCAATTCGATGGTATTGATCCCTGCTTGTGTGGCTGCACTGTGAAGTGTTGCAATACAGCGATCGCTCATCGAGATGGGGTCGATATCGTACGGGCGGCTAAACGTCGTCTCAACGGCGCGCTCGTCCTCTAGCCGGGCTAAACAACGACGAATGCTCGAGACGATCCGTTCCATCGATTCGTATTCGATATCACGAATGTCGATTCCGAGATGGACGGAACCGGGGATAACGTTGATCGAGCCTGGTTCAACGTCGAACTGACCGACAGTCCCAACAGCAGTCTCGCTGTGGGTCTCGACGATTTCGTTCGTTACCGACTCGATCTCGAGCGCCAGTTCGCTTGCTGCAGTCAACGCATCGACACGGGATTCCATCGAAGTAGTTCCGGCGTGATCCGCTTCGCCGAGGATATCGATATGACAGCGGATAGTGCCGGTGATATGCGTTACTATGCCAGCAGAAACGGACGTCTCCTCCAGTCGAGTGCCTTGTTCGACGTGGAGCTCGAGCCACGAATCCCACGCGGTTGCGTCCAGGCGCTCTTCGCCTTTGAAGTCAATTTCCTCTAGGGCCTCGCCCAACGTCACACCAGTATCATCGGTCGTTGCAAGTGCGTCTGCGACGTTGGAGGCGCCAATTGCCACTGAAGAGCCAAGGACGCCATCAGAAAACCGACCACCCTCTTCTTCGGTGAACGCCACGACTTCGAGAGGGAGATCCGGTGAAAGTGAAGCGTCCTGTATGGCACGAATCGCTTCGAGGCCAGCGTACACACCGAGTACACCGTCAAATTGCCCTCCGTCAACGACCGAATCGAGATGGCTGCCGGTTGCAACAGAACGAGCAGTTGGGTCGGCGTTCTCAGGAACCCATCGACCGGCGATGTTGCCAACGGCATCAATGGAAACGTCGAGTCCTCGTTCGTCCAGTTTCTTTACAAAATATTCTCGAGCCCGTTTGTTGGCTTCTGTTCCGGTTAGCACCGTTCGGCAGTTCCCGTCTTCGACGGGAACGGACCCGAATTTGGCGGTCTGGGTGATATCTTCCCGAAGTCTGTCCCCGTCGACGTATTGGTAGAGATGCTGCATCTGTCTCGATATGGTATGGTAAAACACGCCCTCTTTTGAAGGTATCGGGGGAACAGATTCTCCGTGCGATTCAAAAACCTCGTCTAGTCGCTGTGCGGGGAGCAATTCGTATGTTCGTACCGAATACGATACGACGGCACAGGGTGCCGGGACTGATGCTGTTTTGAGGGACGCTCGTAGAACGGAGAGGTGTGACCGTCGTTTTCAACGGATACCGTTCGAAGAAAGTTTTAAGTGAAGAGTACTCTATAATTGAGGTGGGATGACGAGACTCACGGTTGAGGATCTCAATCAAGCGGACAAAGAGCGGTTCGTTGACATTCTCGGTGGCGTATATGAGGAATCACCATGGGTAGCTGAGCGAGCGTGGTCGGAACGACCGTTTTCTTCTACCGAAGACGTACGCCAGACCATGAAGGATGTCGTCCGGAACGCATCACAGAAGAAACAACTAGACCTCTTACGAGCCCACCCCGACCTCGGTGAAAATATTGAAATGACCGACGAGTCGGAGGAAGAACAAGCGTCTGCCGGACTCGATCGACTAAGCGCTGAACAGTACAAAACGTTCCAGCAACTGAATACAACGTACCGAGACAAGTTTGGATTTCCGTTCCTCATGTCGGTGAGGGAAGAGTCGGTTGAGACGATCCAAAACGCCATGGAAGAACGGATTGACCGTACTAAGTCCGAGGAATTCCAGACCGCCTTGGACGAAGTCAACGACATCGCGAGACTTCGACTCGAAGAGCTAGTAGCGACAGATGAGGACGAACGCACTTGATACCAACCAACTCCCCGAACATGATGACGAACGCCGAAATACTGAGATACCCAACTTACCACACATGAGCAACAGCAACGAAATCGATACTGACGTACGGAGTACTGATCGACGAATACTGAACTACGGGAAAGAAAAGATCGCAGTCTACCGGACCTACGCCAATCCGCTTGAAGGCGTTCGCACTATTCCGGAATCGTCTTTTGACGGGCGAGATAACATCCTCTTTGGACTCGAAGTCCGTGTACAGTTCGAGGGCGAGGAATTTTTACCGTCCTTTAGCGAGGCAGACAACAGCAAGGTGGTGGCGACGGACTCGATGAAGAATTTCGTTCTTCATCAGGCGGGAGAGTACGAGGGGACGACAGCGGAGGGCTTTCTCCACTTCGTCGGGAACGAATTTCTGGAGACGTACTCGCACCTGGAGGCGGTGAAAATGTCGGCGACTGAGTATCCGTTCGACGAGCGGCCCGTTCCCGGAGATGATGGGTTTGAGCCAAGTGACCTCGTTTTCCGGGTCTCCGATGACGAATCGGCGTTCGGAGAAATATACCTTGAACGGGACGGTGGCTCCATCGAGTTCAAAGAGCAGACGAGCGGCGTTACAGGGATCGAACTCATCAAAGTGAAAGAAAACTCGTTCACAGGCTACGTCCAAGATGAGTATACGACGCTCCCGGAGCGGGAGGACCGCGCACTCTACATCTCTCTCGATATCTTCTGGACCTACGGCGAGTCAGCGGATGCGCTGGGAGAAGAACCACGACGATACGTTCCGGCTGAACAGGTCCGTGATATCGCCCAAGTAGTGTTCCACGAGATCGATTCGAACTCAATCCAAGATCTACTCTATCAGATTGGTCTCCGAATCCTGAAGCGGTATCCGGAGCTCGAAGACGTCAGCTTCGAAGCGAACAATCGAACGTGGATTGAGGTGCGTGGTGACCTCGAAGGAGACGCGAAGGTATTCAGAGAACCGCCCCGGCCAACCGGTTATCAACAGTTTTCTATGGACCGCAGTGACTTAGAGGAACAATGAGCTCAGAACTGACTACACACGTTCTCGATACCAGCCGTGAAGGTCCCGCATCCGGTGTCAACGTAAGGCTCCAGCGAATCGATGATTCGGGTGCTGCAGAAACAATTACCCAGGGAACAACTAACCACGATGGGCGGCTCGATAAGCCACTCTTGACTGAAGATGAGATGGAAACCGGTACGTACCAACTCCTGTTCGATGTCGGTGACTACTACCGCCAAGCGCAGTCGGAATCGTCGTTCTTAGAGACGGTCCCTGTTCGGTTCATTATTGATGACGTTGACGAACAGTACCATGTCCCCCTTCTCCTGTCGCCAGGGGGATACACAACCTATCGGGGGAGTTGACCGTCGGGCATCAGATAGCGTACGGAGTTGGTTTTACTAACCAACGAGGGTGTTATACAATTCAACTCATACCATGAGCTTCGTTCGGCCCGAATTTACGTCCTGTTTGTAGTTCATAACTGTAACGTCACTCGGAGACACAGTCCAAGAAACGCATGTTCCCGTCCATGGAGGCGGCTTCGGGTGCGTAGCGCCCCGAAACCACAGTCCGTACACCTCTAACCGTTCGCTCAATCTGTGTTCGTCGCTTGTGCGTCTCAGTAAGGACCGATCGCTTGAGCGGTACGTTCTCCGTATACTCCCATCTTCGATTCGGTATTCGACTGCTACTGGATCAGCGGCGTTTCGTGGATTATACGGGGCGATCAGCTCAACTCCCGTTCCAGCAGGCAGTCGGGCCAATTGAGGATGACGTACACACAGCTCGCGTACAAACGCTTTGAACGACCGCATCTCACTGCCGCTGTCGTACAAGAACTACTTGATGTGACGGACCGACTGCCTCTCGTGGACTCGATCGCCTCGAGGAGGGTGCTCTCGAGGAAACGACTGGGAAGGAGTGTAATCGCGAGTATCGTGCGCGGGAATTTTTTTCCGGGTCTCGAACGACCCCGATCATATCCTTCCTTGAACAAGTCCCTACCCAACTCGAACGATGGAAGTTCGTATAACGAGCAACTACTCCCGATATTCGATCAGCTCTCCGACAGAAAAGCCGGCAAAATTCGAGTTAGTCCGTTCGCGAGTTTTCTCACCCTGAAGCTTATAAGCGACTCTGGTGACGTTATTACCGACTATGCACGTAGAACTCGAGCACCTTTCAGTCGAAAAAGAGGGAAAAATCGCCAGGATCACGCTCGATCGACCGGAGCGGCTCAACGCGATCCATCACCCACTCACCCGTGATCTAAATGCGGTGTCACAGCTACTCGAGAACGACCGGAACGTTCGATTAATCACAATTCGGGGAGCAGGTCGGGCATTTTGTTCCGGTATCGATCTCAAGGAACTTGCGAAGGGTGAGATAGACGACCGAATGTTCCCGCTGTGGGAAGAGGCGCTCCGTCGGTTCGAGACGATGGACAAACTGGTGATTTGTCTCATTGACGGCTACGCTATCGGCGGCGGATTGCAGATTGCCTTGGCATCCGATATTCGCGTTTGTACCCGCTCGGCCGAATTAGGCCTGACCGCCATCGAAGAGAGCATCTTGCCCGGTCTCGGAACGTGGCGGCTACCACGGTATGTAGGGATGGGACGTGCAAAGAAGATGAACATTCTCGGGAATTACGTCGACGGGGAGGAAGCGAAACGTATTGGACTCGTCGATCATTTAGTTGACGAAGGGGAGAAACAGCAGGAGTTCGAAGAGATCATCGAAGATTACATGGTGGTTAATTCAGCGGGGGCCCGCTTGACCAAGCAAGCGACTGTCGAATCGTTCGATCGAAACTTCGAGGGTTTTCTCGATCGGTATCTCGAACTTCAGGCGGAAGCGATGGATGACGACGATTTCGAGGAGGCGATGGCCGCTATTCGAGAAGATCGAGAGCCCGAGTGGACGTAACTCTACCAGGAACGATTTGCGAAGACCGAGAGGACGGCGATCTACAGATCCGATAGGCAGGGGTTCGGGGGGGAGCACTATAGTGATGAATACCATCTCTCCGTGAGAACTCGATGAACGCCCTGTACAGGCCCCACATCGTCGCTAGTCGGCACCCAAAAAGCCAGCCGTCACCAGTGTCGACAGAGAGATGACCTACGTCGAACTCTACGCCGAAGTTGATAGCGTCGCGAACGCACTTCGGGATGCGGGCATCGAACCGGGTGACCGCTACGCCGTATTTGCAAACAACTCGAACCGGCAGTGTCTAGTTAGCGCAGTTTGAGAAGCGAGCAGGCCGTAGAGGTAGTTTGGATCAATGCTCTGAAACCTGCTCAACAAGAGCTACGCGGCGGAATTTGATGAGTGTTGGGAGCGTGAGCGGACGGCGATTGGGCCAGGGTGTTCGCCGTCCGTCTTCACGCGACTGGTTGTTCGCTTCGAGAGATACAAGCGATTCTTCGCTTGATCGGCGTTGAACGGTCTCATCAAACAATTTGGAGCTGGATACGTCGTCTACCGTATATGATTCCAGACCCGCCGATGGCGAAGCCCTCGCGGGTCGCGGTTGATGAAACCGCTGTCAAGATCAACGGCGACTGGTCTTGAGTATATGCTGCAATAGATATAGAGTCAAAGTTACTTCTTGATATTGCAGTCATTAGTCAGCGAGGCACCGATCAAGCCGCTGCATTCCTGTATCAATTTACCGAGAAACACGATCTCTCCGAGACCATGTTTCTCGTCGATGGCTACGGGTATCTGACTGCCCCCTCTCGATTAGGGTTAAACGATCAGCTCGACTATGTCGAACGAAACCTCACCGAAAAGTGGTTTCACACCCTCAAAATGCGTGTTGATCGCTTCCATGACTCATAGGTGGGCAGTCGGTCAAGCGTCAGAGAATGGATTGAACAGTTTGTACACTATTATAATACACAACGACCACACCAGTCACTCAACGGACAAGAGCCAGCGGAGGTGCTCAACTACTTGACTTCGTACCTATATGAAGAGGTCTTCGACTTCGTGCATGAGATCGTCGATACTTCGGCTTGGGCTGGAAAGAGCCCATGAAAGGAGGTTTTGAACGGCTTCACGGAACGAGAGCTTGAGATCAGCTCGAAGAGACGTGGCTCGTGAGAGTACCGTTCCCAGAGCGCTTTGTGCAACACCGAGCTTCAGCAAACTGTAGGCAAGCATCAGCAGGTGCCAGTGTAATGACTAAGATAACTTTTGAAAGTCAATGAACTTCTGAAACCACTTCTTTGCGAAGCTGATACGTTATGTTATTTGTTCGAGGGTTCCTCGAACGAGCTCCTTAAACTCTTTTTTGATGTCCTCGGATGACCGGGGGCAGTGGGTAAGAGCACGCCTTGAGAGAGGTTGCATGACTCTTTAGGACGCCTATCTCACAGGAAGGGAAGGGTGTACGCGGGTTGGTTACCGGTGGGTATGTTCCTCGAGTGGTCGTCGGTGGTCATACTGACGGACAGGAGTTGAGGGATGTCCTGAAGACAACAGCTGCCACTGGAGTCCACAACTCGTTGTTCAGTTCCAGGTCACACTATCATCGGATGCACAGAGTTTATCTGGAGTATTGTTATTCCAGTTCGACGGGTAGGGAATTAGCTTCGACCTCTGAGCAGGATTGCCTCTGTCCTAACGCTTGTGTGACTTCTCCGGTGAGAGTAACAGAAACATTAACAGACACTTCACCAAGACTGGCTTCCTCGACATTCACAGTCTCCTTCTGCTCGAAGTCCCCTTCGCCAGTACAGTGCTCATCATAATCCGCATCATAGCCTCCATGATCGAACGCTCTATCCCTTACTTTGAACCACTGTTCTTCGTCGGGGGCAATAACTCGGTAGTCATTGTCCATTGTGGTTCTATTGTCTTCATCAAGTGGGTCCATACGAGAAACATTGTTTTCATGATGGCCATCAGCGATTTGGCCGTCGGTTTCAATGTAAGCCTGTGACGTGCCCGTGTTTTCGAGAAGGACTTTGCCAGCCCCATAATCGCTTGTCTCGATGTCCCCA
>NZ_JASJOC010000024.1 GCF_030068615.1 Halostagnicola sp. A-GB9-2 | reverse complement strand
CAGCGAGGAGGTGTTCGACGCGATGACCGTCTCCTCGCCTGCGGCGGCCTCGACGTCCGCGAATACCTCCTGTTTCAGGTCCATATCCTCGGGGACCGCCTCAACGACCAGATCGGCATCTTCGACGGCCGCCTCGAGGTCAGTCGTCCCCTCGATGCGCGCTAGGGTGTCTGCCATTTCGGTTTCGGTGACTTTGTCCCGGTCGACCCCGCCCTGAAGATTGTCGCGAATTCCCTCGAGTCCGTCCTCGACGAACTCCGAGTTGATATCCCGGAGAACGACGTCGTGTCCCGCCATCGCCGACACCTGTGCGATTCCGTGGCCCATACTCCCGGCTCCGAGGACTGTGATTTGCATACGGGGATCATCTCGAGTATCGATAAAAAATGTTCCTATCGAACGGCCAATAATCGGAATCGATCGGGAGAATACGGGCCGGTTACCCGATTACTCCGTCGGGGAGAACTTGACGCCGTAGCGCGGCACGCCCTCCTGCGTGTAGATTCGTCGGATCGTCGCCTCGACGGTATCGCCGACCGACACCGACTCCGGATCGACGTCCGTCACCTGCGCCGGAAGCGAGATCGTCCCCTCGTCAGATTCCAGCGCAACGATCGCGGCCGCGTACGCGCCGTCTCGTTGCTGTAGTTCCGCGAACTCGGGTGGCGCACCGCCCTGCCCGATCACGGTCACCGCTTGGAGGGTACCAGTTCGCGGCGCTTCAAACTCCTCGAAGTCGACTCGAGCGTGACACTCTTGGCAGGCTCCCTCCGGCGGGAACGTCGCGCCGCCACAATCGGGACAGGATCCCGCGACGAGTCTGTACCGCTGTGCGAGCGAGCCCTGCCAGTTCGGCAAGCTAACGTTCGCGCCGCCGCCCGAAACCTCCCCGTCGACGACGTACCCGCGCTCGCGGAGGTACGCCGCGTACGAGATCGGTTCGACGGCGTCGATCCCCCCGAGTCCCGGAACGGAGAGGGTTCCCCTGCAAGCTACCGCAGCCGCGGTACCGCCGCCGAAGAACGCGGCGATCGAGAGGTCGTCGTCGGATCCCGAAAGTGCCGAAAGCAGGCCGATCGGAACGGTCGCCGCTCCCGCGTCGCCGATTCGGTCGACGACCGTCCCCGCCGCTACGGCCTCGTTGGAAATCGGCAAATCACCGGCCATGCGGTACGGAAACGAGCCGTCACGTTGGTGAATCGACGCGGCAGTCGCCGCTCCCGGATCGATCTCGAGCGAGGAAACCGCTTCGGTCACGGCCTCGCGAACCGCATCGCGCTCGTAAGTCGTGATCCCGAGCGCGTCGACGTGTCGGTCGCCGCGCTCACGGAATCGAACACCCGGCGTCTCGTTACTGTACCAGCCGATGTCTTCGACCGCAACGGCCGGATCGTCGCCGAGCAGGAACGCCGCCGCTCCCGCGCCGAAAGGGTGGTCGGCGTCGGCAGGCTCTCCTTCGGGACAGTCGGCCGTCACCACGAGCGCGGTTCCGTCGGCGTCGAGACCCCTCGAGAGCGCCTCGGCCCCCGCTGCGGTGTGCTGGGTCGCGGTCGCACTCGCGACGTCGGCCGGCAGGCCGAGCGCGCGAACCAATCGTGCGACGAAGTCGCCCTCCTCGAGTGGAGGCGTCGTCGTGGCGGCCGAGACGACGTCGATCGCCGACCGTTCGACGGCGGCATCCTCGAGCGCTCGTTCGGCCGCTTCGACGGCCATCGTCAGCGTATCCTCGTCGGCCGCGGGGACCGCTTTCTGATCGACACCCGATGCGTGGCTCGCTCCCCACGCGTCGTCGAGTTCGTCGCTCGAGAGTCGAAATTGGGGCACGTAGACCCCGGCGGCAACGATTCCGCTCATGCCGATCCCCCCGTTTCCTCCTTTTCGAAGATGTGGACGGTCACGCCGCCCCCGCTCCCGCCGACGTTGTGGGTGAGGCCGTATTTCGGGTCCTCGACCTGCACGTGAGCCTCGCCGCGCAGTTGATCGAACGCCTCGACGATTTGGCCGGTTCCGGTCGCACCGATCGGGTGGCCCTTCGACTTCAGCCCGCCGCTGGTGTTCGTGGGCAACTCGCCGTCGGGGTCGGTGACGCCCTCCCGGAGGAGCCGTCCGGCTTCGCCCCGATCACAAAAGCCCAGATCCTCGTAGGCCAGCAGTTCGGCGATGGCAAAGCAGTCGTGGACCTCGGCGAAATCGAGATCCGACGGACCGATCCCCGCGGCTTCATAGGCGTCCTCCCCCGCGCGGGTGCTCGCCGGAACCGATGTCAACGAACCGCGCTGGAACAGCCCGACGCGACCGCTCGAGGCCCCACAGCCGGCGACGCGGATCGGCGTGTCGCTGTGTTCTCTCGCGACGTCTTCGCTCGCGACGAGGACGGCGCTAGCTCCGTCTGTCGTCGGACAGCAGTGATAGAGGTTGAGCGGGTCGGCGACCGATGGAGCGGAGACGGCGTCCTCGAGCGAGCACTCGAAGCCGAGGTGAGCCTTGGGATTCTGCGCGCCGTTGGCGTGATTCTTCACCGCGACGCGACTCAGGTCCTCGACGGTGGTGTCGTACTCGTTCATGTGAGCGCTGGCCATCTGGGCGTAGACGCCGGCGAAAGTCGTCCCGCTCGTTCGCTCCCACTCGGTCTCGCCGCTGACGCCGAGCCACCAGCGGGTGTGATCGGAACTCGCGTCCGTCATCACTTCGTAGCCGCCGGCTAACGCGACGTCGACGAGCCCCGAGCGAACGGCGGTCACGGCCTGTCGAAACGCGTAACCGCTCGCGGCGCAGGCGTTTTCGACTCGAGTCGTCGGAACGCCGTGGAGGCCGACGTGTTCGGTCACCGCCGGGCCCGAAAGACCGATCTGTCGGCCGCCGACGCCGAGGGTTCCGAGGAACGCCTCGTCGATGATTTCTGGATCTATCGCCGTGTCGACGCTGTCCATCGCCGCATCGAACGCGTCGTCGAACAGCGACAGATACGTTTCGTCGGGAAACGAGCCGAACGACGACTGTCCGGCGCCGAGTACGTATGCATCTCGCATGGATTGTAATCTCTGCTCTGTATCCTTATAGATGACTCATAGGGCGGTTGTCCCTGTTTACCGGTTTATCGCCAGAGCGGGGTGTCGAATGGCCGGAAATAACTGACAACCGACCCCATCACGACGGGACCACACGTTATTTACCGATCCGCACGCTACCCTACGGTGTATGAGTTACACCGGTCCGACAGACCTGTATATCGACGGCGAATGGGTCGCCGCCGAAAGCAACGAGACGTTCACGACCGAAGATCCGGCAACCGAGCAAGCCTACGCGGACGTCGCGAAAGCGGCGGAAGAAGACGTCGACAGCGCCGTTTCGGCGGCTTCAGAAGCCGTCGACCGCGACGGCGAATGGCGATCGCTCGATCCCCGAGAACGCGGCGAACGGCTACGCGCGATGGCGGACGCGATCGAAGATCGGAAAGAGGAAATCGTCCGCGTGGAGTCTCGAGACAATGGCAAGACGCCCTTCGAGGCCACGCTCGACGTCGACATGGTGATCGACACGTTCCGGTACTACGCCGGCTGGACCGACAAGATCCAGGGCGACGAAGTTCCCGTTCCCGGTAACAGACTGAACTACACCGTCCGAGAGCCGGTCGGCGTAACGGGACACGTCATCCCGTGGAACTACCCCTTCCAGCTCGCGGGACGGAGTCTCGCACCCGCACTCGCCTGCGGGAACACCGCAGTGCTCAAACCCTCGAGCACGACGCCGCTTTCGGCGCTTTACTTCGCCGTCGCCGCCGAAGAGGCCGGACTCCCTGACGGCGTGTTGAACGTCGTTCCCGGGCGCGGGAGCACCGCCGGAAACAGGCTCACCGAACACCCCGACGTCGACCACATCGCGTTCACGGGGAGCACCGGCGTCGGAAAGGGCGTCATGGAGCGCGCCTCCCAAAACGTCACCGGCGTGACCCTCGAACTCGGCGGGAAGGGACCGAACATCGTCTTTCCTGACGCCGACCTCGAGGCGGCCGCCGCGGGCTGTCACTACGGAATATTTATGAACGCCGGACAGATGTGCTGGGCGGGGTCGCGCTTGCTTGTCCACGAATCGGTCCACGAGGAGGTTGTCGAACAGGTCGTCGAGCGCGCCGAGGGAACGCCGCTCGGAAGCGGTATCGACGACGGCGGCCGGATGGGGCCGACGGTGAGCGAGAGCCAACAGCAGGAGGTTCTCGACTACATCGAGACGGGGAAGGCAGAAGGCGCAACCGTCGCGACCGGCGGCGGCGTTCCCGAGGACAAAGACGCCGGTCACTTCGTCGAACCGACCGTGTTGACGGACGTGACCAACGACATGACTGTCGCTCGAGAAGAGATCTTCGGGCCGGTCCTCTCGGTTATCGAGTTCGCCGACCAGGAAGAGGCGATCGAAATCGCGAACGACTCGCCGTACGGCCTCATGGCGGGAATCTGGACATCCGATCTCAACACTGCACACGGCGTCGCGGAGTATCTCGACTACGGGATGGTCAGCATCAACGAGTACCCGGTTACCCAGCCCCAGACGCCCTTCGGCGGCTTCAAACAGAGCGGTAACGGCCGCGAACAGGGAACGGAAGCGATCCACGAGTACACCCAGACGAAAAACGTCAACGTCAACCTCGAGTAACGCCGCTTGAGCGAACGACCGGCCCACGTCCACCTCGACGACGGGGCGGAGACGACGATGCCGCCGAGACGAACCCGTCATTGGCTATCTCGGGACTTTTATGGTGGTGTGGCCCGCGTATGTCAGTGTATGACTCTCATCGAGAACGCCCTCTCCGAGGAGCACCGTGAGTTCCGGGATCGAGCGGCGTCGTTCGCAACCGAGGTCGTGAAACCCGAAGTAGAGCGCATCGAACGGACGGACGAGTTCCCTCGAGCGGTCGTCGAAGAGGCGGGCGACCGAGGACTGCTGGGGATTTTAGTTCCCGAAGCCGACGGCGGCGAGGGGTCGGATTTCCTGTCGTACTGCCTCGCCATCGAACAGATCGCACAGGTAAGCGGCGCGGTCGCCGAGACGATACACGGCCACACCTTCGCCGCGCTTCCCATCGCGAACTTCGGGACGGAAACGCAGAAGGAAACGTATCTCGAGCCCATGATCCGCGGCGAATCCGTGGGGGCGATGTTGCTGACCGAACCCGACGCCGGGAGTTCCCCGACCGAACTGTCGACGGTTGCCACAGAACGCGAGGACGGGGAGGGGTACCGCCTCACCGGCGAGAAATCGTTCGGAACGAACGCCGGCGTCGCGGACGTCCACCTCGTCGTCGCCCGAAAGCAACCGACGCCCGAAGGGAGCCACGGCGTGAGCATCTTCCTGGCCCCCGGCGTCGACGAGCGGGACGGATTCACCTTCGATCGGTCGAAGTTCATGGGAATGCGCGGGCACGTCACGGGCAACTCGAGTCTGCAGGACGTTCCGATCGACGATTCGGCGCTGCTGGGCGAAGTCGGCCAGGGCTTTCGAATCGCGATGGGAACGATCGACATGGCCCGCACGGGGCTGGGCGCGATCGGAACCGGCATCGCCACCGCCGCGTTCGAGGAGGCACTCGAGTACGCAGGCGACCGCGAGCAGGGCGGCCAGGCCGTCGGCGAGTATCAGGCGGTGCAGGTGCTGATCGCGGACATGGACGCACGTCTCGACGGCGCGCGCCACCTCGTGTACGACTCCGCGGCCGCCATCGCCAACGACGACGCCAGCACGCGCCAGTCGAGCAAAGCCAAGTACGTCGCGAGCGAAACGGCCGAGTTCGTCACCCGAAACGCGATACAGGTCCACGGCGGGAAGGGGTACCGGACGGATCTCCCCCTCGAGCGCTACTATCGGGACGCCAAAATTCTGAGTATCATCGGGGGAACGACGGAAATCCAAAAAACGACGGTCGCCAGCGACGCGCTCGGTCTGTAGGCGATTTCGGAACTGATCAGTTGCGACTACTTTTCGAAACAAATCGAAACCGGTGAGTGTCACTCTCGTCTCTCGAGAGCGAACGGTCAGTCACGAGGTGCTACCCCGTATACGCACCCCGTATACAATCAAACCGCGAGCCGCGAAGATCCTCCACTCGCTCAACCGAGTCATCGAGAAACGAAAGATCCGGGCGTTATTCGCGGGAACGAACAGATTAGTTTACATGAATACCCCTGTAATTCTGAATGGTATTCGCGTTGTGCAAATCGTGGTATACGATAGCTGTATACACTTCTGATCGATACTATCTCTCGCTTTCCGGTTAGCAGAGATGAGGAAACAACAAGGCGTGAATCGCCGAACTATCGACGCATCAGAAAGAGTGGCTGCCTCCTGACGGGCGATTGTACGAAAACAACCGTTCGCTCGGGACACTAGTGGCGACCCAAGCCACTAGACGTCCCCCTCGAGCGCCCGAACCTCGTCTCGAACTTCGTGTACCTTGTCCGTCTGCTTCGCGTTCGTTTCCGCGAGCGTCTCGATTTCGGTCGCCACGTCTTCGATCTGTTCGACGGACGTGCTGAGCATCGTGGCGACTTCCTCGGCGGTCGCGGCCTGATCGTCGGTCGCACCGGCGATCTGTTCGATGCCGGTCGTCGCCTCCTCTACGGCGGATTTGATTTCAGATTGCTTGTCGTCGACCGCTCCGGCCCGTTCGATCGCATCCTCCACGCGGTCGATCGTCGCTTCGACGCTTTCGATCGTCGTCGTCGTGTTTTCCCGGACGTCGTCGACGATATCCTCGATCGTTCCGACTTCCTCCTTCGACTGATCCGCGAGTTCTTTGACCTCGTCGGCGACGACGGCGAACCCTTCGGCTCCGGTATCCACCTGTGCGGCCTGAATGTTCGCGTTGACGGCGAGAAGGTTCGTCTCGTCCGCGATCCCGTCGATCACATCCACGACTTTGTCGATCTCGACAATACGCTTCTCGAGTTCGTGACTGCTCTCCGAGAGAGTGTCCGTCGCCTGTCGAACGTCGTCGATCATCGAAACGATCTCCGCAGTCGCGTCCTTTGATTCGTCGGCCAGTTCGGCGGCGACCTCGCTCTGGCTGCTAACCTCTTCGGCGCTCGCGGAAATCTCTTCGACGGTCGCCGATAGCGACTCCATCTCGTTGCGAACCTCGACTAGATCCTCGACCTGCTGGCCCGCCAGCTCGTCGACCTCCTCGGTCGTCTCAGCGTTCGTTTCGGCGGCGGCGAGTAACTCTTCGACAGCTCCCTCGACGGTCTCGCCGATCGACTCCTGAATCCGTTCTAACTCCTCGCGTTGCTCGACCAGTTCCGTGACGCTACTGACGTACTCGAACGCGCCGATAGATTCGCCGTCCGGTGTCAATAGCGGAACGCCCGCCGCTCGAACGTGCCAGTTCTCACCGTCGGTTTCCCCCGATCGGATTCGGTCCTCTCGGACCGGTTCTCCCGTTCGCGCGATTTTCTCCGCCAACGTTTCATCGACACCCTCCGTGCCGACGATATCGATCGCCTGGTTACCGACCGCCTCCGCTCGAGTCGCGCCGATCAATTCGACGATAGGGTCGTTCCAGTGCGTGATCGTCCCTTCGTTGTTGACGACCACGACTGACTCTGGGAACTCATCGACCAACTGGTCAAAGAGATTCCGCCAGAAGTCGCGTTCGGCGCGGAGCCGCTCGAGATTATTCTCACGATCCTCGGAATCATCCGAAGAGAACAACAATTCACTTTCTGACATATATTTTGGTATAGGTTCCCACGGTTGAAAAGCTTCTGGCCGAAAGCAAACCTGTTCTGTACGCCGGTCGATCGGCAGATTTCGTTCGCTCGCTAAGTGATAAAAGAACCCAGATTGCCGCCGAGACAGGCTACTGGCCGGCCGAAACCACGACGGGACACCCGGCGTTCAGGAGTACCGATTGGGCTACACTTCCGAACAAAACCTTTCCGGCGGGAGATCGTTTTCGACTTGCTACAACGATATAACGAGCGTTTTGGTCATCTGCGTATTCGAGGATACGATCCGATGGGTCCCCAACTATTCCGACAGTTTCGGTTGGCGAATCGATACTCGACGCCGCCTCGTCCGCGACAGTCGCCGCGACTTCGCGCACTCGATCCATGTCGAGTGCGTTGCCGGTGTTGTTGACGCTCGTTCGTTCCAAACTCACGAATTCCGACTCGGACAGGACGTGAACGACGTGAATCTCGTCGTCGAACGCCACCGCCAGGCGTTCAGCCTGTTCGACGACTTCCGGGGCTCTTGCGGATCGGTCGACCGCTGCAACGATTACCATATCAATCGGTTGTACTCGCGGCTATTCACTCTTTCCCAGAACGCGGGAAAAACGAACTATCGAATGGGTCGCGAAAGGGACCTCACCGAAGCGTCGATATCTGTTAGTCGTCCCGATACGTCTCGAGCGTGTCGAGGTCGGGTTCGAGACCGAGTCCCGGTTCGTCCGAGAGCGTGATGGAATCGCCGGTCGGTTCGGGCGGCGCGTCGTAAATCATTTTCCCGATTTCCCAGACGATATCGTGGAACTCGACCATTTTGCCGTTGGCTAGCCCAGCCTGGAGGTGCATATTCTGGAACGGCCATCCGCCGCCGTGATAGACATCGACGTTGAACGCCGCGGCCATTCCCGCAACCTTCGCCGCTTCCGTGTACCCGCCGGTGAAACAGACGTTCGGAAGGCTGATGTCGACCGCGCCGCCTTCGAGAAGGTCCCGATGACGGAAGCGATGCCCCTCGTTCTGACCCGCGGCGATCGGAACGCGCGTCCGCGAGCGGAGATCGGCGAGCAGAGACGCGTCGTTTCCGTACACCGGCTCCTCGAACCAGCTGATCGATATCGACTCGAGGCGGTTACACAACTCGAGCGCTTCGTTGAGCGAGTACAGGTAGTTCGCGTCGATCGCCAACTCGACGTCTTCGCCGACGGCTTCTCGAACGGCGGTTACTCGTCCCTCGTCGACCCTTGGAGTCGCCCACTCGCCCTTTCCGACGACGACTTTGATCCGTTCTGCGCCGTCCGAAACGAGTTGTTCTGCGACCCCGGCGAGTCGCTGTTCGTCTCGAATCGCCTGTCCGATCGTGTAGTACACCGGCACCGTATCGTCGGCGCCACCGAGCAGTCGCCACACGGGTTCGCCATACTGCTTTCCTTTGATATCCCACAGGGCGATGTCGACGGCGCTGACGGCCGTACTCCAGACACCCGTCTGCGCTCGGGGGTTGAGTTCGGTGTACAGGTCGTTCCAGATCCGTTCGTTGTTCAGCGGATTCCGTCCCGTCAGCAACGGTTCAATGTGGTCGTTAATGAACGAGGCGCTCGCCGGGGGGTGAAGATACCCGGTTTCACCGTAGCCGGTGATCCCCTCGTCGGTTTCGACGGAGACGAACGCGAGCGTCATTTCGTCGGGTTCGTCCATGCCAGGGACGTCGGCCGGTACGGTGTGCGTCGTCGCTTGAACGTCTGTAATTTTCATCGGTAGTCGCACCCAATAGTAATTGAATCGACAGTGTCCATCGACTTATGTGTACTGGTCTCAGCCGGCGATCTGGCGTAGTTCGAGCAGATAGCGCGGGGCGGAGGATCACCGATAGATCGCTCCGCCAACGGAGGGACGGCTATCGATCACCGCCGCTAACTGCCGATCGAATAACGGTGAGAATCGGGGATGCGATCACCGCAACGGTCAGCAACGTAAGCACCAGCGGGATCGGCTCGTTGACGAATATCCAGAGCGAGCCCTCGGACAGTTGTAACGAACGGACGAGGTTTTCTTCAGCGATCGGTCCCAGAACGATCCCGAGGACGAACGCGATTATCGAATAGTTGTGCTTCATCATGAAGAAGCCAAATATGCCAAAAACGAGCACGGTAAAGACGTCCAGCCAGCTCCCTCGAAGCCCGAACGCACCGAGTGAAGCGACGGCGATGACGACCGGAATGATGTAATCGGTATCGATCGTCGTGATGTACACCGCTCGAGTGATAATGAGGAGTCCGAACAACAGGATGACGACGTTTCCGGCGAGCAAGGCCAGAAAGATGCTGTACGTGATATCGACGTTGTCCGTGAACAGTTCCGGTCCGGGACGCAGACCGTGCATCATCAGGCCGCCGAGAAGGATGGCAGTAGCACCGCTTCCAGGAATCCCGAACGAAAAGGTAGGGATAAGCGAGCCCGCGACGGTTCCGTTGTTCGACGCTTCCGACGCGATCACACCGCGGTGGTTGCCGTCTCCATACTCCTTGTCGCCACCCCCGCTTCGGACCGCCTCCGCGTAGGAGATGAAGTTCGATATCGACGCTCCGGAGCCAGGAATTGCACCGATGAACATCCCGATATACCCGGATTTAATGGTGGTTATCGGCGCAGACAAGACCTTCCGAACGCCAGAGAGGACGTTTCCGCTCAAACTGAGATCCTTGTTCGCGAGGCTCCCTTTCTCTCCGGCCAGTTTGATCATCTCACCCACCGCGAAGATCCCGATCAACACGGCGACGAAATCCAAGCCGTCGTAGAGGATGAACGTGTCGAAGGTGTACCTCGGTTGTCCGGCGGCAACTGGGAAGCCGATCGTCGAAAGGAGAAGCCCGAACGCGCCCGCAGTCAGGCCTTTGACCATCGACCCCTGCGCAACAATGGTGATCAGTGCGATCCCGAACAGCGCGATGAGGAAGTATTCCGGGGACCCGAACATGAGCACGATCGTCGTCAAGAACGGCGTCAACAGAATCAGCGTGACGATAGCGAACGCACCGCCAACTGCCGACGCCGTCGCCGAGATCGAAAGCGCGTCCATGGCACGACCCTGTCGAGTCATCGGGTATCCGTCCAACGTCGTGGCCGCCGCCGCGGCGGTTCCGGGAGTGTTGATCAAGATTGCCGCGATACTCCCGCCGTACATCGCTCCGCTGTAGATACTGATCAGCAGGATGATCGCATCGGGACCGTCGAGACGCATCGTCAACGGGAGGACGACCGCCAGACCGAGGTTCGGTCCGAGACCGGGGATCGTTCCGATAATGATCCCCGCCAGAAGGCCTACCAACAACCAGCCCGCGGTCGGCCAGGTGACGAGAATTTCCAGCGCACCGAAGAGCGATTCTTGAACCATCGGTTAGAATATCACTCCGTCAGTCATGTTTACGGGAAGTATCGAATTGAACGCGAACGCGGCAACAAGCCCGATTACGACGATCACCAGGGTCATAAGCCGCGGAAGGCCGAATGCTTTCGCGAAGGCGAGGATAAACAGGGGTGTGGCCCAGACGAGACCGATCACGTATCCGACGAGCCCATAGCCAGCGAGCAGACCCACGAGAATGGCCTGCTTCGACGAATCTATGTCGGCATTCTCGACCGCATCCGAGTCGCCATCTTCGACCGTCCCGCGATCCGTTCCCTCGATTGCACCGGTATCCTCGTCCTCTGTAACCTCGCCTTCACTCGATTTTGTATCGTCGTCCGATCCCTGAAACTCTTCGTCGTACTGGTCGAACATCCCCGCCGATTCGGTGACCACCTGACGTATCGGCTCCGGGAGGTACGCCCTGACGAGCAAGAGAATACAGCCACAAACCGCCACGGCCGCCGCGAACCGTGGAAAGATCCCGGCTTCGTGGGAGAAAGAAAACGATTCGATGAGCATGTAGCTCGAAACCCCGAGCATCGCGACCAGCATCAACTGCTCTGAGGTCACTCGACCTTTCATTGACGTATAGAGTGAATGAATCATGCTACGTAGACGCTCTATTCCAGGTCGTCTAAATCAATGATTTCCGGGATGCGCTCCTGGTTCTCCTCTAGGACTTCGAGAACTTCCGCTTCGCCGCCTAGATACTCAAGGTGATTCCCAGTCTCGTCGGCCCACGATTGCAGTTCATCGCTCTCGAGGGCCTCCTGAAGGTTCTCGTTCAGAATGTCGATTCGGTCGTCCGGCGTGTCCGGCGGCGCCATGAACGATCGAAGGAACTGGCCCATGAAGTCGATTTCCGGCTCGTACCCGTAATCGGTGTAGACTGGAAGGTCCGGGAAGACGGGACTTCCCTCGCTCGACAGCGCCGCGATGATGTCGATCTGATCTTCTGCGTCGGCCGCCGCCGTCTCGGTGACGATACCCGCCGAAACCTCGCCTGATGCGACGGCTTGTATCACCGGGCCACTCCCATCGTAGGCGACGTAATTTTCCCACGGCACGTCCAGTTCGGACTTTAACGATTCCGCGAGGACGTGGTTCGGTTCGCCTGGCGACTGACCCGAGATCGATCCGATATCTCCGTTTTCGTACGCCTCGACCACCTCGTCGAACTCTTCCAAGTCGAGATCGGGGTCCGTCACAAGCACCCAGACGGTCTGCGTGTACGCGCCGATGTGTCTGAATTCGTCGATCGTGAATCCCGGATCCTGGGTGAGAAGCGGGACGACGGATGGAGAGTTCATCGGCGATATCGTGTATCCATCCGGTTCAGAGCCGTACAGTTCGGTTATCCCCCGAACGCCAGCCGCGCCCGTGACGTTTTCGAACCCGATCGAGACGTCGTTTTGGTCCGCGATTTCCTGCCAGATCTCTCTCGTGAAAATGTCGGTTCCACCGCCCTGTCCCCACGGAATGACGCCGTGAAACTGTTGGGAGGGGAAATCCCCGTCTCCCTCGTCGTCTCCTAGACATCCTGCGAACGCGAGTGATGCAGCCCCTACTCCCCCAGCTACGGTGCGCTGTATGAATGCACGTCTATCCTGCATGGTCTGTAATGTGCGGGGAATAGGTCTTAAACCTTTCGGGACGTGTTAACTGGTGTCAGTGGTACAACCTAACTACGCGGTTCGTTCGGAACGCACACCACCCAGTTATAGCCCACCACCGTGTCGAGAATGGGAACGTTCACAATTGCAACCTCTCTGATTCGGTCTCTCTTAGTCCCAGAGCGTGTGAACTTCGAGTCACGACCTAACGGACTCGCGTTCCCGCATCGATCCCGGCGACGGCGGCTACTGAAAATCGCCATCGAAGATGTCCCGACTCGCGGCGGCGCGAAGCGACGGTTACAAAGATTTATATCGCAGATGGCGACATCTACATTGTGAGATGAACGACAGTCAACGACCAGTTTCCACCGAGTCGGTCGACGTCGGCATCGATCCGCTCTCGCAAGCAAAACTGGAGATGGACACCTATCAGGTCGTCCGTCCCGACGGATCCTACGACGCCGACCGGATTCCCGACGTGGACGACGAAGCGTTCCTCGATCTGTATCGTTGGATGCTGCTCCAGCGCGTTTTCGACACTCGAGCCACGAAACTCCAGCGCCGCGGTCTACTCGGCACGTACCCGTCGGGCCGCGGCCAAGAGGCAAGCATTATCGGCGGCGGATTCGCCCTCTCGCCCGACGACTGGATCTTTCCGTACGGCCGGGAGACCGGCGCGCTGTTGATGCACGGGCTCTCGATGCGGGACCTGCTCCTGTACTGGCGCGGCATCGAGGACGCCTCGCGCATGGACGGCGCGAACATTTTCGGCCTCGCGATCTCGATCGGGTCGCACATTCCGGTCGTCACCGGCAAAGCCTGGGGAATGAAACTCGAGGGCGAAGACAGGGTAGCGTTCGCAAACCTCGGTGACGGCGCGACCTCGACCGGCGCGTTCCACGAAGGGATCAACTTCGCCGGCGTGCTCGACGTGCCCGCCGTGTTCTTCTGTCAGAACAACCAATACGCGATTTCGCGGTCGTTCGACGGGCAGACGAACGCCGAGACGGTCGCCCAGAAGGCACTGGCTTACGGAATGGACGGCATTCGGGTCGACGGCAACGACGTCCTCGCCGTCTACAACGCGGTCTCGAAGGCGCGAGAGCGCGCACTCGAGGGGAACCCGGTGCTGGTCGAAGCCGTGACGTACCGACGGGGGGCCCACACGACGAGCGACGATCCGACGCGGTACCGATCCGAATCGGAAGTCGAAGAGTGGGCGGAACAGGATCCGCTCGAGCGCTATCGGTCGTTCCTCGAGGAGACCGGGCGCTGGGAGGAAATCGACGAGGATGCGATCGAGAAGGAAGTCGAAGCGGAGTTCTCCGACGCGGTCGACGCCGCGGACGCGTTCGAAGATCGGGGCATCGAAGCTATTTTCGATTACCTCTACGAGGAGAAACCCCCGGAACTCGAGCGCCAGTTCGAGGAGTTCCGGGAACTTCTCGAGGAACGACCGGATATGTACGACCACATCGAACACCGACCGAAGGGATAACAGAGGGGACACAA
>NZ_JASJOC010000023.1 GCF_030068615.1 Halostagnicola sp. A-GB9-2 | reverse complement strand
GTGATCGTATGGATACTTATAGATTGGTGTTTGCGGCCTATACGAACGCGCTCCTCCCCTCCCTACTCACTCGCTTTGCTCGTTCCTTGAGGAAGGGGACTCCGCGCTACCGCATCAGTTGAAGCAATTTTTTGCTTCGGTTGACATGATTCTCGGTGACAGTCTGTGCCCCTTCCTCATGTGCGAGATCCCCTGCCTGAAGTAGTAAGTCAAGTGCTCGACGGGCATCGCCGGAGTCTTTGGTTCCAAATGCGGCACAAAGTGGAATGACACCTGAATCTAGGGCATCATCTTGGAATGCGACTGTCTCACGTTGTTGAAGCACTTGTCTGAACTCTTCGGCATCGTATGCTGGGAAATGGATGCTTCGTTCACAAAGTGAGGATTCGACTTTCGGCGACAGCGTCTCTTGGTACCTAAACGTATTCCTAGTACTGGTGTCCATCGCGACGACTCTTTCCCGTCCGAAATGTGTGTCAAGGTCTGCCTGTGTGTCGTCTTGAGCCTGTCCGTTTCGATTTCGAATCCGGTCTGTTACCTTCACATGTAAATTTAGACATGGGAATTTATGTAGTAGTGGCCATAAGATTCATTAGAGAGATATGGTAGAAGGCGAAAGAGTAGCGTTCTGCGAGTCCTGTGGGGAAGAACAACCAGTTGTGAGGACAGTTCCTTGGCAGCCGGATATCTGTAAGACGTGCAGCGCAGAATTCGAGAACACGACCTAAGGACACGGTTGTACAGGCAGTCGAGGCGACTGCCCCGGGGTTGAACGAATTCAGACCTACCAAGAGCGATACGGTTCTGAGACGCCTGCCGGGGCCGATCGTGAATCCGATGGCGGTTCGGAGGCAGATCTGGCTGACTGGGACGCTGCTCGAGCGGAACTCCAGCGGTACAATCGGGCTCGGCAAATCTGTCTGGGCAGGACCGACGCGACCGAATCTGGTTCTGATCAAAACGGGTAGGCCACTATTCTTGCTCCCACAGCGTCCCGATGCGCTCTTCGATGTCATCAACGAGGAGACGGCACACATCTCGATGGTCACTCAGCCACTAAGCATCTGCTGCGTCGGTGCGACTGGCAGTTGGTGCCGGATGAAAATGATCCCGTGAGTTGTGTGCGTTCGGATGTCGATCCCATTGGCACTTCCACGTCCTGTCTTGTCGCTCCTCTTGATAGTGGACAGCGAAATCGTCGTTACGGTACCAACAGATTTCGAAGCGAGCAGATACCTCGCCTAGGTAGTAGTCGCCGGACAGTTCCACATGAAGGTACAGTCTCCCCCTCATTCGACTCCCAGCGAACCGCGATCGCATCCACTCCATCACCAACCGGTCTATTGGCGCGGGACTCGCGCCGTCGTCAGCTGGCACCATCGTCAATTGTGTAAGGATGCCGTCGGACTAGTTTGCCTTTTTCCGGGCGCGCTCGTGAAGGCGACGCTCCTCGAGAGCGGTGGCCCACTCACTGAGATCCACGTAGATATCGTCGATCCGCTCTGCATCAAACTTGAGGACATCGACCTCGGCGGGGGAGTCGACGCCGTATTCGTCGCGGTACGCTTCAATCTGGTCGGTTAGTTCTGAGACGCGGGCCTGCAGCTCGTCGACGGTGTGTTCCCGTGCGAGGTTGTTCACCCGCCGCCATTCGAAGTAATCGTCGTTCCGTTCGTATTTAGCTGGTGAGCCCTCGTGCCGGATAACGATGCCGAGGTCGGCGTAGAAGGACAGGTGTGTCCGCGCTGACTCCGCTGAACAGTCCGCTCGGTCAGCGATCTCAGCGGCCATCATCGGCTCTCGAGCATGTAGTATCGCCCCATACACGCGCTCCTTCGTATTCTCACCCTCGAAGGGGCTGTCAACCGGCGGTGGACCGTCGCGGCGGGTATCGTCTGTCATATGTTTCCAAACGGGCTCAGAACACATCTTTTCTTCTCTAGCCAAGATATATTGTCATCTTCAGGATGGCTGGGTTGAGTAATTTGCTCGAACACCGATTCTTCCGGGTACCACCCTGACAGCGAGGGAGTCCCACCCGTTCCGTGAGTAATGAGTGTTCTGGTGAGTCGGAACCGAGAATCGAACAGGGCAGGCGGGAATCGTGTACGCTCCGGTGAGATACCGTTACTCGTTCACGGCTTGCGCCGTTCGTTCCTTGATTCCACCGCTGTTCGTCCCTGTGGAGACTCGCATGGACCCAGTACCACCCGAATCCACCGGGAGATCCACTGCAACAATGGTCGTCTGTTGTCGCCGTGTGGGGAACTCGCGCTGTTTTTTGAATTTGAAGAGAGAGCACATTTCGTCTGTTAATGTCCAAAGAGCGGGTTCTTTGGGCCCTCTATAGGTGTCTGTGAATATAGGGAGGAACAGACGAATCTAACGAAACGAGGCTTCAAGTGATATGAATAACATCTAACAACTGTGAATATCAGGCCCCTTCAGCGATCTCACCGAGACATTATTCCGGTGACGGCGACTTCATTTTGACTGTCTCCTATTCATTTTCATGCTCACTGAAGGTGGGCTCAGCTACCGAACGATGAATACATTCCGTAATCGTCGTACTACTCGTGCTGATCGCGATACCACTCGATTGTTTGTTCGAGTCCCTCACGGATGGAGACAGACGGGTCGTAGTCGAGTTGCTTTCGAGCCTTCGAAATACTCGCTTCGGAGTGGTCGATATCGCCCGTTCGGGCGTCCGTATGGACGATATCCGAATTTGTGTCCGTGATATCCTGAATGAGTTCGGCTAGTTTCCGGATCGTGATCGACTCGCCGGTACCAATGTTGTACGCCTCGCCGACCGCATCGGTCATGGCTGCCTTGCGGTTGGCCTGGACGACGTCGTCGATAAAGACGAAATCTCTCGTTTGTTCGCCGTCGCCGTGAACCGTGATGTCTTCTCCCGACAGCGCCTGGTCGATGAAGACACTGATAACGCCGCTGTAGTCGCCAGCGACCTGTCCTGGTCCGTAGGCGTTGAAATAGCGCAGTGCGACCGTCTCGAGGCCATAGAGATCGTGGTACTGGCGAGCGTACTGATCGAGTGTCAGCTTGTCGAGTCCGTACGGAGAGGTTGGCTCTTTGGGGTCGGATTCGGTGATGGGTGTTCGCTTCGGATGGCCATAGATTGCTGCACTCGAGGCAAGGACACTGCGGGCGTCTTCGTTGCGAGCGGCCTCGAGGAGGTTGAGCGTCGCGGTGGCGTTGATCTCGTGGCTCTCGACAGGGTTTTCGATCGATTTTTCGACGCTCACCAGGGCGGCTTCGTGGAAAATCACGTCGACGTTCTCTGTGGCGTGCTCGATCGTCTCGTTTTCCTGAATATTTCCCTCGATGAGCCTTGCTTCGGCGGGGATGTTCGATCGTTCGCCTGTCGTCAGGTTATCGAGTATTCGGACATCGTTGTCGGCGACCAGTTCGGTTGCGAGATGACTCCCGATGAAGCCTGCCCCGCCCGTAATGAGAATTGTTTGGTCAGTCGGTCTTCCAATTTGCATATTTCACAGTGTGGACGGCCGTGGTATGATCTCTCTGGTTTTCGGTGCCAGCGGCTTTGTTAAAATCTTCCTTCTTTAGCTGTAATTGAGGGCGCTAAGCCCCCTTCCTCAGCGAGCGAAGCGAGCAGGGAGGGGATACAGTGGCCGAGTGTCGATTCGGTAGGAGTGGGACACTCCGAACCACCTGTAAAGGGAAGTCGCCTGCGGAGTCTGGAACCGCCCTCAGAACCTTCGGTTCTGATGGGCCGCAGAAGAACTCCGTTCTTCTGGACGCTGTGGGACCTGTTCCTGCAAGTTCCGACACGGAAACAGGAAGCTCCGTCCCCAACAAGCGAGGGCCGGGTAGGCCCGAGCGCGGTAGGGCGGAGTAGTTCACATTACCGATTGGAAAGAGCCATGTTAATCGAATCGCAAAGAGCGGGCTCTAATCCGCTATCCCGGTACCCTGCGGCGAGATTGATGTCTACGGCCCAGAACTGGTCTTCGTTATCTTTGACGAAATCAACCCCGACGCCCCGGAGATTGAGTCGGTTGACGAGACGACGCAAACGTCGAGTAAGCGTCAGTCTGGGGCGCACATGAGTTAGGAATCGTTTGGGGCCGTAGAGCTTCGAGGTGACGAGCTTGGCTGCCGTCTGGACTCGTGTTCCATCGTTTACCGCGTAGTATTTGTAATCGACAGGCTTCGTGTGGATCAACTGTTGATAGAAATCCCCTTCGCTGTTCAGTTTGGGATCGCCGTGCCAGATATGGCAGGGTTTTGCAACGTATTCAAACTCGGGTTTCTCGAAGGATATCCGTGGGGTGCGAAACCCGACCGCCTCGAGCGCTCGTAGCCCGATTAATCGTGAGCTCAAGGCCATCGTTGCGAGGAGGTTGTTCCACAAGGGCGTTCCCTTTTGTCGTGCATACCTGAGAGCGGGGAGATTGAGTGGGAATACCTGCTTATTGACGAGCAAAGCGAGATCGTCGATCTGACTCGGAGAGAGTTCGGATCGCGGCTCGAAGAATCGAACGGTATATCCCGCGTCCCGAAGTCGGCTGGCGACGGCAGTGAAGACCGGCTGATCATCCTTACAGAGAATTCCGATCTGCTCCGCGTTAGCCGTCTTCATCGATAGCAGATGTATGTGTGTCAGGTAGAATAATCCTCCGTGCAGTCTCGCCGCCTGCTACTTCAGTCAAAACAACCAGCAACTGCGTCGTCTGTACTGAAAGTCGCCACCTAGCTATTTCCTAGCTTTTGGTTCCTCAAAGACGGGGGTGTGCAATGGATCGATCCTGTGTTCGTACCGATTAGGGGGTTGATTAGGGGAAGCGTCTACTATGCAAATTGGATTACCCCGATTCTGAGGAAAACCACTAGACGTTGACTGGTTAATAGCTCTGAATCCGACTGATTATAATGATAATGAGTAGGTGTCCGCCGATGCTGTGATTATTGCCTATCGAGTGGCTCCCAGCGCGGAGGCAAGTTCCCATCCGAATGTTTGAGAGCCCAATCGACGACACCGAAGGTGGGGCTGTTGACTGACTGCCACACAGCTCCAACCCTCGAGTAACGACACTCATTACCAGAGAGGAGATACTCAACGAATCGACCACCATGGTACCAATTAGATTACTACCCAATAACTCGAGATCAGGATCCGTCTCTTGGTGCGCCCATCTTCCACTCGAGTTTGGACTCTCAACCAATCCACCCAATGGGAAGCTCTCTCCTTGGGCAACTGACTTTGATGTCGCTGGCGTGGCCGGGTGGTCGACTTGGGACCACTGGTGCGAGAAGCGACCCCAGTTGTTCTGATTGGCTCCTTCCCGTAGCCTCCTTTGGATAGTGTATCCCAACTGGAAACTCTCTCGAGGACTCTCTCACCGATGACATCCTCCCCGCGCTAAACAGTAGTTGCCGAATCAATTCCTCCAACCATCATTCTAATCCCAAAAACTTGGAAAGAATCGGGGTCGCCCCTCATATAAGACCCTATATCAAGGAGTTCGATCAGTCTGAGGTACTGCACTGGAGCAAACACGATCAGTAGGCTGCCGAGAACAATCAGTTTGAGGGTCGGCGTCTACTGGCAAGGGCGAGGCTTGCGCTCGAAATTTCCGTCAACTCATCGGCATCTGTGGTGGTCTCTCTTGGTCGTCTCGAGTGACCGACCACTGGGCCAGGGAAAATGGCACAGGCTCTTCGAACAGTTGGATTGGTCGCGTTCCACGGTCGTCACTCAGGGGATGGCAACGGAACCTGCGACCTGTTCTCCATCACCGAGGGACTGTTCGCTCGAGGGTTGCGTTTGGGTTCCTTGGGATCGGTCTGGACTCTGGTGTTGGCTGTCTTTGTTAGTGCTGATACTGCAGTATTGGCCTTCTCATTATTATTATAATCAGACGGTATTTGGTCCTCTTCACCGGCTTCCGTCCTGCGATTAGGGGTCGTCGTTCCCCTAATCGATGAGCGGGCAATAGTTGTCCGCATAACCGTACCCTTAATTGGGTTCATCGGTCTGTTTGGCATCAGGCGGTGGCTGGAGACGAGTGTGGCTGTGTTCGATTCGCTGTGCTAGGGACCTGGGGCTGAGTCGGTTGGAACGTCGTCCGTTTGATCGACTCGTGTCGCGTTCGTGTTGTTCGTGCATTGGATGAGTGTTGTGTTCTGTTGTCGGTGTCCCCGAGACGTGTTGAGCTTGGCTCGATGCGAGGGTACGCTCGTTGTGGGCTTGTGGGTGGATTGTCTCAAGGCGACAGTGTTACGGAGAATCGAGGAGAAAGCCTCGCGCTTCACAGTAGTTGCCGATTCAGATTTCAGGGAGATCGTTGGAGCGGAAGGAGGCGAGTCTCTGTACTAACAAATATATATAAACCGATCTCCGAGATCATAATAAAGTTTAAGTAATAATGTAAACTAAGGCTTTACGATGAAAACGAACTCGAACGGCAATTCAGAAAGCGGGACTCGAATAACAGTCGATTTGCCCATTCGAGATGGTCGCTTATTCAAGAGCGACGCCACAGACGACATGCTTCTTTTTTTAATACGGCATCACGACGATTCGTTCTCGATGACGGAGATCGCCGAGGCAGTCGAGTATACGCGACCGACGATTACCAAGGTGGTCGATGTTCTTTCCAACAACGACCTCGTCGTCGAGGAACGCGACGGGTCGCGTCGGCTCGTGCAAATCAATCGCGACCGGTTGACCCTCCCAGACGATCCGTCCCTCGAAATTCCACAGTCAGAGTTCCATACCCCGGTAACAGCGGCAACGGATGCGTTGCTGGACGAACTCGATGGTGTCCTCGCCGTCGTCCTCTATGGGAGCGTTGCCCGTGGTGAGGCCGATCGCCGCAGCGATATCGACCTCTGGGTGTTGGTACGCGAGGACAGGATGGGGAATCAGCGGCAGGCGAACCACGTCAGGAAATCCCTCGAGGAGAACACGTTCGACGGCAATCGGTATGTCTTCGAGATTGATGTTGAGGGGTTGCAAGCCGTTCCAAACTACGTGGACGACCTCCGAGAAATCCTCCGCGATGGTATCCCCATCCACCGAACGGATGAGTTTGACACCGTCCGCGAAATGGTTCTGCACGGTAAGATCGATGAGTGATCCAAACTCCGTCAGGGATGCACTTGACGAGGCGATCGACGCCTTCAACGAAGAGGGCCACGGCATTCCGACTCGGGAACCGAAGGTCGACACGGACACTGACTGGAAGACTCAGTTCACCAAAGGGTGCCGGCTCCTCGCCGTTGTCGAGGAGATCGAGGACGGCGGCTACTACACTGCTGTCGTCGAACTCTGCTTTGGCATCATCGAGCGGTCGCTGGAGGCGTTCGTATCGCGGCCGGCAGCGACGATCTGCGCGGCTTTCAGACGGATTCGCACAAACGGTGCTACGACCGGGTGGCACGGTTGGGTCTTTTTACACGTGAATTGACTCGCGAACTCAAAGACCTGTATGGCGATAACCGGACTGACAGCTATTACGGCGGCCGCCATCCAACGAAACAACAGGCCGAAACAATGTCTCGATTGGCTAGTGAAATCCACCGACACGTCATCGACCAAATCCGCGAAGGCGGCATCTGTAATTGTGACCGGTGACCGAGCGAACGGCAGAGTGGACATGGCGGTATCCCGAGAACGACTGTGTAACCAGCGAAAACGAAGCCGAAAACACGATTTACGACGATCCCCGGAAGGCACCGACTATCTACACGCGAACCTCGTTCAGAAAGCGATCAAATGTGCTACCGACGATATTGACAACTGCGTTGACATACCCGTTAGTAAAGCCACCGCCGATCGGGGAGCGAGTCGTCATCAGGTGTATATTGTTGGTCCCGCGGCGAAATCGATCTGGCCGCATTCTGGAGAGCGCTCTCAAGTCCGACTCCGAGCGGTTCGATCGTTTGCTGGCGTAACCAGGCTGCAAACGATGGGACGACCGCCGACACTGGGAGGTCCTGACCTGGAGCGTCTGTCGTAAACGTTCGGAGGAACGTCTTGGCGCCAGCGCTTTGTCGAAGTGAGATGCTTTGTTGGTCCCAGGAGGCCTGCAGTGAGACTTCGTCGAACTGTGTGTCCTGTTGTGCGAGGACGGTTGCTGTTTCGAGACCAGTCCCTCGAGTGGGTGGGAGGACGGGTTCGCCGATAGACGCCCAAGCAGCCATTGCCTCGGCCCGTGTCTCGAACTGTTGGATCACCTCGCCGGTAGGGTCGAAGACAGTCGGCACCCCGTCGGGGCAGCGATAGTGGGGGAGTTGCTCGATGAGCGTACTCATCGGGTCGCTGCGAGAGAGTGACGCGATCGGTTCGCCATCTCGCCGACCGATTACAGTCCGTGAGTGGGTGGGTGTGACTGCCCACTGTATTGCGGGTTCATCGCGGGGCTGGACGGCAGTGCCTGTTTCGGTCGCCAGTGGTTGACGTCGCTGATACAGCTGGGCGTTCCCATGGCTATCACGGGAATTGAACGGTACCAACAGCGTGTTGGCGACGCCTCGAGCGCCGGCCGGCGTTGCGACCATCGCTGTCAGTCCATCAGCGACATGGGATGCGAGTATTGTGGCAGCGATGACCTCGCCGGGTGGTAATGACGACGCTGTGCCGATGATGAGGAGGTGGCCGTTCCCATCTGGGGTGCGACGAATGAACGTCGGGGGCTGAATCTTCGCTGTCGGCCATGGGCGGAGCCGATCACCGTGTTGGAGCACCCAGCTAACGGCGTCTCGGAGGAACGGCTGGCCGCTTTCGGCCGATATATCGGCACATAATTTCTCAACTCGGTCGGCGATTGGTTCCGGGGGCCCGGCCGTCGACGATGCTGGTTCTGCTGTGGGAACCGGCGGTGGTGTCGCTGCTGTGGCCGGCGTTTGGAGTGTCTCGAGGACGGTCATTGCTGGGGGCTGGCGACCCTTGATCTGCTCCCAGACGTTGTGGTCGTACTGCTTGGGGACGAGCCCACAGAAGCTTGGCAGCCCCTCTGAATCGACGGTTATCCAGGGATCGGCATCAAGACTGGCGTATGAATCACGCAGTTGCTCGTGGGGGGCCGTCTCCAACAGCAGCGTGTATTCGGTCGGTGTCCGTGCAAGTTCCCAGGCTTGTTGGAGTCGCTCATCATCGCGGAAGGCATCGATTTCGGGTTCGAGTAGTGGTTTCGGGTCGCCGGGGAGCCGGTCCTCGAGCCGAACCTGCCACCCGTTCTCGAGGGGCAGGTTGCGGTTCGTTGTGAGGGATGGGTGGTCGAACTGTTCGGCAACCGGTAGTGCTGCGTCTTGGTATCGTGCTAGTGCGTCGGCGTCGCTGGTTAGACATCGTGTTTCCGGTGAAAACTCCCCGACTCGCAGGGAGATGGCGACCTCCTCGTCGCCGGTTCGACGACACACCAGTTGGACGAGATGAGGCATGTCCCGGTCGAGAAGCCCACGAAGTAGGGAGACAAATCCCGAGGATGATGGTTGTGGGGTGATGGTCTCTCCGAGGGACGTCGTAAGCAGCCGCTGGATTGGCACAGCCGCTGTCCCGACTGGATCGGTGCTGACGTCGACGATTTCGAGGCCGACTGTGGGTGGCAGATGTGTTTGTGCAGCGCGGCCCACCTCTCGACTGTGTGGGGACACACCGTTGGTGGTCAGTGGGGCAGTTCGATCGATCCCACGCAGGAGATACTCCTGTTGGGCTGGGCCAGGAAACGTCAGTAACTCGAGCGCATCCAGCCCGTGGTCGTACAGCGATTCGTGGAGCACTCGACCGACCGCTCGTGAGAGCTGGGTTGTCGAGGGCTCCGGCGAGAGTCGAATCGCTTGCTGTGCTGACTCGAGGGGGTCGTCGGTGGGGGATGAGTCAGTACTCATCGGTCGTTTCCTCTGTTGGGTCGGTCTCTTCGTCGGGGGCCGAGTCGTCGAGGTCGCCGGCTTCGATGCCTGGCCGATGCGGGGAGTCGATATCCGGCTTGATCCGCCAGGAGTAGCCGTCATAGTACTTGTATTTGTTATTATCACGGGCAGCTTTCGATTCTTTGAGCCTCTCTGGGAGCGTGCGGCCAATTTCGGAATTGACCGGGGTCGCATGGGTCGACCGAGCGCGATACCACCTGCTGATGCGATCGAGCAATGACGTATGTGGCAGTTCTGCCGATTCCTTTTCGACGAGGTGTTCGTCACAGAAGGCTTTGTTACAGGCCTGATATCGCGTTCGTTTGCCTTTGTTGTTGTTGATGTCCCAGTCGTAGTCAGTGGTGTAGACGTAGAGTTCCTTTTCCTCTTTGTTGCGGTACATCACCGTTGTGAAGGCGAGGTAGCTCTGGTCGACCGGGAGATGGGGCCGAGTGACCCGGGTCCAGCTTGCAGTGAAGGCATCGTTCGATCGGTATCGATCTTTCAGCTCACCGTCTGCTGTCTCGATGCGGTGGATGCCATCGACCTTCTGATAGTAGTGACAGTCGTAGTCAAACGTGCCAACGTCAGCGTCGGCCGGACCGGCTGCGATGGTGGTGCCATCGACCGTTCCTTCTAGCGTATCCGTCCGACACGTCCACTCGACTGAGCCCGATCCTTCGTAGACGGGAATCCGCTCATCCGGGCAAATGACGTACTCGGAGTCGTTGTAGAGTACTGCACCATCGCCGATGGTTCGTTTGTAGGTCTTGCTGAGGTGGCTATAGCCGCGTTTTGCCTCCTTTTTGCTTGGATAGACAAAGATGACGTGTTGGTCGCATGCGTACGCTCGTTCGGCGTTGACGAGTGTGTTCGCCCCTTTATCGACGTTTGTGCTTTCGACTTCGACCGGAACGGTTTCACAGTCGATATCGAAATCGAGTGCGGTGATGGTCCCATCGTCGGGGGTCAGCCGATAATCGGGGACTGATTCGGACGTCTGGACGACTTCTTCGATATCGTCGCCATTTTCCGTGAACCACTGCTGGGTGAATTTTCCGAGGCTGCGGTGTTGTGCAGCACCCTCATTGGCCATCGTTGCCGATGTCTCGGGAACGTAGGTGGTTCCCGTTTCGAGACCTTGTGTCGGTTCGGCAATCGAGTTGATGATTTCGTCAGTACGAAACTGGGGCGCTGAACGGCCCTGAATCGATAGCCAGGGGTTGACACTGAACTGGATCGGCACCAGTTCGAGGAACGGTTTGAGTTGCGCTGGGTTGATTTCGAATCGGCCGAATCGGTCGCAGGTTTTGTACGCAGGATCAAAGCTCGCATTGCCATCCAGAAGGTTGCGGTGTTCGCCTTTCCCGAGGACGAGTTCTTTGATTTTGTCAGCTGTGTCCCGCACTTCCATCTTTTTCGTATACTGATTGGCGTACCGATAGTTGTAGCTGGTCTCGTAGTCGGTTGTGCCATCGATTCGGTCCGTATACGAGACGTTCCAGTAGCCATCAGCGAGGGATTTGTGATTCGAGGTGACTCTGTACGGTTTGAACGCGTTCGAGAGGTCAAGCGGATGACCCTGTGTGACCAGTTGGGCGAAGCCTTTCGTCCCCGAGTAGGTGTGTTTTGGCCGGTAGGTAGCCATCCGGACCGACACATTGTATGTCTGTTTTGATTTCTCGAGGATGACTTGGTAGAGAAACGGAATCGTTCCTTGCTGGTAGGTCTGGAACGCCCGCTGGAGTGGGCTGTAATCGAACTTCCCGGTCTGGGTTACAGCGCTATCTTTTGCAACCAGGAGCCGCGTGGTCGTGACATCGGAGACCCCGACAGGGTCGAGATTGAGCATGCCGCGTTCGATGCCGATAGAATCTGGAAGGTCGTTGCTTTTCTTGATCGCTTCGATGGTGTTGTTGATGACCGGCGAATGGAGTTGGTCCGTAAACCACGTCAAATTGGACTGCATTGCCCGGCCGTCGACGATCGATGGCGTTGGATGCAGGATGATTTCAAGGCCGCGTGGGCCGTTGAACATCAACACCTCGATTTGTGCGGTGCCTGGTTCGCCAGCGACTTTATCGACGATTTTGACAAGCGCGCCGCGGATGTCCTCTGGGAGGGCTTCGAGTGCGTCCGGATCCCGCGGCAGGAGTATTCGGATCGCCTGTTTTCGTTTGCGATCGAAATTTGGCGAGTCGAGTGTAACATCGAGGTCGGTTCTCCTATCGGGTGCAGGGAGTGTCAGGTCGTCGTCGATGGGGAAGTCGTTTATTGCCATTGTGTCTGTTGGGATGGGTGGTGAGCAAGCGATTCGTCGGTCGTGCGTCGGTGGGGGTTCATCGAATCTCTCCACTGTCCCCTACGGGCGCTCTCTGTTCCTCGATAGTGGCCACATTCCGTGATGGAACGGGTATTCCGGCATCGAATCAGTGCTTGTGAGAGTGGGTTTTTAAGGAGATGTACCGAAAACGGTTATTTTGTATGAGCGACGATGCACGTACCCGGGGCATTCTGACGCGGACGGATCGAGAGTGGCTTCGAGAGCAAACAGACGGGACGACGTCCAATCGTGTCGCCCACGGCGATCTGAAACGGCGACGAGAGATCAGTGAACGAGTTGCGAACGCCTTCTTGGATTTTGAACTCCTGTTCGAGGAACTGTCGCCGGCGCTCTGGCATGCGGTGTTCGAAGCTGTCGATGAGAATACGGGGTCGCTTTCAGCTGATCTGTCCTATACCGTCGCCGTTCTGTATTCGCTCTTGAATGATCCGGAGTATCTTGCGGCGGGGATGTTGGCCGATACAGATACTGGGGCCAGTCGGTTGCTCACGTTTCGGGACACGGTCCAGCGGGGGGTCGCACGTGCGAAGGATTCGCAGTTCGATGGTGACGGAGATTCGGTTCGGTTCGAGACGGCGACTCAGTTGTATGAGTTGCCCGACGAGGAGCACTTTGATCTGTCGTCCGAGGCGGCAAAACAACGGTGGGCTGGGTTGAGTCAGTCGCTTACCGATCCTGAGACCGGCGAGTCATATGCTTCCCAGGGTGGGTTTGAGCCGAAGGATGTGCTTCCGTTTGTACTGACAGACACCACCCGGCGGCTTTCGACGATTCGTGAGGAACGCCGGGATGGGACGTATCAGCGGATTGAGCGTGATCTCGAGTGATAGAGAGCGCTGTCGACTCTCTCTTTTTAGCTGGAAAATGAGGGTGCTAAGCCCCACCCTCAAGGAGCGAACGGGGCGAGGCGATTCACTCGTCGTCTTTGTCTTCGTCACCACGAGCAAAGCCCGTGACCGAGGTGCCGGCCGATTCGACGGTGCCAGCGGACGGTCCTTCGATGAGTTCCTCGAAATTGTCCACCTTGTCGTACTGGTCCTGGTATACCAGTGCAGCCTTTCCGAGTGAGGTGATCTCGTAGACTCCTGAGCGTTCGGCGGGGCCGATCTTGTCGACGAGATCGTAGTCTTCGAGAATCGGCAATCGCGTGTTGATGTTCTTGCGACTTTTGTCAATATGGGTGGCCAGATTCGGTGCGACGTTTCGACCTGTCTCTTCAAGGGCCTTGAGAATCTGGAAGTCAGTTGGTTGTCTCAATCTCATCAGTATATACCCTGTGACCTAGCTGATATCTACTGGCAATTAACACTTCCGAGTACTTCGGCAAATTTGAGGTGGACGAATGAGACTGTGTGGGACACTCCAGTATGTCCAGTGTCTTCCAAGCAAAGTCTCAAGAAATATTTTGGTGAATATTAGCGGTCACTGTCCAGAGTTACTCGAGTTGGTGCTGATTCTCCGAGTGAACTACCCCACCCTATTCGTTCACGGCTTGCGCCGTTCGTTCCTTAATTCCACCCCCGTTTGTCCCTGTGGAGACTCGCATGGACCCAGTACCACCCGAATACACCGGGAGTGGCATCGTAACAGAGATCATCTTTTGTCGCCGTGGCGGGGAACTCGCGCTGTTTTTCGAATTTGAAGAGAGAGTACATTTCGTCTGTTCTCTATCGGGATCCAGCATGAGGCAATGCATACTGAGAGAGTACATTTCGTCTGTTAATGTCCAAAGAGCGGGTTCTTTGGACTCTCTGTGGGTGTCTGTGAATCTAGTGGGAACAGACGAATCTAACGAAACGAGGTTTTAAGTGGTATGAATAACATCTAACAACTGTGAATGTCAGGTCCCTTCAGCGATCTCACCGAGACATTATTTGAGGAAAAGAGTGTACTCAGTGAAAGCTACCAGCCAGATAAGATTCTTGAACGAGATGAAGAAATTGAAGGATATCGGTATGCGCTTCAAGATGTTCTCTTTGGACGGGAACCGGATAATGTAATGCTCTACGGGAAGGCTGGACTTGGAAAGACAGCAGTCACTAAGTACATGATGGATGCCCTCCAGAAGGAGGTGAGCATTCGAGATGAAGCTGATGAACTTTTCGTCCACGATCTCAATTGCAATGGAAAGACGCTCTTCATGATTATCCGCCGGCTTGTGAATGAACTTCTTCCAGACTCTGCCAGTCCATTTCCAAAACGGGGGCTAGGGACTGGAGATGCCTTCGACGAATTGTACAAGCAACTTGACCGCCACGGTGGAACACATTTGCTTGTTTTTGACGAACTCGATCATCTTGATGATGCGGATACTCTTCTCTATGAACTCCCACGAGCACAAGCAAACAAACATATTGTCGAGGCACAGATTGGTGTCATCGGGATCAGCAACAACTACACGTTCCGGAATAGTCTGTCCTCAAAAGTTCGGGATACGTTGATGGAAAGAGAGATCTCGTTTCGACCCTACCATGCTGATGAACTTCGGACGATACTGAACGATCGGGCAAAACGAGCGTTTGCTGAAGGAAGCTGGGACGATTCAGCGGTTGCAATGGCGGCTGCGATCGCAGCAAAAGACCAAGGGAATGCAAGACAGGCAATCGATCTCCTTCGAACTGGGGCAGAGATTGCTGACCGAACTGGTGATGACTGTATTCGGGACGATCACGTTGAAAATGCGCGTGAACTCGTCCAGCGTGGGCGGTTGAAGACACGTATCCAAGACCAGACGGATCATGCACAGTATATTCTGGAGACGATGGCATATCTTGAAAAGGACTACGAGACTCCTGCACGGTCGAAAACGATCAAAACGAATTACGAAACTGTGGCTGAATCGTGGGGTGCTGAGCCTCTCTCGACTCTGAAGAGTATACAGAAGCACCTGAGTGACCTGCAAATGCTTGGCTTTCTTAATCGACGCGCGGAGAATAAAGGTCGGAAGGGGGGTCACTACTACGAATATCAACTCGATCTCGATGCTGAGATCATCCTCGAAACACGAGATGAACTCGAAGGCCAACTCCAGTGAGAACAGACGAAATGTACTCTCTCTCTGTGACGTGACTCAACTGGTCTCAACAATACTTGAGCGACGTTGGGACGGGACGTATCGTGGGTTGTTGGAGAAAGTGGATTCGTAACTCACATTGGTTCAGCAACCACTTGCGCAAGTTCGAATAAGTTCTATTTGGAACATATCTCCGTTTAGAAAAGCGACCATAGAATATGTGAACCCATCTTCAAATTGGTCCTCATCACCTCTTTGCTTTATCAAATCTATAACACTATTAAATTCCTCTGAAAATGCTCTTTCTCGACTCTCATTATTAGACCACCCCTCAGTATAGTACCCTTCCTCAACTGCCTCTTCAAGTATCTCAAGGCCACTTTGTTCAGTGTTTTCCCTATCAAATTCAAACAAGTCGTTGTCAGTTCGGCAGTTAGATTCTTCTAATATCAGATCATATTTAACCCCTGTATTCCGATCTAAGTACCCGAGACAGCCAGATAAAGAACCAAAGAGAAATGTAGAACTCAGCAAATGTATTGCTGCTCGTCTTTTCATGAACGATGACTATGATTTGGCGATTTATATGTTTTTTGTAGAGAAGAGAAAGAGAACAGAAAAGGTTTTAATCGAGACACTCGTGGATCCTTTTCCTGTTGAAGGGCTCTATGCTAATCTCTTGTTCGACTCTGTTGACTCGATGGGAATTCTGCTGCTCCATGAGAGCGTGAAACAAGAGTGGGTCGCAAGAGACCGATAAGGATTTCGTGCCACAGAGCGCGTTTAAGCCGAAATCAACCGGGATATACAGCTGTGAATTGAGAACAATTATACGTTTCAGCTCTGGCGAATCACTAGATGGTGTCGACTTTTCAGGGGAAGATTGGGTGACTTGAGACGTTACTCTGGGACAATTTAGCCACGATCTTGGACGAATCCATGATTGTGGAGCGATTGGACTCTAGCACGAGATCTTCTAAATAGTAAGAAACTAGGAAGGATGTCTGCTTGCAGAAGTGTGTTCAAAACCCAGCAAGCAGACGGTTCAATCCACGAGGACCAGGTTCTTAACTTCCTCGTCAACACGATCGACGAGGAAGTGGAGCTTGATCTCGCTCCCAACGCCGAAACGACGTCTGAGGACGTTCACGAGGTCCTCGTCGGCGCGTGCACCGACGGGACCTCGGTCTCGACACTCTGCGAGAAGAGCGAAGAATCGCCCCACCACAACACGGTTCTGTACCACCTCCGCGAGAAGTTCGACCTGGAGTCGGTCGAACGATTCGGCAATACGCTGCTTCAGAAGGACGTCTTCGACGTGCTTCCCGAGCAGGTGGAGGTCTGCGCAGACCTCCACCTGCGGCCCTACTACGGTGACGAGGACAAACAGATGGCCTCTATCACTCGGAAGCGAAGCGTGGAACCACCGCATTCCATGCCTACGCCACACTCTACGCGCGTGTGACCAACAAGCGATTCACGCTGGCAGTGCGCCGTCTCGAAGACGGCGACACTGCCAGCAGCGTCCTCGCCGGGTTTCTGGGTGTGCTCGACGGCTTTGACTTCAGCGTCAAGGCCGTCTATCTCGACCGTGAATTCTACGACAGCAAGTGTCTCACGTTGCTTCAGGCGCACAATCGCCTACGTAATGCCGATCATTCGCTAGGAAAAGACGATCAAGCAGGAACTCTCGGAAGGCTGGAGTCGCGTCATCCAACACGATCTGACGGCGAAACTCGACGGTCACAGCTGGACCGTCGAGTTTCCCGTCTACATCGACTGTACCTACCAGAACGGACGCTACGACGAACACGGCGTGGCGCGTCACGGCTATGCCGCTGACGCGCCGTTCATCGATACGCCACGAGACGCTCGATACCACTACGCGAAACGCTTCGGTATCGAAGGCAGCTACCGACTCTCCGAACAGAGTATTGCGACGACATCGACGCAAGATCCGGTCGTACGACTGTTGTACGTCGTGGTGAGCCTGCTGTTGCAGAACGTCTGGCGGTACCTCCACTGGGAATACGTGGCGACGCCCCGCCGTGGCGGGCGTCGCCTCTGGTCGTGGTCGTTCAAGGAGTTCATCAACATGATTCGACGGGCAGCGTGGACGGCCCTCGCGGTGCGTCGGGTCGTCCCCGCAAATCGGCCACCGGAGGATCGGTTCCACCGGTAACCACCGTCCAAGGAAGCCCTGTTCGTGAGTGGCAATGCCGTCGCGTCGGCGGCCGATCGCCGCCGACAGCGACAGATCCATACAGCTTTACTCGATTTCAGTGTCGAAGTCCCGTCGATCATGACTCAGCAAGACAGAACTGCGGCTTCAGACCGAGTTAGCCGAAGCCACCTTGTGAGGTACTGAGTCTAGACACAAGATTATAGTTGTTCTGAAACAACATGATTCCATGAGCTATGATCAGGAATCTATCAAACAGCGTTACGATGAGATATACCGCAACAGCGATTTCGCTGAACTACTCGGGGAGAAGCAAGTAACTGACGCAATCATTAACCGATTAGAGTTAGAGCGCGGCGATCTCGTCCTTGATGTCCCATGTGGGACCGGGAAATACTCGCGTTTTCTCAGGGAGCATGGGGTAGACGTGGTCGGGCTGGATATCAGTGAGGTTGGCGTCCGGGCCGCAGATGGTGAGGCCGACTCGGTTGGAGTTGCAGATGCGATGAACCTCCCGGTCGCGTCCGACTCGGTTGATCTGTTCTTCTGCCATGGTTTTTCCCCTTTCAACGACCCTGAATTGGCGAATCTGGATCCGTTTATGAACGAGGTATCACGTGTTCTCAACGCCGATGGACGGTTTGTGTGGGGGAAGACAACCTCGCTGAAAGATGAGGATGTGGGGTCACGATACGACCATTCGCTGGATACACTTCGCCAGTACTTCGGCAGTATAGATGGTTTAGAGGTTGAGTCGATACACGTCACCCTCCCACATATCTGCTATTTCCTCCGGGGACTCGGGCTGAGTCGGGGTGTTTCGGTCCCCCTCGCGGCGGTGGCCCGGACGTTTGGACTCCCCACGCGGACCTACTGCATTCTTAGGACCGATTCATCCTGATTCGCGGTGATTCCACTGATAGCTGACAAACGCTCCAGTGACTTTAGCGGGATTCTCATGGAGTCACCCTCGTCCGCTGGGCTGCTAGTTGGCTGATTGTGTCATTAGCCGGTTGATGAGCACCCGAAGAAGTTCGAGTCCTGGGTATCTATCACAACGCCAGCAAAGAAGTGCGAGCCCAGCAAGCACAAATTCGGTAAGGAGGGTTAATGAGCCGAGCGAATCCATCAACAGACCAGTAACAGTTGGTGCGCCAGCACTGCCATACCCTTCGACAGGAAGCACAGGCCAAAGCAGAGAATTCGGGACTGTACCTGCCCACAGTGCAGGGAGAGCATCAACAAGGGAATGTGAGAAGGAACCGATTCCAAATGCGATACCGTACTCAGGATGGTTGTAATAGCGGGCAAGTAGATAACCAATAATCACGATTGGTCCCAAGATAAGTAGTGAGTGTTCGACCTGTTGGAAGCACGCCAAAGTACCACGATAGCGGCTTATCAACAAGATCTGGAAATAACGTGCCGAACAAGAGTGCGAAAACAGTAACCTGGCCGGGCGGCTGATCGAATCGAGCGCGAGTCGACATCGTATATAGGAGATAC
>NZ_JASJOC010000022.1 GCF_030068615.1 Halostagnicola sp. A-GB9-2 | reverse complement strand
TGATGACGACGAGTGGAACCGCGAATGGGTCTCGATCGTCCTCGACGAGAGCAACGACGTTCGGTCAGTTCGGACCGTTCCCGACTTCGGCGCTGCTCGGTCGATCGTGGGATTAGACGCCCACCCTGCGACCCCACTCTGGCAGGCGAACACCGTGCCCTGGATCAAGACCACCGATGTCCTCGAGCCAAAGCAACGCCAGCTGTGGCGACGCTACGAGCGTGGCCTTCGAGTCGTTCAGGTCGGTGACGCGACCCGCCCGCTGTCGGGCGACAAGGCCCTCGAGTGGCTCAACGAGGACAAACTCGAGGTTCTCTTAGAGCATCTCGTCGACGAGTACGGTGCTCAGTTCCGGACGGCGATCACGACCGCCCAGGTCGAAGACCGACTCGCGGAGCTCATGGACGAAGCTGGCGTCGACGTCAAACGCGACGAATACGGCGACGCGAAGAACCTGATGCACTTCGGGGCCGAGAAATCGCGGAACGACTTTGCGAACGAGTCGGTCGGCCTCGTCAACGGTTGCATGGACCCCGGCGACGACTACGTCTTGGACCTGCTTGCCGAACTCGACCTCGAGGCTGAAGTCGAGACCGCCGTCACCAACGACGGAGAAGAGAAGCGTGCCAAAGGCCGTGGCTTCGAGGGCGACGACGCCGAGACAGCCCAGGAGATCCTCGCCTCGGTCCGCGAGAACCACATTGCCCAGTCCGCCGGTCGGTACGCTCGCTCCCCTGACGATCCCGACGTGACGGCTACGGTGTTCGTTCGAACCGACGCTGTCCCCGCTGGGTTCGCCGACGTCCAAACCCCTGGTGTCGAGTGGGTGTTTACCGACCTCCAGGAGGAGATCGTCAACGAACTCCGCTCGAGTGCGAACTCGAAGACGGCGAGGGAGATCGCCGACTCGGTCGGGTGTACGAAAGAGCACGTCCGCCAGACGCTCGAGCGACTCGCCGATAACGAGTTCGGTGAGCCAGCGGTTCACCTCTCGGAGGGGGCAGGAACCCACGGAGCAACGCTCTACAGCGAGTCTGGGCTCCCATCCGTCGGTTTCGTAGACATTCAGGAATCGCCAACTAACCCCTACGGGGACTCTAGTAGGTGGGCGTTGGCGATCCGCGACCCCTATGCAGGGGGTGACGCCGATCACGGGCTGACTAACACGGATAGTGGCGACACTACCGCAGTCTGGGATTGGCGTTCACCGCCTGATGTTGGTGACTGACTCCCCAAACCGATGTCTCGAGGGCTCGATCGCCCGCTTTCGATCAGCCGCGGCACTCTCCACGATACAAAGCCCATGAGCCTCCCCGACACCTCACCCGACGTCGACGACCTGCCGTGGAGCGCGAAGCACCTCCTCTACGTTCTCGAGGAGGCCGGGGGATCGATCCGTCGCGACGAGCTCCAGGACCGAACCGAGATGCCACCCCGGACACTCGATCGAGCACTCACCCGGCTTGAGGATGTCGACGTCGTTCGACGCGATCGCGATAACGACGATGACCTCCGTTTTGTTCGCGTCGAAATTGCTGAAAGATCGTGAGCGTCCAGAAACCAAGCGGCTCAGACAGACGTCCGCCAGATCGGCGCACGCGCGTACCCTTATCAACTCACCTGACCTTCACGAAAGTAACACAATCGCTATAGGGGCGTCGAGTCGGCGACCCGCGTCGCTGGCGATGATTCCGTCCGCCCTACAGCGATGCTTTTCTCGAGACTATGAGTACGACCAGTCCCACTTCCGACGACGATCATGTATCACCAGCGAACGCGTTCGACCGCCTGGTTTGGCACAACCCTCGCGTCTGTAACGGCTGCTTTGAGCACGTGAAAGAGCTCGAGGAACACACCTTCAGCGGCGGGATCACCGATCACGACGTCCACGACCAGTCCCGAACGCCGCAGGCGACCCTTGAACAGGACGAACGGATCGTCGATACCGTCCCCGCGGAGAGCGTCGACGGCGGATCGCGACCAGGTCAGCAACGCGCGGCAGTCCCACGAACGACCTGCCGAAGCTGTTCACGCATCGGATGCTGGGCTGACGACACGACGCTCACGAAGATCCAGGCCCTCCGACTCATCGGTCCCCTCGCTCATCGGCTTCGCGAACAGGGGCTCGAGTTCGACAAGTCAGTACTCCGACGGTCGATCCGGAAGTTCAAGGAAATCGAAGCGGTCCAGGGCTACGACACTGAGATCTTCCGCCGGAGTGTCAAACTCGCGGTGCTCCGAGCTGCTCCTACCGAGTACTGAGAAATGCCATGTCTGTCAAACCGAATACCGATGAGCCGCTGTACCGCGCGAAAATCGAACTCGTTTGCCTGGGGAGGACGCTAATGCCTGATGAAGAATCACTCGATCGGACCGTTGCGACGCTGATTCTCTTTGGCGTCTGGGCGACGATCGTCGTCGCGCCGATGTTCACGGCGGCCGACCCACCGCCGTGGGAACTCCAACTCGGGACGACCGCCGTCGTGTTCCTGGTTATCGGTCGGATGTGGGACCTCGAGGTCGAACGCGTTCTCGACGGGATCACGATCTCGACCGACGGCGGCCAGCCTCGAGACGACGATCGTGAGGACTAACCAATGGGCTATACTGCAGACTGCGACGGATGTGGATCGGCGTGCCACCCAGCGCCGGCGCTGCTCTGTCAGTTCTCACCCGAGTTCTTTCGGACATCGTCGCTCGGTGGACATCTCGCTGATATGGGATTCGACGAAGGCGACACCGTCACGCTCTGCGGAGATTGCACGCTGGAGGTGCTCGAGTGATGGACGACCGTCAACCCGGCCGCGATCTCTATTGGCGCGATCGCGACGGATCGGCCTACCGCTGTCCCGGGTGCGGTCGTCCACGCGACGCCGTCGACGGAATCGAACTTCACCATCGGGATCGCCGGCGGAACAACAACGATCCGGACAACCTGATCGGACTCTGTCGGGACTGCCACCAGGACGGCGAGCACGGGAACCGGCGACTCCCCTCCCGCCTCGAGGCGCCGGCGCCGCGTGACGTCGACGCGCCGAAGCCAGCGACCGGAGGCCCATCATGAGCCAGGATCTTCCGACGATCGACGACGTCGACGAGGACGAGCTAGTCGGTGAGTTGAGCGACGACGTCCCGAAGATCGCGGCGGACGAAAAGTGCCGAGGGAAGCGGACGGAAAAGCGCGACGATGAATCGGTGTTCGTCGGCTACTGTGGTGCTCGAGCTGGCAAGGGAACCGAAGACGGTGTCGGCGACGGTCGCCGGTGCAATCATCACGGCGGTGGTAACTCCGGTGATAACGGCCAAGGGGCTACCGAAGGGAACGACAATGCGGTCGATCACGGCGGGTACCGGAAGCACTTCACGCGTCACCTGACCGACGGCGAGCAGGAGGCGTTCGACGAGGCCAGACGCGCGCTCGGTGATCCCAAGGATGCGAAACAGGTTGCCCAGACGGCAGCCAGCCTCTGTTTGATTCAGTACGATCGAACCGGTGACGAACGGTTCATGCGTCGCTACGAATCGATCTGCGACAAAGCGGGCATTTTCCCGAACGAAGAGATCGACGTCAACCACGGTGGGTCGATCGATCTCTGGAAGAGTTCAGCTGAGGACGATAGCCAATGAGCGTCACCACACCCGACTACGTTCGCGACCACCTACCCGAGAACTACACTGGTCGCGAAAAGTACTGGCAGGCTGCCGAGGACTGGTTCGGGATCACGCTGTCCCCGGAGCAGCGGGAGATCCTCGAGCATGTCGCCGAGAATCAGTACACCCACCTCGAGGGTGGCAACGGTTTCGGGAAGACCTTCGGGATCGTCGCGCTCGCGTTGACGTTCAACCGCCGCCACTACCCCTCGAGCGTCGTCGTGACGTCAGGGACCTACGGGAAGCTGAAGCGGACCTTCTGCGCCGACGCGGAGGAACTGCACAGGTCGTCCCCCTTCAACGAGCAGACGCCGTACTGGCCAGCGGCGACCTGGAAGTGGTCACCGAACCCGCACATCGACGTCGACGGTGAACCGACGTGGCAATTCGAGGTCATCAGCCCCGAGGATCCCGGCGAGCTCGAGGGCGTCCACAACGACCACGTCCTGGTTATCGTCGACGAGGCCGACAAGAAGGACGTCGACCTGGACACGCTCGATTCGATGGACTCGCTGATCTCCGACGACAACGACCGCATGGTCGTCATCTCGAACCCGCCCGAAGACGAGACGAACGCGGTCGCGAACATGGGGGAGGTCGGGATCGAACCGGAGAAGCTGACCTACTCGACGTTCGACTCGCACAACGTCCAGGTCGAGCTCGACCGTCGCGATGGCGAGTGGATCCCCGGCCTCACTGGCCTGAAAAAGCTCAAGAAAAAGTGGGAAGCGCTCAACGGCGAGTCCTGGCCCGGCTACGAAGACGCTCGAGCGATGTCCACCCGTGGGACCGAGGCGTTCCGCAAGGATCTGGCCTCGCGATGGTATCGCCGCTTCGCTGGGATCATGCCACCGGCCGGCGCCGCGAAGAACCGGCCATTCGATCTCGACCTCGTTAAAGCCGGTTACGTCGAACGCGGGCAAGATCTCGAGGCTGGCGCTCGGCGTGGGACCGGGATCGACGTCGCCCGCAGCGGCGACCGGACCGTCCAGATCGACGAGCTTGAGCACGCCCTCGAGGTCGCCTACTCCGAACCCGGCACCGATCACCGCGTTCAGTTCAATCGGATGTGGGAACTCCTCGACCAGGAGCCCGATGCGATGATCTCGATCGACGCCGTCGGCGAAGGGAGCGGCAAGGCCGACGATACCGCCGCACGGTATCCCAAAGTCGATCGGTTCAAGTCCGGGGCCAAAGCGGCCCAACCGCAGGAGTACAAGGACCGATGGACTGAGGGCCTATGCGAGCTCGGGAACTGGCTCGATCGGGGTGGAGAGTTCTCGGATACTCGGCTTCGGAAGGAGCTGAAGATCGCCGCTCGGGAGATCACCCTCGAGGAGCGCTACATCAAGAATCGGGAGGATCAGGTCTATGTTGCCGATCCGAAGTCGAAGGTCAAAGCCCGACTTGGCCACTCGCCGGATCACCTCGACGCGGCCATTCAGGCTGTCATCGCGGCAGAAGGGCTGATCCCCGACGACGAGGACGACAAACTCGATTCGCTCCCCTGGAGGTAGCTTTTTATGACAGATACAGATGCTGACCCTGACGCCTCGAGCACCGAGAGCGACGACCAGGACGTCACCGCGAACGCACAGGAGACGGTGACGGCCTCGAGTATGATGCGTGCGAGTGTCGCCAGTGTACTCGGTCACTCAACCCAGGACCGGGATATCTTCGATACGTTCGACTGGACCCGCCGCCCGACAGTCGACCAGTTCTACGCACTCTACCGAACGCACCCCTTCGCCGGGCCGATCGTCGACCGACCGGCATTCACGACGTGGCGCGACGAACCGATTATCGTCGATAAACCCGACGACGAAACCGACTTCGAGCAGGATGTCGAGCGACTGTTCCGCAACCTACGGCTGCCGTCGAAAATGGAACGGGTCGACCGACTCGCAGGGATCGGCCGCTACGGACTCTCGGTGTTCGTCACGACCGACTGTCTCGACGAGGACGGCACCGTCGACGAAGACAAGTTGGCCGAGCCGATCGATCCGATGCAGTTCACCGCGGACGGCCTCGACAACGTCGTCCAGCACAAGCTGTTCTCGGAGATGTCCGTCGACGCGGTTCAGTGGGGCACCGAGGAACACGCTGGCGAGGGTCGGTGGGGGCTTCCCGTTCGCTACTCGATCGACTTCTCGAGCGAGGGGGATACCGACAACTCACAGACCGATCGCATCTGGAAGGTGCATCACTCACGAACAGTGGCGGTCCCCGCCGGGCGTCGGTTAGACCACGACTTTTTCGCGCCGCCCCGCCTCGAGGGGTCGTTCAACATCCTCCGCGATATCCTGAAGGTGCTGGGTTCGGTCGCCGAGCTCGCGTACCGCGGCGCGGACAAGGGGTTGGCCGTCTCGCACGATCCCAACGACGTCGACGTCACGAGCGAGCAGTTCTGGGATCAACATGATGAGGAGGTTCAGGAGTGGTTCCAGGGCCTGAAACCCATCTTCGAGACGACCGGTGACATCACCGAACTCGGCGGACAGATCGCGGAGGTCTCGAACGTTTTCGAACCACAGCTGTCGGCACTCGCGACGGACACGGGCATTCCGAAGCGAGTGTTCGAAGGCGATCCCGCGGGCGCGCTCGCGAGCGCAGAGGAGGACACCCAGGCCTACTTCGGGCTGATCAAGGAACGCCGAACCGAGTACGCCTTCCCGCTGAACGCCAGGCCGCATATCATGTGGTTCGTCAATAACGGCCTGATTACCCCGCCGAACAACGGCGCGTTCGACATCGAAGGCGAGGCGCTGCGGGTACTCTCCGAGAGCGAGCAGGCCGACCTCGAGGCCAAGCGCGGCGAGGCGCTGCGGAACATCTCCGACGATCCGCTGCTCGACCTCGGTCGGCAGGTCGTCGTCGACTATATCCGCGAGGGCGAACTCCCCGACGAGATCGAGTCGGAGGCCGACATGGTCGAGGAACTCGAGGACCAGGACGCGGTCGGGGCGAACGCCCGCAGCGTCGATGAGATCACGGCCGGTTACGAGGCTGCTGCCGATGGCGGCCAGGAGGTGGATGATGACTGACCCTGGCGAATTGGTGAACAAACCTCACGCACGCCTTCTGGCCCGAATGCTTGACGCGGCGACTGGTTGGGATGACGACGACATGCCTGATGAGGTCGTGCTACTTGCGACACAAGCTGGCGTCAACGAGGTGACGCTCCGGAAGGCGGCTGAACTTTCGGATTGTTGTGAGGTGAACGATGAGTAGTCTCCACCCAGCCCCCGAGCGTCACGACGCTGGCTGTGGCTGTCACGCCTGTAACCTCACCGGCGTCTCGGCCAACGAGTACGCTATCGAAGGGTCGGGTCGGGAGGATCCCACCCACACGACGACGGACGTTCGCGAGCTATCGCGATGGATCCGCGGCCGGATCGGCGAGGTGGACGCTGCCGTTCGCGAGAAGATCCTCGAGGACGATGCCTTCGGGATGGACGGCAGCGCATTCTCAGAGTGGTCGGGTCTTTCCGACGCCGAGAAGGCCCAGCGGTTCTCCGACTGGCTCGACGACGAAACCGAGTCGACAGTGTTCACGTCGGAGTTCGAGGACAAAGCCGAGCGACACCTCGAACACGCGGTCGAGCGCGGCGCGACCGACGCCCATCGCGAGCTCCGGGAACACGGCGTCGACATCGGTGACGCCGAGGAGACGCTCGCCCAGGACAACGTCCAGGGGGCGATCGGTCTCGGCGTCGTCGCGATGGCCGGTCGGATCCGCGACGAGATGGACGACTTCCGTGGCGATGCCCGGCAGATCGTCACCGACGGCGGGCTCGAGGTCTCCCGTTCCCAACTTGTCTCAGATATCGTCGAACGCGGCGAGGTCTACAAGTCCAACGCAACGGAGGATGTCGCCGCGGAGGTCGTCAACCAGTACAACACGACGGGCCAGCTCTCGAGCTACGAACGGGTTCCCGAGGATGTCGAGGTCGAGCTCAACGTCGAGCCGGAGTTCGTCACCGCTGGCGACGACCGCGTCTGCGAGCAGTGCCAGGAACTCGCCCAGCGTGACTGGACACTCGAGCAGGCTCAGAACTTCCACATCCCGAATGACACGCATCCGTACTGCCGGTGTCGATGGGAAGTGACCGACGTCCGCACTCTGGAGGATCTGTAATCATGACGAGATACATCACGGCGAACGGTGAAGCGGTCAAAATCATTGAGGAGACGCGGGACGGCGACCGCCATCTGGTCGCGAAGAACGTCCCGATCGTCAAGCCGATGGACCTCAACACGGGCTACGTTCCCGAGGCTTCCATCGAGCAGAGCACCGGAATCGAGAACACCCACGGAACGACCGGATGGAGCGGAACGACCCCGACGGTCAACCACCCACGCAACCATCCCTCGTTTTCGTGGCACGACCCTGCCCGCCCGAGTGACGATGTCGTCCTCGCCGCGAACGAAGACGTCCAGGAGACGCTTGGTGTCGGTGATGTCGAGAACGATCACTTCGACGGTGAGTACGTCCGCGCCGATATCGCGGTCAACGCCGATCGCGCCGAAGAGATGGGCGGCGAGGCGGCGGACATCGTCGACGCACTCGAGTCGGACGGCCCGCTCGAGGTTTCCTCGCAGTACCTCCACGCCGAACTTCCACCCGGCGAGTACGACGGCGAGTACCGCGACGATCCGAAGGCGATCGCCGCGCCGGACTCGGTCGCGCTGATCCCGAACGGCAAGGGCGTCTGCTCGATCGACGATGGCTGCGGGATCGCGCCGGGCGTGACGGCGAACGTGGCTGACTACGCTGACGTCGTCGGGAACACGGCGATCGCTGGTACCGATGACCCCGGTAACGCGGGCGAGGGCCAGCGGACGATGGGAACCGGATCACAGATGGCTGGCGTCCGACAACTTCTCGGCAGCCTTTCGTCGCTGCTGGGATCGGCCGCTGGCCCGACGACCGATCGGACGACGAAGTCGCAGACCGCGGAGACTCCAGACGCCGATCCCCGTGGTGGCGACGATTCAGATGGCGAATCAGAATCTGACGAGTCGGCGGAATCCGACACGGACAGCAATACGACAGCGAACACATCTATGAAAGACAACAAGCGAGAGGAGCTGATCCGCTTCATCACTGCCAACAGCGATCTCAACGAGGACTCGCTCGAGCACATGGGCGACACCTGCCTCGAGAACACGCACGAGATGGTCGTCGCGAACGCTTCCGACGATGGCTCCGATGGATCGGATGCCGATGGTGGCGACGACGATGGTACAGACGACGATGACGACCCCGGTGCCGATGACGGCAATGGGGACGCCGACGACACGAACGGTGATGCCGACGGCCTCGATGCGGTCATGAACCGTCTCGACGATCTCGAGAGCCGAATGGTCACCGAAGACTCGATCGACCAACACGTCGAGGCGACCGCCAACCAACTCGAGAAGGAAGAGCGCGCCGAGCGGATCGTCGCGAACTCCGCCGAGTACGGTGAGGGCGACGCCGACTGGATCGCCGATCTCCCCGAGAAGGAACTCGACCGTAAGGAGAACGCCATCAACGCCAGCGGCGGCCTCCCCGCCTCGAGTGGCGGCTCGATCCCCGCGACCGGTAACGCCGACGGCGACGTCGACACTGACGACATGCCGGACCTGGAGGTGTACTGAGATGTCCCGAAGTCGTAAGGTCGGCAGCCGACGCGAGATTGGTTCGGCGATCGAACGGAGATACCGCCTCGACGAAGATGCGACGGTCACGCCGGGGATGCTCCTCGAGATCACCGGCGTCGACGACGACGGCGTCCCGCTCGTCGCCTCCCAAAGTGGCGACGGTGAGAACGTCGCCGTCCGGATCGCGATCGAGAAGAAGACCGGGAGCAAGCAGCCACGCGAAGAGCCGAAGGACGTCGACCAAACTGAGGCCGGCGACGAGGTCCGCGCCTACGTTCTCCGACCTGGCGAGGGCGACGAGAACGGCCTCGCCGGCGGCGCGATCACCGCGGGGGAGCCAGTCGTGTCGAACGGCGACGGAACGTTCGCCGAGCACGTCGACGAAGACGAGGGGGCCAAACTGGCGGTCGCCCTCGAGGACGCAACGGCTGACGACCGATTCGAATACGAGGTGATTTAAAATGGCAATGGCAGGCATCACGGCGAACCGAACCGTCCCCGACAGCGAGAACGACTCGCTGACGGGACTCCAGAAACGCATCCTCTTCGAGAACCGCGCGGAGCAGAAGGACCAACTCCAGCAGCGGATGTACCAGAAGTCCCTCCAGGCGGCCAAGCAGGAGTACGGCCCCGAGGGCGTCGAACAGCAGAAGGCACTCTGGCAGGCCGCCGCGAACGGCCTCCAGAAGGGCTACCGGAAGGGCGCGATGGGCGGCATCTCTGCGAACGCCCAGCGCCTCGACTACGACGAGTGGGAAGACCGTGACGATCTCCAGGTCACCGAGGCCCGGATCGCGAAGACCGCTGTCGAGGACCTGATCGACGCTGGCCTCGACCGCGACGTCTCGCCCGCACGTCTCGTCAGCCTCTACCAGGTCCGGTCGGACGCCTACGACGCCGAGCGCGGCATGAACCTCCGCTCGCAGGGCAACGACGATCAGCCGGTCAAGTTCCGCGAAGGCGTCGCACTCCCCTACGACTACGTTGACTGGGAGATCGACGAACGCGAGCTCATGAACTCGCAGAACTTCGGCGAGGACGCCGAGGCCGAAGGGGCCGAAGAGGCCGGCGAGGAACTCGCCGACTCGATGGAAGACCTCGTCTTCCGCGGCTGGAACACGGAACTCGAGATTCAGGGCGGCCTCTACTCCGTCGACGGCTACCTGACGACCGACTACAAGCTCGAGGAGTCCGGCTTCGGCCCGTGGTCCGAAGCGTCGAACGTCGTCGAAACCATCCAGGATCTCCAAGAGGAACTCAACGCACAGACCGAGGACCGCGACCGCGGCTACAACCCGCAGCAGGAGGGTGTCTGGTTCTACTACCCAACCGCGCAGTGGGGCAACCTCACCCTCCAGCCCGACCCGCAGGGCGATGGGAACATGAACCTGCTCCAGCGGCTTCAGCAGGACTTCCCGTGGATCGACTTCCGCATGAGCGGGGCGCTCGACCCCGACGAGTGCGTGATGGTCGTCCAGAACAACGACGTCGTCGACCTCGCGGACGGGCAGTCGCCGACGACCATGTCCGGCGAGATCGACATGGGGCTGGCGACGAAGTACAAGCACCTCGGGATGCGCGTCCCGCGCATCAAGGCAACGTACGACAACATCTTCGGGATCGCCGTCGGCACCGGCATCGACGGGTGATCCTGAATGACGACCTACCGCTGGACGTCCTCAACACGACTCAAACGCCACGATACTGGCGAGACGATCGCGCCCGGTGAGGTCTTCGAACCGACCGACTCGGAAATCCGCGCGTACGGGAACCAGATCGAAGCGATCGAAGACGTCGAAGCGGAAGACACGACGGCCCGAGAACAGGCCGTCGAAGAGAACTTCGGTGAGGAGCCAGAGTCCGGCATCGATCCAGAGCTAAAAGACGTTGGATTCGACGAAGACGCTTGGTTCGACGACCACGACGGCTACCAGGACCGCGTCGCGACTGTCGAGAGCGGCGACGTCGACAAGATTCTCGACGACATCGAGGCAGTCGAGCGATCGGAGAAGGTGATCGAGGCCGTCGAAGCGCGTCGAGAGGGACTCGAGAACGGCGAGGACTGATCGATGAGTAACGACTACCGCACCGAAGTCGAGCACGTCCGCCTTGAGCTCGAGTCCGAGACGTTCCCGATCGACGAACTCTCGGATACGCAAGTCGAGATCGTCGGCATCGAACCGGCGCATCTCGACGTCGAGGAACTGCTAGCCGATACGGGGATGTCCGACGACCGACTCGCGCTGATCGAACGCTACCTCGCCGGCCACCATCTCCAGGCGTCGGGAGTGGATGAGATCCGCGAAGTCGATAGCGAAACGCAATCGGATGGCTCGTCGACGCAATTCGCCCAGCCCGACGATCGCGACGGCGGCTACGACGAAACCACACTCGGGCGGAAGGCGATCTCGAAGGACACGTCGAAGACACTCGAGAATATCGACAAACCGCCCGCCGTGATCCGAACACCGGATGCTCGCGGCCCGAAGCGCTCGCGAAGCCTGCGCTAACTCATTATGCCACGACTACGACCGACGCACCGCCTGACTGCCAAGAGGTTCGGCACTGTCGAGTGCGGCGGGGACGGCGACTGCCCCGACGGCACCGAGTGCGAGAACGGCGTCTGCATCGACGGCTACGGCCAGCCCGTCGAAGACGATTACACCGTCGTCGACGATCGCCCCGTCCGCTACCACAGCGATGGCACCGAGCTCACGCGAACCGAAGCCGGCGAGGACGTCATCGACAATCCGGCGGTCGTCGGGCGAGCCGAACTCTTGACCGAGCTGCAGGCTGGCGATAGCGTCACACTCAAACCGATCACCGACGGCTACCAGACCTACGACGATCTCGAGATAACCGGTTCACCGCTGCCAGCGTACGGACGCCGGTCGCGACCAACCGCGGCGCACATCGAACTGGAGACTGCCTAAGATGCACACTGATTTTGAGTGGACGTCCGATGTGACGCCCGCGACACAGGTCGAGTGGTTCCGATCGATGGAGCCGCGCCTTGAGTCGGCGATGGAACGCCACGGCGCCGTCGCCGGCGTCGAAGTCCTTGGGACGATCACCGAGAACGCCCCGAAAGATACCGGTCTTCTGTCCGCCACGATGGACGTCGAAGTCGAGCAGGTCGACGAATCGACGGTCATCATCATGTGGGGCAACGACGAGGCGGAGTACGCGGGTATTGTCGAGTTCACCCAACCGTTCCTCGCTCCGTCGATCCGCGAGGAAAAGGGCACACTCCGCGAAGCACTGGAAGCGATCCACAATGAGGTGATGGAACAGTGAGCGATGGTCGACCGCGTATTCGCGAACTCCGCGGTGAGATTCTCACTCGGCTCGCGACCAACGATCAGCTGGGTGACCTCCTCGAGCAGGCCGAGGGCGTCGACGACGCCGACGGCGTGATCGTCCCGGCAATGGTCGCGCGGACCTGGCACGAAGATGACGGCGCGCCGGACCCTCCGGACGTCGTCGTTCACGTGATGGTCCGAACAGAAACTGAAGAGCCGCACAACCTGCGAACGGAGGCCAGCTTCAACGTTCAGATCGGCTTCGAGTACCGCCCTCGAGTCGGACGCCAGCAGTTGACCACGTGGCCCGACGAGGTCCTCGACGCGATCGCGTCGGTCGGCAACCAGCGCGTCGGGGGTTGGTATTGGGACGGTGAAACCGGCGGCACGGACCCGACGTTCGATGATACAATCAATCGGTTCGTCGCCGGCAAGACGTTCGAGATTCGGCGGCGGGCGTAACGAGGTGACTGACGATTTCGTACAAATGGACCTCAACGAAACCGCGAGTAAGGCATAGCACCGGCGAACGAATCCGACCGGGTGAACACTTCGAATCGACCGATCACGAGTTCCGCGCGTTCGGTGACAAAATCGAGCGCCTCGAGGAATGCGACGAAGTCAAAGACGACGGCGAGGTCTGCGGTCGGGATCTCCCATGCCAATATCACAGCTAACACATTATGAGTATTACAGAAACCAACGACAACGAAGTCGAAGGGTCATGCGTCGCTGTCATGCACGTCGACGACAGCGGCACCGACCCTGAACGAACAGTTCTGGCACTCGCCACGAAAGATGACCTCTCCGTCCCGATCGATGAGGACAATGAGGACTACAACCCCGGAAGCCAGCGCCGAACGCGGCGGTACCGAACGAACAACACGGTCGACCTCGAGGTCCAGACGGCGATCGCACCCGAGCTCGAAGCGCTCGAACTGGTTGGAATTGCTGACGAGGAAGGCAAAGTCACGTTCGCGAAGAGCGATCGTGAGATCCTCGAAGAAGACGACGAGTACGTCGAACTAGCGTACTTCGACCACCAACCCGACTTCGAGAGTGTCGACGTCGTCGAAGACTCGGAGTTACTGAGTCGATTCGCCGATCTCGAGTTGACATCGCCCGAGTTCGATCCAAGCGAGACGCCGGTTCAGGTCTCTTGGACATGGTGGGTTGAGGGTGGCTACTGGATCAACTGGGCTCCGGAGGCGTAATCCATGACGACAGCAACAGTGTCCAACCCATCGGCTGCGAACGAAGCACTCGAGGCGCGTTCCCAACAGCAACAGGAGCGCCGCGAAGAGCTTCGGGAGGCCGCGTCACTTCAGGACCGGCTGGAACGCCAGCTGGCAGAGGAGTCGATCGACGTCCCGATCGGCGACGAGACGATTCCGTTCCGGCCGTTCAACCGTGAGGCCTCGCAATTCGCGTCGCTTTGTCAGGAACACCTCGAGAACATCGACGAGGAGAACATCGAAGCGGAATTCGACGACGCCCTCGATCGGATGTACGCCGTCGCCGCGGAGTTCAGTAAACCAGAGTTCGCGGACATGAGCTGGTGGGAACAGCAGTTCTCAATTCCACGAATGATTGCCATCCTCACGTTCGTCAACACCGAGGGCAAGCCGCTCGAGCAAGGTGAGACAAAAAAGTAGCACAGTCTCCGATCGGCCAGGAGATTGGGGAGATCTGCTCGCTCCAGGACTGGACGCTCGAGGAGTGGGCCCGCCGCGACGAGCAAGTTCAGCGCTGGTGGATTTTCTGGTACCGCAAACAGCGCGAGACGATGAACGAACGACAGAAACAGATTCGGAGTCAGTTCTAACATGACATTTGAACACCTCACGAGCCGGATGTCACTCGACGCGAGTGACTACTCCTCCGGGGCCGACGAAGCCGCTGACGCAAGTGAGGATGTCTCCGGAGCGACCGGCGAGATGTCCGAGTCTCTGTTCGACGTCGAACCTGCCGGTGTCGCGGCCGGTGGTGCGCTGGCCGGTCTCGGAACGGCTGCGCAAGGCATCCTCGACGATACGCGAGAAACGCGCGAAAGTCTCGACCGAACAGCCCAGACGCTGGACATCACCAGTGAAGAAGCCCGTGGCCTCGCGACGAGCATGTCCGATGCGACGTTCCCCCTCGAGGACGTCACCGAGTCGATGGACAACCTCTCGGGGATGGTCGAGACCCCCGAGCGGATGGAAGAGGTCGCCCTTGCGGCAGACAACGTTGCTGACGCAACAGATACGAGTGCATCGTCGATTACAAATGATCTTGCGCCAGCAGTAAACGCACTCGATGGCGATCTCGACACGATCGTCGAGAATCAAGACGCGTTCACGCTCGCCGCCCGCGAGACGAACATGTCGATCGAGGACATCGGCAACACGCTCTCGAAACTCGACTTCGCACAACTCGAGGAGATGGGTCTCCAGTCCGACGAGGTCGCAGGTCTCATGTCACAGTTCGCAGATGAGACAGGCTACAGTGGCCGACAGCTCGAGTCGAACTTCAACTCCGCCGTCGAGGAGGCAGACGGCGATCTCGAGGCATTGACCGACGAACTCGGCCTTGGCGAGGATGCTATCGACGACTGGAACCAGCAGGTCGAGGACGCCGAAGGAATCACCGACGATCACGCGGACGCGGTGAGTGAGAATACGTCGACGATGGACGAACTTCGGTCCGGGTTCGAAGACGCCAAACTCGCGGCATCGGGGTATCTCGGACCGCTCGAGTCCCTCATGCCCGCCGCCCAGGCGGCTGGGATCGCGATGATGGGCATGTCGACGATCAACTTCTCTGCGGTTGCACCATCGTTCGCCGCGGTCTCGACGGCGGCGGCACCGATCACGGCGGTTGTCCTCGGCCTTGCCGCCGCTGTCACAGCGGCGTACGTGATCTGGGAACGCGATCTCGGTGGCATTCAGGACCGAACGGAAACTGCAAGGGATGTCGTGACCGGAGCAATCGGCGGAGTTGTTGACTTCGTCGGCGACGCGTTCGAGACGATCGACTACATCCTCACAGACTGGGACCCAGCCGAGACCGTCGACAACGCGACCGATGAGGTGCTCGACATCTTCTATAATTGGCACCCGGCCGGTATCGTCTGGGACAAACGCGACGAGATCATGGAAGCGATCCCGACCGCAACTGACGTTCGCGAACAGATGGGCGATATCGTCGGCGAGATGGGCGACACAGCGGGCGGGTTTCTCAGTGATAGCTGGAACGCTGTGATCCCCTCGGAGGTCGGCGTCGATCCGGTTACGCTTCCAACCGTCGACGTCGACGCTGGCCCACTCGGGTCGACGACTGTCGGTGGCCAGACAGTGTTCGACGGCGTGTCGTTCGACCTTCCGCAATTGGCGACTGGTGGCCGAATCACCGGAGACGGTGTCTTCCGCGGCGGTGAAGAGGGCGACGAACTCGTTTTGAACGCCGATCAGACTGCCGACGTCGACAAAGGAGAGGTCGATCTCGGTGGCGGGTCGGGTGAGATCGTCCAACGGTTGGAACAGATTCTCGTGGAGATCCGCGCCCTCAGCGGGCCGCAGGAGATCGAAGGCACGCTTAATCTGGACGGCTGGGAGGGAGACGTCCGCGGCGTCGTCCAGGATGAGAACCGACGAGATGCGCGCAGAAATAGAGCCCAGAACTAATTATGGAACGAGTACCGTGGTATATCGACGGTATCCCGGTCAACGGGATCGAAGGCCAGCCGACCTACGCTCGCGGCGAGCAGGAAACGCTCGAGGTTCTCATCACCGACGAGTTCGAACACGAACCGTGGACGGTAGGCGGTGTCTGGGGTGGCGAGGACGGCACACTCTGGGGTGAGACGCTCGGTGGGACGTGGGGCGACGAAGACCTTGTCGGCCGTGTCACTCGGTATACGCGGCTTCGCGAGTACCTTGAGTACGCTGGCGAAGGCTCATCGTACCAACTCATCGGCGGTTCGGCGGCGGTGCACGAAAACCCGCTCGACGAGTGGCCAGTCGACTCGCACATCGTTCCGATCGAACCTGGCGAGAACATCTGGTACAACCCAGGCATGTGGGCGTTGATCACTGGCGGGTCGGACGAGACGACGAATGTCAGTAAGGACAGCGTTTTTCGACTGAACTTTGAGATAACGATGTTAGCGAAACTGCACGAATACGAAGACCGAGAGGAATTGCTCGACGACCTCAGCCCAGTGGTGGTGCAATATGAGTGAACGGTTTACCATCGAACTCGGAGACGCAACGCACGCCGTGGATTACAACCAGTTGACCGCACTATTGCACGGCTACGGTCACGTCGACGGATTCGAGTACGGGCTCGTCGGCGGGACCGACCTCGAGTTTGATGGTGGCGAAGCGTTCGTCGACGGGTCAGTCGTCGAGGCCGACGCGCAAACGCTCGAGTTCGGCGAGGAGATCGATCCGGCTGGCGAGCTCCCGCGAAAGGACGTCATCGTTGTTGATGGGAACGGCGATCTCGTTGTCGAGACTGGAACCGAAAACGAACAGGTCGGTGGCTCCCGTCGGGGGGCTCGGCATCCGAGTCCGTTCCCGCTGGTTGATCTGGCGGGAACACCGATCGCCGAGGTCTGGGTCGACAAGTACGTGACTGAACTCGAGGACGACGACATCACTGATCGGCGGTTAACCTCCGAGTTGGACATCCATACGTTCTCGGCTGTGACTGGAGCGTTCGAAGAGGCTACCGTTTCGAGTGTTCCGGAGAATGACCAGGACGTCGTACGGAAGGCCGAGGCCGACGCGTTGAGTAATGATCTCGAGTCAGCGGTCAGCTCGCTCGAGGAGGGCAAGGCTGACGATCCACACTCACTTGGGGGAGATAGTCACGACTCGGACACGCTCGAGAACTTGAACTCGAAGGTTTCAGATGCGATGCTCGACGGCGAGGGCTCGAGTCGACCGCCAGAGAACCATGCTGAGGATCATCAGGCCGGAGGGGGTGACGAGTTAGATGCGGGAAATCTCTCTGGTGAGTCCGGTGAGCAAGATCAACTACTCGCTACCGATGGCAACTCTACGTTCTGGTCCACGCCAACAGGCGGTCTATTCACAGGATCAGAAGACAACACACTTTCAGATATCTCATTATATGAAGTTCACGCAAATGATGATTATTTAGAGGTGGTTGACATATCTGGAGAAGGGATCCTGATGGGTGGTCTAGGAGTAGAGCTGATGGCAAGCGACACACATGTGAATGTAGAGATTATTGTTGATGGTCAAACGACGGTGTTTGAAGGTCCAGTGGCGGATTACAATACTACCGATTCATTCGCATTCGTCGCTGTTCCTACACTTTATTTTGAGAATGAATTAATTGTGAATATGGCTGGTTCCGGTGAAACTGCGGCGAACGGGATGATGGCAACGTGTTACATTAAACACATATGATAATAATATACAGCGAAAATGACGGTAGTATAGTTAGGAAGATAACAGGAGGATTATACCCGAAAAGGCAGAGAATAAAAGATGGGCAGAAGGCGATATCTGATGAGGCTATCTGTGAGGGTATATCTAAATTCACTGTTGTAGATGAATTGGATTTTGATTCGGGGATGAAAATCGATACGTCATCAAATCCGCCTGAATTGGTTGACGATCCGGAATATGATCCGGTTGAAACGAACATGGTTGATAGGGCAAAAATATCAGAAAGCACGAAAGAGGTAATAGATGTCTATCGAGACCAGGGGGACATCCAGTCACAGATTGATGTGATACTCGACATACTTGATGTGGTTGATTTGGACAGTTCGACCGCTCTTGCCGCCAATAAAACGGAAATCAAATCGAAAGACGCCTCTCAATAGATGCCATCCTACTCACTCGTTTTCGAGGCCGAGGATCCACTGCAAACACCGATCGGTGAGACCGACCACATTGCAATCGACGGCGTCGACCCAATCAACATCGAGCCGCGCCATTCGGCGATGGGAATCTGGTCGATCGACACGGCAGGAGTCACGGACGAACAAGCGCAGGCGGTTGAGCAGTTCGCAGCTGCAAAAGCGCGAACCAAGATCTACATCTCCGACGCTCACTACGAATACGACAACCTCGCTTTGACGCCAGGCCCGCTCCACAATACGAGCTACAATGAAGAAACTGGAGAACTCGGGCTCGAGGGAGAGGATGCGGCGTATTATTTACTTGCTGATAGCGACGACATCCACTACGAGAACGAAAGCGTCCCGAATGCACTTCGCGATTACTGGTCTCGAGTTGACGGCTTCGACGCACAGGTTGACGATCCCGAACCGAGGCTTATCGCCGAAGGCGTCCTTATCCAGAGCCCAATTGACGAGGAAAGCTTCGGGGAACTCATAGAGCTAGTCGACGGTGATGAAACCGATCTCGATACACAGCCTGTTGGCATTTCAGACGGGAACGAACACCTCCGAACATGCCGTGTCGTCGATCTCGGCGGGGACGTAAGTGGCGAGATGTATTCGGGTGGCGAAGCTGCAGACACGCCGCTCGATACAACCATCTCGTTCGATTATACAATCCCCGGAGAATATCTCGGAATCGCGGTCCGACAGGGGATCTATGAGGGTGCCGCTGATATTGCGATTACACTCGATGGGGAGACTGTCGTCGATCCGTTCGCCGTTGATTCCAACAGCGAGGTATCTTGGCAAGACCTATCGGCCTTCCACAATCTCGACGAATTCCAATCGGGTGTTTTGGGGATCCAAGACGTCGAGAATGCTGACGGCTCGTTCGTCGCGGACGTCGTCGCTGTTTTTGATACACGCAAACACGACGTCGACAATTTTGATAACGAAGTCCATGAAGCGAATGGGTATCTTAACCGGCCATGGGAGTATTCAACCGTCGAACTAACAACCGAAGACACGGATGCAGGGAGTCACATTGCGGACGCTGGGTTGTCCGTTGAAATGGATAATACGGACGAGGACCAGCGGATCCAGCTGTCGTTCGATGGTGGGGAAACGTGGCATCCAGATAACGGAAGCGAGGACAATACCGACTCGATCCGCGTTGAAAACGACGCCACTGCAACTGTCTCGGTGACGGCCCGGATCAGGCTCTCGGGCCACTCGCCTAATGGGGCTCGCGATGCGACGCCTCGGTTTGGATACGCTGGCCAGACGCTCGAGTCCTGGACCTTAGATGCCGATCTCTCCTCGCTGGGTGTCATCGAAGACGACCGTTTCGACGACGACCATCTGAGCAACCTTCAGGAACTCCATTCGCGTGGAGACTATCGATTCACGCTGATCCCCGACGAGAGCACGGAGGATACCCAAGTGCGCTCTTACCAGCGCGGGACGTGGGAGATCAACGGCCTAGTGTGGCACGCACTATCCCGTAATCGGAACCGGACTACAGAGGACTACTGGAACGTCGTCACAGTCAAGGGCCCGCGAGATGACGAGACTGGGGAACGACCAGTGACGACTCGAGAAGACGAAGACGAAATCGAACGCGTCGGCGAAGAGCTCAAGAAGACTGAAATCCGAAACGACCTGGACACGGAAGCCGATCGGGCAACGGTTGCGACTCAAGAGTTGCTCGAGGCCGTCGATGCGACCGATGTGACCGGCGAGATCGAGGCGGCCCCCACGCTGATCTTACCCGGACCGCGATACTACGTCGACGGATGGGGGTGGGTCGACCTCGAGGATGTCCGATTTTCGGACCAATACGGCGACGGGAACGTCCAGTTGACGTTCGATAAACGAGCGATGCTCGTGGATCGTTTGAGCTCCACGCAAAACGATCTGTCTCACGAGAAGCGCTGATCGCGACTCTCAATTTCTCTTTTCGGTTCTGTTCACGAGCGCTATCGAATGTTGCCACTGCTCGGTTGTGGGTTCGAAAGAAAGTGGAAATA
>NZ_JASJOC010000021.1 GCF_030068615.1 Halostagnicola sp. A-GB9-2 | reverse complement strand
AGTTGCGTAGCGAAACGAGAGAACCATTATTTTTCACGTGTGCTCGGCGTGAGAATTCAGTTTGAAGTATCGGTCAGCACCGGTAGATACGGGTACGGATACAAGAGTTTATAATCCATGAGAGATTGTCTCTACCATGTGAGAAAGCGATATATTCCCACTTACAAATATACTAATGTAAATAAATGAGGTGCGTTCGAGGAGATACGAGAAAATCAAATGCGGTTTCACGACGTGGATCGAACGATGTTTTCCAACCGAATATCTCGAGAAACGGATCTACTCGAGACGGACGACGACGACGATGTCGATTTGTCGCGATCGATTCCTCTGTTCCCGTATCACGAGTACGGAACTCAGTAACGCCGAAGTCGTCTGTTTGCAGACTGATACTGTTCTAGAGAGGGCACGAAGCGAACAAAACAATGCGCCCGACCGGTTTCAACGCGTTGTTGACAAACCCAACTGATCCAACCGTTAGAAAGCCAAACACCGAGCCAAACGGTAGGTTATTCGTTTCGAACGGGTACTTCTCCGGCCGGAACGATCTCGCAGTCAGGCATTTCGGCTAAGAGCTCTTCGGGACCGGGCGGTGAATAGACCGCCAGCAGTTGGAGTGTTTCCCAGCCGGTGTTTTCCGTCCCATGTTCAACACCCTTCGGAATGTGAATCATGTCTCCCGGGCCCACATCCTGTTTGTCGCCGTCGACGGTTTGTTCACCGTTCCCGTTTATAACGTAGAGGGTTTCTTCGCTGTCCGGATGCGTGTGGAGATCGTGTCCGTTTCCCGGCTCGAGTTGAACGACGCCTGCGCTGAACCGCACCGAGTCGTTCACTTCGGGTGTTGCCATCCACTTGAGCGTTCCCCAGTCGAATACCTGTGTCGAGACATCCTCACTGCTGATGAACGAATTGTCTGCCATTTACACACACATATGTTCCGTGCAACATCTTAATTGTATCCCACCGGTAGCGTCTGAGGAGTCCGTCAGCAAACGGATTCTGGCGCTACAGCGGTGGAACAGCTACTGATTCGGCGCGGATGCTCACTCTTCGTGGTCATCTAATCCCGTCCTGACGACGGGATGGGGAGCGTCCAAAATCACCTCCCAAAATACGTGTCGAGCGCAACTTGTTTTCGATCTCGGCTATCCGTTCCGTTATACGTTCGAACACAATTCATAAGCTAACCCAAACATTGAATACTGTTCCCCTGATTCATAGGGATGAATTATGGCGTTCACTCGAGAAAAATCCATTTCGCGACTACGAGCGACGATCGCTGATAACGAGCCGATAATCGGCGCGGGTGCCGGTACCGGCATTTCGGCAAAGTTCGCTGAGCGTGGCGGTGTCGACCTCCTGATCATCTACAACTCCGGTCGCTATCGGATGAACGGACGGGGATCACTAGCCGGGTTACTTCCCTACGGCGATGCGAACGAAATCGTCCTCGAGATGGGTCACGAAGTCATTCCGGTCGTCGAGGATACCCCGGTATTGGCCGGCGTCAACGGGACTGATCCGTTCCGCCAGATGGACGTCTTTATCGAGGATCTCAAGCGTCGGGGCTTTTCCGGAGTACAGAATTTTCCGACCGTTGGACTCTTCGAGGAAGAGAGTCGGTTCCGTCAGAACATCGAAGAAACCGGCATGGGATACGATAAGGAAGTCGATATGATTCAGGAGGCCGCAAGCCAGGGAATGCTGACGTGCCCGTACGTATTCACGACGGAACAGGCCCGCCAAATGGCCGAGGCTGGTGCCGATGTCATCGTTTCGCATATGGGACTAACGACCTCCGGGGACATCGGAGCCGAGACCTCGCTCGACCTCGACGAAGCTGCCGACCGCGTTCAGGACCACCACGACGCGGCCAGGGATATCAACGAAGACGTCATCGTCATCTGCCACGGTGGCCCGATCGCCTGGCCGGACGACGCCCAATACGTGCTGGACAACACCGAAGGAGTCGCCGGCTTCTTCGGCGCCTCGAGTATCGAACGGCTTGCGACAGAGGAAGCGATTCAGGAACAGACCCGCGAATTCAAGGAAATCGAGATCTAGCATGGCAGTGGTCATCGTCGGAACGTTGGACACGAAAGGCGAGGAGATCGGATTCGCTAGAAACGTCATCGAATCCCGGGGCGTCAGCGTTCACATTGTCGACGCTGGCGTAATGGGGGCCCCACAAATCGAACCGGACACGCCGGCCAGCGAAGTCGCCGACGCAGCTGGCACTACTCTCGAGCATCTTCGAGACGATGTCAACCGCGGCGAGGCAATGGAGACGATGGGCGAGGGTGCTGTCGCCGTTGTGCAGCGCCTGTACGAGGACGGTGTTCTCGACGGCGTATTCGGTCTCGGTGGATCGGGGAACACGTCGATCGGGACGACGGCAATGCGATCGTTACCCGTCGGCGTTCCCAAACTGATGGTCTCGACGATGGCTTCAGGTGATATCGAACCCTACGTCGGTGCGACGGACGTGATGATGATGTACTCCGTTGCGGACATCGAGGGTCTCAATCAACTCTCACAGCAGGTCATCGCCAACGCGGCACTCGCGATGGTCGGGATGGTCGCGAACGACCCGGACATCGAAATCGAGGACAGACTCACGATCGGCATCACGATGTTTGGCGTTACGACCGCCTGTGCCCAGGCCGCGCGAAAGTATCTCGAGGAAAGGGGATACGAGACGATCGTCTTCCACGCGACAGGTACCGGTGGCCGAGCGATGGAGAACCTCGTTCACCAAGGCATAATCGACGGGGTCTTGGACATTACGACCACGGAGTGGGCAGACGAACTGGTCGGCGGCGTACTGAGCGCCGGCTCAGATCGACTCGATGCCGCAGCCCAAGCGGGCATCCCCCAGGTGGTCTCGACGGGTGCGCTCGATATGGTTAATTTCGGCCCGCGTGAGACGGTTCCCGAGGAGTTCGAGGGGCGTCAATTCGTTGCTCACAACCCGCAGGTGACGCTGATGCGAACGACGTCGGAGGAAAACGCCGAGTTGGGCGCGATTATCGGGGAAAAACTCCGGAAATCGACGGCGCCAACGGCCCTGTATCTTCCGCTCAAGGGCGTTTCGGCGATCGACATCGACGGTGAGGAGTTCCACGATCCAGCCGCGGACGAGGCGCTGTTCGACGCGCTCCGAGATACCGCGGGCGAAGCGGTCGAGGTCGTCGAGCGCGAAACCGACATCAACGACGAAGATTTTGCACTAGCCATGGCAAAGAAACTCGACGAGTATTTGACCGAGACGGAGGAACCGGAAGCCGACTAACGAACAGGGAACAAAACGGTGAGTCATAGGGTCGGTTGTCAGTCATTTCCGGCCATTCGACACCGCGCTCTGGCAACGAACCGGTAAACAGGGACAACCGACCCTATCAAACGTGGTACTTGTTTAGTTCTATTACGTTTGCCGTGTTACAGAGTTGGTCGACGAACTCGTTTGTCTCCCAGTTGTCGTCGATTCGCGCTGTCGGTGCCGAAATACTGATTGCGCCGATAACGTCCGAGTTGAATCTAATCGGTGCCGCAATACATCGGAGCCCCGCAATTCGCTCCTCATCGTCGACCGCAAAGCCACGCTTTCGTGTTCGATCTAATTCGTCGAGGAGTTCGTCTTTCGTCGTTATCGTTTGTTGTGTTGCTAGCGGGAGACCGTGCTGATCGATGATTTCATCGACACGCTCCGACGGTAACTGCGCTAAAATCGCTTTGCCGAAGGCGGAGTTGTGCATGTGGTGGTTACAGCCGATATACGTGTCGAGATCGACGGCCTGATCGCCTTTTGATCGGGCCAGGTAGACACCCTTTCCACCTTCTTCGACTGCCAAATGCACTAGCTCTCCGGACGTGTCGGCTAACTCCCGTACTTTTGGCTCGGCAACTTTGTAGATGGGAGTTCTATTGCGTATTTGCCCGCCAATATCTAAAAACTTGAGACTGAGAACATACGTCTTTGACTCTTGGACGACATATCCGTGCTCTTCGAGCGTGCTTAAATGATTGTGGGCTGCACTCTTTCCCATATCGAGTTCGTTCGCTAACTCCGTGACCCGGGCGCCTCCTAGTCGGTTGAGCGCTTCTATAACCTCCAGTGATTTGGCAGTAGTACGCACGGGGTGTTTGGCTCTTTTTCCCATATGACATACACTCTCTCCCAAGAACATTAAACCTTATTCTATAATAGAAAACAATACGCCCCGAACTTGAGTAATATTTCACCAGACCCGTGCTATTTCCTAATGCGATCATATATAGAATAATACATATTGGGAAAGATCAATCAATCATCTCAAACGGCATTCGTCAACGGTTTGGGAAGGGATTGTGTACTCAATTAGGTGTGCTATATAAGTCACCGAATACTATTGGTTCTCCTCACAGTTCACCAGTCAGTTTTCTATTTCACAACAAGAATCCATTACGGAGGTTCATCGGCTGAAAGACGCCAGCAACTGGAACGGACCATCTCTCTACGAAGACCGACTAACACGTCGGTTGGGAAACTCCCGTATCGAGTACGCGCGATATTTCGGATGGAGTCCGTGATTTTCGGGTCGGCCACGGAAACACGACAAGCCATCCGTTCGACAGACGCTACCTTCTCGTTTTTCGGCCCTCTCGAAATAGAGAACACTAGTATCCAATAACGATAGTTCGATAGCTCTCGACGAAGAGAGACTGTAACGAGTCGTCCCTTGACACCCATATGTATGTAAGACTTAAGGGTTCGAACAGTCGGAAATATTCTCGTAGTCAACGTTCAGATCGTTCTAACATAGAGAATGTATTCCTAAGAAGGAGGCCCTAAAACAGAGTGCATATCGAACAAACGCGCCGTTGCGCCCACGGTCGTGCGTGTCAAGAGAAGACTCGTTAGGGGTATCGAGAGTGCGTTATCTGGAGATCTGAAGTGTCCGACTAGATACTTCGTCGAACCGATGAACGAGCCAGCTAGTGAGGGCAGATAAGAGAACGAACAACAGCCGTTGTTTGCGTGTCTGTGTATGGACGACGCTGATCGAGATGGCGATTCGTCCGGGGCAAAGCCGAGCACTCCAGCCTTTCGAAGCCGACCGACAAACAACTATACGAGAAGATCGACTCGAGCGACGGGACCCGGTCGCTCCCGGTGGATCGTGTCGAAGTCAGATCGGAGAACGCGGCGGTCGAGCGGAGAACACACCCCGTCCGATCGAGAACGTGAACGACGTATTGGTCGCTCGCCGGTCGGAGTTGATCCCGCTTTCGTCGGTGACGACGCCCAGGTGGGTGAGGGCTGGGTAAAAGCCGGTCCGCTGTGTCGTACCGTTGCAGTTGGCCCGCTGGCGTGATCAGACGGCCAGATACCGAAGACGAACGTCGTCGTCTGCAACGAGTTCTTCGGAGCTCCCCTGATACACGATCGACCCGTCGTCGAGGATATAACACCGATCGGCTACCTTGAGAGCGGCGGTCGAGTTCTGTTCGACCAGCAAAATCGTCGTTCCCGTCTCCGCGATCCGTTCGATCGAATCGAGGACGGACTCGACGATCTGCGGAGCGAGTCCTTCCGTCGGTTCGTCCATCAGTAACAGGTCGACGTTCGGGAGTTTCAGCGTTCGGGCGATAGAGAGCATCTGCTGTTCTCCACCGGAGAGCGTTCCCGCGTACTGTTCGCGTCGTTCTTCGAGTCGCGGGAAGAGTTCGTAAATTTCCTCGTCGTTCATCCCTGATTCGTCCTCAACCGGCATATCGCGAAGGATCGTGTTCCAATCCTGTCGGGAGATGTCCGGCATCCGCAAGTTTTCTTCGACGGTAAAATCGCCGAATACTCGCCGTTCCTCGGGAACGATAGCGATCCCGTTCATCACGATGTCTTCCGGGGAATTTCCGACGATATCTTCCCCTCCAAAGGCGATACGACCAGCCGACACTTCCGGAGGGGTCGCGCCGATAATACTTCGCAACGTCGTCGTTTTCCCCGCTCCGTTTCGGCCCAGGAGCGTTACGACCTCGCCTCGCTCGACCGTCAACGAGACACCCCGGAGGATGTGACTGGGGCCGTAGTGTGAATGGACATCGTCCAGTTCGAGCAAGCTCATTGTTTCACCCCGCCGAGGTACGCTTCCTGTACTTCCGGGTGTTCCCGTATCTCGCCTGGCGTCCCTTTGGCGATTATTTCTCCCCTGTTTAACACGACGATTCGGTCAGCGAGGTCGAAGACGAGGTCCATATCGTGTTCGATCATCACGGCACCCATCGTTCGTTCCTCCTGAATGGACTTGATCAACTCCGTCGTCGCCTGCGTCTCTTCAGGAGACATACCCGCCGTCGGTTCATCCATAAATATCAACCGCGGATCGTTAGCCATGGCGACAGCCAACTCCAGTCGGCGTTTGTCTCCGTAAGAGAGCGATCCCGTGTCCATGTTCCGGTCGGCAACGAGGTTGAACCGCTCGAGCAACGCTTGCGCTCGCTCGGTTACCGCCGGATAGGCATCGAGACGTCGAAAGAAATTCACCCGGAACGATCCTTGTTCAGCCGCGAGCGCGGCGACTTTCACGTTCTCTTCGACTGTCAGGTTGGTGAATAACGACGCCGTCTGGAAGGAGCGACTGATGCCGGCCTGGGTTATCTCGTGTGGATCACTGCCGGTTACGTCGGTCCCCTCGAAGAGGACTTCGCCCGAGGTCGGCTCGAGCATGCCGGTAACGAGGTTCACGAAGGTCGTTTTCCCGGCTCCGTTCGGTCCGATAACACAGACCAGTTCTCCTTCGCGTATCGAGACGGATACGTTGTCGACTGCAGTTAATCCGTTGAACGATTTCGTCAGCTCTCTCGTTTCGAAGAATGTCATGAGTCGTTCCACCTGCGAGTTAGTCCGCGGAGTGATTGACCGATCTTTCCGACAATTCCCCACAGGCCCTGTGGGAAGGCCCAGACGACGACGGTAAACAGGGTCGTGAGTATCAGGAACCAGTACGGTCCGACGATCGGGAATCCATCGACGACCCCGCGGACGTACACGTAGAGGATCGCTCCGAGGATCGGTCCGAACACGGATCCCAATCCGCCCAGGACGGTCATAATAACCACCTCGCCGCTGATGAGCCAGTAAAGCGATTCGACGGAGACGAACACCGTGTGAATCGTATACAGGCTACCGGCGACCCCGGCGAACACGGCAGAGAGGATGAAGGCCATGAACTTGTACCGCCAGACGTTGATGCCGATGAACGCCGCTCGCTGTTCGTTTTCACGAAGCGACCGAAATACGAGCCCGTACGGGGACTTGACGATTCGCGTCGCGAGAACGACGGCGAAGACGAAGAACACCGCGACGAAGAGGTAGAGATGATCGTACCACAACGTCCCGAGTACTCCGGGGAGCGGTTGATTGAGATTGATGAACCCCGCTACCGGTTCGACCTGAACGTAGATGAACCCGTTGTAGCCGCCGGTGATCTCCTGTAGTGGGGACACGGCGAGGAAGTACACGAACTGGCCGATCGCGAGCGTCAGAATCGCAAAGTAGACCGCGTGGCGTCGAAGCGCGATGTATCCGACGACCGCCGCGAGGACGAGCGCGAAGACGATGCCGGCGATGACCACCAAGAATGGGTCGCCCGTCACGTAGTAGCTGAACAGACCGGCGGCGTACGCACCGCCTCCCCAGAACACGGCGTGTCCGAACGACAACAGCCCGGTCTGGCCCAGAAGCAAGTCGAATCCGATCGCGAATATCCCCCAGATGAGGACGGTGACGGCCAACGACTGGTAGCCGCCGACTGCACTCGTAATCGGGGCGCGAGCGAAGAGCCACGACCAGAGAAGCACGAAGACGGTCGTCGCAACGAAAATGAACGACTCCGTTCCTTTGATTTCGTCCCAGTACTCCCAGCTCAGGGTTGGCTTCCCGATGCTGAGACGTCCGGTTACGTCGCGGAGGCTCACATTTCCACCCCCGTCGAACCGAATAGTCCCTCTGGCCAAAGCATGATTATCACGATCGCCACAAGGTATATGCTAGCTTCCATTCCCTGCGGGTAGACGGAGTTGGCGGTCGCCCACGCTAACCCGAAGAGCGTGCCCGCTACGATCGTTCCCTTGATACTTCCCATCCCGCCGGCGACGACGACGAGAAGCGCGGGAATAAGGATCTCGACACCGAGTTCGTGGTTAATTGCGAATATTGTCCCGCCCAGAAGTCCCGCGATTCCCGCGTACGCCGCGCCGATTCCAAAGACGAACGCGTACGGGCGGTTGACCTTGATACCGAGCAGTTGCACCATCTGAGCGTCCTGGGTCGCCCCTCGGACGACGAGTCCGAAGTCTGTTCTCTTGTAGAACAACAGTAACGCGCCCATCAGGATGACCGTAATGAGTATTACGTAAAACCGCCATCGTGAAACGGTTCCGATACCCGGTAAGGCCAACGGCCCGCTAGCCCAGCCCGGTCTCGAGATGGTTTGGCCCCCAGTGCCAAAGAGGATCGCCATTAGCTCTTGGGCCATAAAGAGGAGGCCGAACGTGATCAGTATCTGATCGACGACATTGCGATCGGAAAGCGGTCGAACCACGTACTTCTCGAGTACTAGTCCGATTCCGAAGACGATGATCGGCGTCAGTATTATCGCCGGAACGAGCCCCCAGCCGAGGCCGAAGGTGGAGAATCCGGCGGACTCGAGTACACCGCCGACTTCCGGTTTGCCGATGATGACGAGAGCGATGTACGCTCCGAAGAGATACAACGCCGCGTGTGTCATATTCGCAAAGTCAAGCGTTCCCATCGTGATCGAAAGACCTGTCGCGACCAGGATGTACACCGCTGCGACGCTCAATGTCAGAAACAGGAACGAAAGTGCTGATTCAATCATGGCCTTAGTAACATGTTATTAGTCGAGACAGCAAGCGAGTATCATTAGTCACCGTGATCCCCCAGATCGACATCCGCAGCCGGGCCTTCGTCACAGCCATACGTAGTAACGTCTTGGGGAGCCTCCTCGACGAGTTCGACGTACAGGCCGGTTTCTTCCTGTTCTTCCTCGGAGAGACCACGTACCACCGGAACCATCCGATGGGCCTGGTGATCACACTCTCGCATATGGGCGTCTCCGACCCCCGTATGGTCGTACTCGTAGTCCTCCAGTTCGCGAATGACCTCCGGTGGATTGAACGTATCGGCTCGCTCGACTGCCTCCGCGTACAGAAGGACGTTCTCGTAGACCAACTTCGCGGCGAACCCGGGCGTCTCGTCGAATCGATCTTCGTACTCCTCGACGAACGCCTGTGAGTACTCGTCGTCCCGTTCGGCGTTCCAGTCGGTCGTCCCGTACACTCCTTCGATGTGTTCGCTCGCCGGCTCGAGCGAGAAGTTACTCATCGTCGTGACGACGATCTCCATCTCGTCTTTCAGCCCCCTATCCGAGGCCTGTGACAGCGCGTTCGTCAGCGCATCCCCGAACGTCGACAGGATGACGACGTCCGCATCCGAATCCATCGCGCTACTGAGGTGTGCGCTGTAATCAGTTTCACCCTCCGGAATCGACTGTGCACCGACTTCGGTCCACCCTGCCTCTTCGAGGTTTTCTAACATCGATTCCCGCCCGGTGATGCCGAACGAATAGTCGAGGTAGATCTGGTAAAAGTCCAAGTCGTCACCCAATTCGTCGGGGAGGACGTCCGCGACACCAGCACCGAGCATATAGGTTGGCGCAGCCGTCCGGAAGCTGTATCGGGTCGCGTGCTCTCCGGTAATCAAGTTCGACGTGGACAGGTTGACCATGTACGGAACGCGTTCCTGCTGGGCCACCTCTTGGAGCGTCTCGGCAACGCCGCTCGAGACACCGCCGGTCCACATCTGAATGTTGTCTTGTTCGATCATCCGTTGAACGTTTTCTCTGGACGCTTCACCATCGCCAGCGCTATCAGCCGTCGTTCCCTCGACTTCGTACTCTAGGACTCCATCGCCGGAGAGATCGTCCCACATATCGACCCAGCCACCACCCTCGTTGAGATGATCGAGCGCCATCTCGAAGGCGTCGAATTGGACGACGCCGTCGGGTGCCAAAATCCCGCTCTGTGGCGCATTCAACCCAAACGTAACGGTATCCCCCTCTGGTGGATAATTTCCGAGATCTGGATCTTCGTCCCCCAAACAGCCGGCCATCCCAACGATGCCAGCCGTGCCGACAGCACCGGTCTTTCGTAGAATATCTCGTCTACTCGAGTCTGTGTTCTCATTCCGCATACCAATGATAAGGGAACCATCAAATATAATTGTATGGGTGGGTATCGTATTTCCTGTTTTAAATTAAGTACATTCTGATATAACATATAATTGGGCGGCTGATGTGGGTTTTGAAACGCAAGGGGACGAAGTAATCACTGGGAACAAATTCAAGAGATATCGCCCGAGTCGGCGGTTCAGGGTACGACACGTAAATAGTGGTGCAGAGTACGGCATGTGAGGCAGTGATGGTTCCCACTACTCGATCGCTCGACGGATCGACGGTCGCACTCCAACGCGTTCGAGTCCATTCCAAAAACGGAAAATTCGAACGTGGTTGCTCGCTTTCCTACTCGCCACTTTCCACGACGACGTCTCCCGACATCGTGTCGGGATGTGGTTCACACAGATACTCGGTCATCTCCTCGCTTGCGACGAATTCGACCCTCTCCGTCTCGCCCTCGTCAATTATCCCGTCGGTCGAGACGAGCGATTCTCTCTCGTCGTCGAGCACTGCGAAGTTGTGGAATACCCCGTCGGTGTTGGTCCATTCGACGGTGTACTCTTCGTCCGCTGCCAGTGTGAGAGTCGGGTTCTCCTCGCCGTCGATTTCCTCCGGGGCGACGCCGAGCCAGTGGTCGAACTCGCCCTCGAGTTCGATCACCTCGTCCGAATCGATTACGTCTGCCGGAACGTCCGCTTCGTCATCCTCGTCTTCCAGTTCGAGGTGTTGAACGATGCGATCGTAGACCAACTCGAGCCCGCCCTCCGCGGCATCGCCGGACTTGACGAGCGACACGTCGTCGAACCAGGCGGTTCCGGTCGATTCGCCCCACCCACCGAACAGAGCGTTAATGGTCAATTCATCGTTGCCACCGCTATCGAACGTTCCCTCGACTTCCGTCCAATCGGTATCGCCGTCGACCGCGTCGGTCAACGAATCTTGGCCGATTTCGTGAGCGTTGAACTGCGCACCGTACCCCGTCCCCGCATCGAGGTCTTCGGTTCTGATCCATCCGCTGAGGGTGTACTCGGTGTTTGGCTCGACGGAAACCGTTTGGCTCCACGAGATATCGGCACCGTCGTCGGAATCGATTCGGGCGCTGTAGTCGCCGCTGTTGGCCGTCGAATCGTCGTGTGAGAACTCACCGCTTCCACCCCAGGTGCTCGTTTCCCAGTCGTCGGGACTATCGTTGTCAGCATCCTCGAAGGACGGGTTGCTGAGCAGGTTCGGCATATCGTCCTCGTCGTCTTCATCGTCATCATCGTCGTCACCAATCTCCGCTTCGTACGTGGTAACGAATCCATCAGCGTGCTGGGAACCGCCGGACGACGCCGCATCAATCAGCAGGGTATCTTCGGCGTTGTCCCCCGTGTTGATCACATCGAAGATCCGCTCACCGACCTCGAACGACTCGGGCACCTCTGCGAGTTTGAGAAGCGCCCACATCTGCACGCGTTGGTCGTCGTCGTTCAACACGTCGTTCTCGAGGATAGCTTCGCGCGTCGCTTCCGAACCCGGCAAGACCCGGACCGCGTTCAGGCGGACCCCGTCCGACGGATGGGTCAGGGCATCCTCCGCGGCGGCCAGCGCCTCGGCATCCGTCTCTTCGGCCAGGAGGCCGAGCCCGTGAAGCGTCCAGAGCGCGTGAATTGCGCCCGGGTTGAGCCCTAGCTCGTCCTGACCGTCGTCAGCAATCAGGTCGACAAGGTCGTCGACGACGTCGTCCTCACCGCGTTCGACCAGAAGCCGCTGGGCGGTGAGTCGCCAGAACATGTTGTCGTCCGTCAGCGCATCGACCAGTTCGTCCGAGTCGGCGTCGCTCAAATCCTGCGGTTGGGTTTCGTTGTCCTCGCCGTAGGTGACGCGGTAGAGCCGAGAGTGGGAATGGTCGCGCAGATCGGTTTCGTACGCGTTGCCGTCGCCCGTCTCGTACCCGTCCGGTGTGGGGTTGTGTTGGAAGACGTAATTGTACCAGTCGATGTACCACACCATTCCGTCGGGCCCGACGTTTGCGTACGTCGGGGAAACCCACTCGTCGTTACTGCTTACGAGGTTGTTGTGGTTGACAGCCGTGTACCCCGCGCCGTCCTGTTCGAGGAAGAACGTTGCCAACAGTTGGCCGGTCCCTTCGCCGACGAAACCGGTCTGGTTCCAGTACTGTTCGGGATACTCGCGTGCGGTGTAGATTTCGTGATCCGTCGCCGCCGTGAAGCCACCCTGTTGGTCGACTTGCCGCACTCGGTCGTGAATCGGCAAGATTCGATTGTCGTCGTCGGTTCTACTGTAGTTTTCGTCGAGGATACTGGGGATGTCGTTCGCCGAAAACCCGTTGACCAGGTCGTAGTACCGTTCCGGAATGGCCGAGTACGCGGTCGGATGCGTCCCGCTGGTCGCGGCGGAGACGAAAAGGAGCCCTTCCTCGCTGAAATCGAGCCCCGCCGTGTTCGTCGGCAAGTCACCGATGTGCTCGAGTTCGGAGCCGTCGGGTCTGAATCGGAAGATCGACTGACCGAAGGAATGGTCTTCGTCGCCAACGGTACCGTCGAATCCCGCGTAGCCGACGGCGCCGTACACCCAGTTGTCGATGCCGTAGACGATCTGGTTGAGCGAAGCGTGGGTGTCCCAGGTTCCGAATCCGGAAAACAGCGTTTCCTCGACGTCAGCAACGCCGTCTCCGTCCGTGTCCCCGAAGTAGACCACTCGGCCCTCGTCGTGGTTCTCCTCTATCTCCGAGACGATCACGCCGTCTTCGTACGGTGTCAGACTCAGGGGGATGGAGAGGCCGTCCTTGAAAACGGTGAATTCGTTGGGCTCACCGTCGCCGTCCGTATCGTCGCAGACCAGGATTTTGTCTTCCCCGTTACCCGCATCGTTCGGATAATCGGCGGTAAGGGAGATCCAACAGCGTCCTCGAGCGTCGAACGCCATATCCAGGATGTTGCCTTCCAGATCGCCGGGGAGCGTTTCTTCGCTCACGTAGTGGTCGATATCGAACTCGGCGTTCGTGATCGTATGAGAGAGTGACTCCGAAACGTCGAGCGGGTGTTGCATCCGAGACCACGAATCGTTCTCGAGGACTTCTTCCGGCGGCTCGCCGGGTCCGTAGAACGGAACGTCCGCCTCGACGAACTCCAGTTCGTCCAGCACGCGGGTGTCGTCGGCGATCGTGTCTTCGTTGCCCGTCGTCCAGCGAATCGCGTTTTCTATCTTCTGCTTGAAGCCGTTCGTCTCCCAGACGCCCTCGTCGTGGCCCCAGGCGGTGTAGAAGACCCGACCGTCTCCCTGCTCGCGAACCCAGGTAAAGGGCTCTTCCTCGTCGTCCTCGTAGTCGCCGCCGGCACCGTGGGCGAGGACCTCGATATCGTCGTTCAAGTTCATATGCCTGTACGTTTCCTCGACAGCTTCGATTTCCTCGACGCCGTCAAAGACCGGATGGTCCGGCTGGATGCGATCCGTTGTCATCTCTTCGAGTCCGTGCCACTCGAACTGTCCGCCAACGAGTTCGATGAAGCGGTCCGACCCGGTGAAGGAGGCGGAGGCGCTGTGTACGGGAACGAAGCCGCCTCCGTCTTCGACGAAGTCGATGACGGCATCCTCTTGTTCGTCGGTCATCCCGAGGCGGTTTCCGTACAGCATCAATGCGTCGTAATTGCTGAGCGTCTCCGGATTGAGGTCGTCCTGTCGTTCGGTATAGGCGACTTTGATCCCTCGGTTCAGCAAGTACGGCGTGAGCTCGACGACGAGGTCTTCCGAAAAGTGGGCGGCCCCGTCCTCGACGCCACCGAGGTAGAGGACCTGAATCCAATCGTCGGGAATCGGATCTTCGGGTTCGCCGATCTCTATGGACCCTCTCATCTCGTCGGGGTGAGAGCCACAGTGATATTCGACCATCTCCTCGGTCGCCGTGAACTCGACGGTCTCCGTTTCGCCCGCTTCGGCGGTCCCTTCGGACGCGAGAAGCTCGCATCCCTCGTCGTCGATAATCGTGAAATTGTGGTGGGACCCGTCGGTATTCGTCCACTCGAGGGTGTACGTTTCGCCCGCAACCAACGAAAGGGTTGGATTTTCCTCGCCTTCTATCTCAACCGGCGAGACGCCGATCCACCTATAGGTGTACTCTTTACCTGTTGGCGGGCCAGCATGGTCCGGCGGTCCTCCGCCATTTGCGTGGTCTGGTGGTCCGGCGTGGTCCGGTGGCCCTCCGCCATTTGCGTGGTCTGGCGGGCCAGCATGGTCCGGCGGCCCGGCGTGATCCGGCGGACCGCCGGCGTAACCGTCGTCCTTTTTTATCGCCTCGAGTTCGATTTCGTGTCCACTCTGTGCACCAACCTGTCCGGTGATGCCGGTGAGCCCAGCGAGACCAAGGCCGCCCGTCGCCCGCATGAACAGCCGCCTGTTGAGGCTAACCGGTAATTCGCCGCTATCTCTGTCTGTCATGTCAACACACACCACTCCAATCCAGACAGGAATATAAATAATTACCGAAAGTTAGTGATTGGTGTAGATTTCCTTGCACTTTCGGACGAGTCAGCGAACGAAACGCCTCCCGAGCGCGGATCCAAACCACCTACTCGAGAGCATTTCCCGGGTAGTGCCGGGAGAAACAGTTGCCGGGAGGACGGGAGCCGGACAGCGGTACTCGCTAAACCAGACGAGCCGAAATATCGAGAAAGGGTAGAGAGGGACAGTTAGCACAGATACCGAAAGAATACCCCACACTCTCAGCAATCTCATCGCGAATGTCTTAGATAAGTATTCATGCGTCTGCTTTATTCCGTTCATAGTAGATGTCCTCGATTTTTGAAATAGAAAACGACTCGCGGATCGCCGGCGATCGATCGACCGTGTTGATCCGCAGAAGGCGTTTCGCCAGCGTCAGAACGAATCAGCGCTCGACGGCTGGAAGCGTAACGGCCGACCTGTGACTCTCCGTTCTCGCGCTTCGATCGAGTTCGATTCGAATCGGTCGATTTCCGCCGAAATGATCGTCGAGGCATCGAACGCCTCTTTTTCGGACCTCCCGCAGTCAGCATCGTCAACGAGTTCTCTCGTTCCACATGTTTGTAACGAACGCCCCATAGATTACACGAATACATTTGTAATAATCCGTGCCAAATTCGATGTGGCGTTCTGAGATAGGGAACAGAGAGTATCCGGCGGTAATTCCGATTGTCCGGACCGACGGGCATCCCCTCGGTTCCTTTCGCCGGTGATATTACAGTACGTAGTACTACTTGTTCTCCAGATCAGAACGCATATCGACGGGTCATAACTCGGCCGCAGTAACACGAGTTCGGCAGGTCCATCGATCCGTCTAACGGTTCTCCGTGAAAATCCTCGTCCACCGATCGGATCGTGAGACGCAATAGCGCGACGACGTTACGCGGAGCGTTTGCGTTGGTTCTCGGTTACGCCCAGTACACTTCGTCGGGACTCGTTTCGAAGACGGCACGATTGAGGACGTCTATCGCTTTTTCGAGTCCTTCGCGCGAAGACGTGAGCGAGTCCTCGTGTTCGATAGAGAGCGCGCCGTCGTACCCAACCATGCGAAGCGTCGAGACGACAGCTTTCCAGAATTCCTCGCCGTGGCCGTACCCAATCGATCGGAAGAGCCACGATCGGTCGATCTCCTCGGTGTATGGGGTCGTATCGAGAATCCCTTTTTCGCGGACATTGTCGTCGTACACTTTGGTATCTTTGGCGTGGAAGTGATGGATTGCGTCCTCCCGTCCGAGTTTTCGAATCGCGGACTCGATATCTATGCCCTGCCAGAGCAGGTGTGACGGATCGACGTTCGCGCCGATCCGATCGTTCGTTCGTTCGCGAAGTTCGAGCAACCCGTGCGGTTCGTACACGAGCATATTCGGATGCATTTCGAGGCCGACGTCGACGCCGTGATCGTCGGCGTACGCCGCGATGTCGCTCCAATAGGAGTCGGCCACTTCCCACTGATACTCGAGCGCTTCGAGGTGTTCGCCCGGCCACGGAGCCGTGATCCAGTTCGGAACCGAATCTTCCGGCCCGCCGGCGGGCAACCCCGAGAACGTCGTGACGGTGTCGACGTCGAGTTGATCGGCCAATCGGATCGCGCTTCGGAGTTCTTCGTCAGCCTCTCGTGTACGGTCTTCGTCCGGGTGCAACGGATTGTTGTGGGTGGCCAGTGCGGACACGTACAGGTCGTGTTCCTCGAGGCGCGAGCGCAGAGTGGCTTGTGCGTCCGAGTCGTCGAGATACTCCTGAGCGGGAAGGTGATCGTCGCCGACGAAACCGCCGCATCCGAGTTCGACGGCACCGACGTCGCGGTCGGAGAGGTACGCCAGGCAGTCTTCGAGCGATTCATCAGCGAGTGCAACCGTCAGGACACCTACATCCATGAACAAAAAATGACCGCAAACGTATAAAAAGATTCGTACCGGAATCGTTTAACGTCTGACTCAGTGTGCGATAATCGGTGCGTTCGGGTCTCGAGCGTGTAACCACGAAACCGCGCTCCGACGGCGGCTTCGAGTCGGTTCCCCGAACGTTTCGACCAGCCAACTTATATACGAAGGTCCGTCTTAGTCTCCAACGGCCGATGAAAAAGACAGCTAGTAATCCGGAAACCGGCGATTGGGCCGAACACGACGTCGCGTATTCGGACGGTGTCGCGATCGAAGCGCCCACCCACACGCGTGTGCTCGTTTCGGGGATTATCTCGGGCGAACCCGGTCTTGAAGCACAGACCAGGGACGTCTTGGACAACATAGCGGACATCGTCGCAGAGTTCGGCGGGAGCATGAAGGATGTCGTTCGCGTTCGGGTATACATCAAAGAACCGTACATGAACGAAGAAGCTCTGGAAACGGTTCACGACGTCCGTCACGAGTTTTTTGTCCGGGAACACTACCCTGCGAGTACGCTCGTCGAAGTCAACGCGCTGGTAGACGAGACATCCGTGATCGAGATCGACGCGGATGCGATCATCCCTGACACCGAGTGGGAGACCGAAGCGATATAGAGGCCAGTGCTCGCGCCCGGATCGACTGATACTGCCGGCTGTACGTCGTTCATAGTTCTCGTCGCCCCGGGGATGCGAAAATCTTCACGGAGGTACAGCCGGCAGTATGAGAAACAGTTTCGTCGTTCCGAGACCCCAAAGCGACGACTGGGATGAGGCGTTCGAACCGTCATATCGACGACCTGAATGGAGCGTTCGAACCGTCACATCGGCGACGTAATAGCACGTATAGTCAGGGACACCGTCCCCATCGAAACCGCCAGAAACGGAAGAGCACAGCGTGTGCCCCTTGTTCACCGGTCCGACTGTGCACAAGATTTAATTGGACCGGGGTTGACCCACTGTTTAGAGATGTTTACAATTACCATGCCATTCGTAGACAATTGGTGGTGGTGAAATGACTATCGAGGCGTATTATCGCCCCGAAACGCTCGAGGAGGCGCTCGATCTGTCAGCGGAGTACCGATCGTCCCTCGACATCATTTCTGGGGGTACCATCGCCATGCCTGCGATCAACGAGGGCAAGACGTTTCCGGCCCGCGTGATGGACATTCGAGACCTGGATCTCGATTTCGTGGAATCGTCGAACGGAGAACGAACGCTCGGTGCAACGCTCACCCTGACGGGGGTTCTCGAGAAAATCGACGAGCCGTTTCTACGAGACGCCGCACGCCACACGGGCGGCTGGTCGATTCGAAACATGGGAACCGTCGGCGGGAATCTCTTTTCTCCGCCGCCGCTCGGTGATTTCGCCGTCGCCCTGCTGGCTCTCGATGCCGAGATCGAGGTCCAACAGCGGGACGAACAGCGGTGGATTTCCCTGTCGGAGTTCTACGCGGGTCCAAAATCGACCGCGATCGAGGCCGACGAGTTAGTCACGGCGGTTCGCCTTCCGCCGATCGATGGAGACACGACGTACACGAAGTACACCCGTAGCCAGGAGCCGGCTCGAGCGATAGTGACGGTCGCGGTCAATCTCGAGCGACAAGACGGCGTCGTCGAAACGGTCCGTATCGCACTGAACGGTGCCGGACCGCACCCCGTACGGATGCACGAAGCGGAGGACATCCTCGAGGGGGAACGTCTCGAACGCGACGCGATCGAACGGGCCGCCGAGGCGGCTGCCGAGGGAGCTGATCCGCCCGAGGATGCTATAGCGAGCGCGTGGTATCGTCGAAAGATGATTCGCCATCACCTCTCGAACGCGCTGTGTGAACTTCGCAACCAGGAAGAAACAAAATGAGTGGAAAAATCGTCGAATTAACGGTAAACGGGCGAACAGTCGAAGAGATCGTCGATCCGATGGAGCCGCTTCAGTCCGTTCTCAGAAACAAGCTCGGCAACATGGCAACCAAAACCGGCTGCAAACAGGGCGGCTGCGGGAGCTGTACCGTTCTCGTGGACGGCGAACCGATCGTGTCCTGTTTGCTTCCGGCCGAAGCCGCGGTCGGAACGGAGATCACTACGCTCGAAGGAATAACGCCGGACGACGGGTTAGCACCCGTTCAGGAAGCGTTCCGCGATCACTTCGCCATGCAATGTGGATACTGTACCCCCGGAATGATCATGACCGCCGAGGCGCTCTTAGAGCGGAACCCGGACCCCTCTCGAGCGGAAATCGAGGACGCGATTTCGGGAAACGTCTGCCGGTGTACGGGATACGACCCGATCGTGGATGCCATCGAAGCGGCTTCCGAGTCGATGAACGGCCAGGGGGATGACGGAGCATGAAGGAACTGCGCTCGGTCGGAACGTCGGTTCGCCGCCGAGACGGAGACGGCCACGTAACCGGCCAGACCGAATTCGTCGACGACCGGTCGTTTCCGGATTTGAAGCACCTTCACGTCGTCCGCAGTCCGGTTCCACACGCCGAGATCGAGGCGGTGGACACTTCCCAGGCAGAGGCGGTATCAGGGTTCGTCACCGCGCTGACTCACGAAGACGTTCCCAACAACATCTACACCATTTTGCGGCTGATCGACATCGGTCCGAACGAAGAGCCGCTCCTCGCCGAAGAAAGGGTCCGATACCAGGGAGAGCCTATCGCCGCGATTGTCGCCGACACCAAACGCGCCGCGATGGAAGCCGCGTCGAAGGTCGAGGTGGACCTGACGGAACTGCCGGCCGTGTTCGACGTCGAGGAAGCCCTAGAGCCCGACGCACCGACCTTGAAGGAGTGGGGAACGAACTACTTCGAGTACGAGGGACACGAGTGTCGGCGGGTTCGATACGGTGACGTCGAGAAGGGGTTCAAGGAAGCAGATCACATCATCGAAGAGCGCTACCAGACCAGTCCCATCGAGCAAGCCCCAACCGAAACAACCGCCGCCATCGCAAAACCCGAATCCAACGGCCGGTTTACGGTTTATACGAACACGCAGGCGCTGTATTTCTCGCTGGACAACACGGCGATGATCGTCGACGTTCCGTTCAGCAAACTCCAGTTTGTCGGCGGAACGGTCGGCGGCGGGTTCGGCGGGAAGGTCGACGTGATCGTCGAACCGCTGGCGACGCTGGCCGCCAAGAAAACCGGCTATCCGGTCCAGTACAAGTTCACGAGAGAAGAGGAGATGCAGGTCTCCTCACCCCGCGGAGCGTGGCGCATGTACTACAAGGATGGCGTCACCGACGACGGCGAAATCGTCGCCCGACAGGTCACCAGCTACGCCGACGCCGGTGCGTACAATCGTCACACTCCCTACGCCGTAACGAAACACGCCGCCAACGTCGGCGGACCCTACGACATTCCAAACGCCAAGTTCGACTGCTATTGCGTGTACACGACCAAACAGCCGAGCAGCGCTATGCGAGGCTTCGGCGTCACTCCCGCCTCGTTCGCCGTCGAAGGACAGATGGATAAAATAGCCGACGAGCTCGGACTAGATCGCTGGGAAGTGCGCTTTAAAAACGCCTATCAGAACGGCGATGTCACGCCCCACCGAAAGGAAGTCGAAGATGCAACGCTCATCGAAACGATGCAGTCAGCGGCCGAGATGGTGGGCCGCGACCTGCCGCCCGAATATGCGACGATGAGTTCTTTTAAAGAACAAGACAACGAGGGAGATAGCCGTGTCTAAACGTCGTGGAACCGGTCTCGCGACGGTCAACTATCCGACCGGCATGAACCTGGGCGGCGATCCCACCCAGGCGCTGATCCACAGCACCACCACGGGAAACTTCGTCGTCACCCTTTCGAGCACCGATCTGGGTCAGGGGTTGAAGACGGCCATGGCACAAATCGCCGCGGACGCGATGGGCGTCCCGGTCGACAACATCATCGTCGACACCGGAGATACGGACACCGGGCCACACTGTATGGGGACGTTCGCCAGCCGCGGGACGCACCGAGCCGGAAACGCCGTCATCGACGCCGCTGACGAGGCTCGAGACGTCCTCATGGAGGTCGCGGCCGAGGAGTTAGAAGCGGCACCAAGCGATCTCGAGCCTGACGGCGACGGAAACATCCACGTCCTGGGTGCGCCGGATCGCTCGATCAGCGTCATGGACGCGGCGATGGCCGCCCACTTCGAGCAGGGTCGAACCATCTCGGGGCGGGGCATCGGATTCAAACCGAAGAGCGACGTCGACCCCGAAACCGGCGAGATGGATCCTGACTCGACCGAAGCTCACGCGACCGTGGTGACGGAAGTCGAGGTGGATACCGAGACCGGCGAAGTGGACGTCCTCACGGTGAAGGCCGTCTACGAAATCGGGCAGATGGTAAACCCCGCACTGGTCGACGGACAGATTATCGGCGGCGCTTGGATGGGAATGGCACACGCGCTGTACGAAACCACGGATCCGTACTATCCCGACATCGATCACAAGCCGGGAAGCTTCGGCGAATACAGTCTTCCGGGGCCCAGCGAAGTCCCGGATATCGAGTACGAGGTGTTGGAGATACCGTCCCAGACCGGCCCGTACGGGGTGAAAGGAATCGGGGAAATGTCCGCGACTCCACCGATCCCGGCGATCGTCAATGCGATCAAGGACGCCATCGGCGTTCAGATCACGGAGATACCGGTAACTCCTGAGGTGGTACTCCGCGCGCTGGAGGACGAAAAAGAATCTTCGGAAGAACCCCCCGTCGCGGAGAATCGGGACGGAGGGGACGAACCGTGACGAGAATCGTCGACCTGACGGTCCCTATCGGGGAAGAGACGCTGAGCCCGCCGTCCGTAGACAAAAACCTCGAGTTGACAACGCACACGAAAGGGCCCGGGCATTGGCAGAGTAGCGAAGTGGATATGCTCCTTCACACGGGATCACACGTCGATTTCGAGCGACACACGGTAAAAGATGGAGAGACGGCGGCGGACGTTTCGCTGGACCGAGTCTGTGGCGATGCTTTCGTCGTCGACCTGAGCGAGACCGGTCCGAACGACGAAATTACGAAAGCGGCCGTGATGGAGCGGGCGGCCGACGTTCGTGACGGCGACATCGTGCTGATTCGAACCGATTGGACGGACAAAGCGTGGGGAGAGTATCCGACCTATTACGACGACTCACCCTACTGCGCGCCGGAGGCGGCCGAGTGGCTCGTCGACAACGGCGCGAAAGCCGTCGGATTCGATTGTTTCAGCGAGTATCCGGCTCGCCTTCCGGAATTCGACTCGGCGGATTTCCAGGTGCATAAGGTCATCCTCGAGAACGGTGCGATACTCATGCAACACCTCACGAATCTGTCCGAACTTCCCGCGGACGCTCGAGTTCCGTTTTACGGGCCGTTCATCAAGGTCGAAGGCGGGGAAGGCTCGCCCGCCCGGTTTTTCGCCGTGCTCGAATCGTGAGCGCTCGGCTTCGGTAACCAGGTTACCGTCGTGAGATTCACCGTCGTGAGGGCTACGGGTTGGAACGACTGCCGTTACACCGCCATCTTTAATATCTGTCTTGTTATTATATAACAAGCACAACATGACGTATCAACCGAGGGTACTCGTTTCCCAAGTGATTCCAGAGTCGACGGAAGACGTCTGGGAGACGGTCCGCGATTTCGGTCGTATCGACGAGTGGCATCCGGTCATCACCGACTGCACGCTCGAGGAAGACGGTCCGGGCGACCGTGTCGGGTCGGTCCGGAATTTCCAGGCGGGAGAGAAGACCGTTCGCGAACGCCTCGTCGCGCATTCGGATGCGGATCGATTCTATCAGTACACCATTCTCGAGGGCGGCGGGGCCAAGACCAACTATCACAGCGAGTTGCGGCTGATCCCGATCACCGAAACCGATCGGACGCTCGCGAAGTGGGTCGGGTACTTCGACGTCGAAGACGGCACCATGGACGACGCGAAGGAAAATCTCACCCCTGTCTTCACGGGAGGGTTGAATAATCTTCAGGAGCGCTTTTCCTGATCGAACACGTTCGCTGAGAACCGCAGCGACGAAAGGCGAAAATTCGCAACTGACTTGCTGACAAGCGGTCGCGGAAGACCGAAAGATCCCCGTAATGGGGGAGATTCCCCTCCGAGAGAGACGACTTCTCAGAGGGACGTCAACAGGCGAGCGATCGGATCGGTTCGATTGGAGTTTTACCAGTCAGAGTATTTTTGATGGTCGGGGTCGATACTACGGAAAATGGGTTCTCACGATCGGTCGTCGGCGTTTACCGACCTCACGGAGCAAGCTCTTCGAACGGTTCTCGACGAGACGGATTACGTCGCAGAAGACGATGTCGTGACGACGCTTTTGCTCACGCTCCGTCTCGGGAAACCCCTTCTCGTCGAAGGCGAGCCGGGGGGCGGCAAGACGGAACTGGGAAAGGTGCTCGCGGAAGGGTTCGACACAGAACTCATCAGGCTCCAGTGTTACGAGGGTTTGACAGCCGAGAACGCGCTCTTCGAGTGGAACTACACGAAGCAGCTCCTCTCCGTTCAGGCCGACGAGCGCGGTGTGACCGACGGCGAGACGGTCTTCGACGAAGCGTATTTATTGGAACGGCCGCTGTTGTGCGCGATCAACCAGGACGGAGAAACGCCGCCGGTGTTGCTCATCGACGAGGTCGACCGAGCCGACGAGGAGTTCGAAGCGCTCCTTTTGGAATTCCTGTCGGACTTTCAGCTGTCGATCCCCGAGTACGGGACGGTACGGGCCGAGACACCGCCGGTGGTGATCATCACGTCGAACAGAACTCGAGGGCTCAGCGACGCGTTGAAGCGACGGTGTCTGTTTCTCCACATCGGAACGCCGAACTTCGAGAAGGAACGGGAGATCGTCCGGCGCAAGGTCCCGGAACTCGACGGTGACACGGTCGCCGAACTCGTCGGCGTCACCCAGCGATTGCGCGATGAGACGCTCCTCAAGCAACCGGGTATCGCCGAAACGCTCGACTGGGCGCGCGCGATCGCCGAACTTCGAGAAGGCGATGATGACGGGCTTTCTCGGTCCGACATCGAACACACCCTCGGACTCTTGCTCAAGGAGGTCGAGGACACGAATCGCGTCGACAACGAGTTCGTCGAAACACTCCTATCGGCGGGCGAAAACGCACGGACCACCGGTGAGGAGCTGTGAACGACAGACGGACCGAACGTCCCGATCTGGATTTGGACGTTGACACGGCTCGAGATCGCATCCTATCGCACGTTACGACCTTCGTTCGAGACCTGCGACGCGCCGGCGCGGACGTCCCAGCGAACGCGGGGATCGACGCGATGCGGGCGCTCACGGTCGTCGGGTTCGGAGACCGGCAACGCGTTCGAGTCGCACTACGCACAACGCTCGTCTCTCGACGGACCGACACGGACGTTTTCGACGAGCTCTTCCCGCCGTTCTGGGAGCGGTTGACGAATCTGGCCGGTTCGGGGATCAGCGAACGTGAGCGCTCTCGAGGCGAGTCCGGACGGACAGCCACGTCGGCGGCGGAGAGCCCGCACCGATCCGACGACGTGTGCGACTCCGGGTCGCTCGGTTCGGATCCCGCAACCGACCGGACGGAGGATACAGGGGTGGAAAACTGGGGCGACGAATCCAACGAGACTGAGGACCGATCCGAACAGTCGTCGCACTCGAGTGATTCCCGCCGCCGTATCGATGCTGAAAACAGCGAGAACGACTCCGTTCGATCGACCGTATCGTCGTACAGTCGAACCGGCACCCCCGAACTGGTCGACGAGGCGGCTGTAGCCGACGCCGAACGGCTAGACGAGGCGGTACGAAAAATGACGCGTGCAATCGCGACACTTCGGGGCAGACAATGGGACCGCACGACCGGCGGCAACAGGGTCGACATGCGACGAGCGCTTCGGCGAAGCTTCGCCACGGGCGGAACCGTTGCCGATATTCCCCGCCACACTCGCCGGACGACGGGAGTGCGGTGTTTGCTACTGGTCGATGTCAGTCGATCCGTCCTCGATACGATCGATCGAGAATTCCTCCTTCGATTTCTCCGATCGGTGTCCGACGCGTGGCGAAGCGTCCGAATATTCTTTTTCGACACCAGCGTTCGGGAAGTCACCGCGCAGTTCCAGGCACAATCAACTGCCAACGCCGCCCGCGCACTACGGCGTGTGGAAACGGAGTGGGGCGGTGGGACCCGAATCGGTCACGCGATCGAATCGGTACGACGAACTCACCCGTACGCGGTCGACCGAACGACGACGGTCTTCGTGATCAGCGACGGCCTGGAGGTCGACGAAATCGACCGGCTCGAGGCGGGGGTCGCACGGCTCGCGCGCCTGTCGTCTGCCCTCCTGTGGTTGAACCCGTTGGCTGCATCCCCTATGTACGAACCGACTGCAGGGGGAATGGCCGTGTCTCTTCCGTACCTGGACGGACTGTTCGCTTTCACGGGTACCGAAGACATTGCGGAGATCGCTCGCCAATTGCGGCTCCACGGCCTCAGCACGAACGTAGGGTACCAGCACGATCAGCGGACTCGAAATTGTTGACTGTGGGGAGCGCTGCTTGTTGACGGTTCGAAGGCGGAGGTAGTATCGACATCGGTGCCGAACTATCACGAACTCACCTTCGTCTCACCACCTTCCTTACTGTTACCGATAGATGCAGAAACCTCATATGTCCGTCCGATTCGGTGTTAATATCAACTGGCAATCCATCACAAAGCACAGGTCAATCCACACAACAGTAGCTACCGGCGTCCGGACGAGGCGGAGTGTAATCTCTGGCTAACTCGGCTACTGAGAGTCAGTATTCGATTCCAACCAAATTGGATACATATTCGTCGTTCTCCCAGATTTCGTTTACTACCGTTATTTTTCGGAAAGGATCTTTCGGAGTAGTGCTTTCCAGTGAAATCATTAGAATTAACTGCCCACACGAGTACAACACACTAATGGAACATCTGAACGAACTTTCTCTCGAGGAACTTCAGGAAGCGCTCGAGGAGGTCGAGGGGAAGAAGCCGACGATGCGGCTGCTAGCGGCAATCGCGTACAAAAACGGGGTGACGCAGACTGAACTCGCTGAGTGGTACGACGTCGAACGCCGGACGATCTACAGTTGGCTCAAGCGCCTGGAGTCCGAGTCGCTTACCCAGGCCGTCATCGATGCGGATCGGTCCGGACGGCCTCGAAAGCTGACCGAAGAGCAACGCGAGCGGTTCGAACAAGCGCTCCACGAGACGCCGACAGCAGTTGGGTACGACGCGTCGGCCTGGACGCCCGAATTGACACAACGGTATCTCGAGGAAACGTACGATATCGAGTATTCGATCCCGAGCTGTCGGCGGCTGATGAAGGAAGCGGGACTGCGCTACGAGCCGGCACGGAAAACGAGTTCACAGTCCCACAGTGGGGATGGCGCATCGGACGGCCGCTCAAGACGCGGTGGCAGATGGACGCCATCGTAGGGTCCCGAAAGCGCTCGGGGCGAGCGAGAAGGGGGAGAGCGCCCAGATTTCGAATTGGTCGAGCCACTGTCCAAATCGATAGCAGGAACGGACGTACTACTCGAGTAACTAGTTCTGAAGAAGCTAAATACGAGTCCAAAGCATCACGTCGGTTGAGAGACTGTAGACGAACGAATTCGGGGACGAGTCCGTGGTCAGCGGTGTGACTCTCTCCGGTAGTCACAGTCGGGAATCCACACGCTCGTTCTATCGATGACAGTGGTATGTGCTAAACACTATATTGATACTGATACATCCGGAGAGCGGAACCGTTCAGTGTGTTTGATCCGAATGTATAGTTCTTTCCTGATGTTTTTCGGGTGGTCGAGCCGGTGGCCGACAGACAAAACGCGGGGCAACGACTCTCAATCATCTAGTATCCCGATTTGAGACGGGAGCACTCGTACGATAGTCGAAAACGGCGACGGACTTGTTCCGGCTGCGAACATCCTCCGTCGTTCGCTCTGCGAAGATTTGTTAGTCGGGACGCTGGTCCCGATCGCCGCTCGTGTCGATGCGTTCGCCGTCCTCCCAGACGTAGAACCCCTCGCCGGACTTCTTTCCGAGGTTGCCCGCCCTGACCTTCCGACGCAACGTCTGTGGCGGCTTGAACCGCTCGCCGAGTTCTTCACGGAGGTGTTCGGCGATGTGCAGTCGAACGTCGAGG
>NZ_JASJOC010000020.1 GCF_030068615.1 Halostagnicola sp. A-GB9-2 | reverse complement strand
ATTGATTGCACTGGTTGAACAGTTCCGACGGGATCAACGGCAGTGGTGTAAGCAAACACCGAATAGAGCGTTCGTATATATTGAACATCGGCAGAATATTGAAGGAGGCTTGTTACAGATACTGTGTTATGACAACTGAAGACACGCCATCCGATCCACGCACACTGACCACTGTGCTCAACGCAATCGATATTATACGTACCCTGATGCAGTTAGATGGTGCAGGTGTCACAGAACTCGCCGACCATCTCGATGAGTCGAAGAGTACCACGTATACCTATCTTAAATCCCTTGAACAGGGAGGGCTCGTTAGAAAGGACGGGAAGGAGTACCAGTTGTCGTATGATATGCTGATCTTCGGAGAGTATGTTCGGAATCAGAGCCTTCTCTACACGATAGGCAAAAGCGAGATAGATAGCTTAGCTGCGGAAACGGGGCAGTACGCACATTTGGTGGTCGAAGAGAACGGACGTGGACACAATTTGTATAAATCGAAAGGGGAACAGGCAGTTGGGGACGACTATCAGATGGCCAAATTCCAGCAACGAGACTATCTACATATCACCGCTTCAGGAAAAGCCATCCTCGCATATCTTCCACGAGAGCGGGTCGAAACAATCACCGACCACCACGGTCTTCCCGCTCGCACCGAACACACGATAACTAGTAAGGATCGTTTATTCGAAGAGATAGCGGACATTCGTGAGCAAGGGTATTCGCACAATAACGAAGAAGAGATCGAGGGGTTCCAAGCTATCGGTGCTCCGATTAGATCTCGTGATGGAATCGTAAGAGGATCGTTGAGCGTCTCTGGTCCCAAAAGCATGTTTGAGGACGACTCAGCGTACCAGAAAATCAGTGATCTAGTAACAAAGACAGCGAACGTTATCGAAGTGAACGTCAATATGCATAGAAGAAGTTCCGAAATAATCAACGAAGGCACTTGAAGTCAGTTGTAGTTATCTAACCGATCAGCGGAATAATTAGTTTTCACACGCAGTTCTCCATTGCTAGAGTGTTCTCGTACATCACGAGCAGACTCTCCGAGTTGGACAATTGTTTTTCCTGCCCATTCAGATTACATTCATACATCTGTAAGTTTTCGGCATAGTTCCCTCCAAAAACTGGTCAGTCGTATCATATTAATATAATGTAAAAACCTTGTTTGTATATGTTGAACATGTGAGTGAGACGGGGGATAAAACTCGACGTTTGTCCGTTGAATCCTCCACTAGTGTTCGAATAGCAACCAATGAAAAGGTTTAACACATTACATGGAGATTCTTTGTTGAAGAATGTCCAGCGAAAATGGGGATGGAATAGAGTTAGCGTACAGTCTCGATGAAAAACCGCCGTTACCAGCATCGATTCTCCTTGCACTGCAACATGTGTCCGTCATGATTGTCCCCTCGACGGCAGTCGCGTTCGTCGTCGCGGGAGCCATAGGACTAGACGCTGCCGACACAACGTATTTGGTCCAAATGGTGATTCTATTTGCCGGGATAGCGACCGTCGTTCAGGCGTACACTATCGGCCCGGTTGGTGCAAAACTCCCCATCGTCATGGGTACCAGTTTTGCCTTTGTCGGGGCAATGAGCTCTATCGGAGCAAGTTCTGGTCTTGATACTGTCTTTGGATCGATTGTCGTTGCAGCAGTTGTGGTTCCCTTTTTGCTTGGTTGGCAGTTTAAGCGACTCAAGTCGTTTTTTCCACCGCTCGTTACGGGCCTCATCGTAATCATCATCGGACTGTATCTCATCCCAGTCGGAATGGAATACTCCGCAGGCGGAGTTGGAGCAGACAATTTTGGCTCAGTTGAGAACTTATCGCTCGCTTTAACCGTTTTGCTCATCGCTGTCCTGTTTAACCTGCTTCTGAAAGGCGTCTGGCGAATGATGAGCATTCTCATTGGCATTAGCGCTGGTTACGTTATCGCGATCGGACTCGGTGTCGTTGACTTCAGCCCAGTCGCGGACGCAGCGTGGTTCGCAGTACCCACGCCCGGCGAGTTCGGATTCAGCTTCGAAGCCGTTCCACTCCTCACGTTCGCGTTTCTATTTCTCGTTTCAGGAATGGAAACGATCGGAGACATGTCCGGTATCACCGCTGCAGAAGGGCGGAATCCAACAAGTGATGAGTTTCGCGGTGGAATTTTCGCTGACGGATTTATTAGTGCGATCGGAGCCGTCTTCGGATCGTTCCCGCAGACTTCGTTCTCCCAAAACGTCGGTATCATCAATTTTACCGGCATCATGAGCCGACACATTGTCGGTATTGGAGGCATCGTTCTCGTCGTTCTTGGCCTCGTCCCGAAGATCGGAGCAATCGTGACGACGATCCCCGATGCAGTCTTCGGCGGTGCGGTGTTGGTCATGGTGGGAATGGTGGCTGCGAGCGGGATGCGGTTGCTCTTCTTGAATATCGAGATGAACCGCCGAAACATGGTGATCATCGCCACTGCGCTGGGACTCGGACTAGGAGTCGAAACCGTTCCTGAAGCACTCGCCGGACTTCCTCCCGGCGCACAAACGTTCTTCGGAGAGGCAGTAATCATCACTGGCCTCACGGCACTCCTCTTGAACACGTTCGTTCCGGGAGACTCCAGTCCCATCTTCGACGCACCCGACACCGTTCCGCCAGTCTCCGAGCCAGTCGACGACGATTAATCTAGCTCAGGGCTATTTGGCTACCACTGAATCCTGTGGTCTGAAGGGAGTCGAATCTGCGAGTTATCACCTCTCTGCGGTCTCCAGTGATGCGATATCGGTGAGAACAGTAGAGAATTCCGTATCAATCGTTGCGATTCCCGTTCCGTGGCGAGTGCGGTTCCAACAGGGCACGGTCGTTACTTCAGCTCCTTGAGTACCGTACTAACCTAAGCACCGTTCCAAACTGAGTAGCGTAATACCCTGAGTATCGTACCAAACTGAGTACCGTAATGCCCTGAGTACCGTACCAATCTCGAACATCGTAACAAGAGTGCGGTAGCATCCGTCATCAGTACGAATACCGCGTTAGCTAGTCGGTGTCAAGCTTCGCTCGAATCTTCTCAGCGGTGATTGGAAGGTCGGTTATCCTGACGCCGACGGCGCTGTGAATCGCATTGCTCAGCGCCGGCGGGACACCGTTAACGGGGATCTCGGCGACAGATTTTGCGCCGAACGGCCCCGTCGGCTCGTGTGTCTCGACGAGGATCGACTCGAGGGGAGGCTGGTCCGCTGTCGTCGGCATCCCGTAGTCGCGGAACCCGAGGGTTTCCGGCGTCCCGTCGTTCTCGAACGAGAGTCCCGCAGACACCGCGAACTCGTAACTCATATGCATCGCACCCTCGACCTGTCCTTCCACGAGGTCTGGATTGATCGCGACGCCACAGTCGACCGCGAATACGAGTTGATGGATCTCGAATTCACCGGTGTGCTCGTTGACGGTCACGTCGGCGAACTGTGCGCCGAATGGTGGCGGTGATTCGTCCGTGCAGTGGCTCGCCTGGCCCATTACCTGCGCACGCACGTTGTCGCCGTAGATCGACTCGTAGCCGATATCCTCTATCGTGACCGAATCTCCCGTCTGTGTGGAACGGACTGCTCCATCGCGGGCTTGGAGATTCTCTACTGGCTCATCAAGCATCTGTGAGGCGAACTCGAGTAGTTGCGCTCGCGCATCCTCGGCGGCTTTTTTGACCGCGCTTCCGGTAACGTACGTCGTCGAAGACGCGTACGCTCCGTAATCGAACGGCGAGATATCCGTATCCGATGCCTGAACGAGAACGTCTTCGGGTGGGACACCGAGCACCTCCGCAGCGATCTGTGCCATCGCAGTATCCGCGCCGGGACCGATATCGACAGCGCCCGTTTGGAGGATGAACGATCCGTCCTCGTTCATCCTGATATGGGCAGCGCCGAGTTCGTCGCCTGCAACACCGCTTTTTTGGGCAGTGAGAGCAACACCACAGGCTCGGTGGAGATGGTCCTCTTCGGGCTGCTTGACGTCTTCCCAGCCGATTGCGGCCTTCCCGCGTTCGATACAATCGTTGATACCACACGAGCGGATCCGACGAACATGCTCACCATCTGTGGTGACACCCGACGCAGTATCGAGATCGCCGTTCCCAATGAGATTCCGTGAGCGAAGGACAATGGGATCAAGTCCTAGTTTGTTGGCTACTTCGTCCATGTGACCCTCGAGTGCAAAATGGCCTTGGGGTGCCCCATAGCCGCGGATTGCACCGCCAATTGGGAGATTAGTATGGACGGCTTTCATCTCAAACCGGATATTCGGTGTATGCGTGTACAGTGGCAGCGGTTTCGTCGCAATAGAACTGGTTACAGTTAGCCCATGTGGGCCGTACGCACCTGCGTTCGTAACTGCCGACATATCGAACGCCTTGATCGCTCCATCCTGGGTCACGACGCTTCGCATTTGGACGCGAGCAGAGCGTCGAAAGCGCATGGCGTAGAACTGCTCGCGACGCGTCGTCTCCAGTTTCACGGGACGATCCGCGGCGAGCATCAGCGCTACTGTAATGGGTTCGATCAGCATCGACTGTTTGGCGCCAAATCCGGCACCAATTCTCGGTTTCGTTACCCGAATATCCCGAATTGGGACATCGAACAGATGTGCGAGTTGTCGACGTGTATGGTACGGGACCTGCGTACTGGTGATGAGGTGAAAGCGGTTATCCTCATCGCGATGTGCAATGGTCGTATGCGGTTCGGGAACGCAGTGGGATTGATACGGTGTTTTCCACTCGGTTTCGGTAACGAACCAGTCGTCCCTGGTCGCTGCCTCCTCGAATGCCGTGTCCACATCGCCGATCTCGCCTTCGGTATGGGCTTCGATGTTCCGTTCGTAGTCCGCACCCGGCTGGATGTTTTCCACCTGATCGGGATCGTGGATCTGTGGTGCATCAGGCTCCATCGCCTCTTCTGGATCGAGAACGGCGTCTAGCTCTTCGTACGTGACATCAATCGCTCTGAGAGCTTTGTTGGCTGTCTGGGTATCTGTGGCCGCCACAGCAGCGATTGGATCGCCGACATAGCGCACCTTTCGCCGGAGAACGTTCAGGTCCCACGGGCTTGGTTCAGGATACGACTGTCCCGCAGACGTATACATCGCGTCAGGAACCTCGTCGGAATCCGGCGTGATGACCGCGTAAACCCCGTCCATTGCGTCGGCGTCACTCGTATCGATTTCGGTTACGTACCCGTGTGCAATATCCGAACGGAGGATCGATGCCTCCGCCAGATCCGGGAAATGTAGCGCGTAGTCGGCGGTGTATTTCGACTCGCCTGTAACGATCTTTCGAGCGTCGGTCTTCTCCTCGCGCCTGGAGATTGCCTGCCGCTCGCTCTTCGATTTGCGATTGTTTGGGCTCTCGTCCCATTCGAGCGGATGCTCGGCTTCGGCGGAGGAGGAGAGCCGCTGATGACTGTCGTCGTCTTGCGGGCCATTTGGCTTACTCATCGCACTCACCCCTGCTCCAATCCTGGCTTGAACACCCTGCTGTCTCGTGAGTCAAGTCGCCACCATCGGTAACGACGGTCTGCTCGCCACTCATTCGTTCAGCGGCGTCCTGCACAGCATCGATGATCTTCTCATAGCCGGTGCACCGACAAAGGTTGCCTGCGAGCCCCTCGCGAATCTCGGCTTCAGTCGGATCGGGATTGTTCGCGAGCAGGCTTCGTGACTGCATGATCATCCCCGGAATGCAGAATCCACACTGGAGTGCGGCGTTGTCGACGAAAGCCGCTTGAATAGGATGGAGGTCATCCTGGGTACCGATCCCCTCGATCGTCTCGACCGCCGTCCCGTCTATTGTCGCGACCGGTTTGATACAGGAGCGTTCGGGTTCGCCATCAACAGTCACGGTACAGAACCCACAAATTCCCGTGTCACAGCCGCGTTTTGCCCCGGTGTAGCCGTTGCGGCGAAGAACATCGAGAAGCGAATCCGAGCGTTCAGCTTCGAACGTTCGTTCAGTCCCATTCAGAGTCATCTCTATTTCCATGGGCATGGTATGACAATGACCAACGATAACCATATATGTGCCGGTCGAATAGCCAATCTGTGCACGCGGCGCCAGATTCGTGGAGTACCACATCCGAGGTCCTCAGGCGAGTTGAGCAAGCTCTCGCAGGCAACGCTCAATTTGCGGTCACAACAGTCATAGCTGCCGAGCGAACAGGGTATCCACGTCACGGTGGCAAAATGGTGATCGAGTTTCACGAAACGTCACACGTCGGAATCACTGCCGGTTGCATCCATGGTCCATTACAGGAAGATGAAACCGAAGTTCTCGAGTCCCTTCGCGAGGACGACACCGAAATCGAACTCGGTGTCGCCGCACTTGAGCTGATTGAGAAGCGTCAACGACGCCGACAATTCCATTTTCGGCTTCATCTCGTGCGTCAACGAGGTCGTCGAAGTGCTCTCCGAGGCGGAGCTGGATCAAGAGTGCACCCACGCCGAATACTTTGGCCCTGAATAGGGCCTTGATCCCACCGTCACGACGGGGCAGTTCAGTCGCCGTCGTCCGCTCGAACGCGTACCGACGTCGTCATCATCCCGCTGATTCGCGACCAACCACCTCACCTCGTGTCGCTCGCCGGACTTGGCTACATAATTCCGAAGAACAAGGTCGCCACCTCGCAGGTACTCTTGGTTATCCGAGATGCTCGTCCGCTCACTCTCCAAAACCGCTTCTAAATCAACTGCGAAGCACTCACGGAGCGGATCTGTGACCATCTGAACCACTTTAGTCAACGGTCTGCTCGTTTCTCGAGCTGGCTTAACTCCATAAGAAATTAGAATTTCTTACCCGATTTGGTATGGATATTGAGTAAGAGTGGTGTTGATCGCCGTTGGTAACCCGGTAATGGACTGAAGAACCGGTTGCGAAGAGTTGCTTGTAGCTGTCGCCGCTACTCTTCGACTGGATTCAGTTCTGGAGAAGATGTTGGTAACGTGACGGACTCGAGGTCGTTACTAGCCGCTGGATTCATAACGGTCTACACCCGAAAGCACGGCGCTTGTCCAGAATTACGATCAAGCTATCTTCGATATCAATGTATGATGTTGGAATGAAATGTTTCGTGTGATTTGCGGCAACATACTCTTCGAACCGAGCGAAAAAGCGATCACCGAAGACGGTGATCGCGCCTAAAAGACACGTCCAGTCGCGTTGTCCTAATAATTCGACGGTCGGCCGCGTGCCGCGCAGAAAGCACACGGTACGCGGCTTGACTTGCACGGGTTTCTTGGTTTGATCGATACAGACTACTGTGTCATCAACTTTCCGTTACTTTTTGAGTTCGTCACGGAACGCTTTTTGCTTGTCAGCGTCAGATTCAGCGACTGTACGACGTGGTTCTTGATAGCCCAATCCCGCTTCTTTGAGCAACCGCCGGCAACTCGGGATTGAATATTTTCCATCATAGGTTTCGTCGAGATACTGCTGGGCGAGCGCCGGCGCGTCAATCCCAACTTCTTGAGGTGATTGGTAGACAGTTTCTTCGAATTCTTTCTTCTCCTTTTCTGAAAGATCTTGTCTTCTCCCAGATTGATGAGTATCAGTAACGGCTACCCAAGCGACTCGTCAATATCGAGTCGCTTGGGCCAGCTATAGATAGTCCATCGCTGTACATTGTACCATTCGGATAATTCAGTCTTCGTGACGCTTTTTGTACGCACTTGTCGCTAAGACTCATTGTATCGGATTCTTTCCCTCCACGTTGTCGAAGGGATCTTGCAATTCCTCGACAGAGATTTCGTCGAAATAGCCCACTGCATTCAGCTACAACCTATGAGAAGAAAGTTCTAATAGTTACTATAGTAGTCAGACTCTGTAACACTTGAGATTCACTCGATAATCATCATAATCGGTTTAGTCGTATTGGCTCCACCTACCTTTGGAGGATAATTACATACTCTATCTTGAGGATTCGCGCGTTTTCTAATTGATTGTCAAGAATCACAATACTGGTAATTGTATGGATGTGATGACAATCACACGGGTATCAGAGACATCCAAATATTTGATTACGAGAGTAGTGAACATCTTCGGAAGGGCTGATTCGGTGTGAATCGGGGCGCTGACTACGAAGTCACCACTACGCGAACGCACTCGCGACTAACAGCGGGAACACGAGCGTTGCTTCGGCTTCGACTTGCGTGTAGTTCGTTTGCTCGTCTTTGATCTTTCCCCACGACACTGCTTCGTTGGGCGGCGCTCCCGAGAGCGACCCGTCTCCTTCCATTCCCGTAGAAATGTAGACGACGTAGTCCGCGCCGCCCCGGAACAAATTCGTCATGATTGCGTGATGTTTCGGCACGCCGCCACCGACGGCTATCAATCCTGTCGTCTCCGCCAGCAAACCGTCTTCGATGAGCGAGTCGTAGTCGTCCAGAATCTCGATCCCAACCTCCGAATCGTATCCTTGCCGGTAGTAATAGAGGAAGTTACCAACTTCGGCGTCCGTCAACGCCGGACAGTAGACGGGGACATCATTGTCCGCGGCCTGTTTCAAGACAGAATCCTCGTCATCGAGTGTCTCGCCTAGTTCTCGTGCGAACGCTGTCGGTGTGCGCACTTTTTCGTCCGCGAAAAAATCGTCGAAGAAGTCGTAGAGATACTCCTCGAGCCATACGTACCGATCGGAGGGGACGAAAATATTACCGAGTCGGTTGATGCCGCGGTCGCGAAGCGCGGCCTCGTCAGCATCCCACTTGCCAATCTTGAATGGCTTTGCGGTCTTAATAACGTCCTCCGTCAGCGACCCGGACGTAGTAATGAGCACGTCGACGTAGCCTTCGCGGACCAGGTGTGCAACTACTTCACGCAATCCCGAGGAGATGATGTTCGAGGTGAACGTCAGGTAGATCGTCGCCTCTTCGTCTTGCATTCGCTCGGCGATATCGACGGCCTCGGCGAGTTGCGTCGCTTGAAATCCTGTCGTCTCGTAAGACGCAATAAGGTCGTGAAAGTCGAACTCCCCGCGGAAATCGTATCCACGGACGTCCGCCGTGGGTAGTTCGTTCTCACTACCTGGAACAACGTGTTCACGAGAGTCGTCTTCTTCCATACGATTCCGTAGTGCGACGACTGATTTGAATGTCTCGAGATCGATCGCTGGATCCTCGGCAATTGCCATTCCGGAACAATCGGTCCGTATCCAGATTCGGAGATCCCTCGATTCTGACAATATGCGTTTCCCCGAATGGTCTCCTCTCACAAATGTCGACATTTGCTCGAGGTCACCGGGTTGACGATTCCTACTCACGGATCCTGCGTTCAGAATCAACGGACAGCCCCGAGATGACCGAGTAGGACGGCAGACAATCTCATTTCAAATAGCAATTAATTAGTTCTATGACATCTATACCTATTTTACTGGGGTGTTTGGAACGCCCTACTGACTAGAATATTGGTTCACCTCCCGGTGGGATCGAGTATCTCGAGGAACGGTCGCAGAACGCGAGGTTGCGAGATAGCGAGACGCAACGCGTTTCGGATCAGTCAATCGATCGCAGCCTATCCAACAGTGCTTCTCGTGATCAATAGCAGGATAATTCCAGCCGCTAACACCAGCGTTAGCCATGTGAAGAAGATCATCGTAGCTTGACGGCCAGTGATCTGGTCACCACTAAGGATTTCGTCGAGCGCCATACGTAGCAGTACCAATCAAATAGAGATAAATCGTTTGGTCTGCTATCGTTCAGCAACTCTGTCACGATTCTTCCGACTTCATCTGTTGGAGGTTCTCGAGAAGTTCGCTGGTCGAGCTGCTGTCGTCGAACGTTATTTTGCCTCGATACTCGTTCGGCTGGTCGTCCGAGTCGGACTCAATTTCGGAGATCGTCCGTTCGCGACGTTCGTACTCACGCTGGTCATAGTTACCCATTCCCATGTGAATACGAACGTTTGTGAGCAGTCGTAATCAAGGTATCGGTCACCGACAGAACAGCGTTACAGACACTGCAAGAAGGTTTTGATAACTCTACTTTTAATAGTACAGTATAATTGGATTCTGTTGTCTGCGTTTGCTTCCATTCGATTTATATTACAATCATATGTATGTAATAGGTGTGCTGGTGTCGATATTTCCATACAAAATCCAGAGTATTATACAAAATTGTGGGAGCACCGTATCCAGAGATGTGATTCCTGAATCGGTACTTCAATATAATAATCCAGCTATATCGAACAATTCTCTCGTGCTATCGAACGAGCGTGTGACCCAGTTACGGTGGCTGGCTCACTCGAGCTACACGATTGGCTGGTCAGAAATCTATCAGACGGTATCAGCCCCCATTTGAGAGTCTCTGAGACGAGATCGGAAGCTGTCGTGTCTTCGGTCTGGAGGACGGCGGTCCGACCGTCTGTGAGAGTTCGTATCGATTACTACTCAGCGTTCACCACTGAGCCTGGAAGCGACGGTGGATCGATACCGATAGTAATCGACTCGGTCGTCGTTGCACCGGAATTCGGGACTGTCCGGGAACAGAATCGTCCACGAACGGAACTCATAATGGTCCACGAACTCTATACCTGAACACATCCGGGACGAGACGACCACATGGTCGGTCGATCGGTCTGTCGGATGATCCATAGAAATCAATGACGGTCACTGATGCCGCTCTCAAGTCACCACTCGAGTATCAGTCGAACACGAGTCCAATGCGTATAACGGTCGTCGGAGCTGGTGAAGTCGGACGAGCGATCGCTGCGACGCTCGCGGACCTTCACGAGGTCGTCATCGTCGACGGCGACGAGCGGGTCGTCGACGAACTCGCGTACGCGTACGATGTCCTCGCCGTCCACGGGGACGGCCGAGATATCGAAACACTACGCGAGGCCGAAATCGATCGGGCGGATCTCGTGATCGCGTGTACCGACGACGACGAGGTCAATACCGTTATTTGTGCGACCGTAACGATGATCTCCGACGCGTTCACTATTGCTCGAGTGAGACGTCGAACGCTCTTCGAAACGTGGACCGCCCGTCCGGACGCGTTCGGTGTCGATTTCATGATCTGCACGGACTCGTTGACGTCCGAAGCGGCGTTTCGGATCGCAGGACTCCCTGCTGCACAGGAGGTTGATACGTTCGCCAACGGTCTCGTTCGAATGGCTGCGTTCGAAGTCAACCCCGAGAGTCCGTTCGTCGATCGAACTGTGCGCCAGATCGATCTGGACAGATCGGTCACGGTCGCAGCGATCTTCCGCGACGACGAGCTGGTGCTTCCGACCGGAGAAACCGTAATACGGGCCACCGATCGGATCGTAGTCATCGGAAGCGCTAGCGGCGTTACGAACGTCGCGAATCGTATTTCACTGTCGTCGCGAAGTCCGACCGACGAGGTCGTTATCGCCGGCGCAAGTGAGATCGGCTTTCAAATAGCTCGGCTGTTCGAAGAACACGGCTATCGTCCCCGGTTACTCGAACAGGATCCCGATCGCGCTCGAAACGCGGCTGAAGCACTCCCGAACACGACAGTGCTCGAGGGGGATCCCGCGGACGTCGTATTTCTGGAGCGTGAACACATCGGGGATGTCGATATCGTCATCGCTGCATTGGCGAGTGACGAACGAAACTTACTCGTATCGTTAGTTGCCCGCCAGTTCGGCGTCGGTGAAACCATCGCTATCGTCGAGGACAGAGGGTATGCCGACCTGTTCGAAGCTGCCGGCGTCGACGTGACTGTCAATCCACGCGAGGAGACCGCCGAGGAAATTATTCGCTTTACCCGATTGATTCCGACCGAAAAAATCGTACTGCTTGACCACGATCGTGCGGAAGTGATCGAGATCGTCGTTACCGAAGAGAGTACTCTCGCAGATCACGAAATCAGGGATTCTACGGCGAGCCTTCCGGACGAAGTCATTATCGGTGCGATCGCTCGCTCCGGTGAACTCGTGACGCCTCGCGGAACAACCGTAATCAGACCGGGAGATCACGTCATTCTGTTCGTTGATACAGATGTACTCGAGGAAGTCATCGAGGTTATCTAGCGCGGAATCAACACGACTTATAGGCCGTAACCGCCAGTACGTACGTATGGCAGACCTCAACCCGACCGCGAAACGAATACACCAGATCAGTCCCGACCCCGTCGAGCTGACGCTCGACGACGGAACGACGGCCATATTTCATATTTCCGGGGCCGAATTCTTTCAGCAGGAATTTCAGGCGGAGGGTGTTTGCGAGGACGCTGACGCGGACTATCGATTCATCACGAGCACGGATAACGAATCGATTCTGGTCGGACGAAAGGGCGTAGACGAATCGGCGTGGACGATGATCGGGACGATAGTTGAAGTCAACAGAGACGGATCGTAATTACCTGTTCGCTAGGAATCATACTGTGCTCCCGTTCGCTACGTATCGCTTATCGCAATGTGAGGTGAAATTTTCATTCTAGTCGGTTCTTCGCCGACCTAACTGCCGTCAGCACGGTTGACGACGGCCGGCGGTTCTCCTGGAATACAACGTATTCGTCCAGTGTGTATAGTAGTCCGGATTTTCCGAACAATGTCGGCGACGCGCCGTACGGTTTCGCAATCACACTCAAAGAGTTACACACATGCGGGCGTAATGGAAACCCATCATCTCGTTCCGAAAACAGGGACACATATAATGATACAGTGTACTCGGATTATTCGCTGAAACTCGTGAGAGATCCGGTTACTTAGCGATAATCGTCCAAGTACGAATCGCTGATTTCGGTCTCGAGGTCGTCGACGTATTCCATCAGAACCTCCGGCAACTCGGTGGTGTACCGTTCGTCCGTAAATCGATACTTCGGGCCGATGATGGCGATCGCGCCGAGAACGCTCCCATCGGGACCCGTCACACGCCGCCCGACTTCTCTGAGACCGTCGACGTACTCTTCATCGGCGAACGCAACGCCTCGATCGCGAATCTGCTCGAGTTCTCGGAAGAAATCGTTCCGGTCCGTGATGGTGTGTGCTGTCTGTCTAGGGAGTCCCCAGTCATCCAATACCGCTTCGACGCGCTCGTCGGGTAATTCGGCCAGGATCGCTTTGCCGGTTGCAACGCTGTGGAGGTAATAGTAGATCCCGGCGGAACTAGGCGCGGTAGAGATATAGCGCTCCTTCGATGGAAAGTGGCTATCCGGATGGAAGGATTCGTGGACGAGAATGCCGCGATTATCGTTCTCGACGACGAATTCGACCTCTTCGTCGATTCGGTCGGAAAGGTCTGTTACCGTCTGCTTCGCCAGCGTGTACGCCTTCTTGCGTGATCGTGCATACTCGCCGTGATTGAGGAACCGCAATCCAATATGATATACCGCGCCCTCTTTTGTGAGATACCCCTCCTTGAGAAGGGTCTGGAGGTGGAGATGGATCGTACTTCTCGCAATCTCTAATTCACCGGTCAATTCCTCGAGTGTTGCACCGCCTAATTTCTGAATCGTGTCGATTACGTCCAGCGATCGTTCCGTGGTTTTCGCCGTCTGTTTGGTCATACCTCTTCGTACCGGCTAAATCGGTATAAAGATTCGTTCTAATCGAATTATTAAGTACTACTGCCGCTCCTCTCAGAAATCCGTAGGCAACGCACGGTTAGCGGAGATGCTCACGGAGGATCCGATACCGGTACGATCCGTTATATCCTCTCGACCACTTCTCCAAGTACGATCGGCTTTCACAGAATAATCCGAACAGCTCCAGTGAAAACCGGTCGTCGATCTCGTCTTCGACACCCTCGTACAGTACTCGTGATTTTATGTAGGGTCCTCTCGTCGGGTGATCCAGACACTCCGTTTGTAGATACGCTCGCACTACGTCGTCGGTTTCCGCGATATCGAACGTCTGTAACTGGGAAGGGACTTTGGTCATGGTGATCGAGGTGTCTCTAGCGGCTATCGGGGTGCGCATAGATAGCTTATTCCGGATGAACCATAATGATGTTGCTGTGGCCACATCGACTCCGGATCATGCATATCGTGTTCCACGTTTTGGGAACGAGGACGGCTGGGATAGGCCGCTCCCGGTGATGTACCCTCTCCGGATTCCGACTCAGTAGGAATCGGCTGGCCCCGCATATACTGGGATATCATACGCTAACATGTACTATGAGTGATCGCGCTGTAGAACCTCGACCAGTGGTATCACGCCGTGAGCTCTGCATCGCAGCCGGTGGCACGGGTATCTCAGCTCTCGCAGGCTGTTCGACTGAGAATACGAATCCGCCCCAAGCCAAGAACGCGACGACGATAACGGACCACTCGTCACCAGACCTCGAGAAGTGGGTCGATGAGGTTCCCCGACCGGGTGTCGCGAAACCGTCCGGAACGAAAGACGGTCACCCCCGCTACGAGATAGCGATGAGCGAGGTCGAGCAGAAGCTACACCGCGACCTCCCAGCGACGGCCGTCTGGGGCTACGACGGGCAGTTCCCGGGCCCGACGATCGAAGCTGAGCAGGGTGAACCGATCTACGTCCGCTGGACGAACGACCTCCCGGACGAACATCTCCTGCCTGAAGACACGACGATCCACAGCGACATTATTCCGTACGATACGCCGGGTGCACGGACCGTAACGCATCTCCACGGTGGAAACGTCGAGTCCGAGAGCGACGGCCACGCGCAGGCGTGGTTCACTCGGGACTTTCAGGAGACGGGCCCCGAGTTCGAGAAGCGAGACTACTACTACGTGAACGACCAGCCGCCGGCGACACTGTGGTATCACGACCACTCGCTCGGTATTACGCGATTAAACGTCTATGCCGGGCTCGTGGGATTCTATCTCCTGCGGAGCGAACACGAACGGAGTCTCGGTCTGCCCGAGGACGAGTACGAGATTCCGCTCGTGCTCCAGGATCGGAGTTTCGAGGAGGACGGGTCGTTGTTCTATCCCACGGCCGTCTCGGACGAGCAAGGCGGCGGAGACGATGCGCACCCCGACCCGAGTATCGTTCCGCAGTTCTACGGCGATACGTCGGTCGTCAACGGGAAGGCCTGGCCTCGGCTCTCCGTCGAACCCAGATCGTATCGGTTCCGACTCCTCAACGGGTCGAACAGTCGGTATTACACCCTCAAACTCCGTCAGTACGACGAGTCGTCGGGCGAGATTGGCGTGGGCGGGCCGTCTTTCGTCCAGATCGGGAACGATGGCGGCCTCCTCTCGACGCCAGGAGAAATCGACGACCGCCTCGAGCTTGGCTCCGGTCAGCGTGCCGATATCTTCGTTGATTTCTCCGAATACGCCGGAGAGACGCTACTGCTCCACAACGACGCGCCCGCGCAGTATCGCGGTGAGGCGGGCTCGGCTGACGACGACATCGTTTCGCTCCCCCAGATCATGCTCGTGGATGTGAGCGACGCCGAGGATTCACAGGACGCTACCGAACTCCCCGACAAGTTGACCCGCGTTCCGGACATCCCCGTCGATTCGGTCGACAACGAACGTTATCTCACGCTCAACGGCGGCGCGAGTGACGACTACGGACGGCAGCTCCACTTGCTTGGAACGGCAGCCGACCGTGTCGGTCTCGAGGTCGACGACCCCGTGACCGAGGAGCCCGCGCTCGGTGACACCGAGATCTGGAGTTTCGCCAACCGAAGCGCAATGTCCCATCCGATCCACCTTCACCTCGTACACTTCCAGATGTTGGGGCGACAGTCGATTGGGGACTACGATCCGAACGAGGACGAGATCGACCTCGACGCACTCGAGGCACCCGAGCCGTACGAACGAGGATGGAACGACGTCATCACCGTCGATCCCGGTGAAATTGTCCACGTGATCGTCCACTTCGGAGAGCACGACGGACTGTTCAACGATCAGACGGGTACATACATGTGGCACTGTCACATGATCGAGCACGAAGACCACGATATGATGCGTCCGTTCGAGGTTCACCCACGCTCGGACAATGTTGACACTCGTACTGAATAGGACGTAAGGCGTCGAGCGCTAGCCGTCGGTACGGAAGACGAGACGATCACCTGCCATTGATGGAATCGAAACCCCTCAGCAAAGACTCGAGGACGTGAAAATACCTCGTCAGCCAGCGGACGAGAAATCCGTGGGCAGGAGTACCCCTCGACTGCTTACTCCCGATTCCAGATCGTTATGAGTTCACCGAGGATTTCTGGATTTCGAAGGGTGTCGCTGTCCGTAAGCGGTCGGCCGTTGACGACGCGCTCGAGGAGCCGGTACATCGTTTTCCCGGAGTATGTTTCGGGAAGTTCTGGTGTGAATACAATGCTCGCTGGCCGTGTGAACTCGCCGACGCGCTCGGCGACTGCATCCCTGATGGCGTCTCGAACGGCGTTCCGGTCCCGCTGTTCTTGCTCGAGGGTTGCGAAGACACAGAGCGTCGTCTCGCCAGCGGCACTCTCGGCGACGGCAGCGGCTTCGGTAACGCCGTCTACCATCGTGATTGCAGCCTCGAGTTCGGCCGTTCCGAGGCGGCGGTTATCGATCGTGATTACATCGTCGTCACGGCCGATGATCGTTACGTACCCATCGTCGTCGACAACGGCACGGTCGCCCGTGAAATACCGCCAGGTCTCCGCCCGCGGGTCCGAAAACGCTTGCCAGTACTCCGCAAGAACCCAGTACTGATCACCCTCGAGTGGAGCAAGCATCGACGGCCAGGGACGGTCAATCGTCAGATAGCCAGGTTCACCCGGCGGAAGGTCGCGACCGTCTTCGTCGACGATCTGGATTTCGATTCCGGGCAACGGTGGGCCGACCGAACCGGGCTTCAACTCGTCGACTCCGGGACGGGCTGAGATGAGAACGCATCCGGTTTCGGTCTGCCACCACGTGTCGACGATCGGGCACCGCTCCTCGCCGACGTGGGTGTAGTACCACTCCCACGTATTCGGACCGATCGGTTCACCGACGGTGCCGAGCAGCCGAAGCGACGACAGGTCGTGGGACGAGGGAAACGACTTTCCCCACTTCATGAATGTCCGGATCGCTCCTGGCGTCGTATAGAAGACCTCCACGCCGTTCCGTTCGATGACTTCCCATGGACGGTGACGGTCCGGATAGCGGAGACTCCCTTCCACAAGGACGACCGTCGCGCCCGAAAGTAATGGTCCGTAGACGACGTAGGAGTGACCGGTAATCCACCCGATATCGGCTGTACACCAGATCGTGGTCCCCGGCGAGAGGTCGAACACGGTCTGGGCCGTCCACGTGACACCTGCGAGGTAGCCCCCTGTGGAGTGAGTCATCCGCTGCGGATTACCGGTTGTCCCCGACGTGTGGATGTGAAAGAGGGGATCGGTTGCTTTCCGCGGCACTGGAGACACATCTGCGCCAGCGTAGGTCTCGACGAGTTCGTTGTAGTCGTATTGGTCTGTACCGAGGTGTGTCCCGTGGCTCGCGCCAAGTCGATCGACGACGATCGTGGGGAGCGATTTCTCAAGCGAGGCCAGTGCTGTATCGGCTTTTCGCTTCTGGTCGATCGCGGTCTCCTCGCGGAAGCTGCCGTCGCAGGTGACGAACGCGGACGAGTCGACGCGTTGCATCCGCTTGACGAGAGCATCGGGAGCAAACCCCGCGAAGACGACGTTGTGGACTGCCCCAATTCGAGCGCAGGCAAGCATCGTGATCGGCAACTCGGGGAGTTTCGGTAGGTAGATCGTGACGACGTCGTCCGCTTCGATGCCGAGCCCGCGGAGCGCGGCCGCGACGGCCGATACCTCGCGGTGGAGGTCGTAGTACGTATAGGTTCGACGCTCGCCTCGTTTTCCCTCCCACCGCAGTGCGACCTGATTCTTCCGCTCCTCGAGGTGGCGATCGATGCAGTTTTCCGTGGCGTTCAACCGGCCACCGACGAACCATCGGTAGAATGGCGCATGTTCCTCGTCGAGGATGCGCTCGTAGGTGTCGCTCCACTCGAGCAACGATGCGGCGTCACCCCAGCACGCTGGCCACTCGCGATCAGAGCGGTTACTGGCGGCCAGGTCCGTTGGCGTTCTATCGCGACCGAACGCTTGCGGAGTCCAGCGACGAACCGTTTGGTTCTCGAGGAAAGGATACGCTGGTCTCTCTTCGGTCATCGATTGCCCTTTCGACGTCGATTCTTTTGTAGATTCCGTTTATTGAAGGGTTCCGCGGCCACGATAGGAAGATTAACGAGAATTACGGCGCGTATCCCCGTCCTTGAAAACGCAAAGCGTTTTCAGTTGCAACAAGACGCGGAGCGTCTTGCCATGCCCCTGAAGGGCGAGGCTTTGCGCCTGTTTCACGTAACAACCGGCAACTGCCACACATCAGTCGCACAGTCCGTCGTGTGATTGAATGCATTGACTGTCAGTGGCTACGATAGTACCGGTCAGTTTAACTGGGATTCATCACTCTATCCTTGCTTAACTATCGATTTTAAATACTGTTAGAGTTCTCGAGGGAATCAGTGTCAAATGAGAACAATGGACTATCCATAGGCCCTGAATCCGATCGGGGCCCGAATCAGGTCAACGCCCGGATCACGTCGCAGGCGACGAAACCATGATCCGACTCAACGGTGGGCAGTATTGGCTGTTCGCCACGGTTGACCCTAACTCGAACAAACCACTATGTACATAGCTTAAACCGACTCGAGCAAAGTAATATTAAGCGTGTTTTTCAGGGACTTGCGTGAGAATCACGATGTCTCAGACGCTGTGTTTCTTATTGATGGCGACGAATTACTGAATTATGTCTGTCAACGATACGGCCTCGATTTTAGAGATGAACGACATGGAAATCAAAACAATGTTATAACTATCTATAGTCTGATAATAAGCCAAAGGACCTTCTTTCCAAACTATATGATTCTCATGCCATTGTGCAAGATCTATAGCGCGAATGTAACACACGAGGAAAATTCATTAAACAAGTTAAATCCTGTGTGGAAGCGATAGATTATTGTAATATTACACTTTTCTCAGTAATGACCGATGAGCGACACAGATCGACAGGACGTAAACGCTCAATCGCAGGATTCGATAACGCAGCGGCTGCAAGTGACACTACCCTGGTTCAGGATCCTTTTTGGAGGTCTCGGATTACTGGCTCCACGGTTGTTAGGCCGGTTGTATGGCATTTTTGGTCTCGAGGGCGATGGGCCAAACGAGGTTGCAATTCGCTATGCGTGTATCCGGGCTTTCGCACTTGGGATTGGGGAACTCACTGCCCCACCCGCCCATCAGCGGCAGTGGCAGCGTATTGGTCTGCTGGTAGATACGGCCGACACCATCATGGTATTGCACGCGGGACTGACTGGTCGTATCTCAAAACGGAAGGCGTTGGGGATGCTGAGTGGCACTACATTCGGAATGGTGGTCGGCTTGCTCACCGCATCACAGCGAGAATCACGTTCTGCTCGGCCACACCGACGCGACGATTGAGAGCCGGTTAATGTGTGTGCAAGCGCCGTCCTTGTGATTCAACCGCTGCCCTATATTGAAGTGCTGAATACAGCCTCTATGTTGCACAGATTTTGGTAAGAACAAATATATTTTGGCTTGCACTAGTCTGTTAGTCTTCTGTACTGATAATTGGTTGAATGCACGTGACTAGACTCGATGCACAACGGGTCTATACCAGGAGCTGGATGTCCGACTCGGCCATGTGCTGGAGCGCGGTTGCTGCGCCGACGCCGGTGGTAACGCCGTCGTAGAAGTCGTCCTCGTCGTAGTCCATCAACTCGACCGTCATCTGGCAGGCCTGCAGATCGACGCCCTGCTCGAGCGAGAGGTCGATCAGTTCCTCGATCGTCGCGGTCCCGTTTTCGTCGATTTTCTTTTCCATCATGCGCGTGGCCATCCGATCCATGCCGGGGAACGCAGCGAGCGCGTTCGGTACCGGCATATTCGGGTTGCCGACGGCGCTCAGCTTGAGGTTCTCCGATTTTTCCTCGTGGAGGATGTCGAGCCCCCAGAACGTGTGGAAGACGACGACGTCCCACCCGAAGGCGGCCGCTGTGCTCGCGAGGATCAGCGGCGGGTACGCCATGTCGAAGCTCCCCTGGGTGGCGACGATGGTCATCTTCTTCGGTCCGTCGCCGTCGTCCAAGTCGGCCAGCGACTGCTCGAGTTCGTCGACGCGCTTACGGAGCGCCTGTAGTTCGGCGGCGTCGGTCTCGGGTTCGACTTCGCTGTCATCGGCCGACGTCGCGGGAGTATCCGCACTCATGTTATGCCGCCTTCTTGACGTAGTGTGTGTAGCGGTCGCCATCCTCGACTTGCTCGAGGAGTTCGACCCCGTCGGTACCATCCGCCCAGCCCTGAATGTCACTTATGCTGCCTGAATCAGTCGCCACGACTTCCAGCACGTCGCCAGCTGTGAGGTCGTCGATTGCCTGTTTGGTCTTGACGATAGGCATCGGGCAGGACTGTCCTTTCACGTCGAGCGTGTCCGTGATATCGTATTCTGAACTCATAATTGATCTTTGTGCTCTGTATTGGAGCTATCATACAATATTGGGGCCACCAATAAAAGGATGTCGATTATTGTGCCACATACAAACATCCAGTAGTTACCCTGACTTCACAGATGCGTCTAGAGGCAGTTATGTGGGCCAATAACAGAGTATAACCAGATATCTTTGAATGCCATATTGTATGAATATGGAACTACTACACAAATCCTTAAGTGGCCGTACCCAGTACTGGGCAGTGTACAACATGAACGACATGGACTTTCCAACGCCGGACGTGGACATCGAATCGGTGACGCCGGCCGAATTAAAAGGACGTATCGATGCGAGCGAGGACGTCACACTCCTCGACGCTCGAATGGAGTCGGATTACAATGAGTGGAAAATCAACGGCGGGACCGTTGAGTCGATTAACGTCCCGTACTTCAACTTCCTCGACGAGGAGGTCGACGACGATATTCTTGCACAGATACCGGACGATCGCGAAGTCACGGTCCTCTGTGCGAAAGGCGGTGCCAGCGAGTTCGTCGCCGGCTCGCTCAAGGAACGCGGCTACGACGTGAACCACCTCGAGGACGGGATGAACGGGTGGGCGCGAATCTACGAGGCCGTCGAGGTTGAGCGCTACGACGGAAGCGGGACGCTTTACCAGTACCAGCGTCCCTCCTCTGGCTGTCTCGGCTACCTAATCGTCGACGGCGACGAGGCGGCCGTGATCGACCCACTGCGCGCGTTCACCGACCGCTATCTCGAGGACGCCGCAGAACGACGTTCTGCGAGCCCTGCTTCGCAATCCCAGCAGGATGCGAAGGGTCTCGATGTCGAGCTGAAATACGCGATCGACACACACGTCCACGCGGATCACATCTCGGGTGTTCGAACCCTCGCCGAGAAGGGCGTCGAAGGCATCATCCCTGCGACTGCCGTCGACCGCGGAGTCACCTACGACGACGAGGTGACCCGCGCGGAGGACGGCGACGAATTCCAGGTCGGTGACGCCACGATCGAGACGGTTTACACGCCCGGTCACACGTCCGGGATGACCTCGTACCTGATCGACGGCGAGTTACTCGCGACCGGCGACGGACTGTTCGTCGAGAGCGTCGCTCGCCCCGACTTAGAGGAGGGGGACGAGGGCGCCGAAGACGCCGCCAAGCAACTCTACGAGTCGCTCCAGGATCGCGTTCTTACCTTACCCGACGACACCCTGATCGGCGGGGCCCACTTCAGCGACTCGGCCGCGCCCGCCGACGATGGCACCTACACTGCACGAATCGGCCAACTCACGGAGGACATGGCTGCCCTGACGATGGAGAAAGCCGAGTTCGTCGAACTAATCCTCTCGGACATGCCGCCCCGTCCGCCCAACTACGAGGACATTATCGCGACGAACCTCGGCCAGCGGGACGTTGACGACGAGGAAGCGTTCGAACTCGAGCTCGGTCCGAACAACTGCGCCGCCAGCCAGGAATCGCTGGCCGGTGACTAACCCCACCACTTTCCAGTCGAATGGTAACTGAACTCTTCGCACCCGCACTGTACGAGTCGCTGTTCCCGAACGGGATCAGTCGGTACGCCGTCGGGGGACTGCTCGTCGGCCTCGGCGCCGTCGTCATCTACCTCGGCACCGCGATTTCGGCCGGCGCGAGCACGTTCCTCGAGTCGACGCTTTCCTACGTCTCGGACCAGTCGCGGTTTCAGCAGTACCGGGGCTCGCGCGACTGGCGGATCGTCTTCACGCTCGGGATTATTTCCGGCGCGGCAGTCTACGCGCTGACGTTTCAGTCTGGACTGGTCTCGAGCGGCCTCTACGAAGCAGGGACGACCGGCCAGTTGCACGATATCGGCGGATTCACGGTTTGGTTGACGGACGTCCAGCCGTGGCGACTGTTCCTCGGCGGCATCCTCGTCGGGATCGGCACCCGGATCGGCAAGGGGTGTACCTCTGGCCACGGCGTCTGTGGCGTTGGATCGGCCTCGAAAACGTCGATCGTGGGCGTGATCACGTTCCTGATCGTGGCGATCGGGACGGCACAGGTCGTGATGGCACTGGGGGTATCACCATGAGCCAGAGCCGACATCCCCTGTTCATGCCGCTGATCTTCGTCGGCGGCCTGATCTTCGGTTTCGGTCTCGGCTTTAGCCACATGGCTCGTCCCGAAGTCGTACTGAACTTCCTGCAGTTCGAGGACTTTGGGCTGCTGTTCGTCATGGGCGGTGCGGCAGTTATCACCGGCATCGCCTTCGGGCTGGTGCCGCGACTGTTCGACCGCGCGCCGCTAACCGGCGACACCTACGGCCGGCGGCTGAAATCCTTCGACCGCAACGTCCTGATCGGCGGCGCAATCTTCGGCGTCGGCTGGGGTCTGTCGGGGATCTGTCCCGGGGCGGCCTACGCCAGCCTCGGTGTTGGCAACGTCACGATCCTGTGGGCGCTCGCTGGAATGTTCGTCGGGGCCTACCTGCAGGGCTACTGGCGCAGCCAGCGCACCGCCTCGGAAACCACGCCGACGAGCGCTGACTGAACCCGTTTGAGCGCTCAGTAACTGTTATTCCCCCGCCAGCTACTCAAACTACGTACGTTGTGGCATTGGAACAACCCGAACCAAGTGTGAGCGGCTACGATAGTTCCGGTGACACCTGACGTCTTCAGTGACAGCTCCCAGTCCGTCACCGGCTTGGGACCGACGACGACCGATCGAGCGACGGACACACGAGTACCGAGACGCGCGATCATCCACGAGCGTGCGGCATTTGTGGTATCCGTAGAGAGCGAACCCCTTCTCAGGGAGGTTAGAAACACCGGGGACGGCCTTACCCGTCGACGTCACCTGTCACCGGGGTGTGCTCTGCAGCCGGTCCTGTTCCGTCGCCGGGGATATCTGCATCCGCCGTCAGCAGAACGCGGCGTTCGGTGTACTCGAGCCCGTTCTTGCGCTGGCGTTTCCGTTTGATCGCGAGCCGGTTCTTCGACAGATCGAGTAACGCGTCGATCGTTCTGGAAACGAGCTTCTTCGCGTAGTCGTCGCTGATTCCCGTCTCTTGCCGGCGAATCCAGTGTTTCATATCGCTCGCCGTGACGTACTCGCGGATGTCTGCACTTCCGTTCTGCCACGGGTTGTCGCCGACTCCGGGATCGGTGCGTGCCTTCCAGAGCTTCGCGGCGAGCCGCGAGGGCAGTGATGACGTCGTCGCGTGAAGCATGTCGTCGTCCATCTTCGCGAGTTGCTGGATCGGGAGCAGATCGGCGTGTGCCAGCGCGACATCCCCGCCGCGCTCGAGCGGGTCGTCGCTCTCGGGGAGTCGGAAGTACCGCCTGCCGTCGTCCTTACTGATCCGCTCGAGGCGGTCATCGGAGACGTCGATCCCGCTTTCGTCGACGTTCTCCTCGAGCAGATGCGCTCCCTTCTCGAGTTCGCGGGCCTGAAGCTCGCCGACGCGACCTTTGTTCGCCTCGAGTTTCTTTTCGTGGGCGTCCAGTCGCGCCTCGATCGGCGGTCGTCCGTCCTCGAGTTCGTCGACGCGGGCCTCGAGACGTTCGTTTGCTTCGCGGGTGCGTTCGAATTCGCTTTCGAGGCGGTCGTTTTCCGTCCGGGCGCGTTCGAGTTCGGTCTCGAGGCGGTCGAGACGCTCGTTCTTTCGTTCGACGCCGGACTCGAGCGTGGCGATCCGTTCGCGAAGCGACTCGAGTTCGGCAGCCAGCGAGTTGATGCTCGATGCGTTCGATTCGGAGCGTTGGGAATTCGTGTTCATGTCGTCGGGGTTGGAATGGGGTGGTTGGCAAGCCGATACAGCTGGCGCTCGGTGGGCAGACGACCGGTCGGGGACAGGAGGCGGGCGACCGCTCCTATGGCGGCCGTTGCAGCCGTTGGGACCGCCGCTCAGCGACGAGCGTGGGAGGCTCTCCCCTCGAGACCGAATGCGGAGGTCGGTACGCACACCGTCGACCGGGGTAGTACCGCCGTGCGAGGACCTTCGCGGCGTTGTAATCCGCACAGAGCGTCTCGACGTGGCAGTGCGGGTTGGTACAGCGGAACGTCTCGCCGTCCGGTCGGTCGCCGATGACGCCGCAGGCGTGACACTCCTGGGAGGAGTACGCTTCGGGGACCGTCGCGACCTCGAGGCCGCACTCGTCGGCAACCGCTCGAAGGCGCAGGTGGGCCGTCGGGAGCAGCCACGCCGTTCCTCGGTGGGCGTTTGGAGCCGTCAGCCACGTCCACAGGTCCGGCTGGTAGTGGCTGTCCTCGGTGACCAGCACGGGTCGGTCGTACGCGTTCGCGTACTCGCAGATCTCCCGCGCGGCCGCGTCGATTTCCTCGAGCAGCCCGTCGCGACGGCGCGTTACGGACGCGACGATCGTCTCGCGGTCCGCTCCCTCGTAGAGTAGTGCAGTAACTCGGTCGCGAAGCTCGTCGAGGCGAGCGCAGATCTCCTCGCCGCAGATCGTGTGGGCACCGCTCGAGTCCGGCATTTTCACCGGAGACGCGGTGTAGAGATTGTATTCGCCGAGGTCGACGCCGATCGCGGTTCGGTCGGCGTTATGCATCGGGATCACCTGGTGCGGGGTCTGACTCGAGTTCGAAAAGAATCGCGTCGTCGTCCGCGACGATGATCTCGTCGTAGCGGGTGGTGGTGTGGTGTTTTGGTGTCTTTGCAGGGAACTGTTCGGATCTGTGAGAAGGTTGTGTACTGCCTTCGGGTGCAGTGTGGCGTGGGTTCTGTGTGGTGTTCTCGAGGCCAGTCGACTGGCCGGCTGTACTGTCGTCTATGGGACAATATTCATTGCCTCTCGAGCGTTCGTTTCTCATGGTCGGAAACCTCGTGTAGAGGATGACCCGACCCCGGCGTGCTAGAGACACGTCGGACCTTTGAATCCGAAAGGGTGGGTCAACTGAGCATAGAGGGTCGTCTCATAAATAGCTTCCTAACGATTTACTATCAGAAGATAACGATGCACAATCAGATTAAAACGATAGAACCTCGCTTTCGGACGTATCGGTAGACCTATGCCTCCTAATCCAACCACTGTAGATGTGGTACGACAACGTGCAGACTGGATGCGTCCAGTCGACGAACGCATCATGGAGACAATGCGCGATGAAGGAAATCTCACCCCGCAGGCTGTGGACAACTTCGGGGTCTGCTCCCGGAGCCATGCCAGCGTCCGTCTTTCGAAGCTGAACAACTACGGGTTAGTCGACCGAATCGCACAGGGGCTTTATCGACTTAACGAGAACGGGCGCGCCTTCCTCGATGAAGAACTCGATGCGAAGGAACTCGAGCCAGTTGGAGATAACGAATAAGGATCTCTGCTCTGGCTACCTACTCAGGACGCAGTTGCCTGTTGGTGAACACGGACTCTATGTCTCACGTTATATCGCAATGATCTAGTTATCAATCCATGTGAAAGATGGGGAATATCCACGCTATGAGTGTTTGTATAGTAGATTTCAGTTATACACACGATCAGTGCTCATTCGTGTGCATATATGTGGAACTGATTTTGTCAGGGTGTGACCCCAAGGGGGGGGGACCTAAACATCTATAGACCGTTTCTCGGCTTCTTGGAGTACTTCTTCTTCATCAAACTGTTCAATTAATCCCTTAAACTCATAGCCCCCATGACCAATTCCCGGCTGTCTCTCTATCACTTCATATTCAGAAATAGCTATTACACCTTCATCTTCGTGGTAAGAGATCCATCCTGAATCCGAGGGGTCACCCGATTCTAATTCATCAATTTCGATTGTTAATTTGGCTAGCGTAAGATCTGTATTAGTTAGTTCAGATACATTCATATGACGATGTGTGATGATCTTCGGTATAAATCCTCTACTTGCAATATCCTCTTTTGAGGAAAGCAGATTCAATCGCTGACCGATTCCTCTCTCAGAAGGGCACCTGCTGCCATCTCTCTATGCTTCCTAATTTTCTTCTTTGGATAATTAACATCTTCTTTGCCAGAATAATAATCAAAATATGTGTTAAGTGCATCCACTAAGTGCTGCGCATGATACTTGTCAGCACACCACTCTAATCGGCCAAAATCATCCTTCTGCCAACCAGTCGGATGAACGATACAACTGAAAGGAGCTGCGTCACTCTCACAAGAATGAGCACGGGCTACAGCACGTCCTATCAGAATTGAATCTTGAATAGGATGATCATCAAGGTCGGACCCGTTGATATCACTTCCATGGTACACATCACCTTTTGCTATTCCACCACGGATGACGGGTGAAAAATATGCAGGAGGGGCATCTCGACCTAGATACCTATTGACAATTATTTCAGATGTCCTTTCAAACACGTCGGAAGTGAATTGTAGAATGTCGCTTTCGCTGTCAGATATCGCATAACAGCCATCCATCATGGGATATAATTCCAGATCATATGGCTCAGAACATTCACCCATAATCACCTGAAGTTTTCCAATATTTGTCGTAGCCGTGTCTTGAGACCATTCCATAATCGCACCAGTTCCCATCAAGTCAATCCAAGCGACGTATTCGGTCCTTGGATTACCCAGATGAATTGGTCCGAAATCTGGATCAACCATATACTATCAAACAAATAGAGCAGCCTAAAGTTATCTTCCATTCATTTGTCGCCACAGTTGATACGCCACCACTGTTTCGACTGTTTCAACTGGAAATCTGCTGTGCGGAGGTTGTGCGGGGGCGCTGTAATTTTTTTGCGCTGTCGCCTTGGTGACAGTGCGGAAGCGGAACGATCGAGTTGTCTCGTCCTTAGCTACCCCCACCTGTTCGACACACCCAACCACTGACGTTTCCACCCACAACACCCTCTCCAAGACGCCTCGAGTCGCCTCACTCACACTCCGTCCCCGTGGTCGAATCCTGCCGTACTGCCCGAGTCTCGAGCAACTGGACGTTACAGTCGCCAACTACGCAAGCAATCGTCTCTCGAAGATGGCTACTTATGGGCTTGTCGAGCGTGTTGCCCAAGGCCTCTATCGAATTACTGACGACGGGGAGGCCTTTCTTAATGAGGAACTTGATGCGGGCGCACTCGAGCCAGTTGAAGATCCCGAATAACAGTAGTAGGGAATACGGTTCCGTATTCAGAGTGGAGCGTGACACTCGCGTTCAGTATTGGTGGTGCACGCATCACTCAGTGCCTAACTCACATCACTACAACTCGCTCACTTCCCAGGCTGGTTCAATTAGACTGTGCCGCTTCCATTGTCTACCAGTTACGGGATGAGAGAAATGAGTGACTTTTTCACCAGTCTGCGTCCATCTTCTGTAAGTTCGCCTTTTGTCTTTCCGTTCATAATTGACCCTGGTGCGATCGTATATAGTGCCCATGGCATCAGGTACGACGTGTTGTTGAAGGAGATGCCGTTGAGGTGTTCGTCTCTGAGCTCAGGAGTGGTTTGCTGATATTTTCCGGCGCTTGTCCCGATACACATCACGGTACAATCAGTGGCACTGAACGGGTGCGTATCGTGAGATAAGACGACAATCGGTCTCTGGGGATGGGCATCTGTTGGGTCTTGTGCCCAGCAAACATCTCCTGCAGATAGTTTACTCATCTACCTCTTCTAGACCGTCTTCCAGTTCTGCGAGTTCTGCATCGAGTTCCTCATCAGAACGGCCCTCTCCGATTTGTTTCTCGGGTTCTTCGGGTGTCGCGTCCGAATCACGGTGGTGACCGAACAATCGGTGTACTTGATCGAGGCTAGAGACATACCGTCGAATGTCTTCCCGGTCGCTCAGCGCGTGATAGTAGCCGTCGTCGGTTTTTCCGATGTAGCCGTCGTCATAGAGGCGTTTGAGTGTGGTTGTCGCGGTCCCTCGAGGGATATCGAGGGCTTCCTTCAGGTCCTGCGGGGAGTATCCCCACTCGGGATTCTGGTATAGATACGCCACGATATCTGACTTCGTCGTTTCTGGCCGAAGGGTAAGTTCGGGATCGTGGTCTTCGAGGAGCACCGGCATAGTGTACCCAAATGTAGTCGACTGTGTCATAAAGGTATTTCGGTCAGTTCGCAGGTGTACTTACCGAACAACCCGTTTCAGTGTCAGCACGCTTCTAAATAAAGAAATCCTATTATTGACAACTGGCGGGAATCTTTGCTCCAGCTATCTACTCAGGACGCAATTACCTGTTGGTGAACACGGATTCTATAGATCGTGCTATCTCGCAATGATCTAGTCTTCACTCCATGTGAAAGATGGAGTAAAGACACACTATGGGTATTTTTATAGTAAATTCCAGTTATGCACACGATCAGTCCTCATTCGTGTGCATATCGGGGAAGCTAGATTTGTCGACATGCATCCCCAAGGGGAACAGGTCAGGAAACGGGATAGTGATTTGCGTTCGAATCCATTAATGATGTGCGAGGACTCAAAGAGAGTTATTCTCAATCCTCTCGAATTTCCTCAATTGGTTTTCGGACCTCTTTCGAGAGATGATCCTCAACTGTCTTCACTGTTGAGTAGAGTTCCTCTGTATCTATCTCTTCTTCTTCTGAATTAGTTAATGTATTAACGGCATCTTCCAATTCAGCGACAGCGCTGGAAGCCAACCTGTTAGTGGCAGGATCAACAAAAACTCTATTTTTTGCTACCCTTTCGGATACCTGCCGGAATTCCTTCCGGAATTCACTACTTTCCATAAAATGCTCGCCGTAATGATCATAGAAGTAAATGATGAACAGTCCTCTATGTAGTGCTTCACGGAGATTCTCTATTTCATCTAACCTCTTTTCTAAGTGCATTTTCCCTATTGCTAGTTCATTTTGTGCTTGAATTTGTTCTCTTGAAGTTATTAGGCTAAAATAAGAGGTTACTGCAGAACCCATAACTGCGAATCCACCACCAATAAGTGCACCAATTACAGTATCTGGAAGCATGTCAAGAGATTATTAAAGACAATTCATATTTCTTTCTTTGGAGTATTCCACCTCTGTTTCATCTGCATCAACTGGATATTTTCGCGCGAAGGTGGGGCAGGGCACTGTAATTTTTTGCGCTGTCGCCTTGGCGGCTGTGCGGCCCGGCCCTCGAGTGAGACGACTGTTCATAATTGGGACGGTCTCCGTCAGTACTGCAATGGAAGTTCAAAATGCTCACATAATTAGCGTTGGATACTCCGAGAGTAGACTGGGGTTCGTCGTCACACCGGGCTGCGATGAAGCTCGATATCGTCCTCGAGTTGTACGAGCGATCGCACTGGAGTCCGTCCTCCGTTTCGATTGTTGACATCCTCCTCACGCTTCAGCGGCATGACGAGACGCAAAGCGTCTCGTTGCACCCGAAAACGCGAAGCGTTTTCGAGGACGAGGATTCCCGACCGCGGTTGAGATATTGTGGGTTACGCGTTCTCGGTCGGCTCCAACGGAAGACGCTCGGGATCGACATCTTCGTATGCTTTGTCAGAGCTCAAAATGGGATGGCCGCGATTTTCGGCAGTAGCAGCATGGAAGGAATCGAACGCGGTCATTCCGTCCTCGAAATAATTCACAGCCTTGAGTACGATCTGGCGTTCTTCATCGGTCTCAACGGGGACGATCTCAAGCATATTCGAGAACAGCTTGATGTAGTCGAACTCGTGGCGCTCGCTGATGAGCAGAAGCTCTAAATATGAATACGTGGAGGTGACGACGTCGTGCTCTTCTAACTCTTCCTCTGCTCGATCTTTTAGCCAGTCAGTGTCTTTGGCAAGGGCGAGGAGATAGTCTGTCTCGACGTACGCAGTCATTCCTCGCTATCCTCCACCGCGCGTTTCCCTCGATCGAATCCCGCTTCAGCATCTTTTTTGGCCTGCTCTTTCGCTTCTTCACGGAGCTCTTCTATCGCCTCACCCTCAAATGCGTCACCGGAAGCTTCACGAATCGCCTGAAGAGGGTTTTCGTCGATAGGGATGAGTTCGAGGCGATCCTCGTATTCAACCACGTGAAACCTCTCGCCATACTTCTGCCTCAGTTCTGAGGACAGGTACACCCGCCCGTGCGAATCCGTTTCCACTGACATAGGTATCAGTTTGTATGGCATGAATAAAGGTTTTATCCCAAATATCGGATGGCTGTTCCATAGTATGCGCTGTACTGTTATCATACTCGTACCCACTCACACCGGGGAGTGTCCCGAGTGTAGATATCTATAGGATTAGTGCAACACGACGACTCCGTTTGTTTCACGCCGAAACCGGTGACCCATCCGTTCACTACACCTGCCAACCTTTTGCTCTGCGTGCGGTCGCAAAGCGACCGCACTCGGCAAAATCCTCAAAAGAGCACGCCGCGCTCTTTTGGACTGGGCGATTCCTTCGGAATCGCTTGCAGTCGGCGCCCTGCGCCGACGACCTCGCGGGAGCTTCGCTCCCGCTTAGCTTCGATGAAAAGCACGTCGTCACCCCCTCAGCCGCGCCGTTGGCGCGGCTTCAAGGGATTCCTCGGCCCGCTCGCTCACTGTGTTCGCTCGCGGTTGGTGTGATATGTGTACCTTCTCCAACCTAACACACCAAAACACTCGAGCGATGACGGCGACCACATTGACTCTCTCGAGACAGCCATCAACCCCTAACCGACAGTACATTTATTATTCCCAAAACAATAGTTCAGTTACACGTCATGGGTACCGCTCACCTTGAGAGGCCGGCCAAAAGACGAATAGCCGAACCCCTTCTCGCCGCCCTCGCAGTCCTGTTGGCGGCCGGGGTCGTCACCGAATCCCCGATTCTTTTCGATTCGGCCCTCGGACTGATCTGGCTCCCGGTCGCGATACTCGTTCCCGGACTTCTCGCGCTGTCCGTGCTGGTCGGTGCGCTGGCACACGGCATCCGACTCGGGTCGGCAGTTCTCGGTACCGACGATCGGATTCGGCCCGGTGACACGGCTGCGACTCGAGTCCTCGCCTCGGTCGCACTCGGATCACTCGCCGCGTACGTCCTGTTTTGGGTCGGTGCAACCCTGTTCGTCCACTATCTGGCGAACGTCGGCGGCGTTTCCCCGTCGATCTTGCCACCATTGTTCGGCGGGGTGCTCGGTGCCCTCGCGTTGGGACGGGCCGCGTTCTTTCAGGTGTTCCCCGAAGGGCCACTGTCTCGACTGCGTGGCATGGCCCTCGAGTGAGTCAGCAGACTCCGGACGCCTGGAACGCACTGCAGTTCGGAATTACGTCGAGTACCGCCGGACGACCGTCGGCGTCGCACATGTCGTCCTTGGCGGCTTCGGGAGCGGTGTTCATCGATAGGACGGGATGATCGTTCAAACATCGATTTGCTCACCGCCAAATGATTGTAATTGATCTCGCCGATGCATCAGTTACGCACAGACGCGACAGGGATTCCCCTTCCCCTTTCATTACGACGGACGTGCCATCCCAACACATGGAGGAGTACGACTTTCTGGTGATCGGCTCCGGATCGGGTCTAGACGTAGCGAACGCGGCCGCACGACGCGGCCAGTCGGTCGCCGTCGTTGAGAAAGGTCGACTCGGCGGGACGTGCCTCAATCGCGGCTGTATCCCCTCGAAAATGTTGCTCTACCACGCGGATGTCCTCGAGACGATTGAGCGCGCTGGCGAGTTCGGGATCGAGGCGACGGTCGACAACGTTGCCTTCTCCGATATCGTCAGGGGAGTCAACGAGGAGGTAGCGGAGGACGCAGAGTCGATCCGTCAGGGACTGGAGTCGTCTTCGGATCACGACCTCTACCGGGCGGAGGGCCAGTTCGTCGACGAGCGAACGGTAGAGATGTCGGGTGGTGAGTACGACGGCGAGCGCCTGTATGGGGATACTGTCCTCGTCGCGGCCGGGACCCGCCCCGGAATTCCGCCGATCGACGGCATCGATGACGTCGACTACATGACGAGCAGGGATGCACTTCGTCTCGAGGAGCCGCCGGACCACCTCGTCGTAGTCGGCGGCGGCTACATCGCGGCGGAGCTGGGCCACTTCTTCGGGACGTTTGGCAGCGACGTGACGATCATCGGTCGACGACCGCACTTGCTGCCGGACGCCGACGAGGAAGTCGCTACCGAATTCACAGAGCGTCTCGCCGACCGGCTCGACGTATATACAGGGTACGAGGCCACTGCCGTCTCGGAGTCGAACAGCGAGGTAACTGTCGAAGCGCGACCCTTTTCGGAACTCGAAACGCAGCCGTATCCAGAGCCCGAAAGCGGCGAGGGAACTGCAGAGCGCGTCACGGCCACTGGCGACGCACTGCTCGTCGCGGCTGGTCGAGTCCCGAACACCGACACGCTGGACGTGAGCGCGGCGAGAATCGAAACGGACGAGCAGGGGTTCGTTGAAACCGACGAATACCTCCAAACGACCGCCGAAGGGGTCTGGGCGCTCGGAGACGTCATCGGCGAATACCTGCTCAAACACAACGCGAACCACGAGGCACAGACTGTCGTGCGAAACCTCTTCGGCGACGAACTCCAGCCGATCGACTACACAGCGATGCCGTTCGCGGTGTTTTCCTCCCCCGAAGTCGCCGGCGTCGGTGCGACCGAGGCCGAACTCCGGGCCGCCGACCGCGACTACGCCAAGCAAACGTACCGATACGAGGATACCGCACGCGGGAGTGCGATGAAGGCCGAAGGATTCGTGAAGCCGCTCATCTCCCTCGAGGGCGAGATCCTGGGTTGTCACATCGTCGGTCCAGAGGCATCGAACCTCATCGAGGAGGTCGTCGTCGCGATGAAAGCCGGGACCGGGACGGTACAGGACATCCGCGAGTCGGTGCATATTCACCCCGCGCTCTCGGAGGTCATCCAGCGCGCGTTCTCGGGACGGTTCACCCGTGGTGGGCACGACCACGACCACTAGCCAGAGGATCGCAGGGAGGCTCAGTAGAGGCGCTCGGCGGGCACCGGTCATGCATCGCGTATACACATCAGCCAAGCCATTTTAAGCGAAAATGGCATGGGTTCGCGTGCAATGGTAAACGCAGCCATCCTCATTCTCGCAGGAACCGAGTCGCACAGTGACAGCGGCCGTCTGTTAAACGGCCTCGAGGCGGCCAAGGAGTTCGCCGAGAACGATGAGGACGAACTAGAACTCATCTTCGACGGTGCCGCCACCCAGTGGATCGAGGAACTCGAGGACGAGAACCACGACTATCACGACCTCTATCAGTCGGTGAAAGACGAAGCGGCCGTCTGTGACTACTGTGTCGGTGCGTTCGATGTCGACGACGCCGTCGACGACGCAGGAGTCGTGCGCATCGACGAGAACGAGGGCCACCCAAGCGTTCGGTCGCTAGTCGATGACGACTACGAGATCATCACGTTCTGACAGCGCTCGTCCGACGAACTATACGGCCGTCGAGCGCCGGTCCGCTATCACTCTTCAGGGAGCGCGACCGGATCACCGATCCGAATCCCAATCGGTGCCGATCCGGGCGTTTCGTGTCCTCGGGCATAGCTGATAGAGGGCACTGTTGACGATCCCGATGTGGCTGAACGCCTGCGGGTAATTCCCGAGGTGCGCACCGCTTTCCGGATCGATCTCCTCCGCGACGAGCCCCAGCGGATTCAGGTACGAGAGAAGCGTCTCGAATCGGGACTGTGCGTCCTCGACACGCCCGGAGAGTACGAGCGCGTTGATCAGCCAGCACGAACAGAGGACGAACGCCCCCTCGTCGCCCGGCAGTCCGTCGTCGCTGTCGTACCGCAACACGGAGACGTCGTCCCCGACTAACCGCTTCTCGATCGCATCGATCGCCCCCTGGACGCGGTCGTCGTCGAAAGGCAGAAATCCGACGATCGGCAGCAACAGTCCGTCGCGTCGAGCGCGTCGGTTCCGTATGATTGCACGAACGCGCCGACATCCTCGTCGTACCCGTTCGCGAGGATGTCCGTTCGGATCGTCTCGCGAGTCTCCCGCCACGCCTCGAGTGGGGCGTCATGGCCTCCATCGGTTGCGATCACGATCCCCCGATCAAGGGCGACCCAGCACATCACTTTCGAGTAGACGAAGTGTTCGTTCCCGCCACGCACTTCCCAAATGCCAGCATCCGGTTCATCCCAGATCTCGCGAACGTAGTCGACGAGATCGTGGATCCGAGTCCACTCGTTGTCGGCCAGTTCCCGCCCGTGCTGGCGCATCTCGTCGACGGCCAGTAGCAGTTCTCCGTAGATATCGTGCTGTCTCTGGGTGACGGCTTCGTTCCCGATCCGAACCGGTTGTGACCCGCGGTACCCCTCGAAGTGCTCGAGTTCCCATTCTTCGAGGTCGGACTCGCCGTGGAGTCCGTACAGTGGCTGGCTCGCCTCGGGATCGGTTGCCTGACAGAGGCCCATGAACCAGTCGAAGTAGTCGGTCGCCTCGTCGGCGGTGCCAAGGTTCATCAGGGCTTGGACGGTAAAGCCGGCGTCTCGGAGCCAGTTGAACCGGTAGTCCCAGTTTCGGACACCGCCGATATCCTCGGGCAACGAGGTAGTCGGTGCGGCGGCTATCGCTCCCGATTCGGCGTGTGTAAGGAGTTTCAGCACGAGTTCCGAGCGAACGACCAGATCGTGCCACGGCCCCTCGAACGCGCAGTCGTTGTCGGGATCGCAGTTGTGGGCCCAGTCGGTCCAGTACTCGATCGTCTCGTCCAACGCAGCATCCGGATCCGTATTCGCGTTCTCGGCCCCTGTACACCGGAGCAAGAACCACTCCGTCTCACCCGTTTCGAGCGAGAGTGTGCCAGTGATTCGCCCGTCTTCAGTATCGAGGTCGATCGGGCTCTCGAGCAACGTTCGTTCTTCCCCACCCGCGGCGAGGATTCCATCCTCGACCGATTCGATCGTCGTCTCTGCACGCCCGTAATCGAACTGCGGGTCGAGTTCGACTTCGAGATCGACGGTTCCGTTCGTACACGCGACCTTGCGGTAGAGAACCTTCTTCGGATGGTCGACCTGGCCGGCCGGAGGCAAGAAGTCAGTTATCGTCGCCATGCCTTCCGTAGTGTGGAAGGTCGTCTCGATAACGTTCGTGGTATCGACGTATCGTCGATCCGTCTCGAAGGGGTCGCCCGGAGTGATCCGAAATCGACCGCCACGCTCGGCGTCCAGGATCGCCGCGAAGATGCTCGGTGACTCGAGATGTGGAAACGGGAACCAGTCGATCGACCCGTCGGGCGCGACGAGCGCGCACGTCTCGAGGTTGCCGACGACACCGTAGGTTTCGATTGGCGGATATGCTGCGGGCTCAGTCACAGACATTACCCACAGCACGAACTGCGGTGTCGAACGGTGCGTAACCGAGCGGTGAGGCGATGTCCATACTATCCTGTTCGAGGAGCAGCAGGAAAAATGGGACCACGGACGAACCGAACTACCAGTACTGGAGACATCGGTCTATTCCTCCGCTGGCTCCGTTGACGCTGTCCGTCCCGCGTTCGACAGTCGGCCGACAACGTCGTCCGTTTCCGCGGTTTCGTGAGCGATCATCTCGGCGTTGGTCTTGGCGGCCTCGAGGAAGTCCTCGCCCGGTGCCGCGGTCGCGTCAGTTACGGCGATGACTTTGAACCCGTTTTCGATGGCGTCTCGCATGTGCGATTCCACACAGAGGTTCGCGAACATCCCGGCGACAACGAGCGTATCGATTCCGCGCTTTGTCAGTTGCGCCTGGATATCGTTGGCCCAGAAGCCGCTCAAGTGTTTGTGCGACGAGAGCACGAACGTATTGTCGTCGGGCTCGAGCTCAGGGATGATGTTGCTCCCTTCCTTGTCGACGTGGTACATCTCGGTATCGAACATCTTCTGGTCGATGCCGTTCAGCTCTTCCCAGCTCTCGAACTCGTCGTCGTCGTAGTAATGCGGAGAGTAGAATACCGGCACGTTGCCCTTACGGGCAGCGTTTTGGATGGTCTCGAGTTTCTCGACGACGTCGTGTTCTTCGACGAGGTCTCCGACCTGCTCCCACATCACACCCTCGGGTTTGAGCGCGTCGACCTGCGGGTCGGTGAACAGCACCGCCGTGTTCTCGGGATCGATCGTGAGTTCGCTCATGCAACTGGGTGTCCGATTGGTTCACGAATAAATCCGTGCCTGATGTGCACAGGGATCACACACACACACTCTCAGCTTGAGATGTTGAACTGTGTGAGCATGAATGGCCCCGGCTGTGAACTCCACGTCCGGTCGTCGTAGTGGTACGCACCGACGAACATGCACTCGTCAATGTCGTAAAGCGGGTACGTAGTGACTGGAATCTCGTCCCCGTTATCCGTTGTCGCTCCCGGCGGCAGGGTGAGTTCTGTGGGCTCATCGGTCGCGCTGATCTGGCCGCGCCCATCTTCGTCTACAACGAATGTGTTGTTGTCCCCGTCGTTCCCCCCGAGCGGCCTGTGGTACGTCGGCTCGTGGACGACCCACATCGTGTACGTCCCGTGCGGAACGAGACCATCGAGTGTGATCTCCACGTTCGAACACCCGTTCCCGCCGGCCGTTACCGTCGCTTCGACCAGTTCGGGAGTCTCGTACTCACCCCACGTCAACGGCCTACTTTCTGCCGCTTCGGGATGGACGACGAGTCGACGCGACTCCAACAGGTTCGACGCGCCGTGTTCTCGGAGATACGCCGCCTCCGGGCTTCCCTCTTGAACGTCACTTGCGTCATGCATAACGAACGGCGGGAACTCCGGCTCTGGACCGAACAGTTCGGTTTCACTGTCGTGATCCGCACCGATAGGCTCCCCCTTCGAATCGACGACGATTTCGTCGTCGATCTCGAGTTCATACTGTGCCCGTTCGTCCATCGCCGATGCGGCCGTAGCGCTACCGATTCCTACTGCACTTACACCAATCACTCCGAGAGCCTTTCGCCGTGAGAGCGTCATTGAACGCGCTAGTGTGTCGGTTTGTGGTGTGGAATTGCTAGGCATAGATATCCGTGCCGGTCTGTTTACACCGAGACAGATTTTAACAGTAAGGTGGTCGTGCACTGGACTCGTCGCTGCCACAAAGCTCTATAACACGATAAAACGAGTCCAATATGCACCCTCAACAACTGCGTTCCGACCCCACTGAAAGCTTTTACTCGGCGACCGGTGTACTGGCTCAGACAATGGCTTCTGAATGCGAACTCACGGTGTACGAATGTCCTTCGTGCGATACCTACCAGCTGGGATCCACCGAGATGAACTGCTGTGAGGAGTCGATGAACGAACTCGACGACACCGTTCCGATCGAACCACCGGACGAAGAACAGCTCCTGCGAACCGTCTTCGACATTTCCGAAACCGAACTCGAGGTCTGTCGACACCTCATGTCCGAGCCAGAGGTGACGATCGAGGAGCTCGCGGACGCTGTCGACCGTGATCGAAGCGTCGTCGCCAGACATATTAACCACCTGGTCGAACTCGGCATGGTCGAGAAACGCTCGCGTGTACTCTCGGAAGGCGGACGAGTCAACATCTACTCGCACCGATCGGCGGACGCGGTACGACGGCAGTTTAAACTCGGGCTGTACACCTGGATGGTCGACGCCGTCGACGTGATCGACGACATAAGCAAGGAGAAACTCGAGTTAGTAGTTCAGGGTGACGAGCCTGAAACGGATCAAAGTCCAGTGATTGTCGATCGAGACGAGTCCACCTGATCGGTCGGAACGAAGTCGGTTGCGAAATCACAGCTGTATGAGATCGATGAGCATGATCGCTGCTGTGCGATCTTCACTAGGTACTATCCGCCGTTTTCGTTCGGCGTACAGCAACAGCCCCCCTCACAATGCGTCGGGTCCCCACCGGAGATGATGCTGATCGACGCGAGAGTACCATCACAGCGTCGGTCGCGTCGGAATCCGGGCGAACCGACGCTGCGGTCGCCCCGTTTGGCCCCGATCCCACCGAAATCTGCTCGACGATGTCCCGTTCGTCGTTGTCGATCACGGCCACTTCGTCAATCGTCTGAACTGGCACGTAGAGTTGCTCTCGAAGCGCTTCATTGGTCACCTAGGGCCTCGAGGACGACCACGAGGTTTCGGTGTTTCTTTTCGGGGAGGGCGTTGAGGCCGAGGAAATCACCGATGACGAGTTCGACGTTCGCGACCGCATGGAGGGGTTCGTCGACGCCGGGGGCGACCAACAGGCGTGTGGGACGTGTCTGGAGCTTCGCAACAGCGAGGAGAGCGAGTACTTCCCAATGTCGACGATGAGCGATCTGCTCGAGGTCATGACGTCATCGGATCGCGTGCTGACGATCGGCTAGTCGGCGTCGAGCACTATTGTTCCCGGTATTCGTCCTGTTCCAGACGCTTCCGGCGTTGCTCGAACTCCTCGTCGGAGAGGTTGCCCCGCGCGTAAGCGATGCGAAGTTCCTCGAGCGCTGGGTCTTCTTCAGTTCCCCGGGGGCTGACGACGGCTCTATATAGCAAAGATCCTCCGACGAGGAGTATCAGAAGGAGGGGAAGCCAGGCGAGCAGCCACATCCACGTTCCGGCGGGTCCGGTCTGTGCGCCGTCGCTCCACATGTGTCCACCGCCCCACATGCCCATCATCGGCCAGGCGAAGACCATCAGCAATAGGGGTACGAGTACGACGGTCGCGACGACGAGCACTACGATGCGGAGGAACTCGGAATTATTGGCCATAGCTTGCACTGTGACTGCCACGGGGTTAAAATCCAAGTGTTATTTCGAGTCGTTCACAATAGCCAAAACATTCGAGGGGGCGAGTTTTGCACTCAGGCCGGCGGCACGAGCATCACGTTGCCGTTCGCTCGAGCGACCAGCTCCTCGGAGACGCTGCCGAGTAACAGCCTGCGCAACCGACTGTGACCGCGCGATCCGACGAGGATCGTCGTCGGATCGACGGTATCTTCCACGGCGAGGATTTCGTCGGCCGGATCACCCTGTCGAACCTCGATTCGGGTGTCGATG